>NZ_AULD01000005.1 GCF_000425105.1 Agrococcus lahaulensis DSM 17612
GTACGCGTCGATGGTGCCGACGAAGGTGAGCACGGGCGGCTCGCCGCCGGCGACCGGCGCGTCGCCGGAGCCGGCGTGCGCGGTGACCATGGCGATGAACGCGTCGTGCATCTTCTGCTCGGGCGTGCGGTCGTCGAGCGAGGCCTCGCCGTCGCAGGCCTTGCCGTCGCAGCCGCCGCTGGCGCACTTGTCGTCGTGGAAGGCGACCTTCACGCGAGGGCCGCCCCACGCATCCGCCATCGCCTTGAGCTTCGAACCCTCCTCGGCCGGCGAGCGCATGGTCGTCAGCCACGACCCGTCGGGCTGCTGCCGGATGCGCAAGTACCGCATCGCCCGCTGCCGCTCATCGTTCGGCAGCACCCCGTCCGGATCCAGCAGCGCCACGCAGCGGCGCGCGAGCACCGTCAGCTGCTCCGGCGGCCTCGGCATGTTCGGGTCGGTCGCGTGGCCGACGAGCGACTGCTCCGCGGCGGCGAGCTGCTCGACGTCCGCGCGCGGCGCCGCAGGCTCCAGGCCCGTGACGATCGCCTGCGCCTGCGCGAACGAGATCTCGCCCTCGGCGAGCGCGCCCGCGACCGCGGGGTACTTCGCCGGAATAGTGGCGCCGGTGAGCCCGATTGACGGGGAGGTCGCCCGCGCCATCAGCTGCAGGTCGAGCGCGCGGCCCGGGCGCATGCCGAACGCCCGCCCGAGCGCCTCCTTCGGATGCCGAGCACCCAGCAGCAGGCACAGCGGCTCGTCGACCGGGCCCTGCGAGCGCTCCTCGACCTCATGCGCGAGCCGCACCTGCAGCGCGTCGACGATGCGTGAGAGCTCGGCGACCCTCCCGAGCACCTCGATGACGACATCGCGCGGCGCGGAGGGTAAGGACGGAGCATCCGCGAGCAGCGCGCGAGCGGCCTCGACCGCCGCTCTGGCCTGCTCGGTGCTCGACATCGCTGCCTCCCTTGCGAGGAGAGTAGATGGGGCCACCCACATCCACTCGCGACCTCGCTTGCGCGAAGACTAGGGGTGACCGCCCACATGCCCCGCCGCACGAGCTGCGAAGGGGCAGCGCCCGTCACTGTCGACCGCGGAGCGCGCGCTCAGCAGTCGAGATCGGCGGTCGGCGCGACCCCGGTCAGGAAGTACTCGTTCACCGGCTCGTCGACGCACGCGTTCGGCATCGGCGCGTAGTACTGCCCGTGCCCCTCGGCGTCGACCGAGACGAGCACACCCGACTCGAGCATGTCGGCGAGCGCCACGGCCTGCTCGTACGGCGTCGCCGGGTCGTTGCGGCCGCCGATCACGATGATCGGGTCGGCGCCGGGCGCGGTGATCGCGTGCGGCTCACGCGTCGCCTCGAACGGCCACGCGGCGCAGCTGCTGAGCCCGACGAAGCCCGGCCCGAGCGTCGGCGCGACGGCGAGGATCTCCTCGCCGTTCGCGCGCACCTGCTCGAAGTCCATCACCGCCGGCGCGTCGAGGCAGTTGACCGAGACGAGCGCCTCGTAGGAGTTGTCCTCGAACGTGCCGTCCGGGCGCACGCCGTAGTACGCATCCGCCTCGGCATACGCGCTCTCGCCGCTGCCCGCCATCACGTCGGCGATCACGCCGCGCAGCACCTGCCACTGCAGGTCGCTGTAGAGGTTCGCGGCGATCGCGATGAAGAACGCGCCGGAGCCGAGCTGCCGCCCGTCGACCACCTCGATCGGGTCGGCGTCGAGGGCATCGATGAGCGCGCGCGTCTGCTCGAGCGCCTCCTCCTGCGACCCCGTGAAGGGGCAGTCGCGCTGCTGCAGGCAGTCGGCGACGAAGTTCCCGTAGGCGAGCTCGAACCCCGCCGCCTGGAAGAGCGTGCCCTCGAACTCGGAGCGGTCGGGGGCGACGGCCGCGTCGAGCACCATGCGCCCGACGTTCTCGGGGAAGAGGTCGGCGTAGGTCGAGCCGATGAGGGTGCCGTAGGAGACGCCGAGGTAGTTGAGCCGCTCCTCACCGAGCAGCGCCCGCATGAGGTCCATGTCGCTCGCGACCTGCTCGGTGCCGACGAACTCGAGGTAGGGACCGGTGTGCTCGAGGCACGCATCGGCGAACCACTGCGCCGACTCGAGCTGCTGCTGCAGGTCCTCGTCGCTCAGCGGCTCCGGCGCGGGGCCCTCGGGGAGCCCCCACATCCAGTCGTAGAACTCCTGCGGGTCGTCGTAGCAGGAGATGGGCGTCGATCCGCCGACCCCGCGGGGGTCGAAGCCGACGAGGTCGTAGTGCTCCCGCACCTGCGGCGGGAGCAGGAAGTCGGCGTACTGCGAGACGTAGTCGACACCGGATGCGCCGGGGCCGCCGGGGTTGTAGAGGATCGCGCCCTCGCGCTCACCGGTCGCGGGGGCGACGACGACCGAGAGCTCGATGTTGCCGTCGACGGAGCCGAACCAGTCCATCGGGGCCGAGATCGTGCCGCACCAGCTGCCGCCGCACGAGGACCAGTCGACGTCCTGCCCGTAGTACTGCTCGAGACCGGGCGCGACGTCCTCGCCGGTCGGCGTCCACTGCGGCGCCGCGACGCTGCTCGGGCCGGTCGGCGGCGCAGCCGCGGGCGGGGCCGGCAGGACGAGGCAGCCGGTGAGCGCGAGGAGCGCGACGGCCGCGACGGCGAGGGCGGCCGGGCCGCGGGAGCGATGCATGCTCCTACGGTATGCGGCGCGGCTATGCGAGCCGCATCAGCGGTGCTGCGGCGCGCGGCCGAGTCGCGTGGAAGGCTCGAGGCTGGCGTACGATCGTCTCGATGACCGCGGAGCCGGCTCCGCTGCCGAGGCGATTCCGAGGGTCGCTACCGGCTCGGAAGGACCAACGATGTGCGCGACCGTGATCTGGGCGCTCCGCGCCGAGATGCTCGACGACGCGTTCCGCGCCATGACGCTCGAGCGCCTCGGGGTCGAGCCGCAGCCGACACCGTTCACCGTCGCATCCAAGCGCGTCGGCGCGGATGCGGAGACGTTCACGCTGACGCGCCGCATGTGCGACTGCGACGGCGTCGTCGGGCTCCGTGGCCGCGAGCAGGTGGAAGGCGAGACGCCGGCCGCGGCCCTCCTCGACTGGCTCCACGCTCTGCCGGGATCAGCGGCCGAGCTCCGCCGGATCTCCGTGCTGCGCGCTTGGAGCCCGTCGGAGCTCACCGTGGCGCCGCGTCGCTCGCGCGGCGTGCAGCTGACCGATGTCGACGAACGCCTTCTGCGCGGTGTTGAGGACGACATGCTGCTGACCATCGACCTGCGCTGAGGGACGCGCGGTCGCGTCTCGCTCAGCGGCGCTGCGCAGCGCGCGCGGCGCTCACGAGCATCGCCTCGAGCGCGAGCAGCGGCGGCACGTTCGCCTCGATCCGCTCGCGCGCGACGCGGATCTGGTCGAGCACGTCGATGACCGACGCGCGCGCGAGGTAGTCGGCCGCCGCCTGCACGGTCGGCCGCATCGCCTCGTTCACGAGCTCGCGGCCGACGCCGAGCTGGGTGATGAGGATGTCGCGGTAGAGCGAGAGCAGGTCGACGAGGATGCGGTCGACGCCGTCGCGCATGCCGCGCTTCGCGCGCTGCTTCTGCGCGTCCTCCAGCTCCTTGAGCTGCCGTCGCAGCTGCGGTGGCACGGTGCCGCCCGGCTCGACGCCGAGCTGGCGGAGCGCTTGCGCTCGCTCGGCCTCGTCGCGCTCGGCCGAGAGGGCGTCGGCGTCGGCGGTCGCGATCTCGACGTAGCGCGCGGCGGCGAGCACCGCCGACGAGGCGGTCGAGACGCGCATCGCGATCTGCAGCGTCTCGGCACGCCGGGCGCGCGCCTCCTCGCTCGTCGCGAGCCGGCGGGCCATGCCGATGTGGCTCTGCGCCTCGCGCGCGGCGCGCTCGGCGACGCCCGGGTCGACGCGGTCGCGCTCGACGAGCAGCCGCGCGACCTCGACCGGGTCGGGCACCTGCAGGTTGACCGTGCGCACGCGCGAGCGGATCGTCGGCAGCAGGTCGGCCTCGCTCGGTGCGCAGAGGATCCACACCGTCTCGGGCGGCGGCTCCTCGAGCGCCTTCAGCAGCGCGTTCGACGTGCGCTCGGCCATCCGGTCGGCATCCTCGACCACGACCACCCGGTAGCGGGCGGTCGAGGGCGCGAGGGATGCGCGCTGCACGACCGCCCTCGCTTGCGCGATCGTGATGAGCACGCCCTCGGTCGAGAGCGTGACGAGGTCGGGGTGCGTGCGCGCCTCGACGAGCGTCTCGACCTCCGGCTCGATGCCGTCCGGGCCGGAGAGGAGCGCCGCGGCGAACGCGTACGCGAGGTTCGACCGGCCGGAGCCGGGCGGGCCGGTGAGCAGCCACGCGTGCGTCATCGCGCCGTGCTCGTCGCCCTCCGCGTCAGCCGCGGCGGCGCGGCGCAGCTGCGCGACCGCGTCGGCCTGGCCGACGATCTCGCTCCAGCCGCCCATCGCTCCCCCGTGCTCCGCTCAGCGCCCGGCAGCGAGCATGGCACGCACGTGCGACATGACGCGCTCGTGCACGGCATCGGGGGTGCCGGATGCGTCGACGACGGCGAAGCGCGCGGGCTCGGCCTCGGCGAGGGCGAGGTAGGCGGCGCGCACGCGCAGCGCGAAGTCGAGCCCCGTCTCCTCGAGCCGGTCGAAGGGCGCGTGCTCGCGCGCGGCCATCCGCTCGCGCCCGTCGGCGGGATCGAGGTCGAGCAGGATCGTCAGGTGCGGCAGCAGCCCGTCGACGGCCCACAGCGACAGGTCGCGGATCTGCTGCCCGTCGAGCTCGCGCCCCGCGCCCTGGTAGGCGACGGAGGAGTCGAGGTAGCGGTCCTGCACCACGACGTCGCCGCGCTCGAGCGCGGGGCGCACGAGCGTCGCGACGTGCTGCGCGCGATCGGCGGCGTAGAGCAGCGCCTCCGCGCGCGGGGCGACGTGGCCGTCGGTGTGCTGCACGAGCCGGCGGATCTCGACGCCGAGCTCGGTGCCGCCGGGCTCGCGCGTGCGCACGACCGACCGGCCCTCCGCCTCGAGCGCGGCCACGAGCATCCCCGCCTGCGTCGACTTGCCGGAGCCGTCGCCGCCCTCGAGCGTGATGAACGCGCCGGTCACGAGTCGGTGGGCTTCTTCGCCGCGGGCTTCTTCGCGGGCGGCTTCTTCGCGGCCGGCTTCTTCGCGGCCGGCTTCTTGGCCGCGGCCTTCCGCGCGGGCTTCTTCGCCGGCCCCTTCTCGCGCTTGATCTGGAGCAGCTCGATCGCACGCTCGAAGGTGATGCCCTCGACGTCCTCGCCGCGCGGGATCGTCGCGTTCGTCTCGCCGTCGGTGACGTACGGCCCGAAGCGGCCGTCGCGCACCTTCACGGGCTTGCCCGAGACGGGGTCGGCGTCGAACTCCTTGAGCGCGCTCGCGGCCTTCCGCGCGCCGTACTTCGGCTGCGCGAAGCGCTCGAGCGCCTGCTCGAGCGTGATCGAGAAGATCTGGTCCTCGTCGTCGAGCGAGCGGGTGTCGGTGCCCTTCGAGAGGAACGGCCCGTAGCGACCCGGGCGGGCGGTGATCTCCTCGCCCGACTCGGGGTCGACGCCGACGACGCGCGGCAGCGACAGCAGCTTGAGCGCGGTCTGCAGGTCGACCGACTCGGGCTCCATCGACTTGAAGAGCGACGCGCGACGCGGCTTCGGCGCCGCCTTGCCCTTCTTGGGCGCGACGGGCTTGCCCTCGTCGTCGAGCTCGACCGGCAGCGCCTCCTCGATGTACGGCCCGAAGCGGCCGTTCTTGACGACGACGTCGAGCCCCGTCTCGGGGTGCTGCCCGAGCACGCGGTCCTCCGCCGGCTCGGCGGCGAAGAGCTCCGCCGCCTTCTCGGGCGTGAGCTGGTCGGGCGTGAGGTCCTCGGGGATGTTGGCGCGCTTGACCTCGCCGTCGGGTCCCTGACCCTCGAGGTAGGGGCCGTACTGGCCGACGCGCAGCGTCACGCCCTCGGCGACCGGGATCGAGTTGACCGCGCGCGCGTCGATGTCGCCGAGGTTCTCGACGGTGCTCTTGAGGCCCGGGCGCTCGTCGCTGCCGAAGTAGAAGCGGCGCAGCCACTCCTGCCGGTCGAGGTCGCCGTCGGCGATGCGGTCGAGGTCGGCGAGCATCTCGGCGGTGAAGTCGTAGTCGACGTAGTCGCCGAGGTTGTCCTCGAGCAGCTTGATGGTCGAGAACGCGATCCAGTTCGGCACGAGCGCGCCGCCGCGCTGCGTCACGAAGCCGCGCCGCACGATGGTGTCGATGATCGAGGCGTAGGTCGACGGGCGGCCGATCTCGAGCTCCTCGAGCGCCTTCACGAGGCTCGCCTCGGTGTACCGGGGCGGGGGCGTCGTGACGTGGTCCTTGCGCTCGAGCTCGGCGAGCGAGACGGGGTCGGACTGCTTGACGTCGGGCAGGTTCGCGTCCGACTCGGCGTCGTCGGCGTAGCGCGACGCGTCCTTCCCCTCCTCGTACGCCTGCAGGAAGCCGGGCTCGGTGATGACGGTGCCGGATGCGGTGAACTCGGCGACGCCGCGGCTCGTCTTCTCCGACGCGATCGTGATCGTGGCGGTCTGACCTGTCGCGTCGATCATCTGGCTCGCGACGGTGCGCTTCCAGATGAGCTCATAGAGGCGGTGCTCGTTCGGGGTGAGGGATGCCTTGACCTCGGCCGGGGTGCGGAAGGCGTCGCCCGAGGGACGGATCGCCTCGTGCGCCTCCTGCGCCGACTTCGACTTGCCCGCGTAGTGGCGCGCCGCCTGCGGGACCGACCCCGAGCCGTAGAGCGCGGTCGCCTGGTCGCGCGCCGCCTTGATCGCCTGCGCCGAGAGCGAGGGCGAGTCGGTGCGCATGTAGGTGATGTAGCCCTGCTCGTAGAGCGACTGCGCGACCGACATGGTCTGCTTCGCCGAGAGCTTGAGCTTGCGACCGGCCTCCTGCTGCAGCGTCGAGGTCGTGAAGGGTGCCGACGGGCGCCGGCGGTAGGGCTTCGACTCGACGCTCGCGACCCGGAAGGCGGCCTGCTCGAGCTCCTTCGCGAGCGCCTCGGCGCCCTCGGCGTCGAGGATCGTGCGGACGCCCTTGATCTGACCGCGGTCGTCGAAGTCGCTGCCGGTCGCCACGCGCGCGCCGTCGAGCCGCACGAGGCGAGCGCCGAAGCGCGATCCCTGTGTCGTCGACTGAGGGGCCTCGAACTGCGCCGCGAGGCTCCAGTAGGCGGCCGGCACGAACGCCATGCGCTCCCGCTCGCGGTCGACGATGAGGCGCGCGGTCGGCGACTGCACGCGACCGGCCGAGAGGCCCTGTCGCACCTTGCGCCACAGCACGGGGCTCACCTCGTAGCCGTAGAGCCGGTCGAGGATGCGCCGGGTCTCCTGCGCGTCGACGAGCGGCATGTTGAGCTCGCGCATCTGCTCCTTGGCCTGCTCGATCGCCTCCTTGGTGATCTCGTGGAACACCATCCGCTTGACCGGCACCTTGGGCTTGAGCACCTCGAGCAGGTGCCACGCGATCGCCTCGCCCTCGCGGTCCTCATCCGTGGCGAGGATGAGCTCCTCGGCGTCCTTGAGCGCCTTCTTGAGCTCGGAGACGGTCTTCTTCTTCTCGTCGCTCACGACGTAGTAGGGGGCGAAGCCGTTGTCGACGTCGACGGCGAACTTGCCGAAGGCGCCCTTCTTGAGGTCGGCGGGCAGGTCGCGAGGGCTCACGAGATCGCGGATGTGGCCGACCGAGGCCAGCACCTGGTACCCATCGCCGAGGTACCGCTCGATCGTCTTTCCCTTCGCCGGGGACTCGACGATGACGAGCTTCTTGCCCATGCTCACGCTCACTGCTCTATAGGTAGGGGTGCTCGGCCCGACCGGACCAAGTCGCCACAATACACACGGTGTCATTGTGCTCTCACGGCGGCGGTCCCGCACGGGCGGTGGCGGATGCCTCCCACGGCCCGACCGGGACGACAGCCGTCACGCTGGCCTCGAGACCGCGCAGCGAGCAGCGTTCGAGGCGAGCGCCGCTCGCTGCCACGACCGCGTGCGCGAGCCCGCACGGCGCGCCGTCGGCGTAGCCGGAGCGCGCATCGGCCGCCGCGAGCGCCCCGGCGTCGGCCGCCGCCGCCGCCCGCGCCTGGGCGATGGCCGCGGCACCCGCGCCGACGATGAGCATCGCGAGCAGCAGCGCCGCCATCGCGACCGCGAGCGCGAGCACGGCGCCTGCCCCGCGCTCCCCCACCCGCTGGTCGAGTAGGGCCGAGGGCCCGTATCGAGACCATCGACGCCCCACGACTACCGCCCACCCCCGTGCGCGCAGCTCCGCGCCACGAGCCTCACGGCTCCCCCGAGCGCCGGCCGCTCGAGCACCGCGCAGACGAGCTCGCCCTGCCCCTCGAGCCGCAGCAGCGCCCCGTCGGCGTAGGCCGCCGGATCGTCGCCGCGCCCCGCCGCCCGGGCCGCGGCACCGGCCGACTGCTCGAGCCCGACTTGCTCGGCAGCCGCCGCGACCGCCGCGACCGAGAGCCCGATGGCGAGCACCGCCGCCGGGAGCGCCGCGGCGAGCTCGGCCGTCACCGCACCGAGCTCGCCGCGCGGACGTGCGCTACTGCACGGTGAGCGCACGCTGGACCATGTCGGTCAGCACCGCGCGCACCTCGTCGGAGCGCAGGATCACCACCAGCAGTCCCGCGAACCCGACCGCCGCCATCGTCGCGATGACGTACTCGGCGGTCGCCGCGCCGTCCTCCTCGTGCACGAGCCTCTCGAGCATCCGCATGCTCTCCTCCTTCCCTCAGGAGGCCAAGGGTGCGGCATGGGCCCGCAAGCGCGAGCGGCGGCCGGGCAACCCTGTGGAGAGGACCGCGCGGGAGCGCTCAGCCCCGGAGCGAGCGCTCGTCCGCCGAACCGGTGTCGTCGGTCGAGACGATGGGGTGCGGAGCGCCGGCTGAGCTCGCGAAGAGCGCGGCTATCCAGTTGACGACGGCGTTCCAGGCGTTGCGCACGACCGGAACCTAGCAGACGCGGTGCTCGGGCGGGCAGCGATCCCGCGCGCAATCACACGAGCGGCGCGAGCGCGCCGTCGAGCATCGAGACGACGAGCGGCACGATGACGAGCAGCGTGAACGCGGGCAGCACGCACGCGCCGAGCGGCAGCGCGAGCTGCACGGCCGCCCGCTGGGCCCGGGTCTCGCCGTCGAGCCGGGCGCGCGTGCGCGCGGCGGCCGCCTCGGCGAGGAGCAGTCCCCGCACCGGCACCCCGGCGCGCTCGGCGAGCGCGAGCGAGGCGTCGACCTCGTCCCAGCCGCTCGCCTCGATGCGCGCGTCCCGCAGCGCGCGAGCGGCGCTCGCCCGGGCGTGGTCGGCCGCGCCGCCGCCCGCGAGCGCCACAGCGACGAGGTCGAGGGCGAGCCCCGGCGCCGGATCACCGCGCGCTGCGCGGCGCACGATCGCGCGCGACCAGCCCCACGCGCCCGCCATGAGCACGGCGCCCGCGGCGACCGACCACGAGCCGATCCCGCCGCCCGTCGCCGAGCCCAGTACGTCGAGCCCGAGCGCGAGGCCGAAGCCGAGCCCGACGACCGGGAGCAGCATGACGAGCCGCGCGGTCGCTCGCGGTCCGGCGAGTGCCGACTCGAGCGCCCGGCGCTGCGCCGCCTGCTCCCGCAGCAGCCCGGCGAGGCGCTCGAGCGTCGGCGCCATCGGGGCGCCCGCCTCGCCGGCGACCGCGAGTACCGCGCGCACGAGCCCGCCGGCTCGCGCGTCGAGCGCAGCCGCATCCGTGCCGAGCACCTTCCACGCCCGGGCGAGCGGCAGCCCGCCGGCGACGAGCGCCGCGAGCCGGTGCACTGCCGCCGCCGTCTCGTCGAGGCCGCTCGCCTCTCCGCTCATCGGCGGCGCACCGCGAGCCGCTCGCCGTCGAGGGCGAGCTCGCCGATCGCGGCGACGCGCCGCCGTCCGCGCGCGTCGCGCTCGACGTGCAGCACGGCATCGAGCGCGCTCACCGCCTGCCGCGCGAGCGCCGGCGGCGAGAGGCCAGCGAGCGCGCCGAGCGCCTCCAGCCTCGCGGGCACGTCGTCGAGCGAGTTGGCGTGCAGCGTGCCGGCGCCGCCGTCGTGGCCCGTGTTGAGCGCCGAGAGCAGCTCGCGCACCTCCGCGCCGCGGCACTCCCCCAGTACGAGCCGGTCGGGCCGCATGCGCAGCGCCTCGCGCACGAGCTGCTCGAGCCCGATCGCGCCGGCACCCTCGGCGTTCGCCTGCCGCGCCTCGAGCGCGACGACGTGCGGGTGGCGGATGCGCAGCTCGGCGACGTCCTCGATCGTCACGATGCGCTCGACGGGCGCGGCGCGCGAGAGCATCGCGCCGAGCAGCGTCGTCTTGCCCGAGCCCGCCGCACCGGTGACGAGCACGTTCGCGCGCCGCTCGACGAGCTGGCGCACCCGGTCGAGCGGCACGGTCGCGAAGCAGCCGCTCGCGTCGAGCTCGTCGAGCGAGAGCGGCTGCACCCGCGGCAGTCGGATCGAGAGCTGCGCGCCGGCCACCGCGATCGGCGGCAGCACCGCGTGCACGCGGATGCCGTCGTGGAGCCGCACGTCGACGCACGGCGTGGCCTCGTCGACGTGCCGGCCGCCCGCGGCGACGAGCGCGACGGCGAGCGCGCGCGCCCGCTCGGGTGCGAGCCGCAGCGACGCCGGCTCGGCGCCCGCGCCGCGATCGACCCACACCTGCCCGCCGGTGACGAACACATCCGTCACGGCCGCCTCCGCCACGAGCGGCGCGAGCTCGGCGAACTCCCGCAGCGGCGCGCCGCCCGCGCTCGTGCGCGCGGGACCCGCGTCCGCCGCGCGCTCGGCGCCGGCGACGAAGGGGACGCCCTGCGATCGAGCCTGCACGCGCCGCACGGTAGCCGCGCGCCGACGACCCCGCCGGGCCGACCCATCCGCTTGGGGAGAATGCATGCCGCACCACGAGCAAGGCGGCGTCCACCGGGGGAGGAGGACGCCGCCGCAGGGAGACGAATGGGGGATCCGTCGGTCACCTGCTCGCGTCGGCAGGGCCGACGACGCCCATGCTAGGCACGCGACGATGCAGGGCCGGGAGCAACACGGCGGCGAGCGCATCGACGCGTGCATAGACTCGACCGCGGACGAAGAAGTCAGGAGAAACGCCAGTGTCGGACCGCATCGATCACCTGCTCACCGAGACCCGCCGATTCGCGCCGCCGGAGGCGCTCGCGAGCGCGTCGGCGACCACCGCGGAGCTCTACGAGCGCGCGGCCGAGGATCGCCTCGGGTTCTGGGCGGAGCAGGCGCGCGAGCTGCAGTGGGAGGCGCCGTTCACCGAGGTGCTCGACTGGCAGCCGCCGCACGCGCGCTGGTTCCACGACGGCACCCTCAACGTCGCGGTCAACTGCCTCGACCGCCACGTGGAGGCAGGCAACGGCGACCGCGTCGCGCTGCACTGGGAGGGCGAGCCGGGCGACCGCCGCACCATCACGTACGCCGAGATGACCGCCGAGGTGAAGCGGCTCGCGAACGTGCTGACGTCGCTCGGCGTCAAGGCGGGCGACCGCGTCGCGATCTACCTGCCGATGCTGCCCGAGGCCGTCGCCGCGATGCTCGCGTGCGCCCGCATCGGCGCCGTGCACACCGCCGTCTTCGGAGGCTTCAGCCCCTCCAACCTCCGCAGCCGCATCGACGACGCGGGCGCGACGCTCGTCATCACGACCGATGGCGCGTGGCGCAAGGGCAAGGTCTTCCCGCTCAAGCCGACCGTCGACGAGGCGCTCCGCGAGCCGGGCCACGGCGTCACGAACGTGCTCGTCGTCAAGCGCGGCGAGAACGAGATCGACTGGGTGGAGGGCCGCGACGTCTGGTATCACGACGCGATGGCGGATGCGTCGGCCGAGCACGAGGCGGAGGCGTTCCCCGCCGAGCACCCGCTCTTCATCCTCTACACCTCGGGCACGACCGGGAAGCCGAAGGGCATCCTGCACACGAGCGCCGGCTACCTGACCCAGACCTCGTTCACCCACCGGCACGTCTTCGACCTCAAGCCCGAGACCGACGTCTACTGGTGCACGGCCGACATCGGCTGGGTGACGGGCCACAGCTACGTCGTCTACGGCCCGATGGCGAACGGCACGACGCAGGTCATGCACGAGGGCACGTTCGACACCCCGACGCCCGAGCGCCCCTGGCAGATCATCGAGCGCTACGGCGTGACGATCTTCTACACGGCGCCCACGGCCATCCGCACGTTCATGAAGCTCGGGCGCCAGCACACGCAGTCGAGCGACCTCTCGAGCCTGCGCGTGCTCGGCACGGTGGGCGAGCCCATCAACCCCGAGGCGTGGATGTGGTACCGCGACGTGGTCGGCGGCGGCACGACCCCGGTCGTCGACACGTGGTGGCAGACCGAGACGGGCGCGATCATGATCTCGGCGCTCGCCGCCGTGACGACGCTCAAGCCCGGCAGCGCCCAGGTGCCGATCCCGGGCATCGAGATCGACGTGCTCGACGAGTCGGGCGCCTCGGTCGGCGACGGCGAGGGCGGGCTGCTCGTCGTGACGAGCCCGTGGCCGTCGATGCTGCGCACGATCCACGGCGACGACGAGCGCTACCGCGAGACGTACTGGGAGAAGTTCGGCGACAAGTACTTCGCCGGCGACGGCGCCCGCAAGGACGAGGACGGCGAGATCTGGCTGCTCGGCCGCGTCGACGACGTCATGAACGTCTCGGGACACCGGCTCTCGACCGCCGAGATCGAGTCGTCGCTCGTCGCGCACGACGGCGTCGCCGAGGCGGCGGTGGTGGGGGCGTCGGATGCGACCACGGGCCAGGCGGTCGTGGCGTTCGTGATCCTGAAGCAGTCCGCGTCGCGCGAGCACTCCATCGAGGAGGCGGAGCAGATCCTGCGCCAGCACGTCGCGAGCGACATCGGCGCGATCGCGCGGCCGCGGCAGGTCTTCATCGTGCCCGACCTGCCGAAGACCCGCTCGGGCAAGATCATGCGGCGGCTGCTGCGCGACCTCGCCGAGGGCCGCGACCTCGGCGACACGACGACGCTCGCCGACCAGGGCGTCGTGGAGGCGATCCGCTCGCAGCTGCGGTAGTCGCCCCGTCGGTCGAGTAGCGCCGTAGGCGCGTATCGAGACCGGTCGCCCCGTCTCGATACGGCGCTGCGGGCCTACTCGACGATCGGATCGCTGCGCTGGTCGAGTAGCGCCGCAGGCGCATATCGAGACCGGTCGCCCCGTCTCGATACGGCCCTGCGGGCCTACTCGACGATCGGCAGGCAGGTCAGGCGAAGGCCGCGATGACCTCGACCTCGACGGGCGCGCCGAGCGGCAGCTCCGCGACGCCGACGGCACTCCGCGCGTGCTTGCCGGCATCGCCGAAGATCTCCCCGAGCACGTTGCTCGCGCCGTTGACGACGCCCGGCTGGCCGTGGAACCCATCCGCCGACGCGACGAAGCCGACGACCTTCACGATGCGCGTGATGCGGTCGAGCGAGCCGATCTCGGCGGCGATCGCAGCGAGCGCGTTGAGCGCGCTCTGCTTCGCGTCGAGCATCGCTTCGTCCGCCGAGACCTCGGCGCCGACCTTGCCGGTGCGGGGCAGCTGCCCGTCGACCATCGGCAGCTGGCCCGAGGTGTAGACGAAGCCGTTCGCCGACACCGCGGGCACGTACGAGGCGACCGGCGGGACGACCGCGGGCAGCTCGAACCCGAGCTCCTCGAGCCGCTGCGCGACGCTCACGCGCCGGCCTCGACCGGGCGCTTCAGGAACGCGACGAGCCCGCCCTCGGGGCCGTTCGCGACGTGCACGAGCTCCCATCCGTCGGCCCCCCACGTGTTGAGGATCGCCGTCTCGCGGTGGATGAGCAGCGGCGTCGTCGCGTACTCCCAGGTCGTGGTCGCCATCGTTCTGCAGCCCTCAGCTCTCATAGGTCGGTGCCGTACCCTCGTATGCTATGGCCGCTTCACGTCACAAGCCAGGAAGCCTGCTCGGCTCCCTCCTGGGTCTCATCGGGTTCAGCGCGATCGCCGGCATCCTCGTCTCGGCGACGCTGACCCCTGCCCTGGCGGTCGCGTCGAGCACCGCCAACAGCGGCCTCGACATCTTCGAGAGCCTGCCGACGTACTCGCAGATCACGCAGCAGGCCGAGCGCAACCGCATCTACGGGCTCCGCGACGGGCAGCCGGTCGAGATCGCGCAGTTCTACAGCCAGGACCGCCAGGTGCTGCAGTGGCAGCAGGTGCCGCGCACCGCGGTCGACGCGCTCGTCGCCGGCGAGGACCGCCGCTACTACTCGCACAGCGGCGTCGACGCCCCCTCGGTCGTGCGCGCCGGCCTCTCGCAGCTCGGCTTCGGCGGCGAGTCGGGCGCCTCCACGCTCACGATGCAGCTCGTGCGCCAGCAGATCGCGATCGACGCGTGCCTCTCGGACGACGAGGCCGCACAGGCGGTATGCGACCAGCAGTACACCGAGTCGTACCAGCGCAAGCTCGCCGAGATGCGGCTCGCGATCAGCCTCGAGCAGCGCTACACGAAGAACGAGATCCTGCTCGCCTACCTCAACATCGCGAACTTCGGCGGCAACGTCTACGGCATCGAGTCGGGCGCGCAGCGCATCTTCGGCAAGCCCGCGGCGGAGCTCTCGGTCGCCGAGTCGGCGGCGCTGATCGCGACGGTGCAGAACCCGTCGATCCGCAACCTCTTCAACGCCGACAACTTCGCGCGCAACCAGGAGCGGCGCGACTTCATCATCCGCAACATGGCGAGCGAGGGCTTCATCACGGCCGAGGAGCGTGACGCCGCGCTCGCCATCCCGGTGGACGAGAACTTCGTCAACATCCAGCCGCCGAACAACGGCTGCATCGCGGGCTACGACTCCGCCAGGTTCTTCTGCGACTACGTGCAGCGCGTGCTCGCGATCGACACGATCGACGGCAACCACATCCTCGGCGCGACGCCCGAGGACAACGCCCGGGCGCTCGCGCAGGGCGGCTACCAGATCTACACGTCGATCGACCTCGACCTCAACGACGCCGTGCAGGCCACCGTCGACGCGCAGGTGCCGAACGACGAGACGCGCTGGCAGTCGGGCGCCGCCGTCACGCAGCTCGAGGTCGGCACCGGCCGCATCCTCACGATGGTGCAGAACAAGGACTACGACAACCGCACCGACCCCGCGCCCACCGGCACCGCGGTGAACTTCAACGCCGACTTCGAGCACGGTCGGTCCAGCGGCTTCCAGCCCGGCTCCGGGTTCAAGATCTTCACGCTCGCGCAGTGGATCATCGACGGGCACTCCGTCAACCAGCAGCTCGACGCCACCCGCGAGGAGTGGCCGCGCGGGTCGTTCCGCGCCGAGTGCACCGGGCTCGTCTCCGAGCCGTGGGACCCGCAGAACAACGAGGGCAACGAGTACTCGCGGATGACCCCGACCGAGATCATGGTCAACTCGGTCAACACGGGCGTCGTGCGCATGGCGAGCGAGCTCGACCTCTGCGACATCCACGACACCGCGGAGCGGATGGGCACGTTCCCCGCGAACGGCGACTGGCAGATCTTCGCGCCGGCCGTGATCGGCTCGGGCTCGACCGTCACGCCGATGGGCATGGCGTCGGCGTTCGCGACGATCGCCAACGGCGGCATCTACTGCAAGCCGATCGCGATCGACCGCATCGTCGCGCGCGACGGATCCGAGGTGCAGCCTCCCGGCCAGGAGTGCCAGGAGGCGATCTCGCCGGAGGTCGCGTCGGTCATGCAGTCGGTGCTGACGACCGTCACCGAGCGCAACCCGATCAACAATCCCCCTGGCTCGACGCCGGTCATCTCGAAGACCGGCACGACGAACGGCGTCGTGCAGACATGGGTGAACGGCTCGAGCCCGACCGTCGCGACGGCCGTCTGGGTGGGCAACATCGTCGGCAACTACTCGCTCGAGCCGCGATGGAACGTGCGCTCGACGATCTTCCGCGCCGCGATGACCGAGGCGATCGCGCGCTACCCCGGCGGGCAGTTCCTCACCCCCGACGCCGACACGCTGCGCGGCAACGCGGGCGAGCTGCCGGATGTGAGCGGCCAGCCGGTCGCCGACGCGCAAGCGGCACTCGAGGCCGCGGGCTTCACCGTGCAGGTCGCCGACCCGGTCGCGGGCACGCAGGCCGAGGGCACGGTCGAGTACACGGCGCCGGGCGCCGGCGCGCTCGTGACCACCACGACGCCGATCATCATCTACCCCTCGAGCGGCGCCCCCGCGGCGGATCCGTCGCAAGCGCCTGACGAGGGCGCGCAGACGTGGCCCGACGTGGTCGCGCAGCCGCTCGCAGACGCGAGGGCCACGCTCGCGGACGCGGGCTTCGATCCCGCGCTCGTGCAGGTCACGTGGCAGGACCACGGCGAGGGCAACCTGTGCACCGTGCTCGCGCAGAACCCGCTCGCCGGGAGCCCGGGCGAGCCCACCGATCCCATCTCGCTCGTCGTCGGCACGAACGCCTCCGGGGGCGATCCTGGCTGCTAGTCCGCGGGCCCTCGGCGCGGTCGTCGGCGGCGTGCTCGCCGCCGGCGCCGCCGTGGGCGCCTACGCGACCGCGATCGAGCCGCGGGCGTTCCGCATCCGCCATGAGCAGCTGCGGATCCTGCCGGCGGGCGCCCGCCCGCTGACGCTCCTGCACCTCGCCGACATCCACCTCGCGCCGTGGCAGCGCGCGAAGCTCGAGTGGCTCGAGGGACTCGTCTCGGTCGAGCCCGACCTGATCGTCAACACGGGCGACAGCCTCGGCCACAGCGCGGCCGTGCCGGTGCTCGCGGATGCGCTGCGCGTCTTCGAGGGCGTGCCCGGCTTCTTCGTGCACGGCTCGAACGACGTCTTCGGGCCTCAGCTGAAGAACCCGCTGCGCTACTTCGCCGGGCCGTCGAAGGAGCCCGCGGGCAGCGGCCCCGAGCGGCTCGACCTCGCGGCGCTCGAGCGCGCCTACGAGGGCCTCGGCTGGCTCGACGTCAACAACGCCGCGCGCGCGATCGAGGTCAAGGGCACGACGATCGCCGCCTTCGGCGTCGCCGACCCGCACCGCTCGTGGGATCGGCTCGACGAGACCGAGGCGGCCATCTCGCGCATGCGGAAGGCGCTCGGCGACCTGCCGCGCACGACGCTCGGCATCGCGCACGCGCCGTACCGACGCATCCTCGACGCCTTCGTCGACCTCGGGGCGGATGCGATCCTCGCGGGGCACACGCACGGCGGCCAGGTGCGGGTGCCGGGCGGGCACGCGATCGTCACGAACTGCGACATCCCGCGCGCGCAGGCGTCGGGACTCACCACGTGGAGCCACGAGGGTCGCTCGGTGCCGCTCGGCGTCTCGCAGGGCATCGGATCGTCGATCTTCGCGCCGTTCCGGCTCGGCACTCCCCCGGAGGCGGTCGTGATGTCGCTCGTGCCCCGCGACGTCGGGTAGACTGGTGCGGTTGCACGCGCGAGCCTAGGCTCGAGGCGGACAGCACCGGGGTGTGGCGCAGCTTGGTAGCGCGCGTCGTTCGGGACGACGAGGTCGCAGGTTCAAATCCTGTCACCCCGACAGACGACGAGAGGGCTCCTGCCGAAGGCAGGGGCCCTCTCGTCGTCTATCGGGCTGTCGTGACGGGATTTGAACCGCAGGTTCATACGGAATTCGCCGGTTTGAGCGACCGCGGAGCGGTCGCGAGCCGCGCGGATTCCGCTGTCACCCGTGACATCCCTCCCGGCGGAGCACCGCTCCGCCGAACCCGACCACGGACTCGCTGTCGCCGCGACGACGTCTCGATACGCCGCCTCCGGCGGCTACTCGACGAGCGGGTGAGGCTGGACCGCCGCTCAACGAGCGGCAGCAGCCCCGAGCCGCCCGCCCGACTCCTCGAGGTAGCACGAGGCGCACAGCGACTCGTACGTGACCGTCTCGCCGTCGATCGCGACCTGGTCGCCGTCGAAGACGAACCGCTCCCCCACCTTGCGGCCGTTGAACAGCGCCTTGCGGCCGCAGCGGCAGATGGTCTTCAGCTCCTCGAGCGAGTGCGCGAGCTCGAGCAGCCGCGCCGAGCCGGGGAACGCGCGCGTGAGGAAGTCGGTGCGGATGCCGTAGGCGAGCACCGGCACGCCGCGCTCGACGGCGATGCGGAGCAGCTCGTCGACCTGCTCCGGTCGGAAGAACTGCGCCTCGTCGACGAGCAGGCACGCGACGCGGGCGTCGTCCTGCGCCGCCGCGGCGTCGAACGCATCCATCACCGACTCGTCGTGGGCGACGAGGAAGTCGACCTCGCGCGTGACGCCGAGCCGCGAGACGATCTCGCGCGCGCCCTTCGTGTCAGTCGCGGGCTTCGCGAGCAGCACGCGCTGGCCGCGCTCCTCGTAGTTGAACGCGGCCTGCAGCAGGCCGGTGGACTTGCCGGAGTTCATCGCCCCGTACCGGAAGTAGAGCTTCGCCACCCCTACAGGATGCCGTCCTCTTCGGCGCGCGAGATGAGCTCGGCGCGCTTGCCCGCAGGGCGGTCCATCGCGGCGTACTTCGCGCGCACCCGGCGGAGGAACGTCTTCGCCGTCTCGTAGCCGACGCCCATCTCCGCCGCGACCTGCACGGTCGAGTGGCCCTGCACGTAGTGCGCGAGCGCGCGGCGCTCGCTGTGCGAGAGGCGCGGACGGCGATCGGCCGGGTCGACGGCGCGCGGGCGGCGCCTGCGGCTCGTGCGGTCGAGCTCGGCGCACGAGCGCACGGCCTCGGCAGGGGACGGGTCCTCCCCCAGCACGACAGCGCCGGCGGCCTCGAGCGACTCGCGGAGCGCCGGGTCCGCCTCGCCGTGGACGACGACGGCGGCCCCGGCGGTGATCGCCGTGCGCGCGTGGGCGAGCACGGGGGCACCGGCGGGCTCGACCAGGAGCACGACGTCGCCGGGGAACTCCTTCGCGCGCACGAGGTCGACGAAGCGCTCGGCGGTGGCGACGAGCTCGAGCCGGGGTTCGGCCGCGATCGCGGCGCGCAGCGCCGCAGCGGTCGTCGGCGGGGCGACGACGCTGACCTTGCGCCGCTGGGGAGGCGCGACGGTGCTGGTCATGGTGGTCCTGTCAGGCGACGGCGTTGGATGCGCCGGCGGCCTCGAGCTCGGAGCTCGGCGTGTCGACGAGCCGCAGCACGCGCGCGGTGCGCTCGAGCGCCTCGCGCGCGGCCTCGGGGTCGTCGTTGAGCTTGGTCCCGTAGCTCGGGATGAGCTGCTGGATCTTGGGGCGCCACTCGGGCAGGCGCTCGGGGAAGCAGCGCTCGAAGATCGTCAGCATGATGTGCACGGCGGTGGAGGCGCCCGGCGAGGCGCCGAGGAGGCCGGCGATCGTGCCCTCGGCGCCCGTGACGACCTCGGTGCCGAACTGCAGCACGCCGCCCTTCTCCGGGTCCTTCTTCATGACCTGCACCCGCTGGCCGGCCGTGATGAGGCGCCAGTCCTCATCCTTCGCGTTGGGCATGAACTCGCGCAGCGCCTCGAGGCGCTGCGAGCGGCTCGCGAACACCTCGCCCATGAGGTAGCCGACGAGGTCGAGGTTCGCGAGACCGGCGCGCACCATCGGGTAGAGGTTGTGGCCCTTGATGGTCTCGAACATGTCGGTGTAGGAGCCGGTCTTGAGGTACTTCGGGCTCCAGCCGGCGTAGGGGCCGAACAGCAGGCTCGCCTCGCCGTCGACGACGCGGGTGTCGAGGTGCGGCACCGACATCGGCGGAGCGCCGACGCTCGCCTTGCCGTAGACCTTCGCGTTGTGGCGCGCGACGACCTCGGGGTTGTCGGTGCGCAGGAACGCGCCGGTGATCGGGAAGCCCGCGAAGCCCTTCGCCTCCGGGATGCGCGACTTCTGCAGCAGCTTGAGCGCACCGCCGCCTCCGCCGACGAAGACGAAGCGCGCGTGGATCTCGGTGCTGTTCTGCCCCACCTCGTGGCGCAGCTTGAGGCGCCACAGCCCGTCGGAGCGGCGCTTGAGCCCCGTGACGGTCGTGTCGGTGTAGACCTTCGCGCCGTCCGCGACGAGTCCCGCGAACAGCATCCGCGTGAGCGCGCCGAAGTCGACGTCGGTGCCGTCGGTCGAGCGCGTCGCGGCGATGCGCTGCGACTTCTTCCGGCCGGGGATGAGCGTGGGCGCCCACTCCCGGATGACCTCCGGGTCCTCGGAGTACTCGATGCCGCGGAAGAGCGGCTCGTCCTTCAGCAGCTCCCAGCGGCGGCGCAGGTAGTCGACGTTCGCGTCGCCCCACACGAAGGTCATGTGCGGCGTGGGCGAGATGAAGCCCTTGGGGTCGGGCAGCGTGCCGTCCTCGACGAACGATGCCCACAGCTGGCGGGAGAGCTGGAACTGCTCGTTGATGTCGATCGCCTTCGCGGCGGTCATCGAGCCGTCGGGGCCCTCGGGCATGTAGTTGAGCTCGCAGAGCGCGGCGTGACCGGTACCGGCGTTGTTCCACGGGTCGGAGGACTCCATGCCGACCTTGGGCAGCCGCTCGAACACCTCGATCCTCCAGGAGGGCTCGAGGCGGTGGAGGAGGGCACCGAGCGTGGCGCTCATGATGCCTCCGCCGATGAGGGCGACGTCGATGGTCTTGGTCACACCGAGATTCTAGGACGTTCGCCCATGAAGCACGCCCCACGCCGTGCTGGCGTCCAGCATCCTGGGTCTAGCCTGAGCCATCCGACGACGAGAGGGGCCCGACATGGGGATCCTGGATGAGGCGAAGGGGCGGCTCGGCGAGGCGGCCGAGTGGGTCAAGGGCACGGCATCGCAGCTGGGCGAGTCGACGCAGGGCGCGGGCCGCGCGCTCGGCGAGAAGGCGGCGGAGGCGCGGCACCGCGTCACGGGCGCGAAGGGCGGCGACGGCGCCGACTTCGGCTCCGCACACACCGAGCCCGCCCGCGACGAGCCGGCGCACGGGAGCACGGCGGACGCCGCGTCGCACTCGGGCGGCGGCGGCGACTTCGCGAGCGAGTGGGTCGACGTGTCGACCGACCCGCACGCGGGCGGGCCGCAGGCCGACGGCGAGTCCGGCGACGAGCCGGTCGACGGCCCGCAGAACCCGCTCTGACGAGCGGGGCGCGGGCTCCGGCCCGCGCCCCGTCAGTCGAGCAGCCGCGCGACGAGCCCGGCGAGCTGCACCGCGTTGAGCGCGGCGCCCTTGCGCAGGTTGTCGTTCGCGACGAACAGCACAAGGCCCTTGCCGGGCTCGGCCGACTGGTCGGCGCGGATGCGTCCCACGAGCGAGGCGTCGGCGCCGGCGGCCCGCAGCGGGGTCGGGATCTCGACGAGCTCGACGCCGGGTGCGCCCTCGAGCAGCGCCGCGGCCTGCTCGGGTGACAGGTCGCGCTCGAACTCCGCGTGGATCGCGAGCGAGTGGCCCGTGAAGACGGGCACGCGCACGCACGTGCCGGCGACGCGCAGCTCGGGCCGCTCGAGGATCTTCCGCGACTCGTTGCGCAGCTTCTGCTCCTCGTCGGTCTCGGCGGAGCCGTCGTCGACGAGGTTGCCCGCGAAGGGCAGCACGTTGTGGGCGATCGGCTCGCGGTAGACGCCCGGCTCACCGAGGTCGACGGCGCCGCCGTCGTGCGTGAGCCGCTCGGGCGCCTGCGACGCCGCTCGCTCGAGCTGGCCGCGCAGCTCGTCGACGCCCGCGAGGCCGGAGCCCGAGACCGCCTGGTAGGTCGCCACGACGAGTCGCACGAGGCCGGCCTCGCGGTCGAGCGGCTTGAGTACCGGCATCGCCGCCATGGTCGTGCAGTTGGGGTTGGCGATGATGCCCTTGACCGCGCCGGCGATCGCGTGCGGGTTGACCTCCGAGACGACGAGCGGCACCTCGGGGTCCATCCGCCACGCCGACGAGTTGTCGACGACGATGACGCCCGCTTCGGCGAACCGGGGTGCGAGCCGCTTCGAGGTGCTGCCACCCGCCGAGAAGATCGCGACGTCGAGGCCCGACGGGTCGGCCGCATCCGCGTCCTCGACGGTGATCGACTGCCCGCGGAACTCGATCGTCGAGCCGGCGGAGCGCGCGGAGGCGAACAGCCGCAGCTCGGCGAGCTCGAGCGAGCCCTGCTCGAGCAGCCGCAGCACGACGCCGCCGACCTGGCCGGTCGCGCCGACCACCCCGAGGCGGATGGGGCGAGCCTCGCCGGGCTCGTCGGCCAGCCGGCGGATCATCGGCCCGTCCCAGCGTGCACGACCGCGTCCTGGTCGGCGTCGAGCTCGAACGCCGAGTGCACGACGCGCACGGCGTCGACCACCTGGTCGGCGCGCGTCACGACCGAGATGCGGATCTCGGAGGTGGAGATCATCTCGATGTTGATGCCCGCCTCCGAGAGGGCGCGGAACAGTCGCGCCGAGACGCCGGTGTTGGTGCGCATCCCCGCCCCGACGAGGGCGAGCTTGCCGATCTGATCGTCGTGCTGGATCGACTCGAAGCCGACCTCGGCCCGCTCGGCCTCGAGCGCCGCCATCGCGGGGCCTGCCTCGGCCTTGGGGAGCGTGAAGGAGATGTCGGTGCGGCCGGTCGCCGCCTCGGAGACGTTCTGCACGATCATGTCGACGTTCGCGCCGGTCTCGGCGACGATCGTGAAGATGCGTGCGGCGGTGCCCGGCACGTCGGGCACGCCGACGACCGTGACCTTCGCCTCGGAGAGGTCGTGGGCGACCCCGACGATCATCGGCTCTTCCATGGTGGAACCAGCTCTCTTCGAGTCGTAGACGATGGTGCCCTCGTCGTTCGTGAACGACGAGCGCACGTGGAGGGTGACGCCGTGGCGGCGCGCGTACTCGACGCTGCGGATGTGCAGCACCTTCGCGCCCGCGGCGGCGAGCTCGAGCATCTCCTCGCTCGTGACGCGCGGAATGCGGCGGGCGCGCGGGACGACGCGGGGGTCGGCGGTGAAGACCCCGTCGACATCGGTGTAGATCTCGCACACGTCGGCGCCGAGCGCCGCGGCGAGCGCGACGGCGGACGTGTCGGAGCCGCCGCGGCCGAGGGTCGTGATGTCGCCGGTGACCTTGTTGAAGCCGGCGAAGCCCTGCACGATCGCGATCTGGCCGCGGTCGAGCGCCTGCCGCACGCGGCCGGGCGTGACCGAGATGATGCGGGCGGAGCCGTGGCGGTCGTCGGTGAGCATGCCCGCCTGGCTGCCGGTGAACGAGACGGCCTCCGCCCCCTGCGACTTGATCGCCATCGCGAGCAGCGCCATCGAGATGCGCTCGCCCGCGGTCAGCAGCATGTCGAGCTCGCGGCCGCCGGTCGGGAGGTTCGGCACGACGGCGTTCGCGAGGTCGAGGAGCTCGTCGGTCGTGTCGCCCATCGCCGAGACGACCACGACGATGTCGTCGCCGCGCTTGCGCGACTCGACGATGCGCTTCGCGACGCGCTTGATCCCCTCGGCGTCGCCCACGCTGGACCCGCCGAACTTCTGCACGATGAGGCTCACGCCGCTCCTTACCCGTCCCGGACTGATCAAGTCTAGGCTTCGGCGGCATGCCCTGACGGCCTCGGCGTCAGCGCTCGACGGTGCGGCGCCCCTCGAAGGCGCGGCCGAGCGTCATCTCGTCGGCGAACTCGAGGTCGCCGCCGACCGGCAGCCCGCTCGCGAGCCGCGACACCCGCACGCCGAGCGGCAGGAGCGTGCGGATGAGGTAGGTCGCGGTGGCCTCGCCCTCGACATTGGGGTCGGTGGCGATGATGACCTCCTCGACCGAGGCGTCCTGCAGCCGGGTCATAAGCGACGCGACGCGCAGCTGGTCGGGACCCACGCCCTGCATGGGGTTCAGCGCGCCGCCGAGCACGTGGTAGAGCCCGCGGTACTCGCGGGTGCGCTCGATCGCGACGACGTCCTTCGGCTCCTCGACGACGCAGATCGTCGTGGGCACGCGGCGCGGGTCGCGGCAGATCGCGCACCGCTCCTCCTCGCCGATGTTGCCGCACACGACGCAGAAGCGCACGCGCTGCCGCACGGTCTGCAGGATCGTCGCGAGCCGGTCAACGTCGAACGACTCGGTCTGGATGATGTGGAACGCGATGCGCTGCGCCGACTTCGGGCCGACGCCCGGGAGCCGGCCGAGCTCGTCGATGAGGTCCTGGACGATGCCGTCGTACACGCGCTAGCGCTCCCCTCGCACCCGCGGGCGCTCCTCGATGAGCTCGGCTCCGAGCTCCTCCCGCACCACAGCCTCCCCGTAGCGCGCGACCTGCGATGCGCTGAGCGCCGGCTCGGGCGCGGGCGCCGAGCGGGCGAGCTCGGCGAGCGATGGGCCGGTCGGCGCGGGCCGCTCCTCGGCGGCCGGCGCCGGCATCGCGGGCGCCGGGGCCTCGGGTGCCGACACGAACGAGAACGGGTCGGGCTCGGGCTCGTCGGGCAGCGGCTGCTCGGGCAGGTCCTCCGGCGGCGCCTCGGCATCGCTCGGGATCGCCGCGACCGCCCAGCCGGTCACGGGGCCGGGGGCTGCCGTCGCGGTCGGTGCGGGGGCGGATGCCCTGGCCCGCTCGGGCGCCGCAGCGCGCGCGGGCGGGGCGGTGGGCGGCGCGCCTCGGTGCACGTCGTCGCCGGCGTCGGCGGGCCGCTCCTTCGCGGCGCGCGGGCTGGCCTCCGCGCGGGCGATGTACTTCACCTCGATGCCGAGCAGCGACTTGATCGCCGCCCGGAGCAGGTCGGCGACGCTCGGCTTGCCGGGCTGCGACTCGCGGAAGTGCTGGATGTCTGCCTCGGACTGGAACGCGAGCACGAGGACGTCACCCGGCCGCAGCTCCTTCGGGGTGATCGCGGTCGCGACCATCCACGCGGAGCGCTGCTGGTCGGCGAGCTTCTGCAGCACCTCGTCCCACGAGTCGCGCAGCTGCTGGAACGTGATGGGCTCGGCCGGTGCCGCTACGGGCGGCGTCGCCGACGCTGCGGCCTTGTCTGCCTTCGCGGACCCCGTTCCGGCAGCAGGACCCGAGATCCGGGGTCCGCTCGCCGGGATCGGGTCCGCATCCGATCCGCCGGCGGGCGCCGGGGCGGCGGGCACCGACGACTGCGGCGGAGCGGGAGCCGACTTCACTGGAGCGGGGGCCGGCTCCACCGGAGCGGGAGCGGCGGGAGCGACAGCAGCTGCCGCAGGCGTGTCCGCCGTGCGGGCCGCGGGCGCGGGGGCGGCCGCAGCCGACGCGGATGCGGGCGCGACCGCCGCCGCCGGAGCGGGCACCGCGCCGTCGAGGCGCTGCTCGATGCGCTCGACGCGCGCGATCGTGCCGACCTCGGGGTCGCCCGACTCGGGCACGAGCAGCCGCGCCGCCATGAGCTCGAGGTGGAGGCGCGGACTCGTCGCCCCTGCCATGTCGGTGAGCGACTTCGCGACGATGTCGGCGGCGCGCGAGAGCTCGGCGCCGCCGAAGCCGCGCGCCTGGGCGACGAGCGTCTCGAGCTCCTCGGCCGGCACGCCGTGCAGGATCGCCGCCGGGTCCTTCGCGGCGCGCGCGACGATGAGGTCGCGCAGCCGCTCGAGGAGGTCCTCGACGAAGCGGCGCGGGTCCTGGCCCGACTGCACGACGCGATCGATCGACGCGAACAGGCTCGCCGCATCCGTCGCCGAGAGCGCCGCGACGATCTCGTCGAGCAGCTCGCCGTGCGTGAAGCCGAGCAGGGCGACCGCGTGCGCGTAGGTGACGGGCCCGTCGGAGCCGGCGATGAGCTGGTCGAGCAGGCTGAGGGTGTCGCGCGCGGAGCCGCCGCCGGCGCGCACGACGAGCGGCAGCACGCCGGGGTCGGCCTCGACGCCCTCCTCGGCGCACAGCTGCTGCACGTACTCGAGCATGGGCGCGGGCGCGATGAGGCGGAACGGGTAGTGGTGCGTGCGCGAGCGGATCGTGCCGATGACCTTCTCGGGCTCGGTCGTCGCGAAGATGAACTTGATGTGCTCGGGCGGCTCCTCGACGATCTTCAGCAGCGCGTTGAAGCCGCCGGAGGTCACCATGTGGGCCTCGTCGATGATGAAGACCTTGTAGCGGTCGCGGCTCGGGGCGAAGGTCGCGCGCTCGCGCAGGTCGCGGGCGTCGTCGACGCCGCCGTGGCTCGCCGCGTCGATCTCGACGACGTCGAGCGAGCCGCCGCCGTCACGGCCGAGCTCGATGCACGAGTCGCACTTGCCGCACGGCTCGGGGGTCGGCCCCTCGGCGCAGTTGAGGCAGCGCGCGAGGATGCGGGCGCTCGTCGTCTTGCCGCAGCCGCGCGGGCCCGAGAAGAGGTAGGCGTGGTTGACGCGGTCCGCGCGCAGCGCGGTGCGGAGCGGATCGGTCACGTGCGCCTGCCCGATGAGCTCGGAGAACGACTCCGGCCGATAGCGGCGGTAGAGGGCGGCGACCATGGGATCCAGGCTACTTCCCGCCGGTGACTCGCCGAGCCGGAGCGGCCGGCATCCGTGCCCGGACAGGGCGGGACACGAAAGGACTCCCCGCGCACCCGCCAGAGCCCGGTTGCCCTTGCTTCGTCTCCGACCTGGGGGAGTTGGCCTGGATGGCGCCACGCGGGGAGCCGCCTCCATCGTAGCGCGATCGAGGCGCGGCTGTAGCGTGTGCCGCATGCATCCGCTCGCCGCATCGGGCAGCCCCTTCGACCTGTTCGCCGGCCTGCCGCTGCATCCGCTCGCAGTGCACGTGCCCGTCGTGCTCCTCCCGCTCGGAGCCCTCGGGCTGCTCGTGCTCATCGCCGTGCCGCGCTGGCGCGCCCCGCTCGCCTGGCCGGTCGTCGGCATCCTCGGCGTCGCGACCGTCGGCGCGCTCGTCGCGAAGCTCTCGGGCGAGGCGCTCGCCGCGCGCGTCGGCTCCCCCGGCCAGCACGAGCAGCTCGGCAACTGGCTGCTCGCGACCTCGGCGGTGCTCTTCGTCGCGGCGCTCGCGTGGTGGCTGTGGCAGCGCCGGAGCGCTCGCGCCCGCCGCTCGACCGGCGTCCTGAGCGTGCTCGCGGGCATGCTGCTCGGCACGCTCGCGCTCGGCGCGGTCATCATCGCGGTGCTGACCGGCCACTCGGGCGCCACCGCCGTGTGGGGCGACCGCGTCACCGCTCCCCCGGCCGAGCCGTCCTCCTCGGTGTCCCCCGACGCATCCGACGACGGCGACGACGAGATCTCGATCGCGGAGGTCGCCGGCCACGACGACTCGGCGTCGTGCTGGGTCGCGATCGAGGGCACCGTCTACGACGTCACGTCATGGGTGACGCGGCACCCCGGCGGGCCCGACCGCATCCTCGCGATCTGCGGCACGGATGCGTCGGAGGACTTCGGCGAGCAGCACGGCGGGCAGGCGCTCCCGACCGAGCAGCTGAGCGAGTTCGCGATCGGGGAGCTCGCCGAGCGCTGAGCGGCCCTGAGCGCCACCGCATCGCCGCGCAGAGTTCCGGCACTCTGCGGTCTTCGCGCTCCAGGAGCGCAGAGTTCCGACGCTCTGCGGTCTTCGCGCTGCAGCAGCGCAGAGTTCCGACACTCTGCGGTCTTCGCGCTCCAGGAGCGCAGAGTTCCGACGCTCTGCGGTCTTCGCGCTGCAGGGGCGCAGAGTTCCGACACTCCGCGCTCGAGCGGCGCGGCGCGGGACCGGCGGTTACGGCTCGACGAGCGCGGCGACCTGCCGCGCGATCTCGAGCTCCTCGTTCGTCGGCACGACCCACACCTCGATCGGCGAGCCGTCGGCCGAGATGCGGCGCTCGCCGCGACCGGCGTTCCGCTCGGGATCGAGCACGATGCCGAGCCCCTCGAGACCCTCGAGCGCGACCTCGCGCACGCGTGCGGCGTTCTCGCCGATGCCCGCGGTGAAGGCGATCGCGTCGGTGCGGCCGAGGTGCGCGAGGTAGGCGCCGACGGTGCCCCGCAGCCGGTGGCCGACGATCGCGAGCGCCTCGACCGCGCGCGGGATGCCGGCGTCGGCCGCCTGCAGCACGTCGCGCATGTCGCCCGTGCCGGTGAGGCCCAGGAGACCCGAGCGCTTGTTGAGGAGCGTGTCGATCTCGTCAACCGAGAGCCCGGCGACGCGGTGGAGATGGAAGACGACGCCCGGGTCGATGTCTCCCGAGCGCGTGCCCATCACGAGCCCCGCGAGCGGCGTCATGCCCATCGACGTCTCGACGCTGCGGCCGCCGCGCACGGCGGTCGCCGACGCCCCGTTGCCGAGGTGCAGCACGATCGAGTTGACGTCCTCGAGCGGGCGCTCGAGCAGCTCCGCCAAGCGCCGCGAGACGAACTGGTGGCTCGTGCCGTGGAAGCCGTACTTCCGCACGCGGTGCTCCGCGGCGATCCGCGCCTCGATCGCGTAGCGGTGCGCGGCCGGCGGGATCGTGAGGTGGAAGGCGGTGTCGAAGACCGCGACGTGCGGGTAGCCGGCGAACGTCGCGCGAGCCGAGCGGATGCCCTGCAGGTTCGCGGGGTTGTGGAGCGGCGCGAGCGGGGCCAGGTCTTCGATCTGCTGCGCGACGTCGTGGTCGATCCGCACCGCGCGGTCGAAGCGCGCGCCGCCCTGCACGACGCGGTGCCCGATGCCGAGCAGCCGCGCGGCATCGAGGTCGGGCCCGTGCTCCGTGAACTGGTGCAGCACCCATCCGAACGCCTTCTCGTGGTCGGGGATCATGCGCCGCTCGACGACGGCGTCGCGGCCCGGCACCTCGTGCTTCGCGTCGCTCGACGTCTCGCCGATGCGCTCGATGAGCCCGCTCGCGAGTGCCGCCCCGGAGTCGACGTCGACAAGCTGGTACTTGAGGCTCGACGAGCCGGCGTTGATGACGAACACCGAGCGGGTCATGCGCTCGCCTCCGGGGCCGCGCCCTGCACAGCCGCACCCCGCGCATCCGCACCCCGCGCATCCGCCCCTTGGGCCTGGATCGCGGTGATGGCGATGGTGTTGACGATGTCGCTCACGAGCGCGCCGCGCGAGAGGTCGTTCACGGGCTTGTTGAGGCCTTGCAGCACCGGCCCGATCGCGAGGGCGCCCGCGGAGCGCTGCACCGCCTTGTAGGTGTTGTTGCCGGTGTTGAGGTCGGGGAAGACGAACACCGTCGCGCGCCCGGCCACCTCGGAGCCGGGCATCTTCTTGCTCGCGACGGCCGCATCCGCCGCCGCGTCGTACTGGATCGGGCCCTCGACGAGCAGCTCGGGCGCGCGCTCGCGCACGAGCGCCGTCGCCTGCCGCACGCGGTCGACCTCGGCGCCCGTGCCCGACTCGCCCGTCGAGTACGAGAGCATCGCGACGCGCGGCTCGATGCCGAAGTCGCGCGCCGTCTGCGCCGACGAGATTGCGATGTCGGCGAGCTCCTCGACGGTCGGCTCGGGGATGACGGCGCAGTCGCCGTAGACGAGCACGCGGTCGGCGAGCGCCATGAGGAAGACGCTCGAGACCACCGAGACGCCCGGCTTGGTCTTGATCGTCTCGAACGACGGCTTGATCGTGTGCGCGGTCGTGTGCGCCGCGCCCGACACCATGCCGTCGGCGTCGCCCACGTGCACCATCAGGGTGCCGAAGTAGCTGACGTCGAGCAGCCGCTCCATCGCCTGCTCGATCGTGACGCCCTTGTGCGCGCGCAGCCGCTGGTACTCGGCCGCGTACTTGGGCCGCAGCTCGGCGTCGTCGGTCGCGACGATGCGCGCGTCGGCGAGGTCGAGGCCGAGCCGCGCCGCCCGCTGGCGGATCGACGACTCGTCGCCCAGGATCGTGAGCCGCGCGATGCCGCGGGCGAGCACGGTCGACGCGGCCTGCAGGATGCGGTCGTCGTCGCCCTCGGGGAGCACGATGTGGCGCAGGTCGGCGCGCGCCCGCTCGACGAGGCTGTGCTCGAAGATGAGCGGCGTGACGACGTCGGTCGTCGCGACCTCGAGCCGCTCGAGGAGCGCCTCGGCGTCGACGTGCTGCTCGAACAGCGCGAGCGCCGAGTCGCGCTTGCGCTGCGTGCCGTCGATGAGCGAGCCGCGCGTGACGGCGATGCGCCGCGCGGTCTCGTAGGTGCCGTGCGGGCTGCGGCCGATCGGCACGTCGAGGTCGAGGCCGTCGAGCAGCCGCTGCACCGCGGGGTGCAGGTCGAAGCCGCCGTTGAGCACGATGCCGGCGATCGAGGGGGACGTGCCCGACTGCTGCGCGAGCAGCGTGCCGACGAGCACGTCGGAGCGGTCGCCGGGCGTGACGAGGATGCCGCCCTCGATGAGCCGGTCGAGCACGTTCTCCATCGACATGCCGGCCACGACCGTGCCGAGCGACTCGCGGGCGAGCAGCTCGGCGTCGCCGCGCACGAGCTCGGCCTCGGTCGCGCGGAAGAGCGTGCCGACGCTCGGCGCGCTCAGCAGCGCATCCTCGGGGATCGACCACACGGGCACGCCGGCGGGCACGGCGTCGGCGATCGCGGCGGGGATGCCGTCGATCGCGGATGCGTCGGCACGGTTGACGATGACGCCCGCGAGGGATGCGTGGGAGGCGGCGAGCTCCGCCGTCGTGACCTCCGCGAGCTGCCGCAGGTCGTCGGCGGAGCGGGGCGCGTCCGTCTCGGGGTGGTGGCCGCCGAGCACGAGGAGCACCGAGGCGCCGAGGTTCGCCGCGACGCGTGCGTTGAAGCCCAGCTCGGTCGGGCTGCCGACGTCGGTGTAGTCCGAGCCGACGATCACGATCGCGTCGAAGCGCTCGTCGATGCGGTGGAAGCGGTCGACGATCGTCGCGAGCGCCGCGTCGGCGTCGTCGTGCACCGCCGCGTACGTCGTGCCGATCGCGTCCTCGTACGAGAGGTCGACCGCGTCGTGCGCCAGCAGCAGCTCGAGCACGGCGTCGCGCTCGGCGGACGACCTGGCGATGGGGCGGAACACGCCGACGCGCTCGACGCGCCGGCTCAGGGCTTCGACGAGCCCGAGGGCGACGATCGACTTGCCGGCGTGGCCTTCGGGCGATGCGATGACGATGCGGGTCGGCACACCCTGAGCGTAGTGCCGCGATTCTGGTCACAACTCGGTAACACTTTGACTCCGCCATTAGGAAAGCCTAGGAGAAGGTTGAGGATTGACCGCAGTGCCAACGACGGCATGTCACTGAAGGGAAGAACGTGACCTCACACAGCACAGCGCGGATCGCGCTGCGTCGCACGGTCGCGGTCGGGACGGCGGTCGCACTCAGCGCGAGCGCGGCGGTCCTGGGCGCGACGACGGCGAACGCGACCGCCGCTCCAGGCGCCACCCCTACGTTCGAGGACGGGCGCTACATCGTCGTCCTCGCCGAGGACGCCCTCGCCACCTACGAGGGCGGCATCACGGGCCTCGCCCCGACCGCACCGCAGCGCGGGCAGGACCTCGACGCGAGCTCCCCGGCCGCGCGCGCCTACGCGTCGCACCTGCAGGAGCGCCAGGAGGACGTCGCGGCCTCCGTCGGCGCGACGGTCGACGTTGAGCTGACGGCGGCGATGAACGGCTTCGTCGCCGACCTCACCGCCGAGCAGGCGCAAGACCTCGCGCACCACCCCGGTGTGCGCGCCGTCGAGGCGAACGAGATCCTCCAGCTGACCAGCTCGCCCGCCAACGACTACCTGCAGCTCGGCGAGCTGTGGCAGCAGGTCGGCGGCGTGGGCGAGGCCGGCGCGGGGGTCGTGGTCGGCGTGCTCGACACGGGCATCGCGCCCGAGAACCCCTTCTTCGCGGGCGAGCCGCTCGGCACTGCGCCGGGCGACGAGCCGTACCGAGCCGCCGACGGCACGATCCGCTACGTCAAGGGCGACGGCAACGAGTTCACCGGCGTCTGCCAGACGGGCTCGGGGTTCACGGCCGACGACTGCTCGACCAAGATCATCGGCGCGCGCTACTTCCTCGAAGGCTTCGGCGCGAGCCGCCTCGGCTCCGAGACCCAGGTCCCCGGCGAGTACGTCTCGCCGCGCGACGGCGACGGGCACGGCTCGCACACCGCCTCCACGGCGGCGGGCAACGCCGACGTCGCGATCACCTCGGTCGGCGGTGCCGACCTCGGCACGATGTCGGGCGTCGCTCCCGAGGCGCGGATCGCCGCGTACAAGGTGTGCTGGTCGGGTCCCGATCCCGACGTGACGACGGACGACGGCTGCGCCTCGAGCGACCTCGTGGCCGCCATCGACCAGGCTGTCATCGACGGCGTCGACGTCATCAACTACTCGATCGGCGGCGGCGCGGCGACCTCGGTCGTCACCGCGACCGACATCTCCTTCCTCGGCGCGGCTGCGGCGGGCGTGTTCGTCTCCGCCTCCGCCGGCAACTCCGGGCCGGGCGCATCGACGCTCGACCACGCATCCCCGTGGTACACCACGGTCGCTGCCACGACGGTGCCGAACTACGAGGCGACCGTCACGCTCGCGAGCGGCACGAAGGTCGCCGGCGGCTCGATCACGGTGCCGTTCGACGGCTCCGTCGCGGGCACGCTCGTCTACGCCGGCGACATCCCGGCGGCTGGCGCAGCTGCGACTGACGCGGCGCTCTGCCTCCCAGGCACGCTCGACTCGGGGGCCGCAGCCGGCAACATCGTGCTGTGCGACCGCGGCGTGAACGCGCGCGTCGAGAAGTCGCAGGTGGCCGCCGACGCGGGCGCGATCGCCGCGATCGTCGCGAACGTCACGCCCGGCTCGATCGACCTCGACGACCACGCGATCCCGACGGTGCACATCGACGCGCAGTTCCGCGCGCCGGTGCTCGCTGCCGCGAAGGCGCGCGAGACCGTCACGCTCACGTCGGGGAACACCTCCGGCACCTCGACGCCGGCTCCGGTCGTCGCCGGGTTCTCGTCGCGCGGCCCCGCGCTCGCCGACGGGTCCGACGTGATCAAGCCCGACATCGCCGCCCCCGGCGTGGGCATCATCGCCGCCGCTTGGCAGGCCCCGGGCGGTCCCGACCGCTTCGAGTTCCTCTCGGGCACGTCGATGGCCGCGCCGCACATCGCGGGGCTCGCCGCCGTCTACCTGTCGGAGCACCCGCTCGCAACGCCGGCACAGGTCAAGAGCGCGCTCATGACGAGCGCCGAGAACACGGTGCTCGCCAGCGGCTCGCCCGAGACCGACCCCTTCAACCAGGGCGCCGGCATCGTGGACTCGCCCGCCTTCATGACCCCCGGGCTCTACTACGAGAACGGCCCGACTGACTGGTTCGGGTACCTGCGGGGGCTCGGCTACGGCCTGCCCGACTCCTGGGTGGGCGAGGCGATCGATCCGAGCGACCTCAACATCCCGTCGATCGGCATCGGCGCTCTCGCGGGCACGCAGACCGTCACGCGCACGCTGACCGCGCTCGAGCCCGGCACCTACGGTGTCTCGGTCGAGGGCGTCGCCGGCGTCGACGTCGAGGTCTCGCCGCAGCAGCTCGTGTTCACCCAGCCGGGCCAGGAGCTGTCGTACGAGGTGACGTTCTCGACGACGACCGCTGCGCCCAACAGCTGGGCGACGGGCTTCCTGACCTGGTCGAACGACGCGAACTCGGTCCGCTCGCCGATCGCCGTGCGCCCGCTGGCGCTCGACGTGCCCGAGTGGGTCGTGGGCGGCGGTCGTGTGGGCCAGCTGACGATCGACGGCATCGCCGGTACGACCGGTCAGCTGACGACCGCGACGGCGGGCTTCGCGCCCTACGAGACGCTCGGCCGCGCCAACGGCGCGCCGGACGCCGAGTTCACCTACCCGGTCACGATCCGTCCGGGCGAGATCGTCCACGACTTCACCCTCGCCGGTGACGAGTCGGTGGCCGACCTCGACCTGTACATCTACCGCCTCAACAGTGCCGGGCAGCCGGTCGAGCAGTGGGTGGGCGGTACGGCGTCCGCCGACGAGGCCGTGATGATCGAGGACCCGCAGCCGGGCCAGTACCTCGCGCTCGTGCACGTGTACTCGGTGGCAGGCGGCGCATCCACGCCGTTCGTCCTCGAGCATGCGGGCCTCACGCTCGGCTCCGGCAAGGGCAAGCTCACGGCGAGCCCTGCGTCGCAGCAGGTCGCCGCGGGTGACGAGTTCCAGGTCACCGTCGACTGGAGGGGCCTGGGCGCCAACCAGGAGTACCTCGGCGCGGTGGTCTACGAGCTGAACGGCTTCACCGACCGCACCTACGTCTACGCGGAGTCCGTCCCCGGTCCCACCACGGGCCGCGGCCAGCAGCCGTAGCAGGTGAGCGACGGGGCGGAGGCGCGAGCCTCCGCCCCGTTGTCGTAGGATCGGGGGGTTGGCCGTCCGCGGCCTCCAGGAGGATTCGCCTAGTGGCCTATGGCGCACGCTTGGAAAGCGTGTTGGGTGCAAGCCCTCAGGGGTTCGAATCCCCTATCCTCCGCCGATCGATGGGGCGGGCCTCGAGCCCGCCCCATCCTCGTCCCAACTTGCGTTCCGTGTAGGTTTGAGGCATCGGCCCCGGCCACCTCGACTTGTCACGATGGAGCACCATGAGCGAGAGCTGTCAGCCGCGAGCGCTTCGCGGGAGCGTTGCCCGGTGAGCGGCCGCATCCTCGTGGTCGATGACGACCGCGACATCCGCGACCTCGTCGCGATCAAGCTGGAGTCCGCGGGCCACGAGGTCGTCACTCGCGCGGACGGCGCGCAAGCGCTCGAAGCCGGCATGGAGGGCGGCTGGGACGTCATCGTGCTCGACGTCATGATGCCCGGCATGTCCGGCATCGACGTGCTCCGCGCGCTGCGCGATCGCGGTGTCGAGACGCCAGTCATCCTGCTCACCGCACGCGGGCAGGAGAAGGACATCGAAGCCGGCTTCGCCGCGGGCGCCGACCACTACGTCACGAAGCCGTTCAGCCCGCGGGCCCTGCTCGCCCGCGTCACCGCCGCGCTGGGATGAGCGAGCTGCTGCCGCCGGAGCTGCTGCGGCTGCTGCTGCTGGCCGCCGCGCTCGCGACGCTCGCGATGCTCGTCACCCTGCTCGCGCAGCGCACGACCCGCCGCCGGCGCGAGCGCCGGCGCGCCGAGCTCGACGCCATCCACCGCCGGCTCGTGCTCGAGTCGACGATCGCCGAGGACGACGAGCTCCCGGCCCTGCTCGATCGCGTGCGCGGCCTCGACGACGCCTCGCGCGCCCACATCGGCCGCTCCGTCTTCATGATGCTCCAGGACGTGACGGGCGAGGCGGCGGACCGCTTGCGCCAGGTCGCGGCAGCCTCGGGGCTCGCGCCCCGCGTCACGGCCGCCGCGCGCCACCGGAGCGCGGTCCGCCGCGCGGACGCCGCGGAGGCGCTGGGACGGCTCGCACCGGAGGGCGCCCTCGAGCTGCTGCTCGCGCTCGCGGAGGACCGGGACCCGGAGGTGCGGACGGTGGCGGTGCGCGCGCTCGGCGAGTTCGAGCACGAGGCTGCCGTCGCGCGGGTCGTCCGCGCCCTCGCGGAGGACAGCGGCGTGCCCTCGACCGTCGCCGCCACGGCGCTGCTGCAGCAGGGCGGGGCCGCGAGCGACCGGGTGCGGCTCGCGCTGCGCGACCCGGACGCCGGCATCCGTCGCGGGGCCGCGCGCATCGCCGGGCTGCTGCAGGTGCCGGGGTCGGCCGACGAGCTCGTCGCGCTGCTGCACGATGACCACGAGTCGGTGCGGCTCGCCGCGATGCGCTCGCTCGAGCGCATGCCCGTGCGTGAGGCGCTCGAGCCGCTCGTCGGGATCGCGCTCGCGGGCGGCACGACCGGTGAGGCGGCGGCGCGCACGATCGCCTCGATGCCGAGCGAATGGAGCGCGCCGGCCCTCGACGCGCTCGACGGCGCGGAGCCCGGCGTGCGCCGAGCCGCAGGCCTGAAGCGGCGGGAGGCGGCGGCATGAGCTGGCTCCACGACGTGCTCGAGGCCGTCTTCGCGGTGCTCGCGTGGCCGTCGGCGATCTACTTCATCGTCGCGAACACCTCGATGCTCGTGCTCATCCTGGTGGCTTCGCGCCACTTCGCCCGCTACTTGCGCCGCAGCGAGCACCGCGGCGAGGACGCGATGGCCGGCTCGCCCGTGAGCCTCGGCGTCACGGTCATCGTGCCCGCCTACAACGAGGGCGCCGTCATCCTCACGAGCGTGCGCTCGATGCTCGACCTGCGGTATCCCGATCACGAGGTCATCGTCGTCAACGACGGCAGCGCCGACGAGACGATGGCACTGCTCAAGGAGGAGTTCGCCCTCGTCGAGGACGACCGGGACCTGCCCGGTCGCATCCCCGTGCGCGGCCGGCTGCGCGGCGTGTGGCGAGCCCCGGAGGGTGCCGTGCCGCTCGTCGTCGTCGACAAGGAGAACTCGGGCCGCTCCGACTCCGTGAACGCCGCCCTCGACCTCGCGAGCAAGGAGCTCGTGGTCATGGTCGACGCCGATTCGATCCTCGAGCCGGACGCGCTCCTGTCGGTCTCGAAGCCGTTCGCCGACGACCCGGACCGGGTGGTCGCGACCGGCGGCGTCGTGCGCATCGTCAACAACTCGCGCGTGCTCGGCGGCCGCATCGTCGAGCTCCGGATGCCGAAGCAGCTCATCACGCGCATCCAGGTGGTCGAGTACCTGCGCGCCTTCCTGCTCGGCCGCACCGCGTGGTCGGACCTGAACGCGCTCATCCTCATCTCGGGCGCCTTCGGCATGTTCCGCCGCGACGTGCTCGTCGAGCTCGGCGGCCTCGACCCCGACTCGATCGGCGAGGACTTCGAGCTCGTCATGCGCATCCAGCGCTGGATCCGCGACGGTCATCGCGAGGCGCGCGTGCGCTTCGTCGCCGAGCCGGTGAGCTGGACCGAGGCGCCCTCGACGCTCAAGGTGCTCGCGCGCCAGCGCCGCCGCTGGCACCGCGGGCTGTGGGAGGTGCTGTGGAAGTTCCGCGGCATGCTGCTCAACCCGCGCTACGGGCGCGTGGGGATGCTGGCACTCCCCTACTACTGGCTGTTCGAGCTGCTCGCTCCGCTCATCGAGCTCGTCGGCATCGTCATCGTCGTGCTCGGGCTGCTCGTCGGTGCCGTCGACCCGGTCGCCGCACTGCTCCTGCTGCTGGTCTCGTACGGCTACGGGACGATCGTGACCCTCGCGGCGGTCGTCGTCGAGGAGGCGAGCTTCCACCGCTACGAGCGCTGGCGCGACCTCGCCGCCGTGCTCTGGGCGGTGCTCGCAGAGAGCCTCGGCTACCGACAGCTGACCGCCATCTGGCGCATCCAGGGCTGGTGGGCGGCGCTCACCGGCCGCAAGCAGGTCTGGGGCGAGATGACCCGCACCGGCTTCGCCGGCGCGACGGCGAGCGGCTCAATCGCCTCGGGGCAAGCGGAACGAGGCGACTGAGCCGACGCCCAGCTCGCTCGAGAAGTCGATCGAGCCGCCGTGGGCGTGCACGATCATGCGGCAGATCCAGAGCCCGAGCCCCGCGCCGGGCAGCTGCGACTCCCGAGCCGAGCTCGATCGGTAGAAGCGCTCGAAGACGCGCGCGACCTCATCCGGCCGCACGCCCGGACCGTCGTCGCGCACCGAGACCACGGCTTCCCGGCCGTCGACCTCGACCCGCACCTCGACGTCGCCGTCGTCGTGCGTGTACTTGATGCCGTTCGAGATGAGGTTCTCGATCACCTGGCTGAGCCGTCTGGCGTCTCCCTCGACCACGACGGCGGGCCCGTCGATGAGCCGCAACGCGACGCGCTTCCGCCTCGCGCGGTGCTCGAGCAGGGCGACGGCGTCGACGGCGAGGGCCCGCAGGTCGACCTCGGTCGACTGGAGCTGCACCTCGCCGCGGCTCATCTCGCCGACCACGAGCAGGTCCTCGACGAGCGCGCGCAGCCGGTTGGAGTTGCGCTGCGCGGTCTCGAGCCACGACCGGAGGTCGTCGGGCAGCTCCTCGTCGAGCGCGATCTCGAGGTAGCCGGCGATCGACGTGAGCGGCGTGCGCAGCTCGTGCGAGACGAGCGCGACGAAGTCGTCGCGATCCTCGAGCATGCGCATGTAGGCGGTGACATCGTCGATCGAGGCGATCGAGCCGCGGAACTCGCCGTTGATCGTGATGGGCCGGGACGACAGCCGGATCGCGACGAGGTCGTGCCCCGGCCGGCTGATCCAGCAGTCGACGTTGTCGAACGCCTCCCCACGCGCGGCGCGCACGAACGGCGTCCTCGAGTGACGGATGCGTCGGCGCGTGTCGATCTCGAGGAACCGGGCGCCGTCGAGCATCGTCGCGACCGATGCGCCGGCGATCGCGGGGTGCTCGCGCAGCGTCGGGTTGACGCGCTCGATGCGGCCCTCCGGGTCGAGCAGCATGAGGCCGATGCGCGCGGTCTCGAAGACGGCGTCGATGAGCGTCGCGTCGGCCGCCGCCTTCCGGGCGATCTCGGTGCGCTCGCGCTCGCGCTCGAGCAGCGTGCGTTGCTGCCGCTCGAGCAGGCGAGAGTAGTAGTGCGCAGACCACGCCGCGGCCATGAGCGAGGCCGGAATGAGCACGGTGCCGACCGCGTTCGCCGTGAGCAGCGTGCCCGTCGTGCCGGCCAGGTGCACCCCGAGGATCGCCGCGATCACCGCGCTCACGGCCGCGACGATCGCGATGCCCCGCCTGCCCGCGACGATGCCGATCCAGAAGGCGGGCAGCACGGCGAGGAGCGCGAGCGTGCGCGGCGCGCTGGCGTCGACGAGCAGCACCGCGATCGCGGCGAGGTCGAGCATCGGCACGACGGATCTCGCCCGTCCGCTCCCGGCGGGCAGCTGCGTCGCGATCAGCGCGATGATCGTCGCGACGGCGAGAATGCTGACGGCCGTCCACGCCCACGAATTCGACCACACCCTCGGATCCGCGATCCCCATGACGAGGAGGACCGTCGCGGCGAGCAGGGCGTAGGGCACCTGCAGCTTGCGGGTCTGCGGGGAGAGCGCGCCGTCGGAGCGCTCTCCCGGCTCCAGCGCGCTCACCGGCGCCGGTTGCCTAGGACGCCGCGTACGATCTCGCGGAGGATGGTCTGGCCGGTGCGCGAGCCGATGAAGTCGGTGACCGGGCTGCCGGTCCGGCCGCTCGAGCGGCTCCGCGATCGGCCGCGCTGCGATGCCGCGGCGCGCTCGAGGCGCTCCGCCTCCGCCTCGGCCTCCGCGAGCTCCTGCGCGCGCCGCTCGGCCTCCTCGGCGCTGCGCAGCCGCGCCTGCAGGATCTCGCGGGCCGACTCGCGGTCGACGGCGGTGCCGTAGCGCGCGAGCAGGCTCGACGATGCGACCGCGTGCCGCATCGCGGGCTCCGGTGCCGGGTCCATCGATCCCTGCGGAGCGCGCATGCGCGTCCATGCGACGGGCGTGGGCGCGCCCCGCTCGCCCATGACGGTCACGACGGCCTCACCGATGCCGAGGCTCGTGAGCACCTCCTCGAGGTCGTAGCCGCTCGTCGGGTAGGTGCGCACAGCTGCTCGCAGCGCCTTCGCGTCGTCGGGCGTGTGCGCGCGCAGCTGGTGCTGCACGCGCGAGCCGAGCTGCGCGAGCACGTCGGCGGGCAGGTCCTTCGGCGACTGCGTGACGAAGACGATGCCCACGCCCTTCGAGCGGATGAGCCGCACGGTCTGGGTGATGGCGGAGAGGAAGTCCTTCGACGCATCCCGGAACAGCAGGTGCGCCTCGTCGAAGAAGAAGACGAGCTTCGGCTTGTCGAGGTCGCCCACTTCCGGCAGCTCCTCGAACAGGTCGGCGAGCAGCCACATGAGGAAGGTCGAGAACAGCGCCGGCTGGCTCGCGACGCTCGGCAGCTCGAGCAGGCTGATGATGCCGCGACCGTCGGCGCTCGTGCGCAGCAGGTCCTGCGGGTCGAACTCCGGCTCGCCGAAGAACACGTCGGCGCCCTGCTCGCTGAAGGCGGTGACCTCGCGCAGGATGACGCCCGCCGTCTGGGTCGAGACGCCCCCGAGCCGCCGCAGCTCGGGCTTGCCGTCGCCCGTCAGCCACAGCAGCAGCTCGCGCAGGTCCTCGAGGTCGAGCAGCGGCAGCTGCTGCTCGTCGGCGTACGCGAACACGATCGCGAGGCTCGACTCCTGCGTCGCGTTGAGGCCCAGCACCTTCGCGAGCAGCGTGGGCCCGAACGACAGCACGGTCGCGCGGATGGGCACGCCGACGCCCCGCCCGCCGAGGGCGAAGTACTCGACCGGGAACGCGGTCGGCTCCCAGGCCTGGCCGATGCCCGCGGTGCGCGCGAGCAGTGCGCTGTCCGACTCCCCGGGCTGCGCGACGCCCGAGAGGTCGCCCTTGATGTCGGCGGCGAACACCGGCACGCCCGCGGCCGAGAGCTGCTCGGCGAGCACCTGCAGCGTCTTCGTCTTCCCCGTGCCCGTCGCGCCGGCGATGAGCCCGTGGCGGTTGAGCATCGAGAGGGGGATGCGCACCTTGGCTTCCGGGTCGGGGTCGCCGTTGACGAGCGCGCCGAGCTCGAGCGCGGGCCCGTCGAACGCGTAGCCGGCGCGAACCGCCTCGACCGCGGCTTCGTCGAGCGGACGCTCGCGAGCCGGGTCGTCGTCGCTCGCGCGCTGGCGCGCCGCCTCGAGCGCGGCGATGCGCGCCTCGGCCTCGGCCTGCGCCTTGCGCGCCGCCTCGAGTGCCGCTTGCGCTTGCGCCAGCTCGTCGCTCATGCGGCCCATCCTTGCACGCAGGCCGCCGCGATCCCTGTCCCGGTGTGGCGACGCGTCACTCGACGGGCGGCACCTGCCGCGGCCGCACGACGAGCCACAGCGACAGGGTCGCGAGCACGCCGCACGCGAGCATGATGACCCCCATCGGCACCGCGCTCTCGACGCGGAAGAGCCCGACGACGGGGCTCACGAGCCCGGCGATCGACATGTTGAGCGCACCGAGCAGCGATGCGGCGGTGCCCGCCTCGCGACCGTGGTTCGCGAGCGCGAGCGTCTGCACGCACGGCATCGAGAGCCCGAACGCGAAGGCGAACAGCGCGAGCGGCGGGACGAGCCCGACGATGCCCGCACCGACGAGATCGAACGCGATGATGAGGGAGGCACCGACGATGAGCAGCCCGGTCGAGACGGCGAGCACCCACTGCGCGCCCCAGCGGTTCGCGGCAGCGCCCGCCGACTGCGTGCCGGCCAGCACCGCGACGGAGCAGATTGCGAACACGAGCCCGAACTCGCCGGGCGTGAAGCCGTAGACCTCCTGCAGCAGCAGCGAGGAGGTCGACAGGTAGGCGAACATGCCCCCGAAGATGCTCGCGCCGATGACCGCGACGCCGACGAAGACGCGGTCGGTGAGCACCGCGCGGTACTGCGCTCGCAGCGGCTGCCGGGCGCTCGGCTCGCGCAGGTGGGCGGGCAGCGTCTCGCGCAGCACGAGCAGCTGGAGCGCGATGACGACGACGGCGTAGGCGGCGAGCACCCAGAACAGCCCTCGCCACTCGGTGAGGCCCATGAGCCACGAGCCGATGACGGGCGCAGCGATCGGGGCGATCCCGATGACGAGCGCGAGCCGCGACAGCGCCGTCGTGAGCCGACGCCCGCCGAAGAGGTCGCGCACCATCGCGATCGCGACGGCGGTGCCGGCCGCGGCGCCGAAGCCCTGCACGACGCGAAGCGCGAGCAGGGTAGCGATGTCGGGCGCCGTCGCGACGCCGACGCTCGCGACCGCGTGCACGCTCGTCGCGACGAGCAGCGGCACTCGCCGGCCGATCCGGTCGGAGAGCGGACCGACCACGAGCTGCCCGAGGGCAAAGCCCAGGGTCGTGGCCGACAGGGTCAGCTGCACCATCGCATCCGTCGTAGCGAAGGTGTCCTTGAGCGCCGGGAAGGCCGGCAGGTAGAGGTCGATCGTGAAGGGCCCGAGGCCAGCGAGCAGCCCGAGCACGAGCAGCACTCGGAAGCGCCGGCCCGGGCTCAGCTGCTCGCCCGGCGCGCCCGTCACGCGGCGGGCAGTGCCAGCGGCACCTCGTCGCGCGGCGCGATGCGCTCCTCGCCCGTGGCGGCGTCGTGCTCGAAGACGACTCGTCCGTCGATCAGGACGGTGCGGGGGCGAGCCATCGGGTCCATCCAGTCGCCACCCCACACCACGAGGTCGGCGCGCTTGCCGACCTCGATCGAGCCGACCTCGGCGGCGACGCCGAGCGCCTTGGCGGGGTTGATCGTGATCGCGCGCAGGGCGGTCTCGCGGTCGAGCCCCTCACGCACGGCGAGGGATGCCTGGTGCACGAGGAAGGAGATGGGGATCACCGGGTGGTCGGTGATGATCGAGAGCTCGACGCCGGCCTTCGCGAGCTTGCCGGGGTTCGCGATCGATCGCTTCCGCAGCTCCATCTTCGACTTCGTCGTGAAGAGCGGGCCGATGAGCACGGGCACGCCGCGCTCGGCGAGCAGGTCGGCGACGACGTGCGCCTCGGTGCCGTGGTCGATGATGAGGTCGTAGCCGAACTCGGCCTGCAGGCGCAGCGCGGTCACGATGTCGTCGGCGCGGTGGGCGTGCTGGCGCCACGGGATCTCGCGGCGGAGCACCTTGCCGAGCGCCTCCATCGTGAGGTCGACCTCGGCGGTCGCGCCAGCGTCGACGTCGTTGTGCTTGCGCTGGTAGTTCTGCGCGGCGACGAAGGCGTCGCGGATGATCTTCGCGGTGCCGAGCCTCGTCGAAGGCGTCTGCTTCTTGTCGCCGTACACGCGCTTGGGGTTCTCCCCCAGCGCGCTCTTGAGGCCCGCCGGCTCGCGCAGCACCATGTGGTCGACGATGCGGCCGTGCGTGTGGAGCGTCGTGGCCTGGCCGCCGATGGGGTTGCCGGAGCCCGGGTTGACGTTCACGGTCGTCACACCGCCCGCGAGCGCGAGGTCGAAGCCCTCGTCGAAGGGGTCGATCGCGTCGATCGTGCGCACGCCCGCGGTGTTCGGGTTCGTCATCTCGTTCGTGTCGCTCCCCGTCGGCCCGTCGCCCTCGGGATGCACGCCGAGGTGCACGTGCGCGTCGACGAGACCGGGCGTCACCTGCGCCCCGGCCGCGTCGATGACGGTCGCTCCCTCGGGCACCGCGACGTCGGCACCGATCTCGGCGATCCGACCGTCGCGCACGAGCACCGTGCCCTCGAACTCCTGGCCCTCGACGGGCACGACCTGGGCGTTGACGATGGCGAGCAGCATGCGGTTCCTCTTCAGATCGGGATCGTCCCCCAGCCTACGCCTGATTAGCCGAACGAACGACTTCCGCCCCGCCGCTTGACCGCTCCGGCGCTGCTGCACTTGACTCGCAGCGAGAGGAGACGCATGACCGCCACGGTGCACGACCGCAACCCTCGCGCAGCACGGACCCGCGACGGCCAGCGGCTCGCTGGCGGCATCGCCATCGTGCTCGGCGGGGCCGTCTGGCTGGTGCCGGCGCTGCTCCCCGCCGCGGCTGCGGCGACGCCGCTGCCCAGTGCGACGGCTCCCGCGCTGGCGCTGCTCGGCGCGGTGCTGCTGCAGTTCGGGATCGTGGGCGACCGTGCACCCTTGAGCTGGGTCAAGGTCGGGGGCATCCTGACCCTCTTCTACTTCTGCTCCTGGCTCGCGCTGCACCTCGTGCCCGACGCGCTCGCGGCTGCGAACCCCTGGGGCGCAACGTCGGTCATGCGGCTGCTGGTCGGGCTCATCGCGGCGATCGTCATCGCGAAGAGCTGGCCCGTGCGCGGCTACGACCGCTGGGCGATGCTCGTCGTCGTGCTCGCCGACGGGCTCAACAGCCTCGTGTGGGGCTGGGTGCTCCTCGCCGCGCCGTCGGCGGCGCTGATCACCCTCGTCGGGGCACTGTTCCCGCTCGCCCTCGTCGCGCTCGGCGCGAGCCACATCGCCGCCGCGCTGCGCGCGCGTCGCGATCGCTGACCGCGGCGTCGGGGCTCAGTCGTCGGCGAGCTCCTCGAGCCGCGTCAAGCAGTCCTGCCACCCCTGCCGGAAGTCCTCCACCTCGTCGATCGGCGCCGTCTGCCGCACGACGATCCGCACGCCGCCCTCGACCTCGGCGAAGTCGACCGTCACGAGCTCCTCGCGCCCACCCTGGTCGTCGCCCGAGAGCCAGATCCACGACTGCGCGATGCGCTCGCCCTCGTCGAGCTGCAGGTAGCGCCCCTGCACACCGAAGCCGCCCTCGCCCGTCTGGATCCGGTAGGAGCCGCCCTCGCGGCCGTCGATCTCGTAGCGCGTGTCGTCGAACATCGGCCACCACCAGCGCTCGAGGCCGGCGGCCGTCGTCCACAGCGGCCACAGCGCATCCGTCGTCATCTCGACGAAGCCGATCACTTCGGCATGCTCGACGTCGTCGGGGATCCGCAGCTGCTCGCTCATGCCGCAACGCTAGCCGCGCGCGCTCCGACCGCGCACTATCGTGGTGGCCGAACGGCGACCGTGCGCCGCAGACGAGAGCGATCCCCGTGCCCCTCCCGACCGCCGAAGGCCTCAGCCGCTCCGAGCGGCTCGACCGCCTGCCGTTCTCCCGGGCCCACGGCCGCCTGCTCGGCACGAGCGGCATCGGCTGGGCGCTCGACGCGATGGACGTCGGCCTCATCTCGTTCGTCATCGCGGCGCTCGCCCAGCAGTGGAGCCTCACGGCGACCGAGTCGAGCTGGATCGCGTCGATCGGCTTCGTCGGCATGGCGATCGGGGCGACGGTCGGCGGCCTGCTCGCCGATCGCATCGGACGCCGCAGCGTCTTCGCCCTCACGCTGCTCGTCTACGGCCTCGCGACCGGCGCCTCGGCGCTCGTCGGCTCGCTCGCGGCCCTGCTCGCGCTGCGCTTCGTCGTCGGGCTGGGCCTCGGCGCCGAGCTGCCCGTCGCCTCGACGCTCATCAGCGAGTTCGCGCCCAAGCGCATCCGCGGCCGCGTCGTCGTCTGGCTCGAGGCGTTCTGGGCGCTCGGCTGGATCGCCGCCGCGGTCATCGGCACCTTCGTCGTCGGCGCCTCCGACGACGGCTGGCGCTGGGGGCTCGCGATCGGCATGGCGCCGGCCATCTTCTCGATCGTCGTGCGCTGGGGGATGCCTGAGTCGGTGCACTACCTCGAGGCGAGGGGGCGCATCCCCGAGGCCGAGCGCACGGTGCGGCGCTTCGAGCGCTCGGCAGGCTTCGCCGCTCCCGTGCGGGACGGGGCGACGGATGCGTCGGCACGGGATGCGTCGTCGGCCCCGGATGCGTCGGGCACGGTCGCCGACGCCGATCGCGTCTCGATCTGGTCGCCCGCGCTCCGCCGCCGCTCGATCGCGCTGTGGGCGGTGTGGTTCTGCATCAACTTCTCGTACTACGGCGCGTTCATCTGGATCCCGTCGCTGCTCGTCGAGGCCGGGTTCCCGCTCGTGCGCTCGTTCGGGTTCACGCTCATCATCACGCTCGCGCAGCTGCCCGGCTACGCGACAGCGGCGTTCCTCATCGAGCGCTGGGGCCGGCGGCCGACGCTCACCGCGTTCCTCGCCGGCTCGGCGCTCGCCGCGGCGTGGTTCGGCACCGCGTCGACGGAGGGCGCGATCATCGCGGCCGGCTGCGCCCTCTCGTTCTGCAACCTCGGGGCGTGGGGCGCGCTCTACGCGATCGGGCCAGAGCTCTACCCGACGGACGTGCGCGGCACGGGCACGGGCGCCGCGGCGGGCTTCGGGCGCATCGCCTCGATCATCGCGCCGCTCGCGGTGCCGCCGCTGCTCGGCCTCGGCGGGCCGCTGCTGCTCTTCGCGGTGTTCGCGGCGGCCTTCGCGATCGCGGCGATCGCGGCGTGGACGCTCCCCGAGCGGCGCGGCGCCGCGCTCGAGTAGCGCGCTGGAGCTGATTGCGGAGGCCCTTTCGGGCCTCCGCGCGACGCCAGCGCCGGGGCCCGTCCCGGGCCCCGGTCACCGTCGCACGGAGCGCACGCCTCCCCGCTACGCCAGCTTCGCGAGCGCCTGCCGCAGGTCGGCGACGAGGTCGTCGGCGTCCTCGAGCCCGACCGAGAGCCGCAGCAGGTCCTCCGGCACGGCGAGCTCGGTGCCCTTGACGGACGCGTGGGTCATCTCCGAGGGGTAGCAGACGAGCGACTCGATGCCGCCGAGCGACTCCGCGAGCTGGAACACCTCGGTGTGCCGCACGAGCTCGAGCGCCGCGGCCTTCCCGCCCGCGAGCTGCAGCGACACCATGCCGCCGAAGCCGCGCATCTGCCGCGCCGCGAGCTCGTGCTGCGGGTGGTCAGGCAGTCCCGGGTAGTGCACCGCGGTGACGGCCGCGTGCCCGACGAGCGACTCGGCGACGACCTGCGCGTTCTGGCAGTGCCGCTCGACTCGCACGGCGAGCGTCTTGAGCGAGCGGCTCGTGAGCCACGCGTCGAACGGGCTGTTGACGGCGCCCACCGCGAACTGCTGGAAGCCGATGCGCTCGGCGAGCGACGCATCCGCCGTCACGACCGCGCCGCCCACGAGGTCGGAGTGCCCGCCGATGTACTTCGTCGTCGAGTGCACGACGACGTCGGCACCGAGCCCGAGCGGCTGCTGCAGGTAGGGCGTCGCGAAGGTGTTGTCGGCGACGACGATCGCCCCGGCCGCGTGGCCGAGCTCGGCGAGCCCCGCGATGTCGGCGACCTTCATGAGCGGGTTCGAGGGCGTCTCGACCCACAGGATCTTCGTGTTGGGCCGCAGCCCCGCGCGCACGGCGTCGAGGTCGGATGCGTCAGCGGTCGAGATCTCGACGCCCCAGCCGGAGTGGATCTGCGAGACGAGCCGGTGCGTGCCGCCGTAGACGTCGTTGCCCATGAGCACGTGGTCGCCCGGCTGCAGCACCGCGCGCAGGATCGCGTCCTCGGCGGCGAGGCCCGAGCCGAACGCGAAGGCGCGCGTGCCGCCCTCGAGGCTCGCGAGCTGCTGCTGCAGCGCGTCGCGCGAGGGGTTGCCGCCGCGCGAGTACTCGTAGCCGTCGCGGAACCCGCCCACGCCGTCCTGCACGAACGTCGAGGTCATGAAGATCGGCGGGATGACGGCGCCGGTGCGCGGGTCGAAGGGCTGCCCGTCGTGGATGGCGCGGGTCGAGAAGCCGTGGGATGCGTGGCTGCGGTCGGTCATGTCAGGCGTCCTTCGCGAGGTGGGCGAGCAGGTCGGTGCGAGTGACGACGCCGGCGGGCTTCGCGGCGTCGAGCACGAGGAGGGCGTCGGCGCGCTGCAGGGCCGCCCGGAGCGCATCCACCGATTCGGTGATGCCGATCTGCGGCAACCGCGGGCCGAGGTGCTGAGCGACGGGGTCGGCGAGGCTCGCGCGCTCGGCGACGACCGCGTCGAGCAGCGCGCGCTCGTCGACCGAGCCCGCGACCTCGCCGAGCACGACGGGCGGCTCGGCGGTGAGCACGGGCAGCTGGTGCACGCCGAGTGAGCGCATCCGCTCGATCGCGTCGAGCACGGTGTCGCCGGGGCGCACGTGCGGGAGGGCCGAGGGCTCGGCGCCGGTGCTCGCGAGCACGTCGCGCACCGTCGGCCCGCCGTCCGCGTCCGCGAAGCCGTGGGACCGCATCCACGAGTCGGAGTACAGCTTCTGCAGGTAGCCGCGGCCCGAGTCGGGCAGCAGCACGACGACGACCGCGTCGGCGGGCAGCCCGCGAGCGACGCGCAGCGCCGCCGCGACCGCCATGCCGCTCGAGCCGCCGGCGAGCAGGCCCTCCTCGCGGGCGAGGCGGCGCGTCATCGCGAACGCCTCGGCATCGCCGATCGCGATCACCTCGTCGACGACGCTCGGGTCGTAGTTGCCGGGCCACATGTCTTCGCCGACGCCCTCGACGAGGTACGGCCGCCCGGTGCCGCCGGAGTAGATCGAGCCCTCGGGGTCGGCGCCGACGATGCGGACTGCGCCCTCGGAGGCGCGCTTCAGGAACCGGGCCGAGCCGGTGATGGTGCCGCCCGTGCCGACGCCCGCGACGAAGTGCGTGACGCGGCCATCGGTGTCGCGCCAGATCTCGGGGCCCGTGGAGGCCTCGTGCGCGGCCGGCGCCGCGGGGTTGAAGAACTGGTTGGGCTGGAACGCGCCCTCGATCTCGTCGGTCAGCCGGTTCGCGACGCCGTAGTACGACTCGGGGCTGTCGGGCGCGACGGAGGTCGGGGTCACGACGACCTCGGCGCCGTAGGCGCGCAGCGTCGCGCGCTTGTCCTCGGCGACCTTGTCGGGGCACACGAAGACGCAGCGGTAGCCCTTCTGCTGGGCGACGAGCGCGAGGCCGACGCCGGTGTTGCCGCTCGTCGGCTCGACGATCGTGCCGCCGGGGCGCAGCAGGCCCTTCGCCTCGGCGTCCTCGATCATCGCCTGCGCGATGCGGTCCTTGACCGATCCGCCGGGGTTGAGGAACTCGACCTTCGCGAGCACGGTCGCCTCGATGCCCTCGGTGACCCGCGACAGGCGCACGAGCGGCGTGTTCCCGATCGTCTCGAGGACGGACTCGGCGTAGTGCATGTGCTCCTCCAGGTCAGCGCTCCAGCCTAGCGAGCAGGGCGTCGACGGCACGCCCTCCGCCCGGGCGCAGCACGGCGGGCGGCCCCGTGAGGGAGCCGCCCGCCGCGGTCGCTCAGCCTTCGGTGAGCGGAGCGAGATCTGGGTTGTCGGCGTAGGCCTCGGCCGCGTTCTCCTGCGTGACGATCACGGGCTCGAGCAGGTTCGACGGCACCTCGATCGCGCCGTTGTCCGACGTCGCCGTCGTCTCGGGCTCCTCGCCGGCTTGGAGCGCCTGCACCATCTCGATCGTCGCGGCGACGAGCGCGCGGGTGTCCTTGTAGATGGTGGAGTACTGCGTGCCGGCGACGATCGCCCGCACCGACTCGACCTCCGAGTCCTGGCCGGTCACGACCGGCACCTCGCGGCCGTCGTTCTGCACCGAGGTGAGGATCGCGCGCGCGAGGTTGTCGTTCGGCGAGAGCACGCCGTGCAGCTCCTGCCCCTGGTAGGAGCTCTGCAGGATCGTGTCCATGCGGTTCTGCGCGTTCTCCGCCGCCCAGTCCTCGGTCGAGGTCTGCTGCACCGTCGACTGGCCCGAGACGACCGTGAGCGTGCCGTCGTCGATGCGCGGCTGCAGCACGCTCATCGCGCCCTCGAAGAAGACGGCCGAGTTCGAGTCGTCGGGCGAGCCCGAGAAGAGCTCGATGTTCCACGACTCCTGGTCGCCGTAGCGCTCCTCGAGGCCCTGCAGCAGCGACTCGGCCTGCAGCTCGCCGACGTGGAAGTTGTCGAACGCGACGTAGTAGTCGACGAGCTCGCTGTTCTGGATGAGCCGGTCGTACGCGATGACGGTGATGCCGGCCGCGTCGGCCGCCTGCAGCTGCGTCGCGAGCTGGTTCGTGTCGGCCGCGCCGATCACGATCACCTCGGCGCCGCCGTCGATCATCGTCTGGATCTGCTGCTGCTGGTCGCCGACGGAGTTCGACGAGCCCGCGTACTGCACGTTGCCCTCGAAGCCCGCCTCGTCGAGGCCGTTGGTGAACAGGTCGCCCGCGAGCACCCAGTTCTCGCTCGTGCGGTCGGGCAGCGCGACGCCGATCGTCGCGTCGGCGGCGAAGCCCTCGGCCGCCGCGCCCTCGCTCGGATCGGCGCTGCTGCCGCCCGACGTGTCGCCGCGGCCGCAGCCGGTCAGCGCGACGCTGACGGCGACGATGCCGACCAGCGCCACCGTGGTGGTCTTCCTCATGATTGCTCCTTCAGTGCGGATGGGTCGGGTCGGTCAGGCGGGATCGGCCGCGCGGGTGCCGCGCATGCCACGCTGCAGCAGGCCGATGATCGAGAAGCGCCCCTGGCGCTTGTTGAGCACGTCGATCGCGACGGCGATGAGGAGCACGAGGCCCTTGATGACCTGGATCCAGTCGGATCCTGTGCCGATGGCGAAGAGGCCGTTCGAGAGCACCGCCATGACGAGGCCACCGATGATGCTCCCGGCGACGGTGCCGATGCCGCCCGCGACCGCGGCGCCGCCGATGAAGACCGCGGCGATCGCGTCGAGCTCCCAGCCCGTGCCGTCGGCGGGGCCGGCCGCTTGCGACCTGGCGATCCACAGCATGCCCGCGACCGCCGCGAGCACCGACATGTTCGCCATCACGAAGAAGTCGACCCAGCGCGTGCGCACGCCCGAGAGCTCGGCCGCGCGGCGGTTGCCGCCGACCGCGTAGATGTGACGGCCGAGGGTCGTGCGCTGCGTGAGGAAGCCGTAGGCGAGCACGAAGATCGCGAGCAGGATGCCCGAGTGCGGGAAGCTCGTGCCGGGACGACCGCTCGCGAACAGCAGCGTCGCCGCGACGATGACGCCCGCGACGAGCACGAGCCGGGTGATGAGCACCCACATGGGCGCGACCTCGGCGCCCACGCTCTGCCGGCGAGCGCGCCGGCGCAGCTCCACGACGACGACCGCGACGATCGCGATGAGGCCGAGCAGCAGCGTGGGATTGTTGTAGCCGGTGTCCGGGCCGATCTCGGGCAGGTAGCCCGCGAGCAGCGCGACGAACTCGGAGTCGACGCCGATGCCGCGCGACTGCCCGACGAGCTGGTTGAGCCCGCGGAACATGAGCATGCCCGCGAGCGTGACGATGAAGGCGGGCACGCCGACGAACGCGACCCAGAAGCCCTGCCACGCGCCGATCGCGAGCCCGAGGCCCAGGCCGAGCAGGATGCTCGACCACCACGGGATGCCCCAATCCGTCATCGAGATCGCGACGACGACGCTCACGAACGCCGCGACGGAGCCGACCGAGAGGTCGATGTGGCCGGCGATGATCACCATCACCATGCCGATCGCGAGGATGAGGATGTACGACTGCGACTGCACGAGGTTGATGACGTTGCCCGAGGAGAGCGTCGTGCCGTTCGTCGCGATCTGGAACGCGAGCACGATCACGATGAGCGCGCCCAGGATGCCGAACTCCTTCAGCGATCCCTTCTTGCCGAACAGCATGCTCGCCTCGGCCAGGAACCCGCGCCGCGGCATCGCGCCATCGCTCATCCGTCAGTCACCCTTCGTCGGCGCCATGCGGCGCATGAGCATCTCCTGGTCGGCTTCCGCCGCGGGCAGCTCGCCCGTGATCCGGCCCTCGAAGATGGTGTAGATCCGGTCGGCGAGCCCGAGCAGCTCGGGCAGCTCGGAGGAGATGAGGATCACGCCCTTCCCCTGGTCGGCGAGCTGGCGGATGATCTGGTAGATCTCGCTCTTCGCGCCCACGTCGATGCCGCGAGTCGGCTCGTCGAGGATGAGCAGGTCGGGGTCGGTGAACATCCACTTCGACAGCACGACCTTCTGCTGGTTGCCGCCCGAGAGCGTGTCGACGCCCTGCTCGACGTCGGGCGCCTTGATGCGCAGCGCCCGGAGGTACTCCTCCGCGGCGTGCAGCTCGCGGATCGGGTCGACGACGCCGGCGGTCGAGACCTTGTCGAGCTTCGCCGAGACGACCGAGCGCTTGATGGTGTCGAGCAGGTTGAGCCCGAGCGCCTTCCGATCCTCGCTCACGTAGGCGATGCCGTGCTCGATCGCCTCGGGCACCGAGCGCACGCGGATCTCCTGCCCGTCCTTGACGATCGTGCCGCCGAGCCACGTGCCGTACTGGCGACCGAAGAGGCTCATCGCGAGCTCCGTGCGGCCGGCGCCCATGAGGCCCGCGAAGCCGACGATCTCGCCGCGCCGCACCGTGAAGCTCGATCCCTTCGCCACGAGCCGCTCGGCGGAGAGCGGATGCTGCACCGTCCAGTCGCGCACCTCGAAGAAGACGTCGCCTGCCGTGCCCGACCGCTCGGGGAAGCGGTGCCCGAGCGTGCGCCCCACCATGCCGCGGATGATGCGGTCCTCGTCGACCGCGCCGTGCTCGATGTCGAGCGTCTCGACGACCCGACCGTCGCGGATGATCGTGATCGCGTCGGCGACCTGCTCGATCTCGCCCAGCTTGTGGGAAATCATGATCGAGGTCACGCCCTTGCCCTTGAGCCCCACGATGAGGTCGAGCAGGTGCTGCGAGTCGGCCTCGTTGAGCGCGGCGGTCGGCTCGTCGAGGATGAGCAGCTTGACGTCCTTCTCGAGCGCCTTCGCGATCTCGACGAGCTGCTGCTTGCCGACGCCGATGTGCTTGATGGGCGTCTCGGGATCCTCGTCGAGGCCGACGCGCGCGAGCAGCTCGGCGGCGCGGACGTGCACGGCGTCCCAGTCGATCGCGATGCCCTTGCGCGGCTCGTTGCCGAGGAAGATGTTCTCGGCGATCGACAGCTCGGGCACGAGCGCGAGCTCCTGGTGGATGATGACGATGCCCGCGCGCTCGGAGTCGTTGATGCGTCCGAAGGCGACCGGCTCGCCCTGGTAGACGATCTCGCCGTCGAAGGTGCCGTGGGGGTAGACGCCCGAGAGCACCTTCATGAGGGTCGACTTGCCGGCGCCGTTCTCGCCGCAGATGGCGTGGATGCGTCCCCGGCGCACCTCGATGCTCACGTCCTCGAGCGCACGGACGCCGGGGAACTCCTTCGTGATGCCCCGCATCTCCAGGATCACCGGGTCCGCCACCGTCGGCTCCTTCCGCCGATCCCGCCGCCCTCGGCGGGATCGCCGCTCAACCTACGCGCGCACCTCGTTGGCGTCAAGCATTGAACGCATCCGCGCCTCTCGCGGTCGAGCGATGAACGTATCCTCGACCGCGCTGCGCCCCGCGAGGGTCACCGCGCCGAGCGCTTCCGCTCGCCGGCCGAGCGTCGTGCGCTCGATGCGGGTCGTGGTCGTGAGCGGGTGCAGCGCGAAGCGGCGGAAGCCCTCGCGCACCGGGGCGAGCAGCAGGTCGCCGACCTCCGCGATCGGGCCGCCGACCACGACGAGCGAGGGCGCGAGCAGGCTCGCCGCCGTCGCGACCGCCCGCCCGATCGCCACGCCCGCGTCGTCGATGACGCGGCGGGTGGCCGGGTCGCCGTCGAGCGCGCGCCGCACGATGTCGGCGGTCGTGATGGGGGTGCCGAGGGCGGTCGAGAGCGATTGCGCCATCGCCCGGGCCGAGGCGAGCGTCTCGAGGCAGCCGCGGTTGCCGCACACGCACAGCGCGCCGTTCGGCTCGACCTGCACGTGGCCGAGCTCGCCCGCGATGCCGCTCGCGCTGCGGTGCAGGCGCCCTCCGAGCACGAGGCCCGCGCCGATGCCGGTGCCGACCTTGACGAAGACGAGGTCGTCGACCTGACCGTGCGGGCCGAACGCGCGCTCGGCGATCGCGCCGAGATCCGCGTCGTTGACGAGCTCGACAGGCATCCCGAAGGCCTCGGCGACGTCGCTCGCCGCGACGCCCTCCCACTCGGGCAGGATCGTCTGGCCGAGCACCGTGCCCGTGCGGGAGTCGATCGGCCCCGGCACGCCCGCGCAGATCGCCGCGACGTCGTCGCGACGCACGCCCGAGGCTGCGAGCAGCTCGTCGAGCCGGGCCACCGCGGCGGCGATGCTCTCCTCTGCCCGGTGGCCGGGCGAGAGCGGGATCTCGTCCTCGACGAGCTCGCCGGGGTGGTCGACGGCGATCGCGATCCGCACGTGCTGCCGGCCGAAGTCGACGCCGACGACCGTCGGTCCGCCCGATCGCTCGAGCGTCACGAGGCTCGCTCGCCGCCCGAGGCGCACCGTCGGCGAGGTCGAGACGGCGCCGCGCTCGCGCAGGTCGCGGACGATGTTCGAGACGGTCGCGTTTGCGAGCCCGGTGCGCTCGGCGAGCTCGGACTGCGTCGCGGGCGCGCCGCGGAGCGCTTGCACGAGCCGCGCCTCGTTCGCGGCCCGGAGCGCCCCCTGTGAGCCGGGACGGGCTCGCTTCGCCATGCGGCCATCGTGTCCAGCCCCCCGGTTGCTGTCAAGGAATGAACGCAAGAGGACGTGGACGCGGTGCGGCAGGATGGCCGCATGGACGCCCGCCGGGAGCTCATCATCGAGCGCGTGCTGCGGTGCGTCGAGCTCGTGCCGCCGGGCCGCGTCGCCTCGTACGGCGCGATCGCCGCGATCTGCGGCATCGGGCCGCGGCAGGTCGGCTCGATCATGCGCCACTACGGCTCCGGGGTGCCGTGGTGGCGCATCACGTCGCACGCGGGCGACATCGGCGGCGACCACCACGACGCGGCGCGGCCGATCTGGGCGGAGGAGGGCATCGAGCTGAAGCCCAACGGGCTCGGCTGCCGCTACGCCGACTACGCCGCCGACATGGAGGAGCTCGAGCGGCGATGGCGGGAGGCGGTCGCCGACCTCCCGGACCCCGACGCGGTCGGCCTCGACGCATCCGCCTGACGCACCCGACTGACGCGCCCGCCGGCCGCCCCGCATCAGCGGGTGCGCTCCCGCCTCGGGGGTGCGGGAATGCCGCCACCCCGCGCGCAGGTCCGCACCCGTCGCGCGCGGCGTCAGCGACGGATGCTACGCGTGCGTCGACTGCTGCGCGAAGAGCGTCGCGTAGGTGCCGCCCGCCTCGAGCAACGCCTCGTGCGTGCCGCGCTCGACGATGCGGCCGCGATCGATGACGAAGATGACGTCGGCGTGCCGGATGGTCGAGAGCCGGTGCGCGATCGCGAGCGTCGTGCGGCCGCGCGCCGCCTCGTCGAGCGCCGCTTGCACGACCCGCTCCGAGACGGTGTCGAGCGCGCTCGTCGCCTCGTCGAGCACGAGCACCGCCGGGTCCTTGAGCAGCACGCGCGCGATCGCGATGCGCTGCTTCTCGCCGCCCGAGAGCCGGTAGCCGCGCTCGCCGACGATCGTGTCGTAGCCGTCGGGGAAGCGATGGATCGTCTCGTAGATGCTGGCGGCGCGCGTCGCGACGTCGAGCTCCTCCTCGGTCGCGTCGGGCTTGGCGTAGCGGAGGTTCTCGGCGATGGATGCGTGGAAGAGGTAGGGCTCCTGGCTCACGATGCCGATGTTGTCGGTGAGCACCGCCGGGTCGATCTCGCGCACGTCGGTGCCGGCGAAGCGCACCGCTCCCCCGGTGACCTCGTGCAGCCGCGGCAGCAGGTAGCCGATCGTCGTCTTGCCCGCGCCGGAGGGGCCGACGAACGCGGCGAACGTGCCGGGCTCGAGCGTGAACGAGATGCCGTCGAGCGTGTTGGGCTCGTCGGCCTTCGCGTCGGGGTAGCGGAAGCGCACGTCGTCGAACTCGACCTCGCCGAGCCGCGCCGGCTCGATGGGCTTCGGCGTCGCGGGCGGCGTGATCGCCGGCTGCAGGTCGAGGTACTCGAAGATGCGGGCGAAGAGCGCGCCGGAGGTCTGCAAGTCGAGGCCGACGCGGAGCAGGCCCATGAGCGGCATGAGCAGGCGCGACTGCACGGTCGTGAAGGCGACGAGCGTGCCGGCGGTGATGCCGGTGTCGCCGCCGACGATGAGGTAGCCGGCGAGCACGTAGACGACCGCGGGCAGCACCGAGATGAAGATCGACACGAGCGCGAAGAACGTCTGGCCGCTCATCGTGAGCCGCACCTGCAGGCCGACCTGCCGGTCGTTCTCGTCCTGGTAGCGCCGGGACTCGTCGCGCTGGCGGCCGAACGCCTTCGCGAGCAGGATGCCCGAGACCGAGAGCGCCTCCTGCGTGATGGCGGTCATCTCGCTCAGCGACTCCTGCGTCCGGGTCGCGATGCGCGCGCGCACCTGCCCGACGCGGCGCTGCAGCAGCACGAGCACCGGCGTGAGCAGCACCGCCATGACCGTCAGCTGCCACGACAGGATGAGCATCGTCACGAGGCTCGCGATGACGGTGACGGTGTTCCCGACGACCGACGAGACGGTGTTCGAGAGCACGCTCGCGACGCCGCCGACGTCGTTCTGCAGCCTCGACTGGATGACGCCGGTCTTCGTGCGCGTGAAGAACGCGAGCTCCATGCTCTGCAGCTTCTCGAACAGCGACACCCGCAGCTGCCCCATCACGCGGTTGCCGACCTTCGACGTGATGAGCGTCTGCCAGATGCCGAGCAGGCTCGACGAGACCCACAGCGCGACCATGATGCCGACGAGCACCCAGAGCAGCTGCAGGTCGGGACCCGAGCCGTCGACGGGGAACAGCGCCTCGTCGAAGACCCGCTGCGTCAGGAGCGGCGGGAAGACGGCGATCGCCGCGACGATGAGCACGAGCGCGATCGTGAGCACGATCTGCGCGCGGTGGGGTGCGAAGAGGGCGAGGATGCGTCGGCCGAGGTTCGGCACACGCGGCGCGCTCGCGTTCGCGGCGCGCTGGGCGGCCTCGTCGCGCATCGCCACGCGGCCGCCGCCGCCCCGCATCATGGTCATGGGCTCACGCTATCGGCGCGTGCCGACGGCCACGGCTCGGCGGCTCCCAGGTGCGCGACACCTCGACGGTCCACGCTCCGGAGCATGACGGATGTGCCAGCCCGCTGGGCGACGTGGGGACTGCTGGGCGCGTGGTCGCTCCACGACCTCGAGGAGGGCGTGACGATGCCCGGATGGACCGCGCGCACCGCCGAGGCGCTCGATCGCCGCGGGCTCGCGGCGGTCGGCAGGCTCGTGCGGCGCTCGCGCGCGGAGGTGTGGACCGCGATCGGCCTCGTGTGCGTGCCGTTCGCGATCGCGGCCGCGGAGGGCGCGCGCACGGCCGGCCGCAGCGCGCTCTACCAGGGCGCGCTCCTCGGCTACGGGCTCCACGCGATCACGCACGTCGGCTCGTCGATCGCCTGGCGGGGCTACACGCCGGGCGTCGCGACGGCGCCGGTGCTCGTGGCCGGCTTCTCGATCGCCGCCGCGGGCGAGCTGCTGCGCCGGCGGGTGCCGCTGCGCCCCGCCGCCACCGGCATCGCGGTCGCGCTCGGCGCGTGGGTGCCGCTCGCACACGTCGTCGCGCGCCGCTGGACGTCCGGCGACCGGGGACCGCGGCTGCCCACTCGGCGGCCGCGACCGTGAGCTCGATCGTCCGGAGCGGGCATGTGCGCCCGCGTTCGTGCTGACGGACCGCTCAGCCCGATCGGTCTCGCTCCCCGATGTGCCATGCTCTCCATCCATGGGCGTCGACGAGACCTTCTGGATGCCGCCGCTGGAGCGCGTGGACATCTGCGGTGCCGACGGCGCGCCGATCGCCTTCGGCTCGCGATGGAACGGGATGCCGCCGGAGGATGCCTACGGCGTCGCCTCGCACACCGAGCGCTACGCGCCGCTGCACGGCGTCGCCGACGCGCTCCTCGCGCACGTGCTGGCGACGCGCGCGTGCAGCGTCGGGCAGAGCCCGCTCGAGCGCGGCGAGCTGCGCGCGCTCAGCCTCCGCGCGGAGGCGGGCGCCGAAGGCGCTCCCCGGCTCGCGGCCATCCGGCTCGCGTGGACCGACTTCCCAGGCGTCACTGCCGAGATCGGTCGCGATGTGCCCGAGGCGGCGCCCGTATGCGGATGCGACGCGTGCGACGAGGACGTCGTCGCGGCGGCCGAGTCGTTCGCCGACGCCGTGCTGCGGGCGGTCGCGGACTGGCCACCCAGGGCGCGCTGACTCCCGCCTACGCGCGCAACCGCATCCCTCTCGTCTCGAGCGCGTCGCACCGCCTTCGGGCCGACGCCGTGCAGCGCGAGCAGCTCCGCCTCGGTCAGCGCGGCGGCCTGCCCGAGCGTCGTAATGCCGTGCTCCGCGAGCGCACGGGCGGCGACCCGCCCGACGCCAAGCAGCTGCGCGATCGGCTCGTCGACGTCCACGCCGCGAGCATCCCACGCACGACGAAGGGCCGCACCCTTGCGGATGCGGCCCTTCGTGCTGGAGCGGGGAACGCTACTTGAGCGTCACCGTCGCGCCGGCCTCCTCGAGGTCGGCCTTCGCCTTCTCGGCGTCCTCCTTCTTCGCGCCCTCGAGCACGTTCGAGGGAGCGCCGTCGACGAGCGCCTTGGCCTCGCCGAGGCCGAGCGACGTGAGCGCACGGACGACCTTGATGACCTGGATCTTCGCCGAGCCGGCAGCCTCGAGCACGACGTCGAAGGAGTCCTTCTCCTCGACCTCGTCCTCGGCGCCCGCGCCACCGGCGGCCGGGGCCGCGGCGACCGCGACGGGAGCCGCAGCGGTGACCTCGAAGGTCTCCTCGAATGCCTTCACGAACTCGCTGAGCTCGATGAGGGTGAGCTCCTTGAACTGCTCGAGCAGCTCTTCAGTCGACAGCTTTGCCATCGTCTTCTCCTTGTTTCTGGAACTGACCGGGCCTTACTCGGCCGCGGACTCCTGCTTGACCCGCAGCGCGTCGACCGCGCGAGCGGCCTGGGCGAGCGGGGCGTTGAACATGTACGCAGCGCCGAACAGCGAGGCCTTGAAGGCACCGGCCAGCTTGGCCAGCAGCACCTCCCGCGACTCGAGGTCGGCGAGCTTGTTGACGTCGTCGGTCGAGAGCGGGTTCCCGTCGAAGAAGCCGTTCTTGACCACGAGCGCCGGGTTCGCCTTGGCGAAGGCACGCAGCTCCTTCGCGACGGCGACCGGGTCGCCGTGCACGAATGCGATCGCCGACGGGCCGACGAGCGAGTCGTCGAACGCGTCGATGCCAGCCTTGTTGGCAGCGATCTTGGTGAGCGTGTTCTTCACCACGGCGTACGTCGCGTGCTCACTGATCGATCGGCGCAGCGTCTTCAGCTGGCCGACGGTGAGACCGCGGTACTCGGTCAGCAGAACGGCGTTCGAGGTCTCGAAGAGGTTCGAGAGCTCGGCGACCGCAGCTTCCTTGTTCGCCATGGTGCTCCTTGCGTCGTTGCTGGCTGCCCTGGCCCGAACATGAAAGAGAGCTCCGGCGCACGCGCACGGAGCTCGGTCCTCGACGGGACTTCACACCTGCGCGGGACGACGCTCCTCGAGCGAGCCTTCGGTTGCCGCACGCCCTTGCGGGCACGCGCCAACGACCAGCGGTCTTTGGTATGGGATCAGACTACGGCACGACGGATGCGTCGCGCAAGCCCGCCGCGTCGGCAGGCTCCATGCGCGGCAGCCGCACGGTGAACGCCGTGCGGCCCGGCCGGCTCTCGAGCGCGATCGTGCCCTGGTGCGCATCCACGAGCGCCTGCACGATCGCGAGGCCGAGCCCCGACGAGCCGGTCTCGCGCGAGCGGGACCGGTCGCCGCGCGCGAAGCGCTCGAAGACCGTGCGCTGCTGCTCCTCGGGGATGCCGGGGCCGGCGTCGACGATCTCGAGCACCGCCTCCCCCGGCTCGGTGCGGAGCGTGACGTCGATCGCCGTGCCGTCGGGCGTGTGCACGCGCGCGTTCGCGAGCAGGTTCGCGACCACCTGCTGGAGCCGCAGGGCGTCGCCGGGGACGGCGACCGGCTCCTCGGGGAGCATGAGGGAGATCGGATGCGCGGGGCCGGCCGCCTGCGCGTCGGCGACGGCCTCGACCACGAGCAGCGACAGGTCGACCTCGGCGCGCTCGAGCTCGCGCCCCTCGTCGAGCCGCGCGAGCAGCAGCAGGTCGTCGACGAGCGCCTGCATGCGGCGCGCCGCCGCCTCGATGCGCTCGAGCGACTCGCGGCTGTCGGGGCGCAGGTCGCCGTCGTGCTTGCGCGTGATCTCGGCGTAGCCGCGCACGGCCGCGAGCGGCGTGCGCAGCTCGTGCGACGCATCCGCGACGAACTGCCGCACGCGCCGCTCGCTCATGGCCCGCGCGTCGAACGCCTCCTGGATGTGCGCGAGCATGCGGTTCATCGACTCCTGCACGCGGTCGACCTCGGAGGCGGGGTCGTCGATGTGCACGCGGTTCGTCAGCTGCGCGTCGCCCGAGGCGAGCGGCAGCTGCGAGATGCGCTCGGCGGTCGCGATGACGGCGGTGAGCGGGCGGAGCGCCCGCCGGATGATGGAGTCGGCGAGCACGAGCACGAGCGCGAGCGCTGCGGCGGCCGCGACGGCGATGACGAACGCGAGCGCCGCGAGCGTCTGGTTCGCCTCCGCCATCGACAGCCCGACGATCACGCGCACCTGCCCGACCTCGCGCGCGATCGTCCGGTACGAGCCGTAGCTCGGCAGGCTCGCGCTCGTGACGACATCGGTCTCGGCCTCGAGCACCATCCGCTGGTCGCGCTCCGAGAGCGCGAACCGCTGCCCGAGCCGGTTCATGATGAAGTTGTCGCCGAGCTCGCCCGGCTGGTCCTCGATCGCGAGCAGCGCCCCGGTGGGTGTCGCGCGGGGGTCGACCGTCGGCCGCTCCCCGGTCGCGAGCGCGTTCGCGACCGAAACGCTCGTGCGATCTGAGAACTCCCGCAGCTGCTCGTCGACGCGCGACTCGAGCACGACCCGCATCGTCATGACGCTCGCGATCGCGACCGCGGCGGTGAGCAGCGCGAAGAGCGCGACGACCACGACGAGGAGCCGCCGCCGCAGCGACCACGACGACGGGTTCTGGATGCGTCTGCCCAGCTGAGCCACGGACGCGGGCGGCGACTGGCTCACCTCGAGCAGGCCTCCGTCACTCGGCGGCGCGCAGCTGGTAGCCGACGCCGCGCACCGTGTGGATCATGGGCGGGCCGAGCGTGTCGATCTTCTTGCGGAGGTAGGAGATGTAGAGCTCGACCACGCTCGCGCGGCCGCCGAAGTCGTAGGACCAGACGCGGTCGAGGATCTGCGCCTTCGAGAGCACGCGGCGCGGGTTGCGCATGAGGTAGCGCAGCAGCTCGAACTCGGTCGCGGTGAGGTCGATCTGCTTGCCGCCGCGGCGCACCTCGTAGGAGTCCTCGTCCATCATGAGGTCGCCGACCCAGAGCACGCTCGACTCCTCGGCGGCGGTCGCGGTGCGGCGGATGAGGCCCCGGAGCCGCGCGACGACCTCCTCGAGGCCGAACGGCTTCGTGACGTAGTCGTCGCCGCCGGCGGTGAGCCCTGCGACGCGGTCGTCGAGCGAGTCCTTCGCGGTGAGGAAGAGCACGGGCACGTCGAAGCCGGCGGAGCGGAGCCGCTGGAGGACGGTGAGCCCGTCGATGTCGGGGAGCATGATGTCGAGCACGACGGCGTCGGGGCGGAACTCGCGCACCGCCTGCAGGGCCTGCTGGCCGTTGGCGGCGGTCTTGACGTCCCAGCCCTCGTACTTGAGGCCCATCGCGACGAGGTCGGCGAGGCTCTGCTCGTCGTCGACGACCACGATGCGGATGGGCGAGCCGTCCTGGCGGGTGAGGCGGGGCTGCGCCCGCAGCTTCTGCTGAGCGGTGTCGGTCATGCCAACCATTGCGCCACATCCCCCTGTGCATCGGTGCCCCATAGCCTATGCGCATCCTGTGCGTCTCCTTTCCCAGCCCGACGCATCCGTCGTCACGGCACGACGCGCGAGAACGCGCCCGTGCGGAGCCACTGCTCGAGGCGGCCGATCGAGGTGCGCAGGTACGGCAGCGACTCGGCGCGGAGGCTCGCGGTCGTCGAGCTGAGCAGCGCGTTGGCGAGCAGCAGCTGCCGCGCGGCGACGAGGGCCTCGAAGTCGGCGGGCGAGACCTCCGGCAGCGGGGCGAGCTCGGCGTAGCCGGCCAGGAGCGCGCGCTCGGGCGCGGGGTCGCCGCCGCGGAGGTAGAAGGCCGAGATGGCGAGGTCGAGCACCGGCAGGCCGAAGCCGCAGTCGTCGAAGTCGAACACCGCGACCCGGCCGCCGTGCCACTTGAGGTTGCCGCCGTGGAGGTCGGCGTGGATGGGGCGGAGCGCCGCGCCGCGGTGCAGCCGCTCGAACGCGTCGGCCGCGCGCTCCCACGCCTCGGCGAGCACGGATCGCTCCCGCGGATCGAGGCCCGGCGCCTCCGAGAGCAGGTCGGCGTCGCCGAAGAGCGGCGCGTCGAGCCGCGGGAGGCTCGATCCCTCGGGCGGGCGCCAGTGCTCGGCGTGCTCGTGCAGCCTCGCCATCGTGCGCCCGAGCTGCCGCGCCGACTCCTCGTCGAGCTCGCGCGCATCGGGGCCCTCGAGCCACGACGCGATCGTCACGAGCACGCTGCGGCCGAGCGCGGGCGAGTCGACCTCGACCGACCAGCGCCCGTCGAGCGCGCGCAGCGGCTCGGGCACGCGCACGTCGGTGCGCTCGGCGATGTCGGCGAGCCACGACTGCTGCGCCGCGGCGTGCGCCGGCGTGCTGTGCGAGTTCGTGCCGACGCGCAGCGCGAAGCGGCGGCCGCGCTCGTCGTCGACCGCGAACGTCGTGTTGTAGCCGTGCAGCACGGGCTCCATGCGCGCGACCTCGAGCCCGAAGGCGTCGGCGGCGGCGAGCGCGGCGGGGCGCAGCGCCTCGACCTGCATCGCCTCGTCGAGGTCGTCGTAGCCCATGCCGACATCCCACCACGGCGGCGCGCTGGTCGGTCGGCGGGGCGCGAGGTGGGAGGATGGAGGGGTGGACCTGCAGCTCGACATCTTCGGCGACGAGGCCCGCCTCGCGTCGCACACGAGCCGCATCCTCGCCTACTCGAGCGACCGCATCGCGTGGCTCCGAGCACGATCGGGCGGCGTGACCGCGACCGATGCCGCGCGGCTCAGCACGCAGCGCTCGATCACGGCCGTCGCGCGCGAGAAGACGAGCCTGCGCGGCTTCAGCGGCAACGCGTTCACCGACCACGGCCGCGCGCGCGAGCCGCACATCGCGCGCTGGGTGCACGACCACTTCTCGCTCGTGCCCTCGGACGCGCTCTTCCACGCCGCGCCGGACCGCCGCCACCTCGCGACCCCCGACTGCGTGAGCGACGACGGCGCGGTGCTCGCCGAGATCAAGACGACGTCGCGGCCGTTCGAGAAGATCCCGAAGAGCTACTTGCGGCAGATCTGGTGGCAGCAGTACGTGCTGGGCGCCGACCGCACCCTGTTCGTGTGGGAGCAGCACGTCGACTTCGTGCCCGTGGGGCCGCCCCGCCACCAGTGGGTCGAGCGCGACGAGGACGAGATCGCGATGCTCGTCGACCGCGCCGACCAGCTGCTGCAGCTGCTGGCGCGCTGATGCTGCTCGCGCTCCACGGGCTCGGGTCGGACTCGAGCGCGATGCGCGACTACCTCGCGGGCGCCGTGCCGCCCGGCGTGCGGGTGCTCGCGCCCGACCTGCGGGCGCACGGCGCGAACCCGCGCATCGGCGAGCCAGGCGACTTCGCGCTCGAGGCGCTCGCCGCGGAGGCCGGCGACGAGCTCGTGCGGGTCGGCGACGGCTCGCCCGTGACGATCGTCGGCGTCTCGCTCGGCGCGGCGCTCGCCGCCATCATCGCCCGCTCCGGCCGCTTCCCGCTCGACCGGGTCGCGCTCGTGCGACCGGCGTTCACGTACGAGCCGCTGCCCGCCAACCTCGCGGTCTTCCCCGTCATCGGCCGACTGCTCGAGTCGCACCGGCCCAGGCGGGCGCTCGCCGAGCTCCACCGCTCCGGCGCCTGGCGGGCGATCGCGCACGAGTCGCTCGCGCACGCGCGCGGCCTCGAGGCGCAGCTCACCCAGCCGCTCGCGGCCGAGCGGCGCATCCGCCTGCTCGAGATCCCGCGGAACGCCGCCTACCGCCCGGGTGAGCTGCGCATCCCGGCCCCGACGGTCGTGCTCGCGAGCGAGCGCGACCCCGTGCATCCCCTCCACGTCGCCGAGGCGTGGCGCGACGAGCTCGGCGCCCGCATGCTCGTCTCGCCCGCGCGAGACGACGGCGAGGCCGCCATGTTCGCGTGGTTCCGCGAGCAGCTCGGGAGCTTCCTCGTCGGCATCCGCTGACGTCAGTCGCGCGCGAGCTCGCCGCCGAGCCGCATGGCCCCGGCCGGCACGGCACCGCCGGCCGTCCGCGCGGACGGCGCCGACGCATCCGCCCCTCGGACGGGCACGGAGTGCACCACCGCCACCGCGACAAGCCACAGCACGCCGATGCCGGCCGCGACGAACTCGAGCGTCGAGCCGACGTCGGTGTTGCCGCCCGCGAGCGAGATGAGGCCGCCCGTGGCGGCGATGATGCCGACCGCGAGCCCGCCGGCGATCGAGAGCCGCGCGACCCAGCGGTCGTCGGCGGTCGCGAACTGCAGCATCGCGGTGCAGCCGGCCGCGAAGGCGAGCACGGCTGCGACGATGTGCGCCCAGTCGCGCAGCTCGGCCTCCGGCCCGAGGAGCGTCGGGCAGCCGGGCGAGCACGGCACGGCCGCCGCGAAGGCGAAGAGCGCGCCTGCGACGACGAGAGAGGCGGCGGGCGCCCAGCGGCGCAGCACCGGCAGCCGGGTGCGCACGTCGCGCACGACGACGGCGACGAGCAGGATCCCGGCGACGACGAGCCCGAAGCCGATCTGGAACTGCCCGGCCGAGTGCATGTACTGCGCGCCGAGCTCGGAGATGTAGAGGAACCGCTCGTACATCGCGCGCGCGTCGCCGATCACGACGGCGCCCGCGAGGAGGCCCGCGACGGCGAGCGTCGCGACGGCGGCGTCCAGGCGGCGATGCGGCGGCACGATCCCGACTGTAGCGCCGTCACCCGACGTCATCCGGACATCCGCTCGTCACACGGGTGGAGTACCGTCGAGGCGACCGGAGGGGGCAGTCATGCGAGCAGTGCTGGTGCGGGAGTTCGGCCCGACCGACGGCGTGGAGATCGGCGAGGTGGACGCGCCGCGGGGGCTCGGCACCGAGGTGATCGTCGACGTGCACGCCGCGGGCATGAACCCGATCGACTTCAAGACCGTGCTCGGCAAGGGCGCGGCGAAGGCGGTCGAGCCGCTGCTGCCGTGGGTGCCGGGCGGCGATGTCGCCGGCACGGTCGCGCAGGCGCCCTACGAGGCGCACGACCTCCAGCCCGGCGACGCCGTCTACGGCATCGCCAACCACTGGCGCACGCGCGGCACCTACGCCGAGCAGGTCGTGGTGCCGAGCCTCGCGCTCGCGCCGAAGCCCGAGTCGCTCAGCTTCGAGGAGGCCGCGGCGGTGCCGTGCGCGGCGCTCACCGCGTGGGATGCGGTCGTGCGCATCGCGAAGGCGCGCGCCGGCCAGCGCATCCTCATCCACGCCGGCGCGGGCGGCGTCGGACACTTCGCGGTGCAGTTCGCGAAGTACTTCGGCGCGACCGTCGCGACGACCGTCTCGACGCGCAATGTCGACTTCGCGCGCTCGCTCGGCGCCGACGAGGTCGTCGACTACACGCAGGCCCGATTCGAGGAAGCGCTGCAGAAGGTCGACGTCGTCGTCGACCTCATCGGCAACGTCGCCGACGACACGGGCACGCGCTCGCTCGACGTGCTCAAGCACGGCGGCCTCTACCTCAATGTGCCGACGGGCTCGTGGCCCGAGTACGCCGCGGCCGCGGCGGAGCGGGGGCTGCGCGCCTCGTCGGTCAAGGTCGAGTCGGACGGCTCGAACCTCGGCATCATCGGCCGCCTCATCGACGCGGGCGACGTGCGCGTCGAGGTGCAGCGTGCCTATCCGCTCGAGCGCGTGCACGAGGCGTTCGCCGAGCTGCAGGGCGGGCACGTGCGCGGCAAGCTCGTCCTCAAGGTGCGCTGATCCGCCGAACCGGCCTGCGACGGTGCAAGATGGTCGGATGAGCGACGCGAAGAAGCCGCTGCTGGAGGTCTCGGGCCTCAAGGTGGAGTTCACGACCCAGGACGGCCAGGTCACGGCCGTGCACGAGGCGAGCCTGTCGCTCGCGGCGGGCGAGACCCTCGCGATCGTCGGCGAGTCGGGCTCGGGCAAGTCGACGACCGCGATGGCGATCATCGGCCTGCTGCAGGGCAACGGCCGCGTGAGCGCCGGCAGCATCAAGCTCGACGGCGAGGAGCTCGTCGGCGCGAGCGAGGCGATGATGCGCAGCATCCGCGGCCGCCGCATCGGCCTCGTGCCGCAGGATCCGATGTCGAACCTCAACCCCGTCGCCCGCATCGGGTCGCAGATCGCCGAGACGCTGCTCGCGCACGGCCTCGCCGATCGCAAGGACGTCGACCGGAAGGTCGTCGAGACGCTCGAGGCCGCGGGGCTCCCCGACGCCGCCGAGCGCGCGAAGTCCTACCCGCACGAGTTCTCGGGCGGCATGCGCCAGCGCGCGCTCATCGCGATCGGCCTCGCGTGCCGACCCGCGCTGCTCATCGCCGACGAGCCCACGAGCGCCCTCGACGTCACGGTGCAGCGCACGATCCTCGACCAGATCGGCCAGATGACGCAGGAGCTCGGCACCGCCGTGCTGCTGATCACGCACGACCTCGGCCTCGCCGCCGAGCGCGCGCAGCGGGTCGTCGTCATGCACCGCGGCCGCGTCGTCGAGCAGGGCCCCGCTCGGCAGATCCTCGAGTCGCCCCAGCACCCCTACACGCAGTCGCTCGTCAAGGCGGCGCCGTCGGTCGCGATGGCGCGACTGCGACCCGAGGACCTCATCGCGCACGGCACGGCGGATGCGTCCGGCACGCCCGACGTGATCGTCGAGTTCGAGAACGTCACGAAGGAGTTCCACGTGCGCGGGCGGCGCGAGCCGTTCAAGGCCGTCGACGACGTCTCGCTCTCGGTGCCGCGCGGCAAGACCGTCTCGATCGTCGGCGAGTCGGGCTCGGGCAAGACGACGACCGCGCGCATGCTGCTGAAGGCGTTCGAGCCGACGAGCGGCACGATCCGCTTCGAGGGCAAGGACGTCTTCTCGCTCTCGCGCGAGGAGCAGAAGCAGTTCCGCCAGCGCGTGCAGCCGGTCTTCCAGGACCCGTACTCATCGCTCAACCCCATGTTCACGATCGAGCGGATCATCGAGGAGCCGCTGTCGTTCTACGGCAAGGGCTCGAAGCGCGAGCGCGAGCAGCGCGTGCGCGAGCTGCTCGACCAGGTCGCGCTGCCGACCGACATGGCGCGCCGCTACCCCTCGGAGCTCTCGGGCGGCCAGCGGCAGCGCGTCGCGATCGCCCGCGCGCTCGCCCTCTCCCCCGACGTGATCGTCTGCGACGAGCCGGTCTCGGCGCTCGACGTGCTCGTGCAGGACCAGATCCTGCGGCTGCTCGGCGACCTGCAGCGGGAGCTCGGGCTCAGCTACCTCTTCATCTCGCACGACCTCGCCGTCGTGCGGCTCATCAGCGACTACGTCGCGGTCATGCAGCACGGCCGGCTCGTCGAGGCCGCGACGAGCGAGGAGATCTTCACGAACCCGCGCGACCCGTACACGCGGAAGCTCCTCGCCTCGATCCCCGGCAACGAGCTGAAGATCGCGAGCTGACGACGCCGTCCCACCCGCTCGTCGAGGAGCCCAACCTCCGCTCGTCGAGTAGGCCCGACCTCCGCTCGTCGAGTAGGCCCGCAGGGCCGTATCGAGACGCACCCGCTCGGTCTCGATATGCCGGCTCCGCCGGCTACTCGACCAACGGGTGAGCGCCCCGTTCGTCGAACAGGTCCCGACCCCCGCTCGTCGAGTAGGCCCGCAGGGCCGTATCGAGACGCACCCGCTCGGTCTCGATATGCCGGCTCCGCCGGCTACTCGACCAACGGGTGAGCGCCCCGTTCGTCGAACAGGTCCCGACCCCCGCTCGTCGAGTAGGCCCGCAGGGCCGTATCGAGACGCACCCGCTCGGTCTCGATACGCCGGCTCCGCCGGCTCCTCGACCAACGGGTGAGCGCCCCGCTCGTCGAACAGGTCCCGACCCCCGCTCGTCGAGTAGGCCCGCAGGGCCGTATCGAGACGCATCCGCGCCGCTCGGTCTCGATACGCCGGCTCCGCCGGCTACTCGACCAACGGGTGAGCGCCCCGCTCGTCGAACAGGTCCCGACCCCCCGGCTCGTCGAGCAGGCCCGCAGGGCCGTATCGAGACGCAACCGCTCGGTCTCGATACGCCAGCTGCGCCGGCTACTCGACCAACGGGCGTCGAGTAGGCCCGCAGGGCCGTATCGAGACGCACCCGCTCGGTCTCGATGCGCCGGCTCCGCCGGCTGCTCGACCACCGCGTGAAGGGCGTCAGCGCTTGCGGGTGCGGGGGTCCATCGCCTCGCGCAGCGCCTCGCCGAGCAGCGTGAAGCCGAGCGCCGTGATCATGATGCAGATGCCGGGCAGGAAGGCGAGCTGCGGCGCGATCGCGAGCTCCGCTTGCGCGTAGGTGAGCATGCGGCCCCACTCCGCCGTCTCGGGCCGGCCGCCGCCGAGCCCGAGGAACGACAGCGCGGCGGCGTCGATGACGGCCGTCGCGAGCGTGAGCGTCGCCTGCACGATGACGGGCCCCACCGAGTTCGGCAGCAGGTGCGACATCGTGATGCGACCCGTGCCCAGCCCGAGCGTGCGCGCGGCGAGCACGTAGTCCGACTCGCGCTGCTGCAGCATCGACGAGCGCAGCAGGCGGGCGAAGATCGGGATCTGCGCGACGCCGATGGCGATCATCACCGCGAGCGGCGTGCGGCCGAGGATCGCGGCGATCGAGACCGCCAGCAGGAGGTGCGGGACCGAGAGCAGGATGTCGACGATCCGCATGATCACGGTGTCGACCCATCCGCCGAACGCGCCGGCGATCGCGCCGAGCACCATGCCGCCCACGAGCCCGAAGAGCGTCGAGACCACGCCGATGATGAGCGACGCCTGCGCACCCCAGATGAGCTTCGAGACGACGTCGCCGCCGAATCGGTCGATGCCGAGCGGGAACTCCGGGATCTCGCCGATGCCGGGCAGCGACGTCGGGCGCAGGTACTCGCGGCCGGGGGTCGCGAGCTCGGGGTAGGGCGCGAGCAGCGGCGCGAGGATCGCGACGAGGATGAACGCGAGCACGACGACGGCACCGACCCACGCGGCAGGGTTCTTGCGCACCCGGCGGAAGACGTCGCCCCAGAAGCTGCCGCTGCGGCGCGCGTGCGTCTGGTCGCCGCCCTCGGGCGTCGGGAGGGTCGGGATGGCTTCTGCGGCGCTCACTGGATCCTCACCCTCGGGTCGATGAACGAGTAGGAGATGTCGACGAGCAGGTTGATGAGCGCGTACGAGAGGGCGATGAAGAGCACGAAGCCCTGCAGCACCGGGAAGTCGCGCGCGAAGATCGCGCCGGCGAGGAACGCGCCGATGCCGGGGAAGGCGAACACCGTCTCGGTGAGCACCGCGCCCGAGATGAGCAGGCCCGCCTGCAGGCCGATCGTCGTGACGACGGGCAGCATCGCGTTCCGCAGCACGAAGCGGTTGCGGATCGTCGACTGCGCGATGCCCTTCGCCCGGCCCGTGCGCACGTAGTCGGCGTTGACGACCTCGAGCACCGATGCGCGCGTGATGCGCACGATGATCGCGAGCGGGATCGTCGCGAGCGCGATCGCCGGCAGCAGCAGGTGGACGATGGCGTTGAGGGATGCGTCGAGCTCGCCCGTGAGGAGCCCGTCCAGGACGTAGAAGCCCGTCACGTGCGTCGCATCCACTCCCCTGTCCTGGCGGCCGGTCGAGGGCAGCCAGCCGAGCTGGACGGCGAAGATCCACTTGAGGATGAACGCGAGGAAGAACACCGGGATGGTGATGCCGACGAGGCTGCCCGCGACCGAGATGTGGTCGATGAGGCGGCCGTGGTGGCGGGCGGCCCAGTAGCCGAGCGGGATGCCGATGCCGACCGCGATGATGAGCGCCATGACCGCCAGCTCGACCGTCGCGGGGAACCGGTTCGCGAACTCCTCGAGCACCGGGCGGCGGGTCTCGATCGAGTTGCCGAAGTCGCCCTGCAGCAGGCGCCCGAGCCAGGTGATGTACTGCTCGGGCAGCGGCCGGTTGAAGCCGTAGGCCTCGTTGATGCGCTCGATCGCCTCGGGCGTCGCGCGCTCGCCGAGCAGGGCGGCCGCGGGCCCGCCGGGCAGCGCCCGCACCCAGAAGAACAGCAGCACGGTCAGGCCGAACAGGGTCGGGATCAGCAGCAGCAGGCGCTTGCCGATGGTTCTCAGCACGTGGAGGTCTCCTGGTCGTCCGTCGTGGCGGGGCGGCGCGGGTGGGCCGTTCGTGCCGGATGCCGCGGGCCGGTGAGGGCCCGCGGCATCCGGGGTGGACCGATCGAGGCTACTCGCTCAGCTCGATCATGTTGAACACCTCGTCGTTGACGGGGCTCGCCGGGTAGGAGGTCACGCGCTCGGAGAACGCGAGCGACGGCGCCGGGTGCGCGAGCGGGACGCCCGGCACGAACTGCGCGATCTGCTCGTTGATCTCCTGGTACGCCTCGGTCGCGTCCTCCGGCTGCGGGATCTGCCGCGCCTCGGTCAGCGCGCCGAACAGCTCGGCGTTCTCGAAGCCCCACTCGTTGGAGTAGCCGTTGAAGAAGACGCCGACGAAGTTGTCGGTGTCGTTGTAGTCACCGGTCCAGCCGAGCAGGTGGATGCCGTGGTCGGCGGTGCCGCGCATGCGGTCGAGGTAGTCCGTCCACTCGTCGGCGACGGGCTCGACCGTGATGCCGACCGCCTCGAGCTGCGACGACAGCGCCGTGAAGATCTGCTCGGGGTTGGGCATGTACGGGCGCGAGACGTTGACCGGGTAGTTGAACTGCAGCGACAGGCCGTCGGCGAAGCCCGCCTCGGCGAGCAGCTCCTGCGCGCGCGCCGGGTCGTACTCGTAGTCCGTGACGTCCTCGTTGTAGCCGTTGACCACCGGCGGGATGAACTGCGACGCGACCTCGGTGCCCTCGGGGAGCACCTGCGTCACGAGCGCCTCGCGGTCGATCGCGTGCGCGATCGCCTGGCGGACGCGCACGTCCTGCAGCTCGGGCACCTGCTGGTTCATGCCGAGGTAGAGGATCGTGAACGGGTCGCGCTGCATGACGTTGAAGCCGGCCTCCTCGAGCGCGGCCGTGTCGGCGGGCGCGACGAGGTCGTAGCCGTCGATGTCGCCCGACTCGAGCGCCTGGCGGCGGGCGGTCGGGTCGTCGATCACGCGGAAGACGATCTCCTGCACCTGGCCCTGCTCGCCCCAGTAGTCGGGGTTCGCCTGCAGGACGACCTCGCTGCCGGGCGACCAGGAGTCGAAGACGAACGGGCCGGTGCCGGTGGGGTGCGCCTCGCCGTACTCGCTGTACTCGGGGGCCTCCTCCGAGCCGCCGACCTCGTCGGCGCCGTACTCCTCCATGGCCGTCGGGCTCTGCATCGCGAATGCGGGCAGCGACAGCGAGGCGATGAAGCCCGAGAACGGGCGCGTGAGGTTGACGGTCGCCGTGAGCTCGTCGTCGGCCGAGCACGACTCGTAGAGCGCGTTCTCGTCGCCGGCGAACCCGCCGTAGAGCGAGCCGTAGTAGTAGGAGAGGCTCTCGGTCGCCGTGAGGCCGGTCCAGTTGTACCAGCGGTCGAAGTTCGCGCAGACGGCCTCGGCGTTGAACTCGGTGCCGTCGTGGAAGGTGACGCCCTCCTGCAGCTGGAACGTGTAGGAGGTGCCCGACTCGTCGGACTCCCACTCGGTCGCGAGCAGCGGAGCGGGGTCGGCGGTGCCGGGCTCGACGCCGACGAGGCCCTCGAAGATCTGGCGGGAGATGCGGAACGTCTCGCCGTCGGAGGCGAAGGCCGGGTCGAGGCCCGAGGGGTCGGCCGAGGCGCCGAAGATGAACGTCGAGTTGACGTCGCTCTCGGGGGCAGCGCTGCCGTCGGTGTCGGAGTCGCGCTGGGACTGCACGCAGCCGGTGAGCGCGAGCGTCATCGCCGCGCCGCCCGCGAGGCCTGCGAGGAGGCGCCGCTTTGCGGATCGATTCACGATCTTGGACCTTTCGTGGAAGGGACTGATCGCGCGCTCGCGGCTCCGCCGTGAGCATGCGTAGGGCCAACCTAGCCGCTGGACGGCGCGAGCATTGTCACGGCGCGGTCACGATTGCGTGACGACGCCTCGCCCCTGACCTACGCCAGCCTCCGGAGACGACGAGAGCCCCGCCGAATCAACGAAGCGGGGCTCTCGAGCGAGACGGATCTCAGATGGACGTGACGTCCACCGGGATGCCGGGGCCGAAGGTCGTGGAGACCGTGGCCTTCTGGATGTAGCGGCCCTTGGAGGACGACGGCTTGAGGCGGACGACCTCCTCGAGCGCGGCGGTGATGTTGTCGTGCAGCTGCTCCTCCGAGAACGAGGCCTTGCCGACGATGAAGTGCACGTTGGCGTGCTTGTCGACGCGGAACTCGATGCGGCCGCCCTTGATGTCCGTCACGGCCTGCGCGACGTTCGGGGTGACCGTGCCGGTCTTCGGGTTCGGCATGAGGCCGCGGGGGCCGAGCACCTTGCCGAGTCGGCCGACCTTGCCCATGAGCTCGGGGCTCGCGACGGCGGCGTCGAACTGCGTCCAGCCGCCGGCCACCTTCTCGATGAGCTCGTCCGAGCCGACCTCGTCGGCGCCCGCGGCGATCGCGGCCTCGGCGGCCGGGCCCTGCGCGAAGACGATGACGCGAGCGGTCTTGCCGGTGCCGTGAGGAAGAGAAACGGTACCGCGGACCATCTGGTCAGCCTTGCGGGGGTCGACGCCGAGCTTGAGCGCGACCTCGACGGTCGAGTCGGTCTTGGCCGAGCCGGTCTCGCGAGCGAGCGCGACGGCTTCGGCGGGGGTGTACTGCTTGCCAGCCTCGATCTTCTCGGCTGCGGCCCGGTAGGCCTTGGACTTCTGTGCCATGTGGATCTCCTAGTTCAGAGTTCGCGGTGCGCGCCTGGCCGGCGCTCCCACTGATGAGCCGAGCGGCTCGGATGCCGAGGTCAGCCCTCGACGGTGATGCCCATGGAGCGGGCGGTGCCGGCGACGATCTTCTTCGCGCCCTCGATGTCGTTCGCGTTGAGGTCGACGAGCTTCTGCTGCGCGATCTCCTCGACCTGCGCCATCGTCAGCTTGCCCACCTTCGTGGTGTGCGGGACGCCGGAGCCCTTCTTGACGCCGGCGGCCTTCTTGATGAGCTCCGCGGCGGGCGGGGTCTTGAGCACGAAGTCGAACGAGCGGTCCTCGTAGACGGTGATCTCGACCGGGATGACGTTGCCGCGCTGGTTCTCCGTCGCGGCGTTGTACGCCTTGCAGAACTCCATGATGTTGACGCCGTGCTGACCGAGCGCCGGACCGACCGGCGGGGCGGGGTTGGCGGCGCCGGCCTGGATCTGCAGCTTGATCAGACCCGTGACCTTCTTCTTGGGTGCCATGTCTCTTCCTTCTTGGTGTGTCGCGGTCGTGCGGGCACGCTCGGAGCCCGGGACCGCATCCAGCCCTCTTGAGAGGGACTAGAGCTTGCTGACCTGGCCGAAGCCGAGCTCGACCGGAGTCTCGCGCTCGAACAGGCTGACGAGCACGGTGAGCTTGCGGCTCGCCGGCTGGATCTCGCTGATGGTGCCGGGGAAGCCCGCGAACGAGCCCTCGGTGATCGTGATGGTCTCGCCGACCTCGAAGTCGACCTCGACCGTGACCTGGTTCGGCTGCTGCGAGGGCGCCGCCTTCTGCTGCTCGGCGAGCTGCTCGTCGGCGATCGGCTTGAGCATCGTGAACGCCTCGTCGAAGCGCAGCGGGGCCGGGTTGTGGGCGTTGCCCACGAAGCCCGTGACGCCGGGCGTGTGGCGCACGACCGACCAGGTGTCCTCGTTCAGGTCCATGCGGACGAGCACGTAGCCGGGCACGCGCACGCGGTTGACGCGCTTGGCCTGGCCGTTCTTCGTCTCGAGCACGTCCTCGGTCGGCACCTGGATCTCGTAGATGCCGTCGACCTGCATGTTCTCGGCGCGCGAGGCGATGTTGGCCTTGACCTTCTTCTCGTAGCCGGCGTACGAGTGGATGACGTACCACTTGCCGGGCTTGAGGCGCATCTCGCGCTTGAAGTCCTCGTAGGGGTCGGTCGCGGGCTCCTCGGGCTTCGCCTCGTCCGGCACGAGGTCGTCGAGCGCCTTGTTCAGCTCGATGTCGAGGTCGTTGACGTCAGACACAGTCCACCTTCTCCTTCACGTTCCGCGTCGGGCTCAAGCGAGGCCGAACAGCGGGATGTCGCCGAAGACCCAGCCCACGAGCGAGCCGAACAGCAGGTCGAGGCCCGACACCAGGAGCATCATGAACACCACGAACACCAGCACGACGAGCGTGTAGCGGATCAGCTCCTTGCGCGTCGGCGTGACGACCTTGCGGAGCTCGACCAGGACTTCCTTGAGGAAGGTCCACAGGCGCAGGAACGGGTTGCGAGAGCCGCCCGCGCGCGTGCGGGGTGCCTCCTCGATCGCGTTCTCAGCCACGGTGACCCTTCGGTTCGTTCGACCCGGCTGCTGCCGAGGCCAGTCAAGCGCCGTTCCGGCGCCTTCTGCAGGGCGGACAGGACTCGAACCTGCAACCTGCGGTTTTGGAGACCGCTGCGCTACCAATTGCGCCACCGCCCTGGGCGGGTGGAGGGCCATGCTGTCAGCACCGGCCGGGGCGTGCGACATCATGGCGGTTGTCAACCACCAAGGGAACAGCATACTTCGGCGCGGCACCCGCTGTCCACTTCCCCGAGTGTCGCGCGGCCGCGGCCGGTCGCGCGCGCCCCTCGCGCACCCGCGTCCTCGTAGGCTGGGGGCCGTGAACCGCATCGCCGCGCGCATCGCCGCCATCAACGAGTCCGCGACCCTCAAGGTCGACGCGAAGGCCAAGGCGCTCAAGGCCGCCGGCCGCGACGTCATCAGCTACGCCGCGGGCGAGCCCGACTTCGCCACGCCGCCGAACATCGTCGAGGCGGCGCAGCGCGCGCTCGCCGACCCGAAGAACTACCGCTACACGCCGGCGCCCGGCCTGCCCGAGCTGCGGGAGGCGATCGCGGCGAAGACGAAGCGCGACTCGGGCCTCGAGGTCGAGCCGAGCCAGACGCTCGTCACGAACGGCGGCAAGCAGTCGGTCTACCAGGCGTTCCAGACGATCCTGGACCCGGGCGACGAGGTGCTCGTGCCGACGCCCTACTGGACCACCTACCCCGAGGCGATCGGCCTCACGGGCGCGCGCCAGGTCGACGTGTTCGCGGGCGCCGAGCAGGGCTACCTCGTCACGGTCGACCAGCTCGAGGCCGCGCGCACCGAGCGCACCAAGGCGCTGCTCATGGTGAGCCCCTCGAACCCGACGGGTGCCGTCTACCCGGCCGAGCACATCCGCGAGATCGCCGAGTGGGCCGACGCGCACGGCCTCTGGGTCGTGAGCGACGAGATCTACCAGAACCTCGTCTACGACGGCGAGCGCGCCGTCTCGGTCGTCGAGGCGGTGCCGGCGCTCGCCGACCGCACGATCCTCGTGAACGGCGTCGCGAAGACCTACGCGATGACCGGGTGGCGCGTGGGGTGGATGGTCGGGCCCGCCGACGTCATCAAGGCGGCCGGCAACCTGCAGTCGCACCTGACGAGCAACGTCAACAACGTCGCGCAGCGCGGCGCGCTCGAGGCGCTCACCGGCCCGCAGGACGCGGTCGCCGACATGCTCACCGCCTTCGACCGCCGCCGCCGCACGATCGTCGAGGAGCTCTCGCGGATCCCCGGCTTCTCGGTGCCGACGCCGAAGGGCGCGTTCTACGTCTACGCGGATGTCTCGGCGCTCCTGGGCAGGGAATGGGGCGGCGTGCGCGCCGAGACCTCCCTCGAGCTCGCCGATCTCATGCTCGAGCAGGCCGAGGTCGCCGCGGTGCCGGGCGAGGCGTTCGGCCCCTCGGGCTACTTGCGCTTCTCGTACGCGCTCGGCGACGAGGCGCTGCTCGAGGGCGTCCAGCGGCTGCAGCGCCTCTTCGCCGCGTAGCCCAGGCGGAGCAGTCCCGGTGGAGCTCGAGCGCGTCGACCCCGAGCTGCGCGAGGCGGTCGCGGCGCTGCGCGGCGTCGACCTGCGCCGTCCGATCGGCCGCTGGCTCGGCCGGGTGGCTCCGCGCCTCATCCGCTGGCCGCGCGAGGCGGGAGTGCGCATCCGCGGCGAGCGCCTCGGCGGGGTGCGCGTGCGCACCTACGCGCCGCCGAGCATCCGCTCGGACGCCGTGCTCCTGTGGGTGCACGGCGGCGGCATGATCATCGGCGCGCCGCACATGGACGACCGCGTGTGCTCCGAGATCGCCGTGCGCGTCGGGATCTCGGTCGTGAGCGTCGACTACCGGCTCGTCCCCGAGCATCCCTTCCCCGCACCGCTCGACGACTGCGAGCGCGTGTTCGCGGTGCTCGTCGCGCAGGGCCGCGAGCGCATCGCCGTCGGCGGGCAGAGCGCCGGCGCCGGCCTCGCCGCCTCGCTCGCGCAGCGCCTGCTCGACGCCGGCGGCGCGCAGCCGATCGCGCAGCTGCTCTTCTGCCCCATGCTCGACGACCGCACCTCCGCGCGCACCGAGCTCGACGCCGAGCGGCACTTCGTGTGGGACAACCGCGCCAACCGGCTCGGCTGGCGCGCGCTGCTCGGCCGCGAGCCGGGCGCGGAGGCCGTGCCCGAGCACGCCGTGCCCGCGCGCCGCGCCGACCTGCGGGGGCTGCCGCCCGCGTGGATCGGTGTCGGCGACATCGACCTCTTCCACGATGAGGACGTCGCCTACGCCGAGCGGCTCCGCGCCGCGGGCGTCGACGTGCAGCTCGACGTCGTGCCCGGCGCGCCGCACGGCCTCGACGCGATCGCCGGCGGCTCGCGACTCGCGGCCCTGCACCGGGCCTCCGCGATCGACTGGCTCGCGTGCGCGATCGCCTGACGCGCGCAGACCCACCGATCGGTGGATGCCGGCGGCCGCCGCTCGCGCGAGCCTGTTGCCATGAGCACCGCACCCGCCGTCGTCGCAGACGGCCTCACGAAGCGCTACGGCGCGCGCACCGTCGTCGACGACGTCTCCTTCCGCATCGAGCCCGGCGAGACGTTCGCGCTGCTCGGCCCCAACGGCGCCGGCAAGTCGACGACGGTCGAGATGCTCGAGGGCTTCCGCACGCCCACGAGCGGCGCCGCGAGCGTGCTCGGCGTCGACCCGCGCCACGCCGACCGCGCGTGGCGCAGCCGCATCGGCGTCGTGCTGCAGTCGACCGGCCATGCCGACGCCCTCACCGTGCGCGAGATCCTGACCCACTTCGCGCGGGTCTTCCCCGCCGCGCGGGACGTCGACGAGACGATCGCCGCCGTCGGGCTCGCCGAGCACACGAAGCGCCGCGTCGCCAAGCTCTCGGGCGGCCAGCAGCGCCGCGTCGACGTGGCCCTCGGCATCATCGGCCGGCCCGAGGTGCTCTTCCTCGACGAGCCGACCACGGGCTTCGACCCGCAGGCGCGGCGCGCCTTCTGGCAGCTCATCCGCGACGTCGCGGCCGACGGCACGACGATCCTGCTCACGACCCACTACCTCGACGAGGCGGAGCAGCTCGCCGACCGCGCGGGCATCATCGCGGGCGGCAGGCTGCTCGCGATCGACCGCACCGATCGCATCGGCGGCGCGGAGGCGCGCACGCCGATCGTGCGGTGGTCGGATGCGTCGGGCCACCACGAGGTGCGCACGCACGAGCCCGCGTCGGTCGTGCGGCAGCTGCGCAGCGAGCCGACCGACCTCGAGATCGTGCGTCCCTCGCTCGAGGACGTCTACCTGTCCCTCATCGGCGACGCCTCCGACGACCAGCCCGAGGAGGCTGCAGCATGACTGCCATCACCCCGCTCGCGCGCGCCGTCGCGCCCGTGCGCCCCGGGCTCCGCCCCGGCCACACCCTGCGCTGCGCCGCCGACCGCGTGCGCATCGAGCTGCTGCAGTACTTCCGCCGCAGCGACGCGCTCGTGTTCACGTTCCTGTTCCCCGTGCTGCTGTTCGCGATCTTCGCGAGCGCGTTCGGGTCGCTGCCGGCGATGCTCGAGCTCGACGGGCAGCGGGTGACGCAGGCGCAGTACTACCTGCCGGCGATGCTCGCCGCCGGCGTGTTCCTCTCGGGCGTGCAGAACCTCGGGATCGAGATCGCGGTGGAGCGCAACGACGGCACGCTGCAGCGGCTCGCCGCGACGCCGCTGCCCGTGCTCTCCTACTTCCTCGGCAAGCTCGGCCAGCTGCTCGTCACGTCGCTCGCCCAAGCGGCGCTCCTGCTCGCCGTCGCGGTCGGCGTCTTCGGCATCGAGCTCCCGACCGAGCCGGAGCGCTGGCTCGCGCTCGCGTGGGTGTTCTTCGGCGCGCTCGTGTGCTTCGCGGTGCTGGGCGTCGCGGTCGCCCAGATCCCCCGCACCGTGAGCAGCGCATCCGCCGTCGTCATCCCGCTCGCGCTCATCCTGCAGTTCATCTCGGGCATCTACCTCGCCTTCCCCATGCTGCCGGAGTGGCTGCAGACGATCGCGAACCTCTTCCCGCTCGCGTGGGTCGGGCACGGGATGCGCTTCGCCCTGCTCCCCGAGATCGCCCATCACCTCGAGGTCGGCGAGGCGTGGAACCTGCAGGGCGTCGCGACGGCCCTCGGCATCTGGGCGGTCGTCGGTACCGTGGTGGCTGCGCTGACGTTCCGCTGGATCAAGCGGGGCTGACCGGAGGAGACATGGCGGCGAGCGAGCCCGAGCGCGCGACGGCGATCGAGGACCCGCGGATGTGGGACGCGTTCGTCGGCATCGGCGTCGCCGTGCTGCTCGTCGTCGCGGGCTTCGCGGGCGACCTGCCCTCGATCGCGCTCGGCGCCGCGGGCGTGCTGACGATCGGCCTCGCGTATCCCCTCGCGCGCAGGGCGATGCTCGAGGAGCGGCCGAGCACGGCCTTCCAGGTCGCGGCCGTCGTCGGCGCTGCGGTCGCCGCCTTCGCCTACCCGCCGCTCGCCGGCGCGCAGGCGCTCGCCGCGCCGCTCCTGTGGGTCTCGTCGTGCGACAGCATCCGCCGTGCCGTGATCGCGAACGTCGGGCTCTTCGGCGCCGTGCTCGCAGCGTTCTGGCTCGACGGGGGCGACACATGGCTGCTCGCGACGACGCAGTCGCTCAGCTTCGCGTTCAGCATGGTCATCGGGCTCTGGATCTCGGGGCTCGCCCGCGCGACCGAGGAGCGCGACCGGCTCATCGCCGAGCTCGAGGCCGCGCAGGCCTCGATCGCGCGGCTGAGCGGCGAGCACGCGACGGCCGCCGAGCGCGCTCGCATCGCGCGCGACCTGCACGACACGATCGCGCAGGACCTCGCCGCGATCGCGATGCTCGCGCAGCGCCGCGGCGCCGACGCCGCGACGCTCGCGGCGGTCGAGGAGCTCGCCCAGGGCGCGCTCGCCGAGGTGCGCGGGCTCGTCGCGGCGAACGCGCCCGTCGGCCTCGACGACGGGCTGCCGGTCGCGCTCGAGCGGCTCGGCGAGCGCTTCGCCGCCGAGACGGGCATCGCGGTGCGCGTCGAGGCGGTCGCGGTCGAGCTGCCGGTCGACGCGCAGGCCGCGCTGCTGCGCACCGCGCAGGAGTCGCTCGCGAACGTGCGCAAGCACGCGCGCGCGGCGAGCGTCGGCGTGACCCTGACTGCGGATGCGTCGGGCGTGCGGCTCGAGGTCGCCGACGACGGGCGCGGGTTCGACCGCACCGCCGTGCGGCGAGGCCTCGGGCTGCAGGGGCTCGACGAGCGGATGTCGCTCGCGGGCGGGAGCCTCGAGATCGACTCCTCCCCCGCGGGCACGCGCGTCGTCGCCCGGCTCGGGGCGGGCGCGCCGTGATTCGCGTCGCGGTCGCCGACGACCACCCCGTCGTGCGCGGCGGCCTCGCGGCGCTGCTCGCGGAGGCGGCCGACATCGAGGTCGTCGGGCAAGCGGCGGACGGCGAGGCGCTCGTCGCGCTCGCGCGCGCGGAGCGCCCCGACGTCGTGCTCACCGACCTGCGCATGCCGGGGGTCGGCGGCGCGGAGGCGACCCGGCGGATCCTCGCGGAGCTGCCGGAGACGCGCGTGCTCGTGCTCACGACCTACGACTCGGACGCCGACATCCTGGCGGCGACCGAGGCGGGCGCGACCGGCTACCTGCTGAAGGCGGCGCCGCCGCTCGAGATCTTCGCGGCCGTGCGCGCCGTCGCGCGCGGTGAGCGGGCGATGGCCCCGACGGTCGCGCGAGCGCTCGCCGACCGCCAGCGCGGACCGGCGATCGCGCTCTCCGCCCGCGAGCGGGAGGTGCTCGAGCGCATGAAGGCGGGCGCGACGAACGCGGCGATCGGTCGGGCCCTCTTCATCGGCGAGGCGACCGTCAAGACGCACGTGCAGTCGATCTTCGCGAAGCTCGGGGTGCGCGACCGCACCTCGGCGGTGGCGGTCGCGCTCGAGCGCGGGCTGCTCTGAGCCCTATCCCACCGGGACGAAGTGCTCCTCGCCGTCCTGCTCCTCGAAGAGCGTGAGCGTGAGGTCGGTGGGGCCCTCGAGGCGCGAGTTCCGCGAGCGCCACGGCGTCTCGACGGGCTCGGCGATCACCGTCGCGCCGGCCGTCTCGAGCCGGCGCGTGACGCCCTCGGCGTCGTCGACCTCGAACGCGACGCGGATGCGCGGGCTCTCGCGCCCGCCGGCCTCGATGCGATCGATCATGCGCTTCTGCGCCGGGTTCGCGAGCTCGAGCGTCGCGCGGCCGGCGTCGAGGATCGCGACGCGCGCCTCGCCGTCGCCCTCGAACGCCGCGATCTCGGGCAGGCCGAGCGCGTCGCGGTAGAACGCGAGCGCGGCCTCGAAGTCCTCCGCCTCGACGACGAGGCGCAGCTGCTTGGGAGCGGTCATGCGAGCGGCAACCGCGGCCGCGGCGCCCGCATTCCCGCGCAGGCGACGGCGCCTACAGCTGCAGGCCGACGAGCACGGGCTCGGGCACGAGGTGCACGCCCCACTGGTTCTCGACCCGCGCCTGCACGAAGCGCGCGAGCTCGGCGATCTCCTCGCCCGTCGCGCCGCCGCGGTTCGTGAGCGCGAGCGTGTGCTTCGACGAGATCGCGGCGCGCGAGCCCGGCAGCGAGAAGCCGCGGCCGATGCCCGAGTGCTCGATGAGCCACGCGGCCGAGAGCTTCACGCGCGGCACGGGCCGCTCGAGCGGCGGCACCGCGTCGTCGGCGCCGAGCGGCAGCACGACCGGCTGCGGCTCGGGCGCGACCGACCAGCGCGGCGCGTCGTCCGGGAGGCCGGCGGCGAAGCGGGCCGACACGATCGGGTTCGTGAAGAACGACCCGGCGCTCACCGAGTCGGGGTCGTCCGAGAGCACCATGCCCTTCGACGAGCGCAGCTCGAGCACCGACGCGCGCACGTCGGCGAGCGGCACGCGCGTGCCCAGGTCGACGCCAAGGGCCGACGCGAGCTGCTGGTAGGCGATCGGCTGGCTGCGCCCGTCGGCCGAGCGCCGCAGGCGCAGGTCGACCGAGAGCACGACGCCTCGCAGCACGCCCTGCTTGATCGCCGAGTCGCGGTACCCGAGCCGCAGCTCCGCCGCCGGCACGAAGCGGGTCTCGAGCGTCTCGAGCTCGAGCAGCTCGAGACCGACGAGGGTCGACGAGAGCTCCTGGCCGTAGGCGCCGATGTTCTGGATCGGCGCGGCGCCGGTCGAGCCCGGCACGCCGCTGAGCGCCTCGATGCCCGCGAGCCCCTCCTCCACGGTGCGCGCGACGAGCGCGTCCCACGGCTCGCCCGCCTCGACGCGCAGCACGACCGAGTCGTCGGACGGCGGCTCCTCCCCCGCCGGGCGGTGCGGCGGCGGCGCGACGGGCAGGGTGCGGATGCCTCGGGTCGAGACCTGCAGCACGGTGCCGTCGAAGGCCTGGGACGACGCGACCGTGTTGGAGCCGCCGCCGAGCAGCAGCAGCGGCTCGTGGTCGTCGGCGATCGCCTCGGCGTAGGCGGCCGCGACCTCCTCGCGCGTCGTCGCCTCGATCCAGCGGGCGGCCTCGCCGCCGACCCGCATGGTCGTCGCGTCCGCGAGCGAGCGGGGGGCGTGCGCGGCCGCGCCGTCCGCGCCCGGCGTCGGCCGACTCATCCGTCGGTCTTCACGACGACCTGCGCCTTGCCGAGCATGGTCTGCTCGGCCGACGTCACGGTGAGGTCGATGCGCGCCGTGCCCTCGCCGAGCTGGCCGACCTTCGCGGCCACGTGGAGCGCCGCGCCCGTCTCGGGGTCGACCACGACCGGACGGGTGAACCGCACCTGGTAGTCGAGGATGCGGTCGGGCCCGGCCCAGTCGACGACCGGCTGCACCGCGATGCCCATCGTGAGCATGCCGTGCGCGAGCACGCCCGGCAGCCCGACGGCGGCTGCGACGTCGTCGCGGTAGTGGATGGGGTTGAAGTCGCCGGACGCGCCGGCGTAGCGCACGAGCGACTCGCGCGAGAGCACGACGTCGCGCTCGGCGACCACGTGCCCCACCTCGAGGCCGGAGAGCGCGCTCATGCCGCCTCCCCCGCGACCACGAGCGACGACGTGGCCGTCACCACGTGCTCGCCCGACGCATCCGTCACGCGCGTCTCGCACGTGACCATGTCGTTGCCGCCGAGCGAGCGCACGCGCGTGACCGTCAGCTGGCCGGTGAGCTCGTCGCCCGCGACGATCGCGCGCGTGGCCGTGAAGCGCTGGTCGCCGTGCACGATGCGCTCGAGCACGATGCCCGCGGCGGGGTCGTCGAGCAGCTGGTTCCAGGTGAGCTGCTGGATGACGATCGGGAACGTCGGCGGCGCGATGACGTCGGCGTGGCCCGCGGCGCGCGCTGCGTCGACGTCGTGGTGGAGCGGGTGCTCGGCCTGCACCGCGCGCGCGAACTCGCGCACCTTCTCGCGGCCGACGAGGTAGGGCGGCGTGGGCGGGTACTGCCTGCCCTGGATCTCGGGGTTGACTGGCACCCAGCCAGTCTACGGAGCGGGCGGTTCAGGCGGGGTGCGGTCCTTCCAGAGGGCCGCGATGTGGCGGGCGTCGGTGCCGCAGCAGCCGCCGACGATCGCGAGGTTCGGCAGCTGCGCGCGCAGCTCGTCGTGCCCGCGGCGCAGCTCGCCGATGTCGCCGGCGTCGATCGTCGTCGCGCGGTCGAGCTCGGCGTGCGTGCGGGTCGAGGCGTCGTAGCGCACGCTCACGATCCGCCGCTGCCACGTGCCCCCGTCGAGGCCCCGGAGGATGTGCTGCGGATGCGCGCAGTTGAGCATGTAGTGGACGGTGTCGGTCTCGGCGTCCACGACCTCGATCGCCTCGCGCAGCGGCATGCCGCCGCGGAGCCGCCCGTCCGCCTCGACCGTGAACCCGATGACGACGGGGAGCCCGTGGTAGAACGCGGCGCGGGCGAGGCCGACCGCTTCGCCGGGGTCGGAGAGGGTGAACGCGGTGACGAGGTCGACGCCGCCCTCGGCGAAGGCGTCGATCTGCGGCTCGTGGTACATCTGCGCGTCGTCGGGGTCGATCGGCGGGATGTCGGCGTAGGCGTCGGCGCGCGGCCCCATCGCGCCGCTGATGAGCACGTCGGCGATGTCGGCGTAGCGCTCCTCACGCAGCTGCAGGAGGTGCCGCACGGCCTGCACGTTCACGTCGTAGAGCTCGCGGCGCGAGTCGCCGAGCCGCGCTCCCCAGTCGGCGCTCGCGCGCCACGTGGGCGTCTCGAGCACGAGCCGGTGCCGTGCTCGCGCGCGATCGCCGCATAGCCGTCGAAGTACTCCTCGAGCAGCGCGCGGCCGCGCTCGGTGCGCACGAGCGGATAGGCGGCGAACTCGCGCAGCTCCTCGCCGCGGTTGTAGATGAGGTCCGTCTCGAGGCCTCCGTCGGTCACGAAGGGCCGCGCCGCCGACGGCCACGAGACCTGCGTGCGGACGGGCGCGTCGTGGCGGTGCTTCGACGGCTTGGACGTGAGCGACGACGACATCGTCCGTCGCGCGATCGTGGACATGACGTCCTCCTCGGTGTCGAGGCAGGCTGCGCGGCCTGTCGTGGCACGCACGCTACTCCCGGCATGGACGCGCGTCCATGCCCCGATTCACCGTCGCGCGAGGACGGAGAAGGGGATCGGGCGTCGGCCCGATCCCCTTCATCTCCGGCGGTAGCGAGGGCGGGGCTCGAACCCGCGACCTCACGATTATGAGTCGTGCGCTCTCACCAACTGAGCTACCCCGCCAGGACGCCCACCCGAGCTCGAAGCGTCGAGCGAACGCGAGCCCCGGGCGAGGATTGAACTCGCGACCCCTTCCTTACCATGGAAGTGCTCTACCACTGAGCTACCGGGGCGAAGCCTGTGCAGGCAACCGGAACATCGTAGCACCGCTCGCGGGCTCCGCGCGCGCACCGAGGCCCCCGGCGGCGCGCGCCGAGGGCCTCTCGCGCCTCAGTGGTCGGACGCCTTCTCCGCGCCCGCCCCGGTGAAGGAGCGCACCTCCATCTCCGCCTGCTTGACGGCGTGGTCGGCCGACGGCTTCGAGAGGAGCGTGCCGACGACGCCGAGCACGAACGCGAGCGGGATCGACACGATGCCGGGGTTCGCGAGCGGGAAGATCGCGAAGTCAGCATCCGGGAAGATCGACGTCTCGCGGCCCGAGACGACGGGCGAGAGCACGATGAGCAGCACGCACGCGATGAGCCCGCCGTACATCGACCACAGCGCCCCGCCGGTGTTGAACCGGCGCCAGAACAGCGAGTAGATGATGGTCGGCAGGTTCGCGCTCGCCGCGACCGCGAACGCGAGGGCGACGAGGAACGCGACGTTCTGGTTCTGCGCCAGGATGCCGCCGAGGATCGCGATGACGCCGATCACGACCACGGTGATGCGCGCGACCTTGACCTCCGCGCCCGGCTGCACGTCGCCGCGCTTGATGATGGATGCGTAGATGTCGTGCGCGAATGACGTCGCGGCCGTGATCGCGAGGCCCGCGACGACCGCGAGGATCGTCGCGAACGCGATGGCGGAGATGACCGCCATGAGCACCGGTCCGCCGAGCGCGAGCGCGAGCAGCGGAGCCGCCGCGTTCTCGCCGCCGGGCGCGTCGCGGATCGTCTCCGGCCCCACGAGCGCGCCGGCGCCGAAGCCGAGCACGAGCGTGAAGAGGTAGAAGATGCCGATGAGCCAGATCGCCCAGACGACGCTCCGGCGCGCCTCCTTCGCCGACGGCACCGTGTAGAAGCGCATGAGCACGTGCGGGAGCCCCGCGGTGCCGAGCACGAGCGCGAGGCCGAGCGAGAGGAAGTCCACGGGGTTCGTGTACTTGAGGCCCGGCGCGAGGATCGCCTCGCCGTCAGGCGATGCCTCGACCGCGCGAGCGAGCAGCTCGTTGAAGTCGAACTGCACCATGAACAGCACGATGAGCGTCATGATGCCGGCGCCCGCGATGAGCAGCACGGCCTTGATGATCTGCACCCAGGTCGTGCCCTTCATGCCGCCGACGATCACGTAGACGATCATGAGGATGCCGACGACCGCGATGGTGATCGACGTCGCGAGCGTGCCCTCGAACCCCATCAGGAGCGCGACGAGCCCGCCGGCGCCCGCCATCTGCGCGACGAGGTAGAAGAAGCACACCGCGAGGGTCGCGAGTGCCGCCGCCATGCGCACGGGGCGCTGCTTGAGCCGGAAGCTCAGCACGTCGGCCATCGTGAAGCGGCCGGTGTTGCGCAGCAGCTCGGCGACGAGCAGCAGCGCGACGAGCCACGCGACGAGGAAGCCGATCGAGTAGAGGAAGCCGTCGTAGCCGGCGACCGCGATCGCGCCGCAGATGCCGAGGAAGCTCGCGGCCGAGAGGTAGTCGCCCGCGATCGCGACGCCGTTCTGCCTGCCCGAGAAGGAGCGGCCAGCCGCGTAGAACTCGTTCTCGCTCGCCTTGCGGCGCGAGACGCGGAAGACGATGAAGAGCGTGACGGCGACGAAGGCGCCGAACACGATCATGTTGATGAGCGGGTTGATCTCCTCCATCAGCGGCCTCCCGCCATCGCCGCGTGCTCCATCTGCTCGCGCAGCGGCTCGGCGTCGCGGTCGTAGACCCGGTTCGCCCAGCGGCTGTAGAGCATCGTGATCGCGAAGGTGCTGACGAACTGCGCGAGGCCGAACAGCAGCCCGATCGTGATGTAGCTGTCGCCGAGGCGCGTGGCGAAGAAGTCGGGCGCGAAGCCCGCGATCAGCACATAGGCGAGGTACCAGACGAGGAAGAGCACCGTGAGCGGCACGATGAACCGCATGAACGCGCTGCGGAGGCGCTGGAACTCCGGCGAAGCCTGCATCTGCAGGCTCCGCTCGGCGATCGGGTCGGATTCGGGCATGCGCGGATCTCCCATCCCGGGCGCGACGCTGCCCCCGCTTCTTCGTCGAAGTGGGGTGAGCCTATACGCATCCTCAGGTCTGGCTCAACGCGCGCTCAAGCGCGTCGGGCGGTCGCGTCAGAGGTCGCGCATGGATGCGTCGGGCTCGGGGCCCTTGAACCGCACGATGTTCACGATCGCGGCGCCGAGCCCGCCCCACAGCACGAGCATCGAGACCGCCATCAGCAGGATCGCGTCGATCGTCATCGGATGACCTCCTCGTCGTGCGGCGGCGCCTCGAGCGGCGTCGTCTGCTTCCACTTCGGGATCGCGAGCAGCACCCCCGCGATGAGTGCCGCACCGGCCGCGCCCCACCCGAACACCCCGAGCATCCACGCCGGGTATCCCTCGTACGGCACCGTGATCGCGGTGACCGCCTCCTGCACGAGGATGAGCGCGATGAGCACGGGCGTGATGTACGTCACGAGCACGACCCACCAGCGGCCGAGCCGGATCGAGCCGAAGCGGCTCATGTGGTCGGCGAACCACGGCACGCGCCGGAGGCCCCAGCCGACGGCGACCATCGCGACGAGCGCGACGAGCAGGATGCCGAAGCGGTTGATGAAGTAGTCGGCGATGTCGAGCACCACCACGCCGCTCCTGGTGGAGAAGAGCAAGATGCTCACGATCGCCATCGGCACGGTCACGGCGAGGCTCGCGGCGACGCGCCCCAGCTCGAGTTTGTCGCGCACGGCCGAGATCACGACCTCGAGGATGCTCACGAGCGACGTGAAGCCGGCGAGCACGAGCGATGCGAAGAACAGCACGCCGAGCAGCGCGCCGAACGGCGCTTGCGAGATGATCGCCGGGAACGCGACGAACGCGAGTCCGATGCCGGCGCTCACGACGTCGGCGACCGCAGCTCCCGAGGCTTGCGCGAGGAAGCCGAGCGCCGAGAAGACGCCGATGCCCGCGAGCAGCTCGAACCCCGAGTTCGCGAAGCCGACGACGAAGGCCGAGCCGGTCATGTCGATCTTCCGCCCCACGTAGGAGGCGTAGGTGATCATGATGCCGAAGCCCACCGAGAGCGAGAAGAAGATCTGGCCGAAGGCGCTCGCCCAGACCGCCGGGTCGAGCAGCGCCGCCCAGTTGGGGGCGAAGAGCGACTGCAGGCCGTCCAGCGCGCCCGGGAGCATGAGCGCCTGCACGACGAGCGCGCAGAACGCGATGAGCAGCACGGGGATGAAGATGACCGAGGTCGCCCCGACGCCCTTCTGCACGCCGAGCGCCATGATGACGATCGTGACGAGCCAGATGATCGCCATCGGGATGAGCACGGCCGGCACGAACTCGAGCGAGACGACGCCCGCCTCCGTCTGCAGGAACTCGCCGAAGAGGAACGCCTCCGGGTCGTCGCCCCACGCCTGCGTGAACGAGAAGCCGATGTACTGCGTCGACCACGCGAGGATCGCCGCGTAGTAGAGCGCGATGACCACGCAGATCGACACCTGCCACCAGCCGATGAACTCGAGCCGGCGGTGCAGGCGGGCGAACGAGAGCGGTGCCGAGCCGCGCTGCGAGTGGCCGATGGCGTAGTCGAGCAGCAGGAGCGGGATGCCCGCGACGAGCAGCGCGACGAGGTACGGCAGGATGAACGCCCCGCCGCCGCCCTCGTAGGCGACGTAGGGGAAGCGCCAGATGTTGCCGAGCCCGACCGCGGAGCCGATCGCGGCCATGATGAAGACGGTCTTGTTCGAGAACCGACCGCGATCGATCGGCGCCTTCACCTGCGTCATGGCCAGACCTCCACCGCTCCGTCGAGATGCATGCCCCTACCGTGCCACAGCTGCCGCGGGCGCGGCGCGCCCTACTTGACAGCGCCCGCGGTGAGCCCGCCCACGATGTACTTCTGCAGCCACAGGAACAGCGCCATGACGGGGATGGCCGCGAGCACCGCGCCTGCCGCGAAGACGGGGTAGTTCGTGTTCGTCTCCTCGGAGACGTAGCGGAAGAGCCCGACGGCGAGCGTGAGCCGATCTGGGCTCGTCAGGATGACCGACGAGACGACGAACTCGCTCATCGTGCTGATGAACGACAGCAGCCCGACGACGGCGAGGATCGGCGCGACGAGCCGCAGGATGATGGTGAAGAAGATGCGCGCGTGACCCGCGCCGTCGATCTTCGCCGCCTCGTCGATCGACGACGGCACGGTGTTGAAGAAGCCGTACATCAGGTAGGTGTTCACGCCGAGCGCGCCGCCCAGGTAGATCATGATGAGGCCGACGAGCGAGTCGAGGCCGATCGCCGGGAAGAAGTCGCTGATGCCGCGCATGAGCAGGTAGATCGCCACGACCGCGAGCAGCTGCGGGAACATCTGCACGAGGATGAGGCTCAGCAGCCCGAAGCGGCGGCCCGTGAAGCGCATGCGGCTGAACGAGTAGGCGGCGAGCGCGCCGAGGAAGACGGTGCCCGCGGCGGTGACGAGACCGACGATCAGCGAGTTGGCGAACCACGCGGCGTAGGGGCGCCGGGGATCGCTCAGCAGGGCGACGTAGTTCTCGGCCGACACCTCCCGGAAGAGCGCGTTCGAGCCGGTGAGGGTGCCACTCGGGTTGAGCGACGCGCTCAGCACGTAGACGAGCGGGAAGGCGGCGAACAGCACGACCGCGATGCCGACGAGGTGCCGCCAGCCGAGCTCGCGGAGCCACTTCTGGAACGACATCCTCGACTGCGGCGCGGGTCGCCGCTCGGGCTCGCGGTCCCCCGTCGGGTCGACGGCGATGGGATCGATCTCGATGCTCATCAGTTGAGCTCCTCCAGCGCCTTGGTGCGGCGGAACGCGATCGTCGACACGGTCGCCACGATGATGAAGATGAGGATCGACAGCGCCGAGGCGAGGCCGTAGTCGCGGCCGACCCCCTCGAACGCGGTCTTGTAGACGAGCGTGATGAGCAGGTCGGTGTGCCCGACGTTCTCCTCGACGCCCGCCATGCGGGGACCGCCGCGCGTCAGCATGTAGATGATGTTGAAGTTGTTGAAGTTGAACGCGAACGACGAGATGAGCAGCGGCGCGGTCGAGACGAACAGCAGCGGCAGCTTGATGCCGCTGAAGACCTGCCAGCCGGTCGCGCCGTCGACCGACGCCGCCTCCGTGAGCTCCTCGGGGATCGACTGCAGCGCGCCGAGGCAGATGAGGAACATGTAGGGGAAGCCCAGCCACACGTTCACGATGATCGTCGACACCTTCGCGAGCCACGGATCCGTGAGCCACGGGATGTCGGCGCCGCCGAGGAGCACGTTGTTGATGAAGCCGAACTCGGTGTTCATGAGGCCGAGCCAGACGAGCGCGCCGAGGAACGACGGGAACGCGTACGGGAGGATCGACAGCACGCGATAGGCGAACTTCGACTTCATGCGCGGGTCGTTGAGCGCGATGGCCAGGAAGAGGCCGAGGAAGAACGAGAGCCCGACCGAGATGATCGCGAACGCGAACGTCCAGAGCAGGACCGACACGAGCGCCCCGCCGTAGCGCGGGTTCTCGAAGGGGTAGAGGAAGTTCTCGAACCCGACGACGATCTGCCAACCGGTGCCGAGCACCTGCCCGTCGTCGCTCTCGAACTGGCCGTTGCCGAGGTCGCGGTAGACGATGCCGGTCGCGCTGTCGGTCATGGTGTCGGTCGCCTCGTCGTAGACGAAGGTCGACTCGAAGACGAAGGCCTGGGATGCGTTCGTCGTGCGGAGGAAGCCGTCGGCGAGGTCGTCGCTCAGCGGCACCTGCAGCGCCGCGATCTCCTGCTGGCGCTGCAGGATGTCCTGCATGCCGAGGCTCGTCCAGCCGGCCGCCGCGGTCGCACGGGGCCCGTCCATCGTGACGTCGCCGTCGGCGACCTCCTCGAGCGGTTCCTCGGCCGTGCCGACGAGCACGTCGCCGTCTGGGCTCGTCGCGAGCAGTCCGAGCCCCGCGAGGCTCTCGACGACCTGCACCTGGTAGACGGGCGAGCCCTCGACGCGCTGCGTGTTCTGCCCCACGATCGCCGAGATCGCGTCGTCCTTCGTCGAGTTGTGCCCGTCGCCGTAGTTCGTGAAGGCGATGTAGAGCGTGTAGACGATGACGAAGACCTGGAAGACCGCGAGGAAGATGAGCCCGGGCGTGAGGTACTTCGCCGGCAGCAGTCCGGGGCTCAGGTAGACCCAGTTGACGAGCAGCGTCACGACGAGCACGACGCCCGCGAGCACGTAGTCGTCGCGCAGCAGCATCACCGACATCGCGAAGACCGCGACCGCGTCGACGAGCGCGAGCAGCAGCAGCTTGAGCGCGAGCACCTTGAAGCTCGAGGGCTGGTGGCGGATGCCTCGCTTCGGCGCCCGGGCGGGCCTCGGCGGTGCGGCGGTAGTGGTCAAGACGGGCTCCTGTCGCCTCGGCAGTCGCGGGGGATGGGACGGCGGCCGGCCCGATGGGCCGGCCACCGCTTGCACCGGGGGCTCAGCCGCCCAGCGTGCCCTGGATCTTGGCAGCCATCTCGGTCCAGGCCGCGGCCGGGTCGGCCGCCTGGCCGCCGATGATCTGCGCCTCGGTGGTGCCCCAGTCGGTCCACAGCGCATCCATCTCGGGGATGTTCGGCATCGGCACACCCGCGGCGCCGACGGCGCCGAAGCCCGCGACGTCCTCGTTCGACTGCGCGGCCTCGAACGCCGCCGTCAGCGCGGGAGCGCGCTGGCCGCTCTCGAAGATCGCCGCCTGCGCCTCCTCGCCCGCGATGTACTCGGTGAGGAACTGCGAGGCGACGATGGGGTTGTTCGCGTACTGCGAGATGAAGAAGCCCTGCACGCCCACGAACGGGGTCGCCGGCTGGCCGCCCGCCGAGGGGATCGGGTCGATCGCGTACTCGATGCCCGCCTCCTGGAAGTCGGCGAGGTTCCACGGACCCGTGATCGTGTACGGGCTCGTGCCGGAGGCGAACTGCTCCTTCGCGATGTCCTGCGAGATGTTCAGGTTGATGATGCCCTCGGCACCCCACTGCGCGAGCGCCTGGGCGAACTGCACGTTGCCCTCGTTGCCGAGCTGCAGGTCGTCGGGGTTGTAGGAGCCGTCCTCGTTGATGCCGAAGACCGGGCCGCCGAACGAGGCCTGCAGCGGGTACAGGTGGTACGGGTCGGCGTTGTTCGGGTCGATGCCGACCAGCAGCGGGTGCTCGGCTTGGCCCGACGCGACGGCCGCCTGGCCGGTCGCGACGAGGTCGTCCCACGTCGCGGGCGCCTCGGGGGCGAGCGCCGTGTTGCGCACGAGCGCGATGTTCTCGATCGAGACGGGCACGCCGTAGACGGAGCCGTCGTAGGTCATGGCCGAGACCGCGACCTCCTCGAAGTCGCTCGCGAGGTCGCCGAGCTCGACCTGCTGGATGACGCCGTTCTGGACGAGCTTGCCGATCCAGTCGTGCGCGCCGACGACGACGTCGGGGCCGTCGCCCGAGGGCGCCTGGGTCGTGAGGTCGTCGCGGATGGTGTTGAAGTCCTTGATGATGACCTCGACCGTCGTGCCGGTCTCCTCCTCGAACGTGGCGACGACGCCCTCGAGGGCCGACGCGCGGTTCTCGTCCATCCAGACGATGAGCTCGCCGCCGCCCTGCGGCGCTGCCGACTCCGTGCCCTCGGGCGCGGGGGTGCCGCCGCCCGAGCAGGCCGCGAGCGTGAGCGCGAGGGCGCCGACGCCGGCCGCCTTCACGAGGCTGCTGTGCTTCATGGTGCCTTCCTTCAGGTCAGATGGGCTCCGCTGACGACGGCGTCGTCGCGTGCCTGGCTCATCGTGGCCGCAACCTGCTCCCTCTGCAACCCGGCGTGACCGATAATCGCCGATCGTTGGCATTTCGTGACCTTGGGCACCGCGTCGGCGCGACCCAGGGCATCCGCCTACCCTGGAGCCATGACCGAAGTCTCGACACAGCAACCGCAGTCCGCGCACGGCCACGAGTGGTGGCGCTCCGCCGTGATCTACCAGATCTACCCGCGCAGCTTCGCCGACGCCTCGGGCGACGGCATCGGCGACCTCGCGGGCATCACTGCGCGGCTGCCGCACGTCGCCGAGCTGGGCGTCGACGCGATCTGGCTGAGCCCCTTCTACCGCTCGCCGCAGAAGGACGCCGGCTACGACGTGAGCGACTACATGGACGTCGACCCGCTCTTCGGCACGCTCGACGACTTCGACCGCATGCTCGCCGAGGCGCACACCCAGGGCCTCCGCGTGATCGTCGACCTCGTGCCGAACCACTCCTCCGACCAGCACGAGTGGTTCCAGGCGGCGCTCGCCGCGGGCCCTGGCAGCCCGGAGCGCACGCGCTACATCTTCCGCGAGGGCAAGGGCCCGGGCGGCGACGAGCCGCCGAACAACTGGCAGAGCGTCTTCGGCGGGCCCGCGTGGACGCGCGTCGCCGACGGCGAGTGGTACCTCCACCTGTTCGACTCCTCGCAGCCCGACTTCGACTGGAACAACCCCGAGGTCGGCGACATGTTCGTCGAGGTGCTGCGCTTCTGGCTCGACCGGGGCGTGGACGGCTTCCGCGTCGACGTCGCGCACGGCAACGCGAAGGCGGAGGGGCTGCCCGACGTCGACGAGGAGCTCATCGCCGCCGGCTCGATGGACTCGCCGTTCTTCGGCCAGGAGCACGTGCACGAGATCTACCGCCGCTGGCGCACGGTGCTCGACGAGTACGAGGGCGACCGAGTGCTGTGCGCCGAGGCGTGGGTGAGCCCGCTCGAGAAGATGGCGCGCTTCGTGCGCCCCGACGAGATGCACCAGGCGTTCAACTTCGTCTACCTCGAGACGCCGTGGGACGCGGCGCAGCTGCGCTCCGTGATCGACGAGTCGATCCGCGCGTTCGGCGAGGTCGGCGCCCCGCCGACCTGGGTGCTCTCGAACCACGACACGATCCGGCACCGCACGCGCCTCGCGCTCGTGCCGCCGCCGCCCCACGGCGCAGGCATCGGCCCGACCTCCAAGTCGAAGGCCGACCCGACCGTCTCGCTGCGCCGTGGGCGTGCCGCGACGGCGCTCATGCTCGCGCTCCCCGGGAGCGCCTACGTCTACCAGGGCGAGGAGCTCGGTCTTCCCGAGGTCACCGCGATCGCGCCCGAGCAGCGCGAGGACCCGACCTTCCACCGCACGAAGGGCGAGCTGTGGGGCCGCGACGGCTGCCGCGTGCCGATCCCGTGGGAGTCGGAGTCGCCGGCGTACGGCTTCTCCCCCACGGGCGAGACCTGGCTGCCGCAGCCGCCGGAGTGGGCGACGCTCGCGCGCGACGCGCAGGCCGGCGTCGAGGGCTCGACGCTCGAGCTCTACCGCCGCGCGCTCGCGCTCCGCGAGGCGCACGGCCTCGGCACGGGTGAGCTCGAGTGGATCGACGTGGGCCCGACCGCGATCGGCTTCCGCAACGGCGGCATCACCGTGATCGCCAACATCGGTCACGACGCCGTCGACGTGCCGCGCGGCGAGATCCTGCTGTCGTCGTCGCCGCTCGACGCGGCGTCGCTCGCGGCCGACGAGACCGTGTGGGTGCGCACCGCCTGATCAGGCGCCGATGCACGAAGGACGCCCTGCCGATCGGCAGGGCGTCCTTCTGCGATTCGCGGGTGTCGCGCTCAGCGGTGCTCGAGGTTCATCTCGCGCGTCTGGAGCCACAGCACCGGGTCGAACGAGACGTAGTCGCTGTTCTTCAGCTCGAGGTGCAGGTGCGGGCCGGTCGAGCGGCCGGAGTTGCCGACCTGGCCGATGATCGTCGTGATGTCGACGACCTGGCCGACGCGCACGTCGATCGAGCCGGGCAGCATGTGGCCGTACCAGGACTGCACGAACTGGCCGTCGATGTTGTGGTCGATGAAGACGGAGTAGCCGCCGCCGCCCGGGTTGTTGCCCTGGAAGACGGCCGACACGACGCCGTTCGCGATCGGGCGGATGTCGGTGCCGAGGCCGGGCGTGAAGTCGCTGCCGCCGTGGAAGCCGCCAGGACGGTAGCCGAAGCCGCTCGACATCGACACCTGGTCCATGTCGGGGAACGGCGTCTGCACGAAGCTCGTCTCGAGCATCGACCACACCTGCGGGAAGGCGGGGTCGCCCGTGTAGGAGGGGCCGGCGGGCTCGCCGTCGGCGACCGCCTGGAAGGCGGCGCGCTCGCCGTCGGACATCCGCGCGGCCGCGACCTGGTCGTTGACGATGATGTCGTCGCGGGCGAAGTAGCTCGTCACTTCGGCCGAGACGCCCTCGAGCGTCTGCTCCCCCTCCTCGTGCATCGCCGCGACCTGCGGGTCGATGCCGCCGGGCTGCTGGACGGCCTGGGCGGGGAGGCTCGTGACGACGACGAGCGAGCCGATGAACAGCAGCGCGCCGCCGGCCGTGATCTTCTGCGCGATGCCGCGGACGCTCGTCGGGCGCCGGGTCGGCGGTCCGACGGGGGCCGTCTGGCGGACGACGCGCGGCGCGAGGGGGCGCGGCGCCGGCGGGCGGACGGCGGGCACGCTGTCGCCGCCGGTGCCGAGCGAGGGCGCGTCGACGGTGATGACCGGCGTGGTGAAGGCCTCTGCCGCCATCGTCACGGGCAGCTCGCGCGCGGCTTGCGTCGCGGCCTCGCGCATCGCGCGGCGGGTCGTGTAGAGCGGCGCCGAGCCCTCGACGACCGTGACGCGCGCGGCCGTGCGGGCCTCGGCCGCGGTGAGCGCGATCGCCTCGGCGGCGCGCTCGCGCTCTCGCAGCTCGCGGCGCGTGGGCGGCGCAGGCGCGACGACAGCCTCAGCCGACGAGCGCAGTGCTCGTCGTGTGGGGGATGTCACGCGGGGGCCGTCCTGGAGGTCGAAGTCTGGGGTTCGTTGGCGCGCGTCGATCCTGGGGGCGATCGTGACCAGCGCCGGTTCCGATGAAAGCACGGACCGGGCGTCAGGAGCAACGACGCGCGGAGCGGCCCTGTCGCGCGCTCCAGCCATCAAAGATAACGGAATGGTAACGACCTGGCAAGAGGTCAGACACCCCCGACGGGCAGCGGCGCCAGCAGCTCGAGGATCTCGGCCGCCAGCTGCGGGTGCGCCGCGAGCAGGAACCGCGAGCCCGGCGCCTCGCCCTCCCAGCCGTGCAGGGAGCCGCCGGCCTCCTCGACGATGAGGGCGCCGGCCGCGAAGTCCCACGGCTGCAGGCCGATCTCGTAGTACGCGTTGAGCCGGCCGGAGGCGACGTTCGCGAGGTCGAGCGCGGCCGCGCCGATGCGACGGATGTCGCGCACCGAGCCGATGAGCTCCTGCACGATCGCGGCTTGCCGCTGCCGGCGGGCCGCGTCGTACCCGAATCCCGTGCCGACGAGCGCGGTCGCCGCCGGGACGGCATCCGCCACCCTGATGGGGCGGCCGTCGAGCGTCGCTCCCCCGCCCCGGGTCGCCTCGAAGCGCTCGCCCGACGCGGCGTTGACGACGACGCCCGAGAGCGGCTGCCACGTCGCGGGGTCGGGGTCGCCCTCGACGAGGCCGATGGAGACCGCGTACGCGGGGATGTCGTAGAGGTAGTTGACGGTGCCGTCGATCGGATCGATCACCCAGGTGAGCCCGGAGGTGCCTGGGATGCTCGTGCCCTCCTCCCCCAGGATGCCGTCGTCGGGGCGCGCGGCGCGCAGGCGCTCGACGACGAGCCGCTCGACCTCGCGATCGGCCTCGGTGACGATGTCGACGAGGCTCGACTTGCTCGCAGCGACCGCGACGCCGACGCGTCGGCGGGCCCGCGCGAGCTCAGCCGCCTCGACGGCGATGCTGACGTTGAGGTCGTGGAGCTCGCGCATGCCTCCACGGTAGCGATCCCGCCCCGGCGCCGAGCAGGGCGGGGCGGCGCCTGTGGGTGTTGTAAGGTGGACGACGGCCCGCGCGGCCTCGGCGAGTTACCCAAGCGGCCAAAGGGATCTGACTGTAAATCAGCTGGCAATGCCTTCGGGGGTTCGAATCCCTCACTCGCCACCATCCGGAAGCCCCGCCTCGAAGCGGGGCTTCCGCCGTCTCGGCCGCGCCCGCCGGCCCGCAGAGTTCCGGCACCGTGCGGCGCGCGACGCTCGACGCGCGGCTGGGTCGACCGGCCTAGGATCGGGGCATGGCAGATTCCTCGTTCGATGTAGTCGACTACTAACGGTCGACTTTCAGAGCGCCCCGAGTCCCGCCGTTCGCGAGGCCGCTTACCTCAACCAGCCGAACCACTCGGCGACAAGCCACGCCAGGGACACCATCGTGACAAACACCAAAGTCGCTGTGGTCCAGCTATCCCGCCGTCGCATTGATGAAAGCTGTTCCGGCGTCGGTTCTTCGTCGTCAGCGTCGTCGACCATGTGCTGTCCGTCCGGGCCCACTTAGCGCCATTCAGACGCGAGCGCGACTCGTTGCCATCGCCGCAGCCGACGCGCTGCGACGCGAGATGCGTCAGCGTGTCGCGCTGCACGGGTCATGACGATCCCCCATCGCGTTTCCGCACAGTGTTGCACGATGTGCTGCCATCGAGCGGCTCCGGGTTAAGGAAGGCCTCCCGGATCGCGCGGAAGCCGATCGGCCTGCTCCTGGTCGAGAAGGTCAGCAGCCCGCTGCAATCCTGGGTTGACGCGACTGAGTTCGAGGTGGGCGGCGTCCGCGCCCAGCAGCCGGAGGCGAGTCGCAACCTCGCGGCGGCGCTCAGCGCCGTCGCTTGTACGCGCTGAAGTCAACGACGAGGCGAGAGAGGTCAAGTCTCTGCTCGACCATGCTGAGCTTGAGCACAGCACGGCGATGGAGTTCAGCGCCGGTGCCGAGCTGTGGCTCGAAGCCGTGACCGCGGTTGGTGCGGCAGGCGGTCTAGCCGGACTTGCCGCGGTGATTCACTCGATCACACATCGCCATTCCGCGAAGCGGTTCGAACTGAAGCTGGGCGGACTTACGGTGCAAGCCGACGGCTACTCGGCTAGCAAGGTACAAGAGCTACTCAACGGTGCGCTATCTGATCAAGCCAGGGTCGATTCCGAGTGGTCGAAGATGATCGACGACTCCCGCGATCCGGAAGAGCCAACCGAGTAGCGCCTGCCTGGGACTACTCGCCTGCGCCAACCCAACCCATCGCTCGGGCGTAGTTCTTTAGCTTGTTCAAGCAGTACTGCGCCACAGTCGAGCGATTTGCGGTACCGAGGAAGTCGCCCTTGCGATACGTGAACTCCAGGCAGTGGACGCGCGAGGAGTCGTCCACGCCAACATCCGGGATCAAAGTGGGCAAGAAGGAGAGCGCGGTCTCTGTCGTAATGTCCACGTCGTTGCCCACGACGCCGCTCTCCCGGATGGCGTCACCGAATGCTCGATTGAGATCCTTGTCGCGTCCCCCCTGGAATCCAATGTTCTCGCCGACGGCGGCGAACGTGACGCGAGCTTCCTCTGCCGGATTACCGCGGCCCTCGCCGACGGCCCGCACCTCCCCCGCCAGTCGTCGACCAAGGTCGCTGCGAAGCATGTAGGAGGTGACGTCTGCCCGGCTTCTTGTCGCGTAACCGAGATCGCCAAGCGCTGTCTTGTACGCCGGAAGGGTGCTGTAGCGCGACATCGTTGCTAGGGCGAGAGGCGGCGCAACTGCGACCACGTGCGCGTCCAAGGCCACGATCGTCTGGACCAAAAGCCCCCGGTGCGCCGCCCACCACTGACCGATGACGCTGTCCGCGCAGGCTTGCACGAGCGCTACCCCGTCAAGCATTCCAAACCGGCGACTGGACGAGAGAGTGCTGAGGACTCCGTGACCCTGAGATTCAGTGACCCACACGATGCTGAGCCGCACATCTCTCACGGTTGCGCGTGCGAGTTGCAGCTTGCGCGCATTGAAATCGATCGCGATCTGCTTCAGGAAATCACCAAGCGAGGCGAACTGACCTGGTTCGTACTGATCAAGGTCGACCAAGTGCTCGAGCGAGTCCACACCGTTCGCGAGCACGAGCGTCTGCGCTGCGAGATCCGCCCAAGAGTCGACGCCGGGCCCAGAGACTTCAACGGGGATAGCCAAAGGCAGCACCCCGGCGACCTCGCGATACGAGTCAGCCATGGACTGCGCAATCGCTCGAGAGGTCTCGGGCCAGATCAGTAGTACGCGGGACCCTTCGTCCTGTCTGAGGAAGCGCTTGATCTGGGCCAGCTCGACCTCGGAAGGAGGAGCGCCCTCGCGATGGTCAACGTTCATCGGGATGACGCGCGCGTCGTCAGCAGGCAGCACATCGCGCTCATGGGTCTTCAGTGCCGCGATCAAACTAGCCGAGTCCACGGAGCCCGAATAAGACAGAGTCGGCGCGAATGTGCGGGACGCGAAGAGCGTGAGATTCTCGGCAAGCGTCGTCTTGCCGGTCCCAGACTTCGCGAAGATGGGGAGAAAAACTCCCTCGCCGAGTGAACCGACCGCCTCAGCAGCCTCTTCCAACACTTCCATCGTCGATGAGGCGGGGTTGACGAGAAGCCTCAGGACCTCGGGGCCCACCTTCCTCACCAGCGCCTCATAGCGCGACGGCAGTGTCAGTCCGGTGAGGAGGCGATCATCTTCTTGAGCCACACCCAGACAGTACATCCGCGATCCGGGCCATCCGCGCACGCCTCCGCGGGCTCTTGACTCCGCCGCGCCGACGCGCGCTCGTCCTCGTCGAAGGCGAAGAGCAGGATCGGAGCGACGGCCGCGTAACCTGTTGTCATGCCCAGTGACAGCTCGTTCGATGTGGTCAGCAAGGTCGACAAGATGGAGGCCGAGAACGCCGTCAACCAGGCGCGCAAGGAGGTCGAGCAGCGCTACGACTTCAAGGGCGTCGGCGCCGACGTCGCGTGGAGCGGCGAGAAGCTGCTGCTCAAGGCGTCGAGCGAGGAGCGCGTGAAGGCCGTGCTCGACGTCGTGCAGTCGAAGTTCATCAAGCGCGGCATCGACCTCAAGATGCTCGACCAGGGCGAGCCGTACGCCTCGGGCAAGGAGTACCGGATCGAGATCTCGCTCAAGGACGGCATCTCGAGCGAGAACGCGAAGAAGGTGACGAAGCTCATCCGCGACGAGGGCCCCAAGAGCGTCAAGGCGCAGATCCAGGGCGACGAGGTGCGCGTGACCTCGAAGAGCCGCGACGACCTGCAGGAGACGATCCGGCTGCTCAAGGCCGGCGACTTCGACATTGACCTGCAGTTCGTCAACTTCCGCTGAGACCGGCCACTCCCCCGTCCCCGTGGAGCTGACGCTCGCGCAGGCGTTCGCCACGCTCTACCTCGTCGTCGACATCCTGCTGCGAGTCGTCGCCCTCTTCGTCGTGCCCTACAACCGGCGACCCTCGTCGGCGATCGCGTGGCTGCTCGTCATCCAGCTGCAGCCGATCGTCGGCTGGATCGTCTTCGGCATCCTCGGCAACACGCGCTTGCCTCGCGCGCGGCGCGAGAAGATGTCGGCGATCCAGGAGCTCATCCGCGAGAGCACCCTCTCGATCGACGACGCTCCCGCCGCGCGCGACCGGCCATCGTGGCTCGGCGGGGTGCTCGAGCTCAACCGCGCCCTCTCGTCGATGCCGCACGTCGGCCCGACGCAAGCCGTCGTGTGGGGCGAGTTCGACGCGCAGCTCGAGGCGATGGCCCGCCGCATCGACGAGGCCGAGCGCTGGGTGCACGTCGAGTTCTACCTCATCGTCGCGAGCGAACGCACCGAGGTGTTCTTCGCCGCGCTCGAGCGGGCCGCCGCTCGCGGCGTCACCGTGCGCGTGCTCGTCGACCACCTCACGAGCGCGCGCTACCCGCGCCGCAAGGAGACGATCGCCCGGCTCGAGGCGATGGGCGCCGAGTGGCGCGACATGCTGCCGCTCAAGCCGTGGCGCGCGCAGTGGCAGCGACCCGACCTGCGCAACCACCGCAAGCTCGTCGTGATCGACGGCTCGGTCGGCTTCACCGGCTCCCTCAACCTCGTCGACCCCTCCTACCTGTGGAAGAAGAACATCCGCCGCGGCCTGCAGTGGCGCGACTCGTGGATCGAGCTCACGGGCCAGCCCGTGCGCGCGCTCGACGTGCTCTTCTGGTCGGACTGGTGGGCGGAGTCGAACGAGCTCGTGGAGCTCGCGACGCACGGCTCCGAGCACCAGGGCGACCTCAACGCATCCGTCGTCCCCTCGGGTCCCGGCTTCGAGGGCGAGATCAACCTGCGCATCTTCCTCGAGCTCGTGCACGCGGCCGAGCACCGGATCACGATCGTGAGCCCCTACTTCGTGCCCGACGAGGCGATGCGCTACGCGATCACGTCGGCGGCGGTCCGCGGTGTCGAGGTCGAGCTGTTCGCGAGCGAGATCGGCGACCAGTTCTGGACCCACCACGCGCAGCGCTCGTACTACGAGGAGCTGCTGCGGGCCGGCGTGCGCATCACGCTCTTCGCGAAGCCGACCGTACTGCACTCGAAGTTCATGACCTTCGACGACAAGGTCTCGATCGTCGGCTCGTCGAACATCGACATGCGCTCGTTCGGCCTCAACTTCGAGGTGTCGATGCTCATCGAGGGCGAGTCGATGGTCAAGCAGCTGCAGGGCACGGCGGAGGGCTACCGGCTGCAGTCGTCGGAGCTCACGCTCGAGACGTGGCTCGCCCGACCGCGCGTGACGCAGCTGTTCGACAACGTCGCGCGGCTGACGTCGGCGCTGCAGTAGGGCGGTTCACGCGAGCAGCATCGTGAGCGCGACGCCGATCGCGAAGGCGATCACGACGACCCGCAGCGCCCACGACGGCACCCGGCGCGAGAGCCAGCCGCCCGCGATGCCGCCCGCGAGCGAGCCGGCGAGCATGACGAGCACGACGCCCCAGTGGATGAGCGGCGAGAAGGCGAGGATGATCGCGCCGGTGCCGTTCACGACCGCGGCGAGCACGTTCTTGAGCGCGTTGTGGTGCTGAAGCGAGTCGTGGATGAGCAGGCCGAGCATCGCGAGCATCATGACGCCGACGCCCGCGCCGAAGTAGGAGCCATAGATGCCCACGAGCACGAACGAGACCTTCGTCGCCCAACCGCCGGTGGAGACGGTGTCGAAGCCGCTGTCGGGCGCGCGGCCCAGCCGCTTGGCGATGAGCGGCTGCGCGGCGAAGAGCGCCGCCGCGCCGAGCACGAGCCACGGCACGATCGCGGTGAACGAGTCGGAGGGTGTGAGCAGCAGCAGCACCGCGCCGAGCGCGCCGCCGATCACCCCGAACGGGGCGTTCGCGAGGAAGCGCCGGCGCTGGTGCCGCAGCTCGGAGCGGTAGCTCCACGCGCCGCCGAGCGTGCCCATGAGCATGCCGATCGACGACGTCATATTGGCCGCGAGCGGGCTCATGCCGGCGGCGAGCATCGCCGGGAAGGTGATGAGCGTGCCGCCGCCCGCCGCCGCGTTGATCGCGCCGCCGCCGACCGACGCGAGCGCGATCAGCGCCCAGCCGATCGGCTCCAAGTCAGCGCTCGTCGCGCGAGATCTGCACCATCTTGTCGCGCGGCACGACCTTGACGCGCGCGCGCCCGTGCGGCTCGCCGAGCGCCATCTCGTGCTCGTCGAGCCGGATCCAGCCGTCGATGTCGGTCCACTCGACGCCGCGCTCCGAGAGCAGCCGCGGCACCGCATCCTGGTCGAAGGGCTCGGGCGACCACCACGAGTTGGAGTCGCCGAGCAGCTGCTCGATCGTCTCCTTCGCGTCGGACTTCGTGTGGCCGATGAGGCCGACGGGGCCGCGCTTGATCCAGCCGGTCGCGTACATCCCGGGCAGGGGGCGGATGCCGTCCATCACGCGCCCGGCCTCGTTCGGGATGACGCCGCGGCGCTCGTCGAAGGGCACGCCCGGCAGCGGCGAGGAGAAGTAGCCGACCGCGCGGTAGACGGCCTGCACCGGGAACTCGCGGTACTCGCCCGTGCCCTCGAGCCCCTCCGGCGTCGGGCGTGTGCGCTCGACGCGGAGCGCCTCCACGCGCTCGTCGCCGAGCACCGCATCCGGCCTCGACCAGAAGTGCAGGTGCAGGCGACGCGACGCCGTGCCGACCTCGCGCTGCCGCCACTGGTCGAGCACGCGCGAGATCACCAGGATCTGCTTGTTCTGCTTCGCGGTCTCCTCGTCGGGGTCGACGCCGAAGTCCTCGTCGTGGACGATCATGTCGACGTCGCGCAGCTCGCCGAGCTCGCGCAGCTCGAGCGGCGTGAACTTCACCCCGAGCGGGCCGCGGCGGCCGAAGACATGCACGTCGGTGACGGGGGATGCCTCGAGGCCGGCCACGACGTTGTCGGGCACCTCGGTCGGCAGGAGATCCTCGGGGTGCTTCACGAGCATCCGGGCGACGTCGAGGGCGACGTTGCCGTTGCCGATGACCGCGATCTCCTTCGCCTCGAGCGGCCACTCGCGCGGCACGTCGGGGTGGCCGTCGTACCAGGAGACGAAGTCGGCGGCACCGTAGGAGCCGGGCAGCTCGACGCCGGGGATGTCGAGCGGGGCGTCCTTCGTGGCGCCGGTCGCGAAGATCACGCCGTGGTAGAGCCGCTCGAGGTCGGCGACCGTGATGTCGTCGCCGAAGCGCACGTTGCCGAACAGCCGCACGACGCCCGCCTCGAGCACCTCGCGGAGCGCCGAGATGATGCCCTTGATGCGCGGGTGGTCGGGCGCGACGCCGTAGCGCACGAGACCGTAGGGGGCGGGAAGCTGCTCGAACAGGTCGATGTAGACGTCGCCGCCGGCCTCGCGGACGGCCTTCTTCAGGATGTCGGCGGCGTAGATGCCTGCGGGGCCTGCGCCGATCACGGCGATGCGGAGCGGTTCGCTCACTTCTCTCCTTGGGGTGAGGGCGGGCGCGCCGCCCGGACTTCGGGTGCTCAGCGGGTGCGCGAGACGACCTTCTCGGCGAACGCCTCGAGGCCGCGCCGCACCGTGCCGGCCGGCAGCGGCTCGAGCGCGACGAGCGCCTCGCGCTGCCATCGCTCGGCCTCGGCCATCGTCTCGTCGACGACGTCGTGGGCGGCGAGCTCGGCGACCGCGGCAGCGAGGTCGGCGTCGTCGACGGGATCCTGCAGGCGGGCGAGCAGCGCCGCCGCGGCCTCGTCGTCGCGGCGCGCGAGCAGCAGCACGGGCAGCGTCTCGACGCCCGCGCGCACGTCGTTGCCCTGGTCCTTGCCCGTGCCGGGGTCGGCCGAGAGGTCGATGACGTCGTCGACGAGCTGGAAGGCGACGCCGATGCGCTCGCCGAACTCGCGGAGCGCCTCACGGTGCGCGGCGTCGGCGCCGCTCACGAGCGCGCCGCACTCGGCCGCCGCGGCGATGAGCGAGCCGGTCTTGTCGGCGAGCACCTGCAGGTAGTGGGCGACCGGATCCTCGTCGCCCGGGCCGAGCGTCTCGTGCAGCTGGCCGAGGCACAGCCGCTCGAAGGTGCGGGCCTGCAGCTCGGCGACCTCGCGGCCGAGCGGCGCGGCGAGCATGCCGGCGCGCGCGAAGAGCAGGTCGCCGGCGAGGATCGCGACGGAGTTGCTCCACGCGACGTGCGCGGAGGGCACGCCTCGACGGGTCTCCGCCTCGTCCATGACGTCGTCGTGGTACAGGCTCGCGACGTGCGTGATCTCGATGAGCTCGGCCGCCGTGAGCACCTGGTCGTCGATGCCCTGCCCGAGGTGCGCCGTGAGCAGCAGCAGCAGCGGCCGGGCGCGCTTGCCGCCGGCCTCCAGGAGGTAGCGCGTCACCGCATCCGCCACGGGATCGGCGACGTGCAGGTGGGCGACGAGCCGCTCCTCGACCGTCGCGAGGCTCTCCTCGATGCGGTCGACGACGCGGCGGTCGGCGGGCGCGGTGAAGCGCGGCCCGCGGAGACCGAAGGTCTCGGGGATCGTCGGCATCAGTCGGCCTGCTCCTCCGGGCTCGCGTGGCGCGCGAGGCGCAGCGCGGCGGTCTGCTCGGTGGGCTTGCGGCCGCGGTGCAGGGCGACGACGCCGAGCGTGAGGTTGCGGTGGGCGACGCGCGTGAAGCCCGCGGTGCGGATCCACTGCGAGAGCGAGTGCTGGTCGGGCCAGCTCGAGATCGACTCGACGAGGTAGCGGTAGGCCTCGGGATTGCTGCTCGCGAGCCGCGCCATGCCCGGCAGCGCGGTGCCCAGGTAGAGCTCGTAGCCCTTGCGCACGACATCGACCGGCGGGTGCGAGAACTCGCACACGACGAGGCGCCCGCCGGGCTTCAGCACGCGGTAGAACTCGCTGAGCGCCGCGCGCGGCTCCTGCACGTTGCGCAGGCCGAACGAGATGGTGACGGCGTCGAAGGTGTCGTCGTCGAACGGCAGCTCGGTCGCGCTGCCGTGCACGAACTCGATGTCGGGGTGGCGGCGACGCCCCTCCTCGAGCATGCCGTGGCTGATGTCGAGGGCGGTGACGAGCGCACCCGCCTTCGCCATCGGCGCGGCCGAGGCGCCCGTGCCCGCGGCGACGTCGAGGATCCGCTCCCCCGCCTGCGGGCGGACGGCGCGCTGCATGTGGATGCGCCACAGCTTGTCGTTGCCGGCCGAGAGCAGCGAGTTGAGCAGGTCATAGCGCTTGGCCGTCGCGTCGAACATGCCCGCCACCTCGCTGGGGTCCTTCTGCATGTCGGCTCGGCTCACACCACCATCCTAGGCGGCGCGGGCTGGGGCCGGGTCGGGCGTCCGGGTCGGGCGCCCCGGGGCGGCCGTCTAGGCTGGCGTGCATGCCCAGCCTGCACGTGCGCACCGAGCGCGCGGAGCCCGGCCGGCTGCTCGAGCACGCCGAGCCGCGCTGGCCGCTCGCGATCCGCCGCGGCGCCGACGGCATCGTCGGCCGGGGCGTCGCGATGCGGCTCGAGTTCCGGGGCCCTTCGCGCTTCACGGACGCGGCGGATGCGTGGCGCGACGTCGCGCGGGACGCGGTCGTCGACGACGCGGTCGCCGTCCCCGGCACGGGCCTCGTCGCCTTCGGCGCGTTCGCCTTCGACGACGCGTCGGCCGCGACGAGCGTGCTCATCGTGCCGCAGCTCGTCGTGGGCCGTCGCGGCGATGACGAGTGGGTGACGTGGATCGGCGACGAGGGACGCCTGCACCCCACCGCGGTGGAGGAGGTGCGGGTCGAACTGGCCGACGGCGAGATCGACGCCGAGCGCTACCGCGCCGTCGTGGCCGAGGCGACCGAGCGCATCCGGGCCGGTGAGGCCGAGAAGATCGTCGTCGCGCGGGATCGCGTGGGCCAGCTGCCGCCCGACGGCGACGTGCGCTCGGTCGCCGTCGGCCTCGTGCAGCGCTACCCGGACGCGGTGACCTACGCGGTCGACGGGCTCGTCGGCGCGAGCCCCGAGACGCTCATCGCCGCGCACCGCGGCCACTTCTTCTCGCGCGTGCTCGCGGGGACCGCCTCGCGCGGCGCGACGCCGTCGCGCGACGCCGAGATCGCGGAGGCGCTCGCGTCGGGCGACAAGGACCTGCGCGAGCACCGCTTCGCGGCCGACTCCGCGATGGCGGTGCTGCGCGAGCTCGCGCCGGATGCGCGCGCGTCGGAGCCGTTCCCGCTGCGGCTGCCGAACCTCTGGCACCTCGCGACCGACATCACCGGCACGCTCGGCGACCGCTCGACGCTCGACGTGCTCGCGCTGCTGCACCCGACCGCTGCGGTCGGCGGCACGCCGCGCGAGGCCTCGCTCGCGCTCATCCGCGAGCTCGAGGGCGTCGACCGCGGCCGCTACGCGGGGCCGGTCGGGTGGATCGACGGCGACGGCGGCGGCGAGTGGGTGATCGCGCTGCGCGGCGCCGAGATCGCGGCCGACGGCGGCATCCGCGCGTTCGCTGGCGCGGGCATCGTGGCGGGCTCCGACCCGGCCGCCGAACTCGCCGAGACGGCCGTGAAGCTGCGCCCCATCACCGACGCGCTCGCCGACCCCCTCCCCTGACCGGCCCGCGCTGATCCGGCCGTCGAGTGGCGCCTCCCGTGCCTGAGTGGCGCCTCCCGTGCCTGAGTGGCGCCTCCCGTGCCTGAGTGGCGCCTCCCGTGCCTGAGTGGCGCCTCCCGTGCCTGAGTGGCGCCTCCCGTGCCTGAGTGGCGCCTCCCGTGCCTGAGTGGCGCCTCCCGTGCCTGAGTGGCGCCTCCCGTGCCTGAGTGGCGCCTCCCGTGCCTGAGTGGCGCCTCCCGTGCCTGAGTGGCGTTTCCCGCGCGTGAGTGGCGACTTCCGCAAACCACGAGTCGCTCTCGACGCATCCGCCACTCACATCCCGCAGGCGCCACTCACCTGCCGGGCTCGCCACTCACCTGCCGGGGGCGCCACTCACCTGCCGGGGACGCCACTCACCGGCCGCAGGCGCCACTCGAGCGCGCGGTCAGCTCGCGGGGGTGCCGCCCGCGCCGACGAGCCGGGCGCGCTCGGCGGCCACGTCGAAGTCGGCCGTCGGCCACTGCGGGTCGATGCGCTCGAGCGCCTCGAGCAGCAGCTCGCGCACCGCGAGCCGCGAGTACCACTTGCGATCGGCGGGCACGACGTGCCACGGCGCCTGCTCGGTGGCCGTGCGGGCGATCGCGATCTCGTACGCCTCCATGTAGGCATCCCAGTGCTCGCGCTCGTCGATGTCGCCCGGGTTGTACTTCCAGTGCTTGTCGGGCCGGTCGAGGCGCTCGAGCAGCCGCGTGCCCTGCTCCTCGAACGAGACGTGCAGCATCACCTTGATGAGCGAGATGCCGCGCTCGGCGATCCCCCGCTCGAACTCGACGATGCGGCCGTAGCGCTCCTCGATCACATCGGGCGCCGAGAGGCCGCGCACGCGGTGGATGAGCACGTCCTCGTAGTGGGAGCGATCGAAGACGCCGATGATGCCCGGCGCCGGCAGCTCGCGCTCGATGCGCCACAGGAAGTCGTGGCTGCGCTCCTCCTCGGTGGGCGCCTTGAACGCCTTGATGCGCACGCCCTGCGGGTCGACCTGCCCGACCACGTGCCGCATGATGCCGCCCTTGCCGGAGGTGTCCATCCCCTGCACCATGAGCAGCACCGAGCGCTCGCCGCCCGCGGTGCTCTCGGCGAAGAGCCGCTCCTGCAGCTCGGCGAGGCGCTCGGCGCCCGCCTCGAGCGCCCGCTGCCCGTCGGCCTTGCGGCCGTCGAACCCGGGGGTGGATGCGGGGCTCACGCTCGCCAGGTCGACGGGACCGGTGATGCGCAGCGCGTCGGTGATCGCAGTCATGGCGGGAGACTAGCCCCGCGACGCTGGCGGCTCCTGGATGGGGACCGCCGCGGTGGGCGGCCGCTGATCGCGCGGCCGCACCCCGGGCGACACGGCGCGGCCGAGCCTGCCCGGCGGCACCGCGTCGACCTTGTTCGAGATGAGCTTGCTCATCCACCCGAGCCGCGGGTCGGGGTCGACGAGCATCGTCTTGACGGCGAGCGTCGCCGGCAGCGCGAGCAGCGCGCCGACCGGTCCGAGCGCGAACGCCCACACGAGCAGCGACAGGAACGAGGTCGCGGGCGTCACGCCGACCGCGTCGCCCGCGACCTTCGGCTGCACGAGCGACTGCATGACGAAGTTGATGACGCTGAAGAGGATCGCGGTCAGCAGCGCGTTGAGCGGGCCGTTCGCGAGCAGCGCCATGAGCGTCGGCGGCACCGTGCCGATCACGAAGCCGATGTTCGGGATGTAGTTGGTCACGAACGCGAAGACGGCCCAGACGAGCGCGAGCGGCACCCCGAGCGCCGTGAGAGCGACGAGGTCGAGCGCCGAGACGACGAGGCCGAACAGCGTCGTGACGACCCAGTAGCGCTGCACGCCGGCCGCGAAGCGGTCGACGCCGCGCACGAGGTCGGGGTTCGTGATCGCGATGCGCTGCATGCGGTCGGGCAGCCGCATCGAGTCCCACGCGAGGAAGAAGATGACGACGAAGAGGGTCGCGACGAAGCCGAGCACGACGCCCGCGTCCGAGGCGAGCGCGCCCACGGTGCTCGCGATCGCGCCGGGGCTGAAGGCGTTCCGCAGCTGCTGGAGCGCCTCGTCCTCCGAGACGCCGAGCGTCTCGAGCCACGCGAGCGTCTCGCGGTAGAGCCGGTTGAACTCGCTCGAGTAGCCGGGCAGCTCGGTCACGAGCGACTGCACCGACCAGTAGATCGACCACAGCAGCGCGACGAGGAAGCCGTAGACCGTCAGCATCGACGCGAGCGCCGCGACGACCCTTGGCGCCCCGATGCGCAGCAGCCACTGCTGCAGGGGCATGACGGCGATCACGAGGTTGAGGCCGAGGAAGACGGGCGCGACGAAGGATGCGACCTGGTTGAGGGCGATGAGCACGGCGATGACGGCGATCACCGAGATCAGCACGATGAGCGTGCGCGGGAGCGCCCACCGCTCCCGCGGCGGCTCGGCCTGGACGACGGGCGCCGGCTGCTGCCGCCGCTGCCGCGGCCAACGCATCAGCGGAGCGCCCGCTCGCCGTCGCGGGGCGCGGCCTGCCGGCCCCGGAACGCGTCCATCCCCTCGTTGACGCCCAGCGCATCCGCCACGAGGTCGCCGAGCGCGGTCGGCAGCGCCTTGATCGCCGGCACGATGCGCACGAGCGGCGGCAGCGCGAGGAGCGTGCGGCGCGACTCGATCGCGGCGAGGATCTGCGTCGCGACGCGCGCTTGCGACAGGATCGGCAGCAGCGCCGGCACCCTCGTCGTGACGCCGTCGAACATGCCCGTGTCGATGTAGAACGGGGCGACGGTCAGGGTCGTGATGGGCGAGCGCTCCTTGCGCAGCTCGGCCCGCAGCGACTCCATGAAGCCGACCGCGGCGAACTTGCTCGCCGCGTAGTCGGTCTGGCCAGCGACGCCGATGAAGCCCGCGGCGCTCGCGACCGTGACGATGCGGCCGCGGCCGGCGTCGCGCATCGCTGGCAGGAAGGCGCGCGTGACGAGGATGGGCGCGATCGCGTTGACGCGCATCGTCAGCTCGATCTGCGCGACGCTGAGCGACGCGAGCGGCTTGCCGGAGATGACGCCCGCGTTGTTGACGACGACGCCGACGGGGCCGAGCATGAGCGTCTCGGCGGCCGCGAGCTCGATCGCGTCGGCGTCGGTGAGGTCGACGACGACGGCGGTCGCGCGGCCGTGCTCCGCGTCGATCTCGGCGACCACGGCGCGCGCCGCTCGCTCGTCGCGGTCCCAGAGCACGACGTGGGCGCCCTTCCGCGCCGCGGCGAGCGCGACGAGCCGGCCGATGCCGCTGCCGCCGCCGGTGATGACGATCCGCGTCGAGCCGTCGATGACGGTGTCAGAGCCCTTGCGCATCCGCGCCCCCTTCCAGCACTGCCTCGATGATGCCCGGTCTCGGCTGCGACAGGGCCCTCCGGAGGCCGGCGCGGTCGACGACGCGCTCGAACGGCCAGCCGTAGGCGGCCGCGAGGTGCTCGAGGTCGACGTCGTGCGGGGTGCGCTGCACGCGCGCGAAGTCGCCGGGGTCGGCGCTGCCGGCGACCTCGAGCAGCTCGAAGAGGCTGCCGCCGTTGTCGTTGCCGACGACGATCTGCAGCCGCGGCCGCTCCTCCCCCGGCGGCACGTGCAGGCCGCCGGCCTCGTGCAGCAGCGCGAGGTCTCCGATGAGCAGCCGCGTGATGCCGCCAGCGCTCTCGCGCTCGTGCGCGAGAGCGATGCCGGATGCGGTGCTGACGGTGCCGTCGATGCCGGCGAGCCCGCGGTTGGCGTGGGCGCGCACCGCCTTCGGTCCGGCGACGAGGTCGAGCTCGCGGATGAGTCGCGACGCCGCGACGACGAGCCGGTCGTGCGGCCACGTGCGGTCCCACACCTGGCTCACGAGCTCGCGGCGGGTGATGGGCGTGCGCCCCTCCGCGAGCTCCGCCCGCGCATAGTCGGCGCGCGTGAGCTCCGAGTCGGGCGCCGCCTCGGCGTCGCGTGCGTCGGCGAGCGCGCGGCCCGCGTGCAGCCAGCGCTCGACCCACGCGCGGTCGGCGTCGTCGGGCTCGGCGGGCTCGACCTCGATGCGCCCGGCGAGCACGCGCGTGACGCCCGTGCCGCGCACGTTGTCCTGCCCGGCGCGGCCGAGCACGACGACCTCGACGTCGGTCCGGCGGATGAGGCCGGTCACCGAGCGCGAGAGGGTCGGGTGGCCGAGCACGACGACGCGCCGCACCTCGTCGGCGAGCTGCGGCACGACGTCGCGCCCGTGCGGCACGAGCAGCCGGCCGAAGCGAGCGCCGGAGGTCGGCTCGGCGAGCAGCGGCGCCGCGAGCGCCTCGGCGACGTCGACCGCTGCGGCGCCCGCGTCGGCGCCCGCGATCACGACCGTGCGGGGCGCGGGCAGGAGCGTCGCGCTCGGCGTCGGCGGCCGCTCGACCCGCTCGACACGGCGGTGCTGCGTCGGCGCCCCGCCCGAGAGCGGCTCGCGGAAGGCGATGTTGAGCTGCACGGGGCCCGGCTCGGTGTGCTTGCGGTCGCGCCAGCCCAGCGCGGCACGGACGGCACTGACCGCGTCGTCCTCGGGCTCGCGCAGCGCATCCGCCCCCACGTCGAGCACGACGCGAGCCGCGTCGCCGAAGATGCCGGCCTGGCGGGTCGTCTGGTTGGCGCGGATGCCGTGCAGCTCGGTCGGCCGGTCGGCGGTGATCGCGATGAGCGGCACGTCGCTGTGGTGCGCCTCGAGCATCGCGGGGTGGAGGTTCGCGAGCGCCGTGCCGCTCGTCACGACGATCGCGACGGGGCGGCGCGTCTCGCGCGCGAGGCCGAGCGCGAGGAAGGCGCCGGAGCGCTCGTCGATCCGCACGTGGAGGTGCAGCGTGCCCTCCCTGGCGAGGCGGGCAGCGGCGAGCGCGATCGACTGCGAGCGCGAGCCGGGGCAGACGACGATGTCGCCGACGCCCGCGTCTGCGAGCGCGGCGACGAGCCGGTCGGCGTAGGCGGCGGCGGGAAGGGCGTCAGGCACGCGCCGCGTCGCCGTCATCGGGCGAGCGACGGCCAGACCCGTCGGGGTCGTCGGGGTCGTCCCCGGCGTCGGGGCCCACGACCGGTCGGTCGGGGCGAGGGTCGGTGCGGGGCGGGGTGCGCGGGTCCTCGTCGTCGAGCGCCGCGAGCTGCGCCTCGAGCTCGGCGATGCGGCGGTCGGCCTCCTCGTCGGAGACGAGGGTCGAGCGCGAGAACGAGGGGTCGTCGTCGGGGGCCATCGGGCGCGCCGCCGAGCGGGGTCCCTTGCCCCACGCGAGCCAGCCGATCGCGCCGAGGACAGGCACGACGACGATGAGCACGACCCACAGCACGCGGTTGAGACGGCGGATGCGACGGTCATCCGTGACGGTGAGGTCGACGAGCGCATAGACCGTCACCACGAGGGCGAGGATCCCGCCGAGGATGAGCCATCTCATGTCACCCACCCTAGGCCTCTTCCCTATGGCGCGGCTCTTAGACTTGAGGGCATGGGCCCCTCGATGCGCTACCTCGTCGTGCGCGCTGCGCTGTTCCTCGTGCCGTTCGCGCTGCTGATGATCGCGGACGTGCCGTGGCCGATCTCGCTGCTCGTCGCGCTCGCGTTCGCGTTCGCCGCGTCGATCGTGTTCTTCGGCAAGCTGCGCGACGAGGCGGCGCGCGACCTGCAGCGGATTCGTCAGGGCCGCAAGCGCGAGGGCGCCGGTCCCGACGACGCCGACATCGAGGACGAGGCGCTCGACGCGGGCGCTGCGGGCGCCGCACCGGCGGCAGGCGTCGCGCGCGACGCGGACGCGGGCGCGGTCGACGCGAGCGCCGCTCGAGCGGACCTCGCCGACGCGGCACCCGAGGCGCCGCCCGCCCGCCAGACCGACGCGGCCGACGGGCACGACGCATCCGAGCCGCGCCCCTGACGGGTCGCGCTGCGCCGCGTCGTCAGGCGCACGCGCCCCAGTCGCGCTCGACGGGCACGCCTCCCGAGTTGTCGAGCCCGACCGGATCGCTGCACTGCCAGTCGATGGCGCCAGCGGCGCCGGCGGAGGCGCGCACACCGACCCAGAGCTGGGAAGGCCCGTCGGCAGGGCCGGAGAGCACCTGGAGCGGCACGTCGAACTCGACGGCACCCCCGTCCGCGAGCGCGAACCCTCGGCTGTCACCGGGCACCAGCAGCGCGCCGGCGGGCACCGCGCACGAGTCGGCCGCCTGGCAGCCGACGGCATGCGACAGCGCGCGCTCCGGAGCACCGTCGAGCACGGCGGTCGGCACGCTCCACGGCGCGCCCCACGAGCCCGACCCGGGCCCGGGAGTGATGCCCGTGCGGGGGTCGCCGTCGATCACGAGCATCATCGGCTCGATGCTCACGAGCCCGTGCTCGTACGGCTCGCTGCGATACCTGCCGGGGTAGAGCAGCGTGCCGCGGTCTCGGCCGATCTCGATCGCCCGCAGCCGCGGGAGCGGACCGAAGACGGCCTCGTCGAGCACGACGTGCTCCGCGAGCGTGGTCGTGAGGCGCCACGTGCCGCCTTCGCGCACCGCGTCGAGCTCGTGCTCGACCGGGCCCTGCCCGCTGCGGAAGGCGACCGTGACCGTGGCCGCATCGCCATCGAGCTCGACGCCTTCGACGCGGAAGGCCTGGATGCGCCCGGCGTCCGCGAGCGCCGCGTCGGTCAGCAGCGGCGCCTCGCCCTCGACCGGCACGAGCGCGCTCGCGTCGTCGCCGCGGCCCTCGGCGATCGCCGTCAGGTAGTCGAGGGCCGCCGCTGTGATCGCGTCGGTGGCAACGGTGTGCGCGTGGCGCTGCACCGCCTGAGCGACGCCGATGGCGAACGCCACGACGACGAGAGCCGCCGCCAGCACGGCGCCGACCACGAGCCGGCGGCGTCGCGCGGCCTCGACCGACGGGTCGTCGCCGCGCGAGTCGCTGTCGAGCGCTGCCTGCTCGGGCAGCGGCTCGTCGGTCTCGACCGTCGGGCTCGCCGCCGCGTTCGGGCGCGCGGGCGGCATCTCGAACTCCGGCATCGGTGACGGCACGCATCCATCATCACCCACGGGCGGCGATGCCGGCCGCAAGCGGCTCAGGCGCCGACGAAGCCTGCCGGGCCGCCCCAGATCGCGACCGCGAGGCCGACGCCGTAGAGCAGCGCCGTCATGCCGGTGAGGCCGAGCGCGGTGATGAGGTCGCGCGGCGTGCGCGAGGTGATGACGATGACCATCGCCGGGCCCGCGAGCAGCAGCACCGCGAAGACGACGAAGCCGTAGGCGAGCGCGTACGAGAAGACCCACAGGATGCCGAACGGCACGAGCATGAGCAGCACGTAGAGCGCCTTCGACGGGCCGCGGCCGAGCAGCGTCGCGAGCGTGCGCTTGCCGGCGGCGCGGTCGGTGTCGATGTCGCGCAGGTTGTTGCACAGCATGAGCGCCGCCGAGATCGCGCCGATGGCGATGCCGAGCGCGATCGAGTCGTCGGTGATGCGACCGAGCATCGCGTACACGGTGCCGCACACCGCGACGGGGCCGAAGAAGAGGAAGGCCATGAGCTCGCCGAGCGCGAAGTAGCCGTAGGGGCGCTTGCCGCCCGTGTAGCCCCACGCGGCGACGATGCAGACGGCGCCGACCGCGAGCAGCCACCACCGGCCGCTCAGCACCACGACGGCGATGCCGGCGAGCGCGCCCGCGGCGAGGAAGCCGATCGCGACGTTGCGCACCGCCTCGGGCGCTGCCTTGCCGGCGCCGACGAGCCGGCCGGGGCCGACGCGCACGGCGTCGGTGCCCTTCACGCCGTCGGAGTAGTCGTTCGCGAAGTTGACGCCGATCTGCATGCAGATGGCGAGCAGCAGGCACGCGATCGCGATGCCGAGGTGGTAGCCCTCGGCGTTGAACGCGGCCGCGGTGCCGAGCGCGACGGGGGCGACCGCCATGCCGAGCGTGCGGGGGCGGGATGCGGCGATCCAGTCGCGCGCGGTCGCGGGCGAAGGAGCGGTGCCAGCGTGCTGCGCGCGCCTGGCGGGGTTGCCGGAGCGGGGGTTGGCCATCGCCTTCGATCGTAGTCGCCGTGCGCGCCGCTCGACCGGGCCGCCGCCCACCGGCTCGACCCCTGCTCGCCGACTCGACCCGTTGCAGCGGGTCCACTGGGTGCGAGCGGGTCGGCTCGGCGGAGGGACCCGCTGAGAGCGGGTCGGCTCGGCGAGAAGCGGTCGAGTCGGCGAGCGCGGGTTCAGTCGGCCCGCCGACGCGCTTCGCGGACCCCGTCTCGGTGCCCGGACCCGAGATCCCGGGTCCGCGGCAGCGGGATCGGGTCCGCGGAGACGCGCGCGTCAGCCGAAGAGCCCCCGGCGGCGCCGCTCCTGCGTGCGGCTCGCGACGAGCCGCGTGAGGCGCTTGCGGTCGGGCTTGCCGGATGCCGTGGTCGGCATCACCGAGACCGTCACGAGGTGGTTCGGTCGCGCGGGCTTCCCGAGCGCATTGCCGACCGCCGCGCGGATCTCGGCGAGCGAGGGCTTGAGCGTCGTGACGACCGCCGGCACCTCGCCCCACTCCGGGTGCGGCGCCGCCACGACCACCGCGTCGGGCGCGAAGGTCTGCACGACGTGCTCGACCGCCGCGAGCGACACCTTGATGCCGCCGGAGTTGATGACGTCGTCGATGCGGCCTGAGACCTGCAGCAGGCCGCTGATGAGGCTGCCCGCGTCGCCCGTCTTGTACCAGCGCGTGCCGGAGCCGTCGACGACGAAGCGCTGCGCCGTGAGCTCCGGGTCGTCGTAGCCGTCGGCGAGCTGCGGCCCGGCGATCTCGATCTGGTCGGTGAGGCGCAGCTTCACGTCGCGCAGCGGCCGGCCGTCCCACACGCATCCGCCGACCGTCTCTGTCGCGCCGTAGGTGCGGGTCACGCGCCAGCCGAGCCGCGCGGCGCGCTCGATGAGCCCGAAGGGCGCGCGCTGGCCGCCGAGCAGGATGCGGTCGAGCCGCGCGATCGGCCCGATGAACGAGCGGTCGAGCGCGGCCGCGTCGACGAGCCGCGCGAGCTGCGTCGGCACGAGCGACGTGTACTTCCGCTCGTGCTCGAGGCTCTGCACAGCCTCGACGAACGCCTCCGCCGTGAACGCGCCCTCGGTGCGCACGAGCGGCGCGCCCGAGACGGCGTTGCGCCAGATGACGTTCTTGCCGGCGATGTACTGCTCGGGCAGCGCGAGCACCCACTGGCCCGGGCCGCCGAGCCGCTCGATCGCGGCCTCGGTCGACGCCTGCACGGCCTCATCGGAGATGATGACGCGCTTGGGCTTGCCGCTCGACCCGCTGGTCTCCACGACGATCGTCATCGCTCTCCTCCCCTGCTCGCGCGGTCCGTCCGGTCTCGGTGCTTCAGTAGTGCCACGGGTAGCCCGACCAGTCGGGCTCCCGCTTCTCGAGGAACGAGTCGCGACCCTCGACCGCCTCGTCGGTGCCGTACGCGAGCCGCGTCGCCTCGCCGGCGAAGATCTGCTGCCCGACGAGCCCGTCGTCGACGGCGTTGAACGCGAACTTCAGCATCCGGATCGCCGTCGGGCTCTTCGTCAGGATCTCGCGCGCCCACTCGATCGCGGTCGACTCGAGCTCGGCGTGCGGCACGGATGCGTTGATCGCGCCGGCCGCGAGGGCTCGGTCCGCGCTGTACTCCCGGGCGAGGAAGAACACCTCGCGGGCGAACTTCTGCCCCGTCTGCCGAGCCATGTAGGCCGACCCGTAACCGGCGTCGAACGAGCCGACATCCGCATCCGTCTGCTTGAAGCGCGCGTGCTCGGCGCTCGCGATCGTGAGGTCGCACACGACGTGGAGCGAGTGCCCGCCGCCCGCCGCCCAGCCGGGCACGACCGCGATGACGACCTTGGGCATGAAGCGGATGAGCCGCTGCACCTCGAGGATGTGCAGGCGGCCGCTCCGCGCGGGGTCAATCGAGCCGGCGTCGGTGCCCTCGTAGCGGTAGCCGTCGCGACCGCGGATGCGCTGGTCGCCGCCCGAGCAGAACGCCCAGCCGCCGTCCTTGGGGCTCGGGCCGTTGCCGGTGAGGAGCACGACGCCCACCCGGCTGTCCTGCCGCAGGTCGTCGAGCGCGCGGTGCAGCTCGTCGACCGTGTGCGGGCGGAAGGCGTTGCGCACCTCGGGGCGGTCGAAGGCGACGCGGCCGATGCGACCGTCGCGCGAGCGGTGCACCGTGATGTCGTCGTAGCGGGGCTCCGCGTCGCCCCACTCGGCGGGATCGAACAGGGGCGAGATGGTCACCGGGCCAGCCTACCCAGCGCCGCCTGCGCGGGTCAGCCGCACGCCTCGAGCGCGGTGCCGAACCAGCCCGGCTCGCCGCACTCCCAGCGCAGCGGCCGGTCGTGCTCGTCGAGCGTGACGCGCACCTGCACGTCGAACGACTCGCGGCCCGGCTCGTCGAGCGTCATGAACCCGACCGAGAGGTCGACGGTGCGCGCGATCGGGTCGACGCCCGCGACGTGCACGCGGTCGTCGAAGCCGATGCGCGAGGCGTGCGGCACGAGGCAGCCGTTGCGCTGCCAGCACGCGTCGACCTGGGCGGCGGCGAGCTCCGTCGCGCGATCGCCGACGGCGCGCACGACCGTGACGGTCAGCTCCGGCTCGCTCGGCGTGCGCGGGTCGCCGTCGACCGTGAACACGTTGCCGCCGACGACGAGCACGGGGCCGGCGACCTCGTCGAGCTCGTAGACGCCCGGGTAGAGCAGCACGGGCAGGAACCCCGTCAGCTCGACGCCGACGATCGAGGCGCGCGTGCCGGGATCGAGGTCGCCGAGGTCGAGCGCCTCGGCGAGCGAGGTGCGCAGCTGCCACTCGCCGTCGATCCGCTCGGCCTGCAGCGTGCGGAAGACGTCGACGGCCCGCACCCGGTAGTGCACCTCGGCGGTGCCGCGGTCGCCCTCGATGTGCACGACCTCCACCTCGGGCACCTCGATCGGGCGGGCCGAGCGCAGCACCTCCGGCGGCGCGGCGTACGCGAGCCCGCGGATGGGCACCATCTCGCTCGCCCGGCGCGAGTCGCCGTCGGCGATCGCGTCGACGTAGTCGAGCGCCGTCGCGCGGAGGCTCTCGAGCGCGGCGCCGGCGGCGGCCCGCTCGGCAGCCTCGAGCGTCGCTGGCACCCCGGCGCCGATCGCGAGCCCGACGAGCGCCGCGGCGGCGACGTGCTTGAGGAGGAACGCTCTGCTCGCGCACACGGGGTCGGATGCGTCGGGCAGGGCCGCGCTCTCGCGCACCTCGGGCGCGGGTGGCGAGGGCGCCGCGGGCGGCACGTCCTCGATCCTCGGAGCCACCGGCGGCGGCATCTCGAACTGCGGCATCTCGCCCGCCATGCGCTCATGATGCACCCGCCGAGGGCGCGCGGGAAGCGGTCGGTTCCGCGGCTCAGCCGAGCGCCGGGCAAGGCACGAGCGCCGCGTCGAACGTGCCCGGCCGGCCGCACTCCCACAGCACCGGCGTGCCCTCGGCGTCGACCGTCAGCTGCACCTGCATCTCGAGCCACTCGGAGGTCGCACCGGTCGTCGCCATGAGGGGCACCCCGAGCACGATCGGTCCGCTCGCCATCCGCCACTGCACGTGCACGCCGTCCTGCGCACCGAGGAGCGCGCCCTCCGGGATCGCGCACGAGCGATCGAGCTGGCACGCGGCCGCCGCGGCGATCGCGTAGTCGGACGCCAGCGCGGCGAGGTCGGGGACGAGCTCGTGCTGCACCCAGATCTCCGTGGGGCTCTGAGGGTCGCCGTCGACGACGAAGCGCTCGCCGCCCGTCGCGAGCACCGGTCCCTCGACCCGGTCGAGCGCGTAGGTGCCGGGGTAGAGCCGCAGGTCGCGGCCGTCGAGGTCGATGCCCCCGATCGAGGCCGACGCCTCGTCGTAGGGCTGCACGCTCGCGCGCTCCGCGAGCGATGTGAGCAGCTGCCATCGACCGTCGACGCGCTCGGCCTCGAGGCTCCGCTCCACGTCTTGACCGGCGACGCGGTAGCGCACCTCGACCGAGCCGACGTCGCCGTCGATGTGCACCATCCGCACCTCCTGCCGCTCGATCGGGCGCGCGCTCGCGAGCAGCGCCGCCGGTGCGGCGACCGCGCGATCGGCCTGGCGGACGAGGGGCACGAGGCTCGTCGCGTCGTCGGCACGGCGTTCCGCGATCGCGGTGAGGTAGTCCTCTGCGAGCGAGCGGAGGCCGTCGACCTCTGCGGCGGCGGCCGCGCGGTCGAGCGCCTGCACCGCGGCGGGCACGGCCGCGCCGACGAGCGCGCCGACGATCCCCGCCGCGAGCACGTGCCGCCAGACGACCCGCGGCCGCGGCGCGGGCGCGGACGCGACCGGCGCCGACTCGACGGTCAGCTCGGTGGCGCCCAGCACGGTCGACACATCCGCGGCAGTCGAGGCGGGGCCGATCGAGGCGCCCGCGAGACCGGGAGACGCGTCCGCGGGAGGGCCGGCCGGCGGCGGCACCTCCGGCATCTCGAACTCGGGCATCGTCGTCGACACGCGACCATCCTGGCGGTCGGATGCGCGGTTCGCGCCCGCGCGGCGCGAATCGTTACGAAGGCGGCTCAGATCGGCGCGGAGAGCGCGCCGAGGAAGCCCCAGCCGAACCAGCTCGCAGCGCCGAAGAGCACGAGGAAGGCGAGCGCGAGGGCGGCGCCGAAGACGCCCGACCGTCGCCCATCCGCGCTCCTGGCCGCGAGGCAGCCGACGACGACCGCCGCGAGGCCCGCTGCGACCGCGAGCACGAGCAGGACGACGAGCACGGGCAGCTCGCCCGGCCGCGGCGCGAAGAGGTAGCTCAGCTGCTGCACGAGCGAGACGCCCTGCAGCACGAGCGCGCCGAGCATGAGCCACAGCGACATCGCGCCGAGGCGGGCGGCGCGCCGGTCGCGCACGGCGCGCGGCGCGCGAGGCGCGCGGTGGTCGGCCTCTGCGAGGAGTTCTTCGAGCATCGCCCGATGCTACGAGCGGCGCGGCAGCCGGCCGGGCAGGCGCGCGGAGGCATCCGCACACGCCCGCCGTCAGCCGCAGCTGCGCGGCTCGGCTCCCGCGAGGGCGCAGCGCATGCCCTCGAAGGCGCTGAGCGTAGGATCCATGAAGCCGACGACCTCGAGCGACGTCCCCACCTCGCCCGACGCGATCGGCACCTGCACGGCGACCTCCCCCGCTTGCCCGGCGCGCGGCACGACGATGGGTCGCGGCAGCTGCGAGGCGTCGAAGTCGGGCGGAAGCGCGCACGAGCGGTCGGCGACGCACTCGGTGACGAAGCCGCGGCCGGCGGCCTCGAGCGCGTCGATCGCGGCGTCGGTGAGGGTCGGCGCGAGGTCGACCGCGACGCCCGAGCGCGGGTCGCCGTCGGTCTCGAACGAGGCGGCCGGCATGGTGACGAGCGGCGCGTCGATCGCGGCGATCGTGTGCCTGCCGGGCAGCAGCAGGAGGCTGCCGGTCGCGGGCACGACGCCGATGCCGTCGACCTGCACGGGCACCGAGAGCGCGGTCGTGATCGCGACGGGCTCGCCGAGCGTGCGCTGCATGCGCCACGCGCCGTCGGCGTAGACGGCGTCGATCTCGCGCAGCACGGTGCGCTCGGCGATGAGGTAGGTGACGTCGACGCGCGCCGTGCCGTCGCCGAGCTCGATCGCGGCGACGCGGGGTGAGCGGAGCCGGCCCTCCTCGGCGATGGTGCTCGGGAGCGCCGCGGCCCGCTCGGCCGAGGGGAGCAGCGCCTCCTCGGCGACCTCGTCGTCCCCCGTCGCGATCGCCTCGAGGTAGGCCAGCACCGCCTCGCGCGCCGCCTGCTCGGAGCGGGGGCCGCTGCGCTCGAGCAGCGCCTGCACGCCGAGCGTGCCTGCGATGCCGACGAGGAGCGCGACGAGCGCGATCGCGATCATCGCCCGGCGCGAGGCTGCGCGCTCCGGCAGCACCGGATCCGCCTCGGGCATGTGGAACTGCGGCGCCGTCGCCATGCGACCAAGGATGCCACCGCATCCGCCCCGGTCTACTGCAGGAGGCCGAGCGCGAAGCCGATGATGAGGAAGACGACCGGGTTGGAGATGACGAGCAGGCCGCCGGCGATCGCGGCCATCGTGATGTTCGCGGTGCCGCGCTTCGCGAGCGCCGCGATCGCGAACCAGAGGCCGAGCAGCGTGAAGATGCCCCACACCGGCAGCAGCCACACGACGAGGCCGTCGAGGTCGACGACGGCGATGCCGAAGCACAGCAGCAGCATCGCGCCGCACAGCACCGCGGCCACGAGCGCGAGGATGCCCCAGACGGGATTGCGGCGACGGGTGCGCGCGGCGCGCGTCTCGATGACCCAGGGCAGCTCCACGGGACGATCATGGCAGGCGTGCGAGCATGGGCGCGTGGACCTCGCCCTCGAGCGGCTCGCCGACCGCATGCATGTCGTCTCGCTGCCGCTCGCGACGCGCTTCCGCGGCGTCGAGGTGCGGGAGGCTGCGCTCTTCTCGGGGCCCGCGGGCTGGGGCGAGTGGAGCCCGTTCCTCGAGTACGAGCCCGAGGAGGCCGCGCGGTGGCTGCGCGCCGCGCTCGAGGACGCAGGTAGCGAGCGGCCCGCCCCCGTGCGCGAGAAGGTCCCGGTGAACGCGACGCTGCCGGCGGTCGCGCCCGACGCGGTCGCGGGCGTGCTCGCGCGCTACGACCGCTGCCGCACGGTGAAGGTCAAGGTCGCCGAGCGCGGCCAGGTGCTCGCCGACGACGTCGCCCGCGTCGCCGAGGTGCGGGCGCTGCTGCCCGACGTGCGCATCCGGCTCGACGCGAACGGCGGCTGGAACCTCGACGAGGCGGAGTCGGCGATCCGGGCGCTCGAGCGCTTCGACCTCGAGTACGTCGAGCAGCCGTGCGCGACGGTGTCCGAGCTCGCCGAGCTGCGCTCGCGCGTGCGGAAGCTCGACATCCCGATCGCGGCCGACGAGTCGGTGCGGAAGGCGGAGGACCCGCTGCTCGTCGCGCGGGCCGGCGCCGCCGACGTCGTCGTCGTGAAGGCGCAGCCGCTCGGCGGCATCCGCGCGGCGCTCGAGATCGTCGCCGAGGCGGGGCTGCCGGCCGTCGTCTCCTCGGCCCTCGACACCTCCGTGGGCCTCTCGATGGGCGCGGGACTCGCGGGCGCGCTGCCCGAGCTGCCCTTCGACTGCGGGCTCGGCACCGGCGCGCTGCTCGCGGCCGACGTCGCGGTGCCGCTCGTGCCGGCGGCCGGCGCGATCCCGGTCGGCCGAGTCTCGCCCGACCCGGCGCTGCTCGAGGCGCACGCCGCGCCGCCCGAGCGAGTCGAGCACTGGCGGGCGCGGCTCGCGGCGGCGCTCCCCCACCTCTGAGGGGCGGGGCCCGGCCCTCCATGCCGCGAGCAGCGGCGATCCGGCGGATCGGTCGCGAGGAGCGGTCGCATCGCGCTGCCGTCGCGCGGATCACCGCCGCTCGCGACGGCGCCGCCCCGAGCGGAGGCCTAGAGGCCGCTGTAGGCGTGCAGCCCCTTGAAGAACAGGTTCACGACCGAGTAGTTGAAGATGATCGCCGCGAAGCCGACGAGCTGCAGCCACGCCGAGCGCGAGCCGCGCCAGCCGCGCGTCGCCCGCGCGTGGATGTAGCCGGCGTAGATCACCCAGATCACGAAGGTCCAGACCTCCTTCGTGTCCCAGCCCCAGTAGCGACCCCACGCGTGCTCAGCCCAGATGGCGCCGGCGATGAGCGTGAAGGTCCAGAAGATGAAGCCGATGACGCCGACGCGGTAGGCGAGATCCTCGAGCTGCACCGTCGAGGGCAGGGCGCGGAGGAAGCCGCTCGAGCGCCGCTCCTTGATGAGCTGCAGGACGCTGAGCCCCGAGCCGAGCGCGAAGAAGCCGGTCGCGAGCGTCGCGACGAAGACGTGGATGACGAGCCAGTACGACTGCAGGGCCGGCGGCAGCGGCGTCGGCGTGACGTAGAAGTTGACGGTCGCGACGCCGAGGAAGACGGTCGCGAGGCCAGAGATGAACACGCCGAGGAAGTTCAAGTCGCGCCATAGCCGCGAGAGCACGAAGACGCCGACGATGACAGCGACGCCCGTGAGCGCGAACTCGTACATGTTCGCCCACGGCACACGGCCCGCGGCGAGGCCGCGCATGACGGCGCCGCCGAGGTGCAGCGCCCACGCGATCACGATGAGCGCGAAGCCGATGCGCGCGCCGCGGCCCGGGCGGCCGGCCGGGGCAGTGGCGGGGGCGGATGCGGTGGGTCGCGCGGGTGCACCGGTCGCGGGCGCACCGGAAGCACCCGCGCCGACGAGCTCGCGCGCCTCCTCCGGCACCGCGGTCGCAGCCGAGCGGCGCGCGACGTCGACCGCGTAGGCGACGAATGCGAGCGTGTAGACGGCCATGGCCGAGTACACGAGCAGCAGCGACCAGGCGTCGAGTTCAGCGGGAGGCACGGCGGGATCCTACTCTCGCGGCCTATCAGTGGGCCCTGCCGGCCGGGCCTCGCCCGCGGTCGCACCGACCGCATCCGTCGCCGCCGGCGCATCGTCGCCGCGCGCCGCCGAGCCCTCGTCGACGAGCCGCCGCGCGAGGTCGTCGACCGCGCGCTCGAGCGTCGGGTCCTCGCCGCGCGCGAGCCCCGCGAGCTCGAGCCGGCCGTCGCCCACGGCCTTCACCCACATGCGGCGGCGCGGCACGAGGAGCGAGGCGAGGAGCGAGGCGAACAGCAGCACCGTGATCCAGAACACCGGCGTCTGCGTGTGGTCGACGTGCACCTCGATGACGCCGTAGCGCCGCACGTCCTCGAACGTGATCGTGCCGAGTCCGCCGGGGATGTCGATCGTCTGCCCGGGCGCGAGCGTCAGCGCATCCGTGCCCGAGTCGCCGCCCGCGATCTGCGTCATCTCGTCGGTCTCGAGCGCGTACACCGAGCGCGGGATGCCGGCGTCGAGGCCGAGGTCGCCCGCGAACGCCTGCAGCGAGAGCACGGGGTTCGCGAGGTCGGGGTAGGCGGAGGCGAGCGCACCGGTGTCGAGCGGCACCGCGGTCGGGTAGAAGAAGCCGCGCAGGCCCAGCTGCTCCTCGAGCCCGTCCGGCAGCTTGATGACGCCGAGGCTCGTCATCGCGTCGTCCTGCGCGAGGAACGGCGTGTACTGGTCGTAGACGACCTCGCCCGACGCATCCCGCACCGAGACGCGCGGCGCGTAGCCGTTCGAGATGAGGTAGAGGTCGGCGCCCGCGACGCCCAGCGGCTCGTTGACCTTGATCTGCGCGTCGCGCTCGGCGCCGTCCTCGGTGACCGACACGAGCGCGGTGAAGTCGAGCGGGGCGCCGATCGCGTCGCGGTTCTCGGTCTCGTACTCGACCTCGAGGTCGTCGAGCACGACCGCGAAGGGCTCGAGCGAGCCCTCGTCGAACCACTGCCCCGACGAGAACGAGTCGTAGCTCGAGAGCGTGTTCGCGAAGCCGCGGCCCTCGACGAGCAGGCGCTGCCCGTCGTAGCCGAAGCCCGAGCCGAGCCCGATGACGAGCAGCAGGCCGAGCATCGAGATGTGGAACAGCAGGTTGCCCGTCTCGCGCAGGTAGCCGCGCTCGGCCGAGACCGACTCGCCGTAGCGCGCGGTGCGGTAGCCGAGCCGGCGCAGCACGCGCTCGGCGCGGTCGAGGTCGGATGCGTCCCCCGGCACGGTCTGGAAGCCCACGAGCCGCGACAGGCGCGCGGGCGTGCGCGGCGGCTTGGCGCGCATCGCCTTCCAGTGGTGGGCGAGGCGCGGCACGACGCAGCCGACGAGCGACGTGAACAGCAGGATGTAGATCGCCGAGAACCACGGGCTCGAGTAGACGTCGTGGAGCGAGAGCGCGTCGTAGAGCCAGACGAGCTCGGGGTTGTCGGCGCGCACCTGGATGACGCCGTTCGGGTCGCTCGACTCCTGCGGCACGAGGCTGCCGGGGATCGCGGCGACCGCGAGCAGGAGCAGCAGCACGATGGCGGTGCGCATCGAGGTGAGCTGGCGCCAGAGGAAGCGCGCCCAGCCGCGCACGCCGAGCGGCGGCTGCGAGGGCGCGGCGGCGGAGTCGACGTGGTCGCCGGGCCGCAGCGGATCAGATGACGGTGACAACGCTCGCGATCCAACCCTGGAGGGACTGCATGATGGCGTTCCACGCGCCCGTGACCATCAGCGCGCCGATCCCGATGAGCATCGCGCCGCCGGCGACGTTGATGGCCCGGATGTGCCGACGCATCCACGCGACGGCGCCGCCGGCCCAGCCGAGGCCGAGCGCGAGCAGCAGGAACGGGATGCCGAGGCCGAGCGCGTAGGCGAGGCCGAGCAGCGCGCCCTGCCACGCCGAGCCGGTCGTGACGGTGAGCGCGCTGATGGCCGCGAGCGTCGGGCCCGAGCACGGCGTCCAGCCGAGGGCGAAGACGACGCCCACGAGCGGGGCGGCCCACAGGCCGCCGGCCTTGACCTGCTGCGGCTTCCAGATGCGCTGGAGGAACGAGAACTGGCCGACGAAGACGAGGCCGAGCACGATGAGCACGCCGCCGAGGATGCGCACGAGCGTGTCGCCGTGCTGCAGCAGGAACGAGCTGACGGCGCCGACGATCGCGTTGCCGAGCACGAACACGAGCGTGAAGCCCGCGATGAAGAGGCCGACGCCGCCGACGAGGCGACCGCGGCCGCGGCCCTGCTCGCCGACGAGCGAGCCGACGAGCCCGAGGTAGCCGGGCACGAGCGGCAGGATGCACGGGCTCGCGAACGAGACGATGCCGGCGAGCAGCGCGATCGGGACGGAGACGAGCAGCTGGCCGCTCAGCACGGAGCCCGCGGGGTCGAAGGCGGCGATCACCGCTCGAGCTCCTCCCGCAGCAGCGTCGCGAGGATGCTCGTGTCGGAGACGGCGCCCGAGACGCGCGCCGCGACGCGGCCCTCCTTGTCGAGCACGAGCGTCGAGGGCACGGCGTTGGGCGCGACGATGCCGGTGAACGCGAGCTGCGCCTCGGCGCTCTCGTCGTCGAGGATCGACGGGTAGTCGATGCCGAACTGCTCCTCGAACGCGATCGCCTGCGCCGCGCCGTCGCGCGTGTTGACGCCGAGGAAATCGACCTCGTCGCCGAACTCGGCGTGCAGCTCGGCGAGCACGGGCGCCTCGACGCGGCACGGCGGGCACGCGGCGTACCAGAAGTTCACGAGCGCGACGCCGTCGAGCTCGCTCGAGTGCAGCTCGCCGCCGTCCGCGAGCGGTCCCCCGAACTCGCCCGGCGCCTGCCGCTCCTCGAGCGGCACCTCGGTCACGAAGCCGTCGCCGGCGATGTAGCCGGCGTCGCCGACCTGGCCGGCCACGCCGTCGGCGCTCGAGCAGCCCGCGAGCGCGAGCGCAGCGAGCGCGAACGCGCCCACGCGCATCCGCCGCCCGCGACCCCTCGCCGCCGCGCCGCTCACACCGCTCCCGCGTCGACCGCGTCGACGCCCGCGGCCGGCTCGGCGTAGTCGACCTCGACCATGCGTCCGTCGCGGCGGACGTAGCTCGTGATCGACGAGAGCTGGCAGCGGCGCTTGCGAGGGTCGTGCCAGAGCGGCTTGCCCGCGAGCGCGAGGTGCGAGATCCAGATGGGCGACTGGTGGCTCACCATCACGATGTCGCCGTCGTCGGCGGACTCGTCGAGCTCGTCCCACGCGTCCTCCATCGCGGCGATGACGCGCTGCGCGATGGCGGTGTAGGGCTCGCCCCACGAGGGGCGGAAGGGGTTGCGCAGCAGCGGCCACGCGGACGGGTGGCGCAGCGCGCCGCTCGCCTCGAAGGTCTTCCCCTCGAACTGATTGGTCGGTTCGATGATGCGGTGCTCGGTGCGGATCTCGAGGCTGAAGCGCTCCGCCCACGGCTGCGCCGACTGCTGGGCGCGCTCGAGCGGGCTCGCGGCGAGGCGCACGACCGGCCGGTCCGCGAGGTGCTCGGCCGCGAGCTCGGCCATCCGCTCGCCGCGCTCGGAGAGGCGGTAGCCGGGCAGCCGCCCGTAGAGGATGCGCTCCGGGTTGTGCACCTCGCCATGGCGCACGAGATGGAGGCGACGGGCGGGCATGACCTCAATCGTACTTGCGGAGTCTATGCGCGGCGGAGGTGAGGGCGAGCAGCCGCCGTAGGCTCCCGGCATGCGGGTGAAGGCGTGCGTGAACGGCCCGCGGCTGCCGCTCGAGCACCCGCGGCTCGCGGCCGATCCGGCGGTCGTCGCGGCGGAGGCGCGCGAGGCGGTCGACGCGGGCGCGTTCGCGGTGCACGTGCACCCGAAGGATCCGACGGGGCGCGACAGCCTCGCGCCGGCCGACGTCGCGCGCTTCCTGCGCGCCGTGCGGGGCGCGGTCGACGTGCCGGTGGGCGTCACGACCGGTGCGTGGACGGGCGATGCGGCGGCTCGGCTCGCCGCGATCGAGGGCTGGAGGGACCTGCCCGACTTCGCCTCGGTCAACGCGCACGAGGGCGGCGCGGAAGCGGTCGCCGAGGCGCTGCTCGAGCGCGGCGTGAGCGTCGAGGCCGGCATCTGGCACCGCGAGGGGCTCGAGCGGTGGCTGCGCTGGTCGCGCCGCGGCGAGAGCGACCGCGTGCTCGTCGAGATCCAGGACATCGCGGGTGCCGCCGAGGTCGAGTCGCTCGCGCGGGCGCTCGTCGAGGGCGCGCGCGCCGCGGAGCCCGACGTCCCCGTGCTCCTGCACGGCGAGGAGCGCTCGACGTGGCACGCCATCCGCCTCGCCGCCGCGTGGGGCGTCCCGACCCGCGCCGGCCTCGAGGATTCGCTCGCCCTGCCCGACGGCTCGATCGCGCCCGGCAACGCCGCGCTCGTGCGCGCGGCGCTCGCGCACGGCTGAGGCGCGAGCACGACAGGATGGAGGGGTGCCCCTCCTCGTGCCCCTCGTCGCCGCGCTGCTCGTCGCAGCCGGCGCCGCCATGCTGTGGGTGTGGGCCGGCTCGATCGCGCACCGCGCGCACGGCGGCACGGTCGCGCTCGTCGTGGTCGCGCTCGCGGGCGCGGGAGTCTGGCTGCTCGTCGCCTCGGACGGGACGGATGCGTCGGTGCCGGCCGCGGCGGGCTGGGTCGCGCTCGGCGCGTCGGCCGTCGCACTCGTCGCCGGCTGGGTCGCGATCGCGCGGTGGGCGCCGGAGCGCCGAAGGTAGGATCGAGCGCGTGACTCAGCCGACCTCGCTCCCCCGCACGCTCATCGCCGACCTCGCGTCGCTGCCGGACGGGCCGGTGAAGGTGCAGGGCTGGGTCGAGACGGTGCGCGACCAGAAGCGCGTGCAGTTCGTCATCCTGCGCGACGAGTCGGGAGCCGCCCAGCTCGTCAACCCGGTCAACGACGACACGGCCGAGACCGCCGCGACGATCTCCGCGCTCATGCACGGCTCGTTCATCACCGTGACGGGCGACCTCAAGGCCGACGAGCGCGTCAAGCTCGGCGGGCTCGAGGTGAAGGTCGGCTCGCTCGTGGTCGAGTCGGTCGCGAAGGATTCGCCGATCGCCGACGACTCGTCGATCGACAAGCGCCTCGACTGGCGCTTCCTCGACCTGCGCCGCCCGGAGGCGCAGCTGATCTTCCGCGTGCAGACGACGATCGAGCACGCGATGCGCCAGCACTGGATCGACGAGGGCTTCATCGAGCTGCACACGCCGAAGCTCATGGCCACCGCCTCCGAGTCGCGCGCCGAGCTCTTCGAGGTGCCCTACTTCGAGACCACCGCCTACCTCGCGCAGTCGCCGCAGCTCTTCAAGCAGATGGCGCAGTCGGCCGGCTTCGGCAAGATCTTCGAGATCGGCCCGGCCTTCCGCGCCGACCCCTCGTTCACCAGCCGCCACGCGACGGAGTTCACGTCGATCGACTCCGAGATCTCCTGGATCGACTCGCACGAGGACGTGATGCAGCTGCACGAGCAGCTGCTCGCGAAGGCGGTCGCCGCGGTCGTCGAGCGGCACGGCGCCGAGATCGAGGAGCGCTTCGGCATCACGCTCGAGGTCCCGACGCTGCCCTTCCCGCGCATCCCCCACGCCGAGGTGAAGGCGATCGTCGAGGGTCGCGGCCACACGATCGAGCGCGCCGACGGCGACCTCGACCCCGAGGCGGAGCGCCAGATCTCGGCGCACATCAAGGAGACGATGGGCCACGACTTCGTGTTCGTGACCGAGTACCCCTCCGGCGTGCGGCCGTTCTACCACCTGCGCCCCGAGGGCCGCGGCGACGTGACGAACTCGTACGACCTCATCTACAACGGCGTCGAGATCTCCACGGGCGCGCAGCGCGAGCACCGCATCGACGTGCTCGAGGCGCAGATCGCCGAGAAGGGCATGGATGCGTCGGAGCTCGAGGAGTACCTCGACTTCTTCCGCTACGGCGTGCCCCCGCACGGCGGCTTCGGCATGGGCCTCGCCCGCGTCGTCATGCTCATGCTGGGCCTGGGCTCGATCCGCGAGACGACGTACCTCTTCCGCGGCCCGACGCGCTTGAAGCCGTAGCGCCTCCACTCGTCGAATAGCGCGCACTCACCCGCTCGTCGAGTAGCGCGCGCAGCGCGTCACCCGCTCGTCGAGTAGCGCGCACCCACCCGCTCGTCGAGCAGCGCGCGCAGCGCGTCCACCCGCTCGTCGAGTAGCGCGCGCAGCGCGCGTATCGAGACGAACCAGCGAGAGCGTCAGGCGCCGAGCCGCGTCCGGATCCGATCGGCCAGCTTCGCCTCGTCGACCCGCCACGCGGAGTGCTGGCGGCCGTCGATGAGCACGACCGGGATGTCGTCGCTGTAGCGCTCCGCGAGCGCCGCGTCGTCGAGGATCGACAGCTCCGTGAGCGTCACCTCATCGAAACCGGCGACGACGCGCTCGACGATCGGCCGCGCGTCATCGCAGAGGTGGCAGCCGGGCTTCGTGATGAGCGTGATCTCGACCATCGCTCCAGCCTAGACACCGGCCAGACAAGCAGAGGCCGGGAGCCTGCGAGTGCAGGTCCCGGCCTTGGCTGCAACCGACTACTTGCGGTTGCGACGCTGGTGGCGCGTCTTGCGAAGCAGCTTGCGGTGCTTCTTCTTCGCCATGCGCTTGCGGCGCTTCTTGACGACAGAACCCATAGAGGTTCCTCACTTCCGAATCGGGATTGCTCGCTGACGCTGCGCAGCCTCGAGGCCCGCGCAGGGAAAACGCTCGGGACATCCTACCGGAATCGGCGCGGACGCCGCTGGGGGTCAGTCCAGTCGGGCGTCGTCGGCGTCGCGCGCGGGGCGCTCGGGGTCGTCGCCGCGCTGCTGCTCGCGGCCGCGCAGCTTGCCCTTCGCCTCGTCGAAGCGCTGCGCGTTGCGGGCAGACAGCTCCTGCAGCCGCTCCTGCACCTCGTGGATGCGGTCCCGGGCCTCCTGCATGCGCTCCTGCACGTCGTGCACCCGGTCAGCCGCCCGGCGACCGATCGATGCGCCGACCGGCGCGGGATGCTCCACGGTCTCGGAGACGCGCGCGAGCGCCTGCTCCGCCGCGACGCGCGCCTGCTCGGCGGCCTGCCGCGCCTGGTCGGCCGCGGCGCGCAGCGGCGCCTGCACGTTGACGCCCGCCCACGCGGCGAAGGCGGCCGCGCCGAGCGATGCCTCCTCCTGCTCCCCCTCGGCGAAGATGAAGGGCATGAGCCAGTCGTCGATCTCGTCGAAGGGCGCGAGGACGATGGCGTAGTGGCGGTGCTGGCCGTCCTCGCGCACTGTCACGAGGCCCGCGTCGCGCAGCGTGCGGAGGTGCTTCGACACCGTCGGCTGCGGCACGCCCAGGGCCTCGACGATCTGGCTGACCGAGGCGTCTCCGGTCGTCGCGCGGCGCTCGAGGAGCACCCCGAGGATGTCGCGGCGCGTGCTGTCCGCGATCACGCTGAAGATGTCGGCCATGCGCAAAGCATGCCAGCGTCGAGGCGGGGGCGACAAACCGCGGACGGCGCGTGACGGCGCTCGCGAGGACTACGCTTGCCCCGTCCTGCGCCGCCCGACGGCGCTCCGGTTCCGCGAAGGGCACAGCACGTGGCGCAGCTGCGGTCGTCGAGCGATGCGACGCTGCTCGAGCGATCGCGCGACGCCGTCGAGCACTTCGCCGCCGCCTACCCCGCTCGCTTCGCGATCGTCGTGTTCGCGGCGCTCAACCTCGTCTTCGCCGTGCTGCTCGCGACGCCGTGGGCGACGGCCGGCGACGGCACGACCGGTGCCGTGGATGCGTTCTTCCAGGCCGTGAGCGTCGTGTGCGTCACGGGGCTCACGGTCGTCGACATGGCGACCCACTGGAGCCCGTTCGGCAACGCGGTCGTGATGATCGGCGTCGAGGTCGGCGGCATCGGCGTGCTGACGCTCGCGTCGATCCTCGGCATGACCGTCGCGCGGCGGCTCGGGCTGCGGCAGCGCCTCATGGCCGCGAGCGACTCCAATCCCTCGCGCGTGCGGCGCGGCGTCGTGCAGGAGCAGCAGGCCATCCGCCTCGGGGAGGTCGGCTCGCTGCTGCGGATCGTCGCGCTCTCGGTGCTCGCCTTCGAGGCCGTGCTGATCGTGCTGCTGCTGCCGCGCCTGCTCCTCGAGGGCAAGGATCTCCTCACCGCGCTCTACGAGGCGACCTACTGGTCGATCATGGCCTTCACCAACTCGGGCTTCGTGCCGACTGTCGAGGGGCTCGAGCCCTTCGCGACCGACCCGTGGTTCCTCGGCGTGCTCATGCTCGGCGTCTTCATCGGCTCGCTCGGCTTCCCCGTCTACTTCGTCATCCTCCGGCACCTCGGCAAGCCGCGGCAGTGGTCGCTCCACGTCAAGCTCACGATCACCGTCTCGCTGCTGCTCTTCCTCCTCGGGGGGCTCGCGTTCCTCGTGCTCGAGTGGGGCAACGCCGACTCGTGGGGCACCGACGACTTCGGCCAGCAGCTGCTGCACGCCTTCTTCCTCTCGGCGATGGCGCGCTCGGGCGGCTTCGCGGTCGACGACCTCGGGCTGCTGCACAACTCGAGCCTGCTCGTCACCGACATGCTCATGTTCGTCGGCGGCGGCTCCGCTTCCACGGCCGGCGGCATCAAGGTGACGACGCTCGCGATCCTCTTCCTCGCGGCGATCGCCGAGGCCCGCGGCCGCAAGTCGATGGAGGCGTTCGGCCGCCGCATCCCCTCCGACGTCCTGCGCCTTGCCGTCTCGGTCACGCTGTGGAGCGCGACGATCGTCGCGGGCGTGACGATCGTGCTGCTCGAGATCACCGGCGCGCCGCTGTCGTTCGTGCTCTTCGACGTCATCAGCGCGTTCGCGACCGTCGGCCTCTCGACCGGCTTCACGCACGCGGGTCTCGAGGACCCGGCCAAGATCATCCTCGCGCTGACGATGTTCGTCGGCCGCATCGGTAGTGTGACGCTCGCCGCGGCGCTCGCCGCGAGCCAGCGGACGCAGCTGTTCACGCGTCCCGAGGAGAGGCCGATCGTTGGTTGACAGGATCCCCCACGACGCCCCCGTGCTCGTGATCGGGCTGGGCCGCTTCGGCGCCGCGACGGCGGGGCAGCTCGCCCGCCTCGACCGCGAGGTGCTCGCGATCGACGGCGACATCAACCTCGTGCAGAAGTGGTCGGAGCGCCTCACCCACACCGTGCAGGCCGACGCCCGCTCGATCGATGCGCTCAAGCAGGTCGGCGCCCAGGACTTCTCGATCGCCGTGTGCGCGGTCGGCTCGTCGATCGAGGCGTCAGTGCTCATCGTCGCGAACCTCGTCGACCTCGGCGTGCCGCAGATCTGGGCGAAGGCGATCAGCCAGTCGCACGGCAAGATCCTCAGCCGCATCGGCGCCAACCACGTCATCTACCCCGAGGCGGAGGCCGGCGAGCGCGTCGCGCACCTCGTCTCCGGCCGCATGCTCGACTACATCCAGTTCGACGACCAGTTCGCGATCGTCAAGATGTACCCGCCGAAGCACATCCGCGGCATCTCGCTCGCCGAGTCGAAGATCCGGTCGAAGTACCACCTCACGGTCGTCGGCGTGAAGAGCCCGGGCGGGGAGTTCACCTACGCGACGCCCGAGACCGTCGTCTCGAACCACGACCTCATCATCGTCTCCGGCAATCAGAACGACATCGAGCGCTTCGCGGCGCTGAGCGCATGAGCGCCGACGCCGAGCGCACCGCGATCGACGACGGCACGCGCTGCCCGTGCGGCACGGGCCTCACCTACGGCGAGTGCTGCGGGCCGATCCACCGCCGCGAGCGCGAGGCCGCGACGGCCGAGCAGCTCATGCGCTCCCGGTTCACGGCGTTCGCGCTCGGTGACGTCGACTGGCTGCTCGCCTCGTGGCACCCGACGACCCGGCCGCGCTCCCTCGAGCTCGACCCGGGCATCCGCTGGCTCCGGCTCGACATCGTCGGCGCGAGCGCGGGCGGCCCGTTCGACCGGGAGGGCACCGTCTCGTTCGACGCCCACTGGGTCGCCGACGGCACTCGTGGCGCGATGCGCGAGCTGAGCCGGTTCCGCCGCGACCAGGGCTGGCAGTACCTCGACGGCCAGCAGCGCTGACGCGCCTCAGCCGGCGGCGAGCTCCCGGGCGCGCTCGAGCGCCGCGGCCGTCGCGCGGTCGAAGACGTCGCCGAGGCGCGCCTCCTGCAGCACCGCGATCGCCCGCTCGGTCGTGCCCTTCGGGCTCGTCACCCGGCGGCGCAGCTCGGCCGGCTCCGCTCCCTCGGCGGCGAGCAGCTCGCTCGCGCCGCGGAAGGTGCCCTGCACCATCGTCGCCGCCTGCTCGGGGGTGAAGCCCATCCGCTCGGCCGCGCCCGTGAGCTCCTCGATGAGCAGGAAGATGTACGCGGGCCCGGAGCCCGAGATGGTCGAGAGCGCGTCGATCTGCGACTCGTCGAGCACGAGCACCTCCCCGACCGACTCGAACAGCCGCCCGACGAGCGCGACGTCGTGGGCCGAGGCGCGGCTGCCGCCCGCGATGCCTGTGACGCCGAGCCCGACGTGCGAGGGCGTGTTGGGCATCGCCCGGACGACGGCGACGGATGCGGGCAGTGCGGCCTCGATGGACGCGGTCGTCGTGCCCGCCGCGATCGAGACGACCACCGCATCCGCCTCGAGGTGCGGCGCGACCTCGCGCGCGAGCTCGACGATGCCCGCCGGCTTCACCCCGAGCACCACGAGCTTCGCGCCGGCGACCGCGCGGGCGTTGCCGTCGGGCTCCGACTCGAGCGCGATGGACTCGACGCCCTCCAGCCGGATCGCGCTCGCCTTCTCGGCGGTCCGGTTCGTCACGACGATGCGCTCGGCACCGTGGCGCGCGAGCCCCGTGAGGATCGCGCCGCCCATCGAGCCGACGCCGAGCATGGCGATGGGAGGGAGCAGCTCTGGCATGCCGCCAGGCTAGTGCCGCGAGCCGCGAGCGCCGCCCGCGTAGACTCGCGGCCGTGAGCGCATCCCACGGTACGAAGGCGGTCGTCGCGGCGTTCCTCGCGAACACGGGCATCGCCATCACGAAGTTCGTCGCCTGGTTCTTCTCCGGTTCGGCGTCGATGCTCGCCGAGGCGATCCACTCGGTCGCCGACGCCGGCAACCAGCTGCTGCTCCTGCTCGGCGGCCGGCTCGCGAAGCGGAAGGCCGACGCCGAGCACCCGTTCGGCTACGGCCGCGAGCGCTACGTGTGGGCGTTCATCGTCGCGCTCGTGCTGTTCTCGGTCGGCGGCCTCTTCTCGATCGCCGAGGGCGTCTCGAAGCTGCGCGACCCGCACGAGCTCGACATCATCTGGCTGCCGCTCGTCGTGCTCGGCATCGCGATCGTGCTCGAGAGCCTCTCGTTCCGCACCGCCATCAAGGAGTCGAACAAGGTGCGCGGCAAGGCGCGCTGGGTGGACTTCATCCGCAAGGCGAAGAGCCCCGAGCTGCCGGTCGTCCTGCTCGAGGACCTCGCGGCGCTCCTCGGCCTCATCTTCGCGTTCATCGCGGTGGGCCTCACGGCGCTCACCGGCAACCCGCTCTTCGACGCGATCGGCACGATCGTCATCGGCGTGCTGCTCATCGTCGTCGCGGCCGTGCTGGCCGTCGAGATGAAGTCGCTCCTCATCGGCGAGGGCGCGACGAAGGAGGACACGGCGCGCATCGCGCGCGTGCTGAACGCCGCCCCGGGCGTCGAGTCGGTCATCCACATGAAGACGCTCTACCTCGGGCCCGACGAGCTCATGATCGCCGCGAAGGTCGCGTTCCCGCCGAAGAGCGACATCGAGCACGTCGCGCGCACGATCAACGAGCTGGAGTCGCTGCTGCGCGCCGAGATCCCGCACGCGCGAGTGATCTACATCGAGCCCGACCTCTACGTCCACCGGCCCGAGATCGCTCCCTCGACCGACCACATCGTGATCCAGTCGGGCAACTGACGGACGGGACGCGTCTGTGTAGGCTGTCTGCATGGACTTCCTGCACTCGCTGCTGCTCGCCGGCCACTTCATCGGCCTCGCCCTGCTCGTCGGCACGTTCTTCGTGCAGATGCGCGCGAAGGCCGGGCACAACTTCACCCTGCTGCTGATCGGCGGCGCGCTGCAGCTCGTCACGGGCGTCTCGCTCTACGGGCTCGCCATGGCGAACGACGCCGACGTGAACCACATGAAGCTCGGCATCAAGGGCGTCATCGCGCTCGTCGTCTTCGTCGCCGCGCTCGTCGGCTTCCTCCGCCAGCGCTCGATGCGAGCCGAGAAGTCACGCCTCGCCGCCGGCGGCGCCGTGGCGGCCGCCGACGTCGCCCTCGAGCGCAAGCTCCTGCCGTTCTTCCACACGGCCGGCGGGCTCGCGCTCGTCAACCTGCTCATCGCGGTCTTCTGGCGCTGAGGTAACCGGATGGGGTGGCTCGAGCTCGTCGCCCTCCTCGCCATCCTGGGCGTGACGATCGCGCTCGTGCTCGCGGGACCCCGCCTGTGGCACAGCGCCTCCACGCAGGGAGCCCGCCGCATGGGCGGCGGGCTCGGCGTCGTCGACGAGATATGGCGCCCGCACACCTACGAGCAGCGCATCGTCGAGGAGCAGCGCGAGGCGGCCGGCGACCAGGTCGAGGGGCTCGAGCCGAAGGACCCCGCGCTGCCCGCCCGGCGACTGAGCGTCGAGTCGACCGCTTCCCGCCGACTCGACCGGCTGTCGCCGCCGCCGCCGGCGACTCGACCGCTTCTCGCCTACTCGAGCCCTTGCCGCGGGTCCGCTCGACGCGAGGGGGTCGGCTCGACGCGAGGCGGTCGGCTCGACGCGAAGGGGTCGAGTCGCGAGCGGCGCCGCGCCGCGCGGTCAGCGGCGCTCGGCGAAGAACGCGCGCAGCTGCGCCTCGGCCTCGGGCGCGAGCACGCCCGAGACGACCTCGACGCGGTGGGGCAAGCGCCGTTCGCGCAGCAGGTCGACGACGCTGCCGGCGGCGCCGGCCTTCTCGTCCCACGCCCCGAACACGACCCGATCGATGCGGCTCGCGAGGATCGCGCCCGCGCACATGACGCACGGCTCGAGCGTGACGACGAGCGCGCATCCGTCGAGCCGCCACGCACCGCGCGTCGCGGCCGCCTCGCGCAGCGCGACGACCTCGGCGTGCGCGGTCGGATCGTGCCGCAGCTCGCGCTCGTTCCGCCCCGTGCCGATGACGGTGCCGGATGCGTCGACCACGACCGCGCCGACCGGCACGTCGGCAGAGCGCTCGGCCGCCGTCGCCTCGTCGAGCGCGAGGCGCATGAGCGCCTCGTCGCGTGCCGCCGGCCGCATCCGCCCTCCTCGTCGGGCGCACCGCAAGCAGGCGGCCCACTACCCTGAACCCTATGCGAGTCCACGTCGCCGACCACCCGCTCATCACCCACAAGCTCACCGTGCTGCGGGATGCGCGCACGCCGTCGCCGACCTTCCGGTCGCTCGTGGGCGAGCTGATGACGCTGCTGGCCTACGAGGCGACCCGCAACGTGCGCGTGACGCCGAAGGAGATCCAGACGCCGGTGACGGTCACGACCGGCGTCGAGATCGCCGAGCCGCGACCGCTGGTCGTGCCGATCCTGCGCGCCGGCCTCGGCATGCTCGAGGGCATGACGGCGCTCGTGCCGACCGCCGAGGTCGGCTTCCTCGGCATGGCGCGCAACGAGACGACGCTCCAGCCGACGACCTACGCCGAGCGGCTGCCCGACGACCTCTCGGATCGGCAGTGCTTCGTGCTCGACCCGATGCTCGCGACCGGCGGCTCGCTCTCGGGCGCCATGCAGTTCCTCTTCGATCGCGGCGCGGTCGACGTCACCGCCATCTGCCTGCTCGGCACCCCGGAGGGGCTCGAGCGGGTCGAGCGCGACATGGACGGCCACGACGTGACGATCGTGCTGGGCGCCCTCGACGAGGGCCTCGACGAGCGCGGCTTCATCGTGCCCGGCCTCGGCGACGCGGGCGACCGGCTCTACGGCACCGTCGACGAGTGATGCCCGCGGCGCCGCGCGCCGTCACAATTCGTCACATTGCGCGGCCGTTTGACTTCCCGCGCGACAAGCCGCGATACTGACAGGCATGATGACCACCTTCGGCCCCCAGTCCGTCCTCGCGACGAACGGGACGAACGGCATGATGATGCCGATGGTCGCCATGCGTCGAATGTGTGCTTGAGCCCAGCTCGCACCCGCCCGACCGCTCCGCATCGGAGTCGCTGACGCATACCCGTCGCACCCCGTGAGGCCCTGAGCAGGCCTTCGAGCGGTCACCGGACCCATCCGAGGTCTGCGCACCACCCCTCGACTCCTCGAGTCGGCAGCACTCATCGCCCCTCCGCGGGCGCTGCCGACCGCACGCCGGAAGGCCCTCCCATGACCATCACCGCTCTCCCCACCCGCACTGCCCTTCACCGTCAGCTCGGCCGCCCCTCGCTCGCCCAGCCCCGCACGAGCGGCTCGAGCGCCCTCAAGCCGCAGCCCGCCGCATCCGCCCCGACCCCGACGGCCGCGCCGCGCGCCGCCGTCCGGGCCGTGCCCGAGGGCACCGAGGCGCGCGGCTTCGTGCTCTACGTCGGCCTCGGCGAGGACGCCGCCGCCGAGGACCGCGTCGAGCTCGCGCGCCTCGTGACCGAGCTGCGCGCGCTCACGGCGAAGCTCGCCCCGAGCGCCCAGACCCACGCCGCCGTCGCGCTCGCCCCCGCGGGCGCCGGTGGCCGCGACGTCGACGTCGTGCGCCGCGCGCTCGGCGACCCCGCGGTGCAGCAGCCCGCGGCCGAGACCGACCCGGGCATCGTCATCGACCTGACCCGCAAGCGCGTCGCGATCGGCGACGAGATCGCGCCGCTCACCTACCGCGAGTTCGAGCTGCTGCAGCACATCGTGCTGCGCGAGGGCTCGACGGTCGGCCGCTGCGACATCATCGACGCGCTGTGGGACGCCGACGCCGACGACCGTCCCAACGAGCGCACGATCGACGTGCACGTGCGGCGCCTGCGCGCGAAGCTCGGCGCCTACGCCGAGATCATCCGCACCGTGCGCGGCGCGGGCTACCGCTTCGACGGGCACGCCGACGTCACGGTGCTCGCCTCCGGGCCGAGCCCCGACCGCTTCTGACCAGCGCCCACAGCCCATTCACAGGTAGAACTGGGTCGGTTCGTTACCCATCCGTTATACGTTCGTCGCACGTCGATCGTAGTGCTGTGGCGATCGGCGGAAGCGGAGGCAGCAGCCTCACTTGGTGCAAGGGACTGGGGCCGGTCGGGAGAACCCGATCGGCCCTCTTGCACATCCGGGCAGGTCAGCCGAGGTGCTCGGCGAGGAACGCGGATGCGCGGCGCCGGAAGGCGCCCGAGGTCGGCGCGTTCACGTGGTTGCGACCGGGGATCTCCTCGAAGCGGCCATCGGCCAGGAGCGGCAGCAGCTCGCGGGTGTCGTCCGCGCGGGTGTCCTTCGCGCCCGTCATGAGCAGCGTCGGCACGGCCGGCGGCGCTTGGGCCGGGTCGAAGAGCGTGCGCGAGACCTCGCCCGCGAGCGTGACGAGCGTCGCCGGGTCGTGCTCGGGGAACACCGCCGCGAGGTCGACGATGAACGACTCCATGGGGCCGGGCTCGGCCTCGCCCGCGAGCGCGCGCTGCGCGAGGTCGACGTCGAAGCGCTCGAACGGGTCGCTCGCCGGCAGTCCGCCGAGCACGAGCGCCCGGAAGGCGTGCGGACGGGTGCCGGCATGCCGCCAGAGCAGCCGGGCGCCCATCGAGTAGCCGATCGCCCCGGGTGGCTCGTCGAGCGCGAGCTGCGCGAGCACCGCGTCGACGTCGGCGACGAAGCGCGGCACGTCGTAGCCGGTCGATGGCCGGTCGCTCTCGCCGTGGCCGCGGAGGTCCATCGCGATGCCGCGGAGCCCGCGCTCGGCGAGCGCGGCGCTCCAGCCGCTCCCGATCCAGTTGCGCTTCGCGTTCGACGAGAAGCCATGGATCATCAGCACGGGCGAGCCGTCGGGGTCGCCGAGCTCGTGCAGGGCGATCCGCACGCCGTCGGGCGCCATCGCGAACACGGTCATGCTGCTCCTCGGTCGGGGGCGGATGCGGTGCGTCGGGTGACGAGGGGCGGTGCCCGTCGAGCCCTAGGCTAGCGACGAGAGAAGGGTGCTGCGTTGGCGCGTTCCGTCCTGTTCATCAAGCACATCGAGTACGAGACGGGCGGGCATGCGACGACGCTGCTGAGCCACCTGCCGACGCGCGAAGCGGTGCTCGAGACCGCGCTGCCGCCGCTCGACGACATCGCCGGCATCGTCATCACCGGCGGGCAGATGAGCGCCGCCGAGGTCGATCGCTTCCCGTCGCTGCAGGCGACGGCCGATCTCGCGCTGCGGGCCATCGACGCGGACGTGCCGGTGCTGGGCATCTGCCTCGGCCACCAGATCATCGGCCGCGCGCTCGGCGGTGTGCACCGCGAGGGCGTCGTCGACGCCGTCGGCATCCTCGACATCGAGCTCCTCGAGCCCGACCCGTGGCTCGGCGACCACGTCGGCCGGCTCGGCGCCATGCGCTGGAACAGCGACGTCGTCTCGCTCCCGCCGGGCGCGCGGCTGCTCGCGCGCAGCGCGACCGTCGACAACGACGCGTTCCGCTACGGCTCGGCGCTCGGCATGCAGTTCCACCTCGAGGCCGACGACCGCGTCATGCGACTCTGGGACTCCGTGGCGTCACCGACGCTCTCGGAGCTGCGCGACCCGGATGCGGTGGCCGAGTGGCGCGCACACCTCGCGAGCGACGAGACCCTGCTGGGCGTCGTCGAGCGCGGCTTCGGCGCGTTCGCGGAGGCGTGCGCCGCGCGGCTGTGACGGCCGCGCCGCACCACCGGGGTCAGCCGGCGAGCCGCACCGTCGCCTCGGTCGGCCCGCCTCAGCGCTCGGTGCCGCCGACCCGCACCCGATCGGGCTGCACCACCGCCTCGGTCAGCACCGCGCCGTCCTCGCCGAGCGCGCGGAGCCTCAGCCGCTCGCCAGGGTAGTAGAGCGTGAACGTCGCGAGCTCGTCCCCGACGGTGACGCGGCCGGCTCCGATCTCGGCTTCGCCCCCGACGCCGCAGCCCGCCTCCGGGCACACCTCGAGCGCCGCGATGCCGTCCGCGGCCCACCCGAGCTCGACGTGCAACGTGCTCGAGTAGCCGACAGCGGTGCAGGCGGCACCGAACCCGCAGCCCGTCGTGCCGGCGACGACGGCGAGCGTCGCAGCGAGCGCTCCCCGTGCGCGGCGCACGGCTACACGACCGGGCGCAGCAGGCCCACGGGCTCGCCGGCGCTGCGCTGCACGAGACCGAGCGGTTCGGCGAGCCGATCGAGCGTGCCCTCGGGGAGCGCGCCCGCCCGCTCGAGCATCGCGAGGGCGACCGGTGCGCCGGCTCGCCGCGCGCCGTCGGCGCTCTTCACGACCGCGGTCGTGCCGTCGGGGGCGACCATCGCCTGCGTGCCCTCGGCCCCGAACTTCGTCGCGCATCCGGTGCCCGCGATCACGACCGCATCGGGTCGGCCCGCGCCGTCGATGAGCGTCGGGTGCGCCCGCATCGCGTCGCCGACGAAGCGGTGCCCGCCCGTGCCGTCGGGCGCGAGGCGGCGGAAGGCGCGAGCGAGGCCGAGCGGGGTTGTGGCGAAGACGAGCGCCCCGCAGCCGTCGCGCGCGATGCCGGGCACGCTCTCGCCCGCGGCACCGTCGATCCCCTCGCGGAGGACCGCGGTCAGCGGATGCGACTCCTCCCAGTACCCGTCGGACACGCCGAGCGCGCGCGCTGCGGCGGCGAACGCGATGTGCTTGCCGACGCACATGTGCGCGAAGCGCCGCTGCGTGCCGTCGGGCGCCTTCATCGGCGGGCAGCGGAGCGACGCCTCGTCGACGTCGAGGGCTGCCGCCATCGCCTGCGCGGTCGCGACGTGCTCGTCGTCCGCCCAATGGCTCGCGCTCGCGAGCGCGGCGTGCGCGGGCTCGAGCTCGACGAGGCCCCGCTCGAGCAGCGTCGCCGCGAAGAGCGGCTTGAGCGCGCTGCGCGCGAGGAACGGGCGCTCGACCGGCCCGTGGGCCTCGATGACGCGGCCCTCCGGGTCGATGAGCACCGCGACGCCGCGGTGCTCGGACTCGATGAATCCGTCGCGCTCGACGACGGCGAGGAGCTCGGTGGCTGGCATCCGCCCAGGCTAGTGCGCGGCGCCTGCTCCTTCGACGCGCAGCAGCCGCTGCTTCGCCTCGATGCCGCCGACGTACTGCCCGAGCGCCCCGTCGCTGCGCACCACCCGGTGGCACGGGATCGCGATCGGCAGCGGGTTGCGACGGCACGCGGTGCCGACCGCCCGCACCGCTCGCGGCGAGCCGGCTGCCGCCGCGACCTGCGCGTAGCTGCGCGTCTCGCCGTAGGGGATCTCGCGCAGCCGCTCGATCACGTCGCGGCCGAAGCCGCGCGCGAGCGAGAGGTCGAGCGCCCCGTCGAAGGCCCGAGAGCGCCCGCCGATCAGGTCGTCGATCGCGCGCGCCGCCGCGTCGAGCCGGGCGGGCGCCTCGAGGATGCGGGGGCTGAGCGAGGTCGCGAGCCGCTCGAGGGTCGCATCGGGCGCTGCCCCGTCGAACGTCACCGAGACGAGGCCGGCGGGCGTGCTCGCGAGCAGCAGCGCGCCGAGCTCGGTGTCGAGCGAGCGGTAGGCGACGTCGAGCAGCCCGCGCTCGGCGGCGCGATCCGCGAGCCTCGCGCGCAGCTCAGCGACCCGATCGGCGGCGGGCTCGAGCGGCGCGGCCGGGAACGGCGCGCCCGGAGAGAGCGGCCCGGTCATCGCTCCTCCCCCATGAGCACCCGCAGCCTGCGCACGCCGTCGGACGACGCGCGACGCACCGCATCCGTCGAGGACTCCAGCTGCGCCGCGACCTCGGCGAACGGCAGCCCGCCGAGGTGGTGCAGCACGACCGCCTCGCGCTGGCGCTGCGGCAGCTGCGCGAGCGCGCGGGCGAGGTCGAGGTCGCGCGCTCGACTGGGTGCGACGCGCTCCGGCACCTCGCCGACCACGAGTCGCGAGCGGCGTCGCAGCACGTCGATCGCCTTCCGGTGCGCGATCGTCACGAGCCACCCCTCGATGCGCTCGTCGTGCGCCAGTGTCGGATAGGCCTCGAGCGCGGTGAGGAACGTCTCGCTCCACGCGTCATCGGCGTCGGTCTCGTCGAGCAGCGCTCGGCAGACCCGCCAGACGCGAGCGCCGTGCCGCTCGACGATCCTCTCGAACGGCGCACGGCTCACGCGACCGAATCTAGCCGCGCGCGCCGCTCGTGATCGAGCAGGTAGCGCTTGCGCTCGACGCCGCCGGCGTACCCGGTGAGCGCGCCGGTCGAGCCGACGACCCGGTGGCACGGCACGACGATCGAGAGTGGGTTGCGGCTGTTCGCGAGCCCGACGGCGCGCACGGCGGTCGGCTGGCCGATCCGGGCTGCGATCCAGCCGTAGGTGCGCGTCTCGCCGTAGGGGATCTCGCGCAGCGCATCCCAGACGCGCAGCTGGAACGGGCTGCCGGCCGGGTCGAGCGGCAGCCCGAACGCCTCCCGCTCCCCCGACCAGTACTCGCCGAGCTGGCGCACGGCATCCGCGAACACCGCGTCGTCGCGGTCGCCGAAGCCGGCCGGGTCGGGCGCGGGCCGATGCTCGGGCATGTAGACGCCCGAGAGCGCGCCGTCGCGAGCGACGAGGGTCAGCTCGCCGATCGGGCTGTCGATGGTGGTGTGCGTCATGGCCGTATTCCTCTCACACCCTGCCAACGCGCGAGCGGGGCGGGATGTGAGGTTGTGGATGGCGGCGGATGCGCGGGACGCTCTCGCGCGCCGCCTAGGCTCGGAGCATGGAGATCGCGCTCGTCCGGCACGGCCAGACGGACTGGAACCTCGCCGGACGACTGCAGGGCACGAGCGACATCCCGCTCAACGAGACGGGCATCGCCCAGGCGCACACCGCCGCGCGGCTGCTCGCGGCCGAGACCCCGGGCGACGGGCGGTGGGATGCCGTGGTGTCGTCGACGCTCGAGCGCGCGGCCGTCACGGCCGACATCATCGCCGCCGAGCTCGACCTCGAGGTCGGCGGCCGCTACGCGAGCCTCATCGAGCGCGCCTACGGGGAGGTCGAGGGGCTCACGAAGGACGAGGCGATCGCGCGCTTCGGCACGGACTGGCCCGGCGAGGAGGACTTCGACGACCTGCAGCAGCGGGCGGTCGCGGCGATCGACGACGTCGCGGCGCGCAACCCCGTCGGGGCGCTCGTGATCGTCTCGCATGGCACGTTCATCCGCGCCTTCGCCGACCACGTCACCGGGCTCGAGACCCGCACGCCCGACAACGCGCACTCGGTGCGCTTCCGCGGTGCGCCCGGCGCGTGGACGCTCGTCGACGGGCTGGTGCTCGCGTGAGCCTCGACGCGCTCCGAGCGGCGCTCCCGGCCCACGTGCTCGTCACCGACCCGGTCGCGCTCGACGTCGCCCGCGCCGACAAGTCGGGGCATCGCGCCCTCGCGGCGCCGCTCGCGATCGTCGAGGCGGAGGCGGTGGAGCACGTGCAGGCCGCGCTCCGCTGGGCGAGCGAGCATCGCGTGCCGGTCGTGCCGCGCGCCGCGGGCACCGGTCTCGCGGGCGGCGCGATCGCGGGCGAGGGCGAACTCGTCGTCTCGGTCGACCGCATGCGGCGCCTGCTCGACGTCTCCCTCGTCGACCAGTCCTGCGTGGTCGAGCCGGGCATCCGGAACGCCGAGCTCAACGAGCTGCTCGCCGCCCACGGCCTGTGGTGGCCGCCCGACCCGGCGAGCCGCGCGATCTCGACGGTCGGGGGCAACATCGCCACGAACGCTGGCGGCCTGCTGTGCGCGAAGTACGGCGTGACGCGCGAGTGGGTGCTCGCGCTCGACGTCGTGCTCGCCGACGGCAGCCTCATCTCGACCGGCCACCGCACCGTGAAGGGCGTCACGGGGCTCGACCTCACGGCGCTCATGATCGGCTCGGAGGGCACGCTCGGCATCGTCGTCGGCGCGACGCTCAAGCTGCGCCCGCTCGTCGAGGGCGGCATCTGGACGGTCGGCGCGTTCTTCGACGACGAGGCCCTCGCCGCCGCCGCGTGCACGGCCGTGACGGCCGCGCGCATCCGCCCCGCCATCATGGAGCTCGTCGGCCGCGACGCCGTCTCGATGCTCGCCGCCTACACCGGCCAGCCGATGGAGGGCGCGTTCGTGCTCGTGCAGACCGACGACCTCGGCGCCGCCGCGACGTCGGAGGCGGTCGCGGCGATCCTCGCCGCCCACGGCGGGCGCGTCGAGCGCACCGACGACGCGGCGCGGTCGGATGTGCTCGTGCAGGTGCGCAGGCAGGTGCACTTCGCGCTCGAGTCGTTCGGCACGGTGCTCGTCGAGGACGTCTCGGTGCCGAGGTCGCGGCTCGCCGACATGTTCCGCGCGTGCGACGAGGCGTCGGCCCGGCACGGCGTGCGGCTCGCAACGACGGCGCACGCCGGTGACGGCAACCTGCACCCGACGTTCGTCTTCGACGGCACGGAGCCGAGCGACGAGATCTGGGCGTGCGCGAACGAGGTGTTCGAGGCGGCGATCGCGATGGGCGGCACGCTCACGGGCGAGCACGGCGTCGGCATCCTCAAGCGCCGCTGGCTCGTCGATGAGCTCGGCGAGCGGCAGCTCGAGCTGCAGCGGGCGGTGCGGGCCGCGTCCAATCCGCTCGGCATCCTGAACCCCGGCAAGGCCGTCTGAGGTCGCCCCGTTCGTCGAGCAGGACCGAAGGCCGCATCGAGACGATCGCAAGGATCTCGATACGGCCGCTCCGCGGCCTACTCGATCACCGGCAGCGGGTCAGCGGACGGCGACCAGGTCGCACACGAAGATGAGCGCCTCGTTCGGGCCGATCACGCCGCCCGCGCCGCGCTCGCCGTAGGCGAGGTGGGGCGGGATGACGAGCTTGCGGCGGCCGCCGACGCGCATGCCGAGGATGCCCTGCTCCCAGCCCTTGATGACCATGCCGACGCCGAGCGGGAACTCGAGCGGAGCGCCGCGGTTGTAGGAGGCGTCGAACTCCTCGCCGGTGGAGTGCGTCACCCCGACGTAGTGCACGCTCACCTGCTTGCCGTTCACCGCCTCCTCGCCGTCGCCGACGGTGATGTCGGTGATCTCGAGGTCAGCGGGCGCGGGCCCCTCGGGGGCGTCGATCTCGGGCTTCTCAGTCATGCACCCATCCTCCCACGGGCGCGCTCGACGCCTTCCGACGCATCCGACCACCCGACCTCAAGCCTGCGCGCGTAGCCTGGCGCTGTCGGCCGCCGACGGCGGACGGGACGCGAACTCAAGGAGGACTTCATGGCCATCACCTCGAACGCGAGCACCAGCTGGAACGGGCCGCTCAGCAGCGGCTCCGGCACGACCACGCTCGGCACCGGCTCGAGCTTCGACCTCACGTGGAAGGCGCGCGCCGAGGAGGGCGGCGCCTCGACGCCGGAGGAGTTCATCGCGGCCGCGCACGCCTCGTGCTACGCGATGGCGCTCTCGCACGCGCTCGAGGAGGCCGGGCACGCGCCCGAGTCGCTCAGCACGAGCGCGAAGGTGTCGTTCGAGCCCGGCAAGGGCATCACCACGAGCGTCCTGACGGTGAGCGGGAAGGTGCCCGGCATCGACCAGGAGCAGTTCGCGAAGCACGCCGAGGAGGCGAAGGCAGGGTGCCCCGTGTCGCAGGCGCTGGCCGGCATCGAGATCCAGCTCGAGAGCGCCACCCTGGAGAGCTGAGAAACCCATCGCGCGAAGGCGGTGGATGCCTTACATTCAGCAGTAGACCCGCGCAGGGGCTAGGTCGGCCCTGCGAGGGAACCACCCACCACCACATGCAAAGGAACTCCAATGGGCTTCAAGCAGCTCCCCACCCACCTCCTCCTCTCGCCGCTCGGCGAGGATGACTTCATCATCATGGGCGGAGAGGACGACTTCATCATCATGGGCGGCGGCAGCTCCAAGTAGCCTGCCCCCGACGGTCGCGGCCGCGGCCCCGACAGCAATGTCGGCCCGCGGCCGCGCTGCGTCCGGAGGCCTTCCGCTCAGCGCGACGGCGGCGGGATGAGCGCGAGCAGCTCCCACACCGCGTGCGCGGCGGCCAGCCCCGTGATGCCGGCGTGGTCGTGGGCCGGGAGCACCTCGACGACATCGCCGCCCACGATGTCCAGCCCGCGCAGGGCTCGCAGCACGCCGAAGAGCTCTCGCGTGCTGATGCCCGCGACCTCGGGCGTGCCGGTGCCGGGCGCGTGCGCGGGATCGAGCACGTCGATGTCGATCGACACGTAGACCGGCCCGGTGCCGAGACGGGCGCGGATGCGCTCCGCGAGCTGCTCGGCGGAGCTGCGGGCGAAGTCGTCGGTGCGGATGATCGCGAAGCCCGCGCGCGCGTCGTCCTCGAGCTCGCTCGGGTCGTAGATGCCGCCGCGGATGCCGACGTGCTGGCAGTGCTCGAGGTCGAGCAGCCCCTCCTCCGCCGCGCGCCGGAACGGCGAGCCGTGCCAGATGCTCGCGCCGTGCAGCGTGTCCCAGGTGTCGAGGTGCGCGTCGAAGTGGAGCACGGCGAGCGGACCGTGCCGCTCGGCGGCGGCCCGCAGCAGCGGCAGGGCGATCGTGTGATCGCCGCCGATCGCCACGACGGTCGTGCCCCGCTGCACGAGCGCCCGCGCCTGCTCGTGGATCGCCTCGACGGCGGCCTCGATGTCGTAGGGGCCGACCCGCAGATCGCCGCCGTCGACCACCTGGCGATCGCGGAAGGGGAACGAGTCGTGCGCCTGGTGGTAGGGGTGCAGCTGCCTGGAGTGCTCGCGCACGTGCGCGGGGCCGAAGCGCGCGCCGGGCCGGAAGCTCGTGCCCGAGTCGAACGGGATCCCGACGACAGCGACATCCGCGTGCTCGACCTCGTGCAGCTGCGGCAGCAGCGCGAAGGTCGCAATCCCCGCGTAGCGCGGCAGCCCCGGGTCGTCTCGCTGACCGATCATGTCGCCTCCCCATCCGGCGCGCTCGGCGTGGACGACCGGGCCGGATGCGGTCGCTCCCGTCGTGATCATCGCACGCGTCGCGATCGAGCCCGGGCGGCCCCGCGGCCGGGTGCGGACTCCCGGCCGCGCGCGAGAGAATGGTGGAGGAGGTGCGGCAGTGGACGACGAGGGCATGCAGGGCGACGGGGCGATGGCCGCGATCGAGCGCTACGCGCGACGCGCGGAGCGCATCGGCCGCATCGCCGCCGACGAGCGCACGCCGCACGAGGAGGCGCACGAGATCGCCCGCGCGACCGCGGTGCTCGCCGCGCGCGACCACGGGCGCGATGCCGCTCGGGCGCGGCTGCGCCGCTCGCCGCTGCTGCACGGCCTGTTCGGCGTCGTCGTGCTCATCCCCGTGGTGAGCGCATTCTTGCCCGACGGCCGGGGACTCACCCTCTTCTCGCTGCTCTCGCTCGTCTACGTCGCCGTGCACGTGGCGGAGCTCACGGTCGGCAGCCCCGTGCACCGCTTCGCCGGCCGGCTGCCCGCCGCGGTGCAGCAGTTCCTCTCGCCCCACCAGGTGCTCTTCGAGCAGGCGGTGCTGCACGCCTACACCGAGCGGAGCCGCGAGACCGGAGCGGTCGGCTGCTCGTGCGGTGTGCACGACGACGCGCCCTGAGATCATCCGCGGGGACGACGCGCGATCCGTCGTCCGTGCGACGCGGACCGGCGGCCTCGACCGATTCGATGGAGGCATGAGGAGACGCCTCCCCACCATCGCCGCCCTCGCCGCGGCCTCGCTCGCCGTCACCGCCCTCTCGGGCTGCACGAGCATCGCCGACGCGTTCGAGCGCGTGCACAGCGAAGCGTTCGACTCCCGAGCCGAGGCCTCCGAGGGCTGGGTCGGCGTGGAGATGCCGAGCTGGCTGCCCGACGATGCCGCGAGCATCCGCACGACCGCGACGAACGACGAGACGAGCGCCGTGATCGCGTTCACGGGGAGCGAGCCGAGCGGATGCGCGGTGGGGCCCCGCTCGACGCTCCCGTTCGACGGCCGGTACGGCGGCTTCGCCGACGCGAGCGAGCTGCCGGACGAGGTCGTCTGGTGCGGCGCCTACGAGGTGCACCGGACTGCCGGCGGGTGGCTCGCGTGGTTCAACGCGACCGAGGAGGGCCAGACCCCGGCGTCCTGAGCGGCGGATCGCCGCCTCAGCCGTTCGGGTGGCGTTCCCGCTCGAACGTCAGGTCGAGCGACCACGACTCCGGCTCGCCGTGGGCGTGCAGCCGCTCCGAGTGCGGCTCGAGGCTGCGCCGGAAGACGGCGCCGCGGAACACCGCCGGCATCGTGAAGTCCTCCCCGGTCGCGAGCAGCCGACCGCGCGCATCGAGCAGCAGCGCGTGGCGCACCACGCCCTCGTCATCCGGATCGCTCGTCCACCGCAGCTCGGTCCCCGGCGGCCAGCGCTCGAGGAGTCGCTCGCGCAGCCCGTTCACCGCGTCGGCCGCGAGGCCCTCGGCCATGCGCTCGTATGCGGCCCGAGCGGCCTACGAGTCAGGCGTGAGCTCGCTGTAGTCGAAGTCCATGGTGGTCGCGATCCCGGCACCGCGCGGGCCCCGGACTCGCCTCGAGGCGCAAGCGGACGCGGACGCATCCGAAACCACGAAGGCCACCTGCTTCCGCAGGTGGCCTTCTACTGTCTCAACACAGTGCGCGCCCGGAGGGACTCGAACCCCCAACCTTCTGATCCGTAGTCAGATGCTCTATCCGTTGAGCTACGGGCGCCTGGCCGAACGGCCAGGGATCAGACTACCTGATCCCTGGCCGTCAGCGCGAATCGAGCCGCGTCACGGGGACGCGACCAGGCTCACAGGGGGCGAATGTTCGCAGCCTGCGGACCCTTGTTGCCCTCGACGATCTCGAACTCGACTGCCTGAGCCTCCTCGAGGGTCTTGAAGCCGCTGGACTGGATCTGGCTGTAGTGAGCGAACAGATCCTTGCCGCCGTCATCCGGAGCGATGAAGCCGAAGCCCTTGCCGGAGTCGAACCACTTGACGGTGCCGGTTGCCATATTTCCTTCAATCATGCTGTGCGGCCGGAGCCGCATTCAAAAGCGCCGAGCAAGATCTGCCCTGCGCCGCTCTCAGCGTAGCGTCGATGACCGCCGCCGCGCTGAGAACTTTTCCGCCGGCTCGCGCCGGAGGACGAGCGAGGCCCCGCATTCCAGAAGGAAGCGGGGCCTCGGTCCGTGGAGACGGAGGGATTTGAACCCTCGGTCCCCTATTGGGGACTCCACCTTAGCAGGGTGGTGCACTAGGCCGGACTATGCGACGTCTCCGTGGCCCGCGGTGGGCAGGCCGACGGCAAGTCTAGCAAAGCGGGGCATGGTCTCGATACGCGTGCTGCGCGCGCTACTCGACCAGCGGGAGAGGCCGTGCTGCGCGCGCTACTCGACCAGCGGGAGAGGCCGTGCTGCGCGCGCTCCTCGACAGCGCGGGCGGTCAGCCGCCGAAGGGCACGACGCACGACTCCTGCGACGCGTCCTGACCGATGACGCCCTCGAGCTCGTCGGTGGGCGTCGGCGTCGGCGTCGCCCCGGGGGCGGCGCTCTCCGTCGGTTCGGGCGTCTCGGTCGGCTCCGGGGTGGCGGATGCGGTGGGCCCGGTCGTCGGCTCGGGCGTCTGGTCGGTCGAGCCCACACCGAGCGAGTCCTCGCCGAGCTCGATCGGCAGGTCGAGCCGGATGCGGCGCATGAGCTCCTCGGCGCGCTCCTCGTCGGGGACGACCCGCGCCCCTTCCGGCACGTTCGGGAAGAGCACGAACTGCATCGTCTCGAGCGGGATGTCGGCGAGCACGCGCGCCATCGACACCATCGTGCCGATGTCGCCGAGGCCCGACGAGAGGGTCATGTTCTCGATCGCGACCTGCGAGATCGCGTAGAGCCGCGTGAAGTCGGTGAGCACCGCATCCGACTGCAGCGTGCGCACGAGCGACGAGAGGAACACCTGCTGCGACGAGATGCGCGCGAGGTCGGAGCCGTCGCCGACGCCGTGCCGGGAGCGGAGGAACTGCAGCGCCCGCTCCCCCTCGAGCTCGTGCACACCCGCCTCCTCGATCTGGAGGCCCGTCCACGGGTCGTCGATCGGGCCGGCGAAGCAGACCGGCACGCCGCCGACCGCGGTCGACATGTTGATGACGCCCTGGAAGGTGATCATCGCCGCGTAGGGCACGTCCATGCCCGTCAGGCTCTCGACGACCGTCGCGACGCACGCGAGCCCGCCGCGGCCGAGCGCCTGGTTGAACTGCACGTTCCGCTCGGCGGGCACCGTCTCGCCGGTCTCCGGGTCCTCGCACGCGGGGAAGTCGACGAGCAGGTCGCGCGGGAACGAGACGACGCGCGCTCGGCTGTGGTCGTCGTTGACGTGCAGGAGCATCGTGACGTCGTTGAGCTTGTCGCCGTCGTAGGCCGACTCGCCGAACTCCTCGCCCTGCCCCTCGCGCTGATCGGAGCCGACCATGAGGATCGTGAACCCGCCCTCGTAGGGCGCGAAGCCGGCTTGGGCGGGCGGCACGTCGGCGGCGAGGTCGACGGTCGTGATGCCGGTCGTGACGCGCAGCACCGAGATGCCGACGACGCCGACGAGCGCCGCAAGCACGACGGCCATGCCGAGCGCGATCCAGCGGAAGACGTGGGCGATCCCCGAGTGCCGCCGCAGCCGCCCGTGGCGCGGCGTCATCGACGAGGTGTCGACGACGGTGGTCGCGCGCTCGGCTGCCATGGGGCGCCCTCCTGGTCTGGCGGTCTCGTGCGGAGGGCGTGGGATTCGAACCCACGAGGCATCGCTGCCCACCGGTTTTCAAGACCGGCTCCATCGGCCGCTCGGACAGCCCTCCAGGCGCCTCGCGCGGGCTGGGTGCGCGGCGGGGCCTCGGGGAATTGTACGGCGCGATGGGATGCGTCGACTACGCCATCGGCGTGACGACCCGATGGCAGGGCGGTCACTCGTGCGCGGGGCGGGGGCTACGCGCTGACGAGCAGCCCCTCGAGCACCTCGGCGAGGCCGTCGTCGTGGACGTCGGACGTCGACTCGCTCGCGGCCGCCTTGACCTCGTCGGGCGCCTGCCCCATCGCGACGGCGCGGCCGCCGCCCGCGGCGACCCACTCGAACATCTCGATGTCGTTGCGGCCGTCGCCGACGGCGAGGATCCGCTCCCGCGGGATCTCGAGCAGGCTCGCGACGCGCTCGAGGCCCGTCGCCTTCGTCACGCCGTCGGGGGCGATGTCGAGCCACGACGAGTAGCCGATCGCGTAGGAGACCTTGTGCAGGCCCATCCGCTCGACGATCTCGAGGAACTCGTCGGCCGCGTGGTCGGGGCTCATCACCACGACGCGCATCGCGGGCTGCTGGAAGAGGTCGTCGAACTCGACCTGCTCAGCATCCTCGAGGTTCCAGTCGTGCATGCCGTTCGTGTAGCGGCGGTGGCCGGTCGCGTCCTCGACCATGAAGGCGCCGCTCGGCAGCCCCTTCGCGATCGTGCGGAGCGCCTCCTCGGGGTCGAAGGTCTCGACGTGGAGCGGCTCGTAGCGGCCGGCCTTGCGCTCGAGCACGAGTGCGCCGTTCGCCGCGACGAGGTGGCTCGGCTCGATCCCGAGCCGCTCGGCCGTCGACTCGGTGGTCGGCTGGGAGCGCCCGGTGGCCAGGATCACGACGTGACCGGCCTCGACGACCGCACGCACCGCATCCGCCACCCGGGGCGAGAGCGAGTCGTCCTCGTGGACGATCGTGCCGTCGATGTCGAGGGCGATGAGCAGCGGCTCCATCACGCACCCACCGTCGCGGCGGCGGGCTCGATGACCGACAGGCCGCCGAGGTAGGGCTGCAGCGCCTCGGGCACGCGCACCGAGCCGTCGGCCCGCTGGTGCGTCTCGAGGATCGCGACGAGCCAGCGGGTCGTGGCGGCGGTGCCGTTGAGCGTCGCCACGGGCGCCGTCTTGCCGCTCTCGGTGCGGTAGCGCGTGCCGAGCCGGCGCGACTGGAACGTCGTGCAGTTGGAGGTCGACGTCAGCTCGCGGTACTGCTGCTGGCTCGGGATCCACGCCTCGATGTCGAACTTCCGCGCGGCGGAGGAGCCGAGGTCGCCGGCCGCGACGTCGATGACGCGGTAGTCGAGCTCGCACGCCTGGAGCATCCGCTCCTGGAGGGCGCGCATCCGGTCGTGCTCCGCCTCGGCCTCGCCGGGCTTGACGTACGAGAACATCTCGAGCTTGTTGAACTGGTGCACGCGCAGGATGCCGCGGGTGTCGCGGCCCGCGGAGCCCGCCTCGCGGCGGTAGCACGTCGACCAGCCGGCGTAGCGCTTCGGCTCGTCGACGTCGATGATCTCGTCGGCGTGGAAGCCCGCGAGCGCGACCTCGGAGGTGCCGGTGAGGTAGAGGTCGTCGGCGGGCAGGTGGTAGACCTCGTCGGCGTGCTCGCCGAGGAAGCCCGTGCCGCGCATGATCTCGGGCCGCACGAGCGTCGGCGTCGTGAGCGGCGTGAAGCCGTCGGCGAGCACTTGGTCGAGGCCGAGCAGCATGATCGCGAGCTCGAGCCGCATGCCGATGCCGGTGAGGTAGTAGAAGCGGGAGCCGGCGACCTTCGCGCCGCGCGCGATGTCGAAGGCCTTGAGGCTCTCGCCGAGCTCGACGTGGTCGCGCGGCTCGAAGTCGAACGAGCGCTCCTCGCCGTGCGTCGCGAGCGTGACGAAGTTCGCCTCCTCGCCGGCGGGCACGTCGGGGTGCACGAGGTTGCCGAGCCGCGAGACGGCGGTGTCGAAGGCGGCCTCGGCCTCGGTGACGCGCGCCTGCGCCTCCTTCACGCCGGCGGCGAGCGCCTTGCCCTGCTCGATGAGCGCCGGGCGGTCCTCCTTGGCGGCCTGGCCGACGAGCTTGCCGTGCGCGTTCTGCTCGGCGCGCAGCCGCTCGAACTCGGTGATGGCGGCGCGGCGGGCGGCCTCGGCGGTCAGCGCGTCGTCGACGTGCGAGACGGGGTCGCCGCGGCGCTCCTGGCTCTCGCGCACGAGGTCGGGCTGGTCGCGCAGCAGCTGGGGATCGATCACCCCTCCAGTCTAGGAGCCGTGGGTGAACGGACCGTCGGAGCCGCGACCGCCTCGGGATCCGTCCCGGATGCACGGGGTACTGTGCCGACATGCGCGCAGGCATCGTCTACAACCCGGTGAAGGTCGATCGCGACACCCTCGCCCGGCGGGTCGAGACCGCCGAGCCGATCGAGTGGTCGGAGCCCGTGTGGTTCGAGACGGATGCGGACGACTCCGGCCGCGCCGCGGTCAAGGCGGCGCTCGCCGAGGACATCGACCTGCTCATCGTCGCGGGCGGCGACGGCACCGTGCGGGTCGCGGCCGACGAGATCACGAGCACCGACGTGCCGCTCGCGATCGTGCCCGCGGGCACCGGCAACCTGCTGGCCCGGAACCTCGGCATCGACGTGACCGACGCGGTCGAGGCCCTCCGGACCGCGTTCGGCGGCACCGAGCGCGAGATCGACCTCGGCGAGCTCGAGATCCAGGCGCCCGACGGCACGCGCTCGAAGCACGCGTTCGCGGTCATGGTCGGCTTCGGCCTCGACGCCGAGATGATCGACAAGACCGACGAGGGACTCAAGAAGAAGGTCGGCTGGCTCGCCTACGTGGATGCGGCCGGTCGCGTCATCTCGTCGCTCGACAAGGTGCGGGTGGCGGTGCGGATGGACGGCGGGCGCACGACGCGCTCGACGGTCAACACGATGCTGATCGGCAACTGCGGCACCGTGACGAACGGCATCATCATCCTCCCCGACGCGGCGATCGACGACGGGATGCTCGACATCGCGCTCGTGCGTCCGCGCGGCGTGCGCGGCTGGGCGCAGGTCGCCGGCTACATCGCCCGCAACAACCTCATCGTGACGAAGCTGCTGCGACGACGCGGCCACCTCGGCCGGCAGCGCACCGGCGCGGCGCTCGGCTACGGGCAGGCGAAGGAGACCCAGGCGCGGCTCGACGAGCCGCGCGCGGTGCAGGTCGACGGCGACGTCGTGGGCGAGGCGATCGCGCTCCGCGCCGGCATCCGCGAGGAGGCGCTGCGCGTGCGGGTGCCGGCCGAGCACGCGCGCGACGAGGGCCCTGCGGTCTGACGCCCCATCCGTTCGTCGAGCAGCCCGGCCGCTCCACCCGTCGGTCGAGTAGCCCGGCCGCCGGCCGGGCGTATCGAGACCAAGAACGCCGCTGCGACAGACCGGTCTCGATACGCCGCCTGCGGCGGCTACTCGACCAACGGGTTGAGGGCGGCGCTGCTCGACCAACGGGAGGAGCGGGATGCGCTCAGCCGTCGGAGAGCGGCTCCCCGGCGACCAGCCCCCGCAGCCAGTCGCGGGCCTCGACGAACGAGCGGTCGCTGTAGCGGCGCTCGACGTGGATCCGCTGACCATCGGCCCGCGGGTACGAGCCCAGGAACGTCACCGACGGGGAGAAGCGCTTGAGGCCGAGCAGCGCATCCGCCACCCGCTCGTCCTTGATGTGCCCGTCAGCGTCGATCACGAAGCGGTAGCGGCCCAGCCGGTCGCCGATCGGCCGCGACTGGATGAGCGAGAGGTTGACGCCGCGGGTCGCGAACTGCTCGAGCATGTCGAGCAGCATGCCCGGCTCGTCGCTCGGCAGCTCGACGACGAGGCTCGTCTTGTCGGCGCCGGTCGGCTCGCCGGGAGCGCCAGCGCGACCGACGAACAGGAACCGGGTCACCGCATCCGGGTTGTCGCCGATCCGGTCGGCGAGCACGTCGAGCCCCTCGACCCAGTCGCCGATCGTGGGGGTCGAGAGCGCGGCTTGGGCGCCGCTCGCGCCGAGATCAGCGGCGGCCGTGACGTTCGACGCGGCTGGCAGGTGCGCGCGGCCGGGCAGCTCGCGCTGCAGCCAGCCGCTGCACTGCGCCCACGCGACGGGGTGCGCAGCGACGACGCGGATGTCGTCGAGGCGCGTGCCCGGCGGCGCGACGAGCGAGAAGTTCACGCTCACGACGTGCTCCGAGAGGATGCGCAGGCCCGGGGTGGCGGCGAGCGCGTCCTGCGCGGCGGTGACGCCGCCCTCGATGGAGTTCTCGATCGCGATCATCGCGGCGTCGGAGCGGCCCTCGGCGACGGCCGCGAGCGCCTCGGCGACGTTCGCGACCGGCACGCGCTCGGTCTGCTCGAGCCCGGGCACCTGCTCGAGCGCCGCCTCGGTGAACGTGCCGCGCGGGCCGAGGAACGTCACGACGCGGGGCTGGCTCATGGCTCCAGCCTAGGTCGGGCGCGCATCCGCACAGCGCAAGCCCGCGAGCGGCGGGCGGCGGCGGATGCGCGCGTCGACGCGGGCGCGCCGCGGGACCGCGCCGCCGGGCTTGCGTTGTGCACGGGGCGGGGCGGCAAGCCCGTCGCCCCGCCGTGACCTGCCGCCGCTCAGCGGCCGGTGCTTTGATGGCCCCATGAGCAGAGCCGGTACCGTCGCCCAGCCCCAGGACCTCATCGACGTCGCCGCCCTCGAGCGCGCCTACTTCGAGCTCGTCCCCGACGTCTCGAACCCCGACCAGGCGGTCGCGTTCGGCACGAGCGGGCACCGCGGCAGCGCGTTCGACGCGGCGTTCAACGAGACCCACATCCTCGCGATCACGCAGGCGATCTGCGAGTACCGCGCCGGCCAGGGCATCACCGGCCCGCTCTTCATCGGCCGCGACACCCACGGCCTCTCGCTCCCCGCCGAGCGCACGGCGCTCGAGGTGCTCGTCGCCAACGGCGTGCGGGTGATGGCGGATGCGCGCGGCTCGGTGACCCCGACGCCCGCGGTCTCGCGCGCGATCCTCGCGTACAACCAGGACGCATCCGGCCGCGCCGATGCCGACGGGGACCGCGCCGACGGCATCGTCGTCACCCCGAGCCACAACCCGCCGCGCGACGGCGGCTTCAAGTACAACCCGCCGCACGGCGGGCCGGCCGACTCCGACGCGACGGGCTGGATCGCCAAGCGCGCGAACGAGCTCATTGCCGGCGGCCTCGAGGGCGTGCAGCGCGTCGAGGTGACGGGCGGCAGCGACCCGCGGGTCGAGCTCTACGACTTCCGCGAGGAGTACGTCGCCGCGCTCGGCGGCGCGATCGACTTCGAGGCGATCAAGGCGGCGGGCATCCGCATCGGCGCCGATCCGCTCGGCGGCGCGGCGGTCGACTACTACGGCGCGATCGCCGAGCGCTACGGCATCGACCTGACCGTCACCAACCCATCCGTCGACCCGACCTGGTCGTTCATGACGCTCGACTGGGACGAGAAGATCCGCATGGACTGCTCGAGCCCCAACGCGATGGCCTCGGTGCTCGCGCGCAAGGACGAGTTCGACATCCTCACCGGCAACGACGCCGACGCCGACCGGCACGGCATCGTGACGCCCGACGGCGGGCTCATGAACCCCAACCACTTCCTCGCGGTCGCGATCGAGTACCTCTTCGCGCACCGGCCGCAGTGGCGCGCCGACGCGGCGATCGGCAAGACGCTCGTGTCGTCGTCGATGATCGACCGGGTGGCGGATGCGCTGGGTCGCCGGCTCTGGGAGGTGCCGGTCGGCTTCAAGTGGTTCGTGCCTGGGCTCGTCGACGGCTCGGTCGGGCTCGGCGGCGAGGAGAGCGCCGGCGCGTCGTTCCTGCAGGCCGACGGGACCGTGTGGACGACCGACAAGGACGGCATCCTGCTGTGCCTGCTCGCGTCGGAGATCCGCGCGATGACGGGCAAGTCGCCGTCGCAGCTCTACGGCGAGCTCACCGAGCGCTTCGGCGCGCCGGTGTACGAGCGGGTGGATGCGCCGGCGACGCGCGAGCAGAAGGCTCGGCTGGGCAAGCTCACGGGTGACGCGGTGACCGCGACCGAGCTCGCGGGCGACCCGATCGTCGCGAAGCTCACCGAGGCGCCGGGCAACGGCGCCGCGATCGGCGGGCTCAAGGTCGTGACCGAGCGCGCGTGGTTCGCGGCGCGGCCGTCGGGCACCGAGGACGTCTACAAGATCTACGCCGAGTCGTTCGCGGGCCCCGAGCACCTCCGGCAGGTGCAGGCGGAGGCGAAGGCGATCGTCGACTCGGCGCTCGGCGGCTAGTTCGTCCACCGACGGGGGCTGCTGCGCCCGAGCGGGGCTGGCGTGCCCGCCCCGCTGGGGCGGAACGGCCCCGGTCGCGAGAGGCGCTCGTACCGCGACAGCGCTCGTTCGCGGTGCTCGAGCTCGAGGCGCTCGCGCGCTGAGCCCGGCGCTGCTCAGTGGGTGGCGCCGAGCTCCACGAGCAGCACGCCGAGCGCGATCAGCGCGATGCCCGCGAGCATCGTGCGGGTGAGCGGCTCGCGGAAGAGCACGCGGCTCAGCACCGCGGTGAGCGCGACGCCGACCGCGGTCCAGATGCCGTAGGCGACGCCGAGCGGCATCCCGTGCGCGAGCGACACCGACAGGAGCGTGAAGGCGACGAGGTAGCACCCGGCGACGACGAGCGACCAGCGCCGCTTCGGCCGCTCCCCGACCGTCGCCATGCGCAACGAGAGCGTGCCGCCGACCTCGGCGACGATCGAGCCGATGAGCGCGAGCCAGGCGATCACGAGGTCTCCCGCGCATCGCGCTGCGCCCGCTGCGAGCCGATCTCGACGAGCAGCACGCCGCCCATGATGAGCGCGATGCCGGCGCCCATGAGCGGCGTGAGCGCCTCGCCGAACAGCAGCGCCGACGCGACGGCCGTGATGACGACGCCGCACGCGCCCCAGATGCCGTAGCCGACGCCGAGCGGCATGCCGGCGCGGAGCGCGAGGCCGAGCGCGGCGAAGGCGCCGAGGTAGCCGAGCGCGACGACGGCGTAGAGGGCGGGGGCGTCGAGGGCGGCCTTCAGGGAGAGGGTCGCGGTGACTTCGAGGGCGATGGCGGCTGCCAGGAGGAGCCAGCGCTTCACGGGCGGATCCGTCTCGATACGCGGCCTGCGGCCGCTACTCGACGAGCGGGGGCAAGGGCGGCCGCCGCTCGACGAGCGGGGGTACGGGCGGCAGCCGCTCGACGAGCGGGGGTCGGGGCGGCCGCCGCTCGACGAACGGCGGGCGTCACGGGGCGAAGGAGTCGGTGACGATGCGCACGTCGGGACCCAGCGCATCCGTCACGAGCTCGATGCCCGACTCGACCGTCAGCTCGTCGCGCCACGCCGAGCGCGTGATCGGCTCGGCCGCGTCGACGAGCGGGTGCAGCTGCAGGTTGCGGCGGTGGATCCAGTCCTGCGAGCGGAACTGCTGCGGCGTCAGGTCGAAGTGCATGTAGATCGGCACCGCCGCGGGGTCGACCACCTCGACCGGCCCGCCCGGCTCCCCCACGAGCTCGAACTGCGCGACCGCGCTCACGACTCGCGGGATCGCCATCTGCGTCGTCACCGAGTTGCCGAGCGAGTAGTAGACGAAGGCGCGCGAGCCGTCGGCGCGCTCGAGCCACTCCGCCTCCTGGAGCACGTGGGGGTGCGTGCCGAGGATGACCTCGGCGCCGAGGTCGGCGAGCCGCTGCGCCTGCTCGCGCTGCCGGGCATTGACGACGCTCGAGTACTCGTCGCCCCAGTGCACCGCGATGATCGTCGCGTCGGCCACCTCCTCGGCCTCGGCCATCTGCTGCTCGACGAGCGGGTCGTCGAGCCAGGTGACGACGAAGTCGTTCGTGGGCGTGTTCGAGAGGTCGACGAAGTTGAGGAACGCGACCGTCATGCCGTTCACCTCGGCGACCGGCACCTCGGCCTGCTCCTCCGGCGAGCGGAACGCCCCAGAGATCAGCAGCGGGTCGAGCTCGTCCCACACGGCGCGCGTGCGATCGACGCCCTCCTGCCCGCGGTCGAACGTGTGGTTGTTGCCGAGCCCCACGGTGTTGCAGCCCGCGTCGGCGATCCCCTCCGCGAACTCGCGCGGCGCGTTGAACGCCGGGAAGTACGTCAGCCCCAGCTCGACGCCGCCCGAGGGCGCCTCCTGGTTGCAGTAGACGAGGTCGCTGTCGGCCCAGATCGGCCGCGCGGCGTCGAAGAACTGCCCGTAGTCGTACCCGCCGTCGTCGGTGCGCGCATCCGTCGTCACCGAGTCGTGCGGCAGGATGTCGCCCATCGCGCTGACCGAGACGGAGATCGGCTCGGGGGTGGGCGTCGGGGTCGCGGATGCGGTGGGCTCGGCCGCGCCGTCGGTGGCCGAGGGCGCGGGGTCGAGCGCCCCCTGCTGGCAACCGGTGAGCACGAGGGCGGCCGCTGCGGCGATCGCGAGCAGCCCGCGCCGACGCGCGAGCACGCCGCCGAGAGCCCTGGATCCGCCCACCGATGCTCGCTCGCTCATGCCATCCAGGCTAGACGCGGCGGAGGCGGCGGAGATCGCGCCTCAGCGCTCGATGATGGCGACCGCGATGCAGACGACGACCGTGCCGACGAGGAGCAGCCACGACAGCGGCGAGCCGAGCGACCCGCGACCGGCCCCGCGCGCGGGCGAGCTCGAGCCGCTCGACGAGCCGCCGAACGCGCCGCCGCCGCCACGCATGCCGCCGCCGGAGAAGCGGAACGATCCGCCGCGGAATCCGCCACCGCCGCCGCGGAAGCGAGGGCGCGCGCTGCGCTTCGCCATCCGCTCAGCCGCCGAGGTAGGAGAACAGGAACGCGATGACGATGATCGCCATGATCAGCCCGAACGCCGACCAGGACCCGCCACCGTCGCCGCCGCGTCGCCGGTAGGAGCCGGAGCTGCCGCTCGAGCTCCAGTTCCACGAGCTGCTGCCGCGCGAGCGGCTCGACGAGCGGCCGAACGAGCCGCCGCCGCCGCGCCGCGATCCGCCGCCCGAGAAGCTCCGCCGCGACGAGCTGCGGCCGAAGCCGCCCCCGCCGCCCCTGCGTCCACCGCTCACACTGCGCTTCGCCATGGCGGCAGGCTACGCGATGCGGTTCAGCGGCCCCCGAGGAGCGTGATGCCGAGCGAGATGGCGAGGATGAGCGCGATGAGCCACCACGGCGCCGCCCCGCCCTCGGCGCGGTCGTCGCCCCGACCGGTGCTCCACAGGTCGAGCCCGCTCGAGCCGCTCGAGCTGGCGCTCGAGGCCCAGTTCCACGAGCTGCTGCTCGGCGTCGAACCGCCGAACGAGCCGCCGCCGCCCGAGAAGCCCCCGAACGAGCGACCGCCGCCACCGAAGCCGCCTCCACCGCCGCGGAACCCGCCGCTCACGCTCGCCTTCGCCATGGCGGCATGCTACGGCGCGTAGTCGGGCGCGGGCTCGAGCTCGAAGAACTCCTCGAGGGTCGCGGCACCGCGCTCGTGCATCGCGGTCGAGACCTCGACGCCGACGTAGCGCAGGTGCCACGGCTCCCACTCGTAGCCCGTGATGTGCTCGAGCCCCTGCGGGTAGCGCACGACGAAGCCGTGCTGCCACGCGTGCTCAGCGAGCCAGCGACCGGCCGCGGTGTCGCCGAAGCACGTCGCGAGCCGGCACGCGCCGCCGGTGCCGGAGACGTCGATCGCGAGCCCCGTCTGGTGCTCGCTGTGCCCGGGCCGCGCGCTCGTCGTGTCGGCCTCCGCCTGCCCGTAGCGCGCGACGTAGCCGGAGTAGAGCTCCGCCTGCCGGTCGTAGCCGCGGTAGGAGGAGAACACGAACGTGCCCTCGCCGATCTCGGCGCGCATCGCCTGCGACATCGCCGCGAGCGCGGCGTCGAGCTCGGGCCGCACGAGCTCGCCGCCCTCCTGCGCGCTCGAGACGGCGACGAGCTCGGGCCGGTACTCGGGCGGCTGCAGCGGCCGCCGCTTGTTGACGACGACCTGCAGGCTCGCGCCCGAGTCGATGTCGAAGGCGGATGCGTCGGGCTCGGCTGGCAGGGGCGTCGGGGTCGGGGTCGCGGTCGGCTCGGGCGCCGCTGCGCTTGCGGTCGGCGTCGGCGCGGGCGTCTCGCTCTCCGTCGCCGCGGTCTCGCTCGGCGCGGGCGCCTGCGCGGCACCGCACCCCGTCAGCACGAGCGCTGCTGCCACCACCACCACGACTCGACGCACGCATCCATCGTGCCATCCGCCTCGACCGCCCCCGGCTGGCGCCCCGAGAAACCATTCGGTAGACTAACGATCTTCCCGAGAGCTAAGGACCCCTATGCCGCAGCGCGATCCGCGCGCCGCCGAGAGCACCGCCGTGCCCGGCGACCCCTTCATGACCCGTCGCCAGATCATGCTCGTGCTGGTCGGCCTGATGATCGCGATGTTCCTCTCGTCGCTGTCGCAGACGGTCGTGGGCACGTCGATGCGCACCATCGCCGACGACCTGCACGGGCTCGACCTGCAGGTGTGGGTCGTGACGGCATTCCTCATCGTCTCGACGATCGTGACGCCCATCTACGGCAAGCTGAGCGACATCTTCGGCCGCCGGCCGCTCTTCCTCGCCGCGATCGCGCTGTTCCTCGTCGGCTCGATCCTGTGCTCGTTCGCGCAGGACATGATCCAGCTCGCCGCGTTCCGCGCCGTCCAGGGGCTCGGCGCCGGCGGCCTGATGGCGCTGCCGCTCACGATCATGGCCGACGTGCTGAGCCCCCGCGAGCGGGCGAAGTACCAGGGCTACTTCCTCGCGGTCTTCGGCGTCTCGTCGATCCTCGGCCCGCTCATCGGCGGCATGTTCGCGGGCGCCGACGAGATCCTCGCGCTCGACGGGTGGCGCTGGGTGTTCCTGTTCAACCTGCCCATCGGCGTCGCGGCGCTGTGGATGGTGTGGCGCTACCTGCACCTGCCCGCTCACCACGAGCGCGTGCGCATCGACTGGTGGGGCGCTGCCCTGCTCGTCGTGGGCGTCGTGCCGCTGCTGCTCGTGGCCGAGCAGGGTCGGGTGTGGGGCTGGACGTCGGTCGCCTCGATCGTCTGCTACGTCGTCGGGATCCTCGGGCTCATCGCGTTCGTGCTCGTCGAGCGCCGGATGGGCACCGCCGCCCTCATCCCGCTGCACCTGTTCGGCAACCGCGCCTTCTCGATGGCCACGCTGCTCGGCGTCCTCAGCGGCTTCGGCATGTTCGCCGGCATGATGATCATCCCGTTCGTGCTGCAGATCGTGCATGGCATGAACCCGACCGAGGCGGGGTTGGCGACGCTGCCGCTCATCGTCGGGCTCATGATCGCGTCGATCGCGTCGGGCCAGATCATCGCTCGCACGGGTCGCTACGGCGCCTTCCCGGTGCTCGGCCTCGCCTCCATGGCGATCGCCTACGGCGTGCTCGTGACCCTGCAGTGGGACAGTCCGCTCTGGGTGCTGCTGCTCGGGCAGCTGCTGCTCGGCCTCGGCCTCGGCCAGGTCAACCAGACGCTGACGATCGCGAGCCAGAACGCGGTGCAGCCGAAGGACATGGGCGTCGCGACGAGCTCGGCGACGTTCTTCCGGCAGCTCGGCGGCACCGCGGGCGTCGCGGTCGTCTTCTCGATGCTCTTCGCCCGCCTGCCCGAGACGCTCCAGACCGCGTTCGGGCGCCGCGACCTGCGCGCCGACCTCGAGGCAGCGGCGCAGGATCCCTCCGTGCTCGCCGACCCCGGCAACGCCCGCATCCTCGAGGTGCTCGCGCGCCCCGAGCAGATCGGCGGCGCGCTCAACGAGGATTCGTCGTTCCTCAACACCGCCGACCCGCGGCTCGCTGCCCCGTTCCTCGACGGCTTCTCGAACGCATCCAGCGGGCCCTTCTGGGTCGCGCTCGCGGTCGTCGGCGTCGCGCTCGTCATCGCCCTCTTCTTCCGCGTGCCGCCGCTGCGGCAGAAGTCGGCCATGGAGGAGGCGATGGAGGAGCGTGCCGCGCAAGCGCAGCTCGAGGCGGATGCGTCGGCCCCCGGCTCGATCGCCCCTCCCGTCACGACCGCGTCGAACCCGGTCGTGCGGACGGCCCGCGGCCGGGACGAGCCCTCCAGGGACTCCTGAGGCGCCTCCCAGGGAGCGCCCCTAGGTTTGATGGCGGAGCGACCGCTCCACGATCAAGGAGGTTGAGATGGGTCTCGACGACAAGATCTCGAACGCTGCCCAGGAGGCAGTCGGCAAGGCCAAGCAGGGCATCGGCGACGCGACGGACAACGAGCGCCTCGAGGCCGAGGGCCACAAGGACGAGGCGAGCGCCAACGCCAAGCAGGCGGGCGAGCACGTCAAGGACGCCGGCAAGGACGTGAAGGACACCTTCAAGTAGGTCTCCGATTGCGAAGGGGGCGAGCGCGTGCGCTCGCCCCCTTCGCCCTGCCTCAGTAGTTCAGCTCGTCGAGCCGCGTTGCGTCGATCTCGATGCCGAAGTCGCGCGCCTGCGCCTGGATCTTCTGCGCTCGCGCGAGCCGCGGGAGGTCGCTGCCGTCGGTGATCTTGCCGCCTGACTCCTCGAACGCGCGCACGAAGCCGTGCGCCCAAGCGACCTCGTCGGGGCTCGGCGCGAGGCCCGCGTTGACCATCGGCGCCTGCTCGTGGGTCAGCATGAGCTTGCCCGACATGCCCATCTCCTTCGCGAGCCGCGTACCGGCGTCGAGGCCGTCCATCGAGAGCGTCGGGCCGTCGATCGGCGCGGGCAGCCGCGCGGCCCGCGAGGCGATCACGAGCTGCGAGCGCGCGTACGCGAGCGCGATCGGGTCGTCGCCCGTCGCGGTGTCGCGCTTGAAGTCGCCCGTGCCGAACGCGAGCCGGAACGTCGACGGCGCGTTCGCGATCTGCTCGACGTGCAGCACCCCGCGCGCCGTCTCGACGAGCGCGAGGATGCGCATCCCCTCCGGCAGGCGGTCGGCGGTGTCGTTGACGTGGCTCGCGGACTCCGTCTTCGCCAGCATGACGCCCTCGAGCCCCGGCGCCCGCTCGAGCTCGGCGAGATCGGTGCTCCAGAAGTCGCTCGCCGCGTCGTTGATGCGCACCCACGCGCGGTGGCCCGTCGAGAGCCACTCGACGGTGTCGGCGCGCGCCTGCGCCTTGTCCTTCGCCGCGACCGCGTCCTCGATGTCGATGATGATCGCATCCGCCTCGCTCTCCTGAGCGATCTGGAAGAGCTCCGGCTTCGAGGCCGGCACGAGGAGCCAGGAGCGGGCGATGGCGGGAGAGATGTCGGTTCGAGGCACGTGCTCCAGGCTAACCCGCGCGCTGCCGCGCGGTGTCGACGCCACTGGCTAGGCTCGCGGCATGTCGATGATGTACTCCGGCGGGCTCGGCATCGCCGGCCTCGTGCTCGGTCTGCTGCTGATCGCGGGCGGCATCGTGCTGCTCGTGATCGGCTCCCGGCGACGCGACGACTCCACCTCGCGCCCGCCGCTCGCGATCGGCGTGACGCTCCTCGTGCTCGGGACCGCGCTCGCGGTCCCAAGCTTGCTGTGGACCGTGATGCTCTTCATGGCGTGACCGGCGCCCGGGCGATCGTCCAGGATCCGCTCCTAGGCTCGGCGGCATGGACGCCATCTTCGGAATGTCGCAGGGAGTCGCCACCTGGGTGCTGGCGCTCGGCCTCGGCGCGCTCGTGCTCGGCACCCTGCTGCTGACGAGCGGGCGCCGCCGCCGCGAGAAGCAGGAGCACGGCTCGCAGAACCGCGTGCTCGCGATCGTGCTGATCGTCGCCGGCGCGATCGCCGCGATCCTCGGCGCGATCTCGTGGATCATGGCGCTCACGACGGGCGGCTGAGCGAGCATGCCCGCGGGATTCGCGATCGTCCTGGCCGTCTTCGTCGCGGCCGTCGTCCTCACGGTGGTCGGCGTCGTGATGAGCATGCGCGGCACCGGCTCGACGCCGAAGCGGGGCGGCTGGCTCGCGCTGCTGAGCGGACTCGTCGCGCTCTGCTTCGGCGTCGCACTGTTCGTCTTCCTGCTCGGCGCCCTCATGGACGACCAGCCCGGGCTCTGGTAGCCGAGACGTCAGTCGGCGCGACCCCGCAGCCGGTCGATCTCGCGCCGCTCGCGGCTCGACGGCCGGCCCGCGCCCCGCGGCCGGAACGGCACCTGCGCCGCGTCGATCGCGCTCGGCCGGGGCGGCGAGCGGTCCTCGATCGCCTCGGCAGCGAGCGGCGCGCTCACCCGCTTCGCGAGCAGCTGCTTGACGATGACGACGCGGTCGAAGCCGTGGATGCGCACTCGCACCTCGTCGCCGACGCGCACGGGCTGCGCCGCCTTCGCGGCGTTGCCGTTCAGCTTCACATGACCGCCGCGGCACGCCTCGGTCGCGGCGGCGCGCGTCTTCACGAGCCGCACCGCCCAGATCCAGACGTCGAGCCGGACTCGCTCGCTCATGCCTCGGCCAGCACCTCGAGCACCGCGGCGCCGTAGCGCTCGAGCTTCGACTCGCCGACGCCCGAGATGGTCGAGAGCTCGACCATCGTGCGCGGGCGGCGCTCGGCGATCGCGGCGAGCGTCTTGTCGTTGAAGACGACGTAGGCAGGCACCGACTGCTCCTTCGCCGTGCTGGCGCGCCACGAGCGCAGCGCTTGGAAGAGCGACTGCGCCGCGTCGTCGAGCTGCGCGGTGCTCTCGGAGCGGCGCGCGACGTTCGCCGGCGCCTTCACCTCGTGCCGCAGCCGCACCTCCCGCTCGCCGGCGAGCACGGCAGCCGAGGCGTCGGTGAGCCCGAGCACGCCGAACTCGCCCTGCGGCTGCAGCAGGCCCTGCGCGAGCAGCTGCCGCACGACGCCGCGCCACTGCACGGCGCTCAGGTCGTTGCCGATGCCGTAGGTCGCGAGCTGGTCGTGGCCGAAGCGGCGGATGCGCTCGGTGTCGGCGCCGACGAGGATGTCGACGAGGTGACCGGCGCCGAACGACTGGCGCCGCTCGCGCTGCAGCCGCACGATGGTCGAGAGCAGCTTCTGCGCCGGGACGGTGCCGTCGTAGGAGTCGGGCGGCGTGAGGCACGTGTCGCAGTTGCCGCACGGCTCGCTCGGCTCGCCGAAGTAGGCGAGCAGCTGCACGCGCCGGCACTCGACGGTCTCGCACAGCGCGAGCATCGCGTCGAGGTGCATCGTCTGGTTGCGCTTGCGCTGCGCGTCGCCCTCACCGTCGGTGATCATCCGCCGCTGCTGCACGACGTCCTGCAGGCCGTAGGCGAGCCACGCGGTCGACGGCTCGCCGTCGCGGCCCGCGCGCCCCGTCTCCTGGTAGTAGCCCTCGACCGACTTCGGCAGGTCGAGGTGGGCGACGAAGCGCACGTCGGGCTTGTCGATGCCCATGCCGAACGCGATGGTCGCGACCATCACGACGCCGTCCTCGCGGAGGAAGCGCTGCTGATTCCTCGCGCGCCTGCCGGCGTCGAGGCCCGCGTGGTACGGGAGCGCGTCGACGCCCTGCGCGCGCAGCCAGTCGGCGGTCGACTCGACGGACTTGCGCGAGAGGCAGTAGACGATGCCGGCCGCGCCGGGGTGCTCGTCGCGGATGATGCGCAGCAGCTGCGCCTTCGCGTCCTGCTTCGGGGCGATGCGGTACTGGATGTTGGGGCGGTCGAAGCTCGAGACGAACACCTTCGCGCCGTGCAGCCCGAGCCGCTCGACGATCTCGGCGCGGGTCTCGACCGTCGCGGTCGCCGTGAGCGCGATGCGGGGCACGTCGGGCCAGCGCTCGCCGATCATCGAGAGCTGCAGGTAGTCGGGGCGGAAGTCGTGCCCCCACTGGCTCACGCAGTGCGCCTCGTCGATGGCGAAGAGCGCGATCGGGGCGGCGTCGAGCAGCGCCTGCGCGACGGGCAGCCGCTCGGGCGCGAGGTAGAGCATGTCGAGCTCGCCCGCGAGCAGGCGCCGCTCGACGTCGCGCCGCTCGTCGGGGCTCTGCGTGGAGTTCAGGTAGGCGGCGCGCACGCCGAGCTGCTCGAGCGCGTCGACCTGGTCGTGCATGAGCGCGATGAGCGGGCTGATGACGACGCCCGTCCCCTCGCGCACGAGCGAGGGGATCTGGTAGCAGAGGCTCTTGCCGCCGCCTGTCGGCATGAGCACGACGACGTCGCGGCCCGCGACGACCTCGTCGATGATCTGCGCCTGCTCGCCGCGGAACGCGTCGTAGCCCCACACGCGCGTGAGCGCCTCGAGCGGCGTCGCCGCCTTCGCCGTCGCGGCGATGCCGGGCGCGCGCGTCGCGGGGCGGACGGCGGTGCGGACGCCCCCTGCCGGCGCGTCCGCGTCGGTCGGCGGGAGCCAGCCGTCGGCCGGCTCGCCCCACGACTCCCACGCCCCTGGGGCGTCGTCGTCGCTCGGCGGCACCCAGTCGTCGTGCCTCGCGTCCGTCACGCATCCCCCTCCGTGGCCCTGCGCATCAGCCTAGGCGCGGCCGCCGACGCGGCGTGCGGGGCGACGCCCTCCCTGTGGGCTCAGCGCCGCCGCTCGAGCCACTCCTCGAAGGTGATCGAGCCCTTGTGCTGCTCGGTGAGATTGGCGCCCGAGCGCAGGTAGTCGAGCAGCGAGGGCGGGAACGGGCCGTTGACGATGAGGCCGCGCGCGCCGGTGATGCGCTGCCACGACTTCGCGAGGTCCCGCGAGATGCGCACCTGAGGGCCGGCGATCTCGGTGAACCGCTTGCCGGTCGGCTCGAGCGCCTCCTGCGCGACGAGGTCGGCGACCTCGCTCACCGCGACCGGCTGCAGGCGGCCGCCGAGCGCGACTGGGATGGCGCCGAGCGCGGAGCCCGCCTCGAACTGGTCGACCGACCACTCGTGGAACTGCGCCGCGCGCACGACCGACACCTCGAGCGGCGACTCGAGGTAGGCGAGCTCCTGCTGCCGCTTGCGGCGGTGGTAGCCGAGCCGCGAGCGCTCGACGCCGAGGATCGACAGCAGCACGACCCGGCCGACGCCGGCGCGCTCGGCCGCCTGCACGACGTTGCGAGTGCCGATCGTGAAGGGGCGCAGGTCGAGCGGGTTGCGCGAGTTGAGCGAGTCGACGACGACGTCCGCTCCCGCAAGCGCGTCGTCGAGCCCGTCCCCCGTGACGACGTCGGCCCTGACGCCCGGCGCGCCGGCGATCGTCCTGCCCGAGCGCGACATCGGCGCGGGCCGCTCGCCCCGCCGGCCGATGGCTCGCACGATCGCCGAGCCCGCGTTCCCCGATCCACCAACCACGACGATCCGCATGCCCTCACCGTACGCGGGAAGCGCGAGCGGTGCAGGCACCGAGGGCCCGGCACCGTCACCGGTCCGGGCCCTCGGGTCGACGCATCCGACGCTGTCCGGATGCGTCGGGCCGACTACTCCGCGGCGGGCTCGGCGGTCGGTGCGGTCGTCAGCGTGTCGAGCAGGTCGTCGCCGGGGACCGCCGGGATCATCGGCGCCTCGATCTCGGCGCGGTCGAGCAGCTGCTGCGTGCGCTTGCGACGCGCGGGCGCGATGACCGTCACGACCCGGCCCGCGTTGCCCGCGCGGCCGGTGCGGCCCGCGCGGTGCAGGTAGGTCTTGTACTCGTCCGGCGGGTCGGCCTGGACGACGAGCGCGACGTCGTCGATGTGGATGCCGCGCGCGGCGACGTCGGTCGCGACGAGCACGTCGACCTTGCCGCGCTTGAGCTTCTCGAGCGAGCGGTTGCGCTTGGCCTGCGTCAGGTCGCCGTGCAGGCTCACCGCCGCGATGCCCGCGTCGCTGAACTGCTCGGCGAGCCGCTCGGCGTAGGCGCGCGTGCGGGTGAAGACGATGATGCGGCCCGGGTTCGCGACGATCTGCTCGAGCACCGCGTCCTTGTCGTAGCGGTCGACGACGAGCACCTGGTGGTCGATCGTCGAGGTCGACTGCTCCTCGCCGGCGACCTCGTGGACGGCAGGCTCGGGCAGGAACTCCCGCACGATCGTCTGCACCTCGGCGTCGAGCGTCGCCGAGAACAGCAGCTTCTGGCTGCCCGGGCGCGTCTGGCGGAGGATGCGCTGCACCGGCTCGAGGAAGCCGAGCTCGCACATGTGGTCGGCCTCGTCGACCACCGCGATCTCGACGGCACCGAGGTTGAGCTTGCGCTGCTCGACGAGGTCCTCGATGCGACCCGGCGTGCCGATCAGGATGTCGACGCCGCGGCGGAGCGACTCGACCTGGCTGTCCTGCTTCACGCCGCCGACGATGACGGTCGTGAAGATGCCGACGGCGCGGCCGAGGCCCATGACGGTGTGGTTGATCTGCTGGGCGAGCTCACGCGTCGGCGCGAGGATGAGGGCGCGCGGCGGCCGGCCGAGCTCGCGGCGCTCGGGGCGGTTGCGCAGCAGCAGCTCGACGATCGGGGCGCCGAACGCGATGGTCTTGCCCGAGCCGGTCCGGCCGCGGCCGAGCACGTCGCGCCCTGCGATCACGTCGGGGATCGTCGCGGCCTGGATGGGGAAGGGCGACGGTGCGCCCATCGACTTCAGCGCTCCGGCGATGCCGGCGCCGAGGCCGAGGTCGGCGAACGAGACGCCCTCGACATCGGCTGCGCTCGTCGCGGTCGCGTCGAGCCGGTCGAGCACGACGTCCTCCTTCGGCGCGAAGGGCTTCGCGTCGGTCGAGGGGTAGTACGTGCTGTCGCGCCGCTGCGGGCGGTCGTCGAAGCTGCGGCGGGGGCGCTCCTCACGCTGAGGGCGGCGATCGCCAGCCCTGTCGTCGCGGTCGCGGAACCCGCGCTGCGGGCGCTCGTCGCGATCGAAGCGGCGCTCGCCGCGCGGGGCGCGGTCGTCGAAGCCGCGGCGCGGGCGGTCCTCGCGCTCGGGGCGACGGTCGCCGCCGCGCTCGTCGCGGTCGCGGAAGCCACGCTGCGGGCGCTCGTCGCGGTCGAAGCGGCGCTCGCCGCGCGGGGCGCGGTCGTCGAAGCCGCGGCGCGGACGATCGTCGCGCTCCGGACGGCGGTCGCCACCCCGCTCGTCGAAGCTGCGGCGGGGGCGGTCGTCGCGGTCGAAGCGGCGGTCGCCGCCGCGGTCGGCGAAGCGACGCTGCTGCGGGCGGTCGTCGCGGTCGAAGCGGCGGTCGTCGCGGTCGAAGCGGCGCTCGCCGCGGCGCTCGTCGCGCTCAGCTCCGAAGCGGGCCCGGCCCTGGTGCTCGTCGCGGGCGCGGTCGAACCCGCGCGGCCGCTCGCCGCGGTGCACTCGGTCGTCGCGCTGGTGGTCGCGCCCGCCCTGGGCGCCGCCGCGCGTGCGGAAGACGGGGCCGCGGCGGTCGTCGCGCTTGCGCTCCTCCGGCGGGATCCAGTTCGGCCGGCGGGACGCGCCCTGCGACCGCTGCTCGCGGTGCTCGCGGTCGTCGCTCGTCCAGCGGCGCTTGGGTCGGGCGTCGCCGTCCTGCGCCGGCCGGTGGCCGCGGTGACCCGGGCTGCGGGAGCCGGGGCGCGCGGAGGCGCGGTCGTCGGATCGGCGGGCGCCGTGAGGGCGCGAGGGATTCTGTGCCATTGCTCGTCTCTTCTGCGCACGAGCGATCGATCGCACTCGCGCGGGTCATGCCGCATTCATCGCGGGGATCTGGTCGACCGCGAGGGTGCTCGCGGGATCTCCGGCCGCGGTGACACTCCATGCGGCGCACACGCGCCTGTCCCGAGCCGACCGATCCACTCTACGGCACGGCGACGCGGAGCGACAGGGCAGGATCCGTCGCTCAGCCCAGCTGGTCGTGGGCGCGCACGCCGCCCCGCATGACCGACGACGTCCACTGGCGGCCGTCGAACCAGCGCGCGTCGGCGCGCTGGAACGGATCGGCGTACCAGTCGGGCGGCACCTGCTGCGGCGCGACGGGTGCGAGACCCACCGGCTGCGGCGCGCCGTCGTGCGGCGAGTGCCCGGCGGGCGCCGACATCGCCCGCTGCTGCGCCTGCCACGCCTCGTAGGCACGCACGTGCGCCTCGCGCTCGAGGCGATCGAAGTCCGCGGGCGTCGGGATGGGCGGCGGCTCCCGATCGGGCAGCTCGCGGCCGTAGACGTCGCGCTCGACCGGCGGGCGCTGGCCGAACGACGGGGACGGGCTCGCGGCGCGCTGCGCCGCCGCCGACTCGCGGCTCGCGACCGTCGGCTGCACGATCGCGCCCTGCTCCTGGCCGAAGTGGGTCGGCTGCGCCGGCACCGAGCCGGTCGAGCCGGGCGCGGGCCCCACGGGCGGCGACGCCGGCGCCGGAGAGTGGAGGGCGGCCTCGCCGCCTGGCACGGCCGGCGACGCGGCCGCACGCGGCGCGGTGCTCGTGAGCACGCGCCCGTCGCGGGCCGCGTAGTAGTGCATCGACGAGTCGGCGGGCCACTGCCCCTCGATGCGCAGCTGCGCGCGGCCTCCTGGCCGGGCGGGCGGCACGAAGGTCAAGCGCGTGCCCGTGCCCGCGGGAGCCCGCACGGTGATGCGTGCGCCCTCGATCACGCCGTCGGCGCGCGTGACGGAGATCGTCAGCGGGAGGTCTCCCGCCGGCACGTGCATCGTGATGTCGCCCCAGTCGAGCGGCGCGTGGAGTCCGCCGATGTCGAGCACGGGCGGGTGCAGGAAGTCGTCGATGCGGCCGTCCGCGATCGCGGAGTGCACGATGAGGAAGCTGGGCACGGCATCCTCCCTCGTCCCGTCACGACTGCGGCCCGCGACCTGCTGCGAGCCGCACTCATCTTGCCAGCGCGACCCCGCGCATCCGCTGTGAGCGCGATCAGCGCCTGCTGGCCGCCGCGAGCTCACCGCGCCGCTCGGCGCGCGTGCCGCTGCCGACCCGCACCCGGCGGCGCTCGATCGCGCCCTCGACGACGAGGTAGAGCACCGGCAGCACGATGAGGGTCAGGAGCGTCGACGAGATGAGCCCACCGATCACCACGATCGCGAGCGGCTGCGAGATGAAGCCGCCCTCGCCCGTGAGGCCCGCCGCCATCGGCACGAGCGCGAAGATCGTCGCGGCGGCGGTCATGAGGATCGGCCGGAGCCTGCGCTCCGCGCCCTCGACGATCGCCTCGCGCACCGGCCGGCCGCGGTCGCGGTACTGGTTGACGAGGTCGATGAGCACGATCGCGTTCGTCACGACGATGCCGACGAGCATGAGCACGCCGACCATCGAGGCGACGCCGAGCGGCACGCCGGTGATGAGCTGCATCGCGATCGCGCCGCTCGCGGCGAACGGCACCGAGACGAGCAGCAGGAACGGCTGCAGCAGGCTCTTGAAGGTCGCGACCATGATGACGTAGACGAGCAGCACCGCGACTAGCGCCGCGATCCCGAGCTGGGTGAACGCATCCGTGATCTGCGTCGCGACACCGCCGACCGCGGCGCTCGCGCCGTCGGCGAGCTCGAGCTCGGCGAGCGCGTCGGCCACGCCGGTCGACACCCCGCCGACGTCGGCCGCGTTCGGCGTCACGGTGACGGTCGCGGTGCGCGCGCCGTCGCTCGTCGAGATCGACACCGGCCCCTCGATCTCGGTCACCTCCGCGACGTCGGCGAGCGGCAGCGTGCCGTTCGGGGTCGGCAGCTGCAGCTCGCGGAGCTCCTCGAGGGTCGCCGCCGGCGCGATGGCGTCCATCCAGATGCGCACGAGGGAGCCCTCGAGCTGGATGTCGCCGATCGGCGTCGGCTGCATGGCCTGCGCGACGAGTCCCGAGACGGCCGCCTCGCTCAGCCCGAGGCTCGCGGCGAGCTCGCGGTCGACCGCGACCTGCACGAGCGGCTGGGCGCCCTCGAGCGAGTCGGTCACCTGCGAGACGCCGTCGAGGCCCGAGACGGCGTCGACGACGGATGCGGTGGCGGGCTCGAGCACGTCGGTCGTGGGCGCCTGCACCTCGATCTCGATGTCGCCGCCCGCGAAGCCGCCGGACGAGCCGACCGTGACCTCGCCCTCGGCGTCGTCGCCGAGCTCGAGGATCTGCTCGCGGAGCGCCTCCATGTCGGTGCCGTCGGCGGCGATGACGCCGTAGCTGACCGCGCCGCCGCCCGCGCCGCCGCCCGTGAAGCCCGCGAACTGGTTCGCGGTGCTCGAGACGGTCGCCGAGACGGTCTCGACGCCCTCGAGCCCCTGCAGCTCGTCAGAGAGCGTCTCGGCGGCCGCGAGCTGCGCGTCGAGCGACGCCCCGGGCTCGAGCTGCTGCGTGACGTTGACGGTCGTCTGGCCGTCGTCGCCGAGGAAGTTCGTGGCGAGCAGCGGCAGCGCGGCGACGCTCGCAGCGAGCACCGCGACGGCGCCGCCGAGCACGAGCCACGGGCGCCGGAGCGTCGCGAGCAGGATGGGGCGGTACCCGCGCCGCAGCCGGTCGGGGCGCTCGGCCACGGGCTGCGGCTCGGGCGCCGCCTCGGCGGCGACGGGGGCGGATGCGCTGCGCCGGCCGAGGAGGGAGCGTCGCGTCGGGCGGGCGGTCGCCTCGCTCGCGGCGGCGGCGCGCGCCGCGGCCTCCTCTCTCTCTACGACCTCCTTCGGCCGCTTGAGCAGCCAGTACGCGAGCACGGGCACGATCGTGAGGGCGATCACGAGCGAGGAGACGAGCGCGATCGTCACCGTGAGGGCGAAGGGCCGGAAGAGCTCGCCGGTGATGTCGCTCACGAAGGCGAGCGGCAGGAACACGATGACAGTGGTGAGCGTGGACGCCGTGATCGCGCCCGCGACCTCGCGCACCGCATCCAGGATCGCCTTCGAGCGCGAGGGCTCGAAGCCCATGTGGCGCTTGATGTTCTCGATCACGACGATCGAGTCGTCGACGACGCGGCCGATCGAGAGGGTGAGCGCGCCGAGCGTCAGCACGTTGAGGGAGTAGCCGGCGCCCCACATGCCGATGAAGGTCATGAGCACAGAGATGGGGATCGACACCGCCGTGACGATGGTCGACCGCACCGACCAGAGGAAGACGAGGATGACGAGCACGGCGAAGGCGAGGCCGAGCATGCCCTCGACCGCGAGCGCCTCGATCGACTGCTCGATGTAGGGCGCCTGGTCGAGCACGGTCGTGAAGGTGACGCCCTCGCCGAGCTCGTCCTGCAGCGTCGGGAGCAGCGCCTGCACCGCGTGGGAGACGTCGACGGTGTTGGCGGCCTGCGTCTTCGTGATCGAGAGGATGATCGCCGGCTCGCCGTCGACGATCGCGACCGACGAGACGGGATCGGTGCCGAGCGCGACGTCGGCGACGTCGCCGATCGCGATGTCGCCCGTGAGCGGCAGCCCCGCGACGTCGTCGACCGAGCCGAGCCGCTCGCCGATCTGCACGCTGAGCGTCTGCTCGCCGTCGTCGACGGTGCCGCCGGGCAGCAGCTGCCCGTGCTCGTCGATCGCGTCGGAGACGTCGACGCGGCTGAGGCCTGCCGCCGCGAGTGCCGCATCGTCGGGTGCGATCGTGATGCGCTGCCCGGGGGCGCCCTGCAGCTGCACCGCGCGCACGCCGTCGGTGCGCTCGAGCTGCGGGACCGCGATCGTCTCGATGCGGTCGACGAGCGCGGACTGCTCCCCAGGTCCGGAGACGGCGACGCGCAGCACGGGGAAGTCGGCGATCGAGCCGGTGAGCACGGTGGGCTCGGCGGTGTCGGGCAGCTGGCCCAGGATGCGGTTGACGGCCTGCTGCACGCGCTGCTCGGCCGTAGGGATGTTCGTGCCGTAGGTGAACTCGGCGAAGACGACGCTCAGCGACGTCGAGGAGGTGCCGCTCGTGCCCTCGAGCCCCGGCACCGACTGGATCGCCTGCTCGATCGGCCCCGTGACGTCCTCGCTCATGATCTCGGGGCTCGCGCCCGTGACCGTGGTCGAGACGACCACCGCGGGCAGCTCGAGCTCGGGCGTCAGCTCCGTCTTGAGGTTCGCCAGCGCGACGCCGCCGAAGATGGCGATGCAGATGGTCGCGAGCGCGACGAGCGCCCTGTTCTTGAGGCTGGCGAGCGAGAGCAGATGCACCCGTCGATCCTGTCACCCCCGAACTGCGGGGAGGGCCGCTCCCGCTATGGATCGGCCCGCCCCTCGCACGGGCGGCGCTATGCCTTCCGGCGCTCGACGAACGCGCGCATCGCGTCGCGCACGTAGGCGGCGCCCTCGGCCCCGCCGTAGTTCGCGGCGAACCGCTCGTCGGCGACGTACATGTCGCCGAGCCCCGCGAACGCCTCGAGCGGCGGCGACGCGGTCTGCCAGCCGGCGCCGACCCAGGCGTAGTGGCGCTGCACGAGCGCCTGCACCTCGTCGGCGTCGACCGGCGTGCCGGCCGCTCGCGCCGCGGCGTAGCCCGCAGCGATGTCGACGTGCTCCTGGCCGAAGCGGCGCTTGTCGTCCTCCGACATGCCGCGCCACCAGGCCTGGGAGTCGTCCCACGCCTTCCGGCCCCACCGCTCGGTGACCTCCTGCTCGAACTGGCCCTGGTCGAACCCGTCGAGTGCTTCCTCCGCCGTCATGGCGGCTCCTCCCTCTCGTGCCCGCAGCGTCTGCTCGACGGCGCGGATCTGCCTGCGGATGCGGTCGGCCTCGGCAGCGAGGTCGGCGAGGTGGGCGCGCAGCGCCTCCTCGTCGGAGGCTCGCTGCAGGCTCTCGGCGATCGCCGGGATGCCGACGCCCAGCCCGCGCAGCAGCAGGATGCGCTGCAGCCGCGCGAGCGACGCCTCGTCGTACCAGCGCATCCCGCTCGCGTCGGTGCGGGCGGGAGCGAGGATGCCGACGGCGTCGTAGTGCCGCAGGGTGCGGCTCGAGACGCCGGCGAGCTTCGCGATGCGCTGGATCGACCACTCCATGCCGACGACGCTACGGGTTGACGCTGCGTCAACGTCAACCCCGGCTTCACCGCGCGGCGGTCTAGCGTTGCGGCATGCGCCTGCTGCCGTCGATCGCCGCGGTCGCCCTGGGCGGCGCCCTCGGCACGGCCGCCCGCGCCCTGCTCGAGGCGGCTGTGCCTGGCGGCTGGGCGCTGCTGCTCGTCAACGCGCTCGGCAGCCTGCTGCTCGGCATCGCCACCGCCGCGCTCGCGAGCGCGCCGGACTGGCTGCGGCACGGCATCGGCGCCGGCGTGCTCGGTGGCTTCACGACCTTCAGCGCCGTCGCGGTCGCGAGCGTGTCGGCGACCGCCGCGGCCCACGGCTTCTCGACGATCGTGCCGTCGCTGCCGGGCATCGCCATCGCGATCGGCATGCTGCTCGCAGGCCTCGCCTCGGCGTGGGCCGGGCTCGCGATCGGCCGCCGGCTCGTGCGAGAGCGGGCCGCATGAGCCCCCTCGAGCTGCTCGGCATCGCCGCGGCGGGCGGGATCGGCGCGGTGGTGCGCTTCCTCGCCGGCGCGCTGCCGCGCCGGCGCCCCGTGCGGTCGACGATCGTCGTCAACCTCGTCGCGAGCCTGCTCGCCGGCGCGCTCACCGGTCTCCTCGTGCTCGACGACGCGTGGCGCGCCATCCTCGTCACCGGCTTCTGCGGCGGGCTCTCGACGTACTCGGCGTTCGCGCTGCAGGCGGTCGAGCAGCTCGAGCGCCGCCGCCGCGGCGCTGCCGCACTGACGATCGCGGTGACCGTCGTGGGCGGCGCGATCGCCGCATCCGCGGGCCTGCTCGCGGGTGCGCTGCTCGTCCCGTCGCCCGCGACGTGAGCCGGGGCACCCTATCCCCACCCGCATCCGCCCACACGGCGACAAGCGGGCGCGATGCTACGATGGAGGTTGGACTTAGCATCGCAGTTCTCACATCGTTCGTCGGCTCTCGGCCGGCGCCGTCCGCAAGGGGGGTCCAGCATGGGTCGTGGTCGTCAGAAGGCCAAGCACACGAAGCTGGCACGTGAGCTGAAGTCATTCAGCCCGAACATCAACTACTCCGTGCTCCAGCAGGAGCTGGGGGGCGCCCCCGCCGACGACGAGCTCGTCGACAAGTGGGCCGACTACGCCGACTACTCGCCCGAGACCGACGACGACTACGCCGACGGGCGTCAGCAGGGGCGCAGCGCCTGACGCGGTCACCAGCATCCCAGCCGCGCCCGCGGCTCTGGAGTCCATGACGCGAAGGAGCCGATTGTGACGTCGCACGGCATCACCAACGCCAAGCTGCAGGAACCGGTCGAGGTCGGCAGCCACGCGACGGCCACGGCTCCCGTCTTCGAGTCGCTGTCGGTGCTCGACATGTTCAAGATCGGCATCGGGCCCTCCTCCTCGCACACGATCGGTCCCATGCGGGCCGCGCTCGACTTCGTCGCGCAAGCGGATGCCTCGGGCCGGTTCGACGAGATCGTGCGGCTGCGCGTCGACCTGCTGGGCTCGCTCGGCGCGACCGGCTCGGGGCACGGCACCGACACCGCGATCATGCTCGGCCTCGCCGGGCTCGCACCCGACACGGTCGAGACGCCGCAGATCGCGGCGACGCTCGACGAGATCCGCTCGAGCGGCGAGCTGCTGCTCGGCGGGCGCCTCGCCGTCCCGTTCGACGAGTCGAAGGTCTTCGTCTTCCGGCCGCTCACGGTGCGCCGCGAGCACCCGAACGCCCTCCGCATCACGGCCTACGACGCATCCGACGCCACGATCGCGACCGCCGGGTACTACTCGATCGGCGGCGGCTTCGTCATGCGGCACGACGAGGGCGACGTGCTCTCGCCGGTGCCGGCGCCCGCGACGCAGCACCGCCCGGTGCCCTACCCCTTCAGCTACGGCGACCAGCTCGTCGAGCTCTGCGAGCGCACGGGGCTCTCGGTGCACGAGCTCATGCTCGCGAACGAGGAGGCGTGGCGGCCGCGCGAGGAGACGATCGCGCAGCTCGAGCGCATCTGGCAGGTCATGCAGGAGTGCGTCGCGCACGGCATCGAGACCGACGGCATCCTGCCGGGCGGGCTCGACGTCAAGCGCCGCGCGCGCGACTGGCACGCGAAGCTGCTCGAGCGCGACGCCGCCCCGAAGTCGGGTCGGCCCGACCTGCTCGAGGGCATGGAGTGGGTCAACCTCTACGCGCTCGCGGTCAACGAGGAGAACGCGGCGGGGGCGCGCGTGGTGACGGCGCCGACGAACGGCGCTGCCGGCATCATCCCCGCGGTCATGCACTACGCCGACCGGTTCGCGGACTGCGTCGACGACGAGGTCTCGTGGCAGGTGCGGTTCCTGCTCGTCGCGGGCGCGATCGGCACCATCATCAAGTCGAACGCCTCCATCTCGGGCGCCGAGGTCGGCTGCCAGGGCGAGGTCGGGTCGGCGTGCGCGATGGCGGCGGCCGGCTTCGCCGCGGTGCTCGGCGCGACGCCCGCGCAGATCGAGAACGCCGCCGAGATCGGCATCGAGCACAACCTCGGCCTCACGTGCGACCCGATCAAGGGGCTCGTGCAGATCCCGTGCATCGAGCGCAACGCGATGGCGAGCGTCAAGGCGATCAACGCGGCCCGCATGGCGAAGCAGGGCGACGGCACGCACTACGTGAGCCTCGACACCGCGGTCGAGACGATGCGCCGCACGGGCGCCGACATGAGCGACAAGTACAAGGAGACCGCGCTGGGCGGCCTCGCGGTGGCCTTCATCGAGTGCTGAGCGCCTGAGCGCCGCACCGACGCGAAGGGAGTCCGCCGGCGGCGGACCCCCTCGCTCGTGCGCTGCGGCTCAGTAGCCGTACTGCGACGCGAAGATCGCGGCGAAGAAGACGGTGATCGCGACGGGCCAGAAGATGAAGGCCCAGATGAAGCCGAGGATCGACGTCACGAGGCCCCAGATCGCCATCGTCTTGCCCGCGGGCTCCTTCGCGAGGCCGATGCCCGAGAGGATGCCGCCCGCGATCGCGTTGACGAACAGCGGGATGACGATGCTCGAGATGCCGAGGATGAGGCCCCAGACCGAGAGCTTGCGCTCGGTCGACGCCGGCGCGGCGTAGGCGCCGTAGGAGGGCACCGCACCGTAGGCCTGCCCCGCGTCGTAGGCGTGCCCAGCGTCGTAGGCCTGGCCCGCGTCGTAGGCCTGGTAGCCATTCGTCGCGGCCGGCTGGTAGCCGCCCTCGCTCGCGGGCTCGTAGCTCGGCTGGGCGGGCTGCTCGGGGGGCGTGTAGGTCATGCGGAGGTCCTCGTGCTCGGTGGGCGTGCGGGCGAGCGCGTGGCTCGACCCACCAGCCTAGGGGCCGTCCGTCAGGGTGAGGCGCTCATCCCCATGAAGAGCACGCCGAGCACGCCGAGCAGCGGCAGCACGTAGACCAGCAGCACCCACAGCAGGCCGACGCCCGAGGTGATGAGGCCCGTGACCGCCATCGCTCGACCGGCGGGCTCGCGCCGCAGGGCGATGAAGCCGAAGACGAGTCCGATGATGGGCACGACGACGAGCGCCCAGGCGAAGACCGCCGACGTGATGCCGAGCACCATCGCGGTGATCGAGAGCCCCCGCTGCGGCACTTGCGCATTCGGGTACACCGGGGCGCGGTAGACGGGCACGCCGTAGGGGGTGTAGCTCGTGACCTGCGCGGCGGCGGGGTGGATGAGCTGCGCGTCGCCGTCGTGGTGGAGCGGTGTCGAGTAGCGCTGCGCGACGTTCGGCGGGATGTACGCGGGTGGCTTGCGCATGGGATCCGACTGCCTCATCCTGGGCACCGCGGGCGAGCCCATGTCTGGTTGCGGCGCCGCGTCCCAGCGTCGGTCCTCGACGGGTCCGGGCGGCGACTGCTCCGACGTGAGCGGGCCGTCCTGCCAGGCGTACGGCGTCTCCTGCCGGGGCTGGAGCCGGTCGAACTCTTCGGACACGACGCCACCTCCCCTGGTTCCGAGCACGCTGATCCGTCGATTCCGGAAGACGCTACGCGCCGTGGCTCAAGATCGGCTGGACGCGGCATGCGGAGCGCATCCGCATCGGAAGGTCAGCGGAAGGCGCCAGCGAGCCGCACGGCGCCGCCGTCGACGCCCTTCGCGCCCTGCACCCAGTCGGCGAGCGCGGCCGGCGCCTGCTCGACGCGGCCGACGACCGCCGCGGGGATGCCGACCTCGCCGCTCGCCGCCACGACGCGCTCGGCGTCGGCCGCGTCGACGACGACGAGCATCCCGAGCCCGAGGTTCCACGTGCCCTCCGCGTCCTCGAGCGCGAAGCCGCCGAGACCGGCGAGCGCGCCGAAGACGGCGGGCACCTCCCACGCGGCGCGGTCGACCTCGACCGCGAGCCCGCGGGGCAGCACCCGGGCGAGGTTCGCGGCGATGCCGCCGCCGGTGACGTGCGAGATCGCGCGGATGCCGATCCCCCGCTCGAGCATGCCGAGGAGCGGGAGGGTGTAGAGGCGGGTCGGCTCGAGCAGCGCCTCAGCCGCGACGCCGCCGAGCTCGTCGACCCGGTCGGTCAGCGCGAGGCCGCGCTCGGCGAGCACGTGCCGCACGAGGCTGAAGCCGTTCGAGTGCAGCCCCGACGAGGCCATGCCGACCACGACGTCGCCCTCGCCGACGCGCTCGGCGCCCAGCACCGCATCCGCCTCGACGATGCCCACCGCGGCGCCCGCGATGTCGTAGTCGTCGGGCTCCATCACGCCCGGGTGCTCGGCCGTCTCGCCGCCGACGAGCGCGGTGCCGGTCGCCTCGCACGCCTCGGCGATGCCGCGCACGATGTCGGCGATGCGCTCGGGCACCACCCGGCCGCACGCGATGTAGTCGGTCATGAACAGCGGCTTCGCGCCGACCACGACGATGTCGTCGACGACCATGCCGACGAGGTCCTGGCCGATCGTGTCGTGCTTGTCGATCGCCTGCGCGAGCGCGAGCTTCGTGCCGACGCCGTCGGTCGAGGTCGCGAGCAGCGGCTTGGCGAAGGAGCCGGCCGCCGAGAGGTCGAAGAGGCCGGCGAAGCCGCCGACGCCGCCCAGGACGCCCGCGCCGTGCGTGCGCGCGACGGCGGCCTTCATGAGCTCGACCGCGCGGTCGCCCGCCTCGGTGTCGACGCCGGCGGACGCATACGGATCGGTCATGCTCTCAGGGTACTTGCCGCCTGCGGCGCGACCCGGTCCCGCCCGCGTCCCCGGATGGCAGGATGGGCGGCGGCACACCCACCACGTCGACGGAGACACCCATGCGCGCACTCGTGACCCGAGGCAGGCCGGGGCTCGAGCTCACCGAGCTGCCCGAGCCCGAGACACCACCCGGCCACGTGAAGGTGCGCGTGCTGCGCGCCGGCATCTGCGGCACCGATCTGCACATCGACTCGTGGGATGCGTGGGCGCAGTCGGCTGTGACGCCCGGCCTGTCCGTCGGGCACGAGTTCTGCGGCGAGATCGTCGAGGTGGGCGAGGGCGTGACGGACTTCGCCGTCGGGCAGCTCATGAGCGGCGAGGGGCACGTCGTGTGCGGCCACTGCCGCAACTGCCGCGCCGGCCGCCGGCACCTGTGCATCCGCACCTCCAACCTCGGCGTGCAGCGCGACGGCTGCTTCGCCGAGCAGGTCGTCCTGCCCGCGTCGAACGTGTGGGTGCACCCGGGGCTCACCGCCGCGACCGCGACCGCCGACCAGCTCGACGTCTTCGGCATCTACGACCCGTTCGGCAACGCCGTGCACACGGCGCTGAAGTTCCCGGTGGTCGGCGAGGACGTGCTCGTCACCGGCGCGGGCCCGATCGGGCTCATGGCGGCGATGGTCGCCCGGCACGCGGGCGCTCGCCACATCGTCATCACCGACATCGCGGAGCCGCGGCTCGAGCTCGCCCGCTCGCTCGGCTTCCGCGCCCTCAACCCGCGCGAGGCGTCGATCGCCGCCGTGCAGCGCGAGCTCGGCATGCAGGAGGGCTTCGACGTCGCGCTCGAGATGTCGGGCTCGCCGACCGCGCTCGTCGGCATCATCGAGAACCTCAACTTCGGCGGCCGCATCGCGATGCTCGGCTTGCCGGCCCAGCCGATCGAGGTCGACTTCGCGAAGGTCGTCTCGCACATGCTCACGATCCAGGGCATCTACGGCCGCGAGATGTTCGAGACCTGGTATGCGATGGCCGCGATGTCGCAGACCGGCCTCGACGTCTCCCCCGTCATCACCGACCGCTTCGCCTTCGCCGACTGGGAGGCCGCGTTCGAGCGCGCGCGATCCGGCGGCGCTGGCAAGGTCATCCTCGACTTCACCGATCCACAGGGAGCGTGACCCGTGTACTCCATCCGTGCATCCATCGCCGACGAGCTCGCCGAGATCGAGGCCGCGGGCCTCACGAAGCGCGAGCGCGCGATCGCGTCGCCGCAAGCGGCGAGCGTCGTGGCGAACGGCGCCGAGGTGCTGAACTTCTGCTCCAACAACTACCTCGGGCTCGCCGACGACCCGCGCATCGTCGAGGCGGCGAAGGCCGCGCTCGACGAGTGGGGGTTCGGGATGGCCTCGGTGCGGTTCATCTGCGGCACCCAGACCCAGCACCTCGAGCTCGAGTCGCGGCTCGCGTCGTTCCTCGGGCAAGAGGCGTGCATCCTCTACTCGTCGTGCTTCGACGCCAATGGCGGCCTGTTCGAGACGCTGCTGGGCGCCGACGACGCGGTGATCTCGGACGCTCTCAACCACGCGTCGATCATCGACGGCATCCGCCTCTCGAAGGCGAAGCGCTACCGCTACGCCAACCGCGACATGGCCGAGCTCGAGGCGCACCTGCAGGACGCGCAGGGCGCGCGCCGCCGCCTCATCGTCACCGACGGCGTCTTCTCGATGGACGGCTACCTCGCGCCGCTCGAGGCGATCTGCGATCTCGCCGAGCGCTACGACGCGATGGTGATGGTCGACGACTCGCACGCGGTCGGCTTCACCGGCGCGACGGGCGCGGGCACGCCAGAGCTCGCCGGGGTGCAGCGCCGCGTCGACATCATCTCCGGCACGCTCGGCAAGGCGCTCGGCGGCGCCTCCGGTGGCTACATCGCGGCCCGCGCCGAGATCGTCGACCTGCTGCGGCAGCGCTCGCGCCCGTACCTGTTCTCGAACGCGCTCGCACCGTCGGTCGTCGCCGGCTCGCTCAAGGCGCTCGACCTCGTCGAGGGCGCCGGCGAGCTGCGCGAGCAGCTGCGGCGCAACACCGAGCGGTTCCGCGCCGGCATGGAGGAGGCGGGCTTCGAGCTGCTGCCGGGCGAGCACCCGATCACCGCGGTCATGTTCCACGACGCCCGGCTCGCGGCCGAGATGGCGGATGCGATGCTCGAGGAGGGCGTGTACGTCACCGCCTTCTCGTTCCCCGTCGTGCCCCGCGGTGAGGCGCGGATCCGGGTGCAGCTCTCCGCCGCCCACTCCGACGCCGACGTCGACCGCGCGGTCGCGGCGTTCGCCGCGGCGCGCGAGCGCGTCGCCGCCTGACCCCCGCCACTGCCCCTGCCGCGCAAGCACAACGCAAGCCCCGCGCGGCAGTTGCGCGGCCTCCACGCAGCAGCAAGCCCGCGGGCCGCACATCGCGGCTCGCGGGCTTGCGTTGTGCTCGCGGTCGGGTCAGAAGACCGGCTTGCCGCCCGTCACGCCGAGCACCGTGCCCGAGACGTAGCTCGCCTCGTCGCTCGCGAGGTAGACGAACGCGGTCGCGACCTCGATCGGCTGGCCCGGGCGGCCGAGCGGCGCGTTCATGCCGAAGTCGGCGACCGAGGGCTTGGTCGACGGCTGCAGCGGCGTCCAGATCGGGCCGGGCGCGACGGCGTTCACGCGGATGCCCTTCTCACCGAGCTGCGTGGCGAGGTTGACCGTGAAGTTGTTGATCGCCGCCTTCGTCGACGCGTAGTCGAGCAGCGTGTCGGAGGGGTCGACCGCCTGGATCGACGAGCAGTTGATGATGCTCGCGCCCGGCTGCAGGTGCGGCAGCAGCGCCTTCGTGAGGTTGAACATCGCGAAGATGTTCGTCTCGTACGTCTGCCGCAGCTGCTCGTCGGTGATGTCGAGCAGCGACTCCTGCGCCATCTGGTAGCCCGCGTTGTTGACGAGGATGTCGACGCCGCCGAGCTCCGCGAGCGCGCGCTCCGCGAGCTCGATGTTCGCCTGCTCGGTGCGCTGATCGGTCGCGATCAGCACCGCCTTGCGACCGGCGGCCTCGATCTGGCGCCCGGTCTCCTCCGCGTCCTCCTGCTCCTGCGGGAGGTAGGCGATCGCGACGTCGGCGCCCTCCTTCGCGAAGGCGATCGCGGTGGCGCGGCCGATGCCGGAGTCGCCGCCGGTGACGAGGGCGCGCTTGCCCTCGAGCCGGCCGCGGCCGACGTAGCTCGTCTCGCCGTGGTCGGGCACGGGCTGGAGCGTGTCCGTCCAGCCGGGCCACTCCTGGGTCTGCTCTGGCAGGTTCTTGATGGATTCGGTGTCGAAGCTCATGTCCCCCACTGTGCCGCCGCAATCTGGACGCCGCTTGGGTGCGCGCCGAGCGCATCCGCCCGATCCCGAGCCGGCTCGGCGTGCTCGCTAGGCTTGGGTGTCAATCCCGCGACAGAAGGAGCTCGCCTGTGTGCGGCATCGTCGGCATCGTCTCCGACTCGAGCGTCAACCAGCAGGTGTACGACGCTCTCGCGCTCCTCCAGCACCGCGGGCAGGACTCGACGGGCATCGCGACCGCCGAGGGTCGCTCGATCCACCTGAAGAAGGCCAAGGGCCAGGTGCGCGAGGCCTTCCGCACCCGGGACATGCGATCGCTGCTCGGCGACTACGGCCTCGGCCACGTGCGCTACGCCACGCGCGGCGAGGCGGCGAACGAGCTCGAGGCGCAGCCGTTCTACGTCAACGCGCCCTACGGCATCGTGCTCGTGCACAACGGCAACCTCACGAACTCCCGCGAGCTCGAGCGCGAGCTCGCGACCGTCGACCACCGGCACGTCAACACCGGCAGCGACACCGAGATGCTCGTGAACGTGCTCGGCAGCGAGCTGCAGTCCCTCGTCGGCGGCGGCGAGCTCGACGCCGACCGGCTCTTCACCGCCGTGCGCCGCACGCACGAGCGCATCCAGGGCTCCTACGGCGTCATCGCGCTCATCGCCGGGCACGGGCTGCTCGCCTTCCGCGACCCCTTCGGCATCCGGCCGCTCGTGCTCGGCCGCCGCACGAGCGAGCAAGGCCGCAACGAGTGGATGGTCGCGAGCGAATCGGTCGCGCTCACGGGCTCGGGCTTCCAGGTCGAGCGCGACGTCGCGCCCGGGGAGGCGATCTTCATCACGCCCGACGGCGAGCTCGCCTCGGCGATGACGCACGACTCGCCGGTGCTGCTGCCGTGCGCGTTCGAGTACGTCTACCTCGCCCGCCCCGACTCCGTGATGAACGGCGTCAACGTGTACGAGTCGCGGCTGCGCATGGGCGAGCGCCTCGCCGACACGATCGCGCGGTACACGCCCTCCGGCGCGATCGACGTCGTCATGCCCATCCCCGACTCGTCGCGCCCCGCCGCGATGGAGGTCGCCCGCCGGCTCGGCATCGAGTACCGCGAGGGCTTCTACAAGAACCGCTACGTCGGCCGCACCTTCATCATGCCGGGCCAGCAGGAGCGCAAGAAGTCGGTCAAGCAGAAGCTCAACGTGCTAGAGAGCGAGTTCCGCGGCAAGAACGTGCTCGTCGTCGACGACTCGATCGTGCGCGGCACGACGAGCCGCGAGATCGTCGAGATGATGCGCTCGGTCGGCACGAACACCGTCACCTTCACCTCCGCGGCGCCGCCCGTGCGCTACCCGCACGTGTACGGCATCAACATGCCCTCGCGCGGCGAGCTCATCGCCTCGGGCCGCTCGATCCCGCAGGTCAACGAGGCGCTCGGCAGCGACTTCCTCGTCTACCAGGAGGTCGACGACCTGCAGCGCGCGATCCTCGACGGCTCCGGCATCGAGGGGCTCGAGATGTCGTGCTTCACGGGCGACTACGTCACCGGCTCCGTGACCGACGAGTACCTCCGCTGGGTGGAGCAGACGCAGCTCAGCTGAGCGGCTTCCCGGCGGCGCTGCGCTCCGGCACCCAGGCGCCGAGGCTCGCGACGAGGCACGCGATCGCGGCGCCCAGCACGACGTCCGGCACGGGCACCGCGCCGAGCAGGAGCGCGGCGATGCCTGCGCCGACCGCCGCGGCGAGCGCGAGCAGCGCGGGCGTCGCGGGCGCGAGGCGCACGTGCGCACGGCGCGCGAGCTCGGCGAGGGCGACGGATGCGGCGAGCGCGATCCCGAGGAGCGTCGCGGCCGCGAGGTCGAGGGCTCCGGGCCGCGCGATGGGCGCGGCGAGCGCCGCGACGCCTCCGAGGGTCGCGACGACGGCCGCGGCGCGGGTGCGGAGGAGCCGCTCCGCGAGCCGCGCGAGCGGCGGGCCGAGGAGGCCGCCGAGCGCGAGCGTGAGGGCGATCGGCGCGGCCGGCTGCGGGTCGTCGGCGCCGATCGCCGACAGCGCGGGCCGCAGCGCCGCGATCGCGCCGGAGCCCGCCGCCGCGAGCAGTGCGAGCGCGAGCACGCGAGCGGCGAGGGGCCGCGCCGCGGACGGCGGGGCAGCGGCGCCGGCCGGCACGGGCGCCCCGTGCGAGGGTGCCGCGTCGCTCGAGGCGTCGTGCCGAGCGCTCACTCGCGCTCCGAGCGCGAGCAGCTGCGCCCCGGCGGCGACGAGGAGCACCGCGGGCGCATCGAGCGTCGGCACGAGCGGCACGGCCGCCGCGAGGGCCGTGCCGGCAGCGGCGGCGAGCAGGGTCGGCGCGGGGCGCACGGCGGGTGCGAGCAACGCATCGCGCTCCGCTCCGGCGATCGCGGAGGCGAGCTGCAGTCCGGCCGCGAGGCCGAGCAGCGGCGCGAGGGCCGGGCCGATCCCGACGTAAAGCAGCAGGAGCGTCGCGGTCGTCGTGAGCACGACGAGCGCGAGCGCGGCCGCGATCATCGCAAGAGCGCGGGAGGCGCCCTCGGCCGTCGTGGCGCGTGCCAGGAGCGGCGCCGCGAGCAGCCCGAGCGCCGCGCCGGCGAGGGCGGCGGCGGCGCCGAGCGCGAGCGCGCGGGGCGATCCCTCGGCGAGCGCGACGACCGCGAGTGCCGCGAAGCCGGCGCCGAAGCCGATCCAGGCGAGCGCGTGCGCGATCGCGCTCCGCGTGCGCCCGGTAAGCATCAGGCCCGGCCGGGGCGGTCGTCCTCGCCGCGCTCGTCCTCGACGGCACCGGGCACCGCGGGGCCGGCGGTGCCCGTCTCGGCGCCGCCCAGCCGCTCGAAGCGCGCCTCGAGGGCGTCGTCGTCGGCCGACGGCAGCGCATCCGGCCGCCGCACCTCCGTGCGCTCGGCGACCGTCGCGGTCGTGCGCTTCGAGAGGGCGCGGTCGACGATGACCGCGACGAGCGCGCCGAGCCCGCCGCCGACCACGAAGCCGGCGACGATCATGAGCCCGATGACGGGCGTCGTGTCGAGCGGGACGCCGTTCTCGTTGACCGCTTGCGGCATCGACGAGGAGATGAGCCACGCGGCGACGGCGCCGACGAGCGCACCGAGCGCCGCGAAGGCGCCGTACTTCGGAGAGCGCCGCACCGTCACGTCGAACTGCTCGGTCGTGCCTGCCGGGTCGCCGGTGGCGTCGCCCTGGGGCGTCCGATCGTGCGTCGCGTCCATGGCATCCAGCATCCCACGCGACGCGCCGCGCACCGCACGAGTACGGTGCGAGAGGGACCGGCGGGCGGCGAGCGCGCTCGCGCGCCCCGCGACGACAGGAGCCGACGAGTGACCGACGCGCAGCCCACGGCGAGCACGCCGACCGGAGCGCCTGCGGGGCAGCGCGACTGGAGCCTCGTCGATGCCGCGGCGGCGGCCCGGGAGCTCGAGGTCGATGCCGACGCGGGGCTCACGGCGGGGCAGGCCGCCGAGCGGCGAGCGCGATTCGGCCCCAACGAGCTCGACGCCGCCCCGCCCGAGCCGGCGTGGCGGCGGCTGCTGCGGCAGTTCGCCGACCCGCTCATCTACCTGCTGCTCGGCGCGATCGTCATCTCGGTCGTCGCGTGGCTGTTCGAGGGCGCGCACGGCCTGCCGATCGACGCGATCGTCATCGCGCTCATCGTCGTCGCGAACGCGATCCTCGGCTTCGTGCAGGAGGCGAGGGCGGCGGATGCCGTGGCGGCCCTGCAGGACATGACGGCGGTCACGGCCACGGTCGTGCGCGACGGGCGGGCGGAGCGGGTGCCCGCGTCCGAGCTCGTGCCGGGCGACGTGCTCGCGCTCGCGGAGGGCGACTCGGTCGGCGCCGACGCGCGGCTGCTGAGCGCGTCGTCGCTGCAGCTCGCGGAGGCATCGCTCACCGGCGAGTCGGTGCCGGTGACGAAGTCGCCCGCGACGCTCGCCGAGCCCGTGCAGCTCGGCGACCGCCGCAACATGGTCTTCAAGGGCACCGCGGTCGCGCAGGGCGTCGGCCGCGCCGTCGTCACGGCGACCGGCATGGCCACCGAGATGGGCCGCATCGCGACGATGCTCGCCGAGACGGAGCAGGAGCCGACGCCGCTGCAGCGCGAGATCGCGGCCGTCGGCCGCACGCTCGGCATCGCCGTGGTCGTCATCGCGGTCGTCGTGATGGCGGCCATCGGCCTCACGAGCGGCATCGGCTCGCTCGAGGAGGCCGTCGACGTGCTGCTCGTGGGCGTCTCGCTCGCCGTCGCGGCCGTGCCGGAGGGGCTGCCCGCGATCCTCTCGCTCGTGCTCTCGATCGGCGTGCAGGCGATGAGCAGGCAGGGCGCGATCGTCAAGAGCCTCTCGTCCGTCGAGACGCTCGGCTCCGCATCCGTCATCTGCTCCGACAAGACCGGCACCCTCACGCGCAACGAGATGACGATGCTCACGGTGCACACCGGCTCGGGCGTCGCCGACATCACGGGCGTCGGCTACGCCCCCGAGGGCGAGGTGCTCGTCGACGGCAGCCCGCTGCTCGAGGCCGATCCGGCGCTCGGGATCCGCGCGGAGGACATCGTCGTGCTCTCGGGCGGCATGCTCGCCTCGGATGCCGAGGTGCGGCAGGACGAGGACGGCGGCTGGGTCGTCGTCGGCGACCCGACCGAGGCGGCGTTCGTCGTCGCCGAGCGGAAGGCTGGCCTGTCGGGGCGCCGCGAGCAGCGCTTCTCCCGCATCGGCGAGGTGCCCTTCACGTCCGAGCGCAAGATGATGTCGGTCGTCGTCGCCGACGCCGAGCACCCGGTCGAGGGCGGCGAGGGCCAGCCGGTGCTCATCGCGAAGGGCGCGCCCGACGTGCTGCTCGAGCACAGCTCGCGCGTGCGCGTCGGCATGGCCGTGCGGCCGCTCACCGACGACGACCGCGCTCGGGTGCGCGAGGCGGTCGAGTCGATGTCGGCGCAGGCGCTCCGCACCCTCGCCGTCGCGTACCGTCCGCTCGCGGCCGAGGAGCACGCATCCGTCACCGCCGCCGGCGGCTTCGACTCCGACGCCGGCCTCGCGCTCGAGGAGGACCTCATCTTCGTCGGCACGGTCGGCATCATCGACCCGCCGCGCTCGGAGGCGGCCGCGGCGGTCGAGGCGGCGCACGGGGCGGGCATCCGGGTCGTCATGATCACGGGCGACCACCCCGCGACGGCGCTCCGCATCGCGCACGAGCTCGGCATCGCGGCTCGCGGCGATCGCGCGATCGCGGGCGCTGAGCTCGACGTGATGGACGAGGATGCGCTGCGCGCGGCCGTGCGGGACGTCTCGGTCTTCGCGCGCGTCGCGCCCGAGCACAAGCTGCGCATCATCGGCGCCCTCCAGTCGGACGGGCACATCGTCTCGATGACCGGCGACGGCGTGAACGACGCCCCGGCGCTCAAGAGGGCCGACATCGGCGTCGCGATGGGCATCACGGGGACGGAGGTCTCGAAGGAGGCCGCCGCCATGATCCTCACCGACGACAACTTCGCGACCATCGTCGCGGCGGTGCGGCAGGGGCGGGTGATCTTCGGGAACATCCGGAAGTTCCTGCGCTACCTGCTCTCGTCGAACATGGGCGAGGTGCTCACGATGCTGCTCGGCGTGCTGCTCGCGGGCTTCCTCGGGCTCGCCGGCGAGGGCGAGGCGATGGTCGTGCCGCTGCTCGCGACCCAGATCCTCTGGATCAACCTCATCACCGACTCCGGGCCCGCGCTCGCCATGGGCGTCGATGCCGAGACCGAGGACGTCATGGCGCGAAGGCCGCGGCGGCTCGACGAGCGCGTGATCGACGCGCGGATGTGGGGCGGCATCCTCTCGATCGGCGCCGTCATGGCGGTCGTCACGCTGCTCGCGGTCGACCTGCACCTGCCGGGCGGGCTCGTCGAGGGCTCGGACGACGTCGCGACCGCGCGCACCGCAGCGTTCACGACGCTCGTGCTCGCCCAGCTCTTCAACGCGCTCAACTCGCGCTCGGAGCACGCCTCGGCGTTCCACCGGCTCTTCACGAACCGGTGGCTGTGGGCGGCGATCGCGTTCGGCGTCGTGACGCAGGTGCTCGTCGTGCACGTGCCGCTGCTGCAGGCGGGGTTCGGCACCGCGCCGCTCTCGCTCGAGCAGTGGCTCACGTGCCTCGCGCTCGCGTCGTGCGTGCTGTGGTTCGACGAGCTGCGGAAGCTCGTCATCCGCTCGCGCGGTCGTCGCTCGAAGGCCCCCACGCCTCGCTAATGTCTGGCGTGGGGCCCATCGCCCCTTACGTCGACCCATGCACAACGAGGTGAACCATGTCCAGAGCGACCGCTGAGAAGCGATCGGGCGCGCCGCTCGCGCGCGCCATGCGGCCCATCAACAACGTCGTCGAGCGGTGGATCCCGTCGGCGCTCGTCTTCGCGATCGTGCTGACGCTCGTCGTCGCGCTGCTCGCGCTGACCGTGACGCGGACGAATCCCGTCGACCTCGTCAAGAGCTGGGGCGACGGCCTCTCGGGGCTGCTGGCCTTCATGACGCAGATGGCGCTCATCCTGCTGCTCGGCCACATGCTCGCCAACACCCGGCCGGTGCGGAGGCTGCTGTCGAAGCTCGCCTCGCTGCCGAAGACGCCCGTGCAGGCCTACCTGTTCGTCTTCGTGATCGCCTCGGTCGCATCCCTCATCACCTGGGGCCTCGGGCTCGTGGTGGGCGGACTGCTCGCGCGCGAGGTCGCCGCGTCCGGCAGAGAGCGCGGCCTGCGGCTGCACTTCCCGATGCTCGTCGCGGCCGGGTTCTCGGGCTTCGTCGTGTGGCACATGGGCTATTCGGGCTCGGGCCCGCTCACGGCGGCGACGCCCGACTCGTTCATCGCCGAGCACCTCGGCGGCGAGGTCGTGCCGATCACCGAGACGACGTTCGCGCTGCCGAACCTGATCGGCGCGGTCGCGACGATCGTCGTCGTGGCCGTCGCGCTCGCCCTCATCGCGCCGCGCGGCAAGGACCGGATCGTCGAGCTCGAGATGGACCTGCGCGAGCAGCTCGTCGAGACCGAGGAGGAGGTCGTCACGCCCGCCGATCGCATCGACGCGAGCCGCATCGTCACGCTGCTCGTCGGCGCGGCGCTCGTCTGCTACCTCGTCGTCCACTTCGTGCAGGGCGGCACGCTCACGCTCGACATCGTCAACTGGTCGTTCCTCGCGCTCATCTTCCTGCTCGTGAAGAACCCCTTCGAGATCATCCGGCTGACGAAGGAGGCCGCCTCGAACGTCGGCGAGATCCTGCTGCAGTTCCCGCTCTACGCGGGCATCCTGGGCATGATGACCGGCTCGGGCCTCATCCAGGTGTTCTCCGACTGGTTCGTCGCGATCTCGACGCCGACGACCTTCGGCATGCTCGCGCTGCTCTCGGCGGGCCTCGTGAACTTCTTCGTGCCCTCGGGCGGCGGGCAGTTCGCGGTGCAGGCGCCCATCCTGCTCGACGCCGCCGAGCGCATCGGCGTCGACCCGGCGATCCCGATCATGGCCGTCGCGTACGGCGACCAGTGGACGAACATGATCCAGCCGTTCTGGGCGCTCCCGCTGCTCGCGATCGCAGGGCTCAAGATGCGCGACATCCTCGGCTACACGACGGTGACGCTCATCGCCTCCGGGCTCGTGTTCGCGTCGATCCTGCTCATCTGGTCGCTGTGACGAGGCGCCGCTGGCGCTCGCCGATCGCGGGCGTCAGCGACGCTGCCGCAGCAGCGAGTCGAGCGTCAGCGACGTCTTCGAGAGCGCGGAGGTCGACAGCGACGAGCTCGTGAGCGACGAGCCGCGGCGCCGGACCCGCTCCGCGTCGGCGAGGTCGAGCCTCCCGACGAGCGCCTGCACCTCCGGGTCGAGGCTCGACTCCGCGCCCCGCTGCGCGCGGGCGGCGGCCATCTCGGCCGCGCGCTTGACCTGCGTGGCGGTCTGCTTCGCCGCCTGCGGGCTCTGCGCCGCCTGCCGCTCGAGCCGCTCCCCCACCCGGCTCCGCAGCTGCTCGATGCGCGCGAGCCGATCGGCGCCGGGCGATTGCTGCCTCGCGGGCTGCGGCGCGGGACGCTGCTGCGCCGCCTGCTGGCTCGGCGCCTGCTGCGGCCGCGGCTGCGCCGGCGCGTGCTGCGGCGCGCGCTGCGGCGCCTGCCACTGCGAGTTCGCGTAGACGTTCGGCTGCTGCCCCGAGCGGCGGGCGCGCTCGGCCTCGACCTCGCGCGCGGCGGCGTCGATGCGCTCGCGCCACGACTGCGGCACGCGATCCTGCAGGTGCTGCGCCTGCGCCGTCGCCTGCGTGCGTCGCTCGTCGACCTCGCGGCGCACCTGCTGCGCGCCCCTGCGCACCTGCTCCTGCGCGCGCTTGCTCGCGGTGCGGGCGAGCCCCATGAGCGCGTTCCAGCCGCCGCGCAGCAGCAGGAAGCCGACGAACGTCGAGCCGGCCGCGAGCAGCAGGGGCCCGCCCGCCTGCTCGAGCGCGCCCTCGACGCCCGTGACGAGCGAGACCTGCGCGACCCACCCGATCCACTGGACGAGCGCCGGCACGCCGTTGATGAGCAGCACGATGCCGACGATGAGCAGGACGATCGGGCCGATGAAGCCCTGCGGACGGACGACCTGTGCCATGGGGCAAGTATGGCCGTGGTGCTAGCTGCCGGGTAGGCGCAGCACCGGCAGCCACGCCGAGACGTCGGCGCGCACGCCCGAGGCGTGCACGGCGCCGCGACCCACCGCATCCGCCCACGACTCCGCACCCGTCGCGAGGGCGAGCCACGTCGCCGGGTCGGTCTCGATCACGTTCGGCGGCGTGCCGCGCGTGTGGCCCGGCCCCTCGACCGCCTGCACCGCGCCGAAGGGCGGCACCCGCACCTCGACGCTCTTGCCCGGCGCGCGCTCGGCGAGGCACTGGAGGGAGTAGCGCACCGCGAGGGCGCGGTCCTGGCGGCTCGGCTCGGGCGCGAGGGCGGCGCGCACGGCGGCCATGCCGTCGAGGTCGGGGATGCGCTTGGGCATGCCGCCAGGCTACGCGGCGTCGGGGACTCGGGCCGGTCAGGCCGCCGCGGGCACCGCGGCCGGGCGCGGCCGGGTCGCGCGCAGCCACGCGAGCCCGAGCAGCACGAGCAGCGTCACGTCGACGACGTCACCGCCGTAGTACATGAGCTGCGACGCGACGTGCGCGTCGGCCGCCTCGACGCCCGCGGGCGGCGCTCCGTAGACGCGCTTCGCGAGGATCGAGTGCACGGCCATGAACGCGAGCAGCACGGCCGCGCGCACGCCGATCGACGAGCGGTGCGGGTCGGGATCGACGCCGACGAGCGCGGCGGTGAGCAGGTAGCCCGCGAGCAGCAGGTGGAGGTGCACGATCCCGTGCACGAGGGCGGATGCGTGCATGAGCCCGTAGAGGTCGGTCGCGTAGAGCGCCCAGAGGCCCCCGGCGTTGAGCGCCGCAGCCGTCACCGGGTGGGTGAGCACGCGCAGCGGAGCGCTGCGCAGCAGCCGCGTCAGGCGGCGCGCCGCGGTGACCGAGAGCGCGCGCAGCAGGTGCGTGACGGGCGCGCCGAGCACGAGCAGCAGGGGCGCGAGCATCCCGAGCAGGAGGTGCGCGACCATGTGGCCCGTGAGGCTCTCGTGCGCGGCGAGCGCGACCGGGCCGAGCGTCGCCACGCCCGCGCACGCCACACCCAGCAGCCAGCTCGTCGTCCGCAGGGCGGGCCACGGCCCGCGGCGGCGGGCGGATCGGAGCGCCCGCAGGTAGCCGCCGACGGCGACCAGCAGCGCCGCGACGATGAGCGCGTCGTGCAGCGCCCACGAGGCGTCAGCGGCGAGCGGCGCCGCGCCGCCGTGACCGCCGTGGCTCGGCACGGTCAGCGCTCCCCCCGCCCCCGCGTGCGCCACAGCACGACGAGCCCGATCGCGAGCACGACGATCGCCGAGCCGATCCAGGCGATGTCGTACGGCAGCAGGTCGACGTCGTAGCGCACCTGGTGGATGCCGAGCAGCTTGTGGTTGACGACCGCGTCGAGCAGCTGGAACCCGCCGAGGCCCGCGAGCACCGCGCCGGTCCAGCGCGCCCACCGGACGGGCGCGCGCCGCCGCGCGTCGACGAGCAGGAAGAGCCCCGCGACGGTCATGCCCCACGCGACCGCGTGGAAGAAGCCGTCGGCGGCGATCGCCATCTCGGTCGTGCCGAGGTCGTAGAAGTGGTGCCACTGCAGCACGAGGTGGAACAGGAACAGGTCGACGACCGAGGCGGCGATGCCCGCGCCGAACAGCACGCCCGCGAGGACGAGCCGTCGGATCGGGTCGGCCCCGGCGTCGCGCGTGCCTGCTCGGCGGCTGCCCGTGCTCGTCATCGCGCTCCCCTCCAGCGGGCCGGCACCGTACGCCGCCCCGCGTGGGCCCATTGTCGGGGCGGCGGCTGGGAGCGGCATCCGCGCGAGCGGGAGTTCAGGGCGGATGCATCGCGGCACGCGGGCGAGCCCGACCGCCCGCTCCTAGAATGGGCGCGTGCGGATCCTCGTCCTCGGCAGCGGCGCGCGCGAGCACGCCATCATCACGGCGCTCCTCGCGGAGGGCCGCCACGACATCACGGCCGCGCCCGGCAACGCCGGCATCGCCCGGGAGGTCGAGACCGTGCGCCTCGACATCAAGAGCCCCGAGCTCGTCGCGGAGCTCGCCGTCGACGGCGGCTTCGAGCTCGTCGTCATCGGCCCGGAGGCCCCGCTCGTCGCGGGCGTCGCCGACGAGCTCGAGCGCGTCGGCGTGCCCGTCTTCGGCCCCACGAAGGCCGCCGCCCGCATCGAGGGCTCGAAGTCGTTCGCCAAGGAGGTCATGGCGCGCGCCGGGGTGCCGACGGGCACCGACACGACCGCCTCGACGCTCGACGACGTGCGTGCCGCGCTCGACGCATCCGCACCCCCGTGGGTGCTGAAGGCCGACGGCCTCGCCGCCGGCAAGGGCGTCATCGTGACCGACGACCGCGCGGCCGCCGAGGCGCACGCGGAGGCGTTCCTGCCCGACGGGCCGCTGCTCATCGAGGAATACCTCGCCGGCCCAGAGGTGAGCCTGTTCGTGCTCACCGACGGCACGCACGCCGTGCCGCTCGCGCCCGCGCAGGACTTCAAGCGGCTTGGCGACGGCGACACCGGCCCCAACACCGGCGGCATGGGCGCCTACTCGCCGCTGCCGTGGCTCGCCGAGCGCTTCGGCAGCGAGCAGGCGTTCGTCGACGAGGTCGTCGAGACGGTCGCGCTGCCGACGATCCGAGCGATGGCCGAGGCGGGTACGCCCTTCCGCGGCCTGCTCTACTGCGGCCTCATCGTCACCGACGCGGGCGTCAGGGTGATCGAGTTCAACGCGCGCTTCGGCGACCCTGAGACGCAGGTCGTGCTGCCGCGCATCGAGTCGGGCTTCGCGGATGCGCTCCTGGCGGCCGCGAACGGGAGCCTCGCCTCCGTCGCGCCACTGTCGTGGCGCGACTCGGCCGCGGTCGCGGTCGTGCTCGCGAGCGAGGGCTACCCGGGCGACCCCATCACGGGCCGGCCGATCCACGGGGTCGACGAGGCGGAGCAGCTCGAGGGCGTGCGCGTGCTGCACGCCGCGACGGGCGCGGGCGAGCAGGGGCTCACCGCCACGGGCGGCCGAGTGCTCAACGTCGTCGGCACCGGTGCGACGATCGCCGAGGCGCGCGAGCGCGCCTACGCGGGGCTCGCCGCGATCTCGCTCGAGGGCGGGCAGGCGCGCACCGACATCGGCGCGAACGCATGACGGGCGCGGCGGAGCTCGCCGGCTGGCACCTCGCCTACAGCGGCAAGGTGCGCGACCTCTACGTCCCGGAGGGCGCGACGCTGCACGAGGCGCCGGAGATGCTCATGGTCGCCTCCGATCGCGTCTCGGCCTTCGACCGCGTGCTCGAGCCGGCGATCCCCGGCAAGGGCGAGCTGCTCACGACGCTCACCCGCTGGTGGACCGAGCGGCTCGGCCTGCCGACGCAGCTCGCCGACGGCGCCGACGACCGCACGCCCGAGGCGGTGCGGGGTCGGGCGATGCTCGTGCGCATGCTCGACATGCTGCCGGTCGAGTGCGTCGTGCGCGGCCGCGTGACCGGCTCGGGGCTCAAGGAGTACCAACGGGTCGGGTCGATCTCGGGCGTCGCGCTGCCCGAGGGCCTCCGCGACGGCGACGCGCTGCCCGAGCCGATCTACACGCCCGCGTGGAAGGCCCCACAGGGCGAGCACGACGAGAACGTCTCGTTCGAGCGCACCGTCGAGCTCGTCGGCGCAGCCGATGCCGACGCGATCCGCGACATGAGCCTGAGCGTCTACGCGATGGGCGCCGCGATCGCCGAGGAGGCGGGGCTCGTGCTCGCCGACACCAAGTTCGAGTTCGGCCGCGACCGGCTGACGGGCGAGCTCGTGCTCGCTGACGAGGTGCTCACGCCCGACTCGTCGCGCTACTGGGATGCCGCGGCGCTCGCCGAGGGTCGCGTCGAGTCGTTCGACAAGCAGATCGTGCGCGACTGGCTCGCGGCGAACTGGGACGGCGAGGGTGACCCGCCGCGGCTGCCGGCCGACGTCGTGGAGCGCACGGCCGCCCGCTACCGCGAGCTCTTCGACCGCTTGACTTCCTCCGCCGGCTGAGCCGCCCACCGCCAGCTGAGCCGCTGCGCGTGCCGCAGGCACGCACGGCGTGTCGAAGCCCGCCGAGGCGCGCCCGTCAACCGGTCCTGTGCGCGGCGAAGACGTCTGCTGGGCCCGACGGCACAGGGAACCGGTCGAGCGGCCGCACGGCGCTCGACGGGGACGCTTCGACACGGTCGGTGCCCTGCGGGCACGGACCGGCTCAGCGCTCGGAAGGCGGCGGACCGGCTCAGCGTGCGGGACGGCGGGCTCAGACCTCCGGCGCCCGCCACGTGTCGCAGCTGCCGACGCCCTCGTTGTAGCCGGTCGCGAGCCAGCGCTGCCGCTGCTCGCTCGAGCCGTGCGTCCACGTCTCGGGGTTCACGCCGCCGCCGCTCTGCGCCTGCAGCCGGTCGTCGCCGATCGTCGACGCCGCGTTCATCGCGTCGTTCATCTCCTGCTGCGTCGGTGCGATGAGCACCGGGTCGCCGCCGTCGTCGTCGCGCGTCTGCGACGCGCCGTTCATCCACGCGCCGGCGTAGCAGTCGGCCTGCAGCTCCGACCGCACGCCGCTCGACTGCGGACCCGAGTCGCCGCGCTCGACCCGCTGCAGGTCACCCGTGAGGTGCTGGATGTGGTGGCCCCACTCATGCCCGAGCACGTAGAGCTGCGCGAGCGAGCCGCCCGAGGCGCCGAACTGGTCGCGCATCTGCTGGAAGAACGTGGTGTCGATGTAGATGCGCTCGTCCGCCGGGCAGTAGAACGGGCCGACCGCGCTCGTCGCCGCACCGCATCCCGTCTGCACCTGCCGGTCGAACAGCTGCACGCTGGGGTCGCGGTACTCGAGGTTGTTCGCCGCGAACGTCGTCTCCCAGAACTGCGACATCGAGTCGGCGCCGCCCTCCATGCGGCAGGTGACGTTGGCGGGGTCGTTCGCGTCCTCGCCGGTGCATCCCGTGACCTCCTCGCCCTGCGACTGCGAGCCGGGCGAGATCGGCTGCTGCGGCGCGAGCCCCGTGAGGTCGATGCCGAAGAACATCGACACCAGCACGAGGATGACGGTCACGAGACCGCCGCCGCCGACCGCGAGCGCGCCACCGCGACCGCCACCACCGCCCCCGCCCCGGCTCACGGTGGAGGTGTCGAAGTTCGCGTTGCCCCTGAACGTCATGGCGGCACCATAGCCGCGGCGACCCGACGATCAGCCGGGAATCCGCCCGCCCGCCCGCGGCACCCGCCGCATCCGTAGAATGGGGTGACCCCAACCCGCCGCGAGCTAGGGAGACCCATGGCCGTCATCGTCGTCGACGTCATGCCGAAGGCCGAGATCCTCGATCCGCAGGGCAAGGCGGTCAGCCGCGCGCTCGCGCGGCTCGGGCACGGCGAGATCGGCGACGTGCGCCTCGGCAAGCGCTTCGAGCTCACCGTCGAGGGCGAGGTGACGGATGCCCTGCTCGAGCAGGTGCGGAAGATCGCCGACGACGTGCTCGCGAACACCGTGATCGAGGATGTCGTGGGCGTGCGGGTGCAAGATGAGGCCGACCGATGAGGGTCGGCGTCATCACCTTCCCCGGCACGCTCGACGACCGGGACGCGCAGCGGGCCGTGCGGCTCGCGGGCCACGAGCCCGTCGCGCTGTGGCACGGCGAGCACGACCTGCACGGCGTCGACGCGCTCGTGCTGCCCGGCGGCTTCTCGTACGGCGACTACCTCCGCTGCGGCGCGATCGCCGCGCGCTCGCCGATCATGACCGAGGTCGTCGAGGCGGCCGAGCGCGGCATGCCCGTGCTCGGCATCTGCAACGGCTTCCAGATGCTCACCGAGGCGCGGCTGCTGCCCGGCGGCCTCGTGCGCAACGCCACCGGCCTGTTCGTGCGCCGCGACCAGCGGCTGCGCGTCGAGCGCACGACAACCGCGTGGACGAACCGCTTCGAGGTCGGCCAGGAGATCGTCATCCCGCTCAAGAACGGCGAGGGCCGCTTCGTCGCGACGCCCGACGAGATCGAGCGCATCGAGGGCGAGGGGCTCGTCGTCTTCCGCTACCTCGGCGACGACCCGAACGGCTCGATCGACGCGATCGCCGGCATCGCGAACGCGGCCGGCAACGTCATGGGGCTCATGCCGCACCCCGAGCACGCGGTCGAGCTCGGCTTCGGTCCCACGACGACGCGCATGAAGGCGGGCATCGATGGGCTGGAGATCTTCAAGTCGGCGCTCGAGGCGGTCGCGGCGTAGCGGCCACCGCCGGTCGAGCAGACCGGCGCAGCCACCACCGCTGGTCGAGGAGACCGGCGCAGCCACCACCACTGGTCGAGTAGACCGGCGTAGCCGGTCGTATCGAGACCGACCGGTCGTCATCTCGATACGGCCCTGCGGGCCTACTCGATGAGCGGGACAGACCCGAGCGACGCGTTGGGCGGCGAGTGTAGACTGGCTACATGACTGCGCCCGCTTCGACGACCGCGACCGGCCTCACTCCCAAGCGGCTCTACCGCTTCCTCGCGATCGCCGAGGCCGTCACCTGGACGGCGCTCATCCTCGCGATGGTCGCGAAGTACGGCTTCGAGAACGACGCGCTCCTGCCCATCGCGGGCGGCACGCACGGCTTCGTCTTCCTCTCCTACGCCGCGATGCAGCTCGTCGTCGGCCACAACCAGCGCTGGCGCCTCGGCACCGTCGCGCTCGGCGTGCTGACCGCCGTCATCCCCTACGCGACGATCCCGTGGGAGCGCCGCCTCGTGCGCACCGGCGCGCTCGACGGCGACTGGCGCACCGAGCCGACCGGCGAGCCGGGCGACGACCGCTGGATCGACCGGGCCTTCCGCTGGGGCATCACCCATCCGATCCTGCTCGGCGCCATCGCGCTCGCGCTCGTCGCGATCGTCTTCGCCGCGCTGCTCACGGCCGGCCCGCCGACCGAGTGGTTCGACTGAGCGGCTGACCGGCACCGAGCCCGACCGTCCCCGACGACGGCGCGCGAGCCGACGCATCCGCCCGCTCGATAGGATCGAGGGACCGCCGAGCCACCTCCTAGGAGAGTCGTGACCGCTTCCACTCCGCGCGACACCGTCGAGCGCGCCGCCGCCACCCCGGAGCGCGAGCAGCCGTTCGCGGCCCTTGGCCTCAAGCCCGACGAGTACGAGCGCATCCGCGAGATCCTCGGCCGCCGGCCCACGAGCGCCGAGCTCGCGATGTACTCGGTGATGTGGAGCGAGCACTGCTCCTACAAGTCCTCGAAGAAGCACCTGCGCACCTTCGGGCAGAAGGTCACGCCCGAGATGCAGGAGCGGCTCATGGTCGGCATGGGCCAGAACGCCGGCGTCATCGACGTCGGCGAGGGCTGGGCCGTCACCTTCAAGATCGAGTCGCACAACCACCCCTCGTTCGTCGAGCCCTTCCAGGGCGCGGCGACGGGCGTCGGCGGCATCGTGCGCGACATCATCTCGATGGGCGCGCGCCCGGTCGCGGTGATGGATGCGCTGCGCTTCGGCGACATCGACCACCCCGACACCGCGCGGGTCGTGCACGGCGTCGTGGGCGGCATCTCGTTCTACGGCAACTGCCTCGGGCTGCCCAACATCGGTGGCGAGACGGTCTTCGACGCCGTCTACCAGGGCAACCCGCTCGTGAACGCGCTCGCCGTCGGCGTGCTCCGCCACGAGGACCTGCACCTCGCCAACGCGACGGGTGCGGGCAACAAGGTCGTGCTCTTCGGCGCCCGCACGGGCGGCGACGGCATCGGCGGCGCGTCGATCCTCGCCTCCGAGTCGTTCGACGAGGAGGGCCCGGCGAAGCGCCCTGCCGTGCAGGTCGGCGACCCGTTCGCCGAGAAGGTGCTCATCGAGTGCTGCCTCGAGCTCTACGCCGCGGGCGTCGTCGAGGGCATCCAGGACCTCGGCGCCGCGGGCATCTCGTGCGCGACGAGCGAGCTCGCCGCGAACGGCGACTCGGGCATGCGCGTCGAGCTCGACCACGTGCTGCTGCGCGACCCGACGCTCACGGCCGAGGAGATCCTCATGTCGGAGTCGCAGGAGCGCATGATGGCGATCGTCGCGCCGGAGAAGCTCGACGAGTTCCTCGCCATCACCGGCAAGTGGGACGTCGAGACGAGCGTGCTCGGCGAGGTGACCGGCGACGGGCGGCTCGTCATCACCCACTCGGGCGAGGTGATCGTCGACGTCGACCCCAAGACCGTCGCGATCGACTCCCCCGTCTACGACCGCCCCATGGCGCGCCCCGAGTGGCAGGACGCGCTGCAGGCCGACTCTGCCGCCTCGCTCCCCCGCGCCGCGGGCGAGGAGCTCGGCGAGCAGCTCCGCGCGCTCATCGGCTCCCCCAACCTCGGCGACCCGTCGTGGATCACCGACCAGTACGACGACTACGTGCTCGGGAACACGGCGCTCTCGAAGCCCGACGATGCCGGCATGGTGCGCATCGACGAGGAGTCGGGGCTCGGCTTCGCGGTCGCGGTCGACGCGAACGGCCGCTACTGCCAGCTCGACCCGCGCGAGGGCGCGAAGGCCGCGCTCGCCGAGGCCTACCGCAACGCCGCCGTCACGGGCGCGACGCCCGTCGGCGTGAGCGATTGCCTCAACTTCGGCAACCCCGAGATCCCCGCGGTCATGTGGCAGTTCGCCGAGGCCGTCGACGGCCTGGCCGACGGATGCGTCGAGCTCGGCATCCCGGTCACGGGCGGCAACGTCTCGTTCTACAACCAGACGGGCGAGACGCAGATCCACCCGACCCCGGTCGTCGGCGTGCTCGGAGTGATCGACGACGTCGACCGCCGCTTGCCCTCCGGCTGGCAGGACGACGGCCAGGCGATCTTCCTGCTCGGCACGACGCGCGACGAGCTCGACGGCTCGGCGTGGGCCGGCACGATCCACGGCCACCTCGGCGGCCTGCCGCCGCGCGTCGACCTCGCCGCCGAGCGGCAGCTCGCGGGCCTCATGCAGGGCATCGCGTTCGACGGCCTCGCGACCGCCGCGCACGACCTCTCGGAGGGCGGCCTCGGCGCCGCCGTCGTCGAGGGCGCGCTGCGCTTCGGCATCGGCGCGCGCATCTGGCTCTCTGGACTCATGGAGCGCGACGGCATCGACGAGACCGCGGCGCTCTTCTCCGAGACCGGCGCACGCGCGATCGTCGCCGTCGCGCGCGAGGACGAGGTGAAGTTCACGGGCATGTGCGAGGCACGCGGTGTGCCGGTGCTGCGCATCGGCGTGACCGACGCCGAGAGCCGCGCGATCGAGATCCAGGACATCGCGACGATCCCGCTCGACGAGCTGAGCGCCGCCAACCGCGCTCCGCTCGCCCGCTTCGCGTAACCGGCCCGGCTCGCGCGGTGCGGCGGATGCCGCGCGAGCCTATGCTCCAACCATGGAGCTCACCGTCCCCGCCATCAACATCTGGGCCGTGCTGCTCGCGACCGTCGCAGCGATGGCTGCCGGCTTCGTCTACTACCAGCCGAAGGTGCTCGGCAACGCGTGGATGAAGGCCGTCGGCCACACCTCCGACAGCATCGCGAGCGGTCCGAAGCCGTGGGTGTACCCGATGCTCACGGTCTGCGCCTTCGTCACCGCGTGGGTGCTCGCCGGCGCCGCCTGGATCTCGCAGGAGTTCTACGGCGGCAGCTTCCTGCTCAACGCGCTCGTGACCGGCTGGATCCTCTTCGTCGGCTTCACCGCCGCCCGCGTGCTCACGCACGACGCGTTCGATCCGCGCGGCCTGGGGGTCGCGGGCTTCACGATCCTCAACGAGCTCATCGTCGTCACGGTGATGGCGCTCGTCATCGGCGTCTGGCCTCCGGCGTCATGAGCGACCTCTCGCTGACCCTCGAGCGGTCGATCGACGCGCCGACGGATGCGGTGTGGCGCGTGCTCACGGACCTCGAGGGCACCGCTGCGGTGCTGTCGGGCGTGACGCGCGTCGAGCGGCTCGCCGGCGCGGGCTACTCCATCGGCACCCGCTGGCGCGAGACGCGTACGATGCTCGGCCGCGAGGCGACCGAGGAGATGGAGGTCGTCGGGATCGAGCCGGGTCGCTCGACGACGATCGCCGCCGAGTCGCACGGCATGCGCTACCGCACCGAGTTCACGCTCGAGCCGACCGGCGGCGGCGCCGGCACGCTCCTCCGGATGCGCTTCTCGGGCGCGTACGAGTCGCCGTCGTGGATCCAGCGGGCCGCGGCGAAGCTCACCGCTCGTCTCGGCATGGCGGCCACTCGGAAGGCCATGGAGCAGGACCTCGCCGACATCGCCGCGGCCGCCGAGCGCGCCTGATCTAGGCTCTCGGGGTGAGCACGCCCGCATCCCCCGGTTGGCACGACGACCCCGAGGGTCGCCGGCGCTGGTGGGACGGGCAGCGCTGGGGCGCGTACGCGCCGTGGGACGAGGGATCCGCGAGCGCCCCGCGACCGCGGTCGGCCGGCGCCGCGCCGCTGCAGCTCGATCGCCGACTGCTGCGCGATCCCACGCCGGGCGACGCCCGCACGGCCGAGCCGGTGCCTGCTCGGAGCGAGCAGCCGGCGAAGTCGCTCGCGATCGCCTACCTGCTCGTGCTGCTCCTCGGTCCCTTCGGCGCCCACCGCTTCTACCTCGGCCGGACCGCCTCGGCGTTCGGCATGCTCTCGCTCACGCTCGTCAGCACGATGCTCATCGTCGTCGGCGTGCCGCTCATCCTCGCCGCCGCGGCGTGGTGGCTCGTCGACATCGCGCTCACCCACCGGATGGTGCGCGCGGCGGACGCACGGGCGACGCGCGCGCCCGGCCGGGCGTCTACCGCGGCTGGCCGTCGGCCTGAGCCGGGCTACTCGGCGCTCGCGATGCGCTCGTGGTGGTGGATGACCTCGGCGATCACGAAGTTCAGGAACTTCTCCGCGAACTCCGGGTCGAGGTCCGCCTCCTCGGCGAGCCGACGAAGCCTGGCGATCTGCGTCGCCTCGCGCGCCGGGTCCGACGGGGGCATCGCGTTCGCCGCCTTGAGCTCGCCGACCGCTTGCGTGAGCTTGAACCGCTCCGCGAGGGTGTGGATGAGCACGGCGTCGACGTTGTCGATCGAGCGCCGCAGGCGCAGCAGCTGCTCCTCGGGACTCGTCATACTCCCAGCCTAAGTCGCTCGCGCAGCCGCTCGCGCCGCGCCGCGCTCGCGCATCCGCGACCCGGCCCACCGTTCTGCAGGCGATCCGGGCGGCCGGAGGGGCATCTTCCGTCGCACAGGGCGGATCGCCTGCGAAACGGGGTCTGCGGGCTCGCGCGCCGCGCGACTCACTCCGCGCGCACCGGCTGCGGCTCGAGCGCATCGCGCCAGCCGAACGCGAGCCCCGCGGCGGCGATGCCGACGAACGGCAGCGCCATGTCGGGCCGCTCGACCGCGACCGCCGCGAGCCCGGTCGCGCCCGCCGCCACCGCGACCTCCATGCCGCGCCGCTGCACGACGGCGAGCACACCGGCGCCCGCTCCCGACTTCGGCGTCACGTGGAAGCGCGCCCGGCCCGACACGAGCACCATCACGATGGCGCGCGCCGCGACGAGCGAGACGGATGCGTAGAGCATCGCCGCGCGCACGGTGAACGACGCGCTCGCGAGCAGCCCGCGCGTGCGCGCTCGGTGGACGGCTTCCGGCACGAGCGGCGCGAGCCCGAGCGCGCCGAGCACGACGCCGACCTGCCAGGGGAAGGCCGGCGCGAGCGTCGCCGCCGCCACGAGCGAATAGGCGAACAGCACGAGCGGCACGAGCGCCGCGAGCACGGGCACGAGCAGGTCGAGCACGAGGTCGGCGCGGCGGAGCGCCCCGAGGCGGCCGTCGACGAGGCTGCCCCGCGAGCGCGCGAGCAGCTGCACCGCGCCCTCGACGAACTTGCCGAACTGCACCGCGAACGCCGCGTGGTCGACCGGCGGATCCTCGATCGAGCGCAGCTCCGGCGCCGCGACGAGCCGGTGCCCGCGCCGCGCGAGCTCGACCGAGAGCGCGGTGTCCTCCATCACGAGCTCGGGGAACCCGCCCGCGTCGCGCACCGCGGCGACGTCGAGCATCGCGCCGCGGCCGCAGAAGACGCTCACGCCGAGCGCGTCGCGGCCGGCGAGCTGCATGGCGGCGTGCCGCGCGAAGAGCCCGCCGAAGTCGCGCACGAACGACGTGCCCTCGCGACGCATGCCGATGCTCCCCTGCACGACCCCCGCATCCGGGTGCAGGGCGAAGCGCGCGAGCCCGCGCTCGACGAAGTCGCCGGGGATCTCCTGGTCGGCGTCGAGCACGACGATGCGGTCGACCTCGTCGCTGTGCCGATCGAGCCACGCGTTGAGGTTGCCCGCCTTCGCGCCGCCGCTCCCCGACCGCCGATGCACCTCGACGACCCCCTCGGCGACGAGCGCGTCGATGCGCGCACGCGTCTCGGGCAGCGAGGAGTCGTCGAGCACGACCGTGCGGGTGCCAGGGTGCGACTGCTGAGCGCTCCGCCGCACGACGTCGGCGCGGAAGTCGTCGACGACCGGGTACAGGATCGCGACGCGCTCGTCGCCCGACGCCGCGGCGACGCGGGGCTCGGGGGCCGACGCGCGCCGCGCGGCGAGGAGCAGCACGACGTGCCGCGAGCCGGTCAGCAGCGCGAGCCCGACGACCGGCGCCGCGACCGCGAGCGCCACCCACCCGGCGACCGAGGTCGGCGACGCGAGTCTCGCGATCGCGAGCGCCACGATCACGGTGAGCACCGACCACAGCACCGCCAGGAGCACGGGAGCATCGGCCGCTCGCGGCGCCTGGGCAGGCGGAAGTCCGGGCCGGCGGTCGATGCGGGTCACTCGCGCTCCTTCCCGCACCACGGTCGCGGCGCGATGCACGGAGGCTAACGAGCGCGGCTCCGCGTTCCTGGGGAGCCAGCCGCGAGCGCGCTGGCCTCAGCGCGCGTCGAGCCGCGCCTCGAGGCCGCGCCGCACGGCCGGCCACTCCGGAGCGATGATCGAGTAGACGACCGTGTCGCGCAGCGTGCCCTTGTAGACCTGGTGGCTGCGGAGCACGCCGTCGAGCTTCGCGCCGAGCCGCTCGATCGCGTCGCGCGACTGCCGGTTGTGCCAGTGCGTGCGGAACTCGACCGCGACGCAGCCGAGCTCGTCGAACGCGCGCTCGAGCATCATGAGCTTGATCGCCGGGTTGACGCCCGAGCCCTGCGCCGAGACCGCCATCCAGGTCGAGCCGATCTCGAGCCGCGGCGTCTCGGCCTCGATGTGCATGTAGGTCGTCATGCCGACCGCGCGCCCGCCGACGACGATCGCCCACGGCACCATCGTTCCCTCGCGGTGGAGCGCGAGCCGGCGGTCGATCTCGTCGCCGACCGCGCTCGGCTCCGGCACGCTCGTGTACCAGGCGCGGCGCCACAGCTCGCCCTCCGCGGCGGCGTCGGCGAGCGCCGGTGCGTGCTCATGGCCGAGCGGCTCGAGGGTGACGAGCGGATGCGTCAGGACGACCGGGTCGAGGATGCTCACGGTGCCATTCTGGCGGCACCGTTGCCGCCGCCGGGGCGCCGTGCGAGCATGCGCGCATGACCGTGCGCTTCGACGACGCCGCCAGCGATCTCGTGCAGCTCGTCCGGCGGGTGCCGCGCGAGCGGCTCGACGGCCCGGGGCTCGGCGAGTGGACGCTCCGCGAGCTCATCGGGCACACCTCCCGGGCCATCACGACCGTCACGGCCTACCTCGCGCAACCCGAGCCGGAAGCGGTCACGATCCACTCGGCGAGCGAGTACCTCGAGGTCGTGCTGCGGCAGCACGGCGACGACGAGGCCATCCTGTTGCGCGGACGCGCGGCCGGCGCGGCGCTCGGCGACGACCTCGCCGCCGAGATCGAGGCGATGCACGTCGAGGCCGCGGCCGCGATCGCCGCGGCGGGGCCCGACCGGCGCATCGCGATCGGCGGTGACGCGACGATCGCGATGCGGCTCGGCGAGTACCTGCGCACGCGGGTCTTCGAGCTCACCGTGCACGGCATCGACATCGCCGACACCGCGGGCGTCGAGTGGACGCCCGTGCCCGCGCACGTGCTCGACGCCCTGCACCTGGCCGCCGTCAACGCATCCGCCCGCGGCGCAGGCATCGAGTCGCTGCGATTGCTCACCGGACGCCGCCCCGCGGCCGGGCTCGACGGCGTGCTCCGCGCCGGGGCGTAGCCCCCGACGAGCGCTCGGGGCTGCGCGGAGGCGCCTGCTGTACGATCGACCGGTTGTCTGACACGTGACGGAGGCCTCGGTTGTCGCAGCTCCACCCCCACCTCGAGCCGGTCTACGCGGACGTCCTGCACCGCAACCCCGGCGAGGCCGAGTTCCACCAGGCCGTCTTCGAGGTGCTCGAGAGCCTCGGCCCCGTCGTCGCGAAGCGCCCCGACTACGTCGACGCGCAGATCCTCAACCGGATCGTCGAGCCCGAGCGGCAGATCATCTTCCGCGTGCCGTGGATCGACGACGCGGGCGTCGTGCAGATCAACCGCGGCTTCCGGGTGCAGTTCAACTCGGCGCTCGGCCCGTACAAGGGCGGCCTGCGCTTCCACCCCAGCGTCTACCTCGGCATCATCAAGTTCCTCGGCTTCGAGCAGATCTTCAAGAACTCGCTCACGGGCCTCCCGATCGGCGGCGGCAAGGGCGGCAGCGACTTCGACCCGAAGGGCAAGTCCGACTCCGAGATCATGCGCTTCTGCCAGTCGTTCATGACCGAGCTGCGCACCCACATCGGCCAGTACACCGACGTGCCCGCGGGCGACATGGGCGTCGGCGGCCGCGAGCTCGGCTACATGTTCGGCCAGTACAAGCGGCTGACGAACGAGTACGAGTCGGGCGTGCTGACGGGCAAGGGCATCACGTGGGGCGGCTCGCAAGTGCGGAAGGAGGCGACCGGCTACGGCACCGTCTACTTCCTCGAGGAGGTGCTGCGCTCGCGCGGCGAGAGCTTCGAGGGCAAGCGCGTCGTCGTCTCCGGCTCCGGCAACGTCGCGATCTACGCGATCGAGAAGGTGCAGCAGCTCGGCGGCACCGTCATCGCGTGCAGCGACTCCTCCGGCTTCGTCGTCGACGAGCGCGGCATCGACCTCGAGCTCGTGAAGGAGATCAAGGAGGTGCGCCGCGGCCGCATGGCCGAGTACGTCGAGCACCGACCGCACGCCTCCTTCACCGCCGACGCATCCATCTGGACCGTGCCGTGCGACATCGCCGTGCCGTGCGCGACGCAGAACGAGCTCGACGAGGACGACGCCGCGACGCTCGTGCGGAACGGCTGCACCGTCGTCGGCGAGGGCGCCAACATGCCCGCGACGCAGGGCGCGGCCCGCGTCTTCGCCGCAGCGGGCATCGCCTTCGCGCCCGGCAAGGCCGTCAACGCCGGCGGCGTCGCGACGAGCGCCCTCGAGATGCAGCAGAACGCCTCGCGCGACTCCTGGACCTTCGACCACACGGATGCGCGCCTGCGGGAGATCATGCAGGGCATCCACGACCGCTGCGCCGAGACTGCGGAGGAGTACGGCCGGCCGGGCGACTACGTCGCGGGCGCGAACATCGCCGGCTTCAACCGCGTCGCGGACGCGATGCTGGCGCTCGGCGTCATCTGACTGGCAGGCTCTCAGCAACGCGCCATACGCTGGCGCGGCACACGGGACGAGGAGATCGCTTGACTGGGCAGACGAACGATCGCGCGGCAGTCGCTCCGCGGATCATCCGTCGCGCGCAGACCGCTGACTTCGCCGACCGCATGCTCACGCGCCGTTGGCTCGTGCGCGCCTTCCTGCTGCTGCACGGGGCGTCGCTCCTCGCCCTGCTGCCGGCGATCATCGCGGGCGGCACGGTCGGTGACCTGCCGCTCTACCGTGAGTGGGCGATGGCCGCGTTCGAGGGCGACGAGATCGTCGGGATCGACACCGACTGGGTCTACCCGCTGCTCGCGTGGCTGCCGATCGGCGCGGCCAACCTGCTCGGCGCCCCGCTCTACCAGCTGCTGTGGCTCCTCATGACGGCCGCGCTCAACTGGTGGGCCGTCTGGGTGCTGAGCGACGGCGGTCGCAGCCGTCGGGGCATGCTCGCCGCGCACGCCTTCATGCTCGGCTTCCTGCTGCTGAGCCCCGTCGCGCTGCTGCGCCTCGAGGGCGTCACCGGGCCGCTCGTCATCGTCGGGCTCGTGTGGCTCTCGCGCCGACCGCTCGTCGCGGGCGCGCTGCTCGCGGTCGCGACCTGGATCAAGGTGTGGCCCGCGATGGTGATCGCGGCGATCGTCGCGGTGCACCGCGACCGCTGGCTCGTCGTGCTGGCCGGCTTCGGCGTCACCGCCGCGACCGCCGCGATCAGCGCGACGCTCGGCGGCATCCCGCACCTGATGAGCTTCCTCACGATGCAGACCGACCGCGCGCTGCAGCTCGAGGCGCCGATCGCGACGCCGTGGGTGTGGGCGGCAGCGCTCGACGTGTTCGGCTCCCGCGTCTACCAGAACCGGGCGCTCGCGACGCGCGAGGTCGTCGGCCCGCTCGACGGCGGGGCGATCCTGCTCTCGACGCCGCTGCTCATCGCCGCGGTCGCATGCATCGCGGTGCTGCTGCTCTGGGCGAGGCGGCGCGGCGCCGACTCGCGCGAGCTGCTGCTCGTCGGCGCCTTCGCGCTCGTCGCCGCATCGATCGTCTTCAACAAGGTCGGCTCGCCGCAGTACCTGCTGTGGCTGCTGCCGATCGCCGCGGTCGCGATGGCGCGGCCCACCGCCTGGTGGCGGCGGATGACGGCGCTGCTGCTCGTCACGTCGCTGCTGACGACGCTCGTCTTCCCGATCTTCTACATGCCGCTCGTGCGCCTCGAGTGGTTCGCGGTGCTGCTGCTCTCGGCGCGCAACCTGCTGCTCGTGGCCCTGCTGCTCGCGGCGATCGCGAAGCTCGTCCAGCTCGGCCGGGCCGGCGGGCTCGGATCCCGCGCGACGGTCTCGACGAACACGCAGCCGCTCGCGCTCGTCTGACGCGGGGGCCGCGCGACACTCAGTCGATGAGGTCGTGCACCTGCACGATCGCCTCGCGGTCGGCCCCCACGCCGATCGCCGAGATGCGGCTGCCGGAGCGCTCCTCGAGGAAGCGCACGTAGGCCCGCGCGTTCGCCGGGAGGTCGGAGAGCTCGCGCGCCCCGGTGATGTCCTCGCTCCAGCCGGGCAGCGACTCGTAGATCGGCTTCGCGTGATGGAAGTCGCTCTGCGAGACGGGCAGCTCGTCGAAGCGCTCGCCGTCGACGTCGTACGCGACGCACACCGGGATCGACTCGATGCCGGTGAGTACGTCGAGCTTCGTGAGCACGATGTCGGTGAGGCCGTTGATGCGCGAGGCGTAGCGGGTCAGCACGGTGTCGTTCCAGCCGCAGCGGCGCGGGCGCCCGGTCGTGGTGCCGAACTCGAAGCCCTGCTTGCGCAGCAGCTCGCCCCACTCGTCGAAGAGCTCGGTCGGGAACGGGCCCGCGCCGACGCGCGTCGTGTACGCCTTGACGATGCCGATCACGCGGTCGAGGCGCGAGGGGGCGATTCCCGAGCCGGAGGCCGCACCGGCGGCCGTCGCGGTCGACGAGGTCACGAACGGGTAGGTGCCGTGGTCGATGTCGAGCATCGTCGCCTGGCCGGCCTCGAACACGACGGTGCGACCGTCGTCGAGGGCGCGCGAGAGCTCGAGACCCGTGTCGGCGACCATCGGCCGCAGCCGCTCGACGTAGGAGGTGAGGTCGTCGAAGATCTCGTCGCACGTGACGGCGCGGCGGTTGTAGACCTTCGTGAGCAGGTGGTTCTTCGAGTCGAGCGCGCCGTCGATCTTCTGCCGCAGGATCGACTCGTCGAAGAGGTCCTGCACGCGGATGCCGACGCGGTTGATCTTGTCGGCGTAGGCCGGCCCGATGCCGCGCCCGGTGGTGCCGATCGAGCGCTTCCCGAGGAAGCGCTCCGTCACCTTGTCGAGCGTGCGGTGGTAGTCGGTGATGATGTGCGCGTTCGCCGAGATGCGCAGCCGCGACACGTCGACGCCGCGCGCCGAGAGCGCCTCGAGCTCGTGGAAGAGCACCTCGAGGTCGATGACGACGCCGTTGCCGATCACGGGCGTGACGCCCGGCGTCAGGATGCCGGACGGCAGCAGGTGCAGCGCGTACTTCTCGTCCCCGACGACGACGGTGTGGCCGGCGTTGTTGCCGCCGTTGAACTTCACGACGAAGTCGGTGCGGCTGCCGAGCAGGTCGGTCGCCTTCCCCTTGCCCTCGTCGCCCCACTGGGCGCCGACGATGACGATTCCTGGCATGGGTCTCCCCCTCGGACGGGTGCGGCGTACGCCCCAGCCTATCGGGCGGCTGTGCCGGGCGCTCCCGAGCCGACCGCCGCGACGCACTCGTCGATGGTCCGATCGGGCGAGAACGCGAGCCGCTCGAACCCCACCATGATGAACGCGCCGAGCCGAGCGGCGGCGTCGACGCCGGATGCGGGGCGGCCGTCGGCCGCGAGGGCGGCGCCGAGCTCGTCGAGCAGCACGGCGCGGTGGCCCGCGAGCGTCGCGCGCCAGGGCCGGTCGGTGCGGAAGAGCTCGCCCACGACGACCTTCGCGACGTGCGGGTCGGCCTCGAGGCCCTCGAGCATCGCGCGCGCGACGGCATCGAGCGCGGCGCCTGGCTCGGCATCCTCTCGGGCGTCGCGGATGCGCCCCGAGACGCGCGCGATGGCCTCGTCGATGAGCGACTCGAAGATCGCTTCCTTCGAGGGGAAGGAGTAGTAGACGCTGCCCTTCGCGACGCCTGCGCGCGCGGCGATCTCGTCGACCGTCGTCGCGCTCACGCCGCGCTCGGCGGCGAGCTCGGCGGCCGCGACCAGCACCTTGTCGCGGCTGCGGTTGGGGCGTGCCATGGCTCCTCCTCGTCCGGAAGCATCCTGTCGCATCCATTGTTGTACTGACCAGTCAGTATAGATTACGATCGCCGACGGAGAGAGGAGCAGCGGATGCGCATCGAGCTGATCGACGCGGCGAAGGGCCGCGGCGAGGCGCTGCCGCCGACGTCGCTCGCGTTCGAGAGCGGCGAGGCGGTGCGCGTGGTGGTCGAGACGGAGCAGCGGCCGACCGTGGTGGGCCTGCTCGCGTCCGGACGGATGCGGCCCGACGCGGGCGCGCTGCTGCTCGACGGTGAGCGCGGCCGCCGCCGCGAGGTGCGTCACCGCACGGCTCTCGTCGACGCGCCGCGGGTGAGCGACCCCGAGCCCGACGTGTCGCTCGGCGGCGCGATCGCCGAGGAGCTGCTCTACGCCGGCGTGCCCGGCGACCCCCGCAGCGTGCGCCGCTGGGCCGCGCAGCTCGGCGTCGACCACCTGCGCGCGCTGCCGATCGCCGACGTCGAGCCGGCTGTGCGCATCCGCGTGCTCGCCGAGCTCGCGGTGCTCCGCGACCGGGTCGAGGCGATCGTGCTCGTGAGCCCCGACCGCCACGGCGGCGACCCCCGCGCGTGGTGGGCGGAGGCGCGACGGCTGGCCGATCGAGGCTTCGCCGTGCTCGTCGTGTGCGGCGAGGCCGCGGACGCCGTGCTGCGCGCCGATGAGACGCCCGAGGCCGCCGAGGGCGCCGAGCACGCGCAGCCAGAGGAGGCCGCCGCATGACCGTCCCGCAGCTCATCGCGGCCGAGCTCCGCCGCCTCGTCGCCACCCGCATGGGTCGCCTCGCGCTCCTCGCGCTCGCGCTCGTGCCGCTGCTCTACGGCGGCGTCTACCTCTGGGCCAACCAGGACCCGTACGCGCAGCTCGACGAGCTGCCCGTGGCGCTCGTCGTCGACGACGCGGGCGACGACGGGCGCGTCGTCGGCGACGAGGTGGCCGACCGGCTCGTAGCCGACGGCGCCTTCGACTGGCATCGGGTGAGCGCCGAGGAAGCGTCGGCCGGGGTCGCCGACGCGACGTACGACTTCTCGGTGACGCTGCCGGCCTCCTTCTCCGCAGACCTCGCGAGCGCAGCGGGCGACGACCCGCACCGAGCGGTCGTGGCGCTGTCGACGAACGACGCGAACAGCTACCTCGCGACGACGATCGGCACGCAGGCCGCCGAGCGCATCCGCTCTGCGGTCGCGCGATCGGTGGGCGAGGAGGCGGCCTCGCGCATGCTGCTCGCGATCAGCGACATCCGCGACGGCCTCGTCGACGCGCACGACGGCGCGGCCACCCTGACCGAAGGCGCCGACGACGCCGCCTCGGGTGCCTCACGGCTCGCGAGCGGCGCCGATGCGCTCGCCGACGGCACCGGGCAGCTCTCGACCGGTGCCGCCGCGCTCGCCGACGGCACCGTCAGGCTCGCCGACGGCGCGGGCCGCCTCGACGACGGGCTCGGGCAGCTCGAGCAGGCGACCGCGTCGCTGCCGGCGCAGACCCGCCAGCTCGCCGACGGCGCACAGCAGGTCGCCGAAGGCGATGCGCGCATCGCCGCGATCGGCGGCGAGGTGGCCGACGCGGTCGCGCCGGTCGCCGCACGGGTGCCCGAGGCGCGCGCGGCGATCGTCGAGCGGCTGCAGCAGGCGGGCCTCGACGACGCGCAGATCGCTGCCGCGCTCAGCCCGCTCGACGGCCTGGGCGACGACGTCGCGGCGGCGGACGCCCGCGTGCAGGACGCGAGCGCGCAGCTCGACCGGCTCGCGGCCGGGGCGCAGCAGCTGGCCGACGGCGCCGAGCGGCTCGCGAGCGCCTCGCCGCAGCTCGCCGCAGGCATCGCGAGCGCCGCGGACGGCGCCAGCGACCTCGCCGACGGCGCCGCGGAGGTGCACGACGGCGCTGCCCGGCTCGCCGACGGGGCCGCGTCCGCCGCGAGCGGCGCGGGCGAGCTCGCCACCGGCGCTCACGCGCTCGACGACGGGCTCGGGCGGCTCGACGAAGGCACCGCGCAGCTGCGCGACGGCCTCGGCGACGCGGTCGCGCAGATCCCCGTCACGACCGAGCAGGAGCGCGCCGCGCAGTCGTCGATGATCTCTGATCCGGTGCGGACCGACGCCGACGCGGTCGCCTCCGCCAGCTCCTACGGCGCTGGCCTCGCGCCCTTCTTCCTGTCGCTCGCCGCGTGGATCGGCATGTACGCGCTCATGCTCATCCTCAAGCCCCTCTCGCGGCGCGCGATCACGGCGCTGCGCTCACCCGTGCGCGTCTCGCTCGCGGCCTGGCTCATCCCCACGCTCATCGGCACGGCCCAGATGGCGGCGCTGCTCGCGATCGTCGGCCTCGCGCTCGGGTTCCCCATCGCGCATCCAGCCCTCATGCTCGGGATGATGGTGCTCGCCGTCGCGACGTTCGCGGCGATCATCGTGGCGCTGAACACGTGGCTCGGCTCCGTCGGGCAGTTCCTCGGACTCGTGCTCATGGTCGTGCAGCTCGTCACCGCGGGCGGCACGTTCCCGTGGCAGACGCTGCCGGCGCCGCTCGCGGCCCTGCACCACGCGCTGCCGATGAGCTACGCCGTCGACGGCCTCCGGCAGCTCATGTACGGCGGCTCGATGGCGGCCGCGGGCGCGGATGCGCTCGTGCTCGTCGCGTTCGGGGCCGGGGCGCTCGCGCTCATCGTGCTGGGTGTCGCGAGGATGGTCGACCACCGCACGCTCCGCGACCTGCAGCCGAGCCTCATCGGCTGAGGCGTCGCCCGCCGCTCTGCTGGCCGAGGCGGCCCGTCAGCGCTGGGCCCGGTCGCCGCCGCCGAGTCAGTAGCCGTAGCCGTCCGACTCCTCGGCGTTCTCGCGCTGCGCCTCCGCGGGGCTCTCGTCCTGCTCCGCCTCGTCGCGCGCGTGCGCGTTCGTCTCCTCGGCGGCCTCGTCGCCGCGGGGGTCCTGCGCGTTCGGGTCGATGCCGGTCATGTCGTCTCCTCTCGTCACCGCCGCTCTGGCGGGCAGTTCGGGCCTAGCGGCCCGCTTCGCGCATGCGGCCCAGCTGGTGCCGCAGCGAGTCCTCGAGCCGGGGCCGCCGGAAGCGGTGGCCGAGCTCGGTCAGGCGCGCGGGCACGGCCCGCTGGTCGGCGAGCGCGAGCTCGTCGGCACCGCGCCGCCCCAGCAGCACGCGCGGCCCGAGCGCCGGCGTCGGCACGAGCGCCGGGCGGCGCAGCACGCGCGCGAGCGTCTCGGCGTACTCGCGCTGCTGCACCGGATGCGGTGCCACGGCGTTCACGGGACCGGCGAGCCGATCGTCGGTGAGCGCCCGCAGGTAGATGTCGAGCAGGTCGTCGAGGTCGATCCACGACTGCCAGTGCTCGCCGCCGGCGAGCGGCCCGCCGAGCCCCGCGGCGTAGAGCGGCGCGAGCACCTGCAGCACGCCGCCGCGCGGCGACTGCACGAGCCCGGTGCGCACCTGCACGGCCCGCATGCGCCCCTCGGCGGCGACCGCCGCATCCGCCTCCCAGTCGACCACGACGCGAGCGACGAAGTCGTCGCCGGCACCGGCGGCCTCGGTGAGCTGCTCGCTGCCGCGGTCGGTGCCGTATCGGCCGATGCCCGAGGCGCTCACGAACACGCGCACGCCGCTCGTGGCCGCGATCTCCGCGAGCTTGCGCGTGGGGCCGACGCGGCTGTCGCGCACGGCGCGGCGGTGCCGCTCGCCGAGCCGGCCGAAGATCGACGCGCCCGCGAGGTGCACGACCGCGTCGACGCCGTCGAGCAGATCGGCGGCGGGCGCGTCGGGATCCCAGCGACGTTCGCCGCGCGAGGCCGGCTCGTGCCGCACGAGCCGCACGACGTCGTGCCCGCCGGTCGTCAGCAGCGCCACGAGCGCGGTGCCGATGAGGCCGGATGCGCCGGTGACGGCGACCGTCATGGGGGCGGCGGCGGCCTCGCGGTGCGCCGCGAGGTCGTCGGCGAGCTGCCGGTGCCGGTAGACGAACATCGGGCGGAGCGCCCGCGAGCCGACGACGGTCTCGACGCGGTCGTGCACGAGCGTGCGCTCCTCGCCGCGCGGCTCGAAGCGGTGCTCGTGGCGCCAGCGCAGCGCCGCGAGCGGGATCGAGCCGAGCCCCGCATCCACCCGTTCGTCGACGAACGCGCGACCGGGCTCGAAGCCGCTCGGGTCGTGCTGCGCGGCCCAGACGATGCCGCCCGGCAGCGCGAGCTCGGCGCGCCCGTCGGCGAGCGAGTCCGCTTCACGGCGAACGCGCCCGGGGAGCCACGGCGGCGAGAGCCGCTGCAGCGCCCCCGGGCGCGCGTGCCAGGCGAAGACGTCGGCGAGACGCGCTTCGACGATGCTCGAGTGCTCGATGCCCATGGTGCGGACGCTACGCGAGCGGACCCAGCCGTCGGCTGTGGATCGGCCGAGCCTGCGGTGCTGCTGGCTCGGCGCTACTGGCCGAGCCGGTCGGCCGGGCGCTCGACGTCGCCGTCCCAGCCGGCGTCGACGGCCTGCTGCGCGGGCGCGGCCTCGGCGATCTCCTTGAAGCGCTTGAGGTCCTGCTTGATCTGCAGGTCGTCGACCTGCAGCGCCGCACCGGCGGCCTCGACGAGCCCCTGCGGCTTCCAGTCGATCTGGACGTTGACGCGCGTGGTGTCGTCATCGATGCGGTGGAAGGTCACGACGCCGGCGTGCGTCTCGCCGTCCGTGCTGCGCCACGCGACGCGCTCGTCGAGGTGCTGCTCGGTGATCTCTGCGTCGAACTCGCGCTCGACGCCCTTGATCGAGACGACCCAGTGGAGCATCGTGTCGGTCTGCTGCGTGATGGACTCGACTCCGCCCATGAACTTCGGGAAGTCCTCGAACTGCGTCCAGAGCGCGTAGACGGCGCTGATCGGGGCCTTGACGTCGATGCTGTCGGTGACCTGAGGCATGGCGATGCTCCTTACCTGTTGTGGATCGGGTCTGCGACGCTATGCGGCTTGGCTGAGCGTGCCCTCCGCGAGCGCTCGGAACCTCAGCAGATCGCAGCGGATCGTGAGCTCGTCGAGCTCCTTGTCGTCGGTGCGGCGCGGCACGTCGCCGCGCGGCGAGACGATGACGCGCACGGTCACGAGCGTGCGGTGCGGCGTGACCTCGGCGAGGTCGATCCACCAGCCGAGCGTCGACTGGTCGACGCTCACGAAGGCGAGCCGCTCGTCGGGCACGTGCTCGGTGACGATGGCGTAGAAGCTGGACGGCAGCCCACCGAGCGAGACGCGCCACCGCAGGCGCTCGCTCGTCTCGGCGTAGACGGAGTCGACGCCGGTGAGGAACTCGGGGTAGTGCTCGAACGACGTCCACAGCCGGAACACCTCGGAGCGAGGCGCGTCGACCTCGAACTGCTCATCGACCTGCATCGTCGCCTCCGATCGCTTCGCGATCCGGTGGGTCGCGAGAAGCTGGCGGGGAACAGGTCATGTCCCCCAAACGAAGCGTGGCACGCCGCGCTGGGAGCGGCAATCGGCCTGCTCTCAGGTTGCACCCCTACGCCCGGCGGACGGGACGCATCCGACCCGAACGTAGGATTGAGGCATGTCCAAGGTCCTCTCCTCCCTCCCCGTCGGCGAGCGCGTCGGCATCGCCTTCTCGGGCGGCCTCGACACCTCGTGCGCCGTCGCGTGGATGCGCCACAACGGCGCCGTGCCGTACACCTACACCGCCGACATCGGGCAGTACGACGAGCCCGACATCGACGCGGTGCCGGGTCGCGCGACCGCCTACGGCGCGGAGGGCTCGCGGCTCGTCGACGCGAAGGACGCGCTCGTGGAGGAGGGCCTCGTCGCGCTCGCGACCGGTGCGTTCCACATCCGCTCGGCCGGCCGCACCTACTTCAACACGACGCCGCTCGGCCGCGCTGTCACCGGCATGCTGCTCGTGCGTGCCATGAAGGAGGACGGCGTCGAGATCTGGGGTGACGGGTCGACCTACAAGGGCAACGACATCGAGCGCTTCTACCGCTACGGCCTCATGGCAAACCCGGCCCTGCGCATCTACAAGCCGTGGCTCGACGAGCGCTTCGTCACCGAGCTCGGCGGCCGCAAGGAGATGTCGGAGTGGCTCGTCGCGCACGGCTACCCCTACCGCGACGCGACCGAGAAGGCCTACTCGACCGACGCGAACATCTGGGGCGCGACGCACGAGGCGAAGATGCTCGAGCACCTCGACACCTCGATGGAGGTCGTCGAGCCGATCATGGGCGTGCGCTTCTGGGACGAGTCGGTCGAGATCCAGACCGAGGAGGTCACGATCCGCTTCGAGGCGGGGCGCCCTGTCTCGATCAACGGCGCGGAGTTCCCGGATGCGGTGGCCCTCGTCCACGAGGCCAACACGATCGGCGGCCGGCACGGCCTCGGCATGAGCGACCAGATCGAGAACCGCATCATCGAGGCGAAGAGCCGCGGCATCTATGAGGCGCCGGGCATGGCGCTGCTGCACATCGCCTACGAGCGGCTGCTCAACGCCATCCACAACGAGGACACGATCGCGACCTACCACGAGCAGGGCCGCCGCCTCGGGCGCCTCATGTACGAGGGTCGCTGGCTCGACCCGCAGTCGCTCATGCTGCGCGAGTCGATCCAGCGCTGGGTCGGCTCGTCGGTCACGGGCGAGGTCGTGCTGCGGCTGCGCCGCGGCGAGGACTACTCGATCCTCGACACCCGCGGCGAGACCTTCTCGTACCACCCCGACAAGCTCTCGATGGAGCGCGTCGGCGACGCGGCCTTCGACCCGTCCGACCGGATCGGGCAGCTGACGATGCGCAACCTCGACATCGCCGACTCGCGCTCGCGGCTCGAGGGCTACGCGGCGGCCGGCCTTGTCGAGGGCGAGACGGCGAAGCTGCTCGGCGCGCTCGAGATCGGCCGCTCGGAGGAGATCGTGGCATCGCCCGACGCCGACCCCGAGGCGATCGAGCAGTGGAACGACCGCGCGGCGATGGACCTCGGCACGGATTAGCGTCCGGAAGTTCCGTTGCGTCGCGCACTCGTCGCGCGGAGGTGAGCCCGGGCCGGGGCGGCTACGCCCGCTCGGCCAGCCCCTCCGCCTGATCCTTCTCCGCCGCGACGCGGATGCCGTAGTGGTAGGCGAGCTCGCCGCCGAGGAAGCCCGAGACGCCGACGAGCGCGATGCCGACGAGGCTGATCACCACCGCGGCCACGCTCACCTCGTCGTGCCCCTCGTTCGAGCGCACGAACCAGCCGATCGCGAAGACCACGAGCGCGACGGTGTTGAGCGCCCCGTGGATGAGACCCATCCGCTTGGCCTTCGTGCGCCCGGGGATCACGCTGTAGTCGAGCACGCCCATCACAGCAGCGAGCACCGCCCCGACGATGCCGATCGCGATGAGCACCTGCGCGCCGAGCAGGAAGCCCGAGGGGTCGTCGGCGAAGATCGCGAGCACGTCGAAGACGAGGCTCGCGATCCACGCGCCGATCGGCACGGTGATGAGCACGGGGTGGAACGGGTGCCCGTACCACCCCTGGAGCACGGTGCGCGGGCGCTTGCCGCGGTCGAAGTCGAGCTGATCCGGCACGGTTCCTCCTCGCTGGGTCGCGGCCATCGCCGCGTCGGGTGGGCTCACAGTAGCCCTGTCATCCGAGAGCGTCGAGGGCTCCGCCGAGCGCCAGCCGAGCGGACGCTGAGCGCCGCTGTGCTGTACTGACCGGATGGGCGGCGCCCTCGACCTCTTCTCCCCCGCGACCCGCGCGTGGTTCACGGGGGCCTTCCGCACGCCGACGCCGGTGCAGGAGGAGGCGTGGACCGCCATCGCGCGCGGCGACCACTCGCTCGTCGTCGCCCCGACGGGCTCGGGCAAGACGCTCGCGGCCTTCCTGTGGTCGATCGACCGGCTGCACCGCGAGGACGCCGCGCCGCACGCGGAGCGCGAGCCGGGCGTGCGCGTGCTCTACGTCTCGCCGCTCAAGGCGCTCGCCGTCGACGTCGACCGCAACCTGCGCGCTCCGCTCGCGGGCATCGCGGCGCAGGGCCGCGGCGACGGGATCGAGCCGCCGCCGATCCGCATCGGGCTCCGCACGGGCGACACCCCGCAGGAGGAGCGCCGCGCGCAGGCGAAGCACCCGCCCGACATCCTCATCACGACGCCCGAGTCGCTCTTCCTCCTGCTCACGAGCCGCGCTCGCGAGACGCTCCGCACCGTCGAGACCGTCATCGTCGACGAGGTGCACGCCGTCGTGCCGACGAAGCGCGGCTCGCACCTCGCGCTGAGCCTCGAGCGGCTCGACGCGCAGCTCGCGCGGCCCGCGCAGCGCATCGGCCTCTCGGCGACCGTCAGCCCCGTCGAGGAGGTCGCCGCGTTCCTCGGCGGGCCGGCTCCCGTCGCGATCGTCGCGCCGCCGAGCGAGAAGACGATCGAGCTCACGATCACGGTCCCGGTCGACGACATGACCGACCTGCGGGCGCCGCAGCGGCGCGACCAGCCGGGCTCGGCACCGACGGGCAGCGCCTTCGGCTCGATCGAGGAGCAGCCCGAGCAGCAGTCGATCTGGCCGCACATCGAGCGCGAGGTGCTCGAGCTCGTCGACCGGCACCGCTCGACGATCGTGTTCGTCAACGCCCGGCGCGCGGCCGAGCGGCTCACCGCCAGGCTCAATGAGCTCGACGCCGAGCGGCTCGACGCGGCCGAGGCGGAAGGGCTCGGCGAGGGCTCGGTGGCGGATGCGTCGTCGGGCGCGGGGGACGGCGTCGTCCTGCGCGACGTGCGCGAGCACATCCGCCTCCGGCTCGCCGAGCGCGCCGCCGCGCGCGAGGCCGGCGGGGACGACGCCGACGCCCCGCCGCTCGCACGCGCCCACCACGGCTCGGTGTCGAAGGAGCAGCGCGCCGAGATCGAGGACCAGCTGAAGTCGGGCAGGCTGCGCTGCGTCGTCGCGACCTCGAGCCTCGAGCTCGGGATCGACATGGGCGAGGTCGACCTCGTCGTGCAGGTCGAGTCGCCGCCGAGCACCGCGAGCGGCCTGCAGCGCGTCGGCCGCGCCGGCCACTCGGTCGGCGACGCCTCGCGCGGCGTGCTCATCCCGAAGCACCGCGCCGACCTGCTCCACGCGACGGTCGTCGCCGATCGGATGGCGCGCGGCGAGCTCGAGCCCATCCGCATGCCGCGGCACCCGCTCGACGTGCTCGCGCAGCAGACGGTCGCGGCGGCGGCGATGGACGAGCTCGACGTCGACGAGTGGTTCCAGACCGTGCGGCGCTCGGTGCCCTTCGCGCAGCTGCCGCGCAGCGCCTTCGACGCGACGCTCGACCTCGTCTCAGGCGTCTACCCGAGCGACGAGTTCGCCGAGCTCCGGCCGCGCGTCGTGTGGGATCGCGACGCCGGCACGATCACCGGGCGGCCGAGCGCGCAGCGCATCGCCGTCTCGAGCGGCGGCACGATCCCCGATCGCGGCCTCTTCGGCGTCTTCCTCGCCGGGCAGGAAGGGCGGCCGGGCGCGCGCGTCGGCGAGCTCGACGAGGAGATGGTCTACGAGTCGCGCGCGGGCGACGTCTTCGCGCTCGGCGCGACGAGCTGGCGCGTCGTCGACATCACGCACGACCGCGTGCTCGTCGTGCCCGCGTTCGGCGAGGTCGGCAAGCTGCCGTTCTGGCACGGCGACGCCGAGGGCCGCCCCGCCGACCTCGGCCGCTCGATCGGCCGCGCGACCGCGGCGCTCGCCGCCGGCTCCGGCATCGACCTGCCCCACTCCGACGAGCGCGCGATCCGCAACCTCGACGCCTACGTGCGCGACCAGCTCGCCGCGACGGGCGCGGTGCCGACAGACGCGCAGCTCGTCGTCGAGCGATCGCGCGACGAGCTCGGCGACTGGCGGCTCATCGTGCACTCCCCGTGGGGCCGGCGCGTGCACGCGCCGTGGGCGCTCGCGATCGACCGCCGGCTGCGCGAGGACCGCGACCTCGGCGCGGCCGCGATGGCCTCCGACGACGGCATCGTCATCCGCATCCCCGACTCCGACGCCGAGCCGCCCGGCGCCGAGCTCATCCGCTTCGAGCCCGACGAGCTCGAGCGCATCGTCGAGACCGAGGCGGGCGGCACGGCGCTGTTCGCGAGCCGCTTCCGCGAGTGCGCGTCGCGCGCGCTGCTGCTGCCGAAGCGCGACCCCTCGCGCCGCGCGCCGCTGTGGCAGCAGCGGCAGCGCGCGGCGCAGCTGCTCGACGTCGCCAAGCGCTACCCCGACTTCCCCATCGTGCTCGAGGCGCTCCGCGAGGTGCTGCAGGACGCCTACGACCTGCCGGCGCTGCGCCAGCTCGCCGAGCGGCTGCAGCACGGCGACATCCGCGTCGTCGAGGTCGAGACGCCGAGCCCCTCCCCCTTCGCCCATCACCTGCTGTTCGGCTACGTCGGCGCGTTCCTCTACGAGGGCGACGCGCCGCTCGCCGAGCGCCGCGCGGCCGCGCTCACCCTCGATCCGGCGCTCCTCGCCGAGGTGCTGGGCCAGTCGGCGCTGCGCGAGCTGCTCGATGAGGAGATCGTCGCCCGCACCGAGCTCGAGCTGCAGCGGCTCGCACCCGATCGCCGCGCGCGCGGCGTCGAGGGCGCCGCCGACCTGCTGCGGCTGCTCGGGCCGCTCACCGTCGAGGAGCTCGCCGTCCGGCTCGAGGGCGCGCCGGGCGCGACCGTCGAGACGACCCAGACGGCGGCGGATGCGTCGGCACCGGTTGCCGCGGACACGGACCTGCCGCACACGGCTCCCGGGCACCTCACGACCGCCGCCGCGGCGGCGATCGCCGACGAGCTCGTCGCCGCGCGACGCGTCGTGCGGGTGCGGATCGGCGCCGACGAGCGGCTCGCCGCGATCGAGGACGTCGCGCGGCTCCGCGACGCGCTCGGCGTGCCGCCCCCGCCCGGCGTGCCCTCGGCGCTGCTCGAGGCAGTCGCCGACCCCATCGGCGACGTCGTCGCCCGGCACGCGCGCACGCACGGCCCCTTCACGGTGGAGGAGGCATCCGCTCGCCTCACGCTCGCACCCGCGGTCGTGCGCTCCGCGCTCCGCGCGCTCGAGCGGCAGGGCCGCGTCGTGCCGGGCGCCTACCGCGCGCGCGGCACGGGTGAGGAGTGGATCGACGCGCAAGTGCTCTCGCGCCTCAAGCGCCGCAGCCTGCAGGCGCTGCGCAGCGACGTCGAGCCCGTCGACCACGCCGTCTTCGCCGACCACCTGCTCGCCCACCAGCGGGTGACGCGACCGCTCTCGGGCGTCGACGGGCTGCTCGAGGCGATCGACCGGCTCGACGGCATGCCGCTGCCGCTCAGCGCGCTCGAGACGCTCATCCTGCCCTCGCGCGTGAAGGACTACCGGCCCTCGATGCTCGACGAGGTGACCGCCGCGGGGCTCGTCACGTGGGTCGGCGCGGGCGAGCTGAGCGCGCGCGACGGCCGCATCGTGCTGCGCGCGGCCGACACCGTCGAGCAGCGCCGCGACGTCGAGCACGACGACCCCGACGCATCCGCCGTGCTCGAGGCGCTCGGCGGCGGCGGGGCGCTCTTCGCGCGGCAGCTGAGCGAGATCACCGCGCTCGACCTCGTGCGGCTCGGCGAAGTGCTGTGGCCGCTCGTGTGGGCCGGGCGCATCACGAACGACACGATCGCGCCGCTGCGCGCCCACTTGCTCGGTGCCCGCGCACGCACGCCCCCGGCGCCCAGCCGGCGGGCGGCGCCCGTGAGCCGGCGGCGGCTCGCGACCGCGCGGCCGATCCGGGCGGAGGCGCTGCCGACGCTCGCGGGCCGGTGGCTGCTCGCGTCGAAGCCGGCCGGCTCGACGACCGAGCGCGCCGCGCAAGTGGCGGATGCGCTGCTCGCGCGCTACGGCGTCGTCACGCGCGGGAGCGTCGTCGCCGAAGACGTGCCGGGCGGCTTCCACGGCGTCTACCAAGTGCTCAAGGCCTTCGAGGAGGCCGGCCACACCCGCCGCGGCTACTTCGTCGACGCGCTCGGGGCCGCGCAGTTCGCCGACGGGCCGGTCGTCGACGCGCTGCGGGCGCGCCAGTCGGGCGGCGTGAGCGAGGCGGTCGCGACGGTGCCGGCCGTCGATCCCGCGAACCCGTTCGGCGCCGCGCTGCCGTGGCCGGAAGCGCGCGGCGACCACCGCCCGACACGCCGCGTCGGCGCGCTCACGACGATCGCATCCGGGCGCTGCGTGCTGCACCTCGAGCGCGGCGGCCGCTCGCTCCTGACGTTCACCGACGACGAGGACGTGCTCGTCAAGGCGCTGTCGAGCATGACGGATGCGGTGATCCGGCTCGGCGGTCGGCGACGCGTCGTCGAGACGGTCGACGGCCGCTCGTCGCTCGAGCCCGTCATCGCGCCGCTGCTCGACCGCGCGGGCTTGCGCCGCACGCCGCGCGGCTTCCGGATCGGCCACTGATGGGCCGCGACTCGATGGGCGGCGGCTGATGCCCGAGGGCGACACGATCTACCGCGCGGCCGTCCGCCTCGGCCAAGCGATGGCCGGGCGCGTGCTGACCCGCAGCGACTTCCGCGTGCCGCGGCTCGCGACCGCCGACCTCGCCGGCGAGCGCATCGAGGAAGTGCGCTCGGTCGGCAAGCACCTGCTCATGCGCGGCGAGCGGCACACCATCCACTCGCACGCCGGCATGGATGGCCTGTGGCACGTGCTCGAGCACGGTCGCCGCGCGCCCGTGCCGGCCCACACCATCCGGGTGGTGCTCGCCACCGATGAGCATGACATCGTCGGGTCGGCGCTGCCGGTGCTCGAGCTGCTCCCGCGCGAGCACGACTGGGATGCCGTCGCGCACCTCGGCCCCGACCTGCTCTCGCCCGAGTGGAGCGAGGCGGATGCGGCCGAGGCGGCCAGGCGGCTGCGCGCGACCGGGGTGCCGGTCGGCGTGGCCCTCCTCGACCAGACGGCAGTCGCGGGGCTCGGCAACGTCTTCCGCGGCGAGCTGTGCTTCCTGCGCGGCGTGCACCCCGCCACGCCGATCGGCGAGGTCGACGTCGAGCCGATCGTCGCGCTCGCGCGCCGGCTGATGATCGCGAACCGCGACCGGACGGAGCGCACCTTCACGGGCGATGCGCGGCGCGGCCGCCGCACGTGGGTCTACGGCCGCGGCGGGCAGCCGTGCTTGCGCTGCGGCACGCGCATCCGGGACGCGATGCTCGGCATGGAGGACGGCATGCTGCGGCAGGTGCAGTGGTGCCCGCGCTGCCAGCGCCTTCCCGTCGCCTGAGCCGCTGCGCGCCGCGAGCGATTCGGGCGTCCGCTCCGTCCCGGTGGTCGGCCGGGGCGACAGCTTGTTCGGCACGTTCGCACCCTGATCGGTGACGATCGCCGTATCGCCAGACCTAGGCGGTTCCGTCGATGCGCGGGGGGAATCGGCGTTCTACGATCGCATTCACCAGGGCTACGAGCGGCTGATCGATGCCCTCGACGCCGTCGACGTACTCGATTCCCCGACGGTCGGCGATAGCCTCGATACCGACCGCACTCAGCGCAGCCACGGTCCGGTCGAGGCACTCGCTGAGCTCGACTGCTGCCACCGGCCGGATCGGCACGGCCGCGAGCACACTCGCGACCACTTCCTCCGGGAGCTGCATATCGTCCGCGTGATTCACGCTGGAAGCCGCACGGGCGCCGCAGTGCAACCGTCGAAGGCGGTCGCTATGCCGCTCTGCGCGGTGACCGACCATGAAGCCGACCCCACACGATAGTTGTACTGGTGCGTCGTCCCACCCCTGCTCTCGTACACCTGTTTGCCGCCCCTGCTGAACTGCACGTTGCCGGACGAGCGCAGCTCCACCACGACGTAGACCCACTGGCCGTCTGGGCACACCGGGGAGCCAGATGCTCTGGTTTGTACGGCGCTTGCCGGGGCGATCCCCACGAACATCAGAGCCAACGCACCGAGCAGGGCGACGCTTCCAAATTCCTCGTCTTCACGGTCAATCCTCCTCGCTCTCCCCCGTCAGCGCGAGAGCGCGGACTGTCGAGAAACCTAGAGGGACGAGTCGGTCTCCGTCAATCAGTCGAGCGATATCCGTACGCGCACTGTGCGGCGCTTGCGCCCCGGAGCGCTTGAACCACTCAGACACCGCTTCCGTGAACCTCGACCCGATACGAGCCTCGGCGGCGGACGAGCGGAGGCACGAGATTGCGGCCGCTCAGCGCGTCCACTCCCGTACCCACTCGTGCATGACGATCGCCGCCGCCGCGGCCGCGTTGATCGACCGCGTCGAGCCGAACTGGCGGATCTGCACGTGCGCATCCGCGACCGCCATCGCCGCATCCGTGAGCCCGGGCCCCTCCTGCCCGAACAGCAGCACGCACCGCTCGGGCAGCGGCGCCGCGTCGACCGGCACCGACCCCTCCGTGTTGTCGACGGCCACGATCGCGAGGCCGGCGTCGCTCGCCCACGCCGCGAACGCATCCGTCGTCTCGTGGTGCTCGATGCGCTGGTAGCGGTCGGTCACCATCGCACCACGGCGGTTCCAGCGCCGCTTGCCGATGATGTGCACGGCGGATGCGGAGAAGGCGTTGGCGGTGCGCACGATCGAGCCGATGTTGAGGTCGTGCTGCCAGTTCTCGATCGCGACGTGGAAGCCGTGGCGGCGCGAGTCGAGGTCGGCGACGATCGCCTCGAGCCGCCAGTAGCGGTAGCGGTCGACGACGTTGCGGCGGTCGCCGTGCTCGAGCAGCTCGGGGTCGAGGCGCTCGTCGTCGGGCCACGCGCCCGGCCACGGGCCGACGCCGACCTCGAGCTGGGGTTCGTCGGCGGGCTGCACCGACCCAGGCTAGGCGCTCAGAGGATGAGGAACGGACCCGTCACGGGCGCCGGCTCGCGCTCGCGCCTGAGCGAGCGCGCCGGTCGCGCGACCAGCTTGGCGCTCAGGCTGCGCCCGCCGACCGCGATCGCCCAGCCGCTCGAGAGCGCGACGGCCCACCACGGCGGCCCGGGGATCTCGGGCATGGCGGCGGCTTCGGCTGTGGCCTCGGGGGTCGGGATGCGCTCCCCCACGACGACGATGCGGTGGCTGTTGATGCCCAGCGGCGTGCAGGTGACGAGGCTCACCAGGTCGCGGCCCGACTCGGGCAGCAGCAGCTCGGTGTCGCCGGGCTCGACGACCTGCACGTCACGCACCTGGTAGGTCAGCACCTCGCCGTAGACGTCGAGCTCGAACGTCTCGCCGACCGCGACCCGGTCGAGGTCGCTGAAGAGCACCGACTCCGGCAGGCCGCGGTGGCCCGTGAGCACGCTGTGCGTGCCGGGCCCGCCGACCGGGAGCGCGGAGCCGAGCAGGTGGCCGACGCCCTTCCGCAGCGTCTCCTCGTCGGTGCCGTGGTAGATCGGCAGGTCGACGTCGATGGAGGGGATGCGGATGCGTGCCATCACCTCGGCGGGACCGAGGTCGAGCTGCTCCTCGTACGCCGCGACGATCGCCCGCTGATCGCTGAGCGGCGTGCGGCCGTAGGGGTCGATGAGCGCGCCGCCCGTGAGGGTCTGGTTGTAGGCGCGGGCGGCAGTGAGCTCCTGCTCGCGGCCTTCGGGTCCGAGCTGCTCCATGACGTCGGCGTAGGCGCTCACGCGCTGCGACTGCTCGAGCTGCGAGAACCAGCTCGCGATCGTCGGGTAGAGGAGGACCGCGATGCCAACCATCACCATCAGCGCGGCGACCAGCGAGGTCGCGCTCGCCTTCCGGCGGCGCTGCGGCGCGGCGGCGGCCGGGCTGGCCGGTGCCGGCGCTGCTGCGATGGCGGTCATGCTGCTCCTCGTGGAAAGGATCGAGCCCCCGCAGCGGCGGCTGGGGTCGCTGCTGCGGGGGCTCGGTCTGGATCAGGCCTGGTTCTCGGCCTGGGTCTTGCGGCGGCGGAGCAGCACGAAGCCGAGCCCGCCGAGGATGAGGCCGGCGCCGCCGATCATGAAGGCGGCCTGGCCCGCGCCACCGGTGATGGGGAGCGTGTAGGCCGGCACCTGCGCGTTCGTGACCGTCAGCTCGATGTCCTCGTTCGTGCCCACGGGCACGTCCACGGTCCACGACGACGTGCTGCCGATCTGGAACCCCGAGGGCGCGCGCTCCTCGCGGACGACGTACTGCGCGGAGCCGTCCACGTTCGTGCGGAGGCCGTGGATCGTCACGATGCCGTCCGCGCCCGATGTGAACTCGGTCACGCCGTTGATCGCGAGCGGGTTCGCGAAGCCCGTGTCCGTTGTGGCGTAGACGCTGAAGACAGCGCCCTGCAGCGGCGTCGCGGGGGCCGTCGCGTCGGTCTTGAGGATCTCGATGCCGCCCCAGTTCTCCACGACCTGGTTCGACGTGACGACGCCGTTGCCGTTGACGACCACGCGACCGGTGTTGGCGACCTTGCCGTTGGACGTCATCGCGACGACGGTGGTGTCGATGGTCACCACGACCGCAGCACCGGGGTTGGCGCGCAGCGCGGAGACGCCCGCACCCTCGAAGGTGACGGTGACCGTGCCGCCCGCGGTCGCCGGAGCGGTGACGGAGAAGGCGGTGCTGGCGAGCGCGGTGCCCGCGACGCTGACGGTGGCGGAGCCCTCGACGTAGTCGAGCGTCGGATCGAGCGCGTCCTCGATCGCGTAGCTCGTGAGCGAGGTGTTCTGCGAGGCGATGGGAGCGCTGGACCGGATCGTCCAGGTCAGCTTCGAACCGAGGCCCTGGGGGGCGTAGCCCGAGACCTCCTTCGAGGCACCGATGACGGAGTTCTTCGGATAGACGTGCACGTCGTACTGCCACGTGTTGTTCTCGGCCTGCGGCACGGCGACGATGAAGGGCTCACCGGGGATCACGACGTTCGAGCTGCCGTTCGTAACGGTCGGGAGACCCAGTTCCTGCACGATGTACGCGCCCAGCGGGAGGCTCCCGAACTGCGCGACGCCCGCGCCGAGGGTGGCGTGCGTCGCCGTCGTCAGCTGGCGCGCGTCGCCGAGGGAGTAGTTGTCGGGGTTGGCGACGATGTCGCGCGCGCTCATCGCGGGCAGACCGGCCCAGTCAGCGTTGTCGCGCACGTCGAACGTGCCGATCTGCCGGACCTGGAACAGCACGCCGTTGATCGGCGTCTGGCCGGCGAGGTCGGCTGCCGAGAGCGGCGAACCGGTGCTCGTCGGGAGCGTCGTCGCGGGCTGCTCGTACTTGTGGATGACGATCGAGCCCTGGCGGTTCGTGTCGATGTTCGGGGCGGCGGAGGCGGGCAGAGCCCCGCCGAGGATCGTCACGGTCGCGATCGCGGCCGCTCCGAGGCCGGCGGCGATGCGCGCCGCGCGGCTCTTCTTGATGGTTGCCATGGCGGCAGTTCCCTTCTGGATTCGTGCAGAGAGCAAGCTGATGGACGGGGGCTTGACGGTGGGGCTCTCGGGGAGTCCCGGTTCGCGCTGCGCCGAGCGGCGCGAGCGGAAGATCATGAGCGCGAGGGCGAGGAGCAGCAGCGCTCCGCCGCCGATCACGTAGGTGTCGGAGCCGATGCCGCCAGTGAGCGGGAGGACGAGCGCCGGCGGAGCCGCATTGACGAATCGGTAGACGTCATGGCTGCCCGCTGCCGGGGCCTGGATCGCTTCGCGATCGATGCCGACCCACGTGCCGTCTGGCATCTGGCGCTGGACCGCGAGTTGCAGGTAGGCGTAGTCACTCCGCTCGCTGAGCGAGTAGGTGTGCTCCGGTCGCGCTTCGAATGTGTTGGTCTCGACATCGCCGGCACCGTTCGCCTCGAAGACGTGAAGATCGAGCTCGGGGTGCTGCGCGGGAGTCGCGCGCATGGTGAACCAGCTCGCATCGAGCCCGCCAGGGAACTGCTCGGTCGAGATCACCTTGAGCAGCGTGATCCGGGCGGTCCTCTGCGTCACCTCACAGCGAACGTGCTGGCCGAGCGGCACCACGACGAGCGCGTTGCCGGACTCGATGCTCTCCCCCGGCGCATCGTCCCGACTGACAAGCAGACAGTCCCAGTCGCTCGGGATGTAGGTGTCTGCGCCACCACGGCTCGCGAGCTCGAACGTTCCCGGGCTGACCTGTCTGGCAGTGCCGGACTCGAAGCTGAGCGCAGCGCCGCCTACAGGAGTCGCAGTCAGTGCCCAGGACAGCGGACCGGCGTCACCTTCCACGTGGTTTACAAGCGTGAGAGTGGTGTCGCAGGTGACGTAGTTCGTGACCGTGATCGTGGTGTGCCCTCGCGTCAGTGCGATCGGCTGCGACGTCGGCTGGGGTTCCTCGCGACCCTCTACCGAAACGGATACGTCATCCAAGCGGCACGACGCACCGCCGAAGGTCGTCGTCGTCTCGGTGACGGTCACGGAGACGCCAGGACTGTAGCCGTCCCTCAGCTCGCTCCACGTGACGTCCTCGAGCGCTCCATCAGTGCCAGTGATCTCTGCTGCAGCTTCGAAGCCAGCGGGACGGTCCTCGTGGTCCAGCACGGGGCCACCGTTCAGGACCCAATGCTTCTCGAGCGTGACGGCGACAGCCACTGGGGTCTCGACTAGGGCGTTAGCGGTCAGCATGTGGGCACCGGAGATGGCCGTGGCCGACGCTTGGTTGACGAGCTTCTGACCGCGCCGGGCCTCGTTGAGCCTCACCTGCAGGCTCAGCACGACCGACGCGCCGGGTGAGAGCTGTCCCGAACCGACCCACCTCAGTTGGTTGCCCGTCGGGCCGGAGAGCGTGCCGGAGGCCGAAGCCGCTGCGGAGTTCTCGACATAGGTAGCGCCGTTCAGGACGTCCGTCAGATTGTCCGTGATCGTCGGGGCCGAGAGAGGCAGGCGACCGCTGTTGGTGAGAGTGATGTCGTACCGAACGTTCTGAGCGGCCGTGCCCACTGTGCCGGCGGAAAGATCAGAGGTCTTTTCCAACCGGATCTGAGGCGCCGCCAGCCGAATCGGGTGATCTTCGACCTCTCCGCTCGTCGTGAATCCAGTCGGGGTCAGAGACGTGCCGGCATTCGCGATGCGGACGCGCAGGTAGGTCGAACTGGCATCGGTGGCGGGCACGACATCCGTCGGGATGGTCCACGTGAGCGTCGCTCGCATCTGCGTACCGCCGGACGGGAGTTCGCATACTCCGGACGCCGAGGCCTCGCCCGCGCTGAAGACGCCGTCCCCGTTGAAGTCGATCCAGCCCTGGACGGCCGCGCGTTGTTGCACCGCGGTGGGCCCAATGCAGCTAACAGATATCGACTGCTGCGAGAGCGGCGACGCGTACAGGTCCACCGTCCGCTGTCCTGTGACTGTCCGGCTCGTGGCGTCCGTGAAACCAAAGGTCGCGTCTTCGTCGTCGGGGGCCCCGGCAAGGTCGTCCGCCGTACCGAGCGAGCCTGCCGGGTAGGCGCTATCGGCGTCGATGTGGGTGCCGAGACGGAGAGCGGGTGCGGTCTGCGACGCAAGCACATAGCTCGGACCGAAGACAGACGTCAGCCCGTCCTCCCATCCACAGATGATGATGAGGGTGCACGACCATGACCGTCGCACCACCTCGCCGCCGATCCAGCCAGGCTGGAATGCAGCAGCGGCATGACCGTAGCTCTCGGGAGCATCACCAAAATCCATGGGCAGGATGACTCCAAGTGCGATCGCACTCTTCCCTCCTCCGACGACGGCCACATCAGCAAGACGCGAGGCCCCCTGTGCGAGCGCTACGACGGTCGGGCCGGCGTTGCAGTCGGCATTCGCGACAGCGCCTCGGAGCTCGAGCCGACCTTCCACAGCGGCCGGCTGAATCACCCGGGTCGCCTGTGTGCAGCCACCATCGCGATAGGTGTCCAGGATCCGCCAGGTGCTGCCAGCTGGCGCCGTCGCTGCTACGTACTCGTCGTTTCGCGACTGCTCTGCGTCGGCGAACACCAGGCCCCCGAGAGGCAAGTTCTGCTCGCCCCGCATCGCCACGCAGGAGACGTCGAAGGTGGCGCTTCCGCGATCCGCCGCGTTCGCCAGTCCTACAAGGCGGTCGTTACCGGGAGCCGTTGTCGAGCTCCAGTAGAGCTGGTTGAAGCCAGCCTTCGACCAAGCCGTCGGTCGATACGGGACGAGCGCTTCGCTCGCAGTCAGCCCGCTCAGCGTGCACGTGACGGTGATCTGCTGGCCGGCGGCCACAACCGCGTGGGTGTACGAACCGTTCGCGATCGCCCTTGCGGGGTTCCACTCAATCCACTCGATCGCTGGCCCGTGCGTGCTGGCTCCACCACGAGCGACTGCTGCCTGTGCTTCAGTGGCGAGCGGCAGCGGGGACAGCGGAAGGATGAATCCGGCAACCACACCGAGCACAAGCATCCCGATCGTCGCGCTCATCGAGCGGCGTCGGGCTGCGAAAGTGCGGGCGCGCATGCGGATTCTGCTCCTCGTGACGGAGTGAAGAAGGGACGGGGCACCGGAGGCACGGCCAGCTCTCGCTAGGCGGCGCGGTGCCCTCCGGTGGGATGTCTCCAACGTATTGAGTCGAACTCAAGTAACCGGTTCCAAAGCCGCAATGGCGGCTGAGTTTCGCTTGACGAAACCTCAGCATCCTCCAAAGTCGCTTCAAAATCGAAGCATCAGACATCGCAACAGACTTGCCCATACGCTGTTTGCATGCGCACCAGGGCAGACATCGAGTGCTGGCTCACCGACATGGACGGCGTGCTCGTCAAGGAGGAGCACCCGCTCCCGGGCGCGCAAGAGCTGCTCGAGCAGTGGCAGTCGCAGGGCGTCGAGTTCCTCGTGCTCACGAACAACTCGATCTTCACGCCCCGCGACCTCTCAGCGCGCCTGCGCGCATCCGGCCTCGTCGTGCCTGAGGAGCGCATCTGGACGAGCGCGCTCGCGACCGCCGATTTCTTGCACGACCAGATGCCGGGCGGCTCGGCCTACGTGATCGGCGAGGCGGGCCTCATCACCGCGCTGCACGACGCGGGCTTCACCATGACCGACACCGATCCCGACTTCGTCGTCGTGGGCGAGACCCGCTCCTACTCGTTCGAGGCGATCACGAAGGCGATCCGGCTCATCGCCGACGGCGCCCGCTTCATCTCGACGAACCCCGACGCGACGGGCCCGAGCGAGGCCGGCATCCTGCCCGCGACCGGCGCGATCAACGCGCTCATCACGAAAGCGACCGGTCGCGTGCCCTACATCGTCGGCAAGCCCAATCCGATGATGTTCCGCTCGGCGCTCAACAAGATCGGCGCGCACTCCGAAGTCACCGGCATGATCGGCGACCGCATGGACACCGACATCGTCGCCGGCATGGAGGCGGGCCTCCACACCGTGCTCGTCATGACCGGCATCTCGAACGCCGCGCTCGTCGAGACCTACCCGTTCCGGCCCGACGAGATGCTCGCGGGCGTGCACGAGCTCGTCGAGCGCGCCCCCGTCGAGTCAGAGCTCGACGAGCCGCACGTCGACGTCTGACGGGTCGACGGCACGACGGATGCGGTGAGGCCGTCGGGCCCTCAAGCCTCTGAGAGCAGGCGCACGACGTTGGCCGCGAAGAAGCCCCCGCCGGTCGCGACGGCGACGGCGGCGGGCGCGACGAGCTGGTCGAGCGGCCGGTGCGGCACCTCGCGCGCGTCGAGCCCGTCGAGCCGGATCCAGCCGAACAGCGCCGCCCTCCCCCGCCGCACGACCATGCTCGCGAGCGCGAGCGCCGCGACAGCGGCCGCCGCCGAGACGAGCAGCCACACCCACGGGATGCTCGCGCCCGGCGCGGCCTGGAACGGCGCGAGCGCGAGCGCGCCGAGCATGACCGGCAGCACCCACCACGTGGTCGGCGGGCCGAAGCCGCGCGCGACGACGATGGAGAGCAGCGCCGCGACGCCGAGCACGACGACGCCCATGAGCAGGCCGCCCCAGCCGACCACCTGGCAGACCGTGGCGGAGTGGATGCCGCACGCGCCGTCGTCGAACGAGATGAGCAGCCCGCCGGCCTTCGCCGCCGCCGCCGCGCCGTAGCCGACGGCCGCCCAGGAGGTCAGCAGCCCGAGCCAGCCCGTGCCCGGCTCGCCGGCGACGATGCGCGGCGGCGGCTTCAAGAGGCGATCGGCGAGGCTCACGCCTCCACGCTACGCCGCTCGCCCGGAGCGGCCAGCGCCCGATCACCCGCGCGCGAGAGCAACCGGTCGAGCTCGCGCGCCGCCGCGCGGCCGGCGCGGTTGGCACCGACCGTCGACTGGCTCGGGCCGAAGCCGATGAGGTGCACGCGCGGCTCCTCGACGACGCGGGTGCCGCGCACCTGCACGGCGCCGAGCTCGTTGCGAAGCGCCAGCGGCTCGAGGTGCGCGAGGTCGGCCTTGAAGCCCGTCGCCCAGAGGATCGCGTCGACGGTCGTGAGGGTGCCGTCTGCCTCACGCACCCCGTGCGGCTCGATCGAGACGAACATCGGCCGCCGCTCGAGCGCGCCGCGCACCTTCGCCGCGCGGGCGTACGGCGTCCAGATGAGGCCGGTGTAGGAGACGACGCTGCCGGTGGGCCGGCCCGCCTCGGCATCGGCCGTCACCTGCTCGATCACCTTGCGGCCCGTGATCTCGGGCTCGAAGTCGCCCTCGAGGAAGACCGGCTCGCGACGCGTGTACCAGCGGGTGTCGGCGACGCGCGAGAGCTCCTCGAGCAGCTGCACGGCGGAGATGCCGCCCCCGACGACGGCCACGCGCTGCCCGGCGAACTCGTCGGCCGACGTGTAGTCGCGCGTGTGCAGCTGGCGACCGAGGAACCGCTCGGCGCCCGGGTAGTGCGGCAGCACCGGGTTGTTCCACGTGCCGGTCGCGTTGATGATGGCCCGCGTGCGCCAGCGGCCCCCGCTCGACTCGACCAGCAGCTCGCCCTCGGGATCGTCGTCGGCGCACTCGACCGCGTGCACGGCGACGGGCCGCAGGATCGGCAGCGCCATCTCGCGCTCGAAGGCGGCGAAGTAGCGGGGCACGGCGGTGCGGCTCGGCTCGGCCGGGTCGATCGGCGGCTGCGGGAAGCCCGGCAGGTCGAAGATCCCGTTGACCGTCGACATCCGCAGCGACTCCCACCGGTGCTGCCACGCGCCGCCGGGTGCCGCATCCGCGTCGAGCATGACGAAGGTGCGCTCGGCCTCGGGCTCGTCGAGCGCGCTCGCGAAGCCGCGCTGCTGCAGGTGGTAGCCGGCCGAGAGCCCGGCCTGGCCCGCGCCGATGACCACGACGGCCGCTCGCCACTCCTCCTGCTCTCGCACCGCCACCCTCTCGCGCGCTCGTCCGAACCGCAACGACTGATGCAACGGCTGCGTCGGCTTGACGATTCCGCGAGCACACACCCGGCGGCGCGCTCCCGGCTCGAGCCAGCGGTGCGGGCCGCACCGAGCTCCTGCGCTCAGCTCAGTCGCGGCGGGCTCCAGCCGTGCCGTCATCGTCGGGGTCGCCCGCCGGCTCGGGCCCGACGAACGCGTCGCCGCAGCGCAGCCTCGGCTCGAGCAGCGGCGGCGCACCGCCGCCGATCGCGACCCAGCGCTCCTCGACCGTGACCGTGCCGTCGGCGATGGGCTCTCCGAGCGCCGCCGCGAGATCCGGTCTTCCCATGCGGCTGGCGAAGCTCGCGAGCGCCGCCTCGTCGAAGTCGCGGTGCACGCCGCGCGCGATGACCCACAGCGGCGCGCGCGGGTTCCTCGGCACGAGGCGCTGCAGCGTCGCGTCGCTCGTCGTCATGAACAGCGCCTCGAGGAAGGCGGTGGAGACGAGCGACGAGACCGCACCGGCGTGGAGCACCTTCCGGTCGCCCTCGCGGAGGATGCGGATCTCGAACTCGGTCGTCACGGGCGCCTGGCGGCGTGCGCCTCGCAGCCTCGCCCGGTCCGCGCGCGTCGAGATCGCGGCGGACAGGTGCGTCATGAGGCCGTCGGTCTCCTTCGTGCGCTGCACGGCTGCTCCTCGCAAGCGTGGTCGGGTCGTGGATCGATGGGTGACGGTGTCGTCGTGAGCCGTCGGTTTACAACGTAAACCACAGTAGCGTTGGGCGCGAGCGCGGGCCACCGCACCGAGAGGGAAGACGGATGACGAAGCGATCGACCAGCAAGCCGGCGTCCGCCGCGCCCACCCGGCGACTGAGCCAAGAGCTGGTCATCGACGCCGCCCTCGCGCACATCGACCGATCAGGGCCGCACGGCCTCACCATGCGATCGCTAGCGCAAGACCTCGGCGTGGAGGCGATGGCGCTGTATCGCTACGTGCACGGCAAGGAGGATCTGCTCGAGGGCGTCGTGAACCGGCTCATGGGCGACCTGACGGCAGAGCTCGACGAGGAGCTCGCCGAGCACTGGCAAGGCTTCCTCCAGATGTTCGCCCATCGGGTGAGGCGGATCGCGATCGAGCACCCGAAGGCCTTCCCGCTCGTCGCGACCCGGCACCCGGCGGCACCGTGGCTGCGCCCGCCGCTGCGCAGCGTCGAGGTCGTCGAGACCCTGCTCAGCACCCTTGTGCAGCAGGGTTTCAGCGATCAGCAGGCCGTCACGACCTACCGCCTCTTCAGCAGCTTCCTGCTCGGGCAGCTGCTGCTGGAGTCGTCGGTGCGGGGAGCCGACACCGGTCCGGTCGAGGAGCCGCTCGACGAGGGCGACGCGACCATCCCGCACGCTGACGGCGAGCTCACGCTCGACGACGCGCCGGAGGTCCTTCGTCTGCGGCCCCTGCTGAGCGAGGACCGCAGCGACGAGGAGTTCGAAATCTCGCTCGAAGCGCTGCTCGACCGCCTGGACCGCGAGCTCTCGCAGTAGCGGCCGCGACGCCCGTGAGCCCCGCCGCGCCTGCGGCTCAGAACGAGAAGAGCACGACCTGCAGGGCCGACGCGATCAGCGACGCGAGCGCCGAGATCGCGATGCCGAGCGCGATGCCGGCGAGCACGCGCGCCGGCTCGCGGCGGAGGATCGAGACGATCGCGAGCGCGGCGGCGACGGCGCCGAGCACCGCGCTGAGCGCGCCGACGCCGCCGCTCAGCAGGCCGATGCCCGAGGGGTCGAGGTCAGCGCGGATCGCTCCGCTGAGCACGAGCACCATGAGCGGCCCGGTAAGCACCTCGAGGCCGGCGACGACGAGCGCCAGGATCGCGAACGTCCGGCCGCCGCGGCGCGCGGGCGGCGGCGCGTACTGCTGCGGCGGCCGCCCGGCCGTCGCGTGCGGTGGGTGCTGCGGTGCGGCGTCGCTCATGCGCACACCGTAGGCCATCCCGCCCGGCGTGCCCCAGCGCATCCGCCGTATCGTGGTCGGCATGATCCCGAGCGACTGGATGCCCCACCGACGGCCTGACGGCGAGACCGTCGGCTACGTGCGGATGGTCGGCGACGACTTCCAGCCGATGGATCTGCTCGGCCGCCCGCTCGCTGACGCAGCCGACTGGCTCGCCGCCGAGGAGGCGCTCGACGAGCACTCGATCGAGTGGCTGACGGATGCGTTCCTGCTCTCGGTCGACGACGGTGACGTGCGCGTGCGGGTCACCGAGCTCACGCCCGAGCGGGTGCGCGTCAAGCGCGACGACCTCGGCGCGGTCGGCGGCGACGCCCGCTTCTGGGAGCTGCCCGTGCCCGAGACCGGCCGGCTGCGGCCGGCGCCGCCGCTCACCGAGTGGCCGGGAGCCTCGACCTAGGCAGGCCCGAGGAGCCAGGCGATCAGCAGCATCACCGGCAGCGACCCGAAGGTCGTCAGCAGCACGATGTCGCGCGTGATGAGGGTCGCGCGGTCGTAGCGCAGCGCGTACTGGTACATGTTCTGCGCGCTCGGCAGCGCCGCCATCACGGTGCACGCGTAGACGAGCTGCTCGTCGAGGCCGAAGGCGAAGCGCGCGAGCGCGAAGGCCACGACCGGCATGACGAGCGACTTCAGCAGCACCGCGAGCGCCACCTCCTTGCGGCCGGAGCCCGGCTGCAGCGGCCGGTCACCGCTGAGCGAGATCCCGAACGCGAGCAGCATGAGCGGCACCGCGGCGCCGCCGAGGATCTCGAGCGGCGCGAGCACCGGGACGGGCAGCTCGATCTCGAGCGCCGAGACCAGCGCACCGAGCGCCGACGCGATGAGCATCGGGTTGCGGAGCGGCTGGGTGAGGATGCGCGAGACGGATGCGCGGCCCGCGGTCAGGATGTCGAGGGTCGCGAGCAGGGCGGGGGCGAGCAGCAGCAGCTGGAGCAGCAGCATGGGCCCCACGAAGCTCGCGTCGCCGATGACGTAGATCGCGACGGGCAGCCCGATGTTGTTGATGTTGGAGTAGCCGGTCGCCGTCGCGGCGAGCGCGATCCGGCTCGGGTCGCGGGTGAACCAGATGCGCGCGACGACGGCGTAGAGGAGGGCGACGGCGACGAACGCGACGAGCGCGACAGCGAGCACGCTCGAGAAGAGGAGGCCGACGTCGGCCTCGCTGAGCACGGTGAAGAGCAGCGCGGGGCTTGCGGCGAAGAAGCTCGTGCGGTTGAGGACGAGCCGACCCTCCTGATCGACGATCCGGAAGCGCGCGAGCAACCAGCCGACGAGGATGACGAAGCCGATGATGCCGAAGCCGATGAGCACTCCGCCCACGTGCATCCCTCCACCGCAGATGTCAGACAAGCAAGTGTGGCACGCTGTCGGTTCGCCGCTCGCCCCGCCCCGCGTCGAGTAGGCCAGCCACCCCCCGCTCGTCGAGTAGGCCGGCGGGGCGGAGACCCCGCTCGTCGAGTAGGCCCGCAGGGCCGTATCGAGACGGAAGCGCCCGGTCTCGATACGCCACCTTCGGCGGCTACTCGGCCAGCGGGTGAGTGTGCCGCTACTGCGGCTCGAGCCCGAGGTCGTCGAGGGTGATCGCCGCGCGGTACTCGACCCCCGCCGCCTCGATCACCGCCTGCGCACCGGTCGCCCGGTCGACGATCACCGCGACCGCCACGACCTCGGCGCCGACCTTCCGCAGCGCCTCGATCGCCTTGAGCGGGCTGCCGCCGGTCGTCGACGTGTCCTCCACGACGACGACGCGCTTGCCGGCGAGCTCGGGCCCCTCGATCTGCCGGCCGCGGCCGTGGTCCTTCGGCTCCTTGCGCACGACGAACGCATCCACGTCGAGCCCGCGCGCGAGCCCCCGGTGCAGCACGGCGTTCGCGAGCGGGTCGGCACCCATCGTGAGGCCGCCGACCGCGGCGACGCCCGGGATGTCGGCGATGAGGTCGAGCAGCACGTCGCCGATGAGCGGGGCGGCGCGGTGGTCGAGCGAGAGCTTGCGCAGGTCGATGTAGTAGCTCGCGCGCTTGCCGCTCGTGAGCACGAAGTCGCCGTGGAAGACGGCCTCGTCGCGGATGAGCTGGATGAGTCGGTCGCGCGCGGTCACGCCCACCAGGCTACTTCGCGGATGCGTCAGGACGCGTCGGTCGGGACGGGCACGCTGTCGGCGCGCGGCCGCATGCCCGTGCGCGGGTCGCGGCCCGCCCACGCGACGAGGCGCTCCGACCGGGTCGCGCCGGCCGGCGGCTCGATGGGCGCGTCGAAGACGCCGGGACGACGCACGGCCGCCTCGTCGGCGCTGTCGCGGAACGCCTCCATCCACTCGAGCAGATCGATGGGGAACTCGAGGTTGCCGGCGAGGCCGACGCGAGCGGAGGCCCAGCGCACGTCCCACGCGTGGAGCGCCATGTCGAGCGTCGGGAGCGCGAGGTCGGCGAAGGTCTCCTCGACCGCGACGTGCGCTGCGGAGCGCAGCTGCGCCGCGAGCTCCTCCCAGCGCTCGACGGCCTCGAAGTCGCCGCCCGGACCCATGATCTCGAGGTGCGCCCGCTCGTCGGCGTCGGCCGGGCGACCCAGCAGCGCGGCGCCGCCGTGCTCGGCCTGCACGCCCGAGACGTGGCGGATGACGTCGGCGATCGACCAGTCGGCGCACGCCGAGGGCAGACCCAGCCGATCCGCCCCGGCTCGCGCCTCGGCCGAGAAGAGATCGAGCGCCTGGAGGTAGCGTTCGCGCGCGGTTCCCATGCATCCAGTGTGCACCAGGGGTACACGCGCGCCCGCACCCCACGCATCCGCCGCCCCATCTAGGCTCGGAGCATGCGCATCGCCACCTGGAACGTGAACTCCGTGCGCGCTCGCACGGCCCGCATCGTCGACTGGCTCGAGCGCAGCGACGTCGACGTGCTCGCGATGCAGGAGATCAAGTGCAAGACGGAGCAGTTCCCCTACGCCGCGTTCGAGGCGGCGGGCTATGAGGTGCAGGCGCACGGGCACAGCCAGTGGAACGGCGTCGCGATCGCGTCGCGGCTGCCGATGACCGAGGTCGAGCGCGACTTCCCCGGCCAGCCCGGCTATGCCAACACCGGTGACCCGGTGGTCGAGGCGCGCGCGATGGCGGCGACGGTCGAGGGCGTGCGGCTCTGGAGCCTCTACGTGCCGAACGGCCGCGAGCTCACGCACGCGCACTACGGCTACAAGCTCGAGTGGCTGCGCGTGCTGACGGGCCTGCTCGACGAGTGGCGCGGGCAGCCGCTCGCGCTCATGGGCGACTTCAACATCGCGCCGCTCGACACCGACGTGTGGGACATCGGCGCGTTCGACGGCTCGACGCACGTGTCGCAGCCCGAGCGGGAGGCGTTCGGCGCGCTGCTCGAGGCGGGCCTCGTCGATGTCGTGCGCGACCGCGCCCCCGGCTACACCTACTGGGACTACAAGGCCGGGCGCTGGAACAAGGATGAGGGCATGCGCATCGACTTCGTGCTCGGCAGCCCCGAGCTCGCCGACCTCGTCACGCGCGCGGCGATCCACCGCGACGAGCGCTCGGGCGACGCCCCGAGCGACCACGTGCCGGTCGTGGTCGACCTCGACCTCGAGACCGAGCTCGACGACGACCGGCCGATGATCTTCTGATGGCGGATGCGTCGGGTCGCGTCACGCCGGAGGTGACGCAGTCGTGAGCATCGAGTGGGACGACGAGGAGCTCGAGCCGCAGCGCGAGTGGACGCCGGCCGACCGCTGGCGGCTCGCGGCGTGGGTGCTCGTGTTCGCGAACATCCTCGGGCTGCTGCTGCTCGCGCCCATCGGCGACGGGTCGCTCGTGGAGGCCGCGCAGGCGTCGGGCGCCGACGAGGGGCCGGCGCGGCTGGTCTACTGGGTGTCGCTGCTCTCGTGCACGCTCATCGGCAACGGCATCGGCGCAGCTGCCGCCGCGACGAAGCAGCGCTGGGCGATCTTCGCGCCGATCGCCGCCGCGGTCGGCAGCTGGGCCGGCTTCCTGGTGGCGAGCTCGCTCGTCTGAGGACGAGCCTCAGCGGCTCAGCGGCGCTCGCCCGGCCGCCGTGCGAGGTGCACGGCGCCAGCGACGAGCGCGGCGCATCCCGGCAGGAGCCATCCGGCGATCGCCGCCGCGACCGAGCGCACGTCGAGCCCGTCGTCGACCACCCCGTGCGCGATCGCGATGGTGAACGTGATGCCGGCGACGAGCATCGCCGTGCCGATGAACCAGAAGGGCGAGTCGCCGCGCCGCAGCACGACGGCGCGCGCGAGGATGAGCAGCGCCCAGAGCGCGATCGGCCCCGATGAGGCGGCGGCCCAGCCGGCGATCGTCGCGCCGAGCCCGCCGCCGTGCGGCAGCGGCACGCCGAGCAGTCGGCTGAGCCGCGCCGCGCCGAAGCGCTCGATCACGACGGCGGCGCCGAAGTGGAGCACCACCACCGCTGCGAGCTGCGCGCCGATGCGCGCCACGGCGCACTGCTGCCCGGGAGCCCCCTCCATGGCGATCTCTCCCTCATCTTCGACGACCGGCCTCCAGCCTGCCGAACGCGCGGCGCCCGCCGAGCCGAACTGGCGGCCTCCTGAGGCGATGCTCAGCGCCTCGCGCAAGAGCGTTGCGCGAGACCGCAGGCTCCGCCGTGCCGACCCGAACGGGCAGGAAAGGGCGGCCGGAACGCAAGATACGTGCGCTGAGCCGCCCATACGCTGGAAACGCGCACCGAGAGTGCGTCCGATGGCCGGTTCCGGCCTATCCGCTGCCCGCTCCGACCGCCAGGGAGGCTCCCATGACGATGACCCAGGCCACCGCCGCCGACCTCCGCCAGCACCCCGCCTGGCTCCGCATCAAGGCCGCCGCGACGGCGCTGCAGCCGCTCCAGTCGAAGAGCGGCGCGATCGACGACGCGGCCCACCACGAGAGCGCTCGCACCCACGTCGCCGACCTGACCCAGGGCATCCGCGACATCGCCCCCGAGTTCCCGCACGACGCCGCCTACCTCGAGCAGGCCGCGCTCGACTTCGAGCGCTGGGCGGCCGAGGGCTTCGGCGAGCCCGACTTCTTCGACGCGCTCGTGCGGTTCCAGCCGCAGGAGCACCGCGTCGACGGCCTGCAGCACCTCGTCGTCTTCCCGATGTACACGCAGAACGGCTCCCCCGACCGCAAGGTCGAGGCGGTGCTCGTCGAGGTCATCTGGCCCGAGTTCATCGCCGAGCTCGAGGCGGGCGACTACTCGAACAAGCTCTTCGTGCCGCTCCGCTTCATCGACTTCACCGCCGGCTACGACACGAACTCGGCCGTGCTCTTCCCCGAGACGGTCGCGATGCGCGAGATCCCGGCGTTCACCTGGGGAGCGATCTTCCAGGACCGCGAGGCAGCCCGCTTCCGTCGCGTCGTCGAGGCCGCGTGCGACGTCACGAAGCTCGAGCTGCCCGCCGACGCCGCCGAGATGCTCGCCGACCAGGGCCTCGCCGAGCGCACCTTCGTGATGTGGGACCTCATCCACGACCGCACGCACATGCGCGGCGACCTGCCGTTCGACCCGTTCATGATCAAGCAGCGCATGCCGTTCTTCCTCTACTCGCTCGAGGAGCTGCGCTGCGACCTCACCGCCTTCCGCGAGGCGGTCGCGATCGAGCGGCGCATCGCGGCCGACGAGCACGCGACGGATGCCGACCGCGACCTCGCGAAGCACGCGAAGCTCGTGCAGTACGCGGTCATCTTCGACCGCATCTTCCGCTTCGCCATCACGGGCTCGCGCGTGCGCAACTACGACGGCCTGGGCGGCCAGCTGCTGTTCGCGTGGCTGCACCAGCACCGCGTGCTGCACTGGACCGACACGCAGCTCGCCTTCGACTGGGACGAGGTGCCCGACGTCGTCAACAAGCTGGGCGAGGCGATCGAGCTGCTCTACTGGAAGTCGATCGACCGGCCCAAGGTCGCGCACTGGCTCGCCGCCTACGAGCTCGTCTCCTCCGTCGTCGAGCCGCACCCCGCATCCGCGTGGAAGGCCGGGAACCTGCCGCTCGACGGCACGCCGCGCCAGCTCACCGACCTCGTGATGGACGACGAGTTCCCGCTCTCGATGTTCTACGAGGCGTTCGAGAAGAAGATGCGCGACGTCATCGCATCGACGAAGGGCATCACCGGCGAGACGGTGTAGCCGCCGCTCTTCCGCTGCAACGGATGCGCTCGCACCGACGGGGTGCTGGTTCGCCAGCACCCCGTCGGTCGTTCTGCACCCGTCGCAGGGCGGCGCGGCTCACTCCATGTGGAGCTTGTCCTGCACCTCGCCGGCGATCTTCTCCATCGTGTTCGGCTTCGCCGTCGTGCCGTACCACCGCGCGTCGGGCTGCGTCGCCGGCGGCATCGGCACGCCGCCCTCGGGCTCGGCGCGGTAGCTGAACTCGCCCTTGCCGTCGGGCGTCGGGCCCTTCGCCCAGCTGCCCTCGCTCGCCTGCGCGCCGTCGCTGAAGTTGATGTACTCGTACGACACGTCGGTGTCCTCCTTCCGCTGCGGGAAGTTCGACGGCACCGGCCACTCCTCGAGGCCCTCCTCGCGCAGCTCCGCCGCCGCGGCCATCCACTGGTTCTGGTGCATCGTGTCGCGCGCCAGCAAGAACTGCAGCAGGTCCCGCACGCCGTGGTCGTCGGTCATGTGGTAGAGCCGGGCGACCTGCACGCGGCCCTGCATCTCGGCGTTCGCGTTGGCCGTGAAGTCGGCCAGCAGGTTGCCGCTGCCGGTGATGTAGCTGCCCTGCCACGGGTTGCCCATCGAGTCGACCGGGCGCGCACCCGCACCGGTGACGATGCCGTGCTGGATGTCGGTGCCGCCGATGACAGCCGCGACCGTGGGGTCGGACTGCACGGCATCGTCGGTGATGCCGAGCGGCGACTTCTCGAGCAGCTGCGCGATCATGACCGCGAGCATCTCCACGTGGCCCATCTCCTCGGCCGCGATGCCGAAGACGAGATCCCGGTACTTGCCGGGGATGTGCATGTTCCAGGCCTGGAACGAGTACTGCATCGCGACGGTGATCTCGCCGTACTGACCGCCGAGCACCTCCTGCAGCTTGCGCGCGTAGACCGCGTCCGGCTTGTCCGGCGTGGCCTTGTGCTGCAGCTCCTGGCGGTGGAAATACATAGGGTTCCTCCCGAACGATAGAAGCCCGAGACCTGGTGACCTCGGGCGGTGCTTCGACGCTATGCGCGTGCTTCCGACGAGGCCCGCGTGTCGCATCCGAGCCTCCTGGGAGTCGGGTGACAAGCCGCGAGTCGGGGCGCGGAATGCGCCAGGCTGCGTCCCGGTTGGCTCCAGGACACAGGCTTCTCGAGGAGGACGGCATGGCGAAGATCACGGTGCTCGGCGCGACGGGGTTCGCGGGCGGATGGATCGCGAAGGAGGCTGCGAGCCGCGGGCACGAGCTCACGCTCGTCTCCCGCTCGACGCCGAGCGAGGCGCCCGAGGGCGCGCGCGTCATCCGCGGCTCGGTGCTCGACGGCGACGTGCTCGCGCAGGCGCTCGACGGCGCCGAGGTCGTCGTCGGCGCGCTCTCGCCGCGCGGCGACATGGAGGGCAAGGTCGCGGATGCGTACGCCGACGTGGCCGCGCGGGTCGCCGAGACGGGTGCGCGCTTCCTCATCGTCGGAGGGTTCGGATCGCTCAAGGGCGAGGACGGCGAGCGGATCGTCAACACCGACGCGTTCGCCCCCGAGTACAAGCCCGAGGCGCTCGAGCTCTTCTCGGCGTACGAGCGCGTCGCGGCGATGGACGGCGTCGACTGGACCTACATCTCCCCCGCCGGCACCTTCGGCAGCTTCGTGCCCGACCAGACGCGCCGCGGCGAGTACCGCACGGGCGGCGACGACGCGTTCTACGACGCCGACGGCGGCTCGACGATCTCCGGCCCCGACTTCGCGCTCGCGGTCGTCGACGAGATCGAAGCGGGCGCGCACCGCCGCGAGCACATCTCCTTCGCCTACTGAGCGACCGCCTCCCCGCTCGTCGAGTAGGCCCGCAGGGCCGTATCGAGACGAGATCTCGATGCGGCGGCTGCGCCGCCTACTCGATCGACGGAGAGGGTCAAGCGCACTTGACAGTCAAGCGAACTTGACCGTACAGTCTCCTTGACATCGACCGCGCTCGAACCGAGGAGACATCGTGACCGAACCGACCGCATCCGCCCCCAAGTCAAGCATCGGCCGCGCCCGCTTCGGCGGCGGCACCGCGGCGCTCGTCATCGTGTCGCTCGCGATCGGCCTCGGCATCTCGAGCGGCCTCGGGGCGCTCTACGCCTGGCTGGGCGAGACCGGCGAGGAGTGGCTGCGCTTCGCCATCGTCGCGTTCGTGACGCTGCCGGTGAGCATCATGCTGCCATGGGCGCTGCTCGTCGACCGCTCGTCGCTCAAGGGCGCGATCGACCGGCCCGAGGACTCCGTGGAGGCGCGCTGGTACTCGAAGGCGGCCGAGGGCACGATGCACGACGTGCTCATCACGGTCGGCATCGGCGCGGCGCTCTTCTCGTTCACGCAGCTGCAGGTCAACACGGGCATCCTGCTCATCGTCTTCGGCACCCTCGTGATGGCCGACTTCGGCGTGCGCTACCTGCTCGCGAAGCGGGCCGACGCCTGATGCGCAACTCGCTCCCCGAGCGCCGGGCCAAGCTCGGCTGGTCGCAGCAGCGGCTCGCCGACGAGCTGGGCGTCTCGCGCCAGACCGTGATCTCGATCGAGAAGGGCCGCTTCGACCCCTCGCTGCCCGTCGCGTTCCGGCTCGCTGCCGTCTTCGGCTGCACGATCGAGGATCTCTTCTCCCCGGAGTGAACCTCGCGCCTATGCTGGCGCCGTGACCGCAGCACCGCAGCCCGAGGCCGCGACCGCCGCTCCCGGCGTCGCCGATCGCGTCTGGAGCGGCGTGCTGCTCTCGCTGCCGCTGCTCGCCGCGTTCCCCGCGCTCGTGCTCATGGGCATCCTGTGGTTCGCGTCCCAGGGCCACGACGACTGGTGGACGATGCGCGGCTGGTCGGAGCTGCTGGTGTGGCAGCTGCCGCTCGCGCTGTGGATCGCGACGCTCGTCGCCGTGGTCGTGCTCGCCGTGCGCCGGCGGCGCGCGGTGCCGGTGGCGGCGATCGGCGTCGCCGCGATCATGGCGTCGATGGTCGCCGGGCTCGTGCTGCCGCTGCTCCTGGCCGCCTAAGGGGCGAGGCCGACACGGCCCTGTCGGAATCCGCGGCTCGGGGCTAGCGTCGGGCCATGGGCCTCGCGAACCCGCTCCCGCCGTCGGAGCAGAAGCGCGAGGCCATCCGCGGCGTGCTGCCCGTCATGCTCGCGCCCGTCGTCCTGAACGCGCCGGGCTTCCTGCTGCGCGACGTCGGCCCGATCACCGCGACGAGCGCGTGCTCGGAGGCGGTCGCCGTGTGCCACCCGCGCTACGCCGAGCGGGTGCTCGCGGTGATCGAGGTGCTCGCGGTCGCCGCGCCGCTCATCGTGCTCGCCACGATCGCCGCGACGCTCGCGCTCACGGCCCTCGCACGCCGCTCGGTCAACGTGTCGCTGCTCGGCATGGCGCTCTCCGCCGCGGCGGTCACCGCGCACGTCGAGCTCGCGATGGTGAACGCGGGTCCGTAGCCCGGCAGACTGGGGCGCATGCGCATCCTCATCGCCGGTGCCACGAGCGCGCTCGGGCACGCCACCGCATCCGCTCTGCTCGAGGCGGGGCACCACGTCATCGCGGTCGGCTCGAACGCCGACCGCCTAGGGCTCGTGGATGCCTCGGCGCGCCTCGAGTGCGACCTCACCGACCTCGAGGCGGTGCGGTCGCTCGCCGCGGAGGTCGGCGAGCTCGACGGGCTCGTGCACCTCGTGGGCGGCTGGCGGGGCGGCGGCGGTCTCGCGGGCCAGTCCGACGAGGACTGGACGTGGCTCGAGCGACGCGTCGTCGGCACGCTCCGCAACACCACGCGGGCGCTCGCGCCCGCGATCGGGCGCTCCCCGGCGGGCGTCATCGCGATCGTCTCCACCACCGGGCTCGAGCGGCCGACCGCCGGCAACGCCAACTACGTCGCGCTCAAGGCGGCGGCCGAGACGTGGCTCGCCGCCGTCGGGCACGAGCTGCGGAGCACGCCCGCGCGCACCGTCGTGAAGCGCGTCAAGGCGCTCGTCTCCGACGCCGATCGTGCGGCGCAGCCGGACCGCGACTTCGCCGGCTACACCGATGTCGCCGAGCTCGCGGCCGAGCTCGCCGCCGAGTTCGCCCCCGCCAAGGCCGCCGGCTGACACCTGGCCCGCTCGACGAGTCGCTCGACCAGGCAGCTGCGCGGCCGACCGACGACGAGGGCTCGGCGACGCACGGAACCGGTTGAGCGTCGGGCGACGATGCGCGAGGCGCCGACCTGCGATGATCGCCGCATGGCCGGCTCGCTCGTGCGCACGCTGCGCCGCATCCTCGCGCCCGTCTCGCGCACGCGCTGGTTCCGCCGCGTCGGCCCGAAGGCGCTCCCGGTCGCCGAGCGCATCCTCCGCCGCGTGACCGGCGGGCGGCTCATCGTCTCGGGCGTCCTCGTGCCCTCGCTCGTGCTGCGCTCGACCGGCGCGAAGAGCGGCGAGCCGCGCAGCGTCGAGCTCATGTACACGCCCGACGGCGCGGGCGGAGCGATCGTCGCGGGCACGAGCTTCGCGCGAGCGCAGCACCCTGCCTGGACGGCGAACCTCGCCGCGCATCCGGACGCCGAGGTCGTCGTGCGCGGCCGCGCCTACCGGGTGCGCGCCGACCGCATCCCCGAGGCTGACCGCGACGCTGCGTGGGCGCGCATCGGGCGCCAGTGGCCCGGCTACCGCCAGTACGAGCGCGACTCCGGCCGCGAGGTGCGCCTCTTCCGCCTCACGACCGACGCCGAGCCGTCGCCCTTCGACGGCCGCCTCTGACCTCAGTCCTCCATGCGGGTCAGCAGGAACACCGGGATCAGCCGCTCGGTCTTCTCCTGGTAGCTCGCGTAGTCGGGCCAGGCCTCGACCGCCCGCGCCCACCACGCATCCCGCTCCTCGCCCGGCTCGAGCTCGCGCGCGAGGTAGTCGTGCTTCTCGGCGCCGTCCTGCAGCTCGACGTGCGGGTTGCGCTTGAGGTTCCAGTACCAGGTCGGATGCGTCGGGTGGCCTCCCTTGGACGCCACCACGAGGTACTGCCCCTCGTGCTCGACGCGCATGAGCGCGGTCTTGCGCAGCTTGCCGCTCTTCGCGCCGACGCTCGTCAGCACGATGATCGGCTTGCCGCGCAGCGTGTTGGCCTCGCGGCCATCGGTCGCCTCGTACGTCTCGGCCTGCTTGCGCGCCCACTCCGACTCGCTCGGCGCGTACTCCCCCTGCAGCGGCATGCGTGCTCCTTCGTCCCGACGTGGGGTCAACGGTAGTCGCGTCGGCTGAGGCCCAACCCGCTGGCTGAGCCGGTCCGCGCGCGCAGCGCGCAGACCGTGTCGAAGCCTCGATCACTGATTCGGCTTCGACACGCTGTGCGCCTGCGGCGCGCAGCGGCTCAGCCAGCGCGGGCTACAGCCGCCCGACCTTCGTGACCCGCACCACCGCGCGACCCTCCTCCGCCGAGGCCGCGAGGTCGATCGTCGCCCAGATGCGCCAGTCGTGGTCGCCGGCCGGGTCGGCGAGGATCTGCTGCGCCTCCCACACCTGCGGCCCCTCCTCGATGACGAGCATCCGCGAGCTCCGCGCACCCGCCCCCGTGCCGATCGAGCCGTGCTCGTCGTAGTAGGCGTCGAGCGCCTCACCCCAGGCGTCCGCGTCGAAGCCGGACGACGCATCCAGCTCGCCCAGCTCCTCGTGCTTGTCGAGCGCCGCGAGCTGCACGCGGCGGAACAGCTCGTTGCGCACGAGCACGCGGAACGCCCGCGGGTTCGCGACGACCGAGGGCGGCGGCGGGGGCGCGATCGGCGCCTCGCCCGGCGCGGTGGGGTGCATGAGCTCTTCCCACTCGTCGAGCAGGCTCGAGTCGACCTGGCGCACGAGCTCGCCGAGCCACTCGATGAGGTCGAGCAGCTCCTCGCCCTTCACCTCGTCGGGCACCGTCTGCCGGATCGCCCGGAACGCATCCGAGAGGTACCGCAGCACGAGCCCCTCCGAGCGCGAGAGCCCGTAGTGCTGCACGTAGTCGGCGAAGGTCATCGCCCGCTCCCACATGTCGCGCACGACCGACTTCGGCGAGAGCTCGAAGTCGCGCACCCACGGCTGCGACTCGGCGAACATCGCGAGCGCCTCGGTCAGCAGCTCCTCGAGCGGCTTGGGGTGCGTGACGTCCTCGAGCAGCTCCATGCGCGCCTCGTACTCGATGCCCTCCGCCTTCATCGCCGCGACCGCCTCGCCGCGCGCGAGGAACTGCTGCTGCGAGAGGATCGGCCGCGGGTCGTCGAGGGTCGCCTCGATGACCGAGACGACGTCGAGCGGATGCGTCGGGCTGGCCTCATCGAGCAGGTCGATCGCGGCGAGCGCAAACGGCGAGAGCGGCTGGTTGAGCGCGAAGTTCGGCTGCAGATCGACCGTGAGGCGGACGCGCGGGGGCGCGTCGGGATCGCGGGGATCGGGGTGCTGCTCGACGATGCCCGCAGTCCGGAGCGTGCGGTAGATCGCGAGCGCGCGCCGCTTGAGCTCGAGCTGCTTCGCGCGCGGCTCGTGCGACGACTCGATGAGCTCCCGCACCGCGGTGAACGCGTCGCCGCCGCGACCGATGATGTTGAGCAGCATCGAGTGGCTGATGCGCAACTGTGGCTGCAGCGGCTCGGGCTCGGCCTCGATGAGCTTCTCGAACGAGGGCTTGCCCCACGAGACGAAGCCATCGGGCGCCTTCTTCCGCACCAGCTTGCGCCGCTGCTTCGGGTCGTCGCCGGCCTTCGCGAGCATCTTCGCGTTCTCGGCCTCGTGCTCGGGCGCCTGCGCGACGACGGTGCCGGCGGTGTCGTAGCCGGCGCGGCCCGCGCGACCCGCGATCTGGTGGAACTCGCGCGCGGTGAGGTGACGCATCCGGGTGCCGTCGAACTTCGTCAGCCCCGTGAGGAGCACCGTGCGGATGGGCACGTTGATGCCGACGCCGAGCGTGTCGGTGCCGCAGATGACGCGCAGCAGGCCCTGCTGCGCGAGCTGCTCGACGAGCCGCCGGTACTTCGGCAGCAGCCCCGCGTGGTGCACGCCGATGCCCTGGCGGACGAGCCGCGAGAGCGTCTGGCCGAAGCGGGTCGTGAAGCGGAAGTCGCCGATCGCGCGAGCGATCTCGTCGCGCTGCTCCCGCGTAGTGATCTTCGCCGACGTGAGCGCCTGCGCGCGCTCGAGGGCGGCCGCCTGCGAGAAGTGGACGATGTAGACCGGGGAGCGCTGGGTCGCCAGCAGCTCTTCGATCGTCTCGTGCACGGGCGTCATCGCGTACTCGTAGGTGAGCGGCACGGGCCGCTCGACGCCCGTGACCTGCGCGGTCTCGCGGCCGGTGCGGCGGCTGAGGTCGTCGGCGATGCGGGTGACGTCGCCGAGCGTCGCCGACATGAGGATGAACTGCGCTTGCGGGAGGGTCAGCAGCGGCACCTGCCACGCCCAGCCGCGCTGCGGGTCGGCGTAGAAGTGGAACTCGTCCATCACGACCTGGCCGACGTCGGTCTGCTCGCCGTTGCGCAGGGCCACGTTCGCGAGGATCTCGGCGGTGCAGCAGATGATCGGGGCGTCGGCGTTGACCGAGGAATCGCCGGTGACCATGCCCACGTTCTCGGCGCCGAAGACGTCGACGAGCTGGAAGAACTTCTCGCTCACGAGCGCCTTGATCGGCGCGGTGTAGAAGGTTCGCTTGCCCTGCGCGAGGGCGGCGAAGTGCGCGCCAACCGCCACGAGCGACTTCCCCGTGCCCGTCGGGGTCGAGAGGATGACGTTCGAGCCGCTCACGACCTCGATGAGCGCCTCCTCCTGCGCCGGGTAGAGCGGCAGCCCGCGCTCGGCCGACCACGCGGCGAACGCGTCGAAGGCGGCGTCGGGGTCCCAGGGCGAGGGGGCGAGGTCGAGGAGGGGCATCGCCTCGAGTCTGTCGCACTCGCCGCAGGGCCGCTTCAGACTTCGGCGAGCGCCTGCGAGATGAGCCGGTTGATCGACACCCTCTCCTCTGCGGCCCGCATGGCCACCTTCTTGTGGAGCGACGGCGAGATGCGCACACTGAGCTTCCCCGAGTACACCCTGTCGACGAGCGGCACCGGCACTTCTTCCCCTCGCTCGCGCAGGTCAGCGACGACCGACTCGATCAGCGCCTCCAAGCCCCGCAGGGCCTCCGGCGCCTCGTCCGCGACCCATGACAGCGACGGGAACTCCGCCGCGGTGGCGACGAAGGCTCCGTCCTCCTCCGACCACACCGTGCGGTAGCCGTAGTGCAGGCTGCTGCTCATCGCTCCTCCTCAAGCTTCTCGATGGCGGCGAGCACTTGCCGCACCTGGTACGGCACCGCGGCACCGTCGCGATCCTGGATGTTGACGCGGGGGTCACCCGGCCAAGGCGTCGCGAACACGAGATGCGAGCCGCCGCTCTGCCGCGGCTCCCCGAAGTAGTGCTCGCACACCGCTCGCAAGTCCGAGAAGCGCACGTTCGTCGGGGCGTTGCGCATGGCATCGAGTCGTTTTCTCGAGCTTCCCCACGGCGGTGATGGTAGCACTATTGCCACTACTTGTGGATGGCGGAGCCCCCAAGTGCGTCGGCTTGAGGGCATCAACCATCTGCGGAAACGATGTGCACGCTCTCGCGGCTCGGCGGGCGCGCGAGTCGCAGCACCGTGCACACCGTCGCCCCGAGCGCGACAGCTCCCGGAGAGATGTGCACGCTCTTGCGGCACAGGGCCGGCGCCAGCCGCAACACCGTGCACACGGATGTGACCGCTCGGTAGACTGGCCTGTGCTCCCCCACCAATCGGCTCCCTCCGGCGCGCCCGCAGACGCCGTCGAGACGCTCTCGGCCGACGACGTCGCCACCACGCTCCGCGTACTCGAGACGCTCCACCGCATGGACCGCGACGACCCCCACTACGTCGCCGTCCGGCAGGCCACCGCGAACATGTTCAAGGAGGTCAAGCTCGCGAGCCGCAAGGCGAAGCACGCGCGCATCCAGGCCGCAGACCGCGCGGTCGTCGCGAAGACCGCCACCGGCGCGCCCGACCGCATCGACGACGAGACGCGCGGCATCCCGCTCGAGACCCGTAGCGCATCCCCGACCGCCGGCACCCTCATCCGCGCCCGCGGCTGCTACATCTGCAAGCAGCAGTACACGGTCGTCGACGCGTTCTACCACCAGCTCTGCCCTGATTGCGCGGCGATGAGCCACGCGAAGCGCGACGCCCGCACCGACCTCACCGGCAAGCGCGCGCTGCTCACGGGCGGCCGCGCGAAGATCGGCATGCACATCGCGCTGCGGCTGCTGCGCGACGGCGCGCACACGACGATCACGACGCGGTTCCCGCGGGATGCGGTGCGCCGGTTCTCGGCGATGCCCGACTCGGGCGAGTGGCTCGGCAGGCTCAAGGTGGTCGGCATCGACCTCCGCGACCCGGCGCAGGTCATCGGGCTCGCCGAGGAGGTCGCGGCCGCCGGTCCGCTCGACATCCTGATCAACAACGCGGCCCAGACGGTGCGCCGCTCGGCGGGCGCCTACGCGCCGCTCGTCGAGGCGGAGCTCGCGCCGCTGCCGGACGGCCCGCGTCCCGAGCTCGTGACGTTCGGGCACACGAACGACGCGCATCCGCTCGCCCTCGCCGCGTCGGTCGCGAGTCACCCGATCCTCGCGAGCGCCGCCGTCACCGCCGACGAGCTCTCGCAGCAGGCGATGGCCGCGGGCTCGTCGTCGCTCGAGCGGCTCGCTGCCGGCACCGCGATCGACGCGGGCGGCCTGCTTCCCGACGAGGCGCACGTCAACTCGTGGACCCAGCACGTCGACCAGGTCGAGCCGCTCGAGATGCTCGAGGTGCAGCTCGCCAACATGACGGCGCCGTTCCTGCTCGTCTCGCGGCTGCGCGCATCCCTCGCCGCGTCGACCGCGCGCCGCACCTACATCGTCAACGTCTCGGCGATGGAGGGCGTCTTCGGCCGCGGCTACAAGGGCCCCGGCCACCCGCACACGAACATGGCGAAGGCCGCGCTCAACATGCTCACTCGCACGAGCGCGCGCGAGATGTTCGAGAGCGACGGCATCCTCATGACCGCGGTCGACACCGGCTGGATCACCGACGAGCGGCCGCACTTCACGAAGGTGCGGCTCGCCGAGGAGGGCTTCCACGCCCCGCTCGACCTCGTCGACGGCGCCGCGCGCGTCTACGACCCGATCGTGCGCGGCGAGGCGGGCGAGGACCTCTTCGGCGTCTTCCTCAAGGACTACGCGCCGGGATCGTGGTGAGGTGTCGATGACGCCCGGCGAGCTGCGCGCGCTGCCGCTCCGCACGCGCGTCGTCGTGCGCTACCGGCTGCACGGCGACACTCACACGGCGACGGATGCGCTCGGCGAGCTCGTGCACGTCGGCGACACCACGTGCACGGTCGCGACCCGTCGCGGCGAGGTGGTCATCGCGATCGCCGACATCGTCGCCGCGAAGACGGTGCCTCCGCCGCCCGAGCGGCGCCCGCGTCGCCCTCCGCTGGTCGAGTAGCCGGGCGCAGCCCGGCGTATCGAGACCGACTGCCGCCTCCGTCTCGATACACCCGCTGCGCGGGCTACTCGACGAGCGGGAGATGCGCGGGCTACTCGACGAGCGGGGCCGCGCACACCGGATCTCAGGCTCGCCTGGCTAGCGTGTCCCCCACCAGCGCAAGCCGCGAGCAAGGAGAGCCGCCATGGCCGAGAACCAGGACCCGACCGCGACGCCCGCCCGCAGCGTGCCCGCGACCACGACCGACGCAGGCACGCAGGCCTCCTCGACCGGCCGGGCCACCGCATCCGCCGAGCCGAAGGAGGTGCGGCTCGACCCGACCCTCGACGGCCACCAGCGGCAGGGCATCTCGGGCGCGACGTGGGTCGCCCTCATCCTCGGCACGGTCATCCTCGTGCTGCTGCTCATCTTCATCCTGCAGAACAACGAGCCGGCGGACTTCGCGTTCCTCGGCCTCGACTTCAGCCTGCCGCTCGGCGTCGCGATGCTCTTCGCCGCGATCGCGGGCGTGCTCATCACGGCGCTGCTCGGCTCGGTGCGCCTGTTCAAGGTGAGCCGCCGCGTGCGGAAGCTCGAGAAGGAGCGCGAGCAGATCAAGCAGGCGCTGCGCTGACCCTCGACCGCGCCGGGCGCCGCTGACTCAGCCCACCGGCACGGTGCGGTAGCCCTCCGCCGGCCGGGCCCGCGGCAGAGATAGGGCGAGTCGCTCTGGAGCGCTGGGCATTCGAGCGACTCGCCCACTACCTGCAGCTGGCGGAGTCGGCGGCCCCTCGGCTGCCCGCGGCTAGGCTCGGAGCACCCGACCTGGAGGTTCCGTGCCCGTCGCTCCCGTCGCCCACGCCGAGGATCTCGCCGACTTCGTCGACGCATCCCCCTCGAGCTTCCACGCCGCCGCCGAGGTCGCCCGCCGCCTGCAGGAGGCCGGCTTCACGAGCCTCGACGAGACGGATGCGTGGCCCGAGACCGCTGGCAAGCACCTCGTGGTGCGCGACGGTGCCGTCATCGCCTGGGTCGTGCCCCAGGGGGCGTCGGCCACGACGCCGGTGCGGGTCTTCGGCGCGCACAGCGACTCCCCCGGCTTCAAGCTCAAGCCGCAGCCGACGACCGGCCGGCTCGGCTGGCTGCAGGCGGGGGTCGAGGTCTACGGCGGACCGCTCATCAACTCGTGGCTCGACCGCGAGCTGCGCCTCTCCGGTCGGCTCGTGCTCGACGACGGCAGCGAGGCGCTCGCCGACTCCGGGCCGCTCCTGCGCCTGCCGCAGCTCGCCATCCACCTCGACCGCGGCGCGAACGACGGGCTGACGCTCGACAAGCAGGCGCACACGCAGCCGGTGTGGGGACTCGGCGCGCCCGAGTCGGCCGACCTGCTCGCCGAGCTCGCCGCATCCGCCGGCATCGACGCGAGCCGCATCCGCGGCTACGACCTCACGACCGCCGATGCCGCCCGCGGTGCCCTCTTCGGCAAGGACGACGTCTTCTTCGCCGCCGGGCGGCTCGACGACCTCGCGAGCGTGCATGCCGGCGTTGCGGCACTCGCGAAGGCGGCCGACGGCTTCGACGGCGACCACATCCCGATGCTCGCGGTCTTCGACCACGAGGAGATCGGCTCGGCGACCCGCTCGGGCGCGGCCGGCCCCTTCCTCGAGGACGTGCTCGAGCGCATCGGCCTCGCCCTCGGCGCCGACCGGGGCGAGCGCATGCGCGCGCTCGCGTCGTCGTGGTGCGTCTCGAGCGACGTCGGCCACTCGGTGCATCCGAACTTCGCCGAGAAGCACGACCCGGTCGTGCAGCCGCTGCTCGGCTCGGGACCGATCCTCAAGATCAACGCCAACCAGCGCTATGCGACTGACGGCACCGGTGCCGCCGCGTGGCACGGCTGGTGCGAGGCGGCGGGCGTCTCGAGCCAGGCGTTCGTCTCGAACAACACCGTGCCGTGCGGCTCGACGATCGGGCCGATCACCGCGACGCGGCTCGGCATCCGCACGGTCGACGTCGGCATCCCGATCCTGTCGATGCACTCGGCGCGCGAGCTCGCGGGCGTGAGCGACCTCTTCGACCTCGCGCGCGTCGCCGAGGCGTTCTTCACCGGCACCGAGATCTGAGCCGAGCGCCGGTGAGCCAGCGGACGGGCGTCGACTACATCCTGCCGCTGCGCTGGGATGCCGCGACCTCCCGCCGCGAGCGCGCCGAGCTGACCGCCTACCTCGAGCGGCTGCGAGACTGGGCCGACGTCGTGGTGGTCGACGGCTCCGCCGAGCCGACGTTCAGCGAGCACCACGAGGCGTGGGCGCCGCTCGTGCGCCACATCCGCCCCGACCGGACGACGCCGAACGGCAAGGTCGCGGGCGTGCTCACCGGGATCGACGCGACCGAGCAGCCGCGCATCGTGATCGCCGACGACGACGTGCGCTACACCGAGGCGGCACTGGCGGATGCGGTCGGTCGCCTCACGCGCGCGGGCATCGTCGCGCCGCAGAACCACTTCCGGCCGCTCCCCTGGCACGCGCGCTGGGATACTGCCCGCTCGCTCATCAACCGGGCGCTCGGCGCCGACTACCCCGGCACGCTCGTCGTGCGTCGCGAGTTCGCCGCCGACGGCTACCGCGGCGACGTGCTGTTCGAGAACCTCGAGCTGCTGCGGACTGTCGAGGCGCGCGGCGGCCGCGTCGAGTGGGCGAGGGACCTCTTCGTCGAGCGCCGCCCGCCGACGCCCGCGCACTTCCGCTCGCAGCGCATCCGTCAGGCCTACGACTCGTTCGCGCAGCCGGCGCGGCTCGCGGCCGAGCTCACGCTGCTGCCGGCACTGCTCCTGCAGGCGCGCCGCCCGCTCGGCTACCTGCTGTGGGCTGCGGCCGCGATCGCCGTCGCCGAGCGCGGCAGCCGCGTCGATGGCGGCCGGCGGATCTACCCGACCACCGCCGCGCTGTGGGCGCCCGCGTGGGTCGCGGAGCGCGCGGTCACCGCGTGGCTCGCGGTCGGGTGGCGAGCGCTCGGCGGCGTGCCCTACGCGGGCGGGCGGCTCCGCCACGCAGCGTCCTCCGCGCGTCGACTGCGTCGGGCCGCCTCCGTCGAGCGCGCGCCGCTCGAGCGGCGCGCGCTCCGCTGAGGCTCGCCGAGCCGGCTCACGCGAGCGAGAGGAAGAGCTTCTCGAGCTCGTCGACGCGCTCGCCGCCCTCGGGCTCGTCGGCGAGGCACTCCTTGAGCGCGCCGGCGACGACGAGGAAGCCGGCGCGGTCGACCGCCTTCGAGACGGCGGAGAGCTGCTGCACGATGTCGCGGCAGTGCGCGTCGTCCTCGACGGCCGCGATCACGGCGGCGAGCTGCCCGTGGGCGCGACGCAGCCGGTTGACGACCTTGCGCTTCGCCTCGGGATCGTGCATGGCGGGGATGTCGGGCGTCGTGCTCATCGGTACCTCCTGGGTTGACAGCAACGATACCCCCTGGGGTATAGTTTCGATACCCCCCGGGGTATCCGGGACCAAGAGCGCCAGGAGGGCGAGATGTGCAGAGCGACGACCTGCCGCGTGTGCGGCAAGACCACCTGGGCGGGCTGCGGCCAGCACGTGCAGGAGGTGCGCCGCGGCGTGCCTGCCGGGCAGTGGTGCAACGGCAAGCACTCCGAGAGCGAGATCGCCGAAGCGCGCGGCGCCCGACCCGGATTCCTCGCCCGCCTGTTCGGGCGCTGACCCACGACCGAGAAGAGGACACGACCATGTGCGCACGCATCACTTGCGACCGCTGCGGCAAGCCGACGTGGGCCGGCTGCGGCCAGCACGTCGAGGAGGCCCTCGCGGGCGTCCCGGTCGCCGACCGCTGCCGCTGCTGACGTCGAGCGAGAGGAAGGGACCACCATGCTCCTGGAGCGCTTCTACGACGAGGACCTCGCGCAGGCGAGCTACGTCATCGGCTGCCAGGCGACCGGGGAGGCGATCGTCGTCGACCCCCGCCGCGATGTCGAGGCCTACCTCGACTTCGCCACGAGCCGGGGCCTGCGCATCGCGCACGTGACCGAGACCCACATCCACGCGGACTACCTCTCGGGCACGCGCGAGCTCGCGGCGCGCACGGGCGCCCGCATGCACGTCTCCGACGAGGGTGGCCCCGACTGGACCTACGGCGAGCGCTTCGACGACGCCGACCGAATGCTCGACGGCGACACGATCGCGGTCGGCAACATCACCCTGCGGGCCCTCCACACCCCCGGCCACACGCCCGAGCACCTCTCCTTCCTCGTCACCGACGGCGCGCAGGCCGACGAGCCCGGCTTCATGCTCACGGGCGACTTCGTCTTCGTCGGCGACGTCGGGCGGCCCGATCTGCTCGACGAGGCTGCCGGCGGCGTCGACACCCGATTCGAGGGCGCGAAGCAGCTCTTCGCGAGCCTGCGCGATCGCTTCCTGACCCTGCCCGACTACGTGCAGGTGCTGCCCGCGCACGGCGCCGGCAGCGCGTGCGGCAAGGCGCTCGGCGCGATCCCGACCACGACCGTCGGCTACGAGCGCGCCTTCGCGTGGTGGGCGCCGCATCTCGCGGCCGACGACGAGCAGGGCTTCGTCGACGAGCTGCTCTCCGGCCAACCCGACGCGCACGCCTACTTCGCGCGCATGAAGTCGCAGAACCGCTCCGGCCCCGCGCTCCTCGGCGAGCTCGCCCCGCTGCCCGAGCGCTCGATCGAGTCGGTGCGCGAGCTGCTCGTGGCCGACGCGACGATCCTCGTCGACACCCGCGACCAGCACGCCGTGCACGCCGGCACCGTTGAGGGCGCACTGAACATCCCCGGCGCCGACAAGGCAGCCAGCTACGGCGCCTGGGTCTACGACCCCGAGGCCGAGTCGCGACCGCTCGTGCTGCTCGCCGACGACGAGGGCGAGGCGGGGCGGATGCGCGACCACCTCGTGCGGGTCGGGATCGACGCCGTCGAGGGCTACGTGTGCTCGCTCGACCGACTGCCCCTCGTGCAGCCGCGGCTGCTGCCGCCGGAGGAGCTCGACGGCCTCGCCGACGCGCAGCTCGTCGACGTGCGCGGCCGGTCCGAGCACGACGCCGGCCACATCCCGGGCTCCCGCCACCTCAGCGGCGGCCGCGCCCTCTGGCACCTCGACGAGCTGCCGCGGGGCGGCACGGTCGTCACCTACTGCCAGAGCGGTGTGCGCAACAGCGTCGTCGCGAGCGCGCTGCGGCGCGCAGGCGTCGACGTCGTCGAGCTCGACGGCTCGTACGCGGGCTGGCTGCGCTCGAGCGCGGGCGAGCCGGTCACCGCCACGTGAGCGCACCGCTCGTTCCCCTCACCCACAGCCCACACCGACCCGCGACCGGAAGGATCGGACCATGACCACCCGAGACATCACCATCGACACCTTCGAGCCGACCGTCGCGGCGGACGGCATCGTGCTGCTCGACTTCTGGGCCGCGTGGTGCGGACCGTGCCGCATGTTCGCCCCCACGTTCGAGCGCGCGTCCGAGCAGCACCCCGACATCGTCTTCGGCAAGGTCGACACCGAGGATCAGCAGCAGCTCGCCGCGGCCTTCGGCATCACCTCGATCCCGACCCTGATGGCGTTCCGCGACGGCATCCGGGTGTTCTCGCAGCCCGGCGCGCTGCCCCCGGAGCAGCTCGAGCAGCTCATCGCGGGCGTGCGCGGCCTCGACATGGACGACGTGCGGCGGCAGCTCGCCGAGCAGGACTCCGGCAGCCCCTCGGCATGAGCGCGCGCGGTCGCCCTATCCGCTGCGCATCCGGCACGCCGGAGCGGGTGACCCAGGCCGGCATCGGCCTGCTGCTCGCGGCCTTCGCGCTCGACAGCCTCGACCAGCCGCTGCTCGCGATCACAACGGCGCTCGGTGGAGCGCTGCTCATCGTCGGTGCGATCCGCGGCTGGTGCCCCGGCGGGCTGCTGGCCCAGCGCGTCGCAGCGGCGCCCCGAGAGGAGCAGCAGCCGGTCGAGCGCTGAGCGAGCCAGGCGCCAGGCACGTCCAGGGACGAGCGCGCCGCGCGCCGTAGACTGGATGCGGTGTGCCGGGAAGCCTGGTCGGCGTGCCGCCGGGCGCGTGGCTCGGTGGCGTCGAGAGGAGCCCCGTGGAGCCCACCCGCACCCCGACCGGCGCGCGACGCGCGCGCCTCGCGCAAGCGCTGCGACTCGAGACGACGAGCGGCGTGCTGCTGCTCGTCGCCGCTGCCGCCGCACTCATCTGGGCGAACTCGCCCTGGCGCGAGTCGTACGCATCCCTCATGGAGCTGCGCCTCGGCCCCGAGGCGCTGCACCTCGACCTGAGCGTCGCCGCGTGGGCCGCGGATGGGCTGCTCGCGGTGTTCTTCTACGTCGTCGGCGTCGAGCTCAAGCACGAGATCGTCGCGGGGAGCCTCCGCGATCCGAAGCGCGCGGCCGTGCCGGTGCTCGCCGCGGTCGGCGGCATGGCGCTGCCGGCCGCCGTCTACGTCGGCATCGTGCTGGTGGCGGGCGACCCGGCGGCGCTCAGCGGCTGGGCGATCCCCGCCGCGACCGACATCGCGTTCGCCCTCGCGGTGCTCGCGATCTTCGGCCGCGGGCTCCCGATCGGCCTGCGCACCTTCCTGCTCACGCTCGCGGTGGTCGACGACCTGCTCGCGATCGTCGTGATCGCCGTCTTCTACACCGCGACCGTGCAGCTGTTCGCGCTGCTCGGCGCCGCCCTCGCGGTCACTGCCTTCGCGCTGCTCGTCCGCAGCCGCTTCGACTCGCCGTGGGTGCTGATCCCCATCGCGCTCGTCGCGTGGTGGCTCATGCACGAGTCCGGCGTGCACGCGACGATCGCGGGGGTGCTGCTCGGCGCGACCGTGCCGGCGGATCGCCTCTACGGCGAGCGCGAGCCTCGTACCCATCAGCACGAGGCCGCGGTGCGGCCGTGGTCGACGGCGATCGCATTGCCCGTCTTCGCCTTCTGCTCCGCCGGCGTCTCGGTCGCCGACGGCGGCGGCTTCGCGGAGCTCGCGGCGCAGCCGGTGCTGCTCGCCGTCGCCGCTGGCCTCGTGCTCGGCAAGCTGCTCGGCGTGCTCGGCGTGACGGCGATCGCGACCCGCTTCACCGGGCTGCGGCTGCCCGACGGCATCGGGATCCGCGACCTCGTGCCCGTCGCCCTGCTCACCGGCATCGGGTTCACCGTCTCGCTGCTCATCACCGAGCTGTCGTTCGACGACGCCGCCCGCACCGATGCGGCGAAGCTCGCCGTGCTCGTCGGCTCGGGCATCGCGGCGCTGCTCGCCGCGCCCCTCCTGCGCTGGGACGCGCGCCGCGCGCGCAGCGCCGACGAGAACCGCGACGGCGTGCGCGATTCGGCTCAGCCTCGCATCGGTGACTGACCCCGGGGTCGCGGCTCCTGGGCATCGACGCCCGCCCCAGGCTTCTCCCGAGGATCCCGTCTAGGGTCGCGGTTGATCGAACTGCCGAGCGGTTCGCGTGCGGATCGTCTCGGGTCGGGGCTGTCGACGACTTCGCGATGGTCCCGCGTCGGCCGCGAACCGGTGCCCGGCGTGCGACCATGCGACCCGGCAGCGGGCGAAGAGCAGAACCGATCGGCGACGGCGCAGCGCGTGCATCCCCCGGAGCCGGTCGCCATCACGAACGAAGAGGAGCCCTATGGAAGCGACGCGATCTGCAGCGACGAGCGACGAGTGGAGCTTCGAGGCGCCGCCGTTCGGCGCCCGTGGCCCCGTGAGCGAGCAGCTCCTCGCCGCGTTCCGCCGACCCGCCGCCGACGCCGACGAGACGCTCGCCGGACTGCCGGTCGCGCTCGCCGACGCGATCGCGGCCACGGACGACATCGCTCGCGACGACGACCTGCAGCTGTCGCTCCTGCTCCTGCACGGCCTGCACTACGGCTCCGTCGTCGATGCCGACGAGGAGTGGGAGTGGCACCCGTCGACCGTTGCGGCCCGGGTCGCCATCGAGCGCGCCTTCGAGCACGAGCTCCGCGAGCGAGTGGGAAGCGTCGCGGTGCCGTCCGCCGACGCCGAGGCGGTCGCGGCCGCGCTCTTCAAGCTGACGAAGCCGACGCCCGGACCGAGCGTCGCGCGATTCGTCGCGAAGCAGGCGACCGACGAGCAGGCGCGCGAGTACGTGGTGCTGCGCTCCGTGTACACGCTCAAGGAGGCCGACGCGCAGACGTGGAGCATCCCGCGGCTGAGCGGACGGGCCAAGGCCGCCCTCGTCGAGATCCAGGCGGACGAGTACGGCGGCGGGCGCCCGGAGCGGATGCACTCGGCGATCTTCGCGAGGACGATGCGCGAGCTGGGTCTCGACGACCGCTACGGCGCGTACCTCGACGCCGTGCCCGCCATCACGATCGCCTCCTTCAACATGATGAGCATGTTCGGGCTGAACCGGCGCCTGCGGGGCGCGAGCGCCGGGCACTACGCCGCCTACGAGATGACCTCGTCCCTCCCCAACCGCATGCTCGGCGACGGGTTCCGGCGCCTAGGCTACGGCGAGGAGGTCACCGACTACTTCGACGAGCACGTCGAGGCGGATGCGGTGCACGAGCAGATCGCGGGCCGCGACCTGGCAGGCGGGCTGGCCGAGCACGAGCCGTCGCTCGTGCCCGACATCATGTTCGGCGCCGTCGCGTCGATGATGATCGACGGCTGGGCGGCGGAGCGGACCCTCGATGCATGGACGGCCGGTCGCTCCGCGCTGCGGGAAGCGGTCGACCTGGGTCGCAGCGCGCAGCTCGAAGAGGTGTCGTGATGCACGCATCGGAGATCGTCGCCTGCGTCGACGGGCCGCTGCTCGTGCGCGGGGACTTCGAGCTGGTCTCGTCGACCGGCGAGCCGGTCGAGCGCACGCGACGCACCGTGGCGCTGTGCCGATGCGGGGCTTCGGCGATCAAGCCCTTCTGCGACGGCACGCACAAGCTCGTCGGCTTCCGCACCGAGCCGCCGCGGGAGCCCGACGCCGTCGAGGGCTCGCAGTAGCGGTCAGACGGCAGCGCGTTCTTCACGCCGTCCCAGACGATGCTGACGGCGATCACCTCGGGGCTCGCGCTGGGCTGGCGAGCGCTCGGCGGGATGCGCCATTGCGTCCTATTGGTACGCATCGGCTCTCATCGACTTTGGAGAGGCGAATCGTTCGCGCGTTGAGTGCGCCGCCGCGCCGCAGCTCAACGAGCCGTCGCAGTCTCCTGCCGCCGCACGATCTCGGTGATCCACGTGGGCGCGAACGGCGACGTGCAGTTCGGCGGCGTCGGGTAGTCCTTCAGCACCCCGAGCCGCTCGCCGATCGCGAGCGCCCGCGCGCGGTGCTCGGGATGCGCGATGCCGATCTGCGCGAGCGTCGTGTTCATCTCCCACTGCAGCCGTTCGGGCGCATCCCGCATCTCCGCCTCGATCGTGTCGAGCAGGGCGGGGAGGTCGAGCCCCTCCGGGCGCTTGACGACCCGGTCGCTCGTCAGCGCCCATCCCGCGCTCGCGACCACGGCATCCGCGTCGTCGAGCCAGGCGAGGCGCAGAGCGTCGGCCTCCGGGTGCTTCTTCACGACGTAGTTCACGAGCCAGTCGTGCACCTTCGGGGCGCGCGCCTCGCGCAGCATGGCGTCGAGCGCGTCGCGCGAGAACGATTTCGGGCGGCAGATGAGGAGCGCGAGCAGCCGCGCGGCGGTGTCATCCGTCGCCCACAGCTCGAGGGCGAGCTCGTGCTGCGTCTTCAGCCGCTTCGCGATCGCGCGCAGCTTGCCGAGGTTGACGCCGTGGTCGTCGCCGTGGCGCTCGTTGACCTCGCGCATGCGCGGGTCGTCGAGGGCGGCGAGCTCGGCGAGCAGCGCCTCGGCGGTGTCGCTCACGTCGCCTCCCGGGGTCCCGCCACAGCGTAGCCCCGTCACGCTTCGCAGGCGATCCCCCGGCGCCGAGGGGAATCCTCCCTCGACCATCCCGGATCGCCTGCAGAACGAAGTGCGCCGCGGCGGTGGCGTCTGCGCTCAGCGGTTGCGCTCGGACTGGTGCGACGCGCCGGGGCCGCCGACCTCCTCGGGGAGCTCGTCGATCGGGACGATGACGATGTCCTGGATCTTCCAGTCGAGGTCGATGCAGCCGTCGCGCGCGTCCATGAGCTGCTGCATCGTCGGGTGCATGCCGTGCCGTGGCACGACGAACGACTCGACGTGGAAGACGTGGCCCTGGTCGCGCACGCGCGAGCCGGCCTGCGCCACCCACGGCAGGCCGCGCAGGTACTCGTCGATCTCCGCGGCGTCGGGATGCGGCTCGCCCTCGTCGAAGGTCGTCGCACGGGTGTCCATGAGGTCGGTGATCGCCGCCTTCATGTTCTTCACCCCGTCCGAGAGGACGCTCGCCGAGATGAACAAGGCGGCCGCAGAGTCGGCCCACCAGAGGCCGAGCCCGATGCCGGCGACCCCGACGATCGAGCCGGCCGCGGTCATCCAGTCGGCCTTGTTCATGTCGGCGTCGGCGTAGAGCACCTTGTCGTGCAGCTCCTCCGCGAGCTGCATCTTCACCTTGCCGAACCAGATCGGCAGCGGGATGGTGAGCGCCATCACGCCCATCATGAGCCAGCCGAGCCAGAGCTGCTGGCCGAAGATCACGACGGTGCCGATCGGCGGGTGCTCGGCCATGACGAGCCCCGAGACCGAGTCGTAGATGAGGAATCCGCCCATGGCGAAGAGCGCGACACCGGCGACGAGGTGCGCGACGCCGACCGAGCGGTGGAAGCCGTAGGGGTAGGCCTTCGTCGGCGTCTTGTTGACGAGCCGCACCGCGAGCAGGAACGCGAACGGCGGGGCGAGCGAGAGGAGGTCTTCGATCCACGCGGCCTTCATGGCCTGCGAACCGCCCATCACGAGCCCAACGGCGGTGATGGCGACGGCGAGGAAGCCGATCGTCGCCCACTCGATGCGGATGGCACGCTGGAGCGCCCGCTGCTGCCGCTCGGGCAGCTCCGTGCGTCCGAAGCGATCGGTGCGAGCCTTCATGCGCCGGTCTCCTCGTGCAGGAACGTCTCGAGCTCGACGAGGAAGGCGTTCTCTCCCATCGGCACGATCATGACGTGCTTCTCAGTGCGACCGTCGGCGGTCTGCTCCTCGACGTAGGGCCGCGTCGTCGAGTCGCGCTCCGCCCACGGGGTGTCGTGCAGGAAGCCGCCGATCACGAGATCGAGCTCGCCCTGCTCGAGCGCGTGGAGCAGCTCCGCTTCGCTGCCGGTCGTCCACGCGATGTCGGCGTCGAGCCGCTCGGCGAACTTCTCGACGAGCGCGGGCTCCGAGCCGGTCGGCTCATCGACGTCGTCGAGCTCGACGTAGGGGCGGTGCTCGGTGGCGCCGACGCGCAGCACGTCCCCGCGCACCCGCTCGAGCGTGCCCTCCGGGTCGTTGGGGAACTGCATGCCGCAGCCGGTCAGAGCAACCGCCGCGACCATCGCGCTCGCGAGCGCCAACCGCATCCTCACCATGGTCCGGACACTAGCCCCGCCACCGTAGAGCGCGCTGGAGCCGAGGCGCTCCTAGCGCTTGCCGCGCAGCAGCGCCCGCACTCCGGCGAGCGCGCCGAGCCCCACGAGCACCCACGGGCCCGCCACCAGGATCGGGTCGATCCACTGGTGGTTGACGTCCGCGCGCTTCCGGCCGACGCGCGCCGTGAGGCCGTGCCGCAGCTCGCTCACGACGCCGGTCTGGGTGATGGGGTTGTCGGGCCGCAGGGTCGCGAGCGAGCGCAGGTGGGCGCCCCACGCATCCACCCGGTCTCCGGCGATGAGGAGGAGCCAGTGGGCGGCGCGACCCTCGCTGAAGCGGTCGTAGGCGAAGCGCCGGATCGCGCCCGAGACGCCGTGCAGCGGCGCCGCGGTGCCGAACACCGGCGGGAGCATGCCGTGCTCGATCGAGCGCTCGCGCGGCTGGTCGCCTTCGGGCTGCCGATCGGGGAAGTCCCAGTGCGCGCCCGTGCCGTTCAGATCGAAGCGCTCGCGCGGCACCGACGGCCGGTCGGCGGGGTCGAGGTCGACGCCCCAGCCGGGGATGCGTGCGCGCAGCTCCTCGCGCGTCGCCGGCTCGGGCTTGTTCGCGGTGTAGGGCATGGTCGCTCTCCTGCTCTCAGTGCTCGCCGACGACCACGAGCGGCTTGATGCAGTCGTCGAGCTTCGACGAGAAGATGTGGTAGCCCTCGGCGATGTGCTCGAGGGGGATGCGGTGGGTCACGATGTCGCTCGGCTTCAGGTGGCCCGCCTGGATGTGCTCGAACAGCCTCGGCCACTGCCGCTTCATCGGCGCCTGGTTCATGCGCAGCGTCAGGCCCTTGTTCATCGCATCGCCGAACTTCACGGCGCTGAAGATCGGGCCGTAGGCGCCCATGACCGAGACGGTCGCGCCCTTCCGCACCGAGTCGATCGCCCAGTTCAGCGCGATCGGCGAGCCGCCCTGCAGCTTGAGCTTCGCGGCGGTGACGTGCTGGAGGAAGTTGCCGTCGGCCTCCGCTCCCACCGCGTCGATCGCGACGTCGGCGCCGAACCAGTCGGTGATCCTCTTGAGGTGCACGACGATGTCGTCGTACTCGGTGAAGTTGTAGGTCTCGGCGTGCGCGAACGTGCGGGCCTTCTCGAGCCGGTAGTCGAGGTGGTCGATGACGATGACGCGACCGGCGCCCATGAACCACGCCGACTTCGCGGCGTAGAGCCCGACGGGGCCGGCGCCGAACACCACCACGGTGTCGCCCTCGGTGATGTCGCCCAGCTGGGCTCCGAAGTAGCCGGTGGAGAGCGCATCCGTCAGCATCACGGCATCCTCGTCGTCCATCCACTCCGGGATGATCGTCGGGCCGACGTCGGCGAACGGCACGCGTACGAACTCGGCCTGGCCGCCATCGTAGCCGCCCGTGGTGTGCGAGTAGCCGTAGAGCGCGCCGACCGCCGTGGCGTTCGGGTTGACGTTGTGGCAGTTCGAGTAGAGCCCCCGCGTGCAGTAGAAGCACGAGCCGCAGTAGATGTTCGCTGGCACCATCACGCGGTCGCCGACCTTGAGGCTCTGCACCGACGGGCCGACCTCGTCGACGACGCCGATGAACTCGTGCCCGAAGGTCGTCCCGACCCGGGTGTCGGGCATCATGCCGTGGTACAGGTGCAGGTCGGAGCCGCAGATCGCGCCGAGCTGCACGCGGATGATCGCGTCGTTCGGGTGCTCGATCCTCGGCTTGGGCTTCTCCTCGACCCGCACCTTGTAGGGCCCGCGGTAGACCATCGCTCGCATCGGCTCGCCTCCTGGTGGATTGGTGAGCCAGCGTCGCAGGGGCGCGCACGCCGCTTCAAGGCGTGGCGGCTGGGAATCCCCTCATCGCTCGGTCGTCGATGGGCGGATGCGTCGGCGCGGCCCGGACGAGGCAGGCACGAGGCGCGCGGCGCGGTCCTCCTCGCTCATCCGCGCGAGCACGCGCACGTCAGCGCCGTCCGGGAAGTAGTCGCGCCGGCGTCGCTCGAGCCCGTGGATGTACCACCACGGCGGCACGAACGCCCCCTTCGAGCGGTTGTGCCCGCGGCACAGCGCTTGCCCGTTGCTCACGACCGTCGGGCCGCCCTTCGACCACGGCATGATGTGGTCCGCATCCGTCGCCGGTGACGAGCATCGGCCCCAAGTAAAGAACAGCGGCGCCTCGCAGCGCCCGCCGGCGCGAGCCATGACCGTGGCCCGCGCGGCGAACTTGAAGCTGCGCCACGGGTCGCGCTTCGTCGAGCCGGGGCCACGACCGAGCATCGGGAATCGCAGCACGACGACGAGCGCCAGCATCGGGATGAGCCACCACAGGTGAGGCGCGAGCACCGCGAGCGCTCCTTGTGCCATGAGCGCAGCGAGGTCCATGGCGCCATCATGGCTGACATCACCCACATCGGTCGCTCCCGCGCCGCATCAGGCGCGCGGCGCGGTCAGCCCTCCCCGCCGAGCCGCCCCGTCATCCGCCCGTGCATCTGCGTCGAGGCCGCGTTGAGCCCCTGCAGCTCGACCGTCTTGCCGAGCCGCGCGTACTTCGTCTCGATCGCGTCGAGCGCGGCGACGGTCGACGCGTCCCAGATGTGCGAGCGCGAGAGGTCGACGACGACCCGCTCCGGGTCATCGACGTAGGAGAACTGCGTCGTGAGGTCGTTGGAGGAGGCGAAGAACAGCTCGCCCTCCACCGTGTAGTGCGCCGACGCATCCGTCGCCGTCCGGGTCACCGTCGCGAAGTGCGCCACCCGGCGGGCGAAGAGCACCATCGCCGTCACGACGCCGACGATGACGCCGATCGCGAGGTTGTGCGTCGCCACGACGACCGCGACGGTGACGACCATCACGAGCGTCTCCGACTTCGGCAGGCGCCTCAGCGTCGCGGGGCGGATGCTGTGCCAGTCGAAGGTGCCGACCGACACCATGACCATGACCGCGACGAGCGCCGCCATCGGGATGAGGCCGACGATGTCGCCGAGCGCGACGATGAGGATGAGCAGGAAGACGCCGGCGAGGAAGGTCGAGACCCGCGAGCGGGCGCCCGATGCCTTCACGTTGATCATCGTCTGGCCGATCATCGCGCAGCCGCCCATGCCGCCGAACATGCCGGAGGCGATGTTGGCGACGCCCTGGCCCCAGGACTCGCGCGTCTTGTCGGAGCGGGTGTCGGTGACGTCGTCGACGAGCTTCGCCGTCATGAGCGACTCCATGAGGCCGACGAGCGCCATCGCGAGCGCGGTCGGGCCGATGATGCCGAGGGTCTCGAGGGTGAGCGGCACCTGCGGGATGAAGAGCTCGGGCAGGCTGCGCGGCAGCTCGCCCTGGTCGGCGACGTTCGGCACCGACCAGCCGAAGACGAGCACGGCCGCGGTGAGCAGCACGATCGCGACGAGCGGCGCCGGCACGACCCTCTGCAGCTTCGGCAGCAGCACGAGGATGAGGATGCCGACCCCGACGAGCGGGTAGACGAGCCACGGCACGTCGATGAGGTGCGGGATCTGCGCGATGAAGATGAGGATCGCGAGCGCGTTGACGAAGCCCACCATCACGCTGCGCGGGATGAAGCGCATGAGCTTCGCGACGCCGAGCACGCCGAGCACGATCTGCAGCGCGCCGGCGAGCAGCACGGTGGCGATGAAGTAGTCGAAGCCGTGCTCGCGCATGATCGGCGCGATGACGAGCGCGATGGCGCCGGTCGCGGCGCTGATCATCGCGGGCCGGCCGCCGACGAAGGCGATCGTGACGGCCATGATGAAGCTCGAGAAGAGGCCGACGCGCGGGTCGACGCCCGCGATGATCGAGAAGGAGATCGCCTCGGGGATGAGCGCGAGCGCGACGACGAGGCCGGCGAGCGCCTCGCGCGTGAGCAGCTTCGGGTTCTTCAGCACGGTGGCGACGGATGGGTCGTCGCGGTAGCGCTCGCGGGTGACGGGGGCGGTGGTGGTCACGGGATGCTCCATGGGACGGCGCGGGCGTGCCGCGGCGGATGTGGGGCGCAGCGGCGCGCGGCGCTCCGTCGCCGGATGGACGAGGATGGGAGCGCGGGTCGAGAGCTCGACCGGGCAACTCTACCGTAACGTGAGGGTAGAGTTGAAGAGGGAAATCAGATGACAGCCGACGGAACGATGCACATCGGTGAGCTCGCCGAGCGCACCGGCCTCTCGCTGCGCTCGCTGCGCCACTGGGACGAGCTCGGGCTCGTGCACGCGTCGGGCCGCACCGAGGGCGGCTTCCGGCTCTACTCCGAGGCCGACGAGCAGCGGGTGCGGCTCATCATGAGCATGAAGCCCTTCGGCTTCACGCTCGAGGAGCTCGCCGAGCTCGCCGACGCGATCGAGGCGGCGCCGGCGAATCCGCTCAGCGCACTGCCCGACGAGCGCGCGACGTGGTTCCGCGACGAGATGCAGCGCCGCCGCGACAAGCTCGCCCGGCAGCTGGCGGACGCCGACGGGCTGCTGGCACGCATCCAGCCCTCGTAGGAGCGCTCACTCCCCCGCGCGGCCGCGCGCGAAGTGCTTCCGGATGCGGTCGGCCTGCTCGGGCGTGAGGTGCCACTCGGTGCCGATCTCGTGGCCCTCGAACGGGCCGCCGCCATCGGCGGGATTGCGCAGGAAGCCGCGGATCTGCTTGCCCTTGCGGTCCATGCCGAGCTCGCGCGACAGCTCCACGGGGGTGATCGTCGACTCGTCCATGGGCCGAGGCTATCGGCAGGGACCGCGACGCGGACGAGCCGCCCGGCGCCGTGCGGCGCGGGCGGCTCGTCGAACGGGCGGATGCGTCGGACTACGCGTGCGCGAGCGACCGGTCGTCGGCACCGCCAGCCGGCAGATCCGGGAAGGCCTCGGCGACACCCGCGTGCACGATGCGCCCGGCGCGCGTGTTGACCCCCGCGGCGAGCATGCGATCGGCGGCGATCGCCGCCTCCGCACCCCGCTGCGCGATGCGCCGGATGTACGGCAGCGTCGCGTTCGAGAGCGCGCGCGTCGCGGTCTGCGGCACGGCGCCCGGCATGTTCGCGACGCAGTAGTGACGGATGCCGTCGACCTCGAAGGTCGGGTCGGCGTACGTCGTCGCGCGCGACGTCTCGAACGCGCCGCCCTGGTCGATCGCGACGTCGATGAGCAGCGCCGTCGGCTTCAGCAGCCCGAGCTGCGCGCGCGAGACGACCTTCGGCGCCGCGCGGCCCGGCACGAGCACCGCGCCGATCACGACGTCGGCCTGCTCGAGCTCGGCCTCGAGCGTCGCGACGTCCGACATCAGCACGCGGGCGCGGCCGTGCAGCAGCGCGTCGAGCTGACGGATGCGCGTGGGCGACATCTCGAGCACCGTCACCTCGGCCTGCATGCCGAGGGCGAGCTGCGCGGCCTGCGTGCCGACGGCGCCGCCGCCGATGATGAGCACGCGCGCCGGCGCGACGCCCGGGGCACCGCCGAGCAGCACGCCCGGGCCGCCCGCGGGCCGCATGAGGTGCGCAGCGGCCGCGTGCGCCGCGAGGCTGCCGGCGATCTCGCTCATGGGCGCGAGCAGCGGCAGGCTGCCGCCGTCGCTCACGGTCTCGTACGCGATGCCGAGCGTGCCCGACTCGAGCAGCGCCTCGGTGAGCGGCCGGTCGGCCGCGAGGTGCAGGTAGGTGAAGAGCGCGAGGTCGTCGCGCAGGAAGCCGTACTCCTCCGCGATCGGCTCCTTCACCTTCACGAGCAGCTCCACCCGCGTCCACGCCTCCTCGCGCGACACGAGCTCGGCACCTCCGGCGAGGTACTGCTCGTCGGGGAACCCCGCGAGCTCGCCCGCGCCGCGCTCGACGAGCACCTCGTGGCCCGACCGCACGAGGTCCTCGGCGCCCGCAGGCGTGAGCCCGACCCGCGCCTCGCCGGGCTTGATCTCCTTGACGACTGCGATCCGCATCCGCCTGTCCTCTCTCATCTCAGCTGCTCGCGCGTCGCGCGATGTTGTAGAAGCGCACCGACTGGTACTCCTCGAGGCCCTCGGCGCTGCCCTCGCGGCCGAGGCCGGACTGCTTGACGCCGCCGAACGGCGCGGCCGCGTTCGACGGCACGCCCTGGTTGATGCCGACGATGCCGCTCTCGAGCCGATCCGCGACGTCGAGCGCGCGGTCGAGGCTCTCGGTGAAGACGTACGCCGCGAGCCCGAACTCGGTGTCGTTCGCCCGCTCGAGCGCCTCCGCCTCGGTCGAGAACCGCTGGATCGCGGCGATCGGGCCGAAGATCTCCTCGCGGGCGAGGTCGCCGTCGGCCGGCACCCGGTCGAGCACCGTCGGCGCGAAGAAGCGGCCGTCGCCGAGCGCCTCACCGCCCGCGAGCAGCGTCGCCCCGCGCTCGACCGCGTCGCTCGTGAAGGCGCCCATCTGCTCGACGGCGCGGGTGTCGATGAGCGGGCCGAGCACGGTGCCGGCGCCGAGCCCGCCGCCGACCTTCACCTGGCGGAACCGCTCGGCGAGCCCCTCGACGAACGCGTCGGCGATGCCCTCTTGCACGAAGAAGCGGTTCGCGCCGATGCACGACTGGCCGCCGTTGCGCAGCTTCGCCGCGAACGCCCCGTCGATCGCGCGCTCGAGGTCGGCGTCGTCGAAGACGAGGAACGGCGCGTTGCCGCCGAGCTCCATCGACGAGCGCAGCACATTGTCGGACGCGAGGCGCATGAGCGTGCGGCCGACCTCCGTCGAGCCGGTGAACGAGACCTTCCGCACGCGCGGGTCGCGGAGCACCGCCTCGCTGAAGCGCGACGAGCTTGAGGTCGTGACGACCTGCACGAGGTCGGCGGGCACGCCCGCCTGCACCGCGAGCTGCACGGCGAAGATCGTCGTGAGCGGCGTCGCGGTCGCGGGCTTCACGACCGCGGCGCAACCGGCCGCGAGCGCGGGCGCGATCTTGCGCGTCGCCATCGCGAGCGGGAAGTTCCACGGCGTGATGAGCACCGAGAGCCCGACGGGCGCGCGCCGCGTGAGGATGCTCGCGCCGCCGTCGGGCGCGTCGCGGAACCCGCCCGCCGGCCGCACGGCCTCCTCGGCGTACCAGCGCACGAAGTCGGAGCCGTACTTCACCTCGCCGCGCGCCTCCGCGAGCGGCTTGCCCATCTCGCGCGAGATGAGATGCGCGAGCTCCTCGGTGCGCTCGACGAGCAGCGCGTGCCACGCGTGCAGCACGTTCGCGCGCTCCCGCGGGGTCGTGCGCGCCCAGGCCCGACCCGCCGCATCCGCCGCCTCGACGACCCGCAGGGCGCCGTCGACGTCGATGTCGGCGATGTGGGCGATGCGCTCGCCGGTGGCGGGGTCGTCGACCCCGATGCCCTCGGCGGGCAGGTCGAGGCCCCCGATCACCGCGTCGGCGGTGGCGACGGCGGATGCGTCGTGCGCGATGAGCGCGTCGGTCGCGATGGCGCTCATCGGCCGGCCTCCTCGACGATCGCCTGCTCGATCGCGGCGACGTAGTCGACGACCTCGCGGTCGCTGACGATGAACGGCGGGCTCAGCTGCAGCGTGTTGCCGCGCAGCGGGCGGGTGATCACGCCGAGCTCGACCGCCCGGTCGGCGACGCGCTCGTTGCCGATCCGCTCGTCGAGCGAGATGCCGCCGAGGAAGCCCGCGACGCGCACGTCGACGACGGCCTCCTGGCGCTCGCGCAGGGCCTCGAGCTCGCGCCGCAGCACGTCCTCGAGCTCGCGCACGCGCGGCACGAGCCCGTCGCGCTCGAGGATGTCGAGGTTCGCGAGCGCGACGGCTGCCGCGGTCGCGTGGCCGGCGTAGGTGGCGCCGTGCCGGAAGACGGGCGTGTCGGGCGCGTCGACGTAGAACGGCTCCCACAGCCGCGGCGCGACGAGCACGCCGCCGAGCGGCGCGTAGCCCGAGGTGACGCCCTTCGCGAAGGTCACGAGGTCGGGCTCGATGCCGAAGCGCTGAGCGGCGAACATCTCACCCGTCCGGCCGAAGCCGGTGATGACCTCGTCGAGCACGAGCAGGATGTCGTGCTCGCGCGCGAGGCGCTGCAGGCCCTCGAGGTAGCCCGGCTCGGGCGGGTTGACGCCACCGGTGCCCTGCACGGGCTCGGCGACGACCGCGGCGATCCGGTCGGCGCCGAGGCGCTCGATGGTCTCCTCGACCTGCGCGAGGTCGTCGAAGGAGACGCGCGCGGTCTCGGGCACGAGCGACTCGGTGCCGTAGCCCTCGCGGTTGAAGGGCAGGCCAGCGATGCTCGTGCCGTAGGCGTGAAGGCCGTGGTACGCGTGCTCGCGGCTCAGGATGATCTGCTTCGTCGGGCGGCCCTGCTGCTGCCAGTGGCGACGGGCGAGCTTGCACGCGACGTCGATCGCGTCGGAGCCGCCCGAGTTGAGGATGACCTTCGCGCGCTCCATCGGCGCGAGGGCGGCGAGCCGCTCGCCGAGCTCGAGCGCCTTGTCGTTCGAGTAGCGGGCGAAGATGTGGTACGTCTCGAGCCGCTGCATCTGCTCGAACGCGGCACGCGCGAGCTCGGGGTGGGCGTGGCCGACGTTCGCGTGCCAGAGGCCCGCGGTGCCGTCGAAGAGCCGCTGCCCCTCGGTCGTGAAGACGTACGAGCCCTCGCCGCGATCGATGACGAGCTGGCGGCCGAGGATCGAGGGCATGTGCGCCTGCGCCGACCACAGCGCGGGCGCGTCGAGCACCCGGGCGGCGTCCGTGGCGGCGTGGGCATCGGTGAGCGTCATCGCATCTCCTTCTTCGCAGACGTAGGTCGCGCGCCTCGAGCGGGCGCGCACCTCCACGCTAAGCGGCAACACCCGTCAGGTACAGCGACCCTTTCCGACGATCGATCGTCAGCTCTGCTGACGATCCGCGAGCGCGGCTGCGATCGCGTCGCGCACGACGCCGAACCACGGATGCGCGCCGGCGCCCGAGCGGACGAGGAGCAGGATGTCGCGCTCCTCGTTCGCGGGCAGCAGCGGGCTCGGCTCGAGCGCGGAGCCCGCCTCGCGCACGACGAGGTCCGGCAGGAACGCCGCCGCGAGCCCCGCCTCGACGAGCCGCAGGTGGAAGAGCAGGTCGGAGGACTCGTGCGCGACGAGCGGCTCGAGCCCGAGCTCGCGGCAGACGCGCAGCGCCCACTCGGTCGACGGCGCCTCCCGGCGCTCCATGACCCACGGCATCCCCCGCATCTCCTGGAACGACGCGTTCGCGAACCGCTCGGGCAGGTAGCCGCGCACGGGGTCGCGACCGATCACGGAGGCCTCGATCGCGCCCGTCGGGCTCAGCTGCGTGCCGGGGAAGGTGTCGGTCACGACGGCGTCGACCTGCCGCGAGACGAGGCGCAGCACCGCCTCCTCCGGGTCGGCGCGACGCAGGCGCACCTCGAGGCCGGGGTGCTCCTCGGCGAGCCGCTGGAGCGCGGTCGGCATGACGATGCGGCCGATCGACGTGTAGACCGCGACGGTGATGACGCCGCGCGGCTGCTCTCGGGCGGCGGCGAGCTCGGCCTCGGCGTGCTCGAGCGCGGCGAGCACCGCCTCGATGTTCTGCACGAGCTCACGGCCGACCGGCGTCAGCCGCGCGGTGCGGCCCACGCGCTCGAGCAGCACGGCGCCCGTCTCGCGCTCGAGCAGCGAGAGCTGCTGCGAGATCGCGGAGTGGCTGTAGGAGAGCTCGCGCGCCGCCGCCGTGATGCTGCCGTGCAGGGCCACGGCCCGCAGCATCAGCAGTCGCGTGAGGTCGAGCACGGTCGAAGCCTATGCCGGGCGCTCGGTCGAGCGGCCCCGCGCCTCAGGGCGCCGCGAAGTACGCCTCGGCGAAGGGGCGCTCGAGCAGGCCGACGCTGCTCGACGGGCCCTCGAGCCCCTCGAAGTGCGCGCGCATCGCGGCCTCGGCGGCGTCGGGATCGCCAAGGCGGAGCGCCTCGAGGATCGCGCGGTGCGCCTCGAGGTTCCAGTCCGCGGTCGTGCCGCGCCGCACCGACGCGGTGCCCGTGAGAAGCGCGATCTTGTTCATCGGGTTGAGCATGAGCGCGAGCGCCGGCTGGTGCGTCGCGTGCAGGATGCCCGCGTGGAAGGCCGCGTGCGCGCGGTGCGCGGCGAGCTCATCGCCGGCCTCGATCGCATCGAGGAGGGCGCGCTCGTGGCGCGCGAGCGCATCCCAGTCCTCCTCCGTGCCCGCCGTCGCCGCGAGGCGCACGAGCATGGTCTCGATCGCGATGCGGGCGTCCATGACGTCGGCGACCGTCACGGGCGAGCGCGAGAGCAGCGCCACCATCGCGTCGGCGAGCGCGCCGTCGCTCGGCTCGGTGACCATCGTGCCCCGGCCCTGCCGCACCGTGAGCAGGCCGCGGGCGACGAGCGCGCGGACGGCGTCGCGCAGCACGGTGCGGCTGACGCCGAGCGCGGCGCTCAGCTCCGGCTCCGTCGGAAGCAGCGTGCCGGGCGGCAGCTCGCCGCTCAGGATCTGCGCCTCGAGCACGGCGCGGACGCGGTCGCTCTTGAGGTCGCCGACGGCGCCCGAGGCGTCCGACCACGTCGCGCGCACCGCTTCGCTCACCGTCATGGATTGCCTCCCGACCACTGGATCGATCGTAGTGACGAGTGCCGCCGCTGCGCCGTGGATCGGCGGCGCAGCGGCGGCGGCAGCGCAGTGTCGGTCACAGCGCAGTGTCGGTCACAGCTCAGGCCGCGATCGTCTCCTCCTGGCGCGAGAGCACGCGGCCGGCGATGAGGGCGCCGATCACGCACAGGCCCATGATGATGCCGAGCAGCACCGGGATCACCACGACGGCGCTGCCGACGGCGAGGGCGAACGCCGCCGCGATCGACGGGACGAAGCCGCCGATGAGGCCGCCGATGTTGTACGAGACCGCGACGCCGGAGTAGCGGTAGCGAGCGCTGAAGAGCTCGGAGAGCATCGTGCCGAGCGGGCCGTAGGGGATGCCGAGCGCGCCGATGCCGATCGCGACGCCGGCGATCACGAGCACCTCGATGCCCGAGCCGAGCATGAAGGCGATCGGGATGACGAGCACCGCCGCGGCCGCGCCGCCGAGGGCGACCGTCTTCCACGCGCCGATGCGGTCGCCGAGGCGGGCGCCGATGTAGATGCCGATCGCCTCGAGCACCGCGCCGACCATCGTCGCGACGAGCAGCTTCCACGGCTCCATGCCGAGCTCGCCGGTGCCGAAGTTCACCGCATACGTCGTCATGAGGAAGAAGCCGCCCGAGGCGAACAGCACCGTCGCGACCACGATGAGCACGCGGCCGCCCGCGTGGCGGAAGACCTCGATGAGCGGCAGCTTCGTGACCTTCTGCTGCTCGGCGCGCTGCACCTGCACGACGTCGGTGAACACCGGCGACTCCTCGACCTTGAGGCGCATGTAGAGCGCGATCGCGAGGAAGACGAACGAGAGGAGGAAGGGGATGCGCCAGCCCCACGAGAGGAGCTGGTCGTCGGGCAGGAGCGTGACGAGCGACACGATGCCCGAGGAGAGGAGGGTGCCTGCGGGCGAGCCGTACTGCGGCATCGCGCCGTAGAAGGCGCGCTGCTTGGCGGGCGCGTGCTCGACCGCGAGCAGCACCGCACCGCTCCACTCGCCGCCGAGCGAGAGGCCCTGGATGAAGCGCAGCGTCGTGAGCAGGATGGGTGCCGCGAAGCCGATCGCGTCGAAGGTCGGCAGCAGGCCGATGATGCCGGTCGAGAGGCCGATGACGAGCAGCGTGACGATGAGCGTCTTCTTCCGCCCGATCCGGTCGCCCAGGTGGCCGAAGATGATCGCGCCGACCGGGCGGGCGACGAAGCCGATGCCGAAGGTCAGGAGCGACAGCACGGTGCCGACCGCGGGATCGAAGCTCGGGAAGAAGAGCTCGTCGAAGACGAGCGCGGCGAAGAGGCCGTAGATGAAGTAGTCGTACCACTCCATCGCCGTGCCCATGAAGGAGGTCGTCGCGACCCTCCGCAGGCGCTTGATGTCCTGTGCCTCGCGGCTCGTCTGCCGCTCGGTGGCTGCTGGCGTGGTTGCCATGGCTGTGCTCCGTCCAAGGGGAACCGGCGGCGGCGTCGATGCCACTCGCCATCGTTAGGTCATACATACTATGTTTGAGATCGACACGGATCGCAAGCATCGGCTTCCGAGGTGCCCGGCGATCCGACGACGACGATGTCGGAGGAGCTGCCATGAAGGTCGACCTGATCGTGCGCAACGCGCGCATCGACACCCGCGACGAGCGCCGGCCGAGCGCGAGCGCGCTCGCCGTGCTGCACGGCCGCGTCGTGGCGCTCGACGAGGAGGTCGAGGGCCTGACGGCGCGCGAGACGCTCGACGCGAAGGGCCTCGCCCTCCTGCCGGGCTTCAACGACGTGCACGCCCACTCGGTCTGGTTCGGCACGACGCTCATGGAGGCCGACCTCTCGGGCGTCGCGTCGCTCGACGACATCTACGACCGCATCGAGGCGCAGGCGGCCGGCACGAAGCCCGGCGAGTGGGTCGTCGGCGCGGGCTACAACCCCGTGCTGCTGCAGGGCGCGGTGCCGGATCGGGATGCCCTCGACCGCGCGAGCGGCGGCCGTCCCGTCTGGATCAAGCACGCATCCGGCCACTCGGGCCAGGCGAGCAGCGCGGGCTTGGCCGCGGCGGGCGTCGCCGACCGCGACGTGCCGGAGCTCGACGGCGGCAAGATCGTGGTCGGCCGCGATGGCCGCCCGACCGGTGTGCTCGAGGAGCGCGCCATGGCGCTCGTGCAGGAGATCCTGCTCCCCTACCCGCTCGCCTCGCTCGAGCAAGCGCTCGAGCTCGCGACCGCGCAGTACGCGCGCGAGGGGATCACGAGCGTGACGGATGCGGGGGTCGCCGGGGGCTGGATCGGTCACGCCCCAGCCGAGCTCGCGGCGTACCAGGCCGCGCGCGATGCGGGTCGCCTGCGCACGCGCATGCAGGTCATGCCGGTGATGGACGCGCTGCACGAGCTGCCCGGGCACGACGACGAGCCGGCGCGGCGCGGCTTCGGCGCCGGGATGCGCACGGGCTGGGGCGACGAGTGGCTGCAGCTCGGCCCGGTCAAGGTCTTCACCGACGGCTCGATCCTCGGCCGCACCGCGCACATGCGCGAGGAGTACGAGCACTGCCCCGGCTACCACGGCTACCTGCAGGACGATCCCGAGGCGATGCGCACCCGCATCCGCGAGACGGCGGCCGCCGGCTGGGCGCTCGCGCTGCACGCGGTCGGCGATGCGGCGCTCGACTTCGCCCTCGACGCGATCGAGGAGGCGACTCGCGCGAACGGCTGGCCGCCCGTGCCGAACCGCGTCGAGCACGGCATGGTCGTGCGCCCCGACCAGCTCGAGCGGCTCGCGCGGCTCGGCGTCGCGTGCGTCGTGCAGCCGAGCTTCATCACCGCCTTCGGCGAGGGCATCCGCGGCCCGGTCGGCAAGCGGCGCGGCGAGATGTCGATCCGCGCGCGCAGCCAGCTCGACGCCGGCATCCCGCTCGCCTTCTCCTCCGACCGGCCGGTCGCGCCGGGGGCGCCGCTGCTCGGCATCCAGTCGTTCGTGCGCCGCATCAGCGAGGAGGGGCTCGTCTACGGCGAGCACGAGCGCATCTCGGTCGACGAGGCCGTGCACGCGGCGACGGTCGGCTCGAGCGAGGTCACCGGCCAGCAGGCGCAGAAGGGCCGGCTCGCGCCCGGCCAGCTCGCCGATATGGTCCTCCTCGAGGCGCACCCGCGCGAGGTCGACTCGGCCGAGATCGGCGCGATCCCCGTGCGCGCGACGATCGCGGGCGGGCGCTTCACGCACCGCGACGCCGACGTGGCCTGACGCTCTCGACCGTGGGAAGGCATCCGATGACCACTCCAGACGACACCGGCGCGCGCGTCGCGCTCGTGACCGGCGGCACCTCGGGCTTCGGCGTCGAGATCGCCGCGAGGCTGCGGGCCGACGGCATGCGCGTCGCCGTCACCGGCCGCCGGGCGCCTGCCGGCGAGGCGGCCGAGCGGCTGGGCGATGCGCTCTTCGTCGCGGGCGACCTCACCGAGCCGGGCGCGCCCGACCGGATCGTGGCGGAGGTGGTGGATGCCTTCGGCCGGCTCGACGTGCTCGTCAACAACGCGGGCAGGCGGCACGCGGGCCTGATCGTCGACAACCCGGTCGAGGAGCTCGTCGACGTGTTCGCCCTCAACACGATCGCCGCCATGGCGATGACGGCGGCGGCCGCGCGGGCGATGATCCCGACCGGCGGCGGCGCGATCATCAACATGCTGTCGCGCCTCGCGTCATCGGGCGTGCCGACGCTCACGACCTACACGGCGTCGAAGGGGGCCCTCGCCGCCTACACGCAGGGCGCCGCCGTCGAGCTCGCGCCCCACAACATCCGCGTGAACGCCGTCGCGCCGGGCATGGCGCGCACGCCGCTCATCGAGGACTGGCTCGCCGACCAGCCCGACCCCGATCGCGCGCTCGCCGACACGCTGCGCGACATCCCGCTCGGCCGGCTCGCGACGCCCGAGGACGTCGCGGCCGCCGTCGCGTACCTCGCCTCGCCGGAGGCCGCGTACGTCACGGGCGCGAGCATCGCGGTCGACGGCGGCTACACGGCGCGGTAGCGCGCCTGCGGCTCCGGCGGCGCGGGCGGTCGCGCGCAGCCGCGGCTCGCCATCCGGCTACGTTGAGCCCATGGCCACGATGATCCCCGGCGCACTCCGCCCCGGCACCCCGCCCGGCGAGGCGAAGGTCTTCGAGGCGCTCCGCGACCACCCCGGCACGGCCGACTGGATCGTCTGGCACGGCCTGCCCATCCGCCACCACGAGACGCAGGTCGAGGGCGAGGCCGACTTCGTCATCGTGATCCCCGGCGAGGGGATGCTCGTGGTCGAGGTGAAGTCGCACGAGCGCGTCGAGGTCGGTGACGACGGCCTCTGGAGGCTCGGGAGCCAGGAGCCCACGTCGCGCTCGCCCTACGACCAGGCGATCGAGAACGCGAGGAGCCTGCGCTCGTGGATCCTGCGGCGCGCCTACGACCCGCGGTACCCGATCTGGCACGCGGTGTGGTTCCCGAACCGCGGCGGCGAGCTCGTCAAGCAGCTCGAGGCGCGCATCGACGTCACGCCCGACGCGACGCTCACGCGCCCCGACCTGCAGTTCGACCGGCTGGTGACGAGCCTCATCAAGGCGCTGCGGGCGGGCGAGCGCGAGCTGCGCGCGCGAGGCGTGCGCTACGAGGAGGGGCGGCCGACCCAGGCTGACCTCGCCGAGGCCCGCGACCTGCTGACGCCGCCCGTGACGTGGCAGCAGGCGAGCGCCGACGCGCGAGCCGCTCGCGAGCGCGACCTGCGCGAGGCGACCGAGCGGCAGGAGGAGGCGCTGCAGTACTTCGCGCACTACCCGCGGCTCGTCGTCGAGGGCCCCGCCGGCACCGGGAAGACGAACATCGCAGTGCGCGCGGCGCTGCAAGCCGCCAACCGGGAGGAGCGCGTGCTGCTGACGTGCTTCAACAGGAAGCTCGAGGCCGAGCTGCGGCACCGGTTGCGCGATCGCGAGGAGGTCACGGTCGCGCGCGTCCACCACCTCATGCTCGCCATCACCGGCATCACTCCCCCACCCGACGCCGATGACGCCTGGTGGAACGGCGCCCTGCCCGACGCCACCCTGGCGATCACCCGCGCATCCGGCTTCGCGCCGCCCTACTCGTGCCTCGTCGCCGACGAGGCGCAGGACCTCGCGCGCGACTCGACGCTCGACGTGCTCGACAGCCTGCTCGAGGGCGGCCTCGCCGGCAGCCGGGTCATCGTCGCCGGCGACTTCGACGGGCAGGACATCTACCGCCCACGCCACGCTCGCTCGTCGAGTAGCCCGGCGGAGCCGGGCGTATCGAGACGAGAGACGCTCCTCGCCCGCCTCTCCGACGCCGGCCGCATGGCCGTGACCCGCAACGTGCGCCAGCGCCCCGAGCTCGCCGCCTTCGTCGAGGAGCTGCTCGGCGACGACGTCTACGAGCAGTACGATCGCGCCGAGCTCGGCGTCGAGTGCGGCCAGATCCTGCGGTTCGACTCCGCCGAGCAGCAGCAGGCGCAGCTGCAGCAGGTGCTGCGAGCCCTGTGGGAGGAGGGCTGGGAGCCGCGCGACATCCTCGTGCTCTCCCCTCGCCGCGCGTCGGCGGCCCGTCACGCGACGGGCTCGGTGGCGGATGCGCTGGCCCCCGACGACGCCGACGGTCCCGGCATCCGGTGGGGCACGGTGCACCTCTTCAAGGGGCTCGAGGCGCCGGTCGTCGTGCTCACCGACGTGGACGGTGCCACGCCAGGCTGGCGCGACCTGCTCTACGTCGGTGCCACGCGGGCGACCGAGCGGCTCGTCGTGCTCACGTCGCTCGACGAGATCGCAGACCGCGCGCCGCTCCCGCACTGACCCTCGCGCGCCGGGAAGGCCGGGTCTACCGTCCGGAGCATGACGAGGAGGATCATCACGACGAGCGACGCCCCCGGCTCCGCACTCTTCGCTCAGGGCGTCCGCGTCGGCTCCACGATCTACGTGTCCGGGATGGTCGGCATCGACCCGCAGACGGGCCAGCTCGCGGGAGCGTTGATCCAGAGCCAGACCACGCAGGCCCTGCACAACTGTGCATCGGTCCTCCAGGCCGCGGGCTGCACGCTGGACGACGTCGCGATGGTGACCGTGCTGCTCGCGCATCCGGACGACTTCGCCGGCATGAACGAGGCCTACGCGGCCGTGTTCGCTACCGACCCGCCCGCTCGCGCGGTCGCCCGGCTCGGTCCGGAGCTGCCCGGCGTGCTCGTGTCGATCGCGCTGACTGCGCACGTCGGCCGCTGACCAGCACGACCGCGAGCGCTCGCGATCCTGTCCGCCAGTTCAGGCGTCACTCGCTCCCGTGTCCCGAGACCCTGGATAGCCGTCGAGGAAGCGCCGGTACATCACCTGATTGGGGAAGGCGTCTCGGACCTGGGTGCCGAGCAGATGCGCGAGCTCGGGTGCTGGCTCGCCGATGAAACCCCACCTGTCCTTGCCCTCGTCCCAAGGCATCTCCGACGGGAACCACGAATCGACTCGGTACGCGCCGCGCACGATGCCGTAGGCGATGCCCAGTGCGTACGCCGCCCGGTCGCGGACCCATCCGGCGATCTTCCAGTGACCGCGCGTCGCGTCGTAGATCTCCCTCTCGTTCATGTCGGCGCGCCAGCCGTTCTGGATCTTGAGCATGATCACCGGCTCAGGGATCGGCGGGCACGGCTTGGCCTGGTGCCGCGCGACGACAGCGGGCAGTGTGGCGAGGCCGTGCTGGCCCGAGTGATGACCGCGAACGAGGTTCGTGAGCGGGTGATGGTCGGCGTGGAAGGCGTCGATGACTGCCTGCTCGACGATGAACGCCGTGTGCTCGTCCTCGATGCCGGTGCGGAGGAACAGCAGGTCGACCGGCTGGCCGCTGGCCTCGATCTCGTTGATCGTCCGGATCTTGGCCCGCTCGGAGGCGAGGTCGGCGCCCGCTTCCCGAACGTGGGCGTTGATGCGGTCGCCGATGCCCTTGCCGACGTAGAAGACCTTGCCGTCGCGCGGATCGCGGAGCGCGTAGACGTAGTAGCGCAAGACGTCCGCGACCTCACCCGGAATGCGAGCGTCGGCCGCCATGCTCGAATGCTACTGAGCGGCTGACGCTCCACTGCCGTGTCCGGCGGCGCCAGCATGTCGCGCATCCGCTCTGTTACCGACCGTGACGGGCCACCCGTGCGCTCCCAGCTCCGCGCTCCTACGTTGAGAGCACACCATCCAGAGCGGCTGAGAGACCTGGCTCGACGACGCCGCAGCAACCCGTGATCGCGCGGGTGCTTCGGCCAGGACCGATGGATCTCCCGCATCGAGACCGGCCGAGGCCGGCATCGACCGAGCCCGCTGCGCGTGCCCGGATGCGGCTCCCTTGGGCTACGAGAGGACCACCGCATGACCAGCATCGACCGGAGCGCGCAACGACGGCGCGTGCTCGCCTCCTCCTTCGTCGGCACCACGATCGAGTGGTACGACTTCTACCTCTACGGCACCGCATCCGCCCTCATCTTCAGCACGCAGTTCTTCCCCGAGGGCAGCGCGCTCGCCGGCACGATCGCGTCGTTCGCGACGCTCGCGGTCGGCATCGTGGTGCGACCGCTCGGCGGCATCATCGCCGGACACCTCGGCGACCGCATCGGGCGCAAGTCGCTGCTCGTCGCCTCGCTGCTGCTCATGGGCGTCGCGACGACGATCATCGGCCTGCTGCCGAACTTCGCGGCGATCGGCTGGTGGGCGGTCGTCGGGCTCATCGTGCTGCGCGTCCTGCAGGGCCTCTCGGCGGGCGCCGAGTGGGGTGGATCGGCGCTGCTGAGCGTCGAGCACTCGCCAGCCCGGCACCGCGGGCTCTTCGGCTCGTTCACGCAGCTCGGCTCCTCGGCGGGCATGCTGCTCGCGACCGGCGCCTTCTTCATCGTGCAGCAGGTGCTGAGCGCCGAGCAGTTCAGCGACTTCGGCTGGCGCATCCCGTTCCTCGTCTCGGCGGCGCTCGTCGCGTTCGGGCTGTGGATCCGGCTCGGCGTCGAGGATGCACCCGAGTTCGAGGAGCACCGCTCGACCGGCGTCACACGCGCGCCGGTCGCCGAGCTGCTGCGCAACCACCGGCGCCCGCTGCTCATCACGATCGGCCTGCGTCTCGGCCAGAACGCCGTCTACTTCCTCATCACCGTCTACATGCTCAGCTACCTCTCGAGCGAGCGCGGTGACACGACGTCGGGCGTCACCGCCGTCATGATCGCCTCGGCGCTCGGGCTCGTCGCGACGCCGCTGTGGAGCTGGCTCTCCGACCGAGTGGGCCGCCGTCGCGTCTCGATCTTCGGCTACGCATCGATCGGCGTCTTCGGCTGGGCGCTGTTCGCGTTCCTCGACGCCGGCCCGCTCGCGCTGCTGCCGCTCGTCGTCGTCATCGGCGTCAACATCACCCACGACTCCGTCTACGGCCCGCAGGCCGCGTGGTTCGCCGAGCAGTTCCCGGTGCACGTGCGCTACTCGGGCGTGAGCCTCGGCTACCAGATCGGCTCCGTGCTCGGCGGCGGCCTCATGCCGATGATCGCCGCGCTGCTGTTCTCCGCCGGCGGCAACGAGCCGTGGCTCATCGCCGGCTACCTGTCGGTGCTCGCGGCGCTCTCGATCGTGGCTGCCCTCTTCGCCGCCGACCCCGCGCGCGACCGCCCCGGCACCGACCTGGGCGACCTGCATAGCGCGACCGAGCGCATCCGCTCTCAATCCGACCCTGAGACCACCCTGACCGAGGCCGAGCCCGCGCTCACCGCCACCGAGAGGACCGCACGATGACCCGCCCCCTGCTGCTGAGCGCCTTCGAGATGCTCGTGCCCAACCACCAGTCGCCAGGCCTCTGGCGGCACCCCGAGTCGCAGGCGCGCGACTTCGACACGCTCGGCTACTGGACCGAGCTCGCGAAGACGCTCGAGCGCGGCGGCTTCTCGGCGCTGTTCCTCGCCGACATCCCGGGCGTCTACGACGTCTACGGCGACGGCATCGAGGCGACCGCACGCGGCGGCGTGCAGTTCCCGGTGCTCGACCCGCTCGTCGCGGTGCCGGCGATGGCGGCTGTCACCGAGCGGCTCGGCTTCGGCGTCACGGCGTCGGTCACCTACGAGTCGCCCTACCTGCTCGCGCGCACGCTCACGACACTCGACCACTTCACCGGCGGCCGCATCGCGTGGAACATCGTGACCTCCTACCAGGACTCCGCCGCGCGCAACCTCGGCTACGACAAGCAGCTGCCGCACGACGTGCGCTACGACCGCGCCGACGAGTACATGCAGGTCATGTACAAGCTCTTCGAGGGCTCGTTCGAGCCGGATGCGGTGGTCGCCGACAAGGAATCGGGGGTCTGGGTCGACCCCGACCGCGTGCACCCGATCGGGCACGAGGGCGAGTGGTTCAAGGTGCCGGGCTACGCGCTCGCGCACCCGGGGCCGCAGGGCACGCCCTACCTCTTCCAGGCAGGCGCGTCGAGCCGCGGACAGGCGTTCTCGCTCGACCACGCGGAGGCGATCTTCTTCTCGGGGTCGACGCCGCAGCTCGTGCGGCGCTGGGTCGACGGCGTGCGCGACGGGCTCGTCGAACGGGGACGGTCGGCGGATGCGGTGAAGATCCTGACGATCGCGACCGTGATCGTCGCCGAGACCGACGAGGAGGCGCAGGCGCGGCTCGAGGAGTACCGGCAGCACGTCGACATCGAGGGCGCGCTCGCGCTCTTCGGTGGCTGGACCGGCGTCGACCTCTCCGGGCTCGACCCGGATGCGACGCTCGAGCACGTGCAGACGGAGGCGAACCACTCGGCACTCGCGTCGTTCACGACCCTCTCGACCGGCCGCAAGTGGACGGTGCGCGACCTCGCCGAGTTCGTCGCGATCGGCGGCCGCGGCCCGGTCATCGTCGGCTCCCCCACCACGGTCGTCGACGAGCTCGAGCGCTGGCGCGAGGAGTCGGGCGTCGACGGCTTCAACATCACGGCGGCGGTGCGGCCGGCGGACATCGAGCGCTTCGTCGATCTCGTGACTCCGGAGCTGCGGCGACGCGGGCTGCTGCCCGAAGCGGGCGATGAGTCGCAGGGGCTCACGCTGCGCGAGCAACTAGCCGGCGCTCATGCTCAACTCCCGCCGGATCACGTCGGTTCGAGCTTACGACGCGAGGGAGCACGCGCTAGCACCATTGCCCCTCGACGCAGTTGAAGCACCGCATGGCTGCACGCGATGTGGCGGACAAGTCGAGACATTCAGAGATCTGCGACACGTCGAGACAGCTGCGCTCCTCCCGAGCCTTGGCGCAGCCTTGTGGGCGCTCAGCAGTACGGTGGAGACCAGCATGCAACACAACCCAGCCCTTGCCTCGCCATCGATTCGTCCCCGCCCGGACAACGACGCTGGCAACGAGCCGCCACTGCGGGCTCTGAGCTTCTTCTCCGGTGCGATGGGCCTCGATCAAGGTCTGGAGATCGCCGGCTTGCACACGCTTCTGGCTTGCGAGAACGACCGCGCGAGCAGGGCAACGATTGCCGCTAACCGGCCGGACATCCCGATTCTCGAAGACATCAACAAGTACTCCGCGTCGGACGTGCGGGCCGCAGCGGGATTGACCTCGGACGAGCCCATCGATGTGGTTGCAGGAGGGCCACCCTGTCAAGCGTTCAGCACCGCGGGCGCTCGGCGCGGATTTAGCGACGATCGAGGCAACGTATTCCTGAAGTTCATTTCTTTGGCCGCTGAGCTGGATCCAGAATTTGTAGTAATCGAGAACGTCCGCGGATTGCTTTCGATGCCCGCTGCTAACGCCGGCAGTGCGGGAGATCGCTACAATCACCGGTTCGGCGCAATCGAATTGGTGTCGGATCGACTTCGTGACGCAGGCTACGAGGTGACTTTCAATTTGTACAACGCGGCTAACTTCGGAGTTCCGCAGGTGCGTGAGCGAGTCGTGCTGGTCGCCGCACGAGGTCGCCGCTTGCCCTACCTCATGCCGACTCACAGCAACGACCCTGCATTCGGTCTCGCGCCGTGGCAGACGCTTCGCGAGGCGATTTCCGACCTAAGAGGGCGGCCTCATCAGCACGAGGAGTTCCCCGAGAAGCGTCTCAGGTTCTTTCGACTCCTGGAGGAGGGCCAGTACTGGCGACACCTCCCTGCTGAGTTGCATGCCGAAGCAATGGGGAAGAGTCTTATGCTGGGTGGCGGAAAGACAGGCTTTTACCGACGCCTTGCATGGGACAAGCCGTCACCGACATTGGTTACGAGTCCCACGATGCCGGCGACCGACCTCGGACATCCGGAGGACTTGCGACCCCTTAGCGTCGAAGAGTATCGACGTATTCAGCAGTTCCCAGACTCTTGGCATATTGAGGGCAAGATCCGCGATAAATATCGTCAGCTCGGCAACGCTGTGCCGGTAGGGCTTGGACAAGCTATCGGCGACCTCATCGTTCGCGCCCGGCGAGGCGAGTATATGGATCCTCCAGCGGGCTTCCCCTTCTCGCGCTACAAACTAACGTCGGATCGCGACTTGCTGGCGAACTCCTCACCCGCGGCGCGAACATAGGCTCGGAAACCTTCCTCCGACAGCGTGCCGGCAGCCTCGATGGGGAACGAGGCCCAGTTGGTGCTGCCGTTCTTGGCATGGAAGCGCCACCACTTCGAGATATCGGTTCCCTTGCGGATCGCAGAACTGGATGAATTTTCAGTATTGTTGCGGCTTTTGACCTGTAGGGCGTGCCACTCTGCGCGCCCGTCAGGGGTGTGCTTGATGAAGTCGACCGCTCGAACCGAGCTGCCAGAGCACCAGACCCATCCCAGCGGCTCAAGCTCTTGAGCGATGTAGCGCTCAAGCAGTTCGCCGGAGAGGTTCTCTGCGACCATCGCGAGGCGGTGTGACTCCACAGCGCGCCGCAGCTCCGTGGGGGCGAATCCATAGAAGGTCTCGAGGATGTCGTCCATCAAAGGATCCTCGGCGGTGCCCGGCTGCGCGGGTGCGAGCACTGCGCGCCCCGCTCGGAACTTGTTGCCGAGATTGACGACGTATCCGACTGAGCCCGGCTTCGGAGCCATCGCACCTCTACCCACCGTAGGCATCAAACCGGGCGAGTAGTCGAGGAAGTCCAACACAACTTCAAACTTGGAGCGCAGGACACCGTCGAACTTGAGGCGCTGAAGCGCTTGCTCGATTGTGCTCGGGGACAGGGATGACAGCACGCTCACCATCGGCGCTCCACTATTTCGATGCGCCTTGGCGCGAGTCCGCGAAGAGGAATCTCTCGCTGCCTCGCAGACTACGTGAGCCTGAGTCACTAATCAAGCGGGTCAGCAGTGCTCGGTCGCGGCCCGGCGTGGATCTCGTGCAGTCCGGCCAAGACTTCGAGGGCCGCCGTGCTGCAACTACGAGGCGTCCGAGCCGCTGGGCAGTTCGTACTCGAGCTGAAGGTTGCGGAGGTGCCGATCTTCGGGGTACCAGTCTTGCCAGCGCCTGAGCTCTCCCCCGTAGCAGACATACTGCTGATCATCGTCTCTCACGAACTGTATGGCGTCCACAACGACGAGATCGGTGTAAGGGTAGACCCGAGCGTTTTGCACTTCATTCGTTGTGAGCAGTACGGTTCCAACCCTCGGAAGCGAGGATCCCTTCACCTCGACGCGCCGGATCTTGCTGGCCAGCGTCAACTCGAGGTCGTACGGCTTACCCAGCTCAGTGACATCTCTCGCTCCACGCCGCTCATACCACTGACGCGCTGCCGCCACCGAGTACCGCTCGATCGCAAGACGAAGCTGAGTGTCGGACAAGAACCGCGGCCCGCCTCTCGCTGCGGTCGTTGGAACGCGTGGCAACGCCTGGCCGGTATCGATGTCGAATACTACAGGCAGCTCGAGCCCCACGAGCGCAAGGATCTCGAAGAGCTCCACAGGAAACTTGGTGAAATACGCCTGGTGGGCTCGCAATGGTCGGTACGGCGAGAAGTTGAATGGGAAGTACTTGTAGTTGTCGTAGGCCGATTCAAGGACCGTCTGGGCGCGCATCAACTGCGCCTCAACTTCACGAACGTCCGTCAGCGAAATGATTCGCTCGAACGCCTCGAATTCGGCTAGCGGTACGACCCAACACTCCTGAGCCCGGCCGGCCCAAACCCTGGTGCCGACACTGGCCCCCTCCAGGACGACTGACGTCCCGATGAAGCCTTCCCCGCTGCGCCAATGCAGCACCACGTCGCCCGGCATCACGAACTGCAGCAACTGGTGTGACCAGTTCTTCGATTTTGGGGCGAACAGCTCCTCCCCCTGCAGCGGTCGGCTTAGCTTCTCCATCCAATATCTTTGCGCTGGATAGTTCTTCCACCATGCATGCATAGCGGCAGCATAGAGGCGCCGCGCGACTCCGGACGCGCGCATCCTCTCGGTCTGCGCGTCACACTCCGTCACATCCCGCCGCGCTATCTGACAGCGTGAGACCATGGAAGGCGACCCTCCGCATCCGCACCGGGAGCCTCCCCCATGATCACGATCGACCACGTCAGCCGGCGCTTCGGCGACGGCCCCGACGCCGTCGTCGCGCTCGACGACGTCTCCATCGAGGTGCAGCGCGGCGAGATCTTCGGCGTCGTCGGGCAGTCGGGCGCCGGCAAGTCGACGCTGCTGCGCACCGTCAACGCGCTCGAGCGGCCCGATTCCGGCACCGTGACCGTCGACGGCACCGTCATCACCGGGCTCGAGGGCGCTGCCCTGCGGCAAGCCCGCCACAAGATCGGGATGGTCTTCCAGCACTTCAACCTCGTCGGCAACCGCACGGTCGCGCAGAACGTCGAGTTCGCGCTCGAGGCGGTCGGCGTCAAGGGCGACGAGCGCCGCCGCCGGGCGCTCGAGATGCTCGACCTCGTCGGCCTCGCCCACCGCGCGAACGACCGCCCCGCGCAGCTCTCCGGCGGCCAGCGCCAGCGCGTCGGCATCGCCCGCGCGCTCGCCTCGCAGCCCGACGTGCTGCTGAGCGACGAGGCGACGAGCGCGCTCGACCCCGAGACGACCCGGCAGATCCTCGACCTCATCAAGCGCCTCTCGGGCGAGCTCGGCCTCACCGTGCTCCTCATCACCCACGAGATGGACGTCGTCAAGCGCATCTGCGACTCCGCCGCCCTCATGGAGCAGGGCCGCGTCGTCGAGCAGGGCGCGCTCGAGCAGCTCATCCGCACGCCCGGCTCGCGCGTCGCCGCCGAGCTCTTCCCGGTCGGCGAGGCGCACTACACGCCCGGCCACCGCATCATCGACGTCACCTACACGGGCCTCAGCGCCGACCGGCCGGTCATCGCGCAGCTCTCGCGCGACTTCGGCCTCGACGTGTCGATCCTCGGCGCCGCACTCGAGACGATCCGCGGCCACCAGGCCGGCCGCACGCGCCTCGCCGTGCCCGGTGACGCATCCGTCGCCCTCAAGGTGATCGACCGGCTCACGTCGCAGGGCGTGACCGCGTGGGAGGTGCACCCGTGATCGACCCCGCCGCGCCGGAGTTCTGGCCGCAGCTCTTCGCCGTGCTCCTCGAGGGCACGTGGGAGACGCTCTACATGACGGCGATCGCGATGGCGATCACGTTCGTCGTCGGGCTGCCGCTCGGCATCGTGCTCGTCGGCACCGAGCCCGGGCGCTTCCTCGAGGCGCCGCTCGGCCGGCGCTGGCTCGGCCGCGCGATCAACGCGGTGCTGGGCTTCGTCGTCAACCTCGGCCGCTCGGTGCCGTTCATCGTGCTGATGATCGCGCTCATCCCGGTGACGCGCTGGCTGCTCGGCTCGTTCATCGGCACCGGCCCCGCGATCGTGCCGCTCACGCTCGTCGCGATCCCATTCTTCGTGCGCGTCGTCGAGATCGCCGTGCGCGAGGTCGACCCGGGCCTGTTCGAGGCGGCCGAGTCGCTCGGCGCCTCCCGCTGGCTCGTCGTGCGGCGCGTGCTGCTGCCGCAGGCGTGGCCCGCGATCGCGCTCGGCACCGCCACGACGGTCACCTCGATCATCAACTTCTCGGCGATGGTCGGCGTGGTCGGCGGCGGCGGCCTCGGCAACGTCGCCCTCACCTACGGCATGCAGCGCTACAGCGCCCTCCACATCGTCTTCGTCGTCATCATCCTGTTCGTCATCGTGCAGGTCGTGCAGTGGCTGCTCACTCGGCTCGCACGACGCCTCAGCGGCGCCACCCCCGCCGCCGGCCGCACCGCCCGACGGACCGAGCGCGCCGCGCTCGACCTCGACGACGCATCCATCGTCTCCGCGCCCGCCCGCGGCGACGCCGACTCCCCCACCCGTTAGGAACCACCCATGGCCAACCGCCGCTCCCTCATCACCGCCCTCGCCGCGGGCGCGACCGTCGTCGCGCTCACCGCCTGCACCTCCGGCGCCGCCGACACCGCCGCGCCCGAGGACGGCTCGCTCGGCGCCGTGCGCGTCGGCGCGCTCCCCGTGCCGGCCGGCGACATCCTCAACTGGGTGGACGAGAATCTCGCGGATGCCGAGGGTCTCGACATCGAGTACGTCGAGTTCACCGACTACAACACTCCGAACCCCGCCCTCACCGACGGCTCGACCGAGGCGAACCTCTTCCAGAACGCGACGTTCATGGAGACCTACAACTCGCAGGCGGGCGGCTCGCTCGTCTCCGTCGGCGAGGTCTACCTCCCGGCCGCCGCCTTCTACTCCGACTCGATCACGTCGATCGACGAGCTCGGCGAGGGCGCGACGATCGCCATCCCGAACGACCCGACGAACGAGGCGCGCGCGCTCGAGATCCTCGCGGCCGAGGGGCTCATCGAGATCGCCGAGGGTGCGACGAACCTCGACGGCATCACCGCGAACCCGTCGAACTTCCGCTTCACCGAGGTCGAGAACGCGACGCTGCCGCTCGCGATCCCCGACAACGATGCCGTCTTCGTCACCGCCTCGTTCGCCCTGCCGGCCGGCCTCACGCAGGACCAGGCGATCCTGACCGAGGGCGACGACTCGGAGTACTTCAACATCCTCGCGACGACGCCCGAGCTCGAGAGCGACCCGCGCATCGCGAAGCTCTACGAGCTGCTCACGACCGAGGAGACGCAGCAGTACATGCTCGACACGTGGGGCGGCCTGATCGTCCCGGTCGCGCGCTGATCGACCGGTCTCCCCTCACCGCGCCGCGTGCTCTGAGCACGCGGCGCGGTCGTCGTCTCCGGAATCGTTCGCGTGTCAGTGGTCGCCCTTAGTCTTCGCGCAACGAGGTCGGGAGTGGATGTGGGTGGCCCCATCTACCCTCCTCGCAAGGGAGGCAGCGATGTCGAGCACCGAGCGGGCAGGAGCGGCGGTCGAGGCCGCTCGCGCGCTGCTCGCGGACGCCCCGTCCTTCCCCACCGCGCCGCGCGATGACGTCATCGAGGTGCTCGGCAGGGTCGCCGAGCTCTCACGCATCGTCGACACGCTGCAGGTGCGGCTGGCGCACGAGGTCGAGGAGCGCTCGCAGGGCCCGACCGACGAGCCGCTGTCGCTGGTGCTCGGCGCGCGGCACCCCAAGGAGGCGATCGGCAGGGCCTTCGGCATCCGGCCGGGTCGCGCGCTCGACCTGCTCGTCATGGCTCGGGCGGTCTCGCCGTCGCTCGGGCTCACCGGCGCCACCATCCCCGCGAAGTACCCCGCGGTCGCGGCCGGGCTGACCGAGGGCGAGCTGTCGTTCGCGCAAGCGCACGCGATCCTCTCGACGCTCGAGCCGGCCGCAGCCCGTGCGGATCTCGAGCAGCTCGCGCTCGCCGAGCAGAAGCTCGTCCAGCACGCGACCGACCCCGCCATGCCGCTGCCGCCGGAGCAGCTCACGGTGCTCGCCCGCCGCTGCGTCGCGCTGCTCGATCCCGACGGGATGCTCCCGAACGACGAGAAGCAACGGGCGCTGCGGTCGCTGCGCATGCGGCAGCAGCCCGACGGGTCGTGGGTAACGATCATCCGCTCCCCTGCCGAGGATGGCTCGAAGCTCAAGGCGATGACGGATGCGTTCAGCGGCCCGCGCGTGAAGGTCGCCTTCCACGACGACCGCTGCGCGAAGGGCGGCTGCGACGGCACCGACTGCGACGCCGAGGGCTCGCTCGACGACCGCACCCGCGAGCAGAAGGCGCACGACGCGCTCATCGCCGCCGTCACCGCGTACGCCGCCTCCGCCGACGCGCCGCTCGCCGGCGGCGAGCCACCCGTGCTCACCTTCGTCGGCACCGTCGAGGCCTACAGCGCGCACGTGCAGGGCCTCACCAGCACCGACTGCACGCTCACGATCGAGCACACCGGCAGCCTCATCCCCATCCAGGGCATCGACCAGCTGCTCTGCTTCGCCGACACCCACCAACTCATCGTCGACGAGGACGGGCACCCGCTGTGGCTGGGTCGCGTGAAGCGGCTCTTCACGCGGGCGCAGAAGCGCGCGCTCGCCAAGCGCGACAAGGGCTGCCGCGTTCCCGGTTGCGGCATGCCGGTCGCCTGGTGCGAGACGCACCACATCGTCCCCTGGCAGCTCGGCGGCAAGACCGACATCGACAACGGCATTCTCGTCTGCAGTTACCATCACCACGAGATCCACGCGGGCCGATTGCGGGTCGAGAAGGCCGGACCACGGCCAGGCCAATGGCGCATCGTCGCCGAGCTCCAGCCCGCGCGCACCCGCACCGCCGTCCTCTCGTTCGCGGGTCTGCAGACACCGTCCGAGAGCCCGCGGAGCCTCGCTGCCGCCGCGCCGGCATCGCTCGCGGTGAAGCTGCCCGACTTCCCCGCGCGCAGCGGCGAGCCGCGCAGCGCGATCCCCGCCGAGCCCGTTGCCCAGGACCCGGTCGGACAGGTCGAGCGATCCATCCGCCCACCGCGGCGGCACCGGCGGCCGAGCATCGTGACCGAGCGGCACCTCCGCGCACTGCTCGAGCGGCACGGCCGTGCTCGAGAGCACAGCGCCCGCGCCGATGCGCTGCCGAGACCGGGCATCGTGCTCCGCCGCTGATCGGTATCGCTGATCGAACGGCTGCGCGCACGGCGCGCGCACCGCGCATCCCTCTCCTTGCAGCGCGTGAGGGGCATGCTTGAGGGATGCACTCCCCTCGTGACGCCAGTCGGCACCCGTCTGCGTCCGCGTCGTCGGCCGCCCGAGTCGCGGCGCACGAGGGGAAGGCAGCGGGGATGCGGCAGCTCGCCGCCTCGGTGCCGATCCGCACGGCCGCGAGCGGTGCGCAGATCGCGATCCCGATCCTCGTCGTGTCGATCACGGGCGACATCGCGCTCGGCGCCGCTCTCGCGGCGCTCGCGCTCGTGCCGAGCATCATCGCGGCGCCGCTCGTGGGTGCGATCCTCGACCGCGTGCACCGGCCGCGGCCGCTCATGATGGGGGCGGCCGCCGGCACCGCGGTCGCCTACGGATTGACGGCCGCGCTCGATCCGCTGCCGGTGTGGCTCGTCGCGATCGCGCTCGTGCTGAGCGGGCTGCTCAACCCGTTCGGCTTCGGCGGGCTCTCGAGCTTCGTCGCTCCGGCCGGCACCGACGCGCGCCGCGCCTACGCGCTCGATGCCCTCAGCTACAACCTCTCGGGCGTCGCGGGCCCCGCGCTCGTCGCGCTGCTCGCGCCGACGCTCGGTCCGCGCTGGGCGCTCGCCTCGATGGCCGCCATCGCGCTCGTCTCGCTCGCCGCCTACCCGCTGCTGCGCATCGAACGGCGCGAGGCCGAGCGCAAGGGCCTGTGGCGCTCGATCGGCGCGGGCCTCGTCGCCCTCTCGACGCACCGGCCGCTCGCGACGATCACCGTCTCCGGCACGCTCGTCGAGTTCGGTCGCGGGATCATGCCCATCGCCGCGATCGGCATCGCGCTGCTCGCGACGGGCGATGCCGCCGCGAGCGCCTTCATCGTCACCGCCTTCGCGATCGGCGCGCTCATCGGGGCCATGGTCGAACCCATCCGGCGCACGAACGCATCCGCACAGGCGACGATGCTCGTCGGCTTCGCCCTGACGGGTCTGGCGACGCTCGCCGCCGCGCTCGACCTCGGCTTCTGGTGGACGATCGTGCTGGTCGGCCTCTCTGGCGCGTTCAGCGCCGCGCCGACCGCGGCGATGCTGACCCTCCGGCGCCTCGAGAGCCCCGACGACGTCGTCGCGCAGGTCTTCACGGTCGGCTCCGCGCTGCGCACGACGGCGAGCGCGGCCGGTACGGCCGTCGCCGGCCTCCTCGCCGGGCTCGATCCGCTGCTGCTGCTCGCCGCCTCGGGGGCCGTCTGGCTGGTGGGGGCGCTCACGATGCTCGCGTTCCCGCGCTCACGCTGACACGCGGCGCCGCGCGACTCAGGCCGCGGGGACCTCGGCGACGGCGGGCGGCGCGTCGGTCGCAGCCGCCGCTGCGCCGCGGCCCGCGGGCGCGTCGTCGGCGGGCGACCACGGCGCGACGCTCGCGGTCTCGTGGAAGCGCGTGAACGCATCCGCCGTCACCCCTTGGCGCTCGAAGTCTGCCGCGAGGGTCGCCCAGCACTCGAGCTCGGGCAGGGCTCGCCGCAGGGTCCAGTCGTGCCATAGGACGAGGCGCAGCATCGGCGAGATGACCGCCGCGCCCTCACGTCGCGGGAAGGCGAGCAGCGCCTGAGTCCAGGCCTCGGCGTCCGCGCGGCGCCATCCAGCCCACACGCTCGGCTCGGGCACCGTCAGTGCCCGGTCGTCCTGCAGCATCCGTCTTCTCCCTCGGGGCGCGAAGTGCACCATGGGTGACAGTACGGCCTACCGGTGCCGACACTCAACCGAAACTGAGGATTTCCGTGCCTGTCGGCGAGAAGAACGCGGGAAAGCGGTGCTAGGCGAGCCCAGCCTCGCGATTCGTGCGCGGCGGCGAAGGCGCATCCGCCTCTGCGGGAGCCGGCGCGAGCTCGGGGTTCCGACGCGCGACGATGCGGCGCAGCACGGCGACCCCGATCACGACCACGATGGGGAAGGCGACGGCGATGCCCACCGCCAGCAGCACGGCAGGGTTGAGGAGCTCACTGAGCGGCATGATCGCGCGCCCGCTTCCAGGCGCCGTCGACGAGCGTGAGCTCGATCGATTCGCCGTGCTCGGTGGCGTCCGCGAGGTGCATGCGATTCATGCCCGCTCCTGCGATGGGGAGTGCGATCTCTTGGTGCGACGGGGAGGAGAGGGCCGCGGATCTGCGATGACCGGCGGGGGATGCGTTCAGCTCGGCGAGGATCTCGTCGGTGTCGGCACCCGTGGAGGCGACGTTCTTGACTGACTCGATGGTGATGCGTCGAGCGTACTCCACTGGGGTACATAGGTGAGCGATAGGTTTCCTCACCTCCTCGCCCTCCCCCGCGCGACGGAGGCCGGCCACCGCTAGCTCCCCTCCCGACGGCTGAGGCGTGCTCCCAGCGGCCGTCCTAGGCTCGACGCATGCCCGTGCGCAAGGCCCCCAACGCGAGCTCGACGCGAGCCGACGCCACCCTCGCCGGAGTGCTCGCCGCCATCGGCTGCCTCATGGTGGCGCTCACCGACATGACCGGCCTCCAGTTCGCGGACATCCCCATCTGGGCGCCGCTCCTCGCGGCCCTGCTGCTGCCCCTGCCCCTCGTGTGGCGGCGGCGCTTCCCCGTGCCGGCCGCCATCGCGCAGATCGTCATCTACGTCGCCGCGGGCGAGTCGGGCGCGATCGAGCTCTATGCCTCGCAGGTCGCCCTGTTCATGGGCTTCTACTCGATCGGCGCGTGGGATCCCGACCGCCGGCGCGCGTTCTGGTCGCGCGTCGTGATCTCGCTGCTCATGGCCGCATGGCTCGCCGCGTCGGCGGTGCGCGGCTTCTTCGACCCCGAGACGGGTGAGCGCGGGGTCTCGGCGTACTTCGCGCTGCTCATGATCCAGGTGGTCGTCAACGCCGCGTACTTCGGCGGCGGCTGGATCTTCGGCGACCGCGCCTGGCGCTCGGCCATCGAGCAGGAGCGGCTCGCCGCCGCGCACGCCGAGATCGAGGCGCAGCAGCAGCAGCTCGCCGACCAGGCCGTCTCGCTCGAGCGCCTGCGCATCGCGCGCGAGCTGCACGACGTCGTCGCCCACCACGTCTCGGCGATGGGCGTGCAGGCCGGCGCCGCGAGGCGCGTGCTCGCGACCGACCAGGAGAAGGCGGCGGATGCGCTCCGGCACGTCGAGGCGTCGGCGCGGGAGGCGATCACCGAGCTGCGCTCGCTCGTCGTCACGCTGCGCTCCGAGGACGACGGCGCCGCCGCTGCACCCGACCTCGACGCGCTGCCCGACCTCGTCGAGGCGGCGCGCACGAGCGGCCAGCGGGTGACGCTCGCGACGATCGGCGAGCCGCGCCGCGTGACCCCCATGGTGGGGCTCACGGCCTTCCGCGTCGTGCAGGAGGCGCTCACGAACGCCCGCAAGCACGCCGGCCCCGTCGCCGAGGTCGACGTGCGCGTGCGCTACCTGCCCGACGAGCTCGAGGTCGAGATCGCCGACGACGGCCACGGCAGCGGTGCGGGCCAGCACGGCGCCGGTGCGGGCGTGCTCGGCATGCGTGAGCGCGTCGCCGCGCTCGGCGGCTCGCTCGAGGTGGGGCCGCGCTCGAGGGGCGGCTGGCTCGTGCGGGCGCGCATCCCCGCGCACGGCGGGGCGGCACGGCCGACCGACGCCGCGACCGATCCCGCCGACGCGGCACCCGCAGCGCCGACGACCACGGTCTGACGAGCGGTCAGGGGCAGCGCGTGTAGCTCGCCGCCGCCGGGCTGAGCGTCGGCAGCCCGCCGAGCACGAGCACGGCATCGGGCTCGGCCCTGATGAGCGCGCTGCGCGTCGCGGCCGGCATGCAGCCGTGCCGCGAGAGCAGGAGCGGAGCGCCGACCGCGCCAGCCGCGGCGGCTCCCGCGAGCGCGTCGGGGAAGCCCGTGCCGCTCGCGAGGTAGGCGGTCTCGACGACGCCGAACTCGCGCGCGAGCTGCGCCGCCGTCGCGAAGCGGTCGGCGCCCGCGTAGCGGTCGACGTCGATGCGCGCACTCGTGAGGCCCGAGGCGATGCCCGCCGAGACCGAGGTCTCGTCGCCGACGACCCCGACCCATCCGACCCCGAGCCGCTCGAGCGCCGCCGCTGTGCCTGCGTCGAGTGCACCGCTGCCGCCGTTGACGAGCAGCACCGGGCCGTCTCGGCGCGCGGCGACGGGACCCGCCGCGAGCGCGTCGGGGAACTTGAGGCCTGTCGCGATGAGGGCGTCGGACGCGGATCCGAACGCGTGCTCGGCGATGAGCCGGCTCGTGTGGAAGCGGTCGGTGCCGCCGAGACGGAGGGTTTCGGGGGCCGTGGGGAGCTCCCGCACGGCCGTCTCGACCGCCGCCGACACCGAGGGCTCGGCGCCGACGATCACGACCTCCGCCGGTCGCAACCGTTGGATCTCGTCGAGCACGATCCGGGGCGCGCTGCCGCGCGGCGTGAGGAGCACCGGGCCGCCCTCGGCCGCCGCGGCTGGACCTGCGGCGAGGCCGTCGGGGAAGCTCTCGCCGCTCGCGAGGTAGACGACGTCCGCGCGGGAGGGGAACGCCCGACGCGAGATCTCGACCGCGGTCGAGTAGCGGTCGGCGCCCGCGATGCGCTGCGCCGTCGGCAACGGCTCGGTCGGGTCGCCGAACCAGTCGGTCCAGATGCGCCAGGTGTTGCGGTTGCGGTAGGCGGAGCACGCGTCGCCCTCGCCGTAGAGGTTCGCGAGCGCCGCAGCGTTCGGCTGGTACGGCGTGTAGTTGTACAGGCCCGCGGTCGCCTGATTGCGGATGAGCACAGGACTCGACCCGCACGCGGCGTTCGGGTGGAAGCGCACCTGGTTCACGACGCCGGCCCTGTGGTTCCAGCGCTCAGGGTGCGCCGCGTACCGCTGGAACTGCCGCGCGCCGTAGTACACCTGGTAGAAGAAGCCGCCGACGGTGGGGTCGCACGGCGCGGTGTCAGGGCAGCCGAATCCGGTCGCCTTCATGTAGTGCACCGCGGTCGGCGCAGCTCGGGTGACGAGCGACTGCTCCTTCTGCAGCAGCACGAGCAGGTAGCGCTGAGAGATGTCGCACGCCTCGCCGACGCGGGCGATGATGCTGGCCGCGGACTCGCTCGCCCTGCCCGGCACCGCGTCGCAGTAGGCGTCAGCGGGCATGGTGGGCGTGCGCTGCGCGTAGGTGTCGAGGCACGTGTAGCCCGCGGTGCATCCGCGGTGCTTCGAGTCGATGAACGCCTGCACCTCGGCGGCGCTCATCGCGAGCCCGTCGTAGAAGCGCTCGTCGGAGATGATGAGCCCCGGGTCGAAGTCGGCCGCGACCGCGGCGCTGGCGCTGCCCTCCGGACCGGGCGACGGGACGACCGTCAGCAGGCCGCCGACGAGCGCGGCGACGAGGCCGGCCACGAGCGTCCGTGATCTTGCGCGCATCCGTCGTCCTCCATCGGGCAGCGGGGTCGTGGTCAGCATACGGGTGCGGATCGCGCCGGTAGCGTTGAGGGGTGACGCGCATCCTGCTGGTGGACGATCAGGCGCTCGTGCGCGGGGGCTTCGAGACGATCCTCTCGTCGGAGCCGGGCTTCGAGGTCGTCGGGCAGGCGAAGGACGGCGCCGAGGGCGTGCGGCTCGCCGCCGAGCTCCAGCCCGACGTCATCTGCATGGACGTGCAGATGCCGGTCATGGACGGCCTCGAGGCGACCCGCGCGATCTGCGCGAGCGACTCGCACGCCGCCGTGCTCATGCTCACGACCTTCGACCGCGAGGACTTCCTCTTCGAGGCGCTCTCGGCGGGCGCCTCCGGGTTCCTGCTCAAGACCGCCGAGCCCGAGCAGCTCATCGACGCGGTGCACGCGCTCGCGCGCGGCGACGCGCTGCTCTCCCCCGAGGTGACGCGGCGCGTGATCGAGCGGTTCGCGGCGACCAGGGTTCCGGTGGCGGATGCGTCGGGCCGCGGTGCCGAGGCCGGCCCGGCCGGTCACGGGGCCGGGAGCGCGACCGAGGTCGACGCATCCGGCGCGCTCACCCCGCTCACCGACCGGGAGCGCGAGACGCTGCTGCTGCTCGCGCGCGGCCGCTCGAACGCCGAGATCGCGAAGGAGCTCTTCGTCGGCGAGGCGACCGTGAAGACGCATGTGTCGAACGTGCTGCTGAAGCTCGGCATCCGCGACCGCATCCACGCCGTCATCTGGGCGTACGAGCACGGGGTGATCGCGCCCCGTGGCTGACTGAGCCGGCTCAGGGGCGCGCGAGGAGTCCCGCGATCTGGTCGAGCGCGCCGGGCGCGAGCCGGTAGTACGCCCACGTGCCGCGCTTCGAGCGGGTGAGGAAGCCGGCGTCGACGAGCACCTTGAGGTGGTGCGAGACGGTCGGTTGCGAGAGGCCGAGCGGCTCGGTGAGGTCGCACACGCACGCCTCGCCGTCGGCGTGCGCCGAGACCATCGACAGCAGGCGCAGCCGCGCGGGGTCGGCGAGCGCCTTGAGCGCGCGCGAGAGCGTCGCCGCGGCGTCGGCGTCCATCACCTCGCGGGTGACGGGCGAGCAGCACGCCTGCAGGTCGGTGATCGGGAGGACGGTCGTCACGCATCCATCGTGGCACATGCATTGACATCCGTCGATGGATGCGACCACAATGCATCGACGATCATCGATGGAAGGAGGTGTGCGATGGACTCCGAGACGCTGTGCGGCGAGCTGGGCTGCCCGCCCGAGCTCGACCAGGACTGCTGCTGAGCCGACCGACCGGCCGCTCCTGCGTGCACCAGGAGCGGCCCCTGCTCGAGAATGGAACCCATGACCGATCCGAAGCCCACCGTCCTGTTCGTCTGCGTCCACAACGCCGGCCGCTCCCAGATGGCCGCGGGCTACCTGCAGCACCTCGCGGGCGGCCGCGTCGAGGTGCGCTCCGCCGGTTCCGCGCCGAAGGACGCGATCAACCCGGTCGCCGTCGAGGCGATGCGCGAGGAGGGCATCGACATAGCCGCGAACCGGCCGAAGGTGCTGACGACGGATGCGGTGCGCGAGTCCGACGTCGTCATCACGATGGGCTGCGGCGACGCGTGCCCGATCTTCCCCGGCAAGCGCTACGAGGACTGGGAGCTCGACGACCCCGCCGGGCAGGCGCTCGAGGCGGTGCGCCCGATCCGCGACGACATCAAGCGGCGCGTCGAGGCGCTGCTCGCGGAGCTCGCGCCCTCAGCCTGACTCGGGCCAGCGCTCGACCCGGCTCGCGAGCGCCACGGCGTCGTGCGGCGCATGGCCGTGGATGTCGTTGTCGAAGTAGGCGTACACGTCGCGCGGCCGGCCGTCGGGCGTCGCCGCACCGCTCGTCCAGCAGCGGATGCGCTCGGCCCAGTCGTCGAGCTCGTCGGGCGTGTAGCCGCTCGCGTAGAGCTCGCGCGACCCGTGCAGGCGGATGTAGACGAAGCCGCTCGTCACCTCGCCGAACGCGGGCCAGCGCCCTGCGGTGTCGGCGACCGCGAGCGCCACGTCGTGCCGTCGCAGCAGCTCGGCCGCCTCAGGGGTCTCGAACGAGCGCGCCCGGGGCTCGAGCACGTGCCGGAGGGGCGCATCCGTCACGTCCTCGAGCCACGCGCGGCCGACCATCCGCTCGTCGTGGCGCCGCGCGATCTCGAGCGCCTCGGTCGTCGAGCGCGGCAGGCCGGCGAAGAACGCCTCGAGCACCTCGGCGTCGAGCTCCTGCCGCTCGGGCAGCTGCCACAGGATCGGGCCGAGCTTCGCGCCGAGCGCGAGCACGCCGGAGGCGAAGAAGTTGGCCATCGCGGTCTCGGCGCTCCGCAGCCGCAGCATGTGGGTGATGAAGCGCGGCCCCTTGACCGCGAAGACGAAGCCCTCCGGCACCGCGTCGCGCCAGCGCTCGTAGCTCGCCGGCCGCTGCAGCGAGTAGAACGAGCCGTTGAGCTCGACGCTCGACATGCGCTCGCCCACGTACTCGAGCTCGCGCCGCTGCACGAGGCCCTTCGGGTAGAAGTCGCCGCGCCAGCTCGCGTAGCGCCAGCCCGAGATGCCGACGCGCGCTCGCCCGGCGGGGGCGCTCGGCGTCGGATCCATGCCGCCACTCTCGCACCCGCACGTCCGGTCGGTCTGAGCGCCCTCTTGACACGGCGGATGCGTCGGCGCACCATGTAAGCAGTTGCTTACGCAGAGGAGGTGGCCGGGTGCCGATCGCCACTGATCCGCTCAGCCGCATCTTCTTCGCGCTCGCCGACCCGACGCGGCGGGCCATGCTCGAGCGGCTCGCCGCCGGGCCGCAGACCGTCGGCGAGCTCGCCGCGCCGTTCGCCGTGAGCCGCCCCGCGATCTCGCAGCACCTCGGGGTGCTCGAGGAGGCGGGGCTCATCGAGCGCACGCGGCAGGGCCAGTGGCGCTCGTGCGCGCTGCGCCCCGAGGGGCTCGACGACGCCGAGGCGTGGGTCGCCGAGCACCGCGCCGCGTGGCAGTCGCGGTTCGACCGCCTCGACGAGGCGCTCGCCGGGCTCACCGGCGGTGCCGACGGCACCCGCCGCACGACGCGCGGCGGCGCGGCCGACCGCCCCGACGCATCCGAAGCCTGAGGCGGACGACCGTCCGCACCCACACCGCAAGGGAGCAGTGATGGACACGAGGAAGCAGTTCACGATCACCCGCGAGTTCGCGGCACCGCGCGAGGCCGTGTGGCGCGCGTGGACCGACCCCGCGATCGCCGCGCAGTGGTGGCACCCGCACGAGGTCGTCACGCCGCCCGAGTCGGTGCGCATCGACCTGCGGGTCGGCGGCACGTACGAGTACCTGATGGTCGCGCCCGACGGGAGCGAGTACCCGACCGGTGGGGAGTACCTCGAGGTCGACGAGCCGTCGCGGCTGCGCTTCTCGTGGGCCGACCCCGGCGACACGGTCGACGAGGCGATGCTCATCACGGTCGACCTCGTCGAGCTCGATGGCGGCCGATGCGAGATGACCTTCCACCTGCAGGGCGTCGACGAGGACCGCGTGAGCTCGGAGAGCGTCTCGCAGGGCTGGGCCGAGGCCTTCGAGGAGCTCGACGACGCGCTCGCGAGCGCCGCGGGGTCAGCGGTGCCGCGATGACGCTCGAGCCCATCGCCGAGGGCGTGCTCGTGCACGAGAGCGCGTGCATCCAGAGCCGGTCGACCGTCGTGCTCGGCGCAACCGGCGCGCTCGTCGTCGACCCCGGCATCACGCGCGCCGAGCTCGCCGCGATCGCGGCCGCGCTGCGCGAGCTCGAGCAGCCCGCGGTCGCCGCGTTCGCGACCCATCCCGATTGGGACCACACGCTCTGGCACGCCGAGCTCGGCGATGCGCCGCGCTACGGCACGGCGGCGTGCGTGGCGGCGATGGCCCAGCTGCGCGGGGGACCCGACTGGCAGGAGGAGCTCGCGCCGTGGCTGCCGCCGGAGTTCGCGGGCGACATCCCGATGGAGCTGCTCGGCCTCATCACCGCGGTGCCGGATGCGTCGACGCACGTCCCGTGGGACGGGCCGGCAGTGCGGATCCTCGAGCACCGCGCGCACGCTGCGGGCCACGCGGCGCTCTTCGTCGAGGAGCGCGGTGTGCTCGTCGCCGGCGACATGGTCTCCGACGTGCTCGTGCCGTTCGTCGACCTCGGCGGGCCGGACCCGATCGAGGACTACCTCGCGGGCCTCGACGTGCTCGAGGGCGTCGCGGATGCGGTCGACGTCATCGTGCCTGGCCACGGCTCGACCGGCGACCAGGCGGAGCTCCGCGCCCGCATCGCGCTCGACCGCGCATACGTGACGGCGCTGCGCGACGGGCGCGAGCCCGACGACCCGCGCATCGGCCCGTCGGCGCCGCTCGAATGGATGACGGATGTCCACCGCGCGCAGACCGACGCCCTCGCGGCGCTCCGCGCCTCACCGCTCGTCGAGTAGCGCGCGCAACGCCCTCCCACCCGCTCGTCGAGTAGCGCGCGCAGCGCGCTCCCACCCGCTCGTCGAGTAGCGCGCGGAGCGCGCGTATCGAGACGGAGCAGATCGGTCTCGATACGCCGCCTTCGGCGGCCACTCGACCAGCGGTGGGGTGCGCAGCTCGACCAGCGGGAGGAGAAGGACGGGGGACACCGCACAGCCCGCTCCCCCGCTCGGCGGAGCACGAAGTCCAGCCGTCGGGGGGAGGTGCGGCGCCGAGCGGCTTCTTAGATTCGAAGCATGCTCTCCATCCGCTCCATCTCCCGCTCGTTCAAGGGGCACCAGGCGCTCAAGGACGTCACCTTCGACGTGCGCGACGGCCTGATGACCGGCTTCGTCGGCGCCAACGGCGCCGGCAAGACGACCGCCATGCGCATCATCCTCGGCGTGCTCTCGCCCGACGCCGGCGAGGTGCTCGTCGACGGCCGCCCCGTCACCGCCGACGACCGCGCCCAGTTCGGCTACATGCCCGAGGAGCGCGGCCTGTACCCCAAGATGAAGGTGCACGAGCAGCTCGTCTACCTCGGTCGCCTCCACGGGGTCTCCTCGGCCCGCGCCGCCGCTCGTGCCGACGAGCTGCTCGAGCAGCTCGGCCTCACCGAGCGCCGCGACGACAAGCTCGAGTCGCTCAGCCTCGGCAACCAGCAGCGGGCGCAGATCGCCGCCGCGCTCGTGCACGAGCCCACGGCGCTCGTGCTCGACGAGCCCTTCTCCGGGCTCGACCCCATGGCGGTCGAGACGACGCTCGGCGTGCTGCGCGACGTCGCCCGCACCGGCGCCCCCGTGCTCTTCTCGAGCCACCAGCTCGACCTCGTCGAGCGCCTGTGCGACTCGCTCGTCATCCTCGCGCACGGCCAGGTGCGCGCCGCCGGCACGCGCGAGCAGATCCGCGCGGCCCACACGCGCCCCGAGTGGCTGCTCGAGACCGACGACGCCGGCTTCGTGCGCGGCATCCCCGGCATCGAGGTCATCGACTTCGACGGCGGGCACGTGCGCTTCGCCGCCGACTCCGACGCGCACGCCGACCGCGTGCTCCGCGAGGCGCTCGAGCGCGGCACCGTCCGCAGCTTCGCCCCCTCCATCCGCCCGCTGACCGAGATCTTCCAGGAGGTCGTCCGATGACCACCACCGCCCCGAGCCGACCGGGCCCCTCGGGCCGCGCCGACGCATCCGTCGCCAACGACCGCGGGCGCACGCGCTTCGCGCAGGCGGCGGGCATCGTCGCCCAGCGCGAGATCATGATGCAGCTGCGCTCGAAGGCCTTCATCATCTCGACGCTCATCACGCTCGCGCTCGTGTTCGGCGCGGTGCTCTTCTCGTCGTTCGGCCCGGCGCTGTTCGACGAGGACACCGAGGTCGCCACCACGTCCGAGATCGCGCCGACGCTCGAGGCCATCGACGGCCTCGCGGTCGTGCCGACGGACGACGCGGATGCGGTGCGCGACGCCGTGCGCGACGGCTCGGTCGACGCGGGCGTCATCGCGGGCGACGGCCCGTCGGGCCTCACCGTCGTGGGCGACCGCGAGGCCGACAGCGGCCTCATCCAGCTGCTGAGCGTCACGCCCGACGTCGAGCTGCTCGACCCGAACGCGCCCGACCCGTTGCTCACGTACTTCATCGGCCTCGCGTTCGGCCTCGTGTTCTTCATGTCGGCGATGACGTTCGGCCAGACGATCGCGCAGTCGGTCGTCGAGGAGAAGCAGTCGCGCATCGTCGAGATCATGCTCGCGACCGTGCCGGCTCGCGCGATCCTCGCAGGCAAGGTGATCGGCAACTCGGTGCTCGCGTTCGGGCAGATCGCGCTCATCGCGGCCGTCACGCTCATCGGCGGCGCGCTCACCGGCTCGCAGCTGCTGCTCGACGGCCTCGGCATGCCGATCGTCTGGTTCGTGGTGCTCTTCACCGTCGGCTTCATCATGCTCGCGGCGCTCTACGCGGCGGCGGCGGCGCTCGTCTCGCGCGCCGAGGACCTCGGCTCGGCCACGAGCCCGCTCATCTTCCTCGTGATGATCCCGTACTTCCTCGTGATCGTCTTCAACAACAACCCGCTCGCGCTGCAGATCATGTCGTACGTGCCGTTCTCGGCGCCGGTGGCCGTGCCGATGCGCGTCTACCTGCAGACGACCGAGTGGTGGGAGCCCTACCTCTCGCTCGGCGTGCTCGTGCTCTTCACGGTGCTCGTGATCGGGGTCGCCGCGCGCATCTACGAGCGGTCGCTGCTGAAGACCGGCTCGATGGTGAAGTGGCGGGACGCCCTCAAGGCGTAGGCCTCCCCACGCACGACAGCGCAAGCCCGCACGCGACCCCGCGTGCGGGCTTGCGTCGTGCCCGGGACAGGTGTTTAGAGTGGCCACATGGGCATGATCTCCAGCATCCGGATGCGCCGCCGCTGACGGCGAGCTGCTCCGGATCCCGCTGAACACTCGCAGCTCGCCGCTCTCCGACCGCCGGTGCGGCTCGTTCAGGCTGCCCGGCTCCCGCAGAGTGGAGCACTCCCCATGTCCCGACGGACACCGTCGCGCGCGACCTCGCGCGCACCCCTGCACGTCCCCGGCCGGCACGAGCTCGGCCAGAGCTTCCTCGTCGACCGCCGCGCGGTGGCCGACGTCGTCGACCGGGTCGCGGCGACGCGCGGCCCGATCCTCGAGATCGGCGCGGGCGATGGCGCGCTGACGCTGCCGCTCGCGCGCCTCGGTCGCCCCATCCGCGCGCTCGAGCTCGACGCGCGCCGCGCCGCCCGGCTCGACGCCCGCACGCCCGGCCACGTGCGCGTCGAGCACGCCGACGCCCTCGCGCACCGCTTCGACGCGCATCCGCACGTCGTCGTCTCGAACCTGCCGTTCCACATCACGACCGCGCTGCTGCGGCGGCTGCTCGCGGCGCCGGGGTGGACGGATGCGGTGCTCATCGCGCAGTGGGAGGTCGCCCGGCGCCGTGCTGGCGTGGGCGGCGCGACGCAGCTCACCGCCCAGGCGGCCCCGTGGTTCGAGTTCTCGCTCGGCCGGCGCATCCCGCGCTCGGCGTTCCGGCCGATGCCGCAGGTCGACGCCGGGCTCTTCGCGGTGCAGCGCCGTGCCGAACCCCTCGTCCACCCCGCCGATCGCCGGCAGTACGCCGCGATGGTCGCGCGCGTCTTCGCGAGCCCCGGGGCCGGTCTCGCCGCGAACCTCCCCGCGGCGGGCGTCCTGCCGCGCGCGGCCGCGAAGCGCTGGCTGCGGGAGCGTTCCCGCGCCGGCGCCCTGCCTCGAGATCTCAAGCCGGAGGACTGGGCCGAGCTGTGGCTCGCCCACCGCCGGATCCTCGAACCGTGACTCGTGCTTGACAGCCCGCCGGTTCGGTGGTTCATTGGTCGAGTAATGAACCCATGGAGTGCGATGCGCAGCGCTCTCCCGACCACTAGGAGGCAGGCGTGCTCGATGACAGCAAGCCGCTCTTCGTCGCGGTAGCGGAGCAGATTGAGGACGGCATCCTCGACGGCAGCTACCCGGAGGACGCGGCGGTGCCCTCGACCAACGAGCTCGCCGCCTTCCTCCGCATCAACCCCGCGACCGCCGGCAAGGGCCTCGGCCTCCTCGTCGACGCGGGTGTGCTCATCAAGAGGAGAGGGATCGGCATGTTCGTCGCCCCCGGCGCCCGAGCGGCGCTCCGCGAGCGCCGGAAGCTCGCATTCGAAGACCAGTTCATCGCACCCCTGCTTCGCGAGGCAGCAGCCCTGGGCATCGGCCCGGAGGAGCTCGCGAACATGATCACGAAGGAAGTCGCACGATGACCGCCATCGTCACCACCGACCTCGCCAAGCGCTACGCCGAGGTCAACGCCCTCGACGGCGTGACGCTCGCCCTCGAGGAGCACCGCATCCACGGCCTCCTCGGCCGCAACGGCGCCGGCAAGACCACGCTCATGAAGCTGCTCACCGGCCAGGTGTTCGCCTCGAGCGGCTCGATGGAGGTGCTCGGCGGCAACCCGGTCGAGAACGTCGACGTGCTCTCGCAGACGGCGTTCATCCAGGAGAGCCAGAAGTACCCCGACACCTTCCGGCCGATCGACGTGCTCCGCATCGCGGCGGGCGCCTACCCCAAGTGGGACCAGGCCTACGCCGACCGGCTCGTCGAGCGGTTCCAGCTGCCGACGAAGCGCCTCATCAAGAAGCTCTCGCGCGGCCAGCTCTCGGGCATCGGCATCGTCGTCGGGCTCGCGTCGCGAGCGCCGCTGACGTTCTTCGACGAGCCCTACCTCGGCCTCGACGCCGTCGCGCGCCGCATGTTCTACGACGAGCTGCTGCACGACTTCGCCGAGCACCCGCGCACGGTCGTGCTCTCGACGCACCACATCGACGAGGTCGCGAACCTGCTCGAGCACGTCGTGATCCTCGACCAGGGCAAGGTGCTCCTCGACGCCGACACCGACGAGCTGCACGACGCGGCGCTCACCGTCTCGGGCCGAGCGGACGACGTGGATGCGTTCCTCGCCGGCCGCGAGCCGCTCGAGCACACCCGGCTCGGCTCCCTCGCGACCGCGACGCTCGCCGCGCGCGACGGCGACGAGCGCGCCGCGCGCGAGGCGGGTCTCGACATCTCGCCCGTCTCCCTCCAGGCGCTGTTCGTGCACCTCACGACCGCCAACGCATCCGCCACCGACCCCGCGACCCCGGTCGCGACTGCTTGAGAGGAGTGACCGTGCGCATCCGCAACGTCATCCAGCTCCACACCGTCAACCGCATGCAGGCCTTCGGCTGGCCGCTGCTGATCATGCTCGTGTCGCTCGCGATCGTGCTCGTGATCGGCGGACTCGTGATCAACGTCGCGACCTCCCAGGGCGCGGAGTCGCTCACCGAGGCCCGGCAGGGCATGAACACCGGCATGATGTTCAACGGCGCGATCTTCGCGCTGCTCGGGCCGCTCATCGGCTTCGGCTTCACCGCGATGGGGCAGTACTTCCCGCTCGCGCTCGGCCTGGGCCTCACGCGGCGCGAGTTCGCCACCGGCACCGTGCTCGTGTTCGTCTTCAACGCCGCCTTCTACGCCGTCATCGTCACGGTCGGCAAGGTCATCGAGGTCGCGACCGGCGGCTACGGGCTCGGCGTGCGCTTCTTCGACGTCGTCTACACCGGCGTCGGCGAGTGGTGGCAGACACTCATCCAGACCTTCATCCTCATCCTGGGCGTCGCGCTCGTCGGTGCGGCGATCACCACCGCCTTCCACCGCTGGGGCCAGCCGTTCCTCTGGGTCTTCTGGATCGCGCTCGCCGTCGTCGTCGTCGGGGTCCTCGCCGGTGCGCTGCTCTCGGAGGGCTTCCGCCGCCTCGTCGTCGACGTCGCCGCGATGGGCTGGGTGCCATGGATGGTCGTGGCCGCCGGCATCGGTGCCATCGGCGGCGCGATCTGGCTCGCGCTCGTGCGACGGGCGCAGGCTCGGTAGCAGCAGCCTCGGGGCGCAGCGAGAGGGCCCGCCCGCGAGTCGACTCCGACTCGTGGGCGGGCCCTCTTCGCGACTTCAGCCGAGCGGGTCCGCCTGCTGCGGGAGGCCGCCGGGCGGCTGCTCGCCGGCATCGAGGTGCCGCGTCGTGCCGGGCACATCGGCGTCGCCCTTCGGCTCGATCCCCTCGCCCACCGGAGGGATGGCGTGGGCCTCCTCCGGGATCGCGGTCATCGAGCCCGTCTGGGGCGCGTCCGTCATCTGGAACTCCTTCCAGCTGCGCGGGCGGCACCGGCTGGCGCCGCTGGTTCCGCATCCGACAGTCTCGTACCCCAACCTGGTGGGCGACTGTGGAGCGCTCCAGAGGTTCCGCCGACTCCGTCCGTCAGGGCTGCGCGACCGCGCCGTCGTCGCTCGCGCCGTCCTGCACCACCTGGCCGGCGCCGCCGAGCTCCGGCCCCGTCGCGCCCTCGGCGGGAGCGCCGGAACCCGCGAGCGGGTCGTCGCTCCCGCCACTCACCGGGCGCTCGGCGCCGGTGGGCGAGCTCCCGTCGAGCGCCTCGTCGAGCGCGTCCTGCGACTCGGCCGCGACCTGCTGCTCCCCGCCGTCGTGCTCCGCGCCGGTCGTGCCGCCGGGCTGCAGTCCGTCATCCGTCGCATCCGTCATCGGGATCTCCCTCGCTCCGAGCGGGCGACGCCGGGCGGCACCGCTGCCTCCGCTCCCACGAGTCTCGCCCTCGCACCTGGGCCGCGACTGTGCGGGCGGCGCGCGCTGCCGCTCGCGCGTCACCCCGAGACGGCCGCGAGTCGGTCGAGCGCCTCGCGCCGCTCGGCGGCGTGGTCGACGATGCGCTCCGGGTAGCCGTGCGCGAGGCCGTCCGGCACCTTCCACGGCTCGTGCACCGCGGCACCGGGGATGTGGCGCAGCTCCGGCACCCAGCGGCGCACGTAGTCGCCGTCCGGGTCGTAGCGCTGGCCCTGCAACACGGGGTTGAAGACGCGGAAGTACGGCGCCGCGTCGGTGCCCGTACCGGCCGTCCACTGCCAGCCGTGGCTGTTCGAGGCGAGGTCGCCGTCGGCGAGGTGCTCGAGGAAGAAGCGCGCGCCGTAGGGCCACCACACGTGCAGGTCCTTCGTCAGGAAGCTCGCGGTCACCATCCGCACCCGGTTGTGCATCCATCCCTCGGCGAGCAGCTGCCGCATGCCGGCGTCGACGAACGGGAAGCCCGTGCGCCCCGCGCACCACGCCCCGAAGAGCGGGCCCGGCTCGTCGTAGGCGATGCCGCGCAGCTGCGCGCCGAGGTCGCGCCAGGCGGAGCCCGGATGGTGGAGCAGCACGTCGGCGTAGAACTCGCGCCAGGCGAGCTCGGCCTGGAAGCGCTTGAGGGAGCGCTGCGCCGCCCTGCTGCGGCGCGGCGCGACCGCGTCGAGGTCGGCGAGCAGCGTGCGCGGGTGCACGGTGCCGAGCTTGAGCGCGATCGAGAGCCGCGAGGTGCCGTCGAGGTCGGGCCGGTCGCGCGCGGCGTCGTAGTCGTCGATCGGCCCGTCGAGGAACGTCGCCCAGCGCTCGAGCGCGCCCTCCTCGCTCGCCCACGAGAGCTCGGCGCTCGTCTCGGGCGGCTCGGGCAGCGGCTCCCCCTCGACGTGCCGCACCCAGCTCGGGCTCGGCCGCTCGGCGGGCGCGCGCCAGCCGTGCTCGAGCCACGCCCGGGAGAAGGGCGTGAACACGCGGAACGGCGAGCCGTCGCCCTTCCGCACCCGCCCGGGCGACACGGCGTAGGGCGATCCGGTCGCGACGAGCGGCACGTCGAGCGCCGCCTCGACGCGCGCGTCGCGCCGCCGCCCGTACGGGGTCGACTCGCTCGAGACGTGCACCGCATCCGCCCCTGCCTCGCGCACGAGGGAGGGGATGACCTCCTCGGGCCGCCCGGATCGCACCACGAGCGCGCCGTCGGTCGCCTCGAGCAGCGCGCGGAGCGCCGTGCGGAGCGCCGCGGCGCGGGCGGCGCCCGCGCCCGCGAACGCCGGGTCGGCGACGAAGACCGGCAGCACCTCGCCCGCGGCGGCCGCGGCGACGAGCGCGGGGTGGTCGCGCACGCGCAGGTCGCGGCGGAACCAGACGACCTGGGCGGCCATCGTCAGCGGCTACGAGTCGCTCGGCGTCAGCTCGCCGTCGTCGCTCTCGCGCTCCATGCCGCCGCGCTCGCCGCCCGCACCCTGCTCCTCGGCGGCGTCCTCCGCCGCCGTGCCGTGCATGGAGTCCGCGACCTGCGCCCGCCCGTGCGGCTCGTCGGCCTCGCCGGCCGGCCACTCGGCGGCGCCGAGGCTCGCGTCGCTCGCGGCGGGGTCGACGGCCTCGACGCCGTCTCCGGGTTGCGTGGTGTCGGGCATCCGTCCTCCGATCCTCGAGCGGCGCCGCGGCGCCGCGTGTGTCGAGCAGTCTTCCCGCCGCGGCTGGGACGGCACTGGACGTCTCGCGCGGCGATGCTCGCGCATCCGGATACTGCGAGGATGGATGCGTGCAGATGCTCCACGACGCTGACCTCCGCGGCTTCGCCTCCGACAACTACTCCGGCGTGCATCCCGAGGTGCTGGACGCGATCGCGGCAGCGAACGGCGGCCACCAGACCGCCTACGGCGCCGATGCCTTCACCGCGCGCCTGCAGGAGGTCGTGCGCGAGCACTTCGGCGAGGCGGCCGAGGCGTTCCCCGTCTTCAACGGCACGGGCGCGAACGTGCTCGCGCTGCAGGCGCTCCTGCCCCGCTGGGGCGCGGTCGTCTCGGCGAAGACGGCCCACATCAACGTCGACGAGGGCGGCGCGCCCGAGCGGGTCGGCGGCATCAAGCTGCTCACCGTGCCGACGCCCGATGGCAAGCTGACCCCCGAGCTCATCGACCTCGAGGCGTGGGGCTGGGGCGACGAGCACCGCGCGCAGCCGCTCGCGGTCTCGATCACGCAGTCGACCGAGCTCGGCACGCTCTACACGGCCGACGAGATCCGCGCGATCGCCGATCACGTGCACGCGCGCGGCATGCTCCTGCACATGGACGGCGCCCGGCTCGCGAACGCCGCGGTCGCGCTCGACACGCCGCTGCGGGCGTTCACGACCGACGCGGGCGTCGACATCCTCTCGCTCGGCGGCACGAAGAACGGCGCGATGGGGGCCGAGGCGGTCGTCGTGCTCTCGGCGCGCGCGAGCGAGCAGCGCGTCGGCGAGGCGCTCGTCTACCTGCGCAAGCTCAACATGCAGCTCGCCTCGAAGATGCGCTTCATCTCGGCGCAGCTCGTCGCGCTCTACGACGGCGACCTGTGGCGGCGCAACGCCGAGCACGCGAACGCGATGGCCGCGCGGCTCCGCGCCGCGGTCGAGGACGTGCCGGGCGTCTCGTTCGCCTACCCGACGCAGTCGAACGGCGTCTTCGCCCGGCTGCCCGAGGGCGTCGCCGACCGGGTGCGCGAGCGCTTCTTCTTCTACGACTGGGACCGCGCCGCCCGCGAGGTGCGCTGGATGTGCACGTGGGACACGACCGAGGACGACGTGGATGCGCTCGCTCGCGCCGTGCGGGAGGCCGCGGGCGCGTAAGCGCACCGCGGGCAGACGGCTCGAGGCCCCGGCGGTGCTCCGCCGGGGCCTCGGTCCGTCGTCCGCGACTCAGGAGCCGGACTGGCCCTGCACGCGGTCGCGCGCCTGCTCCGCGTCGGACTTCACGTCGCCCGCGGCGCCCTGCGCCTCGTCCTTGACGTGCTCCCCGGCGCTCTGCGCGGTCTCCTTGAGGTTCTGCGCCGCCTCCTGGGCGGGCTCCTTGAGGTTGTCGGCAGCCTCCTTGGCGACGTCCTTCGCGCCCTCCATGAGCGGCTCCGCGCCCTCCTTCACCTTCTGGGCGGCCTGCTTCTCCGGCTCGCTCGCGGGGATGAGGGAGGCGATGAGCGCGCCGACGCCGAAGGCGATGAGGCCGACGGCGAGGGGGTTACCCTTCGCCTTCCGCACGGCCATGTCGGCGCCGTGGCGGACGCTGTCGCCGGCGTTCGAGACCGTGCCGCGCACGTTCTCGCCCATGTGGCCGACCGCTCCGCGGACGTCGTGGCCGGCCTGGCCGACGACGCCGTGGTCGCTGCTGTCATCAGAGCCGAACAGTCGCTCCTTCACGGCGTTCACCTTGCCCTTCACTCGCTCGGTCTCCCGGCCGACGATGCCGCTCGGCGACACCTTCTCGGCCAGCGCGTCGACGTCCCCGCTCACGCTCTCGCGCGTGCGATCAATCCGCGCGCGGATCTCCTCGGGTGTCTCGGTCATCGGTTCTCCTCCTTGGTGTGCAGTGCGTCTGGGATGTGCTTGACGGAGTCGACCGTCTCGGGCATGGGCTCGACCTCCTTGAGGGCCTTGCGACCCATGACGTAGAGGACCGCCGCGACGATCGCCCACAGGACGCCGACGATGAGGGCTCCCCAGCCGAGGTGGTCGAGGAGGTCACCGAGCACGAACATGAGCGCGAGGGACAGGAACAGGACGAGCAGGTGGCCCGCGTACCCGGCACCGCCGAGCATGCCCGCGCCCTTGCCGAGGCGCTTCGCCTGCTCCGTGCCCTCTGCCTTCGCGAGCGCGATCTCGTCGCGCATGAGCTGCGACATGTCGCGCATGAGGTCGCCGACGATGTCGCCGACCGACTGGGTCGCCGCACGCTCCTCGGCGGGAGTGTCCGCGGCGATCACCGCGGGATCCTCCGGCGAGTGGCGCCCGGTGGGGTTGTACTCGGTGCTCACAGCCCGCGCTCCCCCCGCGTGCCGGGCTGGCGGTCGGCGGGGCTGCCCGACTCGTCGCTGCCCGGGTAGGCCGTGTCGGCGTCGTAGCCGCCGATGGCCGGGTCGGTGCCGCTCGTCTGCGCGTTGGTCGCGGCCTGACCGGAGCCGTACGTGCCCGTCGCGGCGGAGCCCTGCACGCCGGCGCCCGCGGTGCCGGTCGTGTAGTCGGCCGTGCTGTAGCCCGACGAGCCGGTGCCGGTCGTGCCGTAGCCCGTGGTGCCGGTGCCCGTCGTGCCGTAGCCCGTCGTGCCGGTGGTGTCGTAGGCGCCGTAGGCGCCGGAGGGCGTCGTCCCGTACGAGCCCGCGCCGTAGGAGCCGCTCGAGCTCTGGCTCTCGCGCTCCGCCTTCGCCTGGCCGATCATGCCGGCCGTGAGGCGGCCGACGACGAGGCCGGCGACGCCGGCGATCGCGATGAAGGTGCCGGGGCGACGGCGCGCGAACGACTTGACCTCGTCGAGCAGGTCGCTCGGCTCGCGGTCCTCGAGCCAGCGGCCCGCCGACTCCACGCGGTCGCCGATCTCGGTCACGAGCTGCGCGGCGAAGCCCTCGCCGCCGCCCGAGCCGTCGACCATGCCGCGCAGGTCGCTCGCGAAGGTGCTGATGCCCTCGGCCGCGCGCTGCTGCTGCGCCTTCGTCTGCGACGACGCCTCGTGCATCGCCTGGTCGAGCAGTCGCTTGCCCTGGGTCTTCGCCTCCGAGGCGACGTTGTGGGCCTCCTCCTTCGCGGTGCCCGCGACGCGCCGACCGGCGTCCTTCGCGGTGCCGCCGAGCTTCGCGGCCTCCTCCTTCGCGGCGTCGGCCTTGCCGCCGCCGTTCGAGCCGCTGCTGCCGGAGCCGCTGCTGCCGCTGCCTGCCGCGTGGGCACCGCTCGTGGTGCCGCTCGTCGCACTGCTGGTTCCGCCGGCGCTCGTCTGGCCGGGCATGCCGGCTCCCGACGCTGCTCCGCCGACCGTGGTCCGGTCCTCCGTGGGGCCGCCGGGCTGCTGCACGTTCGTCATCGTCCGTCCATCCTGATTCGGGCGGAGGCGTACCTCCGCTGCGGTGTGTTGCCGTGCTCCCGACGATGTACCCCGAACCTGGGAGTGGGCGGCGAATGGGCCGCATGGCACTCAAGCGCAGCCTGAAGGTCGAGTGGTATGTGGGTCGCTCCTGTCACGCTGTTCGCATGCACGCACCCGACGCCGACGCACGGCCCGGCACGCCCGGCGGCACGGCCGAGCGCCCGGCGGTCTTCTTCGGCGACGCGGCGGAGTTCCGCGCGTGGCTCGAGGCCAACCACGAGACGGCCACCGAGCTGTGGATGGGGCTCAACGCCAAGCACGTCTCGCCGCGCGGGCTCACGTGGGCGGACGCGGTGCCCGAGGCGCTGTGCTTCGGCTGGATCGACTCGCTCTCGCAGCGCATCGACGACGACGCGCGCCGCCAGCGGTGGACGCCGAGGAAGCCGGGCTCGAACTGGTCGGCGGTGAACGTCGCCCACGTCGAGCGCCTGCTCGCGGAGGGTCGCATGCACCCGGCCGGCATCGCCGCGTTCGAGGCGCGTCGGCCCGAGCGCACCGCGGTGTACGCCTACGAGAACGCCGACGCCGCGCTGCCGCCCGAGCTGCAGCGCCACCTCGACGAGCAGCCCGCGGCGCTCGCCTTCCTCGCCGAGGCGACCGCGACCTACCGTCGCGGAGCGATCGCGTGGGTGCTCGGCGCGAAGCGCGAGGCGACGCGCGAGCAGCGGGCGAGGCAGCTCGCCGACGACTCCGCCGCCGGCCGGCTCATCCCGCCGCAGCGCTACGGCGAGACGCCCAAGTGGGTCGACCGCGCCGCGGCGGCCGCGGCGGCGGCGGGCGGTCAGCCCTCGAGGTAGGCGGCGAGCTTCGCGAGCGACTGGCCGAGGCCGAGCTCGTGGTCGGCCGGCGAGATGCCCGGCGGCACGTCGGACGCCGCGACCGTGACGCGCGTGCCCGCCGCGACCGGCTGCATCCGCCACGTCATGAGCATGTCGCCGGCGAACCGCTCCTCGGCGGTCTCGAACGCGACGCGCTGCACGACGAGCTCGTTCGGCACGAGCTCGACGAACGTGACGCGCGAGACGTCGACGTCGTCGCCCGACTTCGCGTCGACGGGGCGGTCGAAGCGCAGCACGGCGCGGAACCCGCCGCCCTCGCGGGCGTCGAGCTCCTCGATCGTCGCCGTCGCGCCGTCGGGCGCGAGCCACTGCCGCAGCGCGTCCGCGTCGAGCAGCGCGCCGTAGACCCGTTCGGGCGGCGCCGCGACGACCGTGCCCGCGCGGTCGACGCGCGCGATGGCCTCCGCGCGGTCGGCGTCGTGCGACTCCCGGTCGCCGCGGGCGATCGCGCGCACGGCGGCGGCGAGCGCGAGCGCGAGGTCGTCGAAGGTCAGCGCCCGGCCCTGGTGGGTGATGACGGATGCGTCGGCCGACGACCCGGGATCGGTCTCGTCGCCGACGCTCGCCGTGCCGCTCGAGCGCACGGCGGGCACGTGCACGAAGCCGCCCGCGACGGGCAGCCCCGCGACGAGGTAGGCGACGTGGTTGCAGAGGAAGCGCCCGGCGTCGTCGCTCGCGTGCGCGGGCAGCCCGACGGCGAGGATCGCGCTCACGAGCGCGTCGACGTCGAGGCCGGACGGTCGCCGGGCCGGTCCGGCCGGGTCGATCGCGGTGCCGCGGGGCTGGTCCCCCGCGTTGTCGGGGATGCGCGCGTCGTCCTCGTTGACCGCCCAGCGCTCCGGGGTGATCGCGGAGCGACCGCCCGCCTCGCCGACCGCGAGCACCGCATCCGGGGCATGCCGCTCGACGAGCGCCGCGAGCGCCGGGCCCGCGGCGCCGAACGCGACCGGCAGCGTGCCGGTCACGAGCTCGATGCCGGGCTGCGGCTCGTCGCGCCATGCCTGCTCGAGGCGCCGCACCGCCTGGAGACTCGCGTTCTCGGGGTCGCCGCCGAAGGGCTCGAAGGCCGTCACCAGGATGCGCATGCCATCCAGTGTGCCCCCGCTAGACCTCGACGACGAGCGGCAGGTGGTCCGAGAGCGGCGGGCGCGGCACGCGGATGCGCCGCGCGGGGAGCCGCTCGTCGCTCAGCACATGGTCGAGCTGCACCATCGGGCGATCGGCCGGGAAGGTGCGCTGCCGCGCGAGGGAGTGCCAGCCGGCGACGCGGCGCACGACGGCGGCCGGCAGGTTGAGGTCGCCCATGAGAATGCGCGGGCCGGGGAGCACCTCGAGCCAGCGGAGGGTGCGCTTCAGCTGCCGCACGTTGACGCCCGGCACGAACGAGAGGTGCGTCGCGGCGATCGTGCGGTCGCCCGTCGGCGTGCGCACCGTCGCGGCGATCGCGACTCGGGGCTCGTCGCGGATCCACGTGACCTCGCCGCCGGGCTCGCGCAGCGGCGCGCGGAAGCGCGCCGAGGGCTCGAGCCGCAGGACGTGCCAGCGCAGCACCGGGTGGCGGCTCACGAGCGCGACGCCGTAGCCGTCGGCGGTCGCGTCGAGGTCGGCATCGCCGGCGGGCCGCCACTGCCGCGCCGGATCGCCGATGAGCGCCGGCACGAAGCGCGACGCGGCGCCGCCCATCGCCGCCGCCGCGATCGCGGTGAGGTCGAGCATCCCGGAGCGCGGCTGGCCGCGATCGACCTCCTGCAGCGCGAGCACGTCGGCGCCGAGCGCCGCGACCGCGCGGGCGAGCCGGTCTCCATCGACGGCGGCGTCGGCGGGCGTGCGCCCGTGGAGGATGTTCCAGGTCGCGAGCCGCATGCGCCCATCCTGCCGCTCGCGGCCGCCCGCGGTGGCAGGCCGGGGGTGACAGGCAGGGGTGGCAGGCAGGGCAGCCGGCCGAGGCGGCAGTATGGAGCCGTGACGATCGCAGGCCTCGACGTGGGCGGGACGAAGATCGCGGGGGCCGCCCTCGCGCGACGGGATGCCGCGGTGCCCGGCTGGAGCATCGACGACGTGCTCGCGCGCAGCCACCGACCCCACCGCATCCACGGTCCCGAGGCGCTGCTCGACGCGCTCGAGGCCGCCGTGCGCGACCTCGACGCGCAGCTCGCCGAGGCGGGGCACGCGCCGATCGACGCCGTCGGTCTCGCGATCGCCGCCTGGATGCCCCGCGACCGCGAGTCGATCACGTGGGCAGCGCACCTGGGCGTGCGCGACTTCGCGCTGCGGCCCGCGCTCGCCGAGCGGCTCGGCATGCCCGTCACGATCCACAACGACGCCGACGGCTACCTCATGGGCGAAGCGGCGATGGGGGCGGCGGCGGATGCGTCGTCCTCGCTCCTGCTCGCGCTCGGCACCGGGGTGGGCGGCGCGTTCGTCGCCGACGGGCGGCCGCTCATCGGTGCGCACGGCCTCGCGGGCGAGCTCGGGCACGTGACGGTCGACGAGTCGGGGCCGGTGTGCTCGTGCACCGCGCGCGGCTGCGTCGAGGCGTTCGCGGGTGGCAACGCGCTCGCGCGGGACGCCGCCGCGGTGCCCGCGGCCGTCGCGCTCGCGCCCGGCGGCCGGCCGAGCGCGATGCACCTCGAGCAGGCGGCGCGGGCCGGCGACGCGCGAGCGCTCGAGGTGCTCGAGGGCGCGGGCCGCGCGGTCGCTGCCGGGCTGCGGCGCCTGCTGCCGGCCTTCGACCCCGAGGTCGTCGTGCTCGGCGGGCGGGTGATGCTGCAGACGGCCGACCTGCTGCTGCCGGTCATCGAGCGCGAGCTCGCGGAGCACGCGCCGCTGCAGGGCGTGCCGCAGCCGCGGCGGCTCGAGCTCGCGCGGCTCGGCGACCACGCGGCGGCGATCGGCGCGGCGGTGCTCGCCGCGCGCTGACCGTGCTGCGGCGGCGAACCCGCCGCGATGTGCACGCTCTTGTCGCCCGTCGACCGCGATGTGCACGCTCTTGTCGCTCGCGGCCGAGTCAGGCCGCAAGAGGGTGCACATCCGCGGTTGGTGAGACGCGGAACGGCCCCCGGCGGAAGCCGGGGGCCGTTCTTGTGGGACAGCGGGTGCTGGGGCTCAGCCCTGCGCGCGGCGCGGGCCGCGGCGCTGCTGGCCGCCCGAGCGGGCCGAGGACGCGCCCGACTGCAGCGAGCCGCCGCCGCTCGACGACCACGCGACCGACGAGCCGCCGCGCGGCGCGCCGCCCTGGCCGCCGGAGCGCTGACCGCCCGAGCGGGCCGGCGCACCGGCGCGACCGCCGGAGCGGCCGCCGCCCTGGCCGCCGCGGCCGCCGGCCGCACCGGCGCCCTGCTTGACCTCGGGGCGACCCGAGCGATCCTTGCGCGGGCGGTCCGAGCGCGCCGCGCCCGCCGTGGCGCCGTGCGCGCCCGAGCCGGCGACGCCCTCGCGGGCCGCGCGCTTCCGGCGCGCGTTCGCGCCGGTCGAGCGGCCGCCGCCGCCCTGCTGCTGGATCTCGTTGCCCGAGCCGGGGCCGCCGGGAACCGGGGCCACGTGCGGCGCGTACGGTCCGACGAGCGCGTCCACCGCATCCGACGACGCCGTCACCTGCTGCGGCTGGACGCCGATCTTCGCCTTCCGCAGCAGCGACATCGTGTCGCCGCGCTGCGCGGGCAGCATGACCGTCACGACATCGCCTTCGGTGCCGGCGCGCGCCGTGCGGCCCGAGCGGTGCAGGTAGGCCTTGTGCTCCATGGGCGGGTCGACGTGCACCACGAGCTCGACGCCGTCGACGTGCACGCCGCGAGCGGCGACATCCGTCGCGACGAGCACGCGCACCGAGCCGTCGCTGAAGGCGGCGAGGTTGCGGTCGCGGGCGTTCTGCGACAGGTTGCCGTGCAGGTCGACGGCGGGGATGCCGGAAGCGGTGAGGTGCTTCGCGAGCTTCTTCGCCTGGTGCTTCGTGCGAGTGAAGAGGATGCGGCGGCCGAGTCCCGACGCGAGGCGGCGGACGAGCAGGTTCTTGTCGTCGGGCGCGACCTCGAAGAGGTGGTGCGTCATCGCGGCGACGGGCGAGTTCGCCTCGTCGACCGAGTGCATGACCTCGTTCGTGAGGAAGCGCTTGACGAGCTTGTCGACCCCGTTGTCGAGGGTCGCCGAGAACAGCAGTCGCTGGCCCGAGCTGGGCGTCTTGTCGAGGATCTTCGTCACGACCGGCAGGAAGCCGAGGTCAGCCATGTGGTCGGCCTCGTCGATGACGGTCATCTCGATCGCCGAGAGCGAGGCGATGCCCTGCTTCATGAGGTCCTCGAGGCGGCCGGGGCACGCGACGACGATGTCGACGCCGTTCCGGAGCGCGGTCTCCTGCGGGCGCTGCGAGACGCCGCCGAAGATGGTCGTGACGGTGAGGCCGGCGGCCTTCGCGAGCGGCGCCATCTCGGTCGCGATCTGCGTCGCGAGCTCGCGCGTCGGGGCGAGCACGAGGCCGAGCGGCAGCCCCTTGCGGCGGTTGCCGCCCGCGAGCTCGCCCGAGAGGCGCGCGATGAGCGGGATCGAGAACGCGAGGGTCTTGCCCGAGCCGGTCTTGCCGCGGCCCAGCACGTCGCGCCCGGCGAGCGTGTCGGGCAGGGTGTCGGCCTGGATCGGGAACGGGTGCTCGCGGTCCATCGCCTTGAGGGCGGTGACGAGCTTGGCGGGCACGCCGAGCTCGGCGAAGGTCATGGTGACCTCGGGGGCCTGGGTGGCCTCGGTGGTGGAGGTGTCAGTCAACGGTTGCTCTTTCTGTGAGCGTGCGCGCGCATCCGGGCCGACCGCACACTCGTGCGGGCAGGGTTCTTGGGTGGATGCGTCGACGCAGTTCGGCGAGCGCGGCGGTGGCCGCGATCGTTCGCCGTGGAAGGTTCATCGACGCCCGAGAACCGGGCGGAGAGAGGAGCGTTCAACGACGCAGGCGAGCCGGCAGCGATGCCCTGCTCGCGCAGTGACCCCAGCCTATCAGCAGGGGTCTGACATCACCTAGCCCCGGCGCCGTCGAGTGTCAGGAAGTCGTACGCCGGCTGACGAGCACGAGCTCGGTCGCGGACAGCGCGGGGCCGGGGCTCCGCAGGGGCGCCCAGGTGCGCTCGATACGGTCCGGGGCATGGCAAACCCCCTGAAGGACGACGCCCTCCTGCTGCTCACCCGCGGCTACGACACGAGCGAGACGATCTGGGAGCGCGCCCGGCCGGGTGCCCGCGCGCTGCGGACGCAGGCGCTGGGCAGCGACGCGCTCTTCATGCGCGGCGCGGAGGCGGTCGAGCTCTTCTACGACGAGTCCAAGGTGCGCCGGCACGGCGCCATGCCGCTGGTCATCCAGGAGTCGCTCTTCGGCCACGGCTCGGTGCACTCGCTCGACACCGCGGAGCACCGGCACCGCAAGCGGACGTTCCTCGGCCTCGCCTACGACGACGCCGAGGTGCGCCGGCTCGAGCCGCACCTCGAGCGCGAGTGGGGCGAGGAGCTCGCCGACTGGGTCGCGGGCGGCGAGCGCTCGGCCTACGACGCCGCGGTCGGTGCGATCGGCCGCGCGATGCAGCGCTGGGCCGGCCTGCCGGGCACGCCCGAGGCGAAGACCCGCTGGGCGCGGCGGCAAGCGCAGATCGTCGACGGCTTCGGCGTGCCCTACTCCCCCGAGTTCCTCCTGACGATGGTCAACCGCTGGTGGTCGGACCGGCACGCGAGCGCGCTCATCGAGGCGGTGCGCGCGGGCGAGCTCGAGGCGCGGACGGGCACCGCGCTGCACGCGTGGGCGTGGCACCGCGACCCGGACGGCGAGCTGCTGCCCGCGCGGCTCGCCGGCATCGAGCTGCAGAACTCGTTCCGCCCCGCGATCGCGGTGTGCCGGTTCGTCGCCTTCGCCGCGAAGGCCCTCCACGAGCGGCCCGAGTGGCGCGAGCGCATCGCGGCCGAGGCCGCCGAGCGCGGGAGGCTCACCGGCGGCCCGCTCGCGACCGCGTTCGCGCACGAGGTGCGGCGCACGGCGCTGTTCGTGCCGATGCTGCCGGGCCGCGCGGTCGACGAGGTCGAGCTCGACGGCGAGCGCGTAAGCGCGGGTGCCCTGCTGCTGCTCGACGTGCTCGGCACGGACCTCGACGAGCAGAGCTGGGAGCGCGCGACCGAGTTCGACCCCGAGCGCTTCGTCGGCATCGACGACTGGGCCGAGATCGAGGCGATGGGCGCGTTCGTACCGCAGGGCGGCGGGCATCCGTCGACGGGCCACCGCTGCCCCGGCGAGAAGGTCACCCTCGCGACGCTCACGAGCGCGATCGCGGCGCTGAGCGACCCGCGCGTGACGATCCTCGGCGAGGGCCTCGACGTGAGCCACCGGCGCATGCCGACGAGGCCCTCCTCGGGCGGCGTCGTGCGCAGCGCTCACCGCCGGCCGCGGGCGAGCGCCGGCGGCGGCTGCCCGTTCCACTGACCGGGCGTCAGCGGCGCGCGAAGAGCTCGCCGCTCGCGATGTCGGCCTCGAGCGCCTCGAGGCTGCGGCCGCGCGTCTCGAACACGTTGGTCGCGATGAACCACAGCGCGAGGGCGCCGACGGCGGCGAAGAGGAAGAAGGCGCCCGTGATGCCGACCGCCTCGAGCAGCGACGGGAACGCGAGCGCGAGCGCGCCGTTCGCGAGCCAGTGCGCGAAGACGGCGATGCCGATGCCGAGGCCGCGCACGCGCAGCGGGAAGATCTCGGAGAGGTAGACCCAGGTCGCGACGTTGAGGAACGTCTGCATCGCGCCGACGAAGGCGACGACGAGCGCGAGGAGCACGAAGGGGCGGATGGGGTCCCCCGGCTCGAGCGCGATCGACGCGATCCCGATGAGCGCGTGGCACAGCGTCGTGAGCGCGAAGCCCGTGAGCAGGGTCGTGCGCCGGTCGATGCGGTCCATGAGTCGCAGCGCGACGAGCCCGCCGACGACGGCGATGATGCCCGGCGTGATGTTCGCGATGAGGGCCGCAGAGCGGTCGAAGCCCGACTCCTCGAGCACGGCCGTGCCGTAGTACATGATCGCGTTGATGCCGGTGAGCTGCTGCGCGACGCCGACGCCGATGCCGACCAGGAGCACGCGGCGCAGCCAGCGGTTCGCGAGCAGCGGGCGCAGCCGAGCCCGACCGCGCGGCGCGACCCCGGCGGCGACGCGGGCCTCGATGTGCTCGAGCTCCGCCTCGGCGCGCTCGCCGGCGCGCACGGAGCGCAGCACCGCGAGCGCCTCGTCGCGCCGGCCGCGCTCGGCGAGCCAGCGCGGCGACTCGGGCATGCGCAGCATGCCGACGAAGAGCGCGATCGCGGGGAGCGCGCAGACCGCGAACATGATGCGCCACACGCCGTCGACGTGCCCGAGCGTGCTGCCGAGCACCGCGTTCACGACGAAGGCGGCGAGCTGCCCCGAAACGATCGCCACCTCGTTGCGGCCCGAGATCGAGCCGCGGATCTCGAACGGCGCGAGCTCGGCGAGGTAGACGGGCACGACCGTCGAGGCGCCGCCGACCGCGAGCCCGAGCAGCACGCGGCCGACGACGACCGCCGCGAATCCCGGTGCGAGCGCGACGACGAGCGTGCCGATGAAGAAGAGCACCGCGAGCGCGATGAGCGTCGAGCGGCGGCCGACGCCGTCGGAGACGCGCCCGCCCAGCAGCGCGCCGAAGGCCGCCGCGAAGACGAGCGAGCTCGTCACGATGCCCTCGGTGAGCGCCTCGAGTCCGAGCTCTGCGCTCATCGGCTGCAGCGCGCCGTTGATGACGCCCGTGTCGTAGCCGAACAGCAGCCCGCCGAAGCACGCGACGATCGAGATGACGCCGAGCCGGGCGCGGTGCGGCCCGCCGGTCAGCGGCGGCAGCCCCGCTTCGCTGTCGGCACTGGACGGGGCGATGGCCACGATCGGTCCTCCGGTCGACGAGCGGTCAGCAACCGCTCGATTCTGCCGTGCCGGGCGCGCTCACGCGGCATCCGCCGTCGTGGGCGCCGTGCGGTCACGGCTCGTCGAGCGGCTCCGCGTCGATCACCTCGTCGACGTCGTCGACCACGTCGGCGTCGAACGACCACTGCGCGGGCCGCTCCGCGCCCTCGGCGCCGACCCACAGGCCCGAGCCGCCGGGAGCGACGTCGACGATCACCCGGTCGCCGTCGCGCACCTCGCCCGCGAGCAGCGCCCGCGCGAGCCGATCGTCGATCTCGCGCTGCATGAGCCTGCGCAGCGGCCGCGCGCCGTACACGGGGTCGTAGCCGCGCTCCCCGAGCCACTGCCTCGCCGCATCCGTCACGTCGACCGTGAGTCGGCGCTCGCGCAGGCGCCGGTCGAGCGCGTGCACCTGGATGCCGACGATCGCGCCGAGCTCCTCCTGCGTCAGCGCGTCGAAGATGACGATGTCGTCGAGCCGGTTGATGAACTCGGGCTTGAAGGCGGCCCGCACCGCGCCCATGACCTGCTCGCGCGCCGTCTCGGTCGAGATGGTCGGATCGGTCAGGAAGGCCGAGCCGAGGTTGGAGGTGAGGATGAGGATCGTGTTGCGGAAGTCGACCGTGCGACCCTGCCCATCGGTCAGGCGGCCGTCGTCGAGCACTTGCAGCAGCAGGTCGAAGACCTCGGGGTGCGCCTTCTCGACCTCGTCCATGAGCACGACCGAGTAGGGCCGGCGGCGCACGGCCTCGGTGAGCTGCCCGCCCTGCTCGTAGCCGATGTAGCCGGGAGGGGCGCCGACGAGCCGCGCGACCGAGTGCTTCTCGCCGTACTCCGACATGTCGATGCGCACGAGCGCCTTCTCGTCGTCGAAGAGCAGCTCGGCGAGCGCCTTCGCGAGCTCGGTCTTGCCGACGCCGGTCGGGCCGAGGAACAGGAACGAGCCCGTCGGCTGGTTCGGGTTCGAGACGCCCGCGCGGCTGCGGCGCACCGCATCCGAGACCGCCTTGACCGCCTCGCGCTGGCCGACGACGCGCTTCGCGAGCTCGTCCTCGAGGGCGAGGAGCTTCTCGGTCTCGCCCTGCAGCAGGCGGCCGACGGGGATGCCCGTCCACGCCGCGACGACCGAGGCGATGTCGTCCTCCGTCACCTGGTCGCCGACCATGCGCGCACCCGACTCCGCGGCCTGCGCTTCGGCCTCCTTGAGCTGCTGCTCGACCTGCGGGATCTCGCCGTAGAGCAGCCGCGAGGCACGCTCGAGGTCGCCCTCGCGCTGCGCGCGCTCGGCGCGGCCGCGCAGCTCGTCGAGCTGCTCGCGCAGCCCGCCGATCCGGTTGAGGCTCGCGCGCTCGGTCTGCCAGCGCTCGTCGAGCGCGGCCAGCTCGGTGCGGCGCTCCGCGAGCGTCGCCTCGAGCTCGGCGAGCCGCTCCTTCGACGCGTCGTCGCGCTCGCGCTTGAGGGCGAGGCGCTCGATCTCCATGCGGTCGACCGTGCGGCGCAGCTGGTCGATCTCGGTCGGGGCCGAGTCGATCTCCATGCGCAGCCGGCTCGCGGCCTCGTCGATGAGGTCGATCGCCTTGTCGGGCAGCTGGCGGGCGGTGATGTAGCGGTTCGAGAGGGATGCGGCTGCGACGAGGGCGCTGTCGGCGATCGTGACCTTGTGGTGCGCCTCGTACCGCTCCTTGAGGCCGCGCAGGATCGCGACGGTGTCCTCGACGCTCGGCTCGCCGACGTAGACCTGCTGGAAGCGCCGCTCCATCGCGGCGTCCTTCTCGATGAACTCGCGGTACTCGTCGAGCGTCGTCGCACCGATGAGGCGCAGCTCGCCGCGCGCGAGCATCGGCTTGAGCATGTTGCTCGCGCCCTGGCTGCCCTCGGCCGCGCCGGCGCCCATGATGATGTGCAGCTCGTCGATGAACGTGACGATGCGGCCCTCGGCCTTCGCGATCTCGGCGAGCACGTTCTTCATGCGCTCCTCGAAGTCGCCGCGGTACTTGCTGCCCGCGATCATCGCGTTGACGTCGAGCGCGACGAGCGACTTGCCCTTGAGGCTCTCGGGCACGTCGCCCGCGACGATGCGCTGCGCGAGGCCCTCGACGACGGCCGTCTTGCCGACGCCGGGCTCGCCGATGAGCACGGGGTTGTTCTTCGTGCGGCGCGAGAGCACCTGGCTGATGCGCCGGATCTCCTCGTCGCGACCGATCACGGGGTCGAGCCGCCCCGAGCGGGCGATCTCGGTGAGGTCGGTGCCGAACTGCTCGAGCGCCGACTGCTGCTCCTCCTGGCCCGGCATCATGCCGCCCATGCGTGCCATGGCTCCTCCATCGTTCCTGGTCCTGACAATCCGAACTTGAGTGCTATTGGCTCAAGTTTACTACGGATGCTGGACGTTGGCTAGGAAAACCGGGCCCGATGCGCTCGGCGGCGGATACTGAAGGGACGGTCGCCGCACCGGCGCCCCGATCGACCACGACGACGTGACCGATGTGAGGAGCTCGACATGACCACACAGGGCCCGGACGACTCCACTCCGCGGAGCCGCCCCTTCGATCCGGACCGGGATGCCTCGACGCGCGACGACGGCCGCACCGGTGCCACCGAGGCGCGGGCGCACCGGCACGACGACGACCGCTCGGGAGCCACCGACGCCCGCGAGCGTCGGCACGACGACGACCGCGTGACCGGCGACCTGCGCCACGATCGCGAGGCGGTCGTCGCGCGCGAGCGCGAGCGCTTCGGCGGGGTGAAGGCGGGCGCGGCGTTCTTCGGCTGGCTCACCGCCACCGGCGCCGTGGTGCTCCTCATCGCGCTCGCCGCCGCGATCGGCGCGCTCATCGCATCGCTCTCCGGCCGCGACGTCGACGACGTCGTCGAGGGAGCGCAGCAGGACCTGCAGTCCGCCGGCATCTGGGGCGCGGTCATCCTGCTCGTCATCTGGTTCGTCGCCTACTACTGCGGCGGCTACGTCGCCGGCCGGATGGCGCGCTTCGACGGCGCGAAGCAAGGCGTCGCCGTCTGGGCGTGGGCGGTCGTGATCGCGATCGTCGCGGCGATCATCGGGCTCGTCGCGGGGCAGAACTTCGCGCTCCCGCCCGGCTCGATGCCGACCCTGCCGCTCCCGGAGGACCAGGCGACGCTCGCGACGATCATCTCGGCGGTCGTGGTCGCGGTCGTCGCGCTCATCGGGGCCGTGCTCGGCGGCCTCGCGGGCATGCGCTTCCACCGCCGCGTCGATCGCGCGGGCTTCGACGTGAGCGATCGCCGGTAGCCGCGAGCACGCCTCCGGCTCCCAGCAGGCTCGAAGCGAGGCGTTAGCACTCTCTTGGGTCGAGTGCTAAAATGGAGGCGCTCCTCGGGGCAGAGCCCGAGGGAGCTGCCGAAGACACCGACGGCCGTCGCACAGGGCGCGGCCGCACGTGGAGGAGGTGGTTGTCAATGGCACTGACCTTCGACCCGTTCCGCGAGATGGACAGGATGACCGCTCGGCTGCTGAGCGGCGCCGGTGGCGCCGCGGCGGCCTCGAGCTGGATGCCGATGGATCTCTACCGCTCCGGCGATCACTACGTCGTGCACGTCGACCTGCCGGGCATCGACCCGGGTTCGATCGACCTCGGCATCGACGCCGGCACGCTGACGATCCAGGCCGAGCGCACGATCGGCGGCGGCGACCAGCGGCAGTGGATCGCGCAGGAGCGACCCGCCGGCCGCTACATGCGCCAGCTGAGCCTCGGCAACGACGTCGACCTCGACCGCATCGAGGCGTCGTACGAGCACGGCGTGCTCACGCTCACGATCCCGGTCGCCGAGCGCGCGAAGCCTCGCAAGATCGAGGTGCAGCACGGCAGCGGCGGTCAGACGCAGATCGGCACCGGCGAGGGCTCGCGCTCGAGCGAGGGCGAGTCGGCGTCGGCGACGGCCGGCTCGACGAGCTGAGCCGTGCCGCTCCGCAGGCGCGGCGCCGCCACCCGGCGGACGCCGCGCCTTCATATTGCCTCCACGGGTCGCGCCGATAGCGTGGCGGCGTGACCGACCTGCACCTGACCCGCCTCGGCGAGCGCGGCTCGCCCGTCATGCTCTGCCACGGCCTCTTCGGGCAGGGCAAGAACTGGACGCAGGTCGCGAAGGCGCTCGCCGATCGGCATCGCGTCACGCTCGTCGACATGCCGAACCACGGGCGCTCCGGCTGGACCGAGCGCCTCGACTACCTCGAGATGGCGGATGCGGTGGCGAGCGCGATCGACGAGCCGACCGCGCTCGTCGGCCACTCGATGGGCGGCAAGGCCGCGATGCTCGCCGCCTTGCGGCACCCTGAGAAGGTCGAGCGGCTGTGCGTCGTCGACGTCTCCCCCGTCGCCTACCGCTCGACCGACGAGTTCGCGCGCTACATCGACGGCATGCTCGCGATCGACCTCGAGGCGCTCGGCTCCCGCTCGGAGGCGAGCGAAGCGCTCGCCGAGGCCGCGCCCGACCCCGGCGTGCGCGGCTTCCTGCTGCAGAGCTTGCAGCGCGACGGCGACGGCTGGCGCTGGCTGCCCAACCTCGAGGTGCTGCGCCGCGACCTCGCGGTGCTGCGCGGCTTCCCCCAGACCGACGCCGTCTACGAGGGACCCGTGCTGTGGATCGCGGGCGCCGACTCCGGCTACGTGCGCGACGAGTTCGCCCCGCAGATGGAGGCGCTGTTCCCGAACGTGCGCCGCGTGACGATCAAGGGCGCGGGCCACTGGGTGCACTCCGAGCAGCCGAAGGTGTTCACCGAGGTGCTCGCGCGCTTCCTCGAGGGGTGACGCGTCGAGGCGCCCGGCGAGGCTGGCTCGCCGGGCGCCTCCGGTCGGTCAGCGGTCGGCCGAGACGACCGTCAGGTCGTCGGCGAGCTCGACGTCGACCTCGTCACCGCCGATTGCGACCTCGACCTCGAATCGCACATCGGCGTCGTCCTCGGTCTCGATCGAGACCACGACGCCGCCGCCCGCGGCCGCGATGGCGGCATCGCTGATCTGCGCGACCCGCGCGGGGTCGAGCGGCGCGTCGCTCGAGTCGTCGCCGTTGCCGTCGGCGCGCACGACCGGCTCGCCGGTCAGCGGCACTCGCACCTCCACCTCGCTCCCGTCCGCGAGGCGCACGTCGACCTTCCAGCCGTCGCGCTCGATCTCGACGCTCGTCGCGTCGCCACCGCCTGCGGCGACGATCGCCGCCTCGATGGCGGCGGCGAGGTCGGCGGGCTCGGCAGGCACCGTGCCGTCGAGGGCCGCCGCGGAGTCGTCGTCGCTGTCATCGCCGGCCTCCGACGACGCGGAGGCGGAAGCGGCGGGCGCGGGATCGTCGTCGTCGTCGAACGCGTCGGCGATCGAGAGGCCGACGCCCGCGACCGCGAGGACGACCGCGGCCGCGCCGGAGCCGATGAGGATGGGACGCAGGATGCCGCGGCCGCGGCGCGGCGGCGTCGGCTCGGCCGCCGCGTCGTGCCGGGCGGTGTCGGCCGCGGCCGCGTCAGCGGGCGCGTCGGGGTGGCGCGGCGACGGGTCGTCGGCACCGATGGTCTCGGGCGATCGGTCTTCGGGGTGCTGCTGCTCGTTCATGGCTCCACCCTCGCCGCCGGGCGCTGACGCACGACTGAACGATGCTGAACGCGGCGTCAGGCGCCGCGTTCGGCATCGCGCGCGGCCGGCAGCTCGAGCACGAAGCGCGCCCCGCCGAGCGGAGCGTCTGTGACCCAGGCGTCGCCGCCGTAGGCGCGAGCGACCTGCCGCGCGATCGCGAGGCCGAGCCCGGCTCCGCCGTCGTCGCGCGCCCTCGCCTCGTCGAGGCGCACGAAGCGCTCGAACACGCGCTCCCGCTCCTCGACCGGCACGCCGGCGCCGTCATCGTCGACCCAGAGCATGGCTCGGCCGTCGCGCACGCCGGAGCCGAGCGCGATCCGGTCGCGCGCATGCCGGAGCGCGTTGTCGACGAGGTTGCGGCACGCGAGGCCGAGCAGGCGCGCGTCGCCCTCGACCGGTGCGGCTCGCACCGCGGCGCCAACCGCCGCGCGGCCGAGCGCACGCACGCGAGCGACCTCCGCGAGCGCGAGGTCGTCGAGGTCGACCGGCTGCCGCTGGCCGCTCGCGGCGCCGCGCTCGTCGAGCCTCGCGAGCAGCAGCAGCGCCTCGACGATGCCGTGCATCCGCTCGCCCTCCTGCAGCACGACGTCGGTCAGCTCGTCCGGCCGCACGGCGTCGGGATGCGCCCGCGCGAGCTCGGCGAACTGCCGCATCGAGGCGAGCGGCGAGCGCAGCTCGTGCGACGCGTCCGAGACGAAGCGGCGGCGCGAGCGCGCGTCGGCCTCGATGCGGTCGAGCATGCGGTTCATGGTCGCCGCGAGCCGGTCGAGCTCGTCGCCGCGGCTCGTCGTCTCGATCCGGCGGTCGAGGCCCGTCGCGTCGATGTCGTCGACTTGCGCCCGCATCCGGTCGACGTGCGCGAGCGCGCGGTCGACGACGATCCACACCACCGTCGCGACGAGGATGACCGCGAGCGGCACCGCGACAGCGAGGAGCGCGGTCGCCGAGCGCGCGGCGTCGTCGACCGGCGCGAGCGACCGCGCGACGACGATCGTGCCGGCGTCCACCTCGGCTGCCACCACGACGAAGCGCTCGCCGTCGACGGTCGCGGTGACCGGCGCCCGGCCCTCCGGTACGGGCAGCGCGGCAGCCGCGTCGGTGTTGACGACGACGCTCGTGGGCGAGCGCAGCGCCACGAGCACGTCGTCGTCCCGCTGCACGAGCGCCGCCGTCTGGATCGTGCCCTCGTCGACGCCTTGCGCGAGGGCGTCGAGCTCGTCGGCGAGCTGCTCGGCGACGGATGCCTGCAGCATGCGCTCGAGCGTCCAGACGAGCGTCGCCGCGCCGACTCCTAGCGCGACGGCGACGACCGCGACAGCGGCGGCGACGATGCGCAGCCGGATCGACGGGCGGCGGCCCGCGCGCCGCTCGACCGCCTCGTCAGCCACCGTCGGCCGCCAACCGGTAGCCGGCGGCGCGCACCGTCTGGATCGCCTCGCGCCCGAACGGCCGGTCGATCTTCCGCCGCAGCCGGCCGACGTACACCTCGACGATGTTCGGATCGCCCTCGAAGTCCTCCGACCAGACGTCGTCGAGCAGCTCGCGCTTCGTCACCGCCTCGCCGCGGCGCCGCATGAGCAGCTCGAGCACCGCGAACTCGCGCGCGCTCAGCTCGAGCCGCTCGTCCCCGCGATGCGCGGTGCGCGCCGCGGGATCGAGCCGCAGGTCGCCCGCCTCGAGCACGACCGGCCGCTCGCGGCCCCCGCGGCGCGCGAGCGCGCGGATCCGCGCGACGAGCACGGGGAAGGAGAAGGGCTTGGTGAGCCAGTCGTCGCCGCCGGTGTCGAGCCCCTCGACCTCGTCCCACTCGCCGTCCTTCGCGGTGAGGAAGAGCACGGGCGTCCAGATGCCTTCGGCGCGCATCGCCTGGCAGACGCGATAGCCGCTCATGCCCGGCATCATCACGTCGAGCAGCACGACGTCGTAGGCGAACTCGCGCGCACGCCACAGCCCGTCGACGCCGTCGTGCGCGACGTCGACCGTCATCCCCTCGGCGAGCAGACCGCGCCGGATGCCGTCGGCGAGGCGCACCTCGTCGTCGACCACGAGCACGCGCATGCGTCGAGCATGGCGGCTCGGCACTGACGCGCGGCTGAACGGCACGCGCCCTCGCCGTCCGCGGTCCAGCGCCGTGAGAAGATGGAGCCCATGCCCGCCGCCGACGAGCCCCTCGCGCGGGTCGTCCTCATCGGCGGCGCGTCCGGCTCCGGCAAGTCGCGCATCGCCGAGCGCTCCGGACTCCCGGTGCTGCGGCTCGACGACTTCTACCGCGAGGGCGACGACCCCGAGCTGCCGCGGCTCGAGACGGGCGAGGTCGACTGGGACCACCCCGGCTCATGGCACCGCGACCGGGCGATCGACGCGCTCGAGCAGCTCGCCCGCACCGGCCGCACCACCGTGCCGGTCTACGACATCTCCCGCAGCGCATCCGTCGGCGTGCATCCCGTCGCGCTCGACGGCGCGCGGCTCTTCGTCGCCGAGGGAGTCTTCGTGGCCGAGGTCGTCGAGGAGGCGCGGCGGCGCGGCATCCTCGCCGACGCGCTCTGCGTGCACCGCTCGCGCTGGCTCACGATGGCGCTGCGCTTCGCGCGCGACCTGCGCGAGCGGCGCAAGAGCCCCGCGTTCCTCGTCAAGCGCGGCCTCATCCTGGCCGGCCGCGAGCCGGCGATCGTCGCGAGGCTCACGGATGCGGGCTGCCGGCCCGTGCGCGTGCGCGCGGCCAGGCGCATGCTCGCGAGAGCAGCCGCCCGGCGCTGAGCGACGTCAGTCGAGGTCGCCCCGCTCCTCCTCGACCGCGACCTCGCGGCCGTCGACGACCTCGCCGGGGTGAGCGACATCGCGACGGCACCGCTCGGCGCGACGCGCGCACCCGCCACCTCGAACCCGGTCGGCTGCGTCACGCGATCGAAGACGCGCTTCCCCTCGCCCACGATCACCGGGAAGACGATGAGCCGCAGCTCGTCGAGGAGGTGCTCGGCGATGAGGGTCTGCAGCAGCCGCCATGAGCCGTGCACCTGCAGCTCGCCGTCGCCCGTCGACTTGAGGGCGCGGATGCGCTCGGGCACGTCGTCGGCGATGACCGACTCGGTGACGGCCCAGGGCGCCTCGTCGAGCCGCAGCGTCGTGGAGACGACGTGCTTCGGTGCGGTGCTGAGCCGCTGCGCGACGGGATCGCCGTCGTCGGTCACCTGCGGCCAGTAGCCGGCCATCATGTCGTAGGTGCGGCGGCCGAAGAGCAGCGCGTCGGTGCGCTCGAACCAGCCCGAGACGACCTCGCCGACCGCCTCGTCGAAGCTCGGCGCGACCCAGCCGCCCCAGCGGAAGCCGCCCTCGGTGTCCTCGTCACGGCGGCCGGGGCCCTGCATGACGCCGTCGAGGGTCATGAACTCGTGCGCGACCAGTCGCATCCGTGCCTCCTCGCTCCTGGCGACGCGCGGCGCGCGCGCCGCCGCGGCTCCGAGCATGCTCGGCGGCGTGCGGGCGCGCAAGGGTCAGGAGAGCGCGCTGGCCTCCTGCGCTCGCCGCGCCTCACGGCGCGCGATCGCGAGCCACGTGTGAGGGCCGGCGAGCCAGCCGATGAGCGTCGAGACGGCGATGGAGGCGAGCACCCAGATGCCCGCGGCGAGCCAGAAGCCGAGCGTGCCGGTCAAGAGCGTCAGCAGCCCGAGCAGCCAGCTCGAGAGCGTCGAGAGCGCCGCTTGCAGCGCCGTGCCGAGCGCGGCGCCCCGGAGGGTCACCGCCGCCGGCGCGACCACGCCCGCCCGCCGCATGCGACGGGTGGAGAGCCAGCAGCCGAGGGCGCCCGCGGCGACGGCGAGCACGACGAGCACGAGCACGACGGGCACGAGCCACGACGCGTCGAGCCGCTCGATCCAGTCGACGACCGCGAGCCCCCACTCGACGCCGTCGAACAGGTCGATGATCGCGGCGCGCAGCACGATGACGACGAGCGCTGCCGCGAGCATGCCCCAGATGAGCGAGGCACCCCCGGCCACGAGCGAGAGCCCCACGCCGCCCGCCGATCGCACCGCCGCGCGCTGCGCCTGGTCGAGCACGTCGGGGTGCTGCGCGCGGGCCGCGGCTCGGCTCACGGGCGCGCTCCGCGCGGCCGCACCTGCGTGAGCTCCGCCTCGTCGCGAGCGCGCGCGGCGGCCTCGGCGGCCGCCTCCTGCGCCGCGGCGATCGCGCGCGGGTCGACGCGCGGGCGCGAGGTCGAGAGGAAGAGCCAGCCGAACAGCAGCCCCACCCCGCCCGTGAGCACGACCGCCATCGCGAGCAGCCCGAAGAGCGTCGCCCACATCGAGCCGAGCGTGAGCGACGCCGATGAGCTCGCGACGGTCGCGACGAAGGCGACCACGATCGCCCCCGGCCAGTAGGCGAAGCCGAAGAGCCCCGTCACGCCGGTCGTGCAGAGCCACGCGAGCCATGCCGAGCGGTGCGGCTTCGCGAGCCCCGCGGCCCTGCCCCACTGGCGGCTGAGGATCGCGCCGAGCGCGAGCAGCCCGCCGCCGACGATCGCCCCGATGATCGCGGTGGCCACGACGCGGTCGGGCATCGTCCAGAGCGCGACGGTCGAGGTGAGCGAGTCGGCCTCGATCGTGCCGATCGGCTCGCCGGTGGCGTGCAGCAGCCACGCGAAGCCGACGATCGAGAAGTAGGTGACGAGGAAGTGCGTCGCGAGCGCCATGACGGTCTGCCCGAGCCACGAGCTCAGCACGGCGGCGCGCGTCTGCCGCCGCGTCCACGGCAGGCGCGGGGGCGGCGGGGGCGGGTAGGCCGCGTAGGGGTACGGAGTTGCGGATGCGTACGGCGCCGCCGGGTGCATCGGCACGGCGTAGCCCGCGGGCGGGCCGTAGCCCGGCGCAGGCGCATAGCCGGGCAGCGCCGCTGCGGCCGGCGCAGAGTGCCGGAACTCTGCTGCTGCGGGGCCGCCGGACAGCAGAGTGCCGACACTCTGCGGCGGGAAGGAAGGGGCGACCGGCGGGGCGGCGGAGTGCGGGGGCTCGTGCATGGGCGGCGGCGCGTACGCGGGCATCGCGGCGCGCTCGCGCTCGCGGCGTCGGCGCTCCCGCTCGGCCGCGCGGGTCTGCAGCGCGGTCGTCGGGACGAGCGCATCGCGAGCCGGCGCGGATTCGGCGCGCACAGCGTGTGCTCTGCCGGCAGCGGCCGCCCGCGCCGCCGCGTCGACCGGGACGGGCGTCGCGGTGCCGGGCAGCGGCGGCGCGGCGGGATCCGGCCGGGCGGGCCCGGGCTCGTCGCGAGCGCCGCGCTCTGCGCGGTCGCGGCGTGCCGGGTCGTCCACGGGCACCATCATCGCATCGGGGTCTCGATGCGCCGCCTGCGGCGGCGCGACCGACGCGGGGTTGCCGCTCAGCCGCGCGGCTGCGGGCCCCAGAGCACGACGGAGCCGGGCTTCGAGGGGCGTGCGCCCGCGCGGAGCGTCGTGATGCCCGCCGAGCCCGCCGCGAACACGCGGCGTCCGTGCTGCTGCATCACCGCATCCGCCAGTGCCGCCTCGAGATGTCGCACCCGCGCGCGCAGCTCGCGGTTCTCGTCGCTCATCGCGAGGATGCGGCGGATGCCCTCGAGCGAGACGCCCTCGCTCGAGAGCAGCTGCACCTGCTTGAGCCGCCCGACGTCGCGCATCGAGTAGCGGCGCGTGTTGCCCGCGGTGCGGGCGGGCTCGACGAGCCCGAGCCGGTCGTACTGGCGCAGCGTCTGCGCGTGCAGGCCGGCGAGCTCGGCGGCCGCCGCGATCGAGAAGATCGGCGACGTCTCGTCGAAGCCCGACGGCGCTGCACGCATCACGACGCCTTCGCCTTCGCGAGCAGCTCGGCGCGCGGCGACTCCTTCGGGCCCGCCTCGACGAACGCCTCGAGGTGCTCGACCTGCGCCTTCGTGAGGTGGCTCGGCACCACGACCTGGATGGTCGCGAGCAGATCGCCCGTGCCCTGCTTGCCGGCGACGCCGCGCCCCTTGACGCGCAGCACGCGACCCGAGGGGGTGCCGGGGGCGACCTTGAGCCGCACCGGGCTGCCGCCGAGCGTCGGCACCTCGATCGTCGCGCCGAGCGCCGCCTCGGCGAACGTCACCGGCACGTCGACGCGCAGGTTGAGGCCGTCCATCGTGAAGACCGGGTGCGGGCGCACCTGCACCGTGAGGATGAGGTCGCCCGGCTCGCCGCCGGAGGGCGAGGGGTCGCCCTTGCCTCGCAGCTTGATCTTCTGCCCGTCGTGCACGCCGGCCGGGATCTTGACGGTCATGGTCTTCCCGCCGACCGTGAGCTTGAGCGTGTCGCCCTGCACCGCCGAGGTGAAGTCGAGCGCCGCGCGCGCGGTGACGTCGCGGCCCTTCGCGGGCCGACGGGCGCCGAAGCCCCCGCCGAACCCGCTCTGGCCGCCGAACATGCCGCCGAGCAGGTCCTCGAAGTCGCCTTGCGAGTACTGCACGCGCGGGCCGCCGCCACCGCCCCCGAAGCCGCCGAAGATGTCCTCGAAGCCGCCGGAGCCGCCGGGGGCGAAGCGCGGCCTGCCGCCCGCCATCGCGCGGACGGCGTCGTACTCCTGCCGCTGCTTCGGGTCCGAGAGCACGGCGTGCGCCTCGGAGATCTCCTTGAACTTCGCCTCGGCGGATGCGTCACCCGGGTTGGAGTCCGGGTGGTACTGCCGGGCGAGCTTCCGGTAGGTCTTCTTGAGGTCGGCCTCGGAGACGTCCTTGGGCACGCCGAGCACGGCGTAGAAGTCCTTGTCGAACCAGTCGTTGCTAGCCATGCTCCACCTCCCTCAGACGCTCGCGGCTCACGCCGCTCCCCTCTCGCGCCGGCATCACTCCGCCGGGACGAACACCGCGACCTTGGCCGCGCGCAGCACGCGCTCGCCCACGCGGTAGCCCGCCTGCACGACGTCGGCGACGACCATCTCGGTCACCTCCGGGTTGGGCAGCTGGGCGACGGCCTCGTGCTTGTCGATGTCGAACGCCTCGCCGACCTCCCCGAGCTTCACGACGCCGAGCTGCTCGAACGAGGCGCGCAGCTTCTGCGCCACGATCGCGAGCGGGCCCTCGACCAGATCGCCGTGCTTGTCGGCCAGATCGAGGTCGTCGAGCGCCGGCAGCATCGAGGCGATGACGGATGCGATGGTCGCGTCGCGGTCGCCCGCGCGCTCCCGCTCGGTGCGGTTGCGGTAGTTGACGTACTCGGCCTTGAGCCGCGCGAGCTCGTCCTGCTGCTGCTCGGACTTCGCCTGCAGCGCGGCGCGCTCCGCCTCGATCGCCGCGGCCTCGCCCTCGAGCAGGGCCCGGTCGGCCTCGCTCAGGTCATCGCTCTGCTGGCCCTCGGCCGACGCATCCGCCGTGCCCTCCGACGGGGCGGCCCCGGAGCCGGCGGCGTCTGCTGCCGGCTCGCGGGGCTCTCCCGTCACGGGGTCGATGCGGCGCTTGTCGTGCACCTTGGGCTCCTCGCGGCCCTCGGCCTCGTCGCGCTTGTCGTCCTCGTGACTCGTCATGGCTACTTCTTCTCGTCCTCGTCGTCGACGACCTCGGCATCGACGACGTCGTCGTCCTCCGCCGGGGCGGCCTGCGGCTCGTCACCCGACGCATCCGCCTGCGCCTGGGCCTGGGACTGCGCGTAGATCGCCTCGCCGAGCTTCGACTGCGACTGCTGCAGCTTCTCGACCGCGGTCTTCACCGCCTCGTCGTCGTCGCCCGCGAGGGCCGACTTCACCGCGTCGACATCCGCCTGCACGTCGTTCTTCACGTCGTCGGGCAGCTGCTCGGCGTTGTCGGTCAGCACCTTCTCGACCGAGTAGACGAGCGTCTCGCCGGTGTTGCGCAGCTCGGCGGCCTCGCGGCGCGCCTTGTCGGCCGCCGCGTTCGCCTCGGCGTCCTTGACCATGCGGTCGATGTCCTCCTTCGAGAGGCTCGAGCCGCCCGTGATCGTCATCGACTGCTCCTTGCCCGTGCCCTTGTCCTTCGCGGACACGTGCACGATGCCGTTCGCGTCGATGTCGAAGGTGACCTCGATCTGCGGCACGCCGCGCGGCGCCGGCGCGATGCCGGTGAGCTCGAACGTGCCGAGCGGCTTGTTGTCGCGCGTGAAGTCGCGCTCGCCCTGGAAGACCTGGATCGCGACCGAGGGCTGGTTGTCCTCGGCGGTCGTGAAGGTCTCGGAGCGCTTCGTCGGGATGGCGGTGTTGCGCTCGATGAGCTTCGTCATCATGCCGCCCTTGGTCTCGATGCCGAGCGAGAGCGGGGTGACGTCGATGAGCAGCACGTCCTTGCGCTCGCCGCGCAGCACGCCGGCCTGCAGGGCGGCGCCGACGGCGACGACCTCATCCGGGTTGACGCCCTTGTTGGGCTCCTTGCCGCCGGTGAGCTGCTTGACGAGCTCGGTGACCGCGGGCATGCGGGTCGAGCCGCCGACGAGCACGACGTGCGCGATGTCGTCGACCTTGATGCCCGCCTCGCGGATAACGTCCTCGAAGGGCTTGCGGGTGCGCTCGAGCAGGTCCTTCGTCATGTTCTCGAACTGCGCGCGGGTGAGCGTCTCCTCGAGGTTGGCGGGGCCGTTCTCGGTGAGCGAGAAGTAGGGCAGCTGGATGCTCGTGGTCGACGACGACGAGAGCTCCTTCTTCGCCTGCTCGGCGGCCTCCTTCAGGCGGCGCATCGCGATCTTGTCGTTCGAGACGTCGACGCCCGACTGCTCCTTGAAGCGCTGCTTGAGCCACTCGACGACGCGGTCGTCCCAGTCGTCGCCGCCGAGGCGGTTGTCGCCGGCGGTCGCGCGAACCTGGATGGTGGAGAAGTCGTCGTCCTTGCCCACCTCGAGGAGGGAGACGTCGAACGTGCCGCCACCGAGGTCGAAGACGAGGATGAGCTCATCCTCCTTGCCCTTGTCGAGGCCGTACGCGAGCGCCGCCGCGGTGGGCTCGTTGATGATGCGGAGCACGTTGAGGCCCGCGATCTCGCCGGCCTCCTTCGTCGCCTGGCGCTCGGCGTCGTTGAAGTACGCGGGCACGGTGATGACCGCATCCGTCACCTTCTCGCCGAGGTAGGTCTCGGCGTCGCGCTTGAGCTTGCCGAGGATGCGCGCCGAGATCTCCTGCGGCGTGTACTGCTTGCCGTCGATCTCCTTCTTCCAGTCGGTGCCCATGTGGCGCTTGACCGACGTGATGGTGCGATCGACGTTCGTGACCGCCTGTCGCTTCGCCGGCTCGCCGACGAGGGTCTCGCCATCCTTGACGAACGCGACGACCGAAGGGGTGGTGCGGAATCCTTCGGCGTTCGCGATGACGGTGGGCTCGCCGCCGTCGAGGAACGCGACGACGGAGTTGGTGGTGCCGAGGTCGATGCCGACTGCTCGTGCCATGTGCTTGCCTCCTGTTCGCAGCTCGCGCTGCGCTCATTGCCTGATTCCGGCAGACGAGCCCGCCGACGTGCTCGGCGGTGGGCCCGTCTCCCGGAACCCCGGCTGCGACCGCGCCCGGCGGGCGCTGCTGACTTGAGTCGCGATGGCTCAAGTTTCTCACCTTGAGTCGAAGCATGTCAACTTTCGCGGCTGTGCATCGGCCGAGAGTCTCGGTGGCCGCCGGTAGCGTTGACGCCGTGGCGAGAGGCAACCGGAGGCTCCACCGCGAGAGCACCCGGCACACCCTGGCGTCGCTCATCGCGGGCGCCTCCGCCGCGCTCGCGGTGCTCGGCATGAGCGCGCTCGGCGGCGTCGACCTCTCGATGCGGTCGTCGCTCGCGAGCGTGCTGACGCTCGCGTTCGGCGCCTACGGGCCGGCGTTCCTGTGGCTCTCGCACCTCGCCTTCCGCTCGCTCTCGGGCGATCGGCTCCGCGCGCGGCTGCGCCGCTCGGAGGAGCTGAGCGCGATCGTGCGCGTGCTCTACGGCGGCGGGCCGACATCGTGGGCGGTGCTCATCGTCGTGGTCGGGGTCATCTCGGTCGTGCTGCTCGCGACGAGCGGCGACTCGATCGACCTCTGGCTCATCGCGTCGTGCGTGCTGGGTGTCGGGGGCACGTGGGTGCTGCTCGTCGCGGTGTTCGCCGTCGAGCACATGCGCGGCTGGGCAGAGCGCGGCGGGCTCGAGTTCCCCGGCGAGGAGGAGCGCGACTTCTCCGACTTCGTCTACCTCTCGGTGCAGCTCTCCGCGACGTTCTCATCGGCCGACGTCGCCCTCACCACCCGGTCGGCTCGGCGCCTCGTCACGGTGCAGTCGATCGTCGGCTTCGCCTACAGCACGGTCATCATCGCCGTCTTCGCGTCGCTGCTCATCTCGCTCGCCGCCTGACGCGCTCTCCACACCGGCGGGCGGATGCGTCCCGTCGGCACCCGGGACGCCGCACCATGCGCGCATGCCCTCCCCCGCTCCGCTGCCAGAGCCGCTCGCGAGCGGCGCCTTCTCGACCGCGGAGGCGCTGAGGCTCGGCGTGTCGCGTCGGCGGCTCCGCGCGGCCGATCTCGAGCGCCCGTTCCACGGCGTGCGCGCCGACGCCCCGCCCGACTCGGTGCTGGCGCTCGCGCTCGCCTTCGCGCCGCGGATGCGCGACGGGCACGTGTTCGCGGGCATCACCGCGGCCCGCTTGTGGGGGCTGCCGGTCGAGGCGGCGTGGCGCACCGACGAGCCGCTCGTCATCGGCGTGCCCGGCGGCATGGCGCGGACTCGAGCCGCCGGGGTGCGATCCCTGCAGTTCGCCAGCTCGAGGCTCGGCGTCGGCGAGGTCGACGGACTGCCGACGCTCGGGCCGATCGGCGCCTTCGTCACGATGGGGCGCAGCGCCGGGCACGAGCAGCTCGTGCAGCTCGCCGATGCGCTCGTCACGCCGTCGACGCGGTACCGAGACCTGCGGTTCGAGCGGCCGTACGCGACGCTCGACGAGCTCTCGACGGCCGTCGAGCAGTACCGGCGCGGCCCCGGCTCGGCCGCCCTGCTCGCCGCGATCGCGGCTGCGAGGGTCGGCGTCGACTCGCCGCGCGAGACGCGATCTCGCCTCGCGATCGTCGCGGCCGGGCTGCCGGAGCCCGTCGTGCAGCACCCCGTCTGGCACGAGGGCCGGCTCGTCGCGGAGCTCGACCTCGCCTACCCCGAGCTGCGCATCGCGATCGAGTACGAGGGCGACCACCACCGCACCGACGCGGAGCAGTGGGCGAAGGACATCCGGCGCCAGGAGGAGCTCGAGGCGCTCGGCTGGATCGTGATCCGGGTGACGAAGGCGGATCTGCGCGACGGCGGCCGCTCGCTCGTCGCGCGAGTGCGCGCCGCCCGCGCGCGACGCCTCGGCGTTGCCTGAGGCCGGGTGGTACCGAATGGCCGCTCGGGCTCGGCTCCAGGCGGCAAATCGGTACCACCCTCGCCGCGGGGTGGTACCGAATGGTCGCTCGAGCCCGGCTCCAGGCGGCGAAGCGGTACCACCCTCGTGAACTCGCACCGCGCGACCGTGGCGCGACACCTCCCGTTCGCCCGGCTCGCCTACGCTCGGGCCATGAGCGTGTCGCAGGAGCCCGCAGAGGCATCCGTCACCCCCCAGCCGTCGCCCGACGACCTCGTGCAGCCCTCGCAAGCGGGCGTCGCGCCCGTCTCGCGCCGGGAGCTCGGCCGCCGAGCGCGCGCGTGGGCGCTGTGGGACTGGGGCTCCGCGTCGTTCAACGCCGTGGTCACGACGTTCATCTTCAGCACCTACCTCGCCTCGAGCCTCTTCGTCGACGCCGACGTCGCCGAGGCCGGCGGAGAGCCGCTCACGCGCGCACTCGCCGACAACGCGTCGATCGTCGCGTGGGCCGTCGCGATCGCGGGCGTGCTCGTCGCGCTGCTCGCCCCGATCGTCGGGCAGCGCTCCGACGGCGGCGGCCGTCGCAAGCTGTGGGTGGGCGTCAACACCGGGCTCACGATCATCGCGATGGTGGGGATGTTCTTCGTCACCCCCGTGCCGGGCGGCATCTGGCTCGGCGCGGCGCTGCTCGCGGCGGGCAACCTGTTCTTCGAGTTCGCGAGCGTCAACTACAACGCGATGCTCCACCAGGTCTCGACGAAGCAGGCGCTCGGGCGCACGTCGGGCTTCGGCTGGGGCATGGGCTACGTCGGCGGCATCGTGCTGCTCGGCCTGCTGCTCGTGCTGTTCATCTTCGACATGGGCGGCGAGGGCAACGGCATCCTCGACGTGCCCGCGGGTCGCGAGGGCGCGGGCCTCGACGTGCGCCTCGCGGTGCTCGCGAGCGCCGTGTGGTTCCTCGCGTTCGCGATCCCCCTGCTCGTGCGCGTGCCGGAGGTGCCGCCGACCGGTGCCGCGCCCAAGCGCGTCGGCATCCTCGAGTCGTACCGCATCCTCTTCCGCACCATCGGGCGCATCGGCCGCCGCGCACCCAAGACGCTGCTCTTCCTGCTCGCCTCCGCCATCTTCCGCGACGGGCTCTCGGGCGTCTTCACCTTCGGCGCCATCATCGCGGCCCAGGTCTTCGGCTTCAGCTCGACCGAGGTCATCCTCTTCGCGATCGCCGCGAACGTCACCGCGGGCATCGGCACGTTCGTCGGCGGCTGGGCCGACGACCGCTTCGGGCCCAAGGTCGTCATCATCGTGTCGCTCGCCGTGCTCGTGGTCTCGGGCTCGGCCGTCATCTTCGTCGACGGCAAGGGCATGTTCTGGCTGTGCGGGCTCGCGCTCGCGACGTTCGTCGGCCCGGTGCAGTCGGCATCCCGCAGCTTCATGGCGCGCATCACGCCCGAGGGGCGCGAGGGCGAGATGTTCGGCCTCCACGCGACGACCGGGCGCTCGGTCTCGTTCCTCACCGCGACCCTGTTCGGGGTCTTCGTCTCGCTCGCCGGCGACACGCGCTTCGGCATCCTCGGCATCGTGCTCGTGCTCGCGGCAGGCCTGCTGCTCGTGCTGCCCGTGCACCCGAAGCCGACGACGATCGACGACCGCGACTGAGGCGGCTCGGGCCCGCGCTCGCCGCGGCGGGGAGTAGTCCCCATCGCGGCTCCAGGGTCGAGTGCATATCGTCAGAGGCGTCCCCGTCCCCCGACCCGGAAGCCCCGTGAACATCAAGGTCAACTACGCGATGCTCGAGCGCCTCGAGTCGCGCGTCGCAGAGATCATCGAGGAGTTCGAGCAGGCCTCCTCGCGCCGCGAGGATCTCGTCGCCGCTGTCGGCCGCCCCGACGGGCACGCCGACCTGCAGTCGCGCGTGCACGACTTCGAGGGCCAGTGGGACGACCGCCGGAAGCAGCTGCGCGAGGGGCTCGACGCCGTGCTCGAGAGCGCGACGAAGCTGCGCGAGGGGTGGCAGACGGGCGACAAGGAGCTCGCCGACGGCATGCAGAGCGAGGAGCAGTAGTGGCCGCGATGGAGCAGTCCCCCGGGAAGCACGACATCCACGTGCTCGAGGGCGACGCGTCCGACATCTGGCAGCGCGGCAGCGACATCGTGAGCCTCGGGGTCAAGATGACCCTGGCCGCCTCGACGATGGAGACGCTTGTCACCGATGGCGCCGAGCAGGAGGGGCAGTGGGTCGACAAGCTCACGGAGGTCTCGAAGGAGGTCTACGAGGAGCTGGACAAGGCCGGCACCTTCTACATGCGCGTCGGGCCGTACGTGCGCGACTACGGCACCGCGCTCTCGACCGCGCAGTCGAAGATGAAGCGCATCGTGCCCGAGTGCGAGCGGCTCTGGGAGATCTACGAGACGAAGCTCGAGGCCTACGAGGAGGCCGTCGCGAGACCTGTCTCCTGCCCGACGGGCGAGGACGCTGATGACCCGGCGGCGCGGACGCAGGCGGAGCAGGCCCGGACGGAGGCGATCGACGCGGCCAGGCTCGCGAGGGACACCGCCTACGAGAACTGGGAGACCGAGGCGAAGGACTACGACACCGCGTACGACGCGTGGTGGGAGGAGTTCGAGGAGGCGTACAAGGGCATCGAGACGCAGAACGGCAAGGGCCTCGAGGACAGCTGGCTCGACAACCTCGACGGCCTCGTCGAGTTCGTGCAGACGGTGCTCTCGGTCGCCGGGCTCGTGCTCGCCGCGCTCGCGCTCATCGTCGGCGGCCCGATCGTCGGGCTCCTCGCGCTCATCGTCGGCGTCGTCGCGCTCGGCCTGACGATCTACCAGTTCGCGCGCGGCGACGCGAGCGGCTGGGACCTCGGCTTCGCGATCGTCGGCGTGCTGCCGATCGGCTCGCTCGGCGACTTCGCCTCCGGCGGCATCAAGACCGGCATGAAGAGCTGGGTCGGCGCGTCGGGCACGTCGTTCGGCGACGACGCGGCCCGATGGAGCCTGTCCGCGACCGGTTCCGGACTGAACCCGAAGACCTGGGTCGCCAACATGCGCGGCCTCGCGCCCGAGGCCGGGTACCTGGCCGGCGAGAGCTTCGAGATGATCGGGGAGTTCCTGTCGACGCACGGCGACGACACGTGGGAGGCGCTCGGCGACCTCGACCACCTGCCGTGGACCGCGGCCCACATCGGCGACCTCGCCGGCAACTACTTCGGCGTGCTGCCGGGCGTCGTGCGCGACACCGTCGGCCTCTTCACCGGCATCCCTGGCACCTACGAGCAGCTGCGCTGGCCGACGTATTGACCCCGATAGCCTGGCCGCGGAGGTGGCCGGATGACTGATCTGCGCACGCTGCTGCGCGGCGGCGACGACACGGTGCCCGCGTTCCGCATGCTGCTGCCGCAGGGGTGGGTCTCGTATAGCCCCGACGAGCAGTCGCAGGAGGAGCTGCTCGCGGCCGCCGCGAAGCGGCTCGCGACCGCCGGCCGGCCGGATCTGCTCGTGCAGCTGCGCCGGCACGCCGCGACCGCCTTCAGCCAGCTGCGCGAGCAGCGGGCGATCCTCGTGATGATGCCGGGGGAGGAAGCGCCTCAGTCGCTCTTCCTGCCCGCGACGATCACCGCCGTCGAGCGAGTCAGCACGCCCGACGCGCCCGTGCGCGAGGTCGTCGTCGACGCCATCCGGCGCAAGGGCGCGAAGCCGCTCGACGACCGGGGCGTCATCGTCCGCTGGCTCGAGCGGCGGGACGTCGAGCTCGACGGCGAGTCGAGCGCGACGACCTCGATCGTCTACGTGATCGCCGTGCCCGGCACCGGGCGGCGCCGTGCCCTGCAGCTCACGGCCGTCATCACGCATCCGACCGACCTGCCCGCCGACGACGACGTGCTCGAGCAGTGGATCGCACTCATCGACGCCCACGTCGCGACCTTCGCCTGGGAGCCCTGATGCACGGCATCGAAGTCGACTTCGACCCGACGCTCACCGTCGAGGTGCCGCGCGAGCAGCCCTCCCCCGGCTGGGCGCACGCCGAGCTCGAGCGCCTCGGCGCGCACGATCCGGGGCTGCTCGAGGATCGCGAGGGCGTGGTGCGCTGGCTCGACGCCGTGCGCGGCGGGGTCGCCCCGACCGCGACGTACACGCTCGCGGTGCGCTCGCCGCAAGTGAGCGCGCTCGCGGTGCTGCGCTTCGACGTGATCGAGGGAGCGCTGCCCGACGACGCGCAGCGCACGATCCTCGAGCCGCCCGCGACGCTTCCGCCCCGGCACGACGTCGTCGAGCTCGCGGGCCTCGGCGAGGCGCTGCGCATGCAGGTGCTCGCCGAGCGCGCCGGCGAGCCGTACTCGCTCGTGCAGTGGCTCGCGGTGCGCGAGGGCGGCTCGGTGATCGCCTCGCTCGGCCCGCTCCCGCCGCAGGGCATCGAGGCGTTCCGGCCCTACGCCGAGGCCGTCGTCGGCGGCGCGCGCCCCATCGGGCTCGAGCTCGACGGCGTGCCGTGGCTCGAGCAGCGCTCGCGGCTCGTCGAGGTCGTGCCGCCGGTCGAGAGCTGGAACGCGTGAGCGCCGCCGGGTATGCCGCTCACCGCTCGAGCTTCGCGGCCGACGACTGGTGGCGGATGGAGGCGGCAGCGTTCCGCGGCGAGGATCGCGTGCGCGACGCGCTCGCGATGACGGCGCCGCGCCACCTGGCGCTCATGCTGCGCGGCGAGCGACGCGGAGCGCCCGGGTGGCAGCGCGCGCTCAGCGTGCCCAAGGTCGCGCTCATCATCGGCGGGCTCGCCCTCACGTTCGTCTGGGGACTGCCCGTCTTCGCGTGGATCCTCCTCGGCGAGGGCGGCGGGCTCGCGGTCGGCAGCTTCGGCATCATCGCGACCATCTCGACGCTGCTCGGCATCCCCGCCCTCGTCGAGGAGCTGCGCTCGCGCGGCGCCGACCGCGGCGGGCCCGGTGTCTGGATCGTGCGAGGTGTGCCGGCGGTGCTCGGCGCGATCGGCGCGATCGCCTGGCTCGCCTCCGGTGCCGAGGTCGACGACTCGCTCGTCGGGTCGGGCATCCCTGTCACGGGCGCGTGGGTCGTCCCCATGGTCGCCGACGCCCTGCTGAGCGTGGCGCTCGTCGTGCTCGCCCGCCGCGGCTCGCGCTCCGCACCGGCGCTGCGGAGCGATCGCTCCGTCGCTCGGCTCGCCGACGCGGTCGACGCGCTGCCCCCGGCGCGCCGGGATGAGATCGCGCGCGATCTGCGAGCAGCGATCGACATCCTCGAGCAGGCGGGCGCGATCGACGCGACCGCGGCGCGCCGCGCTCGCGCCGCAGAGCTCGGCGCGCTCGCCGCGACGATGGCGCCCGAGCGCGCGACCGCTTGAGCCGAACCGCCTGAGATGAACCGACCGGCCGAATAGATCCCGCCGCCGGGCTGTTGGCTTCGGTGACCGGTCGTTCCGGCCGGCCTCGGACGATGCCCTGCGAGGGGCGCGAAGGAGTGATGAGCATGAGTGGACAGTTCGCAGGCAAGACCGCAGTCGTGACCGGTGGCGGATCGGGGATCGGCAAGGCCGTCGCGATCCGGCTCACCGCCGAGGGCGCCAACGTCGTGGTGAACGACCTGAAGCTCGAGGTCGCCCAGTCGGTCGTCGACGAGATCACCGCGGCCGGCGGCACGGCGGTCGCGATCGCCGGCGACGTCGGCAGGCCCGACGACGTCAAGGCGGCCGTCGACAAGGCGGTCGAGGAGTACGGCGCGCTCCACCTCGCCTTCAACAACGCGGGCATCGGCGGCCCGCAGGGCCTCGCGGAGGACATCGACATCGAGGGCTACCAGCAGCTCATGGACGTCAACCTCCACTCCGTCTTCTACGGCATGCACTTCCAGCTGCCGCAGATCGTCGCCGCCGGCGGCGGCGCCATCGTCAACACCTCGTCGATCCTCGGCGTCGTGGGCGACGCCAACGCGCTGCCCTACGTCGCGGCCAAGCACGGCGTCGCCGGCATGACGAAGGCCGCCGCGCTCAGCTACGCCGACAAGGGCGTGCGCATCAACTCGGTGCACCCCGGCTACATCGACACCCCGCTGCTGAGCGGGCTGCCGCAGGACCTCTACGACGGCCTCGTCGGCAAGCACCCCATCGGCCGCCTCGGTCGCGCCGAGGAGGTCGCCGAGCTCGTGCTCTTCCTGCTCTCGGACAAGGCGAGCTACATCACGGGCTCGCAGCACCTCGTCGACGGCGGCTACACCGCGCAGTAGCGCCACGCAGCAGCGCTCGAGGGTCGGCCCGCGTGACGGGCCGGCCCTCGGTCGTCCTCCGGGCGGATGCGTGAGGATGTCCGCATGGACGCGGGCGAGCCGGGCGGCGCGAAGGCGATCACGAGCCTCGAGCTGCTGCTCGACGACGACGCCGAGGCCGCCGTGCGCCGCGAGTGGGACGCCCTCGCCGCAGCCGGATTCTCGAGCCTCGCCGGCCATGCGGCGGCGAGCAACCGCCCGCACGTGACGCTCGCGGTGCGCTCGAGCCCGGTGCCGCATCCGCTCTCGATCGACGCCGCCCTGCCGCTCCCGATCGAGCTCGGGCCGCCGCTGCTGTTCGGCTCGGGCGAGCGCCGCGTGCTCGCGCGCGCGGTCGTGCCCTCGGCGGCGCTCCTCGCGCTGCACGCGGCGGTGCTGCGCGCGGCAGGCGAGGGCGACGACCCGCCGCACCTGCTGCCGGACCGCTGGATGCCGCACGTCACCCTCGCCCGCCGGCTGCGCGTCGTCGACCTGCCGGCGGCGCTCGCGCTCCTCGGACCGGCGATCGAGGGCCGCGGGGTCGCGGTGCGGCGATGGGATGCGTCGACCCGCGTCGTCACGCACGTCGCGCCGTGACGCGGGTCAGAGCAGCGGGTCGGTGGGGCGGATGCGCTCGGCCTCGATCGCGGGATGCCCGAGCACGCGGCCGATGAGGTGCGCGCTGCCGCCGACGTGCGTCACGTCGAGGTCGATGTCGGTCGCGACGAGCCACGCGGGGGTGCCCTGCGGCTCCGCGGGCCAGAGGGCGTTCGGCGTGCGGCCGCGACCGCCGGGCTGCCAGCCGAGCCCGGCCGTGCGCTCCCACGCCGGGTCGGCGAGCGACTCGAGCCGGCCCCGCAGCAGCACGTGGTCGCGGCCGGTGCCCTCGGGCAGCGGCAGCAGCGCGCGATCCGCCATCGCCGCGCGCACCTCGGGGTCGATCGACGCCTCGAGCTCTGCCCGCCGCTCGCGCTCGAGGCGCCGATGGTCGGCGTCGGTGAGGGGCGGCTCACCGGGGCCCGCCCAGAACATGAAGCCGACGCCGCGAGGGTCGAGGCCGCTGCCCTCCCACACGGCGGCGAGCACCTCGGTGTCGCCGTGCTCGTCGAGCAGCAGCGTGGCGAGGTCGGCGAGCGTCGCGACGGGGATGTCGCCGAGCTGCGGCTCGATGACGCGGCGGCCGTCGGGCAGCTCGAACGGGGACTGGCCGAACCGCGCGTCCCACGCCGCATGTGCGGGCTCGATCGGCTCGCGCATGCGCTCGCCGAGCAGCTGCGCCGCCTCGTCCCATCGCAGTGGGCGGTCGGCGTACTGCGGGGTGCCCCACGCATCCGTCTCGCCCGTGGGCGTCTCGAGCGTCGCGGGGTGCAGGATGCGCGCGTAGGCGTCGAAGATGGGCGGCACGATCGTCGCGGTCGAGGCATCCCACGCGAGCGCGTCGGCGAGCCACGCCGCGACGGAGACGTCGCGCTCGACCCGCAGCGGACCGGCCATCAGCGGCGGCTCACGGCTCCGCCTGCTCGACCTCGGCCGGCACGGCAGGCACGTCGCCTGCGGCGATCGGCGACTCGATGCGCGTGCGGTGGAACGACTGCGCCGAGCGCGACGCGGTCGGGCCGCGCTGCCCCTGGTAGCGGTTGAGGTTGCCGCCCTTGCCGTAGGGCGTCTCGGCGGGCGACGAGAGCTGGAAGTAGCAGACCTGCCCGATCTTCATGCCCGGCCACAGCTTGATCGGGAGCGTCGAGACGTTCGAGAGCTCGAGCGTGACGTGGCCCGAGAAGCCGGGGTCGATGAACCCGGCCGTCGAGTGCGTCAGCAGGCCGAGGCGCCCGAGCGACGACTTGCCCTCGAGCCGCGCGGCGACGTCGTCGGGCAGCGTCACGCGCTCGTAGGTCGCGCCGAGCACGAACTCCCCCGGGTGCAGGATGAACGCCTCGTCGGGCCCGACCTCGACGAGCCGGGTGAGCTCCGGCTGGTCCTCGGCGGGATCGATGAACGGGTACTTGTGGTTGTCGAAGAGCCGGAACGCTCGGTCGAGCCGCACGTCGACGCTCGAGGGCTGCACCATCTGCAGGTCGAGCGGGTCGAGGCCGAGGTCGCCCGATGCGAGCCGGGCGCGGATGTCGCGATCGCTGAGCAGCACGAGCCCGAGCGTATCGCCCGCGCCGCGCCGGGCCGGCGCGTGCGGTTCCCAGCCGAAGGGAGCACGATGGGGTGAAGGAGGTCGCCATGGCCGTGCACCGGGGTCGACGACTCGAGGACTGGGTCGAGCTCGCCGCCGCAGCCGTCGAGCGAGCCCGCCGCTCGCTCGGCGACGAGGAGGTCTCGCGCCGCGTCGAGCGCTCGGTCTCCGACGAGGACTACGAGACGACCGTGCGCGTGCTGCGCACGATGGGCCGCGACCTGCAGGCGACGAGTCCCGACCTCTCGCGGCTCGACGCGCGCCTGCGCGGCCACGTCGAGCCGCACCCGCACGTGCCCGAGGCGCCGGAGGACGCCGGGCGCGCGGAGCACGAGGCGGCGGATGCGTCGCACGCGCCGCGGGGGAAGCCCGGGTTCGCGCTCGGCGACGACGACGCATCCGGCCGGAACCCCGAGCCCACGCTCGACGACCTGCCGCCTCGGGAGCGCGGCGGCAAGACGCCCGCCGAGGTCGCGAAGGAGCTGCTGCGGCTGCGGAACCCGATCCTGCCGCACCCGCGCACGCGCCCCGGCGCGCGCTGAGGCGTGCGCCAGAGCGGCTCGTCACCCAGCTCGGCGACTCGACCCGATCCCGCTCGCGTCTCGACCCGGTCGCGGCGACTCGACCCGTTCCCGCGGCGCGCTGACCCCTTCTCGGCGAGTCGACCCGCTGCAACGGGTCGAGTCGGCGGGAAGCGGTCGAGTCGAGCGGCGCGCGCCCGGCGCTGCGCAGCGCGCGGCGGATCGCGCGCGCGTCAGCGCGACCAGGCGCCGCGGGCGAAGCAGTAGACGCCGTAGAGCATGAGGCCGAGCGCGATCGCGACGAGCACGATCACGCCGCCGGGCACGGTGGTGAGCGACTGCAGCGCCCCGTCGAGGCCGCCCGCCTCCTCCGGATCGCGCTGGAAGGCGGCGGTGACGAACAGCACGCCGACGATCGCGACCGCTCCGCCCTTCGCGAGGTAGCCGGCGGTGCCGAGCACGTCGACGGCCTTCCGGTAGCGCGCCGGCGGCGACACGTCCTCGCGGAACTCGCGCCGCGCGCCGCGGACGATGAACGCGACGCCGACCGCGACGATCGCGAGCCCGAGGAGCCCGACGAGCCACGGCCCGAAGGGCGTCGCGAGCAGCTGCGCCGAGATCGACTGCGCGCCCTGCTCGCTGTCGCTGCCGCTGCCGATCGCGAAGCCGAGGGCCGTGACCGACACCGCCGCGTAGGCGACCGCGCGACCGCCGGGCCGCACCGCCTCCTTCCAGCCCCGGCGCGACTCGGCGATCGCTGTCACGGCGGAGTGCACGGCGAGCGCCGCGAGCGCGATGCCGACGAACCAGATGGCGACCCCGCCGAGCGGGGTCTGCTGCAGCGCCCGCATCGCGCCCGACTGGTCGGCCGAGCCGCCCGCGCCGAACGCGATCCCGAGGGCGATGCCGCCGATGATGAGGTGCACGATCCCGTTCGCGACCTGGCCGACGCCCTGCGCGATCGAGGCGGCGGGGTGGCGCTTCGCGCGCCCCGCCGCGTCCTGCGCCTTGTCGCCCGCGCGACCGGCGGCGCCCGCCGCCCTCGAGGGGTGGATGCGCGAGGTGTCTCCGTCTGCCATGGGGGCACCGTACGTGGCTGGGCTACCGTTTCCCTGGAGAGAGCGAAGGAGCGCAGCATGGCGATCGAGACGACCGACGACACCGCGACCCGCTGGTACGGCGCGGAGGGCGACCCCGTGGTGGTGCTCGCCCACGACTGGAACGGCCGGCTGCCGTGGATCGACGCGTTCGGCCGGCGCCTCTCCGACGAGGGCTTCCGCGTCGCCGTGCCCGACTTCTACGCCGGCCGCTCGACGCGCGAGGACGACGAGGCGGGCGAGCTGCTGCAGGAGCGCTACGCCGACCTCGAGGGCGCGCTCCACATCCTGAGCGAGACGCTCGGCGAGGCGCGCGCGGAAGGCAGCCGTCGCGCGGGCGTCGTGGGCTTCTCGATGGGCTCGACGATCGCGCTCATGTACGCGGCGCAGCAGCCGACGCTCGACGGGATCGTCGCCTACTACGGCGCCCCGTTCCCGGGCATCGAGTCGGGCCCGCGCGTGCCGGTGCTCTTCCAGCTCGCCGAGAGCGACGACTGGAGCGGCCGCGAGGCGCCCGAGGACTACCGCGCGCGGCTCGAGGCCGAGGGCTACGACGACGTGCACGTGCGCTCGTACCCGGGTTCGATCCACGGGTTCCAGAACGCGGATGTGTCGAAGTACAGCCGGGATGCGTCGGAGGCGGCCTGGGCGGAGACGAAGCAGTTCCTCCGCTCCAGGCTGAGCCGGGAGCCCTGAGCGCGCCTCGCGCCGCCTGAGCCGATCTTGCGCTGATCGATGCTCATGATGTCCTAGCACTCGCGCCCCGCGCGCGGCAGGATGTGCCCCATGACAGGGGCGCACCGGCCCGCGATCCGCACGCCCGACCAGCGGATCCGCGTGTTCGTGAGCTCGACCCTGCGCGAGCTCGCCGACGAGCGGCGCGCCGCGCGGACCGCGATCGAGCGGCTCCGCCTCGCGCCCGTCATGTTCGAGCTCGGCGCGCGCCCGCACCCGCCGCGCGCGCTCTACCGCTCGTACCTCGCGCAGAGCGACGTGTTCGTCGGCATCTACGGCGACAGCTACGGCTGGGTCGCGCCGGAGGAGGAGATCTCCGGGCTCGAGGACGAGTACCGCCTCGCTCCCGCGACGATGCCGAAGCTCATCTACATCCGCGAGTCCGAGTCGCGCGAGCCGCGGCTGCGCGAGCTCATCGCGCGCATCCAGGCCGACGACACCGTCGCCTACCTGCCGTTCCGCACAGCCGAGCAGCTCGAGGAGCAGATCGCGAACGACCTCGCGACGCTGCTCGCCGAGCGGTTCGACGAGTCGCGCATCCAGGCGCAGGAGGCCGGCGGGCCGGACGAGATCCCGCCCACGCCGGCCTCGCGCATCCCCGTCCCCTACTCCGCCACGATCGGCCGCGAGCGGGAGATCGCCGAGGTGCTCGCGCTGCTCGAGCGTGGCGGCGACCCTATCGTGAGCCTCATCGGGCCCGGCGGGATCGGCAAGAGCAGGCTCGCCGCGGAGGTCGCGCGCGCGGCCGAGCACCTCTTCCCCGACGGCCGCTACTTCGTGCCGCTCGAGGGGGTGCTCGAGCCCGGGCTGCTGCTGCCGACGATCGCGTACGTGCTCGGCATCCGCGACACGGGCGAGGCGGCGCTCGAGGAGCGCATCGCGCGCGCCCTCGCCGATCGCCGCGTGCTGCTCGTGCTCGACAACTTCGAGCAGATCGTCGATGCCGCGCCGATGCTCGCGCGCCTCTACGCCGGCGCGCCCGCGACGGGGCTGCTCGTCACGAGCCGCGTCGTGCTGCGCGTGCGCGGCGAGCGCGTCGTCGAGGTCGGCGCGCTGCCGGTGCCGGAAGAGGCCGCGCGCGGCGGCGCGGCGCGCGTCGGCCGTGCCGCGGCGTGCGCGCTCTTCGTCGACCGCGCGCAGGCGGTCAAGCCCGGCTTCGAGCTCACCGACGCGAACGCGAGCGCGATCGCCGACATCTGCCGCCGCCTCGACGGGCTGCCGCTCGCGATCGAGCTCGCCGCGGCGAAGGTGCGGCTGCTCACGCCGCAGGGCATCGCCGAGCGGCTCGAGCAGTCGCTGCCGCTCCTCACCGGCGCGCAGCGCGACCTCCCCGACCGGCATCGCACGATGCGCGCGACGATCGACTGGAGCGTGAGCCTGCTCCCCGACTGGCAGCGGTCGCTGCTCGAGGACCTCGGCGTCTTCGCGCGCCAGTTCTCGCTCGATGCCGTCGAGGCGCTCGGGACAGGACGACCGTGGGAGGGGCGGGCGATGGACGGCATCGCGGCCCTCATCGACGGCTCGCTCGTGCGCCAGACGGAGATCGGCGGCGACTCGGTGCTCTCGCTGCTCGCGATCGTGCGCGAGTACGCGCTCGGGCAGCTGAAGGCGAAGGGCGAGGCTGGGCGGATGCGCGCCGCCCACGCGGACTACTACAGCGCCCTCGTCGAGCGGGTCGCGCCGGAGCTGCGGGGGGCGGGCCAGGGCAGCGCCGTCGTGCAGCTCGGCGCGGAGCTGCCGAACCTCCGTGCGGCCGTGCGGCACCTCGTGCACACCGACCGGCTCGACGACGCCGGCGACTTCGCGTGGCGGCTGCTCATCTACTGGTGGGTCGCGGGGTTCTTCGGGGAGGTGCGGGTGTGGATGCTCGAGCTGCTCGGCAAGGAGCAGCCGATCACGCCGCACACGCGCGCGGTCGCGTGGTTCTTCGCCCTCTGGAGCGAGATGTGGCAGCGGCCGAACGAGGGCGTGGTCGCCGGCCTCGCCGAGTGCGTGCGGCTCTTCCGCGAGAGCGGCGACGACGATGCCGCGGCGATGGCGACCGCCGCGCGCGCGACGGCGCGCCTGCAGCTGCCGATGCCCGACCTCGCGACCGCCGAGCGGGAGCTCGCGGAGGCGGTCGACCAGCTGCGCGAGCTCGGCAACACGTGGGCGGAGGCGATCACCGAGGTCTCCCGCGGCCGGCTCGCGTGGCTGCGCGGCGACACCGACGAGGCGCAGACGCGCTTCGACCGCGCGACGCAGGTCGCCGAGGCGGGCGGCGACCTCTTCACCCTCTCGGTCGCCGGCAACCACCAGGCGCGGCTGCAGCTCGTGCGCGGCGAGATCGACCAGGCGGAGGCCGGCTGCATCCGCACGCTGCTCGTCTCGGTGCGCCTGCACTTCGAGGAGGGCGTCGCCTACGGTCTCGAGGGGCTGTGCGCGGTCGCTGCGGCGCGCGGCGATGCCGAGCGGGCAGGAGCGCTCGCGGCCGCCGCCGACGGCATCCGCCATCGCATCGGCGTCTTCGACGCGGAGGCGTTCACGGTGCACGTGCCGCAGCTCGACGCCATCCGCGCGGCCGACCCCGAGGGCATGGCGGCAGGCGAGCGGCGCGGGGCGGAGCTGAGCGTCCCCGAGGCGATCGAGCTCGCGCTGCCCGACGCCGAGCGCGAGCGGATCGCGCCGGAGCTCGCCCGCTGGTGATCGCCGCGGCTCACGCCGTGAAGCTGTCGCGCAGCAGCCCCGCGAGCGCCGGCAGGCCGCGCTCGAAGGCGGCCCGCTGCCGGTCGGCGCCCGTGCCCGAGGCGCGCACCCGCTCGACGAACGACGCAACTCGGGCACGGTCCCCCGCCGCCTCGAGCGCGCCAGAGGCGACCTCGAGCATCCGCTCGATCGCGTCCCACGCGGGGACGACGGATGCGGTCGTCGGGTCGACGAGGTCGGCGCCCGCGCCGTGCCGGGCCGCGTGCCACACCGCGGCGTCGAGGAGCTCCTGGTGCGCGGCACCCGGCGCGTGCGACAGCTCGCCCGCCGCCGCGGCCGCGACGAGCGCGCGCGTCAGCAGCGCGAGCGCGACCGTGTCGTCGGCCGAGAGCTGGGCGTCGAACACGCGCACCTCGACGGTCGGATAGGTCTCGGAGAGCCGCGCCATCCAGAACAGCGAGTGCTGGTCGATCGTCGCGCCGAGCCCGACGATCGCCGCGACGCGGCGGTCGTAGTCGGCGGCGTCGGCGAAGTCCGGCGGCACCGACGCGGTCGTGAAGCGACGGCCGACCATCGTGCGCCAGCTCGCGAAGCCCGTGTCGTGCGCGCCGAAGCACGGCGAGTTCGCCGAGACCGCGAGCAGCGGCGCGAGCCAGGGCCGCAGCGCGCGCAGCACCGCGACGCCCTCGTCGCGGGAGTCGACCGCGACGTGCACGTGCAGCCCCTGGATGCGGTGGTCGGGCCGGGCGCCGCCGAGCAGCGCGTCGAAGCGCGTGTAGCGCTCGTCGGGCGTGAGCGCCGAGACGCGCGCGCCGACGGGCGTGCCGATGCTCGCCGCGACGAGTCCGCGCCGCTCGGCGGCCGCGCCGACCGCGCGGCGGAAGCCGCGCACCGCCCGCTCGGCCGCCCCCGCCTCCTCGAGCACGGGCGAGGCGAACTCGAGCTGCGCCTGCAGGAACTCGTGGTCGACGCGGGCCGCCGGGTCGGCCGCGCACACCTCGGCGATGACCTCCCCCGCGACGTCGACGGGGTCGAGGGTCGCGGGGTCGAGCAGCACGACCTCCTCCTCGATCCCGAAGGAGCGCGGAGGCGGTCCGGCCGGCCGCGATGCCGTCATGGCGGGGATTGTCGCACGCTCGCCTCCGGGCCCGTCGTACCTGACGCATCCCTCATTTCCTGAGAAGTCGCAGATGGTGGAGCGCGCACCCATGGTGGACAGTGATGCCATGCGCGCGATCTGGAAGGGCTCGATCACCTTCGGGCTCGTGAACGTCCCGGTGAAGCTCTACTCGGCCACCGAGGAGCACGACCTGCAGCTGCACCAGGTGCACGACGCCGACGGCGGGCGCATCCGCTACCAGCGCAAGTGCGAGGTGTGCGGCAGGAAGGTCGAGTTCTCGCACATCGACAAGGCGTACGACGACGGCGACCGGACCGTCGTGCTGACGGGCGAGGACCTCGAGGCGCTCCCGGCGGAGCGCTCCCGCGAGATCGAGGTGCTCGAGTTCGTGCCGAACGAGCAGATCGACCCGATCCTGTTCGAGCGCTCCTACTACCTCGAGCCCGACTCGAAGAGCCCGAAGGCGTACGTGCTGCTGCAGCGCGTGCTCGAGGAGACCGAGCGCACCGCGATCGTGCGCATCTCGCTGCGGCAGCGCACGCGGCTCGCGACGATGCGCGTGCGCGACGACGTGCTGCTCGTGCAGACGATCCGCTGGGCGGACGAGGTGCGCGCCGCGGAGTTCGACTCGCTCGGCGACGACGTCACGGTCGGCAAGCGCGAGCTGGACCTCGCGCGCTCGATCGTGCGCGACCTCGAGGCCGACTTCGAGCCCGAGCAGTACGTCGACGAGTACCAGGAGCAGCTGCACAAGCTCGTCGAGGCGAAGCTCGAGCAGGGCGACGCGCTCGACACGGCCGCGACCTTCGGCGAGACCGACGACGACGAGGGCGCCGAGGTCATCGACCTGCTCGAGGCGCTGCAGCGCTCGGTCGAGAAGCGGAAGGGCTCGGGGTCGGATGCGTCGGAGGACTCGGGCGCGAAGGGCTCCGGCTCGAGGTCGAGCGGCTCGAAGACCGCCGCCTCGGCGTCGAAGGGCGCGGCGAAGCGCACGACGAAGAGCGGCTCGGCGTCCAAGAGCACGGCGTCGAAGGGCACGGCGGCGGAGAAGCCCGCCGCGGAGTCGGGCTCGAAGTCGACCGCGAAGAAGCCCGCCGCGAAGTCGACGGCCTCGAAGTCGAAGTCGACCGCGGCGAGCAAGCGGAAGTCCGCCTGACGTGGCGGCGGCCGATCGGATCGTCGTCGGCGGGCGGAGCCTTCGCTTCTCGAACCCCGACAAGGTGCTGTACCCGTCGACCGGGACGACGAAGCGCGACGTGCTCGAGTACGTGCTCCGCGCATCCGAGCCCATCATCGCCCACGCGGGCGGCCGCCCCGTCACCCGCAAGCGCTGGACCGAGGGCGTCGGCACGGAGCGGAAGCCGGGGCAGGTCTTCTTCCAGAAGACGCTCGAGAAGGGCGCGCCCGACTGGGTGCAGACGGTCGAGCTGCAGCACTCCACGGGGCCGAAGCAGTACCCGGTGCTCACCGAGCCCGCGGTGCTCGCGTGGATGGCGCAGATGGGGGCGCTCGAGCTGCACGTGCCGCAGTGGCGGATGATCGACGGCGACCGGCAGAACCCCGACCGGCTCGTGCTCGACCTCGACCCCGGCCCCGGCGCCGACCTCGACGACTGCGCGCGCGTCGCGCTGTGGGTGCGCGAGCTGCTCGAGGACATCGGCCTGCACCCCGTGCCGCTCACGAGCGGCTCGAAGGGCATCCACCTCTACGCGCGCCTCGACGGCACCGTCACGAGCGAGCAGGCGAGCGAGGTCGCGCACACGCTCGCGCGCTCGCTCGAGCAGATGCACCCCGACCTCATCGTGAGCGACATGAAGAAGTCGCTGCGCACGAACAAGGTGCTGCTCGACTGGAGCCAGAACTCCGGCTCGAAGACGACCGTCGCGCCCTACTCGCTGCGCGGACGGCTGCGGCCGACCGTGGCCGCGCCGCGCACGTGGGACGAGATCGAAGCGGGCGGGCTCGAGCAGCTCGAGTATCCCGAGGTGCTCGAGCGGCTCGAGCGCGACGGCGACCTCATCGCCTCGCTCGACCCGCCGCCCGACCGGCTCGCGAAGTACCGCGGCATGCGCTCGGCGGCGCGCACGCCCGAGCCCGTGCCGGCCGAGCCGCCGACGCCGAGCGACGGGCGGTCGTTCGTGATCCAGAAGCACCGGGCGAGCCGGCTGCACTACGACTTCCGGCTCGAGCAGGACGGCGTGCTCGTCTCGTGGGCCGTGCCGAAGGGGCTGCCGTCGACGCCGAAGCAGAACCGGCTCGGCGTGCAGACCGAGGACCACCCGCTCGAGTACGGCTCGTTCGAGGGCACGATCCCGAAGGGCGAGTACGGCGCGGGCGTCGTCGAGATCTGGGATGCGGGCACCTACGAGCTCGAGAAGTGGCGCGACGACGAGGTGATCGCGACGCTGCACGGGCGGCCCGACGGCGGGCTCGGCGGCGAGCCGTACCGCTTCGCGCTCATCCGCACCGACGCCGACAAGCGGCAGTGGCTCGTGCACCGCATGAAGGAGCAGGACGCCGAGCGCGACGCACGGCTGAAGGGCTACGCGCCGTCGAAGGCGGCGGCCGCGCGGGCGGCGCGCGGCGGGGGCGACGACGCGGAGTCGGCCGATGCGCCCGCCGCGGCGCCGAAGCGGCGGCTCGGCAAGCGGCTCGGTGGCGCTGCCGCGCGCAACAAGGGCGACCGCCCGACCGACCTGCGCCCGATGCTCGCGACGCAGAGCGACGCATCCGCCATCGACGACGAGCGCGAGTGGTCGTTCGAGGTGAAGTGGGATGGCTGGCGCGTGCTCGTCGAGCGGCGCGGCGACGCGGTGCGGCTGCTGAGCCGCAACGGGCGCGACCTCTCGGGGGCGTTCCCCGAGCTCGTCGAGGCGGTGCCGGCCGCGATCGAGGTCGATGCCGTGCTCGACGGCGAGGTCGTCATGCTGAAGCGCGGCGCCGCCGACTTCGAGGCGCTGCAGGACCGCGGCGGCCTCTCCGGGCGCCAAGCGGCGCGCGCCGCGAAGGCAAGCCCGGCAACGCTCGTGCTGTTCGACCTGCTCGAGGAGGGCGGCGAGCGGCTCGTCGACGAGCGCCTCGACGACCGGCAGTCGCGGCTCGACGAGCTCGTGCACGAGAGCCGACGGGTGAAGATCTCGAAGCCGCTGCGGGGTTCGCTCGCGCGGATCCTCGAGGTGACGCGCGAGCGCGGCCTCGAGGGGGTCATGGCGAAGCGGCACGACAGCCGCTACCGGCCCGGCAAGCGCAGCGACGACTGGCGCAAGCTCAAGCACCAGCAGTCGCAGGAGGTCGTCGTGGTCGGCTGGCTCGAGGGCAACGGCTCGCTCTCGGGCACCGTCGGCTCGCTCGTGCTCGCGCTCCCCGGAGAGGGCGGACGGATGCGCTACGCCGGCCGGGTGGGCACGGGCTTCTCGGGCAAGGAGCGCGACCGCTTGCGCGACGAGCTGCGACCGCGGCGGACGGCGCCCGCGATCGAGGGGCTCCCGAACGACGTCGCGCGCAAGGTGCGCTGGGTGCGCGCGGCCGTTGCCGAGGTCGAGCACACGGAGCAGACGACGTCGGGCGCGCTGCGCCACCCGGTGTGGAAGGGGCTGCGCCCCGACAAGGCGCTCGCCGACCTGAACCCGTAGCTGTTCACCGCCTGCCCTTCGACTCGGTGAGCGCCTCCGGCGCGCACCGGCTCAGGAACCGCCGCTGCGCGCCGCAGGCGCACAGCGAGTCGAAGCCCCGCTGCTTGGAGCAGCGGCTCCGTCGGTGCACCGCCGCGAATCGCACCGCTCCTCGCGACCCGCCGCCCAGAAGACCGCTCTTCGCGGCCGACCGGGGGCGGTCGCATCCGGCATGCTGAGGAGCATGCCCGCCCTTCCTGCCGACGACGCCCCGCTCGCAGGGCTCGTCGTCGCCGACCTCTCGCGCGTGCTCGCCGGACCGCTCGTCGGCGCGACGCTCGCCGACCTCGGGGCGCGCGTCATCAAGGTCGAGCAGCCCGGCGGCGGCGACGGCACGCGCTCGTGGTCGCCGCCCGCCTCCGCGACCGGCTCGACGTACTTCGACAGCGCGAACCGCGGCAAGGAGTCGGTCGCGCTCGACCTCGCCGACGCGGGCGATGCCGCCCTCGCGCGCGAGCTCGTCGCGCGCGCAGACGTCGTGATCGAGAACTTCCGCCCGGGCGCCGCCGCGCGCCTCGGCCTCGACCGCGACGCCCTGGTCGCGGAGCACCCGCGGCTCGTGTGGTGCTCGATCACGGGCTACGGCTCGCAGCCCGGCGGCGCCGAGCGCGCGGGCTACGACTTCGTGCTGCAGGCCGCGAGCGGGCTCATGCACATCACGGGCGACGTCGACGGCCCGCCGACGAAGGCGGGCGTCGCGCTCGTCGACGTGCTCACCGCGAAGGACGCGCTCGCGGGCATCCTCGCGGCCCTCCTCCGCCGCGAGCGCACGGGCCGCGGCGGGCTCGTCGAGGTCGCGCTGCTCTCGAGCATCCAGGCGGCGCTCGTCAACCAGCTGCAGTCGGTGCTCGGGCCGATCGTGCCGGAGTCGGTCGAGAGCCAGCCGCCCTCCGAGCCGGTCGAGCCGCGCCGCGCCGGCAGCGCGCATCCGTCGATCGTGCCGTACCAGCTGCTCGAGACCGCCGACGGGCCGCTCGCGGTCGCGATCGGCACCGACGCGCAGTTCCGCGCGTTCGCGGCGCTGCTCTGCGTGCCCGAGCTCGCCGACGACGCGCGCTTCGCCACGAACGCGCTGCGCGTCGCGCACCGCGAGGCGCTCGTGCCGCTGCTCGAGGCGGCGCTCGCCGTCGACGGCGCCCTCGCGTGGGAGGAGCGGCTGCTCGCCGCCGGGCTCGTCGCGAGCCGCGTGCGCACGATCGGCGGGGGCCTCGAGCTCGCCGCCGAGGTCGGCCTCGAGCCCATCCGCGAGGTGCGCGGCGCCGCGGGCGTCGGCCGCCAGCTCGCCTCGCCGATCCGCATCGACGGCGTCGCCCGCACCGCGACGACCGCACCGCCCCTGCTCGGGGAGCACGACGCATCCGTGCGAGCCTGGCTCTCGCACCCCGCGACCGACGAAGGAGACCCATGACGACCGACCTGCTCGACATCGAGTCGCTGCTCACCGACGAGGAGCGCGCGACCCGCGCGCGGGTGCGAGCCCTCGTCGATCGCGAGGTCCGGCCGCACATCGCGGAGTGGTTCGAGCGGGCCGTCTTCCCGCGCGAGCTCGTGCCCGTGCTCGCCGAGGCGGGCCTGCTCGGCATGCACCTGAGCGGCTACGGCTGCGCCGGCCGCGGCGCCGTCGAGTACGGCATCGCGATGCAGGAGCTCGAGGCGGGCGACAGCGGCATCCGCACCTTCGTCTCGGTGCAGGGCTCGCTCGCGATGTCGGCGATCGCGAAGCACGGCTCCGAGGCGCAGCGCGAGGCGTGGCTGCCGCGCATGGCGCGCGGCGAGGCGATCGGCTGCTTCGGCCTCACCGAGCCGGATGCAGGGAGCGATCCGGGCGCGATGCGCACCTTCGCGCGGCGCGACGGCGACGACTGGATCATCGACGGCGCGAAGCGCTGGATCGGGCTCGCCTCGATCGCCGACGTCGCCATCATCTGGGCGCAGACGGAGGAGGGCGTGCGCGGCTTCCTCGTCGAGACCTCCTCGCCCGGCTTCACGGCGACGCCGATCGAGCCGAAGCTCTCGATGCGCGCGTCGATCCAGTGCGACATCGCGCTCGAGGGGGTGCGGGTGCCGGAGTCGATGCGGCTGCCCGAGGCGCGCGGGCTGCGGGCGCCGTTCGAGTGCCTGAACGAGGCGCGGTTCGGCATCGCGTGGGGCGCGCTCGGCGCGGGCCGCGACGCGCTCGAGCAGGCGCTCGGCTACGCCGCGGAGCGCGAGGTGTTCGGCAGGCCGCTCGCGGCGATGCAGCTGACGCAGGCGCGGCTCGCCGAGATGGCGCTCGCGCTGCAGCAGGCGCAGCTGCTCGCGGTGCACCTCGGGCGGCGCAAGGAGGCCGGGGTGCTCCGCCCGCACGAGATCTCGATGGGCAAGCTCGCCTCGGTGCGCGCGGCGATCGACGTCGCGCGGGAGGCGCGGGCGCTCCTCGGCGGCAACGGAGTCTCGCTCGAGCACTCGCCGATGCGGCACGCCGCCAACCTCGAGAGCGTGCGCACCTACGAGGGCACCGACGAGGTGCACACGCTCGTGATCGGGCAGGCGCTCACGGGCATCAGCGCGTTCCGCGGCTGACGCGCAGGGACGACCGCGAGCATCCGAGCACCGCCCACTCGTGTCGTGCCCGCCGTGTCGTCTCAGCGCGGCGACGACTCCTGCACACCGCACCAGCCGGCGATGAACAATGCGATCGACTTCGTGATGCGGCGCACCGACTCGATGCTGACGCGCTCGTCGTAGCCGTGGATCGCCTCGGAGATGGGGCCGTAGACGAGCGAAGGGATACCTGCGTACTGCGTGAACACCCTGCCGTCGAGGTAGCCGGGTGTCGTGAAGGTCTTGAGCTCGGCACCGAAGACCTCGCGGTGCGAGTCGCGCAGGGTGGCCTCGGCGTCGCTGCCCTCCTCGAGCACGTAGCCCTGTGCGAAGAAGCCGTTGCGCCTCGCGATCGCCCGGATCGGGTTCCCCGCCTCGTCAGCGGTGACGCTCGCGAGCCGTGCCTCGATCTGCGCCCAGGCTTCCTCGGCCGTCACGCCCGGGTAGAGCGCGATCCGCAGATCCATCTCGCACCATGCCGGCACGCTCGATGCCCAGTCGCCGCCCTGGATCATGCCGAGGTTGAGGTTGATCGGGTGCTCGAGATCCTCGAAGTAGCGGTGCTCGGCGCGTTCGGCGTTCCATGCCTCCTCGAGCTCGCGTAAGCGGCCGATCACATAGTGGGCGGCGTCAATCGCGTTGAAGCCTGATCGCATCTCACGCGGATGCGTGGGACTGCCCTGGACGCGGACTTTGCACCAGATCACGCCCACGTTCGCACGGACGAGCATGTCCTCCTCCGGTTCAGGGATCAGCACCGCATCCGCCGTGTAGCCCCGCTGCAGTGCCGAGAGGGATCCGTTGCCGGTGCATTCCTCCTCGACCACCGACTGGATGTGGATGCGCGCAGTGGGCTCGAGTCCCGCCGCGCGCAGCGCGTCGAACGCGAAGAGGTTGGCGACCAGACCCGCCTTCATGTCGCCACTGCCGCGGCCGTACAGCCAGTCGCCCTCGATGCGGGAGTCCCAGGGAGACGCCGACCACTGGCTCTCGGGGCCGGTGGGCACGACGTCTATGTGCCCGTTCAAGATGAGCGACCGACCCGCCTCGACCGACGGCAGATAGGTGCCGACGACGTTGTCAACCTCGTCGTAGGAGACGTCAACGATCCCAGCACCCGGGTGCGAGGCGAGCGCCACGGGGTCGAGCTCCCAGCGGTCGATCTGCAGGCCGCGCTCTTCCATCGCACGCTGCAGCAGGTCTTGTGCACTGGCCTCCTGCGTGCGCAGCGATGGATGGCGCACCACCTCCTGCGTGAAGGCGAGCTGCTCGTCGAACCGAGCGTCGACCGCGCGGAGGATGCGCTCCTGGGTGCTCGCGTCGAGGGTTGCTGGGCTGACACGCTGCGGCGCACGGGGCATGGGTTCTCCTCGGTCCTGGGGCGGCTCATCTGCCTTGCCCCTTCCATCCTCGGGACCGCCGCCGGCCCCGACAAGGACGCGGCGCACCGTGTTCCCGGCCCTACCATGTGCAGATGCACACCTCGGTTCTCGCCGAGATCGCATCCCGCTGCCACTTCGACCTCGATCGGACCACGGAGGAGTACCCCCGGGCGGTCACGCTGCTGCCCAGCTACTCCGTCGCGGCAGTCGCCGACGACGAGCTCTATCGCACGGCCCACGACGCACTCGATCTGCTGATGCGGCTGCGGGCGACGTGCAGCACCAGCTGGGCGCGCCTTCCGACAGCATCGGCCGGCGCCGTGCCCGGCAGGGCGTCGCGCCGTTTGCTGCTGCGCGATCTCGAGTAGGCGCTGCACGTTGCGGCGGCAGCGTCATTCGGCGGCGCAGCATGCCCGGTCGCACGAGCTGCGGGTCAGACCGTCTCGGTCACCAGCCTCCGGTTCGCGAACTCCAGCACGGCATCCGGCCCGAGCTCGCGCCCGAAGCCCGAGCGCTTAACGCCTCCGAAGGGCAGCTCCGGCCTCGTGACGCCGACGGCGCCGATCGAGACCATGCCCGCCTGCAGCCGCTCGGCCACCCAGGCAGCGCGCTCGGCGTCAGTGTCGAAGACGTTGGCACCCAGGCCGAACGGCGAGTCGTTCGCAACGCGCACGGCCTCCTCTGCGTCGCGCACCGGCACGACCATCGCGACCGGCCCGAAGAGCTCCTCGTGCCACGTCGCCATCGTGCGGTCAACCCCCACCAACACGCCGGGCTCCACGAAAGCTCCTGGGCCGGGGCGGCGGCGACCGCCAGTGACCAGCGTCGCACCCTGAGCCACCGCTGCCTCAACCTGCCGGACCAGCGCGTCGGCTGCGCTCTCGCTGGACATCGGCCCGACCTGCACGTCGCGGTCGAAGGGCGAGCCCACGCGCAGCGCGTCAAGTCCGGCGACGAGCTTTTCGACGAAGGCGTCGTGCAGAGACTCATGCACGATGAAGCGTTTGGCCGAGGTGCAGGCCTGACCGCAGTTGCGAGTGCGCGCCTCTATCGCGGTCGCCACGATCGCGTCGAGGTCGTCGACCCCGAGCACGATGAAGGGGTCGGAACCTCCCAGCTCAAGCACGCAGCGCTTGAGCGCGCGCCCGGCGGCTTCTGCGACCGCCGCTCCAGCCCGCTCGCTGCCGGTGAGGGAGACCCCTTGGACACGCGGGTCGGCCACTGCCGCCGCGATCTGCTCGTTGGTGGCGAGCACCGTCTGGTACGCGCCCAGCGGCAGCTCGGTCGCGTCGGCCATCGCCTGCATCGCGAGCGCCGCGCCCGTGCAGCTGCCTGCATGCTTGATGATCACCGGGTTGCCCAGGAGCAGGTTGGGAGCAGCGAGCCTCGCCACCTGGTAGTAAGGGAAGTTCCACGGCATGATGCCGAGCACCGGCCCCGTCGGCCGCAGCTGCACGCGAGCCCGCGTGCCGCCGAGCACCGTGTCGAGCTCGCGATCATCAAGCAGCTGCGGCCGATCGGCGTACCACTCCCAGATCTCGGCGACGAGTCGCACCTCACCGATGCCCTCACCGACCGGCTTGCCCATCTCGCGCGCGATGATCTCGGCCAGCTCGCGCTCCTGCTCGCGGAACGCCGCCGCGATCTCGCGCATGGCCGCGATGCGGTCCATCAGCACCGGCATCGACGCAGCGGCGGCGTCGGCGGCCGCGAGCACCGCCTCGAGCTCGGCGTCCGTGGCGTGGGGGTACTCGGCGAGCAGCTCGCCAGTCGTGGGGTCAACGGAGCGGTAGGACATGGCTCTCCTGGGATCGTGTCGGCCGCGGGGTCAGGGCCGGACTGCGGGTGGTGGATGCCGGCAGCGCGTCAGGCCCGGAGCTCGCCAGAGGCGAGCCTGCGCACGACGCCGGTCAGCACATCGAGGCCCGCCAGCGCGTCTCGGTCCTCGGTGTACTCGCCCTCGTTGTGCGAGACGCCCTGGACCGATGGGACGAAGAGCATGACGGTAGGCACGCGTTCCTTCATGTTGATCGAGTCGTGACCGGCGACGGTCTTGATCTCGTCGTGCGCGTAGCCGAGCCGCGCGGCGACCGACCTGGCGAGCTCGACGCCCTCCGGCTGGTACGGGTTGATGCCCCACTCGTGCGACTTCTCGACCGAGAGCGCGACGTTCACGCGCTCCTCGATGCGCGGCAGCTCCGCCTGCAGGAGCGCGTTCGCCTCGGCAAGCACGGCTTCATCGGCGCAGCGCAGGTCGAGCAGCAGCCGCACGCGCGAGGCAACCACGACGGGCGAGTTCGGGTAGACGTCGAGCTTGCCTACCGCGGTGTGCAGCACCCCCGGGAATCGGTCAGCGAGCTCGCGCGCGAAGACGACGAGCTGCGAGGCTCCGAGCAGCGCATCACGCCGGTCGGCCATCACCGTCGCACCCGAGTGCGACTGCTCGCCTTCCACGGTGACGACGTACTTGCTCGCCGCCCAGCTCGCGGTCACGAGGCCGATGGTGGTCCCGGCGTCCTCCAGCAGTCGTCCCTGCTCGATGTGGATCTCCGCGCAGCAAGCCGCCACTGGGCCGTCGCCCTCGCCGAGGAAGCCGGTCGGCTCGAGCGCTTCGCGCACGCTGATTCCGGCCGGGTCCTCGACTGCGAGCGCCTCCTCGAGCGGCATGAGGCCCGTGTAGACCGACGAGCCCATCATGGAGGGCACGAACCGCGAGCCCTCCTCGTTGAACCAGTTGACGACAGCGAGGTTGAGCGCCGGCTGCTCACCGGTCTCGCGGAGCTCGTCAGCGATGCGGAAGATCGCGTGCGCGGCAGCCAGCACCCCGTACGCGCCGTCGTAGCGGCCCGCCGTGGGCTGCGAGTCCATGTGCGAGCCGACCACCACGTAGGGGGCACCCGGGTTCAGCTCGAGCAGGCCGAACTGATTGCCGATGCGGTCGTACTGCACGCGCAGCCCGTGCTGCTCGAGCAGTCCCTGCAACCAGCGGCGCTGCTCGATGTCTGCCGGGCTCGCGGCCTGCCGGTCGACGCCGCCGTGAATCGTGGCGCCGAACGCGCTCATGGTGGCGAAATCGGCCAGGAACGCCTGTGCGCGCACCGGATCGAGCGTCGCCGGCTGGGTCTTCTCGTCGAGCGTCATCTGGTCTCCTCTGTCGGCGGCATCCGGGAATGCGGGCCTTCGATCGGCGGTCATCGATCAGTGCGGGGCGCGCGAGCGGTAGGGTCCTGACGCAGGTGCAGCACCGCGGGCAATCCGCTCACCCGTGCAGCGCGGAACGCGTCCCCGAACTGCTCGGTGCTCGTCACCGTGGCGCCGAAAGCGCCGAACGAGCGCGCGAGCGCCGCGAAATCAGGGTTCGTGAGGTGCGTGCCTGAGGGCCGCTCAGGGTAGTGCGTCTCCTGGTGCTCGCGGATGGTCGCGTACACGCCGTTGTCGACGATGATCGCGATGAACCGGGCACCGTAGCCGATCGCGGTCGCGACCTCTTGCCCGTTCATGAGGAAGCAGCCGTCGCCTGCGATCGAGACGACCTCGCGCTTGGGGTCGACGAGCGAGGCGGCGACAGCGGCCGGAACTCCCATACCCATGGCGCCGTTGCGCGGTGCCAGCAGCGTCCCGGGCACGCGGTGCGGCAGGTAGCGCGAGGGCCAGATCGCGTGGTTGCCGGCCCCGAAAGTGATGACCGCATCCTCGCTGAGCTCGTCGCGCAGCACGGCCATCACCGCGGTCAGGTCGACGTAGTCCCCGGATGCGCCCGGCTCAGCCGACGGCGTCGAGAAGCGCAGGTGCTCCGCGCGGGCGGTCCGCAGCCGCTCGAGGTCGAAGCGATGCCGCGTCTCGAGGAGCGCGGCCGCGAAGGCGACTGGATCGGCACCGATCAGCTGATCCAGCCTGCCCGAGTGCCCAAGCGGCTCGCCCGCCATCGCGACGACCGTCTCGGCGGCCTGCAGGAGCCGGTAGCCGTCGCTCTGCACATCGGTGCGCGGGCAGCCGACGTGCAAGACCAGGTCGGTCTCGGCGACGAGCGCGGCGAGCGAGTCCGCGCGACCGTAGCCGAGCGAACCGACATAGGCATCGCTGTCATGCGGTACCGCATCCCACGCCCGGAAGTCGGCCGCGATGGGGATGCCCTGAGCGCCGGCCCAATCGGCGAGCGAGCGTCCGGCCTCGGCAGACCAGCCGTCGCCGCCCACCACGATGAGCGGTCGCTGCGCGCGCTCGAGGCGCTCGTCGAGCTCGGCCATGACGGCGTCGGAGGGCGCGCCGGTGGCCGCACGCGAGGGGTCGAGCACATCGGCGCCCTGCGCCGAGAGCCGGATGACGTCCTCGGGCAGGCCGATCACCACGGGCCCAGGGCGGCCGCTGCGGGCGATGCGCATGCTCTCGGCGACGACTCGCGCGGCCGATGAGGGGTCGTCGAGCGTCACGACGTGCTTGGCCGTGCTGCCGAACCAGCTCGTGAGGTCGAACTCCTGGAAGGCCTCGCGGCCTCGGTCGGCGACCGGGATCAGGCCCACCATGAGCACGAGCGGGGTGGCATCCTGATGGGCTGTGTGCACGGCGATGAACGCGTTGGCGGCACCTGGACCGCGGGTCACGAGCACCACGCCGGGTCGTCCCGTCAGGCGGCCCTCGGCGAGCGCCATGAAGCCGGCGCCTCCCTCGTGTCGCGTGACGACTGTGCTGATCGAAGAGTCGTGCAGGCCGTCGAGCACGTCGAGGTAGCTCTCGCCCGGCACGCAGTACACGCGCTCGACGCCCTCGTGCTCCAGCTGCGCCACGATCAGGTGGCCGGCGGAGCGGTCGGTCTTGGTCATCGGGGCAACCGGCGTGCTCTCGGTGATGGTCATCGGATCTCCGTGGGGGTGCGCGCTATCAGGGTCTCGAGGGGTTCGCCCGCGGCGATACGGGCGAGCAGGGTCGGTTCAGCCTCATCGGAGGCCCGGGCTTCATCGAGCAGCCGTTGCTCGACCTCCTCGGGCCGCAGCACCAGCACTCCGTGCTCGTCGCCCGCGACGACGTCGCCGGGGCGCACCGTCGCATCGCCGATCGAGACGGGCACGTCGAGGCGCACGGGACGGCCGAGCCGCTTGGTGGTGCGGGCAGTGGTGCCGGTCGACCAGACCGGCAGGTCTCGGGCTCTGTCAGCGAGCACGCGCACATCGGTGACTGGTCCGTCGACCACGATGCCGACGGCGCCTTGTGCGCGAGCGCCAGCCGTCGTGACGGCGCCCACGGGTGCGTGCACCCCGGATGCCACAGCGATGACGAGCATGTCGCCGGGCTGCAGCGCGAGCAGTGCCTCGTTGACCGCGAGCGCGTCCGGCTCGGCCAGCTCGAGCGTGCGCGCGATGCCAGCGGTGCGACGCACGTCGCCGACCGCGCGAATGCCCGGGCCGCAGAAGCCCTTCTCGAGGGTGTGACCGAGGGTAGGCAGCTCGACATCGGCGAGCGCGGCGACGAGAGCGTCGGACCGCATCAGCGAGCTCCGCCCGGCTCGTCGGCGGCATCCCGCACTCGCGCGATGCAGTCGATCTCGAGCGACGCGCCCCACAAGGTCGCGCACACCGTCGTGCGCACCGGAGGGTGCTCGCCGAAGGAGCGCTGGTAGACGCGATTGTAGGGCTCGAGCTGCGCCGGGTCGGTGAGGAAGGTGCGGACGCTGAGCACCTGGTCGAGGCCGCTGCCCGCAGCTTCGAGCACCCGGTGCAGGTTGTCGATCGCCGCCTGCACCTGATCCTCGAAGGCCTCTGGCTGGGCGCCATTCGAGTCGACGGGCAGCTGACCGCTCGTGAACACCAGTCCGTCGGCCACCACGCCGTGGGAGAACGGGCCGACGGGCTCCGCGAGCCCGTCGACCGTTCGGATCCGCTGGATGGTCACGCCTGCACCGTCACCGAGCCGCCGTGCTCGGTCGTGGCGCGGCCGCGGTCGTCGACGCCCGACTCAGCCGGAGCGACGTCCGCGCCCGGGTCGACCTGGCGGGAGTCGACCGTGTCGATGCTCACCAGCCGGTTCTCGGCCAGCAGCCAGAGCGCCACGAGCGAGACGAGCGCGGCGAGGCCGACGTACCAGGCGATGGACGACGACTGGCCCGTGAGCGTCAGCAGCCACACCGTGATGGCCGGGGTGATCGCCGAACCGAGCAGACCGGAGAGCATGTAGGCGACCGAGAGACCCGAGTACCGGATCTTGCTGCCGAAGAGCTCGGCCAGGAAGGTCGCGATCGGCCCGTAGTTCGCCGAGAACGCGAGCATCATGAGCGAGTAGGCGAGGAACACGCCCCAGATCGTGCCGGTGTCGATGAGCCAGAAGAACGGGAAAGCGAGCAGCACTTCGCCCGCGATGCCGGCGGCGATGATCTTCTTGCGCCCGATGCGGTCGGAGAGGCGGCCGAAGAACGGGATGCCTACGAGAGCGATGATGCACGCGATCAGCACGGCCCAGAGCATCACCGAATCGGAGTGACCCTGCTCCGAGGTGCCGTAGGAGACGCCCGACGCGACGAGGAGCGTGAAGGTGGAGCCCGTCGAGAGCGTCGCGACGCCGCCGAGGATGACCTGCTTCCAGTACTTCTTCATCAGGTAGGCGAAGGGCAGCTTCGCCTTCGCGCCCTGCTCGCGCACCTGCTGGAACGACGGGGTCTCCTCGATGTTGAGGCGGATGTAGATGCCCACGGCGACCAGCACGATCGACGCGATGAACGGCACGCGCCAACCCCACGTGAGGAGCGCTTCGCGGTCGACTGCCGAGGTGACGATGAGGAAGACCAGGTTGGCGATCAGCGTTCCGGCGGGCACACCCACCTGCACGAGCGAGCCGTACCAGCCGCGGCGGTGCGCCGGGGCGTGCTCGACCGTCATGAGCACCGCGCCGCCCCACTCGCCGCCGAGCGCAAGGCCCTGAACGACGCGCAGCCCGAGCAGCAGGAACGGCGCCGCCAGGCCGATCGTGTTCGCGTCGGGGATGAGGCCGATGCCGAGCGTCGCCACGCCCATGGTGATCAGAGAGATCAGCAGCATGGACTTGCGCCCGATGCGGTCGCCGAAGTGACCGAAGGCGATCGCGCCGATGATGCGGGCGAGATAGGCCGACGCGAACGTGAGGAACGCCAGGATCGTGCCGACCGCGGGCGGCACGTCGGGGAAGAACACCTCGTTGAAGACGAGGGCGGATGCGGTGCCGAAGAGGAAGAGGTCGTACCACTCGACGGTGGTGCCGATGACGCTCGCCGAGGCGATCTTCCGCATCTTGGTGGCGTCGAGTCGAGCCGAGCTCGCCGCCGCCTGATCTGTGACTGCCATAGTCGTGCTCCCTGCTGCGCGGGTTGTGTTGCGTACAGCCTGCGCCTCCGAGCACACCGACGACAATCGTCAATCGCCTACGCATCCCGCTTGGGGCTGTGCATCTGCACATCCGCACGCTCGGTGGTGGATGACGAGGGCGGGCGTCGGGCCACGGCGATGCCGATGAAAGTTCACCGATGAGCCCACCTTGATCGGCGCCGCGGTCGGTGCCCCCAACGGTAGCCTGTGCCGACATCCAGACGGGAGGGCACGGTGGAGCGAGGCGAGACGGCCGCCGCGTGGGGGCGACTGCTCGAGCGGCTCGCGGCGGACCACGACGCGCTCGTCGACGACTTCTTGCAGCGTCTTGCGGCCCTCGGGAGCTACAGGGCCGAGCTCGTGACGGAAGGCGAGCTCCGGCGCACGGCCGGCGAGACCATGGACATGCTCATCGCTCAGCTCGCTGGATCGCCCCTGCCGCAGGAGCTCCGAACGCTGCCGGCCCGACTGGGCGCGCGCCGCGCGAGGCAAGGCGTTGAGCGCGAGCACGTGCTGGAGGCGGTGCGGCTCGACTTCCGCGTCATCTGGGCTGGGTTGCAGCGCGCGCTCGGCGACGCGCCCGCGGACCTGCTCGTGCTGCACGCCGAAGAGGTGCTGGAGGTCGTGGAGCGCTACATCGGCGACGTGCAGGTCGCGTTCCTCGACGAGCAGGCGGCGCTCGCCCGGAACACGCAGATCGACCGCGGCCGCGCACTCGGCCGCCTCCTGGCCGCGGGTCGAGAGGCCGCGCGCGTCGCGCTCGCCGAACAGCCCCGCCTGCAGCTAGCGATCGACGGGGTGTTCGAGGTCGCCTTCGTGCTGGAGGGAGACGCAGACAGGGCCCGTCGAGCTGTCGCGGCCATCGGAGGACCGTCTGCCGTGTCGTGGGACATCGATGCCGGCGCGGTCTTCGTGGCACCGCGCGGCCACGGGCACCGGCTGCGCTCGGCGCTGGAGGGCACACGCGGTGCCTACGAGCCCGCGGCCAATGGCCTCGCGAGCCTGCCCGCCGTCGCGACGCTGCTGCGCGAGATCGCGGCCCTGCCAGGGGAAGGGCTTGCCACGGAGGCGAGCTCATGGATGTCGCTCGCTCACCAACGGCTTTCCCCCGTCCTGCCGAGCGTCGCTCGCGTGCAGGATGTACTCCGAGATCTGCCCGACGCCGAGCGTGAGCGCGTCGTCGGCACCGTCCTGCATGTGTGCCGGACAGGCTCGATCAAGGAGACGGCGGGGGCGCAGTTCGTGCATCGCAACACGGTCGTCAACCGGCTCGCGGTCTTCCGCGAGGTCACCGGGCTCGACATCTCGGTCCCCGAGCAGGCCGCACTCGCGCTGCTCGGCCTTGCGGGCGCGCAGGAGCCGCGCGGGGCGTCTCACGGGCACATCGGCCTTGCGGGGCTGGGCCACGCCGCTGGTTGAGCCGGTCCGCCGCCGAAGGCGGCTGACCGCGTCGAAGCCGCTGCGCGACGTACTCCCGCCCGGCGGCTTCGACACGGTCAGCGCGCTGTGCGCGCGGACCGGCTCAGCCATCGTTGGAGCGGCCATCGGCAGAGCGGGCGGAGCTGCTCGACCAGCGGTGGAGGATTCGTCAGAGCGAGGCGAGCAGGAGCACTGCCGCGGCGAGCGCGACGACTCCGCCGACGATCGTGCCGAGCAGCGCGGGCCAGACGCGCTTCGCGCGGCCGCGCGCGTGCCGCCGGATGCCGAGCAGGCCGATGCCGACCGCCGCGAGCGCCACGAGCAGCGAGACGACGTCGCCCACCATCGGCAGCGCGAGGCACGCGACCGCGACGATCCCGAGCGCGATCGCGCTCTCGCCCGAGGCGTCGTGCCCCGGATGCTCGCCGCTCAGCGCTGCACGTCCTGCACGTGGTGCTCGAGGTCGTGCAGCGCGTAGACGAGCAGCGTCTCGACCGTGAACGCCGACCCGTTGGAGCGGGTCCCGGCACGGTCCCACGCATCGGAGGGCACCGCATCCGCCGCGTTGGCGAGCTCGGCAGCCGCGAGGTCGAGCTCGACCGCGACGTGCTCGGGCTCCTGGCTCGCGTAGTCGCCGTCGATCGCGGCCTGATCCTGATCCCAGCTCGCGAACTCCGGGTCGTCCTCGGTCAGCATCTGGTCGAGCCGCGAGCGCATCACCGTGCAGACGTCGCGCACGTGCGCGGCGTACTCGAGCGGCGACCACGTCGCGTCGTCGGGCCGCTCGGTCACGGCGTCGCCGTGGAGCCGCGCGTGCATCGCGGCGGCGGCATCGCGGATGCGCGGGCCGAGCTCTCCCCGCTCGGCGAGCGCGGGGTCGAAGCCGCACTCGGGGCACCGCTCGCGCAGCACCCACGTCCAGTCCTTCGTGTCGGGCTCGATCGGCATGGGTCGAGCATGCCACCTCGCGGTCGTTCAGCCCCCGAATCGCTGCTGCGCAGCCTGTCGACTCGTGTCGAGCGCTGCGCCGATGATGGTCCAGGAGTCACCGGCATCGCGAGCGGCGCTGACGGCTTCGCGCAGCTCGGCCTCGGCCGCGGCAAGCTTGGCACGGGCGGCCAGGATGCGCCGGAAGTGGACGGCGTCGCGGGCGGGTGTCTTGTCCGGATCCAGTGCGTCCAGTCCGGATCGGTCCGGGTCGGTTCGGATGCTCATCGTCGGTCACCTCATCTCAAGTAGTCGTAGAACTTCGGCCGGAGCCTGTCGGCATGGATGATGCGTGCGGGCGCCTCCACGGGGAGCGCGACAAGCTCGAGAAGCCCGCCGTGACGGTCGGGGCCGATCGCCAGCAGGCGATCCTCACCCTTGTAGTCGTACTCGACCAGGCGAATCGCGTTCCTCCACGCATGTTCGATGTCCGCGTCGTCGACCCCGTGCTTGCGAGCCGACGGTCGGATCTCCACTCGTCCACCATCCCGTGGAGCATCGCTGCTGTCAAGACCAACTTGACAGCGCGGCGACGGCGCCAGCGGCAGTCTCAGCCGCGCCCCAAGGGGATCATCCCGAGGAATGACCATCCGTCGCCCTCCGACGGACGCGGCGGATGCGCTCCGATTCCTAGCGTCGGAGCATGGAGATCTTCGACCTGCTGTTCGTCGCCGCCGACCTCGCGCTCGCCGCCCTCGCGATCGCCGCCGCCACGATCCTCGCGGTCGGCGGCGCCATCATCGTGACCGCGTGGGGCGCCGGCGAGCTGGTCCGCCGCGCTCGACGCTCCTGACGGCAGCGCGCCGATGTTGCGGGGCCTCGAACGGCCCCGTAAGGTATTCCTGAACGATCGGTCACTAATTCATGGCCGCATCCGGTGTCACGACGACGGAGTCAGGAGCCCCCATTGCCCGAGGCCTTCCTCATCGGCGGTGCCCGCACCCCGGTCGGCCGCTACGGCGGTGCGCTCGCAGGTGTGCGGCCCGACGACCTCGCGGCGCTCGTCGTCGCCGAGGCGATCGCGCGAGCCGACATCCCCGCCCACGCGATCGACGAGGTCATCCTGGGCGGCGCGAACCAGGCCGGCGAGGACAACCGCAACGTCGCCCGCATGTCGGTGCTGCTCGCGGGCCTCCCCGACGACATCCCGGGCATCACGGTCAACCGCTTGTGCGCATCCGGCATGTCGGCCGTCATCATGGCCTCGCAGATGGTGAAGGCGGGCGACGCCGACATCGTCGTCGCGGGCGGCGTCGAGTCGATGACGCGCGCGCCGTGGGTGCAGGCGAAGCCCGAGCGCGCGTGGGCGAAGCCCGGCGAGGCGTACGACACGTCGATCGGCTGGCGGTTCCCGAACCCGAAGCTCGTCGCGCGCGACAAGGCGACCTTCGCGATGCCCGAGACGGCCGAGGAGGTCGCGCGCGTCGACGGCATCACGCGCGAGGAGGCCGACGAGTTCGCGCTCCGCTCGCAGCAGCGCGCGATCGCCGCGATCGACGAGGGCCGCTTCGAGGCCGAGATCGTCGCCGTGCCCACGCGCGGCGGCGAGGTCACCGTCGACGAGCAGCCGCGCCGCGACACGAGCCTCGAGCGGCTCGCGGCCCTCAAGCCCGTCGTCGGCGGCGGCTCGGTCGTCACCGCCGGCAACAGCTCGTCGCTCAACGACGGCGCCTCGGCGATCGTGGTCGCGAGCGAGGCCGCGGTCGAGCGCTTCGGGCTCGCGCCCCGCGCGCGCATCGTCGGCGGCGCGAGCGCCGGCATCGCCCCCGAGATCATGGGCCTCGGCCCCGTGCCCGCGACCGAGAAGCTGCTCGCCCGCACCGGCTACGCGATCGACGACATCGGCGCGATCGAGCTCAACGAGGCGTTCGCGACCCAGTCGATCGGCACCATCCGGCGGCTCGGCCTCGACGACGCGATCGTCAACGCCGACGGCGGCGCGATCGCGCTCGGCCACGCGCTCGGCTCCTCCGGCACGCGGCTCATCGTGACGCTGCTCGGCCGCATGGAGCGCGAGCAGGCCGAGATCGGCCTCGCGACGATGTGCGTCGGCGTGGGCCAGGGCACCTCGATCCTGCTGGAGCGCGCGTGAGCGGCGAGTCGCTGAGGGTCGAGGACCGCGGCGCCTTCGTGCTCGCGACCCTCGACCGGTCCGAGAAGCGCAACGCGATCGACCAGGACCTCGTGGATGCCCTCCACGCGCTGTGCGCGCGGCTCGAGGTCGAGCGCCGCACGCTCGTGATCACCGGCTCCGGGGGCACGTTCGCGGCCGGCGCCGACATCGCGCAGCTGCGCGAGCGGCGCGCGACCGACGCGCTCAAGGGCATCAACACCCGCTGCTTCCAGCGCATCCGCGCCCTGCCGATGCCGGTCATCGCCGTGCTCGACGGCTACGCGCTCGGCGGCGGCGCCGAGCTCGCCTACGCGGCCGACATCCGCATCGGCACCCCGAGCCTCAAGATCGGCAACCCCGAGACCGGCCTCGGCATCATCGCCGCCGCCGGCGCGACCTGGCGGCTCAAGGAGATCGTCGGCGACGCGCTCGCGACCGAGATGCTGCTCACCGGTCGTATCCTCGGCGCCGACGAGGCGCTCGCCGCGGGCCTCGTGAGCACGGTCGTCGAGTCGCACGCCGCGCTCGAGCACGCCGCGTCCCTCGCCGAGCGCATCGCCGCGCTCGACCCCGCCGCGACGCAGGCGACGAAGCGCGCGCTGCTGGCCCCCGCGAGCGCCCACCCCGAGATCGAGCTCGCCGAGCAGGCGGTGCTGTTCGAGAGCCCCGAGAAGCAGCGGCGCATGACCGAGTTCCTCGAGCGCCGCGGCGCGAAGCGAGCGACGGAGGAGTCCCGATGACCGACGTGACCGAAGCGGTCGCCCCCGATGGGCGACCGGGGCCCGACGACACCGACGCGCAGGTCGGCGCGGGCGCGCCCGAGCGCGTCGGCGTGCTCGGCGGCGGCCGCATGGGGGCGGGCATCGCCCACGCCTTCGTGCTCGCGGGCAGCGACGTCATCGTGGTCGAGCGCGACCCGGCCGCCGCGAGCGCCGCCCAGGACCGCGTCGTGGCGAGCCTGCGCAAGAGCGTCGAGCGCGGCTGGGCCGAGCCGCTGCAGGAGCTCGAGGGGCGCGTGCGCGTCGCGGTCGAGGCGAGCGCGTTCGTCGACTGCGGCCTCGTGATCGAGGCGGTGCCCGAGGACGAGGCGCTCAAGGCGGATGCGCTCGCGCGCGTCGAGGCCGTCCTGTCGCCCTCCGCGTCGCTCGCGAGCAACACGTCGTCGATCTCGATCGACCGTCTCGCAGCGGCGCTCTCGCGCCCCGAGCGCTTCCTCGGGCTCCACTTCTTCAACCCGGTGCCCGCATCCGCCCTGGTCGAGATCGTGCTCGGCGAGCGCACCGACGCCGCGCTCGCGAACGACGCCCGCGCGTGGGTCGAGGCGATCGGGAAGACCCCCGTGACGGTGCACGACGCGCCCGGCTTCGCGTCGAGCAGGCTCGGCGTCGCGATCGGGCTCGAGGCGATCCGCATGGTCGAGGAGGGCGTCGCGAGCCCTGGCGACATCGACCTCGCGATGGAGCTCGGCTACAAGCACCCCGTCGGGCCGCTGCGCACGACCGACATCGTCGGCCTCGACGTGCGGCTCGGCATCGCCGAGCAGCTGCACCGCGAGCTCGGGGAGCGCTTCGCGCCGCCGCAGCTGCTGCGCGACATGGTCGCCGAGGGCCGGCTCGGCAAGAAGAGCGGCCGCGGCTTCTACGACTGGACCTGACCCCCGCTGGTCGAGTAGCCGCCGCAGGCGGCGCATCGAGACCACCCGCGACAACCGAACACACTGCACTCCGTCTCGATGCGGCCCTTCGGGCCTACTCGACGAACGGGGAGGAGAGGATCGACGATGACCGACACGATGACCCGCACCCGCCTGCTGCCGAGCTACGTGCAAGACGCCTGGTGGGAGCCCGCGAGCGACGAGGGCGCGACCGTGGTGCGCGACGCATCCACCGGTGAGGAGGTCGCGCGCGTCTCGACCGCCGGCCTCGACCTGCCGGGCGCGCTCGAGCACGCCCGCACCGTCGGCCAGCACTCGCTCGCACCGCTCACCTTCCACGAGCGCGCGATCCTGCTCAAGCAGATGGCGCTCGCGCTCACCGAGCGGAAGAGCGAGCTCTACGAGCTCTCGAGCCGCACCGGCGCGACGAAGCACGACTCGTGGGTCGACATCGACGGCGGCATCGGCGTGCTCTTCACCTACTCGTCGAAGGGCCGCCGCGAGATGCCGCAGTCGACGATCTACCTCGACGGGCCGGTCGAGCAGCTCTCGAAGGACGGCTCCTTCCTCGCCCGCCACATCTGCACGACGCTCCCGGGCGTCGCGGTGCAGATCAACGCGTTCAACTTCCCCGTCTGGGGCCCGCTCGAGAAGCTCGCGCCCGCGTTCCTCGCCGGCATGCCGACGGTCATCAAGCCCGCGACGCCGACGGGCTACGTCACCGAGCACATGGTGCGCATCCTCGTCGAGTCGGGCCTCGTCCCGGCGGGCGCGATCCAGCTCGTCTCGGGCTCGGCGCGCGACCTGCTCGACCACCTGCGGCTCGGCGACACCGTGAGCTTCACCGGCTCGGCCGCGACGGCCGCGAGCCTGCGGCTGCACGACGCCGTGCAGACGGGCGGCGTGCGCTTCACGGTCGAGACCGACTCGATCAACGCATCCGTGCTCGGCCCCGACGCCGAGCCCGGGAGCCCCGAGTTCGACGCGTTCGTGCGCGGCCTCGTGAGCGAGATGACCTCGAAGGCCGGCCAGAAGTGCACGGCCATCCGTCGCGCGCTCGTGCCCTCCGGCATGACGGATGCGGTGGCCGAGGCGGTGCGCGAGCGGATCGTCGCGAAGGTGGTCGTCGGCGACCCGCGCGCCGAGGGCGTGACGATGGGTCCGCTCGCCTCGCTCGAGCAGCGCGACGAGGTGCTCGGGCAGGTCATGAAGCTGCGCGAGGGCGGCGGCCAGATCGTCGTCGGCGGTGACGCGGGCGAGGTGCGCCTCGCCGACGGCTCGCTGGGCGTCGCGGAGGGCGGCGCGTTCGTCGCGCCGACGCTGCTCGCGTTCCGCGACGCCGAGGCGGACGCGCTGCACGACATCGAGGCGTTCGGCCCGGTCTCGTCGCTCGTCGAGTACGGCTCGCCCGAGCAGGCCGCCGAGATCGTCGCGCGCGGCGGCGGCTCGCTCGTCACGTCGGTCGCCTCGCACGACCCGGTCTTCGTCGCCGAGCTCACGCGCCGCATCGCGCCGCACAACGGCCGCGTGCTGCTGCTCGACCGCGACGACATGCGCGCCTCGACGGGCCACGGCTCGCCGCTGCCGATGCTCGTGCACGGCGGCCCCGGCCGCGCGGGCGGGGGCGAGGAGCTCGGCGGCATCCGCTCGGTGCTCCACTACATGCAGCGCACCGCGGTCCAGGGCTCGCCGACCATGCTGACGGCGCTCACCGGTGTCTGGCACCAGGGGGCTCCCGCGTCGACCGAGGCCCCGCATCCGTTCCGGAAGTCGCTCGCCGAGCTGAAGGTCGGCGACCAGGTCATCTCGGAGCGGCGCGAGATCTCGCTCGAGGACATCGAGCACTTCGCCGAGTTCACGGGCGACAGGTTCTACGCGCACATGGATCAGGCGGCGGCCGAGGCGAACCCGTTCTTCCCCGGCCGGGTCGCGCACGGCTACCTGCTGCTGTCGTTCGCTGCGGGCCTCTTCGTCGAGCCGGCGCCGGGCCCCGTGCTCGCGAACACGGGCCTCGACAACCTGCGCTTCATGACGCCCGTCTCCCCCGGCGACTCGCTGCGGGTGACGCTCACGGCGAAGCAGATCACGCCGCGCGAGACCGACCCGTACGGCGAGGTGCGGTGGGATGCGGTGCTCACGAACCAGGACGACGAGGTCGTCGCGCAGTACGACCTGCTCACCTACGTCGCGAAGACGCAGGAGGACGCCTCGATCCCGCCGGTCGCCTCCGCCTGACCGCGCGGACGCGCAGAGCGCCCCAGCACATCGCGTGCTGGGGCGCTCCCGTGTCGCTGCGGCGCTCGAGCCGCTGCTACTCGGCGGGCAGCACGAGCTGCTGGCCGGCCATGATGAGGTCGGGGTCCGAGAGCGTGTCCTGGTTCACGGCGAAGATGCCGAGCCAGCCGCTCTCGACGCCCTGCGCCTCGGCGATCTCGAAGAGCGTGTCGCCCGGCACGACCTCGTAGGTCTCGTCGCCCGGCTGCACGTCGGGCAGCCGCAGCGCGGCGGGCGCCGCCTGCGCGGGAGCCGGCTGCGCGGCCGACGCCTGCTGGGCGGGCGCCGGGGCGGGCGCCGCCTGGGCCTGCTGCGCGGGCTGTGCCTGCTGCGCGGGCTGCGGGGCAGCCGCGCGCGGCTCGGCCGCACCGCTCGCGCCGATGCGCGCCGAGCACGTCGGCCACGCGCCCCAGCCCTGGCCGGCGAGCGTGTTCTCGGCCACGCGGATCTGCTCCGCGCGCGATGCGTCGGCCGGGTTGCCCGTGCCGCCGTAGGCCTGCCAGGTCGAGAGCGAGAACTGCAGGCCGCCGTAGTAGCCGTTGCCCGTGTCGATCGACCAGTTGCCGCCCGACTCGCACTGCGCGAGGGCGTCCCAGGTCGAGTCGGATGCCGCGTTCGCCGCGGTCGGCACGAGGACGGCGCCCGCGACGGTCGCGATGCCGGTGGCGACGATCCCGCCGATGGCCCTCTTCGATCGGCGCGCGCGAGTGGTGGTGTGCTGCTTGGTCACGATGAACTCCGCGGTCCCGTCTCACGGCGCTCGAGGCGCGCGACCGCCCGACCGGTGCACTTGGATTCGATGGCGCGAGGGCTCTCGGGGCGGACACGACGGCTGCCCTTCGCGGTTCGAGGGACGACACTACGCGAAGATCACGGTTTGATAACGAATTCCGCTGACCGCGAACGCCAGTGCTCGAGCTCGTGTCGCGGTTCATCCAGGCGCGCTTGCTAGAGCGACGCCGGGTCGCGCAGGCCCGTCCGCACGAGCTCGAGCACCGAGTCGGCGAGCTGCTCGGGCGTGATCGGCCCGCCCGGGCGGTACCACTCGACGATCGAGTTGACCATGCCGAAGGTGAGCCGCTCCGCGATCCGCGGATCCATGTCGGCGCGCAGCGTGCCCTCGTCGCGCGAGAGCTCGAACAGCGCGCGCAGCTTGCGGTCGAACTCGCGCCGCCGGCGCATCGCCTCGAGCTCGATCGGCGTGTTGCCGCGCAGCCGCAGCAGCAGCGTCACGAACGGCATCTGCTCGCACAGCACGAGCACCGCGCCGCGCACGACGTGACGGATGCGGCTGACGACCGGCCCCGTCGTCGCCTCCGGGGAGTCGAAGACGGCCTCGAGCGCATCGAGCGCGCGGCCGAGCGCGACCTCGAGCATCTGCTCCTTCGACGCGAAGTGGTGGTAGATCGCCGACTTCGACAGCCCGAGCTTCTCGGCGATCGAGCCGAGCGAGGCGGCGTCGTAGCCGCGCTCGTTGAAGACCTCGACGACGACCTCGAGCATCGAGTCGCGGTCGTAGCCGGGGCGGCCGCGGCGGGCGGGCTCGGTGGCGGTGGTCATCTCACCAGTCTCTCAGCGCGAACCGGACAGGGTCTCGGTACGCGAGCGGGCTGCGCCCGCCCGCTACTCGACCTTGCGCGCTGCGGGCTCACGGTCGTGAGCCCTACGCGCGCAAATCGTAGACGCGCTTGTACTTGCCCTCCGAGCGCGGGAGCGAGCCGGCCGGCACGACCTCGACGCCGACCGAGGTGCCGATGTGCTCCTTCACGCGCTCGCGCAGGATCGCCGCGGCGGCCTTCGACGCCTCCGCGCCGACGTCGGGCATGCACTCGATCTTCACCGTCAGCGCATCCATGTGCCCGGCCTTCGTCAGCTCGAGGATGAAGTGCGGCGTGAGGTGCTCGATCGCGAGCACGATCTCCTCGATCTGCGTCGGGAAGAGGTTGACGCCGCGCAGGATGATCATGTCGTCGTTGCGGCCGGTGATCTTCTCGATGCGGCGCATCGTCGGCGCGGCCGAGCCGGGCAGCAGCCGCGTGAGGTCGCGCGTGCGGTAGCGGATGACCGGGAAGGCCGTCTTCGTGAGCGACGTGAAGACGAGCTCGCCCATCTCGCCGTCGGCGACCGGCTCGGCCGTCTCGGCGTCGACGATCTCGGGCAGGAAGTGGTCCTCCCAGATCGTCGGCCCGTCCTTCGTCGACGCGAACTCGCTGCCGACGCCCGGCCCCATGACCTCCGAGAGGCCGTAGATGTCGACGGCGTCGATGCCCATCCGCCGCTCGAGCTCGTGCCGCATCTCGTTCGTCCACGGCTCGGCGCCGCAGATCGCGACCTTGAGCGTCGTCTCGCGAGGGTCGAGCCCCGCCTCCTCGAACGCATCCGCGATCGTCAGCAGGTACGACGGCGTGCACATGATCGCGTCGGGCTCGAAGTCGCGGATGAGCTGCACCTGGCGCGCCGTCTGCCCGCCGGATACCGGGATGACGGTGCAGCCGAGCCGCTCGATGCCCGAGTGCGCGCCGAGCCCGCCGGTGAAGAGGCCGTAGCCGTAGGCGTTGTGCACCTTCCAGCCGGGCTGCACCCCCGCGGCGCGGAGGCTCCGCGCGACGACCTCCGCCCAGTGGTCGAGGTCCTCCTGCGTGTAGCCGACGACCGTCGGCCGGCCGGTCGTGCCGGAGGAGGCGTGGATGCGCACGACCTGCTCCATCGGCACCGCGAACATGCCGAAGGGGTAGGCCTGCCGCAGGTCCTCCTTCGTCGTGAAGGGCAGCTTCGGCAGGTCGTCGAGCGAGCGGATGTCGTCGGGGCTCACGCCGGCGGCGTCGAGCTTCGCGCGGTAGGTCGGCACGTTGTCGTACGCGTGCCGCACGGTGTGCTGCAGCCGCTCGAGCTGCAGCGCGCGCAGCTCGTCGAGCGAGAGGCGCTCGCCCGCGTCGCGGAGGTCGGCGGATGCGGTGGTCTGGTCGAGCATCGTTGCTCTCCTCTCGGTCATCGAGTAGGCCCGAAGGGCCGTATCGAGATGATCAGCTGGTCTGGTCTCGATACGCCGGCCTGCGGCCGGCTCCTCGACCACGGGATAGGTGGGGGGTGGAGGTGGGTTCAGGCAGGGCCGCCGGCGCCCGCGGGCGTCGAGGGCGCGGGGCGGGAGGTGCCGAACGAGCGGCCGCGGAACTCGGCGACGGTCTCACCGGTCTCGTCGACGATCGAGACGTCGTAGAGGCCGTTGCGCCCGGAGCGCCAGCGGCGCTCGGCGGTCGCGGTGAGCGTCTGGCCCGCGTGCGTCGCCTTCGCGAAGGTGATGTCGGCGCCGGAGGCGACCGTCACCGTCGCATCCTCGTTGCACGCGTAGGCGAACGCGGTGTCGGCGAGCGTGAAGACGAGGCCGCCGTGGGTGATGCCGAAGCCGTTCACCATCGCGTCGGTGATCTCCATCGTCAGCACCGCGCGGCCGCGCTCGAGCTCGACGATCTCGATGCCGAACGCCTCCTTGGCGCGATCGGTCTCGGCCATGATCGTGGCGAGCCACGTCTCGTCCCGCGTGATCTCGGGGTTCCGCGTCTCCAGCATGCGCGCTCCGTTGCGTCGTCCGGGCACTGTCCGGCGCACCCGTTGCAGGTCCGCCGCACCCGAGTCTATACTTACTGAACGTTCGGTCACTAATTCGGATCGAACCGGCCGGGAACGAACCGACGAGACGGAGTCGACGATGACGCTCACCGCACCCGACGCATCCGCCCTGCACCCCGACGGCGACGACGTCGCCGAGCTGCAGGCTCGCTTCGACGCGATCATCGAGGCCGACCAACGCATCGAGCCGCGCGACTGGATGCCCGAGGCGTACCGCAAGACGCTCATCCGGCAGATCTCGCAGCACGCGCACTCCGAGATCATCGGCATGCAGCCCGAGGGCAACTGGATCTCGCGCGCCCCGAGCCTCAAGCGCAAGGCGATCCTGATGGCGAAGGTGCAGGACGAGGCCGGCCACGGGCTCTACCTCTACTCCGCCGCGCAGACGCTCGGCATCAGCCGCGACGAGATGACCGAGCAGCTCATCACCTCGCGCGCCCGCTACTCCTCGATCTTCAACTACCCGACGCCGACGTGGGCCGACATGGGCGCGATCGGCTGGCTCGTCGACGGCGCCGCGATCTGCAACCAGGTGCCGCTGTGCCGCGCCTCCTACGGCCCGTACGGGCGCGCGATGGTGCGCATCTGCAAGGAGGAGTCGTTCCACCAGCGGCAGGGCTTCGAGATCCTGCTCGAGCTGAGCCAGGGCACCCCCGAGCAGCACGAGATGGCGCAGGACGCGGTCAACCGCTGGTACTGGCCGTCGCTCATGATGTTCGGCCCGCCCGACGACGAGTCGCCCAACTCGGCGCAGTCGATGGCGTGGAAGATCAAGCGCTTCTCGAACGACGAGCTGCGCCAGCGCTTCGTCGGCATGCTCGTGCCGCAGGCGGAGGTGCTCGGGCTCACGCTGCCCGACCCGAACCTGCGCTGGAACGAGGAGACCGGTCAGTGGGACATGTCGGAGATCGACTGGACCGAGTTCCACGAGGTGCTCGCGGGCCGCGGTCCGGCGAACGCGCAGCGCATCCAGCACCGCCGCGACGCGCACGAGCAGGGCGCGTGGGTGCGCGAGGCCGCCGCCGCGTATGCGGAGAAGCAGGCGGCGCGCGAGCGCCAGGCCGCCTGACCGGATTTCCGTTGGTCGAGTAGCCGGCCGCAGGCCGGCGCATCGAGACCGTCCTGACTGACAGAGGAGACGACGATGTCCACACCCGGAGACGTGGCAGGCGAGGGCTGGCCGCTGTACGAGGTGTTCGTGCGCGCCAACCGAGGCCTGAGCCACGTGCACGTCGGCTCGCTGCACGCGCCCGACGACGACATGGCGCTGCGCAACGCGCGCGACCTCTACACCCGCCGCAACGAGGGCGTCTCGGTGTGGGTCGTGCGCTCGAGCGCGATCACGACGAGCGACCCCGACATGAAGGGCGCGTTCTTCGAGAGCCCCGCCGGCAAGAACTACCGCCACGCCAAGTACTACGAGAAGAGCGCGGAGGTGCCGCACCTGTGAACGCCCAGCTGAACGACGCGGAGCTCGCCGAGTCGGCGAAGGCGACCGAGGCCGCACCGGCGACGACGAGGCGCGACGCCGCCTCGATCGCCGCGCTGCACGATGCCGAGGCCGCCGACGTGCACGTCTCGGTCGACGACGTCGACCTCGCGGCCGAGCTGACGGGGGCGGATGCGTCCACGACGGCGAGCCCGGACGTCGCGGAGTACGCGATGCGGCTCGGCGACGACGCGCTCATCCTCTCCCAGCGGCTCGGCTGGTGGATCTCGCGCGCCCCCGAGCTCGAGGAGGACATGGCCCTCGCCAACATCGCGCTCGACCTGCTCGGGCACGCGCGGAGCCTCCTGCACTACGCCGGCACCGCGACCGGTCGCTCCGAGGACGACCTCGCCTACTGGCGCGACGAGCACGAGTTCCGCTGCGCGTGGCTCTTCGAGCAGCCGAACGGCGACTTCGCGCACACGATCGCGCGCGGCCTCATCGCCGCGATCTACATGCAGGAGCTCTACACCGCGCTCTCGGCGTCGACGGATGCGTCGCTCGCGGCGATCGCGGCGAAGTCGGTCAAGGAGGTCGCCTACCACCGCGACCACGCCGTGCAGTGGACGCTGCGGCTCGCGGGCGGCACGGAGGAGTCGCGCGCGCGGATGCTCGTCGCGCTCACCGACACGTGGCCCTACATCGACGAGCTCTTCCGCGACGACGAGCTGCACGAGCGGCTCGGCGACGTCGCGCCGCTGCCCTCGAGCCTGCGCGCAGGCTTCGACGAGGTGTGGAGCGCCGTGCTCGCCGAGGCAGAGATCGCCGAGCGCGACTACGTCAACCCGAAGGTCGGGCACTCCTCGGGCGGCGGCCGCTTCGGCAACCACTCGACGCACCTCGGCCCGATCCTCGCCGAGATGCAGGTGCTCGCGCGCCGCCACCCGGGAGCGACGTGGTGACGATGGCCCCCTCCCCCGCTCGTCGAGCAGGCCCGCAGGGCCGCATCGAGACGCCTGCCGCGCCCGATCTCGATACGCCGGCCTCCGGCCGGCCACTCGATCACCGAGTGGAAGAGGCGCGCCGCGTCGCCGCGGCCGTCGTCGACCCCGAGGTGCCGGTGCTCACGATCGACGACCTCGGCGTGCTGCGCGACGTGCGGCTCGAGGGCGGCACGATCGTCGTGACCCTCACGCCCACCTACTCCGGCTGCCCCGCGATCGACCAGATGCGCGACGACGTGCTGCTCTCGCTCACCGCGGAGGGCTTCGGCGACGTGCGGGTCGACTTCACGCTCTCCCCCGCCTGGACCACCGACTGGATGAGCGAGGCCGGCAAGGCGAAGCTCGAGGAGTACGGCATCGCGCCGCCGACGCACCGCGCGGGCGAGCGCTCCGGCCCGATCCCGCTCTCGCTCGGGGTGCAGTGCCCGCGCTGCCGCAGCTTGCGCACGCGCGAGGTGTCGCGCTTCGGCTCGACCGCGTGCAAGAGCCACTTCGAGTGCCTCGCGTGCCTCGAGCCCTTCGACCACTTCAAGGTGCACTGACGTGGCGGCGATCAACCTGGGCTCGACGGGGCTGGGCTCGTCGACCTCGCGCAAGCGCGCCCGCTTCCACGAGCTCGAGGTCGCCGAGGTGCGACCGCTCACGGCCGACTCGGTCGAGGTGACGTTCGCGGTGCCCGACGCGCTGCACGACGACTTCGGCTACGTCGCCGGCCAGCACCTCGCGCTGCGCAAGACGATCGACGGGCAGGAGCTGCGGCGCTCGTACTCGATCTGCCGCCCGCCGACCCCCGGCTCGATCGCGGTCGCGATCAAGCGCGACCTGGGCGGCCGCTTCTCGACGTGGGCCAACAGCGAGCTGCGCCCGGGCGATCGCGTCGACGTCATGGTGCCGCAGGGCACGTTCACCTCGGCGCTCGAGCGCGTCGACGGCGCGCACGTCGTCGGCATCGCGGCCGGCTCGGGCATCACGCCGATGATGGCGCTCGCGCACGAGGTGCTCGGGCGCTCGGAGACGTCGACGTTCTCGCTCGTGTTCTCCAACCGGTCGACGCTCGACGTGATGTTCATCGAGGAGCTCGCCGACCTCAAGGATCGCTACCCCGCTCGGCTCGCACTGCACCACGTGCTCTCGCGCGAGCAGCGCGCCGCGCCGCTCATGTCGGGCCGCATCGATCAGGAGCGGCTCGAGCGCATCCTGACCGACCTCATCCGACCCGAGAGCGTCGACGAGTGGTTCCTGTGCGGGCCGTTCGAGCTCGTGCAGCTGTGCCGCGACGTGCTCGAGGCGAAGGGGGTCGATGCGGCGCACGTGCGCTTCGAGCTGTTCACGACCGGTCGCCCGGACGACGCCGGCGGCGACCGCGGCCGGCCCGTGCAGGTCGAGGCAGGCGAGCAGACGTGGACGCTCGACTTCACGCTCGACGGGCAGTCGACGCAAGTCGAGAGCCCGATCGCGGCGCGCGAGTCGATCCTCAACGCGGCGCTGCGCGTGCGACCCGACGTGCCGTTCGCGTGCGCGGGCGGCGTGTGCGGCACGTGCCGAGCGAAGGTCGTCTCGGGCAGCGTGCACATGACCGAGAACTACGCGCTCGAACCGGACGAGCTCGAGCGCGGCTACGTGCTCACGTGCCAGTCGCACCCGCAGCCCGACACCGCGCGCGTCGTGGTCGACTACGACGTGTGACCGGGAGGACCCCCATGATCGAGCTGCAGATCACCGACGACATCGCCGAGGTCGTGCTGAACGCGCCCGCGAAGCGCAACGCCCTCGACCCATCCGCGCTCTCGGAGCTCTCGGACGCGTACGCCGAGGCCGAGCGCGCGGGCGTGCGAGCGCTCGTCCTCCGCGGCGAGGGGAAGGTCTTCTGCGCCGGCCGCGACATCTCGGGCGTCGACCCGCGCACCGACGACGTCGACGGGTTCCTGCACCAGCAGGTGCAGCCGCTGCTGCAGCGGATGTCGGCGTTCCCCGCGCCCACGTTCGCGGCCGCGCACGGCGCCGCGCTCGGCGTCGGCCTCGGCCTCCTCGTCGCGACCGACGTCGTCTACCTCGCCGAGTCGACGAAGATCGGCAGCCCTTTCGCGGCGCTCGGCGCGACGCTCGACTCCGGCGGCCACGCGCTGCTCTTCGAGCGGCTCGGCGCGCACCGCACGCTCGACCTCATCTACTCCGGCCGGCTCATGACCGGCGCCGAGGCGGTCGCCGCGGGTCTCTTCTCGCAGGTCTTCCCCGACGACGCCGTGCTCGAGGCGACGCGCGCGGCGGCCGCGCACGCGGCACAGGGCCCGACGCTCGCCTACATCGCCTCGAAGGAGCTCATCCGGGGTCTGCGCGACGAGCGGCTGGGCCTGTGGCAATCGATGGGCGGCGAGAGCGCGGCGCAAGCGGCGCTCGCGCAGACCGCCGACTACCGCGAGGGCTTCGCGGCGTTCCAGCAGAAGCGCACGCCGACGTTCACCGGCCGCGACTGAGGCGCAGACCGGCCGAACGTTCCGTTGCCTCCGGTACGATTCGGGTTTAGGCTCACCACACCGAGCAAAGGGGCTATTGTGCGTCGTCGTCGTGTTGTAAGCGTCTTCGCGGGCTCTGCAGTGTTGCTTTTGCTTCTCACCGGAGGCGCCCTCGCGCCTACTGCCGATCCAGCCGGTGTTGCGGATGTTGGTACTCGTTCGACTACAACACCGATGGTTGTTCGTGGCTTCGACCGGGAGGTCGCCGCGGATCATGGCTTCGTGATACGCGAGGAGAATGGCACGCTCGTTTCTGCTCGCTCAAGCACGGATTCTGCCGCAGGCGCCGACGCGACCTCGTCGATGGCCCTGAATTCGTTTTGCGGCACGGCCTCTCTGGTGATCGCGCGGAATACTGGAAGCAAGATACGCATCACCACGGGATACGGCGTTTACGCAACCTCCGTGTATCACCGCTGGAATGTCGCGGGAGCAAGCAGCACCGGCACTTTCACCGAGCCCTTCAGCGGACTCAACGCTTCGACGACATGGACTGCAACCCACTACTACCAGTTCACTTACGGGGCCGCGCATGGCTTCGGCGAAGTCGCAACAAACTCGTACGTTCAACTGTGGAATGGCGCTCAGTGCTACATCTATGATCCACCTCCATACGACACATGGTGACCAAGATTGCAGTCGGTCCGCGCGGGAGCGGTGAGCCGCTAACAGTGGACGAGCGCTGTCCTGACGTCATCGTGCTGTTCTACGTGCGGCACGCGTGGGGCCTCGGAGACCGCCAAGTACCGATGGCGGACCCGGCGCCAGATACGACAAGGGTTCGCGCGCTGACCCCCGAGAACTCCTCGCTATGGGACGAGCGCTGGTGGAGCGTCTGGAAGTCCTTCCATCGATACGGTGCCATGCGCGACCGGTTCGGCAGCACATGGCAGGACCGCTTCGGCAGCGCCGGGATCGACATCGATGCGGTGCACCGCTGGAGAGACGCCCTGACGACGTGGCCGCCTCCGCCGTTGCGGCGGGCGCCGGAGTGGCTGGCGAGAGAGGCGGTACGGGCGGCACAGGCTCGGGGACTGACGCGCATCCTCATCGTGCCTTCATCTCAGCCCTGGTTCGAAACGCGCGATCACGGGGTACTGCTCGTCAGCCGCACACTGCGCACCGAACCGAGCGCCTTCCAAGAAGCGATCGACGCGTTCGGCCGATGAGCTCGCGTCTAGCGCCGCTCTCGAACGCCGCGTCCGCCTCGACGCTTTCACCAGCATTGGCTCGTCTCCACCGTTCGAACCTGGACCGCGTCGGCAGCCGAACGGCGTGTGCACTGTCGCGTAGCGTGCGGCCATGGACCACTTGAGCGCCCTCGCCGACCTGCAGGAGCAGTTCCTCGAGACGGCGTAGCGCGCGGATCCCGCGACGCCCCTGCCCTGGCTCGGGCGGTGGAAGGTCGAGCAGCTCGTCGTGCACCTCGCGCGCATCCACCACTGGGCCGCGGGTCAGGCGCGGCGCGAGCAGGAGACGCCGCTCGGCCGCGGGCCGTTCGACCTGCCGGCGCTGTACGCCGAGTGCGCCGCCGAGCTGCGCGAGACGCTCGCGGCGCTCGACCCCGACGCGCCCTCGTGGGCGCTCCTCGACGACGGCGTTCCTCGCGCCGAGCGCACCGGCACCGTGCGGTTCTGGCACCGCCGGCAGGCGCACGAGACGCTCGTGCACCTCTGGGACCTGCGCGCCGCGATCGGCGAGGATGTCGCGGCGCCGCCGGAGCGCTGGCTCGACTGCCTGCACGAGGTCGTGACCGTCATGCATCCCCGGCAAGTGCGCCTCGAGCGCGTCGCGCCGCCCTCGGCTGCCATCGCCTTCCAGCCGGAAGGCGCGGGAGCATCCCTCGCGCTCGCGGGAGCGCCCGAGGGCGCCGAGGCGGTCACGATCGCCGGGTCGTCGAAGTCGCTCGCGCTGCTCGCGTGGGGCCGCCTCCCGCTCGACGCACCGGGCGTCGGCGTGCGCGGCGACCGCTCGCTCGCCGCGGCCGTGCTCGAGCAAGGGCTCACGCCGTAGGCGCGACGGCAGCCCTCGTGCGCCATGATGGCTGCGTGACGAGCACCACCACGAGCACCGCGGGCCTCCCGCCGGTCGGCCAGCCGCTGCACGGCGCCTCCTTCGGCCAGGCGATCAAGCGCTTCTTCCAGGGCTACGTGCAGTTCTCGGGCCGTGCGAGCCGCAGCGAGTTCTGGTGGGCGATGCTGTTCACGGGCCTCGTCTCGCTCGTCGCGCAGATCCCCTTCTGGATCGCGTACGTGCAGCTCATCGTGCGCACGATCGAGCTGCAGGAGCGCGGCGTGACCGCGAGCGCGGACCAGGTCGCGGGACCGCTCGGCGCGATGCTCGGCTGGCTCGCCCTCCTGCTCGTCGTCGGGCTCGCGCTGCTGCTGCCGACCTACGCGGCCATGTGGCGGCGGCTGCAGGACGCGAACTTCCACGGCGCGTTCGCGCTGCTGAGCATCGTCGGCTTCGGCATCGTGCCGCTCATCATGTGCATCCTCCCCTCCAACCCGGCGGGCGTGCAGTACGACCCTGCCTACCGGGCGATGTACGGGCAGGGCTACGCCCAGCCCTGGCAGCCCGGGCAGCAGCTGTACGGACAGGAGCCGTACGGACAGGAGCCGTACGGACATCAGCAGCCGGGCCGGGGCTACGGCCCGCCGCCGGCGCAGGGATAGCGCAGACCGCCGCAGCCCTGAGCCGGACTGCGCTCACGCGAGCAGCGCAGCGACGCGCTCGGCGGTGCCCCACGAGAGCGTCATGCCCGAGCCGCCATGGCCGTAGGCCGCGATGGTGCGCAGCGCGCGGCCGGGCACCTCCTCGACCCGGAGCCGCTCCCGGCCCGGCCTCAGGCCGACGCCGCGCGACACGATCCGCTGCCCCGCGACGGCGGGCACGAGCCGCGCGCAGCGCTCGAGGATCGCCGCTTCCGTCGCGGGGTCGGGCTCGAGCGACGTCGCACCGAGCTCGTGCGTGCCGCCGAGCACGAGGCAGTCGCGGCGCGGCAGCACGTACGTGAGGCCCGCGGGGTCCTCGTCGTCGATCACGAACTCGGTCACCCCGGGGTTCTCGACCCGCACGACCTGCCCGCGGATCGGCACGACGCTCGCATCGTCGCCGAGCAGCGAGCCCGACCGCACCCCCGCGGCGACGACGGCGACGTCGAAGGCGCGCGCGAGCGCATCCACGTCGTCGATCGCGCATCGCTCGAACCGCACGCCGAGCCCGACGCAGCGCTCGCGCAGCCACGGCAGGTAGAGCGACATCGTCGCGAGCGGCACGGTGGTGCGGAGGCCCGTCGCGCCCTCGGGCAGCCGGAGCCCGGAGAGCCCGGATGCGTCGACCTCCGTCGCGTCGACCCACGCGGTCCACGATCGGTCGGGCTCCGGCGAGCGCTCGACGATGACGCCGGAGCGGAGGTCGATGCCCGCCTCGGGCTGCTCGGCGGCGATGCCGCGGAAGCGCTCGAGCGTCGCGGCGAGCATCGCGTCGACCGCGGCGGAGCGCTCAGCCGCGTAGGGGAACCAGACGGCGCCGGCGACCGCCGAGGTCGTCTCGAGCGGGTCGGCATCGGCGAGCACCGTGACGTCGCGTCCCACGGCCGCGAGCTCGTGAGCGATCGAGAGGCCGATGACGCCCGCGCCGATGACCGCGACGCGATCGCTCATGCTGCGCTCCCCGAGGCCCTCCGACGGATTCGGGTCGACGATACCCGGGCGCCGCTCGCCTCACGCCGTCGGGGCGGGCTCGCCGTGGAGGGCGATCTCCTCGAGCGGGTCGCCGCGGTCGATGAAGAGCGAGGCACCGGGCACGGTCGCGGCGCGGAGCCGCTCCATCGCCGCGGCCTCGAGCTCGGGGTGGCGGCCGTCGAGCGCGCCGACGCGGATCGCGACGACGAGGTCGAAGGGCTCCTCGCCCGCCTTGAGGTGGAAGCCCTCGGCGTTCACGACGCGGAACTTGAGGTTGCCGGCGTCGGACTGCCGCTCCGCGGCCTGCACGGCCATCATCGAGCGGTCGACGCCGAGCACGAAGCCCTCGGGCCCGACGCGCTCGGCGATCGCTCGCGCGAGGGCGCCGGGGCCGCAGCCGAGCTCGAGGACGCGCATGCCAGGTCGCAGCGGCAGCGCGTCGAGCACCGCGGCGAGCCGGGCGGAGAGAGCGGCCATGGCGCCTCCTTCGTGTCAGGAGAGCATGGCGGGGGACACGCCGCGGGGCAAGCCCTATCCGCTGTGGAAGCGGCCCGCCGCCGGCCCGCGCGGGTCAGGCGGCGGTGACGGCGAGGGCGTCGCCCTCGACGTCGACGCGCACCGTGCCGCGCTCGAGGCCGCCGACGATGAGGTCGGCGACGCGGTCCTCGACCTCGCGCTGGATGAGCCGGCGCAGCGGCCGCGCACCGAACTCGGGCTCGTACCCGTGCTCCGCGAGCCAGCCGAGGGCCGCATCCGTCACCTCGAGCTCGAGCTCCTGCGCCGCGAGCCGCTCGCGCACGCGATCGAGCAGCAGCGTCACGATCTGCCGCAGCTCCTCCGGCTCGAGCTTCTGGAACAGCACGATCTCGTCGATGCGGTTGATGAGCTCCGGCCGCATCTGCTCGCGCAGCTTGCCCATGACCTTCGCGCGCAGCTCGTCGCTCGAACCCGTGCCGTCGCCGGCCTGGAAGCCGATCGGGCCGGCCTTCGACGCGAGGAACTCGCTGCCGAGGTTGGAGGTCATGATGACGACCGTGTTGCGGAAGTCGACCGTGCGGCCCTGGCCGTCGGTGAGCCGGCCGTCCTCGAGCACCTGCAGCAGCAGGTTGAAGACATCCGGATGCGCCTTCTCGATCTCGTCGAGCAGCACGACCGAGTAGGGCTGGCGCCGCACCTTCTCGGTGAGCTGGCCCGCCTCGTCGTAGCCGACGTACCCGGGAGGGGCGCCGATGAGGCGCGCGACCGTGTGGCGCTCGCCGAACTCCGACATGTCGAAGCGCACGAGCGCGCCCTCGGAGCCGAACAGGCTCGCCGCGAGCGCCTTCGCGAGCTCGGTCTTGCCGACACCCGTCGGGCCGAGGAAGAGGAACGAGCCGATGGGCCGCGACGCGTCGCCGAGCCCCGAGCGCGACCGGCGGACGGCCTTCGCGATCGCGGTCACCGCATCCGTCTGCCCGACGACCCGCTCGTGCAGCTCATCCTCGAGGCGGGCGAGCCGCTCGCGGTCGCCCTCGGTGAGCCGCGACGCCGGGATGCCGGTCGCGCGCGCGACGACCTCGGCGATCTCCTCCTCGTCGACCGTGCCGTCCTCGCCGGAGCCGGAGTCGATCGCCGCCTGGATCGCGGTGATGCGGTCGCGGATGCGGGTCGCCTCCTCGAACTCCTCAGCCTCGACGGCCTGCCGCTTCTGATCCTCGAGGTGCTCGCGCTCCTTGACGAGCGCGTCGACGTCGACCTTGGTGCCGAGCCGCAGGCGCAGCCGCGCCCCCGCCTGGTCGATGAGGTCGATCGCCTTGTCGGGCAGGAAGCGGTCGCTGATGTAGCGGTGCGAGAGCTCGACCGCGGCGCGGATCGCCTCGGGCGTGTACGTCACGCGGTGGTGCTCGGCGTAGGCGGGCGCGAGCCCCTCGAGGATCTGCACGGCGTCGTCGACGCTCGGCTCGGCCACGAGCACGGGCTGGAAGCGGCGGGTGAGCGCGGCGTCCTTCTCGATGCGGCGGAACTCCGCGAGCGTCGTCGCGCCGATCATGTGCAGCTCGCCGCGCGCGAGGCGCGGCTTGAGGATGTTCGCCGCGTCCATGCCGCCCTCGCCCCCGCCGCCCGCGCCGAGGATCGAGTGCAGCTCGTCGATGAAGACGATGAGCTCGTCCTTGTGGGCGCTGATCTCCTCCATCGCCTTCGTGATGCGCTCCTCGAAGTCGCCGCGATAGCGGGTGCCGGCCACCATCGCGGTCATGTCGAGCGCCACGACGCGCTTGCCGGTGAGCGACTTCGGCACGTCGCCCTCGACGATCGCGCGCGCGAGCCCCTCGACGATCGCCGTCTTGCCGACGCCCGCCTCGCCGATGAGCACGGGGTTGTTCTTCGTGCGGCGCGAGAGGATCTCGATCGTCTGCTCGATCTCGTCGGCGCGCCCGATCACGGGGTCGAGCTCGCCCGCGCGGGCGCGCTCGGTGAGGTCGGTGCCGAACTCGTCGAGGGTCGGCGTGGTCGAGCTCGGGTCGACGGCCTTCGACGGGCGCTGCTGCGCCTCGATCGCGTCGCGCTGCGCCTGCACGGCGGCGCGCTGCAGCGCGTCGGGCGTGATGCCCGCCTCCTGCAGGAGCGCTCCGACGGCGCTGTCGCCCGCGACGATGAAGGCGAAGAAGAGGTGCTCGGGGTCGATGTAGCTCGAGCCGTTGGCGCGCGCGATCTGGTAGGCGTCGCGCAGTGCACGTTGGGCGGATGCGGTGAGCGACGGCGGAGTGGCCATCTCACGATCCCCGTCGGCCGGCATCCGCTCCTCGACCGTGGTGCGCAGCGCATCCGTGTCGACGCCGACGCCCGCGACGGTCGCGCCGACCGGCGGCAGCTCGAGGAGCGCGTGCAGCAGGTGCAGCGCGTCGACCTCCGCGTGCCGGTGCTCGCGCGCGTACTCGACGGCGCTCGCCATGACCGAGCTCATGCGCCTCGAGACGAGGCGCGAGAGGTCGATCGAGCGCTGCGCCGGGACGCGCTGTCCTTGCAGGATCCGCGCGATGAAGTCATCGAAGGATCCGTCGCCGCCGAACCCGTAGGTCGGCCCGTAGATCGCGGCCATGTGCATCTCCCTGGAGTCGTCGTGTCGGACTTGAGTGTGCCCGACTCAAGTTTAGACAACGCACACCGTCGATGCGCATTCCCGCCTGCGGCGATCGCTTCCTTGCTGCCTGCTACCCGGGCAGGACCGTGATGGGGCATCGGAGCCCCGGTGCCCGGCTGATCCGCGCGTCGATCGTCGCGAGCGGGCACTCGAGGGCCTCGGCCAGCGCGACGTAGCCGGCGTCGTACGCGGACAGGTTGTCGCGCAGCTCCCAGATGCGCGGCAGGAGCCCGGTCACCGCGTACCGCGTGACGCCGATGCGGCGCCAGGCGTCGATCGCCGCCCAGCCGTCGTCGGCCGCGATGCGCCCGGACGCGACGATGCGCCGCAGGACGCTCGCGACCTCGAGATCGATCAGGTGGGGCGCGTGCGCCGCCTCTGTGCCGAGCAACGACCTCGCTGCGCCGTCGTCGAGCAGGGCGGAGACCGCGGCCGAGGCATCGAGGACGATCACCGAGCCTCTCGTTCGTCGTCGAGCGCCGCGACCACCGGGGTCGGCCCGATGCCGAGGTCGGGCAGCGCGTCGAGGAGTGCCGCGTTGTCGGCACGGCGCGACGCCTCGGCGAGCTCACGGACGGCGACCGCACCGACCGACATCCCGTCGCGATCCGCGAGCCGCTGCAGGCGGCGCGCGACCTCGTCCGGCACGTTGCGCAAGTAGAGCGTCTTCATGTCGCAGAATGCTAGCAAGCGTGTCGCAGTCGTCGACAGACGCGGGGTCGCGGCTCAGGTCAGGTCAACTGACCGCCTTCGCAACGAGCTCCGCGATCTGCTGCCGCACCGCGGGGGTGTCGGCGACCACGGCGTAGGACGTCGCCCACATGTCGCCGTCGTCGAGGTTCGCGATCGTCTGGAAGCCGAGGGTCGAGTAGCGCTCGTCGAACTTCGACGCCTGCTGGAAGAAGACGAGCACCTTGCCGTCGCGCGCGTAGGACGGGAAGCCGTACCAGGTCTTCGGGTCGAGGTCGGGCGCGGTCTCGGAGACGACCTCGTGCACCATCTGCGCGAGCGACTTGTCGGGCTCCGGGAGCCCCTCGATCGCGTCGAGCACGTCCTGCCGATCGCGCTCCTTCTTGTTGCCGCCCTTCGACTGGCGGCGGAGCTCGGCGGTGCGCGCCTTGAGCGCCTCGCGCTCCTCCTTCGACAGGGTGCCGCCCTCCGCCTTCGCCTCGGTCTTCGCCATGGGATCCTCCGATCGTCGTCGATCGCGCGAGCCGCGATGCGCACCATCATGCCCGCGCGCATCGCGGCTCGCTTCTCCGATCCTGCCCGGCGTCAGCGCGTCGGGACGGGCTCCCGGCGCTCGTCGGGCTCCGCGCCCGAGCCCGTGGACGCATCCGCCTCGCTCGACGCATCCGCCTCGTCCGAGTCGTCGACGAACGGGCCGTCGCCCCGGGGGCCGTCGTAGATCGCGCGGTCGAGGATGCCCTCGCGCTTCGCCACGATCGTCGGGACGAGCGCCTGGCCGGCGACGTTGACCGCCGTGCGGCCCATGTCGACGATCGGGTCGACCGCGAGCAGCAGGCCCACGCCCTCGAGCGGGAGGCCGAGCGTCGAGAGCGTCAGCGTGAGCATGACGGTCGCGCCGGTCGTGCCGGCGGTCGCGGCGGAGCCGACGATCGAGACGACCGCGATGAGCACGTACTGGATGAGCGAGAGCTCGATGCCGAAGAACTGCGCGACGAAGATCGCGGCGATCGCGGGGTAGATCGCGGCGCAGCCGTCCATCTTCGTCGTCGAGCCGAACGGCACGGCGAACGACGCGTACTCGCGCGGCACGCCGAGGTTGCGCTCCGTGACGCGCTGCGTGAGCGGCAGCGTGCCCATCGACGAGCGGCTCACGAACCCGAGCTGCACCGCGGGCCACACGCCCGAGAAGTACTGGCGGATCGAGAGGCCGTGCGCCTTGATCAGCACGGGGTAGACGACGAAGAGCACGAGCGCGAGGCCGAGGTAGATCGCGCCGACGAACCACGCGAGGGTGCCGAGCTTCTCCCAGCCGTACTGCACGACCGCGTTGCCCAGCAGGCCGACCGTGCCGATCGGGGCGATGCGGATGATCCACCACAGGGCCTTCTGGATGACCTTGAGGGTCGACTCGGTGAAGTCGAGGAAGGGCTGCGCCTTGCGGCCGAGCTTGAGCGCGGCGATGCCGACGACCGTCGCGACGACGATGACCTGCAGCACGTTGAAGCCGACGGTCGAGCTGACGACGCCCTCGGCCGACTCGCGGGTCGTGACGGTGAGGCCGAGGAAGTTCTGCGGCACGAGGCCGATGAGGAAGTCCCACCAGCCGCCGACGCGGCTCGGTGCCTCTGCCTCGAGGCCGGAGCCGTCGACGCGGGAGCCGGGCTGGAGCGTCACGCCGAGCGCGATGCCGATCGTGACGGCGATCGCGGCGGTGATCGCGAACCACAGCAGCGTCTGGCCCGCGAGTCGCGCGGCGTTCTGCACGCGGCCGAGGCGCGCGATCGAGGCGATGATCGCGGTGAGGATGAGCGGCACGACGGCCGTCTTCAGCAGCGCGACGTAGCTCGAGCCGATCGTCGCGAGCGTCTCGGCGAGCGGGTTGTCGGCGCCCTCGGCGCCGGGGCCGAGCTGCAGCGCGACGAGGCCGAGCACGACGCCGAGCACGAGCGCGGCGGAGATCTGGAAGCCGAAGGATCCGAGGATCCGGCGAGCGCGCGAGGGCGCAGGCGCGGCAGTGGTGGGCACGGTGCTCCTAGGGATGCGGTGAGGGGGTCGCGCGGGCCAGAGCGGCTCGTGCGCAGATACAGTTATAGCGGCAATAAGGCCCGGTTGTCACGCCGCGTGTCAGATAGCGTCACGCGGAGGGTCCTGGCGGGCGGTTCCTCCGGAATGCGCGTGCGCGCGCCGGGGTTCTCCCCGGCATGCGCAAGCGGATCGGCTTCCTCTCCTTCGGCCACTACCGGCAGCTCGTCGGCTCGCGCGTGCCGACGGCGGGCGACTCGCTCCGCATGCACGTCGAGCTCGCCGTCGCCGCCGAGGAGGCGGGGATGGACGGCGCCTGGGTGCGCGTCCACCACTTCGACAAGTCGCTCGCCGCGCCCTACCCCCTGCTCGCGGCGATGGGCGCGCGCACCTCGACGCTCGAGCTCGGCACGGGCGTCGTCGACCTCCGCTACGAGCAGCCGCTCGCGATGACCGAGCTCGCGAGCGCCGCCGACCTGCTTTCGGGCGGCCGGCTGCAGCTCGGCATCTCGCGCGGCTCCCCCGAGCCGGCGGTCGACGGCCAGGAGCGCTTCGGGCTCGGCCTCGAGCTGGGCGAGCGCTGGTCGGATGTCGCGCGCGAGCGCGCAGCGCACTTCCGCCGCGCGCTCCGGGGCGAGCCCCAAGCCCGCTCGGAGCGGGCGGCGCAGCTCGGACAGGGCCCCGACCTGCCGGTCGAGCCGCGCTCGGCCGGGCTCGCGGACCGCTTGTGGTGGGGCGCCGGCAACCACACCTCGGGCGTGTGGGCCGGCGAGCACGGCTACCACCTGCTCTCGTCGACGCTCCTGACGCAGGACGACGGCCGTCCCTTCCACGTGCAGCAGGCAGACCAGGTGCGCGGCCACCTCGACGCCTACGCCGAGGCCGGGCACGAGGTGCCGCCCCGCACGGCCGTCACCCGCAGCGCCTTCCCGTTCTTCTCCGACGACGACCGCCGCTACTTCGGGCTCGCCGACGAGCAGCACGACGGCGTCGGGTGGCTCGAGGGCGGCGCGGTGCGCGGCGGCCCCACCTACGCCGGCGAGCCCGAGCACGTCGCCCGGCGGCTGCTCGCCGACGAGGCGGTGCAAGCGGCGGACACGGTGCTCTTCGCGCTCCCGAGCCAGCTCGGGCTGGACTACAACGTGCACCTGCTCGGCTCGCTCGTCGCGGTCGCGCGCGATCTCGGGTGGCGGGAGGACTGACCCTCCCCATATGGCAGGAACCGGCTGCCGCAGCGGACAGCCGGCTCCTCACCGCTCGAATCAGCGCGCGTGCGTGCCCTCGGCGAACTCCTCGACGATCTTCGCATTGAACGCCGGCAGGTCGTCGGGCGTGCGGCTCGAGACGAGCCCATTGTCCGTGACGACCTCCTCGTCGACCCACTCGGCACCCGCGTTCCGCAGGTCCGTCTTGAGGCTCGGGTAGCTCGTCATGCGGCGGCCGTCGACGGCACCCGCCTCGATGAGGATCCACGCGCCGTGGCAGATGACGCCGATCGGCTTCCCCGCATCGGCGAAGCCCTTGACGAGCGCGACGGACGCCTCGTCCATCCGCAGGTGGTCGGCGTTCACCACGCCGCCCGGGAGCACGAGGGCGTCGAAGTCGGATGCGCTCACGGAGCCGGGTGCGGCATCCACGGCCTGCTCGTGCCCGTTCTTGCCCTCGATCGAGCCCTCCTTGGGCGAGACGAGGGTCGGCGTGCCGCCCGCGGCCTGCACCGCCTCCCACGGGCTCGTGAGCTCGGAGTCCTCGAAGCCGTCCGTGAGGACGAACGCGACCTTCTTGCCGGTGATGTCAGCCATGCTGCCTCCTTCTCCATCGGGTGTGCGGGCGACGCTACGGAGCCGGACTGGGCGCACCTTGTGCGCCGCCTGGACGCCTGCCAGCCTGGGGCCGTGGTCGCGCCGGAGGAGCTCGTCGCGCACCTGCGCGGGCTCGCGACTCCCGCGCAGCGCGCACCCCTCGAGCGCGCGCTCGCCGACCGCACCGAGACCGAGATCCTCGGCGTGCGCATGGGCGCGGTGTTCGCGCTCGCGCGCGAGCACCTCGACGCGTCGCTCGACGACGTGCGGGTGCTGCTGCGACGCCCCGAGCACGAGGCGCGGGTGCTCGCCCTGAGCATCCTCGGGCAGGGCGCGAAGCGCGCAAAGCACGGCGATCCGTGGCTCGCCGAGGCCGCTGCGCTCTACGTCGCCGAGCACGACCGGATCGTCTCCTGGGATCTCGTCGACCTCGCGGCGCCCTCCGTGCTCGGGCGCGCCGCGGTCGAGGCCGGCACCGCCATGCTCGACGGCCTCGCCGCCTCCGGCGATCCGCTCCGGCAGCGGAGCGCCCTCATGGGATCGCTCGCGCTCGTGCGGCGGGGGCGCGCGACGGATGCGGTGCGACTCGCCGTCGGGATGCTCGGCTCCTCCGCGACGCAGCTGCAGCGGACGATCGGCGCGGTGCTGCGCGAGGTCGGCAAGGTCGATCGGGAGCTGCTGACCGGCGTGCTGGAGCGGGAGGCGCCGCGCATGACCGCGATCGCCCTGCGCTTCGCGACCGAGCGGCTCGAGCCGGCCGAGCGCGAGCGGCTGCGGGCCCTGCGGACGCGCTGAGCGGCATGTGGGCGGCCCGGCGTAGCGTGCCCCTCGAAGCCCCGGAGGTGCCCGATGCCGACGTCGAACCACACCGCTGTAAGTCCGTCTCGGCGTGTCGCGGAGATCTTGTCGCCGACTCCCCACAGGGTCGGCGCCGACTCTCCACAGGCTTTTCCGCGTCGTTGCGCGGCGGGAATGACACCTGTGGAGTTCTTGTTCACTCAGGTGTGGAGAAACACACCATCTTGTGTCCTTGATCGCCGCCAGACCCCACATATAGTGGGAGCCCGGCCACGGCCGGATCACGAGACCCCAGCACCCGAACCACACCGAGGAGAGCGGCCATGACCGTCACCGTCTATTCGAAGCCCGCCTGCGTGCAGTGCACGATGACCACCCGCGCGCTCGACGCGCAGGGCATCGAGTACGAGATCTTCGACGTGACCGCCGACGACAAGGCGCTGCAGACGGTCAAGGAGCTCGGCTATATGCAGGCACCCGTCGTGATCGCCGACGAGCAGCACTGGTCGGGCTTCCAGCCCGACCGCATCAAGGCGATCATCGCGGCTTGAGCCGCGCCGCCGGCCGGAGGGCGCCGTGAACCAGGTCGTCTACTTCTCGAGCGTGTCGGGCAACACCGCCCGCTTCGTGGAGAAGCTCGGCCGGCCGGCCTCGCGCATCCCCCTCTACGCCTCCGACCCGCCGCTCGAGCAGCGAGAGCCCTACGTGCTCATCGTGCCGACCTACGGCGGCGGCGACGGCAAGGGCGCCGTCCCGAAGCAGGTGATCCGGTTCCTCAACGACGAGGAGAACCGCAAGCACCTGCGAGGCGTCATCAGCGCCGGCAACACCAACTTCGGTGCGGGCTACGGACTCGCGGGCGACATCATCGCGCGCAAGTGCGACGTGCCGCACCTCTACCGCTTCGAACTCTTCGGAACCCCCGACGACGTGCGCGTCGTCAACGACGGATTGGATGGACTATGGCGACAGTGACGCCCGAGATGACGACGGGCAAGACGTCGGCGATGGACTACCACGCGCTCAACGCGATGCTCAACCTCTACGGACCGGACGGCAAGATCCAGTTCGAGAAGGACCGCGAGGCGGCGAACCAGTACTTCCTGCAGCACGTCAACCAGAACACCGTCTTCTTCCACTCGCTCAAGGAGAAGCTCGACTACCTCGTCGAGAACGACTACTACGAGAAGGAAGTGCTCGACCAGTACTCCTTCGAGTTCATCAAGTCGCTCATGAAGCGCGCGTACGGCTACAAGTTCCGCTTCCCGACGTTCCTCGGCGCCTTCAAGTACTACACGTCGTACACGCTCAAGACTTTCGACGGGAAGCGCTACCTCGAGCGCTACGAGGACCGCGTCGTGAACGTCGCGCTCGCGCTCGCCGCGGGTGACGAGACGCTCGCCGAGCACATCGTCGACGAGGTCGTGAACGGCCGCTTCCAGCCGGCCACCCCGACCTTCCTCAACGCCGGCAAGAAGCAGCGCGGCGAGCTCGTCTCGTGCTTCCTGCTGCGCATCGAGGACAACATGGAGTCGATCGGCCGCTCGATCAACTCGGCCCTGCAGCTCTCGAAGCGCGGCGGCGGCGTAGCGTTCAACCTCACGAACATCCGCGAGTACGGCGCTCCGATCAAGCAGATCCAGAACCAGTCCTCCGGCGTCATCCCCGTGATGAAGCTCTTCGAAGACAGCTTCTCGTACGCGAACCAGCTCGGCGCGCGTCAGGGCGCTGGCGCGGTGTACCTCCAGGCGCACCACCCCGACATCATGCGGTTCCTCGACACGAAGCGCGAGAACGCCGACGAGAAGATCCGCATCAAGACGCTCTCGCTCGGCGTCGTGGTGCCCGACATCACGTTCGAGCTCGCGAAGAAGGGCGAGGACATGTACCTGTTCTCGCCGTACGACGTCGAGCGCGTCTACGGCGTGCCCTTCAGCGACATCTCGGTGACCGAGAAGTACCACGAGATGGTCGACGACGCGCGCATCACGAAGACGAAGATCAACGCGCGCGAGTTCTTCCAGACGCTCGCCGAGATCCAGTTCGAGTCGGGCTACCCGTACATCATGTTCGAGGACACGGTGAACCGGGCGAACCCGATCGACGGCCGCATCAACATGTCGAACCTCTGCAGCGAGATCCTGCAGGTCAACACCCCGTCGACCTACGACGACGACCTCGACTACGTCGAGGTCGGCAAGGACATCTCCTGCAACCTCGGCTCGATGAACATCGCGCTGTCGATGGACTCGCCCGACTTCGGCAAGACCGTCGAGACGGCCATCCGGGCGCTCACCGCGGTCTCCGACCAGTCGAACATCGGCTCCGTGCCGTCGATCGCGCGCGGCAACGACATGAGCCACGCGATCGGCCTCGGCCAGATGAACCTCCACGGCTACCTCGGCCGCGAGCGGATCTTCTACGGCTCCGAGGAGGGCATCGACTTCACCAACATCTACTTCTACACGGTGCTGTTCCACGCGCTGCGGGCCTCCAACCGCATCGCGCAGGAGAAGGGCCGCACGTTCGAGGGATTCGAGCGCTCGAAGTACGCGACCGGCGAGTTCTTCGACAAGTACACCGAGCAGGAGTGGAAGCCGGCGACCGCCCGCGTGCAGGAGCTCTTCGACAAGTCGGAGATCCACATCCCGACGCAGGACGACTGGCGTGAGCTGAAGGCGCTCGTGCAGCAGCACGGCATCTACAACCAGAACCTGCAGGCGGTGCCCCCGACCGGCTCGATCTCGTACATCAACAACTCGACGTCGTCGATCCACCCGATCGCGGCGAAGATCGAGATCCGCAAGGAGGGCAAGCTCGGGCGCGTCTACTACCCGGCGCCGTTCATGACGAACGACAACCTCGAGTACTTCCAGGACGCCTACGAGATCGGCCCCGAGAAGATCATCGACACCTACGCCGCGGCGACGCAGCACGTCGACCAGGGCCTCTCGCTCACGCTGTTCTTCAAGGACACCGCGACGACCCGCGACATCAACCGCGCGCAGATCTACGCGTGGCGCAAGGGCATCAAGACGATCTACTACGTGCGACTGCGCCAGCTGGCGCTCGAGGGTACGGAAGTGGATGGCTGCGTCTCATGCATGCTGTAATTTCCTCACTTTTAGCGCGACAACGATGAAGGAACAGGACATGGACACCCAAGAGACGCAGGCGTCGGTCTTCGATGACGCCATCGACGCTCCGACGCTCGCGGAGGAGGCCGGTCCGGCGATCGAGGCCGACCGCGCCGAGATCCAGGAGGCGCTCGACGGCGGCGTGCAGACCGAGGCGCAGAAGCGCCAGCACCGCCACAACCACCTCGTGCGCGCGATCAACTGGAACCGCATCGAGGACGAGAAGGACCTCGAGGTGTGGAACCGCCTCGTGAACAACTTCTGGCTGCCCGAGAAGGTGCCGCTGTCGAACGACATCCAGTCGTGGGCGACGCTCACCGACGACGAGAAGCTGCTCACGATGCGCGTCTTCACCGGCCTCACGCTGCTCGACACGATCCAGGGCACGGTCGGCGCCGTCTCGCTCATCCCGGATGCGGTGACGCCGCACGAGGAGGCGGTGCTCACGAACATCGCCTTCATGGAGAGCGTGCACGCGAAGTCGTACTCGTCGATCTTCTCGACGCTCGCGTCGACGAAGGAGATCGACGACGCCTTCCGCTGGTCGACGGAGAACCCGTACCTGCAGCGCAAGGCCGAGATCATCATCGGCTACTACGAGGGCGACGACCCGCTCAAGCGCAAGGTCGCCTCGACGCTGCTCGAGTCGTTCATGTTCTACTCGGGCTTCTACCTGCCGATGCACTGGTCGAGCCGCGCGAAGCTCACGAACACGGCCGACATGATCCGCCTCATCATCCGCGACGAGGCCGTGCACGGCTACTACATCGGCTACAAGTTCCAGAAGGGCTACGAGAAGCTCACGCCCGAGAAGCAGGCCGAGATCAAGGACTACACGTACTCGCTGCTCTACGAGCTCTACGAGAACGAGGCGAAGTACTCGGCCGAGCTCTACGACCCCGTGGGCCTCACCGAGGACGTCAAGAAGTTCCTGCACTACAACGCCAACAAGGCGCTGATGAACCTGGGCTTCGAGCCGCTGTTCCCGTCGACCGTCACCGACGTCAACCCGGCGATCCTGTCGGCCCTGTCGCCGAACGCCGACGAGAACCACGACTTCTTCTCGGGCTCCGGCTCCTCGTACGTCATCGGCAAGGCCGAGGCGACCGAGGACGAGGACTGGGACTTCTAATCATGCTCAGGTGGTTCCGTCCCACTTTGCCGAAGGCAATCCCTCTCGAAGAGGTTCAGAAGCGCGCGCGCTTGCTCGTGGTCGACGACAATGACTTCGTCTACATGGATCTCTTTCGTCGGGACGGATACCACATCGAGCGTTGGCCATCGATTACCGACCTTTCCCAATTGACTGACGGCCGGTACACAGTCATTCTTCTCGACATCCATGGAGTGGCTGTGGAGTCGGATGCCGCCCTGCAGGGCTTGGGCATCCTGCAAGCTGTCAAGAATACGAAGCCAGGGCAAGCGGTGATTCTATATTCGTCACGCAAGCATCAGTTGTCGCATACCGGGCTGGTTCAGTTGGCGGACCGCGCTCTCGATAAGCGGCAGTCATACATCGATTTCAAGCTTGCGGTCGACGAGCTGCTGAAAAGGCAGGCGGATCCGGCTTTCTACATGGCGCAGATTCTCGCTGGGTTGGACCCTGCCGGGCAGGCGCCTGACCGGCTGCGCAGGGAGGTTGAGTGGGCGCTTGCTCGCAAGGACCCCTCTCGGCTTCGAGACGCCGCTCGAGGCGTAGGAGCCGATGCGGCGAAGATTGAACTGGCGGTCTCGTTGCTCGACCTGTACGTCTCGAGCTGGGATGCGTTCTCCTGATGGAGCAGTCTCCTTGGGCCATCTTTCCGTATCCCACGATGGCCGACGGGTCCGTTACGGACGGATCGATTCGGAGTGCACCGATGGACTGTCGTCGGTGCCGTGTCCGCGAATGCGCGGAATCGAGCAAGCCTGCCGGCGTGCTCGACCAATGTCGCTTCGGATATGGCTTCAGCCGTGTCGACGATGAACGCGTGACGATGGGGCTCATCCCGCAGCTACCCTCGCCGAACAGTAAGCTCCGCCATCGGTATCGCAACTCCCCATCGGAGAGGGTGAGAGCCGAGGAAGTTACGCGCGCGGTAGAGGCCGCCCGGGCGCTCGGCGTCGGCTTCGTCGAAAGTCTCGAGATTCAGGAAGCGGAGGCGATCCGGCAGCTCGGAACGAATCCGGCGGCTATGCACGCAGCGCTGGAGAAGCTTCGGAAAGATTTCGATCAGAACCTCTCGCAGAGTCACGACTTCCTGCAGTTGCTGAATCAGATTCGCGGCCATGCTGAGACTCTGCTCCGGCTTCGGGAGCCAACGATGGATGTTCATCACGCCGCAGAGAAACACTTCTCGGAGGGCGCGATCTACTTCGCCTCGGAGCTGATGCGCTTGAAGGTCGACGCGCTCGTTTATGTCGAGGACCCCGCGCGTGCGCTCGAGGAAACCGGACTGTTCGAGATTCACCCTCTGGTGCTGAAGTACGTCAGAATTTACGACTGGCAGGCTCGGCAGAAGGAGCTGGATCTTCGTCTTGAGGGTGAGTGCCGAGAGCGTGTTCGATACCGCAATGACGCTATCGGTGCCGTGATCCAAGGCCTTCTAGACAACATGATTAAGTACGCTCCCGCTCGGTCACGGGCGACGGTGCGCTTTGATGTCACACCGCAACGCGTCAGGATCGGGTTCTCCTCGCTCGGGCCCCGATTGATGGCTGGCGAGGATTCCAAGATCTGGCTGCCAGGGTTCCGGGGAAAGGTCGCTCGTGAGCTGGAACCGCTCGGTCAGGGCATCGGACTCGGCACCGTGCGGAGCGTGCTGGACGCGGTCAGCGGACGCGTGTCTGTTGAACAGGCTGACGATCCTGATCAACGTTTCCCCGCGCACTACTTGACTACGTTCTCAGTAGAGTTGGACGCGGTCGGGCCCTAGGTGAAGCTGCTTACTGCTGCCTTCCAGGTGCGGAGGTGACCTAGGACGAGGACTGGGACTTCTAGTCCCGCGCGATCGCGGGGCGGCGTCGCGCGAGCGGCACCGCGTCATGCGCCGAGCACGCCGTCGGGGTCGGTGACCAGCACCTCCCGGCCGTCGGCGCGCATCCGCTCGACGGCCTCGGTCAGCAGGCGACGGCCGATCGCGCTCGCCGAGACGACGCGCGTCAGGTCCAGCACGACGGGCGAGCGATCGTCGGGGAGCCCCTCGAGCTCGCGCAGCGCCGCCTCGGCCGCGGCGAAGTGCATCGTGCCCTGCAGCTGCACCTCGCGCACGCCGTCGCCGTCGGTGTCGGGCTCGACCACGCCGTAGAGCACGTGCGTCGCGACCTCGGGCGCGTGCATGAGGTGGAGGCCGAGCTCGGTCGACATGCGCGCGAACGCTCGCGCGCCACGCACGCTCGTGCCGACGTCGTCGAGCCGCGGCGAGAACGCGCCGGCGCCGATCTGGCCGGGAAGCGCCCCGAGCACGCCGCCCGCGACGCCGCTCTTCGCCGGGATGCCGACCCGGCTCATCCAGTCCCCCGCGGCGTCGTACATGCCGCACGTCGCCATGACGCTCAGCGCTTGCGTGCACGCCCAGACGGGCACGACCTGCGCGCCGGTGATCGGATTCCTGCCGCCGTTCGCGAGCGTCATCGCCATCACCGCGAGGTCGCGCACGTCGACGAGCATCGAGCACTGGCGGATGTAGCCGTCGACGGCGTCGTGCGGCTCGCCGTCGAGCTTGCCCTGCGAGTGCGACAGGTAGGCGAGCGCGAGCGTGTGGCTCGCGACCGAGCGCTCCGACTCGAACACGGCCTCGTCGATCTCGAGCTCGCGGCCGGCGAAGGCCGAGAGCCCCGCCCGGACGCGCTCGTCGCGCTCGGCCAGGGTCCACGCGGGGTCGCCGACGAGGGAGTGCGTCGTGACGGCGCCGACGTTGATCATCGGGTTGCGCGGCCGGCCGCTGGGTTCGAGCGAGATCTCATGGAAGGCGTCGCCCGAGGGCTCGACGCCGACGTGCTCGAGCACCTTCTCGAGCCCACGGTCGGCGAGCGCGAGCGCGTAGACCAGCGGCTTCGAGATCGACTGGATCGTGAAGCGGTGCTCGGCGTCGCCCGTCGCGTAGACGGTGCCGTCGGCCGTGCAGAGCGCGATCGCGAAGCGGTCGGGGTCCGCCTCGGCGAGCTCGGGGATCTCGTCGTGCAGCTCCCCGCCGTCGTCGTCGGCGCACTCGCGCAGCATCTCGTCGAGCAGCTCCGGGATGGGATTGCGCATGCTCGAGGCTAGCGATGCTCGGCTGAGGGCCATCCGTACGGCGAACCGCGGCATCCGCTGTGGCCTCGCAAGGAGAGCACCTCGATCGGTTCCGGCCGCAGCGTCTGCGCATGTATGATGCTTGCGGAGGGGAGTAGTCCCCCGGCCACGCGTCGTCATTTCGTGCTCGCCATCGGGCTCCGGCGCTTGGAGGCCTTCGGGTCTCGGACGAGACCTCCAGTTGCACCGTCAACTGGAGGACACGATGGATGTACCTTTCTATGCCTGGCTCGCCGTGCTCGCGGCGATCGTCGTCATGCTCGCGATCGATCTCTTCGCACATCGGCGGGCACACGTCATCGGCGTGCGCGAGGCGCTCGCCTGGTCGATCGTCTGGGTGCTCTCGGGCATCAGCTTCGGGATCGTCGTCTGGAACCTGTGGGGCGCCGAGCTCGGCCAGCAGTACTTCGCCGGCTACCTGATCGAGAAGTCGCTCGCGGTCGACAACGTCTTCGTCTGGGCGATCATCTTCGCCGCGTTCTCGGTGCCGCGCGAGCTCCAGCACCGAGTGCTGTTCCTCGGTGTGCTCGGCGCGCTCGTCTTCCGCGGCATCTTCATCGCGGTCGGGGCTGCGCTCATCGAGAGCTTCGCCTGGATCCTCTACGTCTTCGCCGCATTCCTCATCGTCACGGGCATCCAGATGCTGCGCACTCGCAACGAGCACGTGCACCCCGAGCGCTCGCGAGTGCTCAGGCTCTTCCGGCGCGTCGTGCCGATGACGGATGCGTACCACGGGCAGCGCTTCCTCGTGCGGAAGGCGGGAGTCGTGGTGGCGACGCCGCTGCTCGCGGTGCTCGTGCTGGTCGAGGTGACGGACATCGTCTTCGCGGTCGACTCAATCCCGGCGATCTTCGCGGTCACCTCCGAGCCGTTCCTCGTCTTCACCGCGAACGCGTTCGCGATCCTCGGGCTGCGAGCGATGTACTTCCTGCTCGCCGATCTCATCCACCGCTTCGTCTACCTCAAGGTCGGACTCTCGCTCGTGCTGATCTGGGTCGGCGCGAAGATGGCGCTGCTGGACGTGCTGTACATCCCCACGCTCGTCTCCCTCACTGTCGTCGCGCTCATCATCGGCATCTCGATCGCGGTGTCGCTCGCGGCGACGCGAGGGCAGGAGCGCCGCGCCGTCGAGACAGCGCCCGCGGGCTCCTTCCGCGTGGCGACAGCGGCTGAGCTCGCCGAGCTCGAGCCGCTGCTGAGCCGCCGCGGCGCGCGCGAGCGGAGCCGCCGGTGACTGTCGCCCACACCGTCGCGGTGCTGGTCGACGAGGCGGATGAGCGCCCGCTCGAACTCATGGCCCGCGCCCTCGCCGAGCCGCTCGACGGCCTCGTCGTGGTCGCCGCGGTGCGCCGCCTCGGCTTCACGACCGATGCGGCGCTCGCCGACCGGCACGCGCTGCGTCGCGAGGCGCTCGTCGAGCACCTCGCCGAGATGGCGCGAGAGCTCGCGCCGGCTCCACTCGCGTTGCGGCGGCGCAGCCTCGCCGCCCGCTCAGCGGCGCTGCTCCGCACCGCCCGGCGCGCCCGGCGGCTCGCGCGCGCCCTCGGGGCCACCGCGCTCGTCCACCGGGACGACACGGGCGCAGTCGTGGTCGAGCGGATCGCGGTGAGCCGGCAGCGGCCCGGTTCGACCGAGCGATCGTGAGCCGCCCGCGCGGCTCAGGTCGACGCATCCGCCCCGTCGTCGTCGACCCACTCGAGCAGGTCGCCCGGCTGGCAGCCGAGCACCCGGCACATCGCGTCGAGCGTCGAGAAGCGCACCGCCTTCGCGCGGCCGTTCTTGAGCACCGCGACGTTCGCGGGGCTCAGCCCGACGCGCTCGGCGAACTCGCCCACGCTCAGCTTGCGCTTGGCGAGCTCGACGTCGATCCGCACGACGATCGGCATCAGATCACCTCGTCGAGCTCGGCGCGGTAGCCGCTCGCCTGCTGCAGCAGTCCGCGCATGACGACCATGAGCAGCAGCGGCAGGAGCGAGAGCACGACCGGCCCGAAGAGCGCCATCGGGATGCCCGGGTCGCGGAGCTCGGGGGTGAAGAAGATCACGGCCGCGACCGTGAGCGCGCCGGCGGCGAAGAGCGCCCAACCGATCGCGAGCGCCCACACGATCGCGTCGACCCAGCGTTGGGCCTCGTGGCTGAAGATGCGGTCGCGCTGCACGAGCGTGAGCAGCCGCCAGATGCAGACGATCACCGCGAGCACCGCGATGATCACGAGCGAGAGCAAGGCCTGCGCGCCCACGCGGAACCACGGCGCCTCGTCGGCCAGTTCGCCGGGCAGCGACAGCAGCATGATCACGAGCAGCCAGGCGGCGGCGGCCGCGAGCGCCACGCGGAGGAGGAGGACGATCCATCGGGAGCGGAGCATGCGTCGAGCATGACAGCGCATCTCTCGATAGTCAATCGGATTCGATCGAAACAACGAGCGCGGTGGCCCCGCGCGCTTAGCAGGCACATTCCGGTGGGGTATATCGCGGACGCACAGCCGCCGGTGACCGCACCTCCAGGCGCGACCCCCATGGTGGAAGCAGACCACAAACCCCGAACAGGAATGAGGCACGACCATGAGCAACGGCAATCTCTCCATCGACCAGGTGCAGGGCGGCACCGTCTACGACTCGACGGGCGACAAGGTCGGCACCGTGTCGAGCGTCTACCTCGACGACGCGACGGGCCAGCCTGCGTTCGCGACGGTGAGCACCGGCTGGTTCGGCACGCGCGAGAGCTTCGTGCCGCTCCGCGACGCGACCGTCCGAGGCGGCGAGATCCACGTGCCGCACACGAAGGACAAGATCAAGGACGCTCCCAACATCGACGCAGACGCGCACGTGAGCGAGGCGGAGGAGGCAGAGCTCTTCCGCTACTACGACTACCAGGGCGGCACCGGCACCACGGGCACCGACTCCGTGGGCACGGGCTCGGCGGGCACCGGCTCGATGGGCACGGGCACCGACGCGGTCGACAGCGACCACGAGTCGATCGTCCGTCGCGAGGAGGAGCTGCACGTCGGCACCGAGCGCGTCGAGTCCGGCCGCCTGCGCATCCGCAAGCACGTCGTGACCGACCACGAGACGGTCACCGTCCCGGTCGAGCGCGAAGAGGTCGAGATCGTTCGCGAGCCGCTCGACGGCACGAGCACCGGCACCCGCGGCGACCTCGGCGACGACGAGATCGAGGTCACGCTCACCGAAGAGCGGCCGGTCGTCGACAAGCGGGTCGTCGACGCGGAGCGCATCGGCGTCGACCGCCGCACGGTCGTCGACAACGAGACCGTGCAGGCCGACGTCGCGCGCGAGGAGATCGACATCGACCGCGAGGGCGACACGCGACGCTGACGCGGAGCACGCGGAACGGCCCGCCGGCGTACGCCCGGCGGGCCGTTCCGCGCTGCGGTCGGTCAGCGCGGAGGATGGGCACATGATCGACCTCGCACCGCTGTGGGCCTTCGCGGCCGTCGCCCTGCTCGTGACCCTCACGCCGGGCGTCGACACTGCGCTCACGCTCCGCGCCGCGGCGCTCGCTCCGCGCAGGGGCTGGGGCGTCGCGATCGGCGTGCAGCTCGGCGTGCTGCTCTGGGGCACGGTGTCCGCGGCCGGGGTGAGCGCGCTGCTCGCTGCGGCGCCGGCGGTGATGGGCGCCGTGCGGCTCGCCGGCGCCGCCTACCTCATCTGGGTCGGCGGGCGCCTGCTGTGGTCGGCGCTGCGCTCGAGCGCCCGCGATGCCGCGCTGCCGCCGACGAGCGGCACGAGCTTCCTCACGGGGCTGCGGCAGGGCCTCGTGACCAACCTGCTCAACCCGAAGATCGCCGCGTTCTACCTCGCCGTGCTGCCCCAGTTCGTGCCGGCCACCGGCTCGCCGCTCGCGTGGGGCGCCGCTCTCGCCGGCATGCACGCGCTGCTCGGGCTCGTGTGGCTCGGCGCGCTCGTGCTGCTCGTCCGCACGATGCGTCGCTGGCTCGCTCGCCCGCGCGTGCAGCGGTCCATCGACGGCGTCGCGGGCGCCGCGATCACGGGCTTCGGAGTCGCCCCCGCCGCGCAGCGTTGACGCCTCGCGCAGTCGTCAGCCGGGCGTGGTTCGATCGGATGCGTGGAGGCCGTCTCGAGCGTCGAGCTGCGTCGCGAGGCGCGCGCGATCGCCGCGGCCTGGGCCTCGTTCGCGATGGGGACGGCGTTCGCGCTCGTGGCGCTGTGGGGTGAGCCGAGGCCGATCGCTGGTGAGGGCTCCGTCGCCCTGCCCGCGGCGGGCATCGTCGCGCTCGTCACCGCAGGGGCCTTCGCGCTGAGCACGCTCCTGCACCGCCGCGACGAGGCGGGCCCGATGCCGCCGTGGCAGCGCGCGGTCTCGCGCGTCTCGACGGTCGCGCTCGCCGTCGGCCTCGCCGCCGTCGCCTATCTCGGCACGCTCACGGGCGCGGAGATCCTCGCCCGCGGGCTGCAGGGGCTCGAGGCGCCGGCGATCGGCGGCGCGCTGCTGACGGGCATCGCGAGCGCCGCCGCCGGCTGGCTCGCCTTCCGCGCCGGGATCGAGCTCTCGACGCGCGACCTCGCGACGCTGCTGTTCGGGTTCCTGACGATCGGCACGGTCTTCGCTATGCTCACCGCCGCCGACCCGCGCTGGTGGGAGCGGCACTTCTCCGACCTCGGCGCGGGCAGCGGCGCCGGCTCCTGGGCGTTCAACGGCACGGTCGTGATCGCGGGGCTGCTCCTGGCGACGATCGGCTCGTACCTCGGCCGCGACCTGCACCGCTGGCTCGGCGATGCGGCGCTGCCCGGCATCGCGTGGGTCGTGGTGCTCTTCGCGCTCACCGGACTCGCGCTCGCGTGCGTCGGCCTCTTCCCCGTGCCCTCGGCGCCGCTGCTCCACAACATCGCCGCGTTCGGGGCGCTCGGCCTCTTCGGCGCCGCCGCGGGCGCCGTGATGCTCGTCATGCCGCGACCGCCCCGAGCGCTCGTGCTCACGACCGCCGGCGCCGCGGTCGCGATCGTCGTCGCGCTCCTGCTGTGGCACCCGCTCGCTGTCTACTCCGCCGCTGGGCTCGAGGCCGTGGCGGTCGGCATCGCCTTCGTGTGGCTCACGACGCTCGTGCGCACGATCGGCGCGTTCTCCCCTGACGCATCCCGCCCCTCTGCCGTGCCGCACCTGCTGCGTGCCAGGGTGGACGCGTGAGGCTGCGGTCCGTGCCGACGAACGCCCCCGCGCAGGGTCCGCGCGCCCGGCAGGAGCTGCACGCGGTGGTCGCGGCGGTCGTCGCCGGCGTCGCGACCTTCGCGCTCGGCCTCGCGCTCATGGGCGAGGGCCTGCGCCGATCGGCGGCAGCGCATCCGTCGCCCGCATCGCCGCGCTCACGACCGGCATCGCCGCGGCGCTCTCGTTCCTCGTCGCCAACCTGCGCTCGACGACGCCCGTGCCGCGCCTCGGCGGCCGCTGGAGCCGCACGGTCCGCGTCGTCAGCACCATCGCGATCACGCTCGTGTGCTTCGGCCTCGGCTACCTCGGGGCGCTCTCGGCGGGCGAGATCATGCAGGCCGGGTTCCTCGGCCTGCAGCTCGACCCGTTCGCGGGAGCCCTCGCGTGCGGCCTCGCGGGTGCCGCGGCCGCGTACCTGACGCATCCGCTCGGCCACGACATCGGCACCCGCACGCTCGGCGTGCTCGTGCCGTCGTTCCTCGTCGTCGGCGTGATCTTCTCGATGCTCACCGCCTCGCAGGAGGACTGGTGGCAACTGCACTTCTCGCAGCTCGGGGTCGGCGGCGGCATCTCGGGCTTCGCCTTCAACATGACGCTCGTGCTGTCGGGCGTGCTCGTCGCGACGATGGGCGCGTACGCGCGCGGCGACCTCGAGGCCGCGACGGGGCGCGCGAGCACCGGCTCGCGCTGGGTCGGACGGCTCATCGCCGGCATCGGCGTGTCGATGGTCTTCACCGGGCTCGTCCGCATCGACATCGCCGAGTGGCTCCACATGGTCTTCGGCTCGAGCATGGTGCTGCTCTTCTGCGTGCTCTGCACGGGCCTGCCGTGGTTCGCGCCGCGACTGCCGAAGTCCATCCACGTCGTCTCGATCGCGATGGTGGTCGCGACGATCGGTGCGCTCCTGCTGTGGGAGCCGGTCGGCTACTACAGCTTCACGGGCTTCGAGTTCGCCGCGTGCGGCTTCATCTTCGTCTGGCTCAGCGCCTTCATCAGGGCGCTCGCGGCCGTGCGGGAGGACCGGGCGGATGCGGTGGGCCGACCGGGTGCGCAGGCCGACTCGACATCGATGCCGCCAGGCGGCAAGGTGGGGTCATGAGCGAGAACGAACCGGCAGAGGCAGAGACGCCGCAGGACACGCCAGAGGGCGTCGAGAGCCCTGCGGAGGCGCAGCGCCGCAAGTTCCGCGAGGCGCTCGACAAGAAGAAGCTCGGCCACCACGGCCAGGGCATGGCACCCCAGGGCGGCGTGCAGGGCGCGCATTCCGGCCCCGCGGTGCAGAAGCGCGTGCACCGGCGCAAGAGCGGCTGATCCCGGTCGCCGCGCGTCAGTCTCGCGGGGGCGCGTCCGCCTCCGCGAGGTAGCTGAGCTGCGCCGCGGTCGACGCCTCGGCGGCGAACCGCACGTCGTCGGCGAGGTCGGCGTAGACCAGGTCGACGACGTCGCCGACCGTCGCCTCGGCGGCGCTCGCGCCGAGATCGCGCAGCGCCTGCCGCACCTGCTCGAGCCGCTCGAGCCGGTGCGCGCGGTACTGCCGCGCGATGGCCGCGACCGAGGGCAGCGGATCGCCGTGGCCCGGCAGCACCTCGAGGTCGCCGAGCTCCTCGAGCTTGTCGAGGCTCGCGAGGTACGGCGCGATCGCGCCGTCGGGGTGCATGATCACGGTGGTGCCGCGGCCGAGGATCGTGTCGCCCGTGAGCACCGCGCGGTCCGGCACGACGATGCTGACCGAGTCGTGCGTGTGGCCGGGGGTCGCGAGGATCTGCAGCTCGGCGTCGCCGACCGGGATCCACTCGCCGTCGACGAGCGGCGAGCCGCCGTGGCACTCATCGGGGTCGAGGCCGCGCAGCACCGCGCCGGTCGAGCGGGCGAGCTCGCGCGCCGACTCCGTGTGGTCGGTGTGCTTGTGGGTGACGAGGATGAGCCGCGGGGCGAGATCGACGAGCCGCTCGACGTGCTCGGCGTCGGCGGGCCCGGGGTCGACGACGATCTCGCCGCCGATCACGTAGGTGTTCGTGCCGTCGAGGGTCATCGGACCGGGGTTCGGTGCGAGGATGCGCTGGATCTCCACCATGCGACCGAGGGTAGCCCCGGCATGTCACCGGCATCTGGTGACATGGAGCCATGGATCCGCTCCTGGTCGTCGTCGCCCTGCTCGGGATGCTCCTCGCGGGCGCGCTCGGCGCGCTGCTCGGCTCGCGCGCCGGTCGCGCCCGCGCCGACGCGGAGCACGCGGCGAGCATCGGCGAGCTGCAGGTCGCGCGCAGCCGGCTCGAGCTCATCGAGGGCGAGCGCGCCCGCGAGCGCGACGTGGCCGAGCGCCGCCACGCAGCGCAGCTCGAGGAGGTGCGCGCCGAGGCGGCGCAGCGGCTCGCCGAGGAGCGCGAGCGCGGCCGCGAGGCGATCGCCGAGCTGCAGCAGGACGCGCAGCGACGAGCCGACGAGTTCGCCAAGCTCTCGAGCGCCGCGCTCGAGCGCAACTCGGCGCTCTTCCTCGAGCAGGCGGAGGAGCGCCTCCGCCGCTCGCAGAGCGAGGGCGCGGCCGAGCTCGCGAAGCGAGAGCAGGCCGTGCAGCAGCTCGTCGAGCCGCTCTCGAAGTCGCTCGAGTCGGTGCGCTCCGAGGTCACGGCGGCCGAGAAGGCGCGCGCCGAGGCGAACGCCGCGCTCGCCGAGCAGCTGCAGCTCATGCGCTCGAGCTCCGAGCGGCTCTCGACCGAGACCCGCCAGCTCGTCACGGCGCTGCGGGCGCCGCAGGTGCGGGGCCGCTGGGGCGAGCTGCAGCTGCGGCGCGTCGTCGAGGCCGCCGGCATGCTGCAGCACGTCGACTTCACCGAGCAGGCGCACCACGCCACCGACGACGGCGCGCTGCGCCCCGACATGCTCGTGCACCTGCCGGGCGACAAGCAGGTGATCGTCGACGCGAAGGTCGCCTTCGCGGGCTACCTCGAGGCGATGGAGGCGAGCGACGACGCGACGCGCGACAAGCGGCTCGATGCGCACGCGCGGCACCTCCGCGACCACATCGACCAGCTCGGCTCGAAGGCCTACTGGGAGGCGGTGCCGGGCAGCCCCGAGTTCGTCGTGATGTTCGTGCCCGCCGAGCCGTTCCTCAACGCCGCGCTCGAGCGCGACCCGACGCTCTTCGAGCGCGCCTTCGAGCGCAACGTCGTGCTCGCGACGCCCGCGACGCTCGTCGCCCTCCTCCGCACCGTCGGCTACACCTGGCGGCAGGAGCAGCTCGCCGGCGAGGCGCTGCAGGTGCTCGAAGTGGGGCGCGAGCTGCACAAGCGGCTCGGCACGATGGGCACCCACCTGACGAAGCTCGGCAGCAGCCTCAACCGCACGGTCGAGGCGTACAACGCCTTCAACGCATCCCTCGACCGCAACGTCGTGACCCAGGCCCGGCGCTTCTCGAGCCTGCAGGGACTCGAGCCCTCGCTCGAGCGCCACCCGCCGCTCGAGGTGCTCGCGGTCGCCGCGCAGAAGCCCGACGTGCACGCCGACGACGCGATCCGCGACATGGCGCGCGAGGCGGTGCGAGATGCCGCCGAAGCGGGGCCCTCGGCGGTAGCGTGAGCGCGTGACCGAGATCCCCGTCGCCGCGACCCTCGTACTGGTGCGCGACGGGCACGCCGGCGCCATCGAGGTGCTGATGCTGCAGCGGCCCGACCGCGGCTCCTTCCCCGGCGGCTGGGTCTTCCCCGGCGGCCGCGTCGAGCCGGTCGACGAGGCGGCCGACGAGGAGACCACGGCGCGGAACGCCGCGGTGCGCGAGACGGCCGAGGAGAGCGCGCTCGTCGTCGACCCCGCGGCGCTCGTGCCGCTGTCGCAGTGGATCCCGCCCGAGCAGCTCGCGACGAAGTTCCACACCTGGTTCTTCGTCGCCCGGGCTCCCGAGGGCGAGCTGCGCCTGCAGCAGGCCGAGGCGATCGACGCGACCTGGATCCGACCGGCGGATGCGCTCAAGCGGCACGGGAAGGGCGACCTGCGATTGTTCCCGCCCACGTGGGTGACGCTCGACACCCTGCTGCCGTTCCCGACCGTCGACGCGGCGCTCACGGCGATCGCCGCCCGCGAGCCGCAGCGCTACGCGACGAAGCAGGACCCCGCTCGGGCGCTCGCGCTCTGGGAGGGCGACGAGGCGTACGACGGGAGTGCCGACTCCGAGGAGGGTCCGCGACATCGGCTGCACGTCGGGGCGCTGCCCTGGCGGTTCGAGCACCGCTGATCTCGACACGGCCGACGTCGTCGGCCGACTCGATCGCCGGGGAGCGCGTCTTGAGCAGATGCTAAGCCGGGCGAACTATGAGCCGTGGTTGTAGCATCGGCTCATGAGTGAGGCAGTGCGCGATGACGATCGCGCCCTCGTCGATCCCCGCCGCCTCGACGCATCAGCTCTGCTCGTGCGCGAGCAGGGTCTCAGCGGCGCGGAGGTCGATGAGATCACCGACCTCTTCCACGCGCTGCGCCGATGGCATCGCACGTCGGCCGCACACAGCGAGGCGAGCCGCCGCTACATGAGGCTCGGCGAGAACGACATGCGCGCGATCCGCTACGTGATGTCGGCCGGCCGCGACGGCGGGATCGTCACCTCCACGATGATCGCCGAGCACCTCGGGATCACGGGGCCGTCGGTGACGAAGCTGCTCGATCGCCTCGAGCACGCCGGCCACATCCGTCGCGAGCGGCATCCGCGCGACCGCCGCTCGCTCTCGATCGTCGTGACCGACGAGACCCGCGCGCAGGCGACGGCGTCGGTCGGCGCCGATCACGCGCGGCGCTACGCCGTCGCCGCGGCGCTCTCGCCCGAGGAGCGGCGGGCGGCGACGAAGTTCCTGAGCATGCTCGCCGACCTCCCGGTCGCCGAGCACCTCGCCACCGAGGCGGATGCGGCGGCGCGGCCCGCGCACGGAGCGGACTAGGGTCGCTCCCACTCCGCGACCGAGCCCGGCTCGACCGTGAAGAGCGGATGCGGGACCGGGCGTCGGGCGTATCGGAGCCGCTCGGGCGTGCGGCGCGCGAGCTTCGCCCGCAGGTGCGCCCATTCGTACTCGAGCTGGCCGTCGGTGACGACCATCCGCGGCGCCGGTCCCGGCACGTCGATGCGCGAGCGGTCGAAGCGGTAGCCGCGCGCCTCCGCGGCGTCGGCGACGCCGACGAGGTAGGCGCCGATCGCGGCGATGGGATCGGGCTGCTCGCGGAAGCGCTGCAGCTGCGGGTGCCGCGTGTAGCCGCGCGTGCGGCCGGCGAGCACCGCTTGCGCGAGGAGGGCCTCGCGCCAGCACGCGGTGAGCCCCGGCCGATCGAGGAGCCCGGGGTGGAGCGACCAGATCCTCACGAGCCCGCCGCCTCCGCGGCCGCGACGATGCGGCTCGCCATGACCTCGAAGATCACCTGGTGCGCGGGCACGAGCGACCACCAGTAGAGGCGGCCGCTCAGCCCGCTCGGCAGGAACACGGCGCGCTGGCGGTAGTGCGCGCCGCTGCCCCGCGGGGTGACCTCGAGCTCGAGCCAGGCGCGCCCGGGCACGCGCATCTCGGCACGCAGCCGCAGCAGGCGCCCGCGCTCGATGCGCTCGACGCGCCACCAGTCGACGACGTCGCCCTCGCGGAGCGCGTCCGGGTCGCGCCGCCCGCGGCGCAGCCCGACGCCCCCGACCAGGCGGTCGGCGAGGCCGCGGATGCTCCACAGCAGCGGCACCGAGTACCAGCCGCGGTCGCCCCCGATCGACTCCAGGACGCGCCAGACCGCCTCGGGAGACGCATCCGTCGACCGCTCGCGCGCATCTTCGAAGACCGTCGATCCCGACCAGCTCGGATCGCTCGGCAGCGGATCGGACGGGGCGCCCGCGGGGCTCGCCGAGCGCCAGCTCGACTCGATGTCGCCCGAGCGCTCCCGCGCGAGCGCGAGCCGCACGGCTTGGCGATAGCCCGTGAGCCCCGCCGCGGGTGGAGGGATGACCGCGTCGATCCGGCGCTCCTCGACGACGCAGTCGTGCAGCAGGGAGCCGATGAGGGGCACGGCGATCGCCCGGGGCACAGGCGTGACGAGGTTGACCCACTGCGAAGCGAGCCACGGCGTGAGCACCGGCAGCGGCGCGATCGGCCGCTGCGGCAGGCCCGCCTCGAGCGCGTAGCCGTTCATCACCTGACCGTAGCGCAGCACGTCCGGGCCGCCGATGTCGAAGGCGCCGTGCACCTCGCTCGGCACGGTCGCAGCGCGCACGAGGTAGTGCAGCACGTCGCGCACCGCGATCGGCTGCACGAAGTTGCGCACCCAGCGCGGCGCCGGCATGTACGGCAGCACCTCGGTGAGGTGGCGGATCATCTCGAAGGAGGCAGAGCCGGATCCGATCACGATGCCCGCCTCGAGCACGATCGTCGGCACCCCCGAGGCGAGCAGCGCCTCCCCCACCGCGACGCGCGAGGCGAGGTGCTTCGAGAGCCGCTCGCCCTCCGGGTGGAGGCCCGAGAGGTAGACGATGCGCCCGACTCCCGCGGCCCGCGCCGCGGCCGCGACGTTCCGCGCCTGCGCGAGCTCCGCCGCCTCGAAGTCGCCGCCCGCGCTCATCGCGTGCACGAGGTGGAAGACGACCTCCTGCCCCGCGAACGCCGCCGCGAGGGTCGACGGGTCCTCGAGGTCGCCGCGCACGACCTCGACCTCGGCTGCCCAGGATGCGTCGGCGAGTCGGCGGGGATCCCGCGCGAGCGCGCGGACCCGGTGCCCAGCGAGGGCGAGCCGCGGGATGAGGCGCCCGCCGACGTAGCCGGTCGCCCCGGTGACGAGCACCGAGCGGCGCTCCGACGCCGGCAGCCGCTCGACCGGCGGCTCGGGCGGGACTCCGCCCGCGTGCTCGCGCGCGGTCATCGGGCGAGCATCCCCCACGCGATGCACAGCATCGTGACGAGGAACCCGCAGCCGTAGTTGACCCAGAGGAAGCGGCGCCAGCCGCGGTTCGCCGCGGCGCTCGACGCGTCGGTGATGCGCCAGAACGGCGCCGCGAGCGCGATGTACGGCACGGCGACGAGCGCCCCGAGCGAGGCGGGCCACGGCGCGAGCAGCATGAGCGCCCCCGCGAGCGCCCACAGCGCGATCGCGAGCCGCACGGTCGCGCGGGCGCCGAGCACGGTCGCGACCGACGCGATGCCGCCCTCGCGGTCGGGCACGACATCCTGCACGGCGCCGAAGGCGTGGCTCGCCATGCCCCAGGAGAAGAACGCGACGAGGATCGCGACGAGCTGCGGCGTCCATTCGGTGCCCGCGAGCACGAGGCCGTAGACGGCAGGGCTCACGAAGTGGGTGCTCGAGGTGATCGAGTCGAGCACCGGCACCTCCTTGAAGCGCAGGCCCCGCGCGGAGTAGGCGACGACCGCGAACAGGCTCACCGCGAGCACCGCCCACGACGCCGGGTCGCCCATCGCCACGAGCGCGACCACGAACGGCAGCGCGAGCCCGACCGACCACGCGAGCGTCGCGCGGTGCGTCTCCGGCGGCAGCAGCGCGCCCTCGACGCCGCCCTTCCGCGGGTTCTTCGCATCGGATGCGTAGTCGAAGACGTCGTTGATGCCGTACATCGCGAGGTTGTACGGCACGAGGAAGAAGAGGGTGCCGATGATCGTGCGGACGTCGACCGTGCCGGTCGTGAGCACCATCGCGGCGGCGAACGGGAAGGCCGTGTTGATCCAGCTCACGGGGCGGGAGGCCAGCAGCAGCCGGCGGGCGAGGCCGGGGCCGGTGACCGCGCCCTGGGCGACCTCACGCATCCGTCGCCTCCGACGCGGGCGCGGCAGGCGCGCCGTCGCGGCCGCGCGCGACCCGGCTCGGCAGCAGCGTCCAGATCGCGGCGGCCAGCAGCACGGCGATGAGCGCGTAGCCGAGGTCCTCGACCGGGGCGAGGCCGACGCGCGGCCCGAGGAGCTTCCCGTCGTCGTAGCGGAAGAGGTCGGCCGCGATCATGAGCGAGTCGAACACGATCGTGAGCGCGAGCACGATGGCCGCGGCGATCGCGAGCGCTCCCCAGCGGCGGCGATCCCGGCGCAGCGCGAGCACCGCCGCGACGATCGAGGCGGCCAGCAGCGGCGCGAGCACGAGAATGTAGCTCACGCGTGCTCCTCGGCCCTGGCGCGGCGGCTCGCGAGCAGCCGCTCGCCTGCCGCGAAGGCGACGAGCGAGACGTAGGCGAGGAACGTGATGAAGAAGAGCTCCTCGATCGGCAGGTGCGGGAGCACCTCGAAGCCCGTCATCCAGGGCGAGGCGCCGAGCCGGAAGTTGCCGGTCGCGATGCACGCGAGGTCGGTGATGAGCAGCACCGCGGCGGTGCCGGCGATCGCGCCGAGCGCGCGCAGCGGGTCGGCGAAGAGCGCGAGCCGCCAGCGCGCGTCGAGGAGGCCGACGCACACGCCCGAGACGACGATCGCGGCGAGGTAGACGAAGCTCACCGCGACTGCCCCGCTCGCTCGGGCTCGAGCGGCTGCAGCGGGCCGGTCGAGCGGTCGCCGCGCACGTGCTTGACGACGAGCTCGGCCGAGATGAGGCACATCGGCACGCCGATGCCGGGCACGGTCGTCGAGCCGGCCAGCAGGAGGTCGCGCACCGCCGGGTGCTTCGTCGAGCCGCGCAGGAACGCCGACTGGCGGAGCGTGTGCGCGGGACCGAGCGCGGTGCCGCGCCACGCGTCGAGGTCGACCGCGAAGTCGGCGGGCCCGACCGTGCGGCGGGTCACGACGCGCTCGGCGAGCCGCTCGATGCCCGCCCACTCGGCGATCTGCGCGATCGCCCGATCGGCGATCGCCTCGACCGCCGCGTCGCCGGCGCCGTCGATGCCGCCGCGGCCGAGCCGCGGGTCGGCCGGCACCGGCACGAGCACGAAGAGCGCCTCGTGGCCGACGGGCGCGACCGAGGGGTCGGTCGCGGATGTCCGGCTGACGTAGAGCGAGGCGGGGTCGGTGACGCCGTCGGCCGGGTCGGCGGCGGGCGGGCCGAAGATGCGCCCGAAGCCGTCCTCCCAGTCGCGCGTGAAGAGGAGCGTGTGGTGCTCGAGCTCGGGCAGCTCGCCCTCGACGCCGAGCATGACGAGCACGGCCGACGGGCCCGCGACGCGCTTCGCCCAGCGGCGGCGGCCGCGCGCCGCGACGCCCGGCACGTGCGCGAGCAGCTTCGTGTCGGTCGCGTGGCCGTCGGCGGCCGAGACCACCAGGTCGGCGTCGATGCGCTCGCCGGTCTCGAGCAGCACGCCGCGCGCGGCGCCCTGCTCGACGACGATCCGGCGCACGCGAGCACCGGTGCGCAGCTCGGCGCCCGCCTCGCGCGCGAGCCGCGCCATCGCGTCGACGAGCACGCCGAAGCCGCCCTGCGGGTACCAGACGCCCTCGACGAGGTCGAAGTGGCTCATGAGGTGGTACATCGAGGGCGCCGACCTCGGCTCGGTGCCCAGGAACACCGCGGGGTAGCCGAGCGCCTGCCGCAGCCGCAGGTCGCGGAACGAGCGCGCGACGCGCGCGTGCAGCGTCTCGACGAGCAGCCGCGCGAGCGTCGGCACGCGGGTGCCGACGCCGAGTCCGGCGAACGCGCTCGGCGAGTCGAAGCGGTTCGAGAGCAGCCCCGAGGTGGCGAGCTCGGCGGTCTCGCTGGCCGAGCGGAGGTAGCGCCGCAGCTGCTCCCCCGCCCCGGGCTCGATGCGGTCGAAGGCCGCAACCGTCGCGTCGAGGTCGCCGGACACCTCGAGCGGCTCGTCGACGCCCTCGTAGAGCACCTTGTAGGCCGGGTCGAGGCGCACGATGTCGGCCTCCGCCTCGAGGCTCGACCCGAGCATCCGGAACGCGTGCTCGTAGGGCTCGCGCATGAGCATCCAGGAGGGGCCGGTGTCGAACGTGAAGCCCTTCGAGCGCCAGGTGCCGGCGCGGCCGCCGAGCGCCGCGCCCTGCTCGACGAGCACGACCTCATGGCCGTCGCGCGCGAGCAGGCCCGCGCTCGCGAGACCCGCGACGCCACCGCCGATCACGACGATGCGGCTCATCGGGCCGGCTCCAGCCGCGCCTCGCGCGAGCCGGTCGCGCGCGCGACGCTCGCGCCGAGCGCGGCCCGGGCGACGATCGCGGCCTTCTCGGTGCTCGGCACGCTGATGCGGCGGCGCGGGAGCTCGTCGGCGGGGGTCGCGCGGATGCGCCTGGCGAGCGCCGCGAAGAGGCCGTGCGCGGCGAGCACGGCCGGTCGGGCGTCGCGCGGCAGCAGCGGCACGGTGTCGCGCGCGATGCGCAGCTCGCCCTCGAGCCGGTCGAGCACGCGGCCGACCGCCTCCGCCGTCGGGTGCGCCGGGTCGACGCCGGGCAGGTAGGCGCGGCCGAGGCCGTCGGCGTCGGCGCCGATGTCGCGCAGGAAGTTCACGACCTGGAAGGCGGAGCCGAGCGCGCGGGCGCCGCGGTCGACGCGCCGGGCCTCGGCGTCGGGCAGCCGCCGGCCGCCGAGGAAGCAGCGCACGCACATCAGGCCGACGACCTCGGCGGAGCCGTAGACGTAGCTGCGCAGCTCGCGCTCGTCGCGGAACGCGACCGGCTCGAGGTCGCGCCGCATGGCCGCGAAGAACGGGGCGGTCTGGTCGGCGGTGATGCCGACGCGGCGGGCCGTCTCGGCGAACGCGTGCACGACGAGGTCGGCGCTGAAGCCGGTCGCCACCGCGCGTTCGACCTCCCGCTCGAGCGCGTCGAGCACCTCGCGGCACGAGCGGGAGTCGAGGCCCGACTCGGCGCCGGGCCCGTCGACGATCTCGTCGGCGACGCGCACGAGCGCGTAGACGCTCGCGATGTCGCCACGCATGACGGGCGGCAGCAGCCGGCTCGCGAGCGCGAACGACGTCGAGTACGCCTCGATGACCGTCGCGCTCGCGCGCCGGGCGGTGCGGGTGTAGAGGTCGAGGCCCGTCATCGTCCCCGCTCCACGCAGCGGGCGAGGATCTGCAGCAGGTCGTCGCGCACCGGCTGCTCGACCGGGGCAGCGGCGAGCAGCGCGCGCACCTCGTCGGCTCCTTCGGCGATGCGGCGCTCGACCTCGCCGAGCGCACCGCTGCCGCGCATGACGTGCCGCACGCGCGCAGCCGCGCCCTCGTCGGCACCCGGGTCGCCGTAGTGGTGCGCGACGCTCGCCCAGGCTGCGTCGCGGCTCGCGAGCGCCGACAGCAGGGTCGGGGCACCGGCGCGGATGTCGCTCAGGACGCTCTTGCCGGTGGCCGCCTCGTCGCCGAAGACGCCGAGCACGTCGTCGCGCAGCTGGTAGACGACGCCCATGCGCAGGCCGATGTCGCCGAGTGCGGCGATCGTCGCCTCGTCGCGGCCGCCGAGCACGGCGCCGAGCTCGAGCGGGGCGCGGAAGGAGTAGTCGGCGGTCTTGCCCTCGAGGATGCGGTCGATCGCGGCGCGATCGGGCGTCGCGCCGGCGAGCAGGACGTCGTCGTGCTCCCCCTCCGCAGCGCGCACCATCGCCCGCGTGACGATGCCGAGCACGCGGGCGCGCACCGCGGCGGGCGCGTCGAGCGACCCGAGCGAGGCGATGGCCCGCACGAGCAGCGCGTCGCCCGTGACGATCGCGGCGGTGAGGCCGAGCCGCTCGGCCCGCGTGGGCGCGAGGCCCGCCTCGGCGGCGAGGTCGCGCGCCTCGCGCGCGACCGACGGCTCGCCGCGGCGCTCCTCGTCGCCGTCGATGACGTCGTCGTGCACGAGCAGCGCGGCGTGCAGCAGCTCGATCGCCGCCGCGACGGCGACGACGGCCTCGCGATCGGCGCTCCGGCCGGCCGCCGCCATCACGAGGCGCGGGCGGAGGAGCTTGCCGCCGACCGCGGCGCGGGCCGCAGCGGCCTGCACGGGGTGCGGACCGGTCGGCGCGGCGAGCTGCGCGATGCGCCGCTCGACCTCGGCGAGCAGCGTCGGCGCGTCGACGGCGGTCACGACGCACCCGCGAGCGCGTGCAGCTGCTCCGCCTGCAGCACGAGCCAGGGGCTGAAGGCCCACGGCGTGGCGAGCACGCCCGTGCGGAGGTCGTCGGGATCGACCCACTGCCACTCGGCGACCTCGCTGGGCTCGGGCTCGAGCGGGCCGGCAATGCGGCCGACGAAGACGGGGCAGCGCTCGTGCTCGACGATGCCGCTCGCGTCGACCGCGCGGTACTCGAAGTCGGGCAGCACGAGCCGCAGGTCGCTCGCGCTCGTGCCGAGCTCCTGCCGGAGCCGGCGCTGCACGGCGTCCTCGAACGCCTCGCCCGGCGCCGGGTGGCCGCAGCAGCTGTTCGTCCAGACGCCCGGCCACGCCTGCTTCTCGAGCGAGCGGCGCGTGATGAGCAGCCGCCCCTCGTCGTCGAGCAGGTAGCACGAGAACGCGAGGTGCAGCGGCGTCGAGTCGGTGTGCACGGTCGCCTTCGGTGCCGAGCCGATGGGCGTGCCGTCGTCGTCGAGCAGCACGACCAGCTCGTCGTCGTTGAGCGCCGGGTTCGTCATGCCCCGAGGGTAGCAAACACTTAGCCATTGCAACTATGAGTTGTGGCAATAGAATGAGCGCATGCCGCAGACGCCGAACGAGGGTCCGCACGAGCGCGAGATGCTCGATCCGCGCCGCTACGACGTGTCCTCGTCGCTCGTCTCCGAGTATGGCTTGAGCGACGGCGAGGTGGAAGAGGTCATCGACCTGTTCGACGCGCTGCGCGGCTGGCACCGCGCGTCGGAGGCGCAGAGCGAGGCGAGTCGGCGCTACATGAAGCTGAGCGAGAACGACATGCGCGCGATCCGCTTCATCATGGCGACGACCCGCGAGCAGCGCATCGTCACCTCGACCATGCTGGCGGAGCACCTCGGCATCACCGGGCCCTCCGTGACGAAGATGCTGGACCGGCTCGAGCGGGGCGGCCACATCCGTCGCGAGGCGCACCCCACCGACCGCCGGGCGCTCTCGCTCGTCGTCTCCGAGAGCACCCAGGAGACCGCGAACGCGACCGTGGGCCGCTACCACCTGCGCCGCTTCCAGGTCGCGTGCGAGATGTCGAGCGCCGATCGCCGCACCGTGACCGCGTTCCTGCGCCGGCTCGCCGAGGTGCCGCTGCTCGAGCCGGGCGCCGAGGCGCCGCAGCCAGGCTAGAAGGGCAGCGGCCCGTCGGGCGCGAACGCCGCCACGGCGCGGTCACGGCCGTGCTCGTCCGCCGCTGTCTCGGCGGGCTCCGCTCCCGCAGCCGGGGCGTCGCGCAGGTCGGTCGCCGCCGCGCGAGCGGCGTCGCGAGCGCGCACCTCGTGGATGAAGCGGCGCACGCGCTGGTCGACGATGATGTCGCCCGGACGCAGCGGCCGCGAGAGGTAGAGGCCCTCGAGCGAGGTCAGGCGCGACAGCGCCACGTAGGTCTGGCCGGGCGCGAATGCGCGCGAGCCGAGGTCGACGACCGCCTCGTCGAAGGTCTTGCCCTGCGCCTTGTGGATCGTGACCGCCCACGCGAGGCGGAGCGGGAACTGCGTGAACTCCGCGACGACGTTGCGCTTGATCTCCTTGGTCGTCGGCGAGTAGGAGTAGCGGTACTGCTCCCACACCGCGGGCTCGACCTCGTGCTGCTCGCCGTCGACCTCGACCCACACGGTGCCGCCGATGTCGACGACCTTGCCGAGCGAGCCGTTGACCCACCGCCCCTCGGCGTCGTTGCGCAGGAACATCACCTGCGCGCCGAGCTTCAGCTGCAGCTCGACGTCGGCCGGGTACTGGCGGCCGCCGTAGTCGCCCGAGACCTCGGCGACGGCCGTCTTCGACTTCCCGGGCAGCTGCGCGAGCGCCCGGCCGTTGATGCGCGTGACCGTGTCGTTGCGGCTCGCGAGCGTCAGCACGTCGGCACTGGGCGTGCGTGCGCCCGCGTCGTTGAGCAGCTGCGCGATCTCGGCGGTCACGGTGCCGTGCCGCACCGCGTTGAGCGCCATCTTGAACTCGAGATCGGTCTGGCGGTGGATGTGCACGAGCTCGACGACCTCGAGCTCCGCCTCCTCGCGCCACACGCGGGCGTCGAAGAACCACATCGACTCGTAGTGGTCGGCGAAGTAGGCGCGCTCCTCGGCATCCCCCGGCACGGGCGCGAGCTGGTACGGGTCGCCGAACATCACCACCTGCACGCCGCCGAACGGCACCGACCGCACACCGCGCGCCTGCCGCAGCGACCGGTCGATCGCATCCATGAGGTCGGCGTTCACCATCGAGATCTCGTCGATCACGAGCAGGTCGAGCGAGTTCAGCATCTGCTTGAGCTCGGTGCGCTGCCGCAGCGGCGCGTCCGCGATGACGCCGAGCGGCAGCTTGAGCAGCGAGTGGATCGTCTGCCCGCCGACGTTGAGCGCCGCGACGCCCGTCGGCGCGCACACGATGATCTGCTTGCGCGAGTGCTCGGTGAGGTGCCGCAGCAGCGTCGACTTGCCGGTGCCCGCGCGGCCGGTGATGAACAGGTGCCCGTCGCCGTCCTCGATGCGCCGGAAGATCGCCAGCTGCTCGGGGGTCAGCTCGACGTCCATCCCTCCATCCTCCCGCACCGGCCCGCCGTCGGCGAGCGCACCCGCGGTCGGCTGTTGACACGCCGCCGTGGAACAGCGGGGCGCGACACGGTGTTACCCCGTGTGACGCCGCATCCGCACACCGCGCGCTCGCGTGCGCCATCATGGATCCGGACAGGAAAGGGGGATGCGCATGTGCCGATTGCTCGCGCACGTCTCCCCCACGCCTGTCACGACGCAGAGCGTGCTGGGTGACGCGAGCTGCCGCGAGTGGCAGCGCCTCGGCCGGCTGCACACCGACGGCTGGGGCACGGCGTGGCTCGACGGCGACGAGGTGCGCCGCTACCGCGACGCGCGCCGCGGACTCGACAATCCCGACCTCACCGACGCGCTCGGCGACACGCCCTCGCGCGCTCGGCTCACGCACCTGCGCCTCGCGACCGAGGGCTTCGCGACGCGCGTGCAGAACACGCACCCGTTCCGGGTCGGCGACATCGCGCTCGCTCACAACGGCTCGGTGGTGCCCTTCGCGCCGCTGCGGGCGAAGGTGACGGATGCGGAGCTCGAGCGCGTGGGCGGAGAGACCGACACCGCGGTCGTCTTCGCGCTCATCCTGCGGCAGGTCGACGCCGGCGTGCCGCTCTTCGACGCCGTGACGGCGACGGTCTCGCAGCTGCGCGAGGAGTTCCCGACGTCGGCCCTCAACCTGCTCGTGCTGAGCCCCGACGAGCTCATCGCGGTGCACGCCAACCAGGGTGCGCCGATCCCGCTCGAGCTCTTCGAGGAGTCCGGCCTCGGCGACGACCTGCCGGTCGACCACGTCGACCACTACTACCAGCTGTCGTGGCGGCGCTCGGAGGATGGCGCGATCGCGGTGACCTCGAGCGGCCTGACGGGCGACGGCTGGAACCGCATGCTGCCCGAGACGGCCGTGCGCATCGACCTCTCCACGCTGCACGTCGAGCGCCGCGAGCTGCACGAGGTCGCGGCGGTCCCCGCCGGCTGAGCCGCTCCGCGCCCGCAGGTGCACAGCGCCTCGAAGCCCCCGTCCACGGATCGGCAGCCGGTTCCCAGCTCCGCGCCCGCCCCTCCGCTGGCTGAGCCGCTCCGCGCCCGCAGGGCGCCGAGCGTGTCGAAGCCCCGTCCACAGGCTGACAGCGGACTCCGCGGCGCTCGACCGACTCCTGCCATCCTCCCGCCATGGCCTGGGTCTACATGCTCCTCTGCAGCGACGGCTCCTACTACGTCGGCAGCACCGGTGTGATCGAGCAGCGCCTGCAGGAGCACGCCGACGGCAAGGGCGCCGAGTACACGAAGCGGCGGCTTCCAGTGGAGCTCGTCTGGGCAGAGGAGCTCGACGGCCTCGCGGAGGCGTACGCCATGGAGCGACGGATCCACGGATGGAGCCGCGCGAAGAAGGAGGCGCTCATCGCCGGCGACTGGGAGCAGATCCGGTCGCTCGCGCGGCGGCGGGGCGTCAAGAAGGTGTCGGCGCGCTTCAGAGACCGCTGAATCACCCGGTCCACTCGTCCTGGGAGGCTTCGACACGGTCAGCGTGCTGCGCGCGCGGACCGGCTCAGCCAGCGGAGAGGCTTCAACCGGCGGCTCCTGAGCCGGCGCGTGCCGGAGGCGCACGCCGAGTCGAAGGGCAACCAGCGTGGTCGGACTTCGACACGCTCTGTCGCCTTCGGCGACGGAGCGGCTCAGCCAGCGGGAAGGCTAGCGGCGGCCGAAGATCGCGAGGGCGATGCCGCCGACGATGAGCACGGCGACGCCGGCCGCCGCGGCGATCCACGGCGTCGGGTCCTCGTTGTAGGAGTCCTGCGCTCGCCCGACGACGCGGTCGGCGACCTTCTTCGGGTTGACCCGGTCCTCGATCTCGTTGAGGTGCTGTCGCAGCTGCTCGCGCTGACGATCGATCTCGCGCTGCTCGGTCATCGCACGTCTCCCTCGACCCTCGTCGCTCCGCCCGCGCCCGTCGTCGTCCGCGGCGCCACCGCGGCCGGCAGGTCGTCGAGCGGGTCGGTGCCGTCGGCCGCGTGCCCGAGGCCGCGCACCATGTTCACGTCGTCCTTGATGCTGTCGACGGCCTCGAGGTCGCCGAAGTCCTTGTTCTTCTTGATGAGCTGGATCCCCACGAGCGCGAGGATCGCCACGATCACGAGCAGCACGGCCGAGACGATGAGCGCCGAGAGCCACGGCGCGAACACCTCGTTGAGGCCCTGGTAGCCCGCATAGAGCAGCCAGCTGAACAGGAAGATGCCCACCACGCCGGCCGCCGCGAGCAGCGCTCCGCCGATGCCGACGCCCTTCGCCTTCTCGGAGAGCTCCTCCTTGAGGTGCCGCACCTCCGCCTTGGCGAGGTCGACGATCATCTGCGGCGTCTCCGCCAGGAGATCGCCGAGCGACTTGCGCGGCGTCATGACACGTCCTCGGGGCGCGCGATCTCGGTCGTGCCGCCGTTGCCGCGGCCGCCCTTGCCCTTGCCGCCCTTCGTGACCTTGCTCATGGCGTCGCCCGCGACGCCCTTCGCCTGCTCGACGAGCTTCGGCGCCTGCGTCTCGACCATGTGCTGCACCTCGTGGCGCTGCTTCTTGACGGTCGGGTTGTTCCAGACCTTGTCGGCCGCGCTGGCGATCTGCTCGTAGCGCTGGCGACCGGCCTTCGCGCCGAGCACGTACCCGGCCCCGAAGCCGATGACGAGAAGGATCCTGCCGCGCATGTTCGCTCCTGCCGTTGGGGGTGCCAGCGGTGCTGGCCTCGTGCCTGTTCACGATACCCAGCAACGCCGGATCCGCGCTCCCAGGTTCCGCTCGGGCGACGCGGAGGAAGCCCCCGCGCCGCCGCGCGATCACCAGATGGTGACGCGTGCCTCCGGGTCGAGCCACAGCCCGTCGCCGGGCCGCACGTCGAAGGCCTCGACGAACGCATCCAGGTTCTTCACGACCTGATTCGTGCGGTGCTCGTTCGGCGAGTGCGGATCGATCGACACGAGCCGCACGGCCTCCTCCGGGCGGATCTTCATCTGCCAGGCCTGCGCCCACGAGAGGAAGAAGCGCTGGGCGCCGGTGAGCCCGTCGATGACGGGCGGCTCCTGGCCACCGAGCGAGTGCAGGTAGGCGCGCCACGCGATGCCGAGGCCGCCCAGGTCGCCGATGTTCTCGCCGATCGTGAGCGCGCCGTTCACCTTGTGCCCCGGCGCGGCGACGGGCTCGAGCGCGTCGTACTGCGCGATGAGCGAGCCGGTGCGCAGCTCGAAGGCCTTCCGGTCGTCGTCCGTCCACCAGTCGATCAAGCGGCCGTCGCCGTCGTACTTCGAGCCCTGGTCGTCGAAGCCGTGCCCGATCTCGTGCCCGATGACGGCGCCGATCGCGCCGTAGTTCGCCGCCGCATCCCGCCCCGCGTCGAAGAAGGGCGGCTGCAGGATGGCCGCGGGGAAGACGATCTCGTTGAAGCCCGGGTTGTAGTAGGCGTTGACGGTCTGCGGGTTCATGAACCACTCGTCGCGGTCGATCGGCTTGCCGATCTTCGCGAGCTCGCGGTCGTGCTCGAACCGCGTCGCCGCCTGCACGTTCGCGACGAGGTCGTCGCCGATCTCGAGCGCCGAGTAGTCGCGCCACGTCGCCGGGTAGCCGATCTTGGGCGTGAACTTCTCGAGCTTCTCGATCGCCCGGCGGCGCGTCTCGGGCCCCATCCACTCGAGCCCCTCGATCGACTCGCGGTAGGCGATCACGAGGTGCTCGATGAGCACGTCCATCGCGGCCTTCGCCTCCGGCGGGTAGTGCCGCTCGACGTAGATCCTGCCGACGGCATCGCCGAGCAGGCCCTCGACGAGCGAGACGCCGCGCTTCCAGCGCTCGCGCTGCTCCGGCGCGCCCGTGAGCGTGCGGCCGTAGAAGTCGAACTGGTCCTTCGAGATCTCGGTCGTGAGGTAGCTCGCGAACGAGCGCAGGATGCCCATGCGCAGCCACGTGCGCCACTCCGGCAGCCGCTCGTCGACGAGCATCGACTCGAGCCCCTCGAAGAAGCTCGGCTGCCGCACGACCGCCTCGTCGAACGTGCCATCGGGCGCGTGGATCGCCCGCAGCCAGGGCCGCAGGCGCTCGTAGCGCTCGACCGGGCGCTGCAGGTTGTAGGTCTTCTCGTCGTCGCGGGACGCGACGCGGTCCCAGTGGTGGGATGCGAGCTCGGTCTCGAGCGCGAAGACGGCGGCCGCGTCGGCGTCGGGCTGGGCGGCGCCGAGGTGGCCGAACATCGTCGTCAGGTGGGCGAGGTAGGCCTCGCGCACCTCGGCGAAGGACTCCTCGCGGTAGTACGACTCGTCGGGCATGCCGAGGCCGCCCTGGTTCATGTGCACGAGGTAGCGCGTGGGGTCGCCCGGGTCGGTGTCGACCCAGACGCCCGTGAAGCCGGGGCCGCCGATCGACTCGAGCTCGCCGAGCAGCGCGAGCAGCTCGTCGATGCTCGAGACGGCGTCGGCGCGCTCGAGCAGCGGCCGGATGGGCTCGATGCCCTTCGCGTCAGCCGCGGCCTCGTCGAGGAAAGATGCGTAGAGGTCGCCGACCTTGCGGGCGTCGGTGCCCGGCTCGGCGTCCTGCATCTCGATCACGATCTCGCGCACCGCTGCCTCCGCCTCCTCGGCGAGCACCGCGAACGAGCCCCAGCGGGCCTTGTCGGCCGGGATCTCGGTGCGCTCGAGCCAGCGCGAGTGGACATGCATGAACAGGTCGTCCTGCGGCCGGACCTCGTCGCTGAAGTCGTCGACGGGCAGGCCTGAGGGCAGGGTCGTCATGCGCTCCAGCCTACGGCCGCCCTCGAGCGGTCGCCGCTAGCGTGGGCGGGTGCGAGTGAAGGCGGATGCGCTCGATCGGGAGATCCTGCGGCTCGCGGTCCCTGCGCTCGGCGCGCTCATGGCCGAGCCCGCGTTCCTGCTCGTCGACACGGCGCTCGTCGGGCACCTCGGCGCCGAGCAGCTCGCGGGCGTCGGCATCGGGGCGGCCGTGCTCTCGACCGCGGTGGGCCTGCTCATCTTCCTCGCCTACGGCACGACGCCCGCCGTCGCGAGGCTGCTCGGCGCCGGCGACCGGCCCGCGGCGATCCGCGCCGGGCTCGACGGCATCTGGCTCGCGATCGTCGCGGGTGCGGTGCTCGTCGCTGCCACGCCGCTCGCCGGGCCGGTCGTCGGGCTCTTCGGGGCCGCATCCGCCGTCACCGAGCACGCGGCGACCTACCTCGGCATCTCGATCCTGGGGCTGCCCGCGATGCTCATCGTGCTCGCCGCCACGGGACTCATGCGCGGGCTGCAGGACACCCGCACCCCGCTCGTCGTCGCGACGATCGGCTTCGCCGCGAACGCGGTGCTCAACGCGCTGCTCATCTACGGCGTCGGCCTCGGCGTCGCCGGCGCGGCGCTCGGCACCGTCATCGCGCAGTGGGGCATGGCGGCGTTCTTCGTGTGGTTCGCGGTGCGGGAGGCGCGCCGGGAGGACGTGCCGCTCGGCATCCGCTGGGGCGACCTCGGGCGCACGGCGTCGACGGGCGGCTGGCTCTTCGTCCGCACCCTCTCGCTGCGCGCGGCGCTGCTCGCGACGACGGTCGTCGCGACGCAGGCCGGCACCGCGACCCTCGCCGCGACGCAGATCGCCTTCACGCTCTTCTCGACGCTCGCCTTCGCGCTCGACGCGCTCGCGATCGCCGGGCAGGCGATGCTCGGCAAGGCGCTCGGCGCGGGCGACGTGGCCGAGGCGCGGGCGGTCACCCGGCGGCTGCAGGTGTGGGGCGTGGGGTTCGGATGCGTCGTGGGCGCCCTGCTGCTCGCGGTCGCGTGGGTGCTCGGCGGCGTCTTCACCTCCGACCCGGCGGTGCTCGACGCGCTGCCGATCGCGCTCGTGCTGCTCGCGCTCGCGCAGCCGATCGCCGGGTTCGTCTTCGTGCTCGACGGCGTGCTCATCGGCGCGGGCGACGCGCGCTACCTCGCGCTCACGGGCGTGCTCAACCTCGCGGTCTACCTGCCGCTGCTGCTCCTCGCGCTCCTGCCGGGCGTCGACGCGCTCGCCGTGATCTGGGCGGCCTTCTCCTTCGGCTACCTCGGCGCGCGGGCGACGACGCTCGGCCTCCGGGCACGCTCGGACGCCTGGCTCCGCACGGGGCGCCGCTGACGCATCCGCCCCTCTCGCGCAGCCTCCGTGCACAACGCAAGCCCGCGGGCGAGCAGCAGCGGCGAGCCCGGGGCACCTCCCCGATCCGCCGCGCGACCCGCCGACGCGGCTTGCGTTGTGCACGGGGAAGCGGGGTGCCGACCAGCTTCAGACGACCGCGTCGCGGCGCGAGAAGCGCAGCGCCGCAGCGACGAGGAGGGTCGCGGCGATCGCGAGCAGCCACCACGTGCCGGTCCAGTCGGGATCGGGGTCGAGCGGGTTCGCGACCCAGTGGAAGGGGCTCAGGTTCTCGATCCACTCCCACTGCTCGCCGAGCAGGGGCGCGAAGTCGCCCGCGAGCATGAGGCCGATGAGCAGCACCCAGCCGAGCCAGGCCACGGCTCCGGGCAGGAACGCGACGATCGCCGCACCGACCGCGAGGTAGACGGCGACGAGCGGCACGTGGGCGCCGGCGATCGCGACGAGCTGGTCCCAGCGGTCGTCGCCGGCCGCGCTGAGCGAGGCTCCCGCGACCGCCGTGAAGGAGGCGAGGGTCGCGAGCCCGGCGACGACGCCCACGAGCAGGTGGCTCGCGAGCCAGCCCGAGCGGCGCACCGGGGCGGAGAGCACGAGCTCGCCGTGCGCGAGCTCCTCGTGACGGAGCCGCAGCGCCGCCTGCATCGCGGCGGCGCTCGCCATGAGGCCGATGAACGCGGCGAGCGCAGTGAGGAAGACGCCCTCGGTGTCGGCGCCCTCCGCGCCGAGCGTCGCGACGATGCGGGCCAGGCCGGCGTTGTCGGCGAGCGCACCCGCGACGACGGGCGCGAGCCGGCCCGCGATCGCACCGATCGCAGCGGCGACGAGCATCCAGGCGAGCGCGGCGCCCGAGAGCAGCCGCGCGCTGAGCCCGAGCGGCGCGCTCCAGGGCATCGCGCCGAGGAGCGCCCCCGCGCTCGCGCGACCGCCGCGCTCGGGCAGGAGCGATCCGCCGAGCTCGCGGCGCGACTCGAGGAGCACGACGAGCGCGGCGAGCACGAGCGCCGTCGGGGGCAGCAGCAGGAGCGGCGTCGCATCCGGCGACCACGGCGGGTCGGCGAACGGATGCGCCTGCGCGCCCCAGCCGATCGGCGAGAACCAGACCGGCCAGGCCGCCTCGACGCGCGTGAGGTCGGCGCTCGGCTCGCCGAGCGCATCCCCGATCCCGCGCACGAGGAACCACGCGCCCACCACGATCGCCGCGGCGCCGTTCGCCGCGCGCGACGTCGGCAGCGCCTGCGCGGCGAGCAGGCCGACGAGCAGCGCGGGCGCCCCGACGCCCGCGAGCGCCGCGGCCATCAGCAGCGAGCCCGTCGCGTCGAGGCCGAGGGCGATCGACACCGCGGCGGTGAGGCCGCACACGAGGGCGAGCTCGATGGCGCCCGCGAGCACGGTCGCCGCGAGCGGCGCCCAGCGGCCGACCGCCGTGCCCCGCACGAGCTCGGCCCGGCCGGCGTCCTCGTCGCCGCGGGAGTGCCGCACCGCGAAGAAGGTCATCATGAGGCCGACCATCACGGCGAGGTAGGCGTAGGTCGAGACGAACATCACCGCGCTGAGGCCCACGCCGGCGGGCGCGCCGCGCAGCAGCAGCAGCGCCGGCTGGGCCGAGAGCAGGGCGACGAGGCCGCGCCGCGACTCCTCGTCGAACGCCGCGCCGACGCCGCCGACCACCGCGGCCCAGAGCCCGGCGACCCCGAGCGCCCAGAGCAGGATGCTCAGCCGGTCGCGGCGGAGGGCCGCGCCGAGCAGCAGGCGGGTGCCGTCCATGGCCTCACTCCGCGTGGCGGCCGCGGCGGCGCTCGCCTCGCTCCGGCGCGGCCGCCGGCAGCACGCCCGTCGAGGCGATCGGGCTGGTGAGCTCCTCCGGCTCGGTGAGCGCGTCGACGTCGGGCGCGAGCAGCTCCTCGCCGTGCCGCTCGCCCTTCGCGCGCTCCGAGCGCGCGCGATCGACGCGCTCCGCGTCGCCGTAGTGGCGGAGGAACAGCTCCTCGAGGGCTCGGGGGCGTGAGCGTGACCGCCTGCGCCTCGTGCTCGCCGAGCCAGCGCAGCACCGACGGCACGTCCTCGGCGGCGACCGAGCCGCGCACGCGGTCGCCGTCGACGGCGACGTCGACGATCGGCACGCCCACCGGTGCGGGGCCGCGGTAGGCGACGACCGCGTGCCGGAGGTGCCGCAGCGCGTCGAGCGAGCCGCTCTCGACGACCCGGCCGTCGCGGATGATCGAGACGACGTCGCACAGCTGCTCGACCTCGCTGAGGATGTGGCTTGAGAGCAGCACGGTCGCGCCGCGCTCGGCGACCCGGCGGATCTCGGCCTGGAAGACGCTCTCCATGAGCGGGTCGAGCCCGCTCGTCGGCTCGTCGAGGATGTAGAGGTCGGCCTCGCTCGCGAAGGCGGCGATGAGCGCGACCTTCTGCCGGTTGCCCTTCGAGTAGGCCTTCGCGCGCCGGCGCGGGTCGAGATCGAAGGCCTCGATGAGCCGGGCGCGGTCGGATGCGGGGGCTCGGTGACCGCGGAGGCGCGTGAGGGTGTCGATCGCCTCGCCGCCCGTGAGGCCTGGCCACAGGGTCACGTCGCCGGGCACGGTCGCGACGCGCCGGTGGATCGCGACGGCGTCGCGCCAGGGGTGCATGCCGAACACGCTCGCCTCGCCGCCCGTCGCGCGCAGCATGCCGAGCAGCACGCGGATCGCGGTCGACTTGCCCGCGCCGTTCGGGCCGAGGAAGCCGTGCACCTGACCGCGCTCGACGACGAGGTCGAGCCCGTCGAGCGCGCGCACGCGCCCGAATCGCTTCTCGAGGCCCCTCGTCTCGACCACCGCCTCCGGCATGGCGCCGACGCTACTCCCCCGCGGCGCGACCGTCACGGGCGGGCAGGGCGCGGCCGGGCACGGCAGAATGGGGCGAGTGCACTCCGTGACCGCCTGGCGCAACGCCGTCTTCGCCGCCTTCTTCGCGATGGGGTTCGGCTACGCGAGCTGGATGGCCCGAGTGCCGCACGTGCGCGACATGCTCGACGTCTCGACCGGCGAGATGGGCATGCTGCTGCTCGGCATCTCGATCGGCTCGGTGACGGGCCTGCTCGTCGCGAGCCACGTCATCCACGCACTCGGCACCCGGCTCGTCGTCTCGATCGGCATGATCTCGGTCTCGGTGGGCCTCTCGGTCGCCGGCTGGGCGGCCGACGCCGGCACGGCGTGGCTCGTCGTCGGGGGCTTCATCCTCGGCGGCAGCCTCACCGGCATGACCGATGTCGCGATGAACATCTCGGGCGCCGCGAACGAGCGCGCCGTCGGCAAGCCCATCATGCCGATCTTCCACGCCTTCTTCTCGTTCGGCACGGTCGCGGGCGCGGGCCTCGGCGCGCTGTGCGAAGCGCTCGGCATCGGCGTCGGCTGGCAGGCGACGGGCGTCGCGATCCTGACCGCCGCGCTCGGCATCACGATCTACCGCTACCTCCCGGCCGACACGGTCGCCGAGCACGAGGAGCCCGTGACGCTCCGCGAGCGGCTCGCGGTCTGGAAGGACCCGCGCACGCTCCTGCTCGGCCTGCTCGTGCTCGGCATGTCGCTCACCGAGGGCTCCGCGAACGACTGGCTCGCCCTCACCATGGTCGACGGCCACGGCTTCTCGAACGAGGGCGGCGCCGTCATGCTCGCGCTCTTCCTCACCGCGATGACCGGCGGACGGCTGCTCGGCGTCATGCTGCTCGAGCGCTTCGGCCGCGTGCCGGTGCTCCGCGGCACCGCCGCGCTCGCCGCGATCGGCCTGCTGCTCGTCATCTTCGCCGACCACCCGGCGCTCGTCATCGCCGGCGTGCTGCTGTGGGGCGTCGGCGCGAGCCTCGGCTTCCCGGTCGGCATGAGCGCCGCCGCCGACGAGCCGCGCCTCGCCGCCGCGCGCGTCGGCACCGTCTCGGCGATCGGCTACATCGCCTTCCTCGCCGGGCCGCCGCTGCTCGGCCTGCTCGGCGACCTCGTGGGGCTCCGCCTCGCGATGCTCGCCGTGCTCGTCTTCGTGCTGCTCTCGCTGCTCACCAGCCACGTGGCCCGTGAGCGCACCCCGACCCCCGAGGAGACCCGATGAGGATCGTCGTCGCCCGCTGCTCCGTCGACTACGCCGGCCGGCTCTCGGCCCACCTCCCGCTCGCACCGCGCGTGCTCATGCTCAAGGCTGACGGCTCGATCCTCGTCCACTCCGACGGCGGCTCGTACAAGCCGCTCAACTGGATGAGCCCGCCCGCGGTGTTCACCGCATCCGAGCCCGACGACGAGCAGCGCGCGGCCGGCATCACCGAGGTGTGGACGGTGACGCACAGGAAGACCGGCGACTCGCTCATCGTGTCGGTGCACGAGGTGCTCTCGGATGCGTCGCACGAGCTGGGCGTCGACCCCGGGCTCGTGAAGGACGGCGTCGAGGCGCACCTGCAGGTGCTGCTCGCCGAGCAGATCGAGCGCCTCGGCGACGGCTTCGAGCTGTGGCGGCGGGAGTACATGACGCCGATCGGGCCGGTCGACATCCTCGCGCGCGACGCGGAGGGCGCGACCGTCGCCGTCGAGATCAAGCGGCGCGGCGAGATCGACGGCGTCGAGCAGCTCACGCGCTACCTCGAGCTGCTCAACCGCGATCCGCGCATCGCGCCCGTCACGGGCGTGTTCGCGGCGCAGGAGATCAAGCCGCAGGCGAGGACGCTCGCCGAGGACCGCGGCATCCGCTGCGTCGTGCTCGACTACGACGAGATGCGCGGCATCGACTCGGGGCACGCGCGGCTCTTCTGACGTCCCGGGCGGGCCCGGAGCGGCTCAGCTGGCGGAGGGGCTACGCCGAGTAGGGGTCGATGCGCTCGCGCCAGCCGGCGGGGCTCTGCGGCGGCTCGTCATCGCGCGACGCGTACGGGTCGACGCGATCGGGCGCGGGGGCGGATGCGGCGGGCACGGGATCCTCGCGCGACGCGTAGGGCGACACGTGGTCGGGCATCCGGCCGCCCGGCTCGGGCAGCGCATCCTCGCGCGACGCGTAGGGCGCCACGCGCTCGGGCGCGGGAGCGGAGCCGGCAGGCAGCGCGTCGTCGTGCGACGAGTAGGGCTCGACCCGGTCGCGCCAGCCGGCGGCGGGCGGGGTGCCGCCGAAGTCCTCGTCGACGAACGGTGCCGACGACGGCACGGCGAAGGCCTGCCCCGCCTCGCCGAACGGCTCCTGCGGCTCGCGCTGCTGGGCTGCATCGGATTGCGGCACGGTGACCTCCCACGGCTCCGGTGGCGGACTGCTGAAGCTGACGGCGAGCGGGTGCTCGGCCGGTCCCGCGGGCTCCGGCCGCTCGAGCCGCATGCCGGCGGCGTCGGTGCGCGTGCCGCACGCGGGGCACTGGAGGGCGGCGACGCGGCCGTCCTCGTCGACGTCGACGACGCATCCGCCGATCACGACGTCGCCCGCGTCGCCCACATCGGCGATCGTGCCGTAGCCCCAGACGATCTCGAGCATGGCGGTGCCGCACTCCGGGCACGCCGACGCCTTCGCCATGCGCACACGGTAGCCCGCGACCGCAGCCCACACCACCCTCGCGAGCGCAGAGTTCCGGCACTCTGCGCTCGGACGGCGGTCGAGACCGCAGAGTGCCGCCACTCCGCGGGAGGCTGGCCGGGCGCTACGCGATTGTCGCGGCGGCGGCGGCCTTCGCGGCGGCGGGGAGCGCCTCGACGATGCGCGCGAGCGGCTCGTCGCCGTGCGCGGCGGTGACGAACCACGCCTCGAACACGCTCGGCGGCAGGCTCACGCCCGCCTCGCGCATCGCGTGGAAGAACGGCGGGTAGCGGAACGCCTCCTGCTGCCGCACCTCGTCGAAGCTGCGGGGCGCGGTCTCGGAGAACGCCACCGAGAAGAGGCTGCCGACGCGGCTGATCGCGTGGGCGACGCCCTCGGCGCGCAGGGCGTCGGTGAGCGCCGCGGTGATCGTGTCGGCCGCCGCGTCGAGCCTGCGGTAGACATCGTCGGTCGCGAGCCGCAGGGTCGTGAGGCCGGCCGCGACCGCGACCGGGTTCCCCGAGAGCGTGCCGGCCTGGTAGACGGGGCCGAGCGGCGCGAGCAGCTCCATGAGGTCGCGCCGGCCGCCGACCGCGGCGAGCGGCATGCCGCCGCCGATGACCTTGCCGAACGTGAGGAGGTCGGGCGCCTCGTCGCCGCTCCAGCGCTCGATGCCCCACATGCCGGCCGCGTCGACGCGGAAGCCCGTGAGCACCTCGTCGCTGATGAGCAGCGCGCCGTGCGCGTGCGCGGTGCGGGCGAGGAAGCCGTTGAAGTCGCCGTCGGGCTCGACGACGCCCATGTTGGCGGCGGCGGCCTCGACGATCACGGCCGCAATGCGCTCGCCGTGCTCGGCGAAGACCGCCTCGATCGCGTCGCGGTCGTTGTAGGGCACGACGAGCGTCGTCGCCGCGACGGCCTCGGGGATGCCGGCCGAGCCGGGCATCGCGAGCGTCGCGAGGCCGGAGCCCGCCGCGACGAGCAGGCCGTCGGAGTGGCCGTGGTAGTGCCCGTCGAACTTCACGAGCAGGTCGCGGCCCGTCGCGCCGCGCGCGATGCGGATCGCGGTCATCGTCGCCTCGGTGCCGGTCGAGACGAGCCGGAGTCGCTCGACCGGGCCGACGCGGCGCTCGACCTCCTCGGCGAGCAGCGCCTCGGCGGGCGTCGAGGCGCCGAAGGAGAGGCCGTGGCTCGAGGCGTCCTGCACCGCCTCGATCACCTCGGGGTGCGCGTGGCCGAGGATCGCGGGGCCCCAGCTCGCGACGAGGTCGACGAGGTCGCGGCCCTCGGCATCCGTGACGTACGCGCCGTGCGCGCGCACGAGGAACGAGGGCGTGCCGCCGACCGAGCCGAAGGCCCGCACGGGGCTGTTGACGCCGCCGGGGATCGCGAGCTTCGCCCGCTCGAACAGCTCGGCGTTCGTGCTCACGAGCGGCCTCCCATCGCGCCCAGGCCCATCGTGCCGAGCAGCTGCGCCTGCTCGATCGCCCAGTAGGTCAGCACGACGTCGGCGCCCGCGCGCACGATGCTCGTGAGGCTCTCGGCGATCATCCGGTCGCGGTCGATCCAGCCGTTCGCGGCGGCGGCCTCGACCATCGCGTACTCCCCCGACACCTGGTAGGCCCACACGGGCACGTCGGATGCGGCGGCGACGTCGGCGAGCACGTCGAGGTAGAGGCTCGCGGGCTTCACCATCACGATGTCGGCGCCCTCGGCGATGTCGAGCAGCGCCTCGCGGAGGCCCTCGCGGCGGTTCGCGGGATCCTGCTGGTAGGTCTTGCGGTCGCCCGTGAGGCTCGAGTCGACGGCCTCGCGGAAGGGCCCGTAGAGGGCGGTCGCGTACTTCGCGGAGTAGGCGAGGATCGCGGTCGACTCGTGGCCCGCCTCGTCGAGCGCCGCGCGCACGCGCTCGATCTGGCCGTCCATCATGCCGCTGAGCCCGAGGATCTGCGAGCCTGCCTCCGCTTGCGCGATCGCCATCGCGGCGTAGCGCTCGAGCGTCGCGTCGTTGTCGACCGAGCCGTCGGCCGCGAGCACGCCGCAGTGGCCGTGGTCGGTGAACTCGTCGAGGCACAGGTCGGTCTGCACCACGGTCGCGTCGCCGAAGCGCTCGGCGAGGAAGGCGGTGGCCCGGTTGAGGATGCCGTCGGGATCCGTCGCGCCCGAGCCCACCGCATCCTTCTCCTGCGGCACGCCGAAGAGCATGACGCCGCCGACGCCCGCCTCGATCGCGCGCTCGACCTCCTGCGCGGCCGAGTCGAGCGTGTGCTGCACCTGGCCGGGCATCGAGCCGATGGGCCGGGGCTCGCTCAGCCCCTCGGCGACGAACATCGGCAGCACGAGCTGCGCGGGGTGGATGCGGGTCTCGGCCATGAGGCGGCGCATGGGAGCGCTCTGCCGCAGCCGGCGGGGGCGGATCGTGGGGGACATCCCCTCCAGGGTACTCTCGCCGTTTGCCCTCGCCCCTCGGGCCGCTTGCGCTGAGAGCGCAAGGATCAGGCCAGCAGGCCCAGCCCCTGACACACGTGTCAGCCGTGGGCGGTCCCCGCTGCCAGAGCCGCGTCGATCGCCTCCTCGAGCACGCCGATGACGCGCCAGCCGCCCTCCGAGCTGTTGCCGAGCACGCTCGCGGTCGTGCGGGTCGCCACGACGTGCGTCGAGCGGAAGGAGGCGCCCGCGTCCCAACCCTCGAGGATGAGGGCGTCGTGCGTGCCGTGCAGCCAGAAGCCGAGCCCGTAGCGCTTCTCCTCCTCCGGCACGTCGTTGCGCGGGCGGATCATCTCGTCGACCGTCGCGCGCGAGACGATCCGCCCGTCGAGCAGCGCGAGCCAGAAGCGGTGCAGGTCGTCGGCGGTCGTGAAGATGCCGCCGTCGCCGTTGCCGAGGATCGGCAGGTGCAGCGTGTTGACGAGGTCGCCCTCGTCGTCGATGTAGCCGCGCGCGGCGTCGGCGGGCAGCGCGTTGAGCGGCAGGAAGCCGGTGCGCTCGAGGCCCGCGGGCTCGAGCACGAGCCGGCGCACCGCGTCGTGGTAGCCCTCGCCCGTGACCCGCTCGAGCACGATCGCGAGCACCATGTAGCCGCCGTTGCAGTAGGCGAAGCGCTCGCCGGGCGGGAGCTTCTTCGCGTGCCCCTCGAGCATCGGCAGGAACGCCTCTGCGCTCGTGAGCCGGTGCGCCGGCACCTCGAGCACGTAGTCGGCCGGCTCCCAGTCGGAGTCCTCGTCGAGGTAGTCGCCGATCCCGGAGGTGTGGCCGAGCAGCTGCTCGATCGTCACGCGCTCGTCGATGAGCGGGAGGTCGTCGCCGAGCAGCTCGCGCACGGGCTGGTCGAGCCGCAGCTCGCCCTGCTCGACGAGCCTCATGATCGCGAGCGCCGTGAAGCCCTTGCCGCCGCTCGCGATCGCGATGCGCGCGTCGGCGCGCATCGGCACCCCGAGCGCGCGGTGCAGGTGGCCCGCGACGAGCTCGAGCGTGCGCTCGTCGCCGACGTCGATCGTCGCGACGCCGGTGAACGATCCCTTCGCGACCGCCTCGTCGAGCGCTGCCTGATCGATGTGCATCGTGTGCCTCCTGCGTGTGTCCAGCCGCCCAGGCTACCCGCGCGCCGTGCCGACGGCGTCGATCGGGCGGTCGAGCAGCCGCCCGTCGTCGATCGACCAGCGGCGCGTGAGGCCGAGCCGCTCGAGGAACGCCTCGTCGTGGCTCACGACGACGAGCGCTCCGCGATGCGCTGCGAGCGCTTCGACGAGCCGATCGATCGAGTCGAGGTCGAGCGAGTTCGTCGGCTCGTCGAGCAGCAGCAGCTGCGGCGCCGGCTCGGCGAGCAGCACCCTCGCGAGCGCGAGCCGGAACCGCTCGCCGCCCGAGAGCTCGCGCACCCGCTGCTCCGCGCGAGCGCCACGGAAGAGGAACCGGGCGAGCTGCGCCCGCACGTGCTGCGGCGAGCGACCCGGCGCCCTCTCGCGCACCGCGTCGACGAGCGTCGCCTCCTCGTCATCGAAGCGGATGCGCTGCGGCAGGATCGCGGTCTCCCGGATGCGGTGGGTCACCTCGGCGACGGGCGTCGGCGCGCCGTCGGCCGGCCCTGAGGCGCCGTCCCGGGCGTCGCCGGCGATCGCCTCGAGCAGCGTCGTCTTGCCGGCGCCGTTGGGACCGGTCAGGGCGATGCGCTCGGGACCGCGCACGAGCAGCTCGCCGTGCGCGTCGCGGAGCGCGAGCACGTCACGGCCAGCGGGCACGACCGTGCCGGGCAGCTCGATGCGGATCGCGCGGTCCGCGCGCAGCTGCGCCTGCGCATCCTCGAGCGCCGACTCCGCTCGCCGGCGCCGGTCGTCGTGCAGGTCGCGGTGCTTCGCGGCGGAGACCTGCGCCGACCGGGCCTTCAGCTTCATGACGGCGCGCGGTTCGCGCTTCTCGGCGTAGGCCTTCCGCGCGATGCGGGATCGGCCGGCGAGTTGCAGCTCGGCCTCGACGCGATCGCGTCGCTCGCGGCGCAGCTGCTGCTCGGCGTCGCGAACAGCGCGCTCGGCCGCCGCCTGCTCGGCGTCGATCGCCGCGCGGTAGGTCGAGTAGGGGCCGTCGAAGGTGCGCAGGCTCGAGCCCTCGACCGGCGCCGCACCGTGCAGCTCGGCGATGCGGTCGACGCGCTCGAGCAGCGCGACGTCGTGGCTGACGACGACGAGCGTGCCGCGCCAGGCGCCGATCGCGTCGTGCAGCCGCGCGCGAGCGCGCGCGTCGAGGTCGTTCGTCGGCTCGTCGAGCAGGGCGATGTCGGCGCGCTGCAGCCGGATGGCCGCGAGCCCGACGAGCATCGCCTCGCCGCCCGAGAGCGACGAAACGGGCCGCCGCAGCAGGTCGGCGTCGCCCGCGAGGCCGAGCGCGGCGAGCTCGCCGAGCGCATCCGCCTCGATCCCCCACCGGTCGCCGACGGCGTCGAAGCGGTGCTCGTCGACGTCGCCGCGCTCGATCGCGGCGATCGCGTCGAGCACGGGCGCGATGCCGAGCGCGTCGGCGACGCTGCCCGGGCCGAGCGCGAGCTGCTGCCGCAGCGTCGCGACGGTGCCGTGCACGACGAGCTCGCCGGTCGTCGGCGAGAGCTCCCCGGCGATGAGCCGGAGGAGCGTGGACTTGCCGGAGCCGTTGCGGCCCACGAGGCCCGTGCGGCCGTGGCCGAGCGCGCCGGTGACGGCGTCGAGCGCGACGGTGCCGTCGGGCCAGGTGAGCGAGACGCGCGAGAGCGCGATGGCGGCGTGTGCCACGAGGAGACCTCCGAGAGCGTGGATGCGCTGACGGATGCGTCGACGGTGCGTGTGCCGTCGGGTCAGCGCGGGATCGCGGCTCCCGTGCTGTCGGTCATGCTCTGGTCTCCTCGGGCGAAGTGCGCCGGCGCTGACACCGCCGACGATTGCGCAGGCGACGGTACAGGATCCTCCCGGCCGCGGCAACGGTCTCCCGGGCTACCGTGGTCGCCATGACCGCCGGCGAGGAGCTCGACGCCCTCGTCGACCGCGTGCCGCTCGGCGAGAGCCGGCACGAGATCGAGGGGCGCACGTGGAGCATCACGCGCGTCGACCGCGCGGACGGTCGCTCGAGCACGATCGACGGCGAGGAGCTCGGCGGCCGCGCGCGCATGAGCGCGAACGTATGGCGCACGAGCGGCGGCACGGTGCTGAAGCCGTGCGAGATGCCCGCCGAGCGGGTGCTCGAGCTGCTGCGGGCGCTGCCCGAGCGCTGAGCGCTGCGCTGCCGGGCGCGGCGGATGCGTCAGCGCGGCGGCTCGGGATCGGTCACGTCGGCGACCCGGGCGCCGAGGTGCGCGACGAGCGCATCGCCGTCGACGGTCGCGGCGACGCCGTGGTCGCCCGCGCCGATCGAGACGCGACGGCCGAGGATCCGCTCGTCGGCGATCACGGGGAGCTGGCGCGTCGTGCCGAACGGCGTGATGCTGCCGCGGCGGAAGCCCGTGACCTCGAACGCGGCGTCGGCGTCGGGCATCGAGAGCCGGTTGACGCCGAGCAGCTCGCGCAGCTTCGGCCACGCGATCGCGCGGTCGCCCGGCACGAGCACGAGCAGGTGGTCGCCCTCGCCGCGCCGCACGACCATCGTCTTGACGATGTCGCCGGGCTCGACGCCGCGCGCTGCGGCGGCCTCGGCGAGCGAGCCCACGCGGCCGTGGCGGGTGATCTCGTGCTCGAGCCCGGAGGCGGCGAGCGCCTCGAGCGCGGGGTTCGACTCGGCCATGACCCGAGGCTACGCGCCCTCGCTCGCGCTCGCCCTCAGCGCCTCGACGAGCGCGGCGGGGCTCGGCTGCGCGGCGACGCCCGCGACCGGCAGCCCGAGGGCGCGGCAGTCCTCGGCGGTCTGCTCGCCGATCGCGATGACGCGCGCGCCGGCCGGCAGGCCGAGCCGCGCCACCTGCCGCGCGATCGAGCCCGAGGTGACGAGCGCCGCGTCGATCGGCGGCTCGCCGCGCTCGAGCGCGGGGGCGTCGACCGGCACGGTGCGGTAGGCGACGACGTCGGTCACGCGCATCCCGTGCCGCCGGAGGCCCTCGGCGACCGTCGGCCGCGCGTCGAGCGCCCGCGGCCAGAACGCGCTGCCCTCGCGGACCGGCCACTCCGCGACGAGCCCGGCCGCCGATTGCCGCGCCGGCACGAAGTCGACCGGCACGCCCCGCTCCCGGAGCGCCGCGGCGGTCGCGGCGCCGACGGCCGCGACGCGCACGGAGCCGGGCACCGGCGGCAGCACCGGCACGGTCGAGCGGCTCGTCACGACGAGCCAGTCGAAGCCGCCGTCCGCGAGCCGCGCGAGCTCGCGCCCGAGCGCATCCTGATCCTCCGCCGGCACCGTCCGCACGAGCGGGCGCACCACGGGCTCGAACCCGGCCGCGGCCACGAGGCGCGCGACCTCGTCGCCCCAGCTGCCGCCGCGCGGGATCAGGACGCGCATCGTCGGCTCAGCTGCCCGAGCGCGCCTCGTGCACGAGCCCGGCTGCGCCGCCCTCGAGCAGCTCGGCGACCGCGCGCTCGGCGACGTCGCGCGCCGCCTCCGCCAGCTCGCCGGGCTTCGTCGAGTCGAGCGTGTAGGCGTGGGAGGCCGTGAGCTTCCTCGAGCCGTCGGTCGCGTACGCCGAGGCGGTGAGGAAGAGCATGCCGTCGGCGACCTCCGCGTGCGCCGCGAGCGGTGCCGCGCAGCCGGCCTCGAGGCCGGCGAGCACGCGCCGCTCGGCGTCGGCCGCGGCCCGGGTCGACGCGTGGTCGGTCGGCGCGACGGCCTTCCGCGCCGCCTCGTCGCCCGCGCGGATCTCGACCGCGAGCGCGCCCTGTGCCGGCGCGGTCGGGAAGTCGATCACATCGAGCACCTCGGTCGCGCGGTCCTCGAGCCCGAGCCGCTTGAGGCCCGCGAGCGCGAGCACGACCGCGTCGAGGTCGGCGTCCGGTCCCTGCGCCCGCGCGAGCCGCGTCGGCACGTTGCCGCGCAGGTCGACGACGTCGAGGTCGGGGCGGGCGAGCCGCAGCTGCGCCATGCGCCGCGGCGAGCCGGTGCCGACCTTCGCGCCCTCGGGCAGCTCGGCGAAGGTGAGCCCGTCGCGCGCGCATAGCGCGTCGCGGGCGTCCTCGCGCTTCGAGACCGCGGCGAGCTCGATGCCCTCGGCGGGTGCCGTCGGGAGGTCCTTCATCGAGTGCACCGCGACGTCGACGCGGCCCTCGAGCAGCGCATCCCGCAGGGCCGAGACGAACACGCCCGTGCCGCCGATCTGCTGGAGCGACGAGCGGTCGGTGTCGCCCTGCGTCGTGATCGGCACGAGCTCGACCTCGGCGTCGAACCGCTCGGCGAGCGCCGCGCACTGGGCCATCGCGAGCTCGGAGCCGCGCGTGCCGACCTTGAGCGCGGTCACGGCTGCAGCCCCGCGATCGCCGGCCGGAACCCGAGCCGCGGGTTCTCGCAGCAGCCGGGGCGGCACACGTCGTACCAGGGGTGGATCGAGGTGACGGCCTTGCGCTCGGCGACCGGCCGGCCCTCGAGCCGCTCCTGCACGAGGTCGACGAGCGCGCCGACGTACTGCGGGTCGACGCCGGGCGTCGGCGCGCGGCGCACCCACAGCCCCGCCTCGGTCGCCGTCTCGATCGCCTCCTCGTCGAGGTCCCACATGACCTCCATGTGGTCGCTCACGAAGCCGAGCGGCACGATCACGACGGCCTTCCGGCCCTCCAGTGCCTCGATCGCGTCGTTGATGTCGGGCTCGAGCCACGGCTGCGACGCGGGCCCCGAGCGCGACTGGTAGACGAGCTGCCACGCGACGCCCGGCGCCGCCTCGGCCATGACGTACTCGGCCGCCGCGAGGTGCTGCGCCTCGTAGCCGCCGCCCGGCCCCCACTGGTGCAGGTCGGGCGCGCCCGAGCGCTCGGCGTCGGCGGTGGGGATGCTGTGGGTCGCGAAGAGCACCTCGACCTCGGCCTCGGCGAAGCCCGCCTCGCGCGCCTCGGCGAGGCTCGCGCGCACGCCGTCGACGAACGGGGCGAGGAAGCCCGGGTGGTTGAAGAACTGCCGCACCTTGTCGATCTGCATCGACGACTGGAGGCCCGTCGCCTCGAGCGCGTCGGCCCAGTCCTCGCGGTACTGGCGGCACGAGGAGTAGGACGAGTAGGCGGAGGTCGGGATCGCGAGCAGCTTCGAGGCGCCCGCGTCGGCGGCCTGCTGCAGCGCCTCGTCGAGGTAGGGCGCCCAGTTGCGGTTGCCCCAGTAGACGGGCAGGTCGAGGCCGGCCTCGGCGAGCGCCGCCTCGAGCGCGGCCTTGAGCTCGCGGTTCTGGTCGTTGATCGGGCTCACGCCGCCGAAGTGGCGGTAGTGGGTCGCGACCTCCTCGAGCCGCTCGTCGGGGATGCCCCGGCCGCGCGTGACGTTGCGGAGGAACGGCAGCACGTCGTCCTGCCCCTCCGGGCCGCCGAAGCCCGACAGCAGGATGCCGTCGTAGGCGACGGGCTCCTCGACGTGCTCCGGGCCGGCCTGCGCGGGCTCGGTCGCGCTCGGCACCGCGGCGCCGGGCTCGAGGTGCACGCCGGTCGCGGCGGGCGCCTTCGTCTCGCGGCGGCCCTGCTGCGCCGCCTGCTGCTGCTCGGGCTGCGCCTGGACGGCGCCCCCGCAGCACCCGCCGCCGCAGCAACCGCCCTGTGCCTGTGTCGACTCGCTCATGCGAGCACCTCCTCGATCTCGTCGATCGTGATCCGTCGGCCCGTGAAGAACGGGATCTCCTCGCGCACGTGCAGGCGCGCATCCACGGCCCGCAGCTCGCGCATCATGTCGACGAGCTCGACGAGCTCGTCGGATTCGAGCGGCAGGATCCACTCGTAGTCGCCGAGCGCGAACGCCGCGACGGTGTTCGCGACCACGCCGCGGTAGGCGGCGCCCGCGCGGCCGTGCTCGGCGAGCATGCGGGAGCGCTCGGCGGGGTCGAGCAGGTACCACTCGTAGGAGCGGTTGAACGGGTAGACCGTCACCCACTGCTTCGGCTCGATGCCGCGGAGGAACCCGGGCACGTGCGACTTGTTGAACTCCGCGTCGCGGTGCACGCCCATCGCGCCCCACGACTGCGTCGTGCCCGAGAGCTCGCGCGAGCGGCGCACGCGACGCACCGCGGCCTGGAGCGCCTCGGCGCCCGTGCCGGCGCCAGGCGTGCCGTGCATCCACACGAGCACGTCGGCGTCGGCGCGCATGCCCGAGACGTCGTAGATGCCGCGCGTCGTGACGCCCTCGGCCTCGAGCGCCGCGATCTCCTCGGCGAGCGGCGCTCCGCCGGTGCCGGCGCCGCCGCGGCGGTGCACGCTCCAGATGGTGAACCCGTCGCCCAGCGCTCCTGCCTGGGGCGATGCCTGCTCGCTCATGCCTCTCCTCGTCCTCTCGGTTCCACGGTGCCGTGCACCGGGGTGCCGGATGCGTCCTCCGGCTCGGTCGCGGCGGCCTCGTCGTCGAGGTCCTCGGTCCAGGGGGTGCCGGCGATCGCGAAGCGCTCCCGGCGGATGCGGAGGGCCGCCTCGCGCGCGTCGGGCACGACTTGCGCGAGGCCCGTGCCGGCGACGGCGGCGCCGACGACCTCGAGGTTCTCGTGCTCGGCCGCGGCGTCGCGGAGCGCCTGCTGGCGGCGCTTCGCGCCCACGATCGACGAGGGCTGGCCCTGCTCCCAGCGCACGCGGGCGCTCGCGAGCGGCTGCGGCAGGTCGATGCCGAGGATCGCCTTCGCGTCCTCGAGCGCGAGCGCCGCGGCTGCAGCGTCGTCGAGCCCCTCGGTCGCCGGGGCGGCAGTGCCCGAGCCGTAGGAGAGCCGCACGACCTCGCGGCCCGCGGCGGCCTCGCGCAGCCACGGCCACTTCGCGCTCGAATGCGTCATCGCCTTCGCGCGCACGCCCGTCGCGTCGGCGGCGACGAGCACGCCCGTGCCGCGCGGGTCGCCCTCGATCGCGCCGGCGGGGAAGACGAGCGTGACGAGCTCGACGGTGACGCCGCCCTCCCGTTGATCGAGCAGCCCGACGGAGTCGGGCGCATCGAGATCCGTCTCGATGCGCGACCTCTGGTCGCTGCTCGACGAGCGGATGGAGCCGAGCACGCGGCGCGCCTCGCGGTCGGGGAGCGCGACGACGAGCGACGACGCGTCGAAGCGGCCCGCATCCGTCTGCACGCGCCAGCCGGTCGCGGTCTTCGCGGCCGACAGGGCGCGCACGCCCGTGCGCAGCTCGGCGCGGTGCTCGCGCGCGCGCTCGGCGAGCGCGGCGGTGATGCGGTGGATGCCGCCGCGGATGCCCTGCACGGCAGAGCCCGGCCTGCCGACCTGCTTCGCGGCGCCGGCGCGCTCCTCGAGCACGAGCGCGACGGCGCCCGAGAGCGAGCCGGCGCGCGTGATGGCGTTGTTGAGCCCGGGTGCGACGACCGCGATGTCGAGCAGGTCGGGGTCGGCGGAGTAGACGCCCCCCGCGAGCGGCGCGACGAGCCGGTCGAGCGCCTTCTGCCCCATGCGGCGGCGCACGAGCGGGCCGAGCGCCTCGTCCTTGCCGATCTTGAGCACGGGCATGAGCCGGTCGGCGTAGGCGCGCAGCGCCCCGCCCCAGCCGAGCGCGTCGATGACGTCGCGCGCGAGCGGCACGGCGGGGATGCCGAGCAGCGTCTGCTTCGGCAGCGGCACCGCGCGGCCCGGCAACTGGAGCCACGCGCCGGCGGGGTTCGGGTCGACGATGTCGTCGGCGAGGCCCAGCTCGGTCGCGAGCTCGGCGACCGCGCCGCCGCGGGTCGCGAACGACTCGGCGCCCGCGTCGAGCGCGAGCCCGTCGACCTCGATGCCGCTCGCGACGCCGCCGAGCCGCTCGCTCGCCTCGAGCACGAGCACGCGGTAGCCGCGGCCCGCGAGGTCGTGCGCGACCGTGAGCCCGGCGACGCCCGCGCCGAGCACGATCGTGTCGTGGGTCGGCGCGCTCCGGCCGGCGGACGCATCCGCCGCCGACGAGGGCCGAGCGAGGTCGTCGGTCACCGAGCGTGCACCGCCTGCACGATGCGCGTGAGCACCTCTGGGTCGGTCGTCGGCGGCACGCCGTGGCCGAGGTTGAACACGTGCGCGCGGGCGACGGAGCCGGCGAGCATGACGTGGTCGATCGCGGCGACGATGATCTCCCACGGCGCGCCGAGCACGGCGGGGTCGAGGTTGCCCTGCACCGTGACGTCGCCGTCGATCCGCTCGAGCGCGGCGTCGAGCGGCACGCGCCAGTCGACGCCGACGGCGTCGACGTCGAGGTTCATCGCCGAGTAGAGCTCGCCCGCGCCGACGCCGAAGTGCACGAGCGGCACGCGGGCGCCGGATGCGTCGGTCAGGTCGCGCACGCGGTCGAGCGCGAGGCGCGACGCGGGGGCGACGTGCTCGCGGTACTGCTCGAGCGGCAGGGAGCCCGCCCACGAGTCGAACAGCTGCGCGGCGCTCGCGCCCTCCTCGACCTGGGCGCGCAGGAACCGGCCGGTGACGTCGGCGGCCCAGCGGGTGAGCGCGTCCCACGCGTCGGGGTGGGCGCGCATGAGGGTGCGCGCCTCGAGGTGGTCCTTCGAGGGGCGGCCCGCGACGAGGTAGGCGGCGAGCGTGAAGGGCGCGCCGGCGAAGCCGATGAGCGGGGTCGAGCCGTCACCGATCTCGGCGAGCCCGGCGATCGTCCGCCGCACGCCCTCGCGCACCGGGTCGAGCGCGGCGTCGAGCACCGCGGGGTCGTTCGCGACGAGCCGCGCGACGTCGTCGGGCGTGCGGATGGGCTCGGCGACGACCGGGCCGACGCCGGGTGCGATCTTCACGTCCACGCCCGCGAGCTTGAGCGGCACCATGATGTCGCTGAAGAAGATCGCCGCGTCGACGCCGTGGCGGCGGACCGGCTGGAGGGTGATCTCGCTCGCGAGCTCGGGCACGAGGCACGTGTCGAGCATGTCGCGGTCGGGGCCGTCGGTGCGCGCTCGCAGCTCGCGGTACTCCGGCAGCGAGCGACCCGCCTGCCGCATGAACCACACCGGGGTCGTCTCGGGTCTGTCGCCGCGGTACGCGCGGACGAGCGGCGAGGCGCCGGTGCGCGCGTTGAGCGGGTGGTTCTCGGGCAGGGCGGTCACTCTCCCATTGTCCCACGCGGGCGGCTCGCCGACCTGGCGCCGGCTGTGCGCCAGCCATGAGCGTGCGGTCGGTGCCGTGCGGCTCAGCCGGTGCCGGAGCCTGCGCCGAGGTGGCGCGCGGCGAACGCGAGCGCATCGCTCGCCATGTCGGACGGGAGCTCGTGCCCGACGCCCGAGTAGGTGCGCTCCTGCAGCACCGCGTGCGCCCGCAGCCAGTCGATGGCGGCCGCGACCGACCCCGCGGGGATGACGTCGTCCGCGTCGCCGATGCCGAACCAGACCGGCAGCGCTGCGAGCGAGGCGCTCGGGGGTGCGCCGTCGCCGAGCACGAAGCCCGCGACCATCGCGACCGCCGCCACGCGCGCCGGCTCCTGCCGCGCGACGTGCAGCGCCATCATCGCGCCCTGCGACCAGCCGACGAGCGCGATGCGGCGCCCCGGCAGCTCGTCGTCGAGCCACGCGAGGATCCCGGCCGCGACCGCCGACGGCGAGCCGGTCGCCTCCTCGGGCTCGCCCACCCACTGCCAGCGCTCGCCCCGCGGCAGCGGGCCGCGCAGCGAGACCGCGCCTACAGCATCCGGGACTCGCGCGAAGTGGGCAGTCCAGTCCCGCTCGTCGCCGCCGCGGCCGTGCAGCAGGACGACGACGGGCCGGGCGTCGCCGCGCGTGCCCGCACGCCACACCGCCGCATCCGCGTCGATGGCGATCGCGCGGGAGCCGTCGGCGACGCTCACGCGGCTCCCGTCGGCTCGCGCACCGGGGCGGCCTCGATCTCGAAGCCCTGCGCGCGGAGGCGCTCGACGAGCACGTGGCCGAGCGCGGTCGCGGGCGTGAGCACGCCGCCCCGCGGGCTGCAGCGCTCGCCGTCGACCGCGAGCGCGAGCGCCGCCTCGCCGAGCATGACCGACGTCGCGGCATAGCCGGGGTCGCCCTGCGCGGCGAAGGTCGCCTCCAGGCGGTCGCCGCGCTCGGTGCGGGTCGAGGTCACCATCCGGAAGTACCCGCGCTCCCGCACCTCCTCCGACGGGCCCTCGCCGGGCGCGGGCAGCGCGGCGTCGACGAGGCGGCGGAGCCCCGGCGTCGCCATCGCGGCCGCGAGCGCCGCGACGCCGGCCGCGAGCCCCGCGGCGCGCAGCCTGCCGCCGACGCCGCGGCCGGTCGGCACGATCTCGCGGTAGCGGAAGCGGTCCCCGCAGCCGTGGCCCCGCAGCGCGTGCGAGCGCAGCACGAGGCGCGTGTTATAGGAGGCCATCACGAACGGCGCCGCCCACTCCCCCGTCTCGGCGTCGCGGAAGTGGCGGGACGCATCCGCCGCCTCGCGCACCGGCACGCCGCCCGTGAGCGCGCCCGGGTCGGCGAGGATCTCGCGCAGCCGCGGGTCGCCCTGCGCGCGCTCGAGCTGCGCGCGGAGCGAGTCGATCGTGCCGCCGCTGATGCCGCCCGCGAGCTCGCGCACGCGCAGCGTCGTGTCGGTGAGGCCGCCCGCGCCCCGCTCGTCCGCGAGCGCCGCGAGCACGTGCACCGAGAGGTCGGATGGCACCGAGTCGAAGCCGCAGGAGACGACGAGCCGCGCGCCGCTCGCCTCCGCCCGCTCGTGGCAGCGCTCGACGAGCTCGCGCACGAACAGCACCTCCCCGGTGAGGTCGAGGTAGTCGGTGCCGGCGTCGGCGCACGCCTCCGCGAGCGGCAGTCCGTGCCGGAGGTACGGCCCGACGGTGCTCACGACGACGCGCGAGCGCTCCGCGAGCGAGCGCAGGCTCGCGGGGTCGCCGCTGTCGGCGAGGGCGAGCAGCCACTCCGAGGCCGCGGGGCCGAGGCCCGCCCGCACGCGCTCGAGCCGCTCGATCGAGCGGCCCGAGAGACCGACGCGCAGGTCGGCAGGTGCCGCCGCCGCGAGGTGCTCGGCGACGAGCCGGCCGACGAAGCCGGTCGCGCCGTAGAGGATGAGGTCGAGCTCGCGCATGCCGACAGCGTGACCTCGCCGCCTCCCCGTGCGCTGTGCGATCGCTGACGGCGGACGGCGAGGGCTCGGAGCGGGGTACACGGGCGCGGTAGGATGCTCTGGTGCTCATCTGCCTGACGGCGAGTCACAAGAACGCCGACTTCAACGCCCTCGAGGCGCTGTCGTCCGCCGACGCCTCCGCCCTCCCCAGCTCCTTCGCCGCCCACCCCGCGGTCGAGGGCGCCGTCGTCATCTCGACGTGCAACCGCTTCGAGGTCTACCTCGACGTCGACGCCGACGAGCACGAGGAGGCGGCCGGCATCGCGCAGGGTGCCGCCGCCGACGCGCTCGGCTTCCACCAGCCCGAGACCCTCGAGCCGCTCGTCGACACCCGCGCCGCCGAGCACCTCTTCTCGGTCGCCGCTGGCCTCGAGTCGGTCGTCATCGGCGAGGGCGAGATCGCCGGTCAGGTGCGGCGCGCGCTCGCCTCGGCGCAGGAGGCGGGCACGACCTCTCCGCACCTCGAGCGCCTCTTCCAGCGTGCCTCCGAGACGCAGCGCAGCATCAAGAACCGCACCGGCATCGGCGAGGCGGGTCGCTCGATCGTGCGCCTCGCGCTCGACCTCGCGAGCGCTCGGGTCGACCTCGCCGGCGCGCGCGTGCTGCTCGTCGGCACCGGTCGCTTCGCCGGCGTCTCGCTCGCCGAGCTGCGCCGCCGCAGCGCGAAGCACATCGAGGTGTGGAGCCCCTCGAACCGCGGGGAGGGCTTCGCGCGCAGCCACGCGATCGGCTACGTCGACCCGCGCGACGCGGCGCTCGCCGCCGCGAGCGCCGACGTCATCGTGACCTGCACGAGCTCCGACCAGCACGTCGTCGACGCGGCCCTGCTGCGCGCGGGCCGCGAGCGGCTCGCCGCGACCCACGCCTTCCCGGGCGCCGCCGAGCACGCGCACGACGCATCCGTGTGCCCGATCGGTCACGACTCGGCCGCCTCCTGCCCGGTGCACTCGACCGGTCACTCGAGCTCGCACGAGTGCCCCGTCGAGCACGGCCGCGCCGCGCAGCTCGTGGTCGACATGGGCATGCCGCGCAACGTCGACCCCGACGTCGCGACCGTGCCGGGCGTCGAGGTGCTCGACCTCGAGACGATCCGCATCCACGCGCCGCTCGAGCACCTCACCGCGACCGAGGACGCGCGCGACCTCGTGCGCAAGGCCGCGCGCCGCTTCGAGCGCGGCACCGCCGAGCACCAGGTGGGCTCGGCGATCGCGACGCTGCGCGAGCACGTCGAGGATGCGCTCGAGGCGGAGCTCGCGCGCATCGGCAAGCGCGGCACCGAGGCCGAGCGCAAGCTCGCCGAGCAGGCGCTGCGCCACTTCGCGGGCGTCGTGCTGCACAAGCCGACCGTGCGCGCCCGCCGGCTCGCGGCCGAGGGCCGCCACGACGACCTCCTCTCGGCGATCGACGCGCTGCTCGGCGACGACTCCGCCGCGTGACCCGCCTTGAGTCGGGCGACGAGCCGACGACGGGCTCCCACGGCATCCTGCCGCCCGCGGGCGTCGAGACCGATCCGCGCGACACCGCGGGCGAGGCTCCCGAGCGGCGTCGCCGCCTCGTCGACCTCGCGCCCCTGAAGGCGAGCCGCGCCTTCGCGCGGCTGTGGATCGGCACCGCGATCAGCGGCATCGGCGCGCAGATGACGATCGTCGCGGTCGGCCTGCAGATCTTCGACATGACCGGCAGCACCATGATGGTCGCGCTCGTCGGCGGCATCGCGCTCGTGCCGATGATCGTCGCGGGCCTCTGGGGCGGCATGCTCGCCGACGCCTTCGACCGCCGCACGCTGCTCATCGCGTCGAGCCTCACCGGCTGGGCGGCCGTGCTGGGCCTCGTCGCGCTCTCGGCGTGGGACGCGTCGCTCGTCGCGGCGGGCGAGCGCGCCCACGTGTGGCCCTTCTACGTGCTCACGACCATCAACACGGTCGCCGCCACGATCTCGGGCGCGACCCGCTCTGCCGTGACCCCGCGCATCCTGCCCGCGCACCTCATCTCGCGCGCGGCGGCGCTCAACGGCATCTCGTTCGGCACGATGCTCACGGTCGGGCCGGCCGCGGCCGGCGTGCTCGTCGCGACCGTCGGGCTGCCGATCACCTTCGCGATCGACGCGGTGCTCTTCACCGCCGGCTTCCTCGGCATCATCGGGCTGCCGAAGCTGCCTCCGCTCGGCGCGGTGTCGAAGCCGGGCCTCGAGTCGCTGCGCGAGGGCTGGCGATTCCTCGAGCACGCACCCAACATCCGCATGTCGTTCCTCGTCGACATCATCGCGATGACGTTCGGTCGCCCCTTCGCGCTCCTGCCGGCGGTCGGCGCCCTCGCGATCGGCGGCGGCCCGGTCACGGTCGGCGTGCTCACGGCGGCCGCCGCGATCGGCACGCTGCTCGCGAGCCTCTTCTCCGGCCCGGTCGCGCACGTGCACCGGCACGGCATCGCGATCGCCCGCGCGATCACGGTCTACGGATGCTTCGTCGGGCTCGTCGGCGCCGTCATCCTCGCGATGACGCTCGGCCTGGGCGGCGAGGTCGGCCCCGACTGGACGCGGGTGTCGTGGCCCGCGCTCATCGTCGCCGCGATCGGGATGGCCGGCATGGGCGCGAGCGACGAGATCAGCGCGATCTTCCGCTCGACGATGATGCTCACGGCGACGCCCGACGACATGCGCGGCCGCACGCAGGGCCTCTTCCAGGTCGTCGTCGCGGGCGGGCCGCGCCTCGGCGACCTCTACGCCGGCGCCGTCGCGAGCCTCGTCGCGCTGTGGGCGCCGCCGCTGTTCGGCGGCCTCCTCATCGTCGTGCTCATCGCGGTCGTGACGCGCGCGCAGCGCTCGTTCCTCGCCTACGACGCGCGCACCCCGACGCCGTAGGGCTCGGCGCCGCGCGACTCGGAACGACACCCGGACGCTGAGGTTGGGATGCGCGAAGCCTCAGGCGGCCTTGCGCGCCGACCGTTGCAGACAGCGTTACCGTGACGGCGAAGGGCATTCACGAGGTCGGGGTCCCATGCGTCACGAGCAGGCTCAGCAGGTCGAGCCGCCGCCCCTGCTCCACGACCAGCTCGCGTCGGTCTCGGCGCCGACCCAGGCCTGGTCGCACCGCGACGGCACCATGGACGACCACCCCATCCACGGCCTCTTCCACGGCGACTGGCGCTTCGCGCGCCGGGTCGAGCTGCGCGTCGACGGCGCGCCGGTCGAGCACCTCGCCACGTCGAGCGCGGGCGACTGGGCGCTCATCCGCGGCATCGCCCGAGCGCTCGACTCGGAGCCGGGCGACGCGCGCATCGCGGTCGAGCGGATGCGGGAGGTCACCCCGGGCGCGGTGCTCGAGCGGGCGACGGTCGTGAACGGCCGCGAGCTGCCGATCGACGTGCGCATCGAGCTCGCGGTCGACATCGCCTTCTGCCCCATCGAGCGCGTGCGCGACGGCCGCGGCGACCCCGTGCCCGTGCACCTCGCGATCGAGGGCGCCGATGCGGTCGCGACCGACGGCATCCGCACCCTCCGCGTGCGCAGCCGCGGCGGTGCCGTCGAGCTCGTCGACGGCCGCGTCGTCGTGAGCCACCGCGCGATCGTGCAGCCCAATGACTGGTGCGGGCTCTCGGTCGAGCTGCTGCTCGACGACGCGTCCCTCGCGGTCGAGGGCGCGATCGTCGACGCGCCGAGCCGCGGCCTCGAGCCGACCGGCCGCCCGGCGCTCGATCGCTGGGGCGAGCGGGCGGTCGCCGATCTCGAGGATCTCCTGCTCGACGTCGGCAGCGGCCCCGTGCTCGCCGCCGGTGCGCCGTGGCGGCTGATGATGGTGGCGCGCGACGCGCTGAGCGCGGCGCGACTGCTGCTGCCGCTCGGCACGTCGCTCGCGGAGGCCACGCTCCGCACGCTCGCTGCGCGTCAGGGCGTGCAGCACGACGGCCGCACGGGCGAGCAGCCGGGACGCATGATGCACGAGCTCTCGCCGCACCGTCCCGCGGGCGTCCGCGCCGGCGCCGAGCTGCCCCCGACCTTCACCGACTCGATCGACGCGACGCCGCTGTGGATCGTGCTGCTCCACGACGCCTGGCGCGCGGGCCTGCCGCTCGAGGCGGTGCGCGAGCTGCGCACCGCGCTGCACGCCGCGCTCGGCTGGCTGGGGCAGCAGGTGGGCGACGGGTTCCTCACCCTGCCGGGCGGCGACGTCGCGGTCGGCGACGGCCCCGAGCTGCCGCGCGACGCCGAGGGCGAGCCCGCCGAGGGTCCCGTCGCGACCGCCCGGCTCCAGGCCCTCGCGTGCCGCGCCGCGGTGGGCGGCGCCGCGCTGCTCGAGGCGCTCGGCGACGACGGCGCGCCGTGGCTCGAGTGGGCCGAGAGACTCCGCCGCCGGTTCCGTGCCGCGTTCTGGGTGGTTCGCGGCGACGATCGCCATCCCGCGATGGCGATCGACGGAACCGGCGGGCGGCTCGACTGGCTCTCGGCCGATCTCGCGCACCTCATCGGCTCGACGCTGCTCTCGCGCGACGAGGAGCGCACGGTGGCAGGGCTGCTGCTCGACGAGCGCCTGTCATCCGGGTTCGGCCTGCGCTCGATCGCGGTCGACGCCCCCGGCTACTGGCCGCTCGCGTGGAACGGCGGCGCGATCCGGCCGCACGACACGGCCGTCGCGATCGAGGGCCTCCTGCGAGCGGGGCTCGACGACGTGGCACGCCGGCTCGCGGGGCAGCTCGAGCGGGCGGCGGAGGCGTTCGACGGCTCGCTGCCCGAGCGCTACGCGGGCTACGGCCTCGCCGATGCGAGCGTTCCCGTGCCGCTCCCGGGCGCGGGCGCGCCCAACGCCCGGAGCGCCGCGGCGGTCGCGCCCGCCTGGCAGGCGCTCGGCGCCCAGCGCCCCGACCACGCGCCGCGCCGCGAGCGCCACCTGCACGCCGTCGAGCCGCTGACCATCGTCCCGAGAGAGGCGACGTCGGGTGAGGCTCGCTTCAGCAGCATCGGCGGCGCGTCGCCGCGTCGCGCGCACGTGCGGCTCATCGACGGCGGCTGGCCGCCGTCGATCTGAGGGCGGGGCCTCGCGCGACACCTGCCGAGCGTGGAGATCTCGATACGTGAATGGGGGCGGCTGCGGCCGCTCCCATTCACTACTCGATCTTGAGCGCGCAGGACGGAAGGCGGCGGTGCCGCCTTCCGTCCTGCGCGCTCAACCCTTCGCGGAGCCCGCCAGCAGGCCTCTCACGAAGTAGCGCTGCAGGCTGAAGAACACGATGAGCGGGATGATGAGCGACACGAAGGCGCCCGCGGTGAGCCGCTCCCAGTTCTCCCCTCGCGATCCCGCGAGCTCGGCCAATCGTTGCGTCAATGGCGCGGTATCCGGTGTACCGGTCGAGAAGACGAGCGCGACGAGCAGGTCGTTCCAGACCCAGAGGAACTGGAAGATCGCGAACGACGCGATCGCCGGCATCGCGAGCGGCAGGATGATGCGGAAGAAGATCTGCCCGTGGCCCGCGCCGTCGACGCGCGCCGCCTCGATGACGTCGGCGGGGATGGCGGAGATGAAGTTGTGCAGCAGGAAGATCGCGAGCGGCAGGCCGAAGATCGCGTGCGCGATCCACACCGGCAGGTACTGCCGCTCGCTGATGAACGGCACGGCCTCGTGCAGCGCCGTCTGGAACGGCTGCAGGAACGTCACGAACAGCTGCAGCAGCGGGATGAGCGCCATCTGCAGCGGCACGATCTGGAGCGCGAAGACGATCACGAACAGCGTCGACGAGCCCTTGAACTTCACCCACGCGAACGCGTAGGCCGCGAGGCACGCGAGCACGAGCGGGATGAGCGTGCCCGGGATCGCGATCGCGAGCGAGTTGACGAAGTACTCGCCGAGCTGCGGAGACGACGCCGACGACGAGAACAGCACCTCGCTGTAGTTGGCGAGCGTCAGCTGCGGGTCGGAGAAGAACGTCCACCAGCCGGTCGTCTGGATCTGATCGGCGGGGCGGAAGGACGACAGCAGTAGGCCGAACGTCGGGATCGTCCAGACGACCGCGATGACGAGCGCGGCGATCGTCGCCCACGGGCTCGTCAGGCGCCGCTTCACGCGATCGGCGCGGGTCCGCACCGCCGGCGCGACCTCGTCGGGGGTGACCTCGGGGTCGGGGGTGAATGCGACGGAGCTCATCGGATCGCCTTCTGCTGGTTCAGGACGCGGATGTTGTAGATGACGATCGGCATCACCATGATGAACAGGATGAGCGCGAGCGCCGCGCCTCGGCCCGGCTCGCCCGAGCGGAACGCCTGCGTGTACATCTCGTTGGCGACGACGGAGGTGTTGAAGTTGCCCGCGGTCATGGTGCGGACGATGTCGAACACCTTGAGCGTCGCGATCGAGATCGTCGTGACGACGACGACGAGCGACGTGCGGATGCCGGGCACCGTGACGTTCGCGAACCGCTGCCACGGGTTCGCGCCGTCGATCTCGGCGGCCTCGAGCTGCTCGGTCGGCACGCCCTTGATGGCGGCCGAGAGCACGACCATCGCGAAGCCCGTCTGGATCCAGATCATCACGACGATGAGCGCGAGGGTGTTCCACGGGCTGTTCTGCAGGATCTGCTGCGGCTCCCCGCCGAACCAGACGAGGATCTGGTTCACGAGGCCGATCTGCTCCTGCTCGGGGCCGCGGTAGGCGTACATGAAGCGCCAGATGATGCTCGCGCCGACCATCGAGATGGCCATCGGCATGAAGACGAGCATCTTGTAGACGCGCTCACCGCGGCTCTTGTCGATGAAGACCGCGTACGCGAGCCCGATGGCCGTCGACAGCAGCGGCACGAGGATGACCCACACGACCGTGTTGGCGAGCGTCACGAGCGCCTCGGGCTGCGTGAACATCCAGACGAAGTTGTCGAGCCCGTTGAACGCGCCGGTCTTGTCGGTGAAGGCGAGCAGCGTCGTGCGGATCGCCGGGTAGACCAGGCCGATCGTGAGGAGCAGCGCCGAGGGCAGCAGGAAGACGAGCATGGGCTTCGAGTCGTCGTCCTTGTCGGCGAGGTAGCCGAGCAGCCCGACGATGCTGAGCGCAGCTGCTGCGGCCCACGGCCACACGCCAACGGGCTGCTCCTGGCCGCCCTCGAGCACGAGTGCGACGACCACGACCGCCGCCGCGGCGAGCAGCCACGCGACGAGCCGGGCGCTGCGGCGGATGCGATCGGGCAGGAACGCGATGGCCGCGGTCGCGACGAGCGCGCCGACGAGCGGCCAGCCCACGATCGTGGCGGCGAGCACGAGGGCGGGCGTGACCCAGTCGAGCGCCGGGATGCGCTCGGCCGACTGGGCGGCGAGCACGACCGCGACGACGATGGCGGCGCCGACGCCGCGCAGCACCGCGCTGCGCACCGCGGGGCTCGCCGGCTGGAGCAGGCGGTCGAGCAGCCACTGGAGGACGACGATCGCGATGCCCGCGACCCCGACGGCGATCGCCGCGTTCGTGAGCGCCTGCGTCATCCACGGGACCAGGCCGTAGAGCAGGCGCGCGAGGAGCGCGATGAGCGCGAACGCCGCGATCAGGATGATGCGCGGCCGCAGCCCCGTGCGCCAGCTCGCCGCACGCGGCTTGTCCTCTGGTCGGTCGAGGAAGGCGAGGAGCAGCGCCACCACGGCGCCGAAGGCCACCAGGCCCACGAGCACCTGCAGCAGCTTGCCGACGAGATCCATCGAGGTCATGCGCACCCCATCCGTTCGTGAGACGTGCCGATGATGCGGTGCGGGGGCCGCGTCGCGACCCCCGCACGCGCGTCATGCGACTACTGCGGCCAGCTCTGCTCGATCTGCGAGAGCACGGTCGCCGTGTCGGCGCCCGACACCCAGTCGACCAGGCCGCTCCAGAACGTGCCGGCGCCGACTGCGCCCGGCATGAGGTCGGAGCCGTCGAACCGGAACGTCGTCTCCGGGTCCTGCAGCGTCTCGACCGCGGACTGCAGCAGCGGGCTGCTCGCGTTCGCGGGGTCGAGGCCCGAGTTGGCGGAGATGACGCCGCCGAGCGAGACGCGGCTGTTGGCCCACGTGTCGCTCGAGAGGAACGTCTGCACCGCCACGACCTCCTCGTCGTCGCTGAACGCGCCGACGAACTCGCCGCCGCCCGTGACCGCGGCCGCGTCGGCCTCGGTGCCCGGGAGCACGAAGGCCCAGACGTCGCCGTCCTCGGCAACCGTGACGGAGTTGTCATCGCTCCAGAAGCCCTCGTAGAACGAGGCCTGGTGGTGCATCGCGCACTCGCCGTCGAGCACCGGCAGGCCGGCCTCGCCGAAGTCGGTCGTCGCGATCGTCGACACGTCGCCGATGCCGCCGTTGACGTACTCGGGGTTCTTGATCAGGTCGCCGACGCGGTCCATCGCCTCAGCGATCTGCGGGTCGTCGAACGGGATCTCGTGCGCGATCCACTGGTCGTAGACGTCCGGGCCGTGCAGGCGCAGGACGTAGTCCTCGATCCAGTCCGTGCCGGGCCAGCCCGTCGCCTCGCCGGAGCCGAAGCCCACGCACCACGGCGTCGTGCCCGACTCGGCGATCGTCGCGGTGAGCTCGTCGAGCTCGTCGAGCGTCGTCGGCACCTCCCAGCCGTTCTCCTCCCAGAGCGCCGGCTGGTACCAGACGTAGCCCTTCACCGACGCCATGAGCGGTGCCGCGTAGAAGGTGCCGTCGACCGTGCCGTAGTTGCGCCAGTCCTCGGTCCAGAACTCCTCCGCGTTCGCGGCGACGCTCTCGGGCGCCGGCAGGAGGCTGCCGGTGCCGGCGATCGACGCGAGCAGGCCCGGCTGCGGGAAGATTGCGAGGTCGGGCGGGTTGCCGCCCTGCACGCGGACGTTGATCTGCGCCTCGAACTCCGCGGAGCCCTCGTAGACGACGTCGATGCCGGTGCACTCCTCGAACTCGGCCCAGGACTCGTTGAGGCGGTTCGCCTCCTCGTCGAGGATCGTGCCGTAGACGTTGACCTCGGCGCCGTCGAAGGTGCCGTAGTCGGCGTAGGCCTCGCAGCCCTCGGCGGCAGCGCCGGTGCTGCCGGGCGCCTCCGACGCGCCGGGCTCTGCGTCGCCGACACAGCCGGTGAGGGCGAGTGCCGCGACGCCCGCGATGCCGAGCGGCACCGCGATCCTGCGTGCGTGCTTCACGTGAACTCCTTCGCTCAAACTCAGCGGATGAGCACGTGCCGCGAAACGACGCGCACGGCGGCGTGCTCGAAACCGGAACCGGTTCCACTTCGAGCGACCGTAGCGCACGCGGCCGCCGGATGCACTCAGCAACGATGTTTCGATTCGGCAACGATCCTCACGGCCGCTCGTTGGCGGAAGCCCTCCACAAGGCTATGGTCGGAACCGGTTCCGATGATTGGGAGGGCGGTCATCCGCCCGGGCGCGAGGAGGCGGCCGTGCCGAGGCTCGACGACGTCGCCCGTGCCGCGGGCGTCTCGAAGGCGACCGCGTCCCGCGCGCTCTCGGGCGCATCCGGTGTCGCGGCGAGCACTCGCGAGCGGGTGCAGCGCACCGCCGACGAGCTCGGGTTCCGGGTGTCCGGCGCCGCGCGACGGCTCGCGACGGGCATGACCCGCACGATCGGCGTGCTCACCCCGTCCGTCAACCGCTGGTACTTCGGCAGCGTGCTCCACGGCATCGCGCACGCCGCCGACGCGCACGACCACGACGTGCTGCTCTACGACCTCGGCGCGTTCGGGCGGGGCGGGCACGAGAAGTTCGAGCGATTCATGACGCGTGGGGAGGTCGACGGCCTCGTCACGATCACGTGGAGCCTCGTGGGCGGCGACCTCACGCGCCTCGCCGACCTCGGCATCCCGGTCGCGACCGTCGGCGAGCCCACGCGGCACACGCGCTCGTTCGCGCTCGACGACGACGCGGCGGGCGAGCAGGCCGCCGAGCACCTCGTGCGGCTCGGCCACACCGACCTCCTGCACATCGCCGCCGAGCCCGAGGTGCAGCCCTTCGAGGCCTCCTCGTCCGATCGCCGCGAGCGGGCGTTCGAGCGCGTGTCGGCCCGGCACGGCCTGCGCATGCGACCGGCCCTGACGGTGCCGACGACGCTCGAGGGCGCGCACGGCGTCGTGCGCGAGGTCATCGGCCGCGCCGACCGCCCGACGGGCATCGTCGCCGGCACCGACGAGGTCGCGATGGCCGCGCTGCTCGCCGCGCACCAGCTCGGCATCCGCGTGCCCGAGGAGCTCTCGGTCATCGGCGTCGACGACGTGCCGGCCGCCGCGGCGTTCGGCCTCACGACGATCCGCCAGGACCCGGCGCAGCACGGCGAGGACGTCGTCGCGTGGATCATGGCGGCGCTCGACGACCCGGACGACGAGCCGGATCGCAGCCACACGGCGTACTCGCCGGTGCTGATCGTGCGCTCCTCGACCGCCCCGCCGAGCTGACGCGTCGGCGCTACTCCCCCTGCACGCGGTCGTAGGCCGGCTGCCGCAGCCGGTGCGCCCACTCGTACTCGCGCGCTCCGGGCAGCAGCCGGCGGCCGGCGTCGAAGCGCAGCAGCGGATCGAGCGGACCGGGGCGACGCCGCAGCTCGAGCTCGCCGAACCGATGCCATGCGCCGCGCGGCCGCGCGACGAGCAGCTCGAGCCGCCACGGCTCGGCGGCGAGCCGCTCGGCGAGCTCCTCCGGGTACGGCGGCAGGTCCGCGGGTGCGACCGTGCGGGCCGCGAGCAGCACCGGCCCGCTCGGGGAGCGGTACGGCAGGATCGCGTGGAGGTGGGCGCGCGACGGCGAGCGGTGCGCGCGGAGGACGAAGCGCCACGGCCAGCCAGCGCCGGTCGAGGCGAGCTCGAGGTCCGCGGGCCCCTCCGGCCCGTCGAAGCGCACCGCGAGGCCGATGACGTCGGGCAGCGGCGCCGGCACTCCCGCCGAGCGGGAGGCGCGAGCGAGCACGGGCAACGGCCCCGGGTGCGCGTCGTCGATCCATGCGATGCCCGTGCGGAGGGGGCTCCCGGTGCGGCGGATCTCGCCGTGCAGCACGACGCCGTGCGGGTGCACGGGGTGCGGCCGCCGCACCGCCGCGAGCGTCGCGAAGGCCGCGCCGAGCGCGCGCCCGGCGACGCCCGCGACCGTCGCCGCGGCGGCCTCGCCGGTCGACCGAGGCGGCGACGGGATCGGAGCGGTCACGTCGACGACAGCATCAGGCTCATCATCGCGGCCTGCACGGCCTCGATCGAGCGGTGCACCTCGCGGCTCGCCCACGATCGCTCCGCGAGCTCCGCGCCGCGCGCGAGCAGCCGCTCGCGCGGCACGTCGGGGAAGATCGGCGGCAGCGCCTCGGCCCCGTGCAGGATCGCGAGCGCCGCGCCGACCGTCGGGTCGTCGGCGCCGTCGAGCACCTCGAGCGCGCGGGCCTGCAGGGCGTCCTCGACGTCGCGGCGCTCGCCGCGCTCCCAGCGCTCCCGCCAGCGGATGCCGAGGAAGCGGTCCTCCTCCCGAGCGAGCACGCCGGCTGCCGCGAAGTCCTCGAGCAGTTCCCGGCGCACGCGGCTCGTGGGGGCGCTGCGGCCGCCCCAGCCGGCGACGATGCTGAGCGCCTGCGACGGCGTCGCGCCGTCGATCCGATCGACGAGCGGCTCGAGGTGCGGGTTCGTCGTGCCGCTCGCGGCGACGAGCACGCCCGGATCGGCTCCCGGCTCGCCGGGCGCGACCACGCGCATCCGCCCGTCCACCACGAGCTGCGCGAGGGCGGCCCCCGCCATCGCGATCCCGAGCGACGAGTCCTCGATGAGGGGCGAGCCCTCGTCGTCGTCGATGGCGAGCAGCAGCACCGCCTCGGGGATCGTCAGCGCCATGGCCCCACGGTACGCCGTCCGCCCGCCGTGCGCACCCGTCGCCGGCGTCGTCAGCTGCTGCTCGACGACGGCACGATGACGGTCGCGATGAGCACCGCCGTCATCGCCGCCTGCACGGACGCGATCGCCTCGCGCACCTCGCGGCTGCCCCACGACGCCTCGGCGAGCGCGTCGCCGCGGCGCTTGAGCGCGTCCTTCGGCAGGTCGGGGAACACCTGCGGCAGCGCGCCGGCGCCGTGCAGGATCGCGAGCGCCGCCTCGACCTCGAGATCCTCCTGAGCGGCGGGGCCGTCGCCTGTCACGAGCGCTCGCGCGCGCTGCTGCAGCGCGTCCTCGAGCTCGCGCCGCTCGCCCCGCTCCCAGCGCGTGCGCCACGTGAGGCCGAGGAAGCGGTCCTCGTCGCGAGCGACGACGCCGGCCGCGGCGAAGTCGTCGAGCAGCTGCCGCTTGAGCTTGCCGCTGTCGCCGCCGAGGCCCGCGATCGTCGAGAGCGCGTCCTTGGGCTTCTTGCCCTCGATGCGGGCGACGAGCAGCTCCAGGCGCTCGTCGGTCGAGCCGCCCGCGGCGACGAGCCGGCCGGGCTTCGCGCCTTGCTCCCCCTCGCCCGCGATGCGCACGCGGCCGTCGAGCAGCAGCTGCGCGAGAGCGCCGCCCGCGAGCGCCGCGCCGAGCGCCGAGTCGTCGATGAGCGAGGTGCCGCGCTCGTCGTCGAGCGCGAGCAGCAGCACGGCCTCCGGGATGGTGATGTCCATGCCCCGACGCTACGTCGCGACGCAGCCCGACGCATCCCCCGACCGAGGGTCGTCGCGCGGGGGATCCGGGCGCGCCGCGCCCGCTCGTCTTGGAGCGCACGGCGCCTGTGGTGGAGACTGGCACGATGCAGGAACTCGCGATCCTCGCGATCGTCGTCATCGTCGCCCTCGCGTTCGACTTCACCAACGGCTTCCACGACACCGCCAACGCCATGGCGCCGTCGGTCGCGACCGGTGCGCTCAAGCCGAAGCCGGCCGTCGCGCTCTCCGCCTCGCTCAACCTCGTGGGCGCCTTCCTCTCGATCGAGGTGGCGAAGACCGTCGGCTCGGGGATCGTCGACCTCACGGGCGTCGACGGCGAGAGCCTCATGCTCATCGTGCTGTGCGGGCTCACGGGCGCGATCGTCTGGAATGTGCTGACGTGGCTCTTCGGGCTGCCGTCGTCGTCGAGCCACGCGCTCTTCGGCGGACTCATCGGCGCGACGATCGCGGCGCTCGGCGTGACGGGCGTGCTGTGGGGCGGCGTCGCGCAGAAGATCCTCATCCCCGCGCTGCTCGCGCCCGTCATCGCCGGGCTCGTCGCCTTCTGCGGCACTTGGCTCGTGCAGCGCGTGACCGCGAATCTGAGCGAGCGCGGCGAGAAGCGCGGCTTCCGCATGGGCCAGATCGGCGCGGCGTCGCTCATGTCGCTCGCGCACGGCACGAACGACGCGCAGAAGACGATGGGCGTCATCTTCCTCGCGCTCGTCGCGCACGGCTCGCTCGACCCGGACGCCGACATGCCGCTGTGGGTGCGCGTCGTGTGCGCCGTCGCGATCGCGGCGGGCACCTACATGGGCGGCTGGCGCGTCATCCGCACGCTCGGGAAGGGCATCGTCGACATCTCGCCCAGGCAGGGGATGTCCGCCGACTTCTCGAGCGCATCCATCATCCTCACCTCGAGCCACCTCGGCCTGCCGCTCTCGACGACGCACGTCGCGTCGGGCTCGGTCATCGGCTCGGGGCTCGCGCGCACCGACGCGAAGGTGCGCTGGTCGGTCGCGCGCCGCATGCTCATCGCGTGGCTCATCACGCTCCCGGCGTCGGGCGCGATCGGTGCGCTGTGCTTCGTCATCGCGGGGCTCTTCGGCCACCTGTGGGGCTCGATCGTCGTGACGGCGCTGCTCATCGCCGCGTGCGCCGCGATGTGGCTGCGCTCGCGCCTGAGCCACGTCGGCTCGCACAACGTCACCGAGGAGTGGGAGCAGCCGAAGAAGGAGCGCAAGCGCGAGATCGACCGCGAGCTGAGCGCGGTCGCCTCGCACGTCGCGCCCGTCTCGCGGCCGCGCAAGCGGAAGAAGCGCAAGCGCGAGCGCGAGGCGCGGGAGCGGGAGGCGCGCGAGCAGGAGGCACTGCGCCAGCAGGAGGCGCTCCCCGAGCAGCAGGCGCCGCGCGACGAGCGAGCACCGCACGACCACGGGGGGACGGCCTGATGGGCATCGACTTCGGCGCGCTCGCGATCGCGATCGCCTCCGTGCTCGGCGTCGGGCTGCTGCTCGGCGCCGGCATCCCGCTCATCTACGCGATCGGCATCCGCTCGCTCGAGAGCGAGCGAGCCGGCTCGACGCTGCTCGGCCGGTCGCTCCTCGGCCTGTGCGTGCTGCTCGCGCTCGCGGGCATCGTCGTGATCGTCTTCGGCAAGCAGCTCTTCGGCATCTGACGCGCGCCGCGTAGCGTGGCGGCATGAGCAACGACGAGGCCCTGCTGCTCGAGAGCGCGGAGGCGTGCGTCGACGAGGCGCGAGCGGCGGGGCTCGAGCTGCTGCTGCCGCGCGAGGTGCCGCTCGGCGGACCGCGCGCGATGCCGGTGCTGCGCGTGCTGCCCAACAAGCACCGGCACTTCGTCGGCGCGTGGTGCTTCGCCGACGCCTTCGGGCCCACGTCGATGCGCGGGGGTCCGGGCATGGACGTGCCACCGCATCCGCACACGGGCCTGCAGACCTGGAGCTGGCTCGTCGACGGCGCGATCGAGCACCGCGACTCGGCCGGCTTCGCCCACACCGTGCGACCGGGCGGGCTCAACATCATGACCGCGGGCGGCGGCATCGCGCACAGCGAGTACTCGACCGCCGACACCGACGTGCTGCACGGCGTGCAGCTGTGGACGGTGCTCCCGAGCCACGAGCGCGGGCGCGAGCCGTGGTTCGACGGGCTCGACGCCGTGCCGACGGTCTCGCTCGGCGGCGGCGTGACGGCGAGCGTCCTCGTCGGCGAGCTCGCGGGCGCCTCGAGCGGCGTCGGCGCGTACTCGCCGCTGCTCGGCGCCGAGCTGCGGCTCCTCGCGGGCACCGAGGCGGTGCTCGAGCTGCGCGAGGGGTTCGAGCACGGGGTGCTCGCGCTCACCGACGGCGTGCGCGTCGATGACGTGGCGGTGCAGCGCGGCGCGATGGCGTACGCGGCGCCGCGGCGCGAGGCGCTCGTGGTCTCGGCCGAGCGCGACGCGATCGCGATCCTGCTCGGCGGGGAGCCGTTCGAGGAGGAGGTCGTGATGTTCTGGAACTTCATCGGCACCGACCACGACGAGGTCGCGGCGGCGCGGGAGCAGTGGATGCGCGAGCGCGAGTCGGGCACGGACGCGCGCCCGCGCTTCGGCTCGGTCGTCGACGATGCATCGGCGCCCCTGCCGAGCCCGCGGCTGCCGTCGGTCGAGCTGCTGCCGCGCGGGCGCGCGAAGCGGCGGACCTGAACCGGGTCGGGCGTCAGGCGCTGAGGTCGAGCGCGAAGACCGCGCGGTCGGGCGTGGGCCTCGCCACCTCTCGGAAACGGGCCTTGGCGAATGTCGAGACGACGCCGCGGTAGAGCTCGTTCGACGCCTTCCTCCTCCCCTCGGCCGGATCGACCGGGTAGCCCTCGAGCACTCGAGCGCCGTGCGAGGCGGCGAAGTCGATGGCTGCCCGGAGCAGGCGATCGGTGAGTCCGCTGCCGCGGTGCTCGCTGCGCACGACGAAGCACGACACCGCCCACACCGACTCGTCGTCCCACGGCTCCTCGGTGGCGGAGACGAGCTGCTTCGTCCGGCTCAACCGGATCTGCCTGGTGTGAGGGCCGACGCGCACCCAGCCGGCCGCCTCGCCGTCGACGTAGACGATGAGCGCCGGCGGGAGCTCCCCCTCCATCTCGGCGCGGAGCAGCTCTCGGCGCTCCTCCACCGCCGAGCGCTGGAATTCGGCGTTCGTGATCGTCCACCACTGGCACTGGCACGATCGCCCGTCGCCTCCGCCGCCGAGCGCCCGCTGGGCGTCGTCGAAGCGATCGGGCGTCGCGGGGCGGATGTCGACCTGCGGCATGGGGCGACGGTAGACCCGCGCGTCGGCATCGACAAGGCCCGACTCGCCGCGAGCGTCAGCCGGAGCGGCGGGCGCCGATGAGGAGCGCGATCGCCGCGGCGACGAGCGCGGTCGCGAGCAGCGCGATCGCCGGGTAGGCGGCCGACATGCCGCCGCCGGTGGCGAACGTGTCGGCGACGCCCATCCCGATCGAGAACTCGGCGACCGGCAGCCCGCCGACCGCGAGCGCCGCCGCGCCGAGCAGCAGCCCGAGCGAGCCCCGACCGCCGCGCCGGGCGCGCAGCAGTCCGAGCGCGAGGACCAGGATGGCGACCGCCCACGCCCCGGCCCACAGCACCGGCACGACCCATCCGCCCGCTTCCCCGACCGCCGCCATGCCCGACCACAGCTCGTCGAGCGGCACGCCGGGCGCGAGGGTCAGCGGCAGCAGCACGAGCGCGTCGAGCACCCCGAGCGCGAGCACGGCGATCGCTGCGACGAGCCCGAGCGCGACGCCGCGCACCGGCCGCGGGGCGCCGGCGCGCATGCTCGGGTCGAGCAGCAGCAGCCCGATGCCGTGGCCCACGACCACGAGCGGCAGCACCAGGTGGAGCGGCGCGCCCACGATCGCGAGGAAGGGCGCGAGGGGTGCGGCGAGCAGCCCGAGCACGACGAGCGTCGCGGGCACCGCGGCAGCCGCCCACCGTCTCGGCTCGGCCCGCGCGAGGAGCGCGAGCTGCCCGCCGCCGACGCCGAGCATGCCGAGCGGCGCGGCGAGCGCGAGCGACGCGGCGGCGACCGCCGACCACTCCCACGGCCTCGCGCTCCCGACGGCCGCGAGCGCTGCCCCAGCGGCCATCGCGGCGAAGTGCGCGCCGATGACCCCGCCCGCGAGCCAGCCGTGCGCGCTCCGCGCCCGCTCGCCCTGCAGCGCAGCGAAGGCTGCGGGCTCGCGCGGCGTCGGCCGCGGCGTGACGGCGGCCAGGGCATTGGCGACTGCGCTCATGCGCTCACGCTGGCCCCAGACCGCGTCAACCCTTCGCGGCGCGCTTCGCCTCCTGCTTCGTCGCCCGCACCTCGGCGAGGGACGCCGCGTCGACGATGTCGGCGACCGAGCGCTTCGCGCCCTCCTCGCCGTAGGGAGCCGACGCATCCACCCACCCCGCGCCGTCGAAGCCGGCCCGCTTGCCGAGCAGCGCGAGGAAGATGCGCGCCTTCTGGTCGCCGAAGCCCGGGAGCGCCTGCAGCCGCCGCAGCACCTCGGGCCCGTCGGGCTCGCCCTGCCGCCAGATCGCACCGGCGTCGCCGCCCCACTCGTCGGCGACGACGGCGGCGAGCTGCTGCACGCGCTTCGCCATCGAGCCCGGGAACCGGTGCACCGCGGGCTTCTCGGCGAACGCCGCCTGGAACGCGTCGGGATCCATGCGCGCGATGGCCGCCGCGTCGAGCGATCCGAGCCGATCGCGCAGCTTCGCCGGCCCCGCGAACGCCGTCTCCATCGGCACCTGCTGGTCGAGCAGCATGCCGACGAGCAGCGCGAAGTCGTCGTCGGAGAGGAGGCGGTCGGCGGCCTCGTCGCCCGTGATGTGGAGGTCGCGAGTCATGGCTCCAGCCTGGCACGGCCCCGGCGTGCGATGCTCGTCCCGCAACGACGAGCCGCGCCCCCGCCTGGTCACGACAGGCGGGGACGCGGTGATCGCCGGCGCTCGCCCTGCTCGGGGAGCCGATCGTGCGCCTGAGGACAGCAAAGCCCCCACGACGCCGTTTTGCAACGGTGTTTCCATTCCTTGATCGCATCTTCAGGTTGCCCTGCTGCTTGCGGCCTCCGGCTCAGTCCGCTCGCATGCCCGGCTGGGAGGATGAGCGCATGAAGCGCAGCAACCCGTGGTCCTGGTGGGCCTTCTGGATCGGCCTCCTCGGGCTCGTCCTCATGCCCATCCCCCTGTTCGTCGGCCTCATCCTCGGCGGCGGCCTCGCCGCGATCGCGGCGATCCTCGCGGTCATCGGCTTGTTCAAGTCGCGGCACGCGGGCGGCCGCGGCATCGCGCCGGCGGTCGTGGCGATCGTGTTCGTGCTGCTGACCTACGGCGGCATCTCGATCGGCGGTGGCGTCATCTGGTGATGCCGCCGCGCGCGACGGTCAGCCGACGCGCGAGCGCCGGGCGTCCGCGCCGGCCTCGGCCGCGCGGCCGAGCAGGCTCCGCGCGGCGAGCCACAGCAGCGCGACGAGGCCGACGATGAGCAGCCCGTCGGCGGCGATGTAGAGGTAGTGCAGGCCCGAGCCGCCCTCGCTCTCGCCCGCGATCACCGCGTCGGTCGTCGCGTGCATCATCGGCCGGATGACGAGCGCCTTCACCGCGAGCACGGCGGTGAGGACGAGCGAGAGGATGCGCTCGGCCCGCGGCGCGCGGGACGCGAAGGACGCGATCACGAGCAGCGCCGCGAGCACCGCCTCCGCGACGTTCATCGCCGCGAAGACGAGCCGGCCGATGCCGAGGCCGAGCGGCACGGTGATGCCTGGCGCCTGGAACTTGAGCGGCGCCTCGATGAGGGAGATGCCGACGATGAGGCCGAGCCAGACGGCGGGGAGCACGAATCGGGCGGCGCGGGCGAGCATGCCTCTACGGTACGCCGCGCCTGTCCAGCCGCCGCCGTCCAGCCGCCGCTCGCGCGCGGGTGCCAGGATCAGGGCATGGCCCCGCAGCCGACCACGACCCTGCTCATCCTCGGCGCCTCCGGCGACCTCACCGCGCGGCTGCTGCTGCCGGGCGTCTCGACGCTGCTGCGCGCGGAACCCGAGCGGCGGCTGCGCGTCGTGGGCGCCGACGTGCGCGAGCTCGACGCGGCGGACTGGCGCGGCCGCGTGCAGACGGCGCTCGACGCCGCCGAGGTGAGCCCCGCGGCGGCCGCAGCGGTGCTCGAGCACACCCGCTACGTCGCCGCCGACGCGACCGACGGCGATGCGCTCCGAGCCCTCATCGCGTCGCTCGAGTGCGAGCGGCTCGTCATCTACTTCGCGCTCCCCCCGCACGTGACGCGGCTCGTGTGCGAGACGCTCGAGCGCGTCGGCGTGCCGAGCGGCACGATCCTCGCGATCGAGAAGCCGTTCGGCGACAGCCTCGGCAGCGCGCGCGAGCTCAACGCGCTCGTCACCCGCGTCGTGCCCGAGCAGCAGGTCTTCCGCATCGACCACTTCCTCGGGCTCCACACGGTGCTCAACCTCCTCGGTCTCCGCTTCACGAACCGGCTGCTGCAGGCCTCGTGGGATCGCAGCAGCATCGAGCGGGTCGAGGTGCTCTACGACGAGACCGTCACGCTCGAGGATCGCGCCGGCTACTACGACCGCAACGGGGCGCTCCGCGACATGATCCAGTCGCACCTGCTGCAGATCATGGCGCTCATCGCGATGGAGCCCGTCGCGAGCGTCGGCGAGCGCGACCTTCGCGACGCGATCTCGACCGTGCTGCGCGCCGCGCGCGTGGTCGACCCCGTCCGCCACTCGCGCCGGGCCCGCTACACGGCCGGGAGCGTCGAGGGCCGGCCCGTGCCCGACTACACCGCAGAGCCCGGCGTCGACCCGGCGCGCGGCACCGAGACGCTCGCCGAGATCGAGGTCGAGATCGCCAACGCCCGGTGGGCGGGAGTGCCGTTCGTGCTCCGCTCGGGGAAGTCGCTCGGCGGCGTGCGCAAGCGCGCGATCGTGCACTGGCGGCCGCCCGCGCACGTGCCGGAGGGCTTCCAGGGGCACGACACCGCCGACCGCTTCGTCATCGACTTCAAGCCCGACGGCTTCGAGCTGCACCTCACCACCAACGGCAAGGGCGAGCCCTTCACGCTCGAGCAGACCGTGCTGCGCGGCGAGCTCGGCGGCGGTCAGCTCCTGCCCTACGGCGAGGTGCTCGGCGCCATCCTCGACGCCGACCCGCGGCTCGCGGTGCGGGGCGACGCCGCCGAGGAGTGCTGGCGCATCGTCGAGCCGGTGCTCGAGGCGTGGCGAGCGGATGCGGTGCCCCTGGAGGAGTACGAGGCCGGCTCCCGAGGTCCACGCGACTGGGCGTCGAGCGGCTCCTAGATCGCGCGCATCCCTCGAGAGGGGCAGTGCCGCCTGAGCGGGGCCGGCGTGCCTGCCCCTGGTGGGCGGAACCGCCCCGGTCGCGCCCGCGCTGGAGAAGTCGACCGCAGCCCCAATATCCTGGACGGGTGCCTCGTTCCACTGCTCCTCGCGTGCGCCCGGACGCGCTCGGGGCGTGACCGTGGACGCGCCCCGCACCGGCGCCGTGCCGACCCCGGGCGAGGACGCCTCGGCCGACCTCGTGCCGCCGCCCGCGCCGGACGAGCGCTTCGACGCCGACGGCGACCCGACGCGCGAGGAGTCGCTCGCGCGCGTGCTGGGCGGCAGCCGTGCGGCGATCGAGGGCAGCGTGCCGCCCGTGGCGTTCCTCATCGCGTGGCTCGCGAGCGGCGGCGAGCTGCTCACGGCCGTCGTCTGGTCGCTCATCGCGAGCGCCGTGACGCTCGTGCCCGCGATCGTGCAGCGACGCCGGCCCAAGGCCGTCGTGATCGGCATGCTCATGACCGTCATCGCGGCGATGATCGCCTACTACACGGGCGAGGCGCGCAACTTCTTCCTCATCCAGCTGCTCTCGAACGCGGCGAGCGCCCTCGCCTGGATCGTCTCGATCGTCATCGGCTGGCCGTTCCTCGGCATCATCGTCGGCGGGCTCATCGGCACCAGGACCCGGTGGCGCCACGATCCGGTGCTCCTGCGCGCCTACCGCCGCGCGTCGTGGATCTGGGTGCTGCAGTACGTCATCCGGGTCGTCGTCTTCAGCGTGCTGTGGTGGCTCGACGAGACGACGTGGCTCGCGATCATGCGCGCCGCCCTCACCTATCCGCTCATCATCGCGTGCATCGCGATCTCGGGATGGGTGCTCTTCGCGTCGATCCCGAAGTCGCACCCGGGCATCCGCAAGCCGCTCCCGCGCCCCGGCGACTGATCGCTCTCCCCAGCTCCGCGCCGCACCGTTGCGTGGGGCTCGGCCTCGGCGTACAGTCTCGGCAAGCAAGCGGTGCGGACAGACCAGGCGCCTCCACCGATACTCGCGAGCAGAGCAAGCGCCGAGCGCCAGTCCGCACCGCTGCTCCATGCCCCGTGGGTGTCACTCGCCCGCAGCGCGGAGTAGCGTGCCCGCCATGCGGGAGATCCCGGTGGCGGATGCGGTGCGCGAGCGCGTGCGGACGGCCATGCGCGCGGCCGACCGGGCCGCGTTCCTGCCTGCGAGCGTGCGCCACCTCGCGCCCGTCGACCGCCCCATCGGTATCGGCTGGGAGGCGACGAACTCGCAGCCCTCGACCGTCGCACGCATGCTCGAGCTGCTCGATGCGGGCCCGGGCCAGCGCGTGCTCGACGTCGGCGCGGGCTCGGGCTGGACGACGGCGATCCTCGCGGAGCTCGGCGCCGAGACGGTGGGCGTGGAGCTCGTGCCCGCCCTCGTCGAGTTCGCGAACGCCAACCTCGCAGCGCACGGGAGCCCCGCGCGCGTGCGACAGGCGACCCCGCGCATCCTGGGCCTGCCCGACGAGGGGCCGTGGGACCGCATCCTCGTCTCGGCCGACTTCGGCCGCATGCCCGACGCGCTCGTCGCGCAGCTCGCCGACGGCGGGCGCATGGTTGCGCCGATCGCGGGCGCGATGACGGTCGTCGATCTGATCGTCGGCGAGCCGCGCGTGCGCGCGGATGGCGGGCGCTACGCATTCGTGCCGCTGATCGGCTGAGCGCCGTCGGGGCTGATCCTCGGCGCGCGCTGACTATGGTGGCTGGCATGCAGCCGAGACCCGAGGAGCTCGCAGAGCGGCTCGCGCGCACCCGCGCTCGCATGCAGCGCGCCGGGCTCGACGGCCTCGTGGTCGTCGATCCTGCCAACCTGCACTACCTGACCGGCTACGACGCGTGGTCGTTCTACATGCCGCAGCTGCTGTTCGTGCCCCTCACGGGCGAGCCGCTGCTCATCATGCGGCAGATGGACGCCGACGGCGCGCACCGCACGGCGAGCACGCCGCCCGAGCGGATCCTCGGCTACCCCGAGTCGCTCGTGCACCAGCGCGGCGCGCATCCCTTCGACTGGGTGGCCGAGCGGCTGCGGGAGCACGGCTTCGCCCAGCGCGGCCGCATCGGGTACGAGGCCGAGGCGCACTTCTTCACCGTGCGCTCGTTCCACGCGCTCGAGCGCGGCCTGCCGGAGTGGCAGCTCGTCGACGCGCACGACCTCGTCAACTGGGTGCGGCTCGTGAAGAGCCCCTTCGAGCTCGAGCTCATGCGTGGCGCCGGCCGCATCGCCTCGGCCGCGATGCGCGCGGGCATCGAGGCGCTCGGCGACGGCGTGCGGCTCAACGACGTCGCCGCCGCGATCCAGTTCGCGCAGGCGACGGGCGTCGAGGGCGCCGAGGGCGACTACCCGGCGATCGTGCCGATGTTGCCGACCGGCGAGTCGGCCGACACCCCGCACCTCACCTTCAGCGCCCGGCGCGTGCAGCACGGCGAGGCCGTCTCGATCGAGCTCGCCGGCGCCCACCGCCGCTACCACGCGCCGCTCGCCCGCACCGTCGCCGTCGGCCGACCCGACGCGCGCCTCGCGGGCCTCGCCGACATCGCCGCCGAGGGGCTCCAGTCCGTGCTCGACGGGCTGCAGCCGGGCCGCGTCGTCGCCGACGTGCACGGCATCTGGCGCGAGCACCTCGCGCGGCACGCGATCGAGAAGCCCTCGCGGCTCGGCTACTCGATCGGCATCGGCTACCCGCCCGACTGGGGCGAGCGCACCGTCTCGATCCGCGAGGACGACCTCACCGTCATCGAGCCCGGCATGTGCCTGCACATCATCGCCGGCATGTGGATGGACGGCTACGGCTGCGAGCTGAGCGAATCGGTCGCGATCGGCGAGGGCGGCGCCGAACTGCTCACCGACGCGCCGCGCGAGCTCATCGCGGTGGAGGCGGCATGACGGCCCGGCACACGGACGACCGGCGCGCGGACGTCGACCGGGCCATCGCCCTCGTCGACGAGGCGACGATCGTCGCCGACGCCTCGTCACTCATCCTCGCCGCGAGCGAGAACCCGGGAGGCACCGAGCTCATCGCCGTGCGCGTGCTCGAGACGATCGCCTCCCGCCTCGGCGGCCGCGGCCGCCGCTCGCCCGTCGCGCCCGGCAGGCCCAACATCGCCATCCGCTTCGGCCCCGATCCCTCCGCGGCCGTGCCCGGCGTCCTCATGCTCGGCCACTCCGACGTCGTGCCGGCCGGCGAGGGCTGGAGCGCCGACCCGTTCAGCCCGCGCGTGCGCGACGGGTGGCTCACCGGCCGCGGCGCGACCGACATGAAGGGCGGCCTCGCCGCCGCGCTGCAGGCGATGGCCGCGGTGCACCGCGTGCGCCCCGAGCTGCCGCTCGAGCTGCTCGTCACCGTCGACGAGGAGGACCTCGCGACCGGCATCCAGGCCCACCTCGACGAGCCGCCGATGCCCTACCGAGCGTGCATCGTCGCCGAGCCGACCGACCTCGCGGTCGTCGTCGCGTGCCGCGGCGCCGCGAACCTCGAGGTCGAGGTGCGCGGCCGCGCGGCGCACGCGGGCCGCCCGGAGGACGGCGCGAGCGCCATCACGACCGCCGCGCGCATCGCGGGCTGGATCGCCGACGACCACGAGCGGATGCGTCGGGGCGCGTCGGGCCTGCTCGGCTCGGGGACCTGGAGCGTCGGCCGCATCGAGGGCGGCCACGGCACCTCGATCGTGCCCGACCGCTGCACGCTGCTCGTCGACCGGCGGCTGATGCCGGGGGAGACCGGCGCGCAGGCGCTCGGCGAGCTCGAGGCGGGGATCGCCCGCGTGCTCGGGCACGAGGGCTGCGAGGCGAGCGCGTCGCTCCTGATGGAGATGCCGGGCTTCGAGACCGACCCCGCGCATCCGCTCGTCACCGCCGCCGCGGGCGCGCTCGAGGCCGAGGGCCGCGAGGCGCGCATCGAGGCGTGGACGGCCGCGTGCGAGGGCGGCTACATCGCCCGCCACCACGGCTGCCCGACGATCATCCTCGGCCCGGGCGACATCACCGGCCAGGCCCACCAGCCCGACGAGCGCGTGCGCATCGCCGACCTCTCCGCGGCCGCGCGCGCCTACGCGCGGCTCCTCCTCGCCCTCGATCCCTGACCGCATCCGCCCCGAACGCATCCGCCCCGACCGCACAACCAGCACGACCAGCACGACCCCCGAGCACGACCAGGACACTGCACCACCAGGACACCCCTGCACCGACCGAAGGGACACGGCCATGACCGAGCAGACAGCACCGCGGCGGCACCCGCGCGAGCCCGCACCCATCACGAGGGAGCTCGACCTCTCCCCCGTGCAGCGCAAGACCGTCAGGAAGTCGGTCATGGGCGCCATGGCGGGCAACGCCATCGAGTGGTTCGACTACGGCATCTACGGCTACCTCGCCGTGCACCTGTCGCAGCAGATCTTCGGCGGCTCTGAGGAGGCGATCCTCTGGACGCTTTTCGGCTTCGCCGTCTCGTTCCTCATCCGGCCGATCGGCGGCGCCGTGCTCGGGCCGCTCGGCGACCGCATCGGGCGCCAGAAGGTGCTCGTCTTCACCATCCTGATGATCTCGATCGCGACCGCGGCGATCGGCGTGCTGCCGACCTTCGACATGGTCGGCTGGCTCGCGCCCGTGCTGCTGTTCACGCTCCGCATCATCCAGGGCTTCTCGGCGGGCGGCGAGTACGCCGGCGCCGCCGTCTACATGGCCGAGCACGCGCCCGACGACCGCCGCGGCTTCTGGGGCTCGTTCCTCGAGTTCGGCACGCTGCTCGGCTTCTCGATGGCGGCGATCCTCGTCACGGGCCTCGAGCTCATCGTCGGCCCCGAGGGCATGGCCGAGGGCTGGTGGCGGCTGCCGTTCCTGCTGACGCTGCCGCTCGGCATCGTCGCCCTCCTCATGCGCTCGCGACTCCACGACTCGGAGACGTTCATCGAGGCGAAGGAGCAGGACACCCGCTCGAGCGCGTGGGAGACGCTGCGCGACGTCGTCGTGAAGCAGCCGAAGCAGCTGCTGAAGATCATGGGCATCACGATCCTCATCAACACGGCGTTCTACCTCGTGCTCACCTACATGCCGACCTTCCTCACGACGTCGCTCGACATGGGCGCGACGCAGGCCGGCCTCATGCTCGTGGCGGTGCAGCTCGTCATGATGGCGGTCATCATCCCGATGGGCGCGCTCACCGACCGGATCGGGCGGCGCCCGGTGCTGCTCACTGCGGCGGTCGGCTTCACGCTCTTCTCGATCCCGGCGATCATGCTGCTGCAGACGGGCAACGTCGTGCTCCAGGTGCTCGGGCTCGCGATCTTCGGGCTCTTCCTCGTGATGCTGCTGTGCAACATCTCGGCGACGCTGCCGGCGCTCTTCCCCACCACGGTGCGCTACGCGGGCTTCGCGCTCGGCTACAACGTCGCGACCTCGCTCCTCGGCGGGCCGGCCGGCCTCATCAACGAGTGGCTCATCGGCGAGACCGGCTCGACGCTCGTGCCCGGCTTCTACATGACGGTCGCGGGCATCATCGGCCTGCTCGCGATCCTGACCTTCAACGAGACGGCCGGCCGCAGCCTGCGCGGCGACATCGTGCCGGGTGACGACGACGTCGACCGCATCGCGATCGGCGAGGACCTCATCGGCAAGGTGCACGACCCCGAGCACGAGCTCGTCGACGGGAAGCTGCCGCCGCGGACGGGGCCGGCGCCGACCGGCGGCTCTGCGTGAGCACGAGCATCGGCCTGTGGCGCGGCGGCGCGCTCCTGACGCCCGAGCTCGCCGCCGCGACCGAGCGGCTCGGCTTCGACACCGTCTGGATCGGCGGCTCGCCGCCCGCCGACCTCGGGATCGCCGAGCGCCTGCTCGAGGCGACCGAGCGCATCCGCGTCGCGACGGGCATCGTCAACATCTGGACGGCACCCGCGGCCGAGGTCGCGGCGTCGTTCCACCGGCTCGAGGCAGCGCATCCTGGCCGCTTCACGCTCGGCATCGGCATCGGCCACCCCGAGGCGATCGGCGAGCGCTACCGGCGGCCGTACTCGGCGCTCGTCGCCTACCTCGACGAGCTCGACGGCGCGGGCGTGCCGCCGGGCCGCCGGGTGATCTCGGCGCTCGGCCCACGCACGCTCGCGCTCGCCGCCGAGCGCGCCGCAGGCACGCATCCCTACATGACGACGCCCGCGCACACGCGCTTCGCGCGCGGCATCGTCGGCCCGGAGCGCCTCGTGGCGCCCGAGCAGCGGCTCGTGCCGGGCCTCGAGCCGGGGCCCGCGCGCGAGGCGGCGCGCCGCTTCCTCGAGCGCTACCTGGCGCTGTCGAACTACCGCCGCACGCTCGAGTCGCACGGCTTCACCGCCGCCGAGCTCGACGACGGCGCGACGGACGAGGCGGTGGATGCGCTCGCGCCGCACGGCGCACCGGCCCGGCTCGCCGAGGCGGTGCGCGGGCACCTCGACGCGGGCGCCGACCACGTGTGCGTGCAGACCCTGCCGGCGAAGGACGACCCGCTGCCTGCGCTCGAGGCGCTCTCGGCCGAGCTCGGCATCCGCTGACCTCCTCGGCATCTGCTGACCGTTCGCTCCGAATCCAGCCTGCTCGGGGGTGCCGGTGCATACGGTCGAGGGCATGCGAGCACTCACTTGGCAAGGCAAGCGCAAGGTCTCGGTCGAGGAGGTCCCCGACCCCGTCATCCAGGATCCGACCGATGCGGTCATCCGCGTCACGTCCACCGCGATCTGCGGCTCCGACCTGCACCTCTACGAGCTCTTCGCGCCCTTCCTCAAGAAGGGCGACATCCTCGGCCACGAGCCGATGGGCATCGTCGAGGAGGTCGGCTCGGCGGTCTCGAACCTGCAGGTCGGCGACCGCGTCGTCATCCCCTTCGTCGTCGCGTGCGGCAGCTGCTTCATGTGCCAGAAGGGCCTGACGACCCAGTGCGAGACGACCCAGAACCGCCACTCCGGCACCGGCGCGTCGCTCTACGGCTACACGTCGCTCTATGGCTCGGTGCCCGGCGGCCAGGCGGAGCGGCTGCGCGTGCCCTACGCCGACTTCAACGCGACGAAGGTCGGCAAGGAGCTCGCCGACGACCGCTACCTCTTCCTGAGCGACATCCTGCCGACCGCGTGGCAGGGCGTCGCCTACGCCGGCCTCGAGCCGGGCCAGACGCTCGGCGTCATGGGGCTCGGCCCGGTCGGCCAGTTCGTCGCACGCATCGGCAAGCACCTCGGCCACCGCGTGATCGCCGTCGAGCCGGTCGCGGAGCGCCGCGCGATGGCGGAGCGCTACGGCGTCGAGACGCTCGACATGCCGGATGCGGCGGACGCGCTCAAGGACCTGACGGACGGCCGCGGGCCCGACGCGATCGTCGACGCCGTCGGCATGGAGGCGCACGGCGCGCCCGGCGCCGCGACGGCGCAGCAGCTCGTCGGCGCGCTCCCCGACCTGCTCGCGAAGCCGATGATGCGGCACGCGGGGCTCGACCGGCTCTCGGCCCTCCACACGGCCTTCGACGCGGTGCGGCGCGGCGGCACGGTCTCGCTCAGCGGGGTCTACGTCGGCTCCGCCGACCCCATGCCGATGATGACGCTGTTCGACAAGCAGATCACGCTGCGGATGGGCCAGTGCAACGTGCAGTCGTGGCGCGACGAGCTCATGCCGCTCGTCGAGGACCCGGCCGACCCGCTCGGCACCGGCGACCTCACGACGCACCTCGTGCCGCTCGAGCAGGCGCCCGAGTACTACGAGATCTTCCAGAAGAAGGAGGACGACTGCATCAAGGTGGTGTTGCAGCCTTGAGGCCGGAGGGCGCAATGCGACGCAGTCGCGTTGCGCCCGGAGGCCTCAAGGTCGAGTAGGCGGCCGCGGGCCGCCGTATCGAGACCCCGACGGTCTCGATACGCACCCTACGGGCGCTACTCGACCAACGGGGGGTGATCCCGGCGCTACTCGACCAACGGGCGCGCGGCGCGGCCGCCGCTCGACCAACGGGCTGGTGACGCGGCCGCTGCTCGACCAGCGGGGGCGCGGGACGAGAAAAGGCCCCGGGGTGGAGCCCGGGGCCTTCCCGTGCGCGAGGGGGGACTTGAACCCCCACGTCCGTACGGACACTGGCACCTGAAGCCAGCGCGTCTGCCAATTCCGCCACTCGCGCGACGCCCGGGGCAGCCCGGGCAACCACACGAGAATATCAGGTTCAGAGCGACGGCGGGTACGCTGTCGGCGGCGATGAAGGGCGGTGATGACGGCAGTGGGATTCCTTGACGCGATCGAGCGCGGTCTCGAGCGTGCCGTCAACGGCGCCTTCGCGAAGACGTTCCGCTCCGGCGTGGAGCCGGTCGAGATCGCGAGCGCGCTCAAGCGTGAGCTCGACACGAGCGCGTCGGTCGTCTCCCGCGACCGCATCCTCGTGCCGAACCGGCTCACCGTGCGCCTCGCGCCCGCCGACTTCCAGCGGCTCCGCCGCCTCGGCGAGCCGCTGCTCGACGAGCTGACCTCGACGGTGCAGGACCACGCGCGCCGGTCGGGCTACTCCTTCCCCGGTCCCGTCGACCTCGGCTTCGAGCCCGACGAGGCGATGTCGACCGGGATGCTCGAGGTGCAGTCCGACACGGAGGCGGGCGAGGTCGTGTGGACCGCGGTCGTCGACATCAAGGGCAAGCGCCACCAGTTGCGGAAGGGACGCACCGTCATCGGCCGCGGATCGGACGCCGACATCACCGTCGACGACGCGGGCGCCTCCCGGAAGCACGCCGAGATCGTCTGGGACGGCACGCGCGCCCAGGTGAGCGACCTCGGCTCGACGAACGGCACGACCCTCAACGGCCGGGCGCTCGGGACGGCGCTGCTCGAGCCGGACTCGATCATCGACATCGGCGCGACGCGCATCGTCTACCGGGTGCTCGCGCAGTCGAAGGAGCGCCGAGCATGAGCGAGCTGACCCTCATCATCATCCGGATCGGCTTCCTCGCCCTGCTGTGGCTGTTCGTCTTCATCGTGCTCTACTCGCTGCGCAGCGACCTGTTCGGGCCGAAGCTCACGCCCCTGCAGCGCGTCGCGGTGCAGAGCCAGCGCTCGCGCGCGGAGGCGGCCGCGCAGGCGGCGCCGGCGGCGGCCGGCGACGCCCCGACCACCGTGACCGAGCGCGCGAGCGCCGGGACCGCATCCGGCCTCGCCCGTCGCGTCGTCATCACCTCGGGGCCGCGCACGGGCACCGAGATCGAGCTGCCCGAGACGGGGCTCACGATCGGCCGCTCGAGCAGCGCCGGCCTGCAGATCAAGGACGACTACACGTCGAACTCGCACGCGAAGATCGTGCGCTGGCGTGACGAGTGGGTCGTGCAGGACCTCGACTCGACGAACGGCACCTTCGTCGACGGGAAGCGGATCACCCAGTCGACGCCCGTGCGGGTCGGCAGCTCGGTGCGCATCGGCACGACGACGTTCGAGCTGAGGCGCTGAGCTTGAGCGCACCGCTCGCGGCCGCCATCAGCCATGTCGGCCGCATCCGCACCGAGAACCAGGACTCGGGCTACACGGGCGCCCACTTGAGCTTCGTCGCCGACGGCATGGGCGGGCACGCGGGCGGCGACGTCGCGAGCGCCATCGTCACCCGCAAGGTGCGCGAGGCCGACGTCGAGTACGCGAGCGCGGAGGAGGCGGCGCAAGCGCTCGCCGACGCGCTGCGGGCGGGCAACGAGGCGCTGCAGCAGGCGATGCTCGAGCACCCCGAGCTCTCGGGCATGGGCACGACGGCGTCGGGGATCATCCGCGTCGGCGACCGCATCGGCCTCGCCCACATCGGCGACAGCCGCATCTACCGCTACCGCGTCGGTGCGCTCGAGCAGCTCTCGACCGACCACACGTTCGTGCAGCGGCTCGTCGACGCCGGCCGCATCACGCGCGAGGAGGCGGAGCACCACCCGCGCCGCAACGTCGTGATGCGCGTGCTCGGCAACATCGAGACCGACCCCGAGATCGACACGTGGGTCGAGGACGCGCTGCCGGGCGACCGCTACCTCGTGTGCTCGGACGGCCTCTCGTCCTACGTCGACGAGGACCGCATCCGCGCGATCCTCGAGCAGCGGCTCGACACGCCCTCGACCGTGCAGCGGCTCGTGAACGAGTCGCTCTCGCGCGGCGCGCCCGACAACGTGACGGTCGTCGTCGTCGACATCGACGAGCGGCTGCCCTCGTCGGTCGAGCCGACGACCGTCGGCTCCGCCGCCGCGCCCATCAGCTACGAGGCGGTCGAGCCCGAGCGGACGTCGCTGAGCCTCTCGCAGCTGCTGCTGCACCCGCGGCAAGCCCGCATGCAGCCGGCGTTCGAGCACTTCGAGCCCGAGAGCGAGGAGTTCCTGCAGGAGCTGCTCGCCGAGCAGCGCCGCATGCGCCGCAACCGACGCATCAGCTGGTCGATCGGCGCGGTGCTCGCGATCGCGATCGCGGTGACGCTGAGCGCGATGTTCTACAGCTGGACCCAGGACCGCTTCTTCGTCGGCGTCAACGACGCGGGCCAGGTGGCGATCTACCAGGGCATCCAGCAGCAGATCGGGCCCTTCGTGCTCGCGACCGAGGTCGAGCCGACCGAGATCGAGCTCGAGGAGCTCACGCCCTTCAACCAGCGCAGCGTCGAGCAGACCATCTCGGCCGAGTCGCTCGCCGACGCGCGCGCCATCGTCGAGCGATTGGAGCGATCGCCATGACCGACCGCACCGCTCCCACCGCGCTCCAGACGGGCATCGTGCAGCTGCGCGACGTCACCGAGGCGATCAAGGTGCGCATCCGCAACCCCGCGAAGCTGCGCAACCTCGAGCTCTTCCTGCTCGTGATCGCCTGGGTGCTCGCGGGCGGCGCGATGGTGCTCGTGCAGCTCGGCGCGCTCCAGCGCGTCGACATGATGCCGCTGCAGCTCGCGGGGCTCCTCGGCATCCTCACGCTCGCGCTCCACATCGCGCTCCGCATCGTCGCCCGCGAGGCCGACGCGATCATCCTCCCGGTCGTGACCGTGCTCAACGGCCTCGGCATCGCGATGATCTACCGCATCGACATCGCGGAGGGCGCGACCGGCTGGGATGCCGCCTCGATGCGGCAGATCGCCTGGACGGGCATCGCGCTGCTCATCGCGATCGCGACGATCGTCGTCATCCGCAACCACCGGGTGCTCGCGCGCTACCGCTTCCTCGCCATGGCGGTCGCGATCATCCTGCTCGTGCTGCCGCTCGTGCCCGGCCTCGGCCGGACGATCAACGGCGCGACCGTCTGGATCGGCATCGGCAGCGTGCTCTCGCTGCAGCCGGGCGAGCTCGCGAAGATCGCGCTCGCGATCTTCTTCGCCGGCTACCTCATGACCGCGCGCGACTCGCTCTCGGTCGTCGGGCGCAAGGTGCTCGGCATCCGCTTCCCGCGCGTGCGCGACCTCGGGCCGATCCTCATCGTGTGGGCGATGTGCCTGCTCGTGCTCGTCTTCCAGCGCGACCTCGGCACCTCGCTGCTCTACTTCGGCCTCTTCCTCGTGATGATCTACGTCGCGACCGGCCGCCGCTCGTGGATGGTCATCGGCCTCGGCCTCGTCGCGCTCGGCGGGATCGCCGCCTACTTCACGCTCGGCTACGTGCAGCGGCGCATCGGCGCATGGATCCACGCGTTCGACCAGAGCGTCTACGACGCGCAGGGCGGCTCGTACCAGATCGTGCAGGGCGTCTTCGGGATGGCGCACGGCGGCCTGCTCGGCACGGGCCTCGGGCTCGGCAGGCCCGACATCACGCCCTACGCCAACAGCGACTACATCATCCCCTCGCTCGGCGAGGAGCTCGGGCTCGTGGGCATCTTCGCGATCCTCGGGCTCTACCTCATCCTCGTCTCGCGCGGCATCCGGATCGGCTTCCAGGGCCCTGACGACTTCACGAAGCTGCTCGGGGTCGGGCTCGCCTTCACGATCGGCCTGCAGGTCTTCATCGTCGTCGGCGGCGTCACGCGGCTCATCCCGCTCACGGGCCTCACGACGCCGTTCCTCGCGGCGGGAGGCTCGTCGCTGCTCGCGAACTGGCTCATCGTGGCGCTGCTGCTGCGGCTGAGCGACTCCGTGCGCGGAAGGGGGATCGCTTGAGCTCCGAGCGAGAGCAGAGCATGCGCCGGCCGATCCGCCGCGTGAGCATGCTGCTGATGGTGATGTTCGTCGCGCTGTTCGGCTCGTCGACGATGATCCAGGCAGTGCAGGCGGATGCGCTGCACACGGATGCGCGCAACACCCGCACGCTCCTCGACTCCTTCTCGGTCGAACGCGGCTCGATCGTCGTCGACGGCGTGCCGGTCGCGCTCTCGACCCCGTCGGACGACGAGTACGAGTGGCAGCGGCAGTACCCGCTCGGCCCGCTCTACGCATCCGTCACCGGGTACAACACCCTGGGCCAGGGCAACAGCGGCATCGAGGAGGCGATGAACGCCGAGCTCACCGGCACGGCGAACAGCCAGTTCCTCGAGCAGGTGCTCGCGACCCTCACCGGTCAGGACCCCTCGGGCGCCTCGGTCGAGCTCACGATCGACAGCGCCGCGCAGCAGGCGGCGGCCGACGGGCTCGGCGACCGCGAGGGCGCCGTCATCGCGATCGAGCCCGAGACGGGCGAGGTGCTCGCGATGCACTCGAGCCCGACCTTCGACCCCAACGCCTTCGCCTCGCACGACATCGCCGCCGTGCGCGAGGTCTACGACCAGCTGCTGAACGACCCGGGCGACCCGCTCGTCAACCGCACGATCGCCGGCGACCTCTACTACCCCGGCTCGGTCTTCAAGCTCATCACCGCTGCCGCGGCGCTCGAGTCCGGCCGCTACACGCTGCAGTCCGAGTTCGAGAACCCCGTCGAGCTGCAGCTGCCGCAATCGACGGCCGTCGTGCGCAATGCGACGCGCGGGCCGTGCGGGCCCGGCGAGACCGCGACGCTCGAGACCGCGATCGTGCTCTCGTGCAACATCCAGTTCGCCCTGCTCGCGCAGGAGCTCGGCGCCGAGGCGCTGCGCCAGCAGGCCGCCGCGTTCGGCTTCGGCGAGCAGCTCGAGATCCCGCTGCGGGTCACGCCGAGCCAGTACCCGGCCGAGCTCAACGAGCCGAACCTCATGCTCACCGGCTTCGGGCAGTACGACGTGCGCGTGACCCCGCTGCAGATGGCGATGGTCTCCGCCGCCATCAACAACGACGGCACGATGCTGCGCCCGCAGATGATCGACCGCGTGCTCGCACCCAACCTCGACGTCGTCGACGACCCGGAGGCCGAGATCCTCGGCAACCCGATCTCGGCCGCGACGGCGGCGGCGCTGCGCGGGGCTATGGAGCGCGGCGTGACCGAGGGGCTCGCGTCGAACGCGGCGATCCCGGGCGTGACCGTGGGCGGGAAGACGGGCACCGCCGAGACGGGCGAGCGCGGTGAGCCGTTCAATCTGTGGTTCACGGGGTACGGGGAGCTCGGCGACCGGAGCGTGGCAGTCGCCGTCGTGGTCGTGCCTAGTGAGAACATCGTCGGTGATACTTCAAACGTGATCGCCGCACCTATCGGGAGAGCAGTGATCGAGGCGGTGCTGAACTCATGAGACCATCCAGCGGACTCACCTTCGGTGGGCGATACCAGCTGACCAGCCGGATCGCCATCGGCGGCATGGGCGAGGTCTGGCAGGCGACCGATCAGGTGATCGGGCGCACCGTCGCGCTGAAGATCCTCAAGGACGAGTACATGGGCGATCCCGGGTTCCTCGAGCGCTTCCGCGCCGAGGCCCGGCACGCGGCGCTCGTCAACCACGAGGGCATCGCGAATGTCTTCGACTACGGCGAGGAGGACGGCAGCGCCTTCCTCGTGATGGAGCTCGTGCCCGGGGAGCCGCTCAGCGCGATCCTCGACCGCGACCGCACGCTCTCGGCCGACAAGGTGCTCGACATCGTCGCGCAGACCTCGGCGGCCCTGCACGCGGCGCACCAGGCGGGGCTCGTGCACCGCGACGTCAAGCCCGGCAACCTGCTCATCACGCCCGAGGGGCGCGTGAAGATCACCGACTTCGGCATCGCGCGCATCGCCGACCAGGTGCCGCTCACCGCGACCGGCCAGGTGATGGGCACGGTGCAGTACCTCTCCCCCGAGCAGGCCTCGGGGCAGCCGGCGGCCCCGTCGACCGACATCTACTCGCTCGGCATCGTCGCCTACGAGGCGCTCGCCGGCCGCCGGCCGTTCACGGGCGAGTCGCAGGTCGCGATCGCGATGGCGCACATCAACGACGCGCCGCCGGACCTCCCCGGCACCATCCCGGAGCCCGTGCGCAACCTCGTGCTCTCGTGCATCGCGAAGACGCCGGCAGATCGGCCGACGTCCGCTGCGCACCTCTCGCGCGCGGCCACGATGCTGCGCCGCGGCGACATCGCCGGCGCCGCCGCGATCGTGCCGGGCATCGCGTCGACCGACTCGTTCGCGACGATCGACTCGCCCACCCAGGCGGCGACGCGCGTCATCACGACGCAGTCGTCGCCGGCGACGGCCGCGCTGCCGGTGACGAGCGCGACGACGGCCGTCGAGGAGCGGAAGCGCCGCACCAACCCGTGGATCTGGCCCGTCGTCATCCTCGCCGTGCTGCTCGTCGCCGCGGGCGTCGCGATCGCGATCATGCTCTTCAACCAGCAGCGGCCCGATCCGGCCGCGACGACGCCCGGCTCCGAGAGCCAGTCGGCGGCGCTCGTCGACATCTCGCTCGAGCAGTTCGAGGGGATGGACGAGCAGGAGTTCCGCGACGCGGTCGAGGCGCTGAACCTCGTGCCCGCGGTCGAGACCGGCGCGCCGGCCACCGATCCCGGGCTCGTCGGGCGGATCTACGCCGTCGCACCCACCGGCCCGGTGCCGGAGGGCTCGACGATCACGGGCACGATCCACAGCGCGGTCGCCCAGATCGAGGATCCGACGGCCGCACCGCGGCTCGGCGACGGCTCCGACCCGACCGCGCAGCAGGTGGGCGCGACCCCGTCGATCGTGTGGGATGCCGCGACGTGCCCGGCCGGCTACTCGCTCGGCGACTACGTCGCGACCATCACGTGGCCCGACGGCCGGGTGCAGGACCAGGTGACGCCCGTCGAGGGCTTCGACATCCTCGCGCCCGGGCTCGGCGCCGGCACGACGAGCGTGACCTACACGTTCAGCTGCGAGATCGAGGGCGGGCAGCCGCTCACGAGCGGATCGTCGCCCGCGCTCGAGATCACGGCGGTCCCCGAGGAGGAGCCGGAGCCGGAGCCCACCCCGACGCCGACGCCCACCCCGACCCCGACGCCGGAGCCCACGACCGAGCCGTGAGGCGCCCCGGCGGGGTCGTCGAGCGGCCCTGACGTAGAATCGACCGATCCCCGGTCCCCGGGGCTCGGCGCGGGCCACGCACGAGGAGAGGAGCCGCGATGACCGACAGCATCATCGCGTCGCTGCGGACCCTCGGCGACCGCTACGAGATCGGCGAGCTCATCGGCCAGGGCGGGATGGCCGAGGTGCACCTCGCGCGCGACACCCGGCTCGACCGCCAGGTCGCGGTGAAACTGCTCAAGCCGGAGCTCTCGCGCGACCCGGAGTTCCGCACCCGGTTCCGGCAGGAGGCGCAGTCGGCGGCGCGCATGTCGCACCCGACCGTCGTGCGCGTCTTCGACGCGGGCGAGGAGCCCGCGGTCGACGCGAGCGGACAGCCGGCGGCCGTGCCGTACATCGTCATGGAGTACGTCGACGGCCGGATGGTGAAGGACATCATCGCCGAGGGCCCGCTCCCCGAGTCGGAGGCCGTGCGGATCACGAAGGGCATCCTGACGGCCCTCGAGTACTCGCACCGGGCCGGCATCGTGCACCGCGACATCAAGCCCGGCAACGTCATGGTCACGCCCGGCGGGCAGATCAAGGTGATGGACTTCGGCATCGCCCGCGCCGTCTCCGAGACGAGCGCGAACGTCGCCCAGACCGGGATGATCCTCGGCACGGCGCAGTACTTCTCCCCCGAGCAGGCGCGCGGCGAGGCGGTCGACGCGCGCACCGACCTGTACTCGACCGGCGTCATCCTGTTCGAGCTCCTCACCGGTCGTGCTCCCTTCGAGGCCGACACCCCGGTCGGCGTCGCGTACCAGCACGTCGCGGAGGAGCCGCCGACCGCGTCGTCGATCACGCCGGGCATCACGCCCGAGATGGACTCGATCGTCGCGAAGGCGCTCGAGAAGCCGCGCGAGGGCCGCTTCCAGTCGGCGACCGAGTTCAAGCAGGCGCTCGACGACGCCCTCGCGGGCGTGCTCGTGCCCTTCGAGCGGACCGAGACCGCGCCGATCGAGATCGGCGCGGCGACGACGATGTTCGCCGCCCTCGCCGCCGACGAGCCGGAGCTCGAGCCGGAGGCCGAGCCGGTCGCCGCGCAGCGCGACCGCCGTCCGCCGGTCGCGTGGCTGTGGGGCGCCGCAGCGCTCATCGCGGTGCTCGTCGTCGTCGCCGTCGCGTGGGCCTCCAACTTCTTCAACCTGCCGATCGCCGGCCTCTCGACGAACGTGCCGGAGGTCGCCGGCCTCACCGAGGACGAGGCGGTCGCCGCCGTCGAGGCCGCCGACCTCGAGGCGGAGGTGCGGCGGATGATCGACGAGGCGGAGGTCGGCACGGTGCTGCGCTCCGAGCCGGAGCCGGGCGTGCGGCTCTCCCCCGGCAGCCCCGTGACGATCGTCGTCTCGAACGGACCGCCGCCGACACCGCTCATCAGCGTCGCGAACCTCACGGAGCAGCAGGCCCGGCAGGCGCTCGAGGCCGCGGGCTACGTCGTCGGCGAGGTCACGCGCGCGAGCTCGCCGACCGTCGCGATCGACCGGGTCATCAGCACCGACCCGAGCGCCGGCACGAACGTCTCGCGCGGCGAGACCATCGACATCCAGCTCTCGAACGGGCGAGTGACGGTGCCCGACGTCGTGGGCCAGTCGCTCTCGAGCGCGCAGACGCAGCTCGAGGGGCTCGGGCTCTCGGTGCGTCGGGTGACGACGAGGGCGTGCAGCGCCGCGAACCTCGTGACCGCGCAGTCGGTCGCGGCCGAGACCGACGTCGCGCAGGGCAGCAGCGTCACGGTGACGTACTGCGTGCGGCGCGCGGCCCCGCCCGCGCCGCCGCGCCAGAGCACCCCGCCGCCGCCCCCGGCCGACCCGGGCGACAGCGAGGGCGACGGCGGCGACGACGGCGAGGGCGACGGCTGAACCGCCTCGCGCGAGCCCTCAGCGCTGCGGCGGCGGGGCGAGCGTGACGAGCGGCGCGCGGCCGGCGGCGAGCGCGGCGGCGCCGTCGAGCCCCGCCGACTCGAGCCAGTTCCCGAGCATGCGGTAGCCGCCCTCGGTCAGCACCGACTCGGGGTGGAACTGCACGCCCCACACGGGCGCGTCGCGGTGCTCGAGCGCCATGATGACGCCGCCGGCTGCGCTCTCGCCCTCGGGGTCCGGCACCGTCCGCGCGGTCACGCGCAGCGCATCCGGCACCGTCCCGTCGACGACCGCGAGCGAGTGGTAGCGCGTCGCGGTGAGCGGGCTCGGCAGCCCCTCGAAGACGGTCGAGCCGTCGTGCTCGACGAGGCTCGTCTTGCCGTGCATGAGCTCGGGTGCGTGGGTCACCACCGCGCCGAGCGCCTCGGCGATCGCCTGGTGCCCGAGGCAGACGCCGAGCAGCGGCGTGCCGGCGTCGATCGCGGCGTGCACCATGGGGATCGAGACGCCCGCCTCGGCGGGCGTGCCCGGCCCCGGCGAGAGCAGCACCGCGTCCCACTCGGCGATGCCGCGGGCGTCGACCCGGTCGTTGCGCACGACCGAGACGTCGGCGCCGAGCTCCTGCAGGTAGCCGGCGAGGGTGTAGACGAAGCTGTCGAAGTTGTCGACGACGAGGATGCGGGTCATGCGATGGCACTCGATCTGCGGTCGGATCCGGCGAAGGTCGGATCGGGGGTCGGGAAGAAGGTCTGCATCACCCACGGGTACACGTGGAAGATCAGCAGGTAGGCGGTGAGGACCAGGAGCGCGAGCACGATCGCGAGCCGCACGGGCCACGGGCCCGGCAGCGCTCGCCAGAGGGCCGCGTACATCATGCCCTCCCGAGCGTCGCGGCGAGCTCGAGCGGCATGCCGTCCTCGGCGCTCTGCCAGCCCACCCAGGTCGCGTACGCGATCAGCCGGCCGGCAGCCGACCACTCGGGGTTGCACGTCGTGAGGGTGAGGTAGCGGCCGTCGGCCGGCACGTGCGGCATCTGCGGCACGGGCGCGACGACGCCGACGGCCGTCGGCGGCACGTACTCGTGGTTGCGGAACGCGTAGACGTGCCACGCGCTCGCCGTCTGCACGTAGATGCGGTCGCCGATGCGCATCTCGTCGAGGTGCGTGAACGGCCCGCCCTGACCGTTGCGGTGCCCGGCGACCGCGAAGTTGCCGAGCCCGCCGGGCATGGCCGACTCGCGGTAGTGCGCGAGCCCCTGCTCGAGGCTGTCGAGCACGGCTCGGCTCGTCCCCTCCCCCACCACGCGCTCGAACTCGTCGAGCCGCGGGATGTGCATGACCGCGAACGACTCGCGGTCGGCCGCCCGGTCCTCCACCGGCGGCTCGTCGGTGCGGAGAGCGGCGGATGCGTCGGCGACGGCGGGTGCTCCCGGCACGAGCTCGGCGGCGAAGGCGCGCGCCGCCTGCTGCTGCTGCTCGCCGAGCACGGCGTCGGAGAGCCACACCTGCCAGCCGGCGTAGCCGAGCGCGAGCACCCCGGCGGTCAGGAGCAGCTCGCCGAGCACGCTCGAGACGGTCGCCCGACGCCGGGGGCGCGCCGATCGACGGGCGCGAGCATCGGAGGCGGCCACCGCTCAATCCTAGGCGGCGCCTGCACTAGCATGGGGTGCCATGAGCAGCGAGAAGTCCGTCGAGAGGGCCAAGGCCGACCGGAACCGGTCGGCGAAGGAGCGCTCGCCGCACGACGAGCAGCAGAACGCGGCGTGGTTCAAGCCGGTGATGTTCGGCTTCATGATCGTCGGCTTCCTCTGGGTCATCGTCTACTACGTCTCGGGCACGACGCTCCCGATCGCGCAGCTCGGCTCGTGGAACATCGTCATCGGCTTCGGCGTGATGTTCATCGGCTTCATCATGACGACGCGCTGGAAGTAGCGAATCACACCGCTGTAGTTCTCCCCAGCTGTGGAGAGAGCTGTGGAGAACCGTCTCAGAGGATCATCGCGAGGCGCAGCGCGAAGAGCGCGGCGAGCACGACCGCGATCGCGCCGATGACGAGCCACGCCGCCTTCGCCGCCTGATCGCCGCGCAGCCGCTTGTGCACGGCGCCGATGCCGAAGCCGAGCGCGAGCCCGATCACGAGACCGCCGACGTGCGCCGCCCACGAGACGTTGCTGATGACGAACGTCAGCACGAGGTTGATGGCGACGATGATGAGGATGCTCGGCTGCACTCGGCCGACCATGCGCTGCATGCCGATGACCATGCCGAAGAGCGCGTAGATCGCGCCCGACGCGCCCACGACCGCCGAGAGCGGCGTGAGCCACGAGATCGCGACCGCGGCGCCCGCCGCGCTCACGAGATAGGCCGCGAGGAAGGGCAGCCTGCCGATGCGCTCCTCGATCGACGGGCCCACGAGCCACAGGATGAGCATGTTGAAGCCGAGGTGCAGCACGCCCGCGTGCACGAGCGCGTAGCTGACGAAGCGCCACGGCTCGAGGAGCGAGTAGGGCAGGAAGAACAGCAGCGACGCAGCGACGTCACCCGGCAGCAGCTGGAGCGCGCCGACGATCGCCGTGACGGCGATGATCGACATCGTCACGGGCGCCGGCTGGGCGAACCAGCTGCGCGCACGCCGGCCGACGGCGCTGCGGGGCGCCCCGCTCGCCGCCCGCACCTGCCGCTGCAGCGTGCGCTGCTCGGCGGCGAGCTCGCGCACGCACTCCGGGCAGCGCACGCCGACCGGCGACGGCTGCTGGCACTCGCCGCACACCGTGCGCCCGCACCGCTGGCACAGCACCCAGCTGACGCGGTCCGGGTGCCGGTAGCAGCGGTCCGCCGGCGCTGAGGATGACACCTCGGGTCAGGCCTCGGCGATCTCGATCGTCTCGATCACGACGTCCTCGAGCGGGCGGTCGCGGCCGTCGGTCGCCACGGCCTGGATCTTGTCGACGACGCCGCGCGACGCCTCGTCCTCGACGAGCCCGAAGATGGTGTGCTTGCCCTGCAGCCACGGCGTCGCGACGGTCGTGATGAAGAACTGCGAGCCGTTCGTGCCGCGCCCGGCGATCTTGCCGGCGTTGGCCATCGCGAGCACGTAGGGCGCGTTGAAGTCGAGGTCGGGGTGGATCTCGTCGTCGAACTGGTAGCCGGGGCCGCCGACGCCCTGGCCGAGCGGGTCGCCGCCCTGGATCATGAAGTCGGGGATGATGCGGTGGAAGACGACGCCGTCGTAGAGCGGGTCGGTCGAGGTCTTGCCCGTGCCGGGGTGCGTCCACTCGCGCTTGCCGGTGGCGAGCTCGACGAAGTTCTGCACGGTCTTCGGGGCGTGGTCGCCGAGGAGGTTGACCTTGATCTCGCCGAGATTCGTGCGGATGGTCGCGACAGCGGTGTGATGAGCCATGCCCCGATCCTCCCACAGCGGGCCTGATCGGATCGCTCGGGGAGCCCTGATTTCGGCGACAGCGAAACCTCGGAGCGTGGGTGACGCGTCCAGGAAAACCTGCAAGGATGACGCGCAGGCTCCACGACGGAAGGACGGACATGTCGCTCGAACTGACGCGCAAGCGCGCGAAGCAGGTCAAGAAGCTCCGCAAGCAGGCCGACAAGCTCATGGCCGAGCAGCGCGCGGTGAACTACCACGCGGCAGCGCTCGCCCGCGAGGCGCGCGAGCAGGCTCGTGCCTACGGCGCCGAGACGCTCCGCCCCGCCGCCGAGCGCGTCGTGCACCGAGGCAAGGAAGCAGGCATCGAACGTCTCTCGAAGGCCGCGCGCGGCTGGAACTCGAGCGTCGTGCCCGCCCTCGCGACGGGCCTCGGCTCCGTCGCCGCCCTCGCATCCATCGGCAAGGACGAGCGCGTGCAGAGCGCGATCGAGAACGTCCGCCGCTACGCGACCGTGCCCGACCTCGCCCCCGCGAAGCCCGTGAAGTCGGGCCCCAACGCCTGGCAGTGGATCCTCATCGGCGTCGGCTCCGTCGCCGTCGTGAGCGCCGCCTACGCCGCGTGGCAGACCCTGCGGGCCGACGACGACCTGTGGATCCCCGACGCAGAGGACTCCGCGGTCGACGCCCCCGCGCGCCCGTTCGACCAGCCGTCCGGCGGGATCGCCGACGGCCCCGAGGCCGGCGCCCCCCAGGCCTGAGCCGTCTGAGCCCCGATCGAGGGGCCCCCGTCCGCGGGGGCCCTTCGTCGTCCGCGGATCAGGCCCCGTCGTCAGCCGATCAGGACAGCGCGGCCCCGATCGCGACGAGGATGCCGCCGGCGACGAGCATGCCGCCCGCGAGCATGAACGAGCGGATGCGGCGCTCGGGCTCGCGACCTTGGCGCATGGTGCGCACGGAGTCGATGCCGCTGATGACGCACGAGACGACCATGAGGCCGATGCCGAGCACGATGAGGGGATGCATGGGTCAGCGCAGCGGCGAGCCGAGGTCGTCGATGTGCCGGATCGCCCAGTCGACCGCGTGGACGTGCCGAAGCGCCGGCACGTCGGCGAGCCGGTGCCACGCCACGTCGTCGGTCGTGCCGTCGACCTCGACCGCGAGCTCGCCGCCGGTGATCTCGGCGCGGTAGAGGATGCGCAGGGCCTGCATCTCGTCGCCGCGCGCGGTCGTCGGCAGCACCGCGGAGTCGACGCCGAGCAGGCTCGTGAGCCGCACGTCGTAGCCGGTCTCCTCGCGCACCTCGCGGACGGCGCCGTCCGCGGGATGCTCGCCGGGCTCGACGCCGCCGCCCGGGAGCGTCCAGCCCGACATGTCGCCCTCGTTCCAGTGCGGCAGCAGGATCTCGCGGTCGTCGCCGTCGCCCCTCGTGATCAGGGCGTAGGCGGCCACTCGCATGCGCATCCGGCCATCCTACGGTGCCGCCCCGAGCGGAGCCTCAGGGCGCCGTCGGTCGCTCGACGCCGTCGTCGCCGTCCTCCGCGGCCCGGCGCCAGTGCTCGTCCGGCCGGTGCTCGTCGGACGGCGCGAGCGTCGGATCGACCGACTGCGTCGGCACGAGCTCGCCGACGCCCTCCCCAGGCGCCGTCTGCTCGACCGAGAGCTGGAAGTCGTCGCCGTGCTCCGTGACGCCCGCGACCACGGCTTGCTCGACCGCCGCGACGGCGTACCGCCGTCGCACGACCATCGGATCGAGCGCGAGGTCCTTCGCGAGCGCCGCGGCGAGCCCGATCATCACGACGACGAACGGGAGGGCGGCGATGACGGTCACCTGCTGGAGGCCGGTGAGCGCATCCTCGCCGCCGAGCAGCAGCATGATCGCGGCGACGGCGCCCGTCGCGACGCCCCAGAAGATCACGGTGCGCCTGGCCGGCTGGAGGGAGCCGCGGTGCGAGAGGGTGCCCATCACGACCGAGGCGGCGTCGGCGCCCGAGATGAAGAAGATCGCGACGAGCACCATGACGACGATGGCCGACACCTGCGCGAGCGGCAGCTCGGCGAGCGCCTGGAACAGCGTCGACTCCGGCGTGCCGCTGCTGCCGAGGTCTGTGCCGCCGAGCTCGAGGTCGATGCCGAGGCCGCCGAAGATCGCGAACCACACGAGCGACACGAGCGTGGGCGCGACGAGCACGCCGGTGACGAACTGCCGGATGGTGCGGCCGCGCGAGATGCGGGCGATGAACATGCCGACGAACGGCGTCCAGCTGACCCACCACGCCCAGTAGAAGATCGTCCAGCCCGAGAGCCAGGCCGCGACCTCGGGGCCGCCGGCCGCCTCGGTGCGCGCCGACATGACCGCGAGCTGCTCGACGTAGCCGCCGATCGTCGTCGGCAGCAGGTTGAGGATGAAGACGGTGGGTCCGACGACGAACACGAACAGCGCGAGGACGCCCGCGAGCACCATGTTGATGTTCGAGAGCCACTTGATGCCGCGCGAGATGCCCGAGACCGCCGAGACGACGAAGGCGAGCGTGAGCACGGCGATCACCGCGACGAGCAGGCCGTTGCCGACCGCTCCCAGCCCGGCCACGATCTCGATGCCCGAGCCGATCTGCAGCGCGCCGATCCCGAGCGAGGTCGCCGACCCGAAGAGCGTCGCGAAGATCGCGAACACGTCGATCGCGCGACCGATGGGCCCCTCGACGGTGCGGCGGCCCAGCAGGCTCGTGAAGGCAGCCGAGACGGTGAGCGCCCGCCGCTTCCGGAAGACGCTGTAGGCGAGCGCGAGCCCGACGACCGAGTAGATCGCCCACGGGTGCAGCGACCAGTGGAACATGGTCGTGGCCATCGCCGTCCGCACCGCGAGGGCGTCGTCGCCGCCGCCGGTGCCGGGCGGCGGCGCCACGAGGTGGCTCACCGGCTCGGTCACGCCGAAGAAGACGAGGCCGATGCCCATCCCTGCCGAGAACATCATCGCGATCCAGGAGACGGTGCTGAACTCCGGCTCCTCGCTGTCGTCGCCGAGCGGGATGCGGCCGAAGCGGCTCGCCGCGATCCAGATCACGAAGACGACGAAGCCCGAGGCCGCGAGCGCGAAGAGCCAGCCCGTGCTCCCGACGACCCAGTCGAGCCCCGCCGACGATGCGGTCGCGAGCGACTCGGTGCCGACGGCGCCCCAGATCACGAACGCGAGCGCGACCGCCGCGGCGACGCCGAACACGACGCGATCCAGCGGTCGGCGCTCGGGCGACTCCGTCTCGCGCGGCGGCACGTCGAGCGCAGGGTGCAGCGGCTTCTGCCGGCGCGGCTGCCATGGCCGCCTCGCGGAGCCGGTGCCGGCGTCGTCGTGCTCGCCCATGCTTCCTCCAGTGCTTCCGCCGCTGCGCAGGCTGCGCATCCGTGACCTCGACACCGTAGTCCCGCCCGCTGGAAGCGACGTCAGCGCGGGCGCGCCCGCCCGCGCATGCGGCTCTCGACGGAGTCGCGCAGCGGCGCGCCGAGGAAGAGCCCGAGCGAGGCGCCGGAGGCGAGCGCGAGGCCGATCGCGCCGGCGCCGATGAGCGTCGCGACGCCGAGCACGAGGCTCGAGGGCGACCCGTCGGACTCGACGAGCTGGAGCAGCCCGCGGAAGACGGCATAGCCGGGCACGAGCGGCACGATCGCGGCGGTCGTCACCGCGATCGAGGGCACGTGCAGCCGGTGCCCGATGATGATGCCGATGAGGCTCGCGACGAGCGCGCCGATGCCGCTCGCGACGGGCGTGCCGGCCCCGGCGCCCGCCCCGATCGTGAAGCCGATCCAGGCGAGCCCGCCGAGCACGGCGCTCACGAGCGTCGTGCGGAGGCGGGCGCCGTTCATGATCGCGACCGCGATCGCGATGATCACCGCGCCCGTCAGCTGCAGCGGCAGCGGTCCGAGGGATGGCGCCTCGCTCGTGACGACGAAGCCCGCTCCGAGGGTGCGCGCGAGCGAGAGCCCGCCGAGGATGCCGATGACGACCCCGAGGGTCGAGAGCACGAGGTCGAGGATGCGTCCGCCCGCGGTGAGCGAGAAGCCGTCGATCGCGTCCTGCGCGGCGCCGACGACCGAGAGCCCCGCCAGCATGAGCACGATGCCGGCCGCGACGATGATCGAGGGCCGCACGTCGGCGAGCAGCGGCACGCCGAGGCTCGCGAGCGCGCTCGTCGCGGTCGCGGCCATCGTCACGACGAGTGCCCCGACGATCTGCGAGAAGAAGAACGGCACGCGCAGCCGAGCCATCCCCCGCTGCGCGACCGCCGCGGCGCACGAGGCGAGGAACGCGATGAGGCCGATGATCCACGAGGCCCCGAAGAGCAGCGTGACGCCGACCGCGAGCATGCCCTGGGCGAGCACGACGATCGCCGGCCGGTACAGGAAGGGCGTGCGGCGGATGGCGTGGAAGCGGGCGCGGGCGTGCTCGAGGTCGAGCCCCGCCTCGATGTCGGCGACGAGCGCCTGGAGCCGCTGCAGCTTCGCGTGGTCGGGCACGGGCGCGCGCACGACCCGGATGAGCGTGATCGGCAGGTCGTCGTGGTTGCGGTGGTACGAGACCCCGATCGAGTTGTAGGTGACGTCGACGTGCACGGGCCGGATGCCGAGCGCGGCGGCGACGCGCGTCGTCGCGAGCGTCACGTCGTTCGCCGACGCGCCGACCGCGAGGAGCGCCTCGGCGATGCGCATCGCGAGGTCGATGACCTTGCGCGCATGCACCTCGTCGATCGTCAGGAGGGCCTCGGTCATCGGCCGCGACGCGGGGTCGGTGCGGATCGCGCGCGCGATGCGCTGCCGCCAGTCCTGCCGTCCGTCCATCCCTCCCATCCTCCCATTCGCTGGGATGTCGGGAGGGGACCGTCACGCCTCGCGCCAGTCGTCGCCCTCGAGGTGCGAGCCGGCCTGCGGGCCCATCTGCAGCATGCCGCCGTCGACGACCCACGAGGCGCCGGTGACGTAGCCCGCCTCCGGCGAGGCGAGGAAGGCGATGACCGCGGCGACCTCGCGCGCGTCGCCGGGGCGGCCGAGCGGCACGCCGGGCCGGCGCGTGCCGCGCGGGTCCTCGTCCTCCTGGCCCGTCATGGGCGTGGCGATCTCGCCCGGCGCGACGCAGTTCGCGGTGATGCCGTGCTGGCCGAGCTCGAGCGCGATCGTCTTGACGAGGCCGCCGAGCCCGTGCTTCGCGGCGTCGTACGCGCTCGAACCGACGCGCGGCTGGTGCTCGTGCACGCTCGTGACCGCGATGAGGCGGCCGCCGCGACCCGCGGCGACCATGTGCCGGGCGGCGGCCTGGAGGCACACGAACGCGCCGTCGAGGTCGGTCGCGACGATCTCGCGCCACTCGTCGAGCGAGAGCTCGAGGAAGGGGGTGCTCGAGCCGGTGCCGGAGTTGTTCACGAACACGTCGAGGCCGCCGAGCCGGGCGGCGAGGTCGTCGACGACGACCGCGGCTCCGGCGAGGTCGGTCGTGTCGAGGCGCGCGACCTCGGCGCGGCGACCGTGCCAGCGCACCTCCTCGGCCGTGCGCTCGGCACCCGCCTCGTCGGTGTGCCACGTGATGCCGACGTCGAGGCCCGCTTCCGCGAGGGCGACGGCCGTCGCGCGGCCGATGCCGGAGTCGGAGCCGGTGACGATCGCGGTGCGCGCGGTGTCCATGGCGAGCACCGTAATCGCGCGGGGCGCTGGGAACCAGTGGTGGAGCCTGGGAGAATCGAACTCCCGACATCCTGCTTGCAAAGCAGGCGCTCTACCAACTGAGCTAAGGCCCCGAGGCCGGCGGGCCGGCCGTGGGAGTTGTGCGTGGTGGGGCTACCTGGACTCGAACCAGGGACCTCTTCGTTATCAGCGAAGCGCTCTAACCGCCTGAGCTATAGCCCCGAGCACAATCATCGATGCTACCACGCGCGCCGGCATGCTCGGGACCACGGCGCGCGCTCGGCTCACTGGTTGGCGAAGCCGACCTGCAGGCCGCCCGTCAGCCGCACCGAGAGGTTGTAGAGCACGGCGACGACCGCGCCGAGCACCGTGATGACGACGAAGTTCAGCACCGCGACGAGCAGCGTGAACATCATGACCTGCGGCAGCGACAGGAGCGACGTGATGGCGAACTCGGGGTCGGCGAGGATGTCGCGCATCACCTCGTCGACCTTGCCGAACAGGCCGACGACCTGCAGCAGGCTCCACATCACGAACACCACGACGACCTGGACGATGCCGAGCACGAGCCCGAGCACCGCCGAGACCTTCATGGCCGACCAGAAGTCGATGTGCACGAGGCGCAGCCTCACCTGCTTGCTCGAGCCGCTGCGCCGAGGCGTCTTGCTCTGCAGCTTCTCGGCGATGCTCATGCTTCGGTCTCCTCGGTGGGCTCGTCGTCGGTCGAATCGGCGTCCGCCGAGTCCGTGGCGTCCACGATAGCGTCCTCCGCCTCCGCGATCGTGACCTGGGCGACGCCCGTCTGCGCGTCCTGCGCGGGCGACGTCGCCGGCTCGGCCGCTGCCTCCTCGACGGCCTCCTCGACCTCCTCCTCGACGTTGCGCGCGATCGAGATCACGAGGTCGGTCGTCGACTTCTCGGCGAACTGCACGCCCATCGTGGTGCGGCCGGTCGCGCGCACCTCGTCGACGCTCGAGCGGATGACCTTGCCCGAGCTGCGGATGAGCAGCAGCTCGTCGCCGTCGTGCACGATCGTCGCGCCGACGAGCGCGCCACGGTCGTGGTCGCCCGACGAGAACGTGAGCACGCCCTGCGTGCCGCGGCCCTTCGAGGGGTAGTCGGCGACGGGCGTCTTCTTCCCGAAGCCCTGCTCCGTGACGACGAAGACGTAGCCGTCGTCGCCGATGACCATCGCCGCGAGCGCCTCGTCGCCGTCCCTGAGGCGGATGCCGCGCACGCCGCCCGTCGCCCGGCCCATGGGCCGCAGCGCCTCGTCGGTCGCCGCGAAGCGCGCCGCGCGGCCCTGCTTGCTGATCACGAGGATCTCGTCGTCCGAGTTCGCGAGCATCGCCGAGATGACGCGATCCTCGGGGGCGAGGTTGATCGCGATGATGCCGCCCGAGCGGTTCGTGTCGAACAGCTCGAGCCTCGTCTTCTTGACCTGGCCCTGCTGCGTCGCGAGCACGAGGTAGTCGGCCTGGTCGTAGCGGCGCAGCTGCAGCACCGTCTGCACGCGCTCGTCGGGCTGGAACGCGAGCAGGTTGGCGACGTGCTGGCCCTTCGCGTCGCGGCCGGCCTCGGCGATCTCGTACGCCTTCATGCGGTAGACGCGGCCGAAGTTCGTGAAGAACAGCAGCCAGTCGTGCGTCGACGTGACGCCGAAGTGCTCGACGACGTCATCGCTGCGCAGCTGGGCGCCGCGCACGCCCTTGCCACCGCGGTGCTGCGCGCGGTACTGGTCGATGCGGGTGCGCTTGATGTAGCCGCCGGTCGTGAGGCTCATCACGACCTGCTCCTCGGGGATGAGGTCCTCCATCGAGACGTCGCCGCCGTAGCCGTGCATGATCTCGGTGCGGCGGTCGTCGCCGTGGCGCGCGACGATCTCGCGCAGCTCGTCGACGATGATCTGCCGCTGCCGCTCGGGCTTCGCGAGGATGTCCTTGTAGTCGGCGATGAGGCGACGGAGCTCCTCCGCCTGATCCTGGATCTTCTGCCGCTCGAGCGCGGCGAGCCGGCGCAGCTGCAGCTCGAGGATCGCGTTCGCCTGCTTCTCGTCGACCGCGAGCAGCTCCATGAGGCCCGTGCGGGCGTCGTCGGGCGTCGGCGAGCGGCGGATGAGCGCGATGACCTCGTCGAGGGCGTCGAGGGCCTTGAGGTAGCCCTCGAGGATGTGCATCCGGTCCTCTTCGCGCGCGAGCCGGAACTGCGTGCGGCGCACGATGACCTCGACCTGGTGGTCGGCCCAGTGCGTGACGAAGCCGTCGAGCGAGAGCGTGCGCGGCACGCCGTCGACGATCGCGAGCATGTTCGCGCCGAAGTTCTCCTGGAGTTGCGTCTGCTTGTAGAGGTTGTTGAGCACGACCTTCGCCACGGCGTCGCGCTTGAGCGTGATGACGAGGCGCTGACCCGTGCGGCCCGAGGTCTGGTCCTCGATGTTCGCGATGCCCTGCAGCTTGCCGTCCTTCACGAGATCGGCGATGCGCACCGCGAGCCGGTCGGGGTTCACCTGGTAGGGCAGCTCGGTGATGACGAGGGCCGTGCGGCCCTGCACCTCCTCGACCGTGACGACCGCGCGCATCGTGATCGAGCCGCGGCCCGTCCGGTAGGCCTCCTCGATGCCCTTCGTGCCGAGGATCTGCGCGCCGGTCGGGAAGTCGGGGCCCTTGATGCGCTCCATGAGGGCCTCGAGCAGCTCCTCCTTCGACGCCTCCGGGTGCTCGAGGTGCCAGATCGCGCCGTCGGCGACCTCGCGGAGGTTGTGCGGCGGGATGTTCGTGGCCATGCCGACCGCGATGCCGACGGAGCCGTTGACGAGCAGGTTGGGGAAGCGCGACGGCAGCACGGACGGCTCCTGCGTGCGGCCGTCGTAGTTGTCCTGGAAGTCGACGGTGTCCTCGTCGATGTCGCGCACCATCTCCATGGCGAGCTGCGACATCTTCGTCTCGGTGTACCGAGGCGCGGCCGCCTCGTCGTCGCCCGCCGAGCCGAAGTTGCCCTGGCCGAGCGCGAGGGGGTAGCGGAGGCTCCACGGCTGCACGAGGCGCACGAGGGTGTCGTAGATCGCGGAGTCGCCGTGCGGGTGGTACTGCCCCATGACGTCGCCGACGACGCGCGAGCACTTCGAGAAGGCCTTGTCGGGCCGATAGCCGCCGTCGTACATCGCGTAGATCACGCGGCGGTGCACGGGCTTGAGGCCGTCGCGCACCTCGGGGAGCGCTCGCCCGACGATGACGCTCATCGCGTAGTCGAGGTAGGAGCGCTGCATCTCGAGCTGCAGGTCGACCTGCTCGATCGCGCCGTGGTTCGGGGCGTCGCGGTCGAAGGGCTCCGCGGGGGTCGTCTCGTCAGTCATCGTCTCTCTCGGTTCGGGTCTCGGTACGCCGGCTTCGCCGGCTACTCGACCTTGAGTCCTTCGCGCTCAACACGACTGCGTCGCATTGAGCGCTTCGGACTCAAATGTCCAGGAAGCGCACGTCGCGCGCGTTCTTCTGGATGAAGGATCGGCGGGCCTCGACGTCCTCGCCCATGAGGGTCGAGAAGATCGCGTCGGCCACGGCCGCGTCGTCGAGCGTCACCTGCTTGAGCGTGCGGGTCTCGGGATCCATCGTCGTCTCCCACAGCTCGCTGTAGTTCATCTCGCCGAGGCCCTTGTAGCGCTGCACGCCGTTGTCCTTCGGGATGCGCTTGCCGCTCGCCTGGCCGTCGGCGATGAGCGCGTCGCGCTCGCGGTCGCTGTACGCGTACTCGTGGTCGGCGTTCGTCCACTTGATCTTGTAGAGCGGCGGCGCGGCGAGGTAGACGTAGCCCATGTCGATGAGCGGTCGCATGTAGCGGAACAGCAGCGTGAGCAGCAGGGTCGTGATGTGCTGGCCGTCGACGTCGGCATCGGCCATGAGCACGATCTTGTGGTACCGCGCCCTCGACGGGTCGAAGTCCTCGCCGAGCCCCGCGCCGAACGCGGTGATCATCGACTGGATCTCGGCGTTGCCGAGCGCGCGGTCGAGCCGCGCCTTCTCGACGTTGAGCACCTTGCCGCGCAGCGGCAGGATCGCCTGCGTGTAGGGGTTGCGGCCCTGCACGGCCGACCCGCCGGCCGAGTTGCCCTCGACGAGGAAGATCTCGGAGATGGCCGGGTCCTTCGACTGGCAGTCCTTGAGCTTGCCGGGCATGCCGCCCGACTCGAGCAGCCCCTTGCGACGGGTCTGCTCGCGCGCCTTGCGCGCGGCGATGCGCGCGGTCGCCGCGCCGATCGCCTTCCGCACGATCTCCTTCGCCATCGCGGGGTTCGACTCGAACCAGTGGCCGAGCTCCTCGCCCGTCACGCGCTGCACGAACGACTTCGCCTCGGTGTTGCCGAGCTTCGTCTTCGTCTGGCCCTCGAACTGCGGCTCGCCGAGCTTGACGGACACGATCGCGGTGAGGCCCTCGCGCACGTCGTCGCCCGAGAGGTTCTCGTCCTTCTCCTTGAGCAGGTTCGACTGCCGGGCGTACTTGTTCACGAGCGTCGTGAGCGCCGCGCGGAAGCCCTCCTCGTGCGTGCCGCCCTCGTGCGTGTTGATCGTGTTGGCGTAGGTGTAGACCGCCTCCTGGTAGGAGGTCGTCCACTGCATCGCGATCTCGACCGAGATGCGGCGCTCGGTGTCCTCCGACTCGAAGTCGATGATCTCGGGATGCACCGCCTCGGCCTTCTTCGACTCGTTGAGGTAGGCGACGTAGTCCTTGAGGCCCTGCTCGTAGAGGAACTCGTCCGAGCGCTGCCGCGGCTCGGCGGCCTCCTCGTCGGCGTCGGGCTCGATGAGCGCCTCGGGCCGGCGGTCCTCGATCGCGATGCGCAGCCCCTTGTTGAGGAACGCCATCTGCTGGAAGCGCTTCGCGAGCGTCTCGTAGTCGAACTCGACGGTCTCGAAGATCTCGGGGTTCGGCCAGAAGGTCAGCGCCGTGCCGGTCTCGTCGGTCTCCTCCCCCACCTCGAGCGGCCCCTCGGGCTCGCCGATGCGGAACGACTGCCGGTGCACGCGGCCCTGCCGCTTGATCTCGACCTCGAGCCGCGACGACAGCGCGTTGACGACCGACGACCCGACGCCGTGCAGGCCGCCGGAGACCGCGTAGCCGCCGCCGCCGAACTTGCCGCCCGCGTGGAGCACGGTCAGCACGACCTCGACGGTCGACTTCGAGGGGTCGGACGAGTGCGGGTCGACGGGGATGCCGCGCCCGTTGTCGGTGACGCGCACGCCGCCGTCGGGCAGGATCACGACGTCGATGCTGTCGCAGTGACCGGCGAGCGCCTCGTCGACCGCGTTGTCGACGATCTCGTAGACGAGGTGGTGGAGGCCGCGCGGCCCGGTCGAGCCGATGTACATGCCCGGGCGCTTGCGCACCGCCTCGAGTCCCTCGAGGATCTGGATCTGGTCGGCGCCGTAGTCGCCCTGGGTGGGAGGCTGCGACGGCTTCGCCGTCTGGTCGTCGGGCTGCGTCTCGTGCTCGTTCGCCATGCTTCTCCCGGTCCGTCTCGCGCGACCGCCATGCGGCGGCGCAACCCTCCGATTCTACCCCGGATGCGCGAGGAAGGCTCGTCAACGCGCGCCTCTCGTGGGCGAATGCGGTGCGCCGCGAGAGAACAGTCCCCCGAAAGCGCGTTCTGCGGCCCTGGACGCTCGGAGCGGGCTTCCCGGGCCGATCGCGAACCGGGGTCGATACCCGCCTCCGAACGCCGAGCGGCCCGGGACCTCTCGGTCCCGGGCCGCCGGAGGGCATCCGCCGTGCTCGCCTCAGCCCATCGGGATGGCGACCCAGAGGAGCCAGGTGAGGAGGAAGCCCAGCACGCCGAGGACGGTCGTGAGCACCGTCCAGGTGCGCAGGCCGTCCTTGACCGAGAGGCCGAGGTAGCGCGTGACGATCCAGAAGCCGGAGTCGTTCACGTGGCTGAGCCCGAGCGCGCCGTAGCCGATCGCGACCGCGAAGAGCGCGAGGTGGATCGGGTCGAGGCCGAGCCCCGCGACCGCGGGGATGAGGAGCCCAGAGGCGGTCGTGATCGCGACCGTCGCCGAGCCCTGCGCGGCGCGCATGATGAGCGAGATGAGGAAGCCGAGCAGCAGCACCGGCATCCCCGACGCGGCCATGACGTCGGCGACCGCGCCGCCGATGCCCGTCTCGGTGAGGATGCGGCCGAACGCGCCGCCCGCTCCCGTGACGAGGATGATGACCGCGGCGGCCGGCAGCGCCGACTCCATGACCTCGCCCAGGTGGCTCGCCGACCAGCCGCGGCGCACGCCGAGCGCGATCATCGCGACGCCGATCGCGACCATGAGGGCGAAGATCGGCTGGCCGATCATCGAGAGGAAGCCGTGCCAGAAGCTGCCGACCTCCATCGAGGGGGCGATGGTCGTGCCGACCATGATGAGCGCGAGCGGCAGGATGATGATCGCGAGGATCGTCCAGGCGCTCGGCGCCTTCTCGCCCTCGGCGAGCGCGCTGCCGCCGCCCACGGTGTCGGTCTCGGTGCCGAAGGCGTCGAACATCGCCTTCGTCGCCGGCAGCATCGCGAGCTCGCGCCGGTTCATGCGCTTCGCGACGAAGTACGAGGCGAAGGCGAGCGGCACGGAGATCGCGAGCGAGAGGATCGTGACCCAGCCGATGTCGGCGCCGAGGATCGTCGCACCGCCGACGATGCCGGGGTGCGGGGGCACCGCGACGTGCACGGCGAGCATGATGCCGGCGATCGGCAGGCCGTACTTCACCGGGCTGAGCCCCGCCGCCTTCGAGAAGGCGTAGACGATGGGGATGAGGATGATGAAGCCCGCGTCGAAGAAGACGGGGATCGCGAGGATGCCCGCCGCCGCGGTGAGCGCGACCGCGACGCGCTTCGGCCCGAGCCAGCTCGTGAACCTGCCGGCGAGCGACTCCGCGCCGCCGGAGATCTCGATGATCTTGCCGAGCATCGAGCCGAGCGCGACGAGCACCGCGACCGAGCCGAGCGTGCCGCCGACGCCGGCGATGATCGCTTGGATGACGCCGAGCCGCTCGGGGGCGTCGTCGGTCGCGGGGATCGTTGTGAGCGGCAGGCCCGCGGCGATGCCGACGACGATCGAGGTGAGCAGCAGCGCGTAGAACGCCTGCACCTTGAACTTGATGATGAGCAGGAGCAGGAGGCCGATGCCGCCGAGGCCGATGGCGATCAGGACGCCGAGGGGGTACTCCATCAGCGCGCCTCCCCTCGCAGCGTCGGGGCGACGACGCGGATGACCGCGGAGTCGTCGAGGTGGCCGAGGCCCTGCGCCTCGCCGAGCAGGAAGAGCTGCTCGGCGGCGGCCGCCACGGGCGCGGCGAGGTGGTGCGCGCGCGCCGCGGCGCCGACGATGCCGAGGTCTTTCACGAAGATGTCGAGCCGGCTGAGCACCTCGGCGCCGCCCTCGTCGTAGGCCTGCAGGGCGCGCGGCCCGCGGTTGCCGAGCATGAAGGAGTTCGCCGCGCCCGCGGTGAGCGCCTCGAGCGTGCGCTCGCGGTCGAGCCCGAGCGCGTCGGCGAGGGCGAGCGCCTCGGCAGCCGCGGCGATGTGCACGCCGCACAGCAGCTGGTTGACCGTCTTGAGCGCCTGCCCGTCGCCGGGCTTGTCGCCGACGATCGAAAGGGTCGAGGCGAGCTGCTCGAGCACGGGCCGCGCCGTCTCGAGCGCGGCGGGCTCGGCGCCGACGACGATGAGCAGGTCGCCCTCGCCCGCCCGCACGGGGCCGCCCGAGAGCGGCGCGTCGACGAGGTGGGCGCCGGAGGCGGCGAGCCGCTCGGCGACGTCGGCGATGCCGTCGGTGCCGACGGTGCTCGTGAGGATGACGACGGCGCCGTCGGCGAGGTGCTCGGCGAGGCCCGTGTCGCCGAAGAGCAGCTCGCGCAGCTGCTCGCCCGTGCGCACGGCGACGAGGACGGCGTCGGCGCCCGCGACGGCGTCGGCGGCCGACGCGGCGGGCGCGACGCCCTGCTGCTCGGCAAGGGCGAGGCGCTCGGCCGCGATGTCGAATCCGCGGACGTCGAAGCGCGCGGCGAGCCGCGTCGCCATGGGGAGTCCCATGGCGCCGAGCCCGATGACGGCGACGGTGCTGGTCATGGCTGTTCCTATCTGTGCGGGTGGATGCGTGCGGCCGCCCGGGCGAGGCGGCCTCGGTCTCGAGTCAGTCGGCGAGCGTGCGGACGACGCGCGCGAGCGAGTCGGTGTCGCCGACGTTGCCGGCGAAGACGACGAAGGGGATGCCCTCGGCGGGCCCCGACTGCGGCTGCCAGAGCGAGACGATGCCCGGCAGCATCGGCCCGACGACGCGCGCGCGGCGGATGCGCAGCGCCTCCGTCGCGACGTCGCTCGAGGTGATGCCGCCCTTCGCGATCACGAAGCGGGGCGGCGCGAGCTCGAGTACGCGCGCGACGAGGTCGACGAGCCCGGCGGAGACGCGGCGCGCGATCTCGAGGCTCTCCGCGCCGTCGCGGCCCGTGACGAGCTCGCGGCTCGTGTGCACGATGACGGTGCCCGACTCGATGGCGCGAGCCACCGCATCCGCCTGCTCCGCCAGGTGTGCCTCGCGCCGGTCGTCGATGAGCGCGCGCACGTCGAGCTCGACCGTCGCCGTGCCGGGCCGGTCGGCGCGGAGCGCCTCGAGCTGCGCGGTCGTGAGCGGCACGTGGCTGCCGACGACGACGAGGCCGCCGCGCTCGTGCTGCGCCGCGATGTCGCTCGCGGTGACGGGGGCCGCGATCTCCTGCCCGATGTGGGCGCGCACGTAGGGCGGTCCGATGCGCAGCAGCGCGTCGATGCCCTCGCGGTCGAGCGCGTGGAGCGCGAGCGCGACCTGGCGCATGTCGTGCTCGTCGACGGCGTCGACGGCGACGACCGTGCCGGGTGCCAGCTCGCGCAGGAACGAGGCGACCGCGTCGGTGCCGGCGCGGATCACGTCGATCGTGAGCGCGGCGACGCCGTCGCGCGCGATCCGGCCGGCGGTCTTCTCGGCGACCCAGTCGCGCAGATCGGAGGCGCGGTAGCCGAACGTCGCGTCCTGCGCGAACGCCGTCTCCCCCACCGGCGTCGCCTCGCCGTCGACGACCCAGTAGTGCACCGAGTCGACCGTGATGCGCCCCGCGTCGGGGAAGGCGGGGATGAGCATCGTGAGCCGGGGCGCCTCGCCGCGCGCCGCGATCGCGTCGCGGAGCACATCCGTCTCGAGCGGGAAGTGGCCGCGGAGCGTCGAGTCGCCGCGGCTCACGAACGAGACGCGCTTGCCGGCGCGCTCGGCCGCGGCGAGGGCGACGTCGACGACCTCGAGGTTGCGCGCCGCGGCCTCCTGCTCGTCGAGCGAGCGGGAGTTCGTGAGCACGTAGACCGCGGCGGCGTCCTGGGCGAGCGCCCAGTCGAGGTCCTCGGCCTCCCAGCGCGCGAGCACCGGCAGGTCGGCGACCGATTGCGTGCCGGTCGGGTCGTCGTCGAGGACGACGAGCACGAGATCACGGCTGCGAGCGGCGGCGACCTCTGCCGCCGTGATGTCGAGCGGGGCCGGCAGGGCTGCCAGCAGGCCGTCGAGGTGCACGAGAACTCCCTTGTCCGCGGGATCGGCGCAGGCGCTGCCCGAATCTGATGTCAGATATCTTCGATCACGCGTCGCGGGCTGTCAAGCCCTCCGCGGGTTCAGTCGCGCACGAGCGCGACGAGGTCGTCGCGCGTCTGCCGCATGTGGCTCGCCATCGCGTCGCGCGCGGCGATGGGCACGCCCGAGCGGATCGCGTCGAGCACCGCCTGGTGCTGCTCGATCGCGTGCGCCCTGATCTCCTCGACCGCGCTCGTCTCGCCGCGCGTCTCGGCGAGCATCGAGGTGAGCGGCCGGAGCGCCGCGACGAGGATGCGGTTGTCGGCGGCCCGCATGACGACGTCGTGGAACTCGAGGTCGGCCTCGACGAACGCGTCGACGTCGCCCTCGCCGTGGTGCTCGCGCATGCGGGCGAGCGCCGCCTCGAGCGCCGCGAGGTGCTCGTCGGAGCGGCGCTCCGCCGCGAGCTCCGCGGCGCCGGTCTCGATCATCATGCGCACCTCGAGCAGCTCGAGCGACGACTGCCTGCGCTGCCCAGCGCTCCGTGCGTGCCGCACCACGGCATCCATGCCCGTCCACTCCGACACCGGAGCGATGAGGTGCCGGCTGCCGGGCACCTGCACGATGACGCCCTGCGCCTGCAGCAGGCGCACCGCCTCGCGCATCGTGAGGCGCGAGATGCCGAACTCGACGGCGAGCTGGCCCTCGGGCGGCAGCTGCTCGCCCGCCGTCAGTCGACCCTCGATGATCGCGTCGAGCAGTCGCTCGACGGCGTCGTGCGTGCGCGATGGGCGGGGCATGGCTCCTCCTCGAGACCTGGTATCTGACACCCTAGCCGCGGATCCGAGCCCGCTCGCCCAGCGCCGCTCGCTCAGCCCCAGGTGTCGCGCGGACCGCGGCCCGGCACCGACCGGCGCCCGCGGTTGAAGCTCGGCAGGTCGGGTCCGATGAAGCGCACCGACTCCAGCCCGCAGTCGGGGAAGCGGGCGAGGATGCGCGTCGTGGTCTCGGCGCGCAGGATGCGCATCTGCTGCGTCCATGCGGTCGAGGCGCAGCGCACCGTCAGCACGCCGTCCTCGAACGAGATCGGATCCGTGCGGTCGGCGTTCTCGGCGCCGACGAGCTCGGACCAGTGCGCCATGACGTCGGCGCGAGCGAGCGTCGTCGTCCAGCCGCGATCCTCGGCGAAGCCCCCGAGCACGTCGCCGAGCGCGCGCGGGTCGCGGCCCTTCCCGAAGGGCACGGATGCCTCGGGGTCGCGCCGCGAGCGCCGGCGGCCGTCGCGCGTGACCTTCTCCGGGTCGCCGAACTTGGCCTTGAGGCGCAGCCACACCCGCTCCGGCTCGGTCGGCGCGAGCTCACGCATCCAGCACCTCCCCGCGATCGATGCGGATGCGGTGGTGGCGGAGCGCGTCGGGCACGTCCTCCTCCACCGCCGCGGTGATGAGCACTTGCTCGAAGCGGCCGGCGGCCTCGGCGAGCCGCTGCCGGCGACCGGCGTCGAGCTCGGCGAACACGTCGTCGAGGATCATCACCGGGTCGCCGCCCGAGCCGTCGCGCAGCAGCTCGGCGGAGCCGAGCCGGAGCGCGAGCGCGAACGACCACGACTCGCCGTGGCTCGCGTAGTGCCGCGCGAGCAGGTCGTTGAGCTGCAGGTCGACGTCGTCGCGGTGCGGGCCGACGAGGCTCACGCCGCGGTCGAGCTCGTCGCGGCGCCGCTCGGCGAGGATCGCGTGGAACGCCTCCGCCGAGTCGGGCACGTTCGTCGTCAGCCCGATGCGCGCCTCGTGCTCGTCGCCCGCGACGAGCCGATAGGCCGCGTCGACGTGCGGCGCGAGGTCGGCGACGAGCGCACGGCGCGTGCGCATGACCTCGAGCCCGAGCTCGACGAGCCGACCGTCCCAGACCTCGAGCGTCGTGAGGTCGTCGGGCCGCAGTCGCGCGGCGCGGGCGCTCTTCAGCAGCGAGTTGCGCTGCTTGAGCACGCGGTCGAGATCGCTGTGCACGCCCGCGAGGCGAGGTGCGCGCATGACCGAGAGCTCGTCGAAGAACCGGCGCCGGCCACCGGGGTCGCCGCGCACGAGCTGCAGGTCCTCGGGGCTGAACAGCACCGCCTGGAGGTAGCGCGGGAGGTCGCGGATGCGCACGGACTGGCTGTTCGCCTGCGCGCGGTTGGCGCCGCGGGCGTTGAGCTCGACGTCGAGCTGGAAGCTGCGCTCGTCGTTCGTGACCGTGCAGCGCACGATCGCGCGCTCCTGCCCCGCGCGGATGAGCGCGAAGTCGTTCGGCACGCGGTGGCTCGAACCGGTCGCGATCCACACGAGCGACTCGACCATGTTGGTCTTGCCCTGCCCGTTGCGACCCACGAGCAGGTTCGGGCCGCCGACGAGCTCGACGTCCGCGGCGCGGTAGTTGCGGAAGTCGGTGAGGGCGAGTCGGCTGACCCGCACCTATGCCTTCTTGATGGAGTGGCCGCCGAACTGGTTGCGGAGCGCGGCGACGGCCTTCATCGCCGGGCTGTCGTCCTGGCGCGACTCGAAGCGCGCGAAGAGCGAGGCCGAGATCGCCGGCATCGGCACCGCGTTCGCGATCGCCTCCTCGACCGTCCAGCGGCCCTCGCCCGAATCGTCGACGTATCCCTCGATCTCCGAGAGGTCGGCGTCCTCGTCGAGCGCGCGCACCATGAGGTCGAGCAGCCACGAGCGCACGACCGTGCCGCGCTGCCACGCGCGGAAGCTGCCGGCGACGTCGTGCACGCGCTCGGCGCGCTCGAGCAGCTCGAAGCCCTCGGCGTAGGCCTGCATGAGGCCGTACTCGATGCCGTTGTGCACCATCTTCACGTAGTGGCCGGCACCGATCGGGCCCGCGTGCACGAATCCCTCCTCGCGCGGGCCCTCGGGCCGGAGCGCGTCGAAGACGGGCATGAGCTCCTCGACGTCGGCGCGGTCGCCGCCGACCATGAGCCCGTAGCCGTTCTCGAGCCCCCAGATCCCGCCCGAGACGCCGACATCGACGAACCGGATGCCGCGCTCGCCGAGCATCGCGGCGTGCCGGTCGTCCTCCGTGAACCGCGTGTTGCCGCCGTCGATGACGAGATCGCCCTCGGAGAGCTTCGCCGCGAGCTCGGTGATCACCGCATCCGTGATCGCGCCGGCCGGCACCATCACCCACACGATGCGCGGCGTCGGCAGCGCCTCGACGAGCGCGTCGACGCTCGCGACGTCGGTGAGCTCGGGGTTGTGGTCGTAGCCGGTGACCTCGATGCCGGCCGACCGGAGCCGCGAGCGCATGTTGCCGCCCATCCGTCCGAGGCCGATGAGTCCGATGTGCGTCATGGTGCTCCTCGTCTCAGGGCCGGGATCTCGGTCAGCGCAGCAGCAGGTTGGGCTGCAGCAGGTACTTGAAGTCGCTCGCCTCGGCGTCGTCGCGCGACGTCTGGCCGCGGATGAGCATGGGGCCCGGCTTGTTCGTGTTCTCGGAGTGCGTGAACGAGACGCGCACGAACTCCGAGTGCGTCGCCTGGATGCCGTCGATGAGCAGCTGCGGCTTGATCGAGAGCACGATGTCGTCGCCCTCGAGCACGGCGTCGATGATCTCGGACGCCTGCGCCTGCTCGGAGCCGATCGCCTCGAGCTGCACCTGGCCCTCGCTGAAGGTGTAGCGGATCGCGGCCTCAGCATCGAGCACGAGCTGCACTCGACGCGTCGCGTCGACGAGCTCCGCGGTGTTCAGCACGGCGTGGTGGTCGACCTGCTCGGGGAACAGGCGCCGCACCGGCGGGTAGTTGCCCTTGATGAGCAGGCTCGTCACGGTGCGGTCGGCGGTCGAGAAGGCGATCTGCTGCCGCTCCCCCGCCTCGCTCATGGTGATCTCGATGCGCTCGGCGCTGCCGAACGTGCGACCCACCTCGACGAGCGTGCGCGCCGGCACGAGGGAGGTGAGCGGCTCGGTCACGTCGCCCGCATCCCACGGGATGCTCCGCACCGAGACGCGGTAGCGGTCGGTCGCGATGAGCGTGAGCGTGTGGTCGCTCGCCTCGAGCTGGACGCCGGTGATGACGGGCGTGACGTCCTCGCGCGACGCGGAGATCGCGACCTGGCCGATGGCCTCGGCGAACGCCTTGCCCTCGACGACGCCGGTGCGGCCCTCGACGGTCGGCACCGTCGGGTACTCCTCGAGCGGCATCTTCGCGAGCGAGAACTGCGCGTTGCCGCAGCGGACGAGCACCTTCGAGCCGTCGTCCTCGACCCGCACCTCGCGCTGGGGCAGCTTCGCCGCGATGTCGCTCAGCAGCCGGCCCGACACGAGCACGACGCCCTCGCCCTCGACGTCCGCCGCGACGGCGGTGCGTGCCGACGACTCGAAGTCGAAGGAGGAGAAGATCACGCCATCCGCGGTCGACTCGATGCGCACACCGCTCAGGATCGGCATCGTCGGCCGCTGCGGCAGCAGCTTCACGGCGAACGAGACCGCATCACTGAAGACATCGCGATTGATGACGAACTTCACCGGGCGTCCTCCTTCTTGGGCGAGCTGCGGCGCTGGGGCACGGCGTCAGCCGCCCGTGCTGGTGCACAGCGCTGTCGATTGTGGCACAGCCGCGTCGCGGTCGAGCCGTGGCATCCTTCGCCCGCCGACCGGTCATGGTTGGCGACGAGCTGCATCTTCTCTCTAGGAATCCTTGTCATTCATAACCGCTGTGCAAGCTGGGGATGGATCGTGTCGTTCCGGCTCCGCGCTTGGGAACTACAACGATGGAAGATGTTGAGCCGCTGTTGACGTCCATCCACGGGTCGTGGAGAGAGTCGGATGCGGTCACGGATGGCGTCCACAGTCTTCGGAGCCGTTGTCCACAGGCGCGCCGAGCGCATCCACAACCGGATCACATGAAGTACGCGTTGAGACTTCCTCGTGCTATGGAGGCGCGCGAGCGGGCCCGGATCGCAGAGTGCCGGGACTCGGCGGATCGCGCTCGTCCGAAGCGCGGAGTGCCGGCACTCTGTGAGTGGGCGCGCCGCAGCCGCTACCGACGGCCGGGACGGCCGTCTCGCGACTCGGCCGCTACCGACGGCCGGGACGGCCGTCGGCGCGCGGGCGCGCCGAGGCCAGAAATGGCCTCGGCTCTCAGCGCCCGCGCGCCTACGCGCCTGCGCGTTGGCGGATGCGGGAGGTGAGCTCCGTCACCTGCGTGTAGACCGAGCGGCGCTCCTGCATGAGCTTCTCGATCTTCTTGTTCGCGTACATCACGGTCGTGTGGTCGCGATTGCCGAACAGCTGCCCGATCTTCGGCAGCGACATGCTCGTCATCTCGCGGCACAGGTACATCGCGATCTGCCTCGCGAGCGCGATCGTCTGCGAGCGCGACGAGCCGTGCAGGTCCTCGACGGTGAGCCGGAAGTACGCGGCGGTGTGGCTGATGATGTCGCTCGGCGACACCACGGCCTCCTCGTCGAAGCTGAAGAGGTCCTTGAGCACCGTCTGGGCGAGCTCCATCGTCACCGGCAGCCGGTTGAGGCTCGCGAACGCCGTGACGCGGATGAGCGTGCCCTCGAGCTCGCGGATGTTCGACTGCACCTTGTCGGCGATGACCGAGAGCACCTCGGCCGGGATCTCGATCCGCTCGGCCTCGGCCTTCTTGCGCAGGATTGCGATGCGCGTCTCGACGTCCGGGACGGTCACGTCGGTGATGAGACCCCACTCGAAGCGGCTCACCATGCGCTCCTCGAAGCCCTGCAGGTGCTTGGGCGCGACGTCGGAGGTGATCACGACCTGCTTGTTGTGGTCGTGCAGCGTGTTGAAGGTGTGGAAGAACGCCTCCTGCGTCGACTCCTTGCCCTTCAGGAACTGGATGTCGTCGATCAGCAGGACGTCGACCTCGCGATAGCGCTGCTGGAACGACTGGTTGAGGTTGTTCGCGATCGAGTTGATGAAGTCGTTCGTGAACTCCTCGCTCGAGACGTACCGCACGCGGATGCCCGGGTACATGCCCTCGGCGTAGTGACCGATCGCGTGCAGCAGGTGCGTCTTGCCGAGGCCGGAGTCGCCGTAGATGAAGAGCGGGTTGTACGCCTTCGCCGGCGTCTCGGCGACCGCGAGCGCGGCAGCGTGCGCGAAGCGGTTCGAGCCGCCGATGACGAAGTTGTCGAAGGTGTACTTCGGGTTCAGGCGCGAGTCGACGCGCCGGGACGGGAGGTCGGCCGGATCGCGCTCGTAGCTCTGGACGGGCGTCACGACCGGGTCGGCGGCGGGGTCGTCGACGACGTCCGGCAGCGGCTCCTCGTCGTCGAGCTGGGGGTTCACCACGATCTTGAACGACGCGATGTCCACAGCGTTCTCCACAAGCCCCTCGACGATCGGCACGCGCAGGCGCTGCTCGAGCATGTCGCGCGTCAGGTCGTTCGGGACCTCGAGGTAGAGCACGCCGCCGAGCACGCCCTGCGGCTCGACGAGGTCCAGGAATCCGCGCAACGACGGGGGAATCCGGGGGTCGCCCGCGAGGGTCGCCAGCACCGCCGACCAGAGTCGTCCGGTTCTGTCGTCCGGGGCCATCGGTATGCGGTTCCTCTGCGATGCGGGGTGGTGGGGGATGCGTCTCCACACCATTATCCACAGGTCCTGTGCATGAGGGGTCCGCTCGCTGCGGTGCTCCCCGGGCACCTGCCGCGGCGCGGATTCCAAGAGTCTGCACGCATAGCGCACGGCGTGCAAGTCCCGCTGCCTTGGCCCCGGCGTGGCGCTGAGCCGGGGTCGTCCTCGTTGACCGCCGGCGGTCTCTCGCGTATGGTTGTCAGGTTGCCGCATCCGTCGTGCGGCGCGTCGTCGAGCCTGGCAGCTCGGCCACCTCGATCTTGCGGCGCGATCGCGCCGGACCACGGGAGATTCACCATGAGCAAGCGCACGTTCCAGCCGAACAACCGCCGCCGCGCCAAGAAGCACGGCTTCCGCCTCCGCATGCGCACCCGCGCGGGCCGCGCCATCCTGGCCGCGCGTCGTCGCAAGGGCCGCACCGAGCTCTCGGCGTAGATCGCCCGAGGTGCTCGCGAAGGCGAACCGGATCGTGCGCGGCGACGACTTCCGTCGCATCGTTCGCACCGGTCGCCGTGCGGGCGGAGCTGTCGCGGTGGTGCACCGCGCGAGACCCGAAGCGGCAGTCGCCCGCTTCGGGTTCATCGTGTCGAAGCAGGTCGGGAACGCTGTGGTGCGCAACCGCGTCAAGCGACGCTTGAGCGAGATCGTGCGCGCGGAGCTCGACGCGATCGAGCCCGCCGACATCGTCATCCGCGCACTGCCCGCGGCGGGCAGGGCCGACTTCGCTACACTGAGGGCCGGCATCGTGCCGCTGCTGGAGCGACGGTCATGAGTCAGAGCCTTAAGAGGCTGGGACTGCTCCCCCGCAACATCTGCGTCGCGATCCTCGTCGCCTACCGCGCGGTGATCTCACCGCTGTACGGCGACGTGTGCCGCTACTACCCCAGCTGCTCCGCCTACACCCTGCAGGCGATCCAGCAGCACGGGGTCGTGCGCGGCATCTGGTTGGGCGCCAGGCGCATCCTCCGCTGCCACCCGTGGGCGGCCGGCGGCGTCGACGACATCCCTGAGCCGCGCGAGCGGCTCGCAACGAACAGAGCGGGGTTCGTCCTCGCTCGCAAGGAGCAGTGACAGCTTGGACATCTTCGCCCTGCTGATGTGGCCCATCAAGTGGGTCATCGAGGCCATCCTCGTCGGATTCCACTGGATCGTCACCGCGCTCGGCGGCGACCCCGGCTCCGGCCTCACGTGGGTGCTCTCGATCGTCGGCCTCGTGCTCGTGATCCGCAGCGCCATGATCCCGCTCACCGTGCGGCAGATCGTCTCCTCGCGGAAGTCGCTCGAGATCCAGCCCGAGATCCAGCGCATCCAGAAGAAGTACCGCGGCAAGAAGGACCAGTTCTCGCGCGAGGCGATGCAGCGCGAGACGATGGAGGCGTACCGCAAGGCCGGGACGAACCCCTTCGCGTCGTGCCTCCCGCTCCTCATCCAGATGCCGATCTTCCTCGGCCTCGTGCAGGTGCTCACCGACGCCAACAACCAGAAGGCGGGCGTCGGTCTCCTGACGCAGGAGCTCGCGGTCCTCTTCAGCGAGTCGACGCTCTTCGGCGTCGTGCCGCTGCACATGACGATGGCGGCGGGCTTCGAGCAGGGCAGCGTGCCGGTGATCGTCACCGCGATCGCGCTCACGCTCATCATGTGCGCGACGCAGTTCTACACACAGCTGCAGATCATGACGAAGAACCAGACGCCGGCGATGAAGGAGTCGCCGATGTACAAGCAGCAGCGGATCCTGCTGTACATCATCCCGGTGTTCCTGCTCATCTCGGCCTGGCTCTTCCCGCTCGGCACGATGTTCTACTGGCTCGTGTCGAACGTCTACACGCTCGTGCAGCAGCTCATCATCATCAGCAAGCTGCCGACGCCCGGCTCCGAGGCGGCGCTCGCTCGCGAGGCGCGCATGGCGCGCAAGCGCCAGCGCATGGGCCTCCCCCCGGTCGACGCTGAGGAGGCCGAGACGGCTGCCGAGATCGAGCTCCGCACGCAGCGGCAGCAGCCGCGCAGCAAGAAGCCGAAGTCCAAGCGAGAGGGCAGCTGATGACCGAGGAGCAGCCGATGACCGGCGCCGCCGAGGCGATCGACGAGGGCGAGATCGCCGCCGACTACATCGAGGGCCTGCTCGACATCGCCGATCTCGACGGCGACATCGAGATCGAGCAGACGGATGCGCGCCTGACGATCAAGGTGGGCGAGGCCGGGGACGACCTCGGCGGACTCGCCGAGCCGACGGCCGTCGCCGCGCTGCAGGATCTCACGCGCCTCGCGGTGCAGCAGCAGTCGGGCGAGTTCTCGCGACTCGTGCTGGACGTCGCCGGTTCGCGCGACGCGAGGGCGCAGGCTCTGCAATCGGTCGTCGATGAGGCGGCGGCCGCCATCGCCGGCGGGGCGCCGCGCGTCGCGCTCGACCCGATGTCGTCGTACGAGCGGAAGCTCGTCCACGACCTCGTGCGTCAGCACGGCCTCGAGAGCGAGTCCGAGGGCGAGGGCGCTCAGCGGCACATCGTGATCCTCCCTGCGTGACCCCGTGACGGAGCCCACTCCCCCGGCGCTCGAGCCGGAGCCGCCGGCCGCGGCCGCGCTCTTCGGCGACCGGTTGGAGCTCGCTCGCTCCTACGTGTCGTCGCTCGCGGCGCGAGGCGAGGAGCTGGGCCTCATCGGACCTCGCGAGCTTCCGCAGCTATGGACTCGACACATCCTCAATTCTGCGCTCGTCGCTCCCCTGCTCCGTGGCCGGGTCGGCGACGTGGGCTCGGGTGCTGGACTCCCCGGGCTCGTGCTGGCGATCGGACGTCCTGATGTCGAGATGACCCTCATCGAGCCGATGGAGCGGCGCACGGACTGGCTGCGCTCCGAGGTCGAGCGCATGCGCCTCGACAACGTGCACGTCCTGCGGGCGCGAGCCGAGGACCTCGCCGGCAGCGGTGAGCTTCATCCGCTCGACCAGGTGACCGCTCGCGCCGTCTCCGCCCTTCGGACCCTCATCCCGCTCACCGCCCCGCTCGTGCGCAGCGGCGGCGAGCTGCTGCTGCTGAAGGGCGCGCGCGTTGCCGACGAGCTCGCGGCCGCGCAGAAGGTGGTCCGCAAGCATCGGCTGCGGGATGTCGAGGTGCTCGAGCTCGGTGCAGCGGAGGGCCTCGAGACGACGCGCGTGCTCCGCGCCGTCGTCGATCCCTGAGCTGAGCACCGCCACTGTGCCTCGCTGAGGCACAAGGGCAACCAGGTGCGTCGCGTTGGCGTACGACGCCGGACTCACCCGATGGGCTGTCAGCCCAAAAGGTGTCGGCCGGGCTATGGCGTTCCGAATGCTGGCTCACTTCTGGAACTTCGTCGTGTCCCGCCACCGGTATCCAGCTCGATCTGCTCTCGAAGCGGTGGCCGTCGCGCCGCTGACGTGATGGCGCCTCGCTCCGCGCTGCGTTTCACGTGGAACATCGGACACTTTCGCGCGACATGCAGTGTTGGTCTGGCGCGTCGACTCGCGGCCGCAGTGCACCGTCGGGCGTCGGGCCTCGGTGCCAGCGCATCCAGAGCGGCGCGCACACCCGACGAAGCCGTTCGACGACCGGCTCGACCACGGTGGAGGCCGAGCGTGTGCGCCCTCACGGCGAGGGTGTTCCACGTGGAACGGTCGGACTACTCGCTGCTGGATCAGCGCGCCACTTCGGAATCCGTGGTCTGGGCCGCGTCAGCACCTCGATCGGTAGCCGCCGAGCACACTCGCTCGCCTGGTCTGCGCGCTAGGAAGCAGTGGATCGGGGTTCGCTCGTCGTTTCACGTGAAACGCGGGGTCGCGAACTTTCCAGCGAGGAGCCGGTAGCCGGTCACACACTGATGTGTGGTGCAGCGCCGAGCGGTACCGCAGGCGGATGTTTCACGTGCAACGAGCCACGGACCCTCGTCAGGCCCTGACCAAACACGCGGGCGCTCTTGTCTGCAGCGGCCAGGCAACGCGTCGGCCCGCTGGCATCGCCTCGTGTTTCACGTGAAACGCGTGGCACATCATCACCCGCTGTCGGCATGACCTGACGGTTGACCTGCCTGGGCGGTGCTGTTCGTTCGATCGCCCGCATGACGCCCGCGAACCCCCACTCCTCGGCGGAAGGAAGGCACGAGTCGAGCGCGTAGCGCCAACGCGCCAGAGCAGGACGGCGACGCGCGGCGGAGGGCACGGCTGTGGACAAGTGTGGAGAACGCGATGTGAGCGTTGTTCGTCTTCACTGCACGTCGCCGAGCTACGGCAGCAGATTCCGCGCTATCACAGGGATCTCGAGCCGCCGATGTCGGCGTCGAGCGCTCGACACGGCCCCTCGGCGAGCGGCTCGACAGTCGAAGGTGCTGTGGAGAACTGTGGACAACAGCGCTCGCAACTTTGCTTCACTCGAATGTGTCCTGACTTTGCGATCGGGCACGATCGGGGCCAGACTGGAGGCTTGCACCACTGCGCGCGGACCCCGCAAGCCGTGATGTTCCACGTGAAACATCGACAGGAAAGGCACGCGTGACCACGGGAAAGTTCGACACGACGCCGATCGCTCGCGAGCTGGCGGCGATGGCCCGCAGGCGTCAAGCACTCTCCTCGGTCGAGCTGCCCCTCCCGGCACGCACCCGGATCTTCACGGTCGTGAACCAGAAGGGCGGCGTCGGCAAGACCACGTCGGCGGTGAACCTGGCCGCCGCACTCGCCGTCGCCGGAGCGCGCGTGCTCGTGATCGACCTCGATCCGCAGGGGAACGCATCCACCGCCCTGGGCATCGATCACCACGCTGACGTGACCAGCACGTACGACGTGCTCATCGATGGCGAGCCGCTCGAGTCGGCGGTGTCGACGAGCCCGCAGAGCGACAGGCTGCATGTCGTGCCCTCGACGATCCACCTCGCCGGCGCCGATCTCGAGCTCGCGGGCATGGAGCGACGCGAGCATCGGCTGCGTGAGGCGCTCGATGCCTACTTGCGTGCCGCCTCGCAGCCCCCGCACTACGTGTTCATCGACTGCCCGCCGTCGCTCGGGCTGCTCACGATCAACGCCTTCACTGCCGCGACCGAGGTGCTGCTGCCCATCCAGTGCGAGTACTACGCGCTCGAGGGCGTCTCGCAGCTGCTGGACACGATCGGCCGCATCCAGGCGCACCTGAACCCCAAGCTCGAGCTGTCGACCGTGCTCCTCACGATGTTCGACGGGCGGACGCTGCTGTCTCGACAGGTCGTCGACGAGGTCCGCTCGCACTTCCAGGAGCAGACGCTCGACGCAGTCATCCCGCGCTCGGTGCGCGTCTCGGAGGCGCCCGGCTACGGCCAGACCGTCATCGCCTATGACCCCAACTCGCCCGGCGCGCTGTCGTATCGCGAGGCCGCGGCGGAGATCGCACGCAGAGGAGCGGCATGAGCAAGAAGGCAGGACTCGGGCGCGGCATCGGCGCGCTCATCCCCACCGGTCCCGCGCCCGCAGAGCGGTCGAGCGAGGAGGAGCCCGGCGCGCCGTCGAGCCGCCCGGCGCCCGCACCGCGCCGCACCCGGCGCCCCGCGAAGCCGGGGAGCCGGCCGGTCGACGTGTTCTTCTCGGGCGAGGAGGAGGACGACGCCGAGCTCCGGCAGATCCCCGGCGCGAGCCTCGCCGCCATCGCGCCCACGGACATCCGCCCGAACGCGAACCAGCCGCGCACCGTCTTCGACGAGGACGACCTCGCTGAGCTCGAGCACTCCATCCGCGAGTTCGGCGTGCTGCAGCCGATCGTGGTCCGTCCTGTCGTTCCGGGCGAGGACGGCACCCACTTCGAGCTCATCATGGGGGAGCGGCGCTGGCGAGCGAGCCAGCGCGCCGGCCTCGAGACCATCCCCGCGGTCGTCAAGGACACGCCCGACGACGCGATGCTCCGCGACGCGCTGCTCGAGAACCTGCACCGCGCGCAGCTCAATCCGCTCGAAGAGGCGTCGGCCTACCAGCAGCTGATGGAGGACTTCGCCATCACGCAGGAGGAGCTCTCGAAGCGCATCGGCCGCAGCCGGCCGCAGATCTCCAACACGATCCGCCTGCTGAAGCTCCCGCCGTCGATCCAGAGCCGCGTCGCGAGCGGCGTCCTCTCCGCCGGCCACGCGCGGGCGATCCTCTCGCTGCCGACGCCGGAGGCCATGGATCAGCTCGCCGCGAAGATCGTGAATGAGGATCTCTCAGTTCGCGCGGCCGAAGCGGCGGCCGGTCTCGTCCAGACGCGCAGCCCGCGACGCACGCCCACGAAGGGCGCCGTGCAGCACGGCCTCGACGAGATCGCCGGTCGCCTCGAGGACCGTCTCGACACTCGCGTGCGCATCGCGCTCGGCAGGTCGAAGGGCCAGCTGACGATCGACTTCGCGACCGTCGCCGACCTCAATCGCATCCTCGCGGAGCTGGGGGAGCAGGGCTTCGACGGCGCCGCACCGACTGCCTGACGGCAGAGACGACGAAAGCCCGTGGAACGCATCCACGGGCCTTCGTCGTCAGTCGATCAGAGGAACGCCGCGAGCTCCTGCTCGATCGCCGGCTTCGGCCGGGCGCCGATGAGCTCCTTGACGACCTCGCCGCCCTGGAACAGCTTCATCGCCGGGATCGACGTGATGTTGTAGCGCATGGCCAGGTCGGGCTCCTGGTCGACGTTCACCTTGACGACGTCGAGCTTGTCGGTCTCGCCGTCGATCTGCTCCAGGATGGGGCTGACCGCGCGGCACGGACCGCACCACGCGGCCCAGAAGTCGACGAGCACGGGCTTGTCGGCGTTGAGCACGTCCTGCTCGAACGATGCGGTGGTGACTTCCTTCACAGTGCGGCCTCCTCAGGGCTCGTGGCGAATGCCGGCACGGCGTGCGCGGCCAGGTAGTGCTGCGCGTCGAGCGCGGCGACGGTGCCGGACGCGGCGGCCGTGACGGCCTGACGGTACGTGGGGTCGGTGACGTCGCCCGCGGCGAAGACGCCGGGCACCGACGTGCGCGACGAGCGGCCCTCGACGGCGATCGTGCCCTCGTCGGTGAGCTCGAGCTTGCCGTGCACGAGGTGCGTGCGGGGATCCGAGCCGATCGCGACGAAGACGCCGTCGATGGGCATGCTCCGCGACTCGCCCGAGACGGTGTCGCGCAGCGTCACGCCGCTCACCTGCTCGGTGCCGTTCACCTCGGTGCCGGTGATCGCCTCGACCGTGGCGTTCGTCAGGAACTCGATCTTCTCGTCAGCGCGGGCGCGGTCGAGCATCACCTGGCTCGCGCGGAAGCGCTCGGAGCGGTGCACGATCGTGACCTTGTCGGCGAACTTCGTGAGGAACGTCGCCTCCTCCATCGCCGAGTCGCCGCCGCCGACGACGATGAGCTGCTTCTGCTTGAAGAAGAAGCCGTCGCACGTCGCGCACCACGAGACGCCGTGGCCCGAGAGCCGCTCCTCGCCCGGGATGCCGAGCTTGCGGTAGGCGGAGCCGGTCGCGTAGATGACGGTGCGCGCCTCGAGCACCTCGTCGCCGACGTGCACGCGCTTGACCTCGCGGTCGAGCTCGAGCTCCGTCGCGTCCTGCATCCGCACGTCGGCGCCGAAGCGCTCGGCCTGCTGCTGCATCGCGAACATGAGCTCGGGGCCCTGCACGCCGTTCGGGAAGCCGGGGAAGTTCTCGACCTCGGTCGTCGTCATGAGGTCACCGCCCAGCTCGACGCTCGACGCGAGCACGATCGGCTGCAGGTTGGCTCGCGCCGCGTAGATCGCGGCGGTGAAGCCTGCCGGGCCGGAGCCGATGATGATGACGTCGTGCACTGCGTCTCCTGGGATCGATGGGGGATGCGTGAGGAACAACCGATTCTAGGCGGCGGGCATTCCCGGGCGGTCTGGCTCGCCCACGACCGTCAGCAGGTCGCCCGTCGCGGCGTCGACGACGATGAGGCCCGCGGCCGGCCACTCGGGCGTGCGTCGCACGACGGGGCTCGCGACGCGCGCGCGCGAGCGGCGGTCCCACGAGTCGACGAGCCGACCGGAGTCGGCGTCGATGATGAGCACGGCCGGATGCGCGTGCGCGAGCGACGAGGACGCATCCGACGACCACCATCCCTCGACCGCGAGCGGCGCCGTCGGCGGCTCGAGCTCGTGCCGCTGCGGCTTCCGCTCGCGAGCGAGCGATGCCCCGACGATCGCGCCGCCGGCGGCGAGCGCGCCGGCGATGATCGGCGCGGCCAGGCGGATGAGCGATCGAGCCATGGCGTCCCCTTCCGCGCGGTGCGCGCGCACCGGCGCTCGAGCCGATGCTAGACGGCCCGCATCTGCGTGCGCCCTGCATCGGCCGACGCCGGGCGGGCTGCACGGGGCGGGCTGCACCGCGCCAGCGGCCGCCGGGCGCGGGCGACCGGTCAGGCCTCGGCTGCGTCGGACTGGCCGCGGCCGCGGCGGAACCGGGCGAGCACGAGGTCGACCGTCATGCGGAAGTCGGGGTTGCGCGTGAGGTAGAGCAGCCCGAAGTAGACGGCGCCCATGACGGCGCCGGCGATGATGCACGTGATCGCCGCGCTCGCGACCGTCGCCGTGCCGAAGCCGTCGCCCCGGTAGCCGCCGAGCGCGAACGTCACCGCGACGCCCGCCGCCGCCGCGACGAGCGAGTACGCGAGGTACTGCACGTGCCGCAGGCCGATGAGCTTGAAGCCGAACTGCCCGATGCGGCGCCGCACGAGCACGAGCCACACCGCGCACGAGATGAGGTTCGCGATCGAGACCGAGAGGGCCGTGCCCGCGATGACCCACTCCGCCGGCAGCGTGGAGGCCCACCACAGCAGCGCGAACGTGATGAACATGCCGACGCACGAGTAGAGGAACGCGGTCCGGGTGTCGCCGAGCGCGAAGAACACGCGCTGCAGCACGAACTCCGCGCTGAAGGCGACGAGGCAGACGAGGAACGCCCAGATGGTGAACGCCATCGCGAGCGTGGGATCGAAGCCGCCCTCGAGCATCCGCGAGAACGGCACGGCGATCACCGCGAGCACGAACGCGGAGATGGTGGTGAGCATGCCGACCGAGCGCAGCGCGCTCGAGACGTCCTGGCGGATGCCCGAGAGGTCGTCGCGCGCGGCGTGGTGCGACATGCGGGTGAAGAAGGCGATCGCGATCGAGACGGCGATGATCGAGTGCGGGAGCGAGAAGACGTACCAGGAGTTCTGCATCGTCGCGATGTTCGCGCCCTCGCCCAGCGAGGCGACGCGCGACTGCACGATGCCCTTGACCTGGCCGATGATGACGATGCCGAAGAGCCAGAGCGCCGCCTTGCCGGTCGCGCCGAGGCCGACGCCGCGCCAGCCGAAGTCGAGCCGGAACCTCAGGCCCGTCTTGCGGAAGAAGAGCACGAGCACGAGCGCCTGCACCGCGACGCCGCCGGTGGTCACGAGGCCGAGCAGGGTGATGCGGTCGGCGTCCCAGACGTCGACGAACTTGTTCACCCTGTCGGTGCCGAACAGCAGGATGAAGGCGCCGAGGCCCGCGATCGACACGATGTTGTTGACGACCGGCGCCCACGTGTACGGGCCGAACTGGCTGCGGGCGTTGTAGATCTCGCCGAGCAGCGTGTAGATCGCGTAGAAGAGGATCTGCGGCATGCACCAGTAGGCGAGCGCGACCGCGAGCGCCATCTGCTCGTCGGAGAAGCCGCGACCGTCGTCGCCCGCGGAGATGGCGTAGATGTCGACGAGCAGGGGAGCGGCGATCGTCGCCACGATCGTGAGCACGAGGAAGACGGTGCCGCCGAGCGTGAGGATCTTCGAGACGTACGACTCGCCGTTGTCTGCGCCCTTCGACGCCTTGACGATCTGCGGCACGAGCACAGCGCTCATGACGCCGCCGGCGACGAGGGCGTAGACGTTGTTCGGCAGCTGGTTCGCCATGCCGAACGCCTCGGCCGCCTTCGACGTCGACTGCCCGATCGCGACGGCGAGGAGCACCATCTTCACGAAGCCCAGCACCCGCGAGACCATCGTGCCCGCTGCGATGATCGCGCTGGCCTTGCCTGTGCTCACCCGGTCTCCTCCGCCGTGACGCTGGATCCTGGGGCGTCGAGGTCGCCGCGGGCCCGGCCGGTGCGGCGCTTGCGCACCGAACGCCAGATGCCGAACACCAGCAGCAGCGCGATGGCGCTGCCGAGCACCCAGGCTACGGCGGTCTCGATCGTCGGCTGCGCGGTGACACGCAGCGTCTGCACCTGTCCGAGCGCGACGCCGTCGGGCGTGTGCAGCTGCGCGATGACGAGCACGGTGCCGGTGCCGACGATCTCGACGGGCACCTGCACGCGCTGCTGGCTGCCGGGCGCGAGCGTGACGGTCGTCGACGGCTGCGAGACGTTGACGAGCGCGTTCGAGGCGCGGAGCGAGAGCACGACCTCGGCGGGCACCTCGAGCCGGTTGACGATCGTGACGGGCATGGGGACGCTCTCGCCCACCGCGTGGATCTCGCTGCCCCCGACGATCTCGACCGCCGTGCGCAGGTCGGCGAGCTTGCCGCCGAGCCCCTCGATCGCCTGCCGGTCCGCGTCGGTGATCGGGAGCCCCGCGTCGGGGAGCGCGGCGAGGAGCGAGAGCCGCAGCGACGCGAGCAGGGTCGAGGGGTCGCCGACGATCCCGGCGATGCGCGCGGCGTCCGCCTCCTGGGCGAGCGCAGCCTGCACGAGCTCTGCGCCCTCGGTGCTCGGCGGCACCTCCGGCTCGGCGAGGCGAGCGTCGCGCGGCTCGAGCGCGAGTGCGTCGTCGATGCCGACCGTCTCGACGAAGCCCGCATCGGCGAGGTCGTCGAGCAGCTCGACGGTCGACCCCTGCGTCGTCGCGGGCAGCGCCGCCGCGAGCGTGCGGGGATCGCTCGGCCGCTCGCGCGTGATGGTCGCGAGCAGCGCCATCGCCTCGGCGCGCGCGTGCGCGGCCTCGAGCGGGTCGACCGACGCAGCCCTCGCGACGAGCCGCTGGAGCTCACCGTCGGCGGCGAGCACGTCGACGCCGTCGATCGTGGCGTGCGCGGAGGGGGTGCGGCCGCCGATCTCCTCGTCGAGGCTCGCGGTCGTCATGACGACGGTGCCGATCGCGGCGAGCGCCCCCAGCTCCGCGTCGTCGACCGCGACCGCGGTCGCGTCGATGACCGGCTCGCGCCCTCCGACCTCGCCCGCCGAGGCGGGCAGCGGCGGGCCGTCCTCACGGGGGATGCCGAGCGGCTCGATCGGGTACTCGCCGGCACGCACGAGTGCGATGGGGTCGGCGTTCGAGTACAGCAACGGGTAGGCGCCGGGGGCGTCGGCGCGGTCGAGCCAGTCGATCGCGGCCTCCGGCGCGTCATCGCCGAGCGCGGCGGCGGAGGCGCCGATCGCCGGGTCGACGCCGATCGTCGCGCCCGCATCGATCGCCGCGTCGAGCGCCGCGCGCGCGTCGCCGTCGACGCCCGTCGACGCCTCGAGCTGCTCGGCGTCGAGCAGCCCCGTGGGCCCCGTGGGCGCGTCGATCGGCGCGGCGAGCGCGAGCCGCGTCGGGCTCGCCTCGCCCGGCTCGTCGAGCACGACGACGCTCGTCGCGCCCGTCACGCTCGGCGCGGTCGCGGCGAGGCCGTAGGCGCCCCACGGCGCGCCCTCGAGACCCAGCGCATCCGCGTCGATCGACACCGTGACCGAGTGCTCGTCGAGGGCGGCGACGGCCGGCAGCTCGACTGTCGCGACGACGCGGTTCGCCGCGATCGCCTCGCCCGCGAACCACCGCGAGAGCGAGTACCGCGTCGCGATGGGGGAGGCGGTGAGCAGCACGTCGACGGTCGTCGCGGGAGCGATCCAGCTCGATCGGTTGTCGAGCGCGACCTCGAGCGAGAGCTCCTCGCCCGTGCTCAGCAGCGGGTCGACGGGGGCGAGCTCGAGGGTCGGCGCCTCGGCCGCGGGGGCCGTCGCGGCGGCTCCGGGCGCGCCCGCGAGGGGAGCCGCGAGGAGCGTCGTCGCGACAGCCGCGACGGCGCACGCTGACGCGCTCCGCCGCGCCAGGCGACCTGCCGACAGCATGCGCCCAAGTGTAGGCAACGCACTCATGGGCCCGGACTGCGGCACAATGGGCGTCCGTGACAGACCTGGGGGCGCTCGTGACCGACATGGCTGAGGCGACCGCGCGGCTGCACGCGCTCGTGGCGTCGAGCCCGACGAGCGACCTCGCGGCGGGCTTCGCGGCCGCGGGCCAGGAGCTCGCGCTCGTCGGCGGACCGGTGCGCGACGCGTTCCTCGACCGCCCCGTCACCGACCTCGACTTCACGACGAGCGCGACCCCCGACGAGATCCAGCGGCTCGTGGGCCCGCTCGCCGACGCGACGTGGGACGTCGGTCGCGAGTTCGGCACCATCGCCGCACGCATCCGCGGTGCCGACGTCGAGATCACGACCTACCGCGCCGACCAGTACGACGGCGTCTCTCGGAAGCCCGAGGTCCGGTTCGGCGAATCGCTCGAGGACGACCTCGAGCGGCGCGACTTCACCGTCAACGCGATGGCGCTGCGCGTCACGCCCGCGCGCGGCGAGGCGGGCGAGGCGGATGCGGTGCCGCAGCTCGTCGACGTCGGCGGCGGGCTCGAGCACCTGCTGGCGCGCGTCATCGACACCCCTCAGGCGCCCGAGCGCTCCTTCGACGACGACCCGCTGCGCATGATGCGCGCCGCCCGGTTCTCGGCGCAGCTCGGCTTCGAGGTCGCGCCGCGCGTGCAGGCCGCGATGGCGGCGCTCGCCGACCGCATCCTCGACATCTCCGCCGAGCGCGTGCGCGACGAGCTCTCGAAGCTGCTCCTGACGAGCCGGCCGGTGCCGGGCATCCGCCTGCTCACCGACACGGGCATCCTCGATCGCGTGCTGCCCGAGGTGCCGGCGCTGCGGCTCGAGGCCGACGAGCACGCGCACCACAAGGACGTCTACGAGCACTCCCTCACGGTGCTGCAGCAGGGCATCGACCTCGAGGCGTCGAGGAACCCGGATGCGGCACCCGACCTGGTCTCGCGGCTCGCGGGACTGCTCCACGACATCGGCAAGCCCGCGACCCGGCGCATCGAGGGGCGCACGGTCACCTTCCACCAGCACGACCTCGTGGGCGCGCGGATGGCGAAGCAGCGGCTCAAGGCGCTGCGCTTCGACAACGAGACGGTCAAGGCGGTCTCGCGGCTCGTCGAGCTGCACCTCCGCTTCTACGGCTACGGCGACCAGGCGTGGAGCGACTCGGCGGTGCGTCGCTACGTGCGCGACGCCGGACCGCTGCTCGAGCGGCTGCACATCCTCACGCGCTCCGACGTCACGACGCGCAACCGGCGGAAGGCGGAGCGGCTCGACTTCGCCTACGACGACCTCGAGCGGCGCATCGCCGAGCTCGCGGAGCAGGAGGAGCTCGAGGCTGTGCGCCCCGACCTCGACGGCAACCGCATCCAGGAGATCCTGGGCATCCGCCCGGGCCGCGAGGTGGGCGAGGCGTACCGCATGCTGCTCGAGCAGCGGCTCGAGCACGGTCCGCTCGGCGAGGAGCGGGCCGAGCAGGTGCTGCGCGAGTGGTGGGCGGCGCGCGGCGCCTGATCGAGCGACGACGCCGGATCCGCCATTGATGCCGACGGCGGCGCTGCGGTACAGTTGAGAGGTTGTGCGGGCTCTGCCCGTCCTCGAGCACGAGGCCCGCGCACCATGCATACCCTCCTGCTGCAGACCGCCTGCAGCCGTTCTAGTCCGAAGGAGGTGGGTGAAGCATGCAGCAGTACGAGCTGATGGTGATTCTCGACCCGGAGGTGGACGAGCGCACTGTCGCCCCGTCCCTGGAGAAGTTCCTCGGCGTCGTCCGCAACGACGGCGGCAGGATCGACAAGGTCGACATCTGGGGCCGTCGTCGCCTCGCGTACGAGATCGACAAGCGCACCGAGGGCATCTACGCCGTCGTGAACTTCACGGCCGAGCCTGCGACGAGCGACGAGCTCGACCGCCAGCTGAAGCTGTCGGAGGCCGTCATGCGCACGAAGGTGCTCCGCGCCGACGTCGCGGTGGCGCGCGCCGGCAAGGAGCCGGCGAAGCGCGAGGCCAAGGCCGAGGCGCCCGCAGAGGCCGAGTAGCCATGGCCGGCGAGACGATCATCACGGTCGTCGGCAACCTGACTGCCGACCCGGAGCTGCGCTACACGCAGAACGGCCTCGCGGTCGCGAACTTCACGATCGCGTCGACCCCCCGCACGTTCGACCGCCAGGCGAACGAGTGGAAGGACGGCGAGGCGCTGTTCCTCCGCGCCTCGGTGTGGCGCGAGTTCGCCGAGCACGTCTCGCAGAGCCTGCAGAAGGGTTCGCGCGTCATCGCGCAGGGCCGCTTGAAGCAGCGCTCGTTCGAGACGCAGCAGGGCGAGAAGCGCACGGTCATCGAGCTCGAGGTCGACGAGATCGGCCCCTCGCTCCGCTACGCGACCGCGCAGGTGACGCGCACGACGGGCGGCGGCGCAGGCCGCAGCTCGGGCGGGCAGCAGCAGTTCGGCCAGGGCGGCGGCTTCGGCCAGCCCCAGCAGGTCGCCGACGAGCCGTGGGGCCAGCCGGCCGCGCAGCAGTCGAGCGGCGACGTCTGGGGAGCGCCCGGCACCTCCTACAACGACGAGACCCCCTTCTAGGGGCGCTCGCAGCAAGCATCACCGGGACGGCAGTCCCGAGCACGAAAGAAGGACACATGGCTGGCAAGCCGCAGAACAACCGGAAGCCGCGCGGCGGCAAGGGCGGGAAGCCGCTCGCTCCCGCGAAGGCGATCAAGGTCGGCGTCATCGACTGGAAGGACGTCGCGACGCTCAAGAAGTTCATCTCGGAGCGCGGCAAGATCCGCGCCCGCCGCATCACCGGCGTGTCGGTGCAGGAGCAGCGCCTGATCGCCAAGGCGATCAAGAACGCTCGCGAGATGGCGCTCCTGCCCTACTCGGGCGCCGGACGCTGAGGGGACTGACACATGGCAAAGCTCATTCTCACGAACGAGGTCTCCGGCCTCGGCTCCGCTGGTGACGTCGTCGAGGTCAAGAACGGGTTCGCCCGCAACTACCTCGTGCCCCAGGGCCTGGCTGTCGCGTGGTCGCGCGGCGGCGAGAAGCAGGTCGACCAGATCAAGGCAGCTCGCGCCGCGCGCGAGCACGCCACGATCGAGGAAGCGCAGGACCTCCGCGCCCGGCTCGAGGCGAACGTCGTCACGCTGAAGGCGAAGGCCGGCTCCGAGGGCCGCCTCTTCGGCTCGATCCAGACGAAGGACATCGCCGAGGCGGTCGAGGCGGCCGGTCACGGCTCGATCGACAAGCGGGTCATCGAGATCCCGACGCCGATCCGCTCGGTGGGCGACCACCAGGCGACCGCGCGCCTGCGCGACGAGATCGTCGCGACGATCACGCTCAAGGTGGTCGCGGCCAAGTAGGTCGCGCACCCCGCTCGAAGGCCCGCATCCGTCATGGATGCGGGCCTTCGTCGTGCGCGGCGGCGACGGATGCGGGACGGGGCTCTCAAGCGAACCTGAAGACGGGCTGGAAGTCTCAACGTGTACTTCAACCTGGTTTCTCCCCACGTCCTATGCAAAGCAAAATGCCCGGTCAAAGGCCGTTTTCGACGCTTTCCATGATCGAAGTCCACAGATCTGTGCACAGGGTCGAGGCGTGTCGAGGCTGTCAAGTCGCGGCGTTGTCCCCAGCTCTCCACACGGTTGTCCACAGCAGGATTCGCTGAGCCGATGACGCGCTCCTAGCCTGGGGCAGGCTCCGACCGACCGGTCCGTGTGGGCCGCCCGCGAGACGATCGAACCGGAAGGAGCAGCGTGACCGACCTGGCAGAGATCGGGCTCGACGAGAGCCGGTACAGCGAGCGCACCCCGCCGCACGACCTGCTCGCCGAGCAGTCCGCCATCGGCGGCATGCTGCTCTCGAAGGACGCGGTCGCCGACTGCCTCGAGAGCGTGCGCGGCGGCGACTTCTACCAGCCGAAGCACGAGATCGTCTACGAGGCGATCCTCTCGCTCTACTCGCGCGGCGAGCCGACCGACGTCATCACCGTGAGCGACGAGCTGACGAAGACGGGCATGCTCTCGCGCGCCGGCGGCGTGCAGTACCTGCACTCGCTCACGTCGATGGTGCCCACGGCCGCGAACGCCGGCTTCTACGCAGAGATCGTCGCCGAGAAGGCCGTGCTGCGCCGGCTCGTCGAGGCCGGCACGCGCATCGTGCAGATGGGCTACGCCTCCGAGGGCGAGGTCACCGACCTCGTGAACCACGCGCAGGCCGAGATCTACTCGGTCATGGGCGAGGACCAGGCCGAGGACTACGTGCCGCTGAGCCTCGCCGTCGAGGCGGCGATCGAGGAGATCGAGGCGGCGAAGGGCCTCGACGGCGTCATGACGGGCGTACCGACGGGCTTCCGCGAGCTCGACGAGCTCACGAACGGCCTGCATCCGGGCCAGATGATCGTCATCGCCGCGCGCCCGGGCATCGGCAAGTCGACGCTCGCGATGGACCTCGTGCGCGCGTGCTCGATCAAGAACGACCTGCCGTCGGTCTTCTTCTCGCTCGAGATGGGCCGCACCGAGATCGCGATGAAGCTCCTCTCGGCCGAGTCCAGCATCCTGCTGCAGAAGCTGCGCAAGGGTGCGATCGAGGGCCGCGACTGGACGACGCTCGCGCAGGTGCGCGGCCGCATCAACGACGCGCCGCTCTACATCGACGACAGCCCCAACCTCACGCTCGTCGAGATCCGGGCGAAGTGCCGTCGCCTCAAGCAGCAGGCGGGCCTGCGCATGGTCGTCATCGACTACCTGCAGCTCATGACGAGCGGCAAGAAGGTCGAGTCGCGCCAGCAGGAGGTCTCGGAGTTCTCCCGCTCGCTCAAGCTGCTCGCGAAGGAGCTGCAGGTGCCGGTCATCGCGCTCTCGCAGCTCAACCGCGGCCCCGAGCAGCGCGGCGACAAGAAGCCCGCCATCAGCGACCTCCGAGAGTCGGGCTCGATCGAGCAGGACGCCGACATCGTCATGCTGCTGCACCGCGAGGACGCGTACGACCGCGACATCCGGCCGGGCGAGGCCGACATCATCGTCGCGAAGCACCGCGGCGGCCCGACGAAGACGATCCCGGTCGCCTTCCACGGCCACCTCGCGCGCTTCGCCGACATCGCGCCCGGCATGGGCCCGGGCGACGCGGGCGCTCCGGCGATGCCGCCCGCCGGCACGCCGTTCGGCGGCGCGCCCTACGGGGCGCCGCCGCCGCCCTTCGAGGGCTGAGACGTCGAGGGCCCGGCCGCGCGGCCGGGCCCTCGACGATCGGCCTCAGTCCTGCTGGCCGACCGCGAAGTCGACGCGGCCATCGGGCGAGGCGGATGCGTCGAGCACCTTGTCGTCGAGCGCGGTCGCGGCCGAGGGGTCGAGGAAGACGCGGACGCCCGCGGCCTCCACCACCTGGTCGTCGGCCTCCGGCGCCGTGGCGACGGTGACGCCGAGCCCGGCGCCGCCCTGCTCCTGCGCGATGCGGAGACCGCCGGTCGCAGCGGCGTCCGCGTGCTCGACGATGCCGCCGATGACGGTCTGGGCGTTCTCGGTCAGGGTGAGCATGGCTGCTCCTTCCGTTGGCGAGCGGGCCACGATGCCGATGATCGGAGCCCCTCGCAACCCGACGGCGCGCTCGGGCGTGTCGATGGGGGAGCATCCGGAGCCCTGCCCGGCAGGGCACTGCCACACTGGAGGCATGCCCATCGACTCCGAGGCGCGCGTCGCCGTCTACATCGACTTCGACAACATCCTCATCTCGCGCTACGACCAGATGCACGGCCGTGGCGCCTTCCACAGCGACAAGGTCCGCACGCTGCCGATCGACGGCCGCGAGTCGAAGGCGCGCACGCGCTTCGCCGAGGCGACCGTCGACCTCGGCGCGATCATCGACTACGCCTCGAGCTACGGCTCGATCGTGCTGAGCCGCGCCTACGCCGACTGGTCGGTGCCGGCGCACGCCGCCTACCGCGACCAGCTGCTCGCGCGCGCCGTCGACCTCGTGCAGATGTTCCCCACCACTCGGGCGCTGAAGAACGGCGCCGACATCCGGCTCTCGATCGACGTCGTCGAGGATCTCTTCCGGCTCGACGACATCACGCACGTCGTCGTCGTCGCGGGCGACAGCGACTACATCGCGCTCGCGCAGCGCGTGAAGCGGCTCGGCCGCTTCATGGTCGGCATCGGCGTCGCCGGGTCGACGTCGAAGTCGCTCGCGGCCGCGTGCGACGAGTTCGCCGACTACGACGCGCTGCCGGGTGTCGTGCCGGTCGAGCGATCGTGCCGCGAGGAGCGCGCCGAGCCCGACGCGCCCGAGCCGACGCCCGAGGAGGCGAAGCAGATCGAGGCCGAGGCCGTCGAGGTCGCCGAGTCGAAGCCCGCGCGCCGCCGCCGTCGCGCGACGAGCGAGTCGGTCGCGCAGGAGCGCGAGGTCGAGCCGACGGCCGAGCAGCGAGCGGACGCCGCGACGGGGCTGCTCGAGCGGGCGCTGCGCATCCTGCTGCAGAAGGGCGACGACGAGTGGCTGCACGCCAACGTCGTCAAGGAGCAGATGAAGCGCATGGACCCGGTGTTCAACGAGAGGTCGCTCGGCCACCGCTCCTTCTCCGACTTCCTCGCCGCGCGCGACGAGCTCGTCGAGGTGCGAGAGGACGGGCAGGCGCGCCTCCTCCGGCTGCGCCGCTCCTGAGCGACGGAGCGCCCCGCCGATCGGCGGGACGCTCCGCGGTCGAGGGCCGCGTCAGCCGTTCGAGGCGGCCGACGGCGCCGACGGGGCCGAGATCGGCGACGTCGGCGACTGCGCCGAGGCGGGCGACGGCGCCGAGGCCGGCGAGGGCGCCGACTGCACTGCGGGCGCGCTCGCCGCGGACACGGGCGAGGGCGCCGAGTCGACGGCTGCCGGCGCGGCGGGCTGCGGCGCGGGCGCCTGGGTCGCGGGCGCCTGGGTCGCCGACGGCGCGGATGGCGCGTCGGTCGCCGAGGGGGCCGTCGCGGCCGAGACGACCGAGGCGTGGTCGCCGCTCGTCGTGATGCCGACGGCGCCGCGCTCGAGCAGGTCGCCCTTGACCGCTGCCTGCTCGACGACCCGGCCGTCGGCGCCGCGCAGCTCGACGGCGTTCGCGACGCCCGCGGCGCTCGCGGCGATGGCCCCGATGCCGAGCGTGCTGAGCGTGCCGATCGCGATCCACTTGGTGTTCATGTGTCCTCCTGCTGGTCGATGTGCCGGGGTGCGGAGGCGGTGCCCGTCTCCGCCGCTGTGCCTCCACTGTCGCCATCGGCGGTGAGGCGGAGGGGAAGGCTGGATGAGAGCCCTCTCACGACGCGGCGCGCGGGTGCAGACTGGGTCGCATGCCGGAGCTGCCCGAGGTCGAGGCGCTCGCGACCGACCTGGCCGAGCGCCTCGTCGGCCGCGTCATCCGCCGCGTCGACGTGACCGAGATCGCCGCGCTCAAGACCTACGACCCATCCGTCGACGCCCTCCGGGGCGCGACCGTCACCGACGTGCACCGGCGCGGGAAGCACCTCGTGATCTCCGTGGACTCCGGCCTGCACCTCGTCGTGCACCTCGCGCGCTCCGGCTGGATCCGCTGGCGCGACACCGCGCCCCGCCCGACCGCGGGCCGCGGGCGCGGACCGCTCGCCGCTCGCGTGCAGCTCGAGCCCGACGGCGACGGCAGCGACCTCACCGAGCAGGCGACGCAGAAGCGGCTCGCGCTCCACGTCGTCCACCACCCCGAGCAGGTGCTGTCGATCGCGACGCTCGGTCCCGAGCCGCTCGAGCCGTCGTTCACCCAGGAGCGGTTCGCCGCCATCCTCGCGAAGGCCGGCCGCGCGCAGATCAAGGGGGTGCTGCGCGACCAGCAGCGCATCGCGGGCATCGGCAACGCCTACTCCGACGAGATCCTGCACGCGGCGCGCATGTCGCCGTTCCATCCCGCCTCGATGCCGCCGGAGGACGTGCACCGCCTGTTCGAGGCGCTCCGAGCGGTGCTCGGTGAGGCGGTCGAGCGCGCGCGGGGCGTCAAGGCCTCGTCGCTCAAGGCGGAGAAGAAGCAGGGGATGCGCGTGCACGGCCGCAAGGGCGAGCCGTGTCCCGTGTGCGGCGACACCGTGCGGCAGGTCATCTACGCCGACAGCACCTTCGAGTACTGCGCGACGTGCCAGACGGGCGGCAAGCCGCTCGCCGACCGCGTGCTCTCGCGCCTCGGCGTGCGGCGCTGAGCCGTCAGTCGCTCAGTCGAGCGAGCCCGCGATGATGCTCCACGGCTGGATGGTCTCGACCGTCACGCCGGGCGCGGAGTAGTAGGGGTCGGCGTCGATCGCCGCCCGCACCTCGTCGACGTCGTCGGTGTCGAAGAGCACGAGCGAGCCCGACTGGTCGCCGAACGGCCCCGCGGCGATGACGAGGCCCTGCTCGTGCAGCTCGACGAGCCGCTCGCGGTGTCGCGGCCGCAGCTCGAGGCGGGCGGGGTCGTCGGTGAACGAGGCGATGACGGCGATCATGCCTCCAGCCTAGGCAGGAGCGCGACCGGACGGACGAAGGGCGGATGCGGCACCGGGCTCGGTGCGCATCCGCCCTTCCTCGACGGGGGCGGCTCAGGCCTCGACGAGCGCCGCGCTCGACGCGGCGACGACCCGCTCGACGAGCGCGCGGAGCGGCTCGACCGAGCGCGCGACGAAGGCGGCCGGGTCGGCGAGCCGCATCGAGTCGTCGAAGTCGCCCTGCGCGAACCCGATCTGCACGCCGTGCTCGTCGAGCGCGAGGCCGATGTAGGTGAGCACGGCGGCGAGCTGCGCGGCCGAGGCCGCCCCGCCGGCCCAGCCGTACGAGACGATCCCGGCGGGCTTGCCGACCCACTCGTGCTTGAGGTAGTCGATCGCGTTCTTGAGCGCTGCCGGGTAGCCGGAGTTGTAGTCGGGGGTCACGAAGACGACGCCGTCGAGCGCGTCGATCCGCTCCGCCCACGCGATCGTGTGCGGGTTCGTGCGCACGCCCGAGGCCGGGGGCATCGCCTCGTCGAGGAGCGGCAGGCGCAGCTCGGCGAGGTCGAGCATGACGGCGTCGGCGCCGGCGGCCTCGATGAGGGCGGCGATCTCGTCGGCGACGGGTCGGCCGACGCGCACGGGGCGCGTGCTGCCGACGATGATGCCGATCTGGGGGCGTGCGGACATGACTCTCCTCGGTGTCGGGGGTGTGGGATCGGCGCACACCATCGGGCACCAGTGATCAGACAACTCCGTCGAGCGGATGCGCATTCCCGGCCTCGCGGGCCGGTCACGGCATCCGATCGAGCCGGTTCAGGCGAGGAACGCGCGCGCGGCGGTCACCATCGCGGTCGTCGCCGTGTCGAGCGTCGGCTGCATCACGGGGATGAAGTTCGGCGAGTGGTTCGAGGGCACGTCGACGTCGAAGGTGCCGTGCTCCCGCGCCGCCGCGACGAGCGCGGGGTCGAAGCCGCCGTAGAACCAGTAGACGTACGGCGCGCCCCACGTCGCGGGCAGGTCGCTGAAGTCCTCCGAGCCGAGCAGCGGCTCGGCAGGCGCGTGCGCCGCCCCGAACGCCGCGTCGAACGCCTCCGCGAGCCGGGCCGACGCATCCGCGTCGTTGATCGTGAGCGGCGCGGCGTCGCCGTGCTCGATCGTGGCCGGCGGAGCGCCGGCGACCTGGCACTCGCCCTGCACGATGCGCTCGATCGCGGCGAGCACGCGACGGCGCACGGGCTCCTCGAAGGTGCGCACGTTGACCTCGAAGCGCGCGGAGCCCGGGATGATGTTCTGCTTCGTGCCCGCGTGGAACGTGCCGACGGTGACGACCGCGCGGTGCGACGGCGCGACCTCGCGCGCGACGATGGTCTGCAGCCGCACGACCATCGAGGCGGCGAGCACGATCGGGTCGATCGTCTTCTCGGGCTGCGAGCCGTGGCCGCCGCGACCGTGCACCGTGACGATGAGGTGGTCGCTCGCCGCCATGACCGGGCCGGCGCTCAAGCGCACCTCGCCGGCCGCGCCGGGCATGACGTGCTGGCCGAGCGCGATGTCGATGCCGCCCGGCAGCAGCGCCCGCAGGCCCTCCTGCATGCCTCGGGCGCCGTTGATGAGCTCCTCGGCGGGCTGGAAGACGGCGACGATCGTGCCCGACCAGTCCTCCTGGTCGGCGAGCACGCGCAGCGCCCCCTGCAGCGACGCCATGTGGGTGTCGTGGCCGCACGCGTGCATGACGCCCGTGACCTGGCCCTCCCACTCGTCGGTCGCGGTCGAGCGGTAGGGCACCTGCTCGACCTCGGTGACGGGCAGGCCGTCCATGTCGGCGCGCAGCAGCACCGTCGGACCGTCACCTCGGCGGAGGATCCCGACGACGCCGGTCGACTCGCCGACCCCCTCGTGCACCTCGAGGCCGAGCTCGCGCAGCAGCTCCGCCATGCGGGCCGCCGTGCGGCGCTCGCGGTTCGAGAGCTCGGGGCTCGCGTGCAGCTCGCGGTAGAGGTCTTCGATGAACGGGCGGTGGCGCTCGAGGGTCATGGCGTCAGCGTAGCCGCGCACCGGGCGCCCCTCGGGCGGCCGCCGGTAGGATGGGAGCAGCTGTGAGGAGAGCCGTGACCGAGACTTCCGGGCCCTCGCAGGGACTGCACCCCTGGCACCTCCCTGCGATGCGAGCCGTCCCCGCGCTCGTCGTCGGGCTGCCGCTGCCGTTCGTGCAGCTGCACTCGGCGCTCGTGGGGCTCATCGCGCTCGCGGTGCTGCTCGCCGGCACCGCCGTCGCGCTCTGGCTCGGCCGCCGGCTCGTCCCCGCCGCGGCGGGCGGCTGGCCGACGATCGTCGCCGCCTGGTCGGCCGTGATGGCCGTCGTCGCCGCCGTGCTCGCGGTCGTGCTGCCCACCGAGACCGCGTTCGGCCTCGCCGTGGCGGCGTGGGCGCTCCCGGCGGGCGCGGTCGAGCTCTCGGGCTGGTGGCGGATGCGCGATGCCGGCGATGCGCGCACCCTCCGGCTCGCGCGCGACTGGCGCGCCGTCGCCGTGCTCACCCTCGTGCTCGGCGTGGTCTTCGCGTTCACGCGCGACGCGGTCACCCTCACCGGCCTCATCGGCGCCTACGCCGTGATCGTCGGCGTCTACCTCGCGCTCGCGGCGCTCTCGGCACGACCTGCGCGCGCCACCACCGAACCCGAGCGGAGCGACGCATGAGCGACCCCCTGCACTCCGGCCCGCAGCACGACGGGCCCGTCCAGCCGACCCGCAAGCAGCGGCTGAAGCCCTTCGAGTACCTCGCGTTCGCGGGCGCCGCGGGCCTCTTCATCGGCCTCATCGTCTTCCTGACCGTGCGCGACGTCGTGCTCGCACTCGTCTTCGGCGGCGTCGGCTTCATCCTCACGCTCCTGCTGACGGCGACCCTCATGCTCGCCGTGAAGCCCAAGGGCCGCTCCTCGGCCGACCTCGACAAGCGCGACGGCTTCCAGCCGTGAGGTGCGCGGCGCTGCTCACGCTCAGCGCCGTCGTCCTGCTCGCGGGCTGCACGTCGACCGGTCCTGCCGTGTCCGCGCCCGGCGCCGACGATCCGGGTGACGGCGCGCACCTGCGTGCCGAGGGCCTCGTCTTCGACCCCGTCGCGCTCGACGTCGATCCGGATGCCGAGTGCGCGGGGCGCGCGAGCCGCGAGGCGCTCGCGGTGCTCGACCGGGCCGCGTGGCCAGAGCTCGGCGTGGCGGCGGGCGACGCGGTGCTGCGCTGCGGCAGCGCCGACGGCGCGGGCTGGCGGCACATCGCCGACGGCCACACGGGCGACTTCGGCGAGCTCGCGGAGCTCGTCGGCGCCGGCTGGGAGGACGTCGCGTGGTTCGCGATCGACCGCGCCCTCGAGCAGCCGACGCGCGTCGAGGAGTACCGCGAGGACATCCTCAACTACGACGTGCTCGTCGAGCACGTCGACGGCGGCGAGGCGACGCGCTCCTGGATGGTCACGGTCGGCGTCGGCCTCGGCTCCGGCCAGGTCATCACCGCCTTCCCCGACGAGCAGCGCTGACGGCGACCCACGAGCGGCCACCTGCGACGATGGGCGCATGCGCGATCTCGTCGACGTCGACTGGCTGGCCGAGCACCTGGGCGGGCGGGGCCTCGTCGTGCTCGACGCGAGCATGGCGCCGCCCGGCACCGACGAGCCGCTGCCGGCCGAGGGCATCCCGGGCGCGGTGCGCTTCGACATCGACGGTCGATTCTCGAGGCGCGACGAAGCGGATGGGCTCGGGCCCGTCGGCGTGCACGACGCGCTCGCGCCCGCCGACCTCGAGCGCGAGCTCCGCGCGATCGGCATCCGCGACGGCGATCGCGTCGTCGCCTACGACGCCGCGGGCATGTTCTCGAGCGCCCGCGCCTGGTGGGTGCTCCGCGCCGCGGGCATCGAGGCGGCCGTGCTCGACGGGGGCCTGCCCGCCTGGGTCGAGGCAGGGCATCCGCTCACCCCGGTCGCCGAGTCCACCGGACGCACCGGCGACGTGACGGTGCAATGGGATGCGGCGGCCTTCGTCGACGCCGACGCCACGGCGGCGGCGCTCGCGACGGGCGACGCTGCGGTGCTCGACGCGCGATCGCCCGCGCGCTTCTCGGGGGCCGAGCTGGATCCGCGGCCCGAGGTGCGCGCGGGCCACATGCCGGGCGCTCGCTCGCTGCACTACGCCGCGCTCGCCCCCGGCGGCCGGCTGCTGCCCGAGGGCGAGCTCGCGGAGCGCCTGCGCGAGGCGGCGGGCGAGCAGCGGATCATCGCGAGCTGCGGCTCGGGCGTGACGGCGGCCGTCATCGCGCTCGCCGCGACGGTCGTCGGTCGTGACGCGACGGTCTACGACGGGTCGTGGGCGGAGTGGGGCCGGGCCGACTCGGGCCGCCCGGTCGCGACGGGCGACTGACCGCGGGCGCGTCACTCTTTTGAATGATTCACGATAACTGCTACGGTGGGGAACGTGAACGGCACGGATGTCGAGCTGCTGCGCGAGCGCGGCCTGCGGGTGACGCAGGGCCGGCTCGCGGTGCTCGACGTGCTCGCGCGCATGCCGCACGCCGATGCGGAGGCGGTGCACCGCGCGCTCGCCGACTCGGGCCGCGGCACCTCGGTGCAGTCGGTGCACAACGTGCTCGGCGACCTGACGGGCGCCGGCGTGCTGCGCCGCTTCGAGCCCGAGCGGTCGCCCGCGCGCTACGAGCGGCGCATCGACGACAACCACCACCACGCAGTCTGCTCGCGCTGCGGCAAGGTCGAGGACGTCGACTGCGTCGTGGGGGAGGCGCCGTGCCTCCACGCCGACGCGCCGCCCGGATTCGCGGTGCAGTCGGCCGACGTCACGTTCGTCGGCCTGTGCGCGGACTGCACGGGCGCCGACGGCGCCGCCGCCTGACGGCAGGCGTGCACCCGGGCGACGGAGCCCATCCCCACCGCTCGCGCGGGCACGCCCGCGCGCAGAGACCGCATGACCCCAGCAGGACGAGAAGGACGGAACACCGCATGACGAAGCCCACCACCAACAGCGTCGGCACCCCGATCGCGAGCGACGCGCACTCGCAGAGCGTCGGCCCGAACGGCGTGATCGCGCTCACCGACCACTACCTGGTCGAGAAGCTCGCCCACTTCAACCGGGAGCGCGTGCCGGAGCGCGTGGTGCACGCCAAGGGCGGCGGCGCCTACGGCACCTTCGTCACGACGCACGACGTGTCGCAGTACACGCGCGCCGCGCTCTTCCAGCCGGGCGTCGAGACCGAGATGCTCGCGCGCTTCTCGACCGTCGCGGGCGAGCAGGGCAGCCCCGACACGTGGCGCGACCCGCGCGGCTTCGCGCTGAAGTTCTACACGAGCGAGGGCAACTACGACCTCGTCGGCAACAACACGCCCGTCTTCTTCATCCGCGACGGCATCAAGTTCCCCGACTTCATCCGCTCGCAGAAGCGCCTGCCCGGCTCGCACCTGCGCGACAACGACATGCAGTGGGACTTCTGGACCCTGAGCCCCGAGTCGGCGCACCAGGTCACGTGGCTCATGGGCGACCGCGGCCTGCCGAAGACGTGGCGCCACATGGACGGCTTCGGATCGCACACCTACCAGTGGATCAACGCCGCGGGTGAGCGCTTCTGGGTGAAGTACCACTTCAAGACCAACCAGGGCAACGAGTTCCTCTCGCAGGCCGAGGCCGACCAGCTCGCGGGCAGCGACGCCGACCACCACATCCGCGACCTCTACGGCGCGATCGAGGACGGCGACTTCCCGTCGTGGACGCTCTTCGTGCAGGTCATGCCCTACGAGGACGCGGCGACCTACCGCTTCAACCCGTTCGACCTCACGAAGGTGTGGCCGCACGCCGACTACCCGCTCATCGAGGTCGGGCAGATGACGCTCGACCGCAACCCGGAGAACTACTTCGCCGAGATCGAGCAGGCGGCGTTCAGCCCCGCGCACTTCGTGCCGGGCATCGCGGCGAGCCCCGACAAGATGCTGCAGGCCCGCATCTTCAGCTACGCGGACGCGCAGCGCTACCGCATCGGCGTGAACCACGCCGAGCTGCCGGTCAACCGGGCCCGCACCGAGGTGCACTCCTACGACAAGGAGGGCTCGATGCGTCACGGCTTCGGCTCGCCCGCCGCCCCCGTGTACGCGCCGAACTCGTTCGGCGGCCCGGCGGCCGACCCCGCCGCCGCCGGCGACGACCGCGGCTGGGAGATGGACGGCGAGCTCGTGCGCTCGGCGATCACGCTCCACCCCGAGGACGACGACTTCGGCCAGGCCGGCACCCTCTACCGCGAGGTGCTCGACGAGCCCGCGCGCGAGCGCCTCGTCGCGAACATCGTCGGCCACGTCGGCAAGACGCGCGTGCCCGAGATCCGCGAGCGTGCCCTGCAGTACTGGAGGAACGTCGACGCCGACCTCGGCGCGCGCGTCGAGGCGGGCCTGACGCCCATCGTCGAGCCGCGCACGTCGCTCGCGTCCGAGCCGGTGCGCACGCCCGCGGTCTTCTAGCCGCAGCACTCGAGAGGCCCGCGCCGGTTCCGCCCGGCGCGGGCCTCTCGCGTCTGCCGCGTCAGGGTCGCAGCAGCGCCTTGACAGCGCGGCGCTCGTCCATCGCGCAGTAGGCCTCGGCGGCCTCGTCGAGCGGGAGCTCGAGGTCGAAGACGGCGGATGCGTCGAGCTCGCCCGCGAGGACGGCCGGGACGAGCTCCGGCAGGTACCGGATCACCGGCGCCATGCCGCCGCGCAGCCCGACGTTGCCGCGGAAGGCGACGCGCCACGGCACCGCCGCGCCGTGCGGGACGCCGACGAAGCCGACCGTCGCGCCGGGCCGGGCGGCCTCGAACGCGGTCGTCATCGACTCCTCCGTCCCCACGCACTCGAGCACCGCATCCGCCCCGACGCCGTCCGTGAGCTCGAGCACCGCCGCGACCGCCGCGTCGCCGCGCTCGGCGACGACGTCCGTCGCGCCGAACGCCGTCGCGAGCCGCTGCCGCTCGGGGTTGCGGGAGAGGGCGATGATGCGCTCCGCGCCGAGCCGCTCGGCCGAGAGCACGCCGCAGAGGCCCACGGCACCGTCGCCGACGACGACCGCCGTCGAGCCGGGCGTCACGCCGGCCGAGACGGCCGCGTGGTAGCCGGTCGGCAGCACGTCGCTCAGCGCGAGCAGCGCCGCGTGCCGGTCGGGCGACGGCGCCTCGTCGAGCACGAAGCACGTCGCGTCGGCGTTCGTGACGCGCGTGCGCTCGGCCTGGCCGCTCGCCGTCATCGCGAGCTCGACGCACCCCTGCGTCTGCCCCGCGCGGCAGTGCACGCAGCGGCCGCAGCAGTGGTTGAAGGGCACGATGACGAAGTCGCCCTCGCGCACGCGCTCGACACCGGCGCCGACCGCCTCGACGACGCCGATCGCCTCGTGGCCCACCGTGCGCGGCTCGGTGACCTCGTTGACGCCGCGGTACGACCACAGGTCCGAGCCGCACACGCAGCCCGCGACGACGCGCACGATCGCGTCGGTCGGGCGCTCGACGACCGAATCGGGCCACTCCTCGACGCGGATGTCGCCAGGGGCATGCAGGATCGTCGCTCGCATGCACCCAGCGTGCCACGCTCGGCTGGGCCCGCCCCCGGGCGGCGGCTCAGAGCGGGCCGCGCGCGAGGATCGCGCCGTCGCGCTCGTCGACGACGAGCTCGACCGCATCGCCGACGACGGACGCGCTCACGCCGACGGGGAGCGCGAGCGCCCGCACGACGGCAGGCCGCGCCATCCGCACGCGCCAGACGGGCACGTCGACCACGTCGTCGGCCGACCACGGCTCGCTCCGCTCGACGCCCGCGAGGTCGACGAACCAGCCGGAGTCGCGCGCGTCGCGCCCGGGGGCGCGCGAGAGCACGAGCTCGGGATGCGACTCCCAGCCCCGCACCGCCTCGACCTCCTGGTCGAACCGCACGTCCTGCGGCAGGACCCCTGCGGCGTTCAGCACGCGCACGATGCCCTCGGTCGTCTCGAGCGCGATCGTGAGGTCGTCCGTGCGGTCCTCGCGCGCATCCGCCTCGAAGTCCGGTGAGCGGAGCACGAAGCCGTCGGCGCGCGCCTCCATGACGATCGGCGACCACGAGGACCAGGCGACGAGCCCGTCGGCCCACTGCTCGCCGAGCTCCGCGAAGGAGGCTGCGAGCTCGCGCATCAACGACGACGTGCCTGCCGCGTTCAAGGCGGGCGCCGCGCGGAGCTACACGACGGCGTGGAACGACACGCGCGAGCAGCACATGCAGCAGCTCGTCGACCTGCTCGAGCCCGCCGCGACCGGCATCGACGTCATGGCCGACGCCGTGGTGGCGCTCAAGGTCAAGGTGATCGCCGAGCTCGTGATCACCGCGGCGCAGATCGCGGCGGCGATCGCCACCGCGGCGCTCACCCTCGGCTTGAGCGCCGCGGCCAACGCGGCGATCATCGCCGCCCGGAAGGCCGCGCTCAAGATCGCCACGAACGTCGCGATCGAGGCGCTCCTGGGGCAGATCCTCTCGATGGTGATCGAGCCGCTCACCGAGGGCGCCGTCGCCCTCGTCGGCGCGATCGCCGACGCGCCGCTCGTCGAGGGCGCGATGGGCGAGGCGAAGGAGTTCCAGGCCGACTTCGCGGCGCTCGAGCAGGCGGCCGGCGACATCGAGTCGACCGGCGCCGAGCAGGAGCAACTCGGCGCCCAGTACGTGCAGCAGATCGCCTCGCTGCAGATCATCCAGGGGTAGGCCGATGTCGATGTTGAGGAAGCTCGGCCGGGACGTCATCGGGCGCTCGAGAAGGCCGGCGAGGAGTTCGCCGACTCGATGGGCGACCGATCGCGGCTGCAGGCGAAGCGGCTGCGCGAGATCGTGGAGGAGACGCGCCGCCGCGACGAGATCCTCGCGAGCCGGCAGCGCCGGCCCGACCGGCCGCGGCGGCACGATGCGCCGGACCCGGCGACGCCGAGCGCGGACGGGCTCGACGTGCCGGAGGTGCATCGCGGCCGCCCCGCCGAGTTCGGCGACGGCGACAGCGTCGACTACCGCAACAACTTCGCCGACGACCCCGACAACGCCGACGCGGCCGCGAGCTCGGTCATCCACCACGCCGTCGAGCAGCAGGTGCGGCGCCGGTACCCCGGCATCGACATCACGCCGGGCCAGATGCACTCGAGCGAGAACCTCCGCGGCATCCCGCGCGACGTCAACGGCCCGCTCCACCTCAGCGGCATCCGACGCATGTGGAACCAGTTCTACAACCACTACGACCGCATCGGTCGAGCGCCGACGAGTCAGGAGCTGCTCGACTACGCTACGTTGATCGACGACGCGTTCGGCGACCTGTTCGACCCGCCGATCCGGTGATCGTGCCCGCACCGAGGAGGTAGGCATGTACCAGCGCTTCGAGGCAGAGGTCGCCGGCGGCCTGGGGCCGGGCGTCGACCACGACCCGAGCCGCGAGCCGCGGCTCGTCGGCCCGCTCCACTACGAGTTCGACGGCTGGCTCGGCGACGACATCGTCACGACCTCCGGCTACTGGATCGTGAGCGCGCCGCTCGCCGATGCGCTGCGCGCGTCGACGCTCTCGGGGTTCGAGCTCGCCGAGGTCGTCGTGACGACCGAGCAGCAGTTCGGCGCCCTGCCCCTGCCGCGACCGTTCCCCGAGCGGTGGGAGCGGCTCGTGCCGACGGGCTCGCGCGCCGCGGGCGACGACGTCGTGCTCGAGGACCGCGTCGACCTGCTCGTGAGCGACGCCGCGCTCGCGCTGCTGCAGGAGTTCGAGATCGGCGAGGCGTTCACGACGCCGGCCGACGAGCCGCCGTTCGAGGGCGACGTCATGCAGCGGTTCCTCGCGCAGCAGCGCGCCAAGGGCAATCCGGTCTGACGACCGCGACGATACGGAGGGGATGCTCGTGAGCACGACGATCCAGGGTGAGCTCGGCCGCTACGCGGAGCTGATCGGGGCGCGCAAGGACGACCCCCGCGTGCTCGAGCTGCTGCAGCGCTCACCGCACTTCCGCGAGCAGCAGCCGTTCGTCGACCCGTCGAGCGGCGCCGAGTGGATCGTGGTCGAGAGCGTCGCCGACGGCGTGCGGCTGCAGTTCCGCGACGGCGTGCTCGCGAAGGCCTCCGCGGAGGTGGCCGGGAGCGCGCACCTCGACGCGGCCGCGCACCCCGACGAGCTCATCGACGGACTCGACCTGCGCACGGCGACCGCCGACGACGTCGTCGCGCGCTTCGGGGCGCCGACGAAGCGCGGGCGCACGTCGCTGCAGTACGCGCTCGAGGGGGCGACGCTCACGGTCGCGTTCCTCGACGAGCGCGTGCGCGCGGTGACCGTCAGCGACGGCAGGCGCTGAGCGAGGCCCCGGCGGGCGCTCGGCCCTGACGTCTCACGGCAGCCGGTCGACGAGCTCGCTCGCGAGCCCCGTGTAGGTGTGCGGGGTGAGGCGGCGCAGCCGCTCCTTCGCGCCCTCCGAGATGTCGAGGCCGTCGACGAACGCGACGAGCTCGGCCTGCCCGACCCGCTGGCCGCGCGTGAGCTCCTTGAGCTGCGCGTAGGGGTCGTCGATGCTCGAGCGGCCCGCGAGCACCTCGGCGCGGATGACGGTCTGGATCGCCTCGGCGAGCACTTCCCAGTTGCCCTCGAGCGCGGCGTCGAGCGCGGCGTCGGAGACGGCGATCTCGCCGAGGCCGCGGCGGAGGTTGTCGAGCGCGAGCAGCGAGTGGCCGAGCGCGACGCCGATGTTGCGCTGCGTCGACGAGTCGGTGAGATCGCGCTGCAGCCGGCTCGTCACGAGGGTGGCCGAGAGCGACTCGAGCAGCGCCGAGGCGATCTCGAGGTTGGCCTCGGCGTTCTCGAACCGGATGGGGTTGATCTTGTGCGGCATCGTCGAGGAGCCCGTCGCGCCCGCGACGGGGATCTGCGTGAACGCGCCGAGCATGATGTACGTCCACACGTCGGTCGCGAGGTTGTGCAGGATGCGGCCGGCGTGCGAGATGGCGCCGAAGAGCTCGGCCTGCCAGTCGTGCGACTCGATCTGGGTCGTGAGCGGGTTCCACGTGAGGCCGAGCGAGGCGACGAAGGCGGATGCGGTGGCGGGCCAGTCGGCGTCGGGCTCGGCGACGACGTGGGCTGAAAACGTGCCGGTCGCGCCCGCGAACTTGCCGAGCACCTCGACGCCCTCGATGCGCTTCGCCTGCCGCTCGAGCCGCCACGCGACGACCGCGAGCTCCTTGCCGAGCGTCGTCGGCGTCGCGGGCTGGCCGTGCGTGAGCGAGAGCATCGGCCGGTCGCGCTGCTCGAGGGCGAGCTCGCGCAGCCGGTCGATGACCGCGCGGAGCGCCGGCAGCCAGACGTCGTGCACGGCCGCGCGCACCGTGAGGGCGTAGGAGAGGTTGTTGATGTCCTCGCTCGTGCACGCGATGTGCACCGCCTCCGAGAGCCGCTCGAGCCCGAGCTGCGCGAGCCGGTCGCGCACGAGGTACTCGACCGCCTTGACGTCGTGGCGCGTGACGGCCTCCTTCTCGGCGAGCCAGTCGATCTCCGCCTGCCCGAACCCGGCCGCCCACTGCCGCAGCGCATCCGCATCGCTCGCCTCGACCGGGCCCGCGCCGAAGAGCCCGTGCTCGGCGACCCACAGGAGCCACTCGACCTCGACGTGCACGCGCGCGCGGTTGAGGCCGGCCTCCGAGAGGTGCTCGGAGAGTCCCGCGACCTGCCGCTGGTAGCGGCCGTCGAGCGGCGAGAGGGGCTGGGCGGGCATCGTCATGGGGCTCCTTCAGGCGCGGAGGGCTGGCTGGATCTGGCGGAAGAGCCGGCCGACCGCGGTCTCGATCTGGCGGAGGACGGTGCCGAAGAAGGCGTCCTCCGAGTAGTAGGGGTCTGGCACGTCGGGCACGGTCGCGTCGGGGTCGAACGAGAGCAGCAGCCGGATCTTCGAGCGCTGCTCCTCGTCGCGCGCGAGCGAGCGCAGCGCGCGCTCCTGCCCGCGGTCGAAGGCGATCACGAGGTCGAAGGCGTCGAGCCAGTCGGCGCTGAACTCCTTCGCGCGGTGGGCGCCGGCGTCGTAGCCGGCCTCGACGAGCGTGCGGAGCGTGCGCGCGTCGGCGGTCTCGCCCACGTGGTAGTCGCTGATGCCGGCGCTCGCGACGAGCAGCCGGTCGGCGACGCCGTGCCGCTTCGCGAGCTGCTCGAAGACCGTCGCCGCCATCGGCGAGCGGCAGATGTTGCCGGTGCAGACGAAGCAGACGCGGAAGCGCGTCGCATCGGCGAGCTCCCGTTCGATCGTCACCGACCCATTCTGGCGGATGCGGTGCTCGAGCCGCGCGGGCCGCTCGTTCTCCACAGGCGCGCCCGCGCGCCGCCCGAGCAGGCCGACGCCGGTGCCATCGTGCCGCCCACGGCGGAGGGAGCGGCGATGACGGTGGTGACGGCTGCGGCGGCTGCGGCGCTGCGCGCTCGCGCGGTCGACGAGGCACGGGCGGCGCAGCACGCGGTGCGGCGGGCGCGGTCGCGGATGCGCGACGCGGCCGACGTCGTCGTGCTGCGCGGGCAGGCCGACTGGCTCGGGCCCGCGCGCGAGGCGTTCGACGAGCGCTGCCGGCGGCTGCGCGAGCGGATCGCGGCCGAGGAGCACGAGCTCGCGATGCTCGAGCTGTCGATCGAGGGAGCGCTGTGACCGCGCCCAAGGCCTCGGCTCCCGTCGCGTGGGACAGCACGGTGACGGGCGTCGCGAGCGCGCGGCTCCGCGAGGCCGAGTGGCGCGTGCGGGGCGCCGCCCTCGCCCTCCGCTCGGCGCCCGACCTGCGGGTCGCGGCCGCCCCCGGCGTGAGCGTCGCGGCGCTGCGCTCGTGCGCGGCAGAGCTCGAGCTGCGGCGCGCCGCCGCCGAGGCCATCGTGGCCGACCTCGAGCGGCTCCACGACGACACCGTACTCGCCGGCCGAGCCTACGAGCTCGCGTCGGATGCGGTGCTCCGGGCGGTCGAGGAGCTCGTGGGCGGCGCCGCCTACGCGGCCGGCGTCGGTGCGCGGGCGCTCGTCGGCGCGGCCTTCGGCGCGGCGCTCGGCACGGTCGGGCTGTGGGGACCGGCGCTCGCCGCCGGGGTGGGCGGCGCGCTGCTCATCGGCCTCGTGGCGGTGCCGCTCGCGGCGCGGCTCGCGGCGCTGCATCCCGCGCAGGCCGCCGCGGTGACCGCGCTCGCCGAGCGCGCGGGCCGCGCGGTCGAGCCCTTCCTCGCCCAGGCATCGGCGTTCTGGGATCGCTCGAGCGAGCAGCTGCTCGCGAACCCGGCCTTCGTGACGGCGCTCGCGCTCGCGGTCGAGTCGAGCGACGAGGCGCTCGCCGGCTTCCTCGGGGTGCCGGTCGGCACGGCGCGCGCGATCGAGTCGACCGTCGGGCAGGACGAGCTGCTCGCGGGCCTCGTCGGCGGCGCAGTCATCGCGACTCGCGTCGGCGGCGGCCTGCGGCCGGTGCGGGTCGCCGCGCTCACGCCGGCGACGCCGCACCGCGCGCCCGTCTCGACGCCCGCCGCCGCGATGCGAGTCATCCGGGATCAGCCCGGGCAGGTGTCGATCCACGAGCACCGCATGCCCGACGGCTCGCGCCGGTTCCAGGTCTTCGTCGACGGCACGCAGGACATCGGGCTCGACGACCTCGCGAACGTCGAGAACGCCGCGTCGACGCCCGCCGCGCTGCTCGGCTCGGATCGCGCGGTCGTCGAGGCGATGGAGGCGGCCGGCATCGGGCCCGACGACCCGGTCGACGTCTTCGGCTACTCGCAGGGCGCGGGCGCGGTCGCGAACGTCGCGGCGAGCGGGCGCTTCAACGTCGAGACGGCGCTGCTGATCGCGGGGCCGGTCGCGACCGCCGAGCTGCCGCCGGGCGTCGCGGTGCTGAGCGTTGCGCACGAGGGCGACCTCGTGGCGGCGAGCGACGGCATCGCCGACGGGGCGGGTCCGACGACGATCCTGCTCGAGAGCGCCGGCGGCCACGGCTCCGGTGCGCTCGCCCGGCACTCGCGCGCCGAGTACCTCACGACCCTGAAGACGACCGACGACTTCGTCGTCGCGCACTGGCAGCAGCACCTCGCCGAGGCGACCGCGGGCGGTCGCGGCGTCGCCGCGCACGACGTCGCGCTCGAGCGGCGGTGAGGCTCGCGTGTCCAGCCGACGTCGGGGCGCGCTCACTATGGTCGTCGCGTGGACGAGCAGCGATCGCCCGAGAGCCCCCAGCAGCCGAGCGTCGTGGTGGTCGGCCACGCGGCTCGCGACCTCGTCCTGCGCGCCGGGTCCCTGCCCGACGCCGGCGGCAGCGCCGCCGTCGACGAGCGCATCGAGCGCCTCGGCGGCAAGGGCGCCAACATCGCCGTCGGGGTGCGCCAGCTGCACCCGAGCGCCGCCGTCGCGCTCGTCGCGGTGCTCGGCGACGACGCCCCCGGCGAGTCCGGGCGGCGGGAAGCGGTCGCGGCAGGCATCGACGTCTCGCTCGTCGCGCGCCGCGGCGGCACCGCGCTGCTCGTCGACCTCGTCTCCGGCGAGGGGGAGCGGCGCCTGCTCGAGCACGTCACGCCCGAGTCGCAGGTCACGACCGCCGACGTCGACGCCGCCGAGGCGGCGCTCGCCGGTGCCCATGTCGTCGTGCTGCAGCTCCAGCAGCCCGCGGACGCGCTCGTGCGCGCGGCGCGCATCGCCTTCGAGGGCGGCGCGCGCATCGTGCTCGACGGCGCGATCGAGGGCGACGAGCGCGACGAGCTGCTCTCGGTCGCCGAGGTCGTGCGCGCCGACGCGGAGGAGGCGTCGATCCTCGCGGGCGTGGAGGTCGCGACGCGCGACGACGCGCGCCGCGCCGCCGAGGGGCTGCTCGGCCGCGGCGCCCGCGTCGTCGCGCTCTCGGTGCCCGACGAGGGCGACCTCGTCTGCTGGCACGGCGGCGAGCGCTTCCTGCCGCACGTCGAGCAGCGGGTCGTCGACCCGACGGGCGGCGGCGACGCGTTCGTCGCCGGCATCGTGACGGGGATGCTCCTCGGGGCCGAGCCGGGGCGGATCGGCGAGATCGCCTCCCAGGCGGCGGGCTCGACGGTGCAGCGCCTCGGCGGCCACCCGGAGCTCTCGCCGCCGGTGGAGGAGGGGTGACGGGGCCGCTCGGCTTCGACGTCGACCCTTGGAGCCTCGGCCTGACGGGCGTCGACGTCGACCGGCTCGCGCATCGCGAGTCGCTCTTCGCGCTCTCGAACGGCCACATCGGCTGGCGCGGCAACCTCGACGAGGGCGACCCGCGCGGCGAGCCCGGCAGCTACCTCAACGGACTGTTCGAGGAGCGGCCGATGCCCTACGCCGAGGAGGGCTACGGCTACCCGGAGGTCGGCCAGAGCGTCGTCAACGTGCCGAACGGCCAGCTCGTGCGGCTGCTCGTCGACGACGAGCCCTTCGACATCCGCGAGGGCACGCTCGCGCGGCACGAGCAGCGGCTCGACCTGCGCGCGGGCACGCTGCGCCGCGAGGTCGAGTGGACCTCGCCCGCGGGCCGCACGGTCCGGTTCACGACCGAGCGGCTCGTCTCCTTCACGCACCGCTCGATCGCCGCGGTGCGCTGCGTCGTCGAGGCCGTCGACGGACCGGCGCGCATCGCGGTGCAGTCGGAGCTGCTCGCGAACGAGGGCCTCGAGGACGTGCACCCCGACCCGCGCGTGCAGGACGCGCTCGAGCAGCCGCTCGAGCCGCTCGAGCACCACGCGCGCGGTGCGGGCGCGACGCTCCTGCACCGCACGCGCCGCAGTCGGCTCGGCATCGCCGTCGCGATGGACCACGTCGTGCACAGCACCGCCGTCACGTCGCCCTCGGTCTCGAGCGACGCATCCGCCGACCTCGCCCGCACGACGATCGCCGCAGCGCTGCAGCCGGGGGAGCGGCTCGAGGTCGTCAAGCTCGTCGGCCACGAGTGGTCGGCCGAGCTCGCGCCCGCGACCTTGCGCGCTCGCGCGGAGGCGGCCGTCGACGACGCGCTGCGCGACGGCTGGACGGGCCTCGCCGAGGGGCAGCGCACTCGGCTCGACGAGCACTGGGCGTGCGTCGACGTCGAGGTCGAGGGGAGCCCGCGCCTGCAGCAGACGGTGCGGTTCGCGCTCTTCCACGTCTTCCAGTCGGCCGTGCGGCTCGAGCTGCGCTCCGTGCCCGGCAAGGGCCTCACGGGGAAGGGCTACGAGGGGCACACCTTCTGGGACTTCGAGGCGTTCGTGCTGCCCGTGCTGACATCGACCCTACCGGAGGCGGCGGCGCAGGCCCTGCGGTGGCGGCACGCGACGCTCGACCGAGCGAGGGAGCGCGCGAGGCACGTGCGGCTCGGCGGCGCGACGTTCGCGTGGCGCACGATCGACGGGCGCGAGAGCTCGGGCTACTGGCCGGCGAGCACCGCCGCGTTCCACGTCAACGCCGACATCGCCGCGGCGGTGCTGCACTACGTGCGCTCGACGCGCGACATCGCCTTCGAGCGCGAGGCGGGGCTCGAGATCCTCGTCGAGACGGCGCGGCTGTGGCGCTCGCTCGGCCGCCTCGACCCCGATGGCGGCTTCCACCTCGACGGCGTGACGGGGCCCGACGAGTACTCCGCCCTCGTCGACGACAACGTCTACACGAACGTCATGGCGCGCCGGAACCTCGAGGGCGCCGCGGCGGTCGCCCGCCGGCATCCGGACGTCGCGGCTCGGCTCGGCGTGCACGACGACGAGATCGAGGCGTGGGAGGCGGCGGCCGCGGCGATGGTCGTCCCCTTCGACGAGCGCCGGGGCGTGCACCCGCAGTCGGCGCGGTGGACGGAGCAGGCGCGCTGGGACTTCGAGGGCACGCGCGCCGACGAGTACCCCCTCCAGCGGCACTTCCCCTACGTCGAGCTCTACCGCAAGCAGGTCGTGAAGCAGGCCGACCTCGTGCTCGCGCTGCTGTTCGCCCACGACGCGTTCACGCTCGACGAGAAGGAGCGCGGCTTCGCCTACTACGAGCCGCTCACCGTGCGCGACTCGTCGCTCTCGGCGGTGCCCCAAGCGGTGCTCGCGGCCGAGCTCGGCCACCTCGAGCTCGCCGCCGACTACCTCGCCGAGGCCGCGACGATCGACCTCGACGACCTGCAGGGCGATGCGGATGCGGGAGTGCACCTCGCGTCGCTCGCGGGCGTGTGGATCGCGGTCACGGCGGGCTTCGGCGGCATGCGCGAGGGTGAGGACGGGCTCTCGTTCGCGCCCCGGCTGCCGCCCGGGACGACGCGCATCGCGTTCGGCATCCGCGTGCACGGCCGCGTGCTGCGCGTCGAGATCGAGCCGGAGCGGTCGACCTACCGGCTCGAGGCCGGCGAGCCGCTGTCGATCCGCCACTTCGGCGACGAGCTCGAGCTGACGGCGGGCGAGGCGATCAGCGCTCCGACCCCGCCGCTCGTCGTGCGGGGCGAGCGGCCGACGCAGCCGCGGCACCGGGTGCCGCGGCCCTTCCGCGAGGCGCTCGGCGACGCGCAGTAGCGGCGCCTCGACCTCGATACGCCGCCTGCGGCGGCTACTCGGCCTTGAGTCCTGCGCGCGCAACGCGACTGCGTCGCATTGCGCGCTCCGGACTCAACGCTCCCTCGGCCGCTCCTTGCCCACGACGGGCCGCATGACGATCGTGATGAGCCACGTGAGGAACGCGATGCACACCGCCGCGAGCATCCCCCACCAGAACGACTCGACCCGGATGCCGAAGCCCACGGCCTCGGAGATCCAGTGGACGATCATGAGCAGGAAGGCGTTCACGAACAGCGCGACGATCCCGAGCGTCAGGATGTAGAGCGGGAACGCGACGATCCGGATGAGGTTGCCGATCGTCGCGTTGATGACCGCGAAGACGAGGGCGACGCCGAGCGTCGTGAGCGCCACGTGCCACCACTCGTCGCCGAAGGGCACGATCTCGATGCCCGGCACGAAGAGCGTGACGAGCCAGATGGCGACGGCGGTGAACACGACGCGCAGCAGGAATCGCATGCGGCCGATTCTTCCACCCATATCCCAGCGGGGCGTCGACGCTCGCAATAGCCTGAGGCGGTGACCGTGCGACTTCGACCCGAGATTGCTGCCGTCCCCCCGTACCAGCAGGGGCGACCGGCCCCCGAGGGCGGGTTCAAGCTCTCGAGCAACGAGAACCCCTTCCCGCCGCTGCCGGCGGTCGTCGAGGCAGTGCAGCGCGAGGCCGAGCGGGTCAACCGGTACCCGCGCCCCGGCTCGCCGCAGCTCCAGCAGCAGCTCGCCGAGGAGCTCGGCGTCGACGCCGAGCGCATCCTCATCGGCGACGGCTCGGCGTCGCTCCTGCAGCAGCTCATCCACGCCGTCGCGGGCCCGGGCGACGAGGTCGTCTACGCCTGGCGCTCCTTCGACGCGTACCCGCTCTTCGTCCGCACCGGCGGTGCGACGCCCGTCGAGGTGCCGCTCGACGCCGAGCACCGCCACGACCTCGACGCGATGGCCGACGCGATCACGGACCGCACGCGCGCCGTGATCGTCTGCAGCCCCAACAACCCCACCGGCACGATCGTCACCCCCGACGAGCTCGACCGCTTCCTCGCGCGCGTGCCCGACGACGTGCTCGTCATGCTCGACGAGGCCTACATCGAGTTCGTGCGCGAGCCCATCCCCGACGGCATCGCGCTGCAGCGCGAGCGCGAGAACGTCGTCGTGCTCCGCACCTTCTCGAAGGCGTACGGCCTCGCGGGCCTCCGCGTCGGCTACGCCGTCGGCGACCCCTCCGTGCTGCGCGGCGCCGACCTCACGGGCGTGCCGCTCTCGCAGACGGCGCTCGGCGCCGCCGCGGCGCTCGCTGCCCTCGCCCACCGCGACGAGACCTTCGGCCGCATCCAGCAGGTCGTCGAGCACCGCGATGCCCTGTGGCAGCGGCTCGTCGACGAGGGCGTGCCCGTGCCGCGGCCGCACGGCAACTTCGTCTGGGTGCCGTCGCAGCCGGGGCAGGAGGACGCGATCCACGAGATCCTCTTCGACCACCTCCTCGTCGCGAAGGTCTTCCCCGAGGGCACACGCATCTCGATCGGCGAGCCCGAGGCCGACGAGCACGTCGTCGCGGCGGCGAAGGCGATCCAGGCGCTCCAGTGACCGGCACCGAGCCCATCCGCCTGCTCGACGAGGCGGGCGAGGCGGTCGTCACCGCCGAGAACGAGCAGTGGCGCGCGATCGCCGACGAGCTCTCGACCGACGACCGGCTCGCGATGCACGGCGAGATGCTGCGCACGCGCCGCTTCGACGTCGAGGCCGGCCACCTGCAGCGGCAGGGCAAGCTCGGCCTCTGGGTGCCCTCGCTCGGGCAGGAGGGCGCGCAGGTCGGCGCCGCGTGGGCGGCTCGCCCGCAGGACACGCTCTTCCCGAGCTACCGCGAGCACCTCATCGCGCTCCACCGCGGCGTCGACATGCTGCAGATCATCGACATCTTCCGCGGCGCCGCGCACGGCGGCTGGAGCCCGACGGAGCTCCCCGGCATGCGCATCTACTCGCTCGTGATCGCGACGCACGCGCTCCACGCGACGGGCTACGCGATGGGCATCGGCCTCGACGGCGCGAGCGGCACGGGCGACGCGTCCGTCGACGAGGCGGTCATGGCGTTCTACGGCGACGGTGCGGCGAGCCAGGGCGACGCGAGCGAGGGGCTCGTCTTCGCCGCGAGCTACGACGCGCCGATCGTGTTCTTCGTGCAGAACAACAAGTGGGCGATCTCGGTGCCCTCGACCCGGCAGAGCCGCTTCCCGCTCCACGAGCGCGCGCGCGGCTTCGGGCTCGAGGCCGCGTGGGTCGACGGCAACGACCCGCTCGCCTCCTTCGCGGTGTCGAGGCGGATGCTCGACGAGGCCAGGCAGGGACGCCCGGGCTACGTCGAGGCCGACACCTACCGCATGGGCGCCCACACGACGAGCGACGACCCGACCCGCTACCGCTCGCGCGACGAGGAGGAGGCGTGGGCCCGGCGCGACCCGATCGCGCGCCTCGCCGCCCACTTGCGCTCCCTCGGCGTCGACGACGCCGCGCTCGCCGAGCAGGAGCAGCGGGCCGCCGACGAGGCCGCCGACATGCGCCGCCGCACGCTCGAGGCGCCCGCCGCGGCGAGCGACGACATCTTCGACCACGTCTACGCCGACCCGCATCCGCTCATGGCCGAGCAGAAGGCGGCGCTCGCCGAGTTCGAGGCCTCGTTCGGGAGCGACGCATGACCGCCGGCCAGACCATGCCGATCGCGAAGGCGCTGAACTCGGCGCTCCGCGAGGCGATGCGCGCCGACGAGAAGGTGCTGCTCATGGGGGAGGACATCGGCCCGCTCGGCGGCGTCTTCCGCATCACCGAGGGCCTGCACGCCGAGTTCGGTGACGGGCGGGTGCTCGACACCCCGCTCGCCGAGTCGGGCATCATCGGCACCGCGATCGGGCTCGCGATGCGCGGCTACCGCCCGGTGATCGAGATCCAGTTCGACGGCTTCGTCTACCCCGGCTTCGACCAGATCGTCTCGCAGCTCGCGAAGATGCGCGCCCGCCACCGCGGCGCCGTCTCGATGCCGGTCGTCATCCGCATCCCGTACGGCGGCCACATCGGCGCCGTCGAGCACCACCAGGAGAGCCCCGAGGCGTACTTCGCCCACACGGCGGGCCTGCGGGTCGTGAGCCCCTCGACGGCGAACGACGCGCACTGGATGCTGCGGCAGGCGATCGAGAGCGACGACCCGGTGATCTTCCTCGAGCCGAAGGCGAAGTACTGGACGAAGGGCGAGGTGCTCGACGCGCCGACCGCCGCGCTCCACGACGCGGTCGTCGCGCGAGAGGGCACCGACGTGACGCTCATCGGCCACGGCGCGATGGTGCACGTGCTGCTGCAGGCGGCCGAGATCGCCGCCGGCGAGGGCACGAGCTGCGAGGTCGTCGACGTGCGGTCGCTCTCGCCGATCGACTGGGCGCCGCTCGTCGCCTCGGCCCAGCGCACCGGCCGCGTCGTCGTCGCCCAGGAGGCGCCCGGCCACGCATCGGTCGGCTCCGAGATCGCCGCGACGATCGCCGAGCGCGCCTTCTACTCGCTCGAGGCGCCCGTCCAGCGGGTGTCGGGCTTCGACACCCCGTTCCCGCCCGCGCAGCTCGAGGACGTCTACCTGCCCGACGCCGACCGGGTGCTCGCGGCCGTCGACCGCGCGCTGGCCCACTGACCATGGCCCACTGAGACGGAAGGACCTCCCATGCAGGAGTTCAGGCTCCCCGACCCGGGTGAGGGGCTCACCGAGGCCGAGATCGTCCGGTGGCGCGTGCGCCCCGGCGACACCGTCGCCGTCAACGACGTGCTGCTCGAGGTCGAGACGGCGAAGTCGCTCGTCGAGCTGCCGAGCCCCTTCGAGGGCACCGTCGAGGCGCTGCTCGTCGAGGAGGGCCAGACCGTCGAGGTCGGCACCCCCATCATCCGCGTCGCGGGGGGCGATCCCGGCGAGGTCGAGTCGGGCAAGCCGACCGAGCAGTCGGTCGAGCCGGATGCGTCCGGCGGCGCCGTGCTCGTCGGCTACGGGGTGCGGGGCGGTGCCGAGACCCGCCGCCGGAAGCCCCGCACGGTGCAGCAGCCGCCGACGCAGGCCGCGCCCGCGCCCGCGGCGCCCGCGCCCGCCGCCGCGGAGCCGGTCGCGCCCGCGGAGCACCGCGACGCATCCGCCCCGGTGCTGGCGAAGCCGCCCGTGCGGAAGCTCGCGAAGGACCTCGGCGTCGACCTGCGGCAGGTGCCGGCGACCGGTCCGATCGGCGATGTCACGCGCGACGACGTGCAGCGTGCGGCCCAGGCGGCGACGCCGGCTGCCGCGCCGGCCGCCCGCACCGCGTGGACGGGCGGGCGCGAGGAGCGCATCCCCGTCAAGGGCGTGCGGCGGGCGACCGCGCAGGCGATGGCGCACTCGGCGTTCACGGCGCCGCACGTGTCGGTCTTCACCGAGGTCGATGCGACGCGCACGATGGAGCTCGTGAAGCGGCTCAAGGCGTCCGACGGCTTCGCGGGCGTCAAGGTGTCGCCGCTGCTCATCATGGCGAAGGCGATCCTGTGGGCGATCGAGCGCTCACCGGAGGTGAACTCCACGTTCACGCCCGAGGAGCTCGTCGTGCACCGCTACGTCAACCTCGGCATCGCCGCCGCGACGCCGCGCGGCCTCCTCGTGCCCAACATCAAGGACGCGCAGGAGCTCTCGCTCGTCGACCTCGCGCGGGCGATCGAGCGGCTCACGCTCACGGCGCGCGAGGGCCGCACGCCGCCGGCCGACATGCAGCACGGCACCTTCACGATCACGAACATCGGCGTCTTCGGGATGGACACCGGCACGCCGATCCTCAACCCGGGCGAGAGCGGCATCATCGCGCTCGGCGCGATCCGGCAGAAGCCGTGGGTCGTCGACGGCGAGGTGCGGCCGCGCTGGGTCACGACCGTCGGCGGCTCGTTCGACCACCGCGCGGTCGACGGCGACGTCATCAGCCGCTTCGTGGCCGACGTCGCGTCGGTCCTGGAGGAGCCGGCGCTGCTCGTCGACTGAGCAGCCGCTCCCGACGCCCGGGACGGGCGTCGGCGCTGGGGTCGCGCTCGAGGCCCGAAAGGGCCTCGAGCCCTAGCTCCACCGCGCCTGCGGCCGCCACCACTCGTCGTCGGGCGTGACGGGCATGCGGCGCTTGTGCTCGGTGCGCGTGTACCGGTCGACGATCTGCTCCGCGACCGCAGGCTCGACGTCGCGCCCCTCGAGGAAGGCGTCGATCTGCTCGTAGGCGAGGCCGAGCTCGGCCTCGTCCGTCTGGCCCGGGCGCTCGTCGAGCAGGTCGGCCGTCGGCGCCTTCTGCCACAGCCGCTCGACGGCGCCGAGCTCGCGCAGGAGCTGCTTGCCCTGCCGCTTCGTGAGGCCGGCGAGCGGCAGCACGTCGGCCCCGCCGTCGCCGTACTTCGTGTAGAAGCCCGTGACGCCCTCGGCCGCGTGATCGGTGCCGATCACGAGCAGGCCGAGCTGGCCGCCGATCGCGTACTGCGCGATCATCCGCGCCCGCGCCTTGACGTTGCCCTTGTGGTAGTCGTCGACCTCGCCGACGCCCGCTTCGATCGACGCCTCGAGCGCGTCGACGCCCGGCTTGACGTCGACCGTCACCTCGCGGTCGGCGCGGATGAAGTCGAGCGCGAGCTGCGCGTCGTCCTCGTCGTGCTGCACGCCGTAGGGGAGGCGCACGCCGACGAAGCTCGCCTCCCCGCCGGCCGCCCGCACGCGCTCGACGGCGAGCTGCGCGAGCCGGCCGGCGAGCGTCGAGTCCTGCCCGCCGGAGATGCCGAGCACGAAGCCCTTCGCCCCCGTGTGCGCGAGGTAGTCGACGAGGAACCGCACGCGGCGCTCGAGCTCGGCGGGCGGGTCGATGGTCGGTCGGGATCCCAGGGCGGCGATGATCGCGGACTGCGCGGCGCCGGCTGCTTCAGTGGAGCGCTCCATGGCCGGAAGCCTACGCGCGCCGTGTGTCGGGCGTGTTGCGGAAGGCTGCGTGAAATTGACAATCGTTCTCAACAGCACCTACCGTGGATGTGCGCGGCAGGGTGCCGTGCTGGACAAGGACTGCAGATGCGAACCCTCACAGCGGCCGGCGCGATCGGCGCGATGGCCCTGGCAGTGACCGGATGCGCCGGCACGGCGAACGGCGCGGGCTCGGCCGGGGACCGGCTCGAGATCGTGACGACCACCACCCAGCTCGCCGACATCACGAGCGAGCTCGTGGGCGACGCGGCCGAGGTGACGAGCCTGCTGCAGCCGGGCGCCTCCGCGCACTCCTTCGACCCGGGCCCCTCGGCGCTCGGCGCGCTCGCCGACGCCGACCTGCTGATCGTGAACGGCGCCGGCCTCGAGGAGTGGCTCGACGACACCGTCGAGGCCTCCGGCTTCGCGGGCACCGTCGTCGACACCTCGGAGGGCCTCGAGCTGCTCGCCGCCGAGGGCGACCCGCACGAGGGGCACGACCACGGCGACGAGGCGGAGGGCGAGGAGCACGCCGACGAGGCCGAGCACGCCGACGAGGCGGGCCACGAGGGCGAGACGGCCGAGGAGCACGCCGCGCACGGCGAGTTCGACCCGCACGTGTGGACCGACCCCGCGAACGCGATCCTGCAGGCCCAGGCCATCCGCGACGCGGTCACGGCGGCCGACCCCGAGGCCGACATCGACGCATCCGCCGACGCCTACATCGCGCAGCTCGGCGAGCTCGAGGAGTGGATGCGCGGCTCGATCGAGCAGGTGCCGGTCGAGGAGCGGCTCGTCGTCACGACGCACGACACGTTCGGCTACCTCGAGCGGGCCTTCGACGTGCAGGTCGTCGGCACGGTGCTGCCGAGCCTCGACGACAGCGCCGATGCGAGCGCCGCGCACATCGACGGCCTCGTCGCCGAGATCCGCGCGACCGGCACGCCCGTCGTGTTCAGCGAGAACGCCATCGACCCGCAGCTCGCCGCCACGATCGCCCGCGAGGCGGGCGTCGAGCTCCGCCAGGGCGAGGACGCCCTCGCGGCCGACGCGCTCGGTCCGCAGGGCAGCCCGACCGGCACCTACATCGGCTCGCAGATGCACAACACGACCGCGATCGTCACCGCGTGGGGCGCCGAGCCGCTGCCGGTGCCAGGATCGCTCTCATGAGCGAACCCGTCGTCGAGATCGCCGACGCCTCCTTCGGCTACGGGGGAGCGCCGGTGCTCTCGGGCGTCTCGTTCGAGGTGCGCGCGGGCGAGGCGGTCGCGCTCATCGGGCCGAACGGCGCGGGCAAGTCGACCCTGCTCGCGGGGCTGCTCGGGCTCGCGCAGCACGAGGCGCGCGTGTTCCGCGTGCCGGCCGCGCGCGGCGAGATCGGCACGCTCCCGCAGTCGAGCGAGATCGACCCGGCGTTCCCCGTCACGCTCGAGCAGGTCGTCGCGATGGGCCGCACGCCGCGGCTCGGCCTCAAGTGGCCCGGCAGGGCCGACAGGCGCATCGTCGCCGAGGCGATCGAGGCGGTCGGGCTCACCGAGCACCGCGGCACGCGCTTCGGCGACCTCTCGGGCGGCCAGCGCCAGCGCGCGCTCCTCGCGCGCGCCCTCGCGGGCGAGCCGCGCCTGCTGCTGCTCGACGAGCCGTTCAACGGCCTCGACCACGGCTCGCGCGACGCGCTGCTCGAGACGGTGCGGCGCCTCAAGGCGCAGGGCGTCGCCCTCCTCATCACGACGCACGACCTCGACCTCGCGCGCGCGGTGTGCGATCGCACCCTGCTCGTCAACGGGCGGCAGATCGCCTTCGACGAGACCGGATGCGTCCTCACGCTCGAGCGCGTCGAGGCCGCGTTCGCGAGCCACGTGATGGAGATCGACGGGCACACGCTCGCGACGACCGAGCACCACGCCGCCGCGCACGGCGCGCACCACCACCACGTGCTGCAGGACGACGGCGCCGCGGGCGCCGAGCACCGATGACGCCGACCGCGGCGCTCATCGACCCGTTCACGCCGTTCTCCGTGCCCTTCATGGGGCGACCGCTGCTGCTGCTCGTCGCGCTCGCGATCGCGGCGGGCACGGTCGGCGTGCTCGTGAACCTCCGGCGGCTCGAGTTCTCGACCGACGGCCTCACGCACGCGGTCTTCCCCGGCCTCGTGGTCGGCGCGACTCTCGGCGGCGCGGCGGGGCTCATGCCGGGCGCGATCGGCGCGGCCGTCGTCGCGGCGGTCGTGCTCGCGCTCATCTCGCGCCGCGGGCAGCCGCGCGACACGGCGGTCGCGATCGTGCTCACCTCCTTCTTCTCCCTCGGCGTCGTGCTCGTCTCGGGATCCGGGGGAGCGACGGGCAGCCTCTCCGACTTCTTCTTCGGCCGGCTGCTCACGATCACGTGGGCTGACCTCGGCCTCTCCCTCGCGCTCATCGGCGTCGCGGTGCTGCTCGTCGTCCTGACCGCGAGGCCGCAGCTCTACGCCGCGTTCGACCCCGCGGGTGCGCGCCGCGCGGGGCTCCCGGTGCTCGTGCTCGAGGTCGTCGGCACGGTCGCGGTCGCGCTCGTCGTGGTCGCCGCATCCGCCTCGGTCGGCACGCTGCTCGCCCTCGCCGTCGTCATCGTGCCGACGGCGGCGGCGCGCGCCCTCACGCGCTCGCTCGCGGCAGCGGCCGTCGTCGCGATCGCGTTCGGCGCCGCCACGGGCTGGCTGGGCCTCTGGGCGGTCGTGCAGCTCGCGGTGCTCGGTGTGGATGTGGCGCCCGGCGCGACCGTGGCCCTCACGATGATCGTCGGCTACCTCGCTGCGCTCGCGATCGGGCACCTGCGGGGCACATCGACTCGGCACTCGGCGATCGCGAGCTCGGCGGGAGCGGCGTCGTGACGCTCGACTTCTTCTCCCGCGCGCTCCTCGAGGTGACGCTCGCCGGCGCCCTCGCTGGCCTCGTCGGCGTGCTCGTCGTGCTGCGCGAGCGCGCCTTCTTCACGATGTCGCTCACGCACGCGACCTTCCCCGGCGCGGTCGCCGCGGCGATGCTCGGCGTCTCGATCCCGCTCGGCGCGGCGGTCGCGGCGGTCGCGCTCGTCGCGATCGCGGTCGGCATCGGCCGCATCCGCTCGCAGGGCCCCGCCGTCGCGTCGGGCATCATGCTCACCGCGGGCTTCGCGCTCGGTGCCCTCCTGCAGTCGCTCAGCCCGCTCGCGATCGACGTCGAGTCGTTCCTCATCGGCCAGGTGCTCGCCGTCACCGGCGCCGACATCGCGCTCACCGCGGTGCTGCTCGCGGTCGCGATCGTCGTGTGGGCCATCGCTGGCCCGCACCTCGTCTTCTCGAGCGCCGACGAGGGCGGCTACCGCCGCGCAGGCATGCGCCCCTGGATCCCCGAGGCGGTCGCGCTCGCCCTCATCGCGGCGACCGTCGTCGCGATCATGCCGGTCGTCGGCGCGATCCTCGGCGTCGCCCTCATCGTCGCGCCCGCCGCGGCCGCCCGGCTCGTCGTGCGCGACTGGCGCGCGATGCTCGTCGTCGCGCCGCTCATCGCGATCGCCTCCGGCGTGCTCGGCCTCGTGGCGTCGCGCTGGCTCGAGCTCGCCGCGGGCGGCGCGATCGCGCTCGTGGCCGCCGCCTTCTACGGCCTCGCCTGGCTCTGGGCCGAGGCCGCCCGCCGCCCGCGTGGCACGATCGAGACGAGGACACCGTGGAGGACGACACCGTGACCGCCCCCGCTCCCCGCCGCAGCACGAAGCAGCGCGAGGCCGTGCGCGAGGCGCTCGAGGCGAGCGACGAGTTCGTCTCGGCGCAGGCGCTGCACCAGTCGATGCGCGCCGAGGGCTCGACGGTCGGGCTCGCGACGGTCTACCGGGCGCTCGCGGCGCTCGCGGAGGACGGCGAGGCGGATGCGCTGCAGTCGGCGGGCGAGCTGCTCTACCGCGCGTGCACCAAGACCCATCACCACCACCTCATCTGCCGCTCGTGCGGCCGCACCGTCGAGCTCGAGGCGGCCGCCGTCGAGCGCTGGGCTGGCCAGGTCGCCGCCGCGCACGGCTTCGTCGAGCCCGACCACGTCGTCGACATCTTCGGCCTGTGCGCGGAGTGCGCCGCCGAGCGCGACGCGCGACGCTCCGCCGGCTGATCCGTCCCCAGGTCACTCCTGCCCATCGCGCTCGAGCGCTTCCGATGTGAGACTGTCTCGACGAGACCGAGGGGAGCCCCAGTGACCGCTCAGCCCAGTGCTTTCCGATCCAGTGCCTTCGGTGCGCGCCGACCGAGCCCCGACCAGCAGCCGACGCTCCTGCAGCAGATCCAGCAGCGCGAGCAGCAGCACGCGCAGTCGCAGGATCCGCCGGTCGATCGCGGCCAGGCCGAGCCCGGCCCCTACGACCAGCCGCTCGCGCAGGCATCCATGCCCTACGGCTCGGGCGCCGGGGGTCGACCGGCTGCCGGCGCGGTCGAGAATCCCTACCGCGAGCAGCCCAGCTCGCCGTCGCCGTGGCCCGAGCGGCCTGCGGCAGCGCTCCAGGCGCGTCGCATCTTCGGCATCCAGCCGGTGCTGTTCGTCGGCATCTGCCTGCTCGCGATCGTCACGCTCGTGACGGTCGTGCTCATCTTCGTCGGCGACTTCGAGAGCCAGGCGTCGCGCGTCGTGTGGACGGTCGTCGTCTTCCTCGCGTTCACGGGTCTCCTCGCGCTCGACCTCGTGCTCGCGCGGCGCTCGTCGACGCCGCTCATCATCGGCGTCGCGGCGAACATCTACCTGCTCGCGGTGCTCATGATCTCGATCTGGATGCGCGGCACGGGAGGCGACCCGTGGGACGACGACTGGCTCTTCGGCGAGCTCTTCGGCATCACGCTGCTGACGATCCTCGTCGTGCGCGCTGCCGCGGCCGGCGCGTGGGGCCTCATCTCGCTCGGCGAGCGCGGCCGGGCGGAGATGGCGCGCATCATCGGGCTCGTCGCGGCGGCGCTGCTTGGGCTCGTCGGCATCCTGCTGACGCTCCACTTCGCGATCGAGGCCTTCGGCTTCGAGGTGACCGAGTGGTACTGGCGCGCGACGGTCGCGGCGATCGTCGTCACGGCGCTCGCCGCGTCGGTGACGGTGCTGCTCTTCTGGAACCGCCGCAACATCGACTGGCAGGAGGCCGAGGCGCGCGGCGAGCACCAGCGGCGCGCGGTGCCTCAGCAGCTCGGCGGCGCCGCGAACCCGACCGCGATGCACCCCGGCGCGGCCGCCGCGCCGCCGATGCCGCAGCCGATGCCGCAACCGATGCACCAGCCGGGCGCGCAGCCGACTCCCCGGCCGGCGCCGGGCGGCATGCTGCCGTGGCCGACCTACGCCGACGGCACGCCGCTCCCGATGGGCCCCGACGGCCAACCGGTCTTCCCGCCGCAGCGCTGACGACGGGATCTGGATCGGTATTGCCGCGAGCGGGCGGCATCGCGTACGATTGACCCTTGGCGCGGTTTCGGCCGCGCAGCGCACGTCGCCTCCAAACCCCACCAGGCTCGGCTTCGGCGTGTGCAGGCAAGTGATCTTGGGCAGGCCTTCGGGTCTGCGGTACCCAATTGGAGGCACCATGGCAGCCGTATGCCAGGTGACCGGAGCCATCCCCGGCTTCGGGCACAACATCTCGCACTCGCACCGGCGCACGAAGCGTCGCTTCGACCCGAACGTGCAGCGCAAGACCTACTTCGTCCCGTCGCTCAAGCGCAACGTGACGCTCAACGTCTCGGCCAAGGGCATGAAGGTCATCGACGCCCGTGGCATCGAGGCCGTCGTCCGTGACATGCAGGCTCGGGGGGTGAAGCTCTGATGGCGAAGAAGGCGCAGGACGTCCGTCCGATCATCAAGCTCCGCTCGACCGCGGGCACCGGCTACACGTATGTGACGAAGAAGAACCGTCGCAACAACCCTGACCGACTTGTGCTGAAGAAGTACGACCCCATCGTGCGTCAGCACGTCGAGTTCCGAGAGGAGCGATAAATGGCCAAGAAGAGCATGATCGCCAAGAACGAGCAGCGGAAGGCCATCGTCGCCCGCTACGCCGAGAAGCGCGCAGCCCTCAAGAAGGCGCTCGTCGACCCGAAGAGCACCGACGAGGAGCGCGAGGCCGCCCGCATCGGCCTGCAGAAGCTGCCCCGCAACGCCTCGCCCGTCCGCGTCCGCAACCGCGACGCGATCGACGGCCGCCCCCGCGGCCACGTCGGCGACTACGGCATCTCGCGCGTCCGCTTCCGCGACATGGCGCACCGAGGCGAGCTGCCCGGCGTGACCAAGTCGAGCTGGTAAGCACCCGCTCCACGCATCACGATGGCCCCGACCCCAGCGGTCGGGGCCATCGTCGTCTCCGGATGCGGTCACACGGCCGCGACGGCGCACTCGGTCAGGCGGGCGCGGTCTCGAGGTCGCAGGTGCAGTCCTTGAGGTGCGCCCATGGTGGGTCGCTCGCGGTGCACTTGGCGGGTTGGTCGCTCGAGAGCTCCCAGATGTCGACGCCGCGGTCGACGAACCCCGGCCCGGCGGGCTCGGGCTCGTCGAGGTAGATCTTGCCCGTCGGGCTGGTCCATTCGAGGACGCCCTGGTCGAGCTGCCGGACGGTCCAGGCGGTGGCGTGCTTCATGAGGTGATGCCGTCGGCACAGGTGCGCGAGGTTCGAGAGCGTCGTGGGGCCGCCGTCGGCGTGGGCGATGGTGTGGTCGGCGTCGGCTCTGGAGACGCGGTTGGTGCAGCCGGGCCAGCGGCAGCGGCCGTCGCGGCGCTGCAGCCAGCGCCGCATGGCCCGGTTGGGCTTGTACGTGTCGACCGCGACCGGGACGCCGGTGACGGGGTGGAGGAACAGCCGCTCCCACGTGATCGTCTCGGCCGCGAGCGCCCGGACGGTGGCCGCGTCGACGAGCGCTCCGCCCTCGAGCGCGCCGGAGAACCGCAGCTGCGGCTCGTCCTCGTCGTCGCTCGGCTTGAGCAGCTCGGTGGCGGGGATGGTGATCGTGATGGTGGCGGCGATCGGGTTGATGCCGTGCAGGTCCTGCGGCGTCTGCCCGGTGAGCAGCGTCTCCATGAGCGCGTCGAAGCGGTACTGGTCGAAGGTGCGGGGGTCGTCCTTCGGCTTGGCTCGGGCGGCGTCGGTGGCGCGGTTGAACGCGCCGTGGATCGTGGCTGACGGTCCGGCCATGGAGAGCACCGTGATGCCGTCGTCGTGGTCGTCGAGCCAGGCGCGGCGCTGCTCGACCGCCCGGTCGTGGCGGCGCTGGAGTGGCTCGGTCATCGCCCGGTCCACGATCCGGCGGGCACGCGAGCGCAGCTGCGACGGCGTGACCCGCTCGGCGATCTCGACCAGTTCCGCCTCCACGCGGGCCCGGTCGTCGGGGTCGACGGACGGATCGGTGCGGAGCGCCTCCGTCGCCTGCTCGATCGCGCGCAGGTGGGTGCCCGTGATCCGGCCCGCCTTGTGGGAGGCGTGCGCGGCGGGGAGGTCGGTGACGGTCAGCCATGCGCCGGTGAGCTTCCGCTCCATGGCGCGGTCGGACAACCGGAGCTCAGCGGCGAGGTTGGAGGCGGTCTCCTTGACCGCCATCCCGGTGTCACCGCCCGCGTCGCGCAGCCGTTGCAGCTCTGCTGCGAGCACTTCGCGCTCCTCGGCGTCGAGGCGCGCTCGGCGCTGCTCGATGGCCCGCATCCGGCCGGCGACCGCATCGAGGGCGCGCACGTGCTCCGAACGGGCATCGATCGTGCCGGGCAGCGGCGGCACCTGCATGCGGCCGGCGATGACCTCCTCGACCTCCGCGTCGCTCAGGCGCGCGAGCCGCTCGGACCAGTCCCGGTCGTAGGCGGCGAGCTCCTCCTCGAGCTCCTCGGCGGTGCGGCCGTGCGGGTCGATCGCGCCCGCCCGGATCGACGCGATGTACTCCTCCGCATCGACGCCCCACCACTCATCCATGCGGGCATTCCACCACGGGCCACTGACACGCGAACGCGTGGGAGAAGAGCCTGTGGAGAACGCGTTTCGCCCGGTCAGGCCCGGGTGATCACCGCATCCGCCGGTGACACCGTGAGCCACCGCCAGCCGTAGGGCTCGAGCTCGAGCTCGAGCGTGCCGTCGATCGTGATCGACCGCTCGTCGAAGCGGTCGGTGAGGGTGACGGGCCCGTCGTCGGTCGTCACCGAGAGCCGCACCGCCTCGCGGCCGTCGCCGAGGTTGTGGAGCGCGAGCATCGTCCAGTCGTCGCCGCGCGCGACGTGCCCGAGCACCGCGCGCTGCCGCACGCCGAGCACCTCGAGCGTCGACCACGCGAGCTGCGGGGCGTCGCGGTACAGCGTGGCGAGCCGGCGCACGTGGTGCCAGAGCGAGTCCGGATCGCGCCGCTGGTCGGCGACGTTCACCCGTTCGGGCCCGAACGGGCCCTCGACGACGGGGCGCGTCAGGCTGGAAGCCGGCGCGCTCGAGAAGCCGCCGCCCGGCCCGGGCTCCCACTGCATCGGCGTGCGCACGGCGTAGCGGCCGGGCACCGAGAGCTCCTCGCCCATCCCGATCTCCTCGCCGTAGAAGAGCACGGGGCAGCCGGGGAGCGAGAACATGAGCGTGTAGACGAGCCGCACCGCGCGCTCGTCGCCGAGCATCGTCGGCAGCCGGCGCCGGATCCCGCGACCGTAGACGCGCATCCCCTCGTCGGGCGCGAACGCCTCGAAGACCTCCTCGAGCTCGTCGGGCTCGAGCTTGTCGAGCGTGAGCTCGTCGTGGTTGCGCACGAAGTTCGCCCACTGGCTCGCATCCGGCAGCTCGGGCCGCTCGCGCAGCGCCTGGGCGAGCGGCGTGGCGTCGCGCCGCGCGAGCGAGAGGTAGAGCCGCTGCATCGAGACGAAGTCGAACTGCAGCTGCAGGCCCGCGGACTTGCCGTCGGCGTGGAACCACTCGAGCTGCTGCTCGTGCGTGAGGTTGACCTCGCCGAGCAGCGCGACCTCGCCGTTCCGGCGCGACGCGAAGCGCTGCAGCCGCCGCAGGTGCTCGGCGCCGTCGTAGTCGGTGCCAGCGGGCTGCGTGCCGTGCTGGTCGGCATCGCTGAACAGGAACGGCACCGCGTCGACGCGGAACCCCGAGACGCCGAGCTCGAGCCAGAGCCCGAGGTTGCGCTCGATCTGCTCGCGGACGGCCGGATGCGCGATGTTGAGATCCGGCTGATGGGCGCGGAAGTGGTGCAGGTAGTACTGGCCCGTCTGCTCGTCGAGCGTCCACGTCGAGTCCTCCTCGCCGGGGAAGACGGGCGGATCCGGGTTCGCGGGCGGCTCGTCGCGCCACACGTACCAGTCGCGGTGCGGCGACTCGCGCGAAGCGCGCGACGAGCGGAACCACGGGTGCTCGGCCGAGGTGTGGTTCATGACGAAGTCGATGATCACGCGCATGCCCTGCGACCGCGCCACGCGGATGACCTCGACGAGGTCGCCGAGGGTGCCGAGCCGCGGGTCGACGGCGAAGAAGTCGGTGATGTCGTAGCCGTCGTCGCGATCGGCGGTGGGGAAGAACGGCATGAGCCAGAGGCACGTCACCCCGAGGTCGGCGAGGTCGTGGATGCGCGACACGAGTCCCTGCAGATCTCCCGCGCCGTCGCCGTCGGAGTCCTGGAAGACCTGCACGTCGAGGCAGTAGATGACGGTGTTCCGCCACCAGTGGTCGGCGTAGTCGATCGGGTGCGGGCTCACGCGCCGGCCCGTCCCGGACCGGCACCGAAGGCAGGCAGCACGCGCTCGCCGAACGCGTCGATGAACGCCGACTGCTCCTTGCCCACGTGGTGCAGGTAGACGCGGTCGAAGCCGAGCTCCAGGATCTCGGCGATCCGCGCCTCGTGCACGGACAGGTCGCTCGAGACCGTCACCGCCTGCCGGATCTCGTCATCGGTCGCGCCCGCCGCGGCGCGCTCGAGCTCCTCAGCCGTCGCGAGGTCCCACGACTCCGGCGCGCCGATCGTGCCGGTCGCCCACTGGTCGCGCGCGATCGCCATCGCCTCGTCCTCGTCGGGCGCCCACGACAGGTGCAGCTGCGCCGCCGCCTCGCCGCGACCGCCCGCGTCTCGGTAGCGCGCGAGGATGTCGCGCAGGGTCGGCACGTCCGAGGCGACCGTGATGAGGCCATCCGCCCACCGCGCGTGCGAGGCCGCCGACTCGGCGGTGACGGCCGCGCCGAAGAGCGGCGGCGGTTCGGCGGGGCGCGACCACACGCGCGCGCGATCGACCACGATCTCGCCCGAGTGCGTCACCTCCTCGCCCACGAGCAGCCGCCGCATGACCTCGACCGACTCGTCGAGGCGCCGCACGCGCGTCGCCTTGTCGGGCCACGGTTCGCCCGTGATGTGCTCGTTCATGTTCTGGCCCGAGCCGAGCGCCGCCCAGCAGCGGCCCGGGAACATCTCCTCGAGCGTCGCGATCGCCTGCGCGACGATCGCGGGGTGCATGCGCTGGCCCGGCGCGGTCACGAGTCCGAGCGAGAACGACGTGGTCGCGAGCGCGGCGCCGAGCCACGCCCACGAGAAGCCGCTCTCGGCCTGCCGGGTGCTCCAAGGCGTGTGGTGGTCGGAGCACATCGCCGCCTGGAAGCCGGCCTGCTCGGCATGGTGCACGTGGTCGAGCAGCGCCGAGGGGGCGATCTGCTCGTGCGAGGCGTGGAACCCGATGAGCGTCATGGCCTCCACGGAACCGGCCCCGACGCATCCGGTCAATCGGCGTTCGTCCAGGTGGGCGTGGAAACGGGGCGACGGATGCGTCGAAGGGCGCCCGGATGGAGTGGAATGGGTCGGTGCGACGCTTCCGACGACTGCTGCTGCCCATCGACGCGCTCGGGCCGGCCGACACGACCGCGCGCGTGGTGCAGCTCATGGCGGGGCTCGCGCTCTACGGACTCTCGCTCGCGATGCTCGTGCGCGCCGACCTCGGCGTCGGCCCGTGGGACGTCTTCGCGCTCGGCATCGCGAACCACTTGCCGATGACGTACGGCACCGCGACGGTCGTCGTCTCGTGCCTCGTGCTGCTCCTCTGGATCCCGCTGCGGCAGCGCCCCGGCATCGGCACGCTGCTCAACGGCTTCCTCGTCGGGCCGGCTGCCGACCTCGGGCTGTGGCTCATCCCCGAGACGAGCGAGCTGTGGCAGCAGGTGCTGCTGCTCGTGGGCTCGATCGTGCTGCTCGCCTTCGCGACCGGCGTCTACATTGCCCCCACCCTCGGGCCTGGCCCGCGCGACGGCCTCATGACGGGGCTCGTCCGCATCACCGGCTGGCGCATCTGGATCATCCGCACCCTCATCGAGGGCACGGCGCTGCTCGTCGGCTGGCTGCTCGGCGGCCCGGTCGGCATCGGCACCGTCATCTTCGCGTTCGGCGTCGGGCCGCTCATCGGCCTCTTCCTGCCCTTCTTCGAGCGGCGCCGGGCGGGGAAGGCCTCGCGCCTGCGAGCCGCGCGCCTGGCCGCGTCGACCGAGGAGTGACGCCCGACGCATCCGGTTTTGTCCCCCGAACGCGTTCGCAGACTGCGAAAATCCGCGGAAAGCGCGGCGTGTCGGGGTGTTCCTGCCGCGGATCCGGGGGCGCGGGTCTACGTTCGGGGTTGGTCGGAGCCCCTGGGGGCCCCGGCGGATGCCCGCCTCCCTGCGGGCCCGACATGCCACATCCAGGAGGACACCATGGCTGAGACCATCAACAAGACCACCCTCGCTTCGAAGATCGCCGCGACGACCGACCTCTCGCAGGCCAAGGTCAGCGCCGTCCTCGACGCGCTCTTCGACGAGGTCTCGGCGGCCGTCAAGGCCGGCGACAAGGTCTCGATCCCCGGCTTCTTCAGCGCCGAGCGCACCGAGACGGCCGCCCGCACGGGCCGCAACCCGCAGACGGGCGAGGAGATCCAGATCGCCGCGGGCCACCGCGTCAAGCTGACCGCCGGCTCGAAGCTCAAGGCTGCCGTCAAGTAGCTCGCACCGCACACAGCACCGGGAGGGGCGTCGCCGAGAGGCGGCGCCCCTCCCGCGTCCCAGCCGTACAGTGGTGCCCGTGAGCGCATCCGAGGGGGGTCGTCGCGGCGCGCCGCTCGACGCGGGCGACGATCGGGGCGACGCCCCCGCGGCTCGCGCCGAGGCCGCCGAGCTGCTCGCCGCCAGGCTCGACCGCCCGATGGGATTCCTCGGCGTCGTGTTCCTGTTCGTCGTGCTCGGGCAGCTGCTCGTGACGGAGCCCGGCTGGACCCGCATCCTCGCGATCGCCGGCTGGGTGCTGTGGGGGATCTTCGTCGCCGAGTTCCTGCTGCGGGCGTACGTCGGCGGCTTCGGCGCCGCGTTCTGGCGCCGCAACTGGTGGCAGCTCATCTTCCTCGCCATCCCCTTCCTGCGGTTCTTCCGCGCGCTGCAGGCCGTCCGGCTCCTCCGGCTGACGCGCCTCGCGCGGGTCGGCGGGATCCTCTCCGCCGGCGTCCGCGGCTCCCGCTCCGCGGGCCGGCTGCTCTCGAGCCGGATCGGCTGGCTGGTCGCGGTCACGCTCGTCGTCATCCTCGCCGCCAGCCAGCTGCTCTACGCGATGGAGTCGCACTCCGACTTCACGACGGCCCTGTACGAAGCCGCGATGGCCACGATCACCGGCGCGGGGATCACCGCGGACGACCCGTTCGCGAAGGTCGTGCAGCTCGTGCTCGCCGTCTACTCGGTCGGCGTGTTCGCGGCCGTGGCGGGCTCGCTCGGCGCCTTCTTCCTCCGCCGGCAGGAGGAGCCGGTCGCGCCGCGCGGCGAAGGCGGTCCGGACGAGGCTCGCCCATAGCGTCGGTCACTACCCTGGACGGGTGCAGCGCCTCCGTCTCCTCGCCCCGGCGCTCGCGATCCTCGCGGGCCTCGCCGCGCTCTGGGCGGCGCTCGAGTTCGGCGGCGGCGCCGACCCGCTCGCGATCGAGGATCCCGGTCCGCTCGTGCGCTACGGCCTGCCGATCGTCACGATGGTCCGCAACCTCGCGATCGCCGCGTCGTTCGGCGGCCTCGTGCTCGCGTGCTTCGCGCTCGTGCCCGGCAGCCGCGACTGGAACCGCTCGCTCGACCTCGCCGCCCTCTCGGCGGGCGTCGCGACGGTGCTGCAGGCGTTCGTCGGATTCTGGACGTTCCGCCAGCTCGTCTCGAACCCCGTCACCGCCGACGACGAGTTCGGCAACCTCCTGCAGCTGTTCTTCGTCGAGATCGAGACCGGCCGGCTGCAGCTCGGCACGATGCTCTCGCTCGCGGTGCTCACCGTCGTGCTGCTCGTCGTGCGCGGCTCGACCGCCGTCGCGTTCGCCGTCGTCGGCTGGGCCGTGCCGTTCTGGCTCATCGCCTCGGGCGGCCACGCGGGCGGCACCGCCAACCACGCGCTCGCCGTCTCCTCGCTCCTGCTGCACCTGATCTTCGTCTCGATCTGGCTCGGCGGGCTCATCCACCTCGCGGTGCTCGTGCGCGGCCGCGACGACGAGAGCCGTGACGACGCATCCGCACCCCGGAACAGCGCCTACGGCGACGTGCTCCTGCGCTACTCGAGCCTCGCGCTCGTCAGCTTCGGCATCGTCGCCTTCACCGGCATCGTCTCGTCGTGGGTGCGCATGGAGGGCGACTGGTCCAGCGAGTACGGCATCCTCTCGATCGCGAAGGCCGTGCTGCTCGTCGTGCTCGGCGCCTTCGGCGCGTGGCAGCGGATGCGCATCCTCACGCCCGCGCGCGAGTCGCGCTCCCTTCGACAGGCTCAGGGACTCCGCGTGACCGGCAGGGCGGTCGCGCTCATCCTGGGCCTCGAGCTCGTCGTGATGGGCGTCACGGCCGGCGTCGCCGCGGGCCTCGCGCGCACGGCGACGCCCGTGCCCGAGGTGCCGCCGGGCGCCGAGGCGAGCCCCGCCGAGATCCTCACGCAGCAGCCGCTGCCGCCCGAGTTCTCGCCCATCCGGCTGCTCACCGAGTGGCGCATCGATCCCCTCTGGACGGTCATCTGCGCGCTGCTCGCGTTCTTCTACGTCGCGGGCGTCGTGCGGCTCGCGCGCCGCGGCGACCGCTGGTCGGGCGGTCGCACGTTCGCGTGGCTCGCGGGCATCGCGCTCCTGTGGTGGTGCACGAACGGTGCGCTCAACGCCTACCAGGAGTACCAGTTCTCGCTCCACATGCTCGTCCACATGCTCATCGGCATGGCGGTGCCGGTGCTGCTCGTGCCGGGCGCGCCCATCACGCTCGCGATGCGCGCGATCGCCAAGCGCCGCGACGGCTCGATGGGCGGCCGCGAGTGGATCCTCGCGATCGTGCACTCCCGCTACCTGCAGGTCATCGGCCACCCGGTGGTCGCCGCGGTCATCTTCGTCGCGAGCCTGTGGATCTTCTACTTCACGCCGATCTTCGAGTGGTCGATGCGCGACCACCTCGGGCACGTGTGGATGGTGCTGCACTTCCTCGGCGCCGGCTACCTCTTCGTGCAGGCGATCATCGGCGTCGACCCGGGGCCGGCTCGGCCGCCCTACCCGCTGCGGCTCACGCTCCTGCTCGGCACGATGGTCTTCCACGCCTTCTTCGGGCTCTCGATCATGATGACCGACGCGCTCATGCTCGCCGACTGGTTCGGCGCGATGGGCACCGGCATCGACGCGCTCGAGGATCAGCGGGTCGGCGGCGGCATCGCCTGGTCGGTCGGCGAGGTGCCGACCGTGATCATGGCGATCATCACGACGATCAAGTGGTCGCGCAGCGACCGCAAGGAGCAGCGGCGCACCGATCGCGCCGCTGCTCGAGACGGCGATGCCGAGCTCGGCGCCTACAACGCCATGCTCGAGAGGATGGGGAAGCGATGAACGACCGATCGACCGACACCGCGCCGGCGCAGCAGCCCGAGCAGCGCCTGCCGGAGGAGCTCGCGGCGCTCGCGCGCGGCCGCGAGCTGCGCATCACGATCGTGCGGCACGCCGAGACCGAGCACAACATCAACCACCTCATGCAGGGCTGGTCGGACTCGCCGATCACCGCGCTCGGCTCGCGCCAGATCGAGGCCGTCGCGCGGCACCTCGCGAGCGAGCGCTTCGACCTGTTCTTCTCCTCCGACCTGCAGCGCACTCGCACGACCGCCGAGGGCATCCGCGCCGCGCTCGACCCCGCGCCCGAGATCGAGTTCACCGAGCTGCTGCGCGAGTGGAACTTCGGCGGCCACGAGGAGCGCAAGGCCTCGGACGTCTGGCGCGAGGTCATCGTCGAGCACGGCTTCGAGGTCGATCGCGAGCTGAGCGCGCTCGGCGCGATCGCCGACCAGGTCGGCTGGCGCGGGCTCTTCGACACGATCGCGCAGCTCGACTCGAGCGGTCAGGCCGAGCAGGCCGCCGCGACCGTCCTGCGTGCCGACAGCGCCCTCGAGCACATGATCCGCGCCGCGGCCGAGGTGCCGGGCGAGGGCACCGTGCACGTGCTCGTCGTCTCGCACGGCGGCTTCATCACGTCGCTCCTGCGGCAGCTCGTGCCCGAGCTCACGCCCGACGTCATCCTGCCGAACTGCTCGATGACGACCGTCTCGCTCCCCGCCGGCACGACGGTGTGGCAGCTCGACCGGCTCGGCGAGGTCGCGCCGGTGACCCCGGTGGTCGAGTAGCGGCCGCCCCCCTCCGCTGGTCGAGTGGCGGCCGCCCCCTCCGGTGGTCGAGTAGCGGCCGAAGGCCGCGTATCGAGACCAGTCGACCCCGTCTCGATACGGCCCTGCGGGCCTACTCGACGAGCGGGGGAGCGGCCCTACTCGACGAACGGAGGGGGGTCAGTCCCGCGACGGCAGGTGCACCGCGATCTCGTAGCGCGCCCGCGGGTCGGCGTCGTCCGAGTGCTCGCCCGAGAGGCCGAGCTTCTCGTAGAAGTGCCTCGCGACGTCGAGCGACTGCCACTCGAGCACTCGGATCTTCGTCTGCTGCTCCGCCCAGTCGCGCACGGCCTCGAACAGGGCCGTCCCCGCGCCGTGACCCCGCGCATCCGGTGACACCCACAGGTCGTGCATGCGCGCGATCGACCAGTCGCGGTGCGGAGCGGGGCCGTAGTCCTGCGCGGCGGCGTAGCCGACGACGCGACCGCCGAGCTCGGCGACGACGATGTGGTGCGCGGGGTTCTCGACGAGCGCGACGAGGCGCTCGCGGTAGCGGTCGACCTTCTCGTCCTCCTCGTCGACCGAGCGGTGCGCGGCGAACATCGGCAGCAGCGCCTCGGCGTCGGCCGTCGTCGCCCGCCGGATCGTGATCGCGCCCTCGCTCATGGCGCCAGCGTAGCCGGGCGCGCTCGATGGAGGATCCCACAGGCGGCGGCGGATGCGCGGCTCGGGTCGGGCAGGATGGCTCCTCGTGAACATGTGGTTGCAGTGGTTGCTCGCGATGGACCTCAAGAGCCGGGGGAAGCCGCAGCTCGGCATCGGCGACGTCGCGAAGACGACGTTCCGGGTGCTGCCGACGGACATCGACCTGCTCGGGCACATGAACAACGGCCGCTACCCCTCCTACATGGACCTCGCGCGCGTCGACATGACGAACCGCACGGGCATGTCGGCGGCGCTCGGCAAGGCCGGCATCTACGCCGTCGTCGGGCAGTCGTCGATGGTCTACCGCCGCTCGCTCGACCTGTGGCAGCGCTTCGACATCGAGACGGCCGTGCTCGGCGGCGACGAGCGCGCGATCTACCTCGTGCAGCGATTCGTCGTCGACGGCGAGGTGTACGCGCGCGGCATCGTGCAGGGCCGCTTCATCGAGCGGGGCGTCGGCACGGCGAAGATCGCCCGCGTGGTCGAGGTGCTCGAGGCCGCCGGCATCGCCGTCGAGCTGCCGGCGCTGCCCGAGCAGGTCGCGGAGTGGGCGCGGCTGAACGCGCTGCCGCCGTCGCGCGCGAGCCACCCCTCCGACTGGGCGGGCCGCGTCCCGCGCTGACGAGCGGCTACGGCCGCAGCAGCTCGAGCGCCGCGTGCGCCGCGTTGTGGCCGCCGATGCCCGAGACGGCGCCGCCGCGGCGCGCGCCCGAGCCGGCCATGAGGATCCGCGAGTGCGGCGTCGCGACGCCCCACGCCTCGGCGACCGACGTCGGCTCGTGGTCGAGCCACGGCCACGACAGCTGCCCGTGGAAGATGTGGCCGCCCGGCATCGCGAGCGACGCCTCGATGTCGCGCGTCGTCCGCGTCTCGATCGCGGGGCCGCCTCGCCCCTCGACGAGCAGCGGCTCGATCGGCTCGGCGAGCACCGAGTCGAGCGACGCGATCACCGCGCGCTCGAGCTCGCCCCGCATCCGCTCGTTGTTCTCCTCGGTCAGCAGCCGGTCGGGCGTGTGCAGCCCGAAGACGGTGAGGGTGTGGGCGCCGGATGCGCGCAGGTCGTCACCGAGGATCGTCGGGTCGGTGAGGGAGTGGCAGTAGATCTCGCACGGCAGCGGCTCGGGGATGGCGCCGCCCGCCGCGGCGGCGTAGGCGCGCTCGAGCTGCGAGTAGGTCTCGTTGATGTGGAAGGTGCCGCCGAACGCCGCCTCGGGCGCGATGTCGTCGCGCAGCCGCGGCAGCCGCGAGAGCAGCATGTTCACCTTCACCTGCGCGCCCTCGGGTCGCGGCACCGAGGGGCCGGGAGGCTCGAGCAGCCCCGCGAGCACGTGCGGCGCGACGGCGGAGAGCACGAGGTCGAACTCCGCGGTGAGCTCGGTGCCGATCGGCACGCCGGGCGAGTCGGTCGGCAGGCCGCCGACCTGCTCGCTCCACGTCACCTCTCCGTCGGGCGTGACGCGCGTGACGGTGACGCCGGTGAGGATCGTCGCCCCCGCCTGGCGGGCCGCGAGCTCGAGCTCGCCCGAGACCCGGCCCATGCCGCCGATCGGCACGTCCCAGTCGCCCGTCCCGCCGCCGATCACGTGGTACAGCAGGCAGCGGTTCTGCTCGAGCCCCGGGTCGGCGAGCGAGGCGAAGGTGCCGATGAGGGCGTCGGTCGCGATCACGCCGCGCGCGACATCGCTGCGCACGGCGCGCTCGATCGCGTCGGCGATGGGCGCGTCGACGATCTCGGACCACGCGGATGCGTCCCCGGCGGCCGCGCGCGCGGCCTCCTTCGTCGGGAGCGGCTCGGTGAGGGTCGGGAAGAGCGCGGCCGCGAGGCGCGTCGTGCGGTCGTAGAACGCGGCGAACCCGTCGGCGTCGTCGGCGGCGCCGATGGCCGCGAACGACGCGCGCGTCGCCGCCTCGTCGCCCGCGTCGATGAGGAGCCCGCGGTCGCCGCCCGGCACGGGCGTGTAGGAGGAGTAGCGGCGGCGCGCGAGCCGCACGTCGAGCCCGAGGTCGTCGATGATCTGCCGCGGCATGAGGCTCACGAGGTAGCTGTAGCGCGACAGGCGGGCGTCGAGCCCCTCGAACGCCTGCGCCGAGACCGCGGCGCCGCCGACGTGCGGCAGGCGCTCGAGCACCGTGACGTCGACGCCCGCGCGCGCGAGGTAGGCGGCGGCGGTGAGCCCGTTGTGGCCCCCGCCGATGATGGCGACTCGCGACATGCTCGTCCTCCTCGACTCGAGCGGGCCGGTCGAGGGGGTCGGCGCCGGCCCGCGAGCGCCCGGCGCCGCGACCCGGCCCGGGTCGCCCCAGGGCCCACCCCCATACGATATGCGGCATGACCGACCAGTCCAGGGACGACGACTTCGACGCCCTCATCGCGGAGGGCATCGAGCTCGCCGACGCCGAGCGGACCCGGGCGGAGCCGGTCGAGGTCGTCGCCGAGCAGGACGCCGAGGACGATCCCGACGAGCCGCTCGCGCCGCTCGGCGGTCGCTTCGGGCTGAGCGGCCCGGCGTTCGAGGTCGACGACGCGACGTTCGCCGCGGCAGCGAGCGCCGCCCCACCCGCTCCGGCGCGCGAGCGCGCCGTCCCCGCGGAGCCGGACCCCGCTCCCGCCGCCGATGCGCCGGCCTCCGGCTGGTCGCTCGCGCAGGAGCGCGAGGAGGAGCCGACCGTTCAGATGGACGCCGCCGAGCTGCAGGCAGAGCTCGACGCCGCCTCGCACGTGCCGGTGCCGCGCGATGCCCGACCGGTCGAGCCGACGGATGCGTCGACGGACGACGCCGAGGACGCCTCGGCGGCCGCCGCTGCCGAGGCGCTCGAGCCGGTCGACGCGGAGCAGCCGGCCGACGATCCCTTCGCCGCGCGGACGCCGTCGCGGCGCGAGCTGCGCGAGCAGGCCGCCCAGGCGGGGGCCGTGGAGGACGTGGAGCCCGAGATCCTCGACGAGCAGCACGGCGACGTGCACGAGCCGCTGCAGGGCGATGCCCCCGAGCCCGCGGATCCGATGCTCCCCGGCGCCGCGCTCGCGAACCCGGTGGTCTCGAACCCGGCGGCCTCGAACCCCGTGGTGACGAACCCCGTGCTGCCGGAGCAGGACCAGCCGCGCATCGGCGGCCTCGCCGCCGCGGTCTCCGCCCGGGCGGCCGCGAAGGCCGAGGCCGAGCGCCGAGCCCGCGAGGGCTCGAGCGAGGAGCCGCCGCCCGCGGCCGCGGCGCCGAGCGCCTCGGAGGCTGCGCCGCCGAGCGCGCCCGCGGCGCCGGTCGAGCGCATCGTCGCCGCTGCCGCGGCCGCGACGCCCACGGCGGTCGCTCCCGCCGCCGCCGCGCCGATCGCCGCCGCGATCGCGGCCCCCGTCGCGCCGACCGAGCCGCCCGCCGCCGCTCCGCCGGCGCAGCCCGTCGAGCCCGAGCCGGCGCCCGAGCCGGCGCCCGCCTCGCCCGCCATCGTCCGCGAGCCGGAGCCCACCGCGGTCGCGAACCCCGCGGCGCCCGAGCCGCCGCTCCCGCCCGCCCTCGTCGAGCTCACCGACGCGACGAGCGACGACCCCTTCGCGCTCGCCGCGATCGAGCGCGTGCGCGGCTGGCTCGACCGGCCGGCGAGCGACAAGCAGGACAAGTCGGCCGAGCGCCTCGCGGGACTCCTGCAGGACCCCGCGGGCCTCGACTTCGCGCTCGGCTTCGTCGACAAGGTCATCCGCCCCGAGGACCCGAAGGTGAGCGCCCGCAACCTCGAGGCGCTCAGCCGCGAGATCCCGGGCTTCCTCGACTGGTACCTCAAGCTCGGCATCACCGCGGGCGGCGGATTCGGCATCGTCGTGCCGAAGCTCATCATCCCGGTCGTGAAGCGCGCGATGCGCGACATGGTCTCGCACCTCGTGATCGACGCATCCCCCTCGAAGCTCGCGAAGCCGCTCGCGAAGCTCCGCGAGGACGGCACGCGCGTCAACGTCAACCTGCTCGGCGAGGCGGTGCTCGGGGAGGAGGAGGCCGCGAGCCGCCTCGAGGGCACGACGGCGCTGCTGCGCCGCGACGACGTCGACTACGTCTCGATCAAGGTGTCGGCGATCGCGCCGCAGCGGCAGCCGTGGGCGTTCGACGAGACGGTCGAGCTCGTCGTCGAGCGGCTGCTGCCGCTCTACCGCCTCGCCGCGGAGTCGACGCCGCCGAAGTTCATCAACCTCGACATGGAGGAGTACCGCGACCTCGACCTCACGATCGCGGTCTTCGAGCGCCTCCTCTCGCGGCCCGAGCTGCGCGGGCTCGAAGCCGGCATCGTGCTGCAGGCCTACCTGCCCGACGCGCTCGGGGCCTACCGCCGCCTCGCCGCGTTCGCGAAGGAGCGACGCGCGAGCGGCGGCGCCGGCATCAAGGTGCGGCTCGTGAAGGGTGCGAATCTCGCGATGGAGCGCGTCGACGCCGCGATGCACGGCTGGCCGCTCGCCGTCGTCGGCTCGAAGGCCGCGAGCGACGCGAACTTCAAGCGCGTGCTGCGCGAGGCGCTGCTGCCCGACAACGCCTTCGCCGTGCGCCTCGGCGTCGCGAGCCACAACCTCTTCGACCTCGCCTACGCCGCCGAGCTCGCCCGCCACCACGGCACGCACCAGCGCGTCGACGCCGAGATGCTGCTCGGCATGGCGGCCGAGCACCGCGACGCCGTGCGCGAGGTCTTCCCGAACCTCGTGCTCTACACGCCCGTCGTGCGACCCGACCAGTTCGACGCCGCCGTCGCCTACCTCATCCGCCGGCTCGAGGAGAACGCGGCGGGCGAGAACTTCATGTCGAGCATGCTCGACCTCGCCGAGCCGGCCGTCTTCCAGCGGGAGCGCGACCGCTTCCTCGAGTCGATCGAGCTGCTGCGCGCCGACGACGCTGCGGGTGAGCCGCGACCGAACCGCACCCAGGACCGACTGGGCGATCTCGCGGTCTCGGTGACGCATCCGGAGGGCTTCGCCAACGAGCCCGACACCGACCCGTCGCTCGCGGCCAACCGCGACTGGGCGAGGCAGCTCGTGCAGCGCGCCGGCGAGACCCAGCTGGGCCTCCGCACGCTCGAGATGAACCGCATCGACGACTGGCCGACGCTCGAGCGGCGCATCGACCGGGCGGCGCAGGCGGCGGGCGGATGGGCGGGGCTCGGTGCCGCGCGGAGGGCCGAGATCCTCCGCGACGCGGCCACGGCGCTCGGCGTCTACCGCGGCCGGCTCATCGAGATCATGATGGCCGAGACGGGCAAGACGATCGGCGAGGCCGACCCCGAGGTGTCGGAGGCGATCGACTTCGCCCGCTACTACGCCGAGCAGGCGATCGAGCTCGAGCGCGTCGAGGGGGCGGTCCCGCGGCCCGTCGCGCTCACGGTCGTCACGCCGCCGTGGAACTTCCCCGTCGCGATCCCGTGCGGCGGCGTGACGGCGGCGCTCGCGACGGGCTCGGCGGTCATCCTCAAGCCCGCCCCGCAAGCGCGGCGCTCGGCGGCCGTGCTCGTCGAGGCGCTCTGGGAGGCGGGCGTGCCGCGCGACGTGCTGCTGCTGTGCGACGCCGAGGAGGGCGAGCTCTCGCAGCGCCTCGTCGCGCACCCGGCGGTCGGCCGCGTCATCCTCACCGGCTCGACCGAGACGGCGGAGCGATTCACGTCGTGGCGCCCCGACCTGCCGCTGCTCGCCGAGACGAGCGGCAAGAACGCGATCGTCGTCACCCCCTCGGCCGACTTCGACCTCGCCGTGGCCGACATCGTGCGGAGCGCCTTCCTGCACGCGGGGCAGAAGTGCTCGGCCGCCTCGGTCGCGATCCTCGTCGACACGGTCGGCGACAGTGAGCGCTTCCGGCGCCAGCTCGTCGATGCCGCGCGGGCGCTCCGGGTCGGCTCGCCGCTCGACGCGCGCACCCACGTCGGCCCGCTCATCGAGCCGGCGCAGGGAAGGCTGCTGCGCGCGCTCACGACGCTCGAGGACGAGGAGGAGTGGCTGCTCGAGCCGAGGCGGCTGGATGCGTCGGGCCGGCTCTGGTCGCCCGGCATCCGCGACGCCGTGCTCCCCGGCACCTTCTCGCACGTCACCGAGCTCTTCGGTCCGCACCTCACGCTCATCGAGGTCGACTCGCTCGAGGAGGCGATCGAGGTGCAGAACGCGACCGAGTTCGGCCTCACCGCCGGCATCCACTCGCTCGACCCGGAGGAGGTCGCCCACTGGCTCGACGGGGTAGAGGCGGGCAACCTCTACGTCAATCGGAGCATCACGGGCGCGATCGTGCGGCGCCAGCCCTTCGGCGGCTGGAAGCGCTCGCAGGTCGGGCCCGGCGCGAAGGCCGGCGGCCCGAACTACCTCGCGACGCTCGTCGACTGGGAGCCGGTGCACGCCGAGCCGAAGGCGTCGGTGCAGCTCAAGGGGCTCGACAAGCGCGTCGCCGAGGTCATCGAGGCGGCGACGCCCGCGCTCGACTTCGTCGAGTTCGACGCCGTGCGCGCCGGCGCCAAGAGCGACCAGGCGCGCTGGAAGGCGGAGTTCGGCGTTTCGAAGGACGTCTCCGGGCTGGCCGTCCCTCCCTTGTGCGTCGAGCGCAACATCCTCCGCTACCGGCCCGCCGAGGTGCTCCTCCGCGTCGCCGAGGACGGCCGCGTCGTCGACCTCGTGCGGTTGCTCGCAGCCGCGGCGCGCGCCCGCTCGGCCGTGCGCATCTCGTCGGCGGTCGAGGTGCCGCCCGGCGTCGTGAAGCTCGCGCGGCGGCCGCTGCCGCCGCTGCGCCTGCTCGAGGTCACCGAGGAGTCCGACGCCGAGTTCCACGCGCGGCTGCGCTCGCGCGAGGCGCTCGCTCCGGTCGAGCGCGACGACGTGCTCGGCCTCGAGCGTCCCTCGGAGCCCGTGCGACGCATCCGCCTCGTCGGGAGCGACCCCGGCGTGCGGGAGGCGCTCGCGGGCGACGTCTCAGTCGCCGTCTACGACGGACCCGTGACGCGCGAGGGGCGCGTCGAGCTGCTGCCGTTCCTGCGCGAGCAAGCGGTGTCGATCACGGCGCACCGCTTCGGCACGCCCGACCGCGCGATGCTCGAGCTGCCCGTCTGAGACCGCCCCGAAGGCTGGTTGACTGACTCCCATGCGGTACGGATACAAGGCCAGCGCCGAGCAGTTCTCGCCCGCCGAGCTGCTCGACCTCGTCGCGCTCGCCGAGCGGGTCGGGCTCGACAGCGCGTTCATCAGCGATCACCTGCAGCCGTGGCGGCACGAGGGCGGGCACGCGCCGAACGCGGTCGCGTGGCTCGGGATGGCGCTCGAGCGCACCGAGCGCGTCGTGCTGGGCACCTCGGTGCTCACGCCGACGCTGCGCTACCACCCGGCGGTCGTCGCGCAGCAGTTCGCGACGCTCGGGCAGGTGCACCCCGGCCGGCTCATCCTCGGCGTCGGCACCGGCGAGGCGCTCAACGAGCAGGCGATCGGCGTCGAGTATCCCGAGCTCAAGGAGCGGTTCGCGCGGCTGCGCGAGGCCGTGCGGCTCATCAAGCGGCTCTGGACCGACGAGCGCGTCGACTTCGAGGGCGACTACTACTCGCTCAACGGGGCGACGATCTACGACCGGCCGGATCCTGCCGACCCGGGCTCGCGCATCCCCATCTACGTCGCCGGCGGCGGTCCCGCGACGACGCGCTACGCCGCGCGGTTCGCCGACGGCCACATCTGCACCTCGGGCAAGGGCGACAAGTACTACCGCGACACGATCGTCGCGTCGCTCGAGGAGGGGCTCGCGCAGGCCGAGCGCGACTCGTCCGAGGTCGACCGGATGATCGAGATCAAGGTCTCCTACGACCGCGACCCGGACGCGGCGCTCGAGAACACCCGCTTCTGGGCGGCGCTCTCGCTGACGCAGGAGCAGAAGCACGACGTGCACGACCCGCTCGAGATGCAGCGGCTCGCCGACGAGCTGCCGATCGAGCAGGTCGCGAAGCGCTGGATCGTGGGGTCGGATGCGGCTCGGGTTGCGGGCGAGATCGCGCACTACGCGGAGCTCGGCTTCACCCACCTCGTCTTCCACGGGCCCGGCCACGACCAGCGGCGCTTCCTCGAGCAGTTCGCCGAGGACGTGCTGCCGCTGCTGCCGGCGCGCTGACCAACGGCGCCGGCCCGGCCTGGCCGCCCGTCGCCCGGAACGACTCGACCCCTTCTTGCCCACTCGACCCGTTGCAACGGGTCGAGTGGCGCGGAAGGGGTCGAGTCGCTGTGGCGAGCCGGTCGAGTCGGCGCGAACGGGTCGAGTCGGATGCAGCGGGTCGGGTCGGACGGAGCGGGTCGGGTCGGGTCGGGGCGGGGCGGTCGCTACGCGGCCGCGGTCTCCGTCGCGACGCGCTTCACGAGCGGGAGCGCCGCCGCCGTCGCGCCGAGCGTCACGGCGACCGCGCCGACCGCCATGAGCGCCCACGTGATGACCGAGCCGGCGCTCGACCACCAGAGCATGAACGACGGCAGGATGAGCAGCAGCGCGACCGCGGCCGCACCGCCGACGCCCACGACGAGCGGGAGCGCGACCTGGCGCACGAGCGCCGCGCGCATGACGGGCAGCTCGACGCCCATGCGGTGCATCGCCTGGTGCTCCCGGCGCTGGTCGAGCACCTTCGCCGACTGCGCGATGCCCGCGAGCACGGCGCCGAGCACGCCGGCGATCGCGATCGTGAGCGCGGCGCCGGTCGCCATGTCGACGGCGAGCGCGTCGCCGGGCGCCGCCGCCGCGGGCGCGAGCGACGCGAAGCCGCCGGCCATGACCGCGACTGACATCGCGCCGACGATGTTGAACGCCCCGCGCGGGTCGTCGATCACGCGCCGGGCGGCGAGCAGCGTCGCGGGGCTCCGCGCATCCTTCGCGACGAGCCACGCGATGCCCTGGATCATGAGCGGGCCGATGAGCGAGTAGGCGAGCACGACGACCGAGATGAGGGCGATCGAGACCGACAGCTCCGCCGGGACGAGGTCGAGCACGACGACGGCGACGTACGCGCCGGCCGCGATCGCGAAGCCGAGGATCCGCCACAGCGAGAGCCGCTTCGGGCTCACGCGCTGCGCGACGCCGAGCGGCGTGACGTGCACGCGCCGCAGCGAGGCGAGCGCGGCGCCGAGCGCGGTCAGGAGCACCGCGCCGGCGGCGGCGAGCCACACCCACGCGGGCGGCAGCAGCTCGGCGACGGTGAACGGCAGCCCCTGGAACTCGATGCGGGCGATCCCCGGTGTCACCGCGAGCGCGAGCATCGCGCCGACGACGACCCCGACGAGCGCCTGGGCGACCGCGTCGAGCACCGCCATCGCCGACACCTGGCCGCGCGTCGCGCCCGCGAGCCGCAGGGCAGCGAGCCGGTCGTCGCGGCGCGCGATCGCGAGCCGCACCGCGGCCTGCGCGAGCGTCCACACCGCGGGCAGCAGCAGGGCCGCCGCGACGAACGAGAGCGTGAGCACGAGCTGGCCGTCGAGCGGGTCGACGCGGCCCTCCTCGAGCCGCATGCGGAAGGCGTTGACACCGCCGAGCACCGCGAGGAGCGCGGCGGTCGCGAAGGCGAACGCGATCGCGCTCAGCACGTCGGTCGCGCGAGGGCCGGTGGCACGTGCGAGCCGCGCCCAGAGCTTGAGGGTGATCATCGCGAGGCCTCGATCCACGACTGCTGCTCGGCGTCGCGCACGGGGTTCGGCACGTGCGCCTCGGCGCGCGCGGCGCCGTAGGAGGGGTGCTGCGGCTGCGGCAGCGGCACGGGGGCGGATGCGGTGCCGGGCATCCCGTACATCGACCCGGCACCCGACGGCGCTCCCTGCACGGCCGCCGGGACGGCATCCGCTCGCGCGTCCGAGCGGCGCTCGTCGCTCACGATGCGGCCGTCCTGCAGCCGCACGACGCGCGAGCACATCGCCGCGACCTCGGGGTCGTGCGTGACGACGACGAGCGAGGCGCCGTGGCCGAGCGTCGCGCCGATGAGCAGGCTCATGACGGCGTCGCCCGTGGAGCGGTCGAGCGCGCCGGTCGGCTCGTCGGCGAAGACGATGCCGGGCGAGCCGACGAGCGCGCGGGCGATCGCGACGCGCTGCGCCTGGCCGCCCGAGAGCTCGCCCGGACGGCGGCCGAGCATCTCGCCGAGGCCGAGCCGGTGCAGCAGCGTGCCGGCCGCAGCCTCGGCGCCCGTGCGAGCCGTGCCGCCGAGCATGAGCGGCAGCGCGACGTTCTCGATCGCGGGCAGCTCGGGCAGCAGCTGCCCCGACTGGAAGACGAAGCCGAAGTCGCTGCGGCGCAGCTTCGTGCGCTCTCCGTCGCGCATCGACGCGAGGTCGCGGCCGCGCCAGGCGACGCGGCCCGAGGCGGGCGCGACGATGCCGGCGAGCACGTGCAGGAGGGTCGACTTGCCGGAGCCCGAGGGCCCCATGATCGCGACCGCCTCGGGCCCGTCGGCGCCGATCGTGAGCGAGACGTCGGCGAGCGCGGGCGCCGCCGCGTTGCCCTGTCCGTAGGTGTGGGTGAGCCCGATGGCTTCGAGTCGGTTCGTGTGCATGGATTCATCGGAGCACCGGCTACCCGGCCCGAGCCAGCGCGACCGGCGCCTTTGCATCGGCCGGGGGACGAGGATCATCCCGGCGGATGAGCCGGGTCGCCTTCCGTAGGCTGATGCGGTGACGACCGATCGAGCGACGCCCGCCGCACGGCCCGCCCGACCGACGGTCGCGGCGGAGGGCACGACGACGCATCCGCTCGCCATGATCCCCGCCGCGCTCGTCACGAGCGCCGCGGTGCTGCTCTTCTGGGCGCTGAGCGACTGGGGCTACCTGCCGCTCGTGCTCGGCGTCGCGGGCGGCATCGTCACCGATCGGGCCGGCCTCTCGCGCAAGCTCGGGCAGGACCTCGCGATCATCGCGATCGCGCTCACGTGGATCAGCTTCATCTCGCTGCACGCCGACCTCTCGGACGCGGGCATCGCGCGCTTCGCGATCGCGCTCGGCGGCGCGGTGCTCATCCCGTACTCGATCTCGCGCTGGCTCTACCGCGACCACGCGGTGCGCTTCCCGTGGGCCGGCGGCCGCTGGACGCGCCGCATGTGGACGTACATCGTCGTCGTCGTGCTCGCCGCCTACCTGATCCTGCCCTTCTACTTCCTCACCTCGGGCGTCTACCGCAACTGGCCCGCCGTCGAGGACTGGAACACGATCGCGCGGCTCTTCATGGGCGTGAACGCCGTGGGCCTGTGGGACGAGCTGTTCTTCATCTGCACCGTCTACACGCTGCTGATGCGTCACTTCCGGCCGTGGCTCGCGAACGTCCTGCAGGCGGGGATCTTCGTCTCGTTCCTGTGGGAGCTCGGCTACCAGTCGTGGGGGCCGCTCCTGACGATCCCGTTCGCGCTCGTGCAGGGCCTGATCTTCTCGTGGACGAAGAACCTCCTCTACGTCGTCACGGTGCACCTGCTGTTCGACGCGGTCGTCTTCCTCGTGATCGTGCACGCGCACCACCCGGAGGCGCTGCCGATCTTCCCGCTCGTGCACGGGTTCTGACGATTCCTCTGGCGCGGGCGGATGCGTCGGCGTAGCCTCGCGCGCATGGCCATCGCAAGCTGTCCCACGCTCGTCATCGACTGCCCGGATGCGCGGGCGCTCGCGGAGTTCTACGGGCGGATGCTCGACTGGGAGGTCTCGGAGGCCTCCGACGGCGACGACGACTGGGTCGAGATCAAGGCCGACTACGGCCAGATGCTCTGCTTCCAGCAGGTCGAGCAGTACGCGGCGCCCGACTGGCCGGGGCAGGAGCACCCGCAGCAGATGCACCTCGATGTGAGCGTCGCCGACCTCGACGAGGCGGAGGCGGCGGTCGTTGAGCTGGGTGCGACTCGGCACGAGCACCAGCCGGGCAAGACCTTCCGCGTCATGCTCGACCCGGCCGGGCACCCGTTCTGCCTCTGCGTCGAGTAGTCGCTAGCGGTCGCGGGCGGGCAGCGCCACCGCCGCCTGCACGCCGACCCGGGTGAAGCCGAGCCGCTCGGCGAGCCGCAGCGATGCGGTGTGCCCGACTCGGCATCGCCACTGGGGCACGAGTCCCGCATCGAGCGCCGCGCCGACGACCGCGGCCGCCGCGGAGGCCGCGACACCGCGCCCGCGCTGCGCCCCGGCCGCGACGACTCCGATGTGCGCGAGCCGCGACCGCCACGGCTCGAACCCCGCGATCGCGACCGCCCGCCCGCCGATGCGCACCGCCCATAGCCGCTCCATGGGCTCGACGCCCGCTTCCTCCCACTCGTCCTCGGCGACGACCTCGCGGACGAGTCGCACGTCGCGATCGTCCGCCGCGACGACGGGATGCGCCGGGGCCGGAGGACGCGCGCCGGCGACGAGCAGGTGCGCGGACCCGAGCGGCCTCGAGCCCGGGAGCGCCGCGGAGACCGCGGCGGCATCGAGCAGCGTCGCTCGATCTCTTCCCGCGAGCGCGTCGAGGGCTGCCGAGGGCGCCGCCACGACCATCGCGTCGCCCAGCTCGACGACGATCACCGCGGCGAGGTCGTCGCGGGGCACGAGCGTCGTCCCATCGCGGTCGAACGCGCCGAACGCGGTGCCGAGCGCCTCCGCCCACGCGGCCGCCAGCGACGCGCGGTGCGGGTGCGACGCATCCGACATCTCCGTCATCCGCTCCAGTCTCGCCCGCCCCGGTCGGCCGTGCGAGAGGCTCGCCCGGCCTAGGCTCGATGGGTGACCACCGTGCTCCTCGACGTCGACACCGGCATCGACGACGCCCTCTGCATCCTCACCGCCGCGCTCTCGAACGAGATCGACCTCGTCGGCTGCTCGGTCGTGTGGGGCAACGTCGACGTCGACCAGGGCGCCCGCAACACCTCCGAGGTGCTGCGGCTCGCGGGGCACGGCGACGTGCCGGTCGCGGTCGGTGCCGCGGGGCCGCGGGACGGCTCGCGCGCCGCCTTCTCGCCCGAGGTGCACGGCGACGACGGGCTGGGCGGATGCGCCGACACGACCTACGTGGCGGACCTCGCGCCCGAGAGCGCGGTCGAGCTCATCCTGCGGCTCAGCCGCGAGCACGCCGGGAGCCTCGAGATCGTCACGGTCGGGCCGCTCACGAACCTCGCGGCCGCGCTCGACGCCGATCCGGAGCTGCCGCAGCGCATCCGCCAGGTCACGATCATGGGCGGCGCGGCGCTCGCGCCCGGCAACGTCTCCGAGACCGCCGAGGCCAACATCTGGCACGACCCGGACGCCGCACAGGTCGTCTTCGACGCGCCGTGGGAGCTGACGATGGTCGGGCTCGACGTGACGATGACGTCGCTCATCACCGACGCGCACCGCGAGCGGCTCCGCGCGGGCGGCGAGATCGGCCGCTTCTGCGACCGCATCCTCGACTTCTACCTCGACTACTACGAGGGCTACACGGGCGAGCGCGCGTCGGGCAACCACGACGCGCTCGCGCTCGCGGTCGCGACCGGGCTCGTGCGCACGACCCTCTCGCCGATCGTCGACGTCACGGTCGACTGCTCCGACGGACCCGCGCGCGGCCGCACCGTCACGCAGCTCGAGGGCAAGTGGGGCGAGTGGCCCGAGCCCGAGGGCGCTCGCCACCGCGTCGTGATGGAGGTCGAGCCGGGGTTCGAGGAGCGCATGATCGACCTGCTCGCAGCCGCGCCGTAGCCGCTCTCGCAGCCTCCCCGGGGGAAGGACCGGTCAGGCGATCGCGCCCATCCGCCGGACCGCCTCCTCGATGACGTCGGGGCGCGTGCCGAGGTTGAAGCGCACGTGGTTCGCGCCGCCGGTGCCGAACGCCTCGCCGGCGCTCAGCCCGACGCGCGCCTGCTCGAGGAAGGCCTTCGCCGGCCCGCTCGAGAGCCCGATGTAGCCGGGGTCGGGGCGCGCCGCCGGGTCGGCGACCCGCGACTCGCGGCAGTCGAGCCACGCGAGGAAGGTCGCCTCGCCCGGCCGCCAGCGGATCGATGGCGCGTGCTCGGCGAGCAGCCGCCCGAGCAGCGCGCGGTTCTCGCGCAGGCCCGCGAGCACCTCGTCGAGCCACGCGCCGCTCTCGGCGAAGGCCGCGACGTGCGCGATCGACGCGAGGTGGGAGGGGCCGTGGCTCACGACCTCGGCGATCGAGGCGAGATCGCCCGCCGTCTCCTCGCCGCCGACGATGAGCGCGGTGCGGAGCCCCGCGAGGTTGAAGGCCTTCGACGCGCTCGTGAGCGAGAAGCCGCGCGGGTCCACCGTCCAGTAGGGCGTGAGGGGCGCGTCGAAGAGCAGCGGCGCGTGGATCTCGTCGGAGACCACGCGCACGCCGTGCCGATCGGCGATCGCCGCGACCCGCTCGAGCTCGTCGCGCGAGTGGACCGTGCCGGTCGGGTTCTGCGGGTTGCACAGCAGCAGCACCGCGCGGGCTCGCGCGTCGGGGGCGGCGCCGCCCACGCGCTCGCACACGGCCTCGAGCGCGTCGAGGTCGAGCCGCAGGTCGTCGCCGAGCGGCGCCTCGACGACCTGCCGCTCGGCGTGCACCGAGTAGGCGTGAAACGGCGGGTAGACCGGGCTGTTGACGATCACCGAGCCGCCCGGGGGCGTGAGCTGCCGGATGAGCTCGAACGCGCCCATCATGACGTCGCTCACGAGCGCGGTGCGGTCGACGACCGCCTCGGCGCCCCAGCGCTCCGCCGCGAAGCCCGCGAACGCATCCGCGTACCCCGTGCCGTGGAGGTATCCGGTGTCGCCCCGCAGCATCGCGTCGTGGACGGCGCGGATGATCGGCTCGGCCGGCACGACGTCCATCTCGGCGACCCACATGGGCAGCACGTCGGGCTCGAAGAAGCGCCACTTGATGCTCGTGCGCTCGCGCAGGCGGTCGAGGGGCACGAGCTCGAAGGGGTTCACCACGACCCCATCCTGATGGATGCGCCCGATTCAGGCGACCTGCTCGAGCAGCCCCGTGTCGACGTCGTAGAGGAAGCCGCCGACCTCGGCGCGGTCGCCGATGAGCGGGTGCGAGCGCACGCGGTGCACGTCCTCGATGATCGAGAGCCGCTGCTGCTCGATCGCGCCGAGGTCGAGCCACGACGCGTCGACGCCCGCGGCCTCCGAGATGTCCATGAGCAGCTCGCGCTCCGACTTCGACGCCATCGCGCAGCGCGTGTGCTGCACGAGCAGCACGCGGTTCACGCCGAGGAGGTTGACGCCGAGCACGAGCGCGACGAGCGTGCGCTCGGTCGCGCGGCCGCCCGGGTTGCGCAGGATCTTCGCGTCGCCCGGCACGAGCCCGATCATGCCGAGCGGGTCGATGCGCGAGTCCATGCACGTGACCATCGCGACACCCGCCTTCGCGACGCCGTCGAAGCCCTGGAGGTTGAAGTTGGAGGCGAACTCGCGGTTGTGCGCGAGGAGGTCGTCGAAGGCGTTGCTCATGGGTATGAATCTAGTGCGAGCATGACCCCATGGAGATCCGCGCGCTCGCTCAGCAGATCGACGCGATCTCGCGCCGCTACGCCGAGGTGTACGGCTTCGAGCGCGACGCCGACTGGCTCGTGCTCAAGCTGCAGGAAGAGGTCGGCGAGCTCGTGCAGGCGTGGCTCGCGAAGACGGGCCGGCAGCGCGACAAGGGCCACAGCCCCGAGGAGATCGACCGCCGCTTCGCGCTCGAGCTCGCGGATGCGGTGGGCATGCTGCTCGCGCTCGCCGAGGCCACGGGCGTCGACATCGAGCGGGCGATCGACGACAAGTGGCTCGTCTGGGACCGGCGCGTCTCGCAGCGCGCCGGCGAGGCGGACGCGCCCGAGCGCGACTGAACGAGCGCGACGGAGCGCGCGCTGCCCCGTCGCCCACGGCATCCGACGACCATGGTGCCGCCGTCGAGGTCGCCCCGATAGCCTGCCGCCATGACGCAGACCGCCATCATCGTCGGTGCCGGACTCGGCGGCCTCGCGGCCGCGCGTGCGCTCGAGAGCGCCGGTTGGCACGTGCGGGTGCTCGAGGCCGCGCCCGAGGTGCGGGCCATGGGCGCGGGCATCAGCATCACGAGCAACGGGCTCGAGGCGCTCGATGAGCTCGGGGTGGGGGATGCGGTGCGCGAGCGGGCGGTCAAGGCACGACCCGAGGGTGTCTTCACCGACCAGGGCTCGCGCCTGCAGCAGGGCTTCGCGCACGAGTCGAGCGCCGTGCACGCGATCCACCGCGGCACGCTGCTCGAGATCCTGCGCGACGGTCGGGAGGTCGAGACGGGCATGCGCGTCGTCGGCGCCGCCGACGGGTCGAGCGGCCGCCCGAGCGTCACGATCGAGCACGGCGCCGCCGACCCCGACTCGCGCGACGCGCGCGCCGAGCGGCAGGCGCGCGCCGACCGCTCGCTCGGCATCAAGGTGGGCCGTCGGCTGCAGCGGGCGCTCGAGCCGGGCGACGAGCCGATCGACCGCCGCGCCGAGCGGCGCGCGACGAAGCGGCAGGTGCGGTCCGCCGCCGAGAGCCGCTTCGAGACGCTCGAGGCCGACCTCATCGTCGGGGCCGACGGCATCGACTCCGCGGTGCGGAAGGCGCTCTGGCCGAAGGCCGCGACCGACTACTCCGGCGCGACCTGCTGGTACGGGGTGCTGCAAGCGGAGTCCGACTCGCCCTCGGGCGCCCGCCAGTACCTCGGGCGCGGCGCCGAGTTCGGGATGGTGCCGATCGACGGCGGCCGCGTCTACTGGTGGGGCATGGCGCACGCCCGGATGGGCCGGCGCGCGCCCGACGAGCTCGAGGCCGCGCGCGAGCGCTTCGACACCTGGGCGCCCGAGGTGCGCGACCACATCGCCGCGACGCCGCAGGCGTCGATCACGCGCCGCGACCTGCACTGGCTCGCGACGCCGCTGAAGTCGTTCCACCGCCCGGGGGTCGTGCTGCTCGGCGACGCGGCGCACGCGATGCTCCCGACCCTCGGGCAAGGCGGCAACCTGACGCTCGAGGACGCCGCGACCCTCGGCATCCTGCTCGCCGACCACCCGCTCGAGCAGGCCCTCCGCGCCTACGACAGCGAGCGCATCCGCCGCACCGATCGCTTCAAGCAGCTCTCGCACCGGCTCGCCCACACGACGACCGAGACGCGCAGCCCGGTGCTCGTCGCGGCCCGCAACGGCGCCTACAACCTCATGCCCGCGATGCTCGCCGAGATCGCCGGCGACTGGATGCTGCACTGGCGCAGCCCGCGCGCGAAGCGCTGACGCGGGACGCGTCCGGCGACACGCCCGAGGGCGACATGGGTAGTTCTCCCCATAGTCCTCTCCCAGGTACGGGCGCTACCGTTTGGCGTAGCCCGGCTGGGGCCCCGCAAGGGGAAATCGGGCTACGAGACAGGGATCCGGCGCATCGCGCCGGAGTGCAAGGGCCTCAGGGACGGGGCGTTGCACGACTCGGCGAGAGCCGGTCGTCCACATCACAGAGCGGGGCTCGACTGGGGTCGGGCCCCCTCTCTCGTTCTCGGGCTCATCGCAGTTTGCAGCCGTTCCCGACGCCCGGGACGGGCGTCGGCGCTGGGGTCGCGGCGACGACCCGAAAGGGTCGTCGCTCTAGAGCTCCACCGCGCGTTCAGCGAGCAGCATCGGGAAGATGAGCTCGCGGTTGAGCGGCGCCTCCGCCTCGTCGTCGATGCCGATCGCCGGGTCGATCCACCGCACCGCCTCGATCTCGGCGCGCGCGTGCGGCTCGATCGCGTCGCGGGTGCGGAACACGCTCGCTCGCAGCGCGAACCCCGCCTCGTTCGCGGCGCGCGTCTCGAACTCGCCCATCGGCTCGATGCGGTCGAGGCCGATCTCGACGCCGAGCTCCTCGAGCACCTCGCGCACGCCGCACTCCGCCGCGCTCTCGCCGGGCTCGGGCTTGCCGCCCGGCAGCATCCACGCGGAGGTGCCCCGCTTCCGCACCGTCAGCACCGCGCCGTCGGCGCGCTCGAAGCAGATCGCCGAGACCGTGATGACGCCCATGCGACCAGGCTAGGCGGCTCGGCTACGGGCGGCGGTAGGCGCTGCCGTCAGCCTCGCGCTCGAGGAGGCGGGCGTCGACGAGGTCGCGGCGCAGCGTCGCGGGGTCGTCGGTGATCGCGGCGAGCCGCTCGGTCACCGCCGCCTCGGAGGCGCCGTCCCCGGCGGGCAGCGCGCGGTCGATCGCCCACGCGAGCAGCGCCGCGCGATCGCCGGGGCGCTTCGGCCACACCGCGATGCGACCCTCGCGCACGAACCGGTCGATCCCGCTCGCCGCGGGGCGATGGCCGAGCAGCGGCGTGAACGGATCGGCGGGCTCGACGGCGCCGTCGACGACGGTGACGAGCCCTGCGCGCTCGAGGGCCCGGACCTCGCGCTGCGCCCGCGCCGTGAGCGCCGAGACCTGCACGGGGGAGCGGTTCGCCGCCCCGAGCACGATGCGAGCCCACGCGAGCCGTCGGCCCTCATCGGCGAGCGTCGCGGCGATCGGCCTCCACGCATCTGTCATGTCCTCATGCTGGCAGGGGACTTCTCCCCATCGCATCTTCAGCGTCGCGCTCCTACGGTGGAGGCGTCGGCACCGATCGGGGCCGGCGGTCGAAGACTTCGAGGGAGTGATCATCGCATGAGCGATTTCGGCGCATCGTATGCAGAGATGGAGTCCGTGGCGGGCAAGCTCGACACGGGCAAGGAGGACATCTCGGGTGTCCTGAAGGACCTGAAGGGCCAGGTCGACACCCTGCTGGGTGAGGACTTCAAGACGCAGCACGCGTCGGGCAAGTTCGGTGAGGGCTACGAGGAGCTCACGTCGGGTCTCGAGAAGGCGATCGAGGGCATCTCCGAGATGGGCGAGGCGCTGCGCGGCATGATGCAGGCGATCCAGTCGCTCGACGAGCAGCTCGCCGGCAGCTGATCGTGCCGCTGTAGCCGGCGGGCGCGCTGCTGCGCCCGCCGGCTCTTCGCATCCCATCCCAATCCGACTCGGAAGGATCACCGTGGACGTCATGCTCGACCTCGAGCGCCTCAAGCAGGCTCGCACGAGCCTCGGCAGCGCTGTCGAGAGCTTCAAGGGCGCGAGCTCGTTCAACAACGACCTCGAGCGCGCCGTCGCCGAGCCGGACGACCGGAGCTCACTCCGTCGCAAGGTGAGCGACTTCGAGTCCGACTGGAACGGTCGCCGCGGCGACCTCACCGAGATGCTCGAGGAGATCCACAAGGGCATCGACACCATCATCACCGAGTGGGATCGGTGGGACACCGAGACCGCCGCAGAGCTCGAGCCGACGGGAACCGTCCGATGACCTACCGCTCACCGACGGCCGGCTACGCGCTGCGCCCGCTCGCGGGCAACCCCGACAAGATCGAGACCGACGCCGCGAGCTTCATCCGCCTCGCCGACGACCTCGACGCGCTCTCGAGCGAGCTGCAGGCGATCGGCACCTCCGACGTGCACAGGTCGAAGGGCACGGATGCGCTCGCCGAGCTCGCGCTCAAGGCCAAGCCCGAGGTCGACAAGGCTGAGCAGCGCTACCGCTCCACCGCCGAGGTGCTGCAGGCGTACGCCCCGCAGCTGCGCAAGGCGAAGGACTGGATCGACGATCACCAGGAGTCGATCGAGCAGGCCGAGCGGGATTGGGAGGCCGCCGTCGAGGCGGCGGAGGACGCGCGCCGTGAGCAGCGCAGCCTCACGCGGGTGATGCCCTGGGAGGACGACCCGACCGACGCCGAGCTCACCGCCGCCCAGGGCGCGGTGTCGAGCGCCGAGGGTGCCGAGTCGACGGCCAAGGGGATCCGCGACGAGCGCTGGGAGTCGTTCGAGACCGTCTTCTCCACCTGGTCGGACGCCTACGACGACGCGGTCGCCGGCGTCGACGGCGCGATCGAGGCGGCGGGCAACAACGACGGCTTCTGGGAGGGCCTCGCCGACTTCCTCGACATCCTCGGCTGGGTCGTGACGGGGCTCGCGATCATCGCGCTGTTCGTCTCGGGGCCGATCGGCCTCGCGCTCATGGCGCTCGTGGTCGTCGGATCGCTCGTGCTGCTCGCGGGCAAGATCGCGCAGTACGCGACGGGCCGCACGACCTGGCAGGACGTCGCGCTCGCCGGCTTCGCGCTCGTCACGCTCGGCGCGGGCGGCGCGATCGCTCGGGTCGCGAGCAAGGGCGCGCCGACGCTCAGCGGCGCGATCGGCGCCACTCGCGCCGCGGCGCGACCGGCGATCCGCTCGGGCATGCCCGGCCCGACCCTCAACCCGTTCACGTGGCACCGGCCGCTCTCGAACCGCGTGAGCGCGTGGGGGCAGGCACGCGCCGCGACGCCGCGGCCCGGCATGATCGTCAACGGCTTCGACTCGATCCGCTTCGGCGGCACCGAGACGGGGCGCACGCTGCAGTTCCTCAACACCGCTCGCAGCAACCTCCGCCAGTACCCTGGCGTCGTGAACGGCATCGACGACATGATCGCGCGAGCGACGCCGAGCGTCGCCTCGCAGATCGGGCAGTTCTCGCTCTGGAGCGTCGGCACCGGGCTCGACCTCGGCGACAAGTTCGGCCTCGTGCCGAAGTCGGACCCGCTCGTGCGCCTGTGAGCATCGCGATCGCTCCCGCGCGAGCCCGGTCCCCCTGGGAGCGCGCGTACCGCATCGCGACGGTCGCCGCCGCGGTGCAGTTCGGGTGGGTGTTCTTCATGGGGCTCCTCGCCGGCGGGCAGTTCCTCGCCGAGGAGTGGCCGCGATGGGACCCGCTCGCCGAGTGGCCGGTGCTCGCCGTGCCCGCGTGGCTCACGATCGCGATCGGCGCAGTCGCGGCAGCGGCGGCCATCGCGATGGCCGTGCGGCGCGAGGTGACGGATGAGGTGGGCGTGGCGTTCCAGGACCTCGCGACGGGCGTGCTCCTGCTCGGCCTGCTCCCGGTCGGGCTCGCTCGCGCGTACGCCGGAGTGGGCGTGCCGGACGGAGCGCTCGGATGGCACTGGATCGCGTCGCTCGTCTTCGTCGTGACGCTCCTCGCGCTCGTGGTCCGCGTCGTCCGCGCCTCGCGCGCGAGCCGCGCGCCTCGCGCCGGGCGGTCGTCGTGAGCGCGGCGTCGCTCCGCGAGGAGCTGACGCGCGAGTCGCCGCGAGGCTTCCGCATCGCGTTCCCGCCGGGCTGGCGGCACTACCCGGTCGACGATCGCGGCCGCGCCGCGCTCCTGCGCGACATCGCCGAGCGCGCGAAGCTCGTCGGCCGACCCGATGTTGACGCGGCACTTCGCCGCAAAGCGCGAGAGCAGTTCGACGGGCTGCGCCAGAGCCGGGGCGTCGCGATGTACGTGCCTGGTGCCGAGGCGACAGCCGAGAGCGGCATGCCGATGTCGGTCGTCGCCTCTCGCTGGCTCGCCCCGGCGGGCACGCCGCTCGAGGCCGACGTGCGCGCGCGGGCGGGGGCCGAGGTCGTGCGCATCGACATGCCGCACGGCACCGTCCTCCGGTGGGTCGTGGACCGCGACGGCGCATCCACTCGAGAGGGCGTGCTGACGCGCACGGTCTCGTACGTCCATCCGGAGCCGGGCGACGACGCGCGGCGCGGCATCCTGCTCACGGCGGGCATCCTGCACCTCGGCACCGACGAGACCGATCGCATGGCCGATGCGCTCGTCGAGCTCGCCGACGCGATCGTGGAGACGTTCCGGTGGAGCTGAGCGACCCGGTCGCGCACTTCGACGCCGACCCGGATGTGTGGGTGCCGGTGCCGCTCGGATTCCCAAGCGAGCGCTGGCCGACGCCGCAGGCGTGGGCGGCGCGAGCGGCGGCCGATCTCGCGCCGTTCTGGCGACTCGACGACCTGCAGCGCGCCGACCTCGAGCACATGGCGCTCGTCATCGCGTCGAGCCCGACTCCGCTGCCCGGGCCGGTCGCGAGGTTCTGGCACCTGCCGCTCGAGCCGGGCGTCTCGCGCGTCGTGCACGCCTACGCCGAGCCGTTCGAGCCCGACTGGCGCGAGCGCATCGAGGAGTGGGCGACGGACGGCTACGAGGGGGCGCTCTTCCAGCGGGCCGAGCCGCGCGCATCCGAGGTGTTCGGCACGCTCGTGTGCACGAGCGCGCTGTGGCCCATCCCCGGCGAGCCCGGCGCCGCGGCTGCGGTGCTGCGCGTGATCGGCGCGCTCGACGACATGATCGTCGTGATCGAGGTGCTCGACGCCGACCTCTCCGTCGCCGCGCGGCTGCTCGAGCCCGCGGTCGGCCTCGCCGAGTCGCTGCGGCTCGGACCCGCCGCATGACGGCGGCGGTCGCGGCGCTCGCCGCAGCTCAGCCCGCCGTGCGCGTGATGAGCTTCGAGAGCACGATCGCCGAGCGCGTGTGGTCGACGGTCGCGGCCGCCCGCACCTTCTCGAGCGCGTCCTCGAGCGCGATGACGTCGCGCGCCCGCATGATGACGATCGCGTCGGCCTCGCCCGTCACGGTGCCGGCCTCGACGATCTCTGGCACTCCGGCGAGGATGCGCTTGAGGTCGGTGGGGGAGACGGTGCCGCGACAGAACAGCTCGACGTACGCCTCCGTGGCGAGGCCCTCGACCGCGGGATCGACCTGCACGGTGAAGCCGCGGATCACTCCGTCGGCGACGAGCCGGTCGATCCGCCGCTTCACGGCAGAGGCGGAGAGGCCGACCTCGGCACCGATGTCCGCGTAGCCGGCTCGCGCATTGAGTCGCAAGCGGTCGATGATGCCGTGGTCGATTCGATCCATACGCACGAATCTACAGTGCCGACCGGCTGACTTGCACGAAACTAGCGTGCAGACCGGCGCATTTGCGTCGATCCGTTGCGACCCTGGATGCATGCAGCAGACGACCGACGCGCGCCCCGAGACCGCGAACCCCCAAACCGCGAGCACGCAGACCGCGACCGCGCCGCTCGGCCCCGACGCCCGAGCGGCCGTGCACAAGACCGTGCTCATGTGCCGCCCCGACCACTTCACCGTGAGCTACCGCATCAACCCGTGGATGAACCCCGAGCTCCCGACGAGCACGCCGCTCGCGGTCGAGCAGTGGCAGTCGCTCCACGACGCCTACCGCTCGCTCGGCTACGACGTCGAGCTCATCGAGCCCATCCCCGGCCTCAACGACATGGTCTACGCCGCGAACGGCGGCTTCACGCTCGATGGGCACGCCTACGGCGCGAAGTTCACCTACGAGGAGCGCGTGCCCGAGGGCCCCGCCTACATGTCGTGGTTCGAGGCGAACGGCTTCGAGGTGCACGAGCCGCGCGCGATCAACGAGGGCGAGGGCGACTTCCTGCTCTCGAACGGCGCGATCCTCGCCGGCCACGGCTTCCGCACGACCCTCGAGTCGCACGACGAGCTGCGCAGCATCTTCGATCGCGAGGTCGTGAGCCTGCGCCTCGTCGACCCGTCGTTCTACCACCTCGACACCGCCGTCGCGATCCTCGACGAGTCGAACATCGCCTACCTCCCGAAGGCGTTCGACGACGCGAGCCGCGCGGAGCTCGAGCGCCGCTACCCCGACGCGATCCTCGTCGACGACCAGGACGCATCCGTGCTCGGCCTCAACTCCTTCGGCGACGGCCGCACGATGCTCATCGCCGAGCGCGCCACGGGCTTCGAGCGCCAGCTGCGCGAGCGCGGCTACGAGACCGTGGGGCTCGACCTGAGCGAGCTGCTGCTGGGCGGCGGCGGCATCAAGTGCTGCACGCTCGAGCTGCGACGATGACGGGGAAGGCGACCATGATCCAGTCGACGGATGCGGTGCGCACCGACGCCGTGAGCCCGGCCACGCGCGAGGCGATCGAGCAGGTCGAGGCGCACGCCGCCCACAACTACCACCCCCTGCCCGTCGTCGTGACGGACGCGGAGGGCGCGTGGGTCACCGACGTCGACGGCCGGCGCTACCTCGACTGCCTCGCCGCCTACTCCGCGGTGAACTTCGGGCACGGGAACCCGCGGCTCCTCGCCGTCGCGCACGCGCAGCTCGACCGCGTCACCCTCACGAGCCGCGCCTTCCACTCCGCGGCGCTCGGCCCCTTCGTCGAGGCGCTCGCCGCGCTCGCAGGCAAGGACACGGTGCTGCCCATGAACACGGGCGCCGAGGCGGTCGAGTCGGCGATCAAGGTCGCGCGCCGCTGGGCCTACGAGGTGAAGGGCGTGCCCGCGGGCGAGGCCGAGATCATCGTGATGGAGGGCAACTTCCACGGCCGGACGACCACGATCGTCTCCTTCTCGGACGACCCGGATGCGACGTCGGGCTACGCGCCCTTCACGCCCGGCTTCGTGCGCGTGCCGTTCGGCGACGCCGCAGCGCTCGAGGCGGCGATCACGCCGCGCACCGCTGCGGTGCTGCTCGAGCCCATCCAGGGCGAGGCGGGCATCAAGATGCCGCCGGCGGGCTACCTGCAGCACGTGCGCGAGGTCACCTCGCGCGAGCGCGTGCTGCTCATCGCCGACGAGATCCAGTCGGGGCTCGGCCGCACCGGCGCGACCTTCCAGTGCGACAACGAGGGCGTCGTGCCCGACGTGTACCTGCTCGGCAAGGCGCTCGGCGGCGGCGTCGTGCCGGTCTCGGCGGTCGTCGCCGACGCCGACGTGCTCGGCGTGCTGACGCCCGGCTCGCACGGCTCGACGTTCGGCGGCAATCCGCTCGCGGCGGCGGTCGGGCTCGAGGTCGTGCGGATGCTCTCCGAGGGTCACATGCAGGCTCGCGCCCGCGAGCTCGGCGAGCGACTGCACGCGGGCCTCGCGGAGCTCGTCGGCCACGGGGTCACCGAGGTGCGCGGCGTGGGGCTGTGGGCGGGGATCGACATCGATCCCGCCGTCGGCACCGCCCGCGACGTGTGCGTGCGGCTGCTCGAGCGCGGCGTGCTCGCGAAGGACACGCACGGGCAGACCGTGCGGCTGGCGCCGCCGATCGTCATCGAGGAGTCGGACCTCGAGCTGCTGCTCGGCGCGTTCCGCGAGGCCGTCAGCGCACCGCCCTCCCCGATCGTCGAGTAGGGCCGCTCCTCCGTTCGTCGAGTAGGGCCGCAGGCCCGTATCGAGACGCCGCCGGTCCGGTCTCGATACGCCGCCTGCGGCGGCTACTCGACCAGCGGAGGTTGCGGCGGCTGCTCGACCAGCGGAAATTGCGGCGGCTGCTCGCCCAGCGGAGGTTGCGGCGGCTACGCGACCAGCGGGTCGTGGCGCCTACGGCTCCGGCGTCGCGCCCATCGGGTCGGCGGCCTCCGCGGCGCCGTCCGCGTCGGTCGGCTCGATGCGCTCGCCCGCCCCCTCAGCCGCGTCGTCGAACGCCGACGTGCCGTCGGAGAGCGTCTCGGCGATGATGCCGAAGTAGTTGCCGTCGGGGTCGCGGAGGTAGGCCACCCGGCCGACGCCGCGCAGGTCCTCTGCTGGCACCGCCTCGCTCCCGCCGAGCTCGACCGCGCGCGCGACCGCCGCATCCGCGTCGTCGACGCCGATCACGACGTTGCAGCCGTTGACGGGGGCGTCGGCAGCGGGCGCCGGACCCTCGCGCAGCGCGAGGCCGCCGTTGATGCCCATGCCCGGCGCATCCATCTGGATCGAGCCATCGCCGGTCTCGATCGTCCAGTACGGCACGTCGCCGAACTGCTCGAAGCGCCACGCGAAGAGGCCGCTGTAGAAGTCGATGAGCCGCTGGGGCTCGGAAGCGTAGATCTCGAAGTGCACGACGAGGCTGCTCATGCCGCGACGCTACGCGGTCAGCGCCGCTCGCACCAGGGCTCCGGCCGCCCAGCGCACGCGACGCCGGGTCTGCCTGCACTCATAGCGGAAGGGGAGTATGGTCGCGGGGTGGCTGAAAGCATCCTCCTCGGGCACGCACCCAGGCCGACCGACGGCGCCCAGCTCGCGAAGCGCATCCGCACCGTCGTGATCGCCGCGGAACCCGCCGGCATCGCCTGCACATCGATCATCGACGCCGAGCTCGACGGCGCCGACATCGCGAGGCTCCACCTCGACCTCACCGGCTTCATCCTCGCCGGAGAGGTCGACCGCGACCGCGCACGGCTCGAGCCGCAAGGCGCGTCCGTGCGCTGGGAGTCGGCCGTGCTGCGCGACCTGCGCGTGCACGCCGCACCCATGCACGTCTCCGGCGCCGACGTGACGCTCGAGGCGCAGCTCACCGACGTGCCGTTCACCTGGATCGAGACCGACCACGGCGAGCTCGCCGTCGACCTCGCGCGCCTGACCGCCGATCGCCCGCTGCACGGGCACGCGATGGTGTCGGTGCCGAAGGCGCAGATCGGCAAGGCGGTGCTCGGCCTCGCCGAGTCGGCGCTGCTCGACCACGGCGTCTCGGTCTCCAAGCTTGAGCTCGACGTCGAGTCGACCGGACCGCGCGACCTGCGCATCGCGGTCGACGCGAAGGTGCGCAAGGGGCTGCTCGGCGCCTCGGTGCGCGGCACCGCGAGCGCGTCGATCGACGACCGCATGGGCGTGACGCTCTCGGACATCCAGGTCGACAGCGGCAACCCGCTCGTCTCGGCGATGCTCGGTGCGATGCGGGGCAAGATCGAGCGCTACGAGGGCCGCCGCATCGACCTCGCCTCCGAGCTGCCGACGGGCATAAGCCTCGCCGACGTGCAGGTGCGCGTGACCGACGCGGTCACGATCGAGGCGCGGCTGGTCTAGCTCCGCTTCGACACGCTGGGCGCCTGCGGCGCGCAGCGGCTCAGCCGGCGGGCGTGAGCGCGAGCCGCAGCCCCGACGCCTCGAGGCGGCGGCGGGACTCCTCGGCGTCGATCCAGTCGAGGTGCGGGAAGGCGCCGAGCGGCACGACCGAGTGCAGCACTGTCGCCGGGTAGACGTGCACGAGGTTGAACGCCCGGGCGCCGTCGCGGCCGCGCGTGCCGCCGACCGGCACGTTGAGGTCCTGCGTGTAGCAGGTGGCGGAGGCGACCGACACGGGGATGCCGCCGAACGTCGCGGTCGACGAGTAGTGGAGGTGGCCGGCGAGGATCGAGCGCACGTCGGTGCCGACGAGCGCCTCCTGCAAGTTCCGCTGGTCGCGCAGCTCGACGCTCGCCGCGAGCTCGAGCACGCTCGGCACCGGCGGGTGGTGCATCGCGAGGATCGTGCCGTCCGGGGCGGGCTCCGCGAGCACGGCGCGCAGCCACTCGAGCTGCGCGTCGCCGACCTCGCCGTGGTGGTGCCCGGGCACGGTCGAGTCGAGCGTCACGATCCGCAGGCCGCCGACGTGCGTGACGGCGTCGATCGGCGCGTCCGAGGGGGCCTCGCCGAGCAGCTCGGTGCGGAACGCGCGTCGCTCGTCGTGGTTGCCCATCACCCACACGACCTGGGCGCCGAGGTCCTCCGCGACCGGGTCGACGATCCGGCGGAGGCGACGGTACGCATCCGCCTCGCCGCGGTCGGCGAGGTCGCCGGTGAAGACGATCGCCTCGGGCCGCGCGCCCGACGCCTCGAACTCGTCGAAGAGGCGGCGGAGGTGGTCCTCGCTCGCGACGCGGTCGTAGAGGCGGCCGCCGCCGGCGAGGAGGTGGGTGTCGGAGATGTGGAGGAGGAAGTGGTCCGGCCGGGGGTGCTCGGCGGATCGGGTCGTCACGATTCGTCCTGTTCCAAGGTGTCGGCTCTTCGTCGAACTTGCTCGGAGGCTAGTCCAGCGCACGCTCCCGAACGCGACGTGAACGCGGCGTGTATGGAAGCACAACGCGGGACCGTGCCACCGGATTCCGGCGAAGTAGCATGGATGGTCGGAGACGGAAGGAGCGGCGCACCCAGTGGCAGACGAGCAGCAGCGGAAGGTCGACGACCCGGACAGCGTCTTCACGCCCGCCCGGCCCGTCTCCCGCATCCGCGTCTCGGCGGCCCCCGAGCTCGTGGTCCTGCCGTCCGGCGGCCGCTTCGACCGCTTCGACCGGGACGACGTCGTGCTGCAGAAGGGCCGCTACGCGCTGCTGAGCGGCCACATGACGCCACACGAGTCGATGGTCGAGGACCTCCTCGCGCTGCGCGACGCGCTCGACGCCGCCGACATCCCGTGCCTGCTCGTGCGCGACGACGACGGGCGGCCGATCGTCGCGGTCGACAAGGCGCTGCGCAAGGAGCTCGCGGCCGCGCTCGCCGAGGCGTTCGCCGACGAGCCCTTCTACGCCGAGGCGATCGCCCCCGAGAAGGCGCTCGGCGCCGGTGCGGTGCTGCTCGCCGACGGCCGCCTCGCGGGGCACCGCAAGGCCGGCGCGATGCGCGTCTACCGGCCGCGCGTCGCTCCCGCAGGCCGGCTGCGCTACGGCCGCGAGACGGCGGTGCAGCTCGAGCTGTGGCGCTTCGGCGACGAGACGCTCAAGGCGCCGCTGCCCAACGCGCTCATGCGCGCGACGATGCCGCGGAGCGAGGCGGTCGTCGACACGGTGCTGCGCTACGGCCGCGAGTGGCAGACGATCCGCGACATGTGGGAGCCGCTCGCGAGCGACGTCTCGTTCGACATCGACATGGTCTTCTCGTGGGTCGACGGCTCGAGCGACGAGTTCCAGCGCGAGCGCGCGAAGCGCATGCAGGCGTACGTCGTGGGCGAGGGCGACGACTCGGAGGCGCGCTTCCGGCAGATCGACGAGCTCAAGTACGCGCTGCGCTCGGTGCACATGCACGCGCCGTGGGTGCGCCGCATCTTCATCGCGACCGACTCGCCGGCGCCCGAGTGGCTCGCCGACCACCCGAAGGTGACGATCGTGCGCGCCGAGGAGATGTTCGCCGACCCCTCGGTGCTGCCGACCCACAACTCGCACGCCGTCGAGGCGCAGCTGCACCGCATCGAGGGCCTCAGCGAGCACTTCCTCTACTCGAACGACGACATGTTCTTCGGGCGACCGCTCAAGCCGGATGTGTTCTTCTCACCGGGCGGGATCACGAAGTTCGTCGAGGCCACGACCCGCATCGGCATGGGCGAGACGCACGCGAAGCGCTCGGGGCACGACAACGCCGCGCGCACGAACCGCCGCCTGCTGCGCGAGCGGTTCGGCGCCATCACGACGCGCCACCTCGAGCACTGCGCGGCGCCGCTGCGGCGGAGCGTCATGGCCGAGCTCGAGGCGGAGTTCCCCGAGGACTTCCGCCGCACGGCTGCCGCGCGCTTCCGCTCGGCGACCGACATCTCGGTCACGAACTCGCTGTACCACTACTACGCGCTCATGACCGGGCGAGCGGTGCAGCAGCGCGACGCGAAGGTGCAGTACATCGAGACGACGCTGAAGAAGGCGCTGCCGGCGATGGCTCGCCTGCTGAAGAAGCGCGACCAGGACATGTTCTGCCTCAACGACGGCTCGTTCCCCGAGATCTCGGTCGAGGAGCGCACCGCGGCGGTGCGCGGCTTCCTCGAGGCGTACTTCCCGATCCCCGCACCGTGGGAGCGGCAGGCGACGACCGCCGCGGGAGTGGACGCCGCGGTGACCGCGTCGCGCTGAGCGGTCGGATCGACGCGGAAGCGTCGGATGTTCGACACCCCGAAGCGGCGGTCCAGGCGGACACTCCGCGGGTTGGCTCGCCAGAACATCGGATCTCTGCCACGCTAGGCGGTGGATCGAAGGAGTTCCCGATGCGTCAAGCGGTCATCGGCGTCGACGTCGGCACGTCGAGCACGAAGGGCGTCCTGGTGAGCCTGGACGGCTCCGTGCTCGCGAGCGCGATGCGCGAGCACGCGGTGGATCGTCCGGCCCCGGGCCACGTCGAGATGGATCCCGAGCGCTGGTGGCTCGAGCTCGTCGAGATCGTCGCCGAGCTGCTCGGGAGCGGGCGCGTGGACGTCGTGGCGGTCGGTGTGAGCGGCATGGGTCCCTGCGTCGTGCTGCTCGACGCGGACGGCGCGCCGGTGCGGCCCGCGATCCTCTACGGCGTCGACACTCGAGCCGGTGAGCAGATCGCGCGGCTGAACGCCGAGCTCGGGGAGCGGCCGATCGTCGAGCGCGGAGGCACCCCGCTCACCTCGCAGGCCGCGGGGCCGAAGATCGCCTGGGTGCGCGAGCACGAGCCGGAGGCCTTCGCCCGAGCGCGATCCTTCGCGATGCCGGCATCGTTCCTCGCGCACCGCCTGACGGGCGAGCTGCTGCTGGACCACCACTCCGCGAGCCAGTCGTGGCCGCTCTACGACCTCGACGGCAGCCGCTGGCACGAGCCGTGGTGGGACGCCATCGCGCCGGGCATCGAGCGGCCGCGGCTCGGGCTGCCGAGCGACCCCGCGGGCACCGTCACCGCCGACGCCGCGCGCCTCACCGGGCTCCCCGAGGGCATCCCGGTCGCGCTCGGCACGATCGATGCCTGGACGGAGGCAGTGAGCGCCGGCGCGACGGGCAGCGGCGATCTCATGCTCATGTACGGCACGACCATGTTCCTCATCACGACGACGGACGACCGGCCCGCCGCACCCGGGATGTGGACCACGCGCGGCGTCGCAGCCGGCTCGTACTCGCTCGCCGGCGGCATGGCGACTTCCGGCGCCATCACGACGTGGCTGCGCGACCTGCTCCCGGGCGCCGACTACGCGACCCTCAGCCGGCTCGCGGAGGAGAGCGGACCGGGCGCGCGCGGCCTCCTGATGCTGCCGTACTTCGCCGGCGAGCGGACGCCCATCCAGGATCCGGACGCGCGTGGCGTGCTCGTCGGCATGACGCTCGGCACCACGGCGGGTGACCTCTACCGCGCGGCGCTCGAGGCGACCGCGTTCGGCGTGCGCCACAACGTCGAGGTGATGCGGGATGCCGGCACTCGGATCGACCGTGTCGTCGCGGTCGGTGGCGGCACGACAGGCGGACTCTGGACGCGCATCGTCTCGGACGTCACCGGGCTGCCGCAAGCGGTGCCGAGCGTGACGGTGGGCGCGAGCTTCGGTGCCGCGTTCCTCGCGGCCGGGCTCGTCGGCGATCCCGACATCGCCGATTGGAACCCGCCGGCGGTCATCGTCGAGCCCGATCACGCGCGGCGCGCGCTCTACGACGAGCGCTACCGCCACTACCGCGACCTCTATCCGGCCACTCGCGAGATCGCGCACGCGCTCGCGGCCGGCAGCCGCTGACCACCTATCAGGAGGAGCACCATGACGACCGCCTATGCCATCCCCGACCGCCGCGCGTGGCCCGAGGCCGCGCCGAAGACCGTCTACGCCGTCGCGTCCGGCGACCTCCGGCTCGCCGCGAACACGACGTGCTGGCCGGCGCAGCAGGCCTTCGAGGCACAGGTGCGCGCGGCCCTCGAGTCGCACGGATGGGCGATGCAGCGCGCGCACGACGTGGATCCGGAGACGGGGCATGGCTTCATCGACTCGCAGGCTCGCGGCATCGAGGTCTTCCGCTCGGTGCCGCGGGAGGCACCCGTCGTCGTCGTCGACGCCGTCTGGCAGTACAGCCACCACGTGCTCGCCGGCCTGCGCGCCCACCGCGGGCCGATCCTGATCGTCGCCAACTGGGCGGGGGAGTTCCCGGGTCTCGTCGGCCTCCTCAACCTCACGGCGAGCCTGACGAAGGCGGGCATCGAGCACTCGATCCTGTGGAGCGAGGACTTCACCGACGAGTGGGCGCTCGGCAAGCTCGCCGAGTGGCTCGAGACCGGCGCGATCGAGCACGATACGTCGCACGTGCGACCGCTCGGCGCCCTGCCCGACGGACCGGAGGCCGAGCTCGGCTCGGCCCTCGCCCAGCAGCTGCGCGACGACCACGCGGTCATCGGCATCTTCGACGAGGGCTGCATGGGCATGTACAACGCCATCATCGACGACGAGATGCTCAACGCCACGGGGATCTACAAGGAGCGGCTCTCGCAGAGCGCACTGCTCGCCGAGATGGATCGCGTGCCCGCGAGTGAGGCCGAGGCGGCGCTCGCGTGGCTCGAGGATGCAGGGCTGCGCTTCCACTGGGGCACGGACGAGGCGACCGAGCTCACGCGAGCCCAGGTGCTGAGCCAGATGCGGATGTACGTCGCCGCGCTGCGCATCGGCGACGACTTCGGCGTCGACGCCATCGGCATCCAGTACCAGCAGGGGCTCAAGGACCAGTGCGCCGCCTCCGATCTCGCCGAGGGCCTGCTCAACAACGTCGAGCGCCCGCCGGTGCGCTCGCGCGACGGCGCTCGTGAGCTGTGGCCCGGTGCTCCGCTGCCCCACTTCAACGAGGTCGATGAGGGGGTCGCGGTCGACGCGCTCGTGACGAATCGCGTCTGGACCGCGATGGGCTTCGACCCCGCCACGACGCTCCACGACATCCGCTGGGGCGAGGAGTACGACGGCGACTTCGTCTGGGTCTTCGAGATCTCGGGCTCGGTGCCGGCGAGCCACAACGGCGGCTACGACAAGTCGTACTCGATGCGCCAGGTCCCCATGTTCTTCCCGAAGGGCGGCGGCACGCTCGCGGGCGTCTCGAAGCCGGGTGAGATCGTCTGGTCGCGCGTGTTCGTGATGGACGGCGCCCTGCACGCCGACATCGGCCGCGCGCACGTCGTCGAACTGCCGGAGGAGGAGACGCGGCGCCGGCTCGAGTCCACTGACCCGCAGTGGCCGATCATGCACGCCGTGCTGCACGGCGTGAGCCGCGACCAGCTCATGGCACGCCACAAGTCCAACCACGTGCAGGTCGCCTACGCGCCCGACGCCGAGGCCGCCGACCGGGCGCTCACCGCGAAGGCGGCGATGCTCTCCGGGATGGGCATCCAGGTCCACCTCTGTGGCGACATCGCTCTCTGAGCGTGGGGCGGTCGGATGTCTGATGGCGCGCGGTCCCAGGCATCCGACCCGCCCGGCTCGGGGCTCGTCCCTGTCCGCCCGGGCGTCTCCGCCGTCCCGCAACGCTTCCCGCCTCGCGACGACGCGCAACAATGCAGGACGCGCGCCGTCCGGCGAAATGGTTATCCGCTCGTGACCTTGCGGGGTCGCGGCGGGCCCGCCGGGTAGGTACATTCAGATACAACTTGCGACGGCGCATCCGATGTGGGCATCATAGGTCGGATCTTTCCGACGCAAGTCGGCGACGACTATCCCTTCAACGAAGCAGGTTCGACGTGACAGCAGCCCTCCTCGAGGTCGAGGGGATCAGCAAGAGCTTCCCGGGCGTCCGGGCGCTCCACGAGGTGCAGTTCACCCTGCACTCCGGCGAGGTGCTCGTGCTCGTCGGCGAGAACGGAGCGGGCAAGTCGACGCTGATGAAGATCCTCTCCGGGATCTACCAGCGTGACACGGGGTCGATCCGCGTCGACGGGCAGGAGGTCGAGATCACGACGCCCGCGCGGGCGCAGGAGCTCGGGATCAGCATCATCCACCAGGAGATGAACCTGATGCCCGACCTGACGGTCGCGCAGAACATCTTCATCGGGCGGGAGCCTCGCAAGGGGCCCTTCCTCGACGAGCGAGGCCTGAACCGCAAGGCGCAGCAGCTCCTCGACGACCTCGGGGTCAAGCTCGATGCGAGGGCCCTCGTGGGCGACCTCACCGTCGCGAAGCAGCAGATGGTCGAGATCGCGAAGGCGCTCTCGTTCAACGCACGCGTGCTCATCATGGACGAGCCGACGTCCGCGCTCACCGACACCGAGGTCGAGACGCTCATCGGGCTGATCGAGAGCCTGCGGGCCAAGGGCACCGGGATCATCTACATCTCGCACCGCATGGAGGAGCTCAAGCGCCTCGCCGACCGCGTCACGGTGCTCCGCGACGGCGAGTACATCGGCACGCTCGAGCGCGACGAGATCCATGTCCCCACGATCATCGAGATGATGGTCGGTCGCGCCATCGACGAGGGCGCTCGGCCGCGCGCGAGCGAGCACGCCCGCGATGACGTCGTGCTGCGCGTGAGCGGGCTCTCGACCCGAGACCTCCTGCGCGACGTGAGCTTCGAGCTGCACCGCGGCGAGATCCTCGGCTTCGCGGGGCTGATGGGCGCTGGGCGCACGGAGAGCGCCCGCGCGATCATCGGTGCCGACCCCCGCACGGCCGGCACCATCGAGGTGCACGGCAAGCCCGTGACCATCCGGCAGCCGGCCGACGCCGTGAGGGCGGGCATCGGCTACCTCTCCGAGGATCGGAAGCGCCTCGGGCTCATGCTCGAGCAGAGCGTGACCTTCAACACCGCGCTCGCCTCGATCGATCGCTTCACGGGACCGCTCGGCTTCGTGCAGCAGGCGAAGGCCCGGCGCGTGGCGCAGCAGTACGTCGAGGACCTGCGCACCAAGACGCCCTCGACCGAGCAGCTCGTCAAGCTGCTCTCGGGCGGCAACCAGCAGAAGGTCGTCATCGCGAAGTGGCTCGCGCGCGACAGCGACATCCTGATCTTCGACGAGCCGACACGAGGCATCGACGTCGGCGCGAAGGAGGAGATCTACCGCCTGCTGCAGCGATTGGCGGACGAGGGCAAGTCGATCATCGTCATCTCGAGCGAGCTGCCCGAGGTGCTGCGGCTCGCGCACCGCATCGTCGTGATGGCCAACGGCCGGGTGACCGGCACGCTCGCCAACGAGGACGCGACCCAGCAGAAGATCATGGACTACGCGACGAACCTGGTCGCGGACGAACAGGGAGCAGCATGAGCGACACCATCCAGCAGACGCCTGCGCCGGCACCCTCCGACGAGGCCGTCGCGAGGGAGCGCGGCAAGCGCGCCGACATCTGGCGCAAGGGCCTGCAGCAGGGCCTCGCCTTCGGCACGCTCATCGTGCTGCTCGTCTTCTTCTCGATCGCGAGCAGCAACTTCTTCACCTGGTCGAACATCTCGGGCATCCTGCTCGCGACGGCCGTCATCGGCATCCTCGCCCTCGGCACGACGTTCGTCATCACGACGGGCGGCATCGACCTGTCGATCGGCACGGGCATGACGCTCGCCTCGGTGATGACCGGCATCTTCGCGGTCAACCTCGGCATGCCGCTCGTCGTCGGCGTGCTCGCGGGCATCGCGACGGGCGCGCTCATGGGCCTCATCAACGGCGTCAACGTCGCCTTCCTGCGCCTGCCGCCGTTCATCGCGACGCTCGCGATGATGATGGTCGCGCAGGGTCTCGCGCTCGTGATCTCGGGCGTCCGCCCCATCTACTTCTCGAGCGTCCCGGGGTTCAAGGGCATCGCGACGGGCACGCTCGTCCCGGGTCTCCCGAATGCCGTGCTCATCATGTTCGCGCTCGCGGCGATCGCCTACGTCATGCTCGCGAAGACGTCCTTCGGCCGCTACACGGTGGCGATCGGCTCGAACGAGGAGGCGACGCGGCTCTCCGGCGTCAACACGCGCCGCTGGCTCGTCACCGTCTACACCGTCGCGGGCGTCTTCACGGGCATCGCGGGGGTCGTCATGGCCGCTCGCCTCGACTCGGCGCAGCCCCAGCTCGGCGTCGGCTACGAGCTCCAGGCCATCGCCGCAGTCATCATCGGCGGCACCTCGCTGCTCGGTGGCCGCGGCTCCATCGTCGGCACCCTGATCGGCGCGCTCATCATGAGCGTGCTCATCAACGGCCTGCGCATCATGTCGATCCAGACCGAGTGGCAGAACGTCGTCGTCGGCGTCGTGATCGCCATCGCCGTGTTCGCCGACACCCTGCGCAACCGCAAGGGCGTCTGAGAAGCCTGCGCGCGACGGCCCCGTGCCGACCGTCGCGCGCTGCCGGAGCGCTCCGGCACCTCCTCGCCCGCGAGGGCGACAGCGGCACAGCACCAAGGAGAGAGTCGGGCCACCGGCTCCGAGAGACAACGGAGTTTCCATGAAGTTCAGCAAGAGGACGGCGCTCTTCGCCGGAACCGCGGCGTTCGCGCTCGCGCTCGTCGGCTGCTCCAGCGGCGGCTCGGCGCCGGCCGCCTCGGAGGGCGGCACCGGTGCAGAGGGCAGCGGTGAGGGCCTGCAGATCGCGCTGGTGTCGAAGGGCTTCCAGCACCAGTTCTGGCAGGCGGTGCGGACGGGTGCGGAGGAGGCCGCCGCGGAGCACGGCGTCGAGGTGACCTTCGAGGGCCCCGCCGCCGAGACGGAGATCGACGCGCAGCTGCAGATGCTGCAGGCGGCGATCGACCGCGGACCCGACGCGATCGGCTACGCCGCGCTCGACCCGCAGGCGTGCATCCCGCTGTACGAGACGGCGGAGTCGGCGGGCATCCCGATCGTGGAGTTCGACGCGCCGTGCGACAGCGACTACAGCCAGAACCTCGCGGCGACCGACTCGATCGCGGCGGGCGCGCTCGCGGCCGAGCACATGGCCGAGCTCATCGGCGGCGAGGGCCAGATCGGCATCGTGGGTCACAGCCAGATCAACTCGACCGGTGTCGAGCGCCGCGACGGCTTCGTGCAGTACATCGAGGAGAACCACCCGGACATCGAGATCGTCGACATCCAGTACGGGGACGGCGACCACCTGCGCTCGGCCGACATCGCCAAGGCGATGATCGCCGCGCACCCCGACCTCGTGGGGCTCTACGGCACCAACGAGGGCTCGGCGATCGGCATCGTGAACGCAGTGAGCGAGCTCGGCCTCCCGAACGGCGAGATCACGGTCATCGGCTTCGACTCCGGCGCCGCGCAGATCGAGGCCATCCGCAGCGGCGCGATGGCGGGCGCGATCACGCAGGACCCGATCGGCATCGGCCGCACGGTGGTCGAGAACGCGATCGCCGCGATCAACGGCGAGGAGCTCGACGACTTCACCGACACCGGCTCGTACTGGTACGACGCCGAGAACATCGACGACCCGGACATCGCCGCGGTCCTCTACGAGTGATCCGCTGAGCCAGCGGCAGCGCCCCCGGTCCTCGCGGACCGGGGGCGCTCGCTATGCCGACAGGGCGAGCAGCGCGCGCGGGTGGTCGACGAGCATGCGCTCCACGACCTCGTCGCCCACCCGCTCGCGCAAGCGCGGCAGGTAGCGGTCGCCGAGGTAGGCGAGCCCCGGCATGCCGCCGTACGCGACGTAGCGGGAGGCGCGCGCGACGTCGCCGCCGAGCGCGATGCGGTCGTGGCCGCGATCGACGACCGCGGCCGTGAGCTCGAGCAGCTCGTGGTCGCTGTGCTCCCGCCACCGGGCCATGCCGTCGTAGCCGAGCGTCACGCCGCGCTCGATGAGCGAGGCGTGGAAGCCCGGGTCGAGCAGCCGGTCGGCGTGCGCGAGCAGCACCCGCTCGGCGCGGACGCCCGCGCGCTCGAGCTCGTCGAGCACCTCGTGCGCGGCGGTGCCGTGCTCGAGGTGTACGACGAGGGCCGCGCCGGTCGCGGCGTGCGCGATGGCGGCGGCCTCGAGCGTCGCGCGCTCGAAGGCCGAGATCGACCAGTAGCCGATGCCGGTCTTGACGACGCCCGCCCGCACCGGCGCGCCGTCGTGCCGCGCGGCGGGAGCGCCCGGCTCGTCGCGCACCGGCATCCCGTCGCGCAGGTCCGCGAGGAAGCGCTCCGCGCGCGCCCCGACGTCGAGATCCCGCAGCGGGTGCCCCTCGGGGTAGTGGGCCTCGCGGTGGATCCCCGTGCTCGCGACGACCGCGAGCCCCGTGGCGGCGCTGATGGCGGCGACGTCCTGGGGCCGCCTGCCGAGCCCGATGGGCGTCGCGTCGAGCATCGCCGCGAAGCCGCTGCCGCGCAGGGCTCGCGCCTCCGCCTCCGACCGCTCCCGGTCGTCGAGCTCGTCGCCGGGCAGGAGGGGCGAGACCTGGAAGAGGTGCTCGTGCGCGTCGACCGCCCCGAGCGATGCGGCGTCGACGTCGCCCAGCACCGTGCGGACGCACGCCATCAGCGGAACGGGGTCGCGGCGTCCGCGAGGCGCTCGACGAGCGTTGGCGCCAGCTCGAGCTCGAAGACCTCCGCGATCACCTGCGTCCAGCCGTGGATGAAGTAGCGCCAGCCGTCGACGACCACGAGGTCGCGCTCGGTCGCTTGCGCCTCGGCCTGACGGAGGAACTCGAGCGAGCCGCGATAGTTGAACTCCCACGCGATCGCGCGCTCCGGGAAGGGCGTGCCGTCAGGCAGCGGGGAGCCGGGACGATCCTTGCCGAGGCCGGAGGCGTTGACGACGAGACTGCCCGCGGGCGCGTCGGCGAGCGCCGCGCGCGTGGCCTCTGGGCCCGCCTCGACGAGGTGGAGCAGCTCCGGCGGCGTGCCGCGGCGGGCGTGGACGTCGGCGAGGTGCGCGAGCCGCACTCGGCTCGTGTCGGTGACGACGATGCGGCGGGGCGCGTCCTCCCGCTCGGCGAGGCGCCACGTCAGCGCGAGCCCGGCGCCACCGGCGCCGAGCACGACGGCGTCCCGCGCCCCGCCGAACGACTGCGGCCCGACGATCTCGTCGAGCGCGAGCCCTGCGGTGAGCGGATCCTTCGCATGGCCGAGCAGCCGATCGCCGCGCTTGGCGATGCTCGAGACCTCGCCGCAGGCCCGCGCGAATTCGTCGAGCTCGTCGAAGAGGTCGCTCGCCGCGTCGTAGAGCGCCATCTTGTGGGTCGTCACGAGCGCGCCGCGGTGGTCGGGGTCGTCGCGGATGGCCTCGACGAGCTCGCGGTACTGCGCGGGCGTCGCGTCGAGCGGCAGGTCGTGCCCCTCGAGGCGGCGCGTCGGGAGGGCGAGGATCTCGGCCCACACCGGGAAGATGCGCATGATCGACGACGCGCCGGTGGAGACGCCGACGAAGCCCATCCGGCCGCTCATGCGGCCCTCGCCGTCCGCAGCGCCTCGGCGTAGCGCACCGCGCGCGCCTCGATCGCGTCCCAGTCACCGGCCTCGAGCGCCGCGCGGGGCAGCAGGTCGCCGCCCGCGCCGACCGCGATGGCGCCGGCGCCGAGGAAGTCGGCGAGGTTCTCGGCCGTGACGCCGCCGGTCGGCATGAGCACGGCGTCGGGGAAGGGCTCGCGCAGCGCCTTGACGAGCGCCGGCCCGCCGAGCGAGGCGGGGAAGACCTTCACGACGTCGGCGCCGAGGGCCATCGCCTCCATGACCTCGCTCGGCGTCATCGCGCCGGTCATGGTCGTGAGCCCGGTCGCGAGCATCGCGCGCGCCAGCTCGGGGAGCGTGCCGGGCGAGACCAGGAAGGCGGCGCCCGCGGCGGCGGAGGCCTCCGCCTGGGCCGCGGTCGTCACGGTGCCCGCTCCGACGAGCGCGTCGGGGTGGCGGTGCCGCAGCTCCGCGATCGCCTCGAGCGCGCCGGGGGTCGAGAACGTCACCTCGATGCCCGTGACGCCGCCGCGCACGAGCGCGTCGCCGGCCGCGACGGCGGCCTCGGGGCTCGGCGCGCGGACGACGGCGAGCACGCCGGTCTCCCTCACGCGCTGCAGCGCGCCTGCTGCGAGTCGGTCGGTCACTGCGGCTCCTTCCCGTGGCCCTCGGCCGGGCTGTCGATGCGGTTGACGGCGTGGGGCGCCGAGCGCCCCTCGAGCACGGCGAGCGCGTTCGCGACGGCCATCGACCCCATCGCGTCGACCGCCTCGACCGTCTGCGCGCCGAGGTGCGGCGTCACGGTCACCCGGTCGGCGAGGTCGTCGGCGAGGAGCGGTGAGGCGCTGGCCGCCGTGTCGCCCGAGAGCGTATCGGCCGCGAACGCGGCGACCCGGCCGTCGCGGATCGCCGCCGCGAGCGCCGCCTCGTCGACGAGGTCGGCGCGGGCGGTGTTGACGAGCACGATCGGCCGCTCGAGGCGATCGAGCCATGCGGCGTCGACGAGCACCTGCCCGCCGGGCGCGTGCAGGGAGACGAGGTCGCAGCGCTCGGCCATGGCGCGGAACTCGACCGGCTCGGCCCCCGCCGACCGCACGTCCGGTGCGTCGAGCAAGGGATCGGCGGCGAGGATGCGGGGGCCGAAGCCCTGCAGGCGAGCGGCGACGCCGCGGCCGATGCGCCCGAACCCCACGATGCCGACGGCGAGAGCGCCGAGCTGGCGGCCGCGCAGCGCGCTCCAATCGCCGGCGCGCACGCGCCGGTCGCCGGCGGCGACCGAGCGCAGCGCGGCGAGCATGAGCGCGACGGCGTGGTCGGCGACGGCGTCGGCGTTCGCGCCGGGTGTGTTGGCGACCACGATGCCGCGCGCGGTCGCGGCCGCGACGTCGACCGCCTCGACGCCGACGCCGTAGCGGGCGATGACCCGCAGTCGCGGTGCCGCGTCGAGGTGGGCCGCGGTCACCGGCCCGGTGCCGGCGATCCAGGCGTCGGCCTCGCCGAGCGCGTCGCGGAGGCCCTCGACCGGGTGGTCGCTCGCGCCCCGCACGACGCGGTGACCGGCGGCCTCGAGCTCGGCGACGAGATCGCGGTCGCCGGCGCCGAACGAGCGGCTCGTGGCGAGGATCGAGGCCATCAGCTCGCGCCGCCCGCGAACCACGGCGCGAGCGCGGCGTAGGCCTCGTCGAACCGCGCGAGCCGCTCCCGGTACGTCTCGTGGCGGGCGGGATCCGGGGAGAACTCCGCCGTGACCTCCGAGAGGCAGCGAGCGGCGTCGAAGGAGTCGACGAGGCCGAGGCCGACGGCGCCCACCACGGCCGCCCCGAGGCTGTTCGCCTCCTCGACGACCGAACGGCGGCGCACGGGCACGCCCCACGCATCCGCCATGATCTGCAGCCACGCGTCGCTCGCCGCGCCCCCGCCGACCGCGTCGACGCGATCGATCGTCGCGCCCGACTCCCGGAATGCGTCGATGCAGAGCGCGAGGTTGAAGGCGACGCCCTCCAGCACGGCGCGCACGAGGTGCGGCCGGGCGTGGTGGCGACCGATGCCGACGAACGCGCCGCGGGCGGCGGGATCCCAGCGCGGCGCGCGTTCGCCGAGGAGGTAGGGCAGGAAGTAGAGGCCGCCGGTCTCGGCGTCGTCGGTGTCGGCCTCGGCGACGAGCGCTGCGAGCGACGCCCCGTCCGGGTCTGGCGCGAGCACCTCGTGGATCCAGCTCACGGATGCTCCCGCGGCCTGCATCGTGGCCGTCGGCACGTAGCGGCCAGGCACGACGTGGTCGAACGTGAACGTGCGCATGCTCGCGTCGAGCACCGGTGCCCGGCTCGCGAACGAGATCCACGACGACGTGCCGAGGCACGCGTATGCGCCGTCCTCGGGCGCGACGATGCCGGCGCCGACCGCGGCGATCGGCCCGTCGCCGCCGCCCATCACGACGCGGGTGCCCTCGAGCAGCCCCGTCGCGGCGGCGGCTTCGGCGGTGATCGTGCCGACGACCTCCGTCGACGACACGATCTCGGGGAAGATCGCCGGATCGAGCTGTGCCGCCTCGAGCACCGCTCGCGACCACGTGCCGGCGCGCTGGTCGAACGCGTTGGTGGCGGATGCGTCGCTCGGCTCGGTCGCGAGACGGCCGGTGAGGCGGTGCACGACGAAGTCCTTCGCGACGCAGAACCAGCGCGTCCGCGCGAAGACCTCAGGCTCGTGGTCGCGCACCCACATGACCTTGGCGATCGAGTACGTCGGGTTGAGGCGGTGGCCGAGGAGCTCGTAGGCCTCCCGCTCGCCGAGCCGTTCGACGAGCTGCTCCGCCTGCCGCTGCGCGCGCGTGTCGGCCCAGATGATCGCGTCGCGCACCGGCTCGAAGCTCGCGTCCAGCAGCACCGCGCCCATCATCTGCCCGCTGATCACGACGCCGCGCACGTCGGCGGGAGCGGTGGCCGTCTGCGCGAGCAGCGCGCGCGTCGCCTCCACCACTGCGCGATGCCAGTCGCGCGGGTCCTGCTCGGCGACGCCGCCGTCGGCGAAGCGGGCGGGGTACGAGACGGTGACGGCCGCGCGGAGGCGCCCGTCGTCATCGTGCAGCGAGGCCTTGTCGCCGGTCGTGCCGAGGTCGTGCGCGATGAGCATGTCAGGCGGTGTACGGGCGGCGCTCGACGCGGCCGTCGATGCGGTGGATGCGGTGCCCCATGCCGTGCTCGAGCACCCAGCCGTAGTCGTGGCCGGCACCGCCGGGGTAGACGGCGAGGAAGCTGTAGGGCTCGTCGCCCACGTTGACGGAGCGGTGCGCCCAGCCCGGCGGGATGTAGCCGATCGTGCCGGGCGTCATGTCGAGCCACTCGGTGCGCTCGCCGTCGAACATGAGCAGCCCGCCGGTGCCGTGGAGCGCGAGGTAGATCTCGCCCTGGTGATCGGGGTGCTGATGGCCCTTCGTCATCCAGCACTCGCCGCCCGTCGTGCCGGGCTCGATCGTCGTGATCGACTGCGGCAGCTCGCGCTCGACCTCGGGCACCGGGGACGACTGCACGCGGTAGACGACCGGGTCGCCGTCGGCGACGGCGGCGCGCCAGGCATCGGTGTCGGCGAAGAGCCCCTCGAGGTCGCTCATGCGCCGCTCGAGGGTCGGCCCCTCGGGGCTCAGGGTCGCGGCGCCGGCGTCGAAGCGGATCGCGAAGGGTGCGATGGGGGGCGTGGCGAAGTCGGGCACGGCATCTCCTCGGTCATGGCGCGCGTCGTCGCGCGCTCCGACCCTACCTGTAATTACAGGTTGACGCCACAGTCAGCGGGTGCGGAATGCGGGCCCGTGGGCGTCGTCGGCCGAGAGCCGGAACTCGAAGCGGGTCCGGTCGCCGCGATGCAGCGCCTCGAAGTGCTCGATCGGCTGGTCGGCATCGTCGAGCACGGTGCTGCGCAGCAGCAGCACGGGCTTGCCGGGCCCGATGCCGAGCAGCTGGCCCTCGCGCGCATCCGTCACGGTCGCCTCGACCGACCGGACGCCGCGAGCGGCGCGCACGCCGTGCGCCCGCAGGTGCGCGTAGAGCGAGCCCTCCTCGAGCTCCGCGTCGAACGCGAGCGCACCGATGCGCTCGGGCATCCACGTCGTCGAGAGCGACCAGCGCTCGTCGTCGACGAAGCGCAGCCGCTCGAGCACGACGATCGGCGTGCCCACGTCGCAGCCGAGCGCCGCCGCGACCCGATCGCCGGCCGGTTCGCGCTCGAGCCGCAGCACCTCGGAGCGCACGGTGCCACCGCGCGCGGCGACCTCCTCGTGGAGCCCCGCGAGCCCGCTCGCGAGCGTCTCCGCCGTCTTCTGCGGCGCGACGAACGTGCCCTTTCCCTTCACTCGCGTGATGATGCCGTCGTGCTCGAGCTGGCCGAGCGCCTGCCGGACGACGGTGCGGGAGACGCCGTACTGCTCGCACATGCGCAGCTCTCCGGGCAGCAGGTCGCCGGGGCTGAGGCCCTCGTCGGCGATCGTCGCGAGGATCTGGCGCCGCAGCTGGTCGTACATCGGGTCGGCGGAGAGCCGGTCGATGCGGATCGACGGCATCGACGCCGCGGCCCGGCCGCGTCGCGCCGGCTCGCCCATCAGTAGTCGACGCCGGCGATGAGCGCGACGTTGGCGTAGGGCGTGTACTCGCCGCTCCGCACGAAGGCTCGCGCGCCGCGCGAGCGGCGCTTGTACTCCTCGTGCGGGATGAGCTCGACCTCGATGCCGAGCGGCTCGAGCCGCTCGCGCACCGCTGCGAGCACGTGCGGGCTCGCCTCGGCGACCTCGGCGGGCATGACGGCGCCCTCGACGACGATCTCCGCGAGCACCGTGTCGAGCACGTCGAGGAACGGCGGCTCGCCCTTGCGGTAGGCGAGGTCGACCCGCTCCGACCCGGGCGGGATCGGCAGCCCGGCGTCGGTGACGAAGAGCTCGTCGTAATGGCCCGTCTCGGAGATGATCCGGCTCAGCTGCGGGTGGATGGTGGTGGCGCTGCGGCGCATCAAGCGTCCTCTCGGATCCGCGAGGCGAGCAGGGCGTCGACCTCGGCTGCCGTCGGCAGGCTCGGGGAGGCGCCCCGCTTCGTGACAGCGAGGGCGCCGGCGGCGCCCGCGCGCTCGATCGCCGCGTCGCGCGACAGGCCCGCGGCGAGACCCGCGGCGAGGAAGCCGGCGAACGCGTCGCCCGCCGCGGTCGTGTCGACGACCTCGACCGGGATGGCGGCGTGGTCGGTGATGCCTTCGGCGGTGACGAGCACGCTGCCCGCGCCGGCCATGGTGACGAGCGCGGCGCGCACGCCGCGCTCGACGAACCAACGGCCCGCGGCGACGGCGGCGTCGCGCGAGTCGACCTCGATGCCGGCCAGGAGGCTCGCCTCGGTCTCGTTGGGCGTCACGATGTCGACGAGCGGCCAGATCTCGTCGTCGAGCTCGTGGGCTGGCGCGGGGTCGAGGACCACCGCGATGCCTGCCTCGTGCGCGCGGCGGATGGCGTGCATCGTGAGGCGGAACGGGATCTCGAGCTGCGTGAGCATGACGCGGGATCGCGGGCCGAGGTCGTCGAAGGCGCGATCGATCTGCTCCTCGTCGAGGTGGGCGTTCGCGAGCGGCACCATGACGATGTCGTTCTCGCCGCTCGCGTCGACCCGGATGTGGGCGATGCCGGTCTGGCCCGGCACCGTGCGGACGTGGCCGACGTCGACGCCTGCGTCGCGGAGCCCGTGGTAGACGAGGTCGCGGAAGAGGTCGTCGCCGACGCAGCCGACCATGCGAGCCGGTGCGCCTGCTCGGCCCGCAGCGACCGCCTGGTTCGCTCCCTTGCCGCCGAGCACGAGCGTGAACGCATCGCCGAGGAACGTCTCGCCGCGCTTCGGCAGCCTGCTCGAGAAGGTCGTCACGTCGGCGGTGATCGATCCCACGATCAGCACGCCGGGCTCGTCCGCGACGCGTCCCAGCCGTTCGGCCACGGGTCCTCCGTTCCCGCGCGATCCTCGTTGACGTCCGCGCGCACCTGTCATTACATTAGCCGCGTCCCCAGCGATCCCGCGGGGCGCCCGCATGCCCTGAGGAGCCGCGCCGTGATCGCACCCCGCCTGTACGTGGACTCAGCCGACCTCGCAGCGGTCTCCGCGCTCCTCGCCGACTCGCTCGTCCACGGCGTGACGACGAACCCGACGATCCTCGAGCGCGCCGGTCGCACGGTCGCCGAGATCCCGGAGCTCTACGCCCGCTGGGTCGAGGAGGGCGCGCGCGAGGTGTTCTTCCAGGCGTGGGGCGCCGATGCGAGTGCACTCGAGGAGCGCGCTCGCGCCATCCTGGCGCTCGGCGACCGAGCGGTCGTGAAGGTGCCGGCGACTCGCGCCGGCTTCGGAGTCGCGGCTCGGCTCGCCCGCGAGGGCGCGCCGGTGCTGCTCACCGCCGTGTTCACACCCGCGCAGGCGCTCGCGGCCGCCTCGAGCGGCATCCGCTACCTCGCCGCCTACCTCGGGCGCATGCGCGACGCCGGCTTCGACGCGGTCTCGGACATCGCCCGCATGCAGGCGGCGTGCGGCGGCTCGGGCAGCGAGGTGCTCGCCGCGAGCCTCCGGAGCCCCGAGGACGTCGTCGAGCTCGCCGAGGCGCGCGTGCCGGCCTTCACGGCCGCGCCGGCCGTGCTCGAGGCGATGCTCGCGCACCCGGCGACCGTCGACGCGGCGGACGCGTTCGAGGCGTCGCCTTCGCTGCGAGCCTGACGCGCCGCTACTCCTTCCGCAGGCGCAGCTCCTGCATGCCGCCGTCGACCGCGAGCCCGACGCCGGTGGTCGAGCCGGCGCGCGGGCTGGCGAGGTATGCGACCGCGTGCGCGATCTCGTCGGGGGCGACGAGCCGCCCGTGCGGCTGCCGCGCCTCGAGCTGCGCCCGCTCGAGCGCCGGATCCGGTGCCGCGTCGAGCAACCGGCCCACCCACGGCGTGTCGGCGGTGCCGGGGCTGACCGCGTTGACGCGGATGCCCTCGCGCAGGTGGTCGGCGGCCATCGCGCGCGTGAGCGCCAGCACCGCGCCCTTCGACGCGGAGTAGAGCGCGCGCTGCGGCAGCCCGGCCGTCGCGGCGATCGAGGCGGTGTTGACGACCGCTGCGGCACTCGAACGCCGAAGCCAGGGCAGGGCGGCGCGGGTCACGCGCATGATGCCGACCACGTTGATGTCCCACACGCGGTGCCACTCGGCCTCGTCGTTGTCGTCGACCGCGCCAGCGGCGCCGATGCCGGCGTTGTTGACGAGCACGTCGATGCCCCCGAGCTCGCTCGCGACCCGCTCGATCGCCGCGCGCACCGAGGCGTCGTCGCTCACGTCGCACTCGACGCCGAGGTGGGCATCACCGGGGCGGAGATCGAGCACCGCGACGCGCGCGCCGCGCGAGGCGAGCTCCGTCGCCACCGCTGCGCCGATCCCGCTGCCGCCGCCGGTCACGACCGCGACCAGTCCCTCGAACTCGTTCATGCCGCTCCCTCGGCGACGATCCGGTGGCGCTGCGCGCCGATGCCATCGATCTCGATCTCCACGACGTCGCCGTCCGCGAGGTACGGGAACCGGCCCGAGAGCGCGACGCCCTCCGGGGTGCCCGTGAGCACGAGGTCGCCCGGGTCGAGCCGCATGTAGCGGCTGAGGTCCTGCACGATCGTCGCCACGTCGAAGATGAGGTCGGCCGTCGACGAGTCCTGACGAGGCTCGCCGTTCACGCGGCTCCGCAGCCGGAGCGCGCCGAGGTCGACCTCATCCGCCGTCACCAGCACGGGGCCGAGCGGTGTCGACCCGGGCGCGCACTTGCCCTTCGACCACTGCCCGCCCGACACCTCGAGCTGCCACGCGCGCTCCGAGAGGTCGTCGGCGACCGTGACGCCCGCGACGCACTCGAGCGCCTCCTCGCGAGAGCCCAGGTTCCACGACGAGCGGCCGATCACGATCGCGAGCTCGACCTCCCAGTCGAGCTTCGCGGCGTGGGCCGGCAGCGGGACGTCGTCGTCGGGGCCCGCGACCGTGTTGGGGTGCTTGAGGAAGACGACAGGCTGCTCGGGCGGCGCGCTGCCCGACTCGGCGGCGTGGGCAGCGTAGTTCATGCCGATGCAGACGACCGCTCCCGGCCGCGCGATCGGGGCGCCGACGCGCAGGCCGCTGCGGTCGAGCTCGGGCAGCGCGGGCAGGGCCTCGCGCACTGCGTCGAGCCCGCGCTCGAGGAAGGCCGCGTCGATGTCGCGCGTCACGCTTCGCAAGTCGAGCGCGCGGTCGCCGTCGATCACCACGGGGATCTCCTCGCCCACCGGTCCGAGCCGCGCCAATCGCATCCGTCGTCTCCTTCGCCTCATCGCCATCGGATGTCGAACATCCGAACTCTGAGCCCGACTATACGGCCACGGGGGATGCCCGAGCGCGGCTTGCCGTCGAAACATCCGATCTATAGTGTGCGAGTGTCCAGCACGGAGGAGCACCTATGAGCACGATCGTCAGCGTCGACGTCGCCGATGTCCGGTTCCCGACCTCGCAGAGCCTCGACGGCTCGGATGCGATGAACCCAGACCCCGACTACTCCGCGGCGTACCTCGTGGTGCGCACCGACGCGCTCGACGGGCTCGAGGGGCATGGCTTCGTCTTCACGATCGGGCGAGGCAACGACGTGCAGCTCGCCGCGATCGACGCGGTCGCCGAGCACGTGCGCGGACGCGAGCTCGAGCCGCTGCTCGACGACATGGGCGCCACCTCGGCGTGGCTCATCGGCGACTCGCAGCTGCGCTGGCTCGGTCCCGAGAAGGGCGTCATGCACATGGCGATCGGGGCGGTCCTCAACGCGCTGTGGGATCTCAAGGCCAAGCGCGCCGGGCTCCCGCTGTGGCAGCTGCTCGCGCGCATGTCGCCCGAGGAGCTCGTCGACCTCGTCGACTTCCGCTACCTGAGCGACGCGCTGACGCGCGACGAGGCGCTCGACATCCTGCGCGCCGCCGAGCCGGGCCGCGCCGAGCGCGAGGCCCAGCTGCTCGCGACCGGGTATCCCGCCTACACGACGACGCCGGGCTGGCTCGGCTACTCGGACGAGAAGCTCGCCCGGCTGTGCCGCGAGGCGATCGCCGACGGCTTCACCCAGATCAAGCTCAAGGTCGGCGCCGACCTCAAGGACGACATCCGCCGGTTCCGCATCGCGCGCGAGGTGTGCGGCCCCGACTTCCCGATCGCGATCGACGCGAACCAGCGCTGGGACGTGCAGTCGGCGATCGAGTGGGTGCAGGCGCTCGCGCCGTTCCGGCCCCACTGGGTCGAGGAGCCGACGAGCCCCGACGACGTGCTCGGCCACGCGGCGATCGCACGCGGCATCGCGCCCGTCCCGGTCGCGACCGGCGAGCACGTCCAGAACCGCATCGTCTTCAAGCAGCTGATGCAGGCCGACGCGCTGCGCTACGTGCAGATCGACGCCACGCGCGTCGGCGGCGTCAACGAGAACGTCGCGATCCTGCTGCTCGCGGCGAAGTTCGGTCTGCCGGTGTGCCCGCACGCGGGCGGCGTCGGGCTGTGCGAAGCCGTGCAGCATCTCTCCATGTTCGACTTCGTCGCTGTCTCGGGCACGCGCGAAGGCAGGGTCATCGAGTTCGTCGACCACCTGCATGAGCACTTCGTCACCCCGACGGTCATCGAGAGCGGCTCCTACCTCGCACCCACCGCGGCCGGCGCCGGCACCGAGATGCTGCCGGAGTCGGTGCGCCACTACTCCTGGACCGGAGCGCACCGCGCGGTGCATGCGGCAGGCTAGCGAGATGTCGATCCTCGCCGATCACCCCCTCGCCTTCGGTGCGGCGACCGTCGGCAACCTCTACCGGGAGCTCAGCGACGAGCAGGCCCTCGCGACTCTCGAGGCGGTGTGGGACGCCGGCATCCGCCACTTCGACACTGCTCCGCACTACGGCATCGGTCTCTCCGAGCGGCGACTCGGCTCCTTCCTGCGCTCGAAGCCGCGCGACGAGTTCGTGCTCTCGACGAAGGTCGGTCGCGTGCTGGAGCCGCTCGACGAGGTCGACGGAGACGACATGGCGCACGACTTCGCCGTGCCGCGCACGCATGAGCGCCGCTATGACGCGACGGTCGCGGGCGTGCGCCGCAGCCTCGACGAGTCGCTCGAGCGCCTCGGCCTCGATCGGGTGGACATCGTCTACCTGCACGACCCCGACGCCTTCCCCGAAGGCGAGCGTGCGGCGCTCGAGGCGGGCCTGCCCGCCGTCGCGGCGCTCCGCGACGAGGGGCTCGCGACCGCGGTCGGGATCGGCTCCAAGTCGCTCTCCGCGCTCGAGGCGTCGGCCGAGAGCGGGCTCGTCGATGTGCTCATGGTGTCGAGCCGCATCACGCTGCTCGACACCTCGGCGGCCGAGCGCGTGCTGCCCGCGTGCGAGCGGCACGGCGTCGAGGCCATCGCGGTGTCGATCTTCAACTCGGGCATGCTCGCGAAGCCGCGGCCCGCATCCGACGCCCGCTACGACTACGGCAGCGCCGATGCGGCGCTCGTCGAGCGAGCGCACCGCATCGCCGACGCGTGCGAGGCGCACGGCGTCGACCTGCCGACGGCGGCGATCGCCTTCCCGCTCCGGCTGCCCGCCGTCGCGGCGCGCGCGGTGAGCGCGAGCTCCGCCGCGCAGGTCGAGCAGACGGCGGCGCGCGCGTCGACCCCGGTGCCGGATGCGCTGTGGCGCGACCTCGAGGACGCCGGGCTCATCGACCTCCGGTCGGGCGCGGAGCGGCCGTGAGGATCGACGCTCACCTGCACGTGTGGCAGGACCCTGCCGCGCTCGACTGGCTCACCGCTGAGCTCGCGCCGATCCACCGCGGCTTCGCGCCCACCGAGGCGCGCGAAGCGATCGCGGCAGCCGGCTTCGACCGCGCGGTGCTCGTGCAGGCCGCCGACAGCGACGCCGACTCCGAGCAGCTGCTCGCGCTCGCCGAGGTCCACGAGTGGATCGCTGGTGTCGTCGGATGGGTGCCGCTCGATGAGCCGTCGCGGGCGCAGCGAAGGCTCGACGAGCTCGTCGGCCGCCCGCTCGTCGGCGTGCGCGCCCTCATCCACGACCAGCCCGACGATCGACTGCTCGACCGCCCCGTCGTGCGAGAGACGCTGCGGCTGCTCGCCGAGCGCTCACTGCCGCTCGACGTGCCGGACGCCTGGCCCGCGCACCTGCCGGCCGCGACGCGCGCCGCGGCCGAGCTCGAGGGCCTCGTCGTCGTGCTCGACCACCTCGGCAAGCCGCCCGCGAACCTCGATGAGCTGCCGCGCTGGCGCGAGGCGCTCGCCGCGCTCGCGGCCGAGTCGACGACCTTCGCGAAGGTCTCGGGGCTCCACCACGGCGGTCGCGCGCTGCCGGACGAGGTCTTCGACGCGGTCTGGGACGCGGCGCTCGACGCCTTCGGTCCCGAGCGGCTCATGCTCGGCAGCGATTGGCCCATGCCGCTCCTCGGCGACGGCCTCGAGCCGCTCGCGGCGCAGCTGGAGCGGGCGATCGCCTCGCTCTCGCGCGCCGAGCGCCATGATCTCGAAGCGGGCACCGCGGCCCGTGCCTACCGACTGGAGGTCTGACGTGCTCACCGGCATCGACCCGCTGCTCACCGGGGACCTGCTCCGCCTGCTCGATCACATGGGGCACGGCGACGCTGTGCTGGTCGCCGATGCGCACTATCCGGCGCACTCGGTCGGCGCGCCGGTGATCGACGTCCACGCCGCCGCGCCGGCGGTCTTGCGCGCCATCCGCTCGGTCGTGCCGTTCGACGCCTACGAGGGCCCGTCGATCTCGCTCATGGCGCCCGAGCCCGGTGAGGGCGAGGAGGTCGGGGCCGAGCTGCGCGCTGCCGCGCGCGCTCCCGAGGGGCGGATCGACGCGATCGACCGATTCGCGTTCTACGAGCGTGCTGCCGGCGCCTTCGTCGTCGTGCGCACCGCCGAGACCCGCAAGTACGGCAACGCGCTGCTGCGGAAGGGCGTCGTCGGCTTCGGCGACTGAGGCTCAGCCCTCCGCGAGCGCCTCGGCCTCGCGCTCCGCCGCGCGCTGCAGCCAGTGGTCGACGCCGGCGATGTGCACGACCATCGCCGCGCGCGCGAGCTCCGCATCGCCCTCTGCGAGGGCATCGAGGATGCGCTCGTGCTCGTGCAGCGTGCGCGGCACCGCACCGTCCTGCGTGAGCGCGCGCCACACCCGCGCGCGGGCGGTCTGGCTCGAGATCGTCTCGAGCAGGCTCACGAGGTAGTCGTTGCCCGTGGCGCTCGCGATCATGCGGTGGAACTCGACGTCGTGCGAGACGAGCTCGTCGCTCGGCGTCTCGGGACCGACCTTCGTGAGGTGCTGCCGCATGGCGTCGATGTGCTCAGGCGTCGCTCGTCGGGCGGCGAGCCCGGCGGACGCCGGCTCGACGATGCGACGCACCTCGAAGACCTCGAGCACGGCGTGCGACTCGTGGAAGTCGAGCACGAACGACATCGCCTCGAGCAGCAGGCTCGGTTGCAGGCTCGTGACGTAGGTGCCGTCTCCGCGGCGAACATCGAGGATGCGCATGGCCTCCAGCGCCTTGACCGCCTCGCGCATCGACGAGCGCGAGAGCCCCAGCCGCTCCGACAGCTCCTGCTCCGGTGGCAGTCGATCGCCAGGGCGGAGCTCGCCCTGCTGGATCATCTGCTTGATCTTGCCGATCGCGTCGTCCGTCACTGCCACGACGACAGCCTACGAAAGATCCGACGTCTGCGCGCCGCCTCAGGCCAGCGCGTCCGGCACCGGCTCGGCGCCGAGCACGTGCTGATCGCAGAAGCCGAGCACCGCCTCGTTCCACGTGCGCGCGTTCGAGGGCCGTAGCACCCAGTGGTTCTCGTCGGTGAACTGCAGGAAGCGGTGCGGCATCGACTCGGGGGAGCCCGGCCAGCCCGAGACGAGGTCCCACCACAGCCGCAGCGCCTCGCTCACCGGCACGCGGTAGTCGCGGTTGCCGTGCGTGACGAGCATCGGGGTCGTGATGGCGGATGCGTGGTGGTGCGGTGAGTACGCGCGGTACCAGTCGGGCAGCTCGTCGGCGTGGCCGTGCACGCGCACCTTCTGCGCCGCGGCATCCGTCGTCGCGTGCTGCTGGTCGAGCGCCCAGAGCCCCGCGTGCGTGACGATCGCCTTGAACCGCTCGGTGTGCCCGGCGATCCAGTTGGTCATATAGCCGCCGAACGAGCCGCCGAGCACCGCGGTGCGCTCGCCGTCGAACTCCGGCCGCTCGAGCACGGCGTCGAGCAGCGCCTCGCACTCGCGCCAGACGACGTCGGCGAGGCGCGGCCAGCCGCGGTTGAGCCCCGTGTGCCCGTAGCCGGTCGACATCGCCGGGTCGGGCAGCAGCACGGCGTAGCCGCGCGCGACGGCGAGCCACGGGTTCCAGCGCCAGCTCCACGCATTGTAGGAGCCGTGCGGGCCGCCGTGGATCCAGAGCATGACGGGCGCGGGCTCGGCGGCGCTCGCGGCGTGCGGCGTGCAGAGCCAGCCGCCGACCGTCACGCCGTCGACGTCGGCCTCGACCCACTCGAGCGCTCCGGGCAGCTCGCCGATGCCGCCCGGCGCCGGGATGCTCGCCGAGCTGCCGTCCTCGAGCGAGATCCGCACGGGCGCCGCCGGCGTCGCCATGTCGGTGCGGAGCGCGAAGACCGCGCCAGCCTCGGCCGCTGGCGCGAGCGCCGCGTGCGGCGCGTCATCGACGAGCGTGCGCACGGCGCCCGTCGTGCCGTCGACCACGAGCACGGCACCGCGCGAGTGCAGGTCGCCGACGACGATCAGCCTCGACGCATCCGCCCATGCGTAGTCGGTGATCGTGACGTCGCCGACCTCGACGGTCACGGGGTCGCCGCCGTCGAGCCGGTGCAGCTCGAGGAAGTCGTAGGTCGTGTCGGTCGGCGTCGAGGTCGTCAGGCGCGTGACGGCGACGCGCGTGCCGTCGGGCGAGACGGCCGGGCTGCTCCACTGCTCGCCGGCCGTCGCCGGCAGCAGTTCGCGCCGCTCGAGCGACGCGGTGTCGATGAGCGCGATCGACGAGCGGGTCTCACCGCCCGCGACGCGCTCGGTCCAGGTGGTGACGATCGCCGACCCGTCGGGCACGAGGTCGGCGGATGCGTTCACGAGCGCGACCGTGTCGGCGTCGGGCGTGAGGTCGCGCAGCTCGCCGCTCGGGGAGACGAGCACGAGCCGGGGGCTCACGTCGCCGACCTCGTGGTCCCAGTAGCGGATGGGCATGCCGGTGTGCCAGATGCCGGTGCGCTTCGCGTCCTTCCGCGATTTGCGGCGCTCGGCGTCGTCGTCGAGCGAGCCGCCCGCGAGCACCTCGGTCGATGCGAGGAGCGTGCCGTCGTCGGCGACCGCGACCAGGCTCAGCCCGCCGGGCGCCGAGGCGACGACGCTCGCCTCGCCGCGCTCGGGCAGCCTCCAGATCGCCGGCACGTCCTCGTCGGCGACGCCGGTCGGGTCGGGCCGCGCCGAGGAGAAGAGGAGCGAGCCGTCGGGGGCGAAGCGCGGCGCGCTCTCGCCCTTGTCGGACCACGTGAGCCGGCGAGCCTCGCGCTCACCGGCCGGGTCGAGCTCCCAGAGCGACGAGACCATTCGCGAGCCGTGCTCGTCCGCCTGCTGGATCGCGGCGACGAGGCGCTCGCCGCCGGGCGAGGCCGCGAGGCCCGCGAGGCGCGGCAGGTGCAGCAGGCCGTCGATGTCGGTGAAGTCGTCGAAGCGTACGGAGTCCATCCTTCGACGCTACAGCGGGACGCCGCGCCGCTCAGCGAGCGCGCGGCCGGTACTCGACGAGTTCGTGCGTCGCGCGCACGAGCGCCCGCAACTCCTCGAGGGAGGCGGGCGCGGCACCGAGCGCGCGCGCCTGCACGAGCACGTTGCCGATCGCGGAGGCCTCGACGGGGCCGGCGACGACGGGCAGCCCCGTGCGGTCGGCCGTCAGCTGGCACAGCAGCGCGTTCCGCGCACCGCCGCCGACGACGTGCACGCGCTCGATCGCCTGCCCGCTGATCGCGGCGGCATCGCGGAGCGCCCGGGCATAGCCCTCGGCGAGCGACTCGAGGATGCAGCGCACGACCTCCGCCCTGCCCTGCGGCGGCCGCTGCCCGCGCTCCTCGAACCACGAGCGGATGCGCGCGGGCATGTCGCCGGGCGGGTAGAAGGCGTCGTCGGTCGGGTCGAAGACGGGCACGGCCCAGTCGACCGCCGCGGCCGCAGCGAGCAGCTCGGGCAGGCCGAGCCGCTCGCCCGCCGCCTGCCACGTGCGCACCGACTCGCTCAGGATCCACAGCCCCATGACGTTCTTGAGGAAGCGCGTGCGGCCGTCGACGCCGCCCTCGTTCGTGAACGACGCGTCGAGCGCCGCGGGCGTCGCGATCGGCGCGGCCGTCTCGATGCCGACGAGCGACCACGTGCCGCTCGAGACGTAGGCGCCGCCCGGTTCCATCGGCACGGCGACGACGGCGGATGCGGTGTCGTGCGAACCGACGGCGAAGACGTCGGGCGCGCCCTCGATCCCGTAGTGCGAGCGCGTCGCGGCGTCGATCGGGCCGATGCGCGTGCCGGGGTCGACGACCTCCGCGAGCAGCGAGGCCGGGATGCCGAGCATCGCCATGAGCTCGGTGTCCCACTGCTCGTCGAGCCGCATGAGCCCGGTGGTCGACACGTTCGTGCGCTCGGCGACCATGCGGCCCGTCATCCAGTAGCCGAAGAGGTCGGGGAGCATGAGCAGCCGGTCGGCGACCTCGAGGAGGCCGCGCTCGCGGTCGACCATGAGCTGGTTGATCGTCGTGAACGGCATGCGCTGCAGCCCGCAGCGCTCGTAGAGCTGCGGCTGCGCGATGACGCGGTCGACGAGCTCGAGCCCGCGCGCCGTGCGGTCGTCGCGGTACGAGAACGGGATGCCGAGCAGGCTGCCGCGCCGCAGGAGGGCGTAGTCGACCGCCCACGAGTCGACCGCGACCGACGCGAGCGACGCATCCCCGGGCATCCTCGACGCGGTCGCGACGCCGCGCATCGCCTCGTCGTAGAGCGAGGGCACGCTCCAGTGCAGCCCATCGGCGATGCGCACGGGCCGGTTCTCGAAGCGCGCGACCTCCTCGAGCCGCAGCGTCGCGGGGCCGACCTCCGCCCGCACGACCCGACCGCTCGTCGCGCCGAGGTCGACCGCCGCGACCGTCGCCGTCATCGCAGGAACGCCGCCGCCACGCCCGAGTCGACCGGCACGTGCAGGCCGGTCGTGTGGGTCAGCTCGTCGCCCGTGAGCACCGCGACGGCGTTCGCGACGTGCTCGGGGAGCACCTCGCGGCCGAGCAGCGTGCGGCCGGCGTAGTACTTGCCGAGCTCCTCCTCCTTCACCCCGTAGACCTTCGCGCGCGAGGCGCCCCAGCCGGAGGCGAAGATGCCCGAGCCGCGCACGACGCCGTCGGGGTTGATGCCGTTGACGCGCACGCCGTGCTGGCCGAGCTCGGCCGCGAGGAGCCGCACCTGGTGCGCCTGGTCGGCCTTCGTCGCCGAGTAGGCGATGTTGTTCGGGCCGGCGAAGACCGCGTTCTTCGAGGAGATGTAGATGATGTCGCCGCCGAGGCCCTGGTCGATGAGCGCCTTCGCCGCGGCGCGCGAGACGAGGAACGAGCCCTTCGCCATCACGTCGTGCTGCAGGTCCCAATCGGCCTCGGTCGTCTCGAGCAGCGACTTCGAGAGCGAGAGCCCGGCGTTGTTGACGACGAGGTCGAGCCCGCCGAACGCGAGCAGCGCCGCGTCGACCGCGGCCTGCACCTGCTCGGCCTGCGTGACGTCGCACTGCACGCCGATCGCGACGTCGGTCGAGCCGAGCTCTGCCGCGGCGGCCTGCGCCTTCTCGAGGTCGAGGTCGGCGATCACGATGCACGCCCCCTCGGCCGCGAGGCGCGTCGCGATCGCCTTGCCGATGCCGCTCGCGGCGCCGGTGACGAGCGCGATGCGGCCCGCGTGCGAGCGCGGCTTCGGCATGCGCTGCAGCTTCGCCTCCTCGAGCGACCAGTACTCGATGCGGAACTTCTCGGCGTCCGAGATGGGCTGGTAGCGCGAGATCGCCTCGGCGCCGCGCATGACGTTGATCGCGTTCGTGTAGAACTCGCCCGCCACGCGCGCGGTCTGCTTGTCCTTGCCGAACGAGAACATCCCGACGCCCGGCACGAGCACGATCGCCGGGTCGGCGCCGCGCATCGCGGGCGACTCGGGTGTCGCGTGCGCCTCGTAGTAGGCGGCGTAGTCGGCGCGGTACGCCTCGTGCAGCTCGCCGAGCCGCTCGATCGCGCGCTCGAGCGGCGCGTCGGCGGGGAGGTCGAGCACGAGCGGCTTGACCTTCGTGCGCAGGAAGTGGTCGGGGCACGAGGTGCCGAGCGCCGCGAGCCGCGGGTGCTCGGCGCACGCGAGGAAGTCGGTCACGACCTCCGCGTCGCTGAAGTGGCCGACCATCGGACGGTCGGCCGAGGCGATGGCCCGGATGTGCGGGGCGAGCGCCGCCGCTCGCGCACGCCGCTCGTGCTCGGGCAGGGCGGCGTAGCCGTCGAGCTCGGCGCCGAACGGGTCGGGGCGCCCGTGCTGCTCGATGTACTCGGCGGCGGTGCGGATGATCCAGAGCGAGTTCCGCTCCGACTCCTCGCTCGAGGCGCCCCACGCCGTGATGCCGTGCCCGCCCAGGATGCAGCCGACCGCATCCGGGTTGGCACGCTGGATGTCGCGGATGTCGAGCCCGAGCTGGAAGCCGGGGCGGCGCCACGGGACCCACACGACCCTGTCGCCGAAGATGCGGCGCGTGAGCTCCTCGCCGTCGACGGCCGTCGCGATCGCGATGCCCGAGTCGGGGTGCAGGTGGTCGACGTGCGGGAGGTCGACGAGCGCGTGCATCGACGTGTCGATCGACGGCGCGGCGCCGCCGCGGCCGTGGAGGCAGTAGTCGAATGCCGCGACCATCTCGTCCTCGCGCTCCACGCCGGGGTAGACGTCGACGAGGCCGCGCACGCGGTCGAGCCGCAGCACCGCGAGCCCGGACTCCGTGAGGGTGCCGAGGTCGCCGCCGGAGCCCTTGACCCACAGCAGCTCGACGGGCTCGCCCGTCGCGGGGTCGACGTCGGTGCCCTTCGCGGAGGTGTTGCCACCGGCGTAGTTCGTGTTGCGGGGATCGCTGCCGAGCGCGTTGCTGCGCGCGAGCAGGTCGCTGACTGCCTGGTTCATGTCGTCTCCGTGAGTCTCTCGAGGGGAGGGCGCTCAGGCGCCCCAGCCGGCCTGGGTGCCGCCGACGCGCTCGGCGGCGATGCGCTCGAGGTAGCCGGAGGCGACGAAGGCGCGCATCGGGTCGGCGGGCAGGCCCTTCGCCTCGCGGTAGTCGGCGAGCAGCGGCCGCACGTCGGTCGCGAACGCGTCCATGAGGATGTCGTTCGCGAGCAGCACGTCGCACTCGCGGCGCGCGACGGCGAGCGCCTCGGTGTCGAGCGAGAGCGCCTTCGCGACGGCCTCCTGCACGTTGAGCACGCTGCGGATCTGGCCCGGCACCTTCTCCTCGATGTTGTGGCACTGGTCGAGCACGAGCTGCACGTCGCGGTCGCCGTAGCCGCCGCCCGCGATGAGCTCGACGATGATGCGGAAGAGCTGGAACGGGTCGGCGGCGCCGACGATGAGGTCGTCGTCGCCGTAGAAGCGCGAGTTGAAGTCGAAGGCGCCGAGCTTCCCGAGCCGCAGGAGCTGCGCGACGATGAACTCGATGTTCGTGCCCGGCGCGTGGTGGCCGGTGTCGAGCACGACCTTCGCGCGCTCGCCGAGCGCGAGGCAGTGCACGTAGCTCGTCCCCCAGTCGGGGATGTCGGTGTGGTAGAACGCCGGCTCGAAGAACTTGTACTCGAGCACCATGCGCTGGTCGTCGGCGAGCCGCGCGTAGATCTCGGCGAGCGACTCGGCGAGCCGGTCCTGGCGCTCGCGGATCGAGTCCTGACCGGGGTAGTTCGTGCCGTCGGCGAGCCACACCTTGAGGTCGCGCGAGCCCGTCTCGTGCATGACGTCGATGCACTCGAAGTGGTGGTCGATCGCCTTCCGGCGCACGCGCGCATCCGGGTGCGTGAGCGAGCCGAACTTGAAGTCGTCGTCCTGGAAGGTGTTGGAGTTGATCGTGCCGAGCGCGACGCCGAGCTCCTCCGCGCGAGCGCGCAGCGCCTGCCAGTCGTCCACCTTGTCCCACGGGTAGTGCAGCGCGACGGTCGGCGCGAGCCCCGTGTGCTTGTGCACCTCGGCGGCGTCGGCGAGCTTCTCGAACGGGTCGCGCGGCGTGCCGGGCGTCGTGAAGACGCGGAAGCGCGTGCCCGAGTTGCCGTAGGCCCAGCTGGGCACTTCGATGCGCAGCTGGTCGAGCTGCTCGGGGGTGGGGGTGACGGCCATGTCAGCTCCTCGGTTCGGGGCGGGATTCGGTTCGGCTCGCCGCGAGCTGCGCGTCGAGGTCGAAGGCGAGCGGGATGAGCTCGAAGGACTCGTCGGCGGGCCGCTCGAGCCCCTCGAAGAAGGGCTGCATCTCGGCCTGCCAGCGCGCATTCACCTCGCGCGCGGCCATGCCGGCGAGGGATGCGTCGAGGTCGAGGGTGCGGAACGTGCCGATGCACGTCCCGTCGTCGGCGACGAAGATGCGGTAGTCGAGCCAGCCGGTCGCCTCGAGCGCCTCGAGCATCTCGGGCCAGACCGCGGCGTGGCGCTCGCGGTACGCGTCGACGAGCTCGGGCCGCACGCGCAGGCGGAAGCACACGGGCAGGGGCTGCGTCGCCGTGCTCGCCATAGTCGCTCCTGTCCTCCTCGACGGGTCGCGACTGATCGCCGAGGCCAGTCGCGCCCCGCCAGCATGCCCCGTTGCAGTTTCGAACGCAAGCGCAAGTGTTGCGATTCGGTATCGGTGACTTGCGAAGCGACTTTCGGATGCGTACTGTCGCCACCATCACCGACAAGGGAGACGCCGTGATCAGTCGTGAGGCGCGCATCCTCGACGCCCTCGGAGCCCAGGGCTCCGTGCAGGTCGCCGAGCTCGCCCGCGACCTCGACGTCTCCGAGGTGACGATCCGCAAGGACCTCGACGCGCTCGCGCGCCGGCAGCTGCTGCGCCGCACGCGCGGCGGCGCCGTGCTGCCGGAGCGCGGGGACGAGGGCGCCTTCCGGGATCGCCTGCAGCGCGAGTCGGCCGCGAAGCGCGCGATCGCGGTCGAGGCGGCGAAGCTCGTCGCGGACGGCGACGTCATCGCGCTCGACACCTCGAGCACCGCGCACTACCTCGCGCTCGAGCTGCTGCACCGGCAGGGGCTCGTGGTCATCACCCAGTCGCTCCCGACCGCGACCGTGCTGATGGAGCGCTCCGACGCGCGCGTCATCATGCCCGGCGGCACCCTCCGCCGCGAGAGCTCCGGCCTCGTCGGCCCGATCACCGACGCGCTCGTCGGCCGCGGCCGCGTGCACCGGGCGTTCGTCGGCGTCGTCGGGCTCTCGCCCGAGCGCGGCCTGCTCGAGCTCGCGACCGACGAGGCCGTCTCGAAGCAGGCGCTCGTCGCGTCGACCGACGAGGTGCACGGGCTGTTCGACTCGAGCAAGGTCGGCGGCTTCGCGCTGCACTCGTTCGCCCGCACGGAGCAGGTGACGAGCCTCATCACGGATGCCGACGCATCCGACGACTTCGTCGAGGAGTGGCGCGCCGTCGGCGTGCCGGTGGCCCGAGTGCCGCTCCCCGACGCTCAGACGACCGGCACGGCGCCGGTCTCGGCACGGGCGGAGACCGCCTCCCGTCGCCTCACCCTGAAGGAGCATCGATGAAGATCTCACGCAAGATCGCGGGTGCACTGGCGCTCTCGGCGGCCGCTGCCGTCGTGCTGGCCGGCTGCACGTCGCGCAACACCGACACCGGATCGTCGGCCGCACCCGGCGCGACCGACGGCGCGAGCGCGGAGGACCTCACCATCGCGTTCGTGCCCAAGCTGCAGGGCATCCCCTACTTCGAGGCCATGAACACGGGCGGCCAGCAGGCGGCCGAGGAGCTCGGCTTCGAGTGGCTCTACCAGGGCCCGACGACCGCCGACGCCGCCGCGCAGGCCGACATCGTGCGCTCGTTCATCCAGCAGGGCGTCGACGTGCTGTTCGTCGCCCCGAACGACCCCAACTCGATGGCGCCGCTGCTCGAGGAGGCGCAGGCCGCCGGCATCCACGTCGCCACGACCGACACCGACGCGCCCGACTCGGTGCGCGAGGTCTTCGTGAGCCAGGCCTCGGTCGAGGGCATCGGCCAGCAGCTCACCGACTCGCTCCTCGAGGCGATGGGCGGCTCCGGCAAGTACGCGATCGTCTCGTGCGGCGAGACGGCGGCGAACCTCAACGCGTGGATCGAGGTGCAGGAGGCCTACACCGCCTCGGAGTACCCCGACGCCGAGATCGTCGACATCGTCTACGCCGGCGAGGACCAGGCGATGGCGACGCAGATGGCGACCGACCTCATGAACAGCCACCCCGACCTCACGGGCCTCGTTGGCGAGTGCACCTCGAGCGCTCCGGGCGTCGCGCAGGCCGTGCAGGACGCGGGCCGCATCGGCGAGGTCTTCACCGTCGGCCTCGGCACGCCGCAGTCGATGCTCCCGTACCTCGAGTCGGGCGCGTCGAGCGCGTCGATCCTGTGGGACGTCGAGGGCCTCGGCTACCTGACCGGCTGGGCCGGCGTGCAGCTCGCGACCGACGGCGACCTGGGCGACACGTCGAGCCTGTCGAACGAGGCGCTCTCGGAGGTCGAGTACGACGAGGCGACGGGCGTGCTGCTGCTCGGCCCGCCCACCGTCTTCACCGCCGAGAACGCGGGCGACTACGACTACTGATCGCCTGATCGACTGACGCCGGGGCGCGGCTCGCGCCGCGCCCCGGCACCCCCTCCGGCCCCCGGGCCGGCCCGCAGGCAGCCCGCCGGCCACCGCGCCGGCGACGACGAGGAGCACCATGACCGACACCGCCCAGCGGGCCCGCCCCACGCCGGGGCACGACTCCACGCCGCGGCTCGAGATGCGCGACATCTCGAAGCGCTACGGCGGCGTGCGCGCCATCCGCCACGCCGACATCACCGTCATGCCCGGCACCGTCCACGCGCTCGTGGGCGAGAACGGCGCAGGCAAGTCGACGCTCATCAAGATCCTCGCGGGCGCCGAGCAGGCCGACACCGGCACGATCGCGATCGACGGCTCGGCCGTCTCGATCGGCTCGACGACCGACGCGATCGCCCTCGGCGTGCAGACGGTCTACCAGGAGCCGCAGCTCTTCCCCGAGCTCACCGTCGCCGAGAACTTCTTCGTCGGCCGCGAGATCACCCGCGGCCCCATGATCGACTGGCGCGCCCAGGCGCCCCGCATGCTCGAGCTGCTCGACACCGTCGGCCTCGACCGCGGCGTCGCCTCGCAGCCGCTCGGCGGCCTCTCGATCGCCCAGCAGCAGCAGGTCTCGATCGCGAAGGCGCTGCTCGAGCAGGCGAGCATCCTCATCCTCGACGAGCCGAGCGCCATCCTCACCGACGCCGAGATCGAGGTGCTCTTCGGCGTCGTGCGGCGACTCGCCGCCGACGGCGTCTCCATCATCTACATCAGCCACCGCCTCGACGAGCTCTTCCGCATCGCCGACGCGGTGACGATCATGCGCGACGGCGAGACCGTCTCGACCGAGCCGATCGGCGAGCTCTCGGTGCGCGAGATCGCCGAGCGCATGGTCGGCGGCGCGATCGACGAGGGCGAGCACGTGCCCGGCGAGCACGGCGAGACCGTGCTCGAGCTCGAGGGGCTCACGCTCGACGGCGCGTTCGCCGACGTCTCGCTCTCGGTGCGCGCCGGCGAGGTGCTCGGCCTCTACGGCCTCATCGGCTCCGGCGCGGCCGAGGTCGGCGAGGTCGTCTACGGGATGCGCCGCGCGACGAGCGGCCGGATGCGCGCCGTCGGCAGCGACCGGCAGCCCGGCACGCCCGCCGACGCGAAGCGCCGCGGCATCCGCATGGTGCCCGCGAACCGCTCGTCGCAGGGCTCCTTCTCGTTCCAGAGCATCGCCTTCAACATCACCGTCGGCTCGCTCGGCCTGCTCGGGAAGCTCCCCGGCTGGGTGTCGCCGAAGGCCGAGCGGCGCATCGCCGACGACCTCATCGGCCGCCTCGCGGTCAAGACGCCCACGTCGCGGCAGCCGCTCGGCGCGATGTCGGGCGGCAACGCGCAGAAGGTCGTGCTCGCCCGCCAGATCGTCGAGCAGCCGAAGCTCCTCGTGCTCGCCGAGCCGACGCAGGGCGTCGACGTCGGCGCGAAGGAGGAGATCCACCGGATCATCGCCGACCTCGCCGCGCGCGGCACGGCCGTGCTCGTGATCACCACCGACCTCGCCGAGGTCCAGCGCATCGCCGACCGCGTGCTCGTCTTCCGCTCGGGGCGCGTCGCCCGCGAGTTCCCGCCGAGCGCGAGCCAGGCGTCGCTGCTCGCGGCCGCCGCCGGCGCCGAGGACGAGCCCGTCACCCAGGAGGACGACCGATGACCACCGCGACCGAAGCCCGCGCGCCGCAGGCGGTGAGCATGCGCCGCATCCTGCCCCCGATCGTGACGGGGCAGGAGGTCGTGCTGCTCGTCGTGCTCGCCGTGCTGTGGGTGCTGCTCGGCATCTTCACGCCCGCGTTCCTCACGCCCGGCTCGATCGGCCCGCTGCTCGTGCAGGTCGCCCCGATCGCGCTCATCGGCGTCGGCATGACGTTCGTCATCATCACCGCCGGCATCGACGTCTCGGTCGCGGGCATGATCATGGTCTCCGCCGTCGTGACCGCGCGCGTGCTCGTGAGCTACGACGTGCCCGCGATCGTCGCGGTGGCGCTCGCGATCGTCATCGGCGCAGCCCTCGGCGCGCTCAACGGCATCCTGATCGCCTACGGCCGCGTGCATCCGATCATCATCACGTTCGGCACCGCCAACGTCTTCACGTGGCTCGGGCTGCGCGTCTTCGACTCGTCGACCGTCAACGGCATCCCGTCGACGCTCGAGTTCTTCGGCCGCGGCGCGGCCGGCTCGACGCTCGGCGTGCCCCACTCCTTCGCGATCGCGGTGCTCGCCGTCGCCGTCGCGTGGTGGTTCCTGCGCTACGCGAAGTCGGGCCGCAACCTCTACGCGATCGGCGGCAACCAGAACGCCGCGCGGCTCGCGGGCATCAAGGTGCAGCCGCGGCTCGTCTGGGTCTACCTCATCACCGGGGCGCTCGCGGGCCTCGCCGCGTGCATGATCATCGCGACGGGCACCTCGACCCTCGACCAGTCGGTCGGCTCGGGCAAGGAGCTCCAGGTGATCGCCGCGGTCGTCATCGGCGGCACGTCGATCCTCGGCGGCCGGGGCAGCGTCGTCGGCACCCTGCTCGGCGCGATCCTCGTGCAGACCGTCGTCTCGGGCGTCACGCAGCTCGGCTGGCCCACCCAGCTCGGCTTCCTCTTCGTCGGCATCTTCATCCTGATCGCCGTCGGCACCGACATCATCCGCGAGCGAGCCAGGAGGGCGCGCGCATGACCGCCACCACGACGACCCCCGCCCCGGAGCGCCGGGCGGAGCCGACCTCTCGCGTGCGCGAGTGGCTCGGCTCGGGCATCCTGCGCGACCGCGCGGTGCTGCTGCTCGCGCTCATCATCGTGCTCCTCGTCGCGATGTCGATCCTCGACGCCCTCGGGCTCACGAGCGGCACGTTCAACAGCGACTACCTCGCCTCGACGCTCATCGCCTACGTGCCGCTCGCGCTCCTCGCGCTCGCGGAGCTCTTCGTCATCACGTCGGGCCGCGGCGGCATCGACCTCTCGGTCGGCTCGATGGTGTCGCTCACCGGCATCGTCTTCGCGATGCTCTACCAGCAGGCCGGGCTCCCGCTGCTCGTCGCGATCGTGCTCGCGGTGCTCTTCGGCGCGCTCCTCGGCGCGATCAACGGCGTGCTCACCGCCTACCTCGGCTACCCCGCGCTCATCACGACGCTCGCGACCTTCTACGCCTACCGCTCGATCGCGCTCGTCGTCAGCGAGCAGCGGCCGATCTCGGGCCCCGAGATCTCGGAGTTCTACAACGCGGCGAAGGCCGTCGAGCTCCCCGTGATCGGCGGCTCGCTGCCGCTCGTGCCGCTCGGCGTCTTCACGTTCCTCATCCCGGTCGCGATCGTCGCCTGGTTCGTGCTCAACCGCACGACCTACGGCCGCAAGCTCTACGCGATCGGCACGAACGACACGGCCGCGCAGTGGGCGGGCATCGACACGCGCCGCACGCGGATGATGGCGTACGTCACGGCCGGCGCGATCTCGGGCCTCGTCGGCGTCTACACCGTCGCGCAGTTCGCCTCCGCCCGCCCCGACGCGGGCACGAGCGGCAGCGGCATGGCGCTGCCGGCGATCACGATCGCCGTGCTCGGCGGCGTCGCCATCACGGGCGGCATCGGCAAGCTGAGCGGCATCCTGCTCGCGGCGCTGCTCATCGTGTGGCTCAACGCCTCCATCCTGCTCGTCGTGCCCGGCAACGAGGGCGCGCAGGCGCAGCTGCTCGCGCTCGGCATCGTGCTGCTCGGCGCCTCGCTGCTCTCGAACGCCACGATCCGCAGGCGCCAAGCCGGAGCGCCACGGCGGCTCGCGGTGCCGGCGACCGCGCCCGGGGCGCCGAAGTGACCGACCCGGTCGACGAGCTGCTGCGGCTCGCGCACGCCGTGGGCGAGCCGCAGCGCGAGCTCGTCATCCTCGCGGAGGGCAACGTCTCGGCGAGGCTCGACGACGAGCGGATGCTCGTGAAGGCCACGGGGTCGTCGCTCGCGTCTTCGGGGCCCGACGACCTCGTCGAGTGCCGCCTCGCGCCGATCCTCGAGCTGCTCGACGACCCGACCGCGTTCGAGGGCGGCGCGGGCGACGCGCGCGTCGCCGAGGCGCTCATGGCCTCGCGCGTCGACCAGGGCGCGAAGCGGCCGAGCGTCGAGGCGCTCCTGCACGCCGTCGTGCTCTCGACCGGTGCGGGCGCGGCGTGCCACACGCATCCGATCGCCGCGAACGCGGTGCTGTGCTCCGACCGGGCCGAGCTGCTCGCCGCCGGTGCGCTCTTCCCCGACCAGATCGTCGTGCTCGGCACCCGGACGCTGCTGGTGCCCTACGTCGACCCGGGCCTCAGCCTCGGCCGCCTCATGCGCGACGAGCTGCGCGCCTTCGCCGACCGGCACGGCGCGCTCCCGAAGGTCGCCTGGATGCGGAACCACGGCATCTTCGCGATCGGCGCGACTCCCGCCGAGTGCCTCCGCATCACCGAGATGGCCGACAAGGTCGCGCGCATCCTCGTCGGTGCGCTCTCGGTGGGCGAGCCGGCCTTTCTCCCCGACGACGTCCTCGACCGCATCGACGGCCGGGACGACGAGCACGTGCGTCGCGCGATCCTCGACGCGGCGCGATAGACCACTAGCGAAGGAGCAATCATGCAGATCGGCGTCCACGGCCTCGTCTTCACCGGCACGTTCGACGAGGCGGGTCTCGAGACCGCCATCGCCGGCACCCAGCGAGCGGGGTTCGACCTGCTCGAGCTGCCGCTCATGGATCCGTTCGCGATCGACGGCGCGCTCGTGCGCCGCATGCTCGACGACCACGGCGTCGCGATGACCTCGAGCCTCGGCCTCGACGCCGCGCACGACCTCTCGAGCGAGGATGCCGCGGTGAGCCGCGAGGGCGAGACGCTCCTCGAGCGGGCGATCGACGTCGTCGCCGAGGCGGGCGGGCAGCACCTCTGCGGCGTCATCTACTCCGCGATGCAGAAGTACACGACCCCGGCGACCGAGGCCGGGCGCGCGAACTCCGCCGCCGCGCTCCGCCGCCTCGCCGACCGCGCGGCCGCGGCCGGGGTGACGCTCTCGCTCGAGATCGTCAACCGCTACGAGACGAACATCGCGAACACCGCGCGCGGGGGACTCCGATTCCTCGAGGAGATCGGGCACGACAACGTGCACCTGCACCTCGACACGTACCACATGAACATCGAGGAGTCGGGGATGCTCGAGCCCGTCCTCGACGCGGGCGAGCGGCTGCGCTACGTGCACATCGGCGAGAGCCACCGCGGATACCTCGGCACCGGCTCGGTCGACTTCGGCTCCTTCTTCCGCGGCCTCGCGCGGCTCGGCTACGACGGCCCGATCGTCTTCGAGTCGTTCTCGAGCGCCGTCGTCTCCGAGTCGCTCTCGAACACGCTCGGCATCTGGCGCAACCTCTGGGAGGACTCCGACGACCTCGCCGCGCACGCGAACCGCTTCATCCGCGACCAGCTGCGCTCCGTCGAGACGATCGCGCTCCACTGAGCATGCAGACGTCACGGCTCGACGCGACGACGCTCGCGGCGGTCGACGCCGTGCGCGAGGACGTCGCGCGGCTCCATCGCGAGCTCGTGCGCTACGGCCTCGTGGTGTGGACGGGCGGCAACGTCTCGGGCCGCGTGCCGGGCGCCGACCTCTTCGTCATCAAGCCCTCCGGGGTCGACTACGACGACCTGACGCCCGAGCGGATGATCGTGTGCGACCTCGACGGCGCCGTCGTGCCCGGCACCGCCGGGAGCGACGCGAGCCCCTCGAGCGACACCGCCGCGCACGCGTACGTCTACCGCCACATGCCCGAGGTCGGCGGCGTCGTGCACACCCACTCGACCTACGCGACCGCATGGGCCGCGCGCGGCGAGGAGATCCCGTGCGTGCTCACCGCGATGGCGGACGAGTTCGGCGGGCCGATCCCGGTCGGGCCGTTCGCGATCATCGGCGACGACTCCATCGGCCGCGGCATCGTCGAGACCCTGCGCGAGCACCGCTCGCGCGCCGTGCTCATGCAGAACCACGGCCCGTTCACGATCGGCAGGACGGCGAGGGATGCGGTGAAGGCGGCGGTCATGGTCGAGGACGTCGCCCGCACGGTCCACCTCGCGCGCGAGGCGGGGCCCCTCATCCCCATCGCGCAGGCCGACATCGACCGGCTGCACGAGCGCTACCAGCACGTCTACGGCCAGCGCCCGGCCGAGCCGCAGGGCGACCGATGAGCGCCGCGGCGATCGAGGCGGGCCGCACGGCGCTCGGCATCGAGCTCGGCTCGACCCGCATCAAGGCGTGCCTCGTCGACGCCGACGATCCGGCTCGCGTGCTCGCCGTCGGCTCCCACGCGTGGGAGAACCGCTTCGAGGAGCGCACGTGGACGTACGCGCTCGACGACGCGTGGGCCGGGCTGCAGGCGGCGTTCGCGGCGCTCCGCGACGACGTGCGGGCGCGCCACGGCACGGTGCTGCGCAGCGTCGGCGCGATCGGCGTCTCGGGCATGATGCACGGCTACCTCGCCTTCGACGAGGCGGGCGAGCTGCTCGTGCCCTTCCGCACCTGGCGCAACACGTCGACCGGTCGCGCCGCGGCGGAGCTCACCGAGGCGTTCGGCGTCAACATCCCGCTGCGGTGGTCGATCGCGCACCTCCACCAGGCGATCCTCGACGACGAGCCGCACGTGCCGCGGGTGCGCTCGATCACGACGCTCGCCGGCTACGTGCACCGCGCCCTCACGGGACGAGCCGTGCTCGGCGTCGGCGACGCATCCGGCATGTTCCCCCTCGACGCGGCGGGCGCCGACTACGACGCCGAGCACGTCGCGCGCTACGACGCGCTCGTCGGCGACCGGCTGCCGGTGTCGAGCGTCGCCGAGCTGCTGCCGACGGTGCTCCGCGCGGGCGAGCCCGCGGGCGAGCTCACCGCGGAGGGCGCGCGGCTGCTCGACCCGAGCGGCGCGCTGCAGCCGGGGGTGCCGCTCTGCGCGCCTGAGGGCGACGCCGGCACGGGCATGGTGGCGACGAACGCGGTCGCGCCGCGCACGGGCAACGTGAGCGCCGGCACGAGCATCTTCGCGATGGTCGTGCTCGAGCGACCGCTCGAGCGGGTGCACGCCGAGCTCGACCTCGTCGCGACGCCCGCGGGCGACCCCGTCGCGATGGTGCACTGCAACAACGGTGCGAGCGAGCTCGCCGCGTGGGTGCAGGTGTTCGCGCGCTTCGCGGCGGCGGCCGGCGCCCCGGTCGATGACGACGCCGCCTTCGACGCGCTCTTCCGCGAGGCGCTCGCGGGCGAGGCCGACGCGGGCGGCCTGCTCGTGTACAACCACGTCGCGGGCGAGCCGATCGCCGGCCTCGACGAGGGCAGGCCGTTGCTCGTGCGCACGCCCGAGAGCCGGCTCACGCTCGCGAACCTGATGCGCGCGCACCTCTACGGCGCGTTCGGCACGCTCGCGCTCGGCATGCGGGTGCTCGACGAGGAGGGCGTGCGGCTCGACCGGATGTTCGCGCACGGGGGCATGTTCCGCACCGCGGGCGTCGCGCAGCGCTTCCTCGCCGGAGCGCTCCGCGCGCCCGTGTCCGTCGGGGAGACGGCGTCTGAGGGCGGCGCGTGGGGCATCGCGGTGCTCGCGGCGTTCGCGCGAGCGGCCGCGGGCGGGGATGCGCGGAGCCTCTCGGGCTACCTCGACGAGGTCGTCTTCGCGGGCGCCGAGCAATCGACGCTCGAGCCGGATCCCGACGACGTCGCCGGCTTCGCGGCCTACCTCGAGCGCTACCGCGCGGGGCTCGCGGTCGAGGCCGCGGCGGTCGAGGCGCTCTGAGCGGAGCGGTGCGGTTCAGGCCGTGAAGACGGCGTGCGCGCTCGGCACGCGCTCGCGCCCGCCGAGCGCCGTGAGCTCGAGCACCACCGCGACGCCGGCGACCTCGCCGCCGAGCTGCTCGATGAGCTGCGCCGCCGCGACGAGCGTGCCGCCGGTCGCGAGCACGTCGTCGACGAGCAGCACGCGCCGGCCGGTGAGGTCGCCCGCTGCCTCGATCGTCGCGACGCCGTACTCGAGGGTGTAGTCGACGGATGCGGTGGGCCTCGGCGTCTTGCCGGCCTTCCGGACGGGGAGGAGGCCGGTCCGAGCGGTCGCCGCCACGGTGCCCGCGAGCAGGAAGCCGCGCGCCTCGACGCCCGCGACGAGGTCGAAGCCGCCCGCGAACGGTGCGGCGAGTGCCTCGGTGACGGCCGCGAGCGCATCCGCGTCGGCGAGCATCGGACCGATGTCGCGGAACAGCACGCCGGGGGTCGGGAAGTCGGGCGTGAGCGCGATGAGCGACTCGGCGCGGGCGAGCTGGTCGGGGGTGGGTATCGGCACCGTCCGAGGCTAGCCGCCGCGGCTCGTCGCCCGCCGCGCTCGCAGGGACGCAGCCGCCGTCGCCAGTAGGCTCGCGCCATGGGCGACCTCTTCGACGACTACGACAAGCCCTTCGCCGTGCCCCGCAAGCGGCAGGGCACGCCGTGGGACGAGATGTTCGAGCGCAAGGGCGACGCTCGCGGCCCCTACAAGCCGCTGTACGACGCGCTCTCGGAGATGTCGAAGGACGACCTCCGCGCTCGCGCCGACGCGCTCGCCACCTCCTACCTCGCGCAGGGCGTGACGTTCGACTTCGCGGGTGAGGAGCGGCCGTTCCCGCTCGACGCGGTCCCGCGCATCATCACCGCGGAGGACTGGAAGCACGTCGAGTCGGGCGTGCAGCAGCGCGTGCGCGCGCTCGAGGCGTTCCTCGCCGACATGTACGGCCCGCAGCGCGCCGTCGAGGACGGCATCATCCCCGCGAAGCTCATCAGCACATCCACGCACTTCCACCGCCAGGCCGCCGGCGTCGTCGGCGCGAACGGGGTGCGCATCCATGTCTCGGGGATCGACCTCATCCGCGACGAGGAGGGCGAGTGGCGCGTGCTCGAGGACAACGTGCGCGTGCCGTCGGGCGTCAGCTACGTCATCTCCAACCGCCGCGTGATCGCGCAGACGCTGCCCGAGATGTTCTCGTCGATGCGCGTGCGGCCGGTCGGCGACTACTGCGACAAGCTGCTGCACGCGCTGCGCGCCGCCGCCCCCGCGGGCGTCGACGACCCGCGCGTCGTCGTGCTCACGCCCGGCGTCTACAACTCCGCCTACTTCGAGCACACGCTGCTCGCGCGCCTCATGGGCGTCGAGCTCGTCGAGGGCCGCGACCTGTTCACGTCGGGCGGCCGCGTCTACATGCGCACGACCGAGGGGCCTGCGCGCGTCGACGTCATCTACCGCCGCGTCGACGACGACTTCCTCGACCCGCTGCAGTTCCGGGCCGACTCGATGCTGGGGAGCCCCGGCCTCATGCTCGCCGCGCGGCTCGGCAACGTGACGATCGCGAACGCGGTCGGCAACGGCATCGCCGACGACAAGCTCGTCTACACCTACGTGCCCGACCTCATCCGCTACTACCTCTCCGAGGAGCCGATCCTCAAGAACGTCGACACGTGGCGGCTCGAGGATCCGGGCGCGCTCGAGGAGGTCATCGACCGCTTGCACGAGCTCGTCGTGAAGCCCGTCGACGGCTCGGGCGGCAAGGGGCTCGTCGTCGGTCCCGACGCGACGCCCGAGGAGCTCGAGGCGCTCAAGCAGCGGCTGCTCGATGACCCGCGCGGCTGGATCGCGCAGCCCGTCGTGCAGCTCTCGACCATCCCGACGCTCGTCGACGACGGCATGCGGCCGCGTCACGTCGACCTCCGCCCCTTCGCCGTCAACGACGGCAAGGATGTGTGGGTGCTGCCGGGCGGGCTCACGCGCGTCGCGCTCCCCGAGGGACAGCTCGTCGTGAACTCCTCGCAAGGCGGGGGCTCGAAGGACACGTGGGTGCTCGCCGGGCCGCGCGAGCAGCTGCCGATCATCGACCACGACGCTGAGTTCGGCGCCTCGGGCGAGCCGATGACGCGGCCCATCCCGCTCGTCACGGCGGCTGCCGCCGCGGCCGCGGCGGCGGGGGAGCACCCGCAGGATCAGTCGCCGCAGGATGCGCCGACCTCGAAGTCGACGCAGGCCGAGCAGCAGCAGCAGTCGCAGCGCGACGAGCCCTCAGCCGCTCGTCGAGCAGCCGGCGAAGCCGGCGCATCGAGACGCCCCGTCGACGGAGGTGACCCCCGATGATGCTCTCCCGCATCGCCGAGAGCCTGTTCTGGATCGGCCGGTACATCGAGCGCGCCGACGGCACCGCGCGCATCCTCGACGTCTACCTCCAGCTGCTGCTCGAGGACGTCGCGGTCGACGAGGACACCGCGTGCCGCGCGCTCCTCGGCGTCATGGGGCACGACGCCCCGCCCGAGCGGAAGCTGACGCGCGTCGACGTCGTCAACACGCTCGCGACCGACCGCTCGCAGCCGGCGTCGATCGCCTACTCCGTCAACGCGGCCCGCGAGAACGCGCGGCGCGCGCGCGAGATCATCTCGACCGAGCTGTGGGAGGTGCTCAACGCGACCTACGCGAACATGCCGCGGCGCGTGAGCCCCGAGCAGGTGCACGTCATGTTCGGCTGGGTGCGCGAGCGGGCGGCGCTCGCGGGCGGCATGGCCGACTCGACCGCGAGCCGCGACGACGCGTGGAGCTTCCTCAACCTCGGCCGCTTCATCGAGCGCGCCGACATGGTCGCGCGGCTCCTCGCCACGCGAGCGCTCACCGAGGCGTCCGGCCCGTCGTGGACGACGATCCTCCGCTCGGTCGGCGCCTACGAGGCCTACCTGCGCACCTACCGCGGCGTGCCCTCGTCGACGAACGCGGCCGAGTTCCTGCTGCTCGACCGCCTGTTCCCGCGCTCGATCCTGTTCTCGATCCGGGGCGCGGAGGACTGCCTGCACGACATCGAGCCGAGGCACGACCGCGTCGGCTACGTCGACCCGGCCCAGCGGATGCTCGGGCAGATCCGCGCGGAGCTCGAGTTCACGCCCATCCAGGAGATCATCGAGCGCCTGCCGACGGTGATGGACAAGGTGCAGTCGACCACGACGGCCGTGTCGCACGCGGTGCGCGAGCGCTACTTCCCGACCCACAACCTGCCCGCCTGGACGAGGGAGGCCTCGTGAGCCGGCTCCGCATCCGCCACACCACCGGCTACCGCTACGAGCGGCCCGTCGTCGCCTCCTACAACGAGTCGCGCATGCTGCCGTCGACGAGCGACGGCCAGTTCGTCATCTACTCGAACCTCGACGTGCGCCCGAGCACCTCGGTCAACACCTACGACGACTACTGGGGCACGAGAGTCGTGTCGTTCGACGTGCTCGCGCCGCACACCGAGCTGCAGCTGACGGCGACGAGCCTCGTCGAGGTGCGGCCGCGGCTCACCGGCGGGCACGAGCTCTCGTGGGAGCAGCTCGAGAAGGTCGCGGCGCGAGCGACGCAGTACGTCGAGCAGCTCGGGCAGACGCGGCGCACGCGCCCGTCGGCCGATCTCGTGGCGTCGGCGCGGGAGATCGCGGATGCGTCCGAGACGCCGGGCGCCGCGGCGGCGGCGATCGCCCGGATGGTCGGCGAGCAGATCGAGTACATGTCGGGCGTCACGCACGTGCACACGCTGGCCTCCGAGGCATGGGAGAACCGCAAGGGCGTGTGCCAGGACATCGCGCACATCACGATCGGGGCGCTGCGCTCGGTCGGGATCCCGGCGCGCTACGTCTCGGGCTACCTGCACCCGAAGCGCGAGCCGGTGATCGGCGAGACGATCCGGGGCGAGTCGCACGCGTGGGTCGAGTGGTTCACCGGTGAGTGGAACGCATGGGACCCGACGAACCTCATCGACATCGGCGACCGCCATGTGAAGGTCGGCCTCGGCCGCGACTACAACGACGTGCCACCGCTGCGCGGCGTCTACGCCGGAGCGGGCAAGAGCGAGCTGTTCGTCTCGGTGGAGATCACGAGGGAGAGCTGAGCCCCGGCCGGCTCGGCCCGTGCACCGATCAGGTGCGCCGCACGAGGTTGCGTCGACCGTGGAAGTCGGCGACGGCGCACCTCGGGCCCCTGCGCCTGTCGCCCAGGCGGTGCAGCAGCCTGCGCTCCGTGAGCGATGCGCTCGCCCTCCGTCCACCGCGCGGCGGCCGAACCACCGTCGAGGGCGCAGAAGGCGGCGGCAGGTCCGGCAGCTTCACCGCGAGCGATGCCGCGGCGGCAGCTGGTGCGGTGGCCGCGCCGGTGGTGATCGCGCGCAGCGGCTCGCCGGTGCGAACGGCACGGGCATAGGGATCGCTCGGCCGCAGCTGCGGCACGACGCGCCAGTCGCCCGGCGTGCCGACGACGAGGAGCCGGCCCGCGTGCACCTCGTGATGGCAGTGCGTGCAGAGCAGGATCCCGTTCTCGGTGTCGGTCGGCCCGCCTCGACTCCACCACACGACGTGGTGCGCCTCGGTCCAGGCGACCGGCATGTGGCAGCCAGGCGTCGCGCAGCCCTCGTACTGGACGGCGAGTGCCATGCGCTGCGGCTTGGTGAAGAGGCGCTGCTCGCGACCGAGGTCGAGCACGTGACCGCGCTCGTCCACGACGGCGCGCTGCACGACTGCCTCGCACAGCAGTCGCCCGAGCGCCTCGACGGGCACGAGGTCGCCGGTGTGCTCGATCGTGAGGGTGCGATCGCGGTGCTCCGCGTTCTGCATGTACGCGTCGAACGCCTCGATGGTGCCGTTGAGGACGATGCGCGGTGGCGCACCACCAGCGAGGGGAGCGTCGTCGAACGCCGCGTGCGCCGCGACGAGGCCCATGAGCACGTCGTGCCGCTTCTGCCCGAGCGAGCGGGTGTCGATGTCGGCCTCGGCTCCATCGTCGGCCTCGGTGTCGTCGACGAACCGCACCTTCGCGCGCGGCGCGGTGTACGCATCCAGCATGGCCTTGAACTGCGAGCCGGGCTCCGCCGGGGAGTCGCCCTCGAAGTGCCACATGCCGTTCTGCCGCTGCCAGATGCGCAGGTCGCGCTGCGCGTACTGCCGTTCCGCGTTCGGCAGCACGCCGTCGGGATCGAGCACCGTGACGAACGCCTTCGCGCGGACGGCGAGCAGCTCTGGGACGAGCGGCGCTGCGACGTCGGTCGCCGCCTCGACGAGCTCGCGCTCGGCCCAGGCGAGCTGCTCGAGATCTGCCCTCGGGGCCGCTGGTGAGAGCTCGGAGACGATGGTACGGACCTGCGCGAGCGAGATCGCGCCCGCGTCGAGCGCCGCGGCCACGAGCGGGAAGGGCGCCTCGACCGTGCCACCGCTGATGCCGACCGATCGACTGGTCGCCCGGGCTATCGTGAGCAGCTCGGTCGCCTGACCCACACGGATGCCGAACACCGAGGCGACGGCCTCCTTCGGGTTGCGCTTGCCCATCAGCGCGCAGATCGACGACTCCTCCGGCCCCTTCGAGCGCTGCTCGATCTCGCCGGCGAGCCGAACGCGCTGCGCGTCGACGATGCGGGCGAGCTCTGCCGTCTGGCTCAGCAGATCGACGACCTCCTGGCGTGGGGCGTGGGAGATGGAGGCGAGGTCGTCGAGCACGGCGCGGGCGGCGCGGATCGCTGCCGCGGCCTGCTCGGTAGTCGACATCGCTGCCTCCTCGAATCTCTGTTCCGCACAGACTATCGAAGGCTACCCACGCGGCGGGTCGGTGCGGGGCCGCCTGTGGAGAACTCGAGCGCCCGCCGTCGAGGTCCCCGAGCACCGGTCTCTGGCGCGGCTCGACGACCGGACCTACCCTGCCTGCATGTGCAGGAACATCACCGAGCTCCGCGGCCTCGAGCCCGCCGCGAACAACGAGGAGATCGAGGCCGCTGCGCGTCAGTACGTCCGCAAGGTCTCGGGCATCACGCATCCGACCGACCGCACTCGCGACGCGTTCGAGCGGGCGGTCGCTGAGGTCGCGCACATGACGCAGCACCTGCTCGACGACCTGCCTAATCGACGACAGCCGCCGAAGACCGTCCCGCCGCTGCGGCGGCCCGAGGTGCGCGCCCGCATCGCGGAGCGCGAGGCGGCGCTCGTCGAGTAGCCGCCGCGCGGCCGTGAGCGCCGCGCCTACGCGCCCGAACGCATCCGCTCGGTGATCTCGTCCATCACGCGCATGATCGCCACCGTCTCGTCGAGCCGCATCAGCTCGCTCTCGAGCCGGCCCTCGCCGATGCAGCGCTCGACCTCGGCCGCCTGGAACTGCATCCCACGCCCGACGAGCTGCGGCTCGAACTCCTCCACAGCGGTCGAGTGGGCGGATGCGTGCCTGCGGCGGTAGCGCGTCCACGCGTAGAACGCGGGGTCGAGCTCGATGACGCCGTCGGTGCCGGCGATGGTCGCGCGGTTCGAGCCGAGCGTCATCATCGAGAAGGTGTGCGTCGAGATGCCGCCGTTCGCGTGCTCGAGGATCGCCGAGCCGCGGTGGTCGACGCCGAAGCCGTCGACGACGCCCGAGGCCTGGATGCGCGTGACCGGCCCGAGGATCGCATGCGCGAGCGACACGCAGTAGACGCCGAGATCGAGCAGCGCGCCGCCGCCGAGCGCCGCCTCGATGAGGCGGCTGCCGGGGGAGAGGTCGAGCATCTGCGAGTGGTCGGCCTGCACGCTCAGGACGTCGCCGAGCTCCCCGGCGGCGATGCGCTCGCGGACCGCGACCATGGTGGGGAGGAATCGGGTCCACATCGCCTCCATGGCGAAGACGCCCTTCGCACGAGCCGCGTCGACGACCGCCTGCGCGTCGTCGCCGTTGGTCGTGAAGGCCTTCTCGACGAGCACGTGCTTGCCCGCCTCGATCGCGAGCAGCGCGTGCTCTCGGTGGTGGGAGTGCGGGGTGGCGACGTAGATGACGTCGACCTCGGGGTCGGCGACGAGCGCCTCATAGCTAGCATGCGCGTTCGGGATGCTGTGCCGCTCAGCGAATCCGCGGGCGCGCTCGCCGTCGCGGCTCCCGACCGCGACCGTGCGCATGCCTGCGGTCGCGAGGTCGCGGGCGAAGGCGCCGGCGATGCCCCCGGCGCCGAGGATGCCCCAACCGGGGGAGGAGGTCGTCATGCGGAGACCCTAGTGCGATCTCCGACGGTGGAGGGAGGCGCGCGCGGGTGCCGCTCCGTAGCGTGACGTGCATGAACGAGAAGCGAGCAGGGATGTTCGGCGCGGGCATCGCGATCGGCCTCGCCGTCGGCGCGGGGATCGGCGTCGCCATGGACAACCTCGCGCTCGGCATCGCGATCGGCATGGGCATCGGCATCGCGTTCGGCGCGGCCTTCGGGGCGGCGCAGGACGGCAAGGGTGAGGAGACGGGAGGCGACGAACCGACTAGCGGCGACGACGCCCCTGACTCGCCCGATGACCCCATCGTGCCGCCGCGAGGTTAGCCGCAGCCGGCCGCCGTCGGGTTGGCCATGCAGTCTCCATCGGTGAGCACCGTGCCGACCTCGAAGACCTTCACGGGCACGCTCGGCGCCGCCACCGGCAGTGTGCCGGGCACCGGGAACCAGCCGCCGCCCGCGTCGACCTCAGCGGTGAAGACGACGGTGAGAGATGCGGTCACGTCGTCGCGGGACGCATACGTGTGGCTCGTGCTCGTCTCCGTCCACGACTCCTCGGGGCCTCGCCATGGGGTTCCGGATGCGTCGCTCGTCTCCGAGGTCCCGTCGCCGTAGTCGAACACGTACGAGGTCGGCGTCCACCGCACTTCGATCGGCACGTCGAACAGCTCGCCGCTCATCGTGTGCGTCTCGGCGGTCGCGTAGAAGTTGGTCGGTGTGCCGACGACGCCCCAGCCGTCGGGCTCGACGATCAGTTCACCGACGAGCGGGCGGAAGGCCGCGAGGTCGCTCATCGTGATGGGGTCAACCGGCTGAGCTACCGGGTCGAGCGGTTCGCCCGGCGGAGGAGGCGGTGGCGGGCATTCCGCTGGATCTTCGCCCATATCGATACATCGGTCGTGGAGCGCTTGAAGGTATGCCCGCCAAGCGCGCTCCGCTTCAGGGTTCGGCGCAGCGATGATCGCCTCGCCTTCTCCGGCGCCTGGCTCCGCGGGCCCGATGCCGGGATGTATCAAGGATCCGCCGACAACGAGCTCGCCTGTGGCCGGGTCGATGAAGCACGCGCCGTTGGCGAGGTCGAGCTCGTCGCATGCACCGCCGCCAGACCCGGCGGAGTACATCAACGCCAGCGTGGCGCCTACCGCGAGTGCTAGAGCCCGCATATCGACTGGTCTTGCAGCGGCTGCAGGTTGGCCAGCAGCAGCCCGCTATCGGAATCTTCGAACTCGGCGGACCACGCGACCAGACCGGATGGCGGGATCCGCAAGCCCTGCGGGTCGGTCGTGACGATGTTCCGACCGTCGGTGCATAGTCGCACGCGGATGCCGTCGACCACGACTTCCTCCGCCTCTATGGCGGTCACTTCGAGAACTCCGCGACTCACCTGACCTGCCGCCAAGTCTTCCCGAATGAAGCCCGCCCATCGCTCGGCTAAGTCAGAAGTCGCATGCTCGCTGAGCGCGTCTGCAGAAGCGACGCCTGCAGCGAACTGCGCGTCGACCGCCGCGTAGAAGGCTTCGAAGGTGCTCTGAGCTTGCTCCGTCGTCGGCGGAGGCTGACTTGTCGACGTCGTGGTGGGGGCCGGTTCCGAAACCTCGGGCATGGGCTGGGTGCAGCCACTCAGTGTGATGGCGGCCAGCACAAGTGCGGCGCCACCAGCCAGCCTTCGAAGCATGCGGGCAGAGTACGCGAGCCGGCTCCGCCGCCGACAGTGCTCTCCACAGGCGCACGGGCGACGGTGGGAGTCAGACACTCGCTTATGTCCCCCAATAGAAACTCGGTCGGAGAAATGTCGCGAATGGACTTGCGCTTCTTGGCTCGACCGTTATACCTTCGTGACCGCGAACTTCCACGCCAAGCTGAAAGGAGGAGCTCGCGATGTTCATCACCGACATGATTCCCGCTGGGACCCTCCTCGCTGGCGGGGTCTGCTAGCGGCGGAGCGCACGGGCCGACGGCTGCCGAGTCCACCATGGACTCGCACTTGCCACGCCACAGCAGGCTTCTGAGCCCTGCGTCTCCTCCCTTCACCGCACGCTGATCACGGCAGCTGCACGGCGCCCGGACCACTTGCCGGCCGCTCTGCTCCCGCCGCACTCCGCGCATCCGCATTCGTCATCCGAGTGCTTCGAGCGCGCCATTCCCACACAATTCACCGTGCGATATCTCGCGCCCATCGACGGGGCGATATCGCCATGCCAGAAAGCAGAACGACCATGTCGAATTCGACGCTGGTGCTGCCGGCTCCGCGCCGGCTCGCACTCCACGCATCGCGCCACCTCGAGCGCTGGGCCCTCAAGGCGCAGCAGCTCGAGGAGCAGCGACGCGAGGCCGAGGCTTACGAGGCGGCGCTCGCCGCTCGTGAGCAGCTCGCCCTCGACGCGCTCGCGCGCTCCCTGCTGCGATGACCGCAGCCACGGCGGGGCCGTCCCTTCGGGGTCGGCCCCGCTTCTCGTTGCCCCGCTACGCCGCGACGAGCCGGCGCAGCTCGGCACCGAGCCCGCGCATCGAGGCGAGCACCGCGTCGGTCGCGTCCGTCTCGGGCACCCAGTTCGCGAGCGCAGCGTAGGCGAGCGTGCGGCCGGGGCCGAGCACGAGTCCCGCATCGACGCGGACACCGGCGTCTGTGCCGGTCTTGTTCACGATCCTCGCCAGATCCGCCTCGACGCCATGCGAGAGCGGATCCTTGCCGAATGCAACGGCGACCATGCTGAGGTCGACCGAGTGGCGCAGCCACCCGAGCACCCGCTCGCTGACCGCGGCCGACCCGAGCGTCCGGGTCGCGAGTCGCGCCATGAGCCCCGTCAGCCCTGAGGCGGATGCGGTGCCGAGCCGGGCGGGATCCCCCGGTCCGCGGTGGTCGCGCACGCGATCGTGCAAGTGAACCCCCGCGATGCCGAGCTCCGCGCGCACGCTCTCGACCGCATCCAGCCCGATCCGCTCGAGCAGCACGTTGGTCGCGAGGTTGTCGCTCACGGATCCGACGAGCATCGCGGCGTCGTCGGCGGTGAGCGTCGGCTGGGCGAGGTGCTGCCACAGCCCGGAGTCGCCGACCGGCTCGACGCTCGACCGGTCGAGCCGCTCGTCGAGGTCGAGCTGCCCGCGCTCGGCGAGCACCGCGCTCGCGACCAGCAGCAGCAGCTTCGACGCCGAGGCAGCCGAGAGCTCGAGTTCGGGCGAGCGCGAGAGGAGCGCCTCGCCGCTCGCGACGTCGCGCACGAGCACCGACCAGGTCGCGCTGTCGGTGAGGGGCGGATGCGCTTGGGTCATCGTTCGGGAGTCTACGAAGAAGTGCGAGATGCGAGCGCAGCTGCCGGGGCGGCGCCCTCGACTCACCCGCCCGGGGGAGTCTGCAGCTCCGCCGCCCGCCTGATCCGCTCGGCAGCGCCGTTCCGTAGCGTCGGAGTCATGCACCGCGAACTCGCCGCCATCCTCGCCATGATCCTCATCGCCCTCGGCGCCGTGGGCGGCGCCGTCTTCGCCGCGCTGCAGCTGGGCAACCCCTTCTTCGCGCTCGCGCTGCCCGGCGTGCTCGGCGCTGTCACGACCGCCGTCGTCGTCATCCTGCGGCAGCGCCGACAGCGCCGGCAGCGCGAGTCGGCGCTCGCGACCGGCGCCGCCTGACCGGCGCCCTCCGCTCGCCCGCAGGCGGCGCGGCTACCGTGGCCGCATGGCCCGCCCGTCGTCATCGTCTGCCGGCGCGCCGGAGAGCCGCGCCGCATCCATCGCGCCGAAGGCCAAGCGCGCGCTCTACCGCTGGCTGCCGCCCGACCGCATCGCGATCGCCGTGCGCACCGCGATCGCGGCGATGGTCGCGCTCGCGATCGGCGCGGCGCTGCCGGACGGGCTCTCGGACTACGCGTACGCGGCTCCGCTCGGCGCCTTCATCACCGTCGGCACCACGTTCTTCACCATCGCGCGCGCCGCGCTGCAGCAGGCGCTCGGTCTCGTGCTCGGCGCCGCGCTCGGAATGGCGATGCTGTGGATCGACATCCCGGCGCTCGCGAAGATCGGCATCATCGGCGCGGTGGGCGTCGTGCTGCAGGGCGCGGCGACGCTCGGCATCGGCGCGAGCGTCGTGCCGGTCGTCGCGGTGCTCGTCATCCTCTTCGGCGGCGCTGACCCTGACGGCTACGCGACCGGCTACGTCGGCCAGTTCACGCTCGGGCTCGTCGTCGGCGTGCTCGTCAATGCGCTCGCGCGGCCGCCGCTCTGGGACCGTGAGGCGCACCGACGCATCAACTCGGCGGTGCTCGAGCTCGCCGAGCGCTTCGAGGAGCTCGCCGACACGCTCCGCGGCGAGTGGCCGCCGGAGCGCGAGGACTGGGCCGGCTGGGGCGCCGAGCTCGAGGGCTGGGTGGATGCGCTCGCCGACGACGTGCGCGAGGCTCGCGAGAGCCGTCGGCTCAACCCGCGAGCGAAGTTCCGCCCGCACGACGTCGAGCGCGACGCCGAGGCCGTCGCGGCGCTGCGGGCGGTGGTGCACCGGGCGATCGATGTGCTCGACGCGCTCTCGAGCGCCGCGTGGGCCGAGCCGGTCGCGGTGAGCATCGACGAGGCCGAGCGGCAGGTCGCCGCCGACGCGATCGACGCCCTCGCCGCGCACTTGCGCGCGTGGGAGGAGCTCGACGGCATCGAGCAGGCGTCGGATGCGTCGGCCAAGGCGATCGACGCCCTCTACGAGGAAGCGGTCACCCGGGCCCGCCCTGAGTCGGGTCTCGCCGCGGTCGTGTTCGCCCTGCGGGCGATCCGCAGCCGCATCGATCGCGAGGCGGCATCCGCTGCGTCGCAGGTGCAGAGCCCGTAGCCGCCGTCGCGCACGTTCCTGGCACGCAGATGTGTGGCGATCCGCGCTGAATAGCGGGCGATGAGCGCCGATCGCCACACATCTGCTGACCCGGGTGCCGCCGCGACGCGTCAGTCGTCGCCGACGACTGCCGAGCCCCGCATCGGCGCGACGAGCAGCGCTCCGCCTTCGCGCATCCACACCTGCCCCGTCGCGCGCTTCTCCTCCCGCGTCGCGAACCGGTAGCGGTAGACGCGCGCCCGCACCCACGTGGGGCGACGTCCGCCGAACGGATCTCGCGCGAGCAGCCGCAAGGTAGGCCGGTCGGCTTCCAGCAGGCGCACGAGCAGCATCCGGAACCACGGCCCGCGCGCGCCGAGCGCGAGGAACCACATGAGCCAGTCGAGCCGCAGGTGGTACGGCGCGAACCAGCCCGGCACGCGCCGCACGTCGCCCGGCTTGCCCTTGAACTCGTACTCGACCCAGTCGCCGTCGCGCGGCTCCGCCTCGAGCGTGCCCTCGATGACGATCTCGTCGCGCTGCTTCGTGACGGTGCCGAAGGCGCCGTAGGCGTTCGCGAGCCGCCAGCGGTTGAACGACGCGTTCATGAGCTGGCGGCGCGAGAAGAGGTTGCGCACCGAGGGGATCGACAGCCACGCGTAGCCGACGAAGAGGACGATGGTGAGGATGCCGAACCACACGGGCGTCGGCTCGTACTCGCGCGTCGACGGCCAGGCGGGCACGAACCGCGCGACGACGCGATCGTCGACGGCGGCGAAGCCGAGCACGATCGTGATCCAGTTGAGCCATGCGAAGTTGCCGGTGATGACGAGCCAGCCCTGCGTGAGGATCATCACCGCAGCGGCGACGGTCGCGACCGCGGCGAACGCGAGCGAGATGCCCGCGGCGGGCCCCTCGCGGCCGATCGCGCCGGCGGCCACCGAACCGAGCACCGCGACGACGAGCACCCACGGCGCGATGAGCTGCGCGAAGTGGTTGCCCAGCACCTCGAGCTTGTGCCACCACGCGGGCGCGAGGTGCGCCAGGCGGCTGAGCGGGCCCGGCATCGGCTGCGTCTCGTGGTGGTACATGAGCGCCGTGAGGTCGCGCCACTCGCTGCCGCCGCGGAGCTTGATCATGCCCGCGCCGAACTCGAGGCGGAAGACGAGCCACACGATCAGCAGGATGGTGAGCGCCGGGGGAGCGTGGTCGTCGGAGCCGAGGAACGCGACGAGGAAGCCCGCTTCGCACAGCAGCAGCTCCCAGCCGAAGCCGTAGAACGTCTGCCCGATCGGCAGGATCGAGAGGTAGACGATCCAGAGCGTGAGGAAGGCGAGCATCGGCGCCCACGGCGGCCCCGACTGCAGGAAGCCGGTGACGAGGGCGAGCGAGATCGCGATGCCGACGAGGCAGAGGATGCGCAGGAACCGGTCGGAGTAGTGCCACCGGAAGATGCTGGGCACGCCCTCGAGACCGCCGGCGGCGATGTAGCGCGGGGCGGGCTGCAGGCCGCGCTCGCCGAGCAGCGCGGGGAACTGGAGGAGCGTCGAGAGGAACGCGATCGCGAAGATCGCTGCGGTGCCGCGCTGCAGCACCTGCCTCGCGAGCTCGGCGTGCGGGGCGTCGAGCCACTCCAGCCACTCCAGCCCGACCATGACTCGCTCCTCCCCTGCGACCACAACCAGCGTGACGTCTCGCGATCCGGACGGCAATGAGCCCGGTGGGCGCGATGCCTGCTCGCGGACAGCTGAGCTCAGGCGCGACCGGACGACGCCCGCCGTATGCGCTCTGCAAGGCGGTCGAGAACGCCGAGCACGTCGTCGCTCTGCCATACCCGGTTCCTGCGACCGGCCGTCGTCTGTCGCAGCACGCCGTCCTCCTCGAGCCGGGCAAGTGCCGCGCCAGCGGTGGGGGCGGACACCCCAAGCCGCTGCATCACGAACTTCGTGTTCACGACCGGCTGTCCTATGAGCAGGTCGATCAGCGGCCAAGCCGACGAATGGGACCGTGCAGTCGTTCGATCCCGCATCGACGCGCGGGCTTCGGCGAGCCCATCGATCAGACTCGTGCCGAATGATGCCGCTTGCCTGGCAGAGCGAGCAAAGGTCTCCAGGATGGGTCGAGCGTCGCCTTGGCGGAAGGCGGTCAGAGCAGTGAAGTAGCCCTCCGGGTCAGTCAGCAGCCCGGCAGAGATAGGCGTGGCGACACGACGGGTGGTGCCCGCGCGTCGCAGCATCGCATGCACGAGCGCGCGCCCGGTCCTGCCGTTGCCGTCGGTGAAGGGGTGGATCGTCTCGAACTGCGCGTGTGCGAGCGCCGCGTGCGCGAGTGAAGGGAGGTCGTTGCGCTCGATGAATGCCGCGAGATCTTGCATGTCGGCTGCGACGCGCTGATGGAGCGGCGGCACGAACGATGCGGTTCGGGGCCCCGCTCCACCGCCGATCCACACCTGCTCGGCGCGGAAGGCTCCCGGCGTGTGCCGATCTTGTCCCCGCATGAGCGCCCGGTGCATCTCCAGGATGCTCGCAACGCCCGGCCGCTCAGCCAAGCGCAGCGCCGCGTCCATGGCGCGGACGTTCCCATGCACCTGCATCGCGTTGGTGCCGGTCTCCTCACCGATCTCGGCCAGGGCCAGCTTCCTCGCGCTCGCCGTCAGGCCCTCGATCTGCGACGACGACGCACTCTCGGTGCGCAGGAGGATCGACTGCAGCGGAGCGATCTCTGCTCCGCCTCGAAGCTGCTCATCGGCGTGTGCATCGAGACGCACGAGCGCACCGGTCGCTTCGTCGAGGTCAGCGGCGAGGTCGGCAGGCAGGCGCACCTCGAGCTCCGAGACATGAGGCACGACCGCAGCCTGGAAGTCGCCCCGGTTCAGCTCGGCTTGGCGGCGCGAGAGCCCAGAATCTTCATCGACCTGCCAACGCGCCGTCTCGTACTCGAGAGGGGGCCATGAGGCGATGGGTGGGGCCGAGGCTCCGCCGGCAACCTTGCTCATACACCCACGTTACTAAAGTTTTCGCATGAAACCCTGAATAAGTCATCCACCTGTTGAAGGTTTCTTAACTAGCCGAGAGTTCCGTCGCTCATGACAGTCTCGTGCACGCCGATCTCCTTGAGCGCCGCGTGCGCCGCGTGCCACCCGCTCATGCCGTGCACGCCGCCGCCCGGCGGTGCCGACGACGAGCACAGGAAGATCCGGCCCGGCATCGGCACGCGGTAGGGGTTCGCGAGCACGGGCCGCGCGAGCTGCTGCGTGCCCGCGAGCGTGCCGCCGCCGATCGAGCCGCCGATGAGGTTCGGGTTCCACAGCTCGAGCGCCGCGGGCGTCATCGGCCGACGCTCGAGGATGCGGTCGCGGAAGCCGGGGGCGAAGCGCTCGATCTGCGCCTCGATGGCATCGGATGCGTCCCCAGGCCATCCGTGCGGCACGTGCGCGTAGGCCCACAGCGTGTGCCGCCCCGCGGGCGCTCGCTCGGGATCGGCGACGCTCGGTTGCGTCGCAAGCACGAACGGCTGCTCCGGCATGCGGCCGAGCGCGACCTCGCGCTCGGCGTGCGCGATCTCGGCGAGCGTGCCGCTCAGGTGCACGGTGCCGGCGCGGCCGACGCGCTCGTCCTCCCACGGCACCGGTCCGTCGAGCAGCAGGTCGAGCTTCGAGACCGCCGGGCCGTACTTCCACGTCTCCATCCGCTTCGCGTAGAGCCCCTCGATGCGGCCGTGCGCGACGCGCAGCAGCTGCCGCGGGGTGAGGTCGAGTAGCACGAGGTCGGCCGGCGGCAGGTCGCGCAGGTCGGCGACGTCGACGCCGGTCTCGATCCGGCCGCCGTGTGCCTCGATGACGCGACCCAGGGCATCCGCGATCGACTGCGACCCGCCCCTGGCGAACGGCCACCCGGCCGAGTGGCCGACGCCGCCGAACGCGACGCCGAACGCGCTCGTGAGCGGATGCCCGAGCGGCAGCGTGGCGTGCGTCACCGACCCGGCGAAGAGGGCTTGCGCGGCGCCCGAGCGGAAGACCGAGCGGGCGAGCAGCGTCGCCGGCCACGCACCGCGCAGCCCGAAGCGCGCGAGCAGCACCGGGTCCTTCGGCCACCGCAGCAGCGGCCCGAGGATCGCCTCGGCGGTCGCATTCGGATCCTCGGTCGCCGGCGCGTGCAGTCGCAGCCACGCCTTCGCGTCGACGCCGAGCTCGCGCGCGGTCTGCTCGGCGTCGCGATGCAGGATCGCCGCTCGACCGCCCGGCAGCGGATGCGCCATCGGGTAGTGGGCGTGCACCCACTCGAGCCCGTGCTGCTCGAGCCCGAGCGAGCGGAAGGCCGGGCTCGTGATGCCGAAGGGGTGTCCGGATGCGCCCGGGTCGATGATCGCCTGGTTGCCGAACGCCGGGATCGACGCGCTCGCCCCGCCGATCGTCTCATTCCGCTCGAGCACCGTGACCTCGAGCCCGGCGCGCGCGAGCACCGCGGCGGCGGTGAGGCCGTTCGGCCCCGCCCCGACGACGACAGCGCTGGTCATGCGGCCTCCCGAGATCGTGACGAGCGGATGCGTCGGCCCGGCCGGGCACGTCGCAAGCCTTGCGCGGGCAGGCTACGCCCACAACCCGCACGCGGCCTCCACCTCAGCGCGTTGGTCGAGTAGCCCGCGCAGCGGGCGTATCGAGACCCTCAGCCGCACGCCTCCAGCACGTCCACGAGCATCCGCTTGTCCTCGCTCGAGACGGCGAGCGCGTAGTCGTGCGCGATGCTCGTGTAGCGAGCCGCGTACTCGCACCAGAACGCCGGATCCTCCGGCATCCAGTCCGACGGCCCGCGATCGCTCTTGGTCGAGTTCGTCGGCCCGTCGACGGCGAGGAGCGTCGCCGGATCGTTCGCGAACGCGACGCGCTCGTCGAAGCTCCACTCCCACGCGCCGCCGCGGTGCGCCGCCGAGAGGCTGATGATGTGGTCGATCTGCACCGCTTGGCTGTCGCCGCCGATGCGGTCGTGCGCGAAGTCGATCGTCGCGCCCGTGTACGGGTCGGCGGGCAGCGTGCCGGTCAGCACGGTGCAGCCGTCGTCGGCGAGCGCCTCGCCCTCGAGATCGCGCTGCAGGATGTCCTGCCGCGTCGAGCATCCGTTGCGGTCGACGTCGACCCATCCGTCACCGAAGTCGGCACGGCGGTAGGGCGGGATCTCGATCGACTCGTCGATGACGTCGAGCGCGGCCGCGGTCGCCTGCAGAGCGCTCGGCTCGGGTGCCGCAGCCGTCGCCGCGGGCGTCGCCGGGGCGGCGCTCGGCGTCGGGGCCGGCAGCGCGGTCGCTCGCGTCGGCGGCTCGACGGTGAGCGCACCGGCGGCGCTGCAGCCGGTCAGCAGCACGGTGCCGAGCAGGGCTGCGGCGGCAACAACGCGCGCCGCGCGCGATGGCGCGTGCCGTTGGGCTGGCGGCATGGCGATCTCCGTTCGAGGCGGCGCCGGGCGCGAACGAGCGATCGTCGCGCCGACAGGCGGCTGGGGACCGCGGCGGCTGTTCCGTCCGCGCCATCGTATGCACGCGCGCCGGGCGACCGGCCGAGCGGGCCCGCGCGCCGCGCGTCAGCCGGCGAACCGCTCCCGCACCGTCTCGTGGCTGATCCGCTGCACCTCGGCGATCTGGTGCTCCGACCGCCGCACGAGGTCGTCGAGCAGCGCCCGGTCGAAGCGCGAGTCGGTCGCCGACAGCTCGATGAGCGCCTGCCACATCGAGAGCTTGCCGCGCACGGCGCCCGTGAGGAAGTCGAGCTCGAGCTGCGTCATCGAGCTGCGCCGCATTCGCAGCAGGTTGACCGGGTTGACGCTCCCGCCGGCGCGGAGCAGCAGCGTGAGCGCGCGCTTCCAGCCCTTCGGCCGGTAGCCGAGCTGCTGGATGATCTTCGCGAGGTCGCGCCGATCGCGATCGACCTCCTCGGCGAGTGCGACGAGCACCTGCTCGTGCGGTGTCCCCTCGAACGTCCTCGCCGCCGCGTGGAACGCCTTCACACCACCCTCGGACGCGAGCAGATGCTCGTTCAGGTAGGTCGAGAGGTTTCCGTGGGCGTCGGCGGATGCGTCGGCTCGCGCTGCGTCGTTCATGGTCGCCTCCGGTCGCGGTTCGAGGGAAACGGTACCGATGGCGGCTGGTGAGCGGCTGAGGGCGACAGCGCCTGCGACCGGAGTCTTGGCTCGCCTCGCGTGTTCGGCGACGAGACGGCCGCTGAAGGTGCTCGGGTCGATCGGTTCGACGCGTCAGCCAAAGCCCGCTGCTTGCGATCGGGTGGATAGCATGCGATGACTTGACGCTCGCGAAGAGATCGGTTCCCAAACGTTGTCCACCTCATCACGGTTCCTCAGCAATGTTGCCGAGTACATCAAAGCTCGCCACCCGATCCTCGTCGTGGAGACGCAGGAGGGCGATCGCGTCGTCACTCTCATGGGAAAGGTGGCCGTCAGTCCAGGGCTGAGAACCCAGCGTCGGGTCATCCAGTTCACGTTGACGAACGGTCTACATGCACCCGGCGAGTCCGGCTCGCCCCTACCCCTTGAGGCGGCGCTCGTCCAGGCAGCGAAAGCGACTGAACCGACGATCTACGTCTTCTTTGACGTGCACCATGAACTTGGCTCCGAAGGTCGGCCTGGATCCGGCAGGACCGTTCGCGCGCTGCTCGACGCCGCGCAGGCGTTTCGCACCGGTCGTGTCCAACACACGCTCGTCTTGGTGTCGCCCGTTCTAGCACTTCCCGCGGACCTTGAGAAGGAAGCGACGCTTGTCGACCTTCCTCTCCCCGACGCGAGTGAGATTCGCGACGTGCTGGACGGGATGATCGAGGCAAACGCTCAAGCCATAGAGGTTGCGCTTGACGCTGAGGGCCGCCACAAACTCGTGCAGGCCGCGCAGGGCCTCACTCTTGGTGAAGCGGAGAACGCCTTCGCGCGGGCAATCGTCAACGACCGTCGGCTTGATGAGGACGACATCGCGGTCGTCTTGGAGGAGAAGGGTCAAACGATCCGCAAGTCCGGGCTCCTCGAGCTGATTGAGCCCGCCGGCTCACTCGAGGATGTTGGCGGCTTGGAGAACTTGAAGCGTTGGCTCAAGAAGCGTGACGGGGCCTGGATGGGCGCGGCGGCAGACTGGGGTATCCCGGCACCGAAGGGGGCGCTGATCACTGGCGTGCCGGGTTGTGGCAAATCGCTGACTGCATCATGCGTCGCAACCGCTTGGCAGCTGCCACTGCTTCGGATGGATGTAGGCCGGATGTTCTCAGGCCTCGTCGGCTCGAGCGAGAGCAACATGAGGCAGGCATTGCGGCTCGCCGAAGCTGTCTCGCCGTCCATCCTTTGGATAGACGAGATTGAAAAAGGATTCGGTAGTCAAGGGGGAGGCGACTCTGGCACCAGCACGCGGGTCTTCGGCACGTTCCTTACATGGATGCAAGAAAAGAAGAACTCGGTGTTCGTCATCGCGACCGCCAACAAGATCGACGGACTTCCCCCTGAATTCCTACGCAAAGGCCGGTTTGATGAGGTGTTCTTCGTCGACCTGCCGACGCTCGAAGAGCGCCTTACGATCTGGTCGCTGCATCTTCAGAAGCGGCTCGCTCCCCCGTCGAGAGCCGCCGGAGCGCTCAACATCGACAACGAACTAGTCGACCTATTGGCGCAGGCCTCAGAGGGTTTCTCTGGCGCTGAGATAGCCCAGGCGGTGATCTCAGCATGCTTCGATGCCTTCTCGGAAGACCGGGCCGTGCTGCAGGGGGACCTGCTTCGCGCGATCGAAACCACTGTTCCGCTATCCGTGACGCAGGCGGAGCAAATCACCGCAATCCGAGAATGGGCTTCGAGCCGCGCGGTATCGGCAACGGCGAACAGCCATCGGAATAGTTACAGCGGCGACCGCCTCGAGGACATCTCGCAATGGCGCGGCGGTCGCCAGATCGACTTCTGAACCGTGAGCGTCGAACTCGTCCTCATCCCGATCGGGATCGCTGCCGTGGCCGCGCGCCGGATGGCGCGGGCATCGTCGCTCTGTGAGAGGTGCCGGGCGACCATCGTCGCGGATCGCACTCTCGTCGTCGAAGCATTGACGGTGCTCGACTGGCAGATCCTCGATCAGGGCAATGAGTTCGTCTGCGCACGAACACCTTGGGGCCCTTCGTTGTTCCGGCAGATCGGCGAAGTCTATCTCGCTCGTGTCGACGGGGCGAGTGATGAGGTGACGCTCGAAATGATCAAGGTGTTTGACGCTGCAGCGGGCCGAATTGCACAGATGCGAGGTGTGCAGCGTGCGATGCAACAAGCAACGGAGATGGGATTGCGCCTGATCGAGCAGCGGGACGAGGGCGGACAAGTCCGCCTCGTCTTTGAGGAGGCTTGAGATGGCGAAATTCGTGATGACTGTAGATGCCGACGGCACGATTCGTACCGAGATTCAAGATGCGCCGGGCGAGGCGTGCTTGGGCCACATTGACACTGCTCGACGTCTCTCGCCCGGTGCGTTGGTGGTCGAGTCCCGCGCAACAGAACAGTTCGCGCGGACATCCGTCGAACAACAGTCGCGCATCACCGAAGGAGTGCAGGGTTATGACGCCTGAGGAAAGACTGTGTAGCCCGAGGTGGAAGACGTTGCACTCTGTGTGGCTGGTCGCCCCCGTCATCGCAGTCGGCCTGGGAACATGGATTGGCTTCCTGTTCATCGGGCTGCGGGCGAAGCGCAAGCTGTGGCTGACGTACGCCGTCGCGTACTTTGTCGCGACGATCGCGCTGATGTATCTAGTGTCGGCGGTTCCCACCGGTACCAAGGAGGAGCCGGAAAACACCTGGGTCGGTGGAGTGCTCATCGCCTTCTGGGCCGCAGGGGTAGTTCATAGTGCGCTGACCAACAAGGCTTGGCTGCGCCATCGCGCGTACAGGAGAAGCGATAGCACGTCTACGCCGGCGCCGCTCAAGCCACCCTCGGCTCAGGAGCACGCTGGACGCGAGTTGAAGGCAACAGAGATCAGTCAGCGTGATCCCATTGACATCAACTCGGCAGATGTGGACGCCCTCGTCGCAGCTGGCCTCGCAGCCGAGGAGGCGGACGCGGTTGTTCGGGCGCGCGCCTTGGGCGGGGACTACGCGCAGGTCACGGACCTCATCTCTCGTGCTGACCTGCCTCCCCATCGATTCGCGATGGTTCGCACGCAACTGGTGGCGCTTCGACGGAACTCACGCAGCTCCACCACTCCCTCCTCCGGTCGGCGTCTCGACCTGTGAAGGTTCGTATAGCGCGAGTCCTCAATTCGACCGTCGCTGAGGGGCCGGGCGTCCGCACTGCGGTTTGGTTCCAGGGCTGCACCATTAGGTGCCGGGGCTGCGTGAACCCGCACCTCTTTCGTGCGGACGGCGGGGCTCTGGTGGATAGCTCCGACATCGTCGCCAGTGCAGTCGCAGCCGGTGACGAGGGCCTTACGTTCATAGGGGGTGAACCCTTCGACCAAGCGCCTGCGGCCGCCGCGCTGGCGCGCGTCGCAAGCGAACAAGGATTGGGAGTCATCTGCTTTACCGGTTACGAGTACGAGACTCTCGTAGCTCGGAGCGCCGATGCGCGCTCGCTGATCGAGCACATCGACCTCCTCGTTGATGGCCCCTACATTGCGGACCGCGCCGAACGATCCAGACCTCTCGTCGGATCGACCAACCAGAGGTTCATCCACCTAACCGAGCGCTATCGCACCAGCATCGAAAGCACTCGCAACCGGATCGAAGTTCGTTTGGCAATCACGGGTCAGGTGGACGTCGCTGGGTTCACCGACGCACCGGGCGTGGCGTCGTTGCAACGCACGTTGGGCCGGCGGCGGCGCCCGTAGTACGGGATCTGCCTCGCACGTCGCTCGCTTCGCTCTAAGAACTGCGCTCGTCGGGCAGCAAGCTACCGCCAGCCATAGGAGCGCGATCAGATGCGCTGCTTATCAAACGGGAAGCGGAGCAGTTCACGATCGACGCGAGGTAGTCGGGTACGCGACGCTCGGGATTGCTCGCGGTCTGTGCACGCGACGAGACGCTGCTCGCGGAGCTACGACGGCTTCCTTCGAGCGTCCATGCGGCACGCTTGCGGCATGCACACCGAGGGTCACGCATCCACTCGCTCCGATGCGGCGCTCGTCGCCGCCGGCTGGGTCGCCGTCATCGCGCCGCTCGTCGCGATCGCGCTCAAGCTGCCGACCGGCGGCTGGCTGCTCGTCGGGATGTTCTTCTCGTTCCCGATCTGGCTGCTCGGCTACGCCGCCGTCATCACCGCCGCGGTCAGCATGCTGCGCCGTCGCGGGGCGCTCCGCGCGCCAGGGCACCGCACGAGGGCGATCATCTGGGCGTGGCTCACGTCGATCGGCGTGATGGTCGCCGGCTTCACCGTCGTCGACAGCGGCGACACGAGCGAGTCCGTCGCCTCGACGCTCGCGCTCGTCGCCGGCCAGACGGGCGTCGACTCGCCGGTCAACGACATCTCGAACGCGATCGCGGGAGTGGCCGCGATCGCCTGGCTCGCCGGCTGGCTCGCGCTCGTCGTCGAGTGGATGATCGCGATGGCGAGGCCTCGCCAGGATGCGCCGCGCGTCGCGCCTCCCGTCGTCAATCCGTAGCGCGACCTCGGCGCGCCCTCCAGCCCGCCGTCGATACGGTTGAGGGATGCCAGAGCTCGCCAACGGGAAGTACGTCTCGCAAGCCGACGCCATCCGCAGGTGGTGGCCCGCCGCGCGCGACGCGCTCATCGAGACCGCCGGCGAGTACGGAGCGTGGATGTCCTTCCAGGCGCTGAGCGGCCGCGTGCAGGCGCGCACCGGCATCACGACGAACCAGCCGCCGGAGGAGTGGATCCCGCGCGTGCTCGGCGCGGTGGCGACGGATGCGGAACGACGCGGCGAGCCCCGGCTCACGTCGCTGTGCGTGACGGCCGAGCTCCTCGTCGCGGAGGACTATGCCGGCGTGCCGGCTGGAACGGACGCCCGCACGCGCGAGCGCATCGCAGCCGAGGACCGGCTCGAGTGCTACCGATTCTTCGGCGCTGCGATGCCCGACGACGGCGGCACCGCGACGGTGCTCGCGCCGCTGCCGGCCATCGCCGCCCGAGCGGCCCGCCCCGCTCGCGCCGAGCGGCCTGCCCGCACTCGCGCGACGACCCCGAAGGCCGCGCCCGCGGCCAGCAGCGGCATGCGTGAGACCACCTGCCCGCACTGCTTCATGGTGGTGCCTGTCGCGCCGACCTGCCGCGACTGCGGTGGTGCGCTCGCGGCCTGACGCCGCGTCAGAAGGCGGCAGCGCCCGCCTCTGCGACCGAGTGGTCCTGCTCGCCCGAGCCGCCGCTCACGCCCACCGCGCCGACGACCTGACCGTCTCGCATGAGCGGCACGCCGCCGGCGAAGATGGCGACCTTGCCGCCGTTCGTCGTGTGGATGCCGAAGAACTGCTGCTGCGGCTGCGCGTTGTCGCCGAGGTCCTTCGTCGTGATGTCGAACGCGCGCGACGTCCACGCCTTGCTGATCGAGATGTCGATGCTGCCGATCCAGGCGCCGTCCTGCCGCACGTGGGCGACGAGGTTGCCGCCGGCGTCGACGACGGCGATGTTCATCGGCTGGCCCATCTCATCGGCCCTCGCCTCGGCGGCCGCGATGATGCGGCGGGCGTCCTCGAGCGTGACGTTCATGGTGCTCCCTCTTCTTCGGCGATGACGGATGCGTTGCACGGCCCGGCGCACGGGTCGCGCTCCCTGGTCTGCCTGAGTGAAGCAGTGCGGCCTGTCGACCCGCCAGCGCCGAGGGGGCGAGGGCCACCCGCCGAAGACGCGCGTACTGCAGCGACTCACGCGGGTGGCGGCCCGTCCCAGTGGCGACGGGATCGTGGATCCGCGGCGATCGGAGATCTTCATCGCGTGGCCCGAGACTTTTGCATCGGCCCTGAACGCCGTGTATGGTCGCTCGCACAGGGCAAGACGAAGATTCCTGGCAGGAGTCTTCGTGTGCCCTTTTGTCATGTAGGCGTTGCACCTGTCGGGGCTGACAGAGAGGTCAACTTCCCATGGCAACGAGAATCCTCCACGGCGTCTCCGACGTCGTCTCCTACATCGACTCCCGCACCGGCATCCGAGGGCGGGCGGGCGTCATCTGGTGGCTCGCGCTCGGCGGGCTCTTCCTCGACGCGTTCTCCAACTCCGCGCTGAGCGCGGGCCTCGGGCCGATGACTCGCGACATGGAGCTGAGCTCGACGCAGATCGCGATCCTCACTTCGATGGCCTCGTGGGTCGCGCTCGCGTTCAATCCCATCGGTGGCTGGATGGCTGACCGCTGGGGCCGCATCCCTCTGCTGCTGCTCGCCAAGGTGCTCGCACTCGCGGGCGCCGGCATCGCCGCCTTCGCCCCGACCTTCGAGCTCGTCGTCGCCGGCCGCTTCTTCGTCGGCGCCGCCTACGGCATCGACTTCGCGATCGCGATGGCGCTGCTCGCCGAGTTCACGCCGGCTCGCTTCAAGAGCCGCCTCAACACCTGGCAGGGCATCTGGTACACGGCTGTCTGCTCGAACCTGCTGCTCGCGATCATGTTCTACAACTGGAACGTCGGCGACGCGATCTGGCGCTACGCAGTCGGTGCTGCCGGTGTGGTCGCGCTCACGCTCTTCATCCTCCAGGCGACGTTCATGGTAGAGAGCCCGACGTGGCTGGCCCGCAAGGAGCGGCTCGAGCGCGCCGCGGTCTCGATGACCAAGATCTACAAGGAGAAGTTCGAAGCGGCTCCCGTCGAGGACCGCGTCCCCGTGGTCAACCTCGCCACGAAGGGCGTGCGGAACGTCGCGCTCATCTTCCGCGGCACGTACCTGCCGCGCACGATCCTCGCGTCGACCGTGCAGATGGCGCAGTCCATCCAGTACTTCGCCGTCGGCTGGTACCTGCCGATCATCTCGATCGCGCTGTTCGGCGAGGGCGACTTCGTGCTCGCGACGCTCGGCACGCTCGTGTTCAACGTCTTCGGCATCATCGGCGGCTTCTCGTCGTCGTTCATCGCCGGCAAGCTCGGCCTCCGCAAGGCATCGGCGATCGGATTCGGCGCCGTATTCCTGATGCTCGTCATCCTCGGGCTGTTCTTCGAGTCGATGCCGCTGTGGCTCGCCTTCATCGTGCCGTCGCTGTTCATCCTGTTCCACTCCGGTGGCCCGGGCGCGAACGGCAAGAGCCTCTCGACGCTGTCGTTCCGCAGCGAGCTCCGCGCCGGCGCCAACGGCATCATCGGCGCCATCGGCTCGCTCGGCGCCGCGCTCGGCCTGATGGTGTTCCCGATCCTGCGCGAGCAGCTGGGCCTCGGGACGACGTTCCTCATCCTCGCGCTCGTGCCGCTGATCGCCTGCATCATCTGCAGCGTCATCAAGTGGGAGCCGACGAAGGCCGCTGTGAGCCCCGACGAGGAGCTCGACGCGCCGCAGTTCGCCGACGCCGCTGAGCGCGACGCCGAGCTCGTCCGCTGAGGGGCTGAGCATGAGCATCCGTCGCGGCATCATCGCGATCGACGAGGGCACGACCGGCACGCGCGCCGCGTGGGTCGCGGCCGACGGCACCGTGGGAGGGCTCCACTACGAGCGCCTCGCGGTCTCGTCGCCGCGCCCCCGCGTCGTCGAGCAGGACGCCGCTGAGATCCTGAGGAAGACGACGGATGCGGTGCACCACGCGGTCGCGGACGCGGCCCGAGAGGGGGTGGCGATCGTCGGCCTGGCGATCGCCACCCAGCGCGCCACCACGGTGCTGTGGGACACGGTCAGCGGAGAGCCGCTCGTGCCGGCCATCGTCTGGCAGGACACGCGGCACGCCGACGAGCTCGCGACCCTCGCGCCGGAGTGGGACCCGTGGCTCGTGCCTCGCGTCGGGCGCCCAGTAGGTGTCCGCTCGCCCTACGTCACAGCGCTCCGTCTCATCGAGACGGACGAGCGGGTGCGCGAGGCGCACCGCGCCGGGCGGCTCGGCTTCGGCACGGTCGAGAGCTGGCTGCTGTGGAACTACGTGCAGGGCCGGCCGCTCGCGACGACCGCGACGACCGCGACGAGCTGCGGCGCGTACGTGATCGGCGAGCACCGCTACGCGACGGAGTACCTCGACGCGCTGGGCTTTCCGGCCGAGCTGCTCCCGGCGCTCCGCGACGACCAGGACGCGTTCGGCATGTCCGACCCGGCGGTGCTCGGCATCGAGGTGCCGGTGACGGCGGTGCTGGGTGACCAGCATGCGGGGCTCGTGGGCCTCGGGGCCGTGTCCGCCGGCGACGCGATGTGCGTGCACGGCACGGGCTCGTTCGTCGACCTCAACATCGGCGACGCGACTCCGGCTCGTCCCGGTCTCTACGAGGGAGCACTATCGCTCGTGGCGTGGCGGGCGCAGCAGCGCTCGCTGTTCACGGTCGAGACGTTCACGGCGGCGACCGGGAGCGCGCTCGACTGGCTCTGCGGCTCGCTCGGCTGGTTCGATGACGCGAAGGCGATCTCCGCGGCGGCGGCCGAGTCCTCGGGCCGGCGCCAGGTGCAGTTCATGCCCGCCATGACCGGGGTGCGCATGCCCGTGGTCGAGCCGCGCGTGAAGTCCATGCTCACGGGCTTCGACTTCTCGACGAAGAAGGCTGACGTCGCCGCGGCCGTGCTCGAGGGCATCGCGCACTCGGTGGCGTGGAGCCTCGAGGCCGACGCCGAGGTCGCAGGCGTCGACGTCACGAGCATGCTCGTCGGCGGTGGGCTGTCGCAGAGCGACCCGCTGCTGCAGATGCAGGCGGACCTGACGCAGGTGCCGCAGCGGCGGCTGCGCGAGACCGAGGTGGCGAGCCTGCGGGGCGCGGCCTTCCTCGGCGGCGTCGGATCGCTGTGGCCCGACCTGGAGCACGCGGTCGCGCTGCTCGAGGAGGAAGCGGTCTTCGAACCGCGGCTCGCGCGCGCGGAGCGCGACGAGCAGGTGCACGCCTGGCGTGCCCGGGTGGAACTCGAGGTGCGGCTCGCCCGCGCCGGTCAGGAGCTGAGGGACTGAGATGAAGATGAAGACGGTGGGCCTGCCGGCCCGCAAGACCGACCGCGCGCGCGAGCGCATGACGATCACCGAGCCGCTCCAGCTGCGGCGTGCCGACCAGGCCGAGCGGCTGCGCAGCGAGCGCTTCGACATCATCATCGTCGGCGGCGGCATCACCGGCGCCTACGCCGCCATGGATGCGGCGCTGCGCGGCTACAGCGTGGCGCTGCTCGAGAAGGACGACTTCGCCTCGGGCACGTCGTCGAAGTCGTCGAAGATGATCCATGGCGGCCTCCGCTACATCGAGCAGGGCAACCTCCCCCTCGTGCGGCACTCGCTGCTCGAGCGCCAGCGGCTGCGGAAGAACGCGCGCCACCTCGTGCAGCGGCTGCCGTTCCTGTTCCCCGTGCTGAGCGTCGACGGCGTCTTCGACCGCCGCCTCGCTGCCGGCTTCGAGTCCCTCCTGTGGACGTACGACCTCGCCGGCGGCTGGCGCGAGGGCATCCTGCACCAGAAGCTCTCGAAGAGCGAGGTGCTCGCCCACTGCCCGACGTTCAAGGCCGAGAACCTCGACGGCGGCTTCCTCTACTTCGACGCGCGCGCCGACGACGCGCGGCTCACGCTCGCGATCGCCCGCACCGCGGCGCTGCACGGCGCGGTCGTGCTCAACGGCGCGAAGGTGACGGACGTTCGGCGTGGCGGCGGCAAGGTCACCGGCGTCACGGCCGAGGTCGACGGCGAGGAGATCGCGGTGAGCGGGCGCTCCGTCGTCATCGCGGTCGGCTCCTGGCTGCGCGACTGGAACGGCGCCGGTAAGGACGTCGACGCGCCCAACATCCGCCCGGCGAAGGGCGTGCACGTCGCCGTGCCGTGGCTGAAGATCCAGAACGACTGCACCGTCACCATCCCGGTGCCCGGCCGCAACCGCCGCGCGACGATCACGCGCTGGGGCGACACCGCCTACCTCGGCACGACCGACGAGGACTACCAGGGCGACCTCGACGACGTGCACTGCACGCGCGAGGAGCTCGACTTCCTGCTCGACGGCGCCCGCACCGCGCTCAACGTCGACATCGAGCCCGAGGATGCGCTCGGCTCGATCGCCGGCACCCGACCGCTCGTCGCCCCGCCCGGCGGCAAGACGATCGAGGTCAAGCGCAACCACGAGATCCGCACCGACCCGGACGGGCTGGTCACGGTCGTCGGCGGCAAGCTCACCACCGCCCGCCACATGGCGGAGCAGACGATCGACGCCGCCCAGCGGGTCCTCGGCGAGCGCCGCCGCGTGCGCACGAAGGACGCGTACGTGCTCGGCGCTGCGGGCTACGATCCGGAGGCGGTGGTCGCCTCCGGCGGCCTGCGCGCGCACCTCGGCGAGCGCTACGGCACCGAGTCGGCATTCGTCAGCCAGATCCTCGCCGCCGACCCGTCGCTCGGCGCGCCGGTCGTCGAGGGCCTGCCCTATCTCGAGGCCGAGGTCGTCTATTCGGCCCGGCACGAGCTCGCCCGCAGCGTCGACGACGTGCTGAGCCGCCGCACCCGCAGCCGCATCCAGGCGCGCGACGCATCCGCTGCCGCGGCGCCCCGCGTCGCCGAGCTCCTCCAGCGCGAGCTGGGCTTCAGCGACGCCGAGCGCGACCGGCAGGTGCACGACTACGAGGCGGCGACCGCGAAGGAGAAGGCCATCCTCCTCGGGTCCGAGCCCGCCATGCAGACCCCAACGATCGGAGAAGCAGCATGATCAGCAAGGAAGCCGTCAAGCGCGGGTACAACCGCGGCAACTACACGGTCGGCGCGCCCACGCAGCCGGCGTGGGCGCCCGAGACGCCGGCCCCGGCAGAGCGCGCGTCGCTCGCCTTCGCCGCCACCCCGGTGCCGGAGGCGGTGCTCGCGCAGCTGCGGGACGCATCCGATGAGGTCATCACCGACCAGGCTGGCGTCATCCACGGCACGCGCGACTGGTGGGCGCGCACGATGGTCGCCGAGACGAGCGGTGCGCCGGCGGTCATCGACGCGGTGATCGCGAAGGTCTCGACCGAGGAGCAGGTGCAGCGCGTGATGTGCATCGCCTCCGAGCACGGGATCCCAGTCACGGTCTCGGCGGGCCGCTCGAACGTCACCGGCGCGGCGCTCCCGCTTGCGGGCGGCATCGTGCTCGACGTGTGCGGGCTCGACAAGCTCGTCTCGTGGGACGAGCAGAGCCAGATCGTCGAGGTCGAGGCTGGCATGTTCGGCGACCTCTTCGAGGAGATGATCCAGCGCGACTTCGGCATGACGATGGGCCACTGGCCCTCGTCCTACGCGATCTCCACGGTCGGCGGCTGGGTCGCGTGCCGCGGCGCCGGACAGCTCTCGACCCGCTACGGGAAGATCGAGGACATGGTCGTCGGGCTCGACGTCGTGCTCGCGAACGGCGAGAAGGTCACGCTCGGCGGCACGGCCCGCGCCGCGGTCGGCCCCGACCTCATGCAGCTGTTCATCGGCTCCGAGGGCGTGCTCGGCGTCGTCACGCGCATCCGCTTCAAGCTTGAGCGGCTGCCCGACTACGGCCGCGCGATCGCCTACGGCTTCGACTCCTTCTCCGACGGCCTCGAGGCGTGCCGGCTCATCATGCAGGAGGGCGCGACGCCGGGCGCGCTGCGCCTCTACGACGCGCTCGAGAGCGGCCTGCAGTTCGACGAGCCCGAGCGGCACGTGCTGCTCATCGCCGACGAGGGCCCGCAGGGGCTCGTCGACGCCGGAATGGCGATCGCCGAGGACGTGTGCCGTCGCGTCGGCGGCGCTGAGCTCGACAGCGACGCGATCTTCGAGCGCTGGCTCGACACCCGCTACTTGACCGGCAAGAGCGCCGAGGGCTTCAAGAAGAGCCCCGGCTTCGTCGCCGACACGCTCGAGATGATCGGCCGCTGGCGGGACCTGCCGGCCATCTACGACGAGGTCGTCGATGCGCTGCAGCAGGTGCCCGGCACGCTCGCCGGCTCGGCGCACCAGTCGCACGCCTACGTCGACTCCGCCTGCCTCTACTTCAGCCTGCGCGGCGAGGTCGCGGTCGAGGACCGCGCCGACTGGTACCAGGCGGCGTGGGATGCGGCGAACGCGGTGATCATCCGCCACGGCGCGACGCTCAGCCACCACCACGGCGTAGGGCTGCTGCGGGCGCGGTTCATGGAGCCGTCGCTTCAGGGCGGCTTCGAGGTGCTGCAGGCGGTCAAGCGTGCGCTCGACCCGCAGGGCGTCCTGAACCCCGGCAAGCTGGGGCTCGCTCGCTAGCATCGCGAGCATGAGTGCATTGACGCGTCGCCGGCTGCTGGTGTCGACCCAGCTCCGCACCCGGCCGGCGATCGCGTCGCTCTTCTCGCCCGATGATGTCGACGAGTTCCTCGACACCGACGCGCCCGTCTGCATCGTCGCGAACGGCGAGCTGCTCCGGCTCGAATCGGTGGTTGCCCGCATGGCGGAGGCTGACCGCTTCGCCTTCATCAACGCCGACACCGTCTCGGGCCTCGCGCCAGATCGCGGCGGCATCGACTTCCTCGCGAAGATCGGTGCCGCCGGGGTCGTCACCACCCGGGCCGCGATGATCGCTCGGATCGAGCAGCACGGCATGCTCGCGATGCAGAAGCTCTTCATCACCGACCGCCTGAACCTGCCGCGATCGACCCATGGGCTCGAGGGATCTCAGCCGAGCTTCGTGCAGATCATGCCCGCCCCCGTATTGCCGTACATCCTCGACGAACCGGTGATGCGCATCTCGCCCGTCATCGCCGGCGGATTCGTCGCGAACGAGCGCTCGCTCGAGGCCGCCATCGCCTGTGGAGCGGCCGGCGTCTCGACCAGCGAGCGCACGCTCTGGACCTACAGGAAGAACCAATCATGAGCCAGCACTACATCGTCATCGCCACCTACATCGCCAAGCCTGAGGCCGCCGACCGCGTCGCGCAGCTGCTGCCGACGCTCGCGGCCGAAAGCCGGCAGGAGCCGGGCAACATCTCCTACTCGATCGCCCGTGATCTCGAGCGCCCCAACGTCTTCACGATCGTCGAGGTCTATGATGATGCGGATGCGTTCACCGCGCACCGCGAGAGCGCCCACTTCGCGTCGATCGGCAAGATGCAGATCATCCCGATGCTCGAGAGCCGTCACGTCGTCGGCTACTCGGGCGATGGCGCGATCGACTGAGCGTCAGCCTGCCGAGCCGTCGCCTTCAGGCAGTCTCGGTCGCGCTCTTGGCCGCCCGCTCCACCGCGGCCACGACCGCCTCGACGGCGAGCTCGAAGCCCGCTTCGGCCCTCGCCTCGTCATCGCCCGCCGCCGCCACCTCACTCAGCTCGCGGAATCCGTGGCCTGCGGAGCGCCACAGCGGCACCGGCGAGCCCGCGTCGACCGCAGAACCGAGCACGACCGCGTCGACCATCGCCGAGCAGGCGACCCGCAGCGCCGCTGGCACGCCGGCGTCCCGCAGGATCACGAACAGCGCTTCGTAGATCGCGAGCGTCCGGGCATCCTGCACGGGTGCACCCACGAGCACGGGCACGACTGCAGGCATCCGCGCAGTAGCGTCTCGGTACTTGCGCATCCAGCGACGGAGACGCTCGAGCGGCGGCACCGAGATGTCGAGCGTCGGCTCGAGGTCGATCTCGCTGTAGAGCTCCTCGCGCATGCGGTGCACGATCGCCAGCCTGCCGCCGGGCAGGTGGTGGTAGAGCGACGACGGATGGACGCCGAGGGCCGCAGCGACGCCGGGGATCGTGAAGTCCCCCTTCGTCGCCACGAGCCGGAGCGCGGCCCGTGCGATCGCGCGCTGGGAGAGGATGTTCTGCTTCGGCCTGGCCATGACTCACCGTTCCGGTCGCGGGACTCAGAACAGGATGACGCTTCTGCCCTTCGCTCCTGCCCGCATGAGCTCGAAGGCATCGTTGACGCCGTTGAGGTCGAAGCGGTTGGTGATGAGCCGGTCGACCGGCAACTTCCCGTCGAGGAACAGCTGCGCGAGCATCGGGAAGTCTCGTGCGGGCACTGTGGAGCCGTAGTTGGAGCCCAGCAGCGACTTGCCCTCCTCAGCGAGCGCGAGCGCATCGATCGGGACCGGTCGGTCCTGCGGGGGCAGCCCGACGACCACGGCCGAGCCGCCGCGCTTGAGGGTCGCGGGCATGAGGGCGATCGTCTCGGGTCGCCCGATCGCTTCGAAAGCGAAGTCGGCGCCCTCGGGCACGATCTCCCGCACGCGCTCGGGCAGGTCGTCGCCGGAACGGACGACGTGCGTCGCGCCGAACTGCCGCGCGAGCTCGAGCGACTCCTCGGTGACGTCGGCGGCGATGATCGGGCTCGCGCCGGCGAGCGCCAGACCCATGATGATGCTGAGGCCCACGCCGCCCGCACCGATGACGAGCGCCGAGCGCCCGGGCCTCACGGCGGCATCGTTGACGACCGCGCCGACGCCAGTTGCGATCGAGCAGCCGATGAGCGCCGCTACCTCGAACGGCACCTCCTTCGGCACCCGCACGGCAGCCTGCTCAGCGACGATGATGTGCTCGCTCATCGAACCGACCGCGAGGTACGGGTAGGCGACCGTGCCGTCGAGCTGCATGGGCGTCGAGCCGTCGGGCAGCAGGCACTCCTCCGAGCGCGAGCCGGTGCACACCCATGTGCGGCCCTCGCGGCAGCTCGTGCACGAGCCGCACGGATAGAACCACGTCATGATCACGTGGTCGCCCGGCTCGAGCGAGCGCACGCCCTCGCCGACGGCCTCGACGACGCCCGCGCCCTCGTGGCCCATGATCGTCGGCGTCGGCATCTCCCAATCGCCGTCGAGCACATGCCGGTCGGAGCCGCAGACGCCCGAGGCGCCGACGCGCACGAGCACCTCTCCCGGTCCCGGCTCGCGGAGCGTCACCTCGCGGATCGCGAGCCGCGAGTCGCCGTCGTACACGGCCGCACGCGTCGCGGTCATGAGCGCGCCGCCTCGGTCGTGCGGCTCCGGTTCAGGAGTGCCGAGAGGGCGAGGTAGACGATCGCCGCGACGATCGCCGCCGGCAGCGAGGCGGTGATGAACGAGAAGACGCCCTGCGTCTCGAGCGTGATCGGGTTGTAGAGCCACAGGTAGAAGGCGGCGCCGACCGCGAGCCCGATGAGACCGGCCCAGTTGATCCCGCCTGGATAGGCGTAGAGGGTCCCGCGCTGGGCGAGGTGGAGCTCACGCAGGTCGACGCGCTGCTTGCGCAGCACGAAGTAGTCGGCGAGGGCGACGCCGCAGATGGCGGTGAGGAAGGCGCCTGAGAGCGACACGAACACCATGAACTGCTCGTACATGAACTGGGGGAAGAAGGTCATGATCGCCGGCACCACGAAGAAAGAGGCGGTGAGCACCTTCCAGGGGACCTTCGCCAGCGCCCGCCCGGAGGACTGCCGAATCGCAAGGATCGTCGAGTAGACGATCGACGACATCGAGGTGATGTTGGCGAAGGCGATGAAGATGAGCACGGCGACGCCGAGCACTGCACCGCCGAACGGCACCATCCACACGGTCGGGTCGGAGTCACCGAGCGTGAGCGCCGCGGCCATGCCGACGGTCTGAGCGATGAGCGTCGCGATGAGCAAGCCGCCATACGCGGGCCAGAGCGCGGCCTTCCGGCTCCGAGTCATTCGAGCGAGCGAGCCCATCACCGGGTACCAGGAGACGCCCACGCCGACGTTGAACTCGACGGCGACCATGAAGTTGAGCGTCTCGTCCTCGAACGGCGCGATGGGAGAGGCGCTGACGAGGGCGTCCCATGACGTGTTCGCGACGAGGAAGACCATCATCACGACCGTGATGATGGCGAGGCCCGGCGCGATCACGGCATTGAAGCGGCCGATCGTGACCGGGCCTCGAGACAGCACCCACCAGGCGATCACGATCGCGACCAGACCGCCGATCGTGACGACCGGCCCGTACTGGCCAAGGTCGGTGCCCGCGACGGTGGACGCCACCTGGCTCGTAGCGCGGCCCGCCATGACTGCCAGTAGCGACGACCAGCCCATCTCGGTCACGAGGATGACGGTGAAGACGATGATGCCGACGCCGACGACCCCGAAAGCGCCGCGCAGCAGTGTGTACTGCTCGGAGCCCCAGCGCTGCGAGGCGACGACCGAGGCGAGCACCATGAAGCACAGGCCGATGGCGTTGCCGATGATCATCGCTGCGATGCCGTCCTGGAAGCCGACCAGGAGCGCCGTCGAACCGCCGACGAGGAAGGCCCAGGTGGCGATCGCGAGGGCAGTGTTGACCCACGTGAAGTCGAGCGCGCTCCAGCTGCGTTCCCGCTTCAGCAAGGGGAAGGTGCCGAAGACGTGCTCCTCAGCGAGCTTCGGGTCGGTGCTCGCGTCGATCTGGCGCTTGGTCGCCTCGCTCACAGGATCACCACCACGATGCCCAGGGCGACCGCCGCGATCGAGACGCCGACGTAGCCGACCAGCTCGCGGGCAGACATCGGCAGGCGCGACGCGTCGTCGCGCTCATCGTGCTCGACGATGCGGATCCGCCGCTCGAGCTCGGCCGCGACGGCCGGATCGGTGCCGCCGTCGGCGAGCGTGCGCTCGAACGGCAGGGTCGCGGCGCTCGCACGCTGCTGGGGTGACGTCATCGCTGGCTCCTTCGCCATGCTTCCGGCTGGCCGCGAGCGACTAAACCGAATCCGATTGGGTTTAGCGCCATACTGGAGCACCTCGGGCGCCGTCGTCAACTGCGAAATCATGAGCGGCGCGGGGCGAAGGGATGATGAGCGGATGAGAACTAACAGTCACGCGATCGGCGTCGCGCAGGGCGCCGCGGTGATCGACGACGTCGACCGGAACCTCACGACGCTCGAGAGCCTCGTGCGCGAGGCGAAGCGACAGGGCGCCGAAATCGTCGTGACGCCCGAGCTCTACGCGACCGGCTACGCGCCCGACCGAGCGTGGCAGCACGACGGCGCGGCGATCCGCACCGCCCTCGCGGGCATCGCACGCACGCACGGTGTCGCGGTCGTCGCCTCGAGCGTCGATTCGGACCGATCCGACGACAGCGCGGGCGCGCGGCATCGGATCGCGGCATCGCTCTTCGACGCCGACGGACGGGAACTCAGTCGCATCCACAAGCGGCACCTGTTCGGCGGCGCGGAGCAGCAGTGGATGACGCCCGGCGCTGCCTACGGTGAACCCATCGCCTGGAGCGGCTCGAACTGGGGAATCGGCGTCTGCTACGACGTCGAGTTCCCTGAGTTCGCCCGCTCGCTCGCCAGCGCGGGCGCTGACATCTTGCTGGTGCCGACCGCCGTGCCGACCGTAGAGGAGGGCTTCGACGGGATGGGGGATGCGTGGCACTACTCAGCGACGCAGATCTCGACCCTGCAGGTGCCAGCACGCGCGCTTGAGAACGGCGTCGTCATCGCCTACGCGAATCACTGCGGGCCGGGCTTCACGGGCGGCTCCTGCATCGCGACGCCGTTCGGGCACAATGCAGTGCTTCTCGGTGACGAGCCGGGTGTCGCGGTCGTGCAGGTCCCGAGCGACGCGATCACTCGAGCACGCTCGATCAACACGTACCTGGACGACCTCGAGCGGGGGCAGGGGCTGTCCGCGCGAGGTTGATCGTCCGCTCGCATCGGCACGCTCGCAGCCGCGAGCCCGGGGCCGATCGTCTCCGTCCCCGGGCCCTCAGTCACTCGGCGCTGACTTCGCTCAGCGCACCGGCGCCCAAGCCCCCGTGCCGACCTCCGCGCGCTCCTCGTCGCCGCTGAACCGGTCGAGCGTGAACGGCGCGAGCACCGGCGACGGCGTGCCCGTGACGATCTCCTCGGCGAGCAGCTCGCCCAGGATGAGGCCGAGCGTCGCACCCGAGTGCGTGAAGAGCGTGTAGAGCCCGTCGATCGTCGGCACGCGGCCCGCGACCGGCTCGCCGTCGCCCGGGATCGGCTTGAGCCCCGCCGCGACGCGCTGCGCGGTGAGCTTCGGGTTGCCCGCGAGCACCTTCGAGCCCTCCTCGAGCAGTCCCTCGACGGATGCGTCGGGCACCGTGATCGAGCCGTCGTCGCCGACGACGATCGACTTCTCGGCCCAGTCCGCGTCGAGCACGAGGCGGCCGTCGGGCATCGGGCGCACGGCGACGCGCGGCGTGTTGAGCACCGTCCGCACCTCGACGTCGACCGGCTCGGTGATGAGCACGAACGCGGTGGGCGTCGCATCCGGCACCTCCACGCCGAGCGCCGCGAGGTGCACCGGCACCGAGCCGCCGGTCGCGAGCACGACGCGGTCGGCAGCGATGCGGGTGCCGTCGCCGAGCACGACGCCGATCGCGGTGCCGCCCTGCACGTCGACCCGCGCGTCGCCGGCCTGCTCGATCACGCGAGCGCCGTTCGCGACCGCCTCGTCGACGAGCGCGGCGATGAGGTCGGGCAGGTTGACCCAGCCCTCGCCCGGGTTGAAGATCGCGCCCTCGTCGGCCACGGCATCCGGGTCGACGTCGGGGGCGATCGCCGCGACGTCGGCGCGGTCGACCCAGACCGCGTCGTAGCCGCCCGCCCGCTCGAAGGCGAACGTCTGGGCGAAGCTCTCGTCAGCGCTGCCCCACTTCAGCGCGCCGTCGAAGCGCAGGTAGGCGCTGCTCTCGGGGTGGCGCGCGCTCCAGGTGCGGTAGCGGTCGAGGGCGATGAGGCGCAGGTAGTGGTAGGCGGCCGAGCGGTCGCCGGAGGAGTTGAGCCACGCGATCGAGCGGCCCGAAGCGCCGTCGGCGAGCGCGCCGGCGGTCACGAGGGTGACGGATGCGCCGGCGCGGGCCAGGTGCGCGGCCGTCGAGGCGCCGAGGATGCCGCCGCCGAGGACGACGACGTGGGAGGGGGAGGTGGTCATGCGGATGCTTCGCTTTCTGGTGAGAGGGAGGTCAGAGCAGGGCGGCCGAGGTGGCGTGCGCCCGCTCGATGATGCGGAGGGTGGCGACGGCGTCGGCGGGGTCGACGGGCAGTGGCCCGCCGGTGCGGAGCGCCTCGGCGAGGCCGCGGTAGAAGGCGCCGTAGTCGCCGCGCAGCGTCGGCACGCGGCGGGTGTCGCGGTCGGTGCCGACGATGCCCCACCGCGATTCGGGCGTCTCGCCGAAGCCCGGGTCCTCGGGGCGCGCGCCGGCGAGCAGCGCGGGCTCCTGGCCGTCGAGGCCCCACGAGGTGTAGGCGGCGCGGGCGCCGAGCACGTGGAAGCGCGGCCCGAAGGTCGGCGCGACCGCGTTCATCGACAGGTGCGACACGACGCCCGACTCGTGCTGCAGCGCGAGGAAGACGTCGTCGTCGGCGGCGGCGCCGGGGCGGCGGCGGAAGACCTCCGCGTACACCTCGTCGACCGCGCCGAAGAGCTGCAGCGCCTGGTCGATGAGGTGGGTGCCGAGGTCGTAGAGGATGCCGCCGGCCTCGGCCACGGTCGCCTCCGACTTCCAGCCGGCGCGCGGCTCGGGCTGCCACCACTCGAAGCGCGACTCGAAGCGTCGCACCTCGCCGAGCGCGCCCTGCCCGATGAGCCGCCGGAGCGTCTGGAAGTCGCCGTCCCAGCGGCGGTTCTGGTAGACGGTGATGCGCCGGCCGAGGCGCTCGGCCTGCGCGATGAGCGCCTCGCCCTCCTCGGCGGTCGCCGCGAAGGGCTTGTCGACGACGACGTCGAGCCCCGCGTCGAGCGCGGCTGACGCGAGCTCGGCGTGCGTGCCGCTCGGGGAGCCGATCACGACGAGGTCGAGCTCGCCCGCCTGCGCCCACAGCGCATCCGGAGTCGGCACGACGCGCGCACCCGGGTGCTGCGCCTCCGCCGCCGCCCGCCGGTCGTCGTTCGCCGTCACGATGACGTCGAGCGAGTAGTCGGGGTCGGCCGCGAGGAACGGAGCGTGGAAGATGCGGCCGGAGGTGCCGTAGCCGATGATCGCCGTGCGGATCGGCGCGTGCGTGCTCGCCGGCATCACAGCACCTCGGAGAGGAAGCGCTGCAGGCGCGGGCTCTTGGGGTGCTCGAAGAGGTCGCTCGGGGCGCCCGACTCGACGACGCGACCCTCGTCCATGAAGACGACCTGGTCGGCGACCTTGCGGGCGAAGCCCATCTCGTGGGTGACGACGAGCATGGTCATGCCGCGCTGCGCGAGCTGCGCCATGAGGTTGAGCACGCCCTTGACGAGCTCGGGGTCGAGCGCGCTCGTGGCCTCGTCGAAGAGCATGACCTCCGGCTCCATGGCCAGCGCGCGGGCGATCGCGACGCGCTGCTGCTGGCCGCCGGAGAGGTCGCGCGGCCGGTGGTCGGCGCGCTCGGCGAGCCCGACCTCCTCGAGCCGAGCCTCGGCCACGCGCCGCGACTCGGCCTTCGAGAGGCCCTTCACGTGCCGCACGGCGAGCGCGACGTTCTCGAGCGCCGTGTGGTCGGGGAAGAGGTTGAAGTGCTGGAAGACGAGGCCGATGCGCTTGCGCACCGCATCCGGCTTCTGGGTCAGCACGCTCTCGCCCGCGAGCAGCACGTCGCCCGACTTCGGCTCGTGCAGCCGGTTGACGCCGCGCAGCAGCGTCGACTTGCCCGAGCCGGAGGGCCCGATGATGCACGTCGTCGTGCCGGGCGCGACCTCGAGGCTCACCTCGCGGAGCACCTCGATGTCGCCGTAGGCCATGGTCAGGTCGCGCAGCTCGAGGCTCGAGCCGGCGTAGAAGTGTCCGTCGGTGATGGGGACGGGGGTGGTGTAGGTCACGTGTTGCTCCCGTAGGTGAGGGCCGGCGTGGGCGTGAGCTCCTCGAGCTCGTCGAGTCCGCTCTTCGGCGGTGCGGGCTTGCGGCGGCCCGTGCGGAAGCGGTCGTCGAAGTAGTTCACGAGGTGCGTGAGCGGCACCGTGATCACGAGGTAGAAGACGCCCGCGAGCACGAGCGGCGAGAGGTTGCCCGTCAGCACCGCCGCGTCCTGGCCGACGCGGAACAGCTCGCGCTCGGTGACGAGCAGGCCGAGGAAGTAGACGAGGCTCGAGTCCTTCACGATCGCGATGAACTGGTTCACGAGCGCGGGAAGGACACGGCGGATGCCCTGTGGCACGACGACGAGGCGCATGGCGGCCCCGTAGCTCATGCCGAGGGCGCGGCAGGCCTCGAGCTGCCCGCGGTCGACGCTCTGGATGCCGGCGCGGAAGATCTCGCCGATGTAGGCGCTCGCGATGAGGCTGAGGGCGAGGATGCCGAGCGGATAGGGGGAGGGGCCGAAGATCTGCTGGCTGATGCGGGCGAAGCCCTGCCCGATGAGCAGGATCGTCAGGATCGCGGGCAGGCCGCGGAAGATGTCGGTGTAGACGCGAGCCGGGACCCGCAGCCACTTCGAGGGCGAGATGCCCATGATCGCCACGATCATGCCGAGCACGACGCCGATGGCGGTCGCCGCGAGCGAGATGACGAGCGTGTTGACGAGTCCGACGCCGAGTAGCTGGGGGAGGACCAGCCACATGGCTTCGAAGTCGAGGAAGGTCTTGATGAGGTTGTCGAGCCAGTCCATGGTGTGCTCCGTTGCAGTTGAGGTGTCCGGTGCGGCGCGGTCAGGCCGCACCGGACACCGAGGGTTCGATTACTCGGACTGCTCGCTCGACGGGAGGTACTGCTCGGGCATGGGGGAGCCCGGGAACCACTTCTCGTAGAGCTCCTTCCAGGTGCCGTCCTCCATCGCGGCGGCGAGCGCCTCGTTGAGCGCAGCCTGGAACTCGGGCTTGTTCTTCGCGATCGCGAAGCCGGCCGGCGCGTCGAACGACGGGATGTCGATCGCGTTCTCGAGCCCGTACTGCTCGGCGTACTCCTTCGCCGCCTCGTAGTCGAGGAAGTGGGCGTCGATCGAGCCGCTGTTGACGGCAGAGATCGCCGCGTTGTTGTCGGGGAACCGCACGAGCTCGGTGTCGGTGAAGTTGTTGACCGCGTACGCCTCCTGCAGCGTGCCCTGCACGACGCCGAGGCGCGTGCCGGCGAGGTCCGCCTCGTCGGCGATGCCCGCGTCGGGGCTCGCCATGACGGTCAGGTAGCCGGCGAGGTAGCCGTCTGAGAAGTCGACGGTCTGCTGGCGCTCCTCGGTGATGCCGATCGCGGCGACGCCGACGTCGAACTGCCCGTTCGCGACCGCGGCGAGCAGGCCCGAGAAGTCCTGGCCGGTGAAGACGACGTCCTCGACCCCCATGCGCTCGGCGACATCGGTGAAGAGCTCGACGTCGAAGCCGGTGAACTCACCCGACTCGTCGGTGAACGTGTAGGGCCGGGCGTCGCCCAGGCTCGCGACGCGGATCTGGCCGGGCGTGATGAGACCGTAGGGGTTGTCCTCGGTCGCCGACTCGGAGGCGCTCGGCGAGCCTCCCGAGCAGGCCGCGAGCGCGAGGGCCGCGGCCGCCGCGACGGCGGCGATCGCCGTGCGGCGGTGGTTGGGGCGGAGCTTCATGGTGGTCCTCTCGATGGTGCAACGCCGGTGGTGCTGCATCGGATGCTGTTGGTCCCGTTGCTGAGACCGGTCTCACTCGGTTATGTTGAGACCGGTCTCAACCCGTTTGCTGGGACAGTACGGCACGACACGGCGAGACGTCAACACTCGAATCGGAGGAACGGTGAGCGAACCGGCAGCCACGGGCAACGGGCGGCGGGAGGTCACGGTGAGCGACGTCGCGGTCGCGGCCGGCGTGTCGAAGGCGACCGCCGCCCGCGCGCTCGGCGACTACGGCGCGGTGAGCGACGCCGTGCGCGACCGCGTGCTGGGCGCCGCCGATCGGCTCGGATACCGGCCGAACGCGCTCGCCCGCACCATGAGCACCGGCCGCTCGAACACGCTCGGCATCGTCGTCGGCGACATCGAGAACCCGTTCTTCGCGCAGGCGACGCGCGGCGCGGCCGACGTGGCGGCGGCGGCCGGCTTCGACCTGATCCTCTCGAACTCCGACGAGGACCTCGAGACCGAGGCGAAGGCGATCGGCGTCCAGCTGGCGAAGCGCGTCGACGGGCTCCTCGTCGCCTCGGCCTCCTCGGTCGAGACCGAGAACCTGCGCTCCGTCGTCGACGCGGGACGGCCGCTCGTGCTCTTCGACCGCACGGCGCAGGGCGTCGAAGTGGATAGCGTCATCGCCGCGAACCGCAGCGGAGCACGCGAGCTGACCTCGCTGCTCGTCGACGCCGGGCACCGGCGGGTCGCCTTCATCTCGACCATGACGCACCCGACCGACTTCGACCGGTCCGCCGTGGTAGCGACGTCGTCGGTCGCCGAGCGCATCGAGGGCTTCCTCGATGCGCTGACCGCCGGCGGCATCGAGCACCCCGAGCGGCACGTGCACCTTAACGCCCGCCGCGAGGGCGTCGAGCGGATGGCGACACGGCTGCTCACGGGCCCTGAAGCGGTGACTGCCATCGTCGCCTCCGACAGCCTCATCGCGCTCGGGGTCTTCCGGGCCGCGCGCGAGCTCGGCCTGCAGATCCCGCGCGATCTCTCGCTCGTCGCGTTCGACGACGCGGACTGGACGGGCGTCGCGACGCCCGGCATCACGGTGATGGCGCAGCCGATCCACGAGATCGGCGCCGAGGCGGCGGAGCTGCTCATCCGCCGCGTGCGAGGCGACGGCCGCCCACCGGTGACGCGGGTGCTCAAGCAGCACCTCGTCGAGCGGCAATCGGTCGCACCGCCGGCCAGTCCAGGATGAGTGCGGGTCCTCAAACTACGCGAGGAGGATGTCGTCCGCGAGTGGCTTCGACCTCCAGCGGGACGAGCTAACCACCTGCCCGCGCCGCTCCATGATGGTCCCGGTCGGACCTCCCTGCCGCGACTGCGGCGATCCACTTCCGGACTGGAGACGGCGGCGCGAAAACGTGCTTCTTCCGCGTCGACGCGCACGCCACTGTTAGCCCGCTTGTCGCTCGCCGTGTGACTCGAGGCAGCCGAGCCACCGCGGCGCGCGTTAGGGTAAGTCCGGGCCTACCGCTTCTGCGATCGCCCCAATCACGCTGATCCTTTCGTCCGATGCTTCACTGTCCACGCGCACAAACTCGACGGTGATGAGCTCGTCGTCGGCGAGCTGCCGTGCTTCTCAAGGAGCAGGCGCCGTCGATACGCCAGGTCGGCGGTATCGACGATGCCTTCGAGCGCCGCCCAGTTGGGCGCTCCGCCTAGAACGATCCCGGGGCCGGCACGAACTTCCCCAAACTCATCTTCGTCAGCCGAATGTTGAAGACCTTCGCGAACTGCGTGGCGACCTGCGAGATAATCGACTGGTTGAGCGTCTCCCACGTCTTTCCGCGCACCGCGCTTGCGTTAGGCGCGACAGGTCGGCGAATGCTGCCGTCTTCGCGGACGCCGACAGCGCTGCTCCGGCGTTGACCACGGAAGGATGAAGAACTTTTCTTCGGGCTCCTCGGGGTCGTAGCCGTAAAGCAATGCAAGGTGTCCTACGGCACGCTAGGAGAGGGTGGGGAAGGCCGCCGCGTCAGCGGCGAAGGAGCCCGCGGCGACTCTGACAGATGGAGCTGCCGCGGCCCCGGCGGACGCCGTCAAGACCAGTTGGCCGCCCGAGATCGCGAGGCCGCTTCCGGCACCGCTGAGCGCGGCGATCGCCGGGGACGATCAGCAGCTCGAACGTGTGCTCCGTGGGAAGGTGGGCGTCGACGCCGCTGCGCTGCGCGCGTTCGTGCAACAGCGCTCAACCGGGTGACATTCGCGAGGCGCTATCGCAGCGCTTCGTATGAGCGTCGAATCCGTTCCGCCATCAGCCTTCGTCGGGCGTCAAGGAAGCGGGCATACGACGCTGCGTTGAACTCTGCCAGATCCGAAGGTAAAGCGTTCGCATTTAGGTTGCGCGTCAGTTGCTCGTCCGAGGCGATCCCGCCGAGATCGAGCGTGCCGCTTGCGATCTGATCCCGCACCCGCGCCATGTACTCGGCCGGTGCTAGCTTTCCGATACGGATGTTCACCGGCGTTTCGGCTACAACGTAGTTGGCAACCTGGTTAACGAGCGTGCGGTCGTTGATACCGTTGGCAACGAGATAGGCCTTGGGGAACACATGGTGGATATCGCCCTGACCGGTATCACCCAGCATGCTGGCGACAGTCACGCTGTCGGAGAGGAAGCCCGGATCGTTCTCGCGTATCTGAGATGCGAGGAAGGCAGTGAAGAATGGGCTCCGCACGCTGGAGGTGCGCAGGCTGAGTGGAAGCGCCTCTTCCCAGAAGCCCTCACTCAGTTCGCTCCGTTCGATCGAGTCGAGGTACACCTCCGCTCCGACTTCTTCGATGCGGCGGAGGTCCAGATCCCATTGGGTCTCGAACGACCCAGACGAACGGCCAGTCAGCATCGACATGACGAACCAGCGTCGAACCACGCTCTGAATCACCGGATGCGACAACTGTTGTCGACGCAGGACTAAGTAGAGCGCGAAGGCGAAGTTGACGGCGTTCGTTGACGTGAGAAGCCCCGACGACACGTAGCCCGCCGAGTTCAGGATCATGCGGAACTGCTTGAAGTCGTGCTCGTTGGTGATCGCGTCCAGTGCACCCTCGAGACGATCAAACGACTCATCAGCGAGGCCCTCGACTGGACGCTTCGTCGCTGGATCCGTGCCGGAGAGGGCACTCACGACTGCAGCCATACGGCCACGCTGGAAGCCCACCAAGCCGGCGACGCGCAGAACGTCCTGGTACTTCGGGTCGTAGAGGTCGCTAGAGTCACGACGGAGCCACTCGATGCGCCGGTAATGGCTGGTCCGGGTGAACGCAGCGTCGTTGTGCTCGATTGCGTCCGCCGCCGCTGGCGCCACCGCGAGATGGCAGAAGTAGTCGATCTGCTTACGCAGCGTCGAGCCGCGCTCGCCGTACGACGCGATGCGGCTCATCGCGAAGTCGGCTGGTGTGAGGCGCGCACCACTGGAGTTGATGCGCACGAAGATCTCGGAGACCGTTTCGATGTCGAGCTCCGCGTCGAGGTTGATGACACCCACCTGGCGGTTCTTGACTTCGAGCAGTCTCGCGATGTTCGCGACGACGACGTCCTGGTCGGCGCTCGGGTTGCGGGAGAGGTACTGCGGTACGAGCGTGATTCCGGCGGTAGGAGACATCATCTCGGCGATGTCGAGAATCCACGTCGGGTCGTTGCGCATCACCGGCGAGTACGTCTCGAACCTCTCCTCGATCGGATTGAACGAGATCTGCATGCGGCGGCGCGCATACTGCTTGTCCACGATGGGCATGCCCACGAGCGCGGTGGTGAGCGCGGTCACGCGCTGCTGCCCATCAATCAGGATCTGCTTCGCGACCGGGCTGCTGCCGTCCTTGAGTTTTACGTCGTGCGTGTTCCAGGTGATGAGGTAGCCGACGGGGTAGCCGCGATAGAGCGAGTCGATCAGGTCGCGCACCTTCGTCGATGACCACACGAACGGCCGCTGGATCTCGGGAATCGCGATCTGACCGCCCTGCACCCAACCGAGGATGGTGTTGATCGAGTGCTGGGTCACCGTGTGGGTCATCGGAATCCTCTCGAGCGAATGGCGGAGCGCACGCGCGGTTCAGGCCGCTGTTCTTCTCTGACGACGCATGCCTTCGGAAGTCTAGACTTCGGCCGGATCGACCGTTGCCTCGACCGCGACCACCGTGTCGTACAACCCATAGCTTCGCAGCCCAATGTGCGAGTTCAAGCCCGTATAGCTCAGTGACGCGTCCTCATAGCGACGGAAGGCGAACACGGCTTGGTTCATATGGGCCGAGTTAAATACGCCGAGGGATACCAACAAATTGAAGTCCTGCACGTCGAGGCCGGTCACGGACTTGAACAACTCGGGCTCGAGTTTGGTGATGACGTCCTGGAGCGTGTTCTCTCGGAAGTCAGTGAGGTACATGAACGCAGGGATTCGGGTGGCAAACTTGATGAGCTTCTCCTGAATCTGTTTCCGCTTGCTCTTGTACTCCTTCTCCTCGTCGCTGAGCTGCTTCTTCTCGATGGGCGTCAGTTCCTCGCCCTGCTTCTGCTTCTTCGTTTCGCTGACGGACTCGGATTTGTTCACGACAGTCTCGAAGACGGCCGACCCGAGGGCCCGAAAACCCTCGATGTTCATCACCGCATCCATGGCCGCCTGGCTGGCCATAATCCTCTTCAGCGTCGCGTTGTCGACGTTGACAAGGATGGCCGACTCCCACTTGCGCGCCAGCAGCGTCGCCGAGGTTCCCGCCATCGCGATGTCGAGGATGCCGCCGGCGTCGACCTGGGTCATGTGCGCGCCGTCGTACGCCAGAACTGGCAGGAACTGCACGAGGTCGCGGACGGCCTCTTCCGGGTTGCTCTTCTCCGGCGCGAGGCCGATGCCGTACTCGCTGATCTGCCGCAGCGCACGCGTGGGCGCGAAGTCGAACACGAAGCAGACCGGCTTCAGCACCGCCTCTTCGTTCGGGTCGTCACCGTTCGGGTTCTTGATGGCCCACGGCGACTGCACGCGGAACGCCGCCTGGAAGTAGGTCTCGGGAGCCTTGAGGTTGCGCAGCATCAGGATCGACGACCAGTGCGGGATCGTCACGCCCGTCGTGAGCTTGCCGACCGTGAGCGTGATCGTCTTCGTGTCGTACCCGTTGCCGATCGCGTCGCGCACGGGAGGCAGCGCGTCGAGGCCCGTGCCGACGCCCGAGGCCGAGACGTTGACGACGCGATAGTCGTGCCAGAACGCGTTCTGCGGCTCAGCGAGCAGCTTCGCCATCGCGGCGCACGAGTTCTTGCGCGGCAGCATCCAGATCGAGTGCTGCAGGTAGGGCAGCAGCCGCACATCCGAATACGGAAGCGGCGGCTTCTCACCCAACTTCAGCGCATCCACCTGGGTTGCTAAGTGCGCGCCCCGGATGATGTCGAGCCACTTCTGCACGTCATGCTTGTGCACGAACTCGGCGGCGGCATCCTCGCCGGTCGCCTCGAAGAACGCGTTGAGGTCAAACTCGTCGTGCTCGCCGCCGTGGGCGATCGCAGTCAGCTCGTCGGGCATCTGGTACGTCAGCAGCCGCATCTCCGGCAGCGCGCCATACGGGTTCCACTCGCCAGGATGCGCGGCGGCGAACGCCAGCTTCGCACGTTGCTCGTCGGTGTAGGTCCAGTTGAAGATCTGCTCCTCGATGAACCGACCGGTCGCGAGCGCCTTGAACGGCGTGCCCGACAGGTACAGATATGCCTTGACCTGCAGCGGGATGAAGCCGTCTTCGTCGTTCTCGAGCACTTCGAGCTGCTCGGCGAAGGTGTCGAGCGCAGGATTGAACTCCTGCTTAAGCTCAGCGGCCTCGGCCTCCTCACCCTCGAACAGCTCCTTGGCCGCGTCGCGCCAGGCGCCGAAGTGGTATTCGTCGAACACCACGAGATCCCACGTCAGGTCGGACAGCCACTTGTGTTTGGACTTGAAGTTGCCGGCTGCGTCCTTGCCCATCAGATCCTGGAACGACCCGAAGAAGACGAGGGGGCGCTCCGGATCGGCGTCCTGAGGGTCTCCCGGAGTGGTTCGTGAGAAGTACTGCCAGCCATCGAAGTCGATGTGGCTCTCTAGATCGGTGCGCCACGCGTCCTCGACCGCGGGTTTGAACGTCATCACGAGCACGCGCTTCGCGTCGAGGCGCTTCGCGAGCTGATACGCCGTGAACGTCTTGCCGAACCGCATCTTCGCGTTCCACAGGAACTCGGGCACGCCGTCTTCCGACCAGATGGACCTGATGTACGTCTCAGCCTTCATGACGGCGGCCGCCTGCTCGTCGCGCATCGGGAAGTCCAGGTGGTGCGTGCCGGTGTGCACGGCACCGGTGCGCAGCTCGGTGAGCGCGGTCTCGACATCTTCGAGCGTGCAGCGCATCCACTCGCCGAACGGGTTGTCGAAGCCCTTCTGCTTCAGGCGCGCTCGCACCTCGTGATCGCGGAACACGCTGCCGTCCGCCCGTTCGGCCGGCACATCGAGCACGATGCGGAAGTTCTGAATGCCCGCGGTCTTCAACTGCTCGCCGACGCGCTTCTTCACCTCGCGGTTCGTCTGCCCGACCTTCAGCAACCCTTCGTGCTGGGGGTCGTAGATCTCGTACGCGTAGATACGCTGGCGGGAGTCGGGTTTTGGGGCGAAAAGCTCCGGGGCGGGATCAGGCATCTGCGGCACCCATCGGACGAATCATTGACTCGATAAATGCCTGCTCTTCGGGGGTGATGTCGTACTTCGCGTAGAGCTCGGCGTCGCTCCATGGGCGAGTCAGATCCTGAACCGGAACAAAGGCGAACGAACCCTTGGAAATGTTCTGGGTCGTCTTGATGAGAGAGACGAGGAACCGGAAGAACCTCGTCCTCATGTACCCGATCAGATTCGCGCCCTCCGCCATGGTGTCGACAAAGTCGACGATGAGATAGGTCTCCGTAGCGACGGAGCCGATAGGAGCGAGCACGGGAGCGCTGAAGACGGCGTGCGGATACTCATCGCCGCCAGGACTCGCCTTCGACACGAGCACCTTGATGCGATCCTTAAATGCAAGGTTGGTCACCACCTGTTCTGCCGACACGTAGACCTCGCGATCGACGGAGGAGCCGCGGCGGCTGCGGAACAACAGGATTGGGGAGGCGGCCGTCTTCACTTTCGAGTAGCTCTCGAAGTTCGAGGGAATACCGAACGGGTTCCTCGACTGCACGCGTGATGAATAGGTCGGCTCTCCGTGAGCTCGCACCTTATTGAGGATCGAGATCGCCTCGTTGAAGCGGATGAACGTTGTGATTCCGGGCTCCCGCACCGGGCGTACCGCCGTGAGCGACGGGCCGTTCTTCCTGTGGTTGGTAACACGCGCTGGTCCCTCATGGTCCTCGGACCATCTGAAGTAGCACACGCCCCCGCGAATGTTCACGCCGGGGAACACGAGATCTGTCTCGGGAAAGTCGTGAATCTCGGCCAGGCGCCCATCACCGAGCATCGAATCGCGGAACTCGTCCAGCCCCTTGCCGCCCGAGTACCAGCGAGCAGGAACGACCATCATGAGCTGCTTCGGTTCGAGCGCCTTGGCCTGCTCGATGAAGCGATGATAGAGCGGGATCGCACTCGCCCCTTCGCCACCACCATCAGCGAGCTGATACGGCGGGTTCCCGATGATGACGTCGAACTGCATGTCGGCTCCGAACAGCTCGGCGATGCGAGCCCTGATGTCGTCGGTGTGGATGAACGCGTAGGCGTGGGTCTCGAGCTGGTCGCTGCGGCGGTACTCGTCCGCGCTGGCGCCGCAGAAGCGGCATCGACGGCCTTCAACGACCGGCTCCCCCGCGGCGTCGAGCAGCGCGTGATTCACGCGGCCGCCGGCCCACGTGTGCTCCGTGCGCTCGAACCAGATGTTGCCGTCGGGCTGGTCGAAGGATCGCGCGATCGAGTGCGGGCCGTTCGCGTACTTCGAGCAGTAGAGGCTGCGACGCGCGAGCAGCGCCGTGAGCTGCGTGATCCCGATGCCGAAGACCTGCTCCGTGAGGATGTGATCCACACGCTCGGCGAGATCCGGGATCCGCTGCTCCAGCCCGTCCGTCAGGCGGCGCGTGATCTCACGCAGGAAGACGCCCGACTTGGTGAATGGGTCGAGGAAGGTGACATCGGGGTCGGCCCAGATGCTGGCACCGGCGTGCGACTCGGCCCAGGCGGCCTCGAGGGTGTCGAGCATCCGGTTCGCGAGCTCGGGCGGCGTGAACACCTCGTCGTTCGAGAGGTTCGCGATGCAGGTGAGCACATCCGGGTTGTGGACGACGAGCTTCAGCTCGGCCTTCACGACCGCTCCGGTCATGCCGCGAGGTCCTTCACAGAGACCGCCGGGTAGGTTCGCACCGGCGTGAACACCTCATGCGCCTCTAGTGCGTCGAACAGCGTGCCCTGGAATGACGCGCGTTGGGTCAGGTTGTCGTAGCGGAAGTCGCGCCGCTGATAGCGCCCCTTGCCGAGGTAGCCCCACTCAGGGAACGCGATCGGCTGCCCGGCGGCGTCGGTCATCGCGAGCGCATCGCCCTGCACGACGTTCGCCTCGAGCACGGTGCGCGCAGCACGGGCCCACTCGTCGTCCGGCGCCGATCCGACGAACGCCGCGAACACTTCGCGCAGGTTGCCGCGGCAGTCGGCGACGTTGTCGGGCAGCAGCTCAATGCCGTAGATGCACATCAACGCGAACAGCGCGTAGTGCCGCTTCTCGAACTCGCTGCGTCCGTGCTTCACACTGACGGCGGCAAGCTTCCGCTCAAGCACCGGAACGAGGAAGTTTCCGGAGCCGCAGGCCGGCTCGAGGAAGCGCGAGTCGATCCGTTCGGTCTCGCTCTTGACCAGATCGAGCATGTCTTCGACAAGCCAAGCGGGGGTGAAGACCTCGCCGTGATCGGCTACCCGCTTGCGTGACTTCACCAGCGGTGCATCGCGCTTGACGATTGGCATCGGGAGCCTCCTTGTGGTCTTCCGCAACAGTAGACGAAGCTTCCGACATTCCTAGGCGTGCCCGCTTGCTGTGTCCTTGGCGACGTCGGCGGCCAACCCTCCCGTCGCTAGGTGCTGAGGTCGGGCAGAGGCGGCAGGTAGTGAGGCGATGCGACCCGCTGTGCGCCGGGCGGTGGCGGTCGAATGCTGGGCATGACCATCGCTCACTGGAACGCATGCCGCCGTGCTCCTGGTGTTGCGCCGGGAACCACGTATGGTCAATGGTCTTCGTGCACTGCGCGTCGACGGAACAGCGTCGCAGGTTTCCCCACCGCCCCCCGCTGTGCCTCATCTGTCTCGCGAAGCCGTGCCAGCATCCGCCGTCGAAACGTATCGGGCTGCAGGCGGTTGCCATCGATTGCCTCATGCACGCCCCGCAGCTCGGTCATCGTGAAATGTTCGGGCAGCAGGCCAGCCGGATCCGGGAGCTCCGCGTAGTCGGCGCGCAGTCGCTCGACGGCCAACCCCACGATCACGTCGTGGTCGAAGTCGAGGTCGCGGGCTGCTGGCACCGGAGCCGCCGTTAGGAGTTCGAGGGCGTCGGGCCGTACGACCGCGAGATGCGCCACTGAGAGCACCCAGCCGCGGCCATCGCGATCGGGGGCATCGAACACATGCAGCTGCACGGGCTCAACCCCCTCGATGCCGGCCTTCTCGCGCAGTGAGCGACGCACCGCATCGGCCAGCGTCTCGCCCTCGTGGAGGAAGGTGCCTGGCAGGCGGTGGTTGCCGGTGCGGGGGTCGGTGAGCAGGCCGACGCAGAGCTGGCCGTCGGCGACGGTCAGCACGGCCGTGTCGACCGCGACCGAGGGGCGCGGGTAGTCGGTCAGCTGCTTGCGCTTGCGAGCGTTGGGGGCCACTTCGCCATTCAAGCAGATCTGCGCTAATGTCAGCGGCATCGAGTTAGCTCAGAAATGAGCGAACCGCTCGATCCCTCGACGGAAGGAGCCGACATGGCTACCACCTCCCTCCAGCAGGACCGCGCACTCGGCGCGATCCTCGCCTCCGCCGCCGGCGACGCTCTGGGCGCGCCCTACGAGTTCCAGCCGGCCGTGCTGCCGCCCAAGCCGATCGTCACCAAGGCCGGCGGCGCGTGGGAGCTCGGCGAGTGGACCGACGACACGGCAATGGCGCTGCCGATCCTGCGGGCACTCGCCGACGGGCGCTCGCTGGACGACGAGGCGACGCTCGACCACATCGTCGACGAGTGGGCGGTGTGGCGCCGGGGCGCCAAGGACGTCGGCATCCAGATCGGCGCGGTGCTGCGCTCGCTGCCCGACCACACCGCGGGTGCGGCTCGCACGGCGGCCGCAGCGCTGCACCAGCAGCGCGGCCGCTCGGGCGGCAACGGTTCGCTCATGCGCACAGGCCCCGTCGCGCTCCGCTATCTCGGCGATCACGCCGGCGCGGCGCGTGCGGCCCGTGGCATCTCGGATCTCACGCACTTCGACGTCGACGCCGGTGACGCATCCGTCGCCTGGAGCGTAGCGATCGCCCACGCGGTCGAAACGGGCGAGCTCGACCTCGAGCGCGGTATCGCGCAGCTGCCCGCCGAGCGGCAGCAGCGCTGGCGGGACCTCGCCGCCGAGGCGGAGACGCAGATGCCCTGGGAGCTGACGGCCAACAACGGCTGGGTCGTCGGCGCCTTCCAGGCGGCGTGGTCGGCGATCGTGCACGGCGCGACGCTGGCCGAGGTGCTCGAGCTCGCGGTGCGCTCCGGCAAGGACACCGACACGGTCGCCACAATCGCCGGCTCGCTCGCCGGCGCGGTCTACGGCGCGTCGGCCATCCCGGCTTCGCTGACGCGGCACCTGCACGGGTGGTCGGCTGAAGGAGCCACGGGCGACCGCCGCACCCTGATCGAGCTCGCGACGCTCGCCGTCGGCGGCGTCGACTCCTACGGCTGGCCGATGGCAGAGCGCATGCCGCTGCTGAACGAGCCGCTGCTCGTGCCGCACCCCGCCGACCCGGGCGTCTGGCTTGGCGACCTCGGCGCGCTCGACGTCGCCCCCGCATCCGTCACCGCCGTCGTCTCGCTGTGCCGGGTCGGCCGCGAGCAGGCGCGGGTCGAGGCGGTCAACCACATCGAGGTGCGGCTTATCGACCAGCCGGGGAAGAACCCGCACCTCGATCTCGTGCTCACCGATGCGGCGGATGCGGTGGCGATGCTGCGCTCGGAGGGTCACGAGGTGCTGCTCCACTGCGCGGAGTCGCGCTCGCGGACCGCGGCCGTCGGGGCGCTGTACGCCGTGCGGCACCGCGGCGCCGATGCCGAGGACGCGTTCGCTTCGCTCCGGACCGCGATGCCTCGCTACAACCCGCAGCCGTTCCTGGTGGACGCGGTCCGCCGCTTCGCCGCGGAGGCGGCACGATGACCGCGGATCGGTTCAAGCTGCAGCAGGCGTGGTGGCTCGCGAGTGAGCTCGGCCGCCGGCACCCGCGGGTGTGGGTCGAGCGCTTCATGCACTCGACCGGGCCGGTGCTCGTCGCAGCGGAAGCGGGCGAGGATGCCGGCGCTCGCGTGTTCTTCGACCTGCAGGCCGGCGTGCGCGCCTACCGCGGCGAGAGCGAGTCGCACTGGTCGTGGGAGACGGTGCTGCACTGCCCCGGCGCGCACGACACCCTCAAGCGCATCGAGGTGACGAGCGGGCTCGGCATCCCGCACCGTGCGCCGGCCACGACGGCCCGATCGATCGTCTACCGGCTGATCGCGCGGCTGCTCGCGATGCACCTCGACGCACCTCGACCGTGGGTGCCGGTGCCGGTCGAGGTGCAGCCGATGGTCCACGGTCTCGTCGAGCCGGAGGACGAGCCGCTGCTGCTCGAGTTCGAGACCGCGCACCGTGACGTGCACAACCATCGCGACGATGCGGCGAAGCGCTTCGGCGATCCGAGGTCGGTGCAGGTGCGGCCCTGGTTGTGGGCGATGACGCGGGACGTCGAGACCGCGTTCGTGCTCGACACCGATGGCTTCGTGCACACGCGGCAGGTGGGGGTGCGGCCCCTGCTCACGATGTACGACGAGCTGGGCCGCGACATCGACCGGCTCGCGGTGCGGGTGCTCGAGCTGGCGGGAGCGACGCGCGGGTGAGCGCCGATCACGCGATGGAGCCGGGTGGCGTCGGCGAGCTGGAACCGACGGTCGTCGACGCCACGGAGCGCTCGCCGGTCATCCTGCACGCGCCGCACGGATCGACGCGCATCCCGTCACCGTTCCGCGACCACTTCGCGATCGACGACGCGGCGCTCCGGCGAGAGCTGCTCGCGCTGACCGACCACGCGGTCGACCGCATGGTGCGCCGCGCGCTCGAGTCGTGCGACGCATCCGCGGTGATCGCCGAGGTCTCGCGACTCGTCGTCGATGTCGAGCGCTTCCCCGGCGACGAGGAGGAGATGAACGCCGTCGGCATGGGTGTGCTGTACACGCACGGCGCGAGGCAAGAGCGTATCCGCGAAGTGCCCGAGCCGGTGCGGGCCGAGCTGCTGCTGCACTTCGAGGGCTACTCGAGCGCGGTCGAGCGGCTCGTCGATCGAGCACTCGAACGGCACGGACGCGCAGTCATCGTCGACGTGCACTCGTACCCGAGTCAGGCGCTGCCGTACGAGCTGCACGCCGATGGCCGTCGGCCGCCGCTCTGCGTCGGCTACGACGAGCGCCACGTGGCGGCGTCGCTGCTCAGTTGCGTGCGCGAGGTGTTCAGCCATCTCGAGCAGGCGGACAACGAGCCGTTCGCCGGCGCGTACGTGCCGCTCAAACACTTCGGTCGGGACGCTCGAGTGCAGTCGGTGATGCTCGAGCTGCGACGAGATCAGTACATGGATGAGCGCACAGGTGACCTCGACGACGAAGCGGTGGATGCGTTGGGGGACGCGATCGCGCGGCTCGCGAGAGCGTCTACCCCCTCCGGATAGATTGCGGCCATGAGTGGCGGTCACGTGTTCATCACCATGGGCGACATCACGCATCTCGAATGCGATGCATGGTTGCTGCCCACGGATGAGCGGCCGGAGATCACTCCCGGATGGTTCGAGGCGCTGCCGGAGCTGCGCGAGCGCCTCGCTCGGACGGACGTCGCGAGTCTGCGTGCCGGAGACGCGCAGGCGGTTCCCCTCGCGCCGGGCGGGGACGGCCCGGCCATCGTGCTCGCGACCGTGCCGCTCAACGGCGTGCTCAACGCAACCGGCGTCGAGCACATCGAGACGTCGGTGCGCGAGTTCGTGGAGTGCGCCGCGCACATGGCCGCCGCTCCTCGTCACGAGCGGTCGAAGCGGCTGCTGGCACTGCCGAGCTTTGGAACCGGGAAGGGCGGTGGCGCGCACCTGAGGGGTGAGCTCGCCGAGCGGCTGCTCGACGTCTGCGCCGAGATGGCGAGCGCGCATGATGTCGACCTCGCCATCGTGCTGCGCGACGAGCGGAGCTTCGCCCGCATGCAGGAGCTGCGGAAGCGGCGCGACGGGTGGCACGGTGCCCTGACGGTCGAGCAGTTCGCGGAGGCCGGTCGCCTGGCGGCTCGAGCGAAGGCGGGCAGGCTCGTGCCCTTCCTCGGCGCGGGAACCAGCATCAGCGCCGGGGCGCCCAGCTGGTCGCAGCTGCTGGTTCGGTTGGGCGAGCGCATTGGCCTCACCGCTGACGAGCAAGAGGCTCTCAGGGCCTGGGGTGAACTCGACCGCGCCGCGTTCCTGCGTCAGCGGGCGATCGCGGAGCACGTGCGCACGGGCGGCACCGAGCAGGAGGGCGCGGCAGCCTTCTCGCAAGCCGTTGTCGAACTCGTAGATGTGCGACGCTATGGGCTCGCGCCGGCACTGCTCGCGAGCCTGCGGACGCCGCAGGCGATCACGCTGAACTACGACGGGCTGTTCGAGGCGGCCTCGACCGATGTCGGGACTCCTCGGGTGACCATCCCGCATTCGGAGTCAGGAGCAGAGAGCGGCCCGTGGCTGCTGAAGCTGCACGGATCTGTCGATGAACCGAGCTCGATCGTGCTGACGCGAGACGACTACCTGGGCTACGCGACGCAGCGCGAGGCGCTGTCGGCGATCGTGAAGGCGAACCTCCTCACACACCACCTGCTGTTCGTCGGCTTCGGCCTCTCGGACGAGCACTTCCACCGGATCGTGCACGACGTGCGCCGTGCGCTGCCGCCGCACATCTCGATGGAGGAGCGAGCGACCGCGTTGACGCTGACCGAGGACACGATCGCGTCGACGCTCTGGCGCGGGCAGGTGCGGATGCTGCCCGTCGGCTCGGGACCGAAGGACGGTCGCGCCGTCGAGGTCTTCCTAGACGTGGTGGTGGCGCTCGCGACCGATGCGCACTCGTACCTCCTCGCCGACGACTTCGCGACGTCGCTGAATCCTGGCGAACTGCGACTGCGTGATGCCCTGCTCACGCTTCGGGACGAGGTCGAGAAGATTCCCACCGGCACAGGAGGGCGCGATCGCGTGCTCGAGCTCCTCCATGACTTCGGCGGGTGGGACGATGGCCGGTGACCTCGTCACCAACGTGCTGCCGGTGCTCGGCAGGTCGCTGGAGCCTCGCTTCAACGTCTTCGACGTGATGCATCACGGACTGCACGAGAAGCAGATCTCCAATGTCTTCCGTTGGCTGCTGAACAGGGACGGAACCCACAGGCTCGGGGACCGCTTCGTGCGCATCTTCATCGAAGAGGTGAACAGCGCCCTCGGCGCGCAGGAGGGCTTCGCCGATACGGGCTACTCGGTGCGGCAGGAGCAGAACACTGTGCTGTCGCAAGAGGAGGGCGCCGACATCGCGGATCTGATCCTCGAGAGCGCCGATGCGGTGCTCGTGATCGAGAACTACTTCACGTCGGACGGGCACGGGCACAGCTTCGACGGCTACCTCCAGTACGGCCAGCGCCACGGGAAGCGCGCTGCCGTCGTCATGCTCTGCCGCGACGTCGATCGCTCACTGCTCAGCACGGCCTGGTCCCAGGCGGCCGTCGTCACATACCGACAGCTGGCAATGCGCCTGCACGAGGCGGTGCGGCGCGATGCCCAGTACCAGGCGCTCAACCCCCATGCGTTCTCGTTCATCGAGCAACTGCGCTGGAAGTTCGATCAGGAGGCTCAGATCGTGGAAGACCAGGACGTTCTCGACTTCGTCGTCGCCATGTGCAAGGGCGACCAGGCGAACCGGTACGGGAAGTCTCCCCATCGCGTCGCCGCGGAGCAGTTCTCGATCGACGTCGCAGCACAGGCGGCGCGCCGCTTCGAGGACGGACGCGCGTTGTTGGAGCGCATCCGCTCGCTGTTGAAGACGTACGCGGAGCGAGTACTGGTGCCGCAGCTGAACGACGCGACCGGCGAGGTACTGGCGAGAGCCGTCTCTGTCGGCAACTCCGGCCTCTACCTGTGGACGATCACGATCGCGATCGACGGCGACCTGGTCGGCTCACCCGTCTCCCGGGCGCAACTGAAGTTCGGGCCCTCGGCGTGGCACGCGATCGAAGCTGACCCAGCATGGCAAGGCGCATATTCGGGTGACGAGCCGGACTACAGCAAGATCTTCCTCACGCTCGACAACCCGCTCAGGGTCCGCCCGACCGGTGTGGCCATAGCGGAGGTGCTCGATGGGATCGCGGCAGACGACACACGCCTGCGGGACGCGATCCTCAAACTGCTAGGCGGGTCTCGGTCCCGCTAGCCCGGAGCACGTCCCGCGCTGATGGATGTCACCGGGGGACGGCATCCTTCTCAACGCACGGCGAACGGGCCATGCACGACGAGGGGCAGCGGTGAGCGGTACGAATCGCAGTCTGGAGCCCGAGCTCAGGTGGTTGATCAGTGAACTGCCGACGTGGGCGTGGAAGTGGGCCTCGACCTTCGAGGGCGGTGCCGAGCATTCGTACGTCATCAAGGGTCGTCACATCGACGAGACGACCTACGAGCGGGCAGCTCGCATCATCCATGGCGCCGGGACCCCGCGGAAGTTCTACCGGCGCCTGAACATCGAGCTGCACCTGCCGCAGGTCGACGTGCCCTTCGGCCGGGAGCCGCTCGGTCAACGCCCTGTGCAGCGTGGCGTCAAGCTGTGGCTCATGTCGCATCGCACGAGCGTCAGCAAGACCCTCAACATCGCTCCCGTCACTGCCGAGTACGGCCGCCAGGATGCGCCTGCGACCGCGAGCGACTCCGACTCGCCATGGGATCTCGCCGCCCTCGACTTCGACGACGCCCTCGAGGCGAGCGGAGTGCTCGCGCTGGGCGAGCGGCTGCGCCAGCTCGGGCTCGAGGCCCGACACGTGACGGATCTCGGCTCGCGCGCGGGCGCCGCGCTCGACCTCGGCCTCGCCTGCCAGCAGCACGGGGACACCGCCGTGGAGAGCGGTCGCGGGCTCATGCACTCGCTCCTGTTCAAGCACCAGTGGGTCCGCGACGTGCACGTGCTCCCCGTCGAGGAGTTCCTTCAGGCGCCGGGCGAGCGCCGCTTCGAGACGGTGGTCTCGCTCTTCGGTGCCGCGTCCTACCTGCGCCCGGAGCGCATCCGCTCATTGCAGGCGCGATCGGAGCGGCTCGTGCTGATGCACCACCTGGGTCGACCCGAGCACGACTTCTTCGCCGAGACGCACTTGCCTGACTGGTCGGAGGCGTCGAGGGCGGCGGCGACGGCGCTTCCGGGAGCGAAAAGTGAGCGGCTTGGCGACTACCTGCTGACCTTGGCGTGATTCCCGAGGCACGATGGCGTCATGACTGATCGCACGATCGACACGCTCGGGGACGCGTTCCGCGGGTACCGGACACCCTTCGAGAGCCAGCGCTTCATCGCCGACTTCGTGGCGAAGGTCGACACCGCCGCACTGCTGCGGTACAGCGACCACTTCCGCGTCGAGCGGCGCTCGGGGGAGCCGGCACTCCAGGTCCACCACGGTTCGACCATCGGGTTTCGCTCTGAGGACGAGGTGAGGGAGGTCGTCGGCGACGTCAAGCCCTTCCGGAGTGAGTGGCTGCCGGGTTGCTGGGGCGTGCGCCATCCCGTATCAGCGCAGTCGGGAGGTGGCGAGCGGAGCGGCAGCCCCCGCCAGGTGGCCAACGAGCCCTGCCCCCAATGCGGCGAGGTCATGTCGCTCGCAGGCTGCGACTGGTGCGGGTGGAAGCCTTGACGCTCACCTCGACCGTGCACATCGATCTGCCGTGGGATCCGAAGAACCGCACCGGTCTCGCGGCGGTCGGTGCCGACGGTCGCCTGCTTGCTTCGGGCAGCGCCGGCTCGGACGACGAGATCATCGACTGGATCGATGCGCACGCGCCACGACCGGGCGTGATTGCGATCGATGCGCCGCTCATCGTCACGAACCGAACCGGGCGCCGAGCCTGCGATTCGGCGATCCACGCCGCGTTCGGTCGCTTCGACGCGAGCCCGCACTCCACGAATCTCGGCAAGCCAGAGATGAATCCGCCGCGAGGAGCCGTCATCGCCGAGCGGGTCGGTTTGCCCGTAGACCCCACCCTGCGTGACCGCGTCGCCATCGAGGTGTATCCGCATCCCGCCATGGTCGGTCTGTGGGAGCTCGATCTGATCCTGAAGTACAAGGTGAAGTACGAGTTCGCATTTCGCAAGAGGGAGTTCGAGCGTTTGCTCGATCTGCCCGAGGCGGAGGCGACGCTGCAAGTGAGCGCGGTGCCGAGATGGATCGAGCTGCGAGCGATCTCCAAGGAGGCTACCGGCCACAGCGCTCTGAATCGGATTCAGGATGAGGCCGACGGCATCATCTGCGCGTGGCTCGCATAACTGTGGGCGACGAGCGACGAGCGTCTTCCGATTGTTGACTCGCCATGCACCCCGCCATAGCTGAGTTGGCGTGCCACATGATCCCGAAGTCGAGCATCGCGATCGCAGCGGCGCTCGATCCGCCCCGTCGCGGTTTCAACGACTGGAGCTAGATCGGAACACACGGCGCAGGCTGGTGGTCCGAGTTGTGACTGAGTTCCTTCAGGTATGGACCTGCGAGGGACGACCGCCGGTTCATCTCGTTCGGAGACTATTCGGCATCGCTTGGTGGTGTACGACCGTCAGGAAGCGGTTGGCGCGCGTTAGCGCCGTGTAGAGCACGCCCTGGCGCCCAACATTTTCGGGGAACGCGGACGGCTCGACGACGACGACCCCGTCGAACTCGAGGCCGCGAGCGCGCGCCGGGGGCAGAACACGAATCGTTTGTCCGTCGCGCTCCCATACGGAGCCCTCCGCCCGCGACCTTTGCCACCCCTTTGCGACAAGCCTTGCTTCCACTGGTCGCTCCTCCATGGTTATCACCGCGACGGTGCCCGCGCCGGTTCGGGTGAGCAGGGTCTCGGCCTCCTCGACTGCTTTCGGTATAAGCATCGACTGGGCATGAGCACGGGTAATGGTCGGGGTCGTGCCGTCCATTTGCAGCGAAGATAGCGCCCTTTCGGTCCGCGGCAGCAATTGATTCGCGAATCGCATGATCTGCGCAGTCGAACGGTACCCGCGGTCGAGCATCTGCACGGGCGCGCTCCCTTCATCGTCGCTTAGGCCAAGAAGATCGGACACGCTCTGCCACGACGCATACGTATAGTCCGTGCGGCGCTGGTTCAGGTCGCCGAGGATCGTCCAGCCACCGAGGTTTCCGAGTCGACCTAGTACGTGCCACTCGATCGGATGAATGTCCTGCGCTTCATCTACGATCACGTGGCCCGGAAGCCGCAAACTATCGGCCGCGCGGATGCCTATGTAGGCGAGAAGTCCGCGATAGGCGCGCACGCGCAGTCTGCGCGCTTCAGCGAGCGTCTCCGGCATCTGCCGGATGTACGCCTTCCACTCTGCTTTCAAACCTCCTGGCGGAGGTTCGCTCGGGAGGTACTGGAACTCGGCGTAGATGTCATCAGTCGTCGGCCGCGTGCCTCGACGCGCGAACTTCCGAGCGCGCGCGACAGCGTGATCTGCGAGCTCGGCCAACTCAGAGTCCGCATCGAGATAGTCAATCGCATGCGTCGGCGTGCCGGACTCTGGCAGCCCTGCGAGGCGCTCCAGCAGTGTGGGTATCGACATGACGGAGTAGTGACGCGACCCCGGCAGCAGCTTTGCGATTGCGCCACGCACGTGCTGGACATACTCCTCGGTGGGCCCGAGGAGAAGCACGTGGCCCTTCGGCCGTAGGTCTCGGTCAAGCTCGGAGTTGAGCAGGTAGGCGGTCCGATGGGCTGCGATGATGGTCTTCCCCGTGCCTGGGTGCCCCTGGAGTATCTGGCTTTCGCCGACTGGCTTGGTGATCAAGTCGTACTGGTCAGGCTGCAGGGTTGCGAGCACGGTTGCCATCTGTGCGGATTTCGGTGCGGCCAGTTCACGACGAAGAAGATCGGCAGCACGAATGGGCGCGTCGCGAGCGGGAAGCTGCTGGGTCTCGCCGGTGGCGCGTCGCGGATCTGCAGGGACGCTATAGGTCGACGTATCCACCGCGGGCGGAATCGGCGCCGTGATTGCCAGCCCCGCTGACACCGACGCCCCGCCGCTCGGCGCCTTCGGTACGCGCAGCCGCTGCCGAGGAAAGAGGCCCCCAGGCGGTGCTTCAGCGACGACTTCATCAGCGAAGTCCGCAATGCGACCGGAGCGCCGCACGAAGGAGCGCACACCGACCACGCTGGATGCGACATCGGTTAAGGACGGTCTGTCTGCGGGCTGGCGGTAATACGTGCACGCGGCGATTGGTGCGATCCAGTTGTAGATCGCGTAATCCGGTCCGTCCCACTTGATGGTGCCGATGTAAAAGTCGCGGCGTCCATCAATCGCTTCATGTGCGCTACCGAGGTCGATGCGCCCGACGATTTCACCACGATGAGTCGGCTTGACCTTGCGGGTCTCCGTCCAAGTGTTAATGATGTTGGCATTTGCCTGACGCTGGCGCTCCTCACCGTCACGGACAAGTCCATCATTGTATTCGCGTTCACGCGCCACCTCGGAAGCGATGACTCCGCGGCGCTCTGCCTCGTTCACTGAGTTACCTCCAGGGTGCACACGGCCAGGTATCGCAGCGTCATGGACGGCGTCTTTCGCGCGTCGAGTTCTGCGAGTAGGCGCTCATATCGAGCCTGCTGTCGATGGCGTTGGCCCTCGATCATTCGAATGATCCGCGAACCACGATCACGCTCGAGGCTGGTCGCCATTCGGCGAGCAATTCCTCGCATGCGTCGCTCGTGTTGGTCGGCTAACGTGACCCGGCGCGCTGCTGTGAGCGCTTCCTCTTCCGCCTCGCGTCGCTCGCTGACTTCGCGGTGCTTGCGCTCGAGCGTCCTCATCGCGCGCCGCGCGAGCCGAGGCAGGGTGTCGCTCGCCACCGGAGTCGCGTCCTGGAGTGCTCCCCTAGCTAAGGCTGCAAGCACCGCGTCGGCGGGACCCTCAACGGCGCGTCCGTCCAGGGTCACAGCAGCGCCCCAGATCTCGTCGCCTCCTCGACTTGCGTGCTCGGCGAGCGCAAGCACGACCAGGTATGTGCCCGGCGTGACGTCGTCAGACTGCAAGGTACGGAGAGCGGCGTATCGGGCGTGGCGGAATCCCGGTACCTCGGTCGCAGCCATCACTAGGGGATGGTTCGCAGACAGCAGCCCGACCCCGCTCGTCCGCGACGTTTCTTGATCGACAGCCAGATGAACTGGTGCACCGTTGTGAAGCGCGGAGACGAGGTCCCCCACCTCGCTTCTCGTGCGGCGGCCTTGCTGAACCAGATCCTGCACCCGCTGTGCCATCGCTGAGTTCCCACGCACTTCGACGGACTTGCCGTCGTCGAGCCATTCAAGCGGGTCGCCTCCATCCGCTTGCGCCCAGTCCTCAAGCAGGTGTGCGAGTTCCGGCTGTCCGAGGTAGCGACCGCTACTGATGAGCTCGTCCTGGAGTCCCGCTACGTCAACGGTGTTCGAGATGATCAGGCCTGCCGCACTGTCCGCGACATTTTGAAGGCCCACGCGCTGTGCCTCAACAGCAGTCAGGAACTGCTGCGACTTCTCCTCCTGCTGGGCGCGGGTCAAACGAAAGTCCATCGCGGAGCGGAGCGCGTCCATGTGCTGCCCGATGATCGGCTCGAGTTCGCCGATTGAGCGTTCGAAGATCGCGATGCGTTGCAGCACTCGGTACATGATGCGCGCGTCGATTGCCTCATCGTTGTAGAAGTTGCGGATGAGGATCTTCTCGGAGGTTTGTCCGATGCGGTCGATGCGACCGATCCGTTGTTCGACCTCCATCGGGTTCCACGGCAGATCGTAGTTGATGACCGCAGAGCAGAACTCGAAGTCGAGTCCTTCAGACGCGACGCGGTTCGCAAAGACGAAGTCGTACCCTCCTGCCCTGAACTCTTTCATGATTCGGCGGCGCTGCTCGCGCGGAACGTCACCGTTCAGCACCGCGATGCGGAACTGATCTCGGTAGTGCGCCTGTAGGTATCTCAGCGTCGCCTTTGACCAGGTGAATAGCAAAGCCCGCCGGTTGAGTCCTCGCAACTCCTCGAGCACTTCGCCGAGCCGGCCTAGCTTCGTGTCCGGCACTTCGATGACGCGCTTCGCCGCCGCGACAAGTTCGGGGTGCGGCTCGACCCAGCTCTGGCTGACAGGCGTGTCAACATCCCCGGTCCAAGTCTCAGGATCGAATCGCAGCACCTGCTGCGCCGCGATGTGCACGCTGGTGCTCGCGAGTCTGAGTGGCATCTGCATGGAGAAGTACAGCGGCGTCCCCGCGAGGTCAGCTCGCCGCTGGCACCATTGCAGATACTCGGAGTAAAACGTCGACTCTAACGGACTCCAGACGATCTCAATGCCCGGTTCGGCGTCTCGCAACGCCTTTCGCTCGTCCACCTCTGCGCGGCGGGTACGCGTGACGGCCGTCGACAGCGTGTTTAGCTCAGCGATCAGATGGCGGGCGCGCGCGATGTCCTTCGGTGCGAGCGGCGTGCTCGAGACCACGTCACGGAGTTCCTGAAACTCGGGGCGCATCGTGATGGTTTTCTCGTAGACGAGGCCCGTGAACTGGCTCAGCAACTCAGAGAAGTCGCGCGGCGTCACGTCCTTCTGGGGGAGCACGCGCGCGACTTGATTCAGAACCGCGTTGGGCTCGAGTCGCGCCTCCAAATCCTCGAGCGTCTGGAAGTCGGACGGTTCGAGCAATCCGAGCAAGTTCAAGAGGTCGGTCTCGCGCAGGTTGATTGGCGTCGCGGTGAGGAACACCATGTTGGAGCCTTGCGTCCACTCGGAGAGGTAGGTCCCCAACTCATAGCTCTTGGTGGTGCTGTTCCGCATCGCGTGGGCCTCGTCGACGATGACAAGGTCGAACTCCGGCGGGTTCTCAACTAGTTCGGGGAGTGCGCTCCACGAGCGGAGCGCTTCGAGTGAGACGACGTATGCTTGGCGCTTCGGCAGCCGTCCACTGCGATGCTGCTCGAGGTAGCGTGCGAGCTCGTCTCTATGTAAGTGGGTCAGGCTGAACCCGAATCGCTCTACCATTTCATCGCGCCACTTGTCCACCAGGCCGGATGGGCACACGATAAGCACGTTGTCTGCCTCGTGACGCGCTTCCAGCTCAGTCCAGATCAGGCCGGCCTCGATTGTCTTGCCCAGACCGACCTCGTCGGCAATGAGGATCCGCGCGCGCCCGCTCTCGAGCAGCTTCAAGACCGGCTTGAACTGGTATGGGCGGAACACGGTGCGTGTCGCGCCGAACGAATAGATCGTGTCCGCGAAGCGCCCGCGGAGCTTGGTCCGCGTGAGGGTAGCGCCGAAGCGTGCGGCGGAAGCGCGTTCGCCCAGCACCCATCGGTCTGGATCGTCTGTGACTTCGACTCGTTGCAACTGGTGTTCGAGCACCACTTGCGTGCCGCCGCCGCCGAACACGCGGTATGCCCAACTCCCTCGGTCGAAGGTCCTTTCTCTCACCTCAACATCGATGCCCTGCGGCACGGTCACGACCCGCTCGCGAAGCTCAAATCGCGGAACGGGGACGTCCGCACCGCTCGACCAAAGGTGTTCCGCCCAGCGCCATGCTTCAACCAGCGGGTGCTCGGGGCAATCGTGCCATGCCTCGACATGCAGTTCGTCGGATGCGGCGGCGGGGCCCGAGCCGACCTGGAGGATGATTGCCTGTTCGATCCCGTCGAACCAGTACAGACCCGAGGGCAGTCCGGGGGTGGGTTCCGTCGCGGCCCGGACTGACCCGACAGCGTCGAACAATTCGCTCACTGGCTCGTCGATGACGATTGCGCGCGCGAACGTCCCGCGGTCGAGAACGTCCTGTACGGCATCGGGGATGGGGTGATATCCGAAGCGATACAAAGAGCAACTCCTGGGGGCGAGCTGAGACGAGACGGGGCCCTGGAGAGTGTTCTCTCCGCTGAGACGTCCTCACCGTATCGCTGCTCTGTGACAACAAGGGCGCCGACTCGGCTGGGGAGTCTCCTTGTCGCTCGGTCCGCGCTCGGCGCGGCTGACCTCTCCGCGTTATGAACCCGCCGCAGCGGACGGTGCTGCGCCGCGAGTGCAACGAAGTGGTCGGCATCCGTCAGAATCAGCACATGAGTCACGAAGAGCTTGCGCTCGCCATCATCGAGAGCGACGACGGGATCCTGTTGCTTGGCGACGAGACGACGTTGCGAGACTTCGAGTCTCGTGCTGGGCTCGACACGCGTCGAGTCGCGCAGCGATCACTTTCGGCCGCGGGCAAAGCGCTCGGAGTGATCGGAGAAGTTCAGGCGAGCAGCGGCAGATGGGTCAAGCTCACCAAGGAATCGGCTGAGCTGGTCAAGAAGCACGGCGAGTCCCTCAGCAAGGCCGACAAGCTCATGACCGGGGTCGTTCGTACCAAGGGCGGGCAGATCGTTAAGCACTTGAAGTTCGAGAACGCGGCGCTGTTGACGCCGGCGGCACCACTCGCCTTAGCGTCGGTGATGACTCAAGCGTCGCTCGAAGCGGCGCTGGATGACATCCAGAAGTACCTGGAGGTCATCGACGCCAAGCTCGACAGGCTGCTCAAGCAGCGCAAGATCGAGGCTCTCGGCCAGCTCGGCGGCGTCATGTTCGCTATCGACGAGGCGAACGCCATCTTCGAAGCGACCGGCGCTGTCTCGTCGGTCACGTGGTCGAAGGTGCAGGCAAACTCACTCGCCCTGCAGACGATGCAGGCGGAGGCTGTCGCTCAACTCAGTGCGCTGGCCGAGATGGTGAACGAGCGTGGGGTCGACACGGACAAGTCTGCTGCGGTGCTGGAGGAGGTCAGAGGCGACGTATCGTTCTGGCTTGGGGTGCTCGCGCGGACGATCGCGCTGCAGGATCGGCAGTACGTCCTAGAGCTCGCACGCGTGGCTGAGGCGGAGTCTGACCAGCTCGAGCAGCATCGGTTGGGCATCACAATTGCTCGGGCCGCACGAGCCAAGCGCATCGCTGACAGCCTGGACGCGATCAACGCGTCCGTCCACGCCTCCTCCCAACTGACCAATCGCGACCGGGTGGCGAATCCGTTCAGCGCGCGCTGGGTCGCCGAGCGCTCCAACGCTGTCAACGACATCGTTGCGGAGTTCGCTCGGCATGCCGACCTTGTGCTCGCCGACGTGCAGAGGCTCGAGAAGACTGCGTGGCATCGAGCCGCGCAGGCGCTCGTCGGCGACGCTGCGGACCAAGTTGGCTCCATCAGTGGCGAAGTGGCAGCACGCGCGAAAGTCATCGGAGCGGGGGTTCAAGAGCGGAGCGACGATGCCGTTCTGCGACTCGCTCGACGAGTGCAGGAGAAGCGGGAGGCGCGGCGTCGCGCTGGTGACGTGGAAAAGATCGAGCCGCCTGATTCACAGGAGTAGCAGCGAGTCGCGATCGGTCGCGCGGGTCGTCAGATCGCGGCGAAGACTTCTGCCCAGAGAGACTCGAGGTCCTCGGCTAGCTTCCTGTTGTGCACACGGCGAGTGCGAGCATCGAGCGGGCCCTTCAGGAGCGCCCGCTTCGCTTCGAGCTTCGAGAGCTGCTCGTTCCAGACCCGGCTGCTGTCGGCATCGCCGTCCAGACGATCGAGGTGCGCTCTTAGCACAGCGATCCGCGCATTGATGCGGCCCTCCGGCGTTAGCTTTCTGATGGCCGCGTCGGCCCTCGCCAGCCAGCGCCTCAGCTGCTCCCTGCGTTCCGGGGTGTCGAAGGCTTCGATCAGACCTCGGATGAGCGGCCACGCGTCCACCGCGACTCTTGCGATCTTGGCGCCGTTGACGGCTCGTGGTGCCATTGAGGGTCCTGTCATCTTGAATGTGCGAGTAGCCGCAATCTACAGCGAGTGCGTCAGACCGCAGCGCGGACGCGTGCGTTGGCAGTCGCCGATTTCGAGGGTCAAAGGAACTCGAGCGGGTCGAACTCGTCGATCGGGATGATGCGCACGCGCGGCAGGCGGCTCGTGAATGCCGCGACGTCATACTCCAGGTCGAAGAATTCGATGCCGTCGACGTCGCGCAGGTCGCCGGCCATGAACTCGCCGAAGCCGACGATGCCGACGCGACGCGCGCCGTCCTCGGCGAGGCGCTGCATCTGCAGCGCGAAGTCGCGGTCGTGGCTCACCAGCATGACGTCGTCCGCCCGCTCGGCCAACGCATCCGCCGTCTTCTGGATCGCGATGTCGACGACCTTGCCCTCACCGCTCAGCGGCACCGGCCTGTAGCCCATCGCGATGAGCGCCTGCACGAACGACGCCGGCAACTCGTGCGAGACCGCGAGGAAGAAGAGGCCCTTGACCGGCTGCTGCCACGCGCGCTCGGCGAAGTCGAGCACCTTGTTCCAGCGCGGGCGCTCCTGCGGCTCCGGGCGGCGGTCAAGGATCGAGACGCCGAGCGTGGCGTCGATGTTCTCGCCGTCGATCAGCAGGTAGGTGGTGCGCTCGGGCATGGGGCGAGACTATCGGCGCGATGGTCTCGGTACGCCGACATCGTCGGCTACTCGACCAGCGGGGGAGGGGGAACGGCACGTGTCGGCGGGGCGCGCTATCGTCGGGGCAGGCTCAAGAGCTGCAGCCATCGGTACCTGGCCGGCTGCACGGCAACCCTCTCCGCTGAGCGGGGTGCCCCAGGGGAAGAGCCGGCCTGGCGCGTTCGCGTTGGGCAAGTCAGCGGGAGCGGCGCGCCGTGCCCGCCGAGGGAATGGAGCTCCCCATGCACGTGCAACCCCCGCTCGCCGGAGGCGAGCACTCCAAGCGGCACCAGCGGCCGCCGGCCTGGCCCGACCCGGCACGCGGCTACGGCATCTCGATGCTCAAGGCGATCGCTCGGGCGCAGCGCGACTGCCCGCACGACGGCGTCCGCCGCCCCGCCGATCCCTACTCCGATCGCGACGTGTGCGCGCTGTGCGCGCTCGTGCTGCCGCTCAGCCCGCTGCCCGAGGTCGACCTGCACGACGCATCCGACGATCTCGCCTGGGCGGTCGCCTTCCACCGGCGGCCGCCGACGATGCCGGGCGTGCTCGCGCTCGTCGAGCTCTCGCGGCGCGTGCGGCGAGCGGATGCGTCGTGGGCGGTGAGCGTGTTCGGCCGGGAGATGCGGTCACTGCGCGGGCTCGGCATGACACCGGCGAACTACCTCGGCCAGTGAGGCGCTAGCGAGACCCGTGCGGCAGGTCGGCGGTGCACCAGACGACATCGCCGACCGAGCCGGCGCGGCGCCGCGCGAGGCGCTCGCGCCGGCAGCCGCTCGGGAGCGCACCGTGCAACCACGCCCAGAGGATCTCGGCGGCGTCGAACTCGTGCCAGAGGCCGGCTGCCTCGTCCGAGTCAGCGCAGTCGTCGCGCTCGCGCAGCACTCGGCTTGCCCAGTCGCCGGACGTACCGTCGTGCACCTCGACGATGCAGCCGCCGTCGACCCGCATCACCTGCCCCCAGCGCTCGTCCTCGCCGCCCGGCAGCTCGAGCACAGCCCACCCGCCCTCTTCGAGCAGGGCGATCCAGACTGCCAGCTGGTCGCCGGAGAGGATCGGCGTCGAGAGCTCGTGGTGGCCGCGCGGATTCCAGCGGAGGTCGAGCTCGGTCTCTCGAACGGGGCCGAGTGACTCTGCAATCTCTTGGCCCAGCTCGCGGGCGAAGACTGGAACGCCTGTCGGCGGTGCTGCGCGGTGCATGTCCACGAGCTCAGTTTGGCGGCTGCCGCCCACAGCGAGTGGTCTCGATACGCCGACTTCGTCGGCTACTCGACCAGCGGGGGAACGGCGGCTGCTCGACTAGCGCCGGACGGTGGCTACTCGGCCGGCAAGGCGGTGGGCGAGAGCTCGGTGAGCAGGCGGGTGCGCTCGTGCACGTACGGCGGCAGCGGATGCGTCATCGCGTACGGGCGGTCGTGCTCGATCGCGTCGAGCACGACCGGCCCTACGGCGGCTGGGTCGATCGCGCCGGGCGTCTCGGCGCCAGCCTGCATCGGCTCGCCGTCGGTGTACGTCTGCCACGGGACGACGCCACGCGCATCAGCCCGGTCGGCCGTGGGGCGCAGCCGCTCGCTCGTCGCGAAGGCGGTCTGCACCGGACCGGGATAGAGCACCGTGACGCCGATGCCGAGCCCGGCCGCCGCATACTCGGCCCGCGTGGCGAGCGAGAAGCCGTCGATCGCCGCCTTCGACGCCGTGTACGCCGCGTGGCCGGGCGTCGGCTTCAGGGTCGCGATCGACGACGTGTTGACGATGTGCGCGGGCAGCGGCGAAGCGGCCATGCGGGGCACGAACGCCCGGTGGCAGTGGAAGGCGCCCCAGAAGTTCACGCCCATGATCCATTCGAAGTCGCCGACCGACGCATCCCAGCTCGCGCGGTACGGCCGCCATGTGACGCCGGCGTTGTTCGCGAGCACGGCGATGTCGCCGAGCTCCGCGTAGGCCGTCTCGGCGAGAGCCTCGAGCTCGTCCGCCTGCGACACGTCGGCGCGCACGTTGATGGCGTGCCGGCCGAGTGCGCTCAGCTCGTCGCGCACGCGCTCGGCTGCCTCGAGCTCGATGTCGGCGACGACGACGTCCATCTCAGCTCCGGCGAGCGCGAGCGCGATCGAACGGCCGATGCCGCCGCCACCACCGGTGACGACGGCACCCCGCCCGCGCAGGTGTTCCCTACGCATCCGCTCTCTCAGTTCTCGGGGAAGCCGAGGTTGAGGCCGCCGTGGCTCGGGTCGAGCCAGCGCTGCGTGATCGCCTTCTCGCGGGTGAAGAAGTCGAAGCCTGCGGCGCCGTAGGCCTTCGAGGAGCCGAAGAGCGACTGCTTCCAGCCGCCGAACGAGTGGTAGGCGACGGGCACGGGGATCGGCACGTTGATGCCGACCATGCCGACCTGGATCTCGTTCTGGAACTTGCGGGCGGCGCCGCCGTCGTTCGTGAAGATCGCGGTGCCGTTGCCGAAGACGCCCGTGTTGATGAGCTCGACGCCCTCCTCGAACGACTGGATGCGCACGACCGAGAGCACCGGTCCGAAGATCTCCTCCTGGTAGGCCTTCGACGAGGTCGGCACGTTGTCGAGCAGCGTCGGGCCGAGCCAGAAGCCGTCGGCGTCGCCGTCGACCTCGATGCCGCGGCCGTCGATGACGACCTTCGCGCCGTCGGCCTCGGCGATGTCGATGTAGCCGGCGACCTTGTCGCGGTGCTGGCCGGTGATGAGCGGGCCCATGTCGGTGCCGCGGCGGCCGTCGCCGATGCGCAGCGTCGCGACGCGCTCCTGCACCTTCTCGATGAGCGCGTCGGCGACCGAGTCGATCGCGAGCACGACCGAGACGGCCATGCAGCGCTCGCCCGCCGAGCCGAAGCCGGCGTTGACGGCCGCGTCGGCGACGAGGTCGAGGTCGGCGTCGGGGAGCACGAGCATGTGGTTCTTCGCGCCGCCGAGCGCCTGCACGCGCTTGCCGTGCTTCGCCGCGGTCTCGTAGATGTACTGCGCGATCGGCGTCGAGCCGACGAACGAGAGCGCCTGCACCTCGGGCGCGGTCAGCAGCCCGTCGACGGCGACCTTGTCGCCGTGCAGCACGTTGAAGACGCCGTCGGGGAGGCCCGCCTCCTGCAGCAGCTCCGCCATCCACATCGCGGCCGACGGGTCCTTCTCCGAGGGCTTCAACACGACGGTGTTGCCCGCCGCGATCGCGACCGGGAAGAACCACAGCGGCACCATCGCGGGGAAGTTGAACGGGCTGATGATGCCCACGACGCCGAGCGGCTGCTTGACCGAGAAGACGTCGACGCCGGTCGAGACGTTCTCCGAGAACGCGCCCTTCAGCAGGTTCGGGAACGCGGTCGCGAGCTCGACGACCTCGAGCCCGCGCGCGATCTCGCCGCCCGCATCCGAGAGCACCTTGCCGTGCTCGCTCGTGATGATCTCGGCGAGCTCGTCGCGGCGCTCGTTGAGCAGCTCGCGGAAGCGGAACATGATCGCCTGCTTGCGGGCGATCGACAGGTCGCGCCAGGCCGGGAAGGCGGCCTGGGCGGCGTCGATCGCGGCGCGCACGTCGGCGTCGTCGGCGAGCGCGACGTGCTTCGTCACGACACCGCGTGCCGGGTCGTAGACGGGCGCGGTGCGGCCGCTGCCCGACTCGTGGGCGGCGCCGGCGATCCAGTGGTGGATGACGGCGGTCTCGGTGGACTGCTCGGTGATGGTCATGGATGCTCCTGGTTGCGGTTGGTCTGTGGGGTGGGGCTTCGACACGGTCTGCGCGCTTCGCGCGCGGACCGGCTCAGCCAGCGGTTGTGATCACTCGTAGATCGCGGCGTACAGCTGCTCGATCTCCTCGGCCGTCGGCACGCGCGGGTTGTTGTTCGGCGAGCCGGAGGCGAGCGCCTGCTGCGCCATGACGGGCACACGCTCGTCCCACTCGGCGCGGTCGATGCCGCGCGTCGCGGGCGTCGGCACCTCGACCTCGCGGGCGAGGGTGCGCAGCTCCTGCACGAGCGCGTCGGCCGCGTCGGCGTCGGAGTCGGTCTCGGAGGCGACCCCGAGCGTGCGCGCGCACGTCGCGTAGCGCTCGACCGCGTGCTCGACCGAGAAGGCGGTGATCTCGGCGAAGAGCATCGCGTTGGCCATGCCGTGCGCGATGTGGAAGTGCGCGCCGAGCGGCCGGCTCATGCCGTGCACGAGCGCGACGGACGCGTTTGAGAAGGCCATGCCGGCGAGCGTCGCCGCGGTCATCATCTCCTCGCGCGCCTCGCGGTCGCCGCCGTCGCGGTAGGCGCGGCGCAGGTAGCGGCCGATGCGCGAGATCGCGGCGAGCGCGTAGGTGTCGGAGATCGGGTTGGCCTTGCGGCTCACGTATGCCTCGATCGCGTGCGTGAGCGCGTCGATGCCGGTGTCGGCGGTGAGGCGCGGTGGCATCGAGACGGTGAGCTCGAAGTCGACGACCGCGGCCTTCGGCAGGTAGCCGGGCCCCGCGCACAGCATCTTCTCGTTCGTCTCGCTGTCGGTGATGATCGTGAACTGCGTCACCTCCGAGCCCGTGCCGGCCGTCGTGGGCACCGCGATGACCGGCAGCGCCGGGCCGACGAACTGGAACGGAGCCTTGAGCTCGCGCATGTGGCAGCCCCGCACCGCGAGCACCGAGAGCGCCTTCGCGGTGTCGATCGGGCTGCCGCCGCCGAGCGCGACGATGCTGTCGGCCTCGTGCGCGCGGATCGCCTCCAGCCCGTTCTCGAGCGAGTCGGTCGTCGGGTCGGGGATCGTGCCGTCGTAGACCGACGCCTGCAGGCCCGCCGCCGTGAGCGCATCCGACACCCTCGCTGCCACGCCCGTCGAGACGAGGAAGCCGTCGGTCACGACGATCGGCCGCTCCGCCCCGAGGGTCTTGAGCAGCTCGCCGATGCTGTCGACGCTGCCCGCGCCGAATCGGAGGATGGGAGGGGTGTTGATGTCGATGCTCACCGGTTTGCACGCCTTCGTGGTCGAACCCGTCAGAGGGTGTGGATGGGTCCAGCATCGCCTGGCACGGATGCAGGCGTCAACGACCAAGGGCGCAGGCGCGACTGCAGAAGTGCAGGGCGGCGGGCACAATGGATGCGTGGATGCCGAGAACCTGAGATTCCTGCTCGAGGTCGCACGGACCGGGCGCCTGCGAGACGCCGCGGCGCGCCTGGAGGTCGACGAGACGACGGTGTCGCGCCGCATCAGCCGGCTCGAGCAGGAGCTCGGCGTGCGCATGTTCGACCGCACGCCACAGGGCTGGCGCGTCACAGACCCGGCGAGGCTGATCCTGCCGCACGCGGAGGCGGTCGAGTCGAGCGTCGCGCGTGCGCTCGAGGCGGTCGTCTCGCGCCCGGGGGAGCTGAGCGGCACGGCACGACTGCTCGCGCCCGACGGCTTCGGCGCCAACGTGCTCGTGCCGGGACTGCGGCCGCTGCTCGACGCGCACCCCGGCCTGTCGCTCGAGGTCATCACCGCGACGAGCCACGACCTCATCACGGCGCGAGACTTCGACGTCGCGGTGACGCTCGAGAAGCCCTCGCCGCGCGCGGCGGCGGTGCGGCACCTCGCCGACTACGAGCTGCGCGCCTATGCCTCGCGCGACTACCTCGAGCGGCACGGCACCCCGCGCTCGGTCGACGAGCTGCGACGCGACCACGGCCTCATCTGGTACGTCGAGGCGCTGCTCGACGTGGCGCCGCTGCGGATCCTCGACGAGCTGCTGCCGCGCGGCCACGCCCGCCTGCAGACGAACAACATCACCGGCCAGCACAGCGCCGCTCGCGCGGGCCTCGGTGTCGCGATCCTGCCGACCTACATCGGCGGCGCCGACCCGGAGCTCGTCGGCGTGCTGCCCGAGGCGCTCAGCATCAGCCGCACGTACTGGCTCGTCGTGCCGCGCGACCTGACCGAGCTGCTGCGCGTGCGCGTGATCACGGATGCGATCCGGGCGCTCGTCGCGGAGCACCCGCACCTGAGAGCCGCAGCCGAGTGATCGCGTGCTTGCCTCCAGCGGTGTTCAGTCCTGGGTGAGCGCGGCCAAGAACGGTCGATTGAGGAAGGCCTTCGTGCGACCTGACGGAATCTCGGTCAGCAGGCCGCTATCGCTGAGGCGGCGGAGCCAGTTCGAAGCCGTCTGTCGTGAGACGCCGCACGCCGCCACCACATCGCGGATGGTGACGTACGCATTGCGGAAGAGCGCGTCCACGAACTTCGTGCTGACGCCGCTCGGCAGGATCCGATCCACCTCTTCCGCGACCCTCGTGAACGCTTCACGGACTCGGGCAGCTCTGTCGAGCGACCAGCGCGCGCCGTCGCGCACTGCGAGCAGCATGAACTCGAGCCACGGCTCCCAAGCGTCCTCCGCCGTGACCGCGAGCAGCCGTTCGTAGTACTCGCTGCGACGGGTGTTGATGATGCCGGAGAGATAGACGACGGGCTGCTCGATCAGGCCGTTCTCGATGAGCAGCAACTGGTTCAGGATGCGGCCGGTGCGACCGTTGCCGTCGTGGAAGGGGTGGATCGCTTCGAACTGGTAGTGCCCGAGTGCCATCCGGGTCAGCGGGTCGACCGCTGGGTCGTGCACGTATGCAGCCCATTCGTCGAGCAGCGACGCGATCCGCTCGTGCCCCTCCGGGGGCGTGTACACGCGTGTGCCGTCCGGGCGCCCGATGTAGACCCCGCCTCCTCGCCGGAGCTGCACCGAGTGCCCCATGAGCTCGTCGGCGACCAGGACCGCAAGAGCGGGTGACACCGGGCGCGAACGCAGGGCGTCTGTACCAGCGATCAGAGCGCTCCGGGCTCGCATCGCCTCCGTCGTCGCCGGGGTCGGCGTCCCGACACCAGCGGCTTCTCGCAGCAGCTCGTCGCTGGTCGTGACGATGTTCTCGATGGCTGACGACGCCTGGGCTTCGAGGATCGGTACGACCGCCGCGAGCACGCCGGGATCCGGCATCGAGCGGGCCGCCTCGTCGGCGCGACCCAGGGCGCTGGCGGCCTCGAGCAAGAGCGTGCCGGGTGGCTGCAGCCGTCGGGGCCGTAGGGGCAAGCTGTTGTAGGCCTCGCGGGGATCCCACGGTGACATGGTTGCTTCCTTCACACGACACGTCGACGTGTTAACCGAACGCGGGATAACTTAACACGTTTGCGGGAGGGTCGCGGTGCGTAAGGGATCGGGACGCGCCCGCGCTCTCCTCAGCGGATGCGGTTGCGCAGCGTCTCGACGCCTCCGAGCTCCGTCTCGAGCAGCTGGTCAGGCTGCAGGTGCCGCGGCGGATGCATGCCATGGCCGACGCCGCCGGGCGGGCCGGTCGCGATGGCCTGGCGGGGGCGCAGCCGCACGATGCTCGAGCAGAATGCGATGAGGTCGGCGACGCTGAAGACGTCGTCTGGTGACGTGCGCGATGCCGCTCCGGCGAGCGGCGCCGCGGCAGACGCAGAAGGGCCGCCCGGCGAACCGGGCGGCCCCACTGTTGTGATGGTGACTCAGCGCACCGACGGCACCGACGCATCCGCCTGCACCGGCATCAGCCGGCGCAGCTGCGTGACGTGACGGGGCTCGAGCTCCTCGAGCGACGAGACGCCGAGCAGCGCCATGGTGCGCGCGATCTCCGAGCGGAGGATCGCGATCGTGCGGTCGACGCCCTGGCGGCCGCCGGCCATGAGGCCGTAGAGGTAGGCGCGGCCGATGAGCGTGAACTTCGCGCCGAGCGCGACGGACGCGACGATGTCGGCGCCGTTCATGATGCCCGTGTCGATCATGACCGTCGCGTCCTTGCCGACCTCGCGCACGACCTGCGGCAGCAGGTGGAACGGCACGGGGGCGCGGTCGAGCTGGCGGCCGCCGTGGTTCGACAGGATGATGCCGTCGACGCCGAGGTCGATGAGCTTCACCGCGTCAGGCACGTTCTGCACGCCCTTCACGACGAGCTTGCCGGGCCACATGCTGCGGATGACGTCCAGATCCTCGTACGAGATGGTCGGGTCCATCGCCGAGTTCAGCAGCTCGCCGACCGTGCCGCCCGTCGTCGAGAGCGACGCGAACTCGAGCTTCGGCGTCGTGAGGAAGTCGAACCACCACCACGGGCGCGGGATCGCGTTCGCGATCGTCTTGATCGACAGCTGCGGCGGGATCGAGAAGCCGTTGCGGGTGTCGCGCAGCCGCGCGCCGGCGATCGGGGTGTCGACCGTGAACATGAGGGTGTCGAAGCCCGCCGCGGCCGCGCGCTCGACGAGGCCGTAGGAGATCTCGCGCTGGCGCATGACGTAGAGCTGGAACCAGTTGCGACCGTGCGGGTTCGTCGCCTTGACGTCCTCGATCGTCGTCGTGCCGAGCGTCGAGAGCGTGAAGGGGATGCCCGCGGCAGCCGCGGCGCCGGCGCCCGCCGTCTCGCCCTCGGTCTGCATGAGGCGCGTGAAGCCCGTCGGGGCGATGCCGAACGGCATCGCGCTCGGGCCGCCGAGCACCTCGGTCGACATGTCGACCCGCTCTGCCGGTCGCAGGATGTCGGGGTGGAACTCGACGTCCTCGAACGCCTGCCGCGCGCGGGCGAGCGAGACCTCGCCGTCGGCTGCGCCGTCGGTGTAGTCGAACGCGGCCGCGGGCGTGCGGCGCTTCGCGATCGAGCGCAGGTCGTCGATCGTGAGCGCGGCGTTGAGGCGCCGGCGGCGCGCGTCGAAGTCGGGCTTCTTGAACTGCATGAGCTCCATGAGCTCGAGCGGCTTGGGCAGTTGGCGCTTCACCATGGTGTGCCTCCTGGTTCCTTCTGGGATGAGTGGATGCGTCGGGTCGCTCAGCGAGCGACGGTCTCGGCGGCGACGTCGAAGTCGGTCGGCTCGCGGTGCGCGACGTGCTTGATGAAGAACGAGGCGATCACCGAGAGACCGGCGCACACGGCGACGTAGGCCGCGATCGGCCACCACTGGCCGCCGCTCGCCTCGAGCAGCCACGCGGCGATGAGCGGCGCGGTGCCGCCGAAGATCGCGGCGCCCACCTGGTAGCCGAGCGTCGCGCCGGTGTAGCGCACCTCCGGGCTGAAGCTCTCGGCGATGAGCGTGCCGAGGATCGCGTTGACGCTGCCCCACAGGATGCCGAACGCGACGATCGTCGCGGCGAAGACCGCCCACGTCTCGCCGATGTTGAGCACCCAGTAGTAGGGCACGACGAGCACGATCGTGGTGATCGCCGAGAAGCGGTAGAGCACCGGTCGGCCGACCTTGTCGGAGAGGTGGCCGAAGAACGGCATCCAGATCGTCGCGACGAGCGCGGCCGCGGCGACCGCGAGCAGCACGGTGTTCTGCCGCACGTCGAGGATGTTCGTCGCGTAGGCGATCACGTAGGTGCCGAAGATGTAGAACGGGCCGGTCTCGGCGGCCTTCGCGCCGATCGAGACGAGCACGGCGCGCCAGTGCTTCGTCAGCACCTCCTTGATCGGCAGGCGCAGTCGGGCGCCGGTCTCGCGGATGCGCTTGAACTCGGGCGTCTCGTCGAGGCCGTTGCGGATCCACAGGCCGATGAAGACGAGCACGATCGAGCCGACGAACGGCACGCGCCAGCCCCACGAGAGGAACTGGTCCTCGGGCAGGAGCGTCAGGAGCGCGACGACGGCCGAGGCGAGCAGCAGGCCGAGCGAGATGCCCATCTGCGGCACCGCGCCGTAGAGGCCGCGCCGGTGCTTCGGCGCGTACTCGTAGGCGAGCAGCAGCGCGCCGCCCCACTCGCCGCCGATGCCGATGCCCTGCAGGATGCGGAACAGCAGCAGCAGGATTGGCGCCGCGATGCCGATCGCGGCGTAGTCGGGCAGCAGGCCGATCGCGACCGTGCCGCCGCCCATGAGCATGAGCGTCAGGAAGAGCGTCTTCTTGCGGCCGATGCGGTCGCCGATGTGGGCGAAGACGATGCCGCCGACGGGGCGGAAGAAGAAGGTGAGCGAGAACGACGCGTAGGCGAGCATCGTCGACAGGAACGGGTCGTCGGTCGGGAAGAACGTCTTGTTGAAGACGAGCGCCGCGACGGTGCCGTAGACGAGGAAGTCGAACCACTCGATGACGGAGCCCGAGAGGCTGCCGATGAGGACGCGGTAGTTGAGGCGCTCCTGGGGAGCTGCCGTGGTCGTGCTGGACAAGAGTTCTCTCCCTCGAGAAGGTGCACGGAGTGTGGTCGAACCATGTGGTCGAACCACAGTGACAGTAGGGGAGCGGCGTCGCGGCCGTCAAGCGAGCGGATGCGTCGGCACGCGCGCCGCGCGGATCACGCGTCGGGCGTCGGCGCGCTCTGCGAGGTCTCGCGGTAGTAGCCGCGGATGTGTGCCTGGATGTGCTCGGCGGCGCCGTCGCGATCGTTTGCCCGCAGTCGCTCGAGGATCCCGCGGTGCTCGTTCCGCAGCCGCACGGCGGTCGCCTCCCAGTCGGGGAGGGCCTCGGCGCGCTCCCGCGTGTGGTCCGCGATCGAGGTGCGGAGCGCATCCATCAGCGTCGACAGCAGCGGGTTGTGCGCGGCGCGCGCGATCGTGACGTGGAACTCGGCGTCGAGCTCGAGGAAGTCGGGCACCGCGAGCTCGGGATCGTCCATGCCGTCGAGCAGCGCCTCGGCGGCGGCGAGGTCGCGATCGCCGAGCTCGGCGTGCTCGGCGCTCCACGTCTCGAGCAGCAGCCGCGCCTCGTAGATGTGCCGGTGCTCGACATGCCGGGTCGCGAGCTGCATGCTGAGCGCGAGCGCGAGCGCCTGCTCGGGCGCGGCGGTGAGGATCGTGCCGGAGCGCGGGCCGGAGCCGGTCGACGTGCGGATGGTGCCGAGCGCCTCCAGCACGCGCAGCGCCTCGCGCAGCGATCCGCGCGAGATGCCGAGCGCCTCGGCGAGCGCGCGCTCGCCCGGCAGGTGGTCGCCGATCGTGAGTCTGCCGCTCTGCAGCTCCTCGGTCACCCACGCCATCACGCGCTCGTGCGTCTTCATCGCTCCCGAGTATCCCAGCGGCTCGACCGGTCCTGCTGCGCATGCACCTGCTACAGTATGCTCATGAAATCGGAGCGGCTGCAGGTGCTGATCGAGACCGAGCAGCGGGTGCGGCTCGAGCAGCGGGCGGCCGACCGCGGCGTCTCGGTGGCTGCCCTGGTCAGGGACGCGATCGACCTGGTGTACCCGCCGCACGGCGATCGCCGCGCGGCCGCGGCTGCCGACATCCTCGCGGCCGAGCCCATGGCCGTCGGCGACCCGGCGGCGCTCCGCGCAGAGCTCGACGAGCTGCGGGGCGGCGCGTGATCCTGCTCGACACGAGCGTGCTCGTCTACGCCGTCGGCGCAGAGCATCCGCTGCGCGAGCCGTGCCGTGCCGTCATCGCCGCCGTCGGCGACGGCACGCTCGCGGCCACGACGACGGTGGAGGTGCTGCAGGAGTTCGCTCATGTGCGTGCTCGGCGGCGCGGGCGCGACGACGCCGCGGCGCTGACCGAGCGCTACGCGACCGCCTTGGCACCGCTGATCAGCGTCGACGCAGACGATCTCTCGGCCGGGCTGCGCCTCTTCCGGGAGCACGAGCCGCTCGGAGCCTTCGATGCCGTGCTCGCGGCCGTTGCTCAGCGCCGCGACCACGTGCGAGCGCTCGTCTCCGCGGATCGCGGCTTCGCGAGCATCCCGGGCCTGGTGCACCTCGACCCGGGCGCGAGCGGCTTCCGCGCCGCGGCCGGCATCGGCTGAAGCGCGCCGGGAGCGCATCCCGCGGCTCGCGGGCTCGTCGCGTGCGCGTCACCGGCCTCCGCCAGAATGGACGTCATGGGGGCTCGACGATGACCACGGTCAGCGCCGCGCTGCGCCTGCAGCGGCTCGTCGCCGACGACCCCGCGCTCGCGCTGCTGCGCGCCGAGCACGCGCCGATCATCGTCGCGCTCCTCTCGCGGCTGCTCGGCGGCGAGGTGCGCCGCCGCCCGGCCGAGGAGTTCATCGACCTCGTCGACGCCGACCTCGATGCGCTGCGACCGCACTTCGAGCTGCCGCAGACCGGCAAGGCCTACGCGGCGGCGTGGCGCGCGGCGGGCTGGCTCGTGCGGCGGCCCGCAGCCGAGGCGCGCGCCGAGACCGTCGAGCTCTCGCCGGCGGCGCTGCGGGCGATCCGCGTCTTCGAGCAGCTCGAGCAGCCGCGGGCGACCGCCACGGAGTCGCGGCTCATGACCATCCGCGACCAGGTGCAGCGCCTCGCGATCGAGACCGACCCCGACGGAGCGCGCCGGCGCGAGGCGCTCGAGCGCGAGCGCGCCGCGATCGACGCGCAGATCCGAGCGATCGGTGAGGGGCGCTTCGAGCCGCTCGATGCGGCGCGCACGAAGGAGCGGGTCGCCGAGATCCTGCGGCTCGCCGAGGACGTGCCCTCCGACTTTCAGCGCGTGCGATTCCGCTTCGACGAGCTGAACCACGAGCTCATGGCGAGCCTCCTCGACGCCGACGAGTCGCAGCGCACCGTGCTCGAAGACATCTTCCGTGGCGTCGACCTCATCGAGCAGACCGACGAGGGGCTCACGTTCGCCGCGTTCTCGGCCCTCGTGCTCGATGCCGAGCGCAGCGAGGCCTTCGAGGCCGACATCGCGAGCCTGCTCGAGCGCGACCTCGGCGACGCGATGTCGATGTCCGAGCGCCGGTTCCTGCGCACCTTCCTCCGCGAGCTCAAGCTCCACAGCCACGAGATCCACGGCGTGCTCGCCGAGTTCGCCCGCGGCTTGCGCCGCTACGTGCAGTCGCAGGACTTCCAGCGCGACCGCGCGCTCCAGCGCTCCATCCGCGCCGCGCTCGCGACCGCGCTGCGAGCGGCCGAGCACGTCAAGCCGTTCCACGCGAGCGGCGTCGAGCTGCCGCTCACCTCCGTCGAGCTCTCGAGCATCGGCGCGCTCACCGCCCACGACCCATCCGAGTTCGCGATCGACGAGCACGTCGTCGCCCACGAGCCCGGGCTCGCGGACTACGAGCAGCTCAAGGCCCTCGCGCGCGACACCGAGATCGACTTCGAGGAGCTCACCGGCGTCGTCAACGCGCGGCTGCGGGGCGCCGAGGCGCTCACGGTCGCGCAGCTGCTCGCCGACTGGCCCGCCACGCAGGGCGTCGCGAGCGTCGTCGGCCTCATGACGCTCGCGATGCAGCACGGCAGCGTCTCGGGTGACGAGACCGAGACGCTCGTCTGGCCCGGCGTCGACGGCACGACCCGCAGCGCCGTGGTGCGCAGCCACCGCTTCGTCGAGAGGATCCCGACATGACCGATCCGCACGCGGCAGCGCTCGAGCACGCCGCTCCCGACGAGGAGAGGGCGGATGCGTCGACCGGCTCGAGCGCGCTCTGGCCGGGGGATTCGGGCCGGCTGCGCGAGGACTCGCGGCGCGCGCTGCTCGAGCTCATCCAGGGCCCCTACCTCTCATCCTCCAACCGCGGCCGGCTGTGGGTCGCGCTGCTCGCCGACGCCGACGAGATCCGCTCGCGGCTGCACGAGCTCTTCCTCGAGCTCGTGATCGACCGGAACGACGAGATCGCGTTCGTGCGCCCGGTCGACGCGGGCGAGCGCCCGGTGCCGCTCGCGGTGCGCTCGCGCGCGCTGACGTTCATGGACACGCTCATGCTGCTCGTGCTGCGCCAGCACCTGCTCGCCGCTCGCGGCGAGCGGCGCGTGTTCGTCGATCGCAGCGACGTCTTCGAGCAGCTCGCGCCCTACCGGGTCGCGCGCGACGAGGCCGACTTCGAGCGCCGCATGAACGCATCCTGGACCAAGCTCATGAACAAGCTCGGCCTCATCCACCGCGCGGGCAGCGACGAGCGAGTCGAGATCTCGCCCGCGCTGCGGCTCATCTTCGACGACGACCGCGTCCAGTCGCTGCGCCGCGAGTACGAGCGCGTGCTCGAGCGCGGCGGCGATGCGGCGCTCGACCTGGACGCCACCATCGACGCCGACGACCGGGAGCCGACGCCGTGACGATGCTCGAGATCGAGGGACTCGAGCTGCTCGAGCCGACGGTGCAGTGGCGGCTCGCCGAGGTGCAGCTGCTCAACTGGGGCACCTTCGACGGCCTCCACCGGGTGCCGATCGCGCGCAAGGGGCAGCTCATCACCGGCAGCTCGGGCTCTGGCAAGTCGTCGCTGCTCGATGGCATCGCCGCCGTGCTCACGCCCGACGGCATGCTGCAGTTCAACGCGGCCGCGCAGGGCGCGGGCGGCGGGCGCGGCGACCGCAGCATCGTCAGCTACGTGCGCGGCGCGTGGTCGAAGGCCGCCGACGAGGAGCAGGATCGCGTCGTCAGCCGCTTCCTGCGGCCGGGCACGGTCGTGAGCGGGGTGCTGCTGCGCTACCACGACGGGGCCGACGCGGTGGTGACGCTCGCACGGCTCATGTTCCTGAAGGGCACGTCGACCGACAAGGGCGACTTGCGCGACGCCTACCTGCTCGAGCAGGGCGAGCTCGACCTCGAGCGGCTGCGCGGCTTCGTCACGAGCGGCGCGAACGGCATCGACACCCGCGGTCTGCAGCGCGCTCATCCGAAGGCGGTGCTGACGACGAGCGGCAAGCATGCGAAGTTCTACGCGCGGCTGCAGAGCGTGCTCGGCATCGGCGGCGACAACGCGCTGCAGCTGCTGCACCGCACACAGTCGGCGAAGAACCTCGGCAGCCTCGACCATCTCTTCCGCACCTTCATGCTCGATCGGCCCGCGACCTTCGCGATCGCTGACAACGCGGTGCAGCAGTTCGGCGAGCTGGACGCCGCACACCGGCACGTCGTCGACCTGCGGCGCCAGCGCGACGCGCTCACCGTCATGCGCGACCTCGGCGACCGCTACGACGACGCATCCGCACGCGCCACCGCGGCCGGCGAGCTGCGCGACCTCGTGCGGCCGTTCGAGGCGCGCGAGCGGCTGCGGCTCGCCCGGCAGGAGCGCGCGGCGGCCGAGATCGCCGCGCAGCAGGCAGGGGCGGCGCTCGCCGCGGCGCGAGCGGCCGACGCGGCCGCGGCCGACGACCACCGGATCGCGCAGCAGGCGCTCGATCGCGCAGGCGGTGCCGATCTCGTGCAGCTCGACGGCCGCATCCGAGACGCCGAGCGCGAGGTCGGGCACCGGCAAGCGCGGCTCGAGCGGCTCGCGCGCCAGCTCGCCGACGTCGGCATCGACCGTGCGCCCGGCGACGAGGCGCAATTCGCCGAGCTGCGGGCGCTCGCTGCCGACGAGCTCCAGCAACCGGCGGCGAAGCTCGACATGGAGCACCCCGCGGTGCAGCGGCTGGCCCAGTCCACCGAGCGGCGTCGGCGCATCGACGCCGAGCTGCAGGCGCTGCGCGACTCCCGCAGCAACGTCGACTCGCGGCGCTTGGGTGTGCGCGCGAGGCTCGCCGAGCACCTCGGCGTGCCCGAGCAGGCGGTGCCGTTCGCCGGCGAGCTGCTCGAGGTGCTGCCGGGCGAGCGCCGCTGGACGGGCGCGATCGAGCGGGTGCTGCGGCCGCTCGCGACGACGCTGCTCGTGCGTGCCGAGCACCTGGGGGCCGCGCGGCGCTGGATCGACGCGGAGTCGCTGGGGACGCGGCTCGTGTTCGAGGCGGTGGAGGCGGACGTGTCGTCGCCGCGCTCGCTCGCGAGCGACGCGTCGCTCGTGCGGAAGGTCGCGGTCGCCGACGGCGGCTTCCACGACTGGCTCGCGCACCGGCTGTCGGAGCAGTACGACATCGCGTGCGTCGAGACCGCCGACGAGCTCGACCGCTTCGCGCGCGCCGTCACGATCCGCGGACAGGTGAAGCGCTCCGCCACGCGCTACGAGAAGGACGACACGCACGCGGTCGACGACCCGACGCGGTGGCTGCTCGGCTCGAGCGAAGCGCGCCACGAGGCGCTCCTCGCGCAGCGCGCCGAAGCGGATGCCGACGCGAAGCGCGCGCACCGCGAGGTCGAGCAGCTGCAGGCTGACGTCGCGCTCAGCACTCGCCGACGCCAGCAGCTCAGCCAGCTCGTGACCGAGTCGTGGGAGCAGTACGACGCTGACGGCGCGGCCGCGCGCGTCGCGCAGCTTCAGCGGCAGCGGGTCGTGCTCACGAGTGCGAGCGGCGATCTCGAGCGCGCGGCAGCGGCCGAGCAGGAGGCCCGGGCCACCGCGGCGGCCGCGCGCGCCGCCGCCGATGAGGCGCTCGCCGCAGACCGCGCCACCGAGCGCGAGCTGCAGAGCCTGGCCGCCGCGATCGCAGAGGCCGAGCGGTCGATCGCGGCCGACGGCCGGGGCGAGCTCACGTCCGAGCCGGTCGAGCAGCTCGAGGCGCGGTTCCGCGAGGTGCGGCGGCGCATGACGCTCGCCGAGCTCCCGGCCGCCGCGCGCGAAGTCGAGGGGCGGCTCGGCCGAGAGCGCGAGCGCGCGATCGGCGAGCGCGACCTCGCCGCGCAGGACTTCGCGGCGGCCGCGACGAGCTTCAAGGAGAAGTGGACCGTCGCATCCGCCGACCTCGTCGCCCGCGTCGACGATCGCGCCGGCTTCCGGGCGCTGCTCGAGACGATCGAGGCGAACGACCTGCCCTCGCAGGAGCAGAGCTTCCGCCGGCTGCTGCGGGCCAAGTCGAGCGACGTGGTCGGCTTCCTGCGCAAGGAGCTGCTCGACGCGCCGAAGGAGGTGCGGGAGCGCATCGCGCCGGTGAACGAGTCGCTCGGGCGGTCGCAGTTCGACCGCGACCGCTTCCTGCGCATCCGGGTGAAGCTCACGCGCGGCGACGTCGTGCAGCGCTTCATGCAGGAGCTCGCGCGGATCGCCGAGGGCAGTTGGGACGACGAGGACGCCGCGTCGGCCGAGCGCCGGTTCGAGGTGCTCGCGCAGCTCATGGCGCGCTTGGGCTCGAGCGAGCCGGCCGACCGCAAGTGGCGCGAGCTGTGCCTCGACACCCGGCTGCACGTCTCGTTCCTCGCCGAGGTCGTCGACCGCGCCGGGCTCGTGCTCGAGACGTACGACTCCGGCGCGTCGCTCTCGGGCGGGCAGCAGCAGAAGCTCGTGGTCTTCTGCCTCGCGGCGGCGCTGCGCTACCAGCTCACGCAAGAGGGCTCGGAGCGGCCTCGCTACGGCACGGTCATCCTCGACGAGGCCTTCGACAAGGCCGACAGCAGCTACACCCGCATGGCGATGGACATCTTCGTCGAGTTCGGCTTCCACATGGTGCTCGCCACCCCGCTCAAGCTGCTGCAGACGCTCGAGCCCTACATCGGCGGCGTCGCGGTGGTGCAGAACCCGACGCAGCGGCAGTCGACCGTCGACCAGCTCGGCTTCGAGCGATCGCGGTGATCCCGGTCGACGAGGCTCGCGCTCGCGTGGCAGCGCGGGTTGCCGCGCTCGCCCGCGACTGGGCCGCCGATCCGGCGGCCGCGGCCGGCGCGGTCGTGCGCATCGCCCTGCACCCGCCGAGCGAGCGCGAGGCGCTCGAGCGGCAGGCGGCGGTGATCGCGTGGCGCGACGCCTGGACGCGTGCCGCGACCGAGCCGGGCGTCGCGCTCGAGTGGGCGACCCGCAGCTGGAGCCGCCTCGGCGCGCAGTCGGTGCCCGTGCGCGTCGCGATCGAGGGAGCTGATGCGCTGGCTCGCTTCGCCGGGCGAGAGGCGACGGATGCATGGGGGCGCGTGCGCGACCGGGTCGCGGCGGCGATCGACGGCCTGGACGGCGGCGCGGCGGTCGCCGCGGCCGCGCGCTCGCACGCGACCGCCCTCGCCGCCTACGGCGACGACGAGTTCCAGACGGTGCTCGACGTCTCGCGCTGGCTCGCCGAGCACCCGGTCGATGGCATGCGGCCGCGACAGCTGCCCATCCGCGGCGTCGACTCGAAGTGGTTCGGCGCGCACCGCGCGGTGGTGTCGGCGCTCGTGCTCGCGGCGAGCGGTCGGGAGTCGCTCGGCATCGTCGGCGATGCGCAGCAGTTCCGGGTGCGGCTGCTCGACGAGCGCGTGCTCCCGGGCGCTCCGCGGGCCTTCGGCGCGTCGGTGGATGAGCTCGCGGTGCTCCGCGTGGAGGCCGACGCGGTGCTCGTGCTCGAGAACCTCGAGACGCTGCTCGCGCTGCCGCCGATGCCCGGCGTCGTCGCGGTGCACGGGGCCGGCTACGCCGCCGCCGAGCTCGCGCGCATCCCGTGGCTCACGGGCGCGCGAGTGCGCTACTGGGGCGACCTCGACTCGAACGGCTTCGCGATCCTCCACCGGCTGCGGTCGGCGCTGCCGTCGGTGGTAAGCGTCGTCATGGACGAGGAGGCGCTGCTCGCGCATCGCGACCTGTGGGTGCGGGAGCCGAAGCCGGCTCGGGGCGCCTACCCGACGCTCGAGCCGTTCGAGCAAGCGGCGCTCGACCGCGTGCGCGACGAGGGCGACGTGCGCCTCGAACAGGAGCGCATCCCGTGGGCATTCGCGCTTGAGCGGCTCGACGCCGCACTTGCTCAGCGGTAGAGCACGTCGCGCCTGCCCAGGGTCACGACGACCACGAGCAAGCGGTCGTCCTCGATCGCGTAGACGACGCGGTAGTCGCCGCTGCGCACCCGCCACTCCGGCCGCCCGGTGAGCTTCCTCGCTGCTGGCGGCCGCGGATCCTCGGCGAGCAGCTCGAGCATCGCCTGCACGCGACGCTTGCCGTCCGGCGGCAGCCTCCGAAGGGCGCGTGCTGCCGAGGTGAGCAACTCGACGCGGTAGCGCTTCACGACAGGCCGAGGTCGCGCCTCACCTCGTCCCACGGCACGGGCACCTCGTCGAGCCGCTCGGCCTCGTCCTGAGCCGCTGCCGCCGCCCTGATGTCCGCGAGCTCTTCCGCGTCGTCGAGCAGCCGTCGCAGGACGTCGGCGTCGACGATCGCGGCGACATCGCGGTCGCGGCGAGTGAGGTAGACGGGTGCGCTCCGCGCCCGGTCGACGAGCGTCGAGAGCCGGTCGCGCGCGGCGGTGATGGTGACCCGATCCATGCGGCGAGGGTAGCGCCGCTGCCCGAGAATGGGAAGAAGTCCCGATCGCGCCATGTCAGCTCGCGAGGGCGTCCGAGGTCATCGGCATCGCGGAGAGCTCACCGGGGCGCATGCCGACAGAGAGCAGCAGCGCCATCATCACCTCTGCAGCGACGGTCCAGACCGAGCAGCCCGGCACCATCGAGACCGCTGGGTTGCCGTGCTCGCACCGCTCCCACTCGAGCTGGGCGAAGCACTCGGGGAGCGGTACAGAGAGCAGCAGTCGCAGCTCCCAACCACCGTCCTCCTCGATGTGGATGGTGACTCCGGCGCGCGCATCGACCGGCACCCTGCCATCCGGCCCCGGCTCGTGCTCGTGCTCCGGGCACGGCCGCATGCCGCGCGCGACGATCTCGTCGGGGTGCAGCGCGGCGACCGGGAGCACCGAGGCCGCGCCACCCCGCATGCGCACGTGATCGAGCACCTGCACGAGCTCGTGGAGGTCACGCTTCCAGACGGGATTGCCGAGTCGTGAACCGGTGATCGCCCGCCTGCCTGCGACGTCGCCCTCCGCAGAGCCGAGCCGCGCCTGCTCGCGCGGCCGTACGGGCGCGCCCGCGTGCCGCGCGACCTGCTCGGCCTCGGAGCGCGTGCGCGCGATGCACTCGAACGACCCGCCTCCCTCGACGTCGAAGGTGAACCGGTGGGTCGCATCCGCTCTCATGACCGCAGGATGCGCGCAGCGGACACGGCTTCGTGCGGCTAGGACGACTGCTTGTGGAGAACGCGCACCTCCTCATGCGCTGTGCACCAGCCGCACACCGCGCTCAGCCCGGCTGGCTACCGTGCTGATCCCGACGCGAAGGAGCCAGTCATGACCGACCAGACGCACGCCGACGACGCGCACCTCGAGACCACCGACCAGCTGACGTTCCAGAACCCCGTCGACCGCTACCCCGCGATCGAGCCGCCCGAGCAGCACCAGGAGGAGCCGGGCCTCGACTCCGAGATGACGCCGAAGAGCGACCGCGGCGAGCACTCGTACCGCGGCACTGGCCGGCTCCAGGGCCGCAAGGCGCTCATCACCGGCGCCGACTCCGGCATCGGCGCGGCCGTCGCGATCGCGTTCGCTCGCGAGGGCGCCGACGTCGCCATCAACTACCTGCCCGCCGAGGAGTCCGACGCGCAGTGGGTCAAGGAGATCATCGAGGCCGAGGGCCGCACGGCCGTGCTCCTCCCCGGCGATCTCACCGACGCATCCTTCTGCGAGACCCTCGTGACGGATGCGGTGCAGGGCCTGGGCGGCCTCGACATCCTCGTGAACAACGCGGGCAAGCAGATCGCGCAGGAGTCGCTCGAGGACATCGAGGACGAGCAGCTCGTCGACACCTACGCGGTGAACGTGCTCGCGATGTTCCGCATCACGAAGGCGGCGCTCAAGCACCTGCAGCCTGGGTCGACGATCATCAACACGACCTCGGTCGTCGCCTACATGGCGCCGCCGGTGCTGCTCGACTACGCGTCGACGAAGGCGGCGATCAACAACTTCACGAAGGGGCTCGGGCAGCAGCTCGCGCCGAAGGGCATCCGCGTCAACGCGGTCGCGCCCGGCCCGATCTGGACGCCGCTGCAGCCGACCGACGGCCAGCCGACCGAGGAGCTGCCCGAGTTCGGCAAGTCGACGCCGCTCGGCCGCGCCGGCCAGCCGACCGAGCTCGCGCCCGCCTACGTGTTCCTCGCCTCGCCCGAGTCGAGCTACGTGATCGGCGAGACGCTCAACGTGAACGGCGGCATGCCGACGCCCTGACGCGAGCTGCAGATGTGTGGCGATCGGCTGCTTCCCGTCCCATGGGGGAGCCGATCGCCACACATCTGCGTCGCCTCCGTTCGCGGGATGCGACGATCGACGCATGAGTGCGACGACCTTGCGGCGGACCATCGCGGTGCTCTTCGCGCTCGCGCTCGTCGCGCAGCTCGTGGTGCTCTACGTGCCCGACCCGCCGTCCGACATCCCGGCGCCGGCCGGCTCCGACAAGCTCGTCCACTTCGCGGTCTTCGCCGCCCCGGCGCTGCTCGGCGTGCTCGCTGGGCTTCGGCCGCTCTGGCTCGGCGCGGCCCTCGCGGCGCACGCCGTGCTGTCGGAGGTCGTGCAGCACCTGCTGCTGCCCGGCCGCTCGGGCGATGCGTGGGATGCGTTGGCTGACCTCGCCGGCGTCGCCGTCGGCCTCGCGGCCGGCTGGCTCGCGCGTCGCAGCGCGAGCGGCACGCTGGGTGCGCGCGATCGCGACCCAAGGCATCCGGCACGCTGAAGCCGAGGCGTTTCCCACGCGCCCATGCAGATCGACCACAGGTCGCGTCGATACCGTTGACGATGCGCAACCGCGCTCAGCCGCCCTCCACGGAGACCCCATATGACAGGCAACGCGACCACCCGCTTCGACAACGTCGCCCTGCTGTCGGTCGCGAGCACGCTGCCGAGCCGCGTGACGACCTCCGAGGACATCGAGCACCGCCTCGGTGACGCGCTCTCGCGGCTGCGCCTCAAGGGCGGGCTGCTGCGCCGGGTCGCGGGCGTGCTCGAGCGCCGCAACTGGGATGCGACGGCGGGGGAGTCGGCGGACGCCGCGACCGTCGATGCGGGCCGTCGCGCGCTCGCGGAAGCGGGGGTCGAGCCCGGCCACGTCGGCCTGCTCATCAACACGAGCGTCACGCGCAAGCACCTCGAGCCCTCCGTCGCCGTGCGCCTGCACCACGAGCTCGGCCTGCCGACGAGCGCCATCAACTTCGACGTCGCCAACGCGTGCCTCGGCTTCGTCAACGGCATGAGCCTCGCGAGCGGCATGATCGAGGCCGGCCAGATCGACTACGCGATCGTCGTCAACGGCGAGGACGCCGACGACATCCAGGTCAACACGATCGACCGGCTGCTGCGCGACGACGTCGACCGCACCGGCTTCCTCAGCGAGTTCGCGACTCTCACGCTCGGCTCCGGCTCGGCCGCCGCCGTGCTCGGCCGCGCCGACAAGCACCCCGACGGCCACCGCATCCTCGGCGGCGTCACGCGCGCCGCGACGCAGTTCCACGACCTCTGCGTCGGCAGCGTCGACGGCATGTACACGAACGCGAAGGCGCTGCTGAAGGGCGGCCTCGACCTCGTCGTCTCCGCCTGGCGCGAGGCGGCCCCCGAGTGGAACTGGTCGAAGATGGACCGCTACATCACGCACCAGGTCTCCTCGGTGCACACGAACGCCATCATCAAGGCGGCGGGCCTCGACCCGGCCCGGGTGCCCACGACCTTCCCGCGCTTCGGCAACGTCGGCCCCGCATCCATCCCCATCACCCTCGTCGAGGAGCGCAAGCACCTCCAGCGCGGCGACCGGGTGCTGCTCATGGGCGTCGGCTCGGGCCTCAACACGGCCATGATGGAGCTCGCCTGGTGACTGCGCCCGCCGCTCCCGCCGCGCTGCCGCCGACGGGGCTGCCGGGGCTCGACCCCGACTGGAGCCGGCTCGTCGCCGTGCCGGGCGCGGGGGCGGATGCGGGACGCACCCGCACGTGGCACGTGCTCGACACGGGTGGTGCGCTCGAGCGCCTCGGAGCGGCGCCCGCCGGCACGATCCTCGCGGTGCACGGCAACCCGACCTGGAGCTACCTGTGGCGGTCGATGCTCGCGGCCTCGGTCGCGGCCGCGTCGGTCGGCGAGCCCGCGTGGCGCGTCATCGCCGTCGACCAGCTCGAGATGGGCTACTCGCAGCGCACCGGGATGCACCGCCCGCTCGCGCAGCGCGTCGCCGACCTCTCGGGACTGACGGATGCGTTGCAGCTCGAGGGCCCGATCGTCACCCTCGGGCACGACTGGGGTGGCGTCGTCTCGCTCGGCTGGGCCGTCGACCACCCGGAGCTGCTCGCGGGCGTGACGCTGCTCAACACGGCGATCCACCATCCGGAGGGCGTGCCGATCCCCGCGCCGCTGCGGCTCGCGGGCGCGCGCGGCGTGCTCGCCGCCTCGACGGTCGCGACGACCGCCTTCCTCGACACGACGCTCGCGCTCGCGAGCCCGCCGCTGCCGGCGGAGGTCAAGGACGCGTACCGCGCGCCGTACGGCTCGGCCGATCGCCGCGGCGGCATCGGCGGCTTCGTCGCCGACATCCCCGTCGACGACTCGCACGAGAGCCGTCCCGAGCTCGACCGCATCGCGGCAGGCGTCGCGGCGCTCGAGGTGCCGGCGCTCATGCTGTGGGGGCCGAAGGACCCGATCTTCAGCGACCGCTACCTCGACGACCTCGTCGACCGGCTGCCGCACGCCGACGTGCACCGCTTCGAGGGCGCGAACCACCTCGTCGCCGAGGAGCGCCCCTACGCCGAGGCGATCCTGCAGTGGCTGGCGGCCGAAGGCGCCGCTCCCACCTCCGCTCGTCGAGTAGGCGCCGAAGGCGCCGTATCGAGACGGGAGGGACAGGTCTCGATACGTCGCCCTGCGGGCGACTACTCGACCAACGGGGGACCGGCGGCCGACTACTCGACCAACGGGGGACCGGCGGACGACTACTCGACCAACGGGGGACCGGCGGACGACTACTCGACCAACGGGGGACCTGCGGACGACTACTCGACCAACGGGGGAGCGGAGGACTTCCGCCCCCTCTGGGCCGGCCTCGACGCCCGCGCCACCGACGACGACGTCGCCGTCATCGACATGGCCACGAAGCGCGGCCACGCCCGCCGCGTCACCTGGCGCCAGCTCCACGACCGCGTGCTCGACCTCGCCGCGGGCCTGTCCGAGCTCGGCGTCCAGCGCGGCGACCGCGTCTCGCTCCTCGTCCAGCCCGGCCCGACGCTCACCGCCGTCGTCTACGCGTGCCTGCGCATCGGCGCGGTCGTCGTTGTCGCCGACGCGGGCCTCGGCGTCAAGGGACTCACGCGCGCCGTCCGCGGCGCGTGGCCCGACGTCGTCATCGGCGAGCGGCTCGGCCTCACCGCTGCCCGCGCGCTCGGCTGGCCGGGCATGCGCATCTCCGCCGAGCGGCTGCCCTACGCGGCGAAGGCCGCGCTCGACGTCTCGCACAGCCTCGGCCAGGTCGCCGCGCTCGGCGCCGCGATCCGCTCGAGCGGCGAGGCGCCGCCGCCCGAGCCCGGCCCCGACGACGACGCCGCGATCCTCTTCACCTCCGGTTCCACGGGCCCCGCGAAGGGCGTCGTCTACCGCCACGGCCAGCTGAGCGCCCTCCGCGACGTGCTCGCCCGCCACCTCGAGATCACGCCCGAGACGGGCCTCGTCACGGGCTTCGCACCGTTCGCACTCCTCGGTCCCGCGCTCGGCACGCGCTCAGCCACGCCCGACATGGACGTCTCCGCCCCCCGAACGCTCACCGCGACCGCGGTCGCCGCGGCGGTCCGCGAGTCGGAGGCCGGCATCGTGTTCCTCTCGCCCGCGGCGGTGCTCAACGTCGTCGCGACGGCGGATGCGCTCGGTCCCGACGAGCGCGCCGCGCTCGCGCGCGTGCACACGTTCCTCTCCACCGGCGCGCCCATCGGCGAGGCCCTGCTCGCCTCGGCCGCCGAGGTGATGCCGAACGCGACCCCGCACACGCCCTACGGCATGACCGAGTGCCTGCTCGTGACCGACGTGACGCTCGAGGGCATCCGGGCCGCCGCATCCGCCCCCGACGCCGGCGTCTGCGTCGGGAGGCCCATCGGCGACAATCGCGTGCTCGTGAGCGCGCTCGACGCCGACGGCCGCGCGACCGGCGCGCCGAGCGCCGAGCCGGGCGTGCTCGGCGAGATCGTCATCGCCGCGGGGCACCTCAAGGACCACTACGACCGCCTCTGGCTCACCGACCGCATGGCGGCGCGCGACACCGAGGCGCTCGTCGACGCGGACGCGCCCCGCTGGCACCGCACCGGCGACCTCGGCCACCTCGACGCCGAGGGGCGCGTGTGGATCGAGGGCCGCACGCAGCATGTCATCGTCGCCGCCGACGGCCCGATCGCGCCCGTCGGCCTCGAGCAGGACGCCGAGTCGGTCGACGTCGTGCGCCGCGCGGGCGTCGTCGGCGTCGGCCCGCACGGGCTGCGGCAAGCCGTCGCGGTCGTCGAGACCATCCCGCCCGTCGCGCGCCCCGGCCTCGCCGAGCCGGAGCTCGCTGCCGCCGTGCGCGAGCGCTCCCGGGTGCCGCTCGCCGCCGTGCTCGCGGTGCCGCAGCTGCCGACCGACATCCGCCACAACTCCAAGATCGACCGCTCGCGCCTGTCCGACTGGGCCGAGCGCGTGCTCGCGGGCGAGAAGCCGAACGCGCCGTGATCGTCGTCGTCACCGGCGCATCCGGCTTCCTCGGCCGCGCCGTCGCCGCCGAGCTCGTCGCCGCCGGCCACGAGGTGCGCACGCTCCAGCGGCGCCCGTCGCAGGTGCCCGGGGCGACGGATGTCCTGGGCTCCGTCACCGACGCATCCCTCGTCGCGCGCGCCCTCGACGGCGCCGAGGGCGTCGTCCACCTCGCCGCGAAGGTCTCGCTCGCGGGCGACCCGGCGGACTTCCGCCGCGTGAACGTCGACGGCACGCGCACGATGCTCGACGCCGCCGAGCGCGCGGGCGTCTCGCGCTTCGTGCAGGTCTCGTCGCCCTCGGTCGCCCACGCGGGCGCGGCGCTCGCGGGCGTCGGCGCCGAGCCCGCCTCGCCCGAGCACGCGCGCGGCGACTACGCGCGCACGAAGGCCGAGGCCGAGCTGCTCGCCCTGTCCCGCGACTCCGCGTCGATGCGCGTCGTGGCCGTGCGGCCGCACCTCGTGTGGGGGCCGGGCGACGCGCAGCTCACCGAGCGCATCATCGACCGCGCGCGCCGCGGCACGCTGCCGCTGCTCGACGGCGGCACCGCGCTCATCGACTCGACCTACGTCGACAACGCCGCGAGCGGGATCGTCGCGGCCCTGAAGCGCGCCGACGCCGCGCACGGCAACGCCTACGTCATCACGAACGGCGAGCCGCGCGCGATCGGCGACCTCATGGCCGGCATCTGCCTCGCCGCGGGCGTGCGCCCTCCGCGCTTCAGCGTGCCGGCCGGCCTCGCGAAGGCCGCGGGCAGCGCCATCGAGCGCGCCTGGGCGATCCGGCCGGGGCAGGACGAGCCGCCCATGACGCGCTTCCTCGCCGAGCAGCTCTCGACCGCGCACTGGTTCGACCAGCGCGACACGCGCCGCGATCTCGACTGGGCACCGAGCGTCTCGATCGACGAGGGCCTCCGCCGCCTCGCGGCGCACTACCGCTCCGCCGGCGGCTGAGCCCCATCCCGCGGGCTGCGCCGGTCCGCGCGAAGCGCGACCAGCGGAGAGGTCCTCGGCTACGCGACGAGCCCGCTGCCCTCCGCGGCGAGCGCATCGTCGGCCGCAGCGTGCCCCGGCGCGACACCCGGCCGCGGGTCGAGGTGGATGCCGGCGATCATGCAGCGCACCGAGCCGCCCGAGAGCTCGAGCGTCGGGATGTCGACCGCGACGATCTCGGCCGAGCGCTCGATCGCGGCGACCTGGTCGTCGCGCAGCGACCGCCGCGCGCGCCCTGACAACGCCACGATCGGCCGCCAGCTGCCGTCGGCGTGCCGACCGGTGAGCTCGATCGCGTTGCCCGCGAACTCGCCCACCTGGTGCTCGGTCAGCTCGACGACCTGGCGACCGTGCACCGACAGGCGCTCGCCCAGCGCTTCGCGGCGCGACGCATCCGGCACCATCTCGAGCGCGAACATCGCCATGCGGGTGCCGATCCAGCCGAGCACGTTGGTGTGGTAGACCGGCAGGCCGCCGGAGTCGAACGCGTCGAAGGCCATCGGCTCGTACGCGAAGTCGGCGCAGAAGCGCTCGAGCGCCACCTGGTCGGCGCGGTGGCTGCGCGCCATGTAGGCGACCCGCGAGTCGTGGTCGATCACCATCGCTCCCGTGCCCTCGAGGAAGATGCCGTCGGCCTCGAGCCCCGAGTAGTCGACGATCGTCTGCACCCGGTAGTGCGCCTTGAGCATCTCGAGCACGTCGCCGCGGCGCTCGTGCCGGCGGTTGGGCGCGAACATCGGGAAGACCCCGACCATGCCGCCCGGATGCGTCGAGATCCAGTTGTTGGGGAAGACGCTGTCGGGGCGCGTGGGGTCGTCGTCGTCGAAGACGTGCACCGTCACGCCCGCCGCACGGAGCGCGTCGGCGACTGCGTCCATCTCCCGCGTCGCCTGCGCCGACAGGGCCGCGGGGTCGACCGCGGGCGGGTCGGCCTGGAAGGCGTTGTCGGCGGCCGTCGCGGGGTTCACGCGGAACCGGCGCGAGCGTACGAGGATGACGGCGGAGGGGGCGACGTTGCTCACGAGAGCCGAATGTAGCGCGCGCCGACGCCCCAGGCGGGCACCGGGCGAGCGATCTTGATCGAGGGCTGAGCGCGCGTCAGTCGGCGGGCCGCGCGCCGATGCCCAAGCCGCCCTTCCGCCGGTGCACCGAGAGGTAGCGGAGGCCCTCCTCGCCCGCGGTCACCGCGCGCCGCGAGCCGCGCGGCAGCCACACGATCGCGCCCGCTCGCAGCGCGACCGGCTCGCCGTCGGTCTCGAGCGTGCCGGCGCCCGCGAGCACGTGCCACAGCACGTCCTCGGCCGGCCCGTCGTGCGGCTCGATGCGCCCGAGCGGCGGGAGCGCGATGACGTTCGCGTCGAGGTGCCGCTCGGGCTCCGCGAGCCGCCACACCGCGCCGCGCTCGTCGGCCGCGCCGGTGCGCGCGGCGAGCGCGGCTGCGTCGGCCACGACGCGAGGCGCGCCGAGCGCGCCCTCGTGACCCACCGCATCCGTCATCTCCGCCTCCGCGGCCAGGCTAGAGCCCCGGCGCGATCCCCGGCATGCTGGGGGCATGGACGCCGTGCACCTGCCCACCCTCGCCGACGAGCTGCTCGCGACCGCGCGCGAGGCCTCGAGCGGCCGCGCCGGGCGGTCGACCCGCTCGGGCCGCGGGCTCTCGCTGCGGCAGACGGTGCTCGCGCTCACCGAGGGCAACGGCATGGACGACCACTCCGCGAACGGCGAGGGCACGCTGCACGTGCTCGTCGGCCGCGTGCGGCTGCGGTGGGGGAGCGCGTCGCTCGAGCTCGCGGCGGGCGACCTCGTCGACATCCCCGACGAGACGCACGCGGTGGATGCGCTCACCGACGCGGTGTTGCTGCTCACGATCGCGGTGCGGTGACGACGTGAAGGCGATCCGGCAGCGCGCGGCGGGCGCGCCGCTCGAGTGGGCGGATGCGCCCGATCCCGTCGCGGGGCACGGCGAGGTCGTCATCGACGTCGTCGCGACCGCCGTCAACCGGGCCGACGTCATGCAGGCCGCCGGCAAGTACCCGCCGCCACCCGGCGCCTCCGAGATCATCGGGCTCGAGTGCTCGGGCACGATCACGGCGCTCGGCGAGGGCGTGGAGGGATTCACGCTCGGCGAGCCGGTGTGCGCGCTGCTCGCAGGCGGCGGCTACGCCGAGCGGGTCGCGGTGCCGGCGACGCAGGTGCTGCCCGTGCCTGCCGCCATCGCGCTCGACGAGGCGGCGGCGCTCCCCGAGGCGGTCCTCACCGTCTGGACCGCGATCCGCGACGTGCCGCCGCCCTCGCCCGACGGCCTCGCGCTCGTGCACGGGGGCTCGGGCGGCATCGGCACGATGGCGATCCTGCTGCTGCGCGCCCACGGCTGGCGCGTCGCGACGACCGCGAGCGCGCGCCACCACGACCTCGTGCGATCGCTCGGCGCCGAGCTCGCGATCGACTACCGCTCGGAGGACTTCGTCGAAGCGGTGCTCGGCGCGACCGAGGGCCGCGGCGCCGAGCTCGTGCTCGACGTCATCGGCGCCGACTACCTCGACCGCAACCTCGACGCCCTCGCCCTCGACGGGTCGCTCACGATCATCGCCGTGCAGGGCGGCTCGAGGGCGGAGATCGACCTGCGACGGCTCATGCAGCGCCGGGTGACGCTCCGCGCCATGACGCTCCGCGCGCGCCCGATCGAGGGCCGCGGCTCGAAGGCGGATGCGGTGGCCGAGGTGCGCGAGCACGTCTGGCCGCTGTTCTCGACCGGCGAGATCCGCCCCGTGATCGGCGCGACGATGCCGCTCGCCGAGGCGGGCCGCGCGCACGCGCTCATGGGCTCGGCGGACGCCCCGGGCGGCAAGATCCTGCTCCTGCGGTAGGGGCCTCGCGGGCCGTCCGCACCGCCGCGACGGCGCGTCGCAGCGCCTCTCCCATGTGGGTGGCCGGTGGTGGGATCGAGCCCAAGGGTTCGATTCGAGGAGGCATCACCATGGCACGCAGCGAGCGCAGCGCGCGCTTCGGGACGGCGAAGACATCGTGGCTCCAGCGCCACACGGTCGCGGTGGAGGCCGAGCACCAGCTGCTCGAGCACGACCGACTGCGAGCGCAGGTGCAGGCCACGCGCGGCCTGCTCTAGCAGCGCGGCACACCATCGGCGAGCGGCGGCCGGGCCGCCCGCCGCGCCTCGCGGTCTGAGGTCTTCTCACGAGACCGCCGCGCCGTGCGAGCACGAGCGCCGCGCCCCCGTACGGTGCGAGTGTCACGCACCACGCACCTAGGGAGCCTCCGTGCCCGATCTGCTCAGTCCCGTCGTCATCCTGATCGTCGTCGCGGTCGTCGTCGTCGCGATTCTCATCGCCGCGGGCGTCCGCCGCTACCGCATCGCCGAGCCCGACGAGGCCATCATCGTCACCGGCCGGAAGGGCAAGACGACCGTCGACGCATCCGGCCATTCCTTCACCGACCTCTCGGGGCAGAAGGTCGTCACGGGCGGCGGCGTCTTCGTCATGCCGTTCGTGCAGAAGTCGTTCAAGCTCTCGCTGCGCTCGCGGCGGCTGCTGTTCAACACGACCGCGCAGACCAAGAACGGCATCACGATCCACGCGCAGGCGGTCGCCGTGATCAAGGTCGGCGGCACCGAGGAGATGATCCGCAACGCCGCCCAGCGCTTCCTCTCGCAGCAGGAGGAGATCGAGTCGTCGACGCAGGAGGTGCTCTCGGGCTCGCTCCGCGGCATCATCGGCCAGCTGACAGTGCTCGACATCATCCACGACCGTAAGGCACTCGCGGATGCGGTGCTGCAGGCCGCCGAGGACGCCCTCACGAAGCAGGGCCTCGTCGTCGACACGCTGCAGATCCAGGAGATCAACGACAACCAGAACTACATCTCGAACCTCGGCGTGCCCGAGTCGGCCGCCGTGCAGCGCGCCGCGGCGATCGCGAACACCGAGGCGCAGAAGGCCGCCGAGCAGGCGTCGATCGAGGCGAAGAAGCAGATCCTCGAGGCCAACCGAGTGCTGCAGCTGCAGGAGGCGGCGGTGCGGGCCGAGACCGACAAGGCCGTCGCGCAGGCTGCGGCCGCGCAGCCGCTCGAGGAGGCCGTGCAGCGGCAGGCGATCGTCGCGCAGGAGGAGATCACCGCCCAGCGCGAGGCCGAGCTGCGCGAGCAGCAGCTCAACGCCGAGGTGCGCAAGGTCGCCGATGCCGAGGCCTACCGCATCCAGGTCACCGCCGAGGCGAACGCGAAGGCGAAGGCCACCGAGGCGAACGCCGAGCGGGCAGCGCGCGAGGCGCGCGCCGAGGCCGTGAAGGCGGAGGGCAACGCCGAAGCGGCCGTCACCGAGGCGCGCGGCGCCGCGCAGCGCACCGCGCGCATCGCAGCGGCCGAGGCCGCGAAGGCCGAGGGCGAGGCCGAGGGCGTCGCGACCGCCGCGCGCGGCCGCGCCGAAGCCGAGTCGATCGGCGCGAAGGGCCTCGCCGAGGCGCAGGCGATCGAGGCGCGCGCGAAGGCGCTCACCGAGAACGCGCAGGTCGTGCTCGCGCAGGAGCTGCTGAAGGTCATGCCCCAGGTTGCGGATGCGTTCGGCAAGGCCTACGCGTCGTCGCAGATCACGGTCGTCTCGGCCGACGGCACCGGCAAGCTCACGGGCGACATGGTCGGCAACATGGCCTCGATGACGCAGATGATGAAGGACGCGACCGGCATCGACCTGCAGGCGATCGTGAACGCGACCGCGCAGGGCCAGGCGGCCGGCTCGGCGATGGCCTCGAAGGGGCAGGCCGGTCCGCTCCTCGCGCCGGGGCACCCCTCGGCGCCCGAGTCGGCGTAGCGCCGAGCACGACAGCGGCCGAGCCGGCACCGCGCCGGCTCGGCCGCTCCGCGCGCTGGGGCGAGCGTCAGCCCGCCGCGTGCGCCGGGTCGCCGCCCGTCGGATCGGCGCCCTCGCCGCTCGTGCCCGGCTCGCCGGCGTAGAAGCCGAAGGTCGCGGCGGCTTGCCGACGCGCGGTCTCGCGGTCGGTGCCGGCGAGGATCGACGCCTCGGCCCACGCGTCGGCCGCGCCGCGGTTGAAGGCCCTGCCCTCGTCGCTCAGCGCCCACGCCTGCCCCTGCTCGGGCGTCATCGCCGTGTCGGGCGCGGAGAGGTGCAGCGCGAGTCCGAGGAGTCCGCCGTCCCAGCCGACGCCCGTGGCGCCCGGGCCGAACGTCTCCCACATCTCCGCCGGCACATCCGCCTCGCGGGCGACGTGCTCGAGCTCGAAGCGGGTCGAGTCGCCCTCGCCCGTCAGCCGCACCTCGAGCCACGACATGCCGCCGCCGAACTCCCACGTCACGCGGTAGCGCGCGCGGTCGCCCGCGGGCGGATCGCACTCGAGGATCTCGCCGCCCGCGTTGCCCTCGGTCTGGTAGCGGCCGCCGAGCCGCAGGTCCCCCGAGACCGGCAGGAACCACCGCGCGATCCGCGCGGGATCCGTCACGGCGCTCCACACGTCGTCGATCGGGGAGGGGTAGCGCTGCGCGAGCGACTGCACGCGCGCTGGCGCGCGGTCGACCTCCGTGCTCCCCACCGTGCGCTCGACCGCGCCGAGCTGCGCCTGCACATCCACCATGGTCATCCCTCACTCGTGTCGCGCTCCGCGTCGAGCCGCCGCTGCCGGCGCCCTCGCGCGAGCTCGGTGTCGAGCGCCGCGAGCCGCGGCGCCCAGTAGCGGTCGAACGCGCTGAGCCACTCGCTCGCCTCGCGCGGACCGGCCGCATCGACCGCGTAGAGGCGCCGTCGCCCCTCGGGCCGCACGCTCGCGAAGCCGTGCTCGCGCAGCACCCGCAAGTGCTGGCTCACCGCCGGCTGGCTGATGCCGAACTCCTCGCCGATCGCCTGCGCGAGCTCGCCCGCGCTCGACTCGCCGTCGGCGAGCAGCTCGAGGATGCGTCGCCGCACCGGGTCGCCGAGGACGTCGAGCGCGTGCATGCCAGCACTGTTGCACCGTCGCTTATATAAGTCAAGAGTGAAGTGTGCATCTTCTGCAGATTCTCGGCCCGGGGAGAGCGCGTCGTGGGTAGCGTGGGCGCATGGCAGAGCTCGTGGACAACGACCGGGTGCGGCGCGCGGTGGCGGCCTTCGCCGCCGAGCCGAAGCACGAGACGATGCTCGACGTGCTGCGGGCATGCCTCACGGGGGAGCTGCTGCTCGACGTGACGGGCTCCGAGCTCAACATCTCCGAGGGCCGGCTGCACACGGGATCGAAGCTGCGCATCAACCAGCGCGTGGGCCCGGACGGGCAGCGGGCGCTCCTCGCCTTCACGAGCAACGACGAGATCGCGCGCATCCACCCGGAGGGCACGCGCTACCAGTCGATCGCCCAGCCCGCGGCGGCGGTGCTCGAGCTCGCGCGGCGCCAGGGTGCGGCCTGGCTCTACATCGATCCGGCGGAGAAGACCGCGGCGCTCTCGGCCTCCGACATCGACTTCGCGCTGCGGCACCCGCGCAACGACCGGCTGAGCGCCGCGATCGCGGCCGTCGAGACCGGGACGGCCTCGCGCGCCGAGGCGATCACCGCGCTCGTCGCCGAGGGGCCGCTGCTGCTCGCCGGCCAGCGCGCCGAGGGCCAGGGCGACGACGAGCCGCCGCAGCTGCGCGTGACGCGTCGCGGCGACGGCAGCATGGCGCTGCTCGCCTTCACCTCGGCGCCCGAGATCCTCGCGCGCGACCCGCATGACGGCATCGTCACGACCACCACGACGCACGTGCTCGAGCAGCTGCAGCAGGGACCGTTCGCGTCGATCGTCATCAACCCCGCGGGGCCCTGGATCGAGCTCAGCCGCGAGGAGCTCGTCGCCGCGGGCTGAGGTGCGTCCAGCGCGCTCTGATGCGCGCGCGGGATGGTGGAGGCTCCACCGACGAAGGGAGTCGTGCCATGAAGGCAGCGATGTACTACGGCAAGGAAGACATCCGGGTCGAGGAGGTGGACGAGCCCGAGACGCGCCCCGGCACCGTCAAGATCGCACCCGCCTTCAACGGCATCTGCGGCAGCGACCTGCACCTGTACCACGACGGTCCGATCCCGCCCGCGCCCTCGACCGACCAGCCGCATCCGCTCTCGAAGGAGACGCTGCCGGTCGTGATGGGCCACGAGTTCTCGGGCGTCGTCGAGGAGCTCGGAGAGGGCGTCGACGGCCTCGAGGTCGGCGACCGCGTCGTCGTCGAGCCGCTCATGGTCGACGGCACGTGCCCGGCCTGCCAGGCCGGCAAGTACAACCTGTGCGAGCAGATGGGCTTCATCGGCATCTCGGGGCTCGGCGGCGGGCTGAGCGAGCGCATCGTCGTGGATCGCCGCTGGGTGCACCCGGTCGGCGACCTGCCGCTCGACCAGGCGGCGCTCATCGAGCCGCTCGCCGTCGCGCTGCACGCGGTCAAGCACGCGGGCGCGGAGGAGGGGCAGACCGCCGTCGTCGGCGGCGCGGGCCCGATCGGCCTGCTCGTCGCCGCGGTGCTCAAGGCGAAGGGCCTCCGCGTGATCGTCTCGGAGATGTCGACCGCCCGCCGCGAGAAGGCGCGCGAGACGGGCGTGGCGGATGTCGTGGTCGACCCCGCGAAGGAGGACCTCGCCGAGGTCGTGCGCACCGAGACCGAGGGGCGCGGCGCGGAGGTCGCGTTCGACGCGGCCGGGGTCGCCGTCGTCGTGACGCAGCTGCTCGACGTGCTCGGCCCGGGCGGCCGGCTCGAGATCGTCGCGATCCACACGAAGCCGTACGAGCTCGACATCACCGCGGGCCTCACGATGCAGGACCGCGTGATGGGCGCCTCGATCGGCTACGCGAACGACCACGCCGAGGCGATCGAGCTGGCCCGCAGCGGTGCCGTCGACCTCGCCCCCTTCATCACCGGGCGCATCGTCGTCGACGACATCGTCGAGCAGGGCTTCCGGCAGCTCATCGACAACAAGGAGCACGAGGTCAAGATCCTCGTCTCGATGCGCTGAGCTCGCGCGCTTGAAGCCCCCGCCCGTGCGGCGGGGGCTCTTGCATGCCCGCGACACGCCGAAGGATCCTTTTCGAAAGAGTCCTTGCGAAGTGGGTGCTTTGAAAGTATCGTTTCAGATGTCGGCACAGGAACCGATCGCACCGCCGACACCGACTGAGGAGGGATCCCCATGGGACGCACCGAACGCATCCGCCACCGCATCGGCGTGCGCGTCGAGGAGCGGCACCGCGCCGGCCTCGAGGCCGAGCGCGCCGTGCGACGCTTCGAGCGCATGCGCGCCGAGGCCATGAGCCAGCGTGGTTGGATCTGATCGTGGCTGAGGAGACCGACGTGCAGGGAGCGGCCGAGCAGGCCGCTCGGCGGAAGGCGGACATGCCCGACCTCCGCTCGAGCGACCCCGCGCTGCTGCGGGCGCTCGCGCACCCCCTGCGCGTCGAGATCCTCTCCGTGATCGACGAGCTCGGCGAGGCGACCGCGACCCAGATCGCGGAGCGCGTGGGCGAGAGCCCCTCGAACTGCTCGTTCCACCTGCGCACGCTCGCCAAGGTCGGCTTCATCGAGCGCGGCGAGGCGCAGGGCACGTCGAAGCCGTGGCGCGCCGTGCATCGCAGCCGCGACCTCCGGCCCGACCCGGCCGACCCCGCCTCGATCCGCACCTCCGCCACGATCGGCGCGCTCTACGTGCAGCACGAGGCCGCGCGCGTCGTCGACTTCTTCACGAAGCACGGCGCCGAGGGGGAGTGGATCGAGGGCACGACCGTCAACCTCTCGGCCTTCTGGGCCACGCCCGCGGAGCTCAAGGAGCTCGCCGAGGAGATCGCGAAGCTCACCGAGCGCTTCCACGGCCGCGAGGACGACGAGTCGAGCCGCCCCTCCGGCAGCCGCAAGGCGCACTTCTTCGCCACCTTGAACCCCGACCTCGACGGCGAGCCGACGCCGTAGCGGCGCGCTCCCGTCGAGCAGTCCACCCCGCCCGCACTCGCCTCCCGGCGCGCGATGGCGCGCGCCCGCGCAAGGAGCCCCGCGATGACGACCGCCGCATCCGACCTCGACACCCGCAAGCCGCCGTCGCCCATGCGGCGGCCCGCCTACCGCCGCCTCATGGCCGGCTGGGTCGCGACGAACCTCGGCGACAGCGCCCTCTATCTCGTGCTCGCGATCTGGGTGCGGGAGCTCACCGGCTCCGACGCGGCCGGCGCGCTCGTCTTCCTCTTCATCGGACTGCCGGCGCTGCTCGCGCCGTTCGCCGGCCAGCTCGCCGACCGCGTGCACCGCCGGCCGCTGCTCATCGGCACGAACCTCGGCACCGCCGCCGTCGTGCTGACGCTCCTGCTGGTGCAGCGCGCCGAGCACGTGTGGCTCATCTACGCCGTGACCTTCGGCTACGGGCTCGCCGCCTACCTGACCGCCGCCGCGCAGTCGGGGCTCCTGCGCGACCTGCTGCCCGACGAGGAGCTCGCCGGCGCCAATGGCATCTTCACGTCGATCGACAACGGCATGCGCATCGTGAGCCCCGCGCTCGGCGCCGCGCTCTACGTCGCCGCCGGTCCCGCCGCGGTCGTCGTGCTGGCCGCGGCTGGCTTCCTGACGATGGCGGTGCTGCTCACGACCATCCGCATCAAGGAGTCGGAGCCCGAGCCGCGCCTCGAGGGCGAGACGTACTGGCACGAGCTCTCGGGCGGCTTCCGCGCGCTGCTCGCCGACCCGCTGCTGCGGCTGCTGACGATCGCGACGGCGCTCGGCTTCGGCATCACGGGGCTCCTGAACGCGACGATCTTCCCGCTCGTCGAGCACGGGCTGCAGGAGGGACCGGCGGCGCTCGGTCCCGCGCAGGCGATCCAGGGCGTCGGCGCGCTGCTCGGCGGCCTCTGCTCTGCGGCCGTGCTGCGGCGGCTCGGCGAGCGCCGGCTCGTCGCCGCGGGGCTCGCGCTCCTCGGGCTCGGCACGGTCGTCGCGTTCGTCGCGGTGCAGTGGCCGCTCGCTGAGGCGTGGATGCGCTGGGGCGCGATGGGCGGGGCGCAGGCGCTCATCGGGTTCGGCGTGCCGTGGATCATCGTCGGCGTCGTGACGCTGCGCATGCGCCTCACGCCCCCGCGCCTGCAGGGCCGCACGTCGGCGGCGCTCAACGTCTCGATCAACGTGCCGCAGATGCTCATGCTCGCGCTCGGCAGTGCCCTGCTGACCGTCGTCGACTTCCGCTGGCTCGTCGCGGCCGCCGCGGCCGGCGTGCTCGTCGCGGCGCTCGCGGCGTGGTCGGGCCGTCGCCTCGACGCCCCGCCCGCGCCTTCCGTGCCGCAGAGTTCCGGCACTCTGTCGTCCTGACGCATCCAGATCGCAGAGTTCCGGCACTCTGCGGGGAGCAGGCGGGCGTGCGGCTCTCGGGGCGCGCATAGCAACGCGCGGCAGAGTGGCGGCATGACGACGCTCAGCGACTTCCAGGCAGAGGCCCTCACGGGCGAGCAGGTCGACCTGAAGGACTTCGAGGGCAAGGTCGTGCTGGTCGTCAACACCGCGAGCCAGTGCGGGCTCACGCCCCAGTTCGAGGGGCTCGAGCAGCTCTACCGCGAGCTGCAGGACGAGGGGCTCGTCGTGCTCGGCTTCCCCTCCGACTCCTTCAAGCAGGAGCACGACTCGGTCGACCAGATCGCCGAGGTGTGCCAGAAGAACTACGGCGTGAGCTTCCCGATGTTCGCGCCGATCGAGGTCAACGGACCGTCGACGCATCCCGTCTTCCAGTGGCTGAAGGACGAGAAGAAGGGGATGCTCGGGGGCGCGATCAAGTGGAACTTCACGAAGTTCCTGGTCGGCCGGGATGGCCGCGTGATCGAGCGCTTCGCCCCGACGACGACGCCCGCCGAGCTGCGGCCGCAGGTGGAGCAGGCGCTCGCCGCGTAGCTGAGGGGCGTCAGTCCAGGCGCTCGATGATCGTCGCGTTCGCCATGCCCGCACCCTCGCACATCGTCTGCAGGCCGAAGCGACCGCCGCTGTGCTCGAGCTCGTTCACGAGCGTCGCGAGCAGCCGCGTGCCGGACGAGCCGAGCGCGTGGCCGAGCGCGATCGCGCCGCCGCGCGGGTTGAGCCGGTCGAGGTCGGCGCCCGTCTCGCGCAGCCACGCGAGCGGCACCGAGGCGAACGCCTCGTTGACCTCGAACGCGTCGATCTCGTCGATGCGCATCCCGGCGCGGTCGAGCACCTTCGCGGTCGCCGGGATCGGGCCGGTGAGCATCATGATCGGGTCGTCGCCGACCACCGAGAACGCGACGAAGCGGGCGCGCGGGCGAAGGCCCAGCGCATCCGCCTTCTCCCGAGACATGATGAGCGCCGCCGAAGCGCCGTCGGTGAGCGGCGACGAGCTGCCGGGCGTGATCTTCCACTCGATCTCAGGGAACCGCTCCGCGTAGCGCGGGTGCTCGAACGAGGGCGCGAGGCCCGCGAGCCCCTCGCGCGTCGTCGACGCGCGCACGGTCTCGTCGCGCCGGTGCTCGCCCGCGGGCGTCGCGATCGGCATGACCTCGCCGTCGAAGCGGCCGTCGGCGGCGGCCGCGGCGGCGAGCTCGTGCGAACGCGCCGAGAAGTCGTCGAGCTCGGCGCGGCTGAAGCCCCACCTCGCCGCGATGAGCTCGGCCGAGATGCCCTGGTGCACGAGCCCGTCGGGGTAGCGCTCCGCGAGCCTCGAGCCGTGGATGTCGCGCTCGATCGCGGCCGTGCCGAGCGGCAGCCGGCTCATCGACTCGACGCCGCACGCGATGACGACGTCCTGCGAGCCGGCCATGATCGCCTGCGCGGCGAACGTCGCCGCCTGCTGGCTCGAGCCGCACTGCCGGTCGATGGATGTCCCGGGCACGTGCTCGGGGAAGCCCGCGGCGAGCAGGGCGTTGCGCGTGACGTTGCCCGACTGCTCGCCGACCTGCTGCACGCAGCCGCCGATCACGTCGTCGACGATCGCGGGGTCGATGCCCGTGCGCGCGACGAGCTGCTCGAGCACGCTCGCGAGCAGGTCGACGGGGTGCACGCCGTGCAGCGCCCCGCCCGGCTTGCCCTTGCCCGACGCGGTGCGCACCGCGTCGACGATCACTGCCTCACGCATCCGTCATCCCCTCCGTCGTGGCCGCGGTCGCTACGCCTTCGAGCGCTTCGCGATGTCGCGCGCGATGATCTCCTTCATGATCTCGGTCGTGCCGCCGTAGATCGTCTGCACGCGCGAGTCGCGGAACGCCCGCGAGATGGGGAACTCGTCCATGAAGCCGTAGCCGCCGTGCAGCTGCAGGCTGCGCGTGATGACGCGCTGCTCGAGCTCGGTCGCCCACCACTTCGCCTTCGACGCGTCGACGGTCGTGAGGTGCTGCTCGCCCAGCGCGACGATGCAGCGCTCGACGTAGGCTCGCGTGACGTCGAGCTCGGTCTCGAGCTCGGCGAGCGTGAAGCGCACCGTCGGCAGGTCGCCGACCGCGCCGCCGAACGCCTGCCGCTGGAAGACGTACTCCCGGCCCCAGTCGTAGGCGGCCTCGGCCGACGACAGCGCGCCGCAGGCGATCGACAGCCGCTCGCGCGGCAGCCGCTGCATGAGGTAGACGAAGCCCTGGCCCGGCTCGCCGACGACGTTCTCGGCGGGGATGCGCACGTCCTTGAAGAACAGCTCCGCGGTGTCCTGCGCGTGCAGGCCGAGCTTCTTGAGCTTGCGGCCGCGCTCGAAGCCTGCCATCCCGTTCTCGACGAGGAAGAGCGTGAAGCCGCGCGAGCCGGCGGCGGGGTCGGTGCGCGCGAAGACGAGCACCTTGTCGGCGTGGAAGCCGTTCGTGATGAACGTCTTCGAGCCGTTGAGGATCCAGTCGTCGCCGTCGCGCACGGCGTTCGAGTGGATGCCCTGCAGGTCGCTGCCCGCGCCGGGCTCCGTCATGCCGATCGCGCCGATTGAGGTGCCGGCGGCCATCGGCGGCAGCCAGCGCTCGAGCTGCTCGGGCGTGCCGAGGTCCATGAGGTAGGGGAGCACGATGTCGTCGTGCACGCCGAGCGTCGCGTTGACCGAGGCTGCGCCGATGCGGGCGAACTCCTCGCTGATCACCATGCGGAAGCGGTAGTCGTCGACGCCCATGCCGCCGTGCGCCTCGGGCACGGCGATGCCGATGAGGCCCGCCTCGCCCATGAGCGGGTAGAGCTCGTCGCCGATCATGCCCGCCTCCTCCCACTTGGCGTAGTGGGGCGCGATGTGGCGGGCGGTGAACTCGCGCACGCTCTCGCGGAACGCGTCGTGCTCGTCGTCGTAGAAGCTGGAGCGCATCGTGACCTACCTCGCTGCCATTCGAATGGAGCCGTCGAGCCGGATGGTCTCGCCGTTGAGCATGGGGTTCGCGACGATCTGCGTGACGAGCAGCGCGTACTCCTCCGGCTTGCCGAGCCGGGCCGGGTGCGGCACCTGCTGGCCGAGCGAGGCCTGCGCCGCCTCGGGGAGCCCCTTGAGCATCGGCGTCTCGAACAGGCCCGGCGCGATCGTCATGACGCGGATCTGCAGCGCCGCGAGCTCGCGCGCGAGCGGCAGCGTCATGCCGGCGACGCCCGCCTTCGACGCCGAGTAGGCGGCCTGCCCGATCTGGCCGTCGAAGGCGGCGACGGATGCGGTGCTCACGATCACGCCCCGCTCCTCACCGATCGGCTCGAGCGCGGCCATGCGCTCGGTGGCGAGGCGGATGACGTTGAACGTGCCCACGAGGTTGATGTCGATGACGCGCTGGAACACGTCGAGCGGGAACACGCCGCGCTTGCCGAGCACCTTCGCGGCGTCGGCGACGCCGGCGCAGTTCACGACGAGGCGCAGGTCGCCGAGCTCGGCGGCGACGTCGAGCGCCGCCGCGACGGCGGCCTCGTCGCGCACGTCGGTCGCCGCGAAGCGCGCGCCCTCGAGCTGCTCGACGGCCTCGGCCTGCGGGGTGCCGCCGAGGTCGGCGACGACGACCTTCGCGCCGGCGGCGAGCAGCGAGCGCGTGGTCGCGAGGCCCAGCCCCGATGCTCCGCCGGTGACGAGGGCGACCTGCCCGGTGATGTCCATGCGCACCTCTCGCGGCGCCGCCATCGGCACCATCGCCCCTGAACCTAGCGACCGCATCCGCCGTTCCTCAACACGCTGTGGGATGTCACAGCCGGGGGTGGCGCGCCGCTCGGCCCCAGTGGTAGATATGTGGACGTCCATCGAACTGGCTGGACGCGCAAGCATGCGACGAGGAGGTCGTGCCGTGAGCACCGCCAGCCTGACCCATCCCGCCGAGTCGGCCTCGGCGATCAGCGCCGAGGAGCGCGCCGCGCTCGTCGAGGCGGTGCGCGACTTCGCCGACGCGCGCCTCGCGCCGTTCGCGAACCAGCGCGACGCCGACCACGAGTTCCCCGTCGAGACGCTCCGCGAGGCGGGCTCGCTCGGCCTCGGCGCGATCGTCGTGCGGGAGGACGTCGGGGGATCCGGCCTCGCCCGGGTCGACGCATCCGCGATCTACGAGGAGCTCGCGCGCGGCGACATCGCGGTCGCGGCCTACATCTCGATCCACAACATGGTCGCGTGGATGATCGACACCTTCGGCACCGACGAGCAGCGCCGCGCGTGGCTGCCGGGGCTGTGCTCGATGGAGCAGCTCGCGAGCTACTGCCTCACCGAGCCCGGCGCGGGCTCCGACGCCGCGGCGCTCGCGACGAGCGCCGTGCGCGACGGCGACGACTACGTGCTCACGGGCACGAAGCAGTTCATCTCGGGCGCGGGCAGCTCGGCCGTCTACGTCGTCATGGCGCGCACGGGCGAGGCCGGCCCGCGCGGCATCTCGGCGTTCATCGTGCCGGCCGATGCGCCCGGCCTCTCGTTCGGCCCCGACGAGCACAAGATGGGCTGGAACGCGCAGCCGACGAAGCAGGTCATCCTCGATGGCGTGCGCGTGCCCGCCGCCAACCGGCTCGGCGTGGAGGGCGACGGCTTCGGCATCGCGATGCGCGGCCTCAACGGCGGCAGGCTCGGCATCGCCGCGTGCTCGATCGGCGGCGCGCAGTTCGCGCTTGAGCGCACGATCGCCTACGTCAAGGACCGCTCGACGTTCGGTGCCCCGCTCGCGACGCGGCAGCACGTCATGTTCCAGCTCGCCGACATGGAGACCGAGCTGCAGGCAGCGCGGGCGCTGCTCGTGCAGGCGTCGGCGAAGCTCGACGCGAAGGCGGCCGACGCGCCCGCCGCGTGCGCGATGGCGAAGCGCTTCGCGACCGACGCGGCGTTCACGGTCGCCGATGAGGCGCTCCAGCTGCACGGCGGCTACGGCTACCTGCACGAGTACGGCATCGAGCGCGTCGTGCGCGACCTGCGCGTGCACCGCATCCTCGAAGGCACGAACGAGATGATGCGCATGATCGTCGGCCGCTCGCTGCTGGGCGCTCGATGACGGGCGGGCACGTGCGCACCGAGCACGTCCGCACGGAGCTGCGCGGCGCGCTCGGCGTCATCGTGCTCGACCGGCAGCCGGCGCTCAACGCCCTCACGCACGAGATGGTGCTCGGGGTGGCGGATGCGCTGCGGCAGTGGGCGGACGACGCGCGCGTCGAGCGCGTGGCGATCACGGGCGCGGGGGAGCGGGCGCTCTGCGCGGGCGGCGACGTCGTCTCGCTCGTGGACGACATCCGCGCGACGGGCGGCGAGGGCGCCGGCCGCTTCTGGCGGGACGAGTACGCGCTCAACGCCGCGATCGCGCGCTACCCGAAGCCGATCGTCGCGATCCAGCACGGCATCGTGCTCGGCGGCGGCGTCGGCCTCTCGGGGCACGCGAGCCACCGCGTCGTCACCGACTCGACGCGCATCGGCTTCCCCGAGGTGACGATCGGCTTCGTGCCGGACGTCGGCGCCACGTGGCTGCTCACTAGGCAGCCCGGCGAGCTCGGCACGCGCGCCGCGCTCACCGGCGACCACTTCGGCGCCGCCGACGCGATCCTGCTCGGTCTCGCCGACACCTACGTGCCAGAGCGCCGGCTCCCCGAGCTCCTCGCGGCGCTCGAGGCCGCGGAGCCCGACGAGGCGATCGGCCGCTTCGCCGCCGAGCCGCCCGCGGGCCGGCTCGAGGGCGAGCGCGCCGTCGTCGACGAGGCGCTCGCGGGCGACGACGTGACGGGCGCGCTCGAGCGGCTCGACGCATCCGGCCCCGAGGGGCAGGCGATCGCTGCCACGATCCGGAAGCGCTCGCCCTTCGCCGTCTCCGTGACGCTCGCGGCGCTGCGCCGCGCGCGCGGCCTGCCGAGCCTCGAGGCGGCGCTCGTGGAGGAGTACCGCGTCTCGCGCGCGACGACGCTGCAGCCCGACTTCGCCGAGGGGGTGCGGGCGCAGCTCATCGACAAGGATCGCGCGCCGAAGTGGCGTCCTTCCTCGCTCGCGGGCGTGACGCCTGCCATGGTGGAGGCGAGCTTCGCAGCGCCGCCGGAGGGCGACCTGCAGCTGCCCGCCGTCACCGAGCACGAGGAGCACGCATGAGCGAGCACGAGACCATCCGCGTCGAGCGGCAGGGCCGCGTCGCCTGGATCCACCTCGACCGGCCCGAGGCGCTCAATGCGCTCAACGCGCAGCTCATGCGCGAGGTCGTCGCGGTCGCGAAGGAGCTCGACGCCGACGACGGCGTCGGCGCGATCGTCGTGACCGGCTCGGAGCGCGCCTTCGCCGCCGGCGCCGACATCAAGGAGATGGCCGCGAAGACGACCGCCGAGATGCGCGCCGACGGCCACTTCGACGCGTGGCTCGAGTTCGCGAGCGTCGAGACGCCGGTCATCGCCGCGGTCTCGGGCTACGCGCTCGGCGGCGGCTGCGAGCTCGCGCTCATGTGCGACATCATCCTCGCCGCCGACACCGCGACGTTCGGGCTGCCCGAGGTGGGCCTCGGCGTCATCCCCGGCATCGGCGGCACGCAGCGGCTCGTGCGCGCCGTCGGCTACCCGAAGGCGGCCGAGATCATCCTCACGGGGCGGCGCGTCGGTGCCGAGGAGGCCGAGCGCATCGGGCTCGTCTCGCGCGTCGTGGCGGCGGATGCGCTGCTCGAGGAGGCGGGGAAGGTCGCCGAAGGCATCGCGGCGAAGTCGCTGCCAGCGCTCCGCGCCGCGAAGGCGGCGATGGACGCGGCCCTCGAGCTGCCGCTCGCCGAGGGCCTCGCGTTCGAGGCGGAGCGCTTCACGGGCCTGTTCGACACGGCCGACCAGAAGGAAGGGATGGCGGCGTTCAGTGAGAAGCGCGAGCCGAGGTTCCAGCATCGCTGACGATACCCGTTGGTCGAGTAGCCGCCGAAGGCGGCGTATCGAGACCCCTCGCTCCCGTCTCGACGCGCGCCCTGCGGGCGCTGCTCGACGAGCGGGTGACGGTGAGGGTTACAGCGGCTCCGCCACCGGCCGCGGGTCCTCGAAGTCGCCCGCGCGCTTGCGCATCCGCGCGATGAGCCGCACGAGCTCCGCCGCGTCCTCGTCGTCGATGTCGAGTCCCGTGAAGGCGCGCTCGTTGAGCGCGACCGTCGCCCGCTCGACGAGCTCGCGCCCCGCATCCGTGATCGCCAGCACCGTCGCCCGACCGTCGGTCGGGTGCTGCTCGCGCATCACGAGCCCGTCGCGCACGAGCCGGTCGACCGTGCTCGTCACGCTCGTCGAGTGCACCTGCAGGCGCTTGACGGCCGACTTCATCGGCAGCCGACCGTCGCGCGTGAACGCGAGCAGCCGCAGCACCTCGAAGCGCGCGAACGACAGCGAGAAGGGGCGCAGGGTCGCTTCGACCGGCGCGACGAGCAGCTGCTGCGCGCGGTTCACCGAGGTCACGAGCGTCATGCCCGGGACGGCATCCGTCCAGCCGTGCTCGATCCACTGGCGGCGGGCCTCGGCGATCGGATCCATGGGCATCGGCCTGCTGTTCGTCGGCCTGTGCGGCATCGGCTCCTCCTCCTCGATCACCGTACCGTTGCCTCAGCACCCCACCACGAAGGGAACCGCTCGATGAAGATCGTCGTGCTCTTGAAGCCCGTCCCCGACACGTACGGGCAGCGCGTGCTCGACCTCGAGACCGGCCTCGCCGACCGCGCGGCGAGCGAGACGGTCATCGACGAGATCGGCGAGCGCGCGCTCGAGGCGGCGCTGCGGCACGCCGAGCAGGCGGGCGACGTCGAGGTCGTCGTGCTCTCGATGGCGCCGGCGGACTCCCAGTCCGCGCTGCGCAAGGGGCTCGCGATGGGCGCCGCCTCGGCGGTGCACGTCGCCGACGAGCGGCTCGCGGGCGCCGACTACGTGCGCACCGCCGAGGTGCTCGCCGCGGCCCTGCGGAAGACGGGCTTCGACCTCGTCATCACGGGCGACGCGTCGACCGACGGCACGGGCGGCGTGATGGCGGCGATGCTCGCCGAGCTGCTCGACGCCCCCGGCATCACGCGGCTCGAGTCGCTCGAGATCACGGCGGATGCGGTGCGCGGCACGCGCGCGACCGACGGCGGGTCGATGGTCGTCCAGGCGGCGCTGCCGGCCGTCGTCTCGGTGACGGAGGCGCTGCCCGACCCGCGCTTCCCGGCGCTCCGCGGCATCATGAACGCGAAGAAGAAGCCGGTCGAGCAGCTCACGCTCGACGACCTGCCGCTCGACGAGGTCGGTGCGGCGCTCGACGAGACGGCCTCGCCGCGCTCGATCATGCTGTCGGTCGCCGAGCGGCCGCCGCGCTCGGCGGGCACCATCATCACCGACGAGGGCGACGCGGGCGAGCGCATCGCGGCCTTCCTGGCCGAGCGGAGGCTCGCGTGAACCCCATCCTCGTGCTGCTGCCCGCCGCCCCCGCGGGCGGCCTCATCGCCGGCACCGCCGAGGCGATCGGCGCGGCCGCCTCCATCGGCACGCCGATCGCGGTCGTGACCGGGCCCGCGGATGCGCTGCCGGAGCTCGCCGAGCAGGCCGCGTCCTTCGGCGCGGTGCGCGTGCACACCGCGGTCGTCGAGGGCCCCGAGCTCGGCGCGCCCGCGGCAGATGCGTTCGAGGCCGCCGCTCGGCTCGTGCAGCCCGAGCTCGTGCTCGTGCCCGCGACGGTCGAGGGCCGCGAGGCGGCCGGCCGGCTCGCCGCGCGGCTCCGCGCCCCGATCGCCGCCGACATCGTCGGCGTCACGCGCGACGAGCAGGGCGTCGTCGTCCGCCACTCCGTCTACGGCGGCGCGTACGACGTCGAGTCCGCCGCGACCTACGGCCCGCTCATCGCGACGATGCGGCTCGGCTCGATCGACGACCGCGCCGAGGCGGCGACGCCCGACGTCCAGCCCCTCGAGGTCACCGCATCCGGTCGCCGCGCCGCCACGATCGAGCGCTTCGAGCCGGTGACGCAGGTCTCGACGCGGCCCGACCTCCGCACGGCGAAGCGCATCGTCTCGGGTGGTCGCGGGCTCGGCTCGAAGGAGCAGTTCGCGCTCATCGAGCAGCTCGCCGACACCCTCGGCGCCGCGGTCGGCGCCTCGCGCGCCGCGGTCGACGCCGGCTACGTCGACCCGAGCGCGCAGGTCGGGCAGACCGGCACGTCGGTCTCGCCCGACCTCTACCTCGCGGTCGGCATCTCCGGCGCGATCCAGCACCGCGCCGGCATGCAGACGGCGAAGACGATCGTCGCGATCGACCGGGATGCGTCGGCCCCGATCTTCGAGATCGCCGACCTCGGCGTCGTGGGCGACCTGTTCACGATCGTGCCGCAGCTCACCGCGGCGCTCGAGGCGCGGAAGGGCTGACGGTGGAGCGAGCGGTGGCGGTGCGCCGGGGGCTCCCGCGCGTGCCCGGCGGCGAGCCGTGGCCGCCGGTGTCGGACGTCGCCGTGGCCGCGGGCGGCGAGTCTTCGCCCGCGCCTTCGTCGAGCAGCGCGCCCGCCCTCTCTCGCTCGTCGAGCAGCGCGCCCGCCCTCTCCCGGTCGTCGAGTAGCGCGCATAGCGCGCGTATCGAGACGGATCCGCCGCCGCCTCCCGCTGCCGCGGTCCCGGACGTCGCCGACGCGGCACCGGAGCCCGCTCCCGTCGCCTCGCAGTCGGCGGCAACCACGTCGATCCGCCGCGGCTTGCCCCGCGTCGCTGGCGGGGAGCCGTGGCCGCCCGTGACCGGTGCGGCCGCGGCCACCGCGGCGCCCGTCGAGCAGTCGACCGCCGAGCCGGCGCGCGGGCCCGCCCCGCTGGGTGGTATCGATTCGTCGCCTGCCGCCCCCGCCGAGCGGCACATCGGTACCACCCCTGCTGCTGACGCCGCGTCGGGTGGTACCGATTCGTCGGCTGCCGCTCCCGTCGAGCGGCACATCGGTACCACCCACGACGCCGGCGCCGCGATCCGCCGCGGGTTGCCGCGCGTGCGCGGCGGTGAGCCGTGGCCGCCCGCCGGCGCCGCCGCGTCGAGGAGCGCGCAGAGCGCGCGTATCGAGACGGAGTCGGCGGGTCTCGATACGCCGCCTGCGGCGGCTACTCGACCAGCGGAGGTGGAGGCGCCTGCCTCCACCCGTTCGTCGAGTAGCGCGCGCAGCGCGCGTATCGAAACGGAGCCGGCGGGTCTCGATACGCCGCCTGCGGCGGCTACTCGACCAGCGGGGGTGGAGGCGCCTGCGGCGGCTACTCGACCAGCGGAGGTGGAGCCGCCTGCCCCCACCCGTTCGTCGAGTAGCGCGCAGAGCGCGCGTATCGAGACGGAGGCGAGTGGTCTCGATACGCCGCCTGCGGCGGCTACTCGACCAGCGGAAGGTGCGGCGACGGCTCGACCAACGCCGGCGGCCAAGCCGACCGCCGCTGCGACGAAGCCCGCGGCCGCAGCCGCCGCTGCCGCCCCGTCGATGCGGCCGGTGACGCCGCGCCAGTGGATCGCGACGGGCGTCATCGTCGCGCTCGCGATCATCGGCCTCGCCACGATCGTCGTCGCGATCGCGCGATGGTTCGTCGGCCTCGAGCCCGTCGCGGCGTTCATGCAGCAGTACTCCGGCACCTACGACCTGCCCGAGGGGGCGCCCGTCGGTCTGCCGCCGTGGCTCAACTGGTCGCACTTCTTCAACTCGCTGCTCATCGTGCTCATCATCCGCTCGGGCCTGCAGGTGCGGTACGAGCGGAAGCCCGACGCCTACTGGACCCCTAAGCGCGGCGGGAAGAAGACGTCCCTCTCGGTCTGGCTCCACACGAGCCTCGACGTGCTCTGGGTCGTGAACGGGCTCGTCTTCGTCGTGCTGCTGTTCGCGACCGGTCAGTGGATGCGGATCGTGCCGACGAGCTTCGAGGTCTTCCCGCACGCAATCTCCGCGGGCCTGCAGTACGTCTCGCTCGACTGGCCGACCGAGCACGGCTGGGTGAACTACAACGCGCTCCAGCAGCTCGCCTACTTCACCACCGTGTTCGTCGCCGCGCCGCTCGCGATCATCACGGGCATCCGCATGAGCCGCTGGTGGCCGCAGGGCAAGGCCGGCCTCGATCGCGCCCTCCCGGTCGAGTGGGCGCGCGCCGTGCACTTCCCCGTGATGCTCTACTTCGTCGTCTTCATCGTGCTGCACGTGCTGCTCGTGCTCACGACCGGGGCGCTGCGCAACCTCAACCACATGTACGCCGCGCGGGAGGCCGACGACTGGCTCGGCTTCGCGCTCTTCGCGGCCTCGCTGCTCGTCATCGCCGCCGCGTGGTTCGCCGCGCGGCCGTCGCTGCTCGTGCCGATCGCGCAGCGCTTCGGCACCGTTTCCTCGCGTTGACCCGCCCGGGGTCCGCCGGGGGTCATCCCCCAGGCGGATCCCGGGACGGCCGGGTGGTCGCGGCAGCCGCTCCCGCCTAGCGTTGCTCGCATGACCGTCCCCAACCCCGCACAGGGCCAGGCGATGCAGCAGGCTCCGGCCCAGCAGCCGTACGTGCCGCCCCTCGCTCCGACGCAGCCGACGACGCCCCGCCCGCCGCTGTCGAAGGCCGACGCCCACCGCGCCCGCCTCGCCGGCGGCATCGGCGGCGGCATCGCGTGGCTCGGCCTCGGCATCTCGCAAGCGGCGATCCTCCTGCTCGCGCTGCCCTTCATCGTCGGCGCAGTCATCTTCGGCGTCGGCTTCGCCCTGAGCGACGGCGGCCCGAGCGCGACCGGCGGCGTCTGGCCGCAGCTCGGCGACTGGCTCGGCTCCGCGGGCGGCATCGCCGTCATCGCCGCGATCCCGCTCGGCGTCGTCGTCTGGCTCGTCGGCCTCTGGATCAGCGCACGCATGCTGCGCCGCGGGGGTGTGCACCGCCCCGTCGGCGTCACGTGGGCGGGCTTCGGCATCGCCGCGGCCGCGAACATCGTGCTCGGGAGCCTCGGCTCCGTCACGATCGGCCCGATGCTCGGCGGCTTCCCCTTCCTCGGCGGGCCGAACCTCGACCTCGACCCGAGCGACTCCGACTGGGGCGCGCAGGGCTGGAGCGGCGACCCGGGCGACTTCGACCCGAGTGCGATCGACCCGAGCCTCCTCGAGCGCATCGCCGACCCCGGCCAGCTCGTCGCCCTCGCAGGGCCGTGGGTCGCGCTCGGCTCGCTCGCCTCGCTCGTCGTGCCGATCATCCTGAGCATCTTCGCCTGGTGGTGGATGGCGCACGCGCTCCGCGCTCCCGCCCGGCCGGAGGCCGACGCCACCACCTGAACGGCGGATGCGGCCGGTCACGGCAGGATGGACGGGTGACCGACGATCTCGAGACCCCGCACCGCCGACCGCTCTGGTCGCTCATCGGGATCGGGCTTTTCGCCGGGTTCCTCTCGGGCATGTTCGGGATCGGCGGCGGCATCGTCATCGTGCCGCTCCTCGTGCTCGCCGCCGGCTTCGAGCGCCGGCTCGCGGCCGGCACCTCGCTCGCCGCGATCGTGCCCGCCGCGCTCGTCGGCGTCGCGAGCTACGCGGCGCTCGAGCAGGTCGACTGGCTCGTCGCCCTCATCCTCGTGATCGGCTCCGTGACCGGCGCGCAGGTCGGAGCCCACCTGCTGCACCGGCTGCCGCTGCTCGCCATCCGCTGGGCGTTCATCGTCTTCCTCGCGGCCGTCGCGGTGAGCCTCTTCCTCGTCGTCCCCTCGCGCGAGGCGGAGCTCGAGCTCACGGTGCTGCCGATCATCGGGCTCGTCGCGCTCGGCTTCTGCACGGGCGTGCTCTCGGGCATCCTCGGCGTCGGCGGCGGCATCATCATCGTGCCGATGCTCATCCTGCTCTTCGGCCAGAGCGACCTCGTCGCGAAGGGCACGTCGCTCGCGATGATGATCCCGACCGCGATCTCGGGCACGATCGGCAACCTGCGCCGGAAGAACGTCGACTTGCGCTCCGCGCTCATCGTCGGGCTCTCGGCGTGCGTCACGACCGCGCTCGGCGCGGCCGCCGCCAATGCGCTCGACCCGCGCACCGCATCCATCATCTTCGCCGTCTTCCTCGCGGTGCTCATCGTGCGGCTCGTGATCGAGGCGGTGCAGTCGAGCCGCAAGCCATGATGCGCCGGCTCGTGCCGCTGCTGATCGGCACCCTCTTCACGGGCATCGGCGCGGCCGTGCTCGCGGCGATGCTCGCGGGGCGGCGGCGCTGGGCGCTCGACGTCGAGACGCTCGTGCTGCTCGTGCCGGCGGCGTTCGTCGTCGTCGGCGCGCTGCTCGGCGGCTTCGCGGTGCGGGGGATGCTGCGCGAGCGGCGACGGCGGGCGATGCCGCTCGCGGCGGCGCGGCTTCAGCCCGCGGCGGTGACCGGCGAGGGGCGCTGGGCGCTCGCGGACGTCGCGGGCGAGCTCGCCCGACGGCTCGTCGACAGCCCGTGCGCCGTGCATCACGCGGGCGAGCACGTCGAGGTGCGGTGGCGCGTCGGCTCGTGGGGCGAGGAGCGCTGCGAGCTGCGCGACGCGGGCGGGGGAGAGCTCGAGCACGCTGACGTCATCGAGACGCCGACCGCGATGCTGCGCCAGGGCGGTGGCTCGACCGTGCGCGTCGGCGCGCCGGGTCGGGCGCTCGCGTCGGCCGGCGCGCGCGAGGAGCTCGACACGCTCGAGCGGCTCGCGGTGCACGACGCGCTCGACGAGGCGCTCGCGGTGTCGGGGTGGCGGCGCCGCGGCTGAGGCACCGCGAGCGAGGGCTACTTCGCGATGTCGATCTGCTCGGTGGGCGGCGGCAGCGTGAGCGTGCCGGTGCGGCTCATGCGGTCGGAGCGGCGCACGCGGATCCACCAGATGGCGCCCACCGCGAAGGCCAGGAGGCAGGTGGCCGCCGCGACGAGGAGTCCCGCTCGGGGACCCCACGCATCCGCCACCCAGCCGACGATCGGGGCGCCGATCGGGGTGCCGCCCATGAAGACCGCGCCGTAGAGCGCCATCACGCGGCCCCGCATCTCGGGCGCGCTCGTGAGCTGCACCATCGAGTTGGCGTTCGTCATGAACAGCTGGGCCGTGAAGCCGGCGACGACGAGCGCGACGCCGAACAGCACGATGTGGGGCGAGACCGCCGCCGCGAGGCAGCCGAGGACGAAGAGGCCGAGGCCGCCGATGATGAGCGTCCAGCGGGGCCGCGCCGCGCGGGCGGCGAGCAGCGCACCCGAGACGGAGCCGATCGCCATCGCGCTCGAGAGGATGCCGAAGGTGTCGGCCTGCGCCTCGTACTCGACGCTCGTCATCGTCGAGATGTAGATGGGGAAGTTGAGCCCGAACGTGCCGAGGATGAACGCCATCGTGAAGACGATGAGCAGGTCGCCGCGCTTCTTCACGTAGCGGAAGCCCGCGACGATGTCGCCGAGCCCCTTCGCGCCGCGCGGGCTCGGCCGCAGCTCGTCGGTGCGCAGCCGCAGGAGCGCGACGATCATCGCGACGAACGTCACGGCGTTGATGAGGAAGACGGGGCCGGGCGCGACGAGCGCGATCAGGAGGCCCGCGACGGCCGGTCCGATCAGCCGCGCGCCGTGGAACGAGGCGGAGTTGAGGGCGACCGCGTTGGCGATGTCCTCCTGCCCGACGATCTGCGACACGAACGCCTGGCGCGCGGGGTTGTCGAACGACTGCACGATGCCGAAGGCGAGCGCGAACAGCTGCACGTGCCACAGCTCCACGACGCCCGCGGTGACGACGATGCCGAGGATGAGGGCGAGCACGCCCATCGCCGATTGGGTGACGAGCAGCACCTTGCGGCGGTCGTACTTGTCGGCGATGAGGCCCGAGACCGGCACGAGCAGCAGCTGCGGCCCGAACTGCAGCGCCATGTTGATGCCGACCGCGGTCGCGTCGTTGTTCGTCAGCACCGTGAGCACGGTCCACGACAGCGCGGTGGACTGCATCCACGCGCCGATGTTCGAGATGAGGGCGCCGGTGAACCAGGTGCGGTAGTTGAACAGTCGCAGCGACCGGAACATCATCGTTCGGCGAGCCTCTGGATGATCGGGATGGCCCGCGCGAGCGCCTCGCGGTCCTCGGGGCTCAGCGCCTCGATCGCCTCGGCGAGCGCGCGGTTGCGGCGCTCGCGCGTCTCGGCGATCATCTGCTCGCCCTTCTCGCTGATCGTGAAGAGCACCATGCGGCCGTCGCTCGGGTGGTCGCGGCGCTCGACGTAGCCGAGCGACTCCAGGTGCTGGAGCGTCTTGACCATGCTCGGCGGCTTCACGCCCTCGCACGCGGCGATGCGGGCGAGCGTGGGCTCCTCGACGACCTGCAGGGCGCCGAGTGCTGAGAGGTGGTGGAGCGAGAGCGCCTCGTCGACCCGCTCGGCGCGCATCCGCCTGCCCATGCGCACGAGAGCGACCCGGAAGGCGTCGGCGAGGGCGATGGTCGGCATTTCGTTAGTCTACCAAACGACCCGCCGAGAGGTCGACCGGGTCCGCGCACCGATCGGCGCGCGGGATGGGAGCGAGTCAGCCGTTCGAGGCGGCGGAGGCGGCGCTCGCGGAGTCGGCGGGCGCGACCGGCGCGGGGGCCGGCACGGGCTCGGGAGCCGACACCGCCTCGGCGGACGCGGGCGCCTCGGTGGGGGAGGGCGCGACGATGGTGCCCGCGGCGGCCTTCGTCTCCGGCGGCGCTCCCGCGCCCGCGCTCGCCCGGTCGCCCCGCAGCTCGATGCCCGCGACGGGCGCACCGGCCGCATCCTGCACCTGCATCGCGCTCGCGATCCCCATCGCGCCGACGCTGAGGCCCGCGAGGGTCAGCGCCCCCGCGGTGCCGACGAGCACCCACTGCTTCCGCTGCATGCCTCCAGCCTCGCCGGTCTCGGTGAGGGCAGGAGGACGCTCAGATGAGAGGGCTCTCATCTGCAGCCCAGCAGGATCTCGCGCCCGAGCGCGAGCTCGACCTCGGCGGTCTCGAGGTCGCCGCGCTCGATCGGCGCGAGCGCGTGCGCGAGCACGTGGACGGCCGTGCGGTGCACGACGCGCGCGAGCCCCGGGCGCCCGCGCGCGAGCCAGCGCGCGGCCGCGGCGTCGAGCAGCCGCCGGAAGCCCGCCGCGCGACCCTCGTCGCGCCGAGCGAGCGCGATCGACGCGATGAGGTGCCCGACGAGCGCCGCCTCGTCGTCGGCCGGGTCGCCGAGCCCCGCGGTGTCGATGTCGATGACGCTCGCGATCGCGCTCGCGTCGCCGGGGTCGACGAACAGCTGCCCGACGTGCAGGTCGCCGTGGATGGTGCGCCGCTTGGCCTCGTCGACGACGAGGGCGGATGCGTCGGCTCCCGTCACGATGCCCGTCACGGCGGCGAGGTGCTCGCCGAGCGCCGCCGAGGGAGCCGCCGCGGGGTCAGCAGCCGCCGCACGGGGCTGCTCCGCCCTGGCGAGCGCCGCGTCGATGCGGGCGAGGTACCACTCGTGCCGGAGGCCGAGCGAGGCGCGCGCGGCGCGGCCGGTGTCGACCGCCGCGATCCGCTCGCGCAGGGCGTCGATCGAGTCGAGCAGCCGCTCCGGCTCGAGCTCCGCGAGCCGCGACGCGAGCGGCACCCCGGCGGCCGTCTCGGTGAGCACGATCCCGAGCTCCGACCAGCCGGTGATGTGCGGGACGGGCACGCCGCCGGCCCGCAGGCTCTCCTGCAGCTCCACGATCGAGCCGGAGGCCGCGGGCCGCACGATCTTGAGGTACGTCTCCCGCTCGCCCGCGCGCATCCGGAACATGGCCCGCTTGCCGGGCCGGTAGACGAGCAGCTCGGGCGGGCGGTCGATCGAGACGCCGAGCCGGCCCATGAGGGTCGCGGCGGCCGCGGGGAAGGACGCGGGGGCGAGCGCGGGAAGGCGGGGGTCGGCGGGGTGGAGCCAGATGCGCGCGTCGGGGCGCTCGGGGTCGCCGAGCACGAAGCCCGTCTCGGCCTCCACCCGCTTGCCGGAGGTGTCGACGTACCAGTAGCGCGCCTGGGGGCCGCGCTCCTCGAAGCCCGTGAGCGCGCCGCCGCCGAAGGGCTCGCGGCTGATGATGCGCAGCTCGCCCTCCAGCTGCTCGCCGAGGGCGTCGCGCAGCATCTGCTCCTCGGCGCTCACGGCGCGCCCGTCGATCGCTGCATCCACACGGCCATTCGACCAGATCGCCGAGAGCCGCGGGCCGATCGTGAGGCGCCTCTCATGCTCGCCTCATCGCCGCCCGGCGCCCGGCCGGTTGAATGGGGGCATGGCCGATCCCGAGCGGAGGCGACTGCGCCCATGGACGGTGCGCTCGCGCATCGTCGGGCTGCTGACGGTGCTCGCGCTCGTGTCGGCGTTCGTCGCCGGCGGCGTCGCCTACGTCGCCGAGCGATCCCGCACGCTCGAGCAGATCGAGACGAACCTGCGCGCCGCGCTCGAGTCGGCGAGCTTCATCGTCGCCGACGACGAGTGGGCCGACGCCGAGCAGGCGCTCCGGGCGGTCGTGCAGCGCCTCGCGCCCGACGACAACACGGGCACGCTCGGCGTCGTCGAGGGCCGCGCGGCGCTCGTGCCGGGCATCGCGACCGACGTGCCGCTCGACCGGCTGCCCGGCTTCGTCGAGCGCGTCGTCGCCGAGACCGCCGAGCACGAGGTCGTGGTCGGCACCTACGCGGGCGGCTCGCGCACGGTGCGCTACCTCGCGGCGCCCGTCGCGGTCGGCGAGGTCGACGAGACCGCGCCGCCCAGCGCGGTGTTCGTCACCGGCTACGACGTCGACGCCGAGCTCGCCGAGCTCGACGGGGCCGCGCGCGTCTTCAGCATCACGGCGCTCCTCACGACCGCCGCGACGTTCCTCGTAGGACTGCTCGTCTCGGACCGGCTGCTGCGCCCGATCCGGCGGATGCGCGAGGTCGCCGAGCGCTCCTCGGCCGCGAGCCTCTCGGAGCGCATCCCGGTCGGCTCGAGCCGCGACGACGTCTCGCAGCTCGCGATCACCGTCAACGGCATGCTCGACCGGCTCGGCGGCGCGCTCGACAGTCAGCGCGAGCTGCTGCGCGACGTGGGCCACGAGCTCAAGACGCCCATCACGATCGTGCGCGGCCACCTCGAGCTCGTCGACCCGCGCGACCCGGCCGACGTCGAGGCGACCCGCGACCTCGCGATCGACGAGCTCGACCGCATGGCGCGGCTCGTCGACGACCTGCGGGCGGCGGCGCGGCTGCGCGACCCGGGCGCCTTCGAGCTGCGGCAGACCGACGTCGCGGCCCTGCTCGAGCAGATCGCCGAGAAGGCGCGCGCGATCGACGGCGCCGAGCTCGAGCCCGGTGTCGAGGCGGTGGCCGCGGTCGCCGTGCTCGATCCCGACCGCATCACGCAAGCGATGCTGCAGCTCGTCGCGAACGCCGCGCGGCACGCGCGCGGCCCGATCGCGATCGGCGCGCGCGTGCTCGGCCGCGACCTGCAGCTGTTCGTGCGCGACCGCGGACCGGGCGTGCCGGACGAGCTCAAGGCCGTCATCTTCGAGCGCTTCCGCCGCGGCGTCGCGGAGGGGCGGGGCGACGGCGGCTCGGGGCTCGGGCTCGCGATCGTGACCCTCATCGCGGAGCGCCACGGCGGCTCGGCGTCGGTGGTGGATGCGCCGGGACCGGACGCGTCTGCGGCGGAGGAGCACGTGCGGGATGCGTCCGTCGGCTCCGAGTTCCGGCTCACCCTCACGGGCGCGGTCGTCCCGAGCGCCGGTGGCACGCATCCGCCCCGGAGCCCGGTCGAGCGCGACGCCCGACCCCATGAGACCGAGAGCGAGGAGCAGCCATGGCATCGATCCTGATCGCGGAGGACGAGGCGCGCATCGCGTCGTTCATCGAGAAGGGGCTCGCGGCCGCGGGCTTCTCGACGCGCGTCGCGACGACGGGCCCCGAGGCGCTCGACCTCGCGCTCACGGACGAGTTCGACCTGCTCGTGCTCGACATCGGGCTGCCGGGCTTGGACGGCTTCGAGGTGCTCGCGCAGCTGCGCGGCTCGGGCTCGACGATGCCGGTCATCATCCTCACGGCGCGCGCGGGCGGTGCCGACACCGTCGCGGGGCTCGAGGGCGGCGCCGACGACTACATGGCCAAGCCCTTCCGCTTCGACGAGCTGCTCGCGCGCGTGCGGCTGCGGATGGCGAGCGCCGCGCCGAGCGGCCAGCCGGTCGCGCAGCTCTCGCACCAGGGCCTCGCGCTCGACGTCCGCACCCGGCGCGCGAGCGTCGACGGCCGCGAGGTCGAGCTCTCGGGCCGCGAGTTCGCGCTCGCCGAGGAGCTCGTGCGCCACGCGGGCCAGGTGCTCTCGCGCGAGCAGCTGCTCTCTCGCGTGTGGGGCTACGACTTCGACCCGGGCTCGAACGTCGTCGACGTGTACATCCGCTACCTCCGCAACAAGCTCGGCGCGGAGCGCATCGAGACGGTGCGGGGGATGGGCTACCGCCTCGTCTGAGCGGCCGCGCGCGGCTCAGCGGCGGGGCCGGAGCCCCGTGACCTCGAGCGCGCGATCGAGCAGCAGGCTCGCCGCCTCGGGCGAGCGCTCGGCGGCGCGGATGCCGTGGCCGAGCAGGTGCAGCGCCGTGAGCGCTCGCGTGTGCGCCGAGTCGAGCCAGCGCTCCTCGGCGGCGTCGGCGAGGTCCTGCAGCAGCTCCGCGTCGGCCGCGCGGCCCGCGACGTCGTTGCGCACGGCGCTCGCGGTCGCGTGCCCGACGAACGCCGCGCAGTCGTCGGCAGGGTCGCCGAGGCCGGCGGTGTCGACGTCGATGACCGAGGAGACGGCGCTGCCGTGGAAGAAGAGCTGGCCGATGTGCAGGTCGCCGTGGATGACGCGCGGCGGCCCCACCCGGCGCGCGTTCGCGATCACGAACGGCGCGAGCGCCCGCACGTCGGCGGTGCGGTCGGGCAGGGCGTCGCCGATGCGCGCGAGGTGCCAGTCGATGCGCGTCGCGACCGACGCCCGCGCGATGCGGCGCGTCCGCACGGTCAGCAGCCGCTCCCGGAGCGCGTCGACCGCGTCGACGACGTCGTCGGCCGGCATCGTCGCCGCCGTCACGGGGCCCGGCGTGCCGATCGCGTCGCGCACGACCACGACGCCGGAGGGCGACCAGTGCACGACCTCGGGCGCGGGCACGCCCACCGAGCGGCACGCCTCGTGGATCGCGACGAGGTCCTCGGCCTCGGCCGGCCGCACGACCTTCACGAACAGGTGCACGCCGTGCTGCGTGATGCGCACGACCGCGCGGCGGCCGGGGCGGTAGGCGAGCACGCGCGCCTCGATCGCGCCGCTGCTGCCTGCCGCGGCGGAGATGCGCGCGAGCCGCTCGGGATCGACGGCCGTGCGCAGCGCCGGCAGGCGCGGGTCGAGCGGATGCTTCCAGATGCGGGCGACCGGGACGCCGTCGCTCGTGCGCACCACGAAGCCCGTCTCGACCGCCACCGGCAGCCGCGAGGTGTCGACGAACCACTCGCCGGCCCACTCGCCGTCGTCGATCGTGAAGCGCGCGATGCTTCCGTGGCCGAAGGGCTCCACGGCGATCAGGCGACCGGTCCGACCGATCGCCTTCTCGAGGAGCGCCTGCTCACGCATGCTCCCATCGTCGCAGGCGAGCGCGACGATCGGGGTACGGATGCGGTCCGAGCGCCGGGCGCGTCGAGCGCGGTCCTGCGCTCGCGGCGGCTACTCCGCCGCGTCGGCCGCGGCGGCGCCGCGGCCGAGCAGGCTCGCGCGCAGCGGGCCGAACACGCGGTGCAGCACCGCGATCGCCTCGTCGTCGAGGCCACCGAGGAAGAGCTCCTCGACGTGGCGGGCGTGCACGGGACGCGCCTTCCGCAGCCGCTGCCGCCCCGCATCCGTCAGCACGGCCTCGGTGCCGCGGCGGTCGCTCGTGCTCTGCTCGCGCTGCACGAGCCCCGAGCGCTCGAGCGCCGCGATGCGGTACGTGAGCCGGCCGGGCGCGAACGCGATCGCGCGCGCGAGGTCGCCCATGCGCATCCGCGAGCCCTCGGCCTCGTGCAGCACGAGCAGGATGTTGAACTCGCCGAGGTCCATGTCGGCGGCGTCCTTGAGCCGCCGCTCGAGCTCGTTCTCGAGCAGGCTCGAGCCCTCGAAGTACTCGCGCCAGGCCTGCGACGCCGTCGGCGTGCCGCGAGCGGGGCTCACGCGTGCCCCAGCATCTGCTCGAACGAGACGAACGCCTCGCTCTCGACGTCGAACGGATCGGCGTCGCGGCGGCGCGGCAGCGCGACCATGAGGTCGGCGAGCTCCTGCCCCTCGCGGGCGATGCGGCGGTCGAGGCCGGAGGCGGTGCCCCAGTCCTCGCTCGCGGCGAAGACCCCGGTGGGCACGACCTGCGCCTTGAGGTAGGCGAACATCGGCCGCATCGCGGTGTCCATCACCATCGAGTGGCGCGCCGAGCCGCCCGTCGCGCCGAGCGCCGTCGGGATCGAGGCGAGCTGCCCCTCCTCGATGACGTCGAAGAAGGACTTGAACAGCCCCGAGTACGACATGTTGAACGTCGGCGTCACGGCGATGATCGCCTCGGCGTCAACGACCTCCGCGATCGCGGCGGCGAGCGCCTCCGAGGGGTTGTGCGTGAGCATGTGCGAGGCGATGTCCTGCGCGAGCGGCCGCAGCACGACGTCGACGGCCTCGGCGGTCTGGCCGTGCGCGGTGAGCGCCGAGAGCGTCGCGTCGCGCAGCCGGTCGGCGAGCAGCTTCGTGCTCGAGGGCTCGCCGAGCCCGGCCGAGACGACCGCGATCCGGGGCGAGCTCATCGGGCGTCCTCCGCCTGCTGCGCGATCGCCGCGCCCGTGTCGAGGTCGCTGCGCGCGCCCTGCTCCTGCCACGCGCGGCCCTGCTCGCCGAGTCGCGTGCCCGCCTCGCGAGCCGCGGCGACGCGCGCGGCGTGCGTCGGCGCATCCGGCACGCCGGGCTGGCGCACGCGGTCGAACTCCTGCCGCAGCACCGGCACGACCTCCGTGCCGAGGATCTCGATCTGCTCGAGCACCTCCTCGAGCGGGAGGCCGGCGTGGTCGATGAGGAAGAGCTGGCGCTGGTAGTCGCCCGCGAAGTCGCGGAACGAGAGCGTCCGCTCGATGACCTGCTCGGGCGTGCCCACGGTGAGCGGCGTCGCCTCGGTGAACTCCTCGAGCGAGGGGCCGTGGCCGTAGACGGGCGCGACGTCGAAGAACGGGCGGAACCGCTCCTTCGCCTCGCGCTCGGTCGGCTTCATGAAGACCTGGCCGCCGAGGCCGACGATCGCCTGCTCGGGCTCGCCGTGGCCGTAGTGCGCGAAGCGGTTGCGGTAGAGCCGCACCATCCGCTCCGTGTGCTCCTTGTTCCAGAAGATGTTGTTGTGGAAGAAGCCGTCGCCGTAGTAGGCCGCCTGCTCGGCGATCTGCGGCGAGCGGATCGAGCCGTGCCACACGAAGGGCGCGACGCCGTCGAGGGGCGCGGGCGTCGAGGTGTAGCCCGTGAGCGGCGTGCGGTGCTTGCCCTGCCAGTTGACGACCGGCTCGCGCCACAGCTTGTGCAGCAGCGCGTAGTTCTCGATCGCGAGCTCGATGCCGTCGCGGATGTCCTTGCCGAACCAGGGGTAGACCGGGCCGGTGTTGCCGCGGCCGAGCGTGAGGTCGACGCGGCCGTCGGCGAGGTGCTGCAGCATCGCGAAGTCCTCGGCGATTTTCACCGGGTCGTTCGTCGTGATGAGCGTCGTCGCGGTCGAGAGGATGAGCCGCTCGGTCTGCGCGGCGATGTAGCCGAGGATCGTCGTGGGCGACGAGGAGAAGAACGGCGGGTTGTGGTGCTCGCCGGCGGCGAAGACGTCGAGGCCGACCTCCTCGGCCTTCTTCGCCATCGCGACCCACGCCCGGATGCGCTCGTGCTCGGTCGGCGTGCGGCCGGTGGTCGGGTCCTCGGTGATGTCGCTCACCGAGAAGATGCCGAACTGCATGCTGCTCATTGGGGGTCCTTCCGTCGCGAGCACGTCTTTCAAAATCGAACAGTTGGTGCAACGGGTCGTGCGGACAGCGTATTCCCCCGCGGGTGCAGTTCGTTCAAATCCGATGGATCGGCCCGCGTGTCCTCATGCGTCGACGCGGCAGCCTGCACCGCGTCAGTCGGTCGGTGCGGTCGCGGGCGGCGCGTGGTCGTCGCGCACCGCCGCCGGCCGCCCGCGGAGCCGCTCGAGCGCATCCATCAGGTGGTAGATCACGAGCGTCGCGACCGTGCCCAGCACGATGCCCCCGAAGGAGATCTGCCCCGACGAGAGCGTGAAGTCGGCGATCGCGACGATGAGGCCGACGCCCGCGGCGAACTGGTTGCGGGGGATCGAGAAGTCGACGCCGTTCTCGACCCAGATGCGCACGCCGATGATGCCGATGAGGCCGTAGAGCGCGGTCGTCACGCCGCCGAGCACGCCGTCGGGCGTCGCGAAGATGACCGCGCCGACCTTGGGTGAGAGGCCCAGCAGCACCGCGGTGATCGCCGCGATCCAGTACGCGGCGGTCGAGAAGACGCGCGTCGCGCTCATGACGCCGATGTTCTCGCCGTACGTCGTCGTCGGCGAGCCGCCGAACGCGCCGGCGATCGTCGTGGCGAGGCCGTCGGCGAAGAGCGCGCGGCCGGCGAGCGGGTCGAGGTCGCGGTCGAGCAGCTGACCGACGCCCTTGACGTGCCCGAGGTTCTCGGCGATGAGCGGCAGCACGACCGGCACGAACATGAGGATCGCCGGCAGCAGCGCCGGGTCGAGCGTCGGGGTCGTGAAGGTGGGCAGCCCGATCCACGCGGCGTCATCGATGGCGTCGAGCTTCTCCTGGTCCACCCGCCGGGTCAGCAGTGCGACGACGTAGCCGAGCACGACGCCGACGAGGATCGCGAGGCGAGCGACCATGCCGCGGAAGAGCACCGAGGTGAGGATGATCGCGAGCAGCGTGATCGCGGCGATCAGCGGGTCGGCGATGAAGTTGTCGCGGGCGGCGGGAGCGAGGTTGAAGCCGATGAGGGCGACGATGGTGCCCGAGACGACGGGCGGCATGAGCGCGGCGATCCAGCGGCTGCCGGCGAAGTGCACGATCGCGCCGACGAGCGCGAGCAGCAGCCCGACGAGGATGACGCCCGAGAGCGCGAAGCCCGGACCGCCGATCTCGGTCGCGGCACCGATCGGCGCGAGGAACGCGAACGACGAGCCGAGGTAGCTCGGCAGCCGGTTCTTCGTGACGAGGAGGAACAGCATGGTGCCGATGCCGGAGAACAGCAGGGTCGTCGACGGCGGGAAGCCGGTGATGATGGGCACGAGGAACGTCGCGCCGAACATCGCCACGACGTGCTGCATCCCGAGCCCGATCGTGCGGGGCCATGCGAGCCGCTCCTCGGGGAGGACGATGTCGGATGCGGTGAGCCGCGACGCGTCGCGGAGGCTCCAGGAGAACATGCGGTCCCTTCGGTCGAGCGGAGGCGGAGACCGCCCCTGGGATCGTAGTCCGCGGTCATCCGGTCGGCCGACGCGCGCGAGCGGCGACCCCGGCTAGCGTCACGACGTGCTCTCGACGATCCTCGCCGCCCACCCGTGGCTCGCACCCGCCGCGCTCGCCGCGGTCGCACTGGCTGCGCCGCCCATCGGCGCGTGGCTCGCCGGTCGGCCTCGGATCGCGTGGGTGCTCGCGGGCCTCGCGGGGATCGCGGTGCTCGCCGCGACGCTCAGCCCGAGCGGTCGAGAGCTCGAACCCGGCTGCGTGCTCGCCGTCGAGGCGCGGCTCACCGCGCCGGAGCCGCTCGCGAACGTCGTGCTGACGGTGCCGCTCGCGATGCTCGTCGGCGTCGCGAGCCGCAGGCCCGCGCTCGGCGCCGCCGTCGCGGCGGCGCTCGCGGTCGCGATCGAGGCGCTGCAGGCGCTCGTGCCGGCGCTCGGCCGCTCGTGCGCGGTCGACGACGCGCTCGCGAACGGCATCGGCGCCGTGCTCGGCGCGCTGCTCGCCTTCGCGGCGCTCGCGATCGCGCGCCGAGCGCGGCCGGGCGCGGACCGCTCGGCCGGCCGACGCATCCGCACGCCTCAGTAGGCCTGCTCGCGCTGCTCCGTGATGACGTGGAGCAGCACGAACCGCTCGCCCTCCCGCCAGAGCCCGAGCGCCTCCTCGACCGCCGCGGGCACGTCGGCGTCGCGGTCGACGGCGATGCCGTGGCCGCCGTAGGCGCGCGCGAGCATCGCGAAGTCGGGGTTCTCGAGCTGGGTGCCCGAGACGCGCCCGGGGTGGCGGCGCTCCTGGTGCGTGCGGATCGTGCCGTACTCCTGGTTGTCGACGAGCACGACGAGCGGCGTCGCCCCGACCTGCGCGGCGGTCGCGAGCTCCTGCCCGTTCATGAGGAACTCGCCGTCGCCGGCGATCGAGACGACCTGCCGCTCGGGGAAGTGGAGCGACGCCGCGACGGCCGACGGGATCGAGTAGCCCATCGACCCGTTGCCGCAGCTGACCATCGAGGGGTAGGCGCGCGTCGGGAAGTAGCGGTGCGCCCAGTTCGTGTGCTCGCCCGCGCCGAAGGTGACGAGCGCGTCGTGGTCGAGCTGCGGCACGAGGTGCGCCATGACGGTCGCCATCGAGGCGCGGCCCGTGCCGGGCTGCGGGTCGGGGAGGGCGCTGAAGGCGACCTGCTGCTCGCGCAGCCGCGCGGTCCAGTCGGCGCGGCGATCGTCGGGCGCGAGCTCGATCCGGTCGAGGTCGCGCGCGAATGCGCTCGGCCGCGCGAGGATGTGGTGGCTCACGGCGCCGGAGCGGCCGCGCAGCGTCGGGTCGATCGAGACGAGGAAGTTGCGCCGCTCCCAGCCCTGCCGCACGAGGAAGCCGTTCGTGATCACGTCGCCCGGCAGCGTGCCGACGAAGACGAGCAGGTCGCACTCCTCGAGCACGTCGAGCGTCGGCTTCGGCCGGCCGTAGCCGATCGGGCCCGCGTAGGAGGGCGAGTCGAACGGCACGATGCCCTCCGTGCGCCACTCGGCGACCGCGGGCAGGCGGTGCCGCTCGAGCCAGCGGGTGAGCCGGGCGGAGGCCTCCGCGTCCCAGTCGCTGCCGCCGGTGACGAACAGCGGCTTCTCGGCGCCGGCGAGCGCATCGCGCAGGGCGTCGAGGTCGTGCGCGGTCATGCCGCCGTCGGCGACGGGCAGCTGCGGCTGCGGGTGGGGCTCGATCGACTCTCGGATGACGTCCTCCGGCAGTCCGACGACGACCGGTCCGGGGCGTCCGGCGCGGGCGAGGAAGAGCGCATCGGCGACGACCTCCTGCGCGCGCTCGGCGACGTCGAGCGTCACGACGCTCTTCGCGCCGGCGGCGAACCAGCCGTCGACGTCGAACTCCTGGAACGCCTCCTTGTGCCGGTGCGCGAGCGGGATGAGGCCGATGAACAGCACCATCGGCGTCGAGTCCTGCCACGCGGTGTGCACGCCCACGAGCGCGTTCGCCGCGCCCGGTCCGCGCGTCACCATCGCGATGCCCGGCAGCGGCCCGAGCTTGCCCTCCGCCTCCGCCATGTAGGCCGCGCCGCCCTCGTGCCGGCACACGACCGTCTCGATCGACGAGTCGTGCAGCCCGTCGAGCACCTCGAGGTAGCTCTCGCCGGGCACGACGAACGCGCGCCGGACGCCGTGCTCCTCGAGCACGCGCACGATCGCGTGGCCTGCGGTCTCGGTGAGCGGTCGGGGATGCGTGGGGACAGCCTGGCGCGTCGGCGCGGGCATGAGCTGGGTCAAGAGAGCTCCAAGTTTCGGCAGAAGAGATTCGAGGGAGAGCCGCCGATGCGTCGCGTGGGTCGCTGAGCTGGCGCTCGCAGGGCCGTGCTGCTCGCTGGTGGCGAGCGGAGCCGAGGGGTCGAAGGTGCCGAACCGTTCCTGAGGCTACGCGCGGGTTCGGCCACGCGGGACGGAGCGTGCCAGCGAAAGATCGCCTCCTCTTGACGTGCGAGCAAGACGGTAGGCACCTTGAGCGGCGAGCGTCGGACCTTACCGACGTCGGCGGGTGGCGCTAGGTTCGCAGGCGTGACCGAGCACATCAGCGTGCGCGGCGCGCGCGAGAACAACCTGCGCGACGTCGACGTCGACATCCCCAAGCGGCAGCTGAGCGTCTTCACGGGCGTCTCCGGCTCCGGCAAGTCGAGCCTCGTGTTCGGCACGATCGCGGCGGAGTCGCGCCGCCTCATCGACGAGACGTACGACGCGTTCGTGCAGGGCTTCATGCCGCCGTCGCCGCAGCCCGACGCCGACAGCCTCGAGGGGCTCACCGCGGCGATCCTCGTCAGCCAGGAGCAGATGGGCGCGAACTCCCGCTCCACCGTCGGCACCGCGACCGACGCGTACACGATGCTCCGCATCCTCTACTCGCGCGCCGGCACCCCGCGGCTCGAGTCGTCGGTGATGTTCTCCTTCAACGACCCGCGCGGCATGTGCTTGGCGTGCGAGGGCCTCGGTCGCGTCTCGACGATCGACGTCGACGTCATCGTCGACCGCTCGAAGAGCCTCAACGAGGGCGCGATCGACTTCCCCAACTACGGCGTCGGCACCTGGTACTGGAAGGTCTACGCCGACTCGGGGCTGCTCGATCCCGACAAGAAGATCGCCGACTACACCGACGACGAGCTGCACACGTTCCTGCACGGCGAGGAGCGGAAGGTCGCCTTCGCCGGCTTCAACATGACCTACGAGGGCCTGATCCCGAAGCTCCGCAAGAGCGTCTTCGTCAAGGACGTCGACTCGATGAAGCCCAACCTCCGCGCGATCGTCGAGCGCGCCGCGACCTTCGAGGCGTGCCCCGAGTGCGGCGGCTCGAGGCTCAACGCCGCCGCGCGCGAGGTGCGCGTGCAGGACGTGACGATCGCCGAGGCGACCGCGATGCAGCTCACCGACCTCGCCGCCTTCGTCGCGGCGATCCCGCCGGACGCGGGCGGCGCCGCGACCGCGCCGCTGCGGGCGAAGCTCATCGACCTGCTCGAGACCTTCGACGCCATCGGGCTCGGCTACCTCTCGCTCGACCGCCCGGCGGGCAGCCTCTCGGGCGGCGAGTCGCAGCGCACGAAGATGGTGCGCCACATGGGCTCGGCGCTCACCGACGTCACCTACGTCTTCGACGAGCCGACGGCCGGGCTGCACCCGCACGACGTGCAGCGCATGAACGGGCTGCTGCAGCGGCTGCGCGACAAGGGCAACACCGTGCTCGTCGTCGAGCACAAGCCCGAGGCGATGGCGATCGCCGACCGCGTGTTCGATCTCGGCCCCGGCGCGGGCGTCCACGGCGGGCAGGTCGTGTTCGAGGGCACGTTCGACGAGCTGCGCGCGTCGGGCACGCGCACGGGCGAGCACCTCGAGCACCGGCAGCAGCTCAAGGCCGAGGTGCGCACGCCGTCGGGCCGGCTCGAGATCCGCGACGCGCGCGAGCACAACCTGCAGGGCGCCGACGTGGATGTGCCCACGGGCGTGCTCGTGGCCGTCACGGGGGTCGCGGGCTCGGGCAAGTCGTCGCTCATCCACGGCTCGCTGCCGCGCGACGGCGTCGCCTTCGTCGACCAATCCGCCATCAAGGGCTCACGGCGGTCGAACCCGGCGACCTACACCGGCATCCTCGAGCCCATCCGCAAGGCCTTCGCGACCGCCAACGGCGTGAAGCCCGCGCTCTTCTCGGCGAACTCCGAAGGCGCGTGCCCCGAGTGCAAGGGGCTCGGCGTCATCTACTCCGACCTCGCCTTCATGGCCGGCGTCACGACGCCGTGCGAGCTGTGCGGCGGCCGGCGCTTCACGGCGGAGGTGCTCGAGTACGAGCTCCGAGGCAAGTCGATCGGCGACGTGCTCGACATGTCGATCGAGGAGGCCGCCGACTTCTTCACCGAGAAGCAGGTGCAGCCGATGCTCGGCAGGCTCGTCGACGTCGGCATCGGCTACATCACGCTCGGGCAGACGCTCACCTCGCTCTCGGGCGGCGAGCGGCAGCGGCTCAAGCTCGCGATCGAGATGGGCACGGCCGCCGATGTCATCGTGCTCGACGAGCCGACGACGGGCCTCCACATGGCCGACGTCGACAACCTCATCGGCCTCCTCGACCGCATCGTCGACGCCGGGCGCACGGTCATCGTCATCGAGCACAACCTTGACGTCGTCTCGCGCGCCGACTGGCTCATCGACCTCGGCCCGGGCGCGGGCGCCCAGGGCGGGCGCGTCGTGTTCGAGGGCACGCCGATCGCGCTCGCGACCGAGCCGGGCGACTCGCTCACCGGCCAGCACCTCGCGAAGCGGCTCGCCGCGGTCTGAGGAGTTCTCGCGGCTAGACTCCGCGGCATGCAGATCACCGCCCTCCGCGACGAGTCGACGTTCGTCGACCTCCAGGGCGTCACGATCCACCTCTACAAGTGGCAGCCGGGCCGGCCGAAGGCGGCGGTGCTGATCGCGCACGGCCTCGGCGAGCACGCGCTGCGCTACGAGCACGTCGCGCAGCGGCTCGTGCAGGCCGGCTACGCGGTGTGGGCGATCGATCAGCGCGGGCACGGCGCGACGGGTGTCGAGCAGCACGGCGGCGACCTGACGAAGCTCGGCCGGCTCGGGCCCGGCGGCATGCGCGCCGTCGTCGGCGACCTCGTGAACGTGCTGAAGCGCATGCGGGCCGAGCACCCGACGATCCCGATCGCGATCGTCGGCCACTCCTGGGGCTCGCTCTCGACGCAGATCCTGCTCAACAGCCGCAGCGACCTCGTCGACGCGGCCGTGCTGAGCGGCACCGCCTACCGCGTGCCGGGCTGGGTGAACGCCGGCGACCTCAACGCCCGGCACGCGCACCTCGGCACGACGGGCTACGAGTGGCTCTCGCGGGATCCCGCGATCATCAGCGCCTTCGTCGACGACCCGCTCACCTTCCCCGCGAAGGTGCTCCCGCTCTTCGGCGTCGCCGACGGCACGCGCCTCTACGGCGTGCCCAAGCGCATCCAGCCGCCCATCCCGCTGCTCATCGCGGGCGGCTCCGACGACTCGCTCGGCGGCTCGAAGTCGATGCGACGGCTCGCCGAGGCCTACCGTCGGCGCGGCGGGCTCGACGACGTGACCCTCACGATCTATCCCGGCGCGCGGCATGAGATCTACAACGAGATCAACCGCCAGAAGGTGCTCGACGACCTCGTCGCGTGGCTCGACGAGCGCCTCTTCGAGCCGCGGGTCGAGACGCCCGGCGCCTAGGCTGTCCGGGTGGCCGAGCCGTGGATCCCCGACGTGCTCGGCGCCCCGTTCGAGCAGCGCACGCTCCCGCTCGGCGACGATGCCGAGGGCGACCTCGTCGCGACGCTCGTGCGCAGCCTCCCGGGATGGCGAGAGCGGATGCTCGGGCCGCTCCGCGACGTCGACGTGCTGTACGTGCACGGCTGGTCGGACTACTTCTTCCAGACCGAGCTCGCGCAGGCGTGGAACGGCCTCGGGGCGCGCTTCTACGCCCTCGACCTGCGCAAGTACGGCCGCTCGCTGCGCGACGGCCAGACGCCCGGCTACGTCGACTCGCTCGACGCCTACGACGCCGACATCGCCGCGGCCCTCGACGCGATGGGCCACGGCGGCGGGGAGCGCTCGCGCCGGCTGGTGCTGCTCGGCCACTCGACCGGCGGGCTCACGCTCACGCTCTGGGCCGCGCGGCACCCGGGCATCGCCGCCGCGCTCGTGCTCAACAGCCCGTGGCTCGAGCTGCAGACCGGCGCGCTCGCGCGGCAGGCGATCGCGCCGCTGCTGCGGGCGCACGCGCGGGTCGCGCCGCTCAGCGCGCCGCCCGCGATCGAGCTGAGCACCTACGCGCGAGCGCAGGCCGAGATCGGCTCCCTCCCCATCGCGGCGGGGCGCGAGCGCTGGCGACCCGCCGAGGCGTTCGCGATCCACCCCGGATGGCTCAATGCCGTGCTCGCGGGACACCAGCGGATCGCGGCGGGCGTCGACGTCGGCTGCCCCGTGCTCGTGCTGCTCTCCACGCGCTCGATGCCGCCGTTCCGGTGGGTCGACGAGCTCACGAGCTCCGATTCGGTGCTCACCGTCGACGACATCGCGCGCGCGGCGACGAGGATCGGCTCCCTCGTCACGATCGCGCGGATCGAGGGCGCAATCCACGACGTCTTCCTGTCGTGGCCGCAGCCGCGGGCCGAGGCGTACCGCGTCATGCGCGCGTGGTCCACGGCGACGCTGCGCGGGAGAGCGTCCGCCCGCCCGCGCTCGAGCAGCGCATCCGCCTAGGCTGAGGCCATGCACGGCGAGTACAAGGTCCCCGGCGGCAAGCTCGTGGTGGTCGACCTCGAGGAGCAGGACGGCCGCATCGCCGGCTTCCGGCTCGCGGGCGACTTCTTCCTCGAGCCCGACGACGCGCTCGGCACGATCGACGCGGCTGTCAACGGCCTCCCCGTCACCGCGACCGCCGCCGAGATCGGCGAGGCGATCAAGCGGGCGCTGCCGCCGGAGGCCGTGCTGCTCGGCTTCACGCCCGAGTCGGTCGGCGTCGCCATCCGTCGCGCGCTCCAGCACGCGAGCTCGTTCAGCGACTACGAGTGGACCATCATCGACGACGAGCCGCGGCTGCCGATCGTGCACGTCGCGCTCGACGAGGTGCTCACCGAGGCCGTCGGCGCGGGGTCCCGCGGGCCGACCCTCCGCTTCTGGAACCTCGCGGGGCCCGCCGTCTACCTCGGCTCGTTCCAGTCGTACCGCAACGAGGTCGACCCCGAGAACGCCGAGCGCCACGGCATCCCGGTCATCCGCCGCATCACGGGCGGCGGCGCGATGTTCTCCGAGCCCGACAACGCCATCACCTACTCGCTCTACGTGCCGGGCGACCTCGTGCAGGGCATGAGCTTCCAGGACTCGTACGCGTTCCTGGATGCGTGGGTCATCGAGGGGCTCAAGGGCCTCGGCATCGACGCGTTCTACGCGCCGCTCAACGACATCACGTCGGCGAAGGGCAAGATCGGCGGTGCGGCGCAGAAGCGGCTCGCCTCCGGGGCCGTGCTGCACCACGCGACGATGTCCTACGACATCGACGCCGACAAGATGACCGAGGTGCTGCGCATCGGCCGCGAGAAGCTGAGCGACAAGGGCACGACGAGCGCGAAGAAGCGCGTCGACCCGCTGAAGTCGCAGACCGGCATGGCGAAGGCCGAGGTGCAGGACGCGCTCAAGGGCACGTTCCGGCGGCTCTACGGCGGCACGGAGGGCGCGCTCACCGAGGCCGAGCTCGCCGAGGCCGAGGAGCGCATCCGCTCGAAGTTCGCGACCGAGGAGTGGCTGCACCGGGTGCCGTGACGGCGATCGGATCGGGGGCCGATTCGCAGGCTCGCCGCCCTACGATCGTCGCACCATGGACTTCTCGCTCGAACTCACGCCCGATCTCCTCGCGATCTTCCTCACGCTCTTCGTGCTCGAGATCGTGCTCGGGGTCGACAACGTCATCTTCATCTCGATCCTCGCCGCGAAGCTGCCCGAGTCGCAGCAGGCGAAGGCGCGCACGCTCGGGCTCACGCTCGCGATGGTCATGCGCGTCGGGCTCGTGCTGCTCGCCGGCTGGATCATCACGCTCAACGACGACCTCTTCACCGTGTTCGGGATGGGGTTCTCGGGCCGGGAGCTCATCCTCATCGGCGGCGGCGGGTTCCTGCTCTACAAGGCGATCCACGAGATCCACCTGAAGCTCGAGGGCGACGAGGAGTCGCACGGCTCGAGCGCCGCGAAGGCGACCTTCGGCGCCGTGCTCGCGCAGATCCTGGCGATGGACCTCGTCTTCTCGCTCGACTCGGTCATCACCGCGGTCGGCATGACGAGCAACATGATCGTCATCATCAGCGCGGTCGTCATCTCCTTCGGCATCCTGCTCTTCGCCGCGCGCTACATCTTCGAGTTCGTCAACCGCCACCCGACGGTCAAGATGCTCGCGCTGTCGTTCCTGCTGCTCATCGGTGTCTTCCTCATCGCCGAGGGCTTCGGCTTCCACATCGACAAGGCGTTCATCTACGGCCCGATGGTGTTCGCGGTGCTCGTCGAGAGCCTCAACCTCGCGGCGGCGGCCCGCCGCCGCAAGCGCCAGGGCAAGGCCGAGGAGGAGGAGGCAGTGCGGCTCCACATGCGCACCTATGCGACCCCCGTGCGCGGCAGCGCCGACGACGCGGCGACGGGGCACACGCACCCGCAGCGCGACAGCTCCGCGTGAGGCTTGCCGCCCATCTGCCTTCGGGGTTGGATGGGCGGCATGAGCGATCCCGCAGCGTCTGGCACCCACGTCGTCGTCGGGGACGACTCCGACCGCTCGCGCTTCGAGGCGCACATCGGCAACCAGCTCGCCGGGGTGCTGTCGTACGCGGACGACGAGGAGACGGGGGAGCGCACGCTCCAGCACACCGTCGTGGGCGAGGCGTTCGGCGGCCACGGCGTCGGCAGCGCCCTCGCCGCGTTCGCGATCGCGGAGGCGCGCGAGGCCGGCCGGCGGATCGTGCCGCAGTGCACGTTCGTGCAGCGGTGGCTCGAGAAGCACCCCGACCAGGCCGACATCGTCGCGCACCCGTACGGCGGCTGACGCGCCACCGGGCCGCGCATCGGCGGGCGCAGGCGTCGGCGGGCGTTGTGGCGTACGATGGGGAAGCCGCTCGAGCGGCAACGCGGATGTAGTTCAATGGTAGAACTTCAGCTTCCCAAGCTGATAGCGCGGGTTCGATTCCCGTCATCCGCTCCATCGGCCCGGTCTGCGACCGGGCCGTTCCGCGTCTGCCGGGAATCGAACGGAGGCGCGGCCTGCGGCCGCACCGGTCGGATCACGCGGAGGTCCACTGGACCTGCGCGCCCGTCATCCGCTCCATCGGCCCGGTCTGCGACCGGGCCGTTCCGCGTCTGCCGGGCCCGGCCGCGGTACCGACGTCCAGCCCGCGCGCCGGCCTCGCGCCTACGATGCCCGTGTGGCAGCAGCTCGGAAGCGCGGACGCGGCGCGATCGTCGGCGTCGCGGCGCTGCTGCTGCTCGCGGCGCTCGTGGTCGGCGCCGAGCTCGTCGCGCGCCAGGTCGTCCCGGGCATGGTGCGCGACGCGGTCGTCGAGCGGCTCGCGCTGCCCGCCGACCACCCGGTCGACGTCGACATCGACGGCATCCTGCTGCCGCAGCTCATCGCCGGCACGCTCGCCGACGTGCGCATCGCCTCGCGGGACGTGACGGTCGGGGCATTCTCGGGCGACGTCGTCGCCCGCGGCGAGGCCGTCCCCATCCGCGGCGACGCACCCGCCGCCGGCGGCGCCGCCGAGGTGCGCATGACGACCGAGCAGCTGCGCTCGCTCCTGTCGGGCATCGACGGGTTCCCTGCCGGCTCCGTCGAGCTCGCCGCGCCGAACGTCGCCGCCTCGTTCGAGGCGGAGGTGCTCGGGGCATCCATCCCGCTCGGCATCGCGCTCGAGCCCAGCGCGTCGGACGGCGACATCGTGCTCACGCCCGTCGAGGGGACGATCGCGGAGGCGACCGTGCGCGCCGACGAGCTGCGCCAGCGCTTCGGCGCCGCGCTCGACGGGCTGCTGCAGGACCGCCGGGTGTGCATCGCGTCGTCCGTGCCCGCCGGCGCGACGCTGACGTCGATCGAGGTCGACGGCGACGAGCTCGTCGCGCGCTTCGACATCGCCGGCGGCATCGTCGCCGACCCGGCGCTGCAGGAGCCCGGCACCTGCGCCTAGGCAACGCTGCCGCGGGTCCGGCGCGGCTCAGCTCGGCAGCTGCAGCGGCTGCAGCACCCCGAGTCGCAGCCAGAGGAGCGGCGCCACGACCGAGAGCGCGACCGTCAGCAGCAACGTCAGCACCACGACGATGTACTGCACGCGCCGCCGGCCGTGCGAGATGCGGCGGAAGCCCCACGCGACCGGGATGCCGACGAGCGCGACCATGATCGCGACCGTCGGCGCGACCCAGTGGGGGATGCACGCGAGCACGGCGAGCGCCGCGACGCCGACCGCGATCGGCCACATGCGCGGCTCGCGCGCGGCCGCCCGCTCGGCCTCCGGCGGCGGCTCCCACGGCAGCTCCGGCACCGGCACGGGCCCCGCCTCGAGCGGGGCGGATGCGTCGACGGGCTCCCGGGGCTGGCGGACGCCGCGCGTCCACGGCGCCGCCGCGGACGGAGCGGCAGGCTCGGCGCGACCGCCGTCGCCGCCCGCTGCGGCGCGGCGCTCGGGCGGCGCCCACCGCGCCGCGTCGTCGTCGTGCCCGTCCACGCATCCATCGTGGCAGGCGGCGCCCGCGCCGTCCCTGCCCGAGCGGCTCAGGGGAGCGGCGGCAGCTGCAGCCCGCTCGGGCCGGTCAGCGGCGGCGGCTCGCGCCTCGCGCGCGCGGCGGTGAGCGCGACGCCCGCCGAGGCGACGATGACGAGCGCGATCGCGAGCAGGTCCCAGCCGGTCAGCAGCTCGCCGATGACGAGGAAGCCGAAGAGGGCCGCCGAGGCCGGCTCGAGCGACATGAGGATGCCGAACACGCGCGTCGGCACGCGGCGGAGCGCGAGCAGCTCGAGCCCGTAGGCGATCGCGCTCGAGAGCATCGCGATCCCGAACGCGGGCAGCAGCACGCTCGGGTCGGCGGCGACCGCGTCGATCGCGCCGAGCAGGCCGAAGGGCAGCACCGCGACGGCCGCGATGACGAGCGCCCCCGCGAGCCCGCCGACGCCCGGCACCCGCTGCCCGACCTGCGCCGAGGCGAGGATGTAGGCGGCCCAGCAGCCGCCCGCCGCGAGCGCGAGCAGCACGCCGACCGGGTCGAGGTCGCCGCCGAGCGACTGCACGCCGATGACGCCCACGCCGAGGGCCGCGACGCCGACCCACGCGAAGTCGACCGCCCGCCGCGACTGCACGAGCGCGAGCACGAGCGGGCCGAGCAGCTCGACCGTCACCGCGACCGCGATCGGGATGCGGGGGAGCGCGAGATAGAACAGCAGGTTCATGCCCGCGAGCGTGACGCCGAGGAAGACGATCGAGCGCCACGCCGCGGCGTTCCACGAGCGGATGCGCGGGCGCGCGATCGCGAGGACGACGAGGGCCGCGAAGACGAGCCGCAGCAGCGTGAGCCCGGCGGGGTCGATGCGATCGAGGACGGTCTTCGCGATCGACGCGCCGAGCTGCACCGAGGCGATCGAGCCGAGCACGAGCAGCACGCCCACGAGCAGCCCGCCGGTCGGCATGCCGCGCAGGAGGGATCGGGCGGAGGCAGGCACTCCTCCAGGGTAGGACGGCGCTCCGGCCGCGAGCGCCCGCGTCACGCCAGAGGATGATCTTCGGGCGCGCCTGTTCCGCTGCTCCGCCGCGAGCCCCAGGATGTGGCTATGGATCGTCCCTCCTGCCGCCGGCGCCCGCGATGAGCGCGCCCGCGAGCCCCGGCGCGCCCGCGAGCCCCGGCGCGCCCGAGCCGCTGCCCGCATCCCCCGTCTTCGTCGACCCGGTCCGCCCCGCCGACGCGGTGGACCTGAGCGCCGACGGCATCGTCGTCGAGGGCCTCCGGCGCAGCTTCGGCGGCGTGCACGCGGTGCGCGCGATGACCTTCCACGCGAAGCCCGGTCGCGTGACGGGCCTCATCGGGCCGAACGGTGCGGGCAAGACGACGCTCCTGCTCATGCTCGCCTCGCTGCTGGCGCCCGACGCCGGCGCGATCCGCGTCGCGGGTGCCGACCCGGTGCGCGACCCGCGGGCCGTGCGGCGCGCGATGGGGTGGATGCCCGACGTGCTCGGCACGTGGCGCACGCTCTCGCCGCGGCAGATCCTCGTGACCGTCGGGCGGCTGCACGGGCTGCCGGAGCGCCGGGCGCGCGAGCGCGCCGACGAGCTCATCGCGCAGGCGCGGCTCGAGGAGCTTGCCACCCGGCCGAGCCGCGTGCTCTCGCGCGGCCAGCAGCAGCGGCTCGGGCTCGCCCGCGCGCTCGTGCACCACCCGCGCGTGCTGCTGCTCGACGAGCCCGCCGCCGGCCTCGACCCCACCTCGCGCGTCGAGCTGCGCGAGCTGCTGCGCGGCTTCGCGGCCGCGGGCGGCACGGTGCTCATCTCGAGCCACGACCTCTCCGAGCTCGACGAGATCGCGCAGGACGCCGTCTTCGTCGACCGCGGCGAGGTCGTCGGCGGCGAGCGGCTCGTGCTCGCCCGGCAGGCGGCGCGCGAGTGGCGCGTGCGCGCCCTCGACCCGCGCGCCCTCAGCTACCAGCTCGCGAGCATCGGCGTCGCGTTCGACCGCGTGCGGCTCGAGGGCGACGTCGCGCTCATCGCGCTCGACCGCGAGGAGCACGCCGCCGACCTGCTGCAGCGGCTCGTCGCCGCAGGCGTGCCGATCGTCCACTTCGCGCCCGCCGTCGGCGACATCGAGCGCACCTACCTCGGACTCGCGGGAGGCCGCCGATGAGCCAGACGACGACCCTCCCGCCCCGGGAGCCGGCACCCGTGCCGGCTCCTCCGCGGGGGCTCGGTGCGTGGCTGCGCATGCTCGGCGTGGTCGTGCGGCTCGAGCTCGCGCAGCGCGTGCGGAGCGTCGCCTGGTACGTGCTGCTCGTCGTCGTCGGCCTCGTCGTCGGCGGCGTCATCGTCGTGCTGTTCCTGTCCCTCTCCGGCTACCAGCGCGACCTCGGCGGGGCGATCTTCTCGACCACGATCTTCCTCGTCATGCTCGTCACCTCGCTCGTGACGCCGGCGCTGAGCGGCAACGCCGTCAACGGCGACCGCGACGGCGGCACGCTCGCCGCGACGCAGGTGACGCAGGTGACGGCCGCCCAGCTCGTGCTCGGCAAGGTGCTCGGCGCGTGGATCGCCTCGCTCGGCTTCCTCGCCGTCTGCGCGCCGTTCATGCTCGGCTCCGCCCTGCTCGGGGGCCTGCGCATCGAGGCGGTCGCCATCGCGATCCCGGTCGTCGTGGTCGAGATCGGCGTGGTCTCGGCGATCGGCGTCGGCCTGTCCGGGCTCATCCGCCGGCCGGTGCTCTCGACCGTCGTCACCTACCTCGTCGTCGCGTTCTTCAGCGTCGGGACCCTCATCGGCTTCGGGGTCGCGACGATCGCGTTCCAGAGCGAGGAGACCTACAACGAGGTCACGTGGGACTGGGACGAGGAGACCGACGAGACGACGTGCCGCGTCACCGACCGCACGTTCGACACGACCGTGCCGAGGCCCGACCGCGTCTGGCCGCTGCTCGCCGCCAATCCCTACGTGATCCTCGCCGACGCGGTGCCGCCGCACTTCGACGCGAGCGGCTACCCCGACGACCTGCTCGGTCAGATCGCGATCGGCGTGCGGTACGCGCAGCTCGAGCCGGTGCAGGAGGAGTGCCCGGAGGTGCTGCCCTACGGGGCGTGGCAGGGCGAGACGGCCGAGGAGGTCTACGAGCGCACGGTGCCGAGCTGGTTCGTCGGGCTCGCGATCCACCTCGCGCTCGCGGCGCTCGCGGTGTGGGGCGCGATCGCGGCGGTGCGGGCTCCCGCCCGCACGCTCGCCGCCGGCAGCCGCATCGCGTGAGCCCAGCCGACCCATTCGGCCCGCTCCCTCCCGTCCCACGCACAACGCAAGCCCGCGCCGGGCGTCCGGCGGCGGGATGCGCGCGGCCGGCTCCCGCGCGGCGGATCTCGGCCGAGCGGCTTGCGTTGTGCAGGATGGGGGCATGACGCTGCCTCCCAGGGCCGAGGCGATCCGGCGAGAGCTCGCCGCGCTCGGCATCGACCGCGAGATCATCCGCTTCCCCGAGGGCACGCACACGGCGAAGGCCGCCGCGGCGGCGCTCGGCATCGACGTCGGCGCGATCGCCAACTCGCTCATCTTCTGGATGGCGGATGCGCCCCTGCTCGTGATGACGTCGGGTCGCCACCGCGTCGACACGGCCGCGCTCGCCGCGCAGCTCGGCGCCGGGCCGATCGAGCGCGCGACGCCCGAGCAGGTGCGTGCCGCGACCGGCCAGGTGATCGGCGGCGTCGCGCCGCTCGGGCACCCCGCGCCGATCCGTACGATCGTGGACGTCGCGCTCGCCGACTACGAGCAGCTCTCGGCGGCGGCCGGCACGGCCGACACCGTCTTCATGCTCAGCTACGAGGAGCTGCTGCGCATCACGGGCGGCGAGGAGCGCGTCGTCGGCGACTGAGCGGTGGAGCTGAGGGTCGAGGCCCTTTCGGGCCTCGACCGCGACCCCAGCTCCGACGCCCGTCCCGGGCGTCGGCTCTCGGAGGGGCTCGCGATGCGACCGCCCCCAGCAGTACCACAGACACCCCGCCATACACTCAGCCCGATGACTGACACCGCTTCCGCCCCTGAGCTCCAGGTCTGGCCCGGCCAGCCCTATCCGTTGGGTGCGACCTTCGACGGCACCGGCACGAACTTCGCCATCTTCACCGAGTCGGCCGAGCGCGTCGAGCTGTGCCTCTTCGACGACGACGACGTCGAGACCCGTGTCGAGCTCACCGAGGTCGACGCCTTCGTCTGGCACGCCTACCTCCCGAGCGTGCAGCCCGGTCAGCGCTACGGCTACCGGGTGCACGGCCCGTACGAGCCCGAGCGCGGGCTGCGGCACAACCCGGCGAAGCTCCTCCTCGACCCCTACGCGAAGGCGACGAGCGGCACGATCGAGTGGGGCCAGCCGCTCCACAGCTACAACTTCGGCGATCCGCTGAGCCGCAACGACGACGACTCCGCGCCGCACATGGTCAAGGGCGTCGTCATCAACCCGTTCTTCGACTGGACGGGCGACCGCTACCCGCGCACGCCCTACAACGAGACGGTCATCTACGAGGCGCACGTCAAGGGGCTCACGCAGACCCACCCCGACCTGCCCGAGGCGCTCCGGGGCACCTACGCGGGCCTCGCGCATCCGTCGATCATCGCCCACCTGCAGAAGATCGGCGTGACGGCGATCGAGCTCATGCCCGTGCACCAGTTCGTGCACGACGCTGTGCTGCTCGAGAAGGGCCTGCGCAACTACTGGGGCTACAACACCCTGAGCTTCTTCGCCCCGCACGCGGAGTACGCGGGGACGGGCGAGCGCGGCCAGCAGGTGCAGGAGTTCAAGGCGATGGTGAAGGCGATGCACGCCGCCGGCATCGAGGTCATCCTCGACGTCGTCTACAACCACACCGCCGAGGGCAACCACATGGGCCCGACGCTCAGCTGGCGCGGCATCGACAACCAGGCCTACTACCGGCTCGTCGAGGGCGACGAGCAGTTCTACATGGACTACACCGGCACGGGCAACAGCCTCAACGTCGCCCACCCGCACGCGCTGCAGATGATCATGGACAGCCTGCGCTACTGGGTGACCGAGATGCACGTCGACGGCTTCCGCTTCGACCTCGCCTCCACGCTCGCGCGCGAGTTCTACGACGTCGACCGGCTGTCGACCTTCTTCGAGCTCGTGCAGCAGGACCCGGTGATCAGCCAGGTCAAGCTCATCGCCGAGCCGTGGGACATCGGCCCGGGCGGCTACCAGGTGGGCAACTTCCCGCCGCAGTGGACGGAGTGGAACGGCAAGTACCGCGACCAGGTGCGCGACTTCTGGCGCGGGGAGCCGACCGCGCTCGGGGAGTTCGCGAGCCGCCTGGCCGGCTCCGCCGACCTGTACGAGCACTCCGGTCGCCGGCCCGTCGCATCCATCAACTTCGTCACCGCGCACGACGGCTTCACGCTCCGCGACCTCGTCAGCTACAACGAGAAGCACAACGAGGCCAACGGCGAGGACGGCAACGACGGCGAGAGCCACAACCGCTCCTACAACTACGGCGTCGAGGGGCCGACCGACGACCCCGAGATCCTCGCGATCCGCGCCCGCCAGCAGCGCAACTTCCTCGCGACGCTGCTGCTGAGCCAGGGCGTGCCGATGATCCTGCACGGCGACGAGCTCGGCCGCACGCAGCAGGGCAACAACAACACCTACGCGCAGGACTCCGAGCTCAGCTGGATCGACTGGTCGACGATCGACCAGCCGCTCATCGAGTTCACGGCCGCGATCGCGCAGCTGCGCCACGACCACCCGACCTTCCGCCGGAAGCGCTTCTTCACCGGCACGACGGTGCGCACGGGCAACGGCGAGCGGCTCAACGACATCGTGTGGCTGCGCGGCGACGGCACCCCGATGGAGGACGGCGACTGGGAGGCTGCCGCGGGCGAGAAGACCGTCGGCATGTACCTCAACGGGCACGGCATCGCCGGCGTCGGCGAGCGCGGCGAGCGGATCGTCGACGACCACTTCCTCATCTACTGCAGCGCCTCGGAGGAGGAGCGCGAGCTCGTCCTGCCGCCGGCCGAGTACGCCGAGGCGTGGGACGTGCTGATCGACACGGGCGCCGAGGCGCCGCACGACGAGCCCGTGGAGGCGGGCAGCACGCTCCGCATCGCGTCGCGCGCGCTCGTGGTGCTGCGCGAGCACAAGCCGCCGGTCGAGCAGGACTTCTCGGTCGCGGCCTCGCTCGCCGCCGTGAACGGCACCGCGACCGGCGCCATCGCGACCGTCGACGCATCCGAGACGCCCGAGCAGGACTGAGCGAGGAGAGCCGTGCACGCCCCGCAGAGCACCTACCGACTGCAGATCAGCGAGGAGTTCACGCTCTTCGACGCGGCCGCCCGGCTCGAGGCGCTCGCCGACCTCGGGGTCGACTGGGTCTACCTCTCGCCGATCCTCGATGCGGAGCCCGGCTCGAACCACGGCTACGACGTCGTCTCGCACGCGCGCGTCGACGCGTCGCGCGGCGGGCCGGAGGGACTGGATGCGGTGGCGCAGGAGGCGCGCAGGCTCGGCATGGGCGTGCTCGTCGACATCGTGCCGAACCACATGGGCGTCGCGGTGCCCGAGCACAACGCGTGGTGGTGGCAGCTGCTGCGCGAGGGGCGCGAGAGCGCGATCGCGCCGTACTTCGACGTCGACTGGGACGCGGGCGGCGGCAAGCTGCTGCTGCCGATCGTCGGCGACGACGACTGGTCGGAGGACGGCACCGTCGGCCACCTCGCCATCGAGGACGGCGGCGAGGCGCTCAGGTACTGGGACACGCGGCTGCCGATCGCACCCGGCACCGGCGAGGGCACGCCGCACGAGGTGCTCGAGCGGCAGCACTACCGGCTCGGGCACTGGAAGCAGGGCGACGACCAGCTGAACTACCGGCGCTTCTTCGCGGTCTCGACGCTCGCCGCTGTGCGGGTCGAGCTGCCCGAGGTCTTCGACGCGACGCACGCCGAGATCGCGCGCTGGTTCGACGAGCGGCTCGTGCAGGGACTGCGCGTCGACCACCCGGACGGCTTGCGCGACCCTGCGGGCTATCTCGACGACCTCGACCGGCTCACGGGCGGCGCGTTCGTGCTCGTCGAGAAGATCCTCGAGCCGGGGGAGGAGCTGCCGCGCTGGGCGACCGCCGGCACGACCGGCTACGACACGCTCGGGCTCATCGACCGCGTGCTCACCGACCCCGCCGGGGCCGAGCCCCTCGACGCGCTCGACGCGCGGCTGCGCGGCGGCGAGCGCGTCGACTGGGCCGAGATGATCCACGGCACGAAGCGCGGCATCGCCGACGGCATCCTGCGCGCCGAGGTGCTGCGCCTCGAGCGCGAGGTACGTGCCGCGGATGCGTGGGGAGAGCGGGGTGCGCCGGCCGACGCGGCCGACGCGATCGCCGAGCTGCTCGCGTGCTTCCCCGTCTACCGCTCCTACCTGCCCGAGGGCCGCGACCACCTCGGCCGCGCAGCTGAGCTCGCGAAGCAGCACCGGCCCGACCTCGAGGGCACGATCGACGCGCTGCTGCCGGTGCTCGGCAACCCCGAGCAGCCCGCCGCACTGCGCTTCCAGCAGACGAGCGGCATGGTGATGGCGAAGGGCGTCGAGGACACCGCGTTCTACCGCTACTCGCGGCTCACGAGCCTCAACGAGGTGGGCGGCGACCCCGCGGTGTTCTCCGTCGATGTCGAGGAGTTCCACACCTCGATGGCGAAGCGCCAGCAGGAGTGGCCGCTCGCGATGAACACGCTCTCGACCCACGACACGAAGCGCGGCGAGGACGTGCGCGCGCGCATCACGACGATCTCCGAGGTGCCGGGCGAGTGGGAGGCGCTGCTCGACCGGCTGCTGGTCTTCGCGCCCAACCAGGGGCGGCCCTTCGTCAACCTGCTGCTGCAGGCGGTCGTCGGCGCGTGGCCCGCGAGCGAGGAGCGGCTGCTCGCCTACATGGAGAAGGCCTCGCGCGAGGCCGACGACATCACGCACTGGACGGCGCCCGACGAGGAGTTCGAGGGCCACCTCGCCGAGCTCGTGCGGCAGGTGCTGCAGGAGCCGGCGAGCCGCGACGTGGAGGCGTTCCTCGAGTCGACCGACGCCGGCTTCCGCGCCAACGTGCTGAGCGCGAAGCTGCTGAGCCTCACGATTCCCGGCTTCCCCGACGTCTACCAGGGCTCCGAGGCGCTCGAGCAGTCGCTCGTCGACCCCGACAACCGCCGCCCGATCGACTGGGCACGGATGGATGCGCTGCGCGAGTCCGCGCGCTCGCCCCTGTCGGGAGGGTGGGACCTCGAGGTCGCGAAGACCCGGCTCGTGCGCGAGGCGCTGCGCCTGCGGCGCGACCACCCCGAGCGCTTCGCGGACTACGCGCCGATCCTGCCGCACGGCGAGGCGGCCGCCCACGCGATCGCGTTCGACCGGGGCGGCGCGATCGCCGTCGCGACGCGCATGCCGATCGGGCTCGCCGCGCGCGGCGGCTGGGGCGACACCACGATCCAGCTGCCCGAGGGCCGGTGGCGCGAGCTGCTGACGACGAAGGAGCTCCGCGGCGGCGAGACGCCGCTCGCCGACCTCCTCTCGACCCTGCCGGTCGCCCTCCTCACTCGAACCGACGACTGACCCGGGCGGTCAGCTCCGCGCGAGCGGTCACTTCGGCGCCCGAGCGGTCATCTCGGCGCCTGAGGGGTCACTTCCGCGTCTGAGCGGTCAGCCGCGCGCACGATCCCACCCGCGGCCCGGATCGACCACTCACGCGCGGAAGCGACCGCTCACGGGCGGGGCTGACCGCTCACGGGCGGAAGTGACCGTTCGTGGGCGGAAGTGACCGCTCACGGGCGGAAGTGACCGCTCACGGGCGGAAGTGACCGCTCACCCGCCGAGCCGGGCGCTCCGCGGCGGGGCATGCTCTCGGCGCGTTCGCAGACGCCGTTACTAGACTGCTCGCGTCTCAGACGATCGAGCTCGCGACTCGGTTCGCGCCGACGGCGGTGCCGAGCCGGTCGCGTCGCCGCCGGAGGGGTCGGGCTGCTGGTGGGTGTGCTCGGCTCCTCCGCCGTCGGCGCGCCGCGAACGCGATGGGTGCGCTCGGCACAGCCGAGGCATAGCCTGCAGTCATGCAGCGTGACGCGCCCTACCCCGACGACCAGCAGCCGCGATACGGGCAGGAGTCGCAGCCCGGGCAGCCGAGCCCGTACGGCTCGCCGGCCCCCTACGGCGAGCCGCGGCAGGGCCAGCCTCAGCAGGGCCAGCCCTATGCCGGCCAGCCCTACGGCGACCAGCCGGTGAGCTACGCCCCGTACGGCCAGGGGGCCCAGTACGGCCAGGGCGCGCAGCACGGGCAGCCCGCCTTCGGCCCCGCCGCCCCCATGCCCGCGGTGGTGAAGTGGGGCCTCGGCATCCAGTGGGCCGGGGTCGCGCTCGGCGTGATCGGCATCGGCATCGCCCTGCTCGGGCTGCTCGCGCTCGCCGGCACGGGCGACGCGGCGGCGTTCGGCGTCGTGGGCATGCTCATCGCCGTGGCTGCCGTGCTCGTCGTGGCGCAGATCGTGGTGCTCCTGTTCGCGACGAAGGGCCGCAACTGGGCGCGCATCGTGCTCGCGGTGCTCGCCGCGATCGGCATCTTCACGTCGCTCGCCTCCGGCCAGGGCCTGAACTTCGGCTCGCTGATCTCGATCCTGAGCGTCGTGCTGCTCTTCCTGCCCGCGGCGAACGAGTGGTACCGCGCGCGCTCCGCGCAGCGCTAGCGGCCGACTCGGGCGGCTCCCAGGCAACCGGCAGGCTCGCGCCGCGCTGCCGCCCTAGCCTCGACTCATGCTGCACGAGTACCGGGTCTGGGCGCCGAACGCCAAGCGGATGCGCGTCGTCGCCGACGACGAGTCCGTCGAGATGACGAGTGCCGAGGGCGGCTGGTGGCACGCGCTCGCGCCGGCGGGCGACTACGGCTTCCAGATCGACGACGACGACGCGGTGCGGCCCGACCCGCGGAGCATGCGCCAGCCCGGCGGCGTCCACGAGCGCTCCCGCGTGTGGGACGCATCCGCCCACGCCTGGCAGGACGCGGGCTGGACGGGCAAGCCGATCGCGGGCGGCGTGATCTACGAGCTGCACGTCGGCACGTTCACCCCCGAGGGCACGCTCGAGGCGGCCGCCGGCCGGCTCGACCACTTGCGCGACATCGGCGTCACCCACGTCGAGCTGCTGCCGATGAACGCCTTCAACGGCACGCACAACTGGGGCTACGACGGCGTCGCCTGGTTCGCGGTGCACGAGGGCTACGGTGGCCCCGACGCCTACCAGCGCTTCGTCGACGCGGCGCACGCCGCGGGGCTCGCGGTCGTGCAGGACGTCGTCTACAACCACCTCGGCCCGTCGGGCAACTACCTGCCGCTCTACGGGCCCTACCTCTCGAGCGAGGGCCGCTCGACGTGGGGCGAGCACGTCAACCTCGCCGAGCCCGCCGTGCGCCGGTACATCCTCGACAACGTGCGCTTCTGGTTCGAGGACATGCACGTGGATGCGCTGCGGCTCGATGCCGTGCACGCGCTCCACGACGAGGGCCCCACGCACATCCTCGAGGAGATGGCGATCGAGACGGCGGCGCTCGCCGCGCACCTCGGCCGGCCGCTCGAGCTCATCGCCGAGAGCGACATGAACGACCCGAAGCTCATCACGCCGCGCGAGGGCGGTGGCTACGGCCTCGACGGGCAGTGGTCCGACGACTTCCACCACGGCGTGCACGTCGCGCTCACGGGCGAGACGGCGGGCTACTACGCCGACTTCGAGCCGCTCGCGGCGCTCGGCAAGGCGCTCGAGCGCGGCTTCTTCCACGACGGCACCTATTCGTCGTTCCGCGGTCGCGACCACGGGCATCCGATCGACGTCGAGCGCTCGCTGTCGTGGCGGCTCGTCGTGTCGGCGCAGAATCACGACCAGATCGGCAACCGCGCGCGCGGTGACCGCATCACCGAGGTGCTCGACGAGTCGCAGCTGCTGTGCGCCGCGCTGCTGCTCTATGCCGGCCCCTTCACGCCGATGCTCTTCATGGGCGAGGAGTGGGCGGCGTCGACGCCGTTCCAGTTCTTCACGTCGCACCCCGAGCCCGAGCTCGGCAAGGCGACCGCCGAGGGCCGGCTCGAGGAGTTCGAGCAGATGGGCTGGGACCCGGCCGTCGTGCCCGACCCGCAGGACCCCGCGACGTTCGAGCGCTCGAAGCTCGACTGGTCGGAGCCGGAGGGCGGGCGCCACGCGCGCGTGCTCGAGGGCTACCGGCAGCTCGCGCAGCTGCGTCGCGAGCTCGAGGCGCTCACCGACCCGCACTACTCGCGCAACCGCGTCGAGGTCGACGAGGAGCGGCGCGTGCTGCGCCTCGCGCGGCGAGCGGGCATGGCGGATGCGGTGGAGGTCGTCATCAACGTCGGTCGCGAGCCGCAGACGGTCGCGGTCGAGCGCAGCGAGCTGCGCTTCGCGACCCACCCCGACGTCGCGCTCGCGGGCGAGCTGACGCTCCCGCCCGGCTCGGGCGCGCTCCTCGCCTGACCCGCTCCGCCCCTCCGCCCGTTGGTCGAGTAGCCCGGCCGCGGGCCGCCCCTCCGCCCGTTGGTCGAGTAGCCCGGCCGCAGGCCGGGCGTATCGAGACCCGGCTACCGTTGACGCGTGACCCAGCTCGTCGGCGACCTCTCCTTCCCGCACGTCGGCTACCTCGAGTCGCGCCGCGGCCCGATCGTCGAGATCCGCCTCTCGAACCACCCGATGGGGCAGCGCCGCACCTACGTGCGCGTGCCCGAGGGCGCGGGCGAGATCCCCGCCGGCATCTACAGCACGGCGGTCAAGCGCATCGACGAGGTCGACGAGGGCGGCTGGTTCGCCGAGGTCGAGCTCGAGCGTGAGCGGCCCGACGGCACGGTGCGCGCCGACGCGACGCGCGACGACGAATGGCGCTCGGAGGAGCGCGGCCTCTACGTGTCGAGCACCATGGAGGACTTCCTCCCGCAAGAGCCGCCCCTCGAGCGGGAGGGCGAGCAGCCGATCAACCCCTACGGGCTCTGGGCGCTCGATCCGCAAGGCGAGGCATTCCTCGTCGACGCCGAGTTCGACGACGTCGGTGGGCTGGTGATCGAACCCGCGACCCGCTTCGGCAAGTCGCTCCATCCCTGGACGTACCGAGCAGCGCTGCCGGACGGGCTCGCGATCGACGAGACCGCGCTCGACGACATCGACGCGCTCGTCGAGGTGCAGGTCTACGACTTCGACGGGTCGGACGAGCGGGCGTACGAGGTGTGGCAGCTCGGCGCGCGGCGCGCGATCGAGCGGGCGGCGACGCAGCCGCTGCCCGACTTCGACCCGGGGGTCTGGATGCGGTGGCTCACTCCGCTGGACGGCGGGAGCCCGGTCGCCTTCGGCGGCTTCATGTTCCCCGGAGATCGCGTCATCGAGCTGCAGCCCGTCATGCCGGTCGAGCCGGAGTGGGCGGCCGGCCGCGTGCTGACCGTGCCGATGCCGCGCCCCGGCGTCGAGTTCGAGGCGGCGCGCGAGGTGACGGTGTACGGCAAGCCGTTCAAGGAGCTGCGCTCGTCGGCGCCGAAGATCCAGAAGCGCCCGCCGACGCCGCTCGGCCGGTTCGTGCTCGAGGCCGAGGGCTACATGCCGCCGGGCTGGAGCGCGCTCGGCTGAGGCGCCGGCTCGGGTACGGCGAATCGCCGGCGGTAGGCCGAGGGCGAGACGCGCAGCTGCCGCGTGAAGTGGTGCCGGAGCAGCGCCGCCGTGCCGAACCCCGCCTGCTGCGCGACGGCGTCGAGCCCCAGGTCGGTCGCCTCGAGCAGGGCTTGCGCGCGCTGCACGCGCTGCGACGTGAGCCACGCCGCAGGCGTCGTGCCGAGCTCCTCGCGGAACCGGCGCGCGAACGTGCGCTCCGAGAGGTTCGCCCGCCGCGCGAGCGAGGCGACGGTGTGCTCCTCGTCGAGGTGCGCGACCATCCAGTCGATGAGCGGCGCGAGCGTCTCGGCGCGCTGCTCGGCGACCGGTCCGACGGCGAACTGCGATTGGCCGCCGTCGCGCAGCGGCGGCACGACCATCGAGCGGGCGATGACCGCGGCGGCCTGCGCGCCGTGCAGCTGGCGCACGACGTGCAGCGACGCGTCGATCGCCGCCGCGGTGCCGGCGCTCGTCGTGACGGGCCCGTCGTCGACCCACAGCGCGTCGCGCTCGAGCGCGATGTGCGGGAACTGCGCGGCGAGGTCGTCGATGTGCCGCCAGTGCGTCGTCGCGCGCCGGCCGTCGAGGATCCCGGCCTTCGCGGCGACGAACGCCCCGGAGCACAGCGCGAGCACGCGAGCGCCGCGGTCGACGGCGCGCTGGAGCACGCGCGAGACCGCGAGCGAGCACTCGCCGTCGTACTCGCACTGCGCATAGGGGGTGACGATGAGCAGGTCGGCCTCGTCGGCGAAGTCGAGCCCGTGCTCCACCATCATCGGCAGGTTCAGGCCGCCCGAGACCCGCACGGGCCCGGGCGTCTGCGTGACGACCCGGAAGTCGTGCCGCGGCACGCCCCGATCCGAGCGGTCGTAGCCGAAGACCTCGCCGGCGACGGCGAGCTCGAACGCGCTGAGGTCGTCGTCGACGATGCAGGCCACCTTGAGCATCGGAGCCCTCCGGACGATTGGCAGGATGTTGTCGGACATTGACGATCCTGCCACTCGTGGCGGGATCTTGGCAAGCGCAGACTTCCTGCCATGAACACCACCTGGCTCCTCATCCTCCTCGTCCTCGGCGCCGTCGCGATCGTCGGCACCGTCACCGCGCTGGTCCGCCAGCGCGCGCCCCGCGTCGCGACCGACGCCGAGCGCATCGCGCAGCTGCGGGACCGCTCGCTCGACCAGGACGCGCGCCGCCTCGCCGCGGCCGTCGAGGAGCAGTTCTCGCACCGGCTCGACGCGCCCGGGAACGGCCTCGCTCCGCAGATGGCCCAGCCGGTCATCGACGCGAGCATCTGGGGCGGCGCGGTGCCCGCCCGATGACGCCCGCGCATCCCGATCGCCGAAAGCCCGACGACTCGATCGTCGGGCCTTCGCCCGCGAATCGACCCCTGGTGCTCCCGCCATCGCGGTCGCATCATCGACGCATGGATGCGACCTGGGCCAGCAGCGTCGCCACGGACCCCACGTGGCTCGCCATCATCGCCGCGATCGGCGTCGTCGGATCGCTCGCGACCGTCGTCGTGCTGCTGCGCCAGCAGGCGCCGCGCCGGAAGCCGGATCTCGAGCGCATCGCGCGCCGCCGCGAGCCGCGGCCCTCGCACTGAGGCGGCGAGCGCGCGGCGGCCCTGCAGCGGGGCCCCACAATGGAGCCATGCGACTCGCGAACGCCCGGCTCCTCGACGGCTCCCTGACCGACATCGACATCGTCGAGGGCGAGATCGAGCGCATCAGCCCGGCCGGTTCGACCCCGTCGACGGGGGAGCGCCGCGACCTCGAGGGCGCGGTCGTCGTCCCCGGCCTGTGGGACGAGCACACGCACATGAGCCAGTGGGCGCGGCACCGCACGCGCCAGAGCGTGCTCGCCGCCGAGTCGGCGGAGGAGGCGGCCGCGATCGCCGCAGCGGCGGTCGTGCGGCACTCCGGTCCCGACCCACTCGTGCTCGTCGGCATGCGCGACGGCCTCTGGCCCGCCGCGCCGACCCGCGCGCTGCTCGACGAGGCGACCGGCCCCGTGCCGACGCTCGTCGTCTCGAGCGACGTGCACTGCTCGTGGCCGAACACCGCGATGCTCGAGCGCCTCGGGCTCCAGCTCGACGGCGCGCTGCTCCGTGAGGACGCCGCCTTCGCCGCCCTCGGCGACGTCGAGGCGATGCTCGACCCCGACGCCCTCGACCGCCACGTCGTCGACGCCCTCGCGGCAGCCGCGTCGCGCGGTGTCGTCGGCGTCGTCGACCTCGAGTTCGGCGACGCGGTCGGGCAGTGGATGCGTCCCGGCAGGGCGACGCCGACGCGCGTCGACGTCGGCATCTACGCCGACGAGCTCGAGCTCGCCGCCGAGCGCGGGCTCCGCTCGGGCGACGTCATCGCGGGCAGCGCCCGGGTCGGCGGGCTCAAGGTGATCTCCGACGGCTCGCTCGGCACGCGCACGGCGTGGACCGCGCATCCGTACGGCACCTCGAGCGCCAAGGTCGACGGCGGCGACTTCGGCAGGGGCGTCCGCAACGTCGACGACGAGGCGCTCGACCGGCTGCTCGCGCGAGCGCGAGAGCTCGGTCTCGACGCGATGGTCCACGCGATCGGCGACGCGGCCGTCACCGCGGCGATCGACGCGTTCGAGCGCGCGGGCGTCGGCGGCCGCATCGAGCACGCGCAGCTCGTCGCCGGGGCCGACATCCCCCGCATGGCGCGGCTCGGCATCGTCGCCTCGGTGCAGCCCGAGCACGCGCTCGACGACCGCGAGCTCATGGCCTCGCTGTGGGCCGATCGCTCGCGCGACGCCTACCGGCTGCGCTCACTCGTCGACGCCGGCGTGCGCGTCGTGCTGGGCTCCGACGCGCCCGTGACGCCGCTCGACCCGTGGCTCGGCATCGCGACCGCGGTGACGCGCACGCGCGGCGACGAGGCGCCGTGGCAGCCGGAGGAGGCGCTCTCGCTCGAGCAGGCGATCGCCGCCTCGAGCCGCACGAGCGTCGCCGTCGGCGAGCCGGCCGACCTCGTCGTGCTCGGCGCGCCGCTGCCCGACACCGACGACCCGCACGAGGCCGCGGCGGCGCTGCGTGGCATGCCCGTCGCGCTCACGCTCGTCGCGGGCGAGGCGATCTTCGACGCGATGGGCTGAATCGCGCCCTTGCGGACCCGGACAGCGGATGCGTCCGGCCGTTGTCGATCCCGCACAAGCGGGCGCGTGGCGGCACCGGCGCCGATTGCGGTCGGGGCCAACGCCCTCGCGGGGCCTCGAGGGGCGTGCCTACCGTGAGGACGCATCCATCCTGTCCTGAAGGAGGAACCATGGCCGACCGCACCGACCGCCAGCGCTCGACGAGCTCGCGCCCGCAGGGCCGGGTCGACGTCGACTGGCTCGGCCGCGACCTGCTCGGCACGTGGGCCGAGCGCCGCCTCGCGGCGCGCGCCAAGGTCGCCGACCCGCGCTACCAGCGCGTCGACGACCTGACGATGGCCGACCACCGCGAGCGAGTGCTCGAGCAGATGCACATGCTCGTCGCCGACGGCGCCGTCCACGCCGCGTTCCCGGAGCGCTTCGGCGGCGCCGACGACCACGGCGGCAACATCGCCGGGTTCGAGGAGCTCGTGCTCGCCGACCCGAGCCTGCAGATCAAGTCGGGCGTGCAGTACGGGCTGTTCGGCGCGGCGGTGCTGCACCTCGGCACGCGGCGCCACCACGACGAGCTGCTGCCGGCCATCATCAGCCTCGACGTGCCGGGCGCCTTCGCGATGACCGAGACCGGCCACGGCTCGGACGTCGCCTCGATCGGCACGACCGCGACCTACGACGAGGCGACCGAGGAGTTCGTCATCCACACGCCGTTCCGCGGCGCGTGGAAGGACTACCTCGGCAACGCCGCGCTGCACGGCAAGCACGCGGTCGTCTTCGCCAAGCTCATCACGAAGGGCGTCGACCACGGCGTGCACGCCTTCTACGTGCCGCTGCGCGACGACGAGGGCGCGTTCCTGCCTGGCGTCGGCGGCGAGGACGACGGTTACAAGGGCGGGCTCAACGGCATCGACAACGGCCGGCTCCACTTCACCCACGTGCGCGTGCCGCGCACGAACCTGCTCAACCGCTACGGCGACGTCGCGCCCGACGGCACCTACTCGAGCCCGATCGCGAGCCCCGGCCGGCGCTTCTTCACGATGCTCGGCACGCTCGTGCAGGGCCGCGTCTCGCTCGACGGCGCCGCCGTCGTCGCGCAGAAGGCCGCGCTCGCGATCGCGATCCGCTACGGCACCGAGCGGCGCCAGTTCAACGCCTCGAGCAACGCCGAGGAGGAGGTGCTGCTCGACTACCGCCGGCACCAGCGCCGACTCTTCACGCGGCTCGCGAAGGCGTACGCGCAGTCCTACGCGCACGAGATCCTGCTCTCGAAGTTCGACGGGGTCTTCTCGGGCCGCACCGACACCCCCGAGGAGCGCGAGGACCTCGAGACCCTCGCCGCCGGCCTCAAGGCGCTCTCGACGTGGCAGATGCTCGACACGCTCCAGGAGGCGCGCGAGGCGTGCGGCGGGGCGGGCTTCCTTGGCGAGAACCGGCTCGTGCAGCTGCGCGCCGACACCGACGTCTACGTCACCTTCGAGGGCGACAACACCGTGCTCCTCCAGCTCGTCGGCAAGCGCCTGCTCGGCGACTTCTCGAAGCAGTTCAAGGGCGCCTCGAAGGCCGACATCGCGCGCTTCGCCGCCGACCAGCTCTTCGACCGCGCGACCTCGTTCGTCGGCCTCCGCACCTTCTCGCAGGACGTGCGCGACCTCCGCAACGTGAAGAAGTCGTCGCTCGCGCTCCGCGACCGCGAGGTGCAGCGCGACCTGCTCGAGGACCGCGTCGAGCAGATGGTCGCCGACATCGCGGGCCGGCTGCGGAGCGCCCCGAAGGACCAGGCCGGCGCCGCCGCGGCGTTCAACGACGAGCAGCACGAGCTCATCGAGGCCGCGCGCGCGTGGGTCGAGCTGCAGCAGTACGACGCGCTCGACGCGGCCGTCGAGCGGATGCCCGCGGCGACCAAGGAGGTCATGACGCACGTGCGCGACCTCTTCGCGCTCACGATCATCGAGGAGCACGCCGCGTGGCACCTCGAGAACGGCCGGCTCTCGGGTGCCCGCTCGAAGGCCGTGACCTCGACGATCGAGGTGCTGCTGCAGAAGCTGCGGCCGCACGCGCTCGACCTCTCCGCGGCCTTCGGCCTCGGCGACGAGCACCTGCGCGCGCACATCGCGACCGGCGCCGAGTCCGAGCGCCAGGCCGAGGCGATGGCGCACTACGCGCAGCTCCGGGCCGCCGGCGCCCTTCCGGTGCCCGAGAAGCGGGGGCGCGCGTCCGACCCGTCGGCGCAGCCGATCGCGACGGCGGGCGCGGCGCCCGTGCCGCCGGCCGACGTCATGTCGGCGCCCTCGGCCGACTCGGTGTCGGCGCCGTCGGCGGATGCGGCTGACGACGAGCACGACGCGGAGCTCGCGACCCGCTGAGCCGCCGCCGTCCATCGAGGGGATCCGCCGCAGGGCGGGTCCCCTCCATGCCGTCGCGGGCCGCGCGCCCGCGGATGCAGACGCGATCCACAGGGCGTATGCGGCCTACAGAATTGCGTACGCCATACGCTGTAAAGCATCCGGGGTCGCGATCGAGCAGGTCGTCAGGCCCGCATCGGCTGGGAAGTCGCCGACGAGCCCGAGAGGGGCACCATGACCACGATGACCGCCGTGAGGAGCTCGCAAGGCGAGCCCCGGGCCACCACACCGCCCTCCGAGCGAGGAGCGCGCGCCGACTTCCGGGTCGTCGCGAAGGCCGTGCGAGACGCAGGCCTGCTCGAGCGCCGAGTGGGCTTCTACGCGTGGCTCATGGCCGGTCTCGGCATCGCGCTCGCGGGGCTGCTCGTCGGCTCCGTGCTGCTGGGCGACTCGTGGTTCCAGCTGCTCATCGCGGCTGGCCTCGGCATCGTGCTCACGCAGATCGCGTTCATCGCGCACGAGGCCTCGCACCGGCAGGTGCTGAAGTCCGGCCCCGCGAACGACCGGCTCGGGCGCATCCTCGCCGCGGGCGTCGTCGGCATCAGCCACCAGTGGTGGATGACGAAGCACTCGCGCCACCACGCGAACCCCAATCAGATCGGCCGCGACCCCGACATCGAGATCGACACGATCTCGTTCCTGCCGAGCGACGCCAAGAAGGCGCGCGGCATCCAGCGCTGGGTGACCCAGCGCCAGGGCTGGCTGTTCTTCCCGCTGCTGACCTTCGAGGGCGCCAACCTGCACGTGCGCTCGATCATCACCCTGCTCGAGCGCCGCCCGGTCGTCGGGCGCTGGCTCGAGCTCGGCCTCATCGCCGGCCGCTTCGCCCTGCTGATCACGTTCCTGCTGCTCGTCATGCCGCCGCTCATGGCGCTCGCGTTCCTCGGCGTGCAGCTCGCCGTCTTCGGCATCGGCATGGGCGCGTCCTTCGCGCCGAACCACAAGGGGATGCCGACCGTCAGCCGCGACGCGAAGCTCGACTTCTTCACGAAGCAGGTGCGCACCTCGCGCAACATCCGCGGCTGGGGCATGAGCGCGCTCATGGGCGGCCTCAACTACCAGGTCGAGCACCACCTGTTCCCCAACATGGCCCGCCCGCACCTACGCGCGGCGAGCGAGATCGTGCGCGCCCACTGCCGCGAGCACGGCATCAGCTACACCGAGACCAGCATGGTCGGCGCCTACGCCTCCGTCATCCGCTACTTGAACCGCGTGGGCCTCGCCGCCCGCGACCCGTTCGAGTGCCCGATGCTGGCGACGAGGCGATGAACCGGAGGGCACCGAAGCGGCAGCCCGTCCGCCACGCGCTCGCGCAGCTGCACTGGGCGCTCAGCCCTTGGCGGCTCGTCCGCGAGCAGCCGCCCGTCGACGGCGCGCGGCTGCTCATCGGCGCCCCCCACACCTCCAACCGCGACTTCGTGCTCATGCTCGCGATCGCGTGGGATGCGCGACTGCCGGTGCGCTGGCTCGGCAAGCGAGAGCTGTTCCAGGGCCCGCTCGGCTGGGTGATGCACCGCCTCGGCGGCATCCCCGTCGACCGCGACGACCCGGCCGGGCTCGTCGACCGCGTCATCGCGCTCGTGCGCGACGACCCGCGCGCCGCGATCGTCGTCACGCCCGACGGCACGCGCCGCTCGACGCAGTGGCGGAGCGGCTTCTACCGCATCGCGCTCGAGGCGGGCCTGCCCGTCACGCTGGGCTTCGTCGACGCGACGACCCGCACGACGGGCCTCGGCCCGACCATCTCGCTCACGGGTGACGTCCCTGCCGACATGGACCGTATCCGCGCCTTCTACGCCGACAAGGCGGGCGTCCGCCCCGAGCTGCGCACCGAGCCGCGGCTCGCCGACGAGGCGAGCCTCGCCGCGCGCTTGCGGGAGGAGCGAGCGAAGCGCGAGCGCTGACCGGCGCCGCCTCTGGCGCGGCCGCCGAGGCTTTGGCACGATGAGGCCATGAGCACGGCCGGGATGATCGAGATCAGCGAGGACGAGTGCCTCAAGCTGCTGCGCGCCTTCGAGTTCGGGCGCATCGCGTTCCGCGTCGGCGACGTGCTCGAGGTCTTCCCGATCAACTACCACGCGGACGGGCGCGAGATCACGTTCCGCACCGCGCCAGGCACGAAGCTCGCCGGGGTGCTGCTCGCCGACGACGTGGTCTTCGAGATCGACCACATCGGCGAGCGCGAGGCGTGGAGCGTCGTCGCGCACGGCAGGGCGCGCAGGCTCGACTCGGGCAAGGAACTCGAGGAAGCCGAGCAGCTGCCGATCCGCTCGCTCGTGCCGAGCGTGAAGCGCGAGTTCGTGCGCATCGAGATCTCGCGGGTGAGCGGCCGCCGCTTCCACCGCGGGCGTCAGCCGGACCCGGCTGCGGAGCCGCTCGTCGACTCGACCGACTGACCGGCGTGCGCGATCACTCGTCGAGCTCGTCGCGCCGCCTGGCGAGGTAGGCACGCTCGGCGGCATTGCTCGTGAGCTCGAGCGCCCGGTCGTAGGCGGCGCGCGCCTCGTCGCGCCGCCCGAGCCGGCGCAGCAGATCCGCTCGTGTCGCGTGCAGCGCGTGGTAGCCGTCGATCTCGACTGCCACGCGGTCGACCTCGGCGAGCGCCGCACCCGGGCCGTGCACCTCGCCGATGGCGACCGCTCGGTTGAGCCGCACGATCGGCGACGGGTCGAGCGCGACGATCCGCGGCCAGTCGGTCTCCCGCGCGGTCGACGCGGCGGTGTGCACGGCGCTCATCGCGGCGAGCAGCTGGAAGCGACCGGGCGCCTCGCCGGTCGCGGCGCGCTCGCGCACGAGCGCGTGCCCCTCGTCGATCAGGTCGCGATGCCACGCGGCGCGGTCCTGCCGATCCAGCGTCACGAGCTCGCCCGAGGGCGAGACCCGCGCGGGCCGCCGAGCCTCGGCGAGCAGCATGAGGGCGAGCAGGCCCGCGACCTCGCCGTCGTCGGGGCGCAGCTCGCGCAGCAGTCGGCCGAGCCGGATCGCCTCGTCGGTGAGCTCGCGGCGCACCGGCTCGGCGCCGGAGCCCGCGAGGTAGCCCTCGTTGAAGACGAGGTAGACGACCGTGAGCACGCCCTGGAGGCGCTCGCCGACGTCCGCCTCCGAGGGCACGCGGTAGGGGATCCGCGCGACGCGGATCTTGCGCTTCGCCCGCGTGAGCCGCTGCGCCATCGTCGACTCCGGCACGAGGAAGGCTCGTGCGATGTCGGCGACCGCAAGCCCGGTGACGAGCCGCAGGGTCAGCGCGGCGCGCGCCTCCATCGCGAGCGCCGGGTGGCAGCACGTGAACAGCAGCCGCAGCCGGTCGTCGTCGACCGCGCCGGCCGGCTCGGGAGGGGAGTCGTCGAAGACCATGAGCGCGGCCTCGTGCTTGCCGTGCCGCTGCTCCTCGCGGCGCAGCCGGTCGATCGCGCGCCGGGTCGCGGTCGTCGTGAGCCAGCCGCCGGGGTTGGGCGGCACGCCCTCCCGCGGCCAGCGCTCGACCGCCGCGAGGAAGGCCTCGCCCGCGGCGTCCTCCGCGAGGTCGAGGTCCCCGAAGCGGCGGGCGAGCCCGGCGACCACCCGCGACCACTCGGAGCGGTGGGCGCGGGCGATCGCGAGGCCGGCTTGGTCGATCACGCGTCGAGCGTGGCGCGGACGGACTCAGCCGAGTTGAACGGGCGCACCTCTATGGGGTTGCGGCACGCCCTCGACCCCTCCGCGGCGAGCGCGATCGCCTCGTCGAGATCGGCTGCCTCGATGACCCAGAAGCCGCCGAGGTGCTCCTTCGACTCGAGGTAGGGGCCGTCGGTGACGATGGGCCGCTCGCCCCGCCCGTCGACGGTCGTCGCGCTGGTCGCCTCGGCGAGCCCGTCGGCGAAGACGAAGTGCCCGTCGCGCTCGAGCCGCTCGTTGAAGGCGCCGGTGTCGGCGAGCGCCTGCCCCATCGCCTCCCGCGAGCCGTACTCCCCGAACGGCTCGCGCTCGGCGGGCCCGAACACCGACAGCATGTAGCGCGCCATCTCAGTCGCGATCCTGCGCGTGCCGCTCCACGATCTCGGCCATGCCGGAGGGGAAGCGGTGCACCTCCTGCGGCCAGTCGAGCGCGACTGCGAGCCGGCCCGCCCAGTAGCGCGCGGTCTCGTCGTCCGGCACGTCGATCACCGCGAAGCCGCCGAGGTGCTCCTTCGTCTCGACGTAGGGCCCGTCCGTGAAGACGGGCTCGCCGTCCCGGCTCTCGACGCTGCAGACGACGGTGGATGCGTCGAGCCCGCCGTCCCCGAACACGTAGACGCCTGCCTGCTGCATCTGCGCGATCACGGCACCGGAGGCCGTGCTCTTCGCACGCAGCTCCTCGGCGGTGTGCGCCGGGACCCACTCGTCGTTGAACGCGATCAAGTACTGCGCCATCACTGTCTCCTCTCGAGCGGCCCCATCGACCGCCTCACATGATCTACGAACGGGAGGCGCCGGATACGACACCCGCGGTCATGATCCGCCGGCGACGCCGCTCAGGGAAGGCGTCGAGCGCGTCCGGGCGGAATGGGGAACCCTCAGGGCGCGTTGGCACACTCGGGTCGACACGACGAGAGATCCGCACGACGAGGAGAGCACCCGCATGACGCACACGGTCGCATCGAGCATCGCCGACGCCGAGCGACCGCGCGAGACGCTCACGATCGGCATCCTCGGGGCCGGCAAGATCGGCACGGTGCTCGCGCGCCTCTCGCTCGCCGCGGGGCACCGCACGCTCATCGCCGCCTCGGGCTCGCCCCAGCGCATCCGCCTCATCGCGGAGTACATGGCGCCGGGCGCCGAGCCCATGCTCGCCGCCGATGCCGCGGCACAGGCCGACCTCGTGATCCTCGCCCTGCCGCTCGGCCAGTACGACCGGCTGCCGGTCGAGGCGCTGCGCGGCAAGGTCGTCGTCGACGCCATGAACTACTGGTGGGAGACCGACGGCCTCCGCGACGAGTTCACCGACCCCGAGCGGCCGACGAGCACCATCGTGCAGGAGTTCCTGCCCGAGTCGCGCGTCGTGAAGGCGTTCAACCACATGGGCTACCACGACCTCGCCGACTGGCCGCGCTCGGCCGGGAGCCCGCAGCGGCGCGCGATCGCCGTCGCGGGCGACAGCCCGGAGGATGTGCGGCTCGTGGCGCAGCTCGTCGACGACTTCGGCTTCGATCCGGTCGTGCTCGACTCGCTCGCAGTAGGCCTGCGGCTGCAGCCGGGCTTCCCGGCATTCGGAGCGAACGAGGACGCGCCGACGCTCCGGGCGCTCATCGGCGACTGACGCCTCCGCTGCCCGCCGAACGACCAAGCCCCCGCCGAGGCGGGGGCTTGTCGATGGTGGCTCCGACCGGCATCGATCCGGTGACCTTTCGATTTTCAGTCGAACGCTCTACCAACTGAGCTACAGAGCCAGGCTCTCGAGGAGCCGAAGCGGGCTCTCGCCCGCCCTTGCACAAGGCCCTCTCTCTCGAGAGGGCCAGGGCAATGGCGACCCTGACGGGACTTGAACCCGCGACCTCCGCCGTGACAGGGCGGCGCGCTAACCAAACTGCGCTACAGGGCCATTCCGGTAGTCCCCATCGTACAGATGAATCCGCGAGTGAGTGACCCCAACGGGATTCGAACCCGTGCTGCCGCCGTGAAAGGGCGGTGTCCTAGGCCGCTAAACGATGGGGCCATGCGCCGGAGCACATGACTACCGAGGGATGACGTTACAGCACGCGGCACCCGCCGTGCAAACCGGCGCCGACCCGCGGCGAGCCCCTCGCGGTCTCTGCGCCGCGCTTCCGGCGACACGCCCGCCTCAGTGTCGGCTGAACCGAACCTTCAGGTGGAGTATGAAAGTTGATAGCGTGGCTCCCGATGTGTGTCGTGACACGGGCGCAGCCCGGGTGCACGATGTTGATTTATGCAGCCGCGCGCTGCTCGAACGGAGCGACATGGCCCACCCCAGCCGGCCGGCCCCAGGCCTCGCGGATCGGTCGCGCCTGCGCGCCGTCCGCCACGGCCTCGCCACGGCTGCGGCAGTCGCCAGCCTCGTGCTCGTCATGCTCGTGCCCGGCGCCCCGAGCGCCAACGCCGGAGGCCACGAGGATCAGTGGGGCTACCCCACGTGGGCCGAGGTCGAGGCGGCACGCGGCAACGTGACCGCGAAGAACACGCAGATCGAGCAGATCCGCGGACTCATCGCGCAGCTCGAGGCCGAGGCCGTGGACGCGCAGGCGTTCTCCGACCAGAAGGCCGCCGAGGCGATCGAGGCGCAGCGCGTCTACGACGAGGCCGTTGCGGTCGCCCAGCGCCTGCAGGAGCAGGCCGACGAGGCGTCGGCCCGGGCCAGCGAGTCGGAGCTCGCCGCCGGTCAGCTCGCGGCGCAGCTTGCCCGCAGCGGCGGCACCGGCGACATGAGCGCTGAGCTCTTCGCCAACCCCGGCTCCGCCGACAGCTGGCTCTATCGCCTCGACCTCATGGATCGCGCCGCCGGCACCGCCGACTCGCTCTACCAGCAGGCGCAGCAGGACTCCAACACCGCGCAGGCCCTCCAGGACCAGGCGGCCGTCGCGCGCGACGCCCTCGGCCAGCTCAAGGAGGAGGCTGACGCCGCCTACCTCGCCGCGCAGGAGGCCGCGATGGCCGCGCAGGCCGCGGTCGAGGAGGAGCAGAACAACCGCGTCGTGCTCGAGGCGCAGCTGTCGGTGCTCGTCGAGAACCGCGCCGCCACCGAGGCCGACTACCAGGCCGGCCAGCGCTGGCAGGCGTACCTCGCCGAGCAGGAGCGGCTGCGCATCGAGCGCGAGCGCCGCGAGGCCGAGGAGGCGCGGCAGCGCTGGCTCGCCGAGCAGCAGCGCCAGCGCGAGGCCGCGGCGCAGGCCGCCGCGGAAGCCGCGGCTCGGGCTGCGGCTGGCGGCGGCTCGGGAGGAGGCGGCTCGTCGAGCGGTGGCGGCAGCTCCGTCCCGGTGGCGCCCCCCGCCAGCAGCGGCTGGCAGACTCCCCTGTACGGACGCTTCACGTCGGGCTACGGGATGCGCAACGACCCGGTCGGCCAGCTCGGCCGCAAGCTGCATGCCGGAGTGGACATCGCAGGCGGCTGTGGTTCGCCCATCTACGCCGCGGCCAGCGGCGTCGTGACGCTCCGCTCCCGCGACATCTATGGCGCGAACATGCTCTACATCGACCATGGCGGCGGCGTGCAGACCGAGTACTACCACATGATCAGACCCGCCAGCGTCGTTCCCGGTCAGCGCGTGAGCGCCGGACAGGTGATCGCCTACGAGGGCAGAACCGGCTGGGTGACCGGCTGCCACCTGCACTTCCAGATCCGCGTCGGCGGCACGCTCGTCAACCCCGAGTCGTTCCTCAACGCCCGCGGCGTCTACCTGAGCTGACCGGCCCGGCGCATCCGTACTCCGCTGGTCGAGCCGCCGGCCCTCCGGGCCGGCGAGTCGAGACCATGAGACGTCGGATGCGCCGACCTCCTCGACCAGCGGGGTGCGGGATGCGCCGACCCGGCACGACGAAGGGGGCGCACCTCGCGGTGCGCCCCCTTCGTCTCGTTGCGCGCGTCAGTCGTCGATGTCGCGTCCGCCCTCGGGCTTCTCCACCGACTCGCCGGTCTGGTCGCCGTGCTCGGCGTCGAACGCCGCGATGCCGGCCTGGACCGTCGCCTCGGCGGCCTCCGCGCCGTCCCAGTCGCCGAGCTTGGCCCACTTGCCGGGCTCGAGGTCCTTGTAGTGCAGGAAGAAGTGCTCGATCTCGTTGCGGATCTGCCGCGGCACGTCGTCGATGTCCTGGATGTGGGCCCAGCGCGGGTCCTTGTCCAGCACGCAGATCACCTTCGTGTCGATGCCGCCGTCGTCCTCCATGTTGAGCTGGCCGACGGGGCGCACGCGCACGAAGACGCCCGGCGGCACCGGGTACTCGAGCAGCACGAGCGCGTCGACCGGGTCGCCGTCGAGGCCGAGCGTGCCCTCGAAGAAGCCGTAGTCGGTCGGGTAGACGAAGGTCGTGAACAGCACCCGGTCGAGGTAGACGCGGCCCGTCTCGTGATCGACCTCGTACTTGTTGCGGCTCCCCTTCGGGATCTCGATGACGACGTCGTAGGCGGCCAAGAGCGGCTCCTTCTCGTGGGGGTGAGGAATCGGCATAAGGTTACTTCATGCCCGAAAGCGACCGTCGACCGCGGCTGACGCCTGCCGTCGCCGACGTGCGTCGGGCGGTGCGCGAGGCCCTCGCCGACCTTCCTGAGGGCGCGCTCGTGCTCGTCGCGCTCTCGGGCGGCGCCGACTCGCTCGCGCTCGCCGGGGCGACGGCCTTCGAGGCGCAGCGCGCCGGCCTGCGCGCCGGCGCCGTCGTCGTCGACCACCAGCTGCAGGCGGGCAGCGCCGAGATCGCCGAGCGCGCGGCCGAGCAGGGGCGAGCGCTCGGCCTCGACCCGGTGCGCATCGTGCCCGTGCAGGTCGCGCCCGACGGGAGCCCCGAGGCGGCCGCCCGTCAGGCCCGCTACGCGGCGCTCCTCAAGGCGCGGAAGGACACCGGCGCATCCGCAGTCCTCCTCGGGCACACGCTCGACGACCAGGCCGAGACCGTGCTCATCGGCCTCGCGCGCGGCTCTGGTCCCGAGAGCCTGTGGGGCATGCACCCGCGCATCGGCTTCCTGCGGCGGCCGCTGCTGCAGGTGCGGCGCGCGACGACGCACCAGGCGTGCCGCGACCAGGGGCTCGAGCCGTGGAGCGACCCGCACAACGACGACGAGCGCTTCCTGCGCGTGCGCGTGCGGCACCGGGTGCTGCCGATGCTCGACGAGGTGCTCGGCGGGGGAGTGGCGCTCGCCCTCACGCGCACCGCAGACACGCTGCGGGAGGACGCCGAGGCGCTCGCGCACTTCGCGCAGGAGCAGATCGGCGACCTCGTCGAGCACGCCGAGGGCGGGCTCTCGCTCGACGTCGGCGGCCTCGGTGCGAACCCGCCTGCCCTGCGGCAGCGCATCATCCGGCTCGCGGTGCAGAGCGAGTTCCACACCGCGCTCACGAGGCAGCAGACGCTCGAGGTCTCGCGCCTCGTCACCGACTGGCACGGCCAGGGGCCGATCCACCTCCCCGGCATCCGCGTCTCGCGCGAGGGCCGCAGGCTCGTCTTCGTCGCCGCCTGACGCCTCCTCGGCGGTCGTTGCGGAATCGTGACCTCTTCGGCGCGATCCGTCGGCAACGGGGGAACCTGACAGGGTGAGGATGTCTTCTGGCACCGCCGAGAGGACCCCCATGTCACGCCCCCTCGCGATCACCGCCGCCGTCGCCGCGCTGCTCGCGCTCACCGGCTGCGCCGGCGCAGCCGCCCCCGCGCCGAGCGAGCCCGCGGCGTCCTTCACGGCTGCACCCTCCGCGAGTGCCCCGACAGATCCGTCGGCGGAGCCAAGCGCGAGCGCCGACCCGCTCGTGATGACGGACGACTGGCTCGAGTACGCCACGAGCGACGGCAGCGCCTCGTTCCGCTACCCGCCGACCTGGACGCTCGAAGCCGACTCGGAGCCGTTCTCGCCCGGTGGCAGCACCGACACGCAGTCTCCCGAGCGCTGGGCGGACTCGGCGACGCTCACCGCTCCGAACGGGCAGCAGCTGCTCGCGATGCACGACTTCGTCGACATCGGCGGCACCTGCGGCGGCGTCACGTTCCCCTTGGAGGTGCTCGCGACGGAACCCGCGCGCGCGGAGCCGCTGCTGCCCGACGCCGGCGACCCGGTCATCGCCACGGTCGCGCTCGGCACCGATGACGACCGCTGGCGCGTCGGGGTCGGCATCACGTCTTCCGGATCGATCGAGCGCGCCGACGCCTGCCACGTGTACTTCGTCGGCAGCTCCTCCGACGGCGGTGTGAGCTTCGGCACGCACTTCCAGCTGAACAGCGGCGGCGACGACCCGCTCTGGACCGTCGACTCGCTCGACGACGCGCGCGCCTACATGGAGACCGACGAGTACGCGACGATCGTCGAGATCCTGCGCTCCTTCGAGACGAGGTGACGCGCGACGGCCGGAGGAGCGGTGCGCGCCGGTAGGTTTGTCTCACCCACGCCGACCGCCAGGAGCGCAGATGGACTTCAGCCACGTCGAGGCCGACCTCGCCAAGACACTCATCACCGAGGAGGAGCTCCACGCGAAGCTCCAGGAGCTCGCGCGCGAGATCGAGGCCGACTACGAGGGCAAGGACCTCCTGCTCGTCGGCGTGCTGCGCGGCGCGGTCATGGTGATGGCCGATCTCGCCCGCGCGCTGCAGCGCCACATCGAGATGGACTGGATGGCGGTCTCGTCCTACGGCTCAGGCACTGTCTCGTCGGGCGTCGTCCGCATCCTGAAGGACCTCGACAGCGACCTCACCGGCCGCAACGTGCTCATCGTCGAGGACATCATCGACTCGGGCCTGACCCTCTCGTGGCTGCGCGCCAACCTCGAGTCGCGCGGCGCCGCATCCGTCGAGATCTGCACGATGCTCCGCAAGCCCGACGCGCTCAAGGTGCAGGTCGACGTGAAGTACTGCGGCTTCGACATCCCCAACGAGTTCGTCATCGGCTACGGCCTCGACTACGCCGAGAAGTACCGCAACCTGCGCGGCATCGGCGTGCTGGCGCCGCACGTCTACTCCGGGGAGTAGGCCGGATGTCTTGGGTCGCGCTCGCGCGCTCGTCGCGATCGCCGCAGGGCGGCGCGCTCACAGCGGCGCTCGCGCGAGCGTCTGGGACGATGGTCGCGTGAAGCCGCTCCGCCGTCCGCTCGCGCCCCTCGCCCTTCTCGGAGCGGCCCTCGTGCTCGTCGGTTGCTCGGGCGCGCCGTCGCCGGATCCCGATGCCGGGCCCTCCATCCCGCCCGGCATCACCGCGCCGCCGCCGACCGCGCCCGCGGCCGAGGCGCCGCCAGAGGTCGAGTCGTCGCTGCCCGCCGAGATCGCCGGCGTCGACACGACGGGCTGGCAGCAGATCCTCGTGCCGAGCGGCACCGCGACCTTCCGCATCCCCGCCGAGTGGACCGTCGCGGAGGCGCCCGGGGGGCTCGACGTCCTCAGCGCCGACGGGGAGCGGCAGCTCGGCTACGCCGAGGACCCCGACACGGGCGACGGCACGTGCGTCGACGGCTCCGGCACGCCGGTCGGGTGGCGCACGCTCGGCCTCGACCGCCAGGAGGTCGCGATCGACGGCGCCGCCGGCGCCGCGTTCGGCGCTGCGGCCCTGCAGCTGGGCGACCAATGGGTCTTCAGCATGGGCCTGCTGCCCGCCGACGCCGCGCAGCGGCCGCAGTGCCCGCTCGTCAACGCGATCGAGACCCCCTCCGGCGCCGTCTCGTTCGGCTCCGAGGTCGTCGCGAGCGGCGCGGGCGACGGAGCCCCGTGGGCCGTGCCGTCGCTCGAGGCCGCGCAGCAGTACGTCGCCGACCCCGAGTACGCGACCCTGCGCGCCGTCGTGATGTCGCTCGAGCTGCTCCAGGGCTAGCTGCCGCCGCGCCCACAGCGAACAGCCGGATGGGCGCGGGGCGCGCGGCGATAGCCTGGGCGAATGGCGACTGAGAAGGACAAGGACAAGGGCTTCAAGAGGTTCTTGCGCGGACCGATCCCGTGGATCGCGCTCGCGCTCCTGATCGTCGGCATCGCGTTCAGCTTCTTCATGACCCCGCAGTTCCGGCCGGTGCAGACCGACGTCGGCATGCAGCTCATCGCCGACGGCGACGTCGCCCAGGCGCGCATCGTCGACGGCGAGCAGCGCGTCGACCTCATGCTCACCGAGCCGCACGAGGAGTACGGCGAGCGGGTGCAGTTCTACTACGTCGAGCCGCGCGGCGAGGAGCTCGTCGACGCCATCACCGAGGCGAACCCCGAGAACGGCTACATCGACGAGGTGCCGCAGGCGAACTGGCTGCTGTCGCTGTTCAGCATCCTGCTGCCCGTGCTGCTGCTCGGCGCGCTCTTCTACTTCTTCATGACCCGGCTCTCGGGCGGCAACCGCGGCGTCATGCAGTTCGGCAAGTCGAAGGCGCAGCTCATCTCGAAGGACATGCCGCAGGTGAAGTTCGCGGATGTCGCGGGCGCCGACGAGGCGGTCGAGGAGCTCGGCGAGATCAAGGAGTTCCTGCAGGACCCGTCGAAGTTCCAGGCGGTCGGCGCGCGCATCCCGAAGGGCGTGCTGCTCTACGGCCCTCCCGGCACCGGCAAGACGCTCCTCGCGCGAGCCGTCGCGGGCGAGGCGGGCGTGCCGTTCTACTCGATCTCGGGCTCCGACTTCGTCGAGATGTTCGTCGGCGTCGGCGCGAGCCGCGTGCGCGACCTCTTCGAGCAGGCGAAGGAGAACGCCCCGGCGATCATCTTCGTCGACGAGATCGACGCCGTCGGCCGCCAGCGCGGCGCGGGCCTCGGCGGCGGTCACGACGAGCGCGAGCAGACGCTCAACCAGCTGCTCGTCGAGATGGACGGCTTCGACGTCAAGACGAACGTCATCCTCATCGCCGCGACGAACCGCCCCGACATCCTCGACCCCGCGCTGCTGCGCCCGGGCCGCTTCGACCGCCAGATCGGCGTCGACGCCCCCGACATGAAGGGCCGCGAGACGATCCTGAAGGTGCACGCGAAGGGCAAGCCGATCGCCCCGGGCGTCGACCTGTCGGTGCTCGCGCGGAAGACGCCCGGCTTCACGGGCGCCGACCTCGCGAACGTCCTCAACGAGGCGGCGCTGCTGACCGCGCGCGGCAACCTGACGCAGATCACCGACGAGGCGCTCGACGAGGCCGTCGACCGCGTGATGGCGGGCCCCCAGCGCCGCACGCGCGTCATGAACGACAAGGAGCGGCTCATCACCGCCTACCACGAGGGCGGCCACGCGCTCGCGGCGGCGGCGATGCGGCACTCCGACCCCGTCACGAAGGTGACCATCCTGCCGCGCGGCCGTGCCCTCGGCTACACGATGGTGCTGCCCGTCAACGACAAGTACTCCGTCACCCGCAACGAGCTGCTCGACCAGCTCACCTACGCGATGGGCGGTCGCGTCGCCGAGGAGATCGTCTTCCACGACCCGACGACCGGTGCCGGCAACGACATCGAGAAGGCGACCGGCATCGCCCGCAAGATGGTGACCGAGTACGGCATGACCGCGGCGATCGGCGCCGTCAAGCTCGGCAGCGCCCAGTCGGAGGCCTTCTTCGGCCGCGACATGGGCGGCGGCCGCGACTACTCGCCGTCGCTCTCGGAGGCGGTCGACCGCGAGGTGCGCGCGCTCATCGAGCAGGCGCACACCGAGGCGTGGCAAGTGCTCAACAAGAACCGCGACGTCCTCGACCGGCTCGCGGGCGAGCTGCTCGAGCGCGAGACGCTCGACCACCTCGCGCTCGCCGAGATCTTCGCCGACGTCGAGAAGCTGCCCGAGCGACCGCAGTGGCTCTCGCACCCCGACCGGCCGGTGAGCGATCGGCCGCCGATCGAGCTGCCGGTGTCGCAGCACGTCGACGAGGTCGTCGAGCCCGACGTCGCCACCGAGCCCGCGGGCTGATGGCCGTCGACCGGACGCGCATCGCCGCGGCCGTGCGCGAGCTGCTCGCGGCGATCGGCGACGACCCGGCGCGGCCCGGGCTCGCCGAGACGCCGCGCCGCGTGGCCGAGGCCTACGCGGAGTACTTCGCGGGCGTCGGCGAGGATGCGTCCGCCCACCTCGACACCGCCGACCTCGCGGGCGAGCGGGGCGAGATGGTGCTGCTGCGCGACATCGAGTTCCGCTCGATGTGCGAGCACCACCTGCTGCCGTTCACGGGCATCGCCCACGTCGCCTACCTGCCCGGCGACCGCATCGTCGGCCTCGGCCGCATCCCGCGGGTCGTCGAGACGATCGCGTCGCGGCCGCAGATCCAGGAGCGCCTCACCGACGAGATCGCCGACGCGCTCGTCGCGGGCCTCGAGCCCGAGGGCGTGCTCGTCGTCGTCGACGCGGTGCACGGATGCGTCGGGGCGCGCGGGTCGAGGCAGGTCAACTCCTCGACGGTGACGGTGGCGAGCCGCGGCCGGCTCGCGGAGCCGATCGAGCGGGCTGAGATCATGGCCCTGATCGGCGAGCGGAGGTGACGATGACCGAGGTATGGGGCATCCTCAACGTCACGCCCGACTCGTTCAGCGACGGCGGTCGCTACGTCGACCCGGGCGCGGCGATCGCGCATGCACGGCGCCTCCGCGCGCAGGGCGCCGACGTCATCGACATCGGCGGCGAGTCGACCCGGCCGGGCGCGACGCCGCTCGACCCCACCGAGGAGCTCGCGCGCATCCTGCCGGTCGTCGAGGAGCTCGTCCGCGAGGGCATCCGGGTCTCGGTCGACACCATCCACGCATCCACCGCCCGCGCCGTCATCGCCGCGGGGGCCGAGATCATCAACGACGTCACCGCCGGCCTGCACGACGAGGGGATGCTCGGCGCGGTCGCCGAGGGCGGCGCGCGCATCGTGCTCATGCACTCGCGCGGCATCGACGTGACGCAGGACACGCACTACGACGACGTGGTCACCGAGGTCGTCGAGCACCTCGCCGCGCGCGTCGAGGCCGCGGTCGCCGCAGGGATCCCGCGCGAGCGCATCGTCGTCGACCCCGGCTTCGGGTTCTCGAAGGAGCCGGGCGACAACTGGCGCCTGCTCGCGAACCTCCACCGGGTGATCGGGCTCGGCCTCCCGGTGCTCGTCGGCACGAGCCGCAAGCGCTTCCTCGGCGCGCTGCTGCCCGAGGGCGCACCGGTCGAGGAGCGCGATGCGCCGACGGCCGCGACCTCGCTGCTCGCGGCGCAGCGCGGCGCGCACGCGCTCCGCGTGCACGACGTCGCCTCGACCGCGTCGGCGCTCCGCGCGCTCATCGCCGCCGAGCGCGCCGACGGGCCGCGGTGGGACAACGCGGCCGGCGACATCGAGCGGCTCGCCGGCTCCATCGCGCTGCGCGGCATCCGCGCTCGCGGTCACCACGGCGTGCTGCCGGAGGAGCGGCGCGACGGCCAGGAGTTCGTCATCGACGTCGATCTGGTGCTCGACGTGCGCGACGCGGTCGCGAGCGACGACGTCACCCGCACGGTCCACTACGGCGAGCTCGCCGAGCGCATCGTCGCCGCGGTCGAGCGCGACCCCGTCGACCTCATCGAGACGCTCGCCGACCGGATCGCGCGAGTGTGCCTCGAGGACCGTCGGGTCGACCACGCGCACGTCACCGTGCACAAGCCCAGCGCGCCGATCGCGGTGCCGTTCGGCGACGTGTCGGTCTCGCTCGGCCGCGGTCGGCTCCGGCAGCGGGAGGGGATCCGATGAGGCTCCAGCTCGAGCGCCGCGCCGTCCTCTCGCTCGGCGCGAACCTCGGCGACCGGGTCGCGACCATCGACGCCGCCGTGCGCGCGCTCGACGCGATCGACGGCATCCGGGTCCTGCTCCGCTCGAGCGCGTGGGAGTCGCCGTCGTGGCACCCCGACGGCGAGGGGCTCTCGCCCGACTACGTGAACATCGTCGTGATCGTCGGCACGACGCTCGAGCCGATCGACCTGCTCGACGCCGTGCAGGCGGTCGAGACCGCGCTCGGCCGCGAGCGGTCGCAGCGATGGGGGAGCCGCACGATCGACATCGACATCGTCGCGATCGGCGAGATGGAGCACGCCGAGGATCGGCTCGTCATCCCGCACCCGCGGGCGCACGAGCGGCAGTTCGTGCTGCAGCCGTGGCTCGAGGTCGACCCGCGCGCGTCGATCCCCGGCCACGGGCCGATCGCCGAGCTCGCGGAGTACGCGCACGGCGATGCGTGGAAGCTGCCGTGACGCGCACGAGCCCACTCGTCGTCGGGCTGCTCGTCGCCGCTGCCGCGCTCGTCGGCTGGCTGCTCGAGGCGATGCTCGTCATGACCGGCCGCGCGGCGCTCGTGCCGCCGCTCACGCTCGGCCCCGCGCTCGCGGTGCTCGGCGGCGTGCTGCTCATCGCCGCGTGGCCCGTGCGGCAAGCGGGGCGAGGCAAGCGGCGCATCGACTACCGGCACGCGACGGGCGTGCTCGGCTTCGCCAAGGCATCCGCGACCCTCGGAGCGCTGCTCGCCGGCGCCGCGCTCGGCGCGATCGGCTTCTTCTCGACCCGCTCGGTCGTCGCCGAGCACGCGCTCGTCGCGCTCGGCGTCGTGCTGGTCGGGGCGCTGCTGCAGCTCGTCGCGGGGCTCGTCGCCGAGTCGTGGTGCGTGCTGCCGCCGGACGACGACGAGACGGCGCCGAGCGCATCCGCGCCCGAGCCGGCCTGACTGGGCTTCGATGCGCGCGCCTGCGGCGCTCCTCCGGGGTGAGGCCTCGATACGCGCGCCCGGGGCGCGCCTCCGGGGTGAGGCCTCGATACGCGCGCCCTGGGGCGCGCTACTCGGCCTTGAGCCCTGCGCGCAGAAGTCGGCTTCGCCGACTTGTGCGCTCCGGGCTCAACGTTCCGGCGCGGGCTGGAAGCTCGTCATCGACTCGGCGTCGAACGCCTCGCGGATCTGCTCGACGCCGTCCCAGTTGACGTAGACGACCGATTGCGAGCCCTCCATGCCGGTGCCGAGCGTCGGCATCGTGAAGGTCTGCACGCGCGAGGAGTCGAGCTGCGCCATCTGCGTCGCGAGCTGGACGCCGACGGGCAGCGAGAGCGTGTCGGTCATCGCCATGTGCGGCGAGACGGTCGCGAAGATGTCGGCGAGCCGGTCGGGGTTCGTGAGGTTCTCGCGCGTCATGAGCTGCTCGATCGCGCCCCGCAGCAGCGCCCGCTGGTTGTGGGCGCGCTGGTAGTCGCCGTCGCTGAAGGGGTAGCGGGCGCGCACGTAGGCGAGCGCCGCGTCGCCCTCGACGGTGATCTCGCCCGCAGGGAACGAGTAGGCGCCCTCGCTGAAGGCGATGTCGTTCTGCAGCGTGACGCCGCCGAGCGCGGTCGTGAGGTCCTTGAAGCCCTCGAAGTCGATCACCGCGACGTGGTCGATGCGCTGGTCGATGATGCCCTCGACCGTCTGCACCATGAGCGGCACGCCGCCGAGCGCGAGCGCCGCGTTGACCTTGCGCATGCCCGGGTGGCCGGGGATCTCGACCCACGAGTCGCGCATGATCGACATGATCTGCACCGTCTCGCGGTCGGGCGGGATGTGGGCGACGAGGATGGTGTCGGCGCGGTCGCCGAGCCCGGTGAGCAGCGAGCCGTCGGTCGCGCGCGAGTCGCTGCCGAGCAGCAGCACGTTGACGGGCGCGTTGCCCTCGACCGGCTCGACCGACGGCCGCAGCGACTCCTCGGGGAACGCCGTCTCGATCGTCTCGACCTGCTGCAGCGAGGGGTTGACGCGCAGGAAGTACCAGCCGATCGCGGCCAGCAGGGCGAGCACGATGACGCCGACGATCCCGACGGCGATCCATCGGCCGGTGTGGCGCTTGCGCTGCTCGGTGTCGGTCGTCACCCGACGAGTATCCCAGACCGCCGGGCGGCTCCCGGGCGGCTAGCCTGGCCACGCCTGGATCGATCGCCGGAGGAACCGGCAGAGGAGGAACTGTGGCCGAGCGCCTGGACGTCCCCGGCGAGTGGCAGCGCGTGAGCATGCGCTACGCCCTCGTCGACTCGATCGGCAACGTGATCGGCTGGGCCGTGCTCGGCATCGGCGTCACCGTGCCGATCTGGTTCGCGAACGACCAGCAGCTGCCGATGCCGTGGGGCTGGATCCCGATCGCGGCCGCGGTCGTGCTCTCGATCGTGAGCGCCGTGTGGGCGTTCCTCCGCACCCGCACCATCGGCTACCTGCAGCGCGCCGACGACCTGCTCGTGCGCCGCGGCATGCTCTTCCGCCGCTTCGTCGCCGTGCCCTACGGCCGCATGCAGATCGTCGACATCACGCAGGGCCCGCTCGAGCGGATGTTCGGGCTCAAGACCCTCAAGTTCGTCACCGCCGCCGCGTCGAGCGCGATCACGATCCCCGGCATGCCGGGCTCGACGGCGGAGGAGCTGCGCGACCACCTCGTCGACGTCTCCGAGTCGCGACGGGCGGGTCTGTGACCGACCCGCAGCAGCAGCCCCCCGGCCCGCAGGCGGGCTGGCACCCGCCGCAGCCCGCGGCGGGCTCGCAGCAGCAGGCCGACCCGACGCATCCGCCCGCCTTCGGCATGCAGCAGCAGCCGGGCCCGGGCGCCGCACCGAGCGCGCAGCAGCAGGCGCACCAGAAGGCCATCGAGCTCGTCGACGGCGAGTGGCACCGGCTGCACCCCGCGACCCCGCTGCTGCGCGGCGGCCTCGCGCTCATCATCGTGCTCGGCATCCTCATCTCGACCTTCCGCGACCGCGTGCTGGGCGCGTTCGTGCCCGACGAGTTCGACGAGTTCAACGACGACCCCTTCGGCGACTTCATCGTCGAGCAGCTGCTGTGGGTGCTGCTCGGTGTCATCGCGCTCGTCGCGGTGGCCGTCGCGCTCTTCTGGGTCGCGTGGCGAGTGCACCGCTTCCGCATCACGGGCGACGCGGTCGAGGTCGAGCAGGGCATCCTCGTCAAGAAGCACCGGCGCGCGCCGCTCGCGCGCATCCAGGCGATCAACATCCAGAAGCCGTGGTTCGCGCGGCTGCTCGGCGCGTGCAAGTTCGAGGTGCAGCAGGCGGGCAACGACTCGAACGTCGACCTCAACTACCTGAGCTCGTCCGTGGCGGATGCGCTGCGGTACCAGATCATGGACCGCGCGTCGGGCCGCTCGGCCGGCGACGCCGAGCGGCTCGCCGCCGAGCGCGGCGCGGCGGGGGGCGCCTCGGTCGTCGACGACTTCCTGCGGCCGGACGCCGAGATCGCCCACCTCGCGCCCGACTCGCTCGTGCGCATCCCCGTGCAGCGCATCGCGCTCTCGTCGCTGCTCGACGGCACGATCGCGTGGGCGGTCGCCTACCTCGTCGTGACGCTCGTCGTGATCATCGGCTTCCAGCAATGGTGGGCGGTGTTCGCGCTCCTGCCCGGCGCGTTCGCGTTCTTCGTCGCGGGCATGAAGTCGCTCGGCTCGAAGCTGCGCTACTCGATCGCCGCGACGCCCGACGGCATCCGCCTCGCCTACGGCCTCGCGTCGACGACGACGGAGATCATCCCGCCGGGCCGCATCTTCGCGCTGCAGATCAAGCAGCCGCTGCTGTGGCGGCCGTTCGGCTGGTGGCAGGTGACGTTCACGCGCGCCGGCAAGATGAAGCCCGACGGTTCGGGGCAGGGCGGGAGCAGTCAGATGGCGAGCTACCTGCTGCCCGTTGGCGACCTGCGCGACGTGCGCACCGTCGTCGGGCTCGTGCTGCCCGAGCTGGCCCAGTCGCCGCTCATCGACGCCGGCCTCTTCGGCCAGGCGCCCGACGCCTTCGTCGTCAGCCCGCCGCGGGCGCGCATCTTCCGGTGGTTCTCCGTCCAGCGCAACGGCTTCCACGTGCACGACGCGGCGTTCCTGCTGCGCCACGGGCGCATCTGGCGCTCGATGCACCTCGTGCCGCAAGCGCGCGTGCAGTCGGTCGCGCTGCAGCAGGGGCCGATCTACGGCCTCGCGCGTCTCGCGCGCGTCCAGCTCCACGTGCCCGACACGGTGCTGTCGCCGGGCATCGGCGCGATCGACCAGGGCGACGCGAGCACGCTCTTCGAGCACGCGATGCGCTCGATCAAGGTCGCGATCGACCGGGATGCGTCGGAGTCGTGGGCGAGCGCGCTCTCCCGCAACGCCGTGCTCGAGACGGCACCGGCGGTGCAGGACGGGCTCATGGCGCCGCCGAGCGGGCCGGGCGCCGCTGCCTCCGGGCAGCCGCACGCGCCGTCGGCGCCGGCTGGAGGCGGGTGGCCGGCGGCGCAGGGGCAGCTCGGGCAGCCGTGGCCGCCCGCGCAGCAGCAGCAGCCGTGGCGACCGGCGCAGCAGCAGCCGTGGCAGCCCGCCCAGCAGCCGCAGCCGCAGCCGTGGCCGCCGGTCGGTGCACAGCAGCCGTGGCAGCCCGCGCCGCAGCCGTGGCGACCAGCGCAGCAGCAGCCGGCGCACCCGCCGCAGCAGCCGTTCGCCCCGGGGTCGCAGCCGGCGGCGCACCACGACCCGGAGCCGGGCGCCCCTGCGAGCGCACCCGACGCATCCCGACCCGATCCGGCCGACCCCGACGCCCGCTGGCGCCGTCCTCGCCATGGGCGCTGACCGGTCGCCCGGGAGCAGCTCGTGAGCGCCGCGGACGCGACGGGCAGGCCCGGTCGGCTCGGCGTCGGCATTGTCGGCGCGGGCCGCGTCGGCCCCGTGCTCGGCGCGGCGCTCGCGGGCGCGGGCCACGCGATCGTCGGCATCGTCGCGACCGGCGCGGATGCGATCGAGCGCGCCGAGGCGCTCATGCCGGGCGTGCCGCTGCTCGACACCCCCACGCTCGTCGAGCGCAGCGAGCTCGTGCTGCTCGCGGTGCCGAGCTCGGAACTGCCGGGCCTCGTCGCGGGCCTCGCCGCGACGGGCGCGTGGCAGCCGGGGCAGCTCGTGGTGCACACCGCCGCCGAGCACGGCGTCGAGGTGCTGCGGCCTGCGATCGAGCGCGGCGCGATCCCCATCGCGCTGCACCCCGCGATGGCGTTCACCGGCACGTCGCTCGACCTCTCGCGGCTGCTCGAGTCGACGATCGCGGTCACTGCGCCCGGTCCCGTGCTGCCCATCGGGCAAGCGCTCGCGGTCGAGATGGGCGCCGAGCCGATCGTCGTCGACGAGGCCGATCGCGCCGCGTACGCCGAGGCGATCGGCGCCGCTCGCGACTTCGCCGAAGGGATCGTCGCGCAGGCGCTGCGGCAGCTGCACGAGCTGGGCGTAGAGCGGCCCGGGCGCGTGCTCGGCGGCGTCGTGCGCTCGGCGGTCGAGTCGGCGCTCGCGCGCTATCCCGACCCGCCGCTCGAGCCCTGACCCTCGCTCGACCGGCCGGGTGCGCCGCCGACCGGTCGCCGGGCCTCGGCCGCGCCCAGCCGGCCGAGCGGCGCGCGCCCTGCCGGTCGCGCGGCCGCGCACCCGCCCGCACCTATCCTTGGCTGGTGCCCGAGCCCATCCAGAGCCTGACGACCGTCGACGACGCGCGCGCCTTCGTCGCCGCCGAGCGCGCGGCCGGGCGCCGCATCGCGCTCGTGCCAACGATGGGAGCGCTGCACGAGGGGCACCTCGAGCTCGTCCGCACCGCCCGCGAGCACGCCGACACCGTCGTCGCCTCCGTCTTCGTCAACCCGATGCAGTTCGGCGCGAACGAGGACCTTGACCGCTACCCGCGCACCCCCGAGACCGACACCGCGCAGCTCATCGTGCTCGGCGCCGAGGCGCTCTTCATGCCCGAGGTCGAGGAGATGTACCCCGACGGCGGCCGCTCCGAGACGCTCGTGACCGCGGGCCGACTCGGCGGCGTGCTCGAGGGCAGCAGCCGCCCCGGCCACTTCGACGGCGTGCTGACCGTCGTGACGAAGCTGCTCTCGATCATCACGCCCGACGTCGCCGTCTTCGGCGAGAAGGACGCGCAGCAGCTCTTCCTCGTGCGCCGCATGGTGCGCGACCTCAACCTGCCGGTGCGGATCATCGGGGTGCCGACGGTGCGCGAGCCCGACGGCCTCGCGCTCTCGAGCCGCAATCGGCTCCTGCGGCCGGCCGAGCGCACCGACGCGCTCGCCCTCTCGCGCGCGCTCGAGGCCGCCGGCGCCGTCGCAGCCGAGGGCGTCCAGGCGATGCTCGCGGCGGCGCGCGCCGTGCTCGAGCGCGAGCCGGGCGTCGAGCTCGACTACCTCGCGGTCGTCGACCCCGCGACGTTCCTCTTCGCCCCCGACGACCACCGGGGCCCCGCGCAGGTCCTCGTCGCCGCCCGAGTCGGCAGCGTGCGCCTCATCGACAACGCGGTGTTCGCCATCGCCTGACCCGCTCGCCGGGCGCGAGCGGCGGATGCGCTCCGGCAGCCGGGCGGACGGCGCTCGGTAGGATCGGGAGTCGTGACCGAGACGCCGAACGCCCATGCCGAGATCGCCGGCGCATCCGCCGAGCACGAGCGCGCCGACTGGGTCTCGCGCCTCGCCGACGAGGTGATCGCCGAGGCCGACGCGCGCGGCACGAAGCCCGTCGCCGCATCCGGCATCTCGCCCTCCGGTCCCATCCACCTCGGCAACTTCCGCGAGGTCATGAGCCCGCACCTCGTCGTCGACGAGCTGCAGCGCCGCGGCATCGAGGCCGAGCACATCTTCAGCTGGGACGACTACGACCGCTTCCGGAAGGTGCCGGCCGGCATCGAGGGCGTCGACGAGTCGTGGGCCGAGCACATCGGCAAGCCGCTCACGAGCGTGCCCGCCCCGCCCGGGAGCGAGCACGAGTCGTGGGCCGCGCACTTCCGCGCCCAGGCCGAGGCATCGTTCGCCGAGGCGGGCATCCGCTACCGCGGCATCAGCCAGACCGAGCAGTACCAGGCGGGCGCCTACACCGAGCAGATCCTGCACGCGATGCGCCACCGCCGCGAGATCGACGCGATCCTCGCGCAGTACCGCACCCTGCCCGCCGCGAAGGACGAGGACGAGGAGCTGCAGCGCGCCCTCGACGCCTCCTCGGGCGCGGCGAGCGAGAGCGACGGCTCGGGCGGCGCCGAGTACTACCCCTACAAGCCCTACTGCACGAGCTGCGGCAAGGACCTCACGACGATCGAGGCCTACGACGACGACTCGACCGAGATGACCTACGCGTGCCGGTGCGGGCACCGCGAGACGGTGCTGCTGCGCGAGTTCCGCTCCGGCAAGCTCGTCTGGAAGGTCGACTGGCCCATGCGCTGGGCCTTCGAGCGGGTCGTGTTCGAGCCGAGCGGCGTCGACCACCAGTCGCCCGGCTCGTCCTTCCAGGTCGGGCTCGAGCTCGCGCCGGTCTTCGGCTGGCAGCGCCCGCTCGGCCCGATGTACGCGTTCGTCGGCTTCGGCGGCGTCGCGAAGATGTCGTCCTCGCGCGGCGGCGCGCCCGTGCCCGCCGACGCGCTCGCGGTCATGGAGGCGCCGGTGCTGCGCTGGCTCTACGCCCGCCGCCGCATGAACCAGTCGTTCGACGTCGCCTTCGGCTCCGAGCTGCAGCGCACCTACGACGAGTGGGATGCGCTCGCGCGGAAGGCCGCCGCCGGCACCGCCCAGCCCGCCGAGCTCGCGGCGCTCGAGCGCGCGACCTCCACCGCGCACGAGCGGCTGCCCGAGACGCCGCGCCGCGTCGCCTACCGCACCCTCGCATCCGTCGTCGACATCACCTTCGGCGACGAGGAGCAGATCCTGCGGATCCTGCGCGGCCTCGACGCCGACGACCCGATCACCGACCTCGACGCGCTGCGCCCGCGGCTCGACCGCGTCGAGGCGTGGGTCGCGACCCACATGCCCGCCGAGGAGCACACGATCGTGCGCGCCGAGCCCGACCGCGAGGCGCTCGACGCGCTCACCGAGGGGGAGCGGGATGCGCTCCGGCTGCTGCTCGACGGCGGCGGCGGCCTGCCGCCGATCGAGGAGGCGTGGACGCTCGACGGCCTCACCAACCAGGCCTACGGCGTCGCGAAGGTGCAGCGCGGGCTCGAGCCCGACGCGATCGTGAAGGGCGACAAGGAGCTCTCGGCCGCGCAGCGCGCGTTCTTCGCGCTGCTCTACCGGCTGCTCGTGGGCCGCGAGACGGGACCGCGCATCCCGACGCTCCTGCTCGCGATCGGCCGCGAGCGCGTGCGCGAGCTGCTCACCTGACTCCACGCGCCGCGAGCAGCTCCGCTCGCGCAGCCTGATGGAAGCGCATCGACATCGGACGGCGATGCGCACGCCCCGGCACGCATCCCGCGGTTCGGGCAGGATGAGGGGATGGTGACCTCGGCCGACGTCGGACCCCGGGTGCTCGTGGTCGAGGACGAGGAGCCGCTGGCCCGGTTGGTCGCGACCTACCTCGAGAGAGGACGGTTCGAGGTCCGCACGACTGGCGACGGCGCGGATGCGATCGCCATCGCCCGCGAATGGGATCCGGACGTCGTGGTGCTCGATCTCGGTCTTCCGGGCGCGGACGGGGTCCGGGTGTGCCGCGCGCTCCGGACGTTCTCCGACTGCTACGTCGTGATGCTCACCGCGCGCGCGGAGGAGGTCGACAAGCTGGTCGGGCTCGCGGTCGGCGCGGACGACTACCTCACCAAGCCGTTCAGCCCGCGCGAGCTGGTCGCACGCGTGAAGACGATGATGCGACGGCCGCGCGAGCGTGCTCGGCGAGCGGCCGAGCCGCCACTCACGTTCGGCAGCCTCACGCTGGATGCAGCGGGCAGGGAGGCCCTGGTCGATGGCCGGCCGGTGCGCTTGACGAGGACGGAGTTCGACGTCCTGATGGCGCTCGCGACCCGGCCAGAGCTCGCGCTCTCCCGCAGGGAGATCATCGATGCAGTCTGGGGATCGGACTGGGTCGGGGACGAGCACCTCGTCGACGTCCACGTCGCGCACGTGCGCCGCAAGCTCGGGGATGACCCGGCCGCCCCCGACTTCGTCCGCACCGTGCGCGGCGTCGGCTATCGCATGGGCGCCGGTCGGTGAAGGGTCGGTGGGCGCTCGTCGGTCGCTCGAGGCTGCAGGCGAGGGGGCTGCGCGCTCGCCTGCTGGCGGCGATCGCCATCGCGGTCGGCGTCGGCTCTCTGACCGCGTGGGCCGTGGGCTCAGCCGTGGGGCCGCCCATCTTCCACGCGCACCTGCTCGAATCCGGGACCGCAGACCCGGCCGTCAATCGGCACGCAGAAGAAGCCTTCCGCACCGCCTCGGCGTTGAGCCTCTCACTGGCGCTCGTCGCCGCCGCCGTCACGTCGATCGTCATCAGCGCCTTCCTCGCGCGCCGGATCCAGCGCCGACTCGCCGGGGTCCGCAGCGCGGCGGAGCAGGTCGCGGTCGGCGACTACTCGGCTCGCGCTCCGCTGCTCGGCATGGGGTCGGAGTTCGACGAGCTCGCGCGGGCGTTCAACCGCATGGCGGTCGACCTGGCGGGGCTCGAGGTCGCGCGTACCCGGATGCTGAGCGAGCTCGCTCACGAGATGAGGACGCCGGCCGCCGTGCTCGAGGCCTACCTCGAAGCCATTCGCGATGGCGTCGCCCGTGCCGACGCACCGACCATCGAGATGCTGCGAGCACAGGTCGCGCGCCTCACTCGCCTGAGCCAGGACATCGCGCTCGTCACGACGGCCGAGGAGGGGCGGCTCGCCATGCGGCGCACCCGTGTGCCGGCGGGGCGGCTCCTCGATGACGCTGCCGCCCAGATCATCGGCCGTGCCGTCGCCGCAGGCGTGGCGTTCAGCGTGGACGTACCACCGAGCGCCGCCGCTGCACTGCTCGACGCCGATGTCGATCGGCTGGGTCAAGTGCTCACGAACCTGCTGGACAACGCGCTGCGGCACACCCCGGCCGGTGGTCACGTGCGCCTCGGCGCTGCTCGCGTCGGCGCCCTGCTCCGGATCACGGTGCGGGACGACGGGGAGGGCATCCCGCAGGAGCACGTGCCCCGCATCTTCGATCGCTTCTACCGCGTCGATACCGCGCGCGATCGGGCTCACGGCGGCTCGGGGGTAGGGCTGGCCATCGTCCGGGCGATCACGGAGGCCCACGGCGGCTCCGTGAGTGCCGCCAGCGGCGGGCCAGGACAGGGAACGGTGATCGCGGTCGAGCTGCCCTTGGCGCCGGACGGGTCGTGCAGTCTCGGGGCCGGGTCATGAAGGTTCCGTGAAGTCGCTCACCCGAACGGATCCGGGACTCCGCATCCTCGGTAGACATGAGGGTGAACCGAGTGCGGACGCTCTGGGCAGATGAGTCCCGGCACCACCGATCCGGGCCGCGGTCCCGGACCGGCGGAGACCCCGCACTGCGAACACTCGAGGAGAGATGAACCTGATGAAGAGCATCCGCAAGCGCGGTGCCGTCGCCGGCACCGCGATCGTGGTGTCCCTCGCGCTCGCCGCCTGCAGCGGCGCCAGCAGCACCACGACACCCGATGCGACACCTCCAAGCGCTGCACCGACCGCGTCTTCGACCGGGGAGGCCGGCGCGAGCCACAACGACGCCGACACCATGTTCGCCCAGATGATGATCGTCCACCACGAGGGCGCCATCGAGATGGCTGACCTCGCCGTCGAGCGGGCGGCGAGCGAAGAGGTCCGATCCCTCGCGGAGGGGATCTCCGCTGCCCAGGGGCCCGAGATCGAGAAGATGACCTCGTGGCTCGAGGCGTGGGGCGAGGAGACCATGAGCATGGGCGGCATGGACCACGGCGGGATGGACATGGACGGCATGAGCCAGGAGGAGGCCATGGCGGAGCTCGCGGGCCTCTCCGGGGTCGAGTTCGATCGCCGATTCCTCGAGCTCATGATCGCGCACCACGAGGGCGCCGTCGAGATGGCGCAGACCGAGCTGGAAGACGGTCAGAACACCGAGGCGCTCGCGCTCTCCGAGCAGATCGTCGCGGATCAGGAGGCGGAGATCGCTGAGATGCAGCAGCTGCTGTCGACAATCTGACGGGCTTCTGGCATCGTCGGGATCACCGCGTCGATCCCCCTGATGCTGGTCCTCACGACGCACTACTGAGAGGAACGATGCGCCATGGGTGAGACGGAAGAGACCGTCGTCATGGAGATGGTGGGAGTGCACTGGGCGTCCTCGAAGGCCGTCACGGAGACCAGTCTGTCCCGTCGTCCCGGCGTGACGCGCGTGGATGCCAATCCCGTCTCGCAGACCGCGACCGTCACGTTCGACCCGACGGTGACGTCGATCGCCGACCTGACCGAATGGATCCGCGACTGCGGCTATCACTGCTCCGGCCAGTCCGTGCCCGACCACCTCTGCGACCCGATGGGCGATCACGCGGCTCGGGGTGACGGCGACTCCCACCACAGCCAGGGTGCCGGATCCATCGCCCACGCCGCACATGCCGACGCCGGGCCGGCCCGCGACAGCCGGCTCGGTACCCGCGAGGCGCAGGACGTCATGGGTCACGGCGGCGGCCACGGCATGTCGATGGGATCGATGATCCGCGACATGCGGAACCGCTTCCTGGTGGCGGCGATGCTCTCGGTGCCGATCACGCTGTGGTCGCCGATCGGGCGCGAGGTCCTCGGCTTCACCGTCCCGGCGCCGTTCGGCCTGCGCGACGACGTCTTCGCGCTCATCCTCTCCCTGCCGGTGATCTTCTACGCGGCGTGGATCTTCTTCGACGGCGCCTACCGGGCGCTGCGCGCGCGGACGCTCGACATGATGGTCCTCGTCGCCGTGGGCGTGGGAGCGGGATGGATCTACAGCCTCGTCGTCACCCTCACGGGCGGCGGGGAGGTGTTCTACGAAGCGGCCACCGTGCTGGCCACCTTCGTGCTGCTGGGGCACTGGGTCGAGATGCGGGCCAGGGGCGGTGCGAACGATGCGGTGCGCACGTTGCTCGAGCTGGCGCCGCCGAAGGCTCTCGTCATCCGCGACGGCGAGACCATCGAGCTTCCGACGGCCGAGGTGATGCCCGGCGACCTGATGCTCGTGCGCCCCGGATCGAAGATCCCGACGGATGGGGTGGTGGAGTCGGGCGAGTCGGAGATCGACGAGTCCATGGTGACGGGGGAGAGCCTGCCCGTGTCCAAGTCGCCCGGAGCCGACGTGATCGGCGCGTCCGTGAACACCACCGGGACGCTGCGGGTCAGGGCGACCCGAGTCGGCGCCGATACCGCACTGGCGCAGATCGTCGCCCTCGTGCAGGAGGCGCAGAACTCGAAGGCCCCCGGTCAGCGGCTCGCGGATCGGGCAGCGTTCTGGCTCGTCTTCGTCGCGCTGATCGGAGGGTCGGCCACATTCCTTGCCTGGTGGCTCGCGGGCGCTGGCGTTCCGCAAGCCATCCTCTTCGCCATCACCGTCGTCGTCATCACCTGCCCCGATGCCCTGGGCCTCGCCACGCCGACGGCCATCATGGTGGGCACCGGGCTGGGAGCCAAGCGCGGCATCCTGTTCAAGAACGCGACCGCCCTCGAGACCGCGTCCGGCATCGACACCGTGGTGATGGACAAGACCGGCACCCTGACCAAGGGGGAGCCGGAGGTCACCGATTTCATCGCCCACGGCATCGACGAGGACGAGCTCCTGGCGCTCGTCGCCGCGGTCGAGCGGGAGTCCGAGCACCCGCTGGCGGGGGCCGTCGTGGACTACGCCGTCGCCCGCGGCGTCCGCTCGACGACGGCGAGCGCCTTCCGGAACGTGCCTGGGCACGGCGCCGGCGCGACCGTCGACGGACGGAAGATCTTCGTCGGCAACCGCAAGCTGATGGTCGGCGAAGGGATCGACCTGGCCCTCGTGGCACAGGAGCGGGAGTCCCTCGCGTCGACGGGCCGGACCGCCGTGCTCGTGGCCGTGGACGGCAGGGCTGTCGGCGTCATCGCCCTCGCCGATGCCGCACGCGAGACTGCCGCACCCGCTGTCGCGGCCCTGCACGAAGCCGGCATCGAGGTCGTCATGCTCTCCGGAGACAACGAGGCGACCGCCAACCGGATCGCCGCCCAGCTCGGCATCGACACCGTCATCGCCGAGGTCCTGCCCGGTGACAAGGCTGTCAAGATGCGGGAGCTGCAGCAGGCCGGCAAGCGCGTGGCGATGGTCGGGGACGGCGTGAACGACGCGCCCGCGCTGGCTCAGGCAGACCTGGGCATCGCGATCGGCGCCGGCACCGACGTGGCCATCGAGACCGCAGACGTCGTGCTGATGCGATCCGATCCGCTCGATGTCCCCATCGCCCTGACGATCGGCAAGGGCACCGTGCGCAAGATGCGTCAGAACCTGGCGTGGGCGATCGGGTACAACGTCATCGCCCTGCCGATCGCAGCCGGAGTCTTCTATCCCGCGTTCGGACTCATGCTCAGCCCCGAGATCGCCGCGATCTCCATGTCCGGTTCCAGTGTGATCGTCGCCGTGAACGCCCTGCTGCTGAAGCGCTTGCGCTTGCCGAGCCCCGTCGAAGCCGCAGCCGGTGCGAAGCGCGACCGGCCGCTCCCGGAGCCGAGCGGTGCCCGGCAGCCGTCCCAGCAGGTGAAGGCCGAATCGTCTGAGAGACAGGAGACCCCGTGAACGCGCAGGGCCAGCCCGAGCCGGCAACCGTCCTCGACCCCCAGCAACTGGAACGCATCCACGCCTGGTGGCGGGCGGCCAACTACCTGTCGGTGGGACAGATCTACCTCATGGACAATCCGCTCCTCCGCGAGCCGCTGCTGCCCGAGCACGTCAAGCCGCGCCTCCTCGGCCACTGGGGGACGACCCCCGGGCTCAACTTCATCTACGCGCACCTCAACCGGGCGATCATCGAGCGAGACCTCGACACGATCTACGTCATGGGCCCCGGGCACGGCGGGCCGGGCCCGGTGGCGGCGGCGTGGCTCGAAGGCACGTACAGCGAGACCTACCCGAACATCTCGCAGGACGCCGTGGGGATGGAGCGGCTGTTCCGCCAGTTCTCGTTCCCCGGTGGGATTCCCAGCCATGTCGCGCCGGAGACTCCCGGCTCGATCCACGAGGGCGGGGAGCTTGGCTACGCGCTCTCGCACGCCTACGGTGCGGCGTTCGACAATCCGGAGCTGATCGTCGCCGCCGTGGTGGGTGACGGCGAGGCGGAGACCGGTCCCCTTGCCGCGAGCTGGCATTCGAACAAGTTCATCGATCCGGCCCGCGACGGCACCGTGCTGCCGATCCTCCACCTGAACGGCTACAAGATCGCGAATCCGACAGTGCTGGACCGGATCGACCGGGACGAGCTGGACGGCCTGCTGCGGGGCTACGGCCACACGCCGCACTACGTCGAGGGCGATGATCCCGGGCAGATGCACCAGGACTTCGCCAGAGCTCTGGACGCCTGCCTCGACCAGATCGCGGAGATCAAGCGGCGAGCCAGCGAGGACGGCATGAACGAGCGTCCTCGCTGGCCGATGATCGTGCTGAGGTCCCCGAAGGGCTGGACAGGGCCAGCCGAGGTGGACGGGAAGAAGGTCGAAGGCTCCTGGCGCTCCCACCAGGTGCCCTTCAGCGCCGCTCGTGAGGACGACGGCCACCGAAAGGTGCTGGAGGACTGGCTGCGCAGCTACCGTCCCGAGGAGCTGTTCGACGAGAGCGGTGCTCCCGTCGAGGCGATCCGGACCCTGCACCCGACGGGCGCCCGCCGGATGAGCGCGAACCCCCATGCGAACGGCGGCGTGCTGCTTCGCGCATTGCGCATGCCGGAGTTCCGCGACTATGCGGTCGCGGTGACGGAACCGGGCACGGGGGCGGTCGAGTCCACGCGAGTGCTGGGCGAGATGCTGCGAGACGTGATGGCGATGAACTCGGACACCTTCCGGGTCTTCGCCCCGGACGAGAACAACTCCAACCGACTGGACGCAGTGCTCGAGGCGACGGATCGGACATGGAACGCGCGCACGGTGCCGGAAGACGATCGCCTCGCCCGAGACGGCCGAGTGATGGAGATCCTGTCCGAGCACACCTGCCAGGGTTGGCTCGAGGGCTATCTGCTGACGGGCCGACACGGGTTCTTCTCGTGCTACGAGGCGTTCGTGCACATCGTCGACTCGATGTTCAACCAGCACGCCAAGTGGCTCGACACCGCCAACCGCATCGAATGGCGCAGACCCATCGCATCGCTGAACTACCTGCTGACCTCGCACGTGTGGCGGCAGGATCACAACGGCTTCTCGCACCAGGATCCGGGCTTCATCGATCACGTGATCAACAAGAAGCCAGAGGTGATCCGCGTCTACCTGCCGCCGGACGCGAACACGCTGCTGTCCGTCGCCGATCACTGCCTGCGAAGCCGCCAGTACGTCAACGTCATCGTGGCGGGCAAGCAGCCGCAGCTGCAGTACCTCGACATGGAATCCGCCGTCGTGCACTGCACCAAGGGGATCGGCATCTGGGAATGGGCGAGCTCCGACGCGGGTGCCGAGCCCGACGTCGTGATGGCTTGCGCCGGCGACGTGCCGACGATGGAGACGCTCGCGGCCGTCGACTTCCTGCGCACTCGCTTCCCCGACCTGCGCATCCGAGTGGTCAACGTCGTCGACCTCATGCGGCTGCAGGACGATGCTGAGAACCCGCACGGGCTGACGGACCGCGACTTCGACGCGCTCTTCACGACAGGCGCGCCGGTGATCTTCGCCTACCACGGCTACCCCTGGCTGATCCACCGGCTGACCTACCGGCGCACGAACCACCACAACTTCCACGTGCGCGGGTACAAGGAGGAGGGCACGACCACCACCCCGTTCGACATGTGCGTGCTCAACCAGATCGACCGCTTCAGTCTGGCCATCGACGTGATCGACCGCGTTCCGCGGCTTCGCGAGAGCTCAGCCCACGTGCGCGAGGAGCTCAAGGACAAGCTGCTCGAGCACCGCCAGTACATCCGAGTCCACGGCGAGGACATGCCAGAGATCACCGACTGGCAGTGGTCGTGGGGGCCCGATCCGGCAGGCCGGCCGCAGAGCGGCACCGTGGACCGATCCGTCTAGCATGCGCCTGTCCAGCCGAGCCGGTGGCGCGACGGAGCCCGAACCGACGCGCCACGAGCCCGCGGTGCCCTACGAGGCGGTGCTGTTCGACATGGATGGGGTGGTCACCCAGACCGCGGTCGTGCACGCGGCGGCGTGGAAGCAGCTCTTCGATGAGGTCCTGCGAGATCCTCGGCTCTCGACCGCCGATGCGGCACGGCCATTCGACGAGGGTGAGGACTACCGGCGCTACGTCGACGGGAGGCAGCGCGAGGATGGAGTGGTCGCGTTCCTCGCGTCGCGCGGCATCCGACTGCCCGACGGCAGTCCAGAGGACGGGCCGGACGAGTGGTCGGTCTACGGGCTCGGTGCGCGCAAGAACGTGCTGTTCCTCGAATCGGTGCGCCGCGCGGGCGTAGCCGCCTATCCGGGAACTGTCGCCCTGCTGAAGCGCTTGCGCTCGGGCGGGGTTCCTGTGGGCCTTGTCACCGCGAGCCGCAACGCTCGCGCTTCGCTGGTTGCAGCCGGGCTCGACGTCGAGTTCGACGTGATCGTCGACGGGCAGACCGCTGCGGAGGAGCGGCTGCCGGGCAAGCCGGATCCGGCGATGTTCCTCGCGGCGGCGCGCCTGCTCGGCGTACCGCCGGCGCGCGCGGCGGTCGTGGAGGATGCTGTCTCCGGTGTCGAGGCTGCTCGACGCGGCGGCTTCGGGCTCGTGGTCGGCATCGACCGCACGGGGAACCGCGAGCAGCTCGAGCTGGCCGGCGCCGATGTCGTGCTGGGAGACGTCTCACAGCTCGACCTGGGCGCCACCGAGGCCGACTCCTGGACCCTGGTCTACGACGGCTTCGACCCTGCGCACGAGGGCCATCGCGAGGCGCTGACCGCTCTGGGCAACGGGTACATGGCGACCCGAGGGGCGCGTCCCGAGCATCACGATGACGGCGTGCACTATCCCGGCACGTACTTGACAGGGGTCTACAACCGTGCCACCGGCGTGATCCATGGTCACGCGCTCGAGGAGGAGCACCTGGTCAACGTCCCCAACTGGCTGCCGCTCGACCTCCGCATCGGGGATGGGCCGTGGTGGTCGAGCGGGGGGATCCGAGTCGTGGAGGAGCGGAGCGAGCTCGACCTGCGTCGCGGGGTCCTCACGCGCCGAGCCACCTTGATCGGAGAGTCCGGCCAACGACTCAGCATCCTCCAGCGGCGGCTGGTCGCGATGCACAACCCTCACCTCGCGGGGTTGGAGACCACCATCACGGCCGAGGGCTTCAGCGGCGCCGTCGGCGTTCGGGTCGGCATCGATGCGGCCGTGGCGAACGGCAACGTCCGCGCCTATGCCAGCACCCGGCATCTCTCCGACCCCTCGTTCACCGAGGCGGCCATCGACACGGTGCTGTGCGAAGTCAGCACCGTGCAGAGTCGGATCGGCATCGCGCTCGCCGTTCGGACCACGCTCACGGGCGATGCGACCGTGACGCCACGCGCCGCTGAGCGCGACGGCGCGGCTCACTGGCGGCAGTTCGACCTCCGGCTCGCGGACGGCCTGCCGGTCACGATCGACAAGGATGTCGCCGTGGTCACCTCCCGCGACGGTGCCATCGCGTCCCCCGGCGCTGCCGCGCTGACCGAGCTGGACCGTCGGCGCCCGGGCTTCGAGGCGCTGCTGACCGAGCATGTGGCGGCGTGGCGGCGCTTGTGGGATCGATTCGCGATCGCGCTCGATTCCGATCAGCAGTCACGCTTGCTCCTCAACCTGCATGTCTTCCATCTCCTCCAGACCATCTCCGTGCACAGCGCAGCGCTCGATGCCGGGGTGCCCGCCCGCGGTCTCCACGGCGAGGGCTACCGGGGGCACGTCTTCTGGGACGAGCTGTTCGTCATGCCGGTCGTCGGGTTGCGATGCCCTCGGGTCGGTCAGGCGCTGCTGGAGTACCGCTGGCGGCGGCTGGATGCCGCTCGGGCCGCGGCGCGCGCGCAAGGACTCGAGGGGGCGCTCTTCCCCTGGCAGAGCGGCAGCGACGGACGCGAGGAGACCCCGCGAGAGCTGTACAACACGCGCTCGGCCCGCTGGATGCCGGACAACTCGAGCCGTCAGCGCCATGTCGGGCTCGCGGTGGCCTTCAACGCGTGGCAGCACTTCCAGGCCACCGGCGACCGGGACTGGCTCGCAGCGCGCGGTGCGGAGCTCATCGTCGAGGTCACCCGGATGTTCGCGTCGTCGGCACGCTGGGAGCCCGAGACGGGCAGATACCACATCGACGGCGTGATGGGGCCCGACGAGTACCACGATGGATACCCGCACGCGCCGGGCGAGGGCCTGCGCGACAACGCCTACACGAACGTGCTCGTGTCGTGGCTCTGCGACCGCGCCGCCGATGCGCTGGAGGAGCTGCGAGGTCATCCCGGTGACGACCTCGTAGACCGGCTGCACATCACGACGGACGAGATCCGTATGTGGTCCGTGCTCGGCAGCCGTCTTGCTGTGCCGTTCCATGCCGATGGCGTGATCAGCCAGTTCGACGGCTATGAGCAGCTGCTCGAGCTCGACTGGCAGCGCTACCGCGCCACGTACGGCAACATCGGGCGGCTCGATCTCATCCTCGAGGCCGAGGGCGACATGGCCAACCGCTACAAGCTCTCGAAGCAGGCGGATGTGCTCATGCTGATCTACCTCCTCGGGCCCGCCGGCGTGATCGAGCAGCTGCATCATCTCGGCTACGAGTGCTCGGAGCGGGACCTCGAGCGCACGATCGCGTACTACCTCCCCCGAACCGCGAACGGCTCGACGCTCAGCCGTGTCGTGCACGCCTCGGTCCTGGCCCGATTCGACGAGGTGCAGGCTTGGTCCACGTTCCGGGCGGCCTTGATCGCAGACCTGGATGACACGCAGGGCGGCACCACGCGCGAGGGGATCCACCTCGGGGCGATGTCCGGGACGATCGACATCGTGATCCGTGCCTTCGCCGGCCTGCGGACCGAGGCGGATGCGCTCATCCTCGATCCCCGCCTGCCCGGCCACCTCGAGGATGCGGGCTTCCAGATCGGCTACCGGGGCCATCGGATCGACGTGTCCCTGAGCCGAGATCTCGTGACGGTCTCGCTGCTGCCGTGCGGCGCACCTCCCGTCCGGGTCGGAGTCGCGGGACGCTTCGCGCTCCTCTCGGGAGGCGAGAGCGAGCGGTTCCCGCTGGCGCGAGGGACGCGCGGGGATGCGCGGTCGGCGACGAGCGCGCAGGATCCAACACACCGAACCAACCGGGAGGATGGGCGATGAGCAAGACCAGGGTGGCCGTCAACGGATACGGCGTGATCGGGAAGCGGGTCGCCGACGCGGTGCGGCTGCAGCCAGACATGGAGCTCGTCGGCGTCGCCGACGTCGCGACGGATTGGCGCATCATGGCCGCGAGAGGCAAGGCGCCGATCTTCGGCGCGACCGACGACGCGGCGCGCGCCATGCGTGCGGCTGGATTGGACATCGCCGGCACGCTGGAGGATCTCATCAGCGCGGTCGACATCGTGGTGGACACCACTCCGAAGCGCGTCGCGGCTGGCAACATCCAGCGGTACCGGGATGCCGGGGTCAAGTTCGTGCTCCAGGGTGGGGAGTCGCATGAGACGACCGGGCACTCCTTCGTCGCGCAGGCGAACTACGAGAGCGCGCTCGGTCGCGAGAGCACCCGGGTCGTGTCGTGCAACACGACGAGCATCGTGCGCGTGCTGGGCGCGCTGCATGACGCCGGCCTCCTCTCGAGCGCTCGAGGGGTGCTGATCCGACGTGCCACGGATCCATGGGAATCGCACCTGGGCGGCATCATGAACACCGTCGTCCCGGAAGCGAGGATCCCCTCGCATCAAGGGCCGGACGCGCAGACGGTGATGCCTGAGCTCGACCTCGTCACCATCGCGGCGAAGGGCGCGCACACGGAGACGCACAACCACTACTGGACCCTTCGGATGACGAAGCAGGTGACCCGGGATGAGGTGCTCGACGCGTTCCGCGCCGCTCCGCGCGTCGCGTTCATCCGGATGTCCGACGGTCTCGTCGCGCTGAACTCCACGATCGAGCTCATGCGTGACCTCGGCCGACCGCGGGGCGACATGTGGGAGGTGGCGATCTGGGAGGATCTGGTCACCGTGCAGGACGACGAGGTGTACTTGACCTACCAGGTCCACAACGAGTCGATCGTCGTGCCGGAGACCATCGACGCGATCCGTGCGCTGACCGGGAGCGCGCCCGACGCTGCCTCCTCGATGCGGATGACCGACGCGACGCTCGGCATGACGGGCGACTTCCTGACGCCTTCGCCCGGCCAGCCGAAGTGAATCGGACCGGGTCGCCGGCTCGCGGCGCCCGCAGGGCGGCGCAGCGAGCGATAGGATCACCGCATGCCTGAGAGCTGGTGGGGGAACGCGATCTTCTCGCTCATCCCGACGATCGTGCTCGGGCTGCTGTTCTGGATGGTGCTGCGGTTCATCATCCGCGGCGACCGCACCGCCCGGCTCGAGTACGACCGCATCGAGGCCGAGGAGCGCGCGAAGGCGGGTCTGCCGCCCAAGGGGACGGCGGAGCAGGGCACGGCGGATGCGTCCGCGGCCGCACCGAGCGCGGCTCCGGGCGCGCAGGCGGCCGAGCGGGCACCGGCCTCGACGCCGGCGCCCGACGAACCGGCTCGCTGATCGGCCGGCGGCCGCCGACGCCGCAGCGTCAGCGCATGACGGGCGCCGCGACCTGGGGCTCGAGCGACGCCTGCGGCACCAGCAGCTCCGCGCCGGGCGCGCCCTTCGTCCAGCGCTGCTCCTTGCGCAGGAAGAAGTGCACGGCGAGGTAGCTCGCGCCGAGCGCGAGCACGGCGATGCCGAACGAGAGCCAGTCGTCGCCCGAGACGGGCTGCGACGAGAACGCCGACGTGCCGGTGAGCGCGAGCGGCACCATGATGAAGACGTTGTTCGCCGTGTGCAGCACCGATGCGGCCTCGAGGCCGCCGGTGCGGAAGGTGAGCATCGAGCACGTGAAGCCGACGAGCGAGAGCTGCAGCGTCGCCGCGATCGACGGGTGCATGTGCGCGGCGCCGAAGATGAGGCCCGTGAGCGCGCCGATGCCGATCGAGGCGACCCAGGGGTTCGCGATCCAGCCGCCGAGCATCTGCGTGAGGAAGCCGCGGAAGGCGAACTCCTCGCCCGTCGCCTGCAGCGGGGTCGTGAGCAGGATGATCGCGACGAGCCCCCAGTTGGGGTTCCACTGCCACTCGACGCTGGGGTCGAGCGAGAGCGTGACGCCGATGTAGACCGCGAAGATCGGCACGATCACGATCGCCGCGCGGCCGACCGTGCGCCAGCGCCAGCGGCCGACGACGCTCGAGACGTAGCCGCCGGCGCCCTTGCCGAAGGCGGCGGCAGCGACGATCGCGCCCGGGATCATCGAGGCCCACGAGAGGTTGACGCCCGCCATGCCGAGCGGCGAGCCGATGACCTCGAAGAGCGCGTCGAAGGTCGCGGACTCGGGGTTCGTCGACGCCTCAGCGAGGTCGAGGTTCAGCAGCGCGTCGACGAGGCCGGGCATGATGAGCGCGAGCATGACGATCTGACCGGCGGCGAAGAAGCCGATCGCGATCGCCCACGCGAGGAACCAGCGGCCGACGCGCTTCGTGAGCGGGCGGAACGCGGTCGCGTAGGCCTGGTCGGGCATCGGGAGCGCCGCCGGCAGCAGCGCCGGCTTGGCGGGCGGCGGAGCGAAGGCCGGCCCGTAGCCGTAGCCCTGCGGAGCGTAGCCCGGCCCCGCGTAGCTGCCTTGGCCGTAGCCCTGCGGCGCGTAGCCCGGCTGCCCGTAGCCCTGCGGCGCCGGCTGCCCGTAGCCCCCGTAGCCCGGCTGGCCGGCGGGCGCGGGCGGGAGCACCGGCTGACCGTACGGCTGCGCGTATCCCGGTTGCTGGTAGCCCGGCTGCGCGGGCTGCTGGCCGTGGATCGCCGGCGCGAACGGCTGCTCCGCGGGCGCGGAGTGGGCCTGGCCGGGCTCGGGCTGGGTGGGCTGATCGGTCACCGTGCTCCTTCGACGTCCGTCCGAGGCTATCGGGGCGAGCCAGGCGTTCCGTGTGCACGCACCTCGAACAGATCGCCCGGCTGGCACTCGAGCGCGTCGCACAGCGCGATGAGCGTGGAGAAGCGGATGGCCTTGGCGCGGTCGTTCTTCAGCACCGAGAGGTTGACGAGACTGACGCCGACCGCTTCGGCGAGCGCCGTGAGGGTGATGCCGCGCGCCTCGAGCAGCCCGTCGAGCCGGCAGTGCAGGCGCGAGAGGTCCTCCTCGGCGGGCACTAGACGAGCCCATCGGTGTCGCGCCGCAGGCGGTCGCCGACGCCGAACGTGGTGATGGCGATCGCGACGACGAACGCGATCGACACGAGAGCGAACGGCTCGACCACGAACACCGCCCCGACGAGGCCGCTGCCGAGGAGCTGCGCGATCGCGTCGTTCGCCCCTACGGTCGCGCACAGCGGCACGAGCCACGCGCCGAGGAGCGCGGCCGCGCCCGCGGCGCCGACGAGCCTCGTGTTGGCGCTGCTGAAGACGCGGCCGCGCATGATGCTCGCCGCGACCGCGAGCAGGCAGGCGATGACGATGAGCACGACGAGCCCGAGCAGCACCTGCTCGAGCACGAGCGGGACCACGGTCGTCATCGTGGGGTCCGGCACGACGAGCCGCGCGGTCTCGATCTCGATCGGGAGCTCGGGCGCTCCCGCTGCGATGCGCGCTCCCGCGTCCGTGCCGGCGAGCTGCGCGCGCACGCGCACCGGACCGCCTCCGACGAGCTCGGCGATCCGCCCGGCGGCGGACGCGAGCGTCCAGGTCGCGATGCCCGCCCCCGAGAGCATGAGGATCGCGAGCGGGATCGTGTCGCCGCGCGACGTGGACTGCGGGCGGATGGTGAGCGAGCCCATCGGCTCCTCCTTCGGTCGAACGCTTATCGAATGTCGATACATTATCGAAACTCGATAAGCAGCGCAAACCAGGCCGGACCGCGCGGGGGGCCCGCCGCATCCGTCGTTCGTGCCCACAGCGAACACGGCGGCGTCGTCCCCCACCCCGCGGCTACGCTCGAGACCAAGGAAGGGAGGCAGCGATGTTCGAGAGGTTCACCGACCGCGCTCGCCGAGTCGTGGTGCTCGCTCAGGAAGAGGCGAAGCTGCTCAACCACAACTACATCGGCACGGAGCACATCCTGCTCGGCCTCATCCACGAGGGTGACGGTGTCGCGGCCAAGGCCCTCGAGCAGCTCGGCATCTCGCTCGATGCCGTCCGCGCGCAGGTGCAGGACATGATCGGCACGGGCAGCCAGCAGACGACGGGCCACATCCCGTTCACGCCGCGCGCCAAGAAGGTGCTCGAGCTGAGCCTGCGCGAGGCGCTGCAGCTCGGCCACAACTACATCGGCACCGAGCACGTGCTGCTCGGCCTCATCCGCGAGGGCGAGGGCGTCGCCGCCCAGGTGCTCGTCAAGCTCGGCGCCGACCTCAACCGCGTGCGCCAGACCGTCAACCAGCTCCTCGCCGGCTACCAGGGCAAGGAGTCGACGACCGTCGGCGGCGAGGCGACGCAGCAGTCCGACACCAAGGGCTCGCAGATCCTCGACCAGTTCGGGCGCAACCTCACGCAGGCCGCTCGCGACGGCAAGCTCGACCCCGTCATCGGGCGCGAGAAGGAGATCGAGCGGGTCATGCAGATCCTCTCGCGCCGCTCGAAGAACAACCCGGTGCTGATCGGCGAGCCGGGCGTCGGCAAGACCGCCGTCGTCGAGGGCCTCGCGCAGGCGATCATCAAGGGCGAGGTGCCCGAGACGCTCAAGGACAAGCAGGTCTACACGCTCGACCTCGGCAGCCTCATCGCCGGCAGCCGCTACCGCGGTGACTTCGAGGAGCGCCTCAAGAAGGTGACGAAGGAGATCCGCACCCGCGGCGACATCATCACCTTCATCGACGAGATCCACACGCTCGTCGGCGCGGGTGCCGCCGAGGGCGCGATCGACGCGGCGAACATCCTCAAGCCGCTCCTCGCGCGCGGCGAGCTGCAGACGATCGGCGCGACGACGCTCGACGAGTACCGCAAGCACTTCGAGAAGGACGCCGCGCTCGAGCGCCGCTTCCAGCCCATCCAGGTGAACGAGCCGTCGGTCGCCCACACGATCAACATCCTCAAGGGCCTGCGCGACCGCTACGAGTCGCACCACAAGGTGACGATCACCGACGGCGCGCTCGTCGCGGCGGCGAACCTCGCCGACCGCTATGTGCAGGATCGCTTCCTGCCCGACAAGGCGATCGACCTGATCGACGAGGGCGGCGCGCGCCTGCGGCTGTCGATCCTCTCGGCGCCGCCGGAGCTGCGCGAGTTCGACGAGCGCATCGCCGACGTCCGCTCCCGCAAGGAGGGCGCCATCGAGGGCCAGGACTTCGAGGCGGCCGCGCGCCTGCGCGACGAGGAGAAGGAGCTGCTCGGCGAGCGGCTGCGGCTCGAGAAGCACTGGCGCTCCGGCAACGGCGGCCACACGGGCATCCTCGACGAGGGCGTCATCGCCGAGGTGCTCGCGAACGCGACCGGCATCCCGGTGTTCAAGCTCACCGAGGAGGAGTCGGCTCGCCTCGTCTTCATGGAGAAGGCGCTGCACCAGCGCGTCATCGGCCAGGAGGAGGCCGTGAGCGTGCTCGCGAAGACGATCCGCCGTCAGCGCGCGGGCCTCAAGGACCCCCGTCGCCCCTCGGGCTCGTTCATCTTCGCCGGCCCCACGGGCGTCGGCAAGACCGAGCTCGCGAAGGCGCTCGCCGAGTTCCTGTTCGACGACGAGGACGCGCTCATCTCGCTCGACATGTCGGAGTTCAGCGAGAAGCACACCGTCTCGCGGCTCTTCGGCGCCCCTCCCGGGTTCGTCGGCTTCGAGGAGGGCGGCCAGCTCACCGAGAAGGTGCGGCGCAAGCCGTTCTCGGTCGTGCTCTTCGACGAGATCGAGAAGGCGCACGTCGACATCTTCAACTCGCTGCTGCAGATCCTCGAGGAGGGCCGCCTCACCGACGGCCAGGGCCGCGTGGTCGACTTCAAGAACACCGTCATCATCATGACGACCAACCTCGGCACGAAGGACATCTCGGGCGGCCCGGTCGGCTTCGTCATGGAGGGCTCGACCGAGAGCGACTACGAGCGGATGCGCGCGAAGGTCCGCGAGGAGCTCAAGAAGAACTTCAAGCCGGAGTTCCTCAACCGCGTCGACGAGACGATCGTCTTCCCGCAGCTGAGCCCCGAGGAGCTGCTGCAGATCGTCGACCTGTTCATCAAGCGCCTCGCCGAGCGACTGATGGACCGCGACATGACGATCGAGCTCACCGAGGCGGCCAAGCGCCGGCTCATCCACATCGGTCACGACCCGGCGCTCGGCGCGCGGCCGCTGCGCCGCGCGGTGCAGCACGAGATCGAGGATGTGCTGAGCGAGAAGATCCTGCACGGCGAGCTGGGCTCGGGGGAGCACGTCACGGTCGACTTCGTCGACGACGAGTTCGTCTTCACCCACACGTCGCCGGAGCCGCACGAGCCGGAGCTCGCGCCCGCCGAGGCCTGACGCGCGGAACGAGAGAGGGGATCCCGAGAGGGATCCCCTCTTCATCGTCTCCGGGAGTTCACCGTCCCGACACGATCAGGGGTCGCGGGAAGCGCCCCCGCTCCATAGGCTCAGTCTCGGTGCGTCGCACCGCCCCTGTCACCTTGCCTTCGGAGAACCTGTGAACACCAAAGCGAAGCGCTCGCTCGCGGCCGGAGCCGCCTGCGCGCTGGGCGTCGGGCTGCTCGTGAGCACCCCGACGGTCGCGAACGCCGCGCCCATCACCGTCGACCCGACGACCACGGCGGTCGTCAACCTCCTCCACTTCAACGACTTCCACGGCCGCCTCGACGCGACGACGACCGTGCAGTTCGCCGGCACGATCGAGCAGCTGCGCGCCGACTACCCCGAGCAGACCGTGCTGCTCTCGGGCGGCGACAACATCGGCGCCTCGGCCTTCACCTCCGCCTCGCAGGGCGACGAGCCGACGATCGAGGTGCTGAACGCCATGGGCGTCGACGCCGCCGCGGTCGGCAACCACGAGTTCGACAAGGGCGTCGACGACCTCACCGGCCGCGTCGCCGACCTCATCGAGTTCCCCTACCTCTCGGCGAACGTCACGCTGAACGGCGCTCCGATCGGACCCGCATACGAGCTCGTCGAGATCGACGGCATCACCGTCGGCGTCGTGGGCGCCGTGACGGAGTTCACGCCGTCGCTCGTCGACGGCTCGGGCATCGTCGGCGTCGAGTTCGGCGACCCGGTGGCCGCGGTCAACGAGGTCGCAGCGGCACTCACCGACGGGAACGACGCGAACGGCGAGGCCGACGTGATCGTCGCCGAGATCCACGAGGGCTCGCAGGTCGTCCTCCCGGTCAACGCTCCCCAGGAGGAGCAGCAGGCGCTCCTCGGCCCCGACGCGGCCGCCGGCGGCCCCTTCGGCGAGATCGTCAACGGCCTCTCCGCCGACGTCGACGTCATCTTCAACGGCCACACGCACCGCACCTACTCGTGGCTCGCGCCCGTGCCGGGCGCCGCGGGCGAGACGCGTCCCGTCGTGCAGTCGAACGAGTACTCGAACCTCGTCGGCCAGGTCGTCCTCGCGGTCGACCGCGCGTCGCTCGACGTCTCGGTCGAAGTGCTCACGAACCACGCGCGCACGACGGCCCCTGCCGCCGACCTGGTCGCCGCGTACCCGCGCGTCGCGGCGGTCAAGGAGATCGTCGACGCGGCGGTCGCCGAGGCCGCGGTGATCGGCAACGTCGAGGTCGGCACGATCTCGGGCCCGATCACGGTGCCGGCGCTGTCGAACGGCAACCGCGGCGAGGAGTCGACCGCGGCGCAGATGGTCGCGAACATGTACCGCGACCAGCTCGCCCCCGAGGGCCGCGGCGGCGCCGACATCGGCATCGTCAACCCCGGCGGCGTGCGCGACAGCCTGCTCTACGCGGCGACCGCCCCGGAGACCGAGGACGGTGTCGTGCGCCTCGCCGAGGCGAACAACGTGCTGCCCTTCATCAACAACCTCTGGACGATCACGATGACCGGCTCGGAGCTCGACCTGCTGCTCGAGCAGCAGTGGCAGCGCACCGCCGCAGGCGAGCCGCTCACGTCGGGCCGCACCTACCTGCAGCTCGGGCTGAGCGACAACGTGACCTACGTCTCCGACCCGAGCCGCCCGCTCGACGACCGCGTGAGCGACATCGCGATCGACGGCGTCTTCGTCACGCCCGAGCAGGAGATCCGCATCGCGAGCGCCTCGTTCCTCATGGGCGTCAACGGCGGCTCGCCCGGCGACAACTTCTGGGCCTTCGCCGAGGGCACCGACGAGCGCGACTCCGGGCTCGTCGACCAGGACGCGCTGCTGGCCTACCTCGCCGACAACCCGCGCCTCGCCCCCGACTACTCGGTGCGCCACGTCGACATCGCCGGCCTGCCCGAGGTCGTCGAGGCCGGTGCCGAGGTGAGCGTGCAGGTCTCGCTCATCGACCGCATCCGCTCGCTCGGCGCCGAGGCCTCGACGGCCGTCGAGGTGCTCGACGCCGCCGGCGCAGTCGTCGGGTCGGGCGCGGTCACCGTCGTGGCCGACGCCGGGGGCAAGCCGCTCTCGACGACGGCCGCCGTCACGTTCACGCCCGGCACGGCGCGCCAGGACGGCTCGACCGCGCCGGAGGCGTTCGTGCTGCGCGCATCGAACGGCACGCTGATCCCGTTCCAGGTGCAGGTCACTGCCGGGACGGCCGCGCCCGAGCCGGGCCCCGGGAACGGGAACGGGAACGGGAACGCCTACGGGCACGGCCAGGGCAACGGGCACAGCTCCCACGGCAACGGCAACGGCTGGGGTCACCACAAGGGCCACCACCGCCATGGGCACGCGTCGATCCGATGACGCGGCTCGACGGGGTCCGGGCTTCGGCCCGGACCCCGTCCGCGTGGGCGGGGCGGTCTAGCGTCGCGCCCATGGCACGCATCATCTTCGACACCGCGACGACGCTCAACGGGTTCATCGCCGATGACGAGCACTCGCTCGCGTGGCTCTTCGCCGTCGACGGCGGCACCGATCCCGACGACTCCCTGCTGCCGGCAGGCGCGACGGTGATGGTGCTCGGCTCGCACACCTTCGAGTGGATGCTCCGCGAGTGGCACGCGACCGGACGTGAGCAGGAGTGGCGCGACTTCGCGGGCGAGCGGCCCGCGTTCGTCTTCACGAGCCGCGAGCTGCCCGTGCCGGAGGGCTCCGACGTGCGCTTCCTGCGCGGCTCAGTCGCCGACGCGCTGCCGGAGCTGCGGGCGGCGGCCGGCGACGGCGACATCTGGGTCGTGGGCGGCGGCGATCTCGCGGGCCAGTTCCTCGACGCGGGCGCGCTCGACGAGGTCGCGATCTCGGTCGCGCCGGTCGCGCTGCCGAGCGGCGCGCCGCTCATGCCCCGCCGGGTCGAGTCCGACCGGCTCACGCTCGTCGAGGTCCGGCAGGTGGGGCAGTTCGCGCGGCTCGTCTACAGGGTGGGCTCGAACGGGTAGGGGCGTAGGCTCGATCCCTATGGCCGACGCACCCGCACCTGCCCCCGATCGCTCCGAGCTCACCGTGCGGGCAGCGCGCACGAGCGACGTGCGCGCGATGCGCGACCTCATCGAGCCCTACGTGCGCCGACGCATCCTGCTGGGCAAGGAGCTCGTGACGCTCTTCGAGGCCGTGCAGGAGTTCGTCGTCGCCGAGCGCGACGGCGAGGTGGTCGGCTGCGGCGCGCTCCACGTCATGTGGGAGGACCTGGGCGAGGTGCGCACGATCGCCGTCGCCGAGGGCGCGCTCGGCAAGGGCGTGGGCCACGCGATGCTCGTCGACCTCGAGGAGCGCGCGCGTCGGCTCGGTCTGACGCGGCTGTTCTGCCTCACGTTCGAGACCGACTTCTTCAGCCGCCACGGCTACGAGGAGGTCGCCGAGCAGGTCGTCGAGCCCGAGGTCTTCGTCGAGCTGCTGCGCTCCGCCGACGGCGGCGTCGCCGAGTTCCTCGACCTCGCGCACGTGAAGCCCAACACGCTCGGCAACACACGCATGCTCAAGCGGCTGTGAGCCCGCGCCCGGCGCCTACCCTGGATCGGTGAGCACGCCGATGACCGCCAAGCGCCGCGCCGCCGTGCGCCGGCGCCGCACGCTGCTCGGCATCGTGCTCGTCATCGTGATCGCCGTCGTCGCGCTGCTCGTCTGGAGGCCGTGGGCGCCGGCCGAGGCGCCGCCGCCCGCGACCGCGCCGAGCGAGAGCGCGAGCGCCGCGCCCGCCGAGTCGGCGACGCCCACCCCGACCCCGACGACGCCGTTCACGCCCATCGGCGGCAGCCCGACCGCTGCCCCGGGGGAGCCGTGCGCGCCCGAGGCTGTGCGCATCACCCCGACGACCGACCGCTCGACCTATGCCGCCGGCGAGCCCGTGCTGCTGTCGTTCACGATCGAGAACACCGGCGAGAGCGCGTGCTCGCTCAACGCCGGCACCGCCGTGCAGGAGTACGAGATCCGCACGGGGGACGACGTCGTCTACCGCTACACGGACTGCGCCGCCGACGTCCAGGACAACATGGTGCAGCTCGAGCCCGCGACGCCGCAGTCGACCGTGCCGATCGAGTGGGACCGCACGGCGTCGTCGGTCGAGACGTGCACCGCCGAGCGCCCGCAGGTGACGGCGGGCGGCGCCGCCTACAGCCTGAGCGTGCGGGTGGGCGACTACGCGAGTGCCGAGAGCCGGCAGTTCATCCTCGAGTGACGCGCGCGGCGGCCGCGGGTGCCGAGGAGGGAGCCGCGGCTCAGAATCCCGGCACGGCTTCGAGCGGATCGTGCTGCCGCTCACAGCGGCCCGCCGCGAGCGTCTCGACGACCGCGCTCCGCACGAGCGCCACGCCCTCGTCGACGACCCGCGAGTAGCCGAGCCTGCGCGCCTCGGCCGCCCGCCGCTTCGCCGCCGACGCCGCCCGGATCTCGCCGGCGAGCGAGATCTCGCCGACCGCGGCGAGCTCACGCGGGAGGGCGGTGCTGCGGAACGCGCTCGCGATCGCGAGCGCGATCGCGAGGTCGGCGCCCGGCTCGGTGACGCGGATGCCGCCGACGGTCGAGACGTAGACGTCCTGGTTGCCGAGCGCGATGCCGGCGTGCCGCTCGAGCACCGCGATGACCATCGCGACGCGCGAGGAGTCGACGCCGTTCACGACCCGCCGCGGCTGGGCGGTCGATGCGGGCACCACGAGCGCCTGCATCTCGACCGGGAGCGCGCGGCGGCCCTCGAGCGCGATCGTCACGCACGTGCCGGCGAGCGGCGTGGCCGAGCGCGAGAGGAACAGGCCGGAGGGATCGGGGACCTCGAGGATGCCGTCACCGGTCATCTCGAAGCAGCCGACCTCGTCGGTTGGCCCGAAGCGGTTCTTCGACGTGCGCACGAAGCGCAGCGCCGTCTGCCGGTCGCCGTCGAAGTGCGCGACGACGTCGACGAGGTGCTCGAGCACGCGGGGGCCTGCGACGGAGCCGTCCTTCGTGACGTGGCCGACGAGCAGCAGCGGCACGCCGGCAGCCTTCGCCGCGCGCGTGAGGGCTGCCGCGACGTCGCGCACCTGGCTCGGCCCGCCCGCGAGCGACTCGTTCGCGGCGTTCGCGACCGTCTGCACCGAGTCGACGATGACGAGCTCGGGCGCGGTGTCGCGCAGCTGGCCGAGGATCGTCGCGAGGTCGGTCTCGCTCGCGAGGTAGAGCTGCGGCTCGAGCGCACCCGTGCGCTCCGCGCGCAGCCGCACCTGCGCGAGCGACTCCTCGCCCGAGACGTACAGCACGCGGCGGCCGGTCGCGGCCGCGCGAGCGGCGACGGCGAGCAGCAGCGTCGACTTGCCCACGCCCGGCTCGCCCGAGCACAGCACGACGGCGCCCGGCACGATGCCGCCGCCGAGCACGCGGTCGAACTCGGCGATGCCCGTCGGCCAGCGCGGGGCGTCGGCGGTCTCGAGCTCGGTGATCGGCCGGGCCGCGCGCGACGCGGGCACCGAGGCCGCGGCGACGCCCTTCGCGGGCACGCCGACCTCCTCGACGGTGCCCCACTGCTGGCACTCGCCGCAGCGCCCGACCCACTTGAGGGTCGTCCAGCCGCACTCGGAGCAGCGGAACGCGGGGGACTTGGCCATGCGATCGACGCTATCGGCCGCCGCCGACACCGGATCGGCGACGCGAGCGCGAGTGTGCAAGATCGCGAGTCATGAGCGCCGTTCACCCACTACGCTCGCGGACATGCTGACCGTCGGCTCGATCGTGATCCGGTGCAGCGACCTGGAGCGCCAGCGGCGATTCTGGGCCGCGGCGCTCGACTACGAGCCGCGCGAGCCGGTCGAGCCCGACTTCGTGCTGCTGCGGCCGCGGTCGGGTGCCGGCCCGAACGTCTCCCTCGACGCCGTGCCGAGCGAGCGCATCCTGCCCCCGCGCATCCACCTCGACCTGTACGCCGACGACCAGCGCGCCGAGGTCGAGCGGCTCGAGTCGCTCGGCGCGCGTCGCGTCGAGTGGTCGAAGCGGCCGCCCGACGCCGACTACGTGATCATGGAGGACCCCGAGGGCAACCGCTTCTGCGTCATCGACGCCGCACCGGAGGAGGCCGCATGACCGCGCACGTCCGCGACGCCACGATCGGCGACGCCGCAGGCATCGCGCGCGTGCGCGTCGAGACCTGGCGGGCCGCCTACTCCGGCCTCGTGCCCAAGGAGGTGCTCGACCGCCTCGACGTGCAGCGCGAGACCGCCCACCGCGTCGAGCGGTGGGACGAGCACCACGCGGATGCGGGCAGCCACGACCTCGTCGCGGTGGCCGACGGCGAGGTGGTCGGGTGGGCGTTCGCCGGCCGGGCGCGCGAGGAGCTGGACGGCGTCACGGGCGAGCTCTACGCCATCTACGCGCACAGCGAGCGCTGGTCGCGGGGCGTCGGCAAGGCGCTGCTCGCGGAGGCGGAGCGGCGGCTCATCGCCGACGGCCACCGACGCGCCTACCTGTGGATGCTGGACGGCAACGCGCGTGCCGCCGCGTTCTACGACGCGCACGGCTGGCACCTCGACGGCGGGGAGAAGGTCGAGGAGGGGCTGCACGAGGTGCGCCGCGTGAAGGTGCTCCAGCCCTGATCGTCGGCGCCGGTTCGCGAGCGGCTCCGAGCGCGTGTACGCTATCCCCTTGGTGACGTGTCCGAGCGGCCGAAGGTGCGACTCTCGAAAAGTCGTGTGGAGTAACCCTCCACCGTGGGTTCAAATCCCACCGTCACCGCCAGCGGGAGGCCCCGCGCTCAGCGAGAGCGCGGGGCCTTCGCCGTTCCCGAGGCGCGTGCCGCGCCCGCGCGCCCGCAGAGTGCCGACACTCCGCTGCCCAGGGGCTGCTAGATCGCAGAGTGCCGGCACTCTGCTGCCCGGCGGCTGCTAGATCGCAGAGTGCCGGAACTCTGCGCTCGGGCCCGCGTCGCGCTCTGCGCCGGGCGACGGTCGCGCCGCTCCAGTCAGCGGCGGCCGCCGGGGCCGGGGCGGCCGCCGCGGCCGTGGCCGCCGCGCTTGCGCGGGCGCTGGGCGGGCGACGGCTTCGGCTTCGAGGGGCGGGGCTTCGCGCCGGTCGCGGCGTTGCCGGGCTCGACGCGGTGCTCGCGCTCCCGGCCGCGCGACGATGCCGCGCGGCGGCCCTTCGCGATGCCGATGAGCTCCTGGTGCAGCGCGGAGTCGGCGCGCTCGGGCCAGACGAGCGCGATCGTCGTGGTGGGCGCATCCGTCACCACCCGGTGGCGCGTGTTCGGACCGCCGAGGGCGCGCGCGACCGACATCGGCACGATCGCGAGCCCGACGCCGGTCGCGACGACCTCGAGCAGCTGCGCGGGGGAGAGGTCGCCCGACTCGAGCAGCTGCTCGCCCTCGAGGTCGGCGAGCGTCACGGTCTCGAACGCGACGATCGGGTGGCCGACGGCCGCGACGACGACCGCGAGCTCGTCGTAGAGCGGCACGCGGTGCATGCCCTCCGCCTCGATCGGCAGCCGGGCGAGCACGGCATCGGCGCGGTCATCGTGCAGGGCAGCGATCGCGTCGGACTCGTCGAGCGGGACGAGCTCGATCGGCACCTCGGGCACGCGCTGCGCCCACACGCGCATCCACTTCGCGGGCGTCACGCCCGGCACGCCGCCCAGCCGGAACCGTTCCATGCCTCCATCCTGCCGCCCGCGCCCGGCGAGGGATCGCTCAGACCCGCTGCAGGAAGTCGACGACGTCGGCGAGCTCCTCGCCCACGATCGTGTGCGCGCGCCGATAGGTGCGCCGGTCGACGTCGAAGTGCGCGTCGAGCCACGGCGCCGAGCGGGCGATCTTGTCCTTGTGGATGACGTCGTCGAGCTCGCCGATCGTCGTGAGCAGCGGCAGGCGCGGCTCGCGCGCCGCGAGCTCGGCGTCGCCGGGCAGCTCGCCCGCGTGCACGAACGACGAGAGGTGCGCGATCGACGCGAAGCGCTCGGGCGCGAGCCGCGCGAGCTGCACCGCCATCGCCCCGCCCTGCGAGAAGCCGAGCAGGTGCACGCGCGAGTAGTGCCGCTCGAGCCCGTCGAGCCACGCGAGCACGCCCTCGGCGGTCGCGTTGATGCCCGCGTCGTCGTCGCTGTCGATCGGCGAGAAGTCGAACCACGCGAAGCCGCCGCCGTAGGGGATCGGCGCCCGCAGCGACGCGATCGTCAGCTCGGCGGGCAGGTGCGGCGCGAGCCCGAACAGGTCGCCCTCGTGGGAGCCGATGCCGTGCATGACGACGAGCAGCTCGTCGCCCGTGCCCTCGCGCCACTGCACCGCATCCGCGTCGATCTGCTGCATCTCGCGCTCCTCTCCGGCGCCCGCCGCGCCGCTCCCCTCGACAGTAGCCTCGAAGCATGGAGGCGCACCCGTGACGAGCACATCGGCGACGACGCGCGTCATGCCCGCGGCCGGCGGGCGGGGCGCCCGCCGCGCACCCCGGCGGCCGGCGCGCGGCAAGCGGATCGGCCGCGTCGTCTCGCTCGACGCCGCCCGCGGGCTGCTCGTGCTCGCGACCGTCGCGTGGCTCGCCGCGCCGCGCCGGCCGGTGCCCGCCTCGGAGCCGTGGGGCGCGATCGGCATCGACGCGCTCGCGATGCCGGCTTTCGCGCTCATCGCCGGGTGCGCGTTCGCGATGGCGCAGCACCGCGACTGGACGTCCGGAGGTCGCGTCGCGCTGCGCGCGCTGCTGCTGCTCGGCCTCGGCCTGCTGCTCTCGGCCCTCGCGGCGCTCATCGCGGGCGCCGTCGCCGGCGTGCCGTTCGATCCGGGAGCCGGCACGCTCGGCGGGCTCGAGCGGATGCCCGTGGCCGGGCCGCTCCTGCAGCTCGCGGTCGCGATCGCCGCGCTCGGCTTCCTCGGGCTGCTCGCGCGCAGCTGGTCGGCGTGGGTCGCGGCGCTCGCGATCATCGCGCTCGTCGGCTCGGGCGCGCTGTGGCTCTCGAGCGGGCTGTGCGGCGCGCTGAGCGACGTGTGCAGCCCCGCGACGCTCCTCGTCGGCGGCGTCGCCGACGCGGCAGGCGTGCCCGCCGACCCGCTCGTCGTGCAGGCGGTGACGACCGTCGTCGCGGGCCTCGGCCTCGCGGTGCCCGCCGCGGCGGGCGCCGCGCTCGTGCACGGCTTCCTCCGCGCCCGCAGCGTCACCGGCCGGCAGCGGCCGCGCGTCATCGGCTTCGGCCTGCTCGCGGCGACCCTCTTCGCGGTGCTCGGGGTCATCGCCTACTTCACGCCGACGATGTGGGGGCAGCAGGCGCTCGAGCCGGCCGCCGCGATCTGGACGCCGCCCCTCACCCTCGGCGTCGCGACGCTCGCCGCCGTGCTCGCGACCGTCGCGCATCCGGTCATCGACACCGACCTCCGTGGCGGCACCTCGACGCTCGGCGCCCTCGCCGAGCCCTTCGCCGCGGTCGGCCGCATCAGCCTGCTCGCGGTCGCGACGACGCTCGCGCTGCGCGCCCTGCTCGAGGCGCTGCCCGACCCCGACCCGGTCGGCGCCTTCGCGCGGCTCGGCGACATCCCCTCGGTCGTGCTCGCGCTCGTCGTCGTCGCCGCGTGGCTCGCGCTCGCGCTCTGGGCCGACCGCTCGGGCCGTCGCCTGCGCCCGTAGCCGACCACGCATCCGCCACCTCCGAGCGGCTGGAGGGTCGTCCGGGCAGAATGGGGCGCATGGCCGTGCGCACCCCCGACCCCAACCCCGGATGGCTCAGCGACGAGGAGCTGCAGCACGCGCGCGAGCGCCTGCCGATCCTCTACGTCGAGGCCATCCCCGTGCGGCTCGACGGCATGGGGCAAGTGACCGAGGTGGGCCTGCTGCTGCGCATGAACGAGCAGGCCGTCATGACCCGCACGGTGGTCTCGGGCCGCGTCATGCGCGGCGAGCGCGTGCGCGACGCGCTCTACCGGCACCTCGAGAAGGACCTCGGGCCCATGGCGTTCCCGCAGCTGCCCGCGAGCCCCGTGCCGTTCCACATCGCCGAGTACTTCCCGCTCCCGGGCGACGGCATCTTCTCGGACGAGCGCCAGCACGCGGTCTCGCTCTGCTACATCGTGCCCGTCACGGGCACGTGCGACCCGCGGCAGGACGCGCTCGAGCTCACCTGGCTGAGCCCCGAGGCCGCCGCGTCAGAGCTCGTCACGAGCGAGATGGAGGGTGGCCGCGGCAGCCTCGTGCGCGCGGCACTCGCGCACTGCGGCGCGCTGCGCTGACTCGCGGCGACGCGGCGCTGACTCGGGACGACACAGGGCGGATGCGCAGGGTCGCGCTCCGTAGGCTGGGCGCATGAGCGCGGAGTACCAGGTGACCCTCGAATGGGGCACCGCCGGCATCGACGCGGCGGCGGCCGACGTCATCGTGATCGCGGACGCCGACCGGGGCCCCGAGTCGGCCGAGCTGCAGGACCGCGCGCCGCGCACGACGCTCGTGCTCGACGCGACGCTCGCCAACGCATCCGACGTCGCCCGCGCCGTGCTCGACGAGCAGGTGCGGCTCGGCGACCGCGCCTCGATCGCGATCGTCGCGGCGGGGGACCGCTGGGGCGACGGGAGCCTGCGGCCGAACGCCGCCGACCTGCTCGTCGCCGGCCGCGTCGTCGACGAGCTCGCCGAGCTCGGCATCGACTTCCACAGCCCCGCGTGCGCGGCGGCGTGCGCCGCGGCCGTGGCCCTGCGCGGCGCGACGAACGCGCTCGTCGCGGCCGAGACCGCTGCGCGCGCCCCGCGCGCCGAGCCCGAAGGAGCCGCACGATGAGCTGGCAGCCCGATCCCGCCCGCTACGACGCCGACCGGCCTGGCGCGATGCAGTACCGCCGCGCCGGCAGCTCCGGCCTCAAGCTGCCGCTGCTCACGCTCGGCCTGTGGCACAACTTCGGCGACGACGTGCCGCTCGAGCGGCAGCGCGAGCTCATCCTCGGCGCCTTCGACCGCGGCGTCACGCACTTCGACCTCGCCAACAACTACGGCCCGCCCTACGGCGCGGCGGAGTCGAACTTCGGCCGCGTGCTCGCGAGCGACCTCGGCGCGCACCGCGACGAGGTGCTCGTGACGACGAAGGCCGGCTGGGACATGTGGCCCGGCCCCTACGGCTTCGGCGGCACCCGCAAGTACCTCGTCGCGAGCCTCGACCAGTCGCTGCGGCGCATGGGGCTCGACTACGTCGACATCTTCTACCACCACCGTCCCGACCCCGAGACGCCGCTCGAGGAGACGATGGCGGCGCTCGACCACATCGTGCGCTCGGGCCGGGCGCTCTACGTCGGCGTCTCGAGCTACTCGGCCGAGGAGACGCGCCGCGCCCACGCGATCCTCGACTCGCTCGGCACGCCGCTCACGATCCACCAGCCGTCGTACTCGATGCTCAACCGCTGGATCGAGACGGATGGTCTGCTCGACGCCGTGGGCGAGCTCGGCATCGGGGTCATCGGCTTCACCGCGCTCGCGCAGGGGCTCCTGACCGGCAAGTACCTCGACGGCGTGCCCGAGGGGTCGCGGGCCGCGCTCGGCAGCGCGCGGGGATCGCTCGACGCGACCCTCTCGCCCGAGGCGGCCGAGCGCATCCGCGGCCTCGCTCGCATCGCCGAGTCGCGCGGGCAGTCGCTCGCGCAGCTCGCGCTCGCGTGGGCGCTGCGCGACGAGCGCATGACGTCGCTCACGATCGGCGCGTCGCGGCTCGAGCAGCTCGAGCAGAACATCGCCGCGCTCGGCGGGCTCTCGTTCGGCGACGACGAGCTCGCGGCGATCGACGAGCTCGCGCGCGACGAGCCGGGCGTCGACCTGTGGGCCGGGGCGCGCGACTCGCGCGACTCGCGCGACTGACGCCGCTCGCCGGCCTCCGGCGCCCCCCCCC
>NZ_AULD01000006.1 GCF_000425105.1 Agrococcus lahaulensis DSM 17612
CCGCGACCTTCCTCGAAGCACGCTACCGCGAACTCGCGCTGCTCCTCCGTCAGCGAACTTCGCTGATCCATATGACTGACCCCCGGGAGTCGGAACTGAATTTCTCAGTCCAACTCCCGGGGGTCAGTTCACTTCCGGGACGGCCCTCCGCTCACGCGTCGATCACTCGAGGTAGTCGCGCAGCTGCTGCGAGCGCGACGGGTGCCGCAGCTTCGCCATCGTCTTCGACTCGATCTGGCGGATGCGCTCGCGCGTCACGCCGAAGGTGTCGCCGATCTGGTCGAGCGTCTTCGGCATGCCGTCGCCGAGGCCGAAGCGCATGCGGATGACCCCCGCCTCGCGCTCCGAGAGGGAGTCGAGGAGCGACTCGAGCTGGCGCTGGAGCATCGTGAAGCCCACCGCGTCGGCCGGCACGACCGCCTCGGTGTCCTCGATGAGGTCGCCGAACTCGCTGTCGCCGTCCTCGCCCAGCGGCGTGTGCAGCGAGATGGGCTCGCGGCCGTACTTCTGCACCTCGATGACCTTCTCGGGGGTCATGTCGAGCTCGCGCGCGAGCTCCTCGGGGCTCGGCTCGCGACCGAGGTCCTGCAGCATCTGCCGCTGCACGCGGGCGAGCTTGTTGATGACCTCGACCATGTGCACGGGGATGCGGATCGTGCGGGCCTGGTCTGCCATCGCGCGCGTGATCGCCTGGCGGATCCACCACGTCGCGTAGGTCGAGAACTTGAAGCCCTTCGTGTAGTCGAACTTCTCGACCGCACGGATGAGGCCCAGGTTGCCCTCCTGGATGAGGTCGAGGAACTGCATGCCTCGGCCCGTGTAGCGCTTCGCGAGCGAGACCACGAGGCGCAGGTTCGCGCCCAGCAGGTGGCTCTTCGCGCGCTGCCCGTCGCGGGCGATGCGCGTGAGGTCGCGCTTGAGCTGCCAGTCGAGGTCGTCGCCCTCGAGCGAGAGCTTCTCCTCGGCGAACAGGCCCGCCTCGATGCGCATCGCGAGGTCGACCTCCTGCTCGGCGTTGAGCAGCGCGACCTTGCCGATCTGCTTGAGGTAGTCCTTGACCGGGTCGGCCGTCGCGCCCGTGATCTGGGTGGCGGCAGGCTCGTCGTCGTCGCCCGAGAGGCGCAGGGCGCCGGTCGGGAGCTTCTCGACGTGGACCTCCTCCTCGTCCTCCTCGGGCGCCTCGGTCGCGGTCTCCTCGGCCTCCATCACCTCGGCGACGGGGTCGGCGGCCTTGCGGCGGCCGCCGCGCGCGGCGGGCTTCGCCGGGCCGGTCGACGGCGAGGCGGCCTTCTTCGCGGCAGCGGTCTTCGCGGCAGCGGTCTTGGCGGCGGCGGTCTTGGCGGCGGTCGCCTTGGCGGGCGCCTTCGCGGCGGTCGACTTGGCAGCCGTGGTCTTCGCGGTCGACTTGGCGGCAGGCGCCTTCGCCGCCGTCGTCTTCGCGGTCGCCGACTTCGCGGCAGTGGTCTTCGCGGCGGTGGCCTTTGGCGCTGCGGCCGTCGTGGCGCTCTGCTCAGCGTCGGCGGCCGCCTTCATCGTTCGGCTCCGCGGGCTCGTGGTCTTGTCAGCTGGCATGCGTCCTCCGGTCGGTCAAGCGTCCAGACTCGGTCCAGTCGCGCTGAGGGCAGTCGAATGACCCATGTCAAGTCCGCGCGCTGGCACGATCTCGACTGGGTCGGTCTTGACAGTATAGCGCCGGATGTGGCATGGGCATTCCCAGGTCGCGGAATCCGCCGCTCAGTCGGGGCGGCGGCGCATCCGCCGGGCGATCGCCGCCCACAGCGGCCCCACCTCGATGCCCTCCTCCTCGCGCAGCCGCGAGCGGGTGATGCGACGCATCCGCACGACCATGAGGAACCCGAGCGCGAGCAGCACGAACTGGAACGAGAGGGCGGCGCGGAAGCCCTCCCAGTCGTAGAGGCCGACCGCCTCGCCGCCCGCGACGCGCGCCGAGTGGACGAGGTCGAGGATGATGCCGACCGCGGGCATGGCGGCGAACGTCGCGATGAAGCCGCCGACGTTGACGATGCCGTTCGCCGAGCCGAGCACGCGCAGCGGGTTCGACGTGCGGGCGAAGTCGAAGCCGACCGTCGAGCCCGGGCCTGCCGCGCCGAGCACGATGAGCAGCAGCACGACGAGCCAGGTCGGCGGATGCGTCGGCCACGCGAGCACGACGGCCCACGCGGCGACGACGAGCGTGACGAGCGCGAGCACGAGGGTCGAGCGCCGGAGCGGGAAGCGCGCGGTCGTGATGCCGACGATCGGGCCCACGATCATGCCGGTCACCACGACGACGCTCATGAGCGCCGCGGCCTCGGGCTGCGAGTAGCCGAGCCCGTCGACGAGCATCGGGAAGCCCCACAGCAGCAGGAAGAGGTTCGTCGAGCCGAGCAGCGAGAAGTGCGTCCAGAAGCCGAGCCGCGTGCCGGGCGTGCGGAAGGCGCTGCGGAGCCGCGGCAGCCAGCCCTCGGGCACGTCGATCGAGCCGGTCGGCGGGGCACCGCCCGGGGGCGCGTCGAAGACGATGAGGAGGACGAGCACGAAGGCGACGGCGCCGACGGCAGCGAGCGTGCCGAACGAGAGGGTCCAGCCGGCCGCCGAGAGCAGCCAGACGAACGGCACGGCCGAGAGCAGCTGCCCGACCTGGCCGCTGATGGCGGTGTACTGCGACATCTGCGCGAGGATCGGCCCGCGGAACCAGCCCGACTGGAGCCGGATGACCGAGATGAAGGTCGCCGCATCGCCGATGCCGACGAGCACGCGGCCGAGGATCGCGAGCGGCATGTCCTCGGCGATCGCGACGAGCAGCTGACCGCCCGCCATGACCGCCGCGCCCGAGGCGATGAGCACGCGCGGGCCGAGCCGGTCGAGCAGCACGCCGACGGGGATCTGCATCGCCGCGTAGACGCCGACCTGGACGGCGCCGAGCGTCGAGAGCTCGGTCGCGGCGACCTCGAAGCGCTCGGCGGCCGCGGGTCCGGCGACGCCGAGCGACGAGCGGTGGAGCACCGCCGCGATGTAGGCCAGTGCCGCCACGCCCCAGACGAGCCAGGAGCGGGCGCTGTTCATCCGAGCGGGTCCGAGCCCGGCTTCCGCCGCTCCTGCAGGTAGCGCTCGAGCTCCTCCGCGATCTCGTCGGCGCTCGGCAGCGAGCCGTCCTCATCGGTGAGCGGCGACTTGACGGACGACTGCGCCATGAAGGCGTCGTAGCGGGCCTCGAGCGTGCGCACGACGCGCTGCAGCTCCTCGTTCGACTCCATCTGCTGCGCGACGAGCTGCTGGAACTCGCGGTCGGCCTGGCGCAGCTCCTCGGTGCGGAACGCGAGCGACGTCGCGCTCGTGACGCCCTCGAGGGCGGCGAGCGCGGGGCCCGCGGAGCCCGACTCGCCGACGTAGTGCGGCACGAGCACGGTGAAGGATGCGACGGGCGACGTCGGGTGCAGGCGGTGCTCGATGCGGTGGATGACGGAGGCCGGCACCGAGGAGACGGGCCGCCAGGCCGAGTACTGCTCGATGAGCTCGGCGCGGTTGCCGGAGACGGTCGAGACGAGCGGCCGCGTGTGCGGCACGGGCATGCCGATCGAGCTGATGATCGTGGTCGAGGCGACCTCGAGCTCCTCGTGCAGCTCGAGCAGGGCATCCGTGAACCGCTCCCACATCCAGTCGGGCTCCGGCCCGGTGAGCAGCAGGAACGGCGCTCCCGCGTCGTCCTCCACCTGCAGGAGCGTGAGCGAGTGCGGCAGGTACTCCTCGACGTGGTCCTCGTTGAACAGCATGCGCGGCCGCCGCGAGCGGTGGTCGATGAGCACGTCGGTGTCGAACGCGACGACCGGGCGGTGCGGGAGCGTGTCGAGGATCGCGGCCGCGGCGGCCTCGGCTGCGGCGCCGGCGTCGACGAAGCCGTGGATCGCGATGACGAGGTCGAGCCCGCGCGGCACCGTCTCGAGGTCCTCGAGGTGCAGGGTCAGCGAGCGCGGATCGAACACGCTCCCAGCCTAGTGACCGCCGGCCCGCAGGTATCCTCGTGACCCATGCCCATCCCCGCACTCTCCATCATCGCCCGCCCCGAGGACGCCACAGCCGAGCTCATCGTGCACGGCGTGCACCCCGGCGAGCAGCCCTCCGCCGAGGGCTTCGACCCCGAGCTCCTCCGCGGCATCGGCGCGACGGGCGAGCGAGAGCAGGTCGTGCGGGCGGTCGTCGACGGTCGCCGCGTCGCCTTCGTCGGCCTCGGCGACGACACGGGCTCGGTGCGGCTGCGGGAGATCGCGGGTGCGGCGGTGCGCGCGCTGCGCGACGTCCCGACGCTCGCGCTCGCGCTGCCCGTGCGGACGACCGATGACGTGCTCGCGGTGCTCGAAGGCGCGGCGCTCGGCGCCTACCGCTTCGACGGGCTCAAGCGCGAGCCGAAGCCCGGCGTCGTCGAGATCGCGGTCGTCGCGGGCGAGGCGGAGGTGACCGAGACGGTCGTCGCGATGGCCAAGGCCGCCTCGACCGCCGTGTGGCTCACGCGCGACCTCGCGAACACGCCGCCGAACCTGCTGAGCCCCGTGCACTTCGCCGACCGCGTCGCCGCCGAGGCGCCGCACGCGGGGCTCAGCGTCGTCGTGCGCGACGAGGAGCGCCTGCGCCGCGAGGGCTTCGGCGGCATCGTCGGCGTCGGCCAGGGCTCGAGCCGTCCGCCGCGGCTCGTGACGGTCGAGCACGCGCCCGACAACGCGACGCGCCACGTCGTGCTCGTGGGCAAGGGCATCACCTTCGACTCGGGCGGCCTCTCGCTCAAGCCCGCCGGCTCGATGCAGCACATGAAGTACGACATGACCGGTGCCGCGACGGTCTACGCCGTGACCGCCGCCGCGGCCGCGCTCCAGCTGCCCATCCGCGTGACCGCCCACCTCGCGCTCGCCGAGAACATGGTCTCGTCGACGTCGACCAGGCCCGACGACGTCATCGTCATCCGTGGGGGCACGAGCGTCGAGGTGACGAACACCGACGCCGAGGGCCGGCTCGTGATGGCCGACGCGCTCGTGCTCGCCTCCGAGGCGCAGCCCGACGCGATCATCGACGTCGCGACCCTCACCGGCGCCCAGCAGGTCGCGCTCGGCGATCGCGTCAGCGGCGTGATGGGCAACGACGAGGCGTTCGTCGACGCGCTCGTGCGCGCCTCGCGGGAAGTCGGTGAGCTCGTCTGGCCCATGCCCATCCCGGAGGAGATGCGCTCGATGCTCGACTCGGAGGTCGCCGACCTCCAGAACGCGAAGGTCGGCAACCGCTCGGGCGGCATGCTGCTGGCCGCGGCGTTCCTCAACGAGTTCGTCGGCGAGCGCGACGGCTCCCCCATCCCGTGGGCGCACATCGACATCGCCGGCCCGTCGACGAACACCGGCAAGCCCTTCGGCCACACGCCGGTCGGCGCGACGGGCGTCGTCGTGCGCGGCGTGCTCCGCTTGATCTCGAAGATGTCGCGCTCAGCCGAGTGACACCGATCCGTCAGGGGTGAGCGACTAGGCTGGCTCGGGCAGGAACTGCCGTGCACCGCTGCGCCCACCGGCGCGGCACAAGAGACTCATGAGGAGCAAGTGCGTGTCCGATCAGAGCTTTGACATCGTCGTCCTGGGTGGAGGCAGTGCCGGCTACGCCGTCGCGCTGCGCGCCGTGCAGCTCGGCAAGACCGTCGCGATCGTCGAGAAGGACAAGCTCGGCGGCACGTGCCTCCACCGCGGCTGCGTGCCCACGAAGGCGATGCTGCACTCGGCCGAGGTCGCCGACGAGGTGCGCGACGCCGGCCACGCCGGGGTCGACGCCGAGCTCAAGGGCATCGACATCGAGCGCGTGACCGCCTTCCGCGAGGGCATCGTCTCGAAGAAGTACAAGGGCCTGCAGGGCCTCATCAAGGCCAAGGGCATCGAGGTCGTCGACGGCGAGGGCAAGCTCACCTCCCCCACGACCGTGCAGGTCGGCGACCGCACCCTGACCGGCAAGAACATCGTGCTCGCGACCGGCTCGTACGCGAAGACCCTGCCGGGCCTCGAGATCACCGGCAACGTCATCACGAGCGAGCAGGCGCTCCGCCTCGACTGGATCCCGCAGCGCGTGGCGATCCTCGGCGGCGGCGTCATCGGCGTCGAGTTCGCGAGCGTGTGGCGCGCCTTCGGCGCCGAGGTCACGATCATCGAGGGCCTGCCCCACCTCGTCGCGAACGAGGAGGAGTCGGTCTCGAAGCAGTTCGAGCGCGCGTACAAGAAGCGCGGCATCCAGTTCAAGCTCGGCGCGCGCTTCTCGGGCGTGACGCAGGACGACTCGGGCGTGCACGTCTCGCTCGAGACGGGCGAGACGATCGACGCCGACCTCCTGCTCGTCGCGGTCGGCCGCGGCCCGAACACCGCCGGCCTCGGCTATGAGGAGGTCGGCGTGCAGCTCGACCGCGGCTTCGTGACCGTCGACGAGCGCCTGCAGACCTCCGTCCCCGGCGTCTACGCCGTCGGCGACATCGTCCCCGGCCTCCAGCTCGCGCACCGCGGCTACCAGCAGGGCATCTTCGTCGCTGAGGAGATCGCCGGCCTCGAGCCGCGCATGGTGCAGGACATCAACATCCCGAAGGTCACCTACTCCGATCCCGAGGTCGCGTCGATCGGCTACTCCGAGGCCAAGGCCAAGGAGCAGTTCGGCGAGGACAGGATCGAGTCGTACGAGTACTCGCTCGGCGGCAACGCGAAGAGCGAGATCGTCGGCACGACCGGCTCGGTCAAGGCGGTGCGGGTCAAGGACGGCCCCGTCGTCGGCGTCCACATGATTGGCCGCCGCGTGAGCGAGCTCATCGGCGAGGCCCAGCTCATCGTGAACTGGGAGGCCTACCCCGAGGACGTCTCGCAGCTCGTCCACGCCCACCCGACGCAGCACGAGGCGCTCGGCGAGACCATGATGAAGCTCGCGGGCACCCCGCTCCACGCCATCTGATCGACAGCCACAGGAGATCCCAGAATGACTGACATCAAGCTCCCCGAGCTCGGCGAGAGCGTCACCGAGGGCACGATCACCCGCTGGCTGAAGGCCGTGGGCGACGAGATCGCCGTCGACGAGCCGCTCGTCGAGATCTCGACCGACAAGGTCGACACCGAGGTGCCGTCGCCGATCGCCGGCACGCTCACCGAGATCCTCGCCGACGAGGACGACACCGTCGAGGTCGGCGCCGTCATCGCGCGCGTGGGCGATGCGGGCGACGCGCCCGCAGAGCAGGCGCCCGAGACCGACGCCGAGGCGGCGACCGAGGGCACCGACGCCGAGCCCGAGCAGGAGGCCGACGACGAGTCGGCCGCCGAGGCGCAGGAGTCGCCCTCGAAGGAGGCCGACGAGGCGCAGCAGGAGGCGCCCGAGCCGGCTCCGCAGGCCGAGGCGCAGCCCTCGAGCGGCGGCGGCACCGACATCAAGCTCCCCGAGCTCGGCGAGAGCGTCACCGAGGGCACGATCATCCGCTGGCTCAAGGCCGTCGGCGACGAGATCGAGGTCGACGAGCCCATCGTCGAGATCTCGACCGACAAGGTCGACACCGAGGTGCCCTCCCCCGTGGCCGGCACGATCTCCGAGCTGCTCGTGGACGAGGACGACACCGTCGAGGTCGGCAGCGTCATCGCGCGCGTCGGCGGCTCGGCGAGCGCGCCCTCGGGCGGCGAGCCGACGACCGACGACGCCGAGACCGACGAGCCTGCCCCCTCATCGAGCTCCGCCGAGGAGCAGGACGCGACGCCGGCCGAGCAGCCCGAGCCCGCGAAGCCGTCGACCGAGCAGCCGGAGCCCGCGAAGGCCCCCGAGGCCGAGGAGCAGGAGGCGGCGCCCGCTCCCGAGGCGCCGAAGCAGGAGGCGCCGAAGGCCGAGGCGCCCAAGCAGCCGGCGCCGCCTGCCCCCTCGAAGCCCGCCCCGTCGGATTCCGCAGCGCAGGCAGCCGCGGCCCCCTCTGCGTCGGCGTCGCCCGCGCAGCCCGCCGCGCAGTCCGCGTCGGCCGGTGTCTACGTGACCCCGATCGTCCGCAAGCTCGCGAACGAGCGCGGCGTCGACCTCGGCTCGATCACGGGCACGGGCGTCGGCGGCCGCATCCGCAAGGAGGACGTGCTCGCGGCAGCCGAGGCGAAGCCCGCCGAGTCCGCGCAGGCCGCGCCCGCTGCCGCTGCCGCGCCGGCGCCCGTCGAGGTCTCGCCGCTGCGCGGCACGACCGCGAAGATGTCGCGCCTGCGGAAGGTCGTCGCGAAGCGCGCCGTCGAGTCGATGCAGGAGCTCGCGCAGCTCACGACGGTCGTCGAGGTCGACGTGACGAAGGTCGCGCAGCTCCGCGAGGCGAAGAAGGCCTCGTTCCAGCAGGAGACCGGCAACAAGCTCACCTTCCTGCCGTTCTTCACGCAGGCGGCGGTCGAGGCGCTCAAGGCGCACCCGCTCATCAACGCGACGGACGACGGCGAGACGATCACCTACCCGGAGACCGAGAACCTCGCGATGGCGGTCGACACCGAGCGCGGCCTGCTCACGCCGGTCATCCGCGACGCGTCGTCGAAGAGCATCCGCGAGCTGACCGCGGAGATCGCCGACCTCGCGCAGCGCACGCGCGACAACCAGCTCAAGCCCGACGAGCTGGCCGGGGGCACCTTCACGCTCACCAACACCGGCTCGCGCGGCGCGCTGTTCGACACCCCCGTGGTGTTCCAGCCCCAGCGCGCGATCCTGGGGGTCGGCACGGTCGTGAAGCGCCCGGTCGTCGTCTCGGTCGACGGCCAGGACTCGATCGCGATCCGCTCGATGGTCTACCTCGCCCTGTCGTACGACCACCGGATCATCGACGGCGCCGACGCCGCCCGCTACCTCGCGGCGGTCAAGCAGCGCCTCGAGTCGGGCGCGTTCGAGGTCTAGCCCGGCCACGCGTCCCGAAGGACCCAGCCTGCCTCGGTGCTCATGACGAGCACCGAGGCAGGCTCGTCTCCGGACACGACCCGCAGCAGCCAGGCGTCGCCGAGCTGCTGCACGACCTCGAGCACCCCGTCGTCGGGCATGCGCCACGGCGCGGCGGCGGTGAGCAGGGGGCTGTCGGGATCGTGCAGCCCGACGAGGCACGCCGCGTCGCCCGCGTCGAGGCACGCCTCGCGCTCGGCGAGCAGCGCTGCCGCGCCCGCGACCGGGTCGCCCGTCACGGCGCCCGGCGCTTCCGGCCGGACCGCCGCTGCCGCCGACGGCGTGTCCGCCGGCTCGGCAGCGCCGACGGGAGACGGCATCGTCGCGGGATCCGCGGCGCCTGCGCCGGGAGGCCCGCTCCCGCCGAGGAGCGCCGCCGTCATGACGAGCGCGATCCCGCCCGCGCACCCGAGGGCCCAGTAGCGTGGCCGCACGGCGCGCGCCGCCGCCACGAGTCGAGCGGCGGACGGCGTGCCTCGCGGGAGCCGCTCGAGCAGCCGCGCGACGCGAGCCCACACCGCGTCGAGCCCGCTCGCCCGCTCGCGCGGGCGCATCCGCACCGGTGCCGCCGCGGCCCCCACCACCGGAGGGTCGAGCGCGAGCGGCAGCGCGGGCCAGGCGGCGATGAGCGCCGATGCCGCGGCAGCGAGGTCGCGGCGCTCGAGCGCAGCCTCGACCGCCTCCGGCAGCGGTTGCCCGCATGCGTCCGCGAGCAGCAGGGCGAGCTCGCGCCAGCCGAGCGCGTCGGCCGCGACGCCGTCGCTCGACTCGCGCCACGCCTCAGTGGGCCGCTCGGTCTCGCGGTGCGCGCCCTCGGCGGCGAGCAGCGGCGCGCCATCGACATCGACGCGCACGTCGTGGGCTGTGACGGCGCCGGCGACGGCTCCGATCGCGTGCAGCGCGCCGAGCGCCGCCGCGATCGGTGCGAGCGCGGTGACGATCTCCCCCGGCTCCGGCTCGCCGCGCTCGAGCAGCCAGTCGGCGAGGTCGCGCGCCACGAGCTGCCGCACGATGACCACGCCCTCGTCGGTCGCGACGTCGATGACGGGCAGGAGGTGCTCGTGGTCGGCGAGCAGCAGGGCCTCCGCCTCGCGCGCGAGCGGCGCGTCACCGCCCGCGAGGGCGCGGTGCACCTCGACCCCGTGACCCGACGCATCCGCCACCCAGACCTCGCGGTCGGCCGTCCGCCGCACGGCGCGGACGAGCGGGTAGCCGGCGATCGACGCTGCCTCGACTTCCACGCCGCGACCATGCCACGACGGCCGGCGCGGGCGAGCGGGTCGCGCTCCCCGCTGTGGAGAGCGGAGGCCCCGCGCGCCGGTATCCTGGAGAGCATGGCGCGCGAGACCGAGAAGGAGCCCGGCAGGCTCAAGACGATGTGGTCCATCTTCCAGATGACCCGCAAGAACGACAAGGCGGCGCTGCCGCTGATGCTGCTGGCCTTCCTCGGGCCGATCGTCGTCGTCGTCGTGCTCGCGATCGTGACGCAGCAGGACGTGCTGTGGTTCGTCCTCTGGGTGATCTCGGGCGTGCTCATCGGCCTGATGCTCATGATGATGACGCTCACCTGGCGGGCCGAGAAGATCGCGTTCTCGCAGATCGAGGGCCGCCCCGGCGCCGTGGGCGCCGTGCTGAAGAGCGGCCTCCGCGGCAACTGGTCGACGAGCGAGATGCCCGTCGCCGTCAACCCGCGCACGCAGGACGCCGTCTACCGCGCGGTCGGCAAGCCCGGCGTCGTGCTGATCGCCGAGGGCCCGCGCGAGCGCGTCGCGCGGCTCGTCGGCGAGGAGCAGCGCAAGCTCAAGCGGATCGTGCCGAACGTGCCGGTCAACGTGCTCGAGATCGGCCCCGACTCCTCGCTCGAGCTGCGCAAGATGACGAAGTCGATGCGTCGGCTGAAGAAGGTGCTGAGCCGCGCCGAGGTGATGGCGGTCGCGAACCGGCTCACCTCGCTCGGGCAGTCGAACCTGCCCATCCCGAAGGGCATCGATCCCCGCCGGGTGCGCCCCGGCCGGCCGCGCTGACGTAACACCGCCGAAACATCGGCGTCACGGTCGGGCAACGGCTCCCGCGTAGCGTCGAGGCAAGGCATCCGCTCAACCGAAACGCCAAGTCAGGAGCACCATGTTCAAGGACCCGTCCGAGGCCCTCGCCTTCATCAAGGACGAGGAGGTGAAGTTCCTCGACATCCGGTTCACCGACCTGCCCGGCGTGCAGCAGCACTTCAACATCCCCGCGTCGACGGTGGACGAGGAGTTCTTCTCGGTCGGCCAGCTCTTCGACGGCTCCTCGATCCGCGGCTTCGCGACCATCAACGAGTCCGACATGCAGCTCATCCCTGACGTGTCGACCGCGTACCTCGACCCGTTCCGCGAGCAGAAGACGCTCGTGATGATCTTCGACATCTACAACCCGCGCACGGGCGAGATCTACCACCGCGACCCGCGCCAGGTCGCGCACAAGGCCGAGCAGTACCTCGCCTCGACCGGCATCGCCGACACCGCGTTCTTCGCGCCCGAGGCCGAGTTCTACATCTTCGACGACGTGCGCTACTCGGTCACGCCGAACCAGTCGTTCCACTCGGTCGACTCGGAGGAGGGCGCCTGGAACACCGGGCGCGTCGAGGAGGGCGGCAACCTCGCCTACAAGACGTCCTACAAGGGCGGCTACTTCCCCGTCTCCCCGGTCGACAAGCAGGCCGACCTGCGCGACGACATCTGCCTCAAGCTCGCGGGCATCGGCCTGCAGGTCGAGCGCAGCCACCACGAGGTCGGCACGGGCGGCCAGGCCGAGATCAACTACCGCTTCAACACGATGGTGAAGGCGGCCGACGAGATCCTCGCCTTCAAGTACATCGTCAAGAACACGGCGCTCGAGTGGGGCAAGACGGCGACCTTCATGCCGAAGCCCCTCTTCGGCGACAACGGCTCGGGCATGCACACGCACCAGTCGCTGTGGCTCGACGGCAAGCCGCTCTTCTTCGACGAGAACGGCTACGGCAACCTCTCCGACACGGCCCGCTGGTACATCGGCGGCCTGCTCGCGCACGCGCCGTCGGTGCTCGCGTTCACGAACCCGTCGATCAACTCCTACCGCCGCCTCGTGAAGGGCTTCGAGGCGCCGGTCAACCTCGTCTACTCGGCGGGCAACCGCTCGGCGGCGATCCGCATCCCGATCACGGGCTCGAACCCGAAGGCGAAGCGCATCGAGTTCCGCGCGCCCGACGCGGCGTCGAACCCGTACCTCGCGTTCGCGGCGCAGATGATGGCGGGCCTCGACGGCATCCGCAACCGCATCGAGCCGATGGACCCGATCGACAAGGACCTCTACGAGCTGCCGCCCGAGGAGGCCAAGGGCATCCCGCAGGTGCCGGGCACGCTCGAGGAGGCGCTCGTCGCGCTCGAGAACGACCACGAGTTCCTGCTCGAGGGCAACGTCTTCACGAAGGACCTCATCGACACGTGGATCTCGCTCAAGCGCGAGACCGAGATCCTGCCGATGGCCCTGCGCCCGCACCCGTACGAGTTCGAGCTCTACTACGGCGTCTGACGCACAGTGCTCGCGGCCCGGCTCTCCCGACCCTGGAGGAGCCGGGCCGCTCGCACGTGCAGCGTGCGCTGCCTATGCCTCGATGGCCGTGATCGTTGCTAGGAGCGCCGCGTAGAGCACGAGCGCGGTCACGAACCAGCCGAAGCTCGACCGGCGCGTGCTGGGGATCTCCTCCTTGAACACGTTGAGCAGCACGGAGCCGCCGAGCAGCGCGGTCAGCAGCGCCACGGCGACCGTGCTCACCGGGGCCGCGACGGCCGCAAGCACCCAGCCGACGAGCAGCGAAGCGGCGAGCAGGACGCGGCCGCTCGAGCGGAAGCGACGCGGGTAGTGCTCCGCGAGGCCTCGGTCCGTGAGCAGGAAGTGCAGGCCCATCGCGATCGCGAACAGGATCGCGAAGAGCAGGCCCGTCCGGACGCGCAGGATCATCGTGTAGGTGATCAGCGCGTTGTAGAGCATGAACGAGCCGAGGTGCAGCCAGTACACGCCAGCGGTGTCCCGGCCGTCGTCGCTGTGCCGCTCCGCGAGGCGCTCGAGCCCGTAGAACGCGGTGAACCCGGCGAGCGCGACGAGGAAGATGGCGAGCTCGAGCAGGGGTGTCGGCTCCACGACGTCCGAGAGCGCCTCGCCCACCGCTTCGTTGCCCGAGGCGAGCTCCGGCAGCAGGTGCAGGAAGACGTACGCGACCGCGAGTCCGCCGGCGAAGGACCCCATGGCGCGCTCGGGCACGAGCGGCAACGACCGGATGCGCGGAGCTGCGAGATGCAGGACGGCCAGCAGGACCGTGAGGGCGAACGCGATCCATGTGCTCTCAGCGACGCCGAGATCCATGGCAGCGCTCGCTCAGGCGGGGACGGCGTAGCCGCAGATCGGGCACGCCTCGAACTCGCGCTTGCCCCAGCGCGCGATGGGGATGAAGAAGAGCGTGAAGCGCTTCGACTCGCGGATGCGGCGCCACACCGCGGTGTTGTTGCAGTTGACGCACGTGCGGGTCAGCCCGGGGCCGACCTCCTCCTGCTTGGGGCCGAAGCCGAAGATGAAGAACATCGCGCCAGCGTAGGGACGGAGCCTGCGAGCTTCCCCTGGCCACCGGTCACGTTGGGTGGCACCGAATCGTCGCCTGGCCCCGACACGAGCGACGAATCGGTACCACCCCGCCGAGTGACACGCTCGGGGAGGTACCGGATGGTCGCCTCGGCTCGCGCCAGGCGACCAATCCGCACCACCCGCGAGAGCGCCGGTCAGGCGTCGTAGAAGAGGCGGTCGAAGACGCGGCGCGATCGCCGGGTGACCGCGAGGTAGTGCTCCTCGAGCGCGAGCGCCGACCGGGCCGGCATGCCGATGAGCCGGGCGACCGCCTCGAGCTCGGTGCGGTCGTTCGGCAGCACGTCGATCGTGCGCGCGCGGGCGAGCGCGAGCCCGTTGCGGATGCGGGTCGCGAGCGACCACGCCTCCCGCAGGATCTCCGCATCGCGATCGCTGATGAGGTCGGCGCGGGCAGCGGCAGCCAGGGCCTCGAGCGTCGACGGCGTCCGCAGGCTCGGCTCATGGCCCGCGTGCTGCAGCTGCAGCAGCTGCACGAGCCACTCGACGTCGCTGAGCGCCCCGTCGCCCAGCTTGAGGTGGCGGCGTCGGTCGGCGTTCTTCGGCAGCCGCTCCGACTCGACGCGCGCCTTGATGCGCCGCACCTCGCGGGCGGCCGCGGCGGGCAGCTCCTGCGGGTAGCGGCGCTCGTCGATGATCGCCATGAGCTCCGCCGCGAGCTCGGCGTCGCCCGCGAACGGCCGCGCACGCAGGAGCGCCTGCGCCTCCCACGGCTCCGACCAGCGCTCGTAGTAGGCGCGGTAGCTCTCGAGGGTGCGCACGATCGGGCCCTGGCGTCCTTCGGGCCGGAGCGCCGCATCCAGCTCGAACGGCAGCGTCGGGTCGGCGAGCGTCTCCTGCACCTTGCGGATGACGGTCGTCGCGACCGCGATCGGGTCGCCCTCGCCGACCGCGACGTGCATGACGTCGATGTCGCTGCCGAAGCCGATCTCGCGGCCGCCCGTGCGCCCGAGCGTGATGGTCGCGAGCCGGAGCCCCTCCGGCGTGTGGAGCGTCAGCGCCGCGTCGACGAGCGCCGCCGCGATCGCGGTGAGCGCGACGCCGACGGTCGACTCGTCGATGCGCTGGAGCGCGCTCGCCATCGCGACGCGCAGGTGCTCGCGGCGGCGGAGGGACCGCAGCGCCGTGCGCAGCGCCTCCCGGTCGTCGCGGTGCCGGGCGAGCACGGCGGCCGCCTCCTCGCGGAGCGACTCCTCCGAGCGCGGCCGCAGCTGCTCGTCGCCGTCGAGCCACGACGCGGCCTCGGGGATGCGCTCCATGAGGGAGCCGATGAGCCGCGACGACGAGAGCAGCCGCGTGAGCCGGCGGGCGGCGACCGGCGAGTCGCGCAGCATGCGGAGGAACCACGGGCTCTCGCCGAGCGCCTCGCTCAGCCGCCGGAACGCGAGCAGCCCCATGTCGGGGTCGACGCCCTCGGCGAACCAGCCGAGCAGCACCGGCAGCAGCAGCCGCTGGATCTGCGCGCGGCGCGTCACGCCGCCCGTGAGCTCGGCGATGTGGCCCAGCGCGCCGCGCGCGTCGGCGTAGCCGGAGGCCTCGAGCCGCTTCGCCGCGTGCTCGGGCGTGAGCCGCACGTCGTCGTGGCCGAGCGAGGCGACGGCGCCGAGCAGCGGCCGGTAGAAGAGCCGCTCGTGCAGCGACCGCACCGCCCGGCGCACCGCTTGCCAGCGCTCGGTGAGCGCGTCGGCGTCGGGCAGGCCCGCCGAGCGCGCGAGCCGTCGCAGCTCGTCGGGCTCGACCGGCATGAGGTGCGTGCGACGCATCCGCCAGAACTGGATGCGGTGCTCGAGCACGCGCAGGAACCGGTAGTGCGCGCTGAACTCGTCCCGGTCTGCGCGACCGATGATGCCGAGCTCGGCGAGCGCGTCGAGCGCCTCGAGCGTGCCGCGCTGCCGCACCGACTCGTCGTCGGCGCCGTGCACGAGCTGCAGCAGCTGCACGGTGAACTCGATGTCGCGCAGGCCCCCTGGCCCGAGCTTCAGCTGCCGCGCGACCTCATCGGCCGGGATGTGCTCGCTCACGCGTTCGCGCATCCGCTGCACCGACTCGACGAAGCCCTCGCGGCTCGACGACTCCCACACCTTCGATCGCACGGCGGCCTCGTAGGCGGTGCCGAGCTCCGCGTCGCCCGCGACCGCGCGCGCCTTGAGCAGCGCCTGGAACTCCCACGACTTGGCCCAGCGCTCGTAGTAGGCGACGTGCGAGGCGAGCGTGCGCGTGAGCGCGCCGTCCTTGCCCTCGGGCCGCAGGTTCGCGTCGACCTCCCACAGCGGCGGCGCCTTCTGGAACTGCGCGCACGCGGCGGTCGTCTCGCGTGCGAGCAGCGTCGCGATCTGCGTCGCCCTCGGGTCCTCGACGCCGTCGGCCTCGTGCACCCAGATGACGTCGACGTCGCTGAGGTAGTTGAGCTCGCGCGCGCCGGTCTTCCCCATCGCGACGACCGCGAGCCGCACGCGATCGGCGTCCTCGCCGTACCGCTCGCGCGCGGCGGCGCGGGCGATCGCGAGGCCCGCCTCGAGCGCGGCCGCAGCGAGGTCGGCGAGCGCGGCCGAGACGACATCGACCGAGGCAGCCGGGTCGTCGAGGCCGAGGTCCCACGCGACGAGCTCGGTGAGGTGGCGGCGGTAGCGGCCGCGCATCGCGGCGATCGCCTCATCCCTCGGCTTCCGCGCGATGCCGGCGGATGCGTCGACCGACTCGAGCAGGCTGTCGACGTAGCGCTCGGCGGGCGCGGGCGGCATCGGCCGGGCGGCGACGTCGAGGTCCTCGGCGTGCCGCTCGAGGTGCTCGGCGATCCCGATCGAGCCGCCGAGCACCCGCAGGAGCGACTCGAGCGAGCCCGCGTCGGCGAGCGCCTCGTCGAGCGAGACGCCGGCGCGCTCGAGCCGCACCGCCCACTCGATGGCCGTGTCGGGGTCGGCGGCGCGAGCCGCGGCCTCGACGAGGGCCGTCCTGCCCGTGCCCCGCCACGCATCCGGAAGCTCCTCGAGGCATGCCGCGGCTCGGCTCGGCTCGCGGAACCCGAGCTGCGCCAGTCGAGCGCGCGGCGACGGGATGCGCATGCGTTAGAGCGAGAGGAGGTTCGACTCGAGCTCGACGCGCGTCACCTGGGCGCGGTAGCGCTGCCAGTCCTCGCGCTTGTTGCGCAGGAAGTACTCGAAGACCTGCTCGCCGAGCGTCTCGGCGACGAGCTCCGACTCCTCCATGTGCTGCAGCGCCCGGTCGAGGCTCGCCGGCAGCGGCGTGAAGCCGAGCGCGCGCCGCTCGCGGTCGGAGAGCGCCCACACGTCGTCGGTCGCCTCCTCGGGCAGCTCGTAGCCCTCCTCGATGCCCTTGAGCCCCGCCGCGAGCAGCACCGAGAACGCGAGGTAGGGGTTGGCCGCCGAGTCGAGCCCGCGGTACTCGACGCGCGCCGACTGGGCCTTGTTGGGCTTCGAGAGCGGCACGCGCACGAGCGCGGAGCGGTTGTTGTGGCCCCACGAGACGTAGCTCGGCGCCTCGTCGCCCGACCACATGCGCTTGTAGGAGTTGACGAACTGGTTCGTCACCGCCGTGAACTCCGGCGCGTGGTGCAGGAGGCCCGCGACGAACTGCCGGCCGACCTTCGAGAGCTGGTACTGCCCGGCGGGGTCGTGGAAGGCGTTCCGCTCCCCCTCGAACAGCGACATGTGGGTGTGCATGCCGCTGCCGGGCTGTCCCTCGAAGGGCTTCGGCATGAAGGTCGCGTAGACGCCCTCCTGGATCGCGACCTCCTTGACGACCGTGCGGAAGGTCATGATGTTGTCGGCGGTCGAGAGTGCATCGGCGTAGCGCAGGTCGATCTCGTTCTGGCCGGGGCCCGCCTCGTGGTGGCTGAACTCGACCGAGATGCCGATGTCCTCGAGCATGCGCACGCTCGCGCGGCGGAAGTCGTGGGCGGTGCCGCCGGGCACGTTGTCGAAGTAGCCGGCGCGGTCGACGGGCTCGGGGTGATGCACGTCGGCCGACTTGAGCAGGTAGAACTCGCACTCGGGATGCGTGTAGAAGCTGAACCCGAGGTCGGCGGCCTTCGCGAGCGTGCGCTTGAGCACGTGCCGCGGGTCGGCGGCGGCCGGCTGCCCGTCGGGCGTCGCGATGTCGCAGAACATGCGCGCGGTCGGGTCGATCTCGCCGCGCCACGGCAGCACCTGGAACGTCGACGGGTCGGCCTTCGCGATGACGTCGGCCTCGGAGGAGCGCGAGAGCCCCTCGATCGACGAGCCGTCGATGCCGAGCCCCTCGGTGAAGGCGCCCTCGACCTCGGCAGGCGCGATCGCCACCGACTTCAGCGTGCCCAGCACATCCGTGAACCACAGCCGCACGAACTTGACGCCGCGCTCCTCGATCGTCCGGAGCACGAAGTCCCGCTGCTTGTCCATCCGAGTCCCCTTCTGAAGGCCTGCCCTCAGGCTAGTGGGCGCGCGGCTGTCGATAGGCTCGGCCGCATGGCATTCAGCGAGAGCGCCCAGGAGCCCGCAGCGCCCTACGGCGGCGCGGCCTCGAGCCCCAAGCGCGTCAGGATCCGGCACTTCCAGCAGGCGAAGCGCGACGGGGTGAAGATCGTCGGGCTCACGAGCTACGACTACCTCTCCGCCGGCATCTTCGACCGCGCCGGGATCGACTTCCTGCTCGTGGGCGACTCGGCCGGCAACACCGTCTTCGGCTACGACACGACACTGCCGGTGACGGTCGACGAGCTCATCCCCCTCACCCGCGCCGTCGCGCGCGGCGCGAAGCGGGCGCTCGTCGTCGCCGACCTGCCCTTCGGCTCCTACGAGACGAACCCGCGCGAGGCGGTGCACACCGCGATCCGCTTCATGAAGGAGACCGGCGCGCACGCCGTCAAGCTCGAGGGCGGCGAGCGCTCGGCCGAGCAGATCCGCCACATCGTCGAGGCCGGCATCCCCGTCATGGCGCACGTCGGCTTCACCCCCCAGGCCGAGCACGGCCTCGGCGGCCACGTCATCCAGGGCCGCGGCGAGGAGGGCGCCGAGAAGCTGCTGCGCGACGCGAAGGCCGTCGAGGCGGCGGGCGCGTTCGCGGTCGTGCTCGAGATGGTGCCGTCGGAGTCGGCCCGCGCGGTGACCGAGGCGCTCACGATCCCGACGATCTCGGTCGGCGCCGGCCCGCACTGCGACGGGCAGCTGCTCGTCTGGACCGACTGGGCGGGCTTCACGACCGGGCGCATCCCGCGCTTCGTGAAGCAGTACGCGCAGATCGGCAAGGACCTCGAGGATGCGGCGAACGCGTTCCGCGAGGACGTCTCCTCGGGCGCCTATCCGGCGCCGGAGCACGAGTACGAGTAGCCGAGCGAGCACCGTGCGCATCGCCCTGCTCCTCCGCGGCGTGAACGTCGGCGGTGTGACCGTGCGATCGGCCGACCTCAAGGCGCTGCTCGAGGATGCGGGGCTCGACGACGTCGTGACCGTGCTCGCGAGCGGCAACGCCGTGGTCACGGCGGCGGATGCGTCGGCCGCGGCTCGTGCGGCGGAGGCCGCGCTCGAGGCGCGGTACGGCCGGCGCATCCGCGTGCTGGGCGTCGAGATCGATGACCTCGAGCGCATCATCGCCGACTACCCGCACGAGGAGGACGACGAGCACACGCCCTACGTCGTGTTCGAGCTCGAGCCGGGGATCGCCGCCGAGCTCGCGGCGCTCGAGCCGGGCGAGGGCGAGGCGATCGCCGCGGGCGACGGTGTCGTCCACTGGTCGAACCCGAAGGGCACGACGCTGTCGAGCCCCTTCGGCAAGGCGCTCGAGCGACAGGCGAAGGACCGCGTCACGACCCGCAACCTCCGCACGCTGCGCCGCATCGTCGCGGTCGCCTGATCGAGCCGTTCGTCGAGCAGCGGCCGCAGCACGCCCGTTCGTCGAGTAGCGGCCGCAGGCCGCGTATCGAGACGTGAGCGCTTCGATCTCGATACGCGGTCGGCTGCGCCGACCGCTACTCGATCAACGGAAGGGGCCGCAGCACCCGCTCGTCGAGTAGCGGCCGCCCCACCCGCTCGTCGAGTAGCGGCCGCAGGCCCCGTATCGAGACGTGAGCGCTCTGATCTCGATACGCGGTCGGCTGCGCCGACCGCTGCTCGATCAACGGGAGGGGCCCAGCACCGCCGCTCGTCGAGCAGCGGCCGCAGGCCGCGTCTCGAGACGTGAGCGCTCTGATCTCGATACGCGGTCGGCTGCGCCGACCGCTACTCGATCAACGGGGGGCGCCGACTGCTGCTCGATCAACGGGACGAGGAGGCGCTGCCCCAGTCGTCCTCGGCCGCCTCCTCGGCGGCCCACTTCCGCGAGCGCTCCTTGATGATCTCGGGCGCGCGCGCCGCCTCCTCGCGAGTGGCGAAGGGCCCCGCGCGGTCGTAGCCCGGGGAGACCATGCCCTCCTCGACGACGCCGGTCTCCAGGTTGTACCAGTACTCGGTCATGCGCGCCTCCTCGGGAGCTGCCGCGGGTCGGTCTGCCTCGGCCGTCTGCCTAGGATGGAGCCTATGCCGAAGGACGTGAGAGGTCACCTGATCCCCGGTCGCATCTCTCCCCCGAGGCCCGTGGCCGCATCCATCGCCCGCCCGGAGTACGTCGGCAAGCCGCGCCCCGCGAAGCACGTCGGCGGCGACGTCTACGACGAGGCGACGATCGACCGGATCCGCGCGGCGGGCACGATCGCCGCCGACGCGATCGCCGCGGTCGGCGCCGCCGTGCAGCCCGGCATCACGACCGACGAGCTCGACCGGATCGGCCACGACTTCGTCACGAGGCACGGCGCCTACCCGTCGACGCTCGGCTACCGCGGCTTCCCGAAGTCGGTGTGCTCGAGCGTCAACGAGGTCGTCTGCCACGGCATCCCCGACGACACCGTGCTCGAGGCGGGCGACATCGTCAACATCGACATCACGGCGTTCAAGGACGGCGTGCACGGCGACTCGAACCGCACCTTCATCGTCGGGCAGGCGAGCGACGAGGTGACGCAGCTCGTCGAGCGCACCGAGGAGGCGCTGCGGCGCGCGATCAAGGTCGCGATGCCCGGCCGCCGCGTCAACGTCATCGGCCGCACGATCGAGCAGTACGCGAAGCGCTTCGGCTACGGCGTCGTGCGCGACTTCACCGGCCACGGCGTCGGCACGTCGTTCCACTCGGGCCTCATCATCCCCCACTACGACACCGAGCAGTACGACACCGAGATGGTGCCGGGCATGGTCTTCACGATCGAGCCGATGCTGACGCTCGGCACGCACGAGTGGGACGGCTGGGACGACGGCTGGACGATCGTCACGCGCGACCGCTCGATCACAGCGCAGTTCGAGCACACCATCGTCGTGCGCGAGGGCGGTGCCGAGATCCTGACCCTGCCGTCGGCGTGATCCGATCCATGGCAGGATCGGCAAGCGTGACCAGCTCCAGCGATCAGGCAGTCGGCGTCGACATCGGCGGCACGGGTGTGAAGGCGGCGCTCGTCGACGTGCGCACCGGCGCCCTGCTGAGCGATCGCGTGAAGGTGCCGACGCCGGCGGGCGGCGAGCCCGACGCGATCCGCGACGCGGTCGTGAGCCTCGTCGGCATGCTCGAGATCGACGACGAGACCCCCATCGGCGTCACCTTCCCCGCGATCGTCCGCCACGGTCGCACGATGAGCGCCGCGAACGTCTCGAAGTCGTGGATCGGGCTCGAGGCCGAGCAGCTGTTCGAGCGCGCGCTCGGGCGCGACATCCACTTCGTCAACGACGCGGACGCCGCGGGCTTCGCCGAGGACCACTACGGTGCGGCGAGGGATGCCTCGGGGCTCGTGATCCTGACGACGCTCGGCACGGGCATCGGCGGCGCCCTCATCTACAACGGCACCCTCATCCCCAACGCCGAGCTCGGCCACCTCGAGCTCGACGGCGTCGCTGCGGAGACGCGGGCATCCAACAAGGCGCGCGAGCGCGAGGAGCTGAGCTGGGAGGACTGGGCGGCGCGGCTGCAGCGCTACTACAGCCACCTCGAGTTCATCTTCTCCCCCGACCTCTTCGTCGTCGGCGGCGGGGTCTCGAAGTCGTCGGAGAAGTTCCTGCCGCTCCTGCGGCTCGCGACGCCGATCGTGCCGGCCGCGCTGCGCAACAACGCGGGCATCATCGGCGCCGCGGCGCTCGCGCGCGGGGTGTGAACCGGCCGGCCGATACGCCGGGTTCTGTCGTGGACGGTCATCTCTCTCGGGGATGCATTGCTGCAGCCCTCCAGCGACCTACCCGCGGACGGGACGAGCAGCCCCATGGTCCGCTGTCTGGTCTTGCTCCGGGCGAGGTTTGCCTAGCCGCCGCGCTCGCACGCGACGCTGGTGGGCTCTTGCCCCACCGTTTCACTCCTGGCCGGTCGGTCGCCCGACCGGTGGACCTGCTCTCTGTTGCACTTTCTCGCGGGTTGCCCCGGGTGGACGTTATCCACCGCCCTGCTCTGCGGAGCCCGGACGTTCCTCGGCACCGCTCCCGAGGGAGCGGCGACGCGACCGCCTAGCCGACCGGTTCACGCCCTCAGGGTACCGCCCGAGCCGGCCCGAGGCATCCGCTCGTCACCGCTCGAGCGCCTTGCGGTAGTAGGCGGTCGCGTGCAGCGGGCGGCCGCCGAAGCGGGTGAACTGCCGCACCGATCCCGGGTTCATGCGGCCGACGAGCGTCGAGCGCAGCGTCGTGCAGCCGAGCTCGGCGAGGTTCGCGTGCAGCCGCCGGCTCAAGAGCGTCACGATGCCCTTGCCCTGCGCGTGCGGCCGGGCGCCCTGCATGACGAGCACCGCCTCGCGCCGGAGCGCGCCGCGGCGGGTGACGAGCTCCCAGCGCTCGCGCGCGCCGATCCGGCCGCCCGAGCGCTGCAGCACGCGCGAGGGGTCGAGCACGGCGAGCACGAATGCGACGGGCTCCTCCTGCTCGTCGCGCGCGATGAGGAAGAGCCCCTCCTCGTGGAGCCACCAGAGCCCGTCGGTCTGCGCGCGCAGCTCCTCGCGCGAGTAGGGGGTGAAGGTCGGCAGCAGGGCGAACGAGTCGTTGAGGAGCGGCAGCAGCGCCCGCAGGCCGCGGCCGAGCCCGAAGCGGGTCACCTCGTCGATGCGGATGCCGGCTCGGTCGAGCTCCGCCTCGGTCGGCCCGTCGTCGTCGACGACCTCGACGATCCACGTGTCGGCCTCGTACCAGCGCTCGAAGCCGCGCGCCTCGAGCGCGTCCGGCAGCCACGGCGGGTTCCACGCCGAGTCGAGGAAGCCGCGCTCCTCGAAGCCGCCGGTGATGACGCCGCCCGACTGGTTCGGCAGCAGCTGCGCGGGCCCGAAGAGCTCGGTCGCGCCGGCACCGGCGGCGCGCGCCTCGAACTCGTCGACGAGGGCGTCGACGACGGATGCGTCGGGTGCGACGAGCGCGCCGAACACGAGCGCGCGCGTGCCGAGCCGGGCGTCGAGCCGATCGTCGCGGTGCACGACCGCACGGCCGACGGGCTCGTCGCCGCGGCGCGCGACGAGCAGCGCGATCGGATGCGGGTGCGGGTGCCAGCCCTTGAACCAGCTCCGCACCGTGCGCTCGGGGAGCGGCACCGCGAGCCCGCCGTGGGTGTCGTGCCCGAGGCGCAGGAACGCATCCAGGCCCGCCTCGTCGGCGACCTGCTCGACGCGGAGGCCGCTGCCCATGCCCCGCATCGTACGGGGGCCGGTGCGCGGCCCGCGCTAGATGCCGCTCTCCTCCGTGCGCACGAGGATCGCGGACGAGTTCGGGTCGAGCAGCACGTCGTCCTCGGCCGCCGACTGGATCGTGTAGAGCTCTGCGGCGGTGAGCTCGACGCCCGAAGCCACCGAGGTGCGGCGCTGCAGGAGCGTCGCGCCGATGCCGTAGCGGGCGCGCTGCCGCTCGTAGAGCGCGAGCAGCTCGGGCGAGATGACGGCGGTGCGCTGCTCGCGCTCCGCTCGGGCCTCCTCGAGCTCGCGCTCGATGCCGGCCGCCTCCGCGGCGCGCTCGGCCTCGAGGCGCTCGCGCTCGGCACGCGCCTCACCGGCGGCGGCGCGAGCCGCCTCGAGCGCGGCCGCGGCGTCCTCCTGCGCCTGCATGGCCTCGAGCTCGAGGTCCTCGAGGTCGCTGCGCCGGCGCTCGAGCGTCACGATCTCGTGCTCGGTCGCGGTGGCGACCTTCGCGTCGGTGATCGACGGCAGCCGCTCGCGGTTGCGCTGCAGCCGCGCCTCGACGACCTTGACGTCGCTCTCGGTCCGGGCGACCTCGGCGGCCGCGTCGTCGTGCGCGCCGAGCCGGTCGAGCACCTCGCGATCGAGCTCGGCGAGCTTCGCGTCGAGCTCGGCGATGCGCTTGGCCTGCGGCAGCGCCTTCGCCTTCGCGGTCAACCGCACGATGCGGGTGTCGACGTCCTGCAGCTCGAGCAGGCGACGCTGCTCGTGGTTCGAAGCCTTCAGTGCCATGCGTGCTCCTCCTGCGGGACGGCGAAGTCCCATGGGTCGGTCCTGATCTCGCTCACCTCGACGGCGACGCCCGGGAGCGCCGCGCGCAGCTGCTCGGCCGCGGGCCGCAGCCACAGCGACTCGCTCGCCCAGTGGGAGACGTCGATGAGCGCGGGGCCCTCGCCAGCGATGTGCCGCTCTCGGGCATCGGAGGCCGGGTGGTGGCGCAGGTCGCTCGTGATGTAGACATCCGCGCCGAGCACCGCGGACTCGCGCAGCAGCGAATCGCCCGCGCCGCCGCAGATCGCGACGCGGCGCACCGAGCGCTCGGGATCGCCCGCGACGCGCACGCCCCCCGCGACGGCGGGCAGCAGCTGCGCGAGGGTGCGCGCGAGGCCCGAGAGCGCGACCGGCTCGGGCAGGTCGCCCACGCGGCCGAGCCCCTTGGCGTCGTCGACGCGGTTGACGACGATGGGCTCGGCGCCTGTGAGTCTCAGCATCGAGGCGAGCTCGCCGCTCGTGCCACGATCGACGGCGTCGGCGTTCGTGTGGGCGGCGAGCAGCGCGACCCGCTCGCGCACGAGCCGGGTGATGACGCGGCCGGCTGGCGTGGTCGCCGCGACGCTCGAGACGCCGCGGAGCAGCAGCGGGTGGTGCACGAGCAGCAGGTCGACACCGCGCTCGACCGCTTCGGCGGCAGTCGCCTCGGTCGCGTCGACGGCGAGCAGGATGCGCGACACCTCGTCGACGGGATCGCCCGCGACGAGCCCGACGGCGTCCCAGTCCTCGGCGGTCGCGGCGGGCCAGAGTGCCTCGACGGCGCGCTGCACATCCTCGACGGTCGTCATGGCCCCATCCTAGGGAGCGGTGCGGAGTCGGATGCCGACCGCGACGGTGCGATGATGGTCGCGGGCGGTTGGCGCAGCTGGTAGCGCACTTCGTTTACACCGAAGGGGTCGCCGGTTCGAGCCCGGCACCGCCCACGCTGCTGCTCGCGCGACGATGGTGAGCATGTCCTGGAAGTCCGGCACGCATCGCCCGCCGTATCAGGACGACGGCGCAGTTGTTCGCGTTCGACGAGCCCCTTGCGTTGTCGCCCGGCCGAGTTGAACGCCTCCGGAATGCCTTCGTCGACTCGCGCGTGACGGGGACATACGGTGCTACGACAGATTCGCCTCGAGGGGGAGACCGCGATGCCTGCTAGACGATTCACTCCGATTGCGGCCGCGGCTTGTCCCATCGCCTTGAGCGTAGTTGCCGGCGCCGCGCCCGCTAACGCTGCGATCCGCGAGGCTGCTGGCAGCCGGACGTGCCTGGCTGGCCAGCACGTCTACGTCGGAGTCGAGCTCCACGGTTCAGCGGACATCGTCTTCTATCGCGGCACGTCGGTCGTGCAACAGCGGATCAAGGGCTTGAGCGGTTTCATAGAGCACTACTCCGGCTATCGCAGCACGGCGTGGCGGGTCACCACCACTGGAAGCATCTCAGGAGTGTGGGACGGCTGCGCAGCCGACCCTGCGAGGGTCGCTCCGTGACAGGTCCGGAGTGGCACCTCGCCTTCGAAGCGACCCTGGCCGACGCCGCAATACCCCCGGTTCGGACCGGCTCAAGGCTTGAGCGACACGAGCGGGTCGCGAACGTGCTTCAATCGCTCGACATCGATGCCACCGCTCACGAGGCGGGCGTTCGATTCGGGTCAGCCACAACGGAAGAGCAACAGGCACTGATCTTCGCTGCCCTCGCCCTAGCGGAACGTCGCTTCCCCGCGTAGACCCTTGTCCGAGCAATAGCGCGAGCGCAGGCGCACGTGCAAGCGTCGAATTCTCGGCCGGCGAGCCGCTTCCGCGAGGTCAGGCGACCTTCGCGAGCGCCTCGCGGTAGGCGTCGAGGTCGCGCGACTCCGAGGTGGAGACCCGGAAGTGGTCGGCGATCCGGCCCTCGCGGTCGATGACGTACGTCGCGCGCGTCGCGACGCCGCGCTCCGGCAGGAAGGCGTCGTACGCCTGCGCGACCGCACCGTGCGGCCAGAAGTCGCTCAGCAGGCGGAACGAGAAGCCCTCCTGCTCGGCGAAGACCCCGAGCGACGCGGCGGTGTCGACCGAGATCGCGAGCACTTCCGCCTCAGAGCCCTCGAAGTCGCCGATCTCATCGCGGATCGAGCACAGCTCCCCCGTGCACCGGCCGGTGAAGGCCGCCGGGTAGAAGACGAGCACCACGGGGCGGCCTCGCAGCTCCGAGAGCGTCACCGCTTCCCCGGTGTGGTCCGTGAGCGTGAAGTCCGGTGCCTCGTCGCCGATCTGCAGTGCCATGCGGGCCTCCTCAGGTCTCCTCGCGCATCCGCTCGACCATCGTGCCAGAGCGCTCCCGCGCGCGCTCGTCGAGGACCGCCCGGTGGATAGAGTGGAGGGGCTGCGCCCGCCACCCAGGAGCGCACGCGCCCAATCGACGTCAGGAGCTTCGGTGCTGAACGACCAGGACCCGTACTCGGCCCACGTGAACGACCCCGACCCGAGCGAGACCGCCGAGTGGCAGGAGTCGCTCACGCAGCTCGTCGAGGCGAACGGCCACCAGCGCGGGCGCGAGATCATGCTGAGCCTGCTCAAGCGCTCGAAGGAGCTGCACCTCGGCGTGCCGATGGTCCCGACGACGGACTACCTCAACACCATCGCGCCCGACGCGGAGGCCGAGTTCCCCGGCGACGAGGCGCTCGAGCGCACGTACCGCCGCTGGATCCGCTGGAACGCGGCCGTCATGGTGCACCGCGCGCAGGCGCCCGGCATCGGCGTCGGCGGCCACATCTCGACCTATGCCTCGTCGGCGTCGCTCTACGAGGTCGGTCTCAACCACTTCTTCCGCGGCCAGGACGCCCCCGGCGGCGGCGACCAGATCTTCTACCAGGGCCACGCCTCCCCCGGCATGTACGCTCGCGCGTTCCTCGAGGGCCGGCTGAGCGAGGCGCAGATGGACGCCTTCCGCCAGGAGAAGTCGAAGGCGCCCAACGGCATCCCCTCCTACCCGCACCCGCGGATGATGCCCGAGTTCTGGCAGTTCCCGACGGTGTCGATGGGCCTCGGCCCCATCAACGCGATCTACCAGGCGCAGGCCAACCGCTACCTCGTCAACCGCGGCATCAAGAGCGAGCTCGACTCGCAGGTGTGGGCGTTCCTCGGCGACGGCGAGATGGACGAGGTCGAGTCGCGCGGCGCGCTGCAGCTCGCCGCGAACGACGGCCTCGACAACCTCAACTTCGTCATCAACGCCAACCTCCAGCGCCTCGACGGCCCGGTCCGCGGCAACGGCAAGATCATCCAGGAGCTCGAGTCGTTCTTCCGCGGGGCGGGCTGGAACGTCATCAAGGTCATCTGGGGCCGTGAGTGGGATGCGCTGCTCGAGCAGGACCACGAGGGCGCCCTCCGCGACCTCATGAACGCGACGCCGGATGGCGACTACCAGACGTACAAGGCGGAGTCGGGGCTGTTCGTGCGCGAGCACTTCTTCGGCCGCGACCCCCGCACGCTCGAGATGGTCAAGCACCTCACCGACGACGAGATCTGGGCGCTCAAGCGCGGCGGCCACGACTACCGGAAGGTCTACGCGGCCTACAAGGCGGCGACCGAGCACAAGGGCCAGCCGACCGTCATCATCGCGAAGACGATCAAGGGCTACGGCCTCGGCAAGAGCTTCGAGGGCCGCAACGCGACCCACCAGATGAAGAAGCTCACGCTCGACGACCTCAAGTCGTTCCGCGACGCGATGCAGATCGACATCTCCGACAAGCAGCTCGAGAGCGACCCGTACCACCCGCCGTACTGGAACCCCGGCATGGACTCCCCCGAGATCCAGTACATGCTCGAGCGCCGGCGCGAGCTCGGCGGCTTCACGCCCGAGCGCCGCTCGAAGCACACGATCATCCCGCTGCCCGAGGACAAGACCTACGACATGCCCAAGAAGGGCTCGGGCAAGCAGCAGGTCGCCACGACGATGGCCTTCGTGCGCCTGCTGAAGGACCTGCTGCGCGACAAGGGCTGGGGCGACCGCTTCGTGCCGATCATCCCCGACGAGGCCCGCACGTTCGGCATCGACGCGTTCTTCCCGACCGCGAAGATCTACAACCCGCAGGGCCAGAACTACACGTCGGTCGACCGCGACCTGCTGCTGAAGTACCGCGAAGCGCCCGACGGGCAGATCGTGCACGTCGGCATCAACGAGGCCGGCGCGATGGCCGCGTTCACCGCCGCCGCGACGTCGTACTCGACGCACGGCGAGCCGCTCATCCCTATCTACGTCTTCTACTCGATGTTCGGGTTCCAGCGCACCGGCGACTCGATCTGGGCCGCCGCCGACCAGATGGCGCGCGGCTTCCTCATCGGCGCGACCGCCGGCCGCACGACGCTCGCGGGCGAGGGCACGCAGCACGCCGACGGCCACTCGCCGCTCCTCGCGTCGACGAACCCCGCGGTGCTCGCCTACGACCCCGCCTACGGCTACGAGATCGCCCACATCACGCAGATGGGCATCGAGCGGATGTACGGCGAGGCTCCCGAGGACGTCATCGTCTACCTGACGGTCTACAACGAGCCGATGGTGCAGCCCGCCGAGCCCGAGGGCGTCGACGTCGAGGGCATCCGCCGCGGCATCCACCGCGTCTCGACGAGCGACCACCACCCGATCAAGGTGCAGCTGCTCGGCTCGGGCGTCGCCCTGCCGTGGCTCCACCACGCGCAGGAGATCCTCGGCACCGACTGGGGCATCTCGGCCGACATCTGGTCGGTCACGTCGTGGAGCGAGCTGCGCCGCGACGGCCTCGAGGCCGACGAGCACAACCTCCTGCACCCGCAGGAGCCCGCGAAGGTGCCATACGTCACGCAGCGCCTGTCGGAGGCCGACGGCCCGTTCGTCGCGACGAGCGACTACATGCGCGCGGTGCCCGACCAGATCCGCGAGTGGGTCCCGGGCGACTACGCGACGCTCGGCGCCGACGGCTTCGGCTTCGCCGACACCCGCGCCGCGGCTCGCCGCTTCTTCAAGATCGACAGCCACTCCGTGGTCGTGCGCGCGCTCGACGCGCTCGCGAAGCAGGGCAAGGTGCCGCTCGGCATGGTGCAGCAGGCGATCGCGAAGTACAGCATCCACGACGTGAACGCGGGCATGTCCGGCACCGTCGGCGGCGACTCCTAGGCGGCCGCCGCTGACCGCTGACGCCGAGCTGAAGGCGCAGCAGCTCGCGTGGCTGCGCCGCACCTCCGGCGACCTCGCGACGCAAGTGATGCGCGCGCTCGACGACCGGCTGCCGTGGTACCGGACGATGCCGCCCTCCCGGCGGAGCGCCGTCGGCCTCGTCGCGCAATCGGGCATCACGTCGTTCATCGCGTGGCACGAGGACCCGGAGGCGCAGCCGTGGATCGCGGCTGACGTCTTCGCGGCCGCGCCGCGCGAGCTGCTGCGCAGCGTGAGCCTGCAGCAGACGCTGCAGCTCATCCGCACCGTCGTGTCGGTCTTCGAGGAGCGCATCGGCGACGCCGACCCGGCGATGCGCGAGCCGATCCTGCGCTACTCGCGCGAGATCGCGTTCGCGGCCGCCGACGTCTACGCGCGCGCCGCGGAGTCGCGCGGGCTGTGGGACGCGCGCCTCGAGGCGCTCGTGGTCGACTCGATCCTCACGGGCGAGCACGACGACGAGCTCCCGAGCCGCTCGGCCGCGCTCGGCTGGCACGGCCGGGGCGAGTGCGCCGTGCTCGTGGGCGTCGCCCCGCGCATCCTCGACGTCGACGTCGTGCGCCGGAAGGCGAGGCATGCCGGATGCGACGTGCTGGTCGGGGTGCAGGGCACCCGGCTGGTCGTCGTCATCGGCCGCGAGGCCGCGAGCGAGGACGAGCGCGAGCCGGAGCCGATCGAGTTCCTCGCGATCGCCGCGCAGCTCGCGGAGGGCTTCGGCGAGGGGCACCTCGTGCTCGGCCCCGCGGTGCCGGGCATCACCGACGCGGCGAGGAGCGCGAAGGCCGCACTGGCGGGCTTCGCGGTCGCCGACGCGTGGCGGCGCACGCCGCGGCCGGTACGCGCCGACGACCTGCTGCCCGAGCGCGCGCTCGCCGGCGATCCGCTCGCCCGCCAACAGCTCGTGCGCACCGTCTACCAGCCGCTGCGCGACCACTCCTCCGACCTGCTCGCGACGCTCGCGTGCTACCTCGACACCGGCCGCTCGCTCGAGGCGACAGCGCGAGAGCTCTTCGTGCACCCCAACACCGTGCGCTATCGGCTGAAGCGCATCAGCGAGATCATCGGCTGGGACGCGACGGGTGCTCGCGAGGCGCTCGCCCTGCACACCGCGATCATCCTCGGCGCGATCCACGACGCCTCGCGCGAGCGCGCCCAGCGGCCGCCGCAGCCGAGCCGCCATGCCTCCTCGGGCAAGGGGACGGTGGGAGGATGAACGACGTGATCGTCATCGTCGCTCCCGGGCAGGGCTCCCAGAAGCCCGGCTTCCTCTCCCCCTGGCTCGAGCTGCCCGGCGCGAGGGCGCGGCTCGCCGCGCTCGGCGAGGCCGCGGGCATCGACCTCATCGAGCACGGCACCGTGAGCGACGCCGACACGATCCGCGACACGCGCGTCGCCCAGCCGCTCATCGTCGCCGCGGGCATCCTCGCGCTCGACGCCCTCGGCGAGCGCGCGAGCCTCGCGAGCGGCGTCGCGGGCCACTCCGTGGGCGAGATCACCGCCGCGGTCGCCGCGGGCGTGCTCGAGGCCGAGGATGCGATGGCGCTCGTCGGCGAGCGCTCGCGCGCGATGGCGGATGCGGCCGCGCAGACCCCCACGGGCATGGCGGCCGTGATCGGCGCCGATGAGATGGAGCTCGAGACGCGGCTCGCCGAGCTCGGCCTCCAGCCGGCGAACTACAACGGCGGCGGCCAGATCGTCGTCGCCGGCCCGCTCGACGCGCTCGAGGCGCTCGGCGAGGCGCCGCCCGCGCGCGCTCGCGTCATCCCGCTCCAGACCGCCGGCGCCTTCCACACGAGCTTCATGGAGCCCGCCGTCGAGCGCTTCCGCGCGAAGGCCGCATCCACGCCGACCGCCGACCCGACCACGACGCTGTGGACGAATCGCGACGGCAGCGCCGTCGAGCGCGGCGCGGAGTTCCTCGAGCTCATCGTCGGGCAGCTCTCGAGCCCCGTGCGCTGGGACCTGTGCATGGCCGCCTTCCAGGAGGCGGGCGTGACCGGCATCATCGAGCTCGCGCCCGCGGGGGCCCTCGTCGGCCTCGCGAAGCGCGGCCTGCGCGGCGTGCCCGCGGTCGGCGTGAGCTCCCCCGACGACCTGGAGGCAGCCGCCCGGCTGCTGGAGAGCGGAGCCGCAGCATGACGAGCACCACGGGCAAGCCCAACCTGTCGAGCCTTCCCACCCGCGCCGGGGCACGCATCCTCTCCGTCGGCGCCGCGCGCGGTGACCGCGAGGTGCCCAACGACGACCTCGTCGGCCCGATCGACTCCTCCGACGAGTGGATCCGGCAGCGCACCGGCATCATCAGCCGCGTGCGCGCATCCGAGGGCATCGAGGCCGTCGACCTCGCCGAGACGGCCGCGAAGGAGGCGCTCGAGCGCGCCGGCATCGACGGCGCGAAGATCGACGCGGTGATCGTCTCGACCATCAGCAACACGGTCCAGACGCCCTCGATGGCGGCGCTCCTCACCGAGCGCATCGGCGCGACCCCGGCACCCGCGTTCGACATCTCGGCCGCGTGCGCCGGCTATGCCTACGGCGTCGCCCAGGCCGACGCGCTCGTGCGCAGCGGCATGGCCGAGCACGTGCTCGTCGTCGGCGTCGAGAAGCTCTCCGAGATCGTCGACCCGACCGACCGCTCCATCAGCTTCCTGCTCGGCGACGGCGCGGGCGCCGTCGTCATCGGCCCCTCCGACGAGCCCGGCATCAGCCCCTCCGTGTGGGGCTCCGACGGCGGCCAGTGGGACACCATCCGCATGACCAACACGCTCGGCTCGATGCGCGAGGGCGCCGCGTGGCCGACGCTCCGCCAGGACGGCCAGAAGGTCTTCCGCTGGGCCGTGTGGGAGATGGCGAAGAAGGCGCGCGAGGCGCTCGACGCCGCCGGCATCGAGCCCGGCGACCTCGCCGCGTTCATCCCCCACCAGGCGAACATGCGCATCATCGACGAGTTCGCGAAGCAGCTGAAGCTGCCCGAGTCGGTCGTGATCGCCCGCGACATCGCGACGACCGGCAACACCTCGGCGGCATCCATCCCGCTCGCGATGCACCGCATCCTCGAGGAGCACCCCGAGCTCTCGGGCGGCCTGGCGCTGCAGATCGGCTTCGGCGCCGGTCTCGTGTACGGCGCCCAGGTCGTGGTCCTCCCCTAGACTTCAACCCGTCCGACCGACAGAAGGAGACATCCCGTGGCCTACACCAAGGACGAGGTCCTCGCAGGGCTCGCCGACCTCGTGAACGACGAGACCGGCATCGCTACCGAGAACGTCCAGCTCGAGAAGTCGTTCACCGACGACCTCGACATCGACTCGATCTCGATGATGACCATCGTCGTGAACGCCGAGGAGAAGTTCGACGTCAAGATCCCGGACGACGAGGTCAAGAACCTCAAGACCGTCCAGGACGCGGTCGACTACATCACGAACGCCCAGGCTGCCTGAGGCCTGTTCGACTGCGCGTGCGGCCGGGTCGACCGGCCGCACGCGCGATCTGTGAGGAGAGGCATGACGAAGAAGATCGTCATCACCGGCATCGGCGCCACGTCGCCCATCGGCGGCACCGCTCGCGAGAGCTGGCAGGCGCTGCTCGCCGGCGAGTCCGGCGCGCGCTCGCTCGAGCACGAGTGGGTCCAGGAGCTGCAGCTGCCCGTCACGTTCGCCGCCGAGGCGAAGGTGCGCCCTGACACGGTGCTCGAGCGCCCGGTCGCGAAGCGCCTCGACCCCTCGAGCCAGCTCGCGCTCGTCGCCGCGAAGGAGGCGTTCGCAGACGCCGGCTCTCCTGAGATCGACCCCGAGCGCCTCGGCGTCGACTTCTCGACCGGCATCGGCGGCCTCTGGACGCTGCTCGACGCCTGGGACACGCTGCGCGAGCGCGGCCCCCGGCGAGTGCTGCCCATGACGGTGCCGATGCTCATGCCCAACGCGCCGTCGGCCGCGATCTCGATGCACTTCCAGGCGCGCGCCTACGCGCGGACCGTCGCCGCCGCGTGCGCCTCGAGCACCGAGGCGCTCGTGAACGCCTACGAGCACCTGCAGGCGGGCCTCGCCGACGTCGTGCTCGCCGGCGGCAGCGAGTCGGCGATCCACCCGCTGACGCTCGCCGCGTTCTCGTCGATGCAGGCGCTCTCGCGCCGCAACGACGACCCGGCCACCGCCTCCCGCCCCTACGACATCGCCCGCGACGGGTTCGTCATGGGCGAGGGCGCCGCCGTGCTCGTCGTCGAGACCGAGGAGCACGCGCTCGCACGCGGCGCGAAGATCTACGCCGAGCTCGCCGGCGGCGGCGTCACGGCCGATTCGTACCACATCACCGCGCCCGAGCCCGAGGGCCTCGGCGCAAGCCGTGCGGTGCACATGGCGCTCGAGGCCGCGGGTGCGACGCCCGACGAGGTCACGCACATCAACGCGCACGCGACGTCGACCCCCGTCGGCGACGTCGCCGAGGTGCGCGCGCTCGAGCGCGTGTTCGGCGAGCGCGTGCGCGAGATCCCCGTCTCGGCGACGAAGGCGGCCCACGGCCACCTGCTCGGCGGCACGGGCGCGCTCGAGGCGATCTTCACCGCGCTCGCGGTGCAGGAGCGCCAGGCACCGCCGACGATCAACGTCACGGAGCAGGACCCCGACGCGCCGCTGCGCATCTCGGGCGCCCCGATGCCGCTCGGCGACGAGCCGCAGCTCGCGGTGTCGAACTCGTTCGGCTTCGGCGGCCACAACGCCGTCATCGCGATCCGCTCGGTCTGAGCCCGCGAAGCGCCGAGGCCCCCGCTGCTCGCAACGGGGGCCTCATCGTGCTGGGCGCGTCAGCCGACGCGGTGCAGCCACGCGACGGGCGATGCGTCGGAGGCGTGGCGGTAGCCCTCGAGGTCGCGGTCCCACGGGCCGGCCATCGCCTCGTCGAGCTCGGCGAGGAGCGCGCGCGAGTCGGGGCCGGCGGCCTCGATCGCGCTGCGGATGCGGTCCTCCGGCACAAGCAGGGAACCGGCGGCGTCGATGCGGCGCGCGGCGATGCCGAGCTGCGGCGTGTGCATCCAGCGCATGCCGTCGCTGCCCGGCGTGGGGTCCTCCGTCACCTCGAAGCGCACGTCGCGCCAGCCGGCGAGGGCGCTCGCGATCGACGCGCCGGTGCCGACCGGGCCCGTCCAGTGCACCTCGGTGCGCTCGGCGCCGGGCTCGGCGGGCTGCGGCTGCCACACGAAGCGCAGCGCGTCGCCCACGGCCTGGCCGATCGCCCACTCGAGGTGGGTGCGCATGGCGCGCTGGGACGCGTGGATCCAGACGACCCCCGCGGTGGTCGCGGGACGTCGCCTGAGCATGTTCGCAGCAGTCATCGTCTCTCCCTCGTTCGATGCGACTTCCCCATCGGTCGAACGAGCCCGAGTCGATGCCTCGAGTGTGGCACACGCGGGCTGCGAACTCCAAGCGTGTCATTCGTCGCGGATCGTCGAGCACCGCGCGTGGCGTCACCCATCGACCGCTCGTCGAGCACCGCGCGAAGCGTCGCCCAGCCACCCGTTCGTCGAGCACCGCGCGAAGCGTCGCCCAGCCACCCGTTCGTCGAGTAGCGCGCGAAGCGTCGCCCAGCCACCCGTTCGTCGAGTAGCTCGCGAAGCGCGCGTATCGAGACGGGCGCGATCGGTCTCGATACGCCGCCTGCGGCGGCTACTCGACCGACGAGGGGGCGGCGGCTACTCGACCGACGAGGGGGCGGCGGCTACTCGACCACCGAGGGTGCGGCGGCTACTCGACCACCGAGGGTGCGGCGGCTACTCGACCGACGGATGGTGCCGGCGGCGGCTACTCGGCCGGCGCGGACTCCGCGAAGATCGGCCGCTGCTCGCCCGCCTCGATCGGGAAGGCGAGGCGGTTGCCCGCCGGCGGCAGCGGGCAGTTGAACTGGTCGCTCATCGCGCACGGCGGCACGATCGCGCGGTTGAAGTCGAGCTCGACGGTGCCGTCCTGCCGCGGCTTGACGAACAGGAAGCGGCCGACGTCGTAGGTCGCCTGCCCCGTCGTCGCGTCGGCGAAGACGATCTGCAGGCTGTCGCCGTCCGGGAGCGCGACGAGCTCGACCTCGGCGCCCTCGTGCTCGAAGCGGATCGTGCCGGGCGAGACGCCCTGCCGCATCGAGCCGCCCTGCGACTTGCCGTACTCGAAGGCGACGCCGCCCTCGACGGGCTCGAACGTGCCCTGCTTGACCCACGCGGGGTCGTAGTCGTAGGTCGAGATACCGTCGAAGCCGCGCTCCTCGGCCGCCTCGGCATCCCACACGCGCAGCGCGAACCGGCCGTGGAAGTCGGGACCGATCACGAACGCGGTCCGGCGGTCGTCGAAGCGCACGGAGCTCGGCGTCATCGAGTCGTGGCTGTAGACGATCGCCGCCCCGTCGACGAGCTGGCCGTCCACGACGATCTCGGCCGACGCATCCGCCGTCACCTGCAGCCCGTCACCCGCGGGCGAGGGCGCCCACGTGCCCGGCACGCCCTCGATCTCGGTCGACTCCGCGACCCACGCGGTGGCGACGAGGGCGACGGCGCCCTGCGGGCCGCGCACGCTCGCGTCGCGCTTGCGGCGGAAGGCGAGGTGCGACTCGGGCACGGTGGTGTCGGGGCTCGTGACGGCGGCGTCGGTCATGCCTCAAGCCTATCGATCCCTATGCTCGCGGCATGGCGCAGCGCATCTGGATCGTCCAGCACGACGAGTCACCCGACAACACGGTGCTCGGCGTCTTCGACGACGAGACGGCAGCCGACCGGTTCGCGAAGGAGGTCCAGGATCGCTGGACCAACGGCGTGCTCATCGCGTCTCACGAGATCGGGTACCGCTACGACGCTGGCAGCTACCGCTTCGGTCCCTGAGCGGAAGCCCATCGCTCGCGTGTCGGCGCGACCGCCTAGCGTGAGGCCATGGACCCGATGCCGCAGCTGAGCCTCATCATCCCTCCCGACGTCGCGCCCGAGCGCTTCGTCCCGATCGCCCGCGCCGCGGAGGGGGCCGGCGTCGACGAGGTGTGGGTGTGGGAGGACTGCTTCGCCGAGTCGGGCTCGGCGACCGCGGCGGCGCTCCTCGCGGCGACCGAGCGGCTGCGCGTCGGCATCGGGCTCATGCCCGTGCCGCTCCGCGCGGTCGCGCTCACGGCCATGGAGGTCGCGACGCTCGAGCGCATGGCGCCCGGCCGCGTGCTGCCGGGTGTCGGCCACGGGGTGCTCGAGTGGATGGGGCAGGCGGGCGTGCGCGCCGAGTCGCCCCTCACGCTCCTGCGCGAGCACACGGAGGCGCTCCGGCAGCTGCTCGCCGGCGACGAGGTGAGCATGCGCGGCCGCTACGTGCAGCTCGACCGCGTGCAGCTGCGCTGGCCGCCCGCGGCTCGGCCGCCCCTCTACCTCGGCGCGCAGCGGCCGAAGACGCTCGCGCTCGCGGCCGAGCTCGGCGACGGCGTCATCCTCGCGGGCGATGCGACGCCCGAGTCGGCCCGCGCCGCGGTCGGGACGGTCCTGGCCGTGCGGGCCGAGCGCGCGCTCGACGCGCCGTTCGAAGTCGTGCAGTTCCGCGGCGTGCGAGCGGATGCGTCGGCGGCCGAGGTTACGGACGTCGTGGCCGCGCTCGCCGACGCGGGCGCGACGAGCGTGCCGGTCTTCGCGCTCGATCAGGGCGGCCGCATCGACGCGGGCGACGGCATCCTCCGGCTCGCCGAGACGATCGGCTCGCTCGGCGCCTGAGCGATCTACCTGAGCGGTCAGTCGTTGCGGCCGCGGGCCGCGACGCGCCAGCGGGTCGACGGCAGCTCGTCATCGCCGCGGTCGAAGACGTGAAGGTCATCGACGAGGTTGACGGCCATGCAGACGTGGTTCGGCACGACGCGCACGCGGCTGCCGAGCGGCGGCAGCTCACCCGGCAGCTCGACCACGGCGTGGTGCTCGCTCAGCTGCACGATCCGCGCATCCGGATCGTCCAGGAGGCGACCGTGACCGCTCGCCCACGCCGCGCGATCCGGGCCGAGCACCTTCGAGCCGGCGTCGAGCACCATCCGGCCGCCCGCGTGCGAGACGACCGTGGCATGCGCCGTGAGCGCGATGGCGGTCGGCGGGATCGTGCCGAGCTCCCACTGCTGCGCGTCGCCGAAGACGCTGACGCCCGGTCGCAGCTCAGTGATGGGCGAATCCGTCTCGAGCGCCGCCTCGAAGCTCGGCGTCGAGCCGCCGGACACGACCCCCGGGTGGATGCCCGCCGCTCGCATCGCCTCCGCCGCGACGCCGAGCCCCGATGCCTCGTGCCGCGCCGCCACCGCTCGCGCGTCGGGCGCGTACGCGTGCCCGGGGAAGGCGAAGACGCCCTCCACGTCGATGCCGGCCCGCGCCGCCGCGAGGGCGACCTCGCCCGCGCGCTCGGGCGCGCATCCGGAGCGGTGATGGCCGACGTCGACCTCGACGCGCGCCGCGACGCGGCCCGCGAGCCCGGCGCGCGCCATGCGCTCGGCGCCCTCGACGGAGTCGACGCCGATCGAGATCGCGGCGCCCGCGGCGACGAGATGGCTCAGCCGCGCCGCGCGCTCGCCGTCGATCCAGAGCGGGAACGCGATGAAGAGGTCGTCGAGCCCGGCGGCGGCGAAGACCTCGGCCTCCCCGATCGTCGCGACCGTGAGCCCGTGCGCTCCGGCCGCCACCTGCATCCGACCGATCTCGATCGTCTTGTGCGTCTTCGCGTGCGGCCGCAGGGCGATGCCGCGCGCCGTCGCCGCCTCCGCCGCGCGCGCGATGTTCGCCTGCATCCGCTCGAGGTCGACCGCCAGATAGGGCGTCGAGGGTGCCATGCCTCGGAGCGTATCGGCCGCCGCTCCCGGCGTTCCCGCAGGGGCTCCGACCTAGGCTTCGGCTATGAGCTTGGACGAGCAGACAGCGGCGAGGAACGGCGAGATCAGCACGAAGCTGAAGCGAGGCATCACGGGACCGCTGCTGTTCCTGTTCATCCTCGGCGACGTGCTCGGCGCCGGGGTCTACGCCCTCACCGGCACGATGGCCGCCGAGGTCGGCGGGGCCCTGTGGGTGCCGCTCATCGTCGCGCTGTTCCTCGCCCTGCTGACGGCCGGCTCCTACGCCGAGCTCGTCACGAAGTACCCGCGGGCGGGCGGCGCGGCGGTCTTCGCGCAGCGCGCGTTCAAGAGCCCGATCGTGTCGTTCCTCGTCGGCTTCAGCATGATGGCCGCGGGCGTCGTGAGCGCCGCGGGCCTCGCGCTCGCGTTCGCGGGCGACTACCTCGCCGAGTTCGTGCCGGTGCCAGCGGTCGTGGCCGCGCCGATCTTCCTGCTGCTCGTCGCGGCGCTCAACGCGCGCGGCATCCGCGAGTCGATGGCGAGCAACGTCGTCATGACGGTCATCGAGCTCTCAGGCCTCCTGATCATCATCATCGCGGTCGGGCTCATGATGGGCGGCGGGGGTGGCGACGTCTCGCGAATCGGCGAGTTCCCCGAGGGCGTGAACCCGGCGCTCGCGACCCTGTCGGCCGCGATCATCGCCTACTACTCCTTCGTCGGCTTCGAGACCTCCGCGAACGTCATCGAGGAGGTGCGGAACCCCCGCCGGGTCTACCCGCGCGCGCTCTTCGGCTCGCTCATCGTCGCCGGCGTCGTGTACGTGCTCGTCGGGCTCGCGAGCTCGATCGCGATGCCGGCGGAGGAGCTCGCCGACTCGAGCGCGCCGCTGCTCGAGGTCTTCGAGGCGACGGGCCTCGCCGTGCCGGGCTGGGTCTTCAGCGCCATCGCGCTGATCGCCGTCGCGAACGGCGCGCTGCTCACGATGATCATGGCGAGCCGGCTCGCGTACGGCATGGCCGAGCAGGGGCTCCTGCCCTCGGTGCTCGGCCGCGTGCTGCCGAAGCGCCGCACGCCGTGGGTCGCGATCCTCGTGACGACCGCGATCGCGATCGGCCTCACCTTCATCGGCGACCTCGGCACGCTCGCCGAGACGGTCGTGCTGCTGCTGCTGTTCGTCTTCCTGAGCACGAACGTCGCCGTGCTCGTGCTGCGCCGGGAGCACGTCGAGCGCGAGCACTTCCGGGTCTGGACCTTCGTGCCGGTGCTCGGGATCGCCTCGTGCGTCCTGCTGCTCACGCAGCAGGAGCCGCACGTGTGGCTCCTCGGCGCGATCGCGATCGCGGTCGGCCTCGTCGCCTACGCGGCGACGCGGTTCGGCATCACGACGCCGCAGCCCGCTCCCGCTGCTGATCGTGTCGGAGACGAGTGAGCAGGTAGAGCCGATGGGCGGTGATGACGATCGCGAGCCACGCAGCGCCGAGCAGCCATCCCGCCACCACGTCGGTCACCCAGTGGTGCCCGAGGTAGACGCGGCTCGCCGCGACGAGCAGTGACGCGACCACCGCGATCACGACGATGCCGGCGCGCGCCCATCCGGAGCGGCGCCGCAGGATGAGCAGGTAGGCGATGACGCCGAGGATCGCGACCGCGTTGAGCGTGTGCCCGCTCGGGAACGACGCCGAGACCTCGTAGGGCGGCACGGCGTCGGTGAGCGGCGGGCGGTCGCGGCCGATGAGCACCTTGCCCGCGACCGTCATGAGCAGCGAGCCCGCCCCCGCCGCGACGACGAGCACGAGCGGCGTCCACGAGCGGCGGCGGAGGCTCAGGATCGCGAGCGACGCGATCGCGATGAGGGGCATGCCGATCGTGCCCGCGAGGTCCGTGAACCCCGTGATGAGCGCATCCGCCTGTGGATCCCGGATGGTGAGGATGGCGTCGAGCAGCGGGCGGTCGATGCCCGCGACGCCGTCCTCGTCGGTGACCGCGTCGTAGACGCCGACGGCGCCGAGGGCGAGCGCGAACGCGATCACCGCGCCGATCGCGAGCGTGAGGATGAGCGTGCCGTAGGGGCCGACGAGCTCGCCGAGCCTCGCCGCGAGGCCCGAGATCCCACGCGCGATCGGCGAGCTCGAGCGCGCGACCGCGACCTCCGGCTGGCCGGCGTCGTGGACCCTCTCCCCCGTGGTGCCATGCTCGTCCGCCGTGCCCTGCGCTCGCATCGTCGTCTCCTCGCCGTCGCCCGCTCGTGTGCGTCGACGCTAGCGCGCGGGTCCTCCCGAGCCGCTGTGCGCCGGAGCTGGGCGGCGCGCCACCCCGAGGAGCGACGCGCCGAGCGTCGCGGCGGCCGCGAGCGCGAACGCGGGCAGGTGGCCGAGCACGCCGATGAGCGCACCGGCGAGCGCGGCACCGATCGCCTGCCCGAGCACGAGCACGATGAACAGGAGCGCCGTGCCCGTCGGCGCTCGCTCCGGCTCGAGCTCTCCCGTCCACGCGATGAGCGCGCCGCTGCCAGCGACGTAGCCCCAGCCGAACGCGGCGCTCGCCGCGAGCGCCACGCCCTGCGAGCCGGGCGCGAGCGCGATCGCGAGCGTGGCGGCCGCCGCGACGGCGGTCGTGAGCGACCACGCCGTCCGCGGTGCGCGGCGGCTCAGCCAGCCCGCGGTCGCGATCGTCGCCGCGCCGCCCGCGCCGAGCGCGATCCACGCCGCGACGGTGACGGATGGCTCCAGCCCGGCGTCCACGAGCAGCACGCGCGCGTAGTTCCACATCGCCGCGGAGCCGATGCCGAGCAGCGCCGCACCGGCGATGAGGCGGCGGTGGCCGGCGAACCACTCGCGCGAGGGGACCGCGCTCGGCGCACCCTCCGCGGCCGGGCGCCGACGATCGGCGGCGAGCACCGCGATCGCGGACGCGACCGTCACGCCGGCGGCGACCCACCACGCGAGGCGCCAGTCGGGCAGCACGACGAGCGCCAGCGCGCCGGCGGCCACGATCCCTGGGCCCGTGCCCGCGTTCACGATCGTCTGCGCCCAGCTCCGACCGTCGCGCGGCACGTTGCGCCGCACGGCGTCGACGAGCGCGGGCGACGCGAGCCCCGCCGCGGCGGAGCTCACGATCGCGGCGATGGCGAGCATCGCGACGTCGGTCGCGATCGCCATCCCTGCCCCGCCGAGGCCTGCCGCTGCCGCCGCGGCCACGACGAGCGAGCGGGCGTGGCGCGAGGCGAGCACGAACCCCGCGGCCGCGCCGCCGCAGTACACGAGGGAGGCGCCGGCGGAGACGACGCCGGCGGTCGCGTCGTCGAGGCCGAGCTCGGCCTGCATCTCGGGCAGAAGCAGCCCGAAGCCGAAGCGCACGAGCCCGTACGAGCCCGCGATGAGCACGACCCCCGCGGGGATGAGAGCGGTCGGCGAGCTGGTCCCAATCGACAACGCACGTTTCACTTCGGCAGTCTAGGGTGACGACATGGGGATGCGCGAGAGCACTCGGGATCGGATGCTCGACGCCGCGGAGGAGCTGTTCTTCTCGCGCGGCATCGCGGCGACGCCGGTGGACGCCGTGATCGCGCGCGCCGGCGTGTCGACCGCGACGATGTACCGCGGCTTCCCGAGCAAGGAGGCGCTCGTCGCCGCGGCGCTCGAGCGCCGCGAGCGCGCGTGGATCGTGACGTGGGACGCAGCGGTCGACGCCGCCGGCTCGGAGGCCGAACGCCTGCTCGCCGTCTTCGACGCGCTCGACGACTTCCGCGCCGAGCGCGACTCCGCGCGCTGGTGCGCGTTCCTCGGGGCCGCCGCCGAGCACGTGGATGCCGACGAGGAGGTCGCGGCGGCCGTCCGCGCCGACACGGAGGCCTTCCGCATCCGCCTCGAGCGCCTCGCGGCCGACGTCGCCCCCGGGCTCGAGCACGAGCTCGCCGAGTCGCTGCTGCTCGTCATCAGCGGGCACCTCGCGATGCGCCTGCGCGACCCGTCGCAGTCGAGCGCGACAGCCCGCCGCGTCGCGCACGCGGTCATCGCGGCCATTGCGCAGGCTCCCGCGCTCTGAGAGCGTTGCCGCTGACCGAGGGAGGTCGCATGGACATGCTGTCGGGAGAGCAGATCGCGGCGGCGGAGCTGGCCGATTGGCGCAAGCTCGCGCAGGGCCTGCACGCTCGCTACCTCGTCGACGGCTTCGCCGCCGGCGCGCGGTTCGTCGGCGAGGTCGCCGAGGCGGCCGACGCGCTCGGGCACCATCCGAGCGCGACGATCGGCGACGGGCACGTCGACCTGAAGCTCATCAGCGACGACGCGATCTACCGCGACGACACGGGCGCCGAGCACGTCGTGCAGTGGGTGACGCAGCAGGACCTCGATCTCGCGCAGCGGATCACCGAGATCGGCGCCGAGCGGGGGCTCCGAGCCGAGCCGGCTGCGGTGACGGCGATCGAGCTCGGCCTCGACGCCGCGGCGTCGGCGACGGTCGCCCCGGTGTGGGCGGCGCTGCTGACCGGCGACCCCGGCTCCCAGGGGCTCGGCTCACCGAGCGACGAGATCCGCGACCGCACGGGCCGCGTCCCGAACCTCTGGTTCGGGGACGCCGCGGACGGCGGCCAGCGCTTCCACATCGAGGTCTACGTCGCGCCCGAAGTCGGCCCCGAGCGCATCGCCGCCGCGGTCGCGGCCGGCGGCACGGTCGTCGACGACAGCAAGGCGCCGTGGCTCACGGTCATCGCCGATCCCGAGGGCAATCGCGGCGTGGTCTGCGTCGACCCCTCGGCCGTCAAGCGATAGCGAGGAGCAGCCATGCGGTCTGTCGCCGATCAGAGCGTCGCCGAGCTGGGCGGGCGCATTAGCGTCCTCTCGCGCCAGAAGAGCGATCACGTGCGGCTCGACCAGCTGCTGCACCGCTTGCGCGAGTCGTCGCACGAGGAGCAGCTGCCCGCGCTGCTCGAGCTCTACCGGCTCGTCTTCCCGCACGCGTTCGCCGAGGAGTCGGTGCTGTGGCCCGTCATGCGCCGCGTGCTGCCCGACGGCGAGGAACTGACCCTGCAGGTCGAGCAGGAGCACCAGGAGGTCAACGAGCTCGTCACTCGGCTCGAGGACCTCGAGCTCGGCTCGCCCGAGCGGCAGGCCGCGCTCGAGCGGCTCGACGAGGTGCTGCGCGAGGACGTGCGCGACGAGGAGGACGAGCTGTTCCCGCGCCTGCAGGAGCGGGTCTCCGAGCGCGAGCTCCGACTGCTCGGCATCGCGTGGGAGGTCGTGAGCCGAGTGGCTCCGACGAGGGCGCATCCGATCGTCGCGCGACGTCCGCCGGGAAACGTGATCGCCGCGCTGCCGCTCTCGGTGCTCGACCGCTCGCGCGACCGCCTCGACGCGATCCGCCTGCGCGGCGCCGGCTCCGCCGAGGGAGCGCTCCATGCCGTGACGGACGCCCTGACGCGCGCGGCGCATGCCATCGAGCACTCCCCCGCGATGCGGCACGGCGAGGATCCGTCGACGCGCGTCGACGGGAAGCCCGGTGTGCCCTGGGGGCTCCTCGGCGGGGCGCTCGTGGCCGCCGTCGCGGTGCCGATCGTGCTCAGCCGTCGGCGCGGACGACGCCGCCGGGCGTCGTAGCGCTCTCGGTCAGCGCAGGTCGCCAGAGACCGCGATGAGCACCTTACCCGTGACGCCGCCCTCGACGGCGTCGTGCGCGGCTGCCGTCTCCTCGAGCGGGAACCACGTCAGCGGCAGCCCGGCGGCCTCGCCCACGGGCAGGGCGCCCGCTTCGAGCGCGGCCGTGATGTCCTCCGCGGCTGCGGCGAGCGCTTCGCGCCCCACGGTGTAGAGCAGCAGCCCCTGCCAGCGCGCGTTCTTCGCGAAGCTCGCCGCGATCGGGACGGTGAAGTCATCGCCGTTGTTGTTCGCGTAGTACGCGATGCTGCCGTGGTTGGCGAGCACCTCGACGTCGAGCTCGGCGTTCTGCGCCAGCGCGACCTCGACGATGTGGTCGACGCCGCGCTGCGCGATGGCGCGCACCTTGGCCGCGAGCTCGGCATCCGGGTACTGGAGGACGTGATGGGCACCCGCCGCACGAGCGAGCGCTGCCTTCTCGTCGCTGCTGACCGTGGCGATCACGGTCGCACCGGCCCACACCGCCAGCTGGATCGCGGCATGGCCGACGGCTCCTGCCCCGCCCTGCACGAGCACCATGCGCCCGTCGAGCGAGCCCGGTGCTAGCCGTGCAGGCCCGCGCTCGTGCACGGTCAGCGCGCGGTGGGCGGTCATCGCGGGAACGCCCAAGCTGGCCGCGACATCGAAGTCGATGCCGTCGGGCAGGCGGACGACGCGGTCTGCCGGCACCACCGTGAGGTCCTGCGCGGTCCCCGTCGGTCGCTGGTGGGCGGCGAGGTGGATCCACACGCGATCGCCGACCCGCAGCCCCACGACGCCCGAGCCGACGGCATCGACGACGCCGGCGCCGTCCTGGTTCGGGACGACCTCTGCGAACTCGAGCGGCCTGCTGCCCGCGCGCGCCTTCCAGTCGGTCGGATTGACGCCCGACACGGCGACACGGACTCGCACCTCATCCGGGCCCGGCACACCGGGCTCGCGGTCGTTGAGCTCGAGGACCGACGAGGGTCCGGGGCGGGAGTAGACGATGGCTCGCATGAGGGGTGCAAGGTGCGAGCGGCCGCGAGCATTCCCCTGGCCAGTGCCAGGTCGCCGTGGGAGAGGTCCGCCGCTCAGTGCCCGCGCTTCTGGCAGAGGTGCGCGAATGAGGCGCGACGACAGCGATCGCGGCGCCGACCCCGGATCACATGCCGCACAGCTCGGCCTCCGCAGCCTCGGCGATGACGCGGTACTCGTCGGCAGTCCAGCCGTAGAGCTCAGCCTGCTCGGCGTGCTCGTCGGCGTCGCCCCTTCGCTCCTCGTCGATGTAGAGGCGGTCGCACCACTGGTAGCCGGCGCCGATGACGACGTGCCGGAACGCTTCCATCGGCTCGCCCTCGGCGGGCGGCAGCTCCGAGCCGATCAGGCGGAGCTCTTCGCCGACGGAGGCGGCGAAGTCCCGCTCCCACGTGCGGTGCTCCTCCTGATACATCTCCTCCTCGGCCGGGGCAAACTCTTCGTCGCTCGACGGGTCGTAGGGGCCGTAGCCGCCGACGAAGCCGTAGCTGAACGGGTCGGCGAACGGCGGGATGATGACGCAGCCGGTGAGTCCGACCGCTGCGGCGGCGCTGATGGTGAGCGCAGCGAGCGTGCGTCGCATAGACGAGCCTCTCGAGAGGGACGATCGGGCGGCCGCGCTGGGGTGCTCGTCGCTCCGAGGAGAGTGTTGCACGAGGGGCCGCCCATCGCGGGCTCTGCCCGAATGCTCCTCGTAGGGCGGACGGGACTTGAACCCGTGACCGAGGGATTATGAGTCCCCTGCTCTGACCAGCTGAGCTACCGCCCCTCGGGCGCGAGGCCCGACCGGTCGAGCCTAGTCGCTGAGCTCGACGCGGGTGTCGGGGTCGCGGATGTCCTCGCCGCGGTAGAGGCGCTCGAACGCCGTGATGGTCCGCTCGATGTCGTGCGGCGCCACCATCTCGAGGCTGTGCTGGCGATACTTGCCGTACTCCTCGTCGCTCAGCCGCAGGATGCGCTCGAGCTTCTCGGCGAGGTCGGCCGCGTCATCGGGTCGGAAGAGCCAGCCGTTCGCGCCGTCGCGCACGAGGTGCGGGAGCGCCATGGCGTCGGCGGCGACGACCGGCAGCCCCGTCGCCATCGCCTCCATCGTCGCGATCGACTGCAGCTCGGCCGTCGACGGCATCGCGAAGACCTCCGCGCCGCGCAGGCGCTCGCGCAGCTCCTCGTCGCTCACGTAGCCCGTGAGCGTCACGCGGTCGGCGACGTGCAGGTCGCGCGCGAGCGCGGCGAGCTCGTCGATCTGGTCGCCGCCGCCGACGACGTCGAGGTGCCAGTCGAGGTCGCCCGGCAGCTGCGCCACGGCGCGCACGAGCGTCTCGAGCCGCTTCTCGCTCGTGACGCGGCCGACGAACACGATCCGGCCGCGCTGCCGCTCGGGGTTCGGCCGGTACTCGTCGCCCGGCAGGCCGCACGAGATGGCGTGCACGCCCGTGAGCCCGGTCATCTTCTCGAGGTAGTCGGCGCTCCGCCGCGTCGGCGTCGTCACGACGTCGCAGCGGCCGAGCACCTTCGCCGCGTCGCGCCACGCGAACTCGACGGTCTTGCCCTGCAGCGCCTGCGGGATGTTCGAGTGGTCCATGAGGTTCTCGAACATGAGGTGGTTCGTGCCGATGACGCGGATGCCGCGCTTCTTCGCCTCGATCGAGAACGCCCGACCGAGCACGATGTGCGACTGGAAGTGCACGACGTCCGGCCGCAGCGCATCCAGCAGCGATGCCGCGTTCGAGAACATGCGCCACGGCTCCGCGAACCGCAGCCACTCGTGCCCCGGGTAGAGCAGCGAGCGCAGCCGGTGCACGGTGAACCGCTCCCCCTCGTGCTCCTCGACGTGCGTCCCGTGGCGGCCGCGGCCGAGCGACGAGGCGACGACGTGCACCTCGTGCCCGCGCTTCGTGAGCCGGGCGGCGAGCCGGGTGGTGAACTTGGCGGCCCCGTTCACGTCGGGCGCGAAGGTATCCGTCGCGATCAGGACGCGAAGCGGTCGGTCGGTCATGGGGTCTCCTCGGGCGCCTGGGCGAGCGGGCGGATCTGGGGATGGTGCCGCGCGAGCTGCAGCACGCCGGTGACGGCGATCGCTCCCGCGGCGGCGAAGACGATGATGGCCCACGGCGGCGTCGCGGCCGCCTCGCCGAGCACCGTGACGCCGATGAGCACGGCGACGAGCGGGTCGACGACCGTGAGCCCGGCGATCACGAGGTCGGGCGGGCCGGATGCGTGGGCGAGCTGCACGGCGTAGCTGCCGGCCACGAGCGCGATCACGACGCCGATGCCGCACACGATCGTGAGCCACTCGAACTGACCCGAGATGATGCGGTTGATGACGATCTTCGAGAGCGTGACGACGAATCCGTAGAGCACGCCCGCCGTGACGATGTAGAAGATCGCGTTCGCGCGCTTGCGGTAGAACCACCACGCGATGCCGACGCCCGCGAGCCCGACGACGAGCAGCGCGAGCACCGTGAGCAGCTGCCGGTCGCTTATCGGCCGCTCGACAGCGAAGATCGCGGCGACGCCGACGAAGATGCCGATGCCGAGCAGGCACAGCCCGATCGCCCGGATCGTGCGGTGATCGAGCTTGATCTTCGCGAGCCGCGCGTTGAGGATCGCGGTGACGACGAGCGCGACCGCGCCGAGGGGCTGCACCACGATGAGCGGCGCGAGCGCGAGCGCCCCGAGCTGCATCGCGACGGCGAGGCCGAGCAGCAGCGTGCCGCCGACCCACGCTGGGTTCCGCAGCAGTCGCAGGACGGCCGAACCGCCGAGGTGCGCGCCGCGCTGGTCGCCGCCCTCGAACTGGTCGACACCGCGGTGCTGGAACTGCGTGCCGACCGACAGGAAGACGGCGCCGACGATCGCCACCGGGATCCCGAGAGCCTGCATCGGCGTGAGCGAGATCTCAGCCGCCAGGTCGTCGAGGGAGGTGAACAGCACCTAGCGAACCTACCGTTCAGCCCGCCGATACTCTGGAGGACATGACCGTTCTGCCCATCCGCATCACGGGCGATCCCGTGCTGCACACCGTCGCCGAGCCCGTGACCGACTTCGACGAGGAGCTCCGCACGCTCGTCGCCGACATGTTCGAGACGATGGAGGCGGCACCCGGCGTCGGCCTCGCGGCCCCGCAGATCGGCATCGGCAAGCGGCTCTTCGTCTACGACTGGACCGACTCGGAGGGCGTCCGCACGCGCGGCGTCGCCGCGAACCCGGAGCTGTGGATCTCGCCGCTCCCGATCGGCGTGCCCGAGGAGCACGAGGAGGAGGGCTGCCTCTCCATCCCCGGCGAGCGCTTCGCCCTCAAGCGCGCCGAGCGCGCGATCCTGCGCGCGCAGGACGAGACGGGTGAGCGCTACGAGCTCGAGGCAACCGGTTGGCTCGCTCGCATCCTGCAGCACGAGTACGACCACCTCGACGGCATCCTCTATGCCGACCGGTTGGATGCGTTCGGCACGAAGGGCGTGCAGAAGGCGATCAAGCGCAACAAGTGGGGCGTCGACGGCCTCAGCTGGATGCCCGGGGTCGACGACCTCGACGCCTGAGCGGGAACGCGTCTGCCCGGCGATCCTCCAGGAGGGGGCGCTACGTTCCGTGCACCGACACGAAGGAGCGTGCACGATGAACTTCCTCTCCCAGCTGCGCAACGCCGTCTCCGGACGCCGCTCGAGCGGCTCTGCCCGCGGCAGGCGCTCGACCGGCATGGGCGGCGCGGGCGGCGCTCGCGGACGCGGCTCCCTCCTGAGCTCGGCGCTCGGGTGGATCAGCGGCCGCAACCGGCGCCGCTGAGTGCCTCCGGCGCGCACGAAGGAGGCCCTCACCCCGAAGGGTGAGGGCCTGTCGCTCCCCGAGATGGACTCGAACCATCAACCTGCCGGTTAACAGCCGGCTGCTCTGCCAATTGAGCTATCGAGGATCGCTGTGGGAGCGACGACCATCGTAGCATCCCGCGCGGGTCGGGGTCACATCGGCCGACCCCGACCGGAAGGAGGGCACCGTGACCGTCAAGCAGATCTCGCCCAAGCTCTACAACTGGGCATCGATCATCGACGACGAGACGCTCGAGCAGGCGAAGCGCACCTCGGAGATGCCGTTCGTCCAGCCGCACCTCGCGCTCATGCCGGACGCGCACCTCGGGAAGGGCGCGACCGTCGGCTCGGTCATCCCCACGCGCGGCGCCATCATGCCCGCCGCGGTCGGCGTCGACATCGGCTGCGGCATGATCGCCGTGCTCACCTCGCACACCGCCGAAGCGCTGCCGGCCGACCGATCGACCGTGCGGACGGCGATCGAGCGCGCCGTGCCGCTCTCGGCGGGCCACTACAACAAGCGCCTCACGACGAGCGCCGCGCGTCGCGTCGCCGAGCTCGAAGCACTCGCGGAGCGCGCCGGCTTCGACCCGGCCGACTACGCCAAGAACTGGCGCCTGCAGCTCGGCTCGCTCGGCTCGGGCAACCACTTCATCGAGATCAGCCTCGACGAGCAGGGCCGCGTCTGGCTGTTCCTGCACTCGGGCTCTCGCGGGGTCGGCAACAAGATCGCGCAGCGGCACATCGCCGCGGCGCAGGCCTACGCCAAGGCGAAGCGGATCGCGCTGCCGGACCGCGACCTCGCCTACCTCGAGGAGGGCACGCGGGAGTTCGATCGCTACATCGCCGAGCTCGAGTGGGCGCAGCACTTCGCGCTCCTCAACCGCGAGGAGATGATGGACCGCGTCGTCGACGCCTTCGAGGCGTGGACGGGCGCCCCGGCGGGCGAGACCGAGCGCATCAACTGCCACCACAACTACACGGCGCGCGAGCACCGCTTCGGCCAGGACGTCTGGCTCTCGCGGAAGGGCGCGATCGACGCCGCCGAGGGCGTGCTCGGGCTCATCCCCGGATCGATGGGCACCCGCTCGTACGTCGTCGAGGGGCTCGGGAACCGCACGGCGCTCGACTCGTCGCCGCACGGCGCGGGCCGCGAGTACTCGCGATCCCGGGCGCGCCGCACCTTCACGCGAGCGCAGCTCGAGGAGGCGATGCGGGGCATCGAGTGGCGACGCACGGATGCCTTCCTCGACGAGATCCCGCAGGCCTACAAGGACATCGACACCGTGATGGCCGACGCGGCCGATCTCGTGCGCATCCGGCACACGCTCCGGCAGATCGTCAACGTGAAGGGCGACTGAGCGACCTCAGGATCGGTTGCGGATTGCGGCAATCCACCGCCGCTCCCCATCGGCTCACGAGACCATGGCACACGCGCAGAACGGGGGCGGTCCGATGAGCGAGCAAGACACCGGTTGTCCGGACCTCGAGCCCGGCGAGCTCGAGGCGATCGAAGCCGAGGACCGCCGGAACGAGCGCGCGGTCGCAGCCGGCGACGACCACCGCTGACCGCGGCCGGGCCGCCGCTCGCTCTCGGGCGCGCCGCTGGACGGCCCCGGCCGCACGGACGAGGCTGGAGCCATGTGGTTCGACTCCTGGTCCGATGTCTTCCGGGTGCTGCTCGTCGGCACGGCCTCCTACGCCGCGCTCATCGTCGTGCTCCGCGTCTACGGCAAGCGCACGCTCTCGCAGCTGAACGCGTTCGACTTCGTCGTGACCGTCGCGCTCGGGTCGACGCTCGCCACGATCCTGCTCTCGAGCGACGTCTCCTTCCTCGAGGGCCTGACGGCATTCGTGCTGCTGGCGACGCTGCAGCTCATGATCGCGGTCGTGACCTCGCGCGTCGCATGGGCTCGGCGGGCGACGACGGCTCGGCCGGTGCTGCTCGTGCGCGACGGACGGCTCGACGAGGAGGCGCTGCGCCGCAACCGCATGAGCGAGACCGACGTTCTGCAGGCGGTCCGCTCGGCCGGCAAGGGCGACCTCGGCGCGATCGCCGCCGTCGTGCTCGAGGCGACGGGAGCGCTGAGCGTCGTGGCGACGAGCGATCTCGGCGATGGCTCCGCCCTGGCCGACGTCGAAGGGCGCTGAGCGCGCTACAGCTCCTCGCGCAGCGACCGCCGCTCGCGCTCGAGCTCGAGCAGCTGCTCCTGCAGCCGCTTCGAGCCTTCCGGGTCGCTCGCGCCGAGCCGCTGCAGGCTGCCGAGCATCTCGGCCTTCCGCCGCAGGATGTCGCGGTCGACGAGCGAGCCGACGATGCCCTGCACGTAGGCGCGCACGCCCTCGCGCGACGACTGCGGGATCGGCGCCATCGCGAGCGTGCGCACGAGCGGCACGATCTCGGCCGGCACCGCCCCGGCGACGTGCTCCGAGAAGTCGGGCGCCTCGATGCGGTCGAGCGAGGCGAGGATCCCGTCGCGCACGACCGCGAGCGAGGGGTTCGCGACGTACGCCGACGCGCCGCGCGCGGCGAGGTCGCGCCCGACGACCGCCGGCTGCTGCAGGAGCGCTGCGATCGCGTCGCGCTCGAGCCGCGACGCCGGGTCGCGCTCGAGCTGCTGGAGGGCGACGTCGGGGGGCGGATGCGCGGGGCCGACCTCGGCGGGCCGGTCGCCCGGCGTCGGCGCGGGCCGGGGCGCCGCTTGCCGCACCGCGCGCCGCACCTCGTCGGGGCTCACGCCGAGCCAGCCGGCGACCGTGCGCACGTAGCCGTCGGCGAGCGCGCGGTCGCGGATCGACAGCAGCACCGGAGCGGCCCGGCGCATCGCCGCGACCCGGCCCTCGACCGTCTCGAGGTCGTGCTCGGCGACGATGCGGCGGAGCATGAACTCGAACAGCGGCCGTCGCTGCTGCACGAGCTTGCGCACGGCGTCGTCGCCGCGCTCGAGGCGCAGGTCGCACGGGTCGAGCCCCTGCGGCGGCACCGCGACGAAGGTCTGGGCGGCGAAGCGCTGCTCCTCGGCGAAGGTGCGCGCGGCGGCCTGCTGGCCGGCCTCGTCGGGGTCGAACGTGAAGATGACGCGGCCGAGCGAGCGGGTGTCGGTCGTCGAGACGTCGCCGAGCACGCGCCGCAGCACCTTGATGTGGTCGACGCCGAAGGCGGTGCCGCACGTCGCGACCGCGGTCGTGACGCCCGCGAGGTGGCACGCCATCACATCCGTGTAGCCCTCGACGACGACCGCCTCGTGGCCGCGGGCGATGTCGCGCTTCGCGAGGTCGAGCCCGTAGAGCACCTGGCTCTTGCGGAAGATCGGGGTCTCGGGCGAGTTGAGGTACTTCGGGCCCTTGTCGTCGTCGGAGAGGCGGCGAGCGCCGAAGCCGACCGTCGCGCCCGTGACGTCGCGGATGGGCCACACGAGCCGGCCGCGGAAGCGGTCGTAGCTGCCGCGCTGCCCCTCGCTCAGCAGGCCCGCGCCGAGCAGCTCGGCCTCGGTGTAGCCCTTGCCGCGGAGGTGCTGCTTCAGCGCGTCGAACGACTGCGGCGCGAAGCCGACGCCGAAGCGCTCGGCGGCCGCGAGGTCGAAGCCGCGCTCGCCGAGGAATCGCTGCCCGAGCGCCGCGGCGGGCGTGAGCAGCTGCTCGCGGAAGAACGCCTCCGCCTCGCGGCTCGCGGCGAGCAGCCGCACGCGACCGCTCGTCTCCTCCTGGGGCTTGCCGTCCTCGTAGTGGAGCGTGTAGCCGAGCTGCGCGGCGAAGCGCTCGACCGTCTCCTGGAACGACGTGTGATCCATCGCCATGACGAACTGGAAGACGTCGCCGTCCTCGCCGCAGCCGAAGCAGTGGTAGCGGCCGACCGCGGGCCGGACGTGGAAGGACGGCGTGCGCTCGTCGTGGAACGGGCACAGGCCCTTCATGCTGCCGACGCCCGCCGACTTCAGCGTGACGTGCTCGCCGACGACGTCGACGATCGAGATGCGCGATCGCAGCTCGTCGATGTCGCTGCGCCGGATCCTGCCCGCCATGGCCGCTTCAGTCCCCCACGTAGCGCTCGTGCCACGCGAACGCGCCGCGATCGGTGAGGCTCGCGACCTGGTCGACGACCACGCGAGCGCGAGCGGCGTCGTCCGGCGCCGCCGCCCAGTCGTCGGCGTAGGCGCGGTCGAGCGCGGAGGGCCCGAGCCGCACGAGCGCGTCGCACAGCTCCTGCAGGATGCGCCGCTGGCTCGCGTAGATGGGCTGACGCCGCTCGGCCAGGATGAAGCTCGCCGCCGTGCCCTTGAGCACCGCGATCTCGGCGCGCACCTCGCGCGGCACCTCGATCGTGCCGCCGAAGCGCGCGAGCGGCCCCTCGTGGGTCTCGCGCGTGAGCCGGATGGCGGCGTTCGCGAACCGCCCGATGAGCTTCGACGTGAGGTTCTTGAGCCGCGCGTGGTCGGCGCGCGAGCCGTCGAACGAGCGCAGCCACGTCTCGAGGTCGTCGAGCCGGTCGAACGCGGCGAGCAGCTCGTCGCGCGTGTACTCGGGGCCCACCCACGTCAGCATCGTCGAGACGAGCTCGTCGTGCCCGACCCGGCTCTGCAGCTTCGCGACGTCGACGTAGCCGCCCACCACCGCATCCTCGAAGTCGTGCACCGAGTATGCGATGTCGTCGGCGAGGTCCATCGCTTGCGCCTCGATGCTCGGGCGTCCCTCGGGCGCGCCCTCGCGCATCCACTCGAACGCCTCGCGGTCGTCGTCGTAGTAGCCGAACTTGATGCGGCCGGATGCGTCGTGGACGTCGGATGCGGCGGCCCACGGATACTTGCAGGCCGCGTCGACGCTCGCGCGCGTGAGGTTGAGCCCGTACGGCTGCTCGCGGATCACCTTGGGCTCGAGCCGCGTGATGACCCGGAGCGTCTGCGCGTTGCCCTCGAAGCCGCCGATGCCGAGCGCCCACTCGTTGAGCCCCTTCTCGCCGTTGTGGCCGAAGGGCGGGTGGCCGATGTCGTGGGCGAGGCACGCGGTGTCGACGACGTCGGGGTCGAGGCCGAGCTCGCCCGCGATCTCGCGGCCGATCTGCGCGACCTCGAGCGAGTGGGTCAAGCGCGTGCGCGAGTCGTCGAAGCCCATCGTGGGCGAGAGCACCTGCGTCTTCTGCCCGAGCCGGCGGAAGGCGCTCGAGTGCGTGAGCCGCGCGCGGTCGCGCGAGAAGTCGGTGCGCGACGAGGAGTGCGTCTCGGGCAGCCGGCGCTCGACGTCGTGGGCGCCGTAGCCGCGCGCGTCAGCCGCCACGGGTGTCGCTCTCGTCCTCGATGAGCGCCTCGCGCTGGGCGGGCGTCAGCTCGGGGCTGTCGAGCCAGCCGTCGGGCAGCGCGGGCGTGCGCGGGCTGCCCGCTCGGCCGCGCTGGCCCTCGATGCCCTCGGCGACGTAGGGGATGTCGCGATCGAGCCTGCCGAGCAGCTCGTCCATGTGCGCGAGCGACTCGACCGCCGCGAGCTCGCGGCGCGCGTCGCCGCCCACGGGGTAGCCCTTGAAGTACCACGCGACGTGCTTGCGGATGTCGCGGCACGCGCGGTCCTCCTCGCCGAAGAACTCGACGAGCAGCTCGGCGTGGCGACGGAACGCATCCGCGACCTGCCCGAGACCCGGGCGGAACCGCGTGTCGGAGCCCGCGAACGCCGCCGCGAGGTCGCCGAAGAGCCACGGCCGGCCGAGGCAGCCGCGGCCGACCACGACGCCGTCGACGCCGGTCTCGTCGACCATGCGCAGCGCATCCTCGGCCTGCCAGATGTCGCCGTTGCCGAGCACCGGGATGGAGGTGACGGCCTCCTTGAGCTTCGCGATCGCCGTCCAGTCGGCCTTGCCCGAGTAGTGCTGCGCGGCCGTGCGGCCGTGCAGCGCGACCGCGGCGACGCCGGCGTCCTCGGCGATGCGGCCCGCGTCGAGGTAGGTGACGTGGCTCTCGTCGATGCCGATGCGCATCTTCACCGTGACGGGGATGTCGCCCGCGCGCCGCGCCGCGCGGCGCACGATCGCGCCGAACAGGTCGCGCTTCCACGGCAGCGCGCTGCCGCCGCCGCGACGCGTCACCTTCGGCACCGGGCAGCCGAAGTTGAGGTCGATGTGGTCGGCGCGGTCCTCGTCGACGAGAATGCCGACGGCCGCCTCGACCGTCTTCGGGTCGACGCCGTAGAGCTGCACCGAGCGCAGCGACTCCGAGGGGTGGTGGCTGATGAGCCGCATCGTCTCGGGCGTGCGCTCGACGAGCGCGCGCGAGGTGATCATCTCGCTCACGTACAGCCCCGCGCCGTACTCGCGGCACAGCCGTCGGAACGCGGTGTTCGTGATGCCCGCCATGGGCGCGAGCACGACCGGCGAGTCGAGGGCGATGGGCCCGATCGACAGCGCCGGCGTGCTCACGGTGGTCGTCACGCTCCGACGAGCCCCTGCGCGAGGTGCGCCTCGAGGTCGTCGATCTTCACGCGCTGCTGCTGCATCGAGTCGCGCTCGCGCACGGTGACGGCGCCGTCCTCGAGCGAGTCGAAGTCGACGGTGACGCAGTAGGGCGTGCCGACCTCGTCCTGGCGGCGGTAGCGGCGGCCGATCGCGCCGGCGTCGTCGAAGTCGATCGCCCAGTGCTTGCGGAGGCGCGCCGCGATGTCGCGCGCGAGCGGCGAGAGCCGCTCGTTCCGCGACAGCGGCAGCACCGCGACCTTGACGGGCGCGAGGCGCGGGTCGAGGCGCAGCACCGTGCGGGTGTCGGTGCCGCCCTTCGCGTTCGGCACCTCCTCCTCGACGTACGCGTCGACGAGGAACGCCATGAGGCTGCGCGTGAGGCCGAACGACGGCTCGATGACGTAGGGCGTGTAGCGCTCCCCCGTCGCCTGGTCGAAGTAGACGAGGTCCTTGCCCGACGCCTCGGAGTGCGACGAGAGGTCGAAGTCGGTGCGGTTCGCGATGCCCATGAGCTCGCCCCACTCGGAGCCCTGGAAGCCGAAGCGGTACTCCACGTCGATCGTGCCGGCCGAGTAGTGCGCGCGCTCCTCCTCGGGCACGTCGAAGCGGCGCATGTTCGCCGGGTCGACGCCGAGGTCGACGAACCAGTCCCAGCACGCCTCGACCCAGCGGTCGAACCACGCGGCGGCCTCGTCGGGGTGCGTGAAGAACTCGATCTCCATCTGCTCGAACTCACGCGTGCGGAAGATGAAGTTGCCGGGCGTGATCTCGTTGCGGAAGGCCTTGCCGACCTGGCCGATGCCGAACGGCGGCTTCTTGCGCGAGACGGTGAGCACGTTCGCGAAGTTCACGAAGATGCCCTGCGCCGTCTCGGGGCGCAGGTAGTGCTGGCCCGCCTCGTTGTCGACCGGGCCGAGGAACGTCTTCATGAGGCCCGAGAAGAGCTGCGGCTCGGTCCACTTGCCGGTCGTGCCGCAATCGGGGCACGTGATGTCGGCCATCGACTCGGGCTTCCGGCCCTTCTTCGCCTCGAACGCCTCCTCGAGGTGATCCTGGCGGTGGCGCTTGTGGCACTGCAGGCACTCGACGAGAGGGTCGGTGAAGGTCGCGACGTGACCGGATGCGTTCCAGACGGCGGAGGGGAGGATGATCGACGAGTCGAGGCCGACCATGTCGTCGCGGCCCTGCACGAACGTCTTCCACCACTGGCGCTTGATGTTCTCCTTGAGCGCGACGCCGAGGGGACCGTAGTCCCACGCCGAGCGCGAGCCTCCGTAGATCTCGCCCGCCTGGAACACGAAGCCACGGCGCTTCGCGAGGCTGATGACGGCGTCGAGACGGTTCTGGACCACGGATGCTCCTCGGGGATGCGGCTGCGCGCGCCCGCTGGATCGCGGCGCGACACGTGAACCTCGATTCTACCGAGCGCGGCGGGTGCCGCCGCCCGCGCCCGGGGTCGGCTGTGCAGGGTGTCGCCATGCCTCGCTGGGATAGTGTCTTCTCTCGGGGCGCGGGCGCCCCGTCGTGTGCGAGGAGGTCGGATGCAGAGCGAGGAAGGTCGCGAGCTCTACGGCGCCTGGGCGGAGCGATGGCCGTCCGACGCGGCAGAGCTGCTCGACGGCTACTCCGGCTCCTGGTGGATCGGCGGCAGCTGGGCCATCGGCGCCGCGACCGGCATCGATCGACCGCGCACCGACATCGACATCGTCATCCCCCGCAGCGAGCTGAGCCTCCTGCGCGGCTGGCTCGGTGGCCGCTGGCAGCTGTGGTCGGCCTTCCAGGGCGCGCTCAAGCCGCTGCGCCCGCACGACTCCGACGTGCTGCCGATCGGCACCACGAGCATCTGGCTGCGCCGCAGCGCCTACGGCCAGTGGGAGTACGAGATCCTGCTCGATCCGAGCGACAGCGAGTCGTGGCGCTTCCGCCGCGACACCGCCGTCACGATGCCGCTCGAGGAGGCCCTCTTCGAGAAGGACGGCATCCGCTACGCGAAGCCGCAGATCGTGCTCGCCTACGCGGCAGCTGAGCGGGCCGACGTCTCGTGGCTCGAGGATGCGCTGCCCGCGCTCGACGAGGACGCGCGCGCATGGGTCGTCGAGCGCCTCGCCGACGACCACCCGTGGCGCGAGCGACTCAGCGCGTCGACGGACGTCGTGCCGTCGCCTATCCCCTGACCGCGTCGAGCTCGGTCACGCGAGCGATCGCGTCGAAGTCCGCATCGGCGTGCAGCACCGGTTCGCCCGCGCGCATCGCCATCGCGGCGATGAGGCAATCCACGAGCTTGCGGATCGTTACGCCCTGTCGCCGCCCCGTCCGGTAGATGCGGGCCGCGTCGTCCCAATCGCTCGGGACGGTGCGCACGAGCTGGCACCGGGCGAGCAGTCCGCGCAGCTCGGCGACGTGCTGCTCGGCGCGCGATGTGCGCGCTCGATCCGGTCACGCGGAGGAACTCGATCCCCGCCGACGTGTCGACGAGCACGGTCACGCCCTCGAGGCGCGGAGCTCGTCCAGATCCGCGTCCCATCCGGAGCCCTCCAGGGCGAGAGCGCGCGCGACGTCGAGCGGCTCGGATGCCAGAGCGCGGAGCGCGTAGTTCACAGCCTCACGCTTCGTGGTGAAGGCGAAGCGACGCATGACCGCTTGTACTGCCGACTCATCGAGATCGATGTTGGTACGTGCCATGCACCGTGGATACCGTATCCAGGGCCGTTCGTCGAGCAGGGTGGAGGGCCGCTTCAAGAGGCGCGCGCCGATCTCGGTACGCGGCCTTCCGCCGCTACTCGATCATCGGGGCGGGGCTCGTCGAGCGTCGGTCCGCCCGGGGCGTCTTGTCGTCATCCGACGAGGTCGTGAGTTCGCCGATGGGGCCTTAGTGATTGGAACCAGGCACGCTTGAGCGGGATCGCTTCGGCGTCCTGCGGCGCGCCATCACGCAGCAGGTCGGTGACGGCGGTGGGCAAACCGAGAATCGAGATGAGCTCGCTTAAGGTCTCATCGGAGCATGTCTCTTCCGCCAGCGCCCGAAGTGCCGCCGCATCGTCGCTGCTCCGACCTAGCTCTGCGAGCACGCCGTCAATCGGATCGACAAGGTCGGGCAGCATGCCGCCCAGCTCATCGCGTAGCGCCATCAGTTCCTCGACAGCCGTGACAGCGTCACCGAACCGCACGACCCGCCACCAATAGAGGCCGAGATCGGGCAGGCCCGCTACGAAAGGGTCCTGCCGTGCTTTGACGTAACCGCTCGGCACCGCCACGCCCAAGACGTAGCCGTGCGCGTATGCGGTCACTTCCACGACGGGTCGAACTCGCTTGGCCCACTTCCAGCTTCCGCGCTCGTCGCTACACAGCACGCTCCGACCCTCCACCACGACGTGAGCGGCGCGGCTGGGTGTGCGCGCGAAGACCGATCTCCGCGGGAGCCACCGATCCACGTCCAGCTCCTCCAGCGACTCCGGCAGCACGTAGATCGACCGAGTCTCCGCCGCCGGGCCGCCACGCTCGCGCCCGGGTGCTGCTTCGATGTACCCGCTGTCGGGGCCCGCAGCGATCGGCCCCCACTCCACCTGCGCACCCGTTCGTCGTGCGACTGTGACGGCGAGCTCTTCAGCGGTTGACCCTGTCCCGACCACGCGTCCGTCCAGCACGGCAACGGCGACCGCAGTGCCCTCGATCGGCTTCCAAGACGCCAGTCCGGTGGCACCGAGATCGCTGAACACAGCCGCGGCAACTGCGGGCGTGATCGGCGAGCTATCCCATCCCTCATCGAGCGCGAACCACTCGACTGTGCTGGCGCCGGCCGTCATGAACCGGACGTTAGCAGCGTCGCCGCTTTCTGATGCCGCCGGGAGACCGGCGCTAGCGTAGCTACATGGGCGCCCGGCCGCGATTGAGGCGTTGGCTGGCGGCCGGCTCCGAGGTATGCGAGGCGTGCGGCCACCCATGGTCCGAGCACGGCGCGACCAATGACTATGCCTTCGATCACTGTGGCGAGTGCCAATACGAACTCGAGCATGGCTACATATCGGCGGATGCGCCCCTGTGTCGCTTGCAGCCGCCTGCGTCGTCGTAGACGGGCCTAATCACTACGAGACCCGCCTCGCCTGCATCGCGGCGCTCTACGGTGCTTTGCGCGCCGCATTGAGGATCGGCGCCGCAGGCGTCCGTCTAGTGTCGCGCCATGCAGGAGCTTCCGGTGGCAAGGCAGACGCTGGGCGCCCAGTGGGCTGCCTCGCCTCGTACCGGATCGCGGTGGCGAAGCTCTATCCGCCGCTCTACGGCGGCCAGCGCGCCCGCGAGCCGGTACCTGGACTGGACAGTCGATGGCGAAGCGATCGGCGACTGGTTCGCGGACGAGAGGAACCCGTGGTACGGGGTGACGTGGCTCGTGCAGGGCGACAACGACCCAGACATGATCGAGGCGAGTTTGCTGGCGCTACTAGGTGAGCGCGATCCCAGACTGGACGCTGAAGTGCGCTTCGCCGATGGACGCGTCGCGATCCTCTTCTGCCCGCTGTGCGGCGATCTCGCCTGGGGCGCGATCAGCGCAGATTTGCACTTCACGGACGACGCCGTCGAATGGCGGGCGCTGAACTCTCAGGATGGCCTGACTCGCGAGGTTCGGACTGATCCACCGCAGCGCAGCGTCTCCTTCGACCGACATCAGTACGAGGCGGCGAACGGCGAGCTGCTGCGCGACTGGGTCAAGAGGACCTGAAGGCGGACGGCGGTTCGCTCGCCTCTTCGAGCGGCCGTGTCCATCCCGGGTTCCAGTGGGCACGGGGAGCCGTATTCGGACATGTCCGACGGATCTCGATGCGCGGCCTACGGCCGCTACTCGATCAACGGGACGAGGCGGGCTGCTGCTCGATCGACGGGGAGGATGCGGGTTGCGGCCGCTACTCGATCAACGGGGTCGCGACGGGGCGTCGACCGCCGCGCCGAAGCGGCGGTCGCGGCCCGTGTACTGGTCGAGCGCGTGCCACAGGTCCTCGCGCGTGAAGTCGGGCCACAGCCGGTCGAGGAAGACCATCTCGGCGTACGCGCCCTGCAGCGTCAGGAAGTTCGAGATGCGCTGCTCGCCCGAGGAGCGGATGTAGAGGTCGACGTCCGGGATGTCAGGGTTGTACATGCGCCGGCGCACGAGCCTGTCGTCGACGCTCGACGGCTTGAGGCGCCCGGCCGCGACGTCCTCGGCGATCGAGCGCACCGCATCCGCGATCTCGTGCGTGCCCCCGTAGTTCACGCACATCTGGAGCGTCATCGTGCGGTTGCCGGCGGTGCGGCGCTCGGCCTCCTCGAGCTCGCGGATCACGCTCGGCCACAGCCGCGGGCGCCGGCCGGCCCAGCGCACCCGGACGCCCCACGCATCCAGCTGGTCGCGCTGGCGCCGCAGCACGTCCTTGTTGAAGCCCATGAGGAAGCGCACCTCGTCGGGGCTGCGCTTCCAGTTCTCGGTCGAGAAGGCGTAGACCGACAGGTGCTGGATGCCGACCTGCAGCGCCCCCGCGACGACGTCGAGCAGCCGCTCCTCCCCCGCCGCGTGGCCCTGCGTGCGCGTGAGGCCGCGCTGGTTGGCCCAGCGGCCGTTGCCGTCCATGATGATCGCGACGTGCGCGGGCAGGCTGCCCGCCGGGTACTGCGGCGGCTGCTGGCCGGTCCAGTCGATCGGCTTGACCTCGCTCACCGCGCTCCTCGGTCGACGTGCTCGAGCGAGCGCAGCCCGCGCTCGAGGTGCCACTGCACGTAGGCGGCCACCGCGCCCGAGGCGCGCGATCGCACACCAGCGGGCGAGGCCTCGGCGAGCTGCCACTCGCCCGTCAGGAGCGCCCCGAGCAGCTCGAGCGTCGCGGGGTCGATGCGGAGCGCGCCCGGCGGGGCCGCGTGGTCGGCGACCATGCCGCCGAGCTGCGGCACGAACGCGCGGTGCGGGCCCGGCTCGCCGGTGACGGCGCAATCGCCGAACGACGGCGCCCAGCCCGCGATCGAGAGCGCCCGCAGGAGGTAGGAGTCGAGCGTGAGCGAGGGGTCGTGCTCGGCGCGCGCGAGCGAGCGCAGCGCCCCGACGAGGAGCAGGTACTGCTGCCGGGAGCCGTCCTCGTCGGTCAGCCGGTCGGCGGTCTCGACCATCGCCGCCGCCGCGGTGTAGGCGCGGTAGTCGGCCACGATGACCGGCGCGTACGCCCCGAGCGTCACCGCTTGCGTGATGATGTCGAGGCTGCGCCCGACCGCGAGCTGCAGGTCGGCGACCATGAACGGCTCGAGCCTCGCCCCGAACCGCGACGACGTGCGCCGCACGCCCCGCGCGACGGCGCGCACCTTGCCGTGCTCGCGCGTCAGGAGCGTGACGATGCGGTCGGCCTCCCCCAGCTGGTGGGTGCGGAGGACGACGCCTTCGTCGCGGTAGGTGGGCACGGCTCAGCCGACCGGCTGCACCCTGCGCTCGTGGATGCGCAGCCCCCGGTTGACGCCGGAGACGATCGCCTTGAGCGCCGCGGAGGTCGAGCTCGGGTCGAGGCCGACGCCCCAGACCGCGTTGCCCGCGACGTCGAGCTCGATGTAGCACGCGGCGGTCGCGTCGGAGCCGGCGCTCATCGTGTGCTCGACGTAGTCGGTGAGGGTGACGTCGACGCCCTCCGAGCGCAGCAGCTGCAGCATCGCATCGATCGGGCCGTTGCCGCTCGCGGCGACGTCGCGCACGCACTCGCCATCGCGCAGCCGCGCGTGCAGCTGCGCCGAGCCCTCGTGCGACGAGGTCGTCTCGAAGGTGACGAGCTCGAAGCGACCCCACTGCTCCGCGCCCGTCACGGGGTCGCTCGGCAGGTACTCGTCGCCGAAGATCGACCAGATCTCGTCGCTCGAGACCTCGCCACCCTCGCTGTCGGTGCGGGCCTGCACGACGTTCGAGAACTCGATCTGCAGCCGGCGCGGGAGGTCGAGGCCGTGGTCGGTCTTCAGCAGGTAGGCGACGCCGCCCTTGCCCGACTGCGAGTTCACGCGGATGACGGCCTCGTAGGTGCGGCCGACGTCCTTGGGATCGATCGGCAGGTACGGCACCGCCCACGGCATGTCGTCGACGTGCTTGCCGGCGGCGGCGGCGTCCTCCGCCATCCGCTCGAAACCCTTCTTGATCGCATCCTGGTGCGAGCCGGAGAACGCGGTGTAGACGAGATCGCCCGCCCAGGGGCTGCGCTCGTGCACGCGCAGCTGGTTGCAGTGCTCCGCGACGCGGCGGATGCCGTCGAGGTCGGAGAAGTCGATCTCGGGATCGATGCCCTGCGTCAGCAGGTTGAGGCCGAGCGCGACGAGGTCGACGTTGCCGGTGCGCTCGCCGTTGCCGAACAGGCAGCCCTCGATGCGGTCGGCGCCGGCCATGTAGCCGAGCTCGGCGGCGGCGACGCCCGTGCCACGGTCGTTGTGCGGGTGCAGCGAGAGGATGACCGACTCGCGGCGCGCGAGGTGGCGGTGCATCCACTCGATCGAGTCGGCGTACACGTTGGGCGTCGCCATCTCGACCGTCGCGGGCAGGTTGATGATGACCGGCCGCTCGGGGCGCGCGTCGAGCGTCTCGATGATCGCGTTGCAGACCTCGAGCGCGTAGTCGAGCTCGGTGCCCGTGTACGACTCGGGGCTGTACTCGTAGAAGACCTCCGTCTCGCCGAGCATCCCCTCGAGCTCGAGGCACAGCTTCGCGCCGTCGATCGCGATCTGCTTGACGCCCTCGCGGTCGGAGCGGAAGACGACGTCGCGCTGCAGCACGCTGGTCGAGTTGTAGATGTGCACGATCGCCTGCTTCGCGCCGTCGATCGCCTCGAAGGTGCGGCGGATGAGGTGGTCGCGGCACTGCGTGAGCACCTGGATCGTGACGTCGTCGGGGATGAGGTCCTCGTCGATGAGCTTCCGCACGAAGTCGAAGTCGAGCTGGCTCGCCGACGGGAACCCGACCTCGATCTCCTTGTAGCCCATCCGCACGAGCAGCTGGAACATCTGCAGCTTGCGGTCGGGCGTCATCGGGTCGATGAGCGCCTGGTTGCCGTCGCGCAGGTCGACGGCGCACCAGCGGGGCGCGCGCTCGATGCGCTTCGAGGGCCACGTGCGGTCGGGCAGCTCGACCCGGATCTGCTCGTGGTACGGGGTGTAGCGGTGCGCCGGCATCCCGGACGGCTGCTGCATGTTCTTCATCGATCGCTCCTGTCGCTTGCTCCTGAGGTCCGGGCAGGACAGCCTCCGCGACGAGGGAGCCCGGGGTTCAGGCCTCGCCGCGGCGACGAAGGAGCAGCACGCTCTGCATGCGATCAGACTACACCCGGCGCGCGAGCGGCGCCGGGTGCGTCACTCGGCGGCGACGGCGGCGAGCGGTGCGATGCGCGCCGCGCGCCGGCCGGCGGGCACGCTCGTCGCCACGGCGACGGCGAGGCCGACGGCCGCGAGCGCGAGCGGCAGCTGCCACGGCAGCGACGGCGCGGTCGAGACGACGCCCTGCACCGACGAGAGCATCGCGTGCGCGCCGATCCAGCCGTAGAGCGTGCCGATCGCGAAGCCGGTCGAGACCGCGACGATCGTGATCGCGCCCGCCTCGGCCAGCAGCATCGAGCGCGTCTGGCCGCGGCGGAGGCCGAGCGTGCGCAGCAGCCCGATCTCGCGGGTGCGGCGGCGCACCGACAGCAGCATCGAGGCGACGAAGCCGAGCACGCCGAGCAGCGCCGAGAAGCCGACGATGCCGGCGAGCACGCTCGTGACGCCCATGAGCACGTCGCGCAGCTGCTGCTGGAAGAAGGGGTCACGCTCGATCGTGTGGGCGGCCGTCGTGAGCGACGAGCCGGCCGCGATCATCATCGTGACGACCGCCGTCCCCGCGAAGAGCGAGAGCACGAGGGCCGACGTGCGGCCCGGATGCGTCGCGAGCGTGCCCGCCGCGGCTCGCGCGGGCACGCTCCGGCCGAGCGCCCGCGACGCGAGCGCGACGAGCGGCGGGGCGATCGCCGGCGCGAGGGCGACGATCCCCGCCGTGCTCACGACGCCGCCGGCGAAGCCGATGAGCACGGCGAAGGGCGAGACGGGGCCGAGCAGCACCGCCGCGGCGAGCAGCACCGCGCCGGAGACGAGCGTGACGATGTCGCCGGTGCGGCGGCGCTCGACCGTCGTCTCGACATCGACGGCCGAGCTGCGGAGCGCCTCGAGCGGCGAGACGGCGAGCACCGAGCGGGTCGCGAGCATCGCGGCCAGCACGGCGGCGGCCGCGACGATCGCGGCGGGCACCGCGGCCCACGGCTCGACGGCCGGCAGGCCGCGCAGGTCGAGCCCCTCGGGCAGCGCCGCGAAGGCCTCGCTCGCGAGGACGGCGCCACCGACGCCGAGGGCCCACCCGGCGGCCGCGCCGCCGACGCCGACGAGCGCGAATCCGCCGAGCAGGCGTCGGCGCTCGGCGCGGGAGGAGGCGCCCAGCAGCCGGCGCAGCGCGATCTCGGCGCGCCGGTCCTCCACCGCGCCGGTGAGCGCCTGGCGGGTGACGATCGCGCCGACGACGATCGAGACGCCGATGAGCAGCGATTGGGCGAGCGCGAGCAGCAGCCGTCCGGTCTCGCTCCCGCCGATGAGCGCCTCGCCGTAGAGCTGCAGGGCGGCGTGCTCGATGACGGTCGAGAGCGCGGTGCCGAAGCCCGCGGCGAGCGCGGAGACGGCGAAGGTGAGCCAGAGGCCGGACCGCGAGGCCCGGCGGTCGGTGCCGCTCATCGGGCGGCCTCGAGCATGCGCTGGGCGACGGTCGCGGCGTCGGTCGCGGGCAGCTCCTCCTCGATGCGGCCGTCGCGGAGCAGCACGATCCGCTCGGCGCGCGCGGCGACCGCGGGGTCGTGCGTGACCACGACGATCGCCTGGCCGGCCGCGGCGCTCGCGACGAGGATGTCCTGCACCTCGCGCGACGTCGCCGAGTCGAGCGCGCCGGTCGGCTCATCGGCGAGCACGATCGCGGGCCGCTGCGCGAGCGCGCGGGCGATCGCGAAGCGCTGCTGCTGGCCGCCGGAGAGCTCGTGCGGGCGACGCTCGGCGAGCGCGGCGACGTCGAGGTCGTCGAGCAGCGCGGCGATGCGCTCGTGGTCGGGCGCGCGCCCCGCGAGCCGCGCGGGCAGCTTGACGTTCTCGAGCGCGGTGAGGCTCGGCACGAGGTTGAACGACTGGAAGACCACGCCCACCTCGTCGCGGCGCAGCGCCGTCAGCGCGTCGTCGTCGAGCCCGACGACCGAGCGGCCGCCGATGACGACGTCGCCCGAGCTCGGCGCGTCGAGGCCCGCCGCGAGGTGCAGGAGCGTCGACTTGCCCGAGCCCGACGGACCCATGACCGCGGTGATCGAGCCCGGCTCGATCGCGAGGTCGATGCCGTCGAGCGCCGTGACGGCGGCCGCGCCGGATCCATAGCGCTTCGTGACGCCGCGGAGCAGGAGCGCGTGCGAGTGGAGGGATGCGGTGCTGTGCATGCTCCCAGTCAACGGCGCGGGCTCGCGCCCGTCGTCAGCCCCGGGCCGGAACCGGCGTCATCCCCCGGGATGATCCCCGCGGATGATCCGCGCATCCGGCCGTCACGGATGCAGCCGCGCGAGCCGCTTGTCGAGCAGCGCCGCCATGCGCTGCGGGCGCTCGAGCGGCAGCCCGTGGCCCGCGCCCGGGACGATGCGCAGCTCGCTGCCGGGGTGCGCGTCGTGCAGCAGCCGGGCCGAGTCGCGCATGACCCGGCGCTCGGCGCCGCCGACGACCACGAGCGCGCTGCCGCCCTCGCCCCACCCGTCGGGCACCGAGAAGCGCAGGTTCTCCCCCACGCTCGCGACGAGCGTCGCGCGCGTGATCGCGGCGCTGCCCGCGAGGTACTCGGGCAGCAGCTCGTGCGGCACGAGCAGCTCGCGCGCCTGCAGCCGAGCGAACCACGGCATGCGCGCGAGCGGCGCGGTCAGCGCGAGCAGCCCGAGCGTCGCGCCCGCGAGCGGCAGCGGCGCCGCTTGCGCGCTCACCACGACCGCGTCGGCGACGAGCTCCGGCCGGCGGGCGGCGAGCAGCACCGCGAGCTGCGCGCCGAGCGAGAAGCCCGCGACCACCGCGCCGCCCGGCGCGCGCTCCTCGAGCAGCGCCTCGAGCGCGGCGAGCGTCTCGGCGTGCGAGCGGTAGGGGTCGGATGCGCTGCGCCCGTGCCCGGGGAGGTCCGGCACGAGGGCGCGCACGGGGTGCCGCAGCGCGCCGAGCGTCGGCCGCCACATCCAGCCGCCCACGCCGCCGCCGTGCAGGAGCAGGAGCGGAGGGGCGCCGTCGGGCCCGGTCTCGTCGACGTGCATGCGGCCCGGCGCTTCAGCGCGACTCGCCCGCGAGCCCGTGCTCGTAGGCGAAGACGACGAGCTGCACGCGATCGCGCAGGCCGAGCTTGCCGAGGATGCGCGAGATGTGGGTCTTGACGGTCGCCTCCGAGACGAACTCGCTGCGGGCGATCTCGGTGTTCGACAGGCCCTTCGCGGCGAGCGCGAAGATCTGCCGCTCCCGCTCGGTGAGCTCGGCGAACGCGGCGGGCGCCGATTGCCGCTGGCGGCCGAAGGCCTTGAACAGCTCGCGCGTCGCGCTCGCCGCGACGACCTCGTTGCCCGCGTGCACGGTGCGGATCGCGGCGAGCACGAGCTCGGGCTCGGCGTCCTTGAGCACGAAGCCGGATGCCCCGGCGCGGATGGCTCGCGCGGCGGCCTCGTCGAGGTCGAAGGTCGTGAGCACGACGACCCGCACGTCGGGGCGCGCCCGCACGATGCGGTCGGTCGCCGAGATGCCGTCGAGCACGGGCATCCGCACGTCCATGAGCACGACGTCGGGCTGCTGCTCCTCGGCGAGCCGCACCGCTTGCGCGCCGTCGGCCGCCTCGCCGACGCACTGCAGGTCGGGCTGCGACTCGATGAGCATGCGGATGCCGCTGCGGAACAGGGCCTGGTCGTCGACGATGAGGACGCGGATCATGCGATCCCCGCCGGGAACGCGGCGCGCACGCGGAACCACTCGTGCTCGATGCCCGTCCAGACATCGCCGCCCGCGAGCCGCGCCCGCTCGTGCATCCCGCGGACGCCGTGGCCGGCAGGTCCGGGCGCGGCGGCGAGTCGGTTGTGCACGTCGATCACGATGCCAGGTCCGACCGTCATGAGCCGCACGTGCACCGGCTGGTCGCGATCGCCGTGCCGGAGCGCGTTCGTGAGCGCCTCCTGCAGCATGCGGTAGGCGGCGATGTCGGCCGTGCGCGGCAGCGGGGGCCGCCCGCCCACCCGCTCGAGCCGCACGTCGAGGCCGCTGCCGCGCATCCGCTCGACGAGGGCGTCGACGTCGTCGAGCGAGGCGACGGGGTCGGGCGCCTCGCTGTGGCGCAGCTGCGCGAGCAGCAGCCGCACGTCACCGAGCGCTTGCTTCGCGGTGCCCGCGATCGTCTCGAGCGTCGCGTCCTTGACGGCAGGATCGGGCGTGTAGCGCGCGCCGTTCGCCTGCGCGATGACGACGGCGAGCGAGTGGGCGACGACGTCGTGCATGTCGCGGGCGAGGGCGGCGCGCTCCTCCTGCTCGGTCGCGCGGCGGCTCGAGACCTGCGCGACCTCGACGGCGGCCTCCGAGCGGGCGACGGAGGAGACGCCCCAGCCGATGAGGATCGTCATCGAGAAGAGCAGCATCGGCGGCACCCAGATGAACACCGCGAACCGCAGCACCTCGTCGATGGGCACGAGCTGGCCGGGCGAGTAGCCCGCGAGGCCGCCGGTCGTCGTGATCCAGTAGGCCGCGAGCAGGGAGGCGACGAGCGAGAGCCCGGCGGCCGCGAGCCGGCCGGGCCAGCGGCAGAAGCGGCCGGCGGAGTAGAGCGGCACGAGCACCGCGAACCAGATCGGGAAGAGCGGCGCCGCGAGGGCGACGTGCACGGCGGCGAGCGCGACGAGCCCGGCGAGGGCGAGCACGGGCCAGCGGCGGCGCACGAGGATCGACGCGCCGATCGCCGCCGTCTCGATCGCGCACAGCAGCCAGTGCCAGCCCCAGTCGAAGAACAGCGCGCCGATGAGCAGCGTCGGCACGGCGAGCATGCCGAGCGTGACGGCCGCGATCACGCCGTCGACGCGGAGCGCGTCGCGGTCGAGCGCGGCGCGCGCGGGCGCCGGCTCGGCGGGCTGCGCGTCGGTCGCGATGGGGTCGGCGGTCACGCCTGCCAGCGTATGGCGGCGGGCGGATGCGTCGGCGTGCGCGGGCGCGGAATCATCCGGGAGGGGGACAACGGCGCCGCTCCTCCCCCGCTCGTCGAGTAGCGGCCGCAGGCCGCGTATCGAGACGGAGCAGCCGGGTCTCGATACGCCGCTGCGCGGGCTGCTCGACCAGCGGAAGGCGGGCCCTCGAGACGCGCGCGGCCGAGCCGCGCGCTCCTCGGGCTTGAGTCCTCCGCGCTCAACGCGGCGTTGCCGCATTGAGCGCTGCGGACTCAAAACCCGAAGCGGCCCAGCTGCTTCGGGTCGCCCTGCCACTCCTTCGCGACCTTCACGCGCAGGTCGAGGTGCACCTGGGTGCCGACGATGCGCTCGATCTCGCGCCGCGCATCCGCCCCCACCTGCCGCAGCCGCGAGCCGCCCTTGCCGATGATGATGCCCTTCTGGCTGTCGCGCTCGACCCAGAGGTTCGCGTAGACGTCGGTGAGCTCGCGGTCCTCGCGGCGCACGATGTCGTCGAGCGTCACCATGATCGAGTGCGGCAGCTCGTCGCGCACGCCCTCGAGCGCGGCCTCGCGGATGAGCTCGGCGATGCGCACCGAGAGCGGCTCCTCCGTCGTCGTCTCGGCCTCGTAGAGCGGCGGCCCCTCGGGCAGCAGCTCGACGAGCGCGTCGACGAGCACGTCGAGCTGGTGGCCCGCGACCGACGACAGCGGCACGATCGCGTCCCACTCCCGCAGCTCGCTCACCGCGAGCAGCTGCTGCGCGACGCGCTCCTTCGAGGCGGCGTCGGTCTTCGTCACGACGGCGACCTTCTTCGCGCGCGGGAAGCCCTCGAGCTGCTGGTCGATGTAGCGGTCGCCGGGCCCGAGCGGCTCGTCGGCCGGCACACACAGGCAGATGACGTCGACGTCGCCGAGCGTCGTCTGCACGACGGCGTTGAGCCGCTTGCCGAGCAGCGTACGCGGCTTGTGCATGCCCGGGGTGTCGACGATGACGAGCTGCGCGTCGTCGCGGTGCACGACGCCGCGGATCGCGTGGCGCGTCGTCTGCGGCTTCGACGACGTGATCGCGATCTTCTCGCCCACGAGCGCGTTCATGAGCGTCGACTTGCCCGCGTTGGGCCTCCCGACGAAGGTGACGAATCCGCTCCGGTGCTCGCTCATGCCTCGGCCTCCGCCGTCGTCTCGGCCTCGACGATGCGCGAGACCTCCATCTCGCCCGCGAGCCGGCCGCGGCCGTCGAGCGAGCGCACCTCGATGCGCAGCCCCGCGACGTGCACGACGTCGCCGACCTCGGCGATGCGCCCGAGCTCCTTCTGCACGAGCCCGCCGACGGTGTCGACCTCCTCGTCGTCGAGCGAGAGGTCGAAGAGGTCGCCGAGCTCGTCGATCTGCAGCCGCGCCGAGACGCGCCACGAGCCGTCGCCGACCTCGACGACCTCGCTGCGGCCCCGGTCGTGCTCGTCGTGGATCTCGCCCACGAGCTCCTCGACGAGGTCCTCGAGCGTCACGAGCCCGGCGATGCCCCCGTACTCGTCGACGACCATCGCGACGTGCACGCGATCGGCCTGCATGAGCGCGAGCGTGTCGTCGGCCTTCTTCGACTCCGGCACGAGCAGCGCGGGGCGCGCGAGCTCCTCGGCGGTCTCGGATGCGTCGGGCCGCCACGTGCGGGAGCGCACGACGTCGCGCAAGTACAGGATGCCGAGGATCTCGTCGGTCGACTCCCCCACGACCGGCATGCGCGAGAGGCCGTTGTCGAGGAACTGCCGAAGCGCATCCTGCGCCGTGACGTCGCGCTCGACGACGATCATGTCGGGGCGCGGCACCATCACCTCGCGCACGAGCGTCTCGTTGAACTCGAAGATCGAGTGGATGAGCTCGCGGTCCTCGTCCTCGAGCACGTCGCTCTCAGCGGCGGCGTCGACCATCGACAGCAGCTGCGCCTCGGTCGTGAACGCGGTCTCGCGCTGCCGGCCGGGCGTCACCTTCTCGCCCACGGTCGCGACGAGCATCGCGATGGGTCCCATGAGCACGCGCCAGAAGCGCAGGAAGCCGGCGGATGCGCGCAGGAGCGCGACGGCGTGCTGACGGCCGACGGCGCGCGGGCTCGTGCCGACGAGCACGAAGGAGACGACGATCATGACGCCCCCGGCGACGAGCAGCGTGATCCACCACTCGGTGACGAGCGAGTCGACCGCGAGGGCGACGAGCACCGCGGCGATCGTCTCGCACATGATGCGGCCGAACTGGAGCGTCATGACGTGGCCGCGCAGGTCGTCGGCGATCGCGAGCATCTTCCTGCCGCGGCGGGCGGCGACCGCCGCCTCCTGCAGCTCGGCGCGCGAGACGACGCCGAGCGCCGCATCGCACGCGGCGAGCCAGGCGCCGAAGACGATCAGCAGCCCTGCGACGACGAAGAGGACGACCTCGAACATCAGCGGACGCGGCCGGGCGTGCCGCTGTCGGCCGCCTCGAACGCCGCGAGCAGCGTGTCCTGCAGCTCGAACATCTCGTCGCGCTCCGCCGGCTCGGCGTGGTCGAAGCCGAGCAGGTGGAGGAGTCCGTGCGTCGTGAGGAGCCGCAGCTCGGTCATGAGCGAGTGGTTCGCCTCGAGCGCCTGCTGCTGCGCCACCTCGGGGCACAGCACGATGTCGCCGAGCAGGCCGGCGGGCGCCGGCCGGTCGTGGCTGCCGGGCCGCAGCTCGTCCATCGGGAAGGAGAGCACGTCGGTCGGGCCGGGCTCGTCCATCCACTGGACGTGCAGCTGCTCCATCGCCGCGACGTCGACGAGCGCGATCGAGACGTCGGCGTCGGGGTGCACGAAGAGCTTCTCGAGGTGGTGCGCGACGAGCCGCACGAGCTGCGCCTCGTCGACCGACGCATCCGTCTCGTTCAGGAGGTCGATCGACATCAGTGCCGCCCCCGCCGCGAGTGGTGCGACTGCTGGCCCTGGCGGGCCTGCCGCGCCATGACCCGCTGGTCGTGCGCCGTGTAGGCGTCGACGATCTCGCCCACGAGCGTGTGGCGCACGACGTCGGCGCTCGTGAGCATCGCGAAGCGGATGTCGTCGATCTTGCCGAGCACCTGCTGCGCGACCTGCAGCCCCGAGGTGCCGGCGGGCAGGTCGACCTGGGTCGCGTCGCCCGTGACGACCATCTTCGAGCCGAAGCCGAGTCGCGTGAGGAACATCTTCATCTGCTCGGGGGTCGTGTTCTGCGCCTCGTCGAGCACGATGAACGAGTCGTTGAGCGTGCGGCCGCGCATGTAGGCGAGCGGGGCGACCTCGACGACCCCGGTCGCGAGCAGCTTCGGCACGAGCTCGGGATCCATCATCTCGTTGAGCGCGTCGTAGAGCGGCCGCAGGTAGGGGTCGATCTTGTCGGTGAGCGTGCCGGGGAGGAAGCCGAGCCGCTCGCCCGCCTCGACCGCGGGGCGCGTGAGGATGATGCGGTTGACCTCCTTGCGGTGCAGCGCCTGCACGGCCTTGGCCATCGCGAGGTAGGTCTTGCCGGTGCCGGCGGGGCCGATGCCGAAGACGATCGTGTGGGCGTCGATCGACTCGACGTAGGCGCGCTGGCCCTCGGTCTTCGCACGGATCGACTTGCCCTTGCTCGTCAGGATCACCTCGCCGATCGCGTCGGCGAGGCTGCGCGACGTGTCCTGCCGCAGGATGCGGCTGCCCTCGGCGACCTCGGTCTGGCTGAGGGCCGTGCCCTGGCGCACGAGGTCGACGAGCTCCTGCACGAGGCGGCCCGCGACCTCGACGTCGTGCTCGGGGCCCCCGAGCGTGACGAGGTTGCCGCGCACCGCGACCCGCACGTCGGGGTGCTCGCGCTCGAGGCGCGTGAGGAGCCGGTCCTGCGGCCCGAGCAGCCGCACCATCTCGATGCCGTCGATCTCGATCGAACGGGTTGCGTCAGGCAAGCGATCCCTCTCTGAGTGCGCCGGCGAGCACGTGCGCGTGCACGTGGAAGACGGTCTGACCGGCGAGCTCACCGGTGTTGAAGACGAGCCGGAAGTCGCCCTCGGCCCGCTCCCGGGCGATCGCCTGCGCGGCCTGCACCATCTCGGCCATGAGGTGGGGGTCGCCGGCGGCGAGCTCGACGACATCGCGGTACTGCGACGTCTTGGGCGTCACGACGACGTGCATGGGCGCTTGCGGCGCGATGTCGGTGAACGCGATGATGCGGTCGGTCTCGAGCACGATCTCCGCCGGGATCTCCCGCGCGACGATCCGCTCGAACACGGTGGGCTCAGCCATGGCAGTCAGCCTACCCGCGCCCCGCTCACCATCGCCCGAAGCGCAGCGAGAGGGCCGCGAGCCCGGCGAGACCGGCCGTCGAGGTGCGCAGCACGTGGTCCCCCATCCGCGCCCGCACCGCGCCGGCCGCGTCGAGCGCCTCGAGCTCGCCCGTGTCGATGCCGCCCTCCGGCCCGACGACGAGCAGCGCATCGCCCTCGAGCGGCACCTCGGCGATCGAGTCGGGTGCGGTCGGGTCGAGCACGACGAGCTGCCACTGCCCGGCGAGGCCCGCGAGCCCCGCGGTGTCGACGACGCCCGTCACCTCCGGCAGCCGCGCGCGGATGGCCTGCTTGCCCGCCTCCCGCACGATCCGACGCCAGCGCTCGAGCGCCTTGTCGCCGCGGTCGCCCTTCCACTGCACGACGCTGCGCCGCGCCTGCCACGGCACGATGACGTCGACGCCGAGCTCGGTGGATGCCTGCACGGCGAGCTCGGCGCGATCGCCCTTCGCGAGCGCCTGAGCGAGCGCGATGCGCGGGCTCGGCTGCGGCACCGCCTCGACGCGCTGGAGCACCACGTCGACGCCGTCGCGCTCGACGCGGTCGACGATCCCCTCGGCGAGCGTCCCGGCGCCGTCGCTCACGAGCACGCGCTCGCCGCGGCGCATGCGCGAGACGACGGCGGCGTGGTGCGCCTCCTCGCCCTCGAGCGTCACGATCGCGCCCGGCTCGGCGCCCGCGAGCGCGTCGTGCCAGTAGCAGTGCGCCATCAGAGGCGCAGGCGGTCGCGCATCTTCGCGAACAGCCCCTGCTTGAAGTGCGCGAGCTGCGGTGCGGGCGCCTTCGTGCGGTCGCGGAGCTCGCGCAGCAGCTCCTCCGTGCGACGGTCGACGCGCTGCGGCGTGACCACCTGCACGCCGAGCCTGAGGTCGCCGCGACCGGCGCCGCGGAGGCGCGTGACGCCGCGCTCCCCGACCGTGATGACGTCGCCCGACTGGGTGCCGGGGCGCACCTCGACCTCGACGGGCCCGTCGATGCCCTCGATGGTGCTGCGCGCGCCGAGCACCGCGTCGGGGAACGACACCTCGAGGGTGCCGAGCAGGTCGTCGCCGTCGCGGGAGAAGACGTCGTGGTGGCGCACGTTGATCTCGAGGTAGAGCGTGCCCGCGGGCCCGCCTGCCTCGCCGACCTCGCCCTGGCCGGGCAGCTGGATGCGCAGTCCGGTGTCGACGCCCGCGGGGATGTCGACGGGGATCGTGCGCTCGGCGCGCACGCGGCCGTGGCCCGCGCACGTCGGGCACGGCTCGGGGATGATGCTGCCGTAGCCCTGGCACGCCGCGCACGGCTGCGACGTGACGACGTTGCCGAGCAGCGACCGCACCTGCCGCTGCACGTGGCCGGAGCCGCCGCACATCGTGCAGCGCTGCAGGCTCGAGCCCGGCGCGGTGCACGCGCCGTCGCACGTCTCGCACAGCACGGCCGTCTGCACGCGGAGCTCGCGGTGCACCCCGAAGACGACGTCGGCGAGGTCGAGGTCGACGCGCAGCAGGCTGTCCTGCCCCGGCTGGCGCCGCGAGCGCGGACCGGCCGAGCGGCCGCCGCCGAAGAACTGCTCGAAGATGTCGCCGAAGCCGAAGCCCCCGGCACCGCCGAGCGACGGCCCGCGGTCGTACTCCGCGCGCGACTGCGGGTCGCCGAGCACGTCGTAGGCGTGCGTGACGTCTTTGAAGCGCTCGGCCGCGTCCTCGCTCGGGTTGACGTCGGGGTGCAGCTCGCGCGCGAGCCGACGGTACGCCTTCTTGATCTCGTCCTGCGTGGCGTCGCGCTCGACGCCGAGGGTCTCGTAGTGGTCGCTCACTCAGTCCTCGCTCAGCAGCCGCGTGAGGTAGCGCGCCACTGCGCGCACCGCGGCCATGTTCCCTGCGTAGTCCATCCGGGTCGGGCCCAGGACGCCCACGTGCCCCTCGCTGCCGTCGGCCGTGTAGGTCGACGCGACGACGGCCGCCTCGCCGAGCGGCCCCGACAGCTCGCGCCCGATGCGGGTCGCGACCTCTCCCTCGGAGCCCATCTCGTCGAAGAGGCGCAGGAGCGTCACCTGCTCCTCGATCGCGTCGAGCACGGGCGTCACGGTGCCCTGGAAGTCTCGCTCCTCGCGCACGAGGTTCGCGGCGCCCGCCATCACGATGCGGTCACCGCCGGCGCCCTGCAGCATCTCGGTGAGCGCCTGCGCGACCGCGCCGGTCGCGGCGGCGATGGAGGCGGGGGCGGATGCGGCTGTCGACGAGAGGCGCTGGACGGCCTCCGCGGGAGCGAGCTCGGCGATCGTCTCGGTGAACGCTCGACCGAGCACCGATGCCTGGTCGGGCTCGATGCGCTGGCCGACGTCGAGCAGGCGCTGCTCGACGCGCCCGGAGTCGAGGATGAGCACGGCGAGCACCTTCGACTCGGTGACCGCGACGAGCTCGACGCGGCGCACGGCGCCGGGCCGCCGCAGCGGCACCTGCACGAGCGCGACCTGGTTCGTGAGGCTCGAGAGCAGGCGCGCGGTGCGGGCGAGCACGTCGTCGCGGTCGACCGACTCGTCGAGGAAGCGCGCGATCGCCTGGCGCTGCGCGGGGGTGAGCGGCTGCATGCGCTGCAGCCGGTCGACGAAGACGCGGTAGCCCTTGTCGGTCGGCACCCGCCCCGAGGACGTGTGCGGCGCGACGATGAGCTCCTCCTCCTCGAGGAGCGCCATGTCGTTGCGGATCGTCGCGGCGGAGACCCCGAAGGCGTGCCGCTCGACGATCGACTTCGACCCCACCGGCTCCCGCAGGGCGACGTAGTCCTCGACGATCGCCCGGAGGACCTCGAGACCGCGATCCGAGACCATCCCGCGCTCCTTCCCCCTGCTGGCACTCTCCGATGCTGACTGCCAATCCTACCGCGCTCCGGCGCGTCGCGCCCGATCGCTCACCCGTTCCCCAGGCGCCCGGGCGCACAATGGCCGTGCGGAACGTCCGCAGAGCTCGCGGACCATTCACGAAAGGCACTCCCCATGTCCGACCCCAACGTGCCCCGCCGAGACGACCAGCACGACCCGGCCGACCCCTCCGTCGAGGGCTTCTCGGTCACCGACGAGCAGCACGCAGCCCCCAGCGCGCCCGCCGCTCCCGCTCTCGGCCAGCCGGCCGAGCCGTTCTCCGCCCCCGCGGCCGGCAGCGCGCCGGGCGCCCCTGGCCAGCCGGCGTTCAGCGCGGGCGGCGACGCCGGCCGCGACTGGAGCCGACCGCACCCCGGCCAGCACGGCAGCGCCCCCTTCGACCAGCCCGCCAGCGGGCAGCCCGGGTACGGCCAGGGCGGCTACGGCCAGCCCGGCGGTCCGCAGCACGGCGCCCCCCAGTACGGGTCGCCGCAGCACGGCGCCCCCCAGTACGGGTCCCCGCAGTACGGATCGCCCCAGTACGGCGCCCCCGGTCAGCCGCAGTACGCGGCGGGCGCGCCCATGTCGCCCGTCGACGAGAAGAACGCCGGCATGTGGGGCCACCTCTCGGGCCTCTCGACGATCGTCACCGGCGGCTTCGGCGGCTGGATCGGCCCGCTCATCGTCTACCTCATCTACAAGGACCGCAGCGCCTTCGCCAGGCAGGAGTCGAAGGAGGCGCTGAACTTCGGCATCTTCATGACCATCCTGGTCGTGGGCATCTGGGTGCTCGCGGTCCTCCTGGGCATCCTCACGTTCGGCATCGGCTCGATCCTCGGCGCCTTCTACTGGGTGCCGCCGCTGCTGCAGGTGATCTTCTCGATCATCGGAGGCGTGCGCGTCAACGCCGGAGGCTCCTACCGCTACCCGTTCAACTGGCGGCTCGTGAAGTAGGCCTCACGGCAGCAGGCGCCGCACGACGGCGTCGGCGAGCAGCCGCCCTCGCAGCGTCGGGACCACCCGGCCCGCGAGGGCGGCTCTGCCGTCGACGAGGCCCTCGGCCACGAGGCCCGCGACCGCGCGGCGCCCCTCGGCGTCGAGCACGTCGATCGCGAGCCCCTCGGCGATCCGCGACTCGAGCAGCACGCGCTCGACCCGGCGCGTCTCGGCGTCGAGCACCTCGCGCGCGAGCGCGGGCGAGCTGCCCGCGGCGAGGCGATCGCGGTAGGCGGCCGGGTGCTTGACGTTCCACCAGCGCACGCCGCCCACGTGGCTGTGCGCGCCGGGCCCGAAGCCCCACCAGTCGTGCCCGCGCCAGTAGGCGAGGTTGTGCCGGGCGACCCTGTCGCCCCGCGCCCAGTTGGAGATCTCGTACCAGGAGTAGCCCGCCTGGCCGAGGGACGCATCCGCCGCCTCGTACATCGCGGCCTGCAGGTCGTCGTCGGGCGCCTCGAGCTCGCCCCGGCGGATGCGCCGCGCGAGGGCGGTGCCCTCCTCGACGATGAGCGCGTAGGCCGAGACGTGGTCGGGCGCCATCGCGACGGCCGCGTCGAGCGAGCGCTGCCAATCGGCGAGCGACTCCCCCGGCGCGCCGTAGATGAGGTCGAGGCTCACCTCGAGCCCCGCCTCTCGCGCCCACTCGACGACGAGCGGCACGCGCTCGGGGTCGTGCGTGCGGTCGAGCGCCGCGAGCACGTGCGGCACCGCCGACTGCATGCCGATCGAGACGCGCGTCACGCCGCCCGCCCTCAGTTGCGCGAGACCGGCACGGTCGATGGAGTCGGGGTTCGCCTCGACCGAGACCTCCGCGCCGTCGGCGAGCCCGAACGCATCCGCCACGCCCTGGAGCATCGCGACGAGGTCGCCCGAGGGCAGGAGCGTGGGCGTGCCGCCGCCGAAGAAGACGGTCTGCATTGGCCGGAGCGGACCGAGCTCGCCGAGCACCTCGCGCGCGAGGCGGATCTCGGCGGCGACGTCGCCCGGGTAGCCCGCGCGCGTCGCGCCGCGCAGCTCGTCGGCCGTGTAGGTGTTGAAGTCGCAGTAGCCGCACCGCACCGAGCAGAACGGCACGTGGATGTAGGCGCCGAACGGCGCATCGGCCGCGGTGCCCTCGGGCAGCCGGCCGTCGGCGGGCGCCGCCTCGCCGTCGGGCAGGCGTCCCACGTCAGCGCACGTCGATCGAGCGCAGCACGTCCATGTAGCGGTCGTGGTACTTCGAGCGCAGCGCCTTCGAGATGGGCGCGCCGAGCTTCGCGTACCACGCCGCGTTGCGGACGATCGCGCGGAAGTGGAGGAAGACCGTCTCGTCCTCGGCGATCTCGATCGTGAAGCGCTCCTCGCCGGCCTCGGGGTGCCCCTCGAGCGAGCCGAGGATCACGCCGTGGCTGTCGGGCTCCTCCTCGACCGCGATGACGCGCATCGGGCCGTGGAACTGCATGCCGAGGAAGCGGATGCGCTGGTCGATCGAGTCGCCCGGCTGGAGGAACGGCTCGCCGTCGGGGCCGAAGTCCTGCTGCGGCTCGACGCTCGCGGCGCGCGTGGCCTCGCCGTCCTGGAAGCCGACCGGGCGGTAGACCGTGCCCTCCTCGGTGCCCACGACGTCGACCTCGATGCCTGCGAGCCGCTGCACCTTCCAGGTGCGCAGCGCCGCGACGGCGGCGTCGAAGCGCGGCCGGCCGTGGCCGATGCGCGCGCGCCGCTGCACGACCTCGAAGCCCTTCGGGGGGAAGCGCGTGAAGTCGAAGTGCGCCGTCGCGCCCACGGCGCCGTAGTTGGTCGAGCGCTCGCGGATGGGCTTCACTTCGCGTCCTTCTTCGACTCGCCGCTCGAGAGGGCGGCGATGAACGCCTCTTGAGGCACCTCGACGCGGCCGACCATCTTCATGCGCTTCTTGCCCTCCTTCTGCTTCTCGAGCAGCTTGCGCTTGCGGGAGATGTCGCCGCCGTAGCACTTCGCGAGCACGTCCTTGCGGATCGCGCGGATCGTCTCGCGCGCGATGATGCGCGCTCCGACGGCGGCCTGGATCGGCACCTCGAACTGCTGCCTCGGGATGAGGTCCTTGAGCTTGCCGGCCATGAGCACGCCGTAGGCGTAGGCCTTGTCGCGGTGCACGATCGCGCTGAACGCATCCACCTGCTCGCCCTGGAGCAGGATGTCGACCTTGACGAGGTCGCCCTCCTCCTCGCCGTCGAGCTCGTAGTCGAGCGAGGCGTAGCCCTGCGTCTTCGACTTCAGCTGGTCGAAGAAGTCGAAGACGATCTCGCCGAGCGGCAGGCGGTAGCGCAGCTCGACGCGGTCCTCCGAGAGGTACTCCATGCCGCCGAGCGTGCCGCGGCGCGACTGGCACAGCTCCATGATCGCGCCGACGTAGTCCTTCGGCGCGAGGATCGTCGCGCGCACCATCGGCTCGACGATCGAGTGGATCTTGCCCTCGGGGAACTCGCTCGGGTTCGTCACGGTGTGCACGACGCGGTCCTCGGTCTGCACCTCGTAGACGACGCTCGGGGCTGTCGCGATGAGGTCGAGGTTGAACTCGCGCTCGAGCCGCTCGGTGATGATCTCGAGGTGCAGGAGGCCCAGGAAGCCGCAGCGGAAGCCGAAGCCGAGCGCGACGGAGGTCTCCGGCTCGTAGACGAGCGCCGCATCCGACAGCTTGAGCTTGTCGAGCGCCTCGCGCAGCACCGGGTAGTCGCTGCCGTCGATCGGGTAGAGACCCGAGAAGACCATCGGCTTCGGGTCGGCGTAGCCCTTGAGGGGCTCGGTCGCCGGGGCGCGGAAGGTCGTGACGGTGTCGCCGACCTTCGACTGGCGCACGTCCTTCACGCCCGTGATGAGGTAGCCGACCTCGCCCGCGGCGAGCCCCTTCGCGGGCACGGGCTCGGGGCTCGAGACGCCGATCTCGAGCAGCTCGTGGCGCGCGCCCGTCGACATCATCTGGATCTGCTCGCGAGGCTGGAGCCGGCCGTCGACCATGCGCACGTAGGTGACGACGCCGCGGTAGCTGTCGTACACGGAGTCGAAGATCATCGCGCGAGCCGGCCCGTCGACGTCGCCCTGCGGCGCGGGGATCGTGCGCACGACGCGGTCGAGCAGCGCGTCGACGCCCACGCCCGTCTTGCCGCTCACGCGCAGCACGTCGTCGGGGTCGCCGCCGATGAGGCCGGCGATCTCGGCCGCGAACTTGTCGGGGTCGGCGGCCGGCAGGTCGATCTTGTTGAGCACCGGGATGATCTCGAGGTCGTTGTCCATCGCGAGGTAGAGGTTCGCGAGCGTCTGCGCCTCGATGCCCTGCGCGGCGTCGACGAGCAGGATCGCGCCCTCGCACGCGGCGAGCGAGCGGCTCACCTCGTAGGTGAAGTCGACGTGGCCGGGGGTGTCGATCATGTTGAGCGCGAACGTCTCGCCGTCGACCTCCCACGGCATCCGGACGGCCTGGGACTTGATCGTGATGCCGCGCTCGCGCTCGATGTCCATGCGGTCGAGGTACTGCGCGCGCATCGAGCGGTCGTCGACGACGCCCGTGAGCTGCAGCATGCGGTCGGCGAGGGTCGACTTGCCGTGGTCGATGTGCGCGATGATGCAGAAGTTGCGGATGCTCGCGGGATCGGTCGAGGCAGGCTCGAGTGCCTTGGTCGCTCTGGGGCTCACGGGTCCTTCTCGATGGGGGTCTCGATGGGGTGGTGCGGAATGGCCCATTCTCCCACAGCGGATGCGTCGGGCCGCGTTGCGACCGCGGGCCGCGCGCTGGTAGAGTCGTTCGTTGGCTTCCCCTTCTTCCGTGCGCCCGTCGCGCGAGGGCGGGTCGCGGCGGGGCTCTTGGGAGCGCAAGCCGCCGCCAACCATCTTCCGATCAGAACAGGACCCCACGTGGCGAACATCAAGTCGCAGATCAAGCGCATCCTCACCAACCAGAAGGCGACCGACCGCAACCGCGCCGTCAAGAGCGAGGTCAAGACCGCTGTGCGCGAGGCGCGCAAGGCGATCGCCGCGGGCGACAAGGCCGTGGCGCAGGAGAAGGTCGCCATCGCGGCGCGCAAGCTCGACAAGGCCGCCTCGAAGGGCGTCATCCACAAGAACCAGGCCGCGAACCGCAAGTCGTCGATCGCGAAGCAGGTCGCCGCGCTCTGATCGAGCCGCACACCTCGAAGGCGGGGGCCCCGACGGGCCCCCGCCTTCGTCGTCCCGCCCGAGTGTCGCCTCCCGCGCCCGAGTGGTCAACTCCGCGCTTGAGTTGTCAACTCCGCGCCTGAGTGGTCAACTGCGCGCCTGAGTGGTCAACTCCGCGGCTGAGTGGTCAACTCCGCGCCTCAGTGGTCGACTCCGCGCCTCCGTGGCGGCCGCGGTGATCGAGTGGCGGCCGCCGTGATCGAGTGGCGGTCTCCGGGATCGAGTGGCGGCCAACGGGAGGGGCCCGCTTCACCCGCGGGAGCCGCCGCTCAGCCGCGGAGGCGCCACTCACCCACGGAACGCGCCACTCACCTGCCGGACGCGCCACTCACCTGCCGGAGCCGCCACTCACCTGCGGGCGACGCCGCCACTCGACGCGGCGATCAGTCGAGGAAGGCGACCGCCCGCACCGGGGCGCCGTCGCCGGCGAGGCGCAGCGGGAAGAAGCCGACCCGCACCCGCGTCGGCAGCGCCTCGAGGCCCCGCACGTTCTCGACGATGAGGCCGTCGGCGCCGAGCACGACCTCGTGGACCGGGAACGACGCATCCGCCGTGCCCGTCGGGTCGGGGCTCAGCGTGTCGACCGCGAGCACCCGCATGCCGCGGCGCTGCAGCTCGAGGGCCGCATCCGCCGCCATCCCGGGGTGGCGCAGCGCCCGGTCGGTGCCGAAGTGCGCGGCCCAGCCGGTGTCGACGAGCACGATGGGCGGCACGCGCTCCGGCAGCGCTCCCGCTGCCTCGAGCCGGCTCCAGTCGTACACCTCGCCGTCTGCGAGCCCCGGCACGCGCACGACGAGCGCCTCCCCCACGAGCTCGTCGAGCGCGACGTCGGCCATCGAGCGGCCGCCCTCGATCGAGTGCGAGGGGGCGTCGACGTGCGTGCCCGTGTGGGAGCCCATCCGGATGCGCGCGACGTCGACGCCGTCGGCGGTGACCGTGAGCGCGGGCTCGATCCGCACCGCGGGGTCGCCGGGGTAGACCTGCATCCCGTCGACGACGGGATGGCTCAGGTCGACGAGCGTGCCGCGAGCATCCCCCGAGGTGTCAGCGCGCATCCGCCGTCTCGGCCAGGTGCGGCACCGGCTCGGGCGCGCCCTTCGCGCGGCCCGGGAGCGAGAGCACGAGGTAGAGCACGAAGGTGACGACGAAGCTCGGCACGGTCGCGCCGAACGGCAGCGGCCACACGTACGCCCAGGCGTAGGCGAGCGCCGCGCCCACGACCCACGAGCCGACGGCGATCCAGTTGACGCCGCCCGTGTACCAGTAGCGGCCCCCGCGCGCCTCGAGGATGTCGGCGGTGTAGGCGCGGCGCTTGAGGAGGTAGTAGTCGACGATCATGATCGCGAAGACCGGCGCGAAGAGCGCGCTGATCGTGACGAGGAACGTCGTGAACTGGTCGAGCAGGCCGAAGAAGGTCGCGCCGATGATCGAGATGGCGCCGAGGATGAGCGCGCTCGCGAGGAACGGCACCCGCTTGCCCGGCAGCGCGTTCACGACCGTCGTGACCATGCCGTAGACGACCATCGTGTTGGTCGCCATGACCGAGAGGAAGATCGCGACGGCGAAGAGCGCGCCGAAGGGCTCGATGATCGTCGTCGGGTCGAAGGCGACAGCCTCGCCGCCGCTCAGCACGACGTAGCCGATCGCGGTCGCGCCGACGGTCATCGCGGTGACGGTCGAGAGCGTGTAGCCGACGCCCGAGCCGATCGCGCCGCCCTTCGTCGTGCGGGCGAAGCGGTTGAAGTCGGCCGACAGGACGGTCCAGGAGATCGCGGTCGCGAGCACGACGTCGAACATCAGGCCGGGCGTGTAGAACGGCTCGGCGCTGCCCGGGATCGCCGCGAACTCGGCGGGCGTGAAGGTCGTGAACGCGGTGATGAAGACGTAGGCGGAGATCGCGAGGATGACGGCTGCGAACCACGGCTCGACGCGCGCGACGCCGGCGTGGCCGAAGATCGCGAGGATGACGACGATCGTCTGGCACAGCACGGCGAAGATCACCGGGCTCGAGAAGCCGGTGAGCGTCTCGACGATGTAGTTGAGCGAGATGCCGGCGAGCATCGCCTGCACCCAGCTCCAGCCCATGAGGATGACGAGGTTCGCGGCGGCGGGCAGCAGGCTGCCGCGGGTGCCGAAGGGGCCGCGCGTGAGCGCCATCGTCGGGAGGCCCGTGCGGGTGCCGATCGCGCCGATGAGCACGAGCACGCACGCGCCGAGCACCGTGCCGCCGACGATGAGGCCGAGCACGAGGCCGTAGGGCACGTCGGGCACGAAGAGCGTGCCCGTCAGCAGCGTCGTCACGACGAGGTTCGCCGCGAGCCAGATCATGAGCATGCGGCCGGACGAGTAGGTGCCGCGGACGGGACCGGCGTCGTCGGCGCTCGCCTCCAGTCGGCGTTCGAGGCGGGAGTAGAGCGACATCGGTCTCCTTCGACGGGTGGGGCTTGGGACGGGACTGGGAAGTGTCAGGCGAGCGGTGAGAGGTGCTCGTGCACGGCGACCAGGCGGTCGCCGTCCACGGCGAAGACGATCGACTCGCGCTCGCGGTACGACTCGCGGCCCTCCCCTGTCTCGACCGTCGTGTCGACGGTGTGGCTGAAGACGGCGCCGCCGGGCAGCGGCTGCACGAGCGGCTCGCTCGAGGCGCACGAGACGACGCGCCAGCCGCTCTCGACCCACGTGCTCCACAGCCGCTCGTACTCCGCGCGGCTGTCGAGCCGGCTCGGCTCGGTGTGGAAGACGAAGGATGCGTCGGGGCTGAAGAGCGCGAAGTAGCGCCCGCCGTCGGTGGCCGCGAAGGCGTCGACGATCGCGGCCGCGGCGGCCTCGACCTCGGCGGCGTCAGGCGTCCGCACTGCCGTCACCGGAGGCATCCGCCGTCGGCGCCATCGCGCTCAGCAGCTCGTAGACGACGTGGCTCGCGGCGATCGCGGTGAGCTGGGCGTGGTCGTAGGCCGGGGCCACCTCGACGACGTCGGCGCCGACGATCTGCAGGTCGGAGAGCGCGCGCAGCATGCGCAGCAGCTCGCGGCTCGTGAGACCGCCGGCCTCGGGCGTGCCCGTGCCGGGCGCGTGCGAGGGGTCGAGCACGTCGATGTCGATCGAGATGTAGAGCGGCGCGGAGCCGATGCGTGCGCGCATGCGCTCGATCGCGGCGGCGACGCCGTGCTCCTCGACGAACTCGCTCGTGACGACCGCGAAGCCGAGCCGCTCGTCGTCGACGAGGTCCTGCTTGTCGTAGAGCGGCCCGCGTGTGCCGACGTGCATGCTCGCGGTGAGGTCGATGAGCCCCTCCTCCGACGCGCGGCGGAACGGCGTGCCGTGGGTGATGGGGGCGCCGAAGTACGTGTCCCACGTGTCGAGGTGGGCGTCGAAGTGCAGCACCGCGACCGGGCCGTGCTTCTTGGCGATGTCGCGCAGGAGCGGCAGCGCGATCGTGTGGTCGCCGCCGATCACGACGATGCGGTCGGCGCTCTCGTGCAGCGCGCGCGAGCCCGCCTCGATGTCGGCGACCGCCTCCTCGAGGTCGAACGGGTTCGCGACGATGTCGCCCGCGTCGGCCACCTGCTGCGCGCCGAAGGGGAAGACGTCCTGCGCCGGGTTGTAGGGCCGCAGCAGCCGCGAGGCCTCGCGCACGTGCGAGGGACCGAAGCGAGCACCGGGGCGGTAGCTCACGCCGCTGTCGAACGGCACGCCAGCGACGGCGATGTCGGCGCGCCCGACCTCGTCGAGCCGCGGCAGCCGTGCGAACGTCGCGATGCCGGCGAAGCGCGGGACCGCGCTCGCGTCGACGGGTCCACGCGGCGTGGAGGGACGATTCTCCGAGGGTTGCATATGAGACAACTTTCGATACGCTTCGTGCAACTAGTGTCGTCACCGTACGCCTGACCAGAAGCGTTCGTCAAGGCGAGAGAGCAGAAGCGAGGACCGGTATGCGCCCCATCCACCCTGACGCGGACGAGAGCGCGATCGCGATCGGTGCGAAGCTGCGCTCCGCGCGCACCGCGCAAGGCATGTCGCTCAGCCAGGTCGCGGCGACGTCGGGCCTCTCGAAGGGCTTCCTCAGCCGCCTCGAGCGCGACGAGACGTCGCCGAGCGTCGCGACGCTCGTGCAGCTGTGCCAGGTGCTCTCGCTCCCGGTCGGCGCGCTCTTCGAGGAGCCGGACGTGCAGCTCGTGCAGTGGGCGGACGCACCGCGCATCAACCTCGGCGGCGTCGGGGCGGACGAGCGCATGCTCTCGCCGCGCGGGCAGGAGCAGCTGCAGGTGCTCCGCTCCGAGCTCGAGCCCGGCGCGCACGGCGGGTCGGATCTCTACACGATCAGCTGCGAGGTCGAGGTGCTGCACGTCGTGGCCGGCGCGGTCGAGGTGCGCTTCGCCGACCGCACCGTGCTCGTCGGTGCCGGGGATGCACTGACGATGCCAGGCCGCGAGCCGCACACGTGGCGCGTGGCGGGCGACGAGCGGGCGGTCGCGATCTGGGTGCTCGCGCCGGCGCCCTGGAGCGGCTCCGCGTAGCCGCCTCAGGCGCGCGCGGCGAGCTGCCGCACGAGCCGCTCGACCGCGTAGTGCGGGTCGCGCTCGGCGCCCTTCACGGCGTGGTCGGCGTGGGCGATCGCCTCGATCGCCTCGCACAGCGTCGCGTCGGTGTAGCCGCGCAGGTCCTTGCGGGCGTTCCTCACCTGCCAGTCCTGCATGCCGAGCTGCCGCGCCGCCTGCGAGTCGCCGCCGGCCGCGCCGGAGACCTTCGCGAGCTGCCGGAACCGCATCGCGAACGCCGCGACGATCGGCACCGGATCGGCACCGGTCGCGATCGCGTGCCGCAGCGTCACGAGCGCGGTGGCGACGTCGCCCGCGATCACGGCGTCGACGACGGCGAACGCGGTCGTCTCGACGCGGCCCGAGTAGTAGGTGCGCACCACCTGCTCGGTCACCTCGCCCTGCGTGTCGAGCGCGACTTGGCGCACCGCGTTCGCGAGCTCCGCGATATCGGAGTGGAACGCATCCACGAGTGCGGCGATCGCGCCTGGCGTCGCCTCCCGCTCGAGCAGCCGCAGCTCGCCGCGCACGAACGGCACGAGCTCGTCGCGCTTGAGCGGCTGGCAGACCACCTCGATCGCGCCGGGCGTCTTGCGGATCGCGTCGAGCATCTTCTTGCCGCGCACCGTCGAGCCGTCGTGGCGGATGACGAGGGTCGTGCCGTCGACGGGCGCCGCGAGGTAGCGGAGGACGTCGGCGATGAGGGCGTCGGTCGCCTTCACGCCGTTCTCGACGCGCACGAGCCGAGGCTCGTCGAACAGCGAAGGGCTCGCGATGAGCTCGAGCGCGCCGTCGACGTACTGGCCGGCGTCGACGTCGTGGATCTCGAGCTCCGGATCCTCCATGAGCAGCAGCGCGCGCAGCCGCTGCATCGCGCGGTCGGCGAGGAACGACTCCTTGCCGAACACGAGCACGACCGGCGCGGGAGAGATCTGCTCCCAGCCGATCTTGGGGATGCTCGCTGCCACCCACCCAGCCTACGGCGGGCCGCCGACGCGCTCCGACCAGACGTGCACGACGGCCGCGTCCAGCGCGAGCGCGATCGTGCCGAGCTCGGATGGAGTTCCTGAGGGGCGGTCAAGTGATCGACTTCGGTCACCTCTACTCGTCGCGTCCACGATCATCGCGCTGAGCTCACGCTGTTGGATCATGCTCTCGGGGAGCGCGAGCTCCGCTCGAATGTCGGCGCCGTCCCTTACTGTCATGCCATGACTTCGCAGATCGATCTCGCCGGCATTTTCATTGACGGCTTCGCAAGCGTTCCGGCTCAGTTCGCCGCAATGTACGCCGCTGCCCCTGAGTCCTGGAACGCCGCCGGTCTCGGGTTGCTCGCGCTCGCCGGCGTTGCCTTCGTCGCTCGCCGCGCGCGCGGACGCTCGCTCCGATCGCATTAGCTTCGGGCAAGCACGGCCGGACAGCCCCAGGAGTCGATTCGGTCGGTCGGCGCTCACTTAGACCGGGCGCTCACGCCGACGCGGATCGAGTGCTGCTTTCGCGGAGTCGGCGAATCATCTATGCCGGCAGCGCCCCGCGGAGACGGGCGCGCTTCTCACGGGATATCTGATGGCTGAGCTTGTGCTCGAGTCGCCGCGTCGGAGTTGACGTAGATCTTGAGGATGCTCGCTGACACGCCCCAGGCCTACGGCGGGCCGCCGACGCGCTCCGACCACACGCGCACGCCGCTGTCGTCGACCGCGAGCGCGACCGTGCCGCGCTCGTCGGTGCGGAGGGGCTGGCCGCCGGCCTCCCGCACGAGCCGCAGGGACGCATCCGTCGGGTGCCCGTAGTCGTTCTCCCCCACGCCGACGAGTCCGACGGCGGCGCCGATGCGGCGGTAGAGCGCGGGCAGCTGGTCGGCGGAGCCGTGGTGCGCGACGACGACGACGGATGCGCGGGGCACGCCCGCGCGGAGAAGTCGCGACTGCGACTGCGCACCGAGGTCGCCGAGCACGACGAGCTCGAGCCCGCCGCCCGGGGAGTCGATCGCGACCGCGACGCTCGCGTCGTTGCCTGGCTCCTCGTCGCCGATCGGCCAGAGCGCCTCGACGTGCAGCTCGCCGAGCGCCCACGCGTCGCCGCGCCGGGCCTCGTGCGTCGCGGCGCCGGCCGCGGCGACCTCGGCGACGAGCGACTCGGAGCGCTCGTCGACCGGGCCGTGGACGAGCAGCCCGACCCGGCCGAGCAGCGCGCTCGCGCCGCCCGCGTGGTCGACGTCGAAGTGGGTGAGCACCAGCAGGTCGACCTGCCGCACGCCGAGTGTGGTCAGGCAGCCGTCGATGCGCGACGGCTCGGCGCCGGCGTCGACGAGCACGGTCGCCGCGCCGTGGCGCATGAGCGTCGCGCTCCCCTGCCCCACGTCGCACTGCGCGATGCTCCAGTCGGCGAGCGCGCCGAGCCGCACGCTCGGCCACGCCGCGGACCCGGCGACTACGAGCCCGATGGCGGCGGCGATCGCGACACCGCGCGCGATCCGGCCGCGGGCCTGGCCGATGAGCACCGCAGAGAGCATGGCGGATGCGGCGAGCGCGCCCCAGGGCGCGACCGGCCAGGGCACCTGGGCGGCGGGCAACTGCTGCGCGACCATCGCGACCTGGGCGATCCAGGCGGCCGGGAGCCAGGCGAGCCACGCGAGGCCGATCGCGACCGCGGGGGCGAGCGGCGACGCGAGGCACGCCGCGAGTCCGACGACGGTGACGACCGGTGCGGCCGGGCCGGCGAGCAGGTTCGCGAGCACCGAGACGGCGCTCACGCTCGCGTCGAGGCCGACGAGCACCGGCAGGCACCACAGCTGCGCGGCAACCGGCACCGCGATGAGCGCGGCGATCGGCATCGGCAGCACCCGGGCGAGCGCCTCGGCTATCGGGCGCCCGTGCACGATGAGGCCGCACGTCGCGAGGGCGGAGAGCGCGAAGCCCGGGCTCGTCGCGAGGTGCGGCTGCACCGCGAGCACGAGCAGCACGGCGAGCGAGAGCAGCGCGACCGCGCCCGCTCGCCGGCCGGTGACGACGCCGACGAGCGCGATCGCCGCCATGGCCCCGGCCCGCACGACTGATGGCTCGGGCGTGACCAGCACGACGAAGCCTGCGAGCGCAGCGGCGGCGACCGCGACGCGGACGGGTCGGCGAGCGCCGACCGCGGCGGCGAGCTGGAATGCCGCGCCGACGACGATGACGCAGTTCGCGCCCGAGACGGCCGTCAGGTGGCTGAGGCCGGAATCGAGCATCGCCGCCCGCAGCGTCGCGCTCACCCGTCGCTCGTCGCCGATCGTGAGGCCCGGCAGCAGCTCGCCGCCCATGCCCGGCAGCTGCGCGGACGCCGCGAGCAGTCCGTCGCGGAGCGTCCCGGCCCACGACGCCCAGTCGGCCGGCGCACCGACGTCGAGCGCGCCGCACGCGAGCAGCCAGCGCGAGCCGTCGAGCCACGCATCGCAGCGGCCGATCGCCGTCGCGCCGATCGCGAGCGGCGCATCCGGCGCGCGCAGCAGCATCGCGCTCCGCGCCGTGCGCGCACCGTCGCACCCGGTGACGACGACCTCGGTCGGCGGCGCCTCCCCGAGCAGCAGCAGCGCGAGCTCGTCGCAGCGATCGATCGCGCTCGAGGTTGCCGCGTCGGCGCCCGCGAGGAGCGGGCACGCGAGCGCCGCGCCGAGCGCGACGGTGCGCAGCAGCGCCGCCGTCCGCTCGCCTCGCCGCGCGACGAGGTGGGCGAGCAGCAGCCCACCGGCGGCGATCGCCGCGCACGCGATCGCCCCGAGTCCGAGCGCGACCGGGTGCGGACTCAGCACAGCGAGCGCGGCCCACGCGATCGCGACCGGCAGGGCGAGGCGCACATCGCGCATCAGAGCGTCACGAGCGGCGTGAGCGTCGCGAGCAGCGCCGGTCCGATGCCGGGCACGTCGTCGAGCTGCGCGAGGTCGGTGAACGGCCCGTGCTCATCGCGGTGGGCGATGATCGCGAGCGCGAGCGACGGACCGACGCGCGGCAGCGACTCGAGCGCCGCCTGGTCCGCCTGGTTGAGCGACACGAGCCCGCCTGCCGCGACGCCGCTGCCCGGCGCGCCGGGAGGCGGGGCCGCGGCGGCCTCCTCGACGGTCGGCACGATGAGCTGCTCCCCGTCGACGACCGGCCGCGCGAGGTTCAGCGCACCGGGCGCCGCCTCGGCGCTCGTACCGCCGGCCCGCGCGAGCGCGTCGAGCACGCGCGAGCCGCTCTGCAGCCGGTAGACGCCGGGCCTGGCGACCGCGCCCTGCACGTCGACGACGAGGTCCGATGCGGCCGTCGCGACGGGCTCCGCGACGATCGTCGCGGGAGCGGCGTCCTGCACCATGCGCTGCGCGACGCCGCCGGCGACGGCACCTAGCACGAGCAGCACCGCGGCCCCCGCGCCCAGCCGCCAGCGCGCATCCGTCCCGGCCATCCGGGAACGGTAGGGCGGATGCGTCGGCGCTGGTGCCGGGGCAGGGAGCGTCTGTGGATCAGCGCGGCTTCGACACGGTCAGCGCGCTGCGCGCGCGGACCGGCTCAGCCAGCGGCCGGGTCGGGTCAGCCGACGACGAAGTTCACGAGCTTCGGCGCCCGCACGACGACGTGCCGCACGACCCCGTCGCCGATCGAGCGCGCGACGCCCGGGAGCTCCCGGGCGCGGCGCTCGAGCTCGGCGTCGGCGATGTCGACGGGCACCTCGACGCGGTCGCGCACCTTGCCGTTCACCTGCACGATCGCCGTCGTCGACTGCTCGACGAGCAGCGAGCGGTCGGGCTTGCGCCATCCCGCGTTCGCGATCGAGGGCCCGTGGCCGAGATTCGCCCACATGTCCTCCGCCGTGTACGGCGCGAAGAGCGAGAGGCCGAGGGCGATCGTCTCGACCGCCTCGCGCACCGCGGGGTCGGCGGCGCCGGGGCCCGAGTCGACGGCCTTGCGGGTGGCGTTCGTCAACTCCATGAGGCGAGCGACGACGACGTTGAACTTGAGCGACTCGACGAGACCCGGCGCATCCGCCAGGAACCGGTGCGTCTCGCGCCGCAGCCCCCGGTCGCCGCCCTTCGGATCGGCGCCGCGCTTCGCGAGCGGCTCCTTCGAGAGCCGCCACGCGCGCGCGAGGAACTTCTGCGCGCCGGCCGGGCTCACGTCGCGCCAGTCGATGTCGTCCTCGGGCGGGCCCGCGAAGCTCATCGCGAGCCGCACCGCGTCGACGCCGTGCTTCTCGAGCTCGTCCGACAGCTCGACGAGGTTGCCCTTCGACTTCGACATCTTGCCGCCGTCGAGGATCACCATGCCCTGGTTGAGCAGCGACTCGAAGGGCTCGGTGAAGGGCACGTGGCCCATGTCGAAGAGCACCTTCGTGATGAAGCGCGCGTAGAGCAGGTGCAGGATCGCGTGCTCGACGCCGCCGACGTAGCGGTCGACGGGCGCCCAGCGCTCGACCTGCGCCTTGTCGAACGGCTGGGTGTCGTCGTTCGGGCTCAGGAACCGCAGGTAGTACCAGGAGGAGTCGACGAACGTGTCCATCGTGTCGGCGTCGCGGCGCGCGGGGCTGCCGTCGATCGGCGAGGGCACGTTGACCCAGTCCTCGGCCGCGCCGAGCGGGCTCGAGCCCTTGGGCGCGAGGTCGAGGCCGTGCGAGTCGGGCAGCGTGACCGGCAGCTGCTCATAGGGCACCGGCACCTCCTGCCCGTCGGCGGTGTGGATGATCGGGATGGGCGTGCCCCAGTAGCGCTGGCGGCTCACGAGCCAGTCGCGCAGCCGGAACGACTTCGCCGCGCGGCCGACGCCCTTGCGCTCGAGCAGCTGGATCATGCGGCCGATCGCGTGCTGCTTCGAGAGCCCGTCGAGCTCGCCGGAGTTGATCATGCGGCCCTCGCCCGGCAGCGCGACGCCGGTCGAGGCCGGGTCGAGCGGGGGGAGGTCCTCGGGCAGCACCGCGTTGCCGTGCTCGTCGAGCGGGATCGTCGGCATGACGCCCGTGACGGGTGCGAGCGTGTCGACGACCACCTTGATCGGCAGGTCGAAGGCGCGCGCGAAGTCGAGGTCGCGCTGGTCGTGCGCCGGCACCGCCATGACGGCGCCGTGGCCGTAGTCGGCCAGCACGTAGTCGGCGGCCCACACCGGCATGCGCTCCCCCGTCAGCGGGTGGATCGCGAAGCGGCCGAGGTCGACGCCCGTCTTCGGGCGCTCGGTGCTCTGCCGGTCGATCTCCGTCATCCGCCCGACCGTGTCGAGGTAGTCCTGGAACCGCATCCGCACCTCGGGGCTCGCGCCGGCGGCGAGCTCGGCGGCGAGGTCGGAGTCGGGTGCGACGACCATGAACGTCGCGCCGTAGAGCGTGTCGGGACGGGTCGTGAACACGGGCACGCGCGAGTGGTGGCCCTCGATCTCGAACTCGACCTCGGCGCCCTCGGAGCGGCCGATCCAGTTGCGCTGCATGCGCAGCACCTTCTCGGGCCAGCGGCCCTCGAGCTGGTTGAGGTCGTCGAGCAGCCGGTCGGCGTAGTCGGTGATCTTGAAGTACCACTGGGTGAGCTTCTTCTTGACCACGGGGGTGTCGCAGCGCTCGCACAGCCCGCCGATGACCTGCTCGTTGGCGAGGACGGTCTGGTCCTTCGGGCACCAGTTGACGTTCGAGGGCTTCCGGTAGGCGAGTCCGGCCTTGTACATCTCGAGGAACAGCCACTGGTTCCACTTGTAGTACGAGGGGTCGGAGGTGTGGAGGATGCGGTCCCAGTCGAAGGCGGTCGCGTAGAGCCGCATCGAGCGCTTGTGCTGCTCGATGTTGGCCTCGGTCCACTCCTTCGGGTCGGCGCCGCGCTTGATCGCGGCGTTCTCGGCCGGCAGGCCGAACGAGTCCCAGCCGATCGGGTGCAGCACGTTGAAGCCCTGCTGCCGCCAGTAGCGCGCAAGCACGTCGCCGTAGGCGTACGACTCGGCGTGCCCCATGTGGAGGTCGCCCGACGGATAGGGGAACATGTCGAGCACGTACTTGCGCGGCCGGGTGTCGGTCTCGTCATCGGTCGCGAAGGGGCGCAGCTCGTCCCACACCGGCAGCCATCGCTGCTGGATGCGGGCGAAGTCGTAGGTCTCGTCGGTCACATGGGCTCCTGGATGTCGTCGGCCGGAGTCGGCACGACGGCTTCCCAGTCTACGGGCGCTCGTGCGGAGGCGACGCGTGGCACAATCGGGGCAGCCGGAGGGAGGCCCAACGGTGCCGGAGTTCGAGAATCCGCCCGCGACGGTCGATGTGCCAGGCGTGCGCGTGACGCGCATCGTCGCCGTCGACGCTGAGCGCGGCACGGTGTGGCGCTGCCTGACCGAGCCCGAGCTGCTCGCGCGCTGGCTCGGGGACATCGCCGCGTTCCCCGACGGCGTCGTCGCCGGCGCGACCGGCCGCTTCGCCTGGACGGGCGAGGTCGTGCTCGCCGCGCGCATCCGCGAGCTCGAGCCCGGCGCGCGCTTCGTCTTCGACTGGGCCGAGGGCATCCTCTCCGACAAGGCGTCGACGGTCGAGATGACCCTGCGCGACGTCGACGGCCAGACCCAGGTGCACCTCGTCGAGTCGGGGTTCCCGCTCGAGGGGGACGAGGCGTCGAAGCGCGAGTCGCTGCGCGCGCTCGCGGCGGGGTGGACGGTCGAGCTCGACGAGCTCGTCGACCTCGCCGAGCACCTCGAGGCGGCGAGCGACTGACGCAACTGGAGGGTTGCACTTCACGCGTCGCAGCCCTACCTTGACCTGCAACCGATCGATTGCAGGAGGAACCATGTCGCACACCGAGCCTGCCGAGCACCGGCACGACGCCGAAGCGGCGATCGACGAGCCGCGCGCTCGCGTGACGCGCACGATCGCCGTGCGCGCCCCGATCGAGGTCGTCTGGGAGTGCCTCACCGATCCCGCCTCGCTCGCCGACTGGTTCGGCGACAGCGCGACGTTCCCGGACGGCACCGGCGAGGGCGCCACGGGCTCCTTCGGCTGGAGCGACGCCGGCGAGTTCCCCGCGCGCATCGAGCGCGCCGAGGCCCCGCACGTCTGGGCGTTCCGCTGGGGCCGGCGCGGCGAGCCGCTCAGCGACGAGAGCAGCACGCTCGCGACCTTCACGCTCGAGCGGGTCGACGGCGGCACGCGCGTCACCGTGCTCGAGACCGGCTTCGAGCGGCTCGGCGACGAGGTGGCCGTGCGCGCCGCGCTCGCCGACAACCGCGAGGGCTGGACCTCCGAGCTCGACGAGCTCATCGCCCTCATCGCCCGGCGCTGGACGCCCTCCGCGGTCGACCCGCTCGCCGGCACCATCACCCGCTCGCTCGACGTCCCCGCGCCCGTCTCGCTCGTGTGGCGGCACCTCACCGACCCGGCCTCGATCGAGGCGTGGTGGGGGCATCCCGCCGTCTTCCCGGGCGGTCTCCGCGAGGGCGTCACCGGCACGTTCGAGCACGAGGGCGAGCGGTGGCCCGTCGCGATCCGCGTGCTGCGGCCCGAGCGCACGCTCGCGTTCCGCTGGGGCGAGATCGGCGAGGCAGAGCCGGGCCCGACGGCGTGCGACGTGCGCTTCGACCTCGAGCCGCTCGGCGACGGCACGCGCGTCACGGTCGTCGAGTCCGGGTGGATGCGCGTGCCCGGCGACGTGCGCGACGACCGGATGCGCGGCAACGCGACCGGGTGGGAGATGGTGCTCGACGGCTTGCGCCGGCACGTGCTCGAGGCCTCGCGGTGAGCGGAGCCATCGCCGCTCCCACGCAGCAGCTCGCGGCGCTCGCCGACGACACGCGCTGGGCGATCCTCGAGCTGCTCGGCAGCCGCGCGCGCTCCGCGAGCGAGCTCGCCGCCGAGCTGCCCGTCTCGCGGCAGGCGATCGCGAAGCACCTCGCGGTGCTCGAGGCGGCGGGCCTCGTCGAGTCGACCCGCGAAGGGCGCTCGGTGCGGCACCGCGCGATCGGCGCGAACCTCAGCGCGCTCGCCGACCGGCTCGACGCGATCGGGCGGCAGTGGGAGTCGCGCCTCGAGCGCGTCGCCCGCATGGCCGAGGAGCGCGCGGGCGCCGAGCGCGAGCGCGGCTGAGCCCGACCGCCGCGAGCCTCAGGCCGGCACGAGCGACGCGAGCATCGCCGCGGCCTTCACGTGCAGCTCCTCGACCTCGAACGCCGGCTCCGAGAGCGCGGTCACTCCCCCGCCGACGCCGATGTGAGCGCCCGCCGCATCGGCGACGACGGATCGGATGACCATCGCGAGCTGGCACGTCTCCCCCGCGACGATCCCGAAGCATCCGCTGTACACGCCGCGCGCAGCGCCCTCGAGCTCCTGCAGCAGCTCGACCGTGCGGCGCTTCGGCGCGCCCGTCATCGAGCCCGCCGGGAAGAGCGCGCGCACGGCGTCGAGCGGGCCGACGCCCGGCAGCAGCCGCGAGCGCACGGTCGAGACGAGCTGGTGCACGGTCGGGTAGGTCTCGACCGCGAGCAGGGCCGAGACGTCGACCGATCCGGGCTCGGAGACCCGCTGCAGGTCGTTGCGGCACAGGTCGACGATCATGACGTTCTCGGCGCGCTCCTTCTCGCTCTCGAAGAGCTCGCGCGCGAGCGCCGCGTCGTCGTCGGCGCCGCGGCGGCGCGTGCCCTTGATGGGGCGGGTGGTCGCGACGCCGTCCTCGATGCGCAGGAAGGTCTCGGGGCTCGCGCTCGAGACCGTGACGCCCGCGATGCGCAGGAAGCCCCCGTGGTGCACGGGGCTCGCGGCGCGGAGCCGCGCGTGCGTCGCGACCATGTCGAGCGGCGGCGCCTCGATCGCGGTCGTGAGGCACAGCACGTAGGAGTCGCCGTCGCGGATGTGGTCGCGGCAGCGCTCGACCTTCGCGGCGTACGCGGCGTCGTCGTCGCGCCAGCGGAGGCTCGAGGCATCGATGCGCGCGCCCGTGGGGACGCGCGGCGCGGGCGGTGCGGGCAGCGACCACGGCTCGCCGTCGCGCGACTGCAGCTGCGCATCACCGCCAGAGACGACGATCCAGCGGTCGAGCAGGAGCCACGCCGCCTCCGGGAAGCGGCCGGCGGCGGGCTCGAGACCGAGCATCCGCACGCCCGCCTCGAAGCCGAGCCAGCCGACCCACGCGCCGGGGCTCGCCGCGCGCGCCGCCTCGAGCGCCGCGAGCGCGTCGCCCTCGACGGGGCGCCCGTCGAGCGTCGCGCGGCCGTCCTCCACGAGCAGCACGCGCGCCCCGGTGCCGATCACGTGATCGCCGCTCGACGAGGAGTCGAGCCACACGACGTCGCCGTCACCGGCCTCGAGCGCGGCGAACGCCGACTCGGGCGAGACGTCGATCGGGAGCGACCAGCGAGCGCCGAGGTGGGGCAGCAAGTGCCCAGAGGTCGCTGGCATAGGGTGCATCCTATGAGCGCCGAGCAGCCTGTCCGCGCCTGGACGACGGCGGGCTTCGCGCCCGTCGACGAGCCGATCGGCCAGGCCCTCGCGGCCGATTCGTGGCTCGTCGTCGACGGGCGCGTGCTCGCGTGGCAGCGGCACCAGCTGCGGTTCGCGGATGCGGTGGCACAGGCGGGCGGCGACCGTCTCGACGCGATGGCGGCCGTCCGGGGCGCCGTCGGGCTCGCGCCGGCCGAGGGCCGCTGGTCGCCGCGCGTCGACCTCACGCCGGCCGGCATCCGGCTGCGCATCCGGCCGGCGCCGGCGCCGAGCGATCGCGTCGACGTCGTCACCGCGTCGCGCGACCCGCGCCGCGAGCCGCTGCGGAAGGGGCCCGACCTCGAGGCGCTGCAGGCGCTCGTGGAGGAGGAGTCCGCGCGCGCGGGCCGCGACGTCGAGCCGATCCTGTGCACGGACGGGCTCGTCGCGGAGGGCGCGCGCTCTGCGCTGCTGTGGTGGCGGGACGACGTCCTGCACGTGCCGGCCGACCGCATCCCCCACATGGCCTCCGTGACCGCCGCCGTCATCGAGGAGGTCGCCTCCCTCGACGGCGTCGAGGTGCGGCGCGTCGCCGCACGGCCGGACGAGCTCGAGGGCGCCGAGGTGTGGCTCGCGAACGCGCTGCGCGGCATCCGCGGCGTCGCGGCGTGGCACGACGGACCCGAGGTCGCGGCGCCCGCGCGCGTCGACGCGTGGCGCGCGCGGCTCGAGCAGCTGCGCACCCCGGTGACGGCGGGCCGCTCGTGATCGATGACGTCATCGACGTCGTGCTCGAGGTCGTCGGCTCGATCGAACCGTGGCTGCGCACGCTGCTCGCGTTCATCGCGATGGCGCTCGAGACGAGCGTGCTGCTCGGGCTCTTCGTGCCGGGCGACACGGTCGTCATCATCGCGGCGCTCGCCGTCGAGGAGTGGCCGTGGTGGCTCGCCCTCATCGCCGCGACGGTGCTCGGCTCGATCGCCGGAGAGTCGATCGGCTTCGCGATCGGGCGCTGGCTCGGGCCCGCGATCGACCGCTGGCTCGCGAGGCGATGGCCAGCGGCGTCGAAGCGCTGGCGCCGCACCGAGCGCTACCTCGCGCGGCGCGGCGGCATCGCGATCTTCCTCTCGCGCTTCCTGCCCGTCGCCCACTCGCTCGTGCCGCTCATCGTCGGCGCCTCGCCGATGCCCTACCGCCGCTTCCTCGCCTGGACCGTGCCCGCGTGCGTGCTGTGGGCGACCGCCTACGCGAGCGCCGGCTGGGCCGCCGGCGGCAGCTACCGCGAGCTCGCCGACGAGCTGCACGGCGCCGGCTACGTGCTCGTGGGCGTCATCGTGGCGTTCATCCTCGCCGTGTGGGGCGTCAAGCAGCTCATCTCGCGCCTCGAGGCGCGGCACATGCGCGACGAGGACGACGTCGACGGGGCGGCCGCGGATGCGGCCGACGGAGGCGCCGCCGACCGGCGCGCGGGCGAGGAGCGCTGAGCGCTACGCGCCCTCGGCGAGCTGCGGCAGCGCCGCGACGATCCGCTCGCGCATGACCTCGACGCCGAGCTGCAGGTAGCGCGGGTCGCCGTCGGGGTCGTGCAGGAACGCGTAGGTGACGAGCGCGTCGAGCGCGCCGATCGCGAGCTCGAGCTCGTGCCGCTGCTCGTCGCTGAGCTCGATCTCCCAGCGCTCGCGCAAGTGGGCGGCCATGTCGTCGACGAAGGTCGGCGCGACCGGCGGCCGCTCCGTCGGGCCGAGGTCGAGCCCCTCCCCGCCGCGGAGCGACCGGAACGACGGCACCGTGCGGAACGTCTCGACCATCGCGTCGACGACCGCCTCGATCGTCGCCATGAGCGACGGGTGCTCGGCGAGCAGCACGCGCTCGATCGCCAGCCGGATGCGCTCGAGGTTGCGCTCGGCGAGGGCCACGAGCACCGCGACGCGGTCGGGGAAGTAGCGGTAGACCGTGCCGATCGAGGCTCCGGCGCGCTCTGCCACGAGCGCGGTCGTGAGGTGCTCGATGCCGTGCTCGACGACGACCGCCGCCGCGGCGTCGAGGAGCGCCTCGATGCGCAGCGCCGCGCGCGCCTGCACCGGCTCGTGGCGCACCGTGACGGAGGAGCCGCTGGCCTGACGATCGTTCATGCGCCCATGATGTCGCACCGGCGGCCCGAGCGGTGAGAGCATTTCCGCATGTGCGGACGCTACGTCATGGCCACGCCCGCGAGTGATCTCGTGGCGCTGTTCGAGATCGACGAGCAGGGAGAGATCCCCGCGGCGAACTGGAACATCCCGCCGACGACGACCGTGCCCATCGTCGTCGAGCCGGCTCCGCGCGACGACTCGCCGCCCATCCGTCGGCTCGAGCCCGCTCGCTGGGGACTCGTGCCGTCGTGGGCCGACGACATGTCGGTCGGCGCCCGGGCGTTCAACGCGCGCGCCGAGACCGCCGCGTCGAAGCCGATGTTCCGCGACGCCGTCCGCGAGCGCCGCGCGCTCGTGCCCGCCGACGGCTGGTTCGAGTGGCAGAAGCGCGGCGAGTCGAAGACGCCGTTCTACATCCACGACGACCGTCCGCTGAGCTTCGCGGGCCTCTACGCCTGGTGGAGGCAGCCCGACGGCTCGTGGCTCCTCTCGACCACGATCCTCACGACGGCGGCGTCGGGCACGCTCGCCGACATCCACGAGCGCATGCCGGTCGTCGTCTCCCCTGAGATGCGGGATGCGTGGCTCGACCCCGACGAGGACGGCGAGGCCGCGCTCGAGGCCGTCGTCGCCGAGGCGGGCGCGGTCGCCGAGTCGCTCGCGATGCACGAGGTGGATCGGCGCGTCGGGAGCGTGCGCGAGGAGGGTGCCTCGCTCATCGAGCCGGTGGCGAGTCGGTAGGGTCGATCCCGACCGACGTCCCGGGAGGAGCCGCCCATGGAGGAGCTGGTGCCGCTCGCCCGCATCCCCGAGCCGATCAAGCACGTCGCGGCGCGCGTCGAGGACTGGGTGCACGAGCACCGCGAGGCGGGGGCGCTGCGCGCCGGCCGGATGCCCGCGATCGTCACCTACCCCGGCTACGGCGGCGAGGGCTGGGTGCGCGTGCTCGCGCGCGTGCTGCTCGTCGAGCCCGGCGGTGAGCGTGGCGCCCTCTACGAGAACGTGCGCGGCTGGCGCTCGTTCACGTCGCTCGCCCTCAACGACATCGACGTGATGATCGAGGCGGGCGGGGAGCGCCACGTCGTCACGGCCGATCGCGGCGGCCTCGTCGACGCCCGGGTGCCGATGCAGCTCGAACCCGGCTGGCGCGAGGTGACCGTCTCGGTCGCGGGCAGCGCGCCCGTCACCGCCCCCGTGTTCGTCGTCGATCCCGCGACGCGCTTCGGCGTCGTGAGCGACATCGACGACACCGTGATGGTGACGTCGCTCCCGCGGCCGCTCCTCGCCGCCTGGAACGCCTTCGTGCTCGACGAGCACGCGCGCTCCCCGGTGCCCGGCATGGCGGTGCTCTACGAGCGGATCGCGCAGCGGCATCCCGAGAGCCCCTTCATCTACCTCTCCACGGGCGCCTGGAACGCGGCGCCCGCGCTCACGCGCTTCCTCTCGCGCAACCTCTACCCCGCCGGCAGCATGCTGCTGACCGATTGGGGACCGACGCCCGACCGCTTCTTCCGCTCGGGCAAGGAGCACAAGCGCGCGCAGCTGCGCCGCCTCGCGCGCGAGCTGCCGCACGTGCGGTGGCTGCTCGTCGGCGACGACGGCCAGCACGACGAGGAGCTCTACGGCGAGTTCGCGAGCGCGCACCCCGAGCACGTGCGCGCGGTCGCGATCCGCGAGCTCTCGGCGCAGGAGGCCGTGCTCGCCGGTGGCCGCAAGCACGCCGACACGCGCTCGATGCACCCGTGGGTGTGGTCGTCGAACGGCGGCGGGCTCGCGAAGGAGCTCGGCGCCATCCCCGAGCTCGACATCCTGTGACCGCGGCACCGCCCGACCGCATCCGCGCGATCGCGATCGCGATCATCCGCGATGCCGCCGGCCGCCTGCTCGTGACGAGCACGGTCGATCCCATCACCGGCCGCACGCTCGCGCGGCCGCCGGGCGGCGGCATCGAGCCGGGTGAGCTCGCCGCCGAGACGATCGTGCGCGAGCTCGAGGAGGAGCTCGGCCTCGTGGCGCGGGCTCCGCGGCTGCTCGGGGTGCTCGAGAGCGTCTTCGAGTTCGCCGGTCGCACGCTGCACGAGCACGTCTTCGTGCTCGAGGTCGAGGCGGCAGCGGATGCGTCGCTCCCCTCGGTCACGGACGCGGGCCACCCGGTGTGGTGGCTCCCCGTCGAGCGCTTCCGCGACCCCGAGCTCGACCTCGTCCCCGCCGGCCTCCTCGAGCTCGTCGAGCAGGCGCAGGGCTGAACCCCTGCCCATGGCCGGCGGCACGGTACGGTGACGCCATGGCCCAGCCGGAGCAGACAGGTCGCGAGCAGCCGCTCGAGCGGCGCCCGCAGCGCGCGACGTGGCGACGGGTCGCCCGCAAGGGAGCGCTCGGGGCGTCGGCGGTGATCGGCGCCGCGCTCGTCGCGATGCTCGTCGCGGCCGCGATCGGTCAGCGCTGGCTGCTCGCCATGCCGTCGCTCGGCATGCTCGCGCTCGGCCTCGGCGGGCTCATCGCGATCGCCGCGGCCGCCTTCGCGCTCCGGCGGATCGAGCGCTCCGGGATCGATGTCGATCAGGGGCTCGAGCGCCGGCCGCCGCTCGCGGCGCGGTTCGTCGCATCGACCGCGATGCTCGCGCTCGGGGCGTCGGGCATCGGCTTCGGCGGACTCATGGTCGCGCTCACCGCGAGCCCGCGATCGATCCTCCCGCTGGCCATCGGCGTCGCGTTCTCCCTGGCGGCGCTCGTCCTGCTGTCGCGCGCGTCGCGCTCGCTGCGATCGGCGCCGACCGCCGCGCTCGGCTAGCGCGCGAGCACCTCGCCGGCGCGCCCCGAGGCGCGCATCCAGCCACCGGCCGCGGTCACTCGCACGGGAGCGTGGCCGAGGAAGCGCATCGCGACGAGCGCGGCCGCCTGGCCCGCGGTGAGGCCGCTCGGGTCCACCGGCCGCGCCCACACCGCTCGCTCCGCGCGTCGACGCACCGCCTCGCCGGGCGACGTCGGCAGCGCCGCCTCGACATCGGCGGCGGCCTGTGCGGCGAGCGCGCGGATCGTCTCGGGCGAGACATCGCCCGCGTGCGCCCACCCCGACCGAGGCGGTGAGACGGCGGCCCACGCGGGCCGGGTCACCGCATCCGGGATCTCCACATCCGCGCCGTCGCGAAGCGCATCGCGGAGCGCCGGCAGCGGCACCACGCCGTCGAAGCGCGCCGGCTCACGCATGCGCGACGCTCGCGCGACCAGGATCGTGGGCCCCGAGTCGAGGAGTCCGGCAGCCGCCGCCATGGGCGTCGTGAGGAGCGCGACGTCGCCGTCGGCGACGAGTCGCACCGTGCCGTCGCCGAACACGGCGGCGCGATCGAGCAGCAGGACGAGGTCGGCGCGCGCCCGTTCGTCGAGGGCGAGGATGGCGTGCATGCGCTCCCTAGACTAGGCGGCAGACCCCGAGAGGAACCGAATGAGCGAGCGCATCCGCATCCTGCTGGAGACCCTGGACCTCGTCGACACCGGTGCCCGCACGGACGAGGACATCTTCACCGGCACGAGCCACCCGATGCCGCTCGGCCGGGTCTTCGGCGGACAGGTGATGGCGCAAGCCGTGGTCGCGGCGCAGCGGACGATCGCCGAGGACCGGTTCATCCACTCGGTGCACGGCTACTTCGTGCGGCCGGGCGACGTCGAGCTGCCGATCACCTTCGCGGTCGATCGCATCCACGACGGCCGATCGTTCTCGACGCGGCGCGTGCAGGCCTACCAGCACGGGCTGCCGATCATGTCGATGATCTCGTCGTTCCAGGACGTCGACCCCGGCCCGAGCTCGCAGCACCCGATGCCCGAGGGACTGCCGTCGCCCGAGGACCTGCCCTCCTCGGATGATCTGCTCGCGCCGTTCGCCGAGAACCCCTCGGCGCGGGCCGTGATCGCGCGGCCCTTCGACATCCGCCACGTCGAGGGGCCCGTCTATCTGCCGGACCCCTCGCGCCCGCGGCACGGCAAGCAGCACGTCTGGATCAAGGCGAAGGACCGCCTCCCCGACGACGACGCGCTCCACCGCGCCGCGCTCGCCTACCTCTCCGACTACGCGATCCTCGAGCCGATCGTCCGCATGCACGGCGCCGCCTGGTCGACGCCGGGCCTCAAGGCCGCGAGCCTCGACCACGCCGTGTGGTGGCACCGGCGCGCCCGCGTGGACGAGTGGCTGCTGCTCGAGCTCGAGACGAGCTCGTCCGGCGGCGGCCGCGGACTCGGCCACGGCCACGTCTACAAGGCCGACGGCACGCACGTCGCGACGATCGCGCAAGAGGGCATGGTGCGCGTGCCGGCCGAGGAGCAGCAGCGCTGATGCCCGTGCGGCCGATCGCGCCCGCCGAGGCGATGCGCACGCTCCGCGGGGCACTGCCGCTGCGCACCGAGCGGGTCGTGCTGCGCACGCTCTCCCCCGACGACCTCGAGGCTGTGCGCGGCTACCGCAACGCCCCAGGGCAGCGCCGGTGGACCTACAACCGCGACCAGACCGAGGCGGAGCTCATGGCGTGGACGGCGGGCGGCGCGCCCGTGTTCCTCCGCGACGGCGACGCCGCGCAGCTCGGCATCGAGCTCGCCGGCGAGCTCGTCGGCGACCTCATGCTCCGCATCACGAGCCTCGGCAGCCGGCAGGCGGAGCTCGGCTGGATGATCGTGGCCGAGCAGCAGGGCAAGGGCATCGCGACGGAGGCTGCGCGCGCGGCGCTCGAGCTCGCGTTCGCGATGGGCGCGCATCGCGTCATCGCGCACCTCGATGAGCAGAACGTCGGCTCGCGGAAGGTCGCGGAGCGGCTCGGGATGCAGCTCGAGGCGCGCTTCGTCGATGACGAGGTCAATCCGGCGACGGGCGAGCTCGGCACGTCGCTCGTCTTCGCCGTTCGGCGACCGGCGTAGGAGTCGTAGCTGCGCAGACCCCGGCCCGAGACGGGCCGGGGCGCTGGCGTCGCGGCGGAGGCCCGAAAGGGCCTCCGCCCTCAGCTCCAGCGCGCCAGCGCGCTCAGTCGTGCTGCGGGAAGCCGAGGTTCAGTCCGCCGTGGCTCGGGTCGAGCCAGCGGCTCGTGACGACCTTCTCACGGGTGTAGAACTCGAACGCGTGCTTGCCGTAGGCCTTGCCCTGGCCGAAGATCGAGCGCTTCCAGCCGCCGAACGAGTGGTACCCGACCGGCACGGGGATCGGCACGTTGATGCCGACCATGCCGACCTGCACCTCGTTCTGGAACCGTCGCGCGGCGCCGCCATCGTTGGTGAAGATCGCGGTGCCGTTGCCGTACGGGTTCGAGTTGATGAGCTCGAGCCCCTCCTCGTAGCTCGCAACGCGCACGATCGAGAGCACCGGACCGAAGAGCTCCTCCTTGTAGGCGGCGGAGTCGGTCGGCACGTTGTCGATGAGCGTCGGCTTCAGCCAGAAGCCGTTCGGGTCGCCGTCCACCTCCGGGTCGCGGCCGTCGACGACGAGCGAGGCGCCGTCATCGGCGGCGGTCTGGATGTAGCCGGCGACCTTGTCGCGGTGCTGGCCGGTGATGAGCGGCCCCATGTCGTTGTCGCGCGTACCGTCGCCCGTGCGGATCCCCGCCATCTTCTCCTTGATCTTGGCGGCGAGCTCGTCCGCGATCGAATCGATCGCGACGACGACCGAGATCGCCATGCACCGCTCGCCCGCCGAGCCGAAGCCCGCGTTGACGGCCGCGTCGGCGGTGACGTCGAGGTCGGCGTCGGGCAGCACGAGCATGTGGTTCTTCGCGCCCCCGAGCGCCTGCACGCGCTTGCCGTGCTTCGAGCCCGTCTCGTACACGTACTCGGCGATCGGCGTCGAGCCGACGAACGAGATGGCCTGGACCTCGGGATGCGTCAGCAGCGTGTCGACAGCCTCCTTGCCACCGTGCACGACGTTGAGCACGCCGTCGGGCAGGCCCGCCTCCTGGAACAGCTCGGCGATGAAGACCGACGCCGAGGGGTCCTTCTCGCTCGGCTTGATGACGACCGCGTTGCCCGCGGCGAGCGCGACCGGCGCGAACCACAGCGGGATCATGGCCGGGAAGTTGAACGGGCTGATGATGCCGACGACGCCGAGCGGCTGGCGCAGGGAGTAGACGTCGACGCCGGTCGAGGCGTTCTCGGAGTACTCGCCCTTCGTCAGCAGCGGGAACGCGGTCGCGAGCTCGACGACCTCGATGCCGCGCGCGATCTCGCCGAGCGCGTCGGAGTGCACCTTGCCGTGCTCGCGCGTGACGATCGCGGCGAGCTCGTCCTTGCGCGAGACGATGAGCTCGCGGAAGCGGAACATGATCGCCTGGCGCTTCGCGATCGAGAGGTCGCGCCACGCGGGGAACGCCGCGCTCGCCGCCGCGATCGCCTCGCCGACCTCGTCGGCGTCCGCGAGCGGCACCTGGGAGACGGGCGTGCCGAGCGCCGGATTGAAGACGGGCGCGGTCTCGCCGGCGCCCTGACGGCGCTGCCCGTCGATGAAGTGCGGGATGCGATCCGGGCCGCTCGGGTCGTCCTTCACCTCGTCGGTGATCTGCACCTCGGGCTCGACGGCGGTGTCGGTCATGGGGCTCCTCCTCGGGCGGCGACGTTGCCCCGCCAGCCTACCGGCGGCGCGTCAGCGGCGGCGGAACGCGATCGGCTCCTCGAGGTACGGCGCCCAGGCCCCGCGCTCCGCGTCCGTGAGCCGACGCGGTCGGCCCGTGGACGCATCCAGCATGACCACCGTCGTCGTCGCCCGCGCGTACAGCTCGGCGCGGTCGGGCGAGCGCACCTCGTAGCAGACGAGCATGCTCGCGCCGCCCATCTGCCCGATCCACGTGTCGACGATGAGCGGCTCGCGGTGGTGCGGGATCTGGCCGAGGTACTCGGCCTCCTGACGGGCGATGACCGTGATGCTCGTCGCCCCGTGGCCGGCGTCGATGATCGCGGTCGCCGGCGAGCCCTCCGGCCCGCCGGCCCAGAAGGCGGCGACGCGCGCCTCCTCGAGGAGCGTCAGGAGCGATGCGTTGTTGACGTGCCCGTAGGCGTCGAGGTCCGACCAGCGGACCGTCACCGGCACCGCGAGGCGCATCAGTCCCTCGTGAGCTTCCGGTACGCCGAGCGGTGGGGCTTGGCCGCGTCCGGCCCGAGGCGCTCGATCTTGTTCTGCTCGTACGCCTCGAAGTTGCCCTCGAACCAGTGCCAGTTCGCCGGCTCCTCGTCGGTGCCCTCGTACGCGAGGATGTGCGTCGCGATGCGGTCGAGGAACCACCGGTCGTGCGTGATGACGACGGCGCAGCCGGGGAACTCGAGCAGCGCGTTCTCGAGGCTGCCGAGCGTCTCGATGTCGAGGTCGTTCGTCGGCTCGTCGAGCAGCAGCAGGTTGCCGCCCTGCTTGAGGGTGAGCGCGAGGTTGAGGCGGTTGCGCTCGCCGCCGGAGAGCACGCCGGCCTTCTTCTGCTGGTCGGGCCCCTTGAAGCCGAACTGCGAGACGTAGGCTCGGGACGGGATCTCGACGTTGCCGACCTGGATGTAGTCGAGGCCCTCGGAGACGACCTCCCACAGGTTCTTGTTCGGGTCGATGTTCGCCCGGCCCTGGTCGACGTAGCTGAGCTTGACCGTCTCGCCGATCTTGAGCGAGCCGCCGTCGAGCGGCTCGAGCCCGACGATCGTCTTGAACAGCGTCGTCTTGCCGACGCCGTTCGGGCCGATGACGCCGACGATGCCGTTGCGGGGCAGGGTGAACGAGAGCCCGTCGATGAGCTTGCGGTCGTCGAAGCCCTTCTCGAGGTCGTTGGCCTCGAGCACGATCGAGCCGAGGCGGGGGCCCGGCGGGATCTGGATCTCCTCGAAGTCGAGCTTCCTGGTGCGCTCGGCCTCGGCGGCCATCTCCTCGTAGCGGGCGAGGCGCGCCTTCGACTTCGCCTGGCGGCCCTTCGCGTTGGAGCGCACCCAGTCGAGCTCCTCGGAGAGGCGCTTGGCGAGCTTCGCGTCCTTCTTGCCCTGCACCTGCAGGCGCTCGGCCTTCTTCTCGAGGTAGGTCGAGTAGTTGCCCTCGTAGGGGTAGAGGCGGCCCCGGTCGACCTCGCAGATCCAGCCCGCGACGTGGTCGAGGAAGTAGCGGTCGTGCGTGACCGCCATGACGGCGCCGGGGTACTTCGCGAGGTGCTGCTCGAGCCACAGCACGCTCTCCGCGTCCAGGTGGTTCGTGGGCTCGTCGAGGAGCAGCAGGTCGGGCTTCTCGAGCAGGAGCTTGCACAGCGCGACGCGGCGGCGCTCGCCGCCGGAGAGGTTGGTGACGGGCCAGTCGCCCGGCGGGCAGCGCAGCGCGTCCATCGCCTGCTCGAGCTGCGAGTCGAGGTCCCACGCGTCGGCGGCGTCGATCTCCTCCTGGAGCGTGCCCATCTCGGCCATGAGCGCGTCGAAGTCGGCGTCGGGGTTCGCCATCTCGGCGGAGATCTCGTTGAACCGCGCGATCTTCGCCGTCAGGTGGCCGAAGGCCTCCTGCACGTTCTCGAGCACCGTCTTCGACTCGTCGAGCTCGGGCTCCTGCATGAGGATGCCGACGGAGTAGCCCGGCGTGAGCTTCGCGTCGCCGTTGGACGGCGTGTCGAGGCCGGCGATGATCTTCAGGATCGTCGACTTCCCCGCACCGTTGGGTCCGACGACGCCGATCTTCGCGCCCGGCAGGATCGCGGTCGTCACGTCGTCGAGGATCACCTTGTCGCCCACCGTCTTGCGGGCGCGCACCATGGAGAAGATGTACTCGGCCATGCCCTCAGTCTACGGTGACGATCTCGCCCACCAGGCACCGGCCGCCGCCGAGGGCGTCAGCGCGCAGCGCCGTCGCCTCCCCCTCGCCGACCTGGCCGAGCAGGCACGACTCGCCCCGCCGCACGGCGACTTCGAGGAAGGTCACGGGCTCGCCGAGCGAGTCGAGCTCCCGGGTGCGCTCGATCGCCGAGCGCTCGAAGCCGGCCGCCTCGAGCGCCGCGACGAGCGCGGCAGGATCGGCGGGCGAGTGCCCCTCGAGCGCCGCGCGGAACGCCTCGAGCTCCGGATCGGTCGCTGCATCGACCTGCCCGCCGCCCTGCGCGTCGGACGGCGACGGCGCCGGTACGGGCGAGGGCTCCTCGGCCGCGCAGCCGACGAGTGCGAGGACGCCGACGAGCGCGACTGCCGCGAGCTGGCGCACGCGCCCTCCTCCGATGCGTGACGGGACGACGCGCTCAGTCTAGGAGGGCGAGGTCACTCGAACCGCGCGAACCGCTCAGAGCACGGCGCGCTTGCCGCGGCGCACGCGGCCGGCGAGCGAGACGACGAGCCTCGCGAGCACCGCGCTGATCGCGTCGATCGCGAGCAGGGATGCGGTCGCGATCGCGAAGACCAGCACGAGGAAGACGACCATCAGCCATGCCACCGGTGGACCTCCTCGCCTGCGCCTCGTCGTCAGGCTATCCGCACGCGTCGTCGCGCGCCGCGGTGCGGGTTCAGAACGGCGCCTCGGGGTCGAGCACCGGCATCCCCCACTGCTCGCCGCCACCGGTGGCGAGCACCGGCTCGGGCGGCTCCGCCGCCGACGGCTGAGCATCGAGCGAGGCGCCTGCGTGATCGCCCCGCTGCTCGGCGTCGTCGCGCGGCCTCCGCTCGCGCGACGTCGGGCTGACGCGCATCGAGTGGCCGATGTGGTCGGCGCGGATCTTCACGCTCGTGCCGCGCCGCTCGCCCGACTCCCACTGATCGACCTTGAGCCGGCCGAGCACGACGACGACGTCGCCCTTGCGGACGGACGTGATGACGTTCCGGGCGAAGGCGCCCCACGCCTCGACCGTGAACCAGTTGGTGTGGGCGTCGACCCAGTCGTCGCCATCCTTGCGACGCGACTTGCAGCCGATGCGGAACTCGGCGACCTGGTCGCCGGCGACGGACTTCAGGATGGGGTCGGTGCCGATGGAGCCGACCACGGAGATTGCTTCGCTCATGCCGGCGAGGATGCACCGGAGCGCGCCAGTCGCGGGCGCCTCGAGGAGCCGCCTGTGGAGAACGGCGTCAGCCGCGCAGGTACTCCGCGAAGCCCGCGCGGATCTTGTTCACCTTCGGCGCTGCGACGGCGAGGCAGTAGCCCTGCGTCGGGTTCTTCGCGAAGAAGTCCTGGTGGTGCTCCTCGGCGTCGTAGAACTCGCCGAGCGGCTCGAGGGTCGTGACGATCTCGCCCGGCCACCACTCGCCCGCCCGAGCGATGGCGGCCTCGAAGCGCTCGCGCTCGGCGTCGTCGCGGTAGAACATGGCGGAGCGGTACTGCGTGCCGATGTCATTGCCCTGGCGGTTGAGCTGCCGCGGGTCGTGCATCGTGAAGAACATGTCGAGCACGACCTCGGTCGGCAGCCGCTCCTCGTCGTAGACGACCTTCACGGCCTCCGCGTGACCCGTGGTCCCGGTGCACACGAGCTCGTAGCTCGGGTGCGGCACCGAGCCACCCGTGTAGCCCGACACGACGTCGTCGACACCGTCGACGACGCGGTAGGCGGCGTCGAGGCACCAGAAGCAACCACCGGCCAGCACGATCTCCTGCATGCCGCCAGCGTAGCGGCGCGCGCTGTGCGATCCCGATGTGGGCGGCCGCCCGTAGCGTCGCAGGCAGGAAGGAAGGAAGGAGCACGCCATGGCCATCATGTCGACCGCCCAGCGGCGCACCGCCCCGCACGCACCGCACGTCGCGACCAAGCGCGTGCGCGACGACCTCTGGAGGGTCGTCAGCGCATCCGGACTCGCCCTCGGCTACATCGCGCGCGCCGACGGCGCGCACGGGCCGGCATTCGAAGCTCGCCGGCTGGTGCCCGGCGGCACCGCGATGCTGCCGATCGGCCAGTGCTGGTCGCTCGACGACGCGCTCGCGTGCTTCACCGGCCCCTGACGCGCGTCGTCACTCGCCCGAGAGCAGCGGCTTCCCCTCCTTGCGGTTCTGCAGCATCCGGTGCACCACGAACCACACGAGCACGACGATCACCAGGCCGATCACGACCCACTGCAGCCAGTCCATGTAGGGCTCGATGACGTGGTAGTTCCGGCCGAGGAAGACGCCGACGAGGATGAAGATGGTGTTCCAGATCGCCGAGCCGACGAGCGTCAGGCCGAGGAAGAGCAGCACCGGCATGCGCTCGATGCCAGCGGGGATCGAGATGAGGCTGCGGAAGATCGGCAGGAAGCGACCGAAGAGCACCGTCTTCCAGCCGTGCTTCGCGAACCACGCGGTCGTCTTGTCGATGTCGCTCGAGCGGACGAGCGGCATCTTGCGCGCAATGGCCGCGAGCCGGTCGTGGCCGAGCCAGCGGCCGAGCAGGTAGAGCACGAGGGCGCCGACCACGGAGCCGATCGTCGTCCAGATGATGGCCTCGGCCACGGTGAAGGCACCCTGCGCCGCGCTGAAGCCCGCGAGCGGCAGGATGACCTCGCTCGGGATGGGCGGGAAGAGGTTCTCGGCGGCGATCGCGACGGCGGCGCCGGGAGCGCCGATGGCGTCCATGAGCCCGACGGCCCAGCCGGCGACGCCGCTCAGCTCGTCGGAGGGCTGGGTGGACTGCAGGATCGTCGGGAGCACCCCGACAGCCTACGGTCGTCGATCGGGTCGACCCATCAGGGAAGGGGCCGGATGCGCCCCCGGCGGGAGTCGAACCCGCGACAAAAGGATTAGAAGGCCTCTGCTCTATCCGCTGAGCTACGGGGGCCCGATCAATCTACCGGGAGCTCGAGCGGGACCCGATCTAGTGGCGGCGCCGGTGGCAGAGTAGGTCGGTGAGCATCCTCGCCCGAGACCGGAGCACCGCAGCGCGGCTACGGGACGGCGATCGCGTGGTGACCGAGCGGATCGGCTCGCTGCACCGGGGCACGCCGATGCTCGAGTGGGGCTCCATCACGAAGACCGTGACAGCCGCGATCGCCGCGCGGCTCGCCGAGGCCGGCGAGCTCGACCTCGATGCGCCCGTCGCCACGCTCCTGCCGGCGACGCTGCTCCCCGACGCCGTGACCGTCCGCACACTGATCGAGCACACGTCCGGGCTCCCCCGCGTGCCCGTCGGCATGACCGACCCGCTCGACCCCTACGCCCCCTTCACGACCCAGCGCTTCGACGCGGAGGTCGTGCCGACGCTCGCCGCACGGCGACGCGAGCCGAAGCGCGCGCCGGAGTACTCGAACCTCGGCTACGCCGTGCTCACCCGTGCGCTCGAGGACCTGACCGACGAGTCGTGGTGGCAGCTCGCTCGCTCCCGCGTGCTCGAGCCGCTCGGAGTGGTCGACGTCGCCGTCGACCCGCCTGCCGAGCGACGCCCGGTCGTGCGCGCCTGGAGCGGCGCCCCGCGAGCGCAGTGGACGATGCACACCGGCCCCTTCGTCGGTGCCGGCGGGCTCTGGGGAACCTTCGACGCGCTCGAGCGATACGCGAGCGCTGCGGTGCGGCACGCGGGGGCGGATGCGTGGGCACCCGGCTGGCAGGTCTCCGGCACCGTGCGCTGGCACAACGGTCACGTGCGCGACTCGGGCTCCTTCGTGGCCGTCGACACCGCATCCGACCGCGTCGTCACCGTCCATACCCTCGGCCGCTTCGCCGGCACCGCCGACCGCGTCGCGCGGCGACTCGTGCGCCGCGACCGCTGCGGCGGCTGACGCGGTCGGGTGCCCGGCTGCGGCATGCCAGGCTGGGGGCATGCCCGGCGCACTCCTGTTCGACATGGACGGCACGCTCATCGACTCCGAGCCGCTCTGGCACGACGAGATGCGGGCCTTCGCGCGCGTGCAGGGCATCGAGTGGACCGCTGAGGACGCGCACTGGACGACCGGGCGGCCGATGGTCGAGTGGGCCGACCGGATGCGCGAGCGCGGCGTGACCATGGAGCGCGCGTCGATCATCGCCACCGTCGCGGGCGCCGTGGCCGCCGCGGTGCGCGAGGAGACGCCGTGGCTGCCCGGCAGCGTCGCCCTGCTCGAGCGCGTCGCCGAGGCGGGCGTGCCCGCCGCGCTCGTCACGAACGCGACGCGCGAGAACGCCGAGGCGCTCCTGCGCGCCGCGCCGACGGGTGCGCTGCGCTTCGCCATCACGGCCGACGACGTCGAGCGATCGAAGCCCGACCCCGAGCCGTACGCGCTCGCCGCCCGTCGTCTCGGTGCCGACGCATCCGCGAGCATCGCCTTCGAGGACTCGAGCAGCGGCGCGCGCTCGGCGGCCGCGGCGGGCGCCCGCCTCTGGTTCCTCACGACGCAGCTGACCGCGTCGCCGGTTCCGGCGGAGCGCACGATCGCGACGCTCGCCGACGTCGACGCCGAGGCCCTCTTCGCCCGGCTGGGCTGAGCGCCGACGGGCCGCCCGTAGACTCGGCGTGTGGCTGCCGCTGACCGGATCGTCTGGATCGACTGCGAGATGACGGGTCTCGACCCCACGGTCGACGAGCTCGTCGAGGTGGCGGTCGTCGTCACCGACTTCGAGCTGCAGGTGCTCGATCCGGGGCTGCAGGTCGTCATCAAGCCGTCGGCGGCGGCGCTCGAGCAGATGAGCGACTTCGTGCGCCAGATGCACGCGACGAGCGGCCTCGACGTCGAGCTCGAGGACGGCGTCTCGCTCGCGGAGGCCGAGCTGCTCGTGCTCGAGTACGTGCAGCGCTTCGTGCCGCTCGAGCGCTCCGCGCCCGTCGGCGGCAATACGATCGGCACCGACCGCATGTTCCTCGCGCGCTACATGCCGGCGCTCGACGGCTTCCTGCACTACCGCTCGATCGACGTCTCGAGCATCAAGGAGCTCTCGCGCCGCTGGTTCCCGCGCGCGTACTTCCAGAGCCCCGAGAAGGCGGGCGGCCACCGCGCGCTCGCCGACATCCTCGAGTCGATCCGCGAGCTGCGCTACTACCGGCGCGCGGTGTTCACGGATGCGCCGGGTCGCTCGAGCGAGGAGCTCCAGGCGATCGCGGCCGACGTCGTCGAGGGCTTCGGCGAGCACCTCAGCAGCTGACACACCGTCCCGCCGATGTCGTGCGGGCGCCGCGGATGTCGTATGCTGTCATGGTTGCGCTCGCGCACATGGTGGGTATAGCTCAGTTGGTAGAGCGCCTCGTTGTGGTCGAGGAGGCCGCGGGTTCAAGCCCCGTTACTCACCCACGCGGAAGGCCCGGAGGATCATGTCCTCCGGGCCTTCGCTCGTCCCTCGCGCGTCACGCCGGCTCGTCCGCCGCTCCCGGCGGGCGCACGAGGCGGATGCGGATGGGTCCCCTGGCGCTGTCGAGGTCGACGACGGCACCGCGCTGGGTCACCTCGACGGCGCCCTGGGCCGCGAGCCGCCTCGCGGCGTCGCGCGCCGCGTCCATCTGCGGTCGCCAATCGGTTTCGTCGCGACCCGCGACGGCCTTCGCCGCATCGCTCGGGCAGATCGTCGCTCCCTCGCGGCGCTGCGCGAGGAGCTCGAGGATCGCCGACGCCATCGGATCGTCCTGCGCGTGCGCCATGCCGCCAGTGTGTCGGGCGGCGCTGGGGGTCGGCTAGGAGACTGCGTGCTCCGGCGGCAGGATCTGGCCGATGGGCTCGCGCTTCTCGGCCTGGAAGCGGTCCTCCGTGCGCCCGAGTGCCCAGTAGCCCGAGAGCGAGACCTGCGAGCGCTCGAGGCCGCGGCGCACGAGCAGCTCGTCGCGGAGCGCCTTCATCGACTCGCGCTCGCCGTGGGCGAAGACCTGACCGCGACCGGCGGGCAGCTCGAGCGCCGCGGTCTGCTCGGCGAGCAGGCCGACGGTCTCGGCGCTCGCCTCGCCGCGGTGCAGCCACCGCACCTCGAAGCCGTCGGGAGCCGAGAGCGGGAGCTCCTCCGACGCATCCCGCACCTCGATGAGCGCGACGCCGCGAGCGGTCGCCGGGAGCGCCTCGACGCTGCGCGCGATCGCAGGGAGCGACGACTCGTCACCCAGGAAGAGGTGCCACGCGGCGGTCTCGTCGGGGGCGAAGGCACCGCCCGGGCCGCCGAACACGACGCGCTCCCCCGGCTGCACGCGGGCGGCCCACGGGCCCGCGAGGCCCTGGTCGCCGTGCACGACGACGTCGATGGCGAACGAGTCCTCGGCGACGGTGCGCACCGTGTAGGTGCGCGTGACGGGGAGGTCGTCGGGCGCGAGCGACTCGCGGAGCGCTGGGATGTCGTAGGGCGGCTCGAGGCCGAGCTCGGGCTTGACGAACCAGATCTTCACGTACGCGTCGGTGAAGGCGTTGGGCGAGAAGCTCGCGAAGCCGTCGCCGCCGATCCACAGCCGCACCATGCTCGTGGCGATCCGCTCGGTGCGGATGACCTCCATCACATGCTGCGGGCGATTGGGACGAGGGGGGCGGCCGGGGTTGCTCATATCGCTCTCGACGGTATCAGCGAGGGTGCGCGGGGCAGGGCTCGGTAGGCTCACGATGAGTGTGCAGAGGGGGGGGCGGTCACGGTGCTCGAGCTGGACCACGACGCGTTCGAGGCGCTCGTGACCGACGTGCTCGACGAGCTGCCCGACGAGATGGTCGAGGGCCTCGACAACGTCGTCTTCCTCGTCGAGGACGAGCACCCCGAGGAGGACCTCCTCGGCATCTACGAGGGCGTCGCGATCACGGAGCGCGGCCAGTACGGCTTCGGCGAGCTGCCCGATCGGATCATGGTCTACCGGCTCCCGCACCTCGACTCCACGGACTCGCTCGAGGAGCTGCGGGCCGAGGTGCGGACGACGATCGTGCACGAGATCGCGCACTTCTACGGCATCGACGACGAGCAGCTGCACGAGCTGGGCTGGGCGTAGCCGTCCTCCGCGTCGCGATCAGAACGGCAGCGGTGGCGCGTTCTGGTCGTCGTCGACCGCGCGGCTCGCCGGACTCCCGTACCAGTCGCGAAGCGTGACGGGATCGGGCTCGGGCCAGGTCGTCGGATCGTCCCAGCGGCCGAGGCGATCGAGCGCTGCGCGCTGATCGGCTCGCCGCTCAGCGCGGGTGCGGGTGGGCGGTCTCGGCTTCGTGCGCGGCATGTCGGTGAACACGGGCCCGACCGGCTCGGGCAGGTCGTCGATCACCTGCCCGAGCGGTGACGTCCAGCGCAGCACCCCGTGCGGCAGCTGCTCGACGGACCAGCGGGAGCTGTGCTTGAGCACGTGATCGCGACGGCAGACGAAACCGAGGTTGTCGAGGCTCGTCGCGCCGCCCTCCGCCCACGCGAGGGTGTGGTCGAGGTCAGCGCGGCGGGCTGGATGCGGGCAGCCGGGTGCTCGGCAGCGCTGATCGCGCCCGAGCAGGACGTGCCGCTGCGCGGCGCTCGGCGTGTAGGAGTCGACCGTGACCGCGACACCGGTCACCGGGTCGGTGAAGAGCCGCAGCCACCGCGGCGCCTCCCCCGCCAGGCGGCGGGCGGTCTCGAGATCGACGATCACCTTCCCGTCGAGCATCGCCGGGAAGCGGTGCCCGGCCGCCTCGGCCTCCGCCGCCGTGCCGTCGAAGCACAGCGCGTCCGCGGGGATCGCGATCATCGGCTTGACCCGAATGCCGGAGGTGCCGTGCAGGTCCTCCGGCACCACGCCGGACAGCAGCAGCTCCTGGAACGCATCCGCCCGGAACTGGTCGAACGAGCGAGGATCCTCCTTCGGCTTCCCCCGCGCGGCCTGCGTCAGCCGATCGTGCACCGCATGCGCCTCCAGCGCCGGCAGGAACGCGTACAGGTGCGCCATCCCGTCACCCGCATCCGTCACCTCCACCCGCCGCCGCTGCCGGGCGGTGTCGTGCCGGATCTGCAGCGGCGTCGAGAGCGCGTCGTTGACGACCTGCTTCGCCTTCGCCCGGAGCCTCGCGGTGCTCGTGCGCTCGGCGAGGTCGACGAGCTCGGCGACGACCCGGTCGCGATCGACCGACGTGACGGTCGCGTCCTCGCGCAGCGCGCGGGTCTCGGCCTCGATGATCCTCAAGTGGCTCGTGGTGATGCGCCCCTCGGCGGCAGCCTCGTGCGCGGCGGAGAGCTCGCGGACGATCGTCCACGCATCCGTCATGTGCCGCTCGACCGTCGGATTCGTCAGACCGAGCTCGACCGCCGCGAACGACGCGATCTCGCGCACCATCGCGCTCGTGTCGCCCGGCTGGTCGATCATCCGCTGCATGTGCTCGGCGAGCAGCGCTCGCCGCCGGCCCTCGAGCCGCGCCGACTGCGCCTCGATCGCCGCGAGCTCAGCGACGAATTCCTGGTCGAGCCGCAAGCGCCGCTGCGCCGCCGACTCCGGCGCTCTCGGCAGCGGCGGGATCGGCGCACCCCGCTCGGCCGCGGCCTCGACCTGCTCCGCCGACATCGCGGCCACCTGCGCCGACAGCTCGACGAGGAACGCACCGAGCTCCGCATCCGCCGCGATCTCTGCAGCCGAGCGCGGCTCGAGCGGGAGCGCCTCGAGCGCCTCCGCTCCGCTGCCGGGCTCCGACTCCATGCCCCGATTCTCCCCGGCACCACCCACATGCGAGGGGCCGGAGCGAGCGGCTGTGGACGGCCGCGACTCAGGTGCGGATGACCTCGTCGGCGAGCGCCGCGGGATCGTTCGCGGCGACGTGGGCGTCCTCCTGCTCGCGCCATAGCGTCCACCACGAGTCCTCGCCGTCGCGCGCGAGCGCGCGGGCGTGCCGCACCTCCTCCGGCGCCTCGAGCCACAGCGCCCGGTCGGCGTGCTCGCGCGACTGCAGCGTGAGCGAGCCGCAGCCCTCGACGATGAGCGGCTCCCCCGGCTGGGCGCGATCCTCGGCGCCCCAGTCGCCGACGGCCCAGTCCCACCGACGCCACACCGCCGTGCGACCCGCCGCGAGCGGCGCGAGGATGCCGCGCTCGAGCAGCCGGGAGCCGGTCGCGAGGCCGTGCCAGCCCGCGTAGAGGTCGTCCATGTGGATGACCCGCGCGCCCGTCTCGGCCGCGAGCCGCGCGGCGAGCTCGGTCTTGCCGGCGCCGGAGCGCCCGTCGATGATCGTCAGCATCACGCCCCCTCCCACACCGGCGAGAACGATCCTGCCGCGAGCGAGACGCCGAGCGCGGTCGCCGTCACGGCGACGACGAGCAGCACGAGCACGCCGTCGCGCCACCCGAGCGTCGACTGCCTCGCCCACGTGCGCTCCGGGCCGCCGAACCCGCGCGCCTCCATCGCGGTCGCGAGCGTGCCGCCGCGCCGCAGCGCGACGACGAGCAGCGCGAACGCCGCTTGCAGCGACCGCCGCACGACGCCCGTGTCGCCGAGCCCGCGCGCTCGCCGCGCGAGCGAGATCTGCCGCCAGTCCTCCCCGAGCACGCCGAACAGCCGCGTGCCCGCGAGCGCGGCGAGCACGAACCGGTGCGGCAGCCGGGCGACCTGCGCGAGCCCGTCGGCGAGCCGCGTCGGGTCGACGCCGACGAGCGCGACGAGCGTCGGCACGCCGATCGCGAGCACGCGCAGGCCGATCGCGAGCGCGAGCTCGATCGAGCGGTCGCTGATGACCGCGAGCCAGATCTGGGCGTGGATGCGTCCGGCCGGCTCGGCGTAGAGGAGCATGCTCACGGCCGAGAGCGGTGCCGCGACGAGGAGCGGCCACGAGCGACGGACGACGGTGCGGGGGCCGATCCCGACGCTCGCGAACACGATCGCCCACGCGGCGAGCGCGACGGCAGCCGTGACGACGTCGATCGTGAGCAGCATGGGGATGGAGTAGAGCACCGCGGCGACGATGGGCGTGACGGGGTTCACCCGCTCGAGCGCCCTCACGCGGCACCCAGCCGGAGCACGCGATCGCCGAGCACGCGCTCGACGTCGGCGTCGTGCGTCACCGCGACCACGGCGCATCCGTCGTCGTCGACCAGCGACGCGATGAGCCGCACGAGCTCCTGCCACGTGCGGCGATCCTGCCCGAAGGTCGGCTCGTCGAGCACCATCACGCGGGGCGCGGGCGCGAGCACCGTCGCGACCGAGAGCCGCCGCTGCTCGCCGCCCGAGAGCGTGAAGGGGTTGACGTCGGCGAGGTGGTCGAGCCGCAGCGCCGCGAGCAGCGCGTCGACGCGATCGCGCACCTCGGCATCCCCCCGGCCGAGCGCCCGGAGCCCCGCCGCGACCTCGTCGCGCACGCGCGCGGCGACGAACTGGTGCTCGGGCTGCTGGAACACGGTGCCGATGCGGGTCGCGAGCTGCTTCGGCCGCCAGCGGACGGGTGCCTCGGCCGCCACGTCGCCGCGCAGCTCGCTCGTGGCGCGCACCTCGCCCCCGACCGGCGGCAGGAGCCCCGCGAGCGTGAGCGCGAGGGTCGACTTGCCGGCGCCGTTGGGGCCGGTGACGACGAGCGCCTCGCCAGCGCGCACCCCGACATCGACGGGCTCGTGCACCGCCTCATCCGCGCGGCCGGATCGCAGCCCGTCGGCGACGAGCAGCGCTGGACCGCTTGCGCGGCGCTCGCGCGCGACGTCCACGGGCAGCCCCGGCACCCACACGCCGCCCGCCGCGAGCGGCTCGGCGTGCACCTCGAGCACCGCGTGCGGCGAGCCGTCGGCCGCGACTCCCCCGCCCGGCGCGAGCACGACGACGCGGTCGACGACCGGGAGCCAGGTCTCGACGCGGTGCTCGACGACGACGAGCGTCGCGCCGGTGTCGGCGGCGACGCGAGCCACCGCATCCCGCACCTCGACGACGCCGACGGGATCGAGGTTCGCGGTCGGCTCGTCGAGCAGGATGAGGCCGGGACGCATCGCGATGACGCCCGCGAGGGCGAGCCGCTGCCGCTGCCCGCCCGAGAGCGCCGCCGTCGAGCGGTCGAGGTCGACATCGAGGCCGACCGCGACGAGCGCGGCCCGCACGCGCGACCAGATCTCCTCGCGCGGCACCGCGAGGTTCTCGCAGCCGAACGCGACGTCGTCGCCGACGCGCGACATGATCGTGTTGGCCTGCGGGTCCTGCAGGACGAGGCCCGCGAGGCCGCGCCGGCTCGACGGGTGGGCGCCGTCGACGAGCAGCTCGCCCGCCTCGTCGCCCTCCTCATCGCCACCGAGCACGCCCGCGAGCGCGGCGAGGAGCGTCGACTTGCCGGCGCCCGAGGGTCCGAGCAGCAGCACGCGCTCGCCGGGCTCGACGTCGAGGTCGAGGCCGGCGAGCACGGGCGCGGGCCGACCGGCGTGCTGCCAGCCCCACCCCCGCGCGCGGATGCGCGAGCCGGTCACCGGGAGCGCGAGCGCCCCGAGGCGAACCGGTTGAGCACGCCCGTCGCGGCGAGCGCCCGCGTGAGGAGCCAGCCGACGACGCCGGCGAGGATCGCGCCCGAGACGGCGATGCAGCCGAGGTAGATCGCGAGGAACTCGGCGCTCTTCGCGAGGTTGCCGGAGGTGAACAGCTCGAGCACGTAGGCGCCGATCGCGGCGCCGACGCCCGCGAGCATCGCGACGGGCAGACCGAAGCGGCGGTAGGCGAAGAGCAGGAAGACGAGCTCGGCGCCGAGGCCCTGCGCGATGCCGGCGTAGACGGTCTCGATCACCCACTGGCTGCCGAGCAGCATCGAGACGGTCGCGGCGAGCAGCTCGACGAAGAGCGCCGCGCCGGGCTTCCGGATGATGAGCCCGCCGAGCACGCCGCCGAGCAGCCAGATGCCGACGGCGAGCCCGCCGAAGCCAGGGGTGAGCGCGTCCATGGCGTTGAACCAGACGCCGCCGACGGCGTTCCAGAGGACGAAGATGAGGCCCGTCGCGACGCCGAGGACGGCGGCGACGACGATGTCGACGACGCGCCAGCGGCCGATGCGGCGGCGCCCGGTCGACGAGGCGGATGCGGTGGGTGGAGTGGTCATGCAGTGCCCTTCTCGGTGGAATGGCACGGGTAGGTGTCCTCCCTGCGCTGGCATGATCCAGATCAGGTTTGACGGTCGAAGGCTTCGGCCTTCCTCTCAGCCCGGCGCACCGGACTCCCGTGTCGCCAGCCAGTGTAGCCCGAGGCGCCGCTCGCGGCGCGCGCGTAGGCTCGACGGATGCAGCACATCGGATCCTTCGTGGCCATCGGCGACAGCTTCACCGAGGGCGTCGGCGACGAGCTGCCCGACGGCTCCGTGCGCGGCTGGGCCGACTTCGTCGCCGCCGGCCTCGCGACCGCCCAGGGCGCGCCCGTGCGCTACGCGAACCTCGCCATCCGCGGCCGCAAGCTCGGCCAGATCCTGCACGAGCAGCTCGACGCGGCCATCGCGCTGCGCCCCGACGCGATCAGCATCAACGGCGGCGGCAACGACATCCTCCGGCCGAAGGTCTCGATCGACCACGTGGGTGAGCGGCTCGCCGATGCCGCGCACCGCATCGCGGCCGCGGGCATCCGCCCCATCATGCTCTCGGGCGGCAACCCCTCGGGCGTCATGCCGATCGGCGCCGTCATGCAGCGCCGCGGCGACGCGCTCGCGCGCGCGGTCGTCTCGCGCGTCGCCGACCTCGACGCGCCCTACGTCGACAACTGGTCGGACGTCGAGCTGCGGAGCCCCCGCTTCTGGTCGCGCGATCGGCTGCACCTCAACGCCGCCGGGCACGCGCACGTCGCCCGCAACGTGCTGCGCGCGCTCGGGCACCCCGCGCCCGAGTCGTGGCGCGACCTCGCCGCGATCTCGACGGCCGAGGGCCGCCGCGACGTCGCCTACTACCGCGAGTTCGTGCTGCCGTGGCTCGGCCGCCGCTTCACGGGCCGCTCCTCCGGCGACGGGCGCGACCCGAAGCTGCCGGGCTTCGTCGAGGTGCCGCCGATCGCCTAGCCGCCCGAGTGGCCCGTCGTCACGAAGTCGATGAGCTCCTCGACGCGGGCGAGCAGGGCCGGCTCGAGGTCGTTCCAGTCGCGCACGCGGCCGCGGATGCGCTGCCATGCGCGCGCGACGTCCTCCTGGGAGCCGTGCGGCATCCCGAGCCGCTTGAGCGTGCCCTGCTTCCAGTCCTCGCCGCGCGGCACGTCGGGCCAGCGCTCGATGCCGAGCCGCGCGGGCTTCACGGCTTGCCAGATGTCGATGAACGGATGCCCGACGATGCGCACGTGCGCGGCGTGCGGACCGCGCTCGACGGCCTGGGCGATCCTGGTCTCCTTCGAGCCGGGCACGAGGTGGTCGACGAGGATCCCGAGGCGGCGCGTCGCGCTCGGCGCGAACTCCGCGACGATGCCCGCGAGGTCGTCGACGCCGTGGAGCGGCTCGACCACGACGCCCTCGACCCGCAGGTCGTGGCCCCACACCTGCTCGACGAGCTCGGCGTCGTGGGTGCCCTCGACGAGGATGCGGCTCGGGAGCGCGACGCGCGCCTTGAGCCCCTCGACAGCGCGGGAGCCCGACGCCGTGCGAGTCGGCGCGCTCTTCTCGACCGCGGGCGGCACGAGCTCGACCTCGACGCCCTCGACGAGGAAGCCGCGGCCGAGCGGGAACAGCCGCACCTTGCCGCGCCGATCCTCGAGCTGCACGTGGCCCGCCTCGATGCCGACGACCGCGCCGACGTAGCCGTCGTGCCGCTCGAGGACGAGCTCGCGCTCTGCCGCGACCTGCTTGGGCGGCGGGGGCTTCCTGGCCGCCTTCGCCTCCGGCGAGAGCACGTCGCCGCCCCACGAGTCCCAGTCGATCAGCACTCGATCGATCGTACCGCGCGGTGGAGCTTGGGGCCGAGGCCCTTTCGGGCCTCGGCCGCGACCCCAGCGCCGCGGCCCGTCTCGGGCCGCGGTCCGCAGCCCGTCAGCCGCGGAGGCGCGCGACCGCCTCGAGCGTCGCGAGGTCGCCCTGCACGAGGATGCGCGTGACGACCGACTCCTCCCAGCGCTCGAGCCCGTCGCGCACGCGCTCGATCGGCCCGACGAGCGCGATCTCGTCGACGAGCCGCGTCGGCACCGCCGCGATCGCCTCGGCCTTGCGGCCCGCGAGGTAGAGCTCCTGGATCTCGGCGCACTCCGCCTCGAACCCGAGCCGCGCGACCGCGTCGTAGTGGAAGTTCGCGCCCTTCGCGCCCATCCCGCCGACGTAGAGCGCGATCATCGGCCGCACCCGGTCGGCCGCCGCCTCGACGTCGGCGTCGACGACGATCGGCACCGGCACCGAGACCTCGAAGCGATCCGCGGGCGGCAGCGCCGCGTCGCGCTTCGCGAAGCCCTCCTCGAGCAGCGCGCGCGAGGCGGCGTCCTGCGCGGGCGAGAACAGGAACGGCAGCCAGCCGTCGGCGATCTCGGCCGCGAGCGCGGTGTTCCTCGGCCCCTCGGCGGCGAGGTGGATGGGGAGGTGCTGCCGCAGCGGGTGCAGGGTCGAGATGAGCGGCTTGCCGAGCCCCGTCGTGCCCTCGCCCGTGAGCGGCAGGGGCAGCTGCGGGCCGGGCGCCGTGACGGGCGCCTCGCGCGCCATGATGCTGCGGAGGATCGCGACGTACTCGCGCGTGCGGGCGAGCGGCTTGGGGAACGGCTGGCCGTACCAGCCCTCGACGACCTGCGGCCCGCTGACGCCGAGCCCGAGGATGACGCGTCCGCCCGAGAGGTGGTCGAGCGTCATCGCCGTCATCGCCGTCGACGCGGCCGTGCGCGCCGAGAGCTGCGCGATCCCGGTCGCGAGCTGCACGCGCGAGGTCGCGGCACCCCACCACGCGAGCGGGGTGAACGCATCCGACCCGTACGCCTCCGACGTCCAGATCGAGTCGAAGCCGAGCCGCTCCGCCTCCTGCACCGCCTCGAGCGCCCCCGCGGGCGGCGCCGCCTTCCAGTAGCCGAGCATGTAGCCGAAGTCCATGGCCCCATCCTGCCCACCGCCGCCCCGCGCATCCGCTCGCTTGTGCCGGATGCACGAGCGGCACGCCGCTTCCGTAGGCTCGCCCCATGGACTTCCGCATCTTCACCGAGCCCCAGCAGGGCGCCTCCTACGACGAGCTGCTCGCGGTCGCGCTGCGCACCGAGCAGCTCGGCTTCGACGGCTTCTTCCGCTCCGACCACTACCTCCGGATGGGCGACGGCGACCCCGGCTACGGGCCGACGGATGCGTGGACGACGCTCGCGGGCCTGGCGCGCGACACCGAGCGAGTGCGGCTCGGCACGCTCGTCTCGTCCGTCACCTACCGGCTCCCCGGCATCCTCGCCGTGCAGGTCGCGAACGTCGACGCGATGTCGGGCGGCCGCGTCGAGCTCGGCCTCGGCACCGGCTGGTTCGAGCAGGAGCACCGCGCCTTCGGCATCCCCTTCCCCGAGCGCCGCTTCGACCTGCTCGAGGAGCAGCTCGCGATCGTGACGGGGTTCTGGCAGACGCCCGCGGGCGCGCGATTCTCGTTCGACGGCGACCACTACCGCCTCGAGGACTCCCCCGCGCTCCCGAAGCCCGTGCAGGAGCGCATCCCCGTGATCGTCGGCGGGCTGGGCGCGAAGCGCACGCCACGGCTCGCCGCGCAGTTCGGCGACGAGCACAACCTCTCGTTCCCGCCGTTCGAGCGCATCCGGCCGCTGTTCGCCGCGCTCGATGAGGCGATCGAGCGCGAGGAGCGCGAGCGCCCGGTCGTGCGCTCGGTCGCGCTCGTCGCGTGCGTCGGCGACGACGAGGCGACGTTCCGGCGACGGGCGGATGCGATCGGTCGCGACCCCGAGGAGCTGCGCGAGCACGGCGTGGCCGGCTCGCGCGCCGAGGTGGAGGACCTGCTCGGCCGCCTCGCCGACGACGGCGTCGAGCGCGTCTACCTGCAGGTGCTCGACATGACCGACCTCGACCACCTGGACGAGCTCGCCTCGTTCGCGGGCGTCGCCGCTCCCGTCGCGGGCTGAGACGCGGCGGCACGCGGAAGGGGGCTGCCAGCAGGCAGCCCCCTCTCGTGCGTCGCGACGGCGGTTATGCCGTGGTGCGACCGCGGTTCTTGGTGATCAGGCCCCAGATGAGGAGCACGATGATCGAGCCGCCGATGGCCAGCAGCCACGTCGACAGGTCCCAGAACTCCTCGATGCCGACGCCGAAGATCATCGAGCCGATCCAGCCGCCGAGCAGCGCTCCGACGACGCCCAGGATCAGCGTGACGATCCAGCCGCCGCCCTGTCGGCCGGGGAGGATCAGCTTGGCGATGGCACCGGCGATGAGGCCGAGGACGATCCAACCGAGAATGCCCATAGTGTGGTCCCTTCTCTCTGCAGCGGTGCAAGGGTTTCACTCCGCCGAGCCCCGCCTGTGCGGAACTGGAGACAACACTCGCGCAGGTTCCTGGGAGGTTCCTGGGCTCTACCTGACTAATCCACAGCCCGCTGGAGGACGATCTCCCGCACTCGTGCGGCGTCGGCCTGGCCGCGCATCGCCTTCATGACGGCGCCGATGACCGCGCCGGCGGCCTGCACCTTGCCGTCGCGGATCTTCTGCAGCACGTCGGGCTGGCTCGCGAGCGCCTCGTCGACCGCCGCGACGAGCGCCGACTCGTCGGTGACGACCTTGAGCCCGCGCGCCTCGACGACCTCGGCGGGAGCGCCCTCGCCGGCGATGACGCCCTCGAGCACCTGCCGCGCGAGGCGGTCGGTCAGCGCGCCCTCGTCGACGAGCGCCTGCAGCTGCGCGACGTGCTCGGGCTCGACGAGGCTCGACGCCTCGACGCCCTGCTCGTTCGCGAGCCGGGCGATCTCGCCGGTCCACCACTTGCGCGCGGCCTGGGGCGCGGCGCCCGCGACGACCGTCGCCTCGACGAGGTGCAGCATGTCGCCGTTCACGACGTCCTGGAACTCGAGGTCGGTGAACCCCCACTCGGCCTTGAGCCGGCGGCGGTGCGCGACGGGCTGCTCGGGCAGCTGCGAGCGCAGCTCCTCGACGAGCGCGCGGCTCGGCGCGAGCGGCAGCAGGTCGGGCTCGGGGAAGTACCGGTAGTCGTCGGCGTCCGACTTCGGCCGGCCGGGGCTCGTCGCGCCGGTGTCCTCGTGCCAGTGCCGCGTCTCCTGCACGATCGTGCCGCCCGCGGCGAGGATCGCCGCCTGCCGCTGGATCTCGTAGCGCACGGCGCGCTCGACCGAGCGCAGCGAGTTGACGTTCTTCGTCTCCGTGCGGGTGCCGAGCGCCTCCTGGCCGCGGGGCCGCAGGCTCACGTTCGCGTCGCAGCGCAGGTTGCCGCGCTCCATCCGCGCCTCGGAGATGCCGAGCGAGAGCACGATGTCGCGGATCGCCGCGACGTAGCGCTTCGCGATCTCGGGCGCGTCGTGCTCGGCGCCGAAGATGGGCTTCGTGACGATCTCGACGAGCGGCACGCCCGCGCGGTTGTAGTCGACGAGTGAGTACTCCGCACCCTGGATGCGGCCGGTCGAGCCGCCGACGTGCGTGAGCTTGCCCGCGTCCTCCTCCATGTGCGCGCGCTCGATCGGGATCGAGACCTGCCGCCCGTCGGCGAGCTCGATCTCGACGGCGCCGTCGAACGCGATGGGCTCGTCGTACTGCGAGATCTGGTAGTTCTTCGGGGTGTCCGGGTAGAAGTAGTTCTTCCGCGCGAACCGGCACGACTGCGCGATCTCGCACCCGAGCGCGAGCCCCAGCGAGATCGAGTAGCGCACGGCCTCGGCGTTCACGACCGGCAGGCTCCCCGGGAGGCCGAGGCTCAGCGGGTCGACGAGCGTGTTGGGCGCGGCGTCGTGGAAGTCCGGATGCGCGGGGTTGGGCGCGGCGGAGAACATCTTCGTGCGCGTGCCGAGCTCGACGTGCACTTCGAAGCCGAGCACGGGCTCGAAGCGCTCGAGCGCCTCGTCGAAGTCCATCAGCTTGTCCTTCATCGGGCGCCTCCTGCGAGCTCGGGTGCCTTGGTGGCGAGGATGCCGCCCCAGCGCTGCGCGAGGAGCGCCTCGATCGCGGCGCCTGCCCGGTAGAGCCGCTCGTCCTCGAACATCGGCGCGAGCAGCTGCAGTCCGACGGGCAGCCCGTCGTCGCCGAGGCCCATCGGCAGCCCCATGCCGGGGATGCCCGCGAGGTTCGCCGGGATCGTCGTGATGTCGTTGACGTACATCGCGAGCGGGTCGTCGAGCTTCTCGCTGAGCTTGAACGCCGTGGTCGGCGCAGCGGGGCTGATGAGGATGTCGGCCTGCTCGAACGCGGCGTCGAAGTCGCGCTGGATGAGCGTGCGCACCTTCTGCGCCGAGCCGTAGTAGGCGTCGTAGTAGCCCGCGGAGAGCGCGTAGGTGCCGAGGATGATGCGGCGCTTGACCTCGGTGCCGAAGCCGACCTCGCGCGTCGCGGCCATGACGTCCTCGACCGTCTGCCCGGCCTGCTCGACCCGCAGCCCGAACCGCACCGAGTCGAAGCGCGCGAGGTTGCTGGATGCCTCCGCGGGGAGGATGAGGTAGTACGCGGCGACCGAGTACGCGAACGACGGGCACGACACCTCGACGACCTCAGCCCCCGCATCCGTCAGCACCCGCACGGTCTCCTGGAAGCGCGCCTGCACGTCAGCGGCGATGCCCTCGGAGTCGAGCTCCTTGACGACGCCGACCCTGACGCCCGCGAGGTCGCCCCTCGACGCGCCCTCGCGCGCCGCCGCCGCGAACGACGGCCACTCGCGCTCGAGGCTCGTCGAGTCGAGCGGGTCGTGGCCGCCGATGACGTCGTGGATGAGCGCCGAGTCGAGCACGGTGCGGGTCACGGGGCCGACCTGGTCGAGGCTCGAGGCGAGCGCGATCGCGCCGTAGCGGCTCACGCCGCCGTAGGTCGGCTTCATGCCGACCGTGCCCGTGACGGCCGCGGGCTGCCGGATGGAGCCGCCGGTGTCGGAGCCGAGCGCGAAGGGCGCCTCGAACGCCGCGACCGCGGCCGCCGAGCCGCCGCCCGAGCCGCCGGGGATGCGCTCGAGGTCCCACGGGTTCCGGGTCGGGCCGTAGGCGGAGTGCTCGGTCGACGAGCCCATCGCGAACTCGTCCATATTCGTCTTGCCGAGCGCGACGAGGCCGGCGTGCCCCAGGCGGGCGACGACGGTCGCGTCGTAGGGCGGGATCCAGCCCTCGAGGATGCGCGAGCCCGCGGTCGAGGGCATGCCGACCGTGCAGAGCACGTCCTTGATCGCGACTGGGGCGCCGGCGAGCTCGTGGAGCTCCTCACCGGCGGCGCGGCGCTCGTCGATCGCCCTCGCCTGCTCGAGCGCGGCCTCGTTGACGTGGAGGAAGGCGTGCACGTCGCCGTCGACCTCGGCGATGCGGTCGAGGTGGGCCTGCGTCGCCTCGACCGACGAGACCTCGCCGCTGCGCAGGAGCGCCGCGAGCTCATGGCCCGCGAGGCGGGTGAGATCCCCGCTCTGTGCCTGCTCCATCACTGCTCCTCCCCCAGGATCGCCGAGACGCGGAAGCGCTCGCCGTCGTGGCTCGGGGCGCCGGCGAAGATCTGCTCGGCCGAGAGCGTCTCGCCGACGACGTCGTCGCGCATGACGTTCGAGAGCGGCACGGGGTGGCTCGTGGCGGGCACGTCGGGGCCGGCGATCTCGCTCACGGTCGCGATCGCGTCGACGATCGCGGACAGCTCGCTCGTGAGGCTCGTCACCTCGTCGTCGGTGAGCGCGATGCGAGCGAGTCCAGCCAGGTGCTGGACGTCGTCGCGGGTGATCTCGGACATGCGTCTCCTCGTCGGCAGCGGGGGTTCGCCCTCGATCCTACGGCTCGACGACGAGCGCCCAGACCGCGAGCGCCTCGATCGCGAGTGCCGCCGCGAGGCACCACCGGCGCGCGTCGGCGGCGATCGCGAGCGCCTCGCGCACGACGGCGCCGGGCCGGTACGAGGGGCGCGTCCACGCGCCGACCACGGCGCCGTCGATGCCGAGCTCGGCGAGCAGCCACGCGGTGCGATAGGCGTGGTAGCCACTCGTGACGACCGCGAGCGGCGCCCGCTCCGCCGCGAGGAAGGGCCGCGAGAGCTCGAGGTTCTCGCGCGTCGAGGTCGACGCCTGCTCGAGGTCGATCGCGCCGGGCGGCACGCCGAGCCGCTCGGTGAGGTGCTCGGCCATCGCCGACGCCTCGGTGCGCACCTCGTCGGGCCCCTGGCCGCCGGCGACGACGATGCGGGCGTCGGGCCGGCCGGGCAGCGCTGCGCGCCAGACCTCCGCCCCCCGCTCGACGCGTCGGCGCAGCAGCGGGCCGACCTCGCGCCCCCGGAGCCCCGCGCCGAGGATGAGCACGGCGCCGGGCGGCTCGCGCAGCGGCGCTCGCGCGTGCAGCAGCATCGCGCCGACGAGCACCGCGAAGCCGAGGCCCGCCGCCCAGAGCGGCGATGCGAGCAGCAGCGCGGCGCGCGCGAGCGCCGGCTCGATCCCGACCGCGGCGACGATGCCGGCGCCGAGCAGCAGCATGCCGACTCCGAGCGCCGCGATGAGCCGGTCGACGAGCCGCACGCGCACGAGCCGCGTGAGCACGAGGCCGTGCCACGCCGAAGCGCCGCCGAGCGTGGTGGTCGCGATCGCCGCGGCGACGACGACGGTGCCCCAGAGCGGCTCGCGAGCGTCGGCGTCGAGCCAGCGCGCGACCGGCGCAGCCACGAGGACGCCGGCGATCGCGACGATCGCGATCACGACCGCACCGGAGACGATCGCGGGAGCCAGCACGCGCATCCGCCCCCGCACCGCCGTCACGCTGCGACCCTAACCGGGCGGCGCGCCGCTTGCGGCAAGATCGAACGTGTGTTCGAATGATGGCCATGCGATGGGAGACGCAAGCCGCGACGCACGTCGACGACGACGCGCTGCCGGGCCTCGAGGAGCGCTCGAGCGTGCTCGAGTCATGGCCGACTCCGGGGTTCGACGGCATGTCGTTCCTCGAGATCACGGCGAAGAGCGCGCTCAACCACGTCGCGGGCGACGGCTTCATGGGCGGCGCGTGGACGATCAACCCCTACCGCGGCTGCCAGCACGCGTGCCGCTACTGCTTCGCGCGCAACACGCACACCTACCTCGACCTCGACGCGGGCGCCGACTTCGACTCCCGCATCGTCGTGAAGGCCAATCTCGTCGAGGTGCTCGAGCGCGAGCTCGCGGGGCCGCGCCGCGACGTCGACGCCGTGCAGCTGGGCACGAACACCGACCCGTACCAGCGCGCGGAGGGCCGCTACCGGCTCATGCCGGGCGTGCTGCGCGCGCTCGCACGGCACGGCGCCTCGATCTCGATCCTCACGAAGGGCACGCTGCTGCGGCGCGACCTGCCGCTGCTGCAGTCGATCGCGCGCGACGTGCCGGTCTCGATCGCGATGTCGATCGCGATCTTCGACGACGAGCTGCAGCAGGAGGTCGAGCCCGGCACCCCGACGACGCGCTCGCGGCTCGAGACGGTGCGCGCCGTCCGCGAGGCGGGGCTCGACTGCGCCGTCTTCGCGATGCCGATCATGCCGGGGCTCACCGACACGCGCGAGCACCTCGAGCGAGCGTTCGCGGCGATCGCCGAGGCGGGCGCGACGAGCGCGATCGCGAGCGCCCTGCACCTGCGACCCGGCGCGCGCGAGTGGTACCTGGAGTGGCTCCGCGCCGAGCATCCCGAGCTGCTGCCGCTCTACGACCGGGTCTACCGAGACGCGCGCGGCCGCTTCGGGTCCTACGCGCACCCCGACTACCGCTCGTGGCTGCGTGACCGCATCCGCCCGCTGCAGCGCCGCTATGGGCTCGGCCGCACCGTCGTCGCCCCCGGCACCGGCATCTCGGCCGTCGCGCCGAGCAACCGCGCGAAGCAGCTGCCGAGCACGTCGGGCGAGCCGATGCTCGCGGCGGCGACGCTCTTCTGAGCGGCGGCGCCGCCTCAGTGCAGCGGGAAGCGGGCGTGCTCGTCGAGCGTCAGCAGGTCGTCGAGGTAGCCGAGGTTCCCCTCCGGTTCCGATTCCACGCCCTCCGTGAGGTGCCACGTGCCCCACTCGAGCTTCATGTAGGTGAGCGCGGTGGGCCAGATGTCGCGCTCCTCCTGCGTGAGGTGCGCCTCGGAGAGGTATCCGCCGCGGAACGCGGCCCACTCGTCGCTGCCGAGCGCGCTCCCGCCGGAGCCCACGTGCTCAAGCGGGAACAGCAGCGCCGCGACCGCGAGGTCGAGGATACGCGGCGCGAACGCGGCGTTCTCGAGGTCGAGCGCGAGCGCGCCCTGGTCGTCGAACAGCAGGTTGACCGCGCGGTGGTCGAGCGAGACGGGCATCGCGGGGACGTCGGCCGCGCGCATCCGCTCGAGCAGGTCGGCGAAGCCGTCGAGCTGGGCGATCCAGCGCGATGCATCGGAGTGCGGCCAGTGTTGCGCGGCGCTGTCGCGGATCGCGTCGATGTCCTCGTCGATCGAGCGCCGGTCCGCGCTGCCCCACTCGAACGGTGGGAAGCCGTCGATGGCAAGCCCGGCAGAGGCTGCGTGCATGCGGCCGAGCAGCCGCCCGGCCGCCCCGAGGTCGTCTGCGCCGCCATCCCATTCGCGGCCGCGGAGCCGCGGGTATGCGACCCAGTTCTCGTCATCGGCGATCTCGTCACCGGCCCCGCCGCCGGTGGTGGCGGCGTCGAACGGCTCCGCCTGATCACCGCTGCCGACCGCGACGGGCGGCACGAGCGGGGCCACCGTGCGGATGCCGTGCGCGACGAGCGCCCGCTGCCACGCCTCGAGCGGTACGGGAGCGCTCCACGTGCGCTTCACGACCGCCGCGACGTCGCCGTCGCCGCCGTGCACGCGCGCCGGCCAGACCTCGCTCCAGGGCGAGAGCGACTCGCCCGGCTCGATCGTGAGCACCTCGCCGAACGCCGCCTGGACCTCGTCTCGCTGAGCCATGCCCCAGAACCTACGCGCGCATCCGCCGAGTCTGCTGAGATCGGCGTCCGCAGCGCGTCAGCGCTTCGGCCAGTGCCAACGCGGCTGGTCGAGCGGACCCTCGCGGCCGGCGACGAGCGTCTCGCCGTGCTGCTTCTCGAGCTCGACGAGCGTGCCGCCGAGCGCGTCGACGAGCTGCTGCTGGTGCGTGACCACGACGACCTGCGTCTGCTCGGCCGCGCGGCGGATGAGGGATGCGAGCGGCGCAATGAGCTCGGCGTGCAGGCTGCGCTCGGGCTCGTTGAGCACCACGAGGCTCGGCCGCTCGAGCGAGGTGAGGGCGGCGAGCAGCAGCAGGAACTGCAGCGTGCCGTCGGAGAGCTCGGCGGCGGTGAGGAGGCGCAGCATGCCCGGCTGGCGGAGCGCGGGCGTCATGCGACCCTCGACCATCACCGTCTCGAGCCGCGAGCCGTCGAAGGCGTCGGCGACGGCGCGCTCGATGTCGCGATCGAAGCCGCCCTCGATCGACGTGCGCAGGACGGCGGCGAGGTTGGCGCCGTCGTCGTCGAGCCGCGGACTGCGCGTGCCGACCTGCGGCTGCCGCGCGGGTGAGCCCGCGTCGGTGCGGAGCGCGTCGTGGAAGCGCCACTGGCGCATCGAACGCCGCACGCCCGCGAGCTCCGCCGCGTCGGCCGCACCCGCATGCTCGTCGAGGACCGACTCCCACGTCCGGAGGCCACGTGTCAGCTCGCGCCAGCCGTCGTCGCCGCGCACGCGCGCGAGCGGCCCGCGGCGCTCGACGAGCACGCTCGCCGGCCGCGGGTCGGGGCCAGCGAAGACGTGCTCCTGCTTGATGTGGGGGTCGCGGTCGAAGAGGCTCTGCTCGGGGATCGGCAGCCCGAGGTCGATCGCGTAGCCGAGCCCTTCGATCGAGGCGAAGCCGAGCCTGAGCGCGACGGGACCCGTGCGGATGAGGCCCTGCGTAGGCCCGCCATCGCGCACCGCGCGGGCGATCCGCTCCGGGCCCGCCCAGCGCACCGCATCCAGTCCCCCGTCGAGGGCGAGCTCGCCCACCGCGTGCGCCCGCCCCGCCGCGGCGAGCAGGCGCAGCGCGCGATACAGGCTCGACTTGCCGCTGCCGTTGCGGCCCGTCACGACGGTGAGCTGCCCCAGGTCGAGAACGAGCGAGCGGATCGAGCGATAGCCCTCGATCGCGAGCCGGTCGATCACGGCGCCGGGAGCGCATCGGGGCCCTCGGTGACGAGCACGTGGAACTGCGCGGCGTCGATGATGCGCACGCCGAGCGACTCGGCCTTCGCGAGCTTCGAGCCTGCGCCGGGACCGGCTGCGACGAAGTCGGTCTTCTTCGACACGCTCGAGGCAGCCTTGCCGCCGGCGGCCATGATCGCCTCCTCGGCGCCCTCGCGCGAGTAGCCCTCGAGCGAGCCGGTCGCGACGACCGTGAGGCCGACGAGCACGCCGCCGCGCTCGGCTGCCGCGCCGGGACCGGGGTGACCCGGGGTCGCGAAGCGCACGCCCGCTGCGCGCCAGGCGTCGACGATCTCGCGGTGCCAGTCGACCGCGAGCCACTCGACGACCGCGTCGGCGATGATCGGGCCGACGCCCTCGACCTCGGCGAGCTCGGCGGGGGTCGCGGCCTCGATCGCTTCGAGCGACCCGAACCAGCCGGCGAGCGCGCGCGCGGCGACCGGACCGACGTGGCGGATGTTGAGCGAGACGAGCTGCCGCCAGAGGTCCTTCGTCTTGGCTCGCTCGAGCTCGGCGAGCAGCGTCTCGGCCTGCTTCGACGGATGTGCGACCTCGACCTGCTTGATGCCCGCCTTCCGCCGCTCCGCGGGCGTCATCGACTCGGCCCCCGCCGGGTACTCGCGGCGGACGACCTGGAAGGGGCGGCGCACGACCGGCTCGCCGTCGTCGTCGAGCTTCGGCTGCCCCGTCTCGGCGTCGCGCACGACGACCTCGATCGGCACGAGCTGCTCGAGGGTGAGCGCGAACAGGCCCGCCTCGGTCGGCAGCGGCGGCTCGGCCGGCACGCGCGGCTGCGTGAGCGCCGCGGCGGTGACCTCGCCGAGCGCCTCGATGTCGAGGGCACCGCGGCTGCCGATGTGCTCGACCCTGCCACGCACCTGCGCGGGGCAGTCCTTCGCGTTCGGGCAGCGGAGGTCGATGTCGCCCTCCTTCATCGGCCGCAGGGTCGTGCCGCACTCGGGGCAGCCCTCGGGCATGACGAACTCGCGCTCCGTGCCGTCGCGCAGCTCGACGACGGGGCCGAGCACCTCGGGGATCACGTCGCCGGCCTTCCGCAGCACGACGGTGTCGCCGATGAGCACGCCCTTGACGCGCACGACGTCCTGGTTGTGGAGCGTCGCCTGCCGCACGACCGAGCCCGCGACCTGCACGGGCGCCATGTTGGCGTAGGGCGTCGCCCGCCCGGTGCGGCCGACGCTCACGACGATGTCGAGCAGCTTCGTGTGCACCTCCTCCGGCGGGTACTTGTAGGCGATCGCCCAGCGCGGCGCGCGGCTCGTGATGCCGAGCTCGGCGTGGAGCGAGAGCTCGTCGACCTTGACGACGATGCCGTCGAGCTGGTGCTCGATCGAGTGCCGCTGCTCGCCGAAGCGCTCGACGTAGCCGACGACCTCGTCGACGCTCGCGAGCACCTCGACGTGCGGGCTCGTCGGCAGCCCCCACGACTCGAGCAGGCCGTAGACCTCGCTCTGCGCCCGCACGGGCGGATCGCCCCACGCGCCGAAGCCGTGCACGTACATCGAGAGCGCCTCGATGCGCGCCTCGCCCGCCTCGCGCTCGAGCCCGGTCTTCTTCTCGAGCTGCTGCCGCAGGCCGCCGGAGGCGGCGTTGCGGGGGTTCGCGAACGCGGGGAAGCGCTTCGCGGCGCGATCGGCGGCGCGCTCCTCGTCGAAGTCGCCGCGGCTCGCCGCCGATCGCTTCTCCCACTTCGCGCGGTCCTCGGCGATCGAGCGCTCGCGCAGCTCGGCCTGCAGCGCGTTGAGCCGCTCGAACGCGGCGACGGGGATGAAGACCTCGCCGCGCACCTCGACGAGCTCGGGGTGGTCGTCGCCCGCGAGCCGCTCCGGGATGCCGGCCACCCGCAGCGCGTTCGTCGTCACGACCTCGCCGACGCGACCGTCGCCGCGCGTCGCGGCCGAGGTGAGCCTGCCGCGCTCGTAGCGCAGCGCGATCGCGAGCCCGTCGATCTTGAGCTCGGTGAGCCACGCGACCTCGCGGCCGGCGGCGGCCTCGGTCTTGGCGCACCACTCGCGCAGCTCGTCGATCGAGAAGACGTTGTCGAGGCTCAGCATGCGCTCGCGGTGCTCGATCGTGGGGAGCCCGCTCGTCGTGCCGCCCTGCACCGACTGGGTGGGCGAGTCCTGGCTCTGCAGCTCGGGGTGCTCGCGCTCGAGCGCGTCGAGCTCCCGGACGAGCGCGTCGTACTCCGCGTCGGACATGATCGACGCGTCGCGGTCGTAGTAGGCGGCGCTCGCCTCCTCGATCCGCGCCCGCAGCTCCTGCGCCCGCTCGTTCGCGTCGCTGAGCGAGCCCTCTGCACCGATTCCCACCATGCGTTCATTCTGCACACAGCGACCCACAGGGAGGCTGGCGGCATCCGGGCAATCCGGCCGTGCCCGGGCTCCGAACCCAGCACGACCGGCGCACGTCACCGAGACGGGCACCCCACCGCCGGCCGGACCTCCAGGAGGAAGCAATGTCCCGCTCACCGAACCGCCTCGTCGCCACGATCTTCGGCGCCGTCTACCTGCTCGTCGGCCTCCTGGGCCTCTTCGTCGCCGGCACGAACGTCGTCGGCGAGGAGGGAGCCCTGCTGCTCGGCGTCTTCCAGGTCAACCACCTCCACAACATCGTCCACCTCGCGATCGGCGCGGCGCTCCTGCTCGCGGGACTCCGCAGCACGCCCGCGGCGAAGCGCGTGAACGTCATCGTCGGCGCGGTCTACCTGCTCGTCGGCATCGTCGGCTTCTTCATCGTCGACACGCCGGCGAACATCCTCGCCCTCAACACGCCCGATCACTTCCTCCACCTCGGCTCGGCGATCGTGCTGCTCGGCGTGGGCCTCGCCCTCGACCGCGACGCGGCTCCGCGCCGCGCGGCCGTCTAGGCGCGACGGTGGCGTCGCTGACGCAGCTCTGCGGCGCCATCGCCGCGCTCGGGGCGGCGCTCATCGCTCTCGCGGTGGGCGCCGCCGCTCCGCTGTGGCTCGCCGTGCCGCTCCTCGCAGCCGGCGCCGGCCAAGCGGTCGTCTCGGTGCTCGCGCTCCGCGGCGCGCGGCTCCCGCTCGCGGCCGTCGCCGCTCCGCTGCTGCTCCCGACCCTCGCGTGGCTCGCGACGCTGCTCGTCGTGCGCGATGCCGCCGCGACCCTGCCGCTCGGGCCGATGCTCGCCGAGTCGGCGCTCGCGCTCACCGCCGCCGGCCTGCTCGCGCGACGACCGCGCACGGACGACGCCCCGGGGCCGATCGCGGCGCTGCTCGTCCTCGTCGGCGCGGCAGTCGTCGTCGCTCCCGTCGCGACGATCGCGCTCACCGGCACGCACGCGGGCGCCTTCGCGCAGCCGCACGGCGAGCACGGCGCCGTGCTCGAGGTCGAGGAGCACGTCGGGCACTAGCCCGAGCTCGCTCAGCCCTCGACGGGACCGGCGAGCGTCTGCTGGTAGAGCGCGAGCCGCCACTCGCCGTCGACGCGCACGTACGCGCTCGACATGCGGGCGACGAGCTCCATCCCCTCGCGCCGCGCGACGCCCGTGTAGACGAGCGCCGCCGACTCCGCCCCCACGGCGACGACGCGCGGCTCGCGGATCTCGAACGACGCCCACGGCGGCGCGTGGCCGAGCGAGGCGACGACCGCCGCGCGGTCGAGCACCGAGCCGTCGACGAGCACCATCAGCCCGTCGTCGGTCATGAGGCGGCCGTAGAACCCATCGCCCGTCGACTCGCACAGCGAGCGCCAGCCGGCGCGCTCGAGTTCGAGCAGCTCGTCGAGCACGCTCACGCCGCGTCCGCCTCGGCGAGACGCTCGGCAGCGTCCGCCGCCACCGTGCGGTCGATCGTCACCTGCCCCAGCACGCGCGTGCCCTCGTAGAGCACCGCCGACTGCCCGGTCGCGACGCCCGAGAGCGGCTCGGCCGGATCGATGACGAGCTCGTCGCCGACCATCCGCCCGCGAGCCGGCGCAGGGTCGGCGTGGGCGCGGATCTGCACCTCGACGTCGAGGCCGTCGGCGAGCTGCGGATGCGGTGCGCCGGCGTGCGAGATCCGGGTGCCGGCGAGGCGCACGACCGCGAGCGCCTCCTTCGGGCCGACGACGAGCTGCCGCGACTGCGGCTTGACCTCGAGCACGAAGCGCGGGCGGCCGTCGGGCGAGGGCACGCCGAGCGACATGCCGCGCCGCTGGCCGACTGTGTAGCCGTGCACGCCCTCGTGCGAGCCGACGACGCGACCCTCGCGATCGACGATCTCGCCCGGCTCGGCGCCGAGCCGCTCGGCGAGGAAGCCGCGCGTGTCGCCGTCGGGGATGAAGCAGATGTCGTGGCTGTCGGGCTTCTGCGCGAGCAGGAACCCGCGCTCGGCCGCCTCGGCTCGCACCGCCGCCTTCGTCGGGGTGTCGGCGAGCGGGAACCAGCAGCGCTCGAGCTGCGCGCCCGTGAGGACCCCGAGCACGTACGACTGGTCCTTCGCCCAGTCCGCCGCGCGGTGCAGCTCGGGTCCGCGCTCGGTGTGCTCGACGCGCGCGTAGTGGCCCGTGACGACGCGGTCGAAGCCGAGCCCGATCGCGCGGTCGAGGAGCGCCTCGAACTTGATCTTCTCGTTGCACCTCAGGCATGGGTTCGGCGTGCGGCCCGCGGCGTACTCGTCGACGAAGTCCTGCACGACGGCGTCTGCGAAGCGCTCGGAGAAGTCCCACACGTAGAACGGGATGCCGAGCCGGTCGGCGACGCGACGCGCATCCATCGCGTCCTCGACGGTGCAGCAGCCGCGGCTGCCCGTGCGGAGCGTGCCGGGCATGCGGCTGAGCGCGAGGTGCACGCCGACGACCTCGTGCCCGGCGTCGACGGCGCGCGCGGCAGCGACGGCGGAGTCGACCCCGCCGGACATCGCGGCCAGCACCTTCATCCCGACAAGGCTATCGAGCACCAGCGATCTCGTGGCCGGAGGTGCCAGGCTGTCAGCGTGACCGCTGCGCCGCTCACGATCTCGGTCGTGATCCCCGTGCTCGACGACGAGCGCGCGCTCGCGCGCTGCCTCGAGCGGTTCGCCGCGCAGTCGGTCGCGCCGCTCGAGGTGGTCGTGGTCGACAACGGCAGCGCCGACGGCTCGGCTGACGTCGCGCGCGCCGCGGGCGCGCGCGTCGTGGAGGAGCCGGTGCGCGGCATCCCCGCGGCGGCGGCAGCGGGCTACGACGCGGCGGTCGGCGACGTCATCGCGCGCTGCGATGCCGACTCGGTCGTCCCGCCCGACTGGGTCGAGCGCATCCGGGACGCCTTCGCCGCCGATCCCGCGCTCGAGGGCCTCACCGGGCCCGGCCGATTCATCGACCTGCCGCGCCCGTGGCGCGGTGTCGCGAGCGTCGCCTACGCCATCGGCACGTTCGGCGCGAGCGGCGCGGCGATCGCGAACGTGCCGCTGTGGGGCTCGAACATGGCGCTGCGCCGCACCGCGTGGGCGGCGGTCTCGGCGGAGGTGGAGCGGCTCGACGCAAGCGTGCACGACGACCTCGACCTCACGATGCGGCTCGGCCCGCGCGCGCGGCTGCGCTTCGAGCCGCGGCTGCAGGTCGGCGCCGAGGGGCGCATGTTCCACAGCCGGGATGCCGCTCGCCGACGCGTCGCGATGGCGATGCGCACCTTCCGCCGCAACTGGGCGATCGACGGCTCGGCGGGCCGCCGCTGGCTGCACCGCGTCTCGGGCCGCGGGCTGCTCGTCGGGGAGGCGCAGCGATGAGCTGGCTCGAGGGGCAGGACCGCTGGCTGGCGACCGACTGGCTGCGCGTCGCGATCGCCGTCTCGGTGCCGGCCGCCTACCTCGTCGCGGGCGGACCGGCGGCCGCCGCGATGCTGCTCGCGCTCGGCGGCACGATGGCGCTGCGCTTCGCGCGCATGAGCGTGCCCGCCGACGTCGTCGGCCAGGTCGTGCTCGGCGCCTCCGCGTGGTTCGCCGCGATCGGGGCCTACCAGGTCGTGCCCGGCCTCGACCTCGCGGCGCACCTCGCGAGCGGCGCCGTGCTCGCGCTGCTGACGCGCACGATCCTGCTGGGCACGGGGCTGCTGCCCGCGGAGCCAGGCGGCCGGGCGGCCCGCGTGCTCCACGTCACGACGGCGGTCGCGATGCTCGGCCTGCTGTGGGAGCTCGGCGAGTGGGCGGGCCACGCGCTCATCACGCCCGACATCGGCGTCGGCTACGAGGACACGCTCACCGACCTCGTCGCCGACGCGATCGGCGCCCTCATCACCGTGCTCGCGGTCGAGGCGGGTGAGCGGCGCGAGCGCGGCCGGGCGACCGCCGACCCCGCCGGCGAGCTGCGCGAGCGCTGACCCGCGCGCCCTCAGCCGAGCGACCGCGCGCGCTCGATCGCGCCGGGGAGCGCCGCGAGCAGCGCGTCGACCTCGGCCGCCGTCGTCGTGCGGCCGAGCGAGAGCCGCAGCGGCGCCGCGCCCTCGACGCCGCACGCGCGCACGACGTGCGACTCGCGAGCGACGCCCGCCGAGCACGCCGAGCCGTTCGAGACGGCGAAGCCCGCCTCGTCGAGCAGGAACTGCAGCGCCTCGCCGCTCGCGCCCTCGACGACGAGGTGGGCGATGTGCGGCAGCCGCTCCTCGGCGGTGAGGATCCGCACGCCGGGCAGGGTCCGGGCGAGCGAGCGGATGCGGTCGGTCATGGCTGAGAGGCGCGTCGCCTCGGCGTCGAGCTCGGCGAGCGCCTCCTCCGCGGCGAGCGCGAAGAGCGAGGCCCCGAGCGCGTCCTGCGTGCCCGAGCGGAGGCCGCGCTGCTGCCCGCCGCCGTGGTGCAGCGCCTCGAGCCGCACATCGCGGCCCACGACGAGCGCGCCGACCCCGTGCGGTCCGCCGATCTTGTGGCTCGCGACGCTCATGAGCGATGCGCCGGAGTCCACGAACCGCAGCGGCACGTGCCCGAAGGCGCCCACGGCGTCGAGGTGGAGGGGCACGCCCGCGCGCGCCGACGCATCCGCCGCCTCGCGCACGGGCTGGAGCGAGCCGACCTCGTTGCTCGCGACGAGCATCGTCGCGACCGCGGCGCCGCCCTGCTCGAGCGCCGCGCGGAAGGCGTCGAGGTCGGTCACCGCCTGCTCGTCGACGCGCACCCAGCGCACGGGCGCGCCGTGCGCCTCGAGCCACGCGACGGCGTCGAGCGTCGCGTGGTGCTCGGCGACGGGCACGACGATCGCGCCTGCGGCCCCGGCGTCGCGAGCCGCCCACCACGCGCCCTTGAGCGCGAGGTTGATCGACTCGGTGCCGCCGGAGGTGAGCACGACCTCGGTCGGGTGGCACCCGAGGGCGATCGCGAGGCGCTCGCGCGCCTCCTCGAGCACCGCCCGGGCGCGCTGGCCCTCGCGGTGCGTCGACGCGGGGTTCGCGAGCGGCGCCGCCGTCGCGAGCGCCTGCCGCACCGACTCGCGCATCGGCGTCGAGGCGGCGTGATCGAACTGGTGCACGCTCCCCTACCCTAGAGCGCGTGAGTGCGGGCGACGAGCGGGTGCGGGGCATCGCGCCCACCGCGATCGGCCACCGGCTCACCGTCTGGTCGCGCCACGCGACGGCGATGGAGCTGCGGGTGTTCGACGCGGGCGACCCCGACTGGCTGCTGCACGCGCTCCCGATGGAGCGCGTCGGCGACGAGTTCACGATCGACACCGAGCTGCTGCAGGTCGGCACGCCGTACGCGATCGGCGTGGAGGGGCCGGTGGGGCCCCGGCACGCCTTCGATCCGGCGCGGAACGCCATCCCGCCGCACGCGCGCGGCATCGTGCGCACGCCCCACGGCCAGCACCGCGCGACGGTCACCGACGACGCCTTCGACTGGGGCGACGCCCCGCGGCCGCGCGTCCGCCGCGACCGGCAGGTGATCTACGAGGCGCACGTCAAGGGCATGACGAAGCTGAGCCCCCACATGCCGCCCGAGCTCCGCGGCACCTACGCGGGCCTCGCGCATCCGTCGACCATCCGGTACCTGCAGGAGCTCGGCGTCACGACCGTGCAGCTGCTGCCGATCCACCTGTTCGTCTCCGAGCAGCGCCTGATCCGCCAGGGCAGGGTCAACCACTGGGGCTACAACTCGCTCAGCTGGTTCGCGCCGCACAGCGCCTACGCCTCGCGGCAAGCGCAGTTCGACGGCACGGGCGGCGTGCTGCGCGAGGTCAAGGGCATGGTGCGCCTGCTGCACGAGGCGGGGCTGCAGGTCTTCCTCGACGTCGTCTACAACCACACGTCGGAGGAGGGCGCCGACGGCCCGCCGTCGAGCCTGCGGCTCATCGACAACGCGTCGTACTACCGCCTCGACGACGAAGGACGGCCCATCGACTGGACCGGCTGCGGCAACACCCTCGACGCCTCCGAGCCCGCCGCGCAGGAGCTCGTGCTCGACTCGCTGCGCTACTGGCACCGCGAGATGCAGATCGACGGCTTCCGCTTCGACCTCGCGGTCACGCTCGGGCGGGGCACCGACGGCGCCTTCGACCCTCGGCACCCGCTGCTCCAGCGCATCCTCGCCGACCCCGCGCTCTCGGGGGCGACGATGATCGCCGAGCCGTGGGACATCGGCCCCGACGGCTGGCAGACCGGGCGCTTCCCCACCGGCTTCTCGGAGTGGAACGACCGCTTCCGCGACACCGCCCGGCAGTTCTGGCTCAGCGACTACCGCTCCTTCCGGCAGGGCGGCGACGGCGCGACGGGCGTCGGCCCGCTCGCGCACGCCGTCTCGGGCTCGGAGGGCCTGTTCGCCTCCGAGCGCGGACCCGTCGAGAGCGTCAGCTTCATCACCGCGCACGACGGGTTCACGCTCGCCGACCTCGTGCGCTACGACCGCAAGCACAACGAGGCCAACGGCGAGGACGGCCGCGACGGCGCCGACGACAACCGCTCCTTCAACCACGGCGTCGAGGGGCCGAGCGACGACATCGGCATCGAGCTCGACCGCCGGAAGTCGATGCGCAACCTGCTCGGCACGCTGCTCGTCTCGGCCGGCCTCCCGATGCTCACGATGGGCGACGAGATCGGTCGCTCCCAGCGCGGCAACAACAACCCCTACAACCAGGACTCGGCCCTGACGTGGATGCGGTGGGAGCGGGAGGACTGGCAGGACGCGTTCCTCGAGCAGACGAAGCGCCTCCTGCGGCTGCGGCGCGAGCACCCGGCCCTCCGGCCCCGCGAGTACGGCCAGGGCGGGCAGCGCGTCGCGGGCGCCTCGCGCCTCGACTGGTACAACGCGGCCGGGCTGCACATGACGATCGACGACTGGGACCACTCGCAGGAGCGCACGCTGCAGATGCTCGCCGAGTCGACGTCGGTCGACGAGCCCTACTCGCGCGTGCTCGTCGTCTTCCACGGCTCGCCGCGCGAGCGGATCGTCGTCGTGCCGGAGGCCGACGGCGCGACCGGCTTCGAGCTGCTGTGGGACTCGGCGCTCGACGGCGCGGGCGACGAGCTCGTCGCGCCGGGCGGCGAGATCTCGATCACGCCGATGAGCCTCCGCGTCTACGCCGTGCACGGGATGCCCGCGGCCGGAGCGCCGGAGCCGACGGTCGCGCGCTACCGCACGCCGCCGTCGGCCCCGACGACCGAGCAGGGCTCCCCGAGCGGTCAGCCCTTCGCGTAGGCGACGAGGCCGAGCTCGACCTCGGAGTCGAGCATCGGGTGCTGCGGCACGACGCGCACGGTGTAGCCGAAGGTGCCGGCGACCGGGAGCTGCACCTGCACCTCGAAGCGGTGCGCGTCGCCCTCGACCGCGACGGGCTCGAGCGCGTAGCGGCGCGTGCTGCGCAGCTCCCCCTCCTCGGTGATCCTGCCGGCGACGACCTCGACCTTGACGTCCGACTCCGGGATGCCGTCGAGCGCGACGTAGGCGCGCACGAGCACGGTGTCGCCGATGATCGGGGGCGTGTCGACCCCCTCGACCTCGACGTGGCGCACCTCGATGCGCCCGAACGACTCCCGCATCCGCCCCGTGAACGCCGCGAGCTCGCGCCCCGCCCGGTGGCCGTCGGCCGTCGCGAGCGCCGAGGCGCGCGCCGCCGGCGCGTAGAGCCGCGAGACGTACTCGGCGAGCATCCGCTCGGCCGAGAGCTCGGGGCTCAGGGTCGCGAGCGTGTGGCGGATCGACTCGATCCACGCGGTCGGCAGGCCGCGCTCGTCGCGCTCGTAGAAGCGCGGCGCGACCTGGTGCTCGATGATCTCGTAGAGCGCGTTGGCCTCGAACGCGTCGCGCTGCGCCGCATCCATCTGCTCGTGCGCCGACGGGATCGCCCAGCCGTTCTTGCCGTCGAAGTACTCGTCCCACCAGCCGTCGAGGATCGACAGGTTGAGCGAGCCGTTGAGCGCAGCCTTCATGCCCGACGTGCCGCACGCCTCGAGCGGCCGCAGCGGGTTGTTGAGCCACACGTCGCAGCCCGGGTAGAGCGACTTCGCCATCGAGATGTCGTAGTTCTCGAGGAAGACGATGCGGCCGCGCACCTCGGGCTCCTGCGAGAAGCGCACGAGCTCCTGGATGAGGCCCTTGCCAGCCTCGTCGGCCGGGTGCGACTTGCCCGCGATGATGAGCTGTACGGGGCGCTCGGGGTGCGTGAGCAGCGCCCGCAGGCGGTCGCGGTCGTGGAGCATGAGCGTGAGCCGCTTGTAGGTCGGCACGCGGCGCGCGAACCCGATCGTCAGCACGTCGGGGTCGAGCATCGCGTCGATCCAGCGCGGGGCGACGCCCTCGTTGCGCTCGTGCTTGACGCGCGTGCGGGCGCGCGCATCCTCGATCGTCTGCCGGCGCATCTCGTTGCGCGCCGCCCAGATCGTCTCGTCCGAGACGGCGTCGGAGGCCCAGTCGCAGCGCGTCGTGTCGAGCGTGCCGAGCTCGCGCTCGGCGAGGTGCTTGAGCACGGGCGAGGTCCAGGTGGATGCGTGCACGCCGTTGGTCACGGACGTGATCGGCAGCTCGTCGGTGTCGAAGCCGGGCCAGCGGTCCTGGAACATCGATCGGCTCACGGCGCCGTGGAGCTTCGAGACGCCGTTCGCGCGCTGCGCGATCGAGAAGCCGAGCTGCGCCATGTTGAAGATGTTCGGGTCGCTCTCGCGGCCGAGCGCGAGCACGCGATCGACATCGATGCCGGGCACGAGCTCGCCCGTGAGGTGGCGGCGCACGAGGTCGACGTCGAAGCGGTCGATGCCGGCGGGGACGGGCGTGTGCGTTGTGAAGACCGTGCCGGCGCGCACGACCGCGAGCGCCTCGTCGAAGCTCAGCCCCTCACGCGAGACGAGCTGCGACATGCGCTCGACGCCGAGGAAGCCCGCGTGGCCCTCGTTCGAGTGGAAGACGCCCGGCTTCGGCGCGCCCGTCAGCTCGCTGTAGACGTCGAGGGCGCGCACACCGCCGATGCCGAGCAGCAGCTCCTGCTGCAGCCGGTGCTCGCCGCCGCCGCCGTAGAGCCGGTCGGCGACGCCGCGCAGGTCGTCGTCGTTCTCGTGGATGTTCGTGTCGAGCAGCAGCAGCGGCACGCGGCCGATCGTCGCCTGCCAGATCCGGGCGTGGAGGGTGCGGCCGCCGGGCAGCGCGATCGAGACCGTCGCGTGCGTGCCGTCGGGCTGCCGCAGGATGAGCAGCGGGAGCCCGTCGGGGTCGAGCACCGGGTAGGCCTCCTGCTGCCAGCCCTCGCGCGAGATCGCCTGCTTGAAGTAACCGGCCTGGTAGAAGAGTCCGACGCCCACGATCGGCACGCCGAGGTCGCTCGCGGCCTTGAGGTGGTCGCCCGCGAGGATGCCGAGGCCGCCCGAGTACTGCGGCAGCGCGCTCGTGATGCCGAACTCGGGCGAGAAGTACGCGATCGACTCGGGCACGTCCTCGAGCGACTGGTACCAGCGCGCTTGCGACAGGTAGTCGTCGAGCTCGTCGGCGAGCGCGTCGACGCGGGCGACGAAGGCGTCGTCGGCCGCGAGCTGCTCGAGCCGCTCGGTGCCCACCCAGCCCAGTAGCTGCAGCGGGTCGTGCCCGGTCGCGCGCCAGCCCTCGAGCGAGATCTCGCGGAAGAGCTCGCGGGTCGGCTCGTGCCACGACCAGCGCAGGTTCGAGGCCAGCTGCTCGAGGCGGCGCAGGCGCTCGGGGAGGGACGTGCGGACGGTGAACTTGCGAATCGCTCTCACGAGTCCAGAGCCTAGTCGGCGACTGTCCGCGTGCTTGCAGGCGCGGTGGGTAGGTTGTGCTCGTGGCGAAGCAGATGGATGTCCTGACCGGCCGGATCCCGGTGCTCGACCTGTACCCGCAGCAGCCGGGCAACACGTTCCCCGCCAAAGCGGTCGAGGGCGACGTGATCCCGTTCCGCGCGGTCGCGTTCCGCGAGGGACACGACCGCATCGGCGTGACGCTCGTGCTGCGCTCCCCCTCGGGGCGGGAGCGGCGGGTGCCGATGGAGCCCCTGCTCGACGGCTTCGACCGCTGGCAGGCGCTCGCGCAGGTCGACGAGCGCGGCACGTGGCGATGGCACGTCGAGTCGTGGGCCGACGAGTGGGCGACGTGGCACCACAACGCCGAGATCAAGATCCCGGCCGGCATCGACACCGAGCTCATGGCGACGATCGGCGCGCAGCTGCTGACGCGCGCGGCCGGCATCGCGACCGGCGCGGACCGGACGGCCCTCACGCGCGCGGCAAAGGCGATCGGCGACGACCGCACGCCGATCCTGGAGCGCTGGGCCGCGGTCAACGACCCCGCCCTCCTCGAGGCCGTCGACCGCAACCGTCCGCGGTCGCTCGAGACCGCATCCGCCGAGCTCGAGCTACGCGTCGAGCGCACGCGGGCGGCCGTCGGCGCCTGGTACGAGTTCTTCCCGCGCTCCGAGGGCGCCGAGCGGCGCAGCGACGGCTCCTGGCGCTCCGGCACGTTCGAGACCGCCGCGAAGCGCCTCCCGGCCGTCAAGGCGATGGGCTTCGACGTGCTGTACCTGCCGCCCGTGCACCCGATCGGCGAGGTCAACCGCAAGGGCCGCAACAACACCCTCACGCCGCAGCCGGGCGACCCGGGCAGCCCGTGGGCGATCGGCTCGAAGCACGGCGGTCACGACGCGATCCACCCGGACCTCGGCACGATCGACGACTTCCGCGCGTTCGTGGCGAAGGCGGCGGATGCCGGGCTCGAGGTCGCGATGGACCTCGCCCTCCAGGCCGCGCCCGACCACCCGTGGGTCGCCGAGCATCCTGAGTGGTTCACGACCCTCCCCGACGGCTCGATCGCGTTCGCCGAGAACCCGCCGAAGAAGTACCAGGACATCTACCCCGTCAACTTCGACAACGACCCCGAGGGGATCGTCGCCGAGGTGCGGCGCATCATCGACCAGTGGATCGCGTGCGGCGTGCGCATCTTCCGCGTCGACAACCCGCACACGAAGCCGCTGTGGTTCTGGGAGCGCATCATCCGCGAGGTGAACGAGGAGCACGGCGACATCGTCTTCCTCGCCGAGGCGTTCACGCGGCCCGCGGTCATGCAGGCGCTCGGCAAGGTCGGCTTCCAGCAGTCCTACACGTACTTCGCCTGGCGCAACACGAAGGCCGAGCTCGAGGAGTACCTGCGGGAGGTCACGGGCGAGCAGGCCGCGTGGTTCAAGCCCGCGTTCTGGGTCAACACGCCCGACATCCTCACCGAGTACCTGCAGTTCGGCGGCGTGCCGGCGTTCAAGGTGCGCGCGGCGATCGCCTCGACGGCCGTGCCGACGTGGGGCATGTACGCGGGCTACGAGCTCATCGAGGCGGTCGCGCGGCCCGGCGCCGAGGAGGCGATCGACAACGAGAAGTACGAGTACAAGCCGCGCGACTGGGAGCAGGCGGAGCGCAACGGCACGACGATCGCGCCGTACATCACGCGCCTCAACGAGATCCGCGCGCAGCACCCGGCGATCCGGCAGCTGTGGGCGCTCGACGTGCACTGGTCGGACGACGACGCGATCCTCGTCTACTCGAAGCGCGTCGAGGGCCGCTTCACGGAGTCGGGCGAGGACGACACGGTCATCGTCGTCGCGAACGTCGACCCGCACTCGGCGCGCCAGACGACGGTGCACCTCGACCTCACGAAGCTCGGCCTGAAGCCCGGCGACCGGTTCGAGGCGCACGACCTCATCACCGGCGAGACCTGGACGTGGAGCGACCACAACTTCGTGCGGCTCGACGCCTTCGTGGAGCCGGCGCACATCATCCACGTACGACGATCGGAGGCATGATGCTCGACGACGCAACCCTCCGCCGCCTCGCCGAGGGCGCGCATCCGCTGCCCCACGACCTGCTCGGCGCGCATCCGATCGACGCCGACACGCACCTCGTGCGCGCCGTGCGCCACCTCGCCGACGCCGTCGCGGTCGTGGGCGAGGCCGAGACGCCCATGGCGCACCTCGGGCACGGGGTGTGGGAGGCGACCGTGACCGGCCCCATCCGCCCCTACCGCCTGCGCACGACGTACGGCGACGGCGGCTCGTGGGAGTCGGAGGACCCGTACCGCTTCACGCCGACGCTCGGCGAGCTCGATCTGCACCTGTGGCGCGAGGGCCGGCACGAGCAGGCGTGGAAGGTGCTCGGCTCGCGGCTGCGCGAGCACGAGGGGGTGCGGGGCGCCGCGTTCGCGGTCTGGGCGCCCAACGCGCACGCGGTGCGCATCATCGGCGACTTCAACGACTGGGTCGGCCGCGGCCACGCGATGCGATCGATGGGCGCGAGCGGCGTCTGGGAGCTGTTCGTGCCGGGCGAGCTCGAGCACGCCGCCTACAAGTACGAGATCCTCACCGACCACGGCTGGGTGACGCGCGCCGACCCGATGGCGCGCTACACCGAGGTGCCGCCCGCGACCGCGTCGAAGATCGGCACGAGCCGCTTCGCGTGGAGCGATGACGAGTGGATGCGGTCCCGGGCCGCGCGGGACCCCCACAACTCCCCCATGTCGGTCTACGAGCTGCACTTCGGCTCGTGGCGGCCGGGCCTCGACTACCGCGAGATGGCCGACGCGCTCATCGAGCACCTCGAGGTCACGGGCTTCACGCACGTCGAGTTCATGCCGCTCGCCGAGCACCCCTTCGGCGGCTCGTGGGGCTACCAGGTGACCGGCTACTACGCGCCGACGAGCCGCTTCGGCCACCCCGACGACCTGCGCTACCTCATCGACCGGCTGCACCGCGCCGGCTACGGCGTGATCATGGACTGGGTGCCTGGCCACTTCCCGAAGGACGAGTGGGCGCTCGCGCGCTTCGACGGCCGGCCGCTCTACGAGCACCCCGACCCGCGACGCGGCGACCAGCCCGACTGGGGCACGCACGTGTTCGACTTCGGCCGGCCGGAGGTGAAGAACTTCCTCGTCGCGAACGCCGTCTACTGGATGGAGGAGTTCCACATCGACGGGCTGCGCGTCGACGCGGTCGCCTCGATGCTCTACCTCGACTACTCGCGCAAGGACGGCGAGTGGCTGCCGAACGTGCATGGCGGGCGCGAGCACCTCGAGGCGATCTCGCTGCTGCAGGAGGTCAACGCCACCGTCTACCGCCGCTGCCCCGGCATCGTCATGATCGCCGAGGAGTCGACCTCGTGGCCGGGCGTCACGAAGCCGACCGACGTCGACGGGCTCGGCTTCGGGCTCAAGTGGAACATGGGCTGGATGCACGACACGCTCCAGTACATGGCGGTCGATCCGCTGTACCGCTCGCACCACCACGGCGACATCACGTTCTCGTTCCTCTACGCGTTCTCGGAGCAGTTCGTGCTGCCGATCAGCCACGACGAGGTCGTGCACGGCAAGGGGTCGCTGCTGAACAAGATGCCGGGCGACCAGTGGCAGAAGCTCGCGTCGGTGCGCGCCTACCTGACGTTCATGTGGGCGCACCCCGGCAAGCAGCTGCTGTTCATGGGGCAGGAGTTCGGGCAGCCGAGCGAGTGGAGCGAGGCGCGCGGCCTCGACTGGTGGATCCTCGACCAGCCGGTGCACCAGGGCCTCATGTCGCTCGTCGGGCAGCTCAACCGCGTCTACCGCGAGACCGAGGCGCTCTGGCTGCGCGACAACGAGCCGGGCGGCTTCGAATGGATCGACGGCGGCAACTCCTCCGACAACGTCGTGGCGTTCCTGCGCTGGGGCGCCGACCGCGACCCGGTCGCGGCGATCGTCAACTTCTCGGGTCGCCCGATCGAGGGCTACCGGATGGGGCTGCCGTTCGCGGGCGAGTGGGAGGAGGTCGTGAACTCCGACGCGGTGGAGTTCGGCGGCTCCGGCGTCGGCAACCTCGGCACCGTCCACGCGGTCGACGAGCCGTGGGGCGGCCGGCCCGCGTCGGCGACGATCACGATCCCGCCGCTCGCGGGCCTGCTCCTGAAGCCGAAGGCAGCGCCCGTCTCCGCCCCGGCCGCTGCCGCGAACGAGGCGACCGCCTCCCCCACGAAGTGACCGCCGCCACCCGCGTCCGAGTGGCGTCGCCCGCTCGTGAGTGGCGCCTCCCGCACGTGAGTGGCGCCTCCCGCGTCTGAGTGGCGCCTCCCGCGTCTGAGTGGCGCCTCCCGCGTCTGAGTGGCGCCTCCCGCGTCTGAGTGGTCACGTCCGCGTCTGACCGGTCACTTCCGCGTCTGACCGGTCACTTCCGCGTCTGAGTGGTCACTTCCGCGTCTGAGTGGTCACTTCCGCGTCTGAGTGGTCACTCCGCGCGTGGACGGTCGATTGGAGCGCGAACGACTGCTCACGTGCAGGCGTGGCCGAGCCCATCCCGGGCTGACCACTCACATCCCGGACTGACCACTCACGCGCTGGACTGACCGCTCACGCGCTGAGTTGACCACTCACCTGCCGCAGGCACCACTCACCTGCCGGAGGCGCCACTCACCTGCCGGAGGCGCCACTCGAGCCGCAGCCGGCCCGGCGGGCGTCAGTAGAGGAGGGCGGTGAGGCGCTTGCGGGCCGCGACCACGCGCGGGTCGTCGAGGCCGACGATCTCGAAGTGGTCGAGGAGCCGCAGTCGCACGTCCTGCTTCTCGTCGCCCGACAGGGTCGCCATGAGCTCGAGCAGCCGCAGGAACGCATCCTCGACGTGGCCGCCCGAGAGGTCGAGGTCGGCCGCGAGCATCTGCGCCTCGACGTCGCGCGGATCCGCGGCCGCGGCCGCGCGCACCTCGTCGGCGCTCTTGCCCTGCAGGCGCGAGAGCAGGCTCACCTGCGCGAGGCCGGCGATCGCCTCCGCGTCGCGCGGGTTCTGCGCGATCGCCTTCTCGAACGCCGCGATCGCGGCCGGCAGGTCGCCGGTCTCGAGCGCGTCGTACGCCTCCTGGTGCAGCGGCGGCACCGGCTCGAGCGCGGGCTCCGCGGGAGCCTCCTCGCCGTCGCCGACGGGGACGCGCCCCGTGATGCCCTGCTCCTCGGCGAACGCGAGCACCTGCTCGAGGACGTCCTTCACCTGCTCCTCCGGCAGCGCGCCGGTGAAGAGCGGCGCCGGCCGGCCCCCGATGACAGCCGCGACCGTCGGGATCGACTGCGCGTTGAACGCCTGCACGAGCTGCGGGTTGGTGTCGGCGTCGACCTTCGCGAGCACGAGGCGGCCGCCGTGGCCCTCGATGAGGCGCTCGAGCACGGGCGAGAGCTGCTTGCACGGCCCGCACCACTCGGCCCAGATGTCGATGATGACCGGCACGCGGTTCGAGAGCTCGACGACCTGCGCGAAGTCCGCGTCGGTGACGTCGATGATCGCGCTCGGCACCCCAGCGGGCGCTCCGCCGCTCGCGGGCGCGGTCACTGGCTGCTCGTGGCGGGCGGCGAGGGCCGACAGGTCGACCGCTCCCCCCATCGACGCTGGCAGTCGAGCCTCCGACATCACTGGACCTCCCTTGCGCTGACGAGCGACTGGCTGTAGCCGACGACCTGGATCTGCGTGCCCTCCGGCGCATCGGCCGGCGGCACCGAGAAGAGCACCTGGATCTGGTAGGTCGTCTCGATCCCGGTGTCCGACTGCTGCACGCCGGCGAGGATGCCCGCACCGGCCTGCGCCTCGATCTCGACGCCGCTCTCCCTCGGCGTCGTGCGCTGCGTCTCGAGGAACGACGTCGCGAGCAGCGCGCCGCCCTCGTTCGTCACGAGCAGCATCGGCGCCTGCTCGTCCTCGGCGACGCTCCACTCGAGGTTCGAGAGCTCGAACTCCGGCAGCGCGCGCATCGCGTCCTTCGCGGGACGACCGATCTCGGCGCGCAGCGCATCCCCCTCCTCGCGGAACCACGCGTTGTACTGCGACTCCGCGCCGTTCAGGATGACGTCGGCGTACGCGGCGGTGATCTCGTTCGGCTGGTGCAGCAGCAGCGGGGTGTCGCCCGGCAGGCTCGCGGCACCGATCGTCGGGCTCGCGACGGCCGGCAGCTGCACGCCCGAGGCGAGCGTCATCATGTAGACGAGCCGGTAGTTCGAGCGCGCGTCGGGCTGCTGGAACATGAGCGCCGACTGCGCCTGCGCACCGTCCTGCCAGCCGACGACGGCCATGACCGAGCGCGGCCACACCTCCGTCTGCTGCGGCAGCAGGAGCTCGACGTCGCCGTCGGGAATGCCCGGCGCCTCCGCGAGCTCGGCGTTCTGCGAGCGCACCTGGTAGTTCGTCCTGCGGGCCTCGAGCATCGGCCCGGCGAGCCGGCGCTCGGCGATCCCGGCGTCGAGCGCCGCGTCGGCCTCGGCGACCGTCTCGCGCGTCGACTCGAGCACGCGGTCGAACTGGTTCTCCGTCAGGGCGACGGGCGGGAGCGTCTCCTCGAGCGTCGAGGGCGTCGGCGCGTCCGTCGGGACAGCCTCCGACTCGCCGCTCGGCCAGTACTGCGGTCCGCAGCCCGTGAGGCCGACGATCGCGACGACCGGCAGCGCGACGAGGCCGAAGCGGCCGCGGCGCGAGCGCGTCGCGCGGCGCTCGCGCGTGCCCGACTCGCGCTCGGGGGCGTCGGGGGCGGATGCGGTCCCGGCCTCGGGCGCGGACGCCGCGGCACCCGGCTCGGCGTCGGGACCAGGCGAGCTCTCCGACGCGGCGTCCTCGCTCGACGGCGTCGAAGCATCCGCCTCGATCGCGCCGCGCTCCCCACCGGGAGTCGCCGGCGAGATGCGCTTCGCGGGCAGCGGCAGCCCCTCCTGCGCCTCGCGGCGCAGCGCGCGGCGCTCGGCGCGCGAGAGCTCGCGGTGGCTGCGGCGCTGCGGGCCGCGTCGGCGGCGATGGTGCCGGAGCGCGAGCAGCAGGAACAGCAGCGCGAGCGCGAGGAACACGAGTCCGGCGGTGATGAGGGGGCCGAACAGCGGCGTCTTCGCGTCGAACGGCCACGCGACGCCGATCGCGGCGGGAGCGGCCTCCCCGGGCGCGCCCGTGATGGCGACCGCGTAGCCGACCGGCAGGTCGATCGTGAGCTCGAGCGAGCCCTCGCCCTGCGCCTCCTCGATCCACATGTCGTTGCCGGCGATCGCGGGCAGCGGCTCCTCGTCGCCGCGCTGCTCGTCGAGCACGAGGGCGTCGGTCTCGTCGACGCTCGCGATCGCGTGCGCGCTCTCGCCGATCCAGCCCTCGACGTCGTGCGAGCGGCCGACGACCGCGGTGACCGGTCCCTCGCCCTCGACGGTGAGCGTCTGCACGCCGTCGTGCGCGTTCATCGCCTCGCCCGGGATGACGACGACCTGCGACTCGGTGGGCTCGGCCACCTGCGCGACGATCGTCTCCGGCGGTGCCCAGATCGTGCGCTGCCCGATGCCGAGGCCGAGCAGCACGAGCGAGATCACGAGGCTCACGGCCGCGAGGATGTATCGCACGGGTCAGAGGTCCTTTCACGCTCGCCGCGGGATGCGGCGGGCCGTCCGGCCGGACGACGCAGAGCGGGCAAGCCTCCAGGGTACCGACGCTCCCTGGGTGCTGCCAAGCCCGCTCCCACGGGTCGCACCCGGGCGGCCGCGCGGCGTGCAGGGAGCGGCCCCGAGCGTCCGCCTAGGATGCGGTTGTGAAGATCCGCAACGCCTTCGTGCTCGGCCTCCTCGGCGGCCTCGGCGTGCTCCTCGCGATCGCCATCGGCGCGGCCGTGCAGCAGATCGGCACCGTGCTCGTCTGGGCGTTCGCGGGCATATTCCTCGCGCTCGGCGTCGAGCCGGTCATCCAGTTCCTCATCCGCCGCCGCGTGCCGCGCTGGGCGGCGGTGCTGCTGATCTTCATCGTGATCGTCGCGGCCCTCGTCGGCGCCGGGTGGCTCATCGTGCCGACGATCATCTCGCAGTTCTCCCTGCTCGTGCAGGCGATCGTCCAGGAGGTCGAGAGCGGCCTGCTCGACAGCGTGCTCGACTGGGTGCGCGACACGTTCCCGGCGTTCGACGTCGACGGCACGCTCGATCAGCTCGGCGGTGCGCTCACCGACTTCAACACGTGGTCGTCGCTGCCGCCGTGGATGGCCGAGGTGCTCGGCTCGATCGTCGCGAGCGTCGGGCAGGTCGCGTTCGCGATCGGCGGCGGCCTCATCGTCGTCGTGCTCATGCTCTACTTCACGGGCTCCCTGCCGGCGATCAAGTCGGGCATGTACCGGCTCGTGCCGGCGTCGTCGCGGCCGAAGTTCATCGAGATCGCCGAGCAGATCATGAAGTCCGTCGGCCGCTTCGTGCTCGGCCAGGGCGCGCTCGGCCTGCTGAACGGCACGCTCTCGCTCATCGTGCTCTCGATCGTCGGCTCCGAGCTCGCGGGCGTCTACGCCTTCATCGCGCTCATCGCCTCGACCATCCCGCTCGTCGGCACCATCACCGCATCCGTCGTCATCTCGTTGCTCGTGCTGCTGCTCGACGGACCGCAGACGGCGCTGCCGGTCGCGATCTGGTACCTCGTCTACATGCAGCTCGAGGCCTACGTCATCAGCCCGCAGGTGATGAACCGCGCCGTGAAGGTGCCGGGCGTCGTCGTCGTGCTCGCGGCACTCACGGGCGGCACGCTGCTCGGGATCCTCGGCGCGCTCGTCGCGATCCCGGTCGCGGCGGCGATCCAGCTGATCCTGAAGGAAGTCGTGATCCCGAAGCAGGACCTCAAGTAGCTCAGGCGGCGCGCCAGCAGCCCGTGTGCCAGTGGCGGCGGTCCTCGATCGCCCGCTCGCCGAAGATCGAGTCGGCCCGCCAGACGACGACGTGCGCGGTGCCCGCCGCGACCGACTGGCCGCAGCCGGGGCACGAGTAGTCCTTGAGCGCGGCGTGCGCGGCCATCGGCTGCACGTGCCACTCCCCGCCCGCTCGGCGCTCCACGCGCCGCACGCCCTGCATGAGCCGCTCGACGTCGAGCGGCACGTGCTCGGCGGTGCGGCGACGGGACGGCCGCCGCGAGGGCATCAGTACCAGCCGACCCGCTGCGAGTGGCCCCACGCGGCGCACGGGGTGCCGTAGCGGCCGGAGATGTAGCCGAGGCCCCAGGTGATCTGCGTCACCGGGTTCGTCTGCCAGTCGGCGCCGGCCGAGGCCATCTTCGAGCCGGGCAGCGACTGCGGGATGCCGTACGCGCCGCTCGAGCGGTTCTGCGCGTAGACGTTCCAGTTCGACTCCTTCTGCCACAGCGAGTAGAGGCAGGAGTACTGGTCCTCGCCCCAGCCGCGGCTGAGCACCATCTGGCGCGCGATCGCCTGCGCGGAGCCGGGGTCGGGCGCGGCGACCGCCGGGATCGGCACCGCCGCGCGCGCCGCCGTGCCGCCGCCACCGCCGGCAGCCGGGGCGGCCGCGGCGGGCGCCGGCTCGGGCGTCGGGGTCGGCGTCGGCGTCGGGGTGTGCACGACGATCGTGTCGCGGACGAGCGACGCGTGCTCGCCGGTGACCTCGCCGAGCTCCTGCCCCGGTCGCGGCTCGCTCAGCAGGGTCGCCGGCTCGGCGGCGACCTGCGCGCCAGGGCTCGCGGCGACGGAGACGAGCACGAAGCCCGCGGCGGCGACGAGCGAGACGCCCGAGAGCATGCCGCGAGTGCGCGTCGAGCGCGCGGAAGCGGTGGCAGATCGGGTGAACACGAGGATCGACGTTATCACGGAATGGTAACGACGCCGAGGGTGCGAGGGTCAGCGCACCGCCAGCATGAGCCCGACGACCGAGTCGAGCAGCGCATCCACCTCGTCCTCGTCGTAGCCGCCGAACTGGGCGTCGAACTGGGCGGTGCGCACCTCGCGGGCCGACATGTCGGGCCCGTCCTCGAGGTAGTCGGCGATGCGGAGCGCGAACGCGTCTACCTCCGCGACCCGGTAGCCGCGCGAGATGCGGCTCACGCGCCGGAACCGCTCGCCGTCGGGACGGCGCAGCTGCGCGAGCACCTGCACGGCGCGCTCGCGGATCTGCGCGTACCAGGCCTCCTCGCCGTGCTCGGCGATGCCGCGCTCGTGCTCGCGCCGCGCGAACGCCTCCTCGAGCCGCTCGAGCGCCGCGTCGACGTGCGCGGGCGAGTAGCCGCCCTTCTGCATCGGGAAGCTCGTGCGCCGGATGCTCGACGAGTCGATCGCCGTGGCCGCGCGGGCGTCGGTCGCGTAGGCCCGTCGAGCATCCTCGAGGAAGTCCTCGACCTGCTCGATGTCGTAGCCGGGCTGCGACCGCTTCGCCCTCGGGAACGTGCTCATCGTCACCATCATGCCAGGGGCGGCTCGCGTCAGGCGTGCACCACCTGGAAGAGCGCCATCATGACGACCGCGCTCGGCAGGATCGAGTCGAGCCGATCGAGGAACCCGCCGTGGCCCGGCAGGAACGACCCGATGTCCTTGATGCCGAGGTCGCGCTTGATGATCGACTCGGCGAGGTCGCCGACCGTCGCGGTGACGACGAGGAGCGCGGCGAGGATGAGGCCGAACCACCACTCCTGCCCCAGCAGCCACACCGAGAGCGCGATGCCCGCGAGGGTCGCGGCGAGCGCCCCGCCTGCGAGGCCCTCCCACGTCTTGCCGGGGCTGATGCGCGGGGCGAGCTTGTGCTTGCCGAGCAGCACGCCGGCGGCGAGCGCACCCGTGTCGATCACGCTCGTCATCGCGATCATCGCGAGCGTCCACCACTGGCCGCCCTCCTGCGCGGTCAGCAGCACGGCGAAGCTGCCGAGCACCGCGACGTAGGCGATGCAGAGCGCGCCGCCGGTGACGTCGGCGAAGACGGCGGATGCGCCGGTGCGGGTGCGCACGTCGGCGAGCTCGAGCACGCGCACGAGCGCGACGAGCGCGATCGCGCCGAGCGTCGACCACCACAGCCCCGCGGCGCCGAAGTACCACGTGATCGGGACGATCGCGCTGCCGAGCAGCACGAGCGGGATGCGCGGCACGTCGCGGCCGGCGAACCGCAGGGCGCTCGCCAGCTCGTAGAGCGCGAACCCGACCATGACGGTGCCGAGGAGCATGAAGAGGGTCTTGACCCACAGCAGGCTCGCGAGCAGCAGGCCGCCGAGCAGGAGGCCGATGCCGATCGCGGCCGCGAGATCGCGACCCGTGCGCTTGTTGACGCGCGCGCGGGCCGCCTCGATCTGATCCCTGGCCGCGTGGATCTGCGCCTGGATCTGGGCGTCGATCTCGGCAGCGCTGCGATGCTCCTTGCGCATCCGTCGCCTCCCGAGCCCTCGATCAGACCTCGAGGAGCTCGGCCTCCTTCTTCTTGAGCGCCTCGTCGACGCCCTCGATCGCCTGCTTGGTGATCTGCTCGAGCTCCTTCTCGGCGCGCGCGATCTCGTCGTCGCCGACCTCGCCGGTGAGCTTGTCGAGGTCGGTCATCGCCTGGCGGCGCACGTTGCGGATGGCGACGCGGGCCTGCTCCGCCTTGTCCTTGACGATCTTCACGTAGTCCTTGCGGCGCTCGGCCGTGAGCTCGGGCATCGTGATGCGCACGATCTGGCCGTCGTTCGAGGGCGTGACGCCGAGGTGCGGCGCGTTGACGATCGCGCGCTCGATCTCCTTGAGCGCCGACTTGTCGAACGGCGTGATGACGAGCACGCGCGCCTCGGGCTGCTGGAACGACGCGAGCTGCATGAGCGGCGTCGGCGTGCCGTAGTACTCGACGTTGAGGCGCTGGAACAGCGCCGGGTTGGCGCGGCCGGCGCTCACCGTCTGGAAGTCGTCCTTCGCGACCTCGATCGACTGCGCCATCTTCTCCTTGGCCGAAGCCAGAACGTCGCTGATCACGTGGTTCCTTCCGTTGCTGTGGATTCTAGTGCGCGAACCGCGGGATCAGGCGCGCACGAGCGTGCCGACCGGCTCGCCGAGGATCGCCTTCGCGAGCGCGCCGTCGCCGTCCATGCCGAAGACGCGCATGGGCATCCGGTTGTCCATGCACAGGCTGAACGCCGTCGAGTCGACGACCTTGAGGCCGCGCACGAGCGCGTCCTGGTAGGTGATCTCGTCGAAGCGGGTGGCGGTCGCGTCGAGCTTCGGGTCGGCGCTGTAGACGCCGTCGACGCCGTTCTTGGCGACGAGCACCTGGTCGGCGTCGATCTCGAGGGCGCGCTGCGCCGCGACGGTGTCGGTCGAGAAGTAGGGCAGTCCGGCGCCAGCGCCGAAGATGACGACGCGGCCCTTTTCGAGGTGGCGCTCGGCGCGGCGCGGGATGTACGGCTCGGCGACCTGGGTCATCTGGATGGCCGACTGCACGCGCGTCTCGGCGCCCGCCTGCTCGAGGAAGTCCTGCAGCGCGAGGGAGTTCATGACCGTGCCGAGCATGCCCATGTAGTCGGCGCGGCCGCGATCCATGCCGCGCTGGCTGAGCTCGGCCCCCCGGAAGAAGTTGCCGCCGCCGACGACGATCGCGACCTCGACGGTCTCGGCCGCCTCGGCGATCTGCTTGGCGATCGAGGCGACGACGTCGGGGTTCACGCCGAGGCTGCCGCCGCCGAACGACTCGCCCGAGAGCTTCAGGAGGACTCGGCGGCGCGACTGTGCTGGCATGGACTCCTCCTGGATCGTGACCCCCGGCGGGCCCTCAGAAGCCTACCGCGAGCGGGAACGCGAGAGGGCCGGGGTCTCCCCCGGCCCTCCCGTGATGCGTGCGTGCTGCTTACGCGCCGACCTTGAAGCGCGCGAAGCCGGTGACCGTGAGGCCGGCGGCCTCGAGGACCTTGCCGACGGTCTGCTTGCTGTCGCGGGCGTAGTCCTGGTCGAGCAGGACGATCTGCTTGAAGAAGCCGTTGAGGCGGCCCTCGATGATCTTCGGGAGGGCGCCCTCGGGCTTGCCCTCGCCGCGGGCGATCTCCGAGACGAGCTCGCGCTCCTTCTCGACCTGCTCGGCCGGCACCTCGTCGCGCGAGACGAAGGTCGGGTCGAACATCGCGATGTGCTGCGCGACGGCGCGCGCCGTCTCGGCGTCCTCGCCCGAGTAGGCGACCACGACGCCGACCTGCGGGGGCAGGTCCTTCGACGTGCGGTGCAGGTAGACGGCGTGCTGGTCGCCCTCGACGCGCGTGACCTTCGTGAGCTCGACCTTCTCGCCGATGGTGGCGGCCTGCTCCTCGATGATCGACTTGACGGTGCCCGACTCGGCCGGCGCGGCGAGCGCCGACTCGAGGTCGGCAGCGCCCGCGGCGGCGACCGCCGCGACGACGCGCTCCGAGAGCGCGATGAACTTCTCGTTCTTCGCGACGAAGTCGGTCTCGCAGCCGAGCGCGATCATCGTGACGGCGCCCTCGCCCTCGGCGACGGCGACGAGGCCCTCGCTCGTGGAGCGGTCGGCACGCTTCGCGTTGCCCTTCGCGCCCTTGAGGCGGAGGATCTCGGTCGCCTTCTCGACGTCGCCGCCGGCCTCCTCGAGGGCCGCCTTCGTGTCGCTCATGCCGGTGCCGAGCTGCTCGCGCAGCATCTTGAGGTCGGCGATGCTGATGTTGGCCATGCGCTGCTCCTTAGTTCGACTCGGACGCGGTGGCGTCCTCGGTGGTCTCGGCGGCGGGCGCCTCGGCCGGCGCCTCCTCGGCGGCGGGCGCGGCGGCCTGCTCGGCGTTCGCCTGCTCCAGCAGCTCGCGCTCCCACTCGGCCATCGGCTCGACCTCGGCGTCCGCACCGCCGCCGTGGCGCTGCATGAGGCCCTCGGCGGCCGCGTCGGCGACGATCTTCGTCAGCAGCGCGACCGAGCGGATCGCGTCGTCGTTGCCCGGGATCGGGTAGGCGACGTCGTCGGGGTCGCAGTTCGTGTCGAGGATGGCGATGATCGGGATGCCGAGCTTCTTCGCCTCGTCGACCGCGAGGTGCTCCTTGTTCGTGTCGACGACCCAGAGCGCGGACGGCGTGCGCTGCAGGTTGCGGATGCCGCCGAGCGACTTCTGCAGCTTGAGGAGCTCGCGCTTCTTGAGCAGCAGCTCCTTCTTCGTGTAGCCCTGGGTCGTGTCCTCGAAGTCGAGCTCCTCGAGCTCCTTCATGCGGCTCAGGCGCTTCGAGACCGTGTTGAAGTTCGTCAGCAGGCCACCGAGCCAGCGCTGGTTGACGTAGGGCTGGCCCACGCGCGTCGCCTGCTCGGCGATCGACTCCTGCGCCTGCTTCTTGGTGCCGACGAAGAGCACGCTGCCGCCGTGGGCGACCGTCTCCTTGACGAAGTCGTACGCCTTGTCGATGTGGGCGAGCGACTGCTGCAGGTCGATGATGTAGATGCCGGAGCGCTCCGTGAAGATGAATCGCTTCATCTTGGGGTTCCAGCGTCGGGTCTGGTGCCCGAAGTGCACGCCGCTGTCGAGCAGCTGGCGAGTCGTGACGACGGCCATGGCCGCCTCCTTCTTCTGTTCTGGTTGCCGGCTCGACCGGTCGGCCGAGCCCCTGGCGCCCTGACGCACCACCACCAGGCGCTCGAGCACGGGGCTGAGCAGCTGGACCAACGGGGGTGTCGTCGCGACGGGCGCGCGTAGTCATCGCCGAGAGGCGACGCCCTCCCATGCTACACGCCGCGGGGCCCGCCGTCGCGGGTGCGTTCTCCACCGGTGCCGCGCGCATCCGCCCCGCCCCGCCGCCCTCCGCGGCACGCTGTCGGGATGCGCGCCCTCGCGATCCTGCTCGCGCTCGCCGTCGCGCCGTGGGCGTGGCCGGTCGAGCCGGCGGTCGTGGCGCGCGCGTTCGACATGGCGGCCGGGCCCTACGGTCCCGGGCATCGCGGCATCGACCTCGAGGCGGCACCGGGGTCGGCGGTCGTCGCGCCCGACGACGGCACGGTGCGCTTCGCCGGCCCGGTCGCCGGCCGGCCGGTCGTCTCGATCGAGCACGCGGGCGGGCTCGTGTCGAGCTTCGAGCCGGTCGAGCCCGCCGTCGCGCGCGGCGATGCCGTGCGCCGGGGCGAGCGGATCGGCACGCTGCTGCCCGGCCACGTGCCGGGCGCGACGAGGCTGCACGTCGGGGCGCGGCTCGCCGGGCAGTACGTCGACCCGCTGCCGCTCCTCGGCGTCGAGCGGCCGGTGCTGCTGCCCATGCGGGGCGGCAAGCGCACCCTGGCACGCGGATGCGCTCGGGCGCGCGGGTGCGCTCAAGCGCGCGGGTGGGCGGTGCGGTAGGCCTCGGCGAGGCGCTCGAGCGAGACGTGCGTGTAGATCTGCGTCGTGCCGAGGCTCGAGTGGCCGAGCATCTCCTGCACCGCGCGGAGGTCGGCGCCCCCGTCGAGGAGGTGCGTCGCCGCGGTGTGGCGGAGGGTGTGCGGCCCGTGCGGGCCCGAGCCCGGCGTCGCCTCGAGGAGCGACGTCACGAGCTCGTGCACCCGCCGCTGCCCGAGCCTGCCGCCCCGGGCGCCGAGGAAGAGCGCCGGCTGCGAGCGCGCGGCGCTCACGAGCTGCGGCCGGCCGCTGCGGAGCCAGTCGACGACCGCGTCGAGCGCGGGCCGGCCGAAGGGGACGACGCGCTCCTTCGAGCCCTTGCCCGTGACGCGCACGGTGAGCCGCTCGAGGTCGACGTCGTCGACGTCGAGCCCGACGAGCTCGCTGACCCGCAGCGCGCTCGCGTAGAGCAGCTCGACGACGGCGACGTCGCGGAGCGCCGTCGCGTCGCCCTCGGCAGCCGCTGCGTGGAGCGACGCCAGCACGGCGTCGATCGCCTGCCGGGAGAGCACGCGAGGCAAGTGGCGATCGCGCTTCGGCGTGCGCAGCCGCGCCGCGACGTCGTCGCCGCCGTGCGCGGCGAGCCACCGGCTGAACCCGCGCGCCGCGGCCGATCGCCGCGCGATGGTGGACTTGCCCATGCCCGCTTGGGCGCTCGCGAAGAGCCAGTCGCGGAGCGCGTCGAGGTCGACGTCAGCGGCATCGCGGATGCCGGCGCGCCCGCAGTGCTCCTCGAGGCTCCGGAGGTCGCCGCGGTAGCCCCGCACGGTGTTCGCGGAGTAGCCGCGCTCGCGCGCGAGGTGGGCGAGGTAGCCCTCGATCGCCTCCGCGAGGTCCATTCAGGCGCCGTCCGCCGGAGCAGGCTTGCGGCTGAAGCGGTCGAGCCGCTCGGCGGGGTCGAGCGCGTCGACTGCGCGCGCGAGCTCGGCGGGCACCGTCTCGCGCGACTCCTGCGGCAGCGCTGGCACGACCGAGTGCGCGATCGCATCGGCGTAGACCTCGATGAGGTTGAACGACTGCGTCGCGTCGATCCCGTGCATCGCGGGCGGCGGGCCGGCGAGGTCATCGGCGTAGCTCGTCGCGCTCGCGAGCACGACCGGCACCTCGGCGAACGTGCCGGACCCGCCGATGTGGAGGTGTCCGGAGAGGATCGCGCGCACGTCGGCGCCGTCGACCACCTCGCGCAGCCGCTCCTCGTCGCGGAACTCGAGCAGCCGCATGAGCCGAGTCCGGTACGGCAGCGGCGGGTGGTGCATGACGAGCACGGCGCCGAGCGGGGGCGGGTCCTCGAGCGCGTCGGCGAGCCACTCGGCCTGCCCCTCGTCGAAGCCGCCGTGGTGCCAACCGGGCAGGCTCGAGTCGAGCGCGATGACGCGCAACCCGCCCACCTCGACGATCGAGTCGATCGGGTCGAGCGGCGCCCCGCCGAGGCTGAGCGCCTCGCGCATCGCGGGCCGCTCGTCGTGATTGCCGGCCGTCCAGACGATCGGCGCGCCGAGCTCCGCCGCGACCGGTTCGAGGATCTCGCGCGCGAGCGCGTACGCGGCGGGCTCCCCCAGATCGGCCACGTCGCCCGAGACGACGATGACGTCGGCATCGGCGGCCGCGACGCGCAGTCGCGCCGCGGTATCGCGGAGGTGGGCCTCGGTGTCGACCAGTCCCGCGAGCGGCGCACCGCCCGCGAGCAGGTGCGTGTCGCTGAGGTGGGCGATCACGACCGCCGCGTCCGGATGCATGCCGTAGGTCACGCGCTCAGGCTAGCCATGCGCCCATCCCCGGCGCCCGAGCGCGCCGGAGCGGCCCTTGATCGTTCAAGTCGCGACCTTCACCCACCCGTGGCCGCGCTCGATCGCGCGGCCGCCGAGCTCGAGCAGCGAGACGCTCGCGACGACCTCGCCCCGCGCCATGCCGGTGCGCACCGCGAGCTCGTCGATGTCGCGCGCCGCCCTCGCGCTCAGCGCGTCGAGCACGCGCAGCTCGTCGCTCGAGAGTCCGCCGATCGCGAGCTGCTCGTCACCCGGGCCGTCGACGAGCTCGACGATGTGCTCGGCTCGCTCGATCACCGTCGCTCCGTAGTCGCGCAGCAGCCGGTGGCAGCCGGTGCTCGCGCCGGAGGTCACAGGCCCGGGCACCGCGCCGAGCGGCCGCCCGAGCGCCGCGGCGTGCCCGGCGGTGTTGATGGACCCCGAGCGGCTCCCCGCCTCGACGACGACGGTCGCGCTCGCGAGCGCCGCGATGAGTCGGTTGCGGGCGAGGAACCGCCATCGCGTGGGCGGCACGCCGCTCGGCGCCTCCGCGATGACGCAGCCCGCCGCGGCGACGCGGTGGAGCAGCTCGTCGTGGCCCGCCGGGTAGAAGCGGTCGAGTCCGCCTGCGAGCACCGCGACGGTCGTGCCGCCCGCCGCCATCGCGGAGCGGTGCGCCGTGCCGTCGATGCCGTAGGCGCCGCCCGAGACGACCGCGAACCCGCGATCGACGAGCCCTGCGGCCAGCTGCCCGGTCACGAGCTCGCCGTAGCCCGACGATGCGCGCGAGCCGACGAGCGCGGCCGAGCGCTCGCAACGCTCGAGCATCGCCGGATCGCCGCGCACCCAGAGTCCGGCGGGAGCATGCGGCCCGAGGTCGTCGATGGCCGTCGGCCAGCTGGGATCGGCGCGCGTGAGCAGCACCTGCCCGAAGGCGGCGCCCTGCGCGAAGGCGGCAAGGATCCGCTCGGCCTCGAGCCGCGGCCGCCAGCGCTCGACGCCCGCCGCGACCGCTCGCGCCGCCTCGGCGTCGGCGAGCTCGTCGGCCCACGTCGCCGCGCCAGCACCCTCGACGAGCAGCTCGAGCGCGCGCACATCGCCGACGAGCTCGCGAGCGACGCCGACCGCGCCGTCGCCGGGTTCGGGCAGCACCGTCCACGCCCCGGCCGCGAAGCGGGCCACGACCTCTGCGTCGGTCGACTCGACGCCAGACGGCATGGTCGGCACCACGGCCGCCCTGAGCCGGTCGAGCTGGATGCGGTACGGCTTCATGCGGGGATCCCCTTCCTCAGTGCGAGCGCGCCCCCGACGTGCGTGCGCGACGGCCCGTCGTCGCCGTCGAGGTCGGCCATCGTCCACGCCACGCGCACGGCGCGGTCGAGCCCGCGCATCGTGAGGGCGCCGCGCTCGACGGCCTGCTCGAGCGGCTGCAGGAGCTCCCGCCCGAGCGGCAGGTTGCGCCGCAGCCACGGCCCAGGCACGTGGCCCATCGCCCGCCACGGGGTTCCCGCGAGCCGACGAGCGGCGCGCGCTCTCGCGTCGGCCACCCGGGCAGCCGCCTCCGCGCTCGATCGTCGCGCGCCGTCGGCGCCTGGCAGCACCCGGTCGACGCGCACCTGCAGGTCGACGCGATCGAGGAGGGGGCCAGAGAGCCGGCTGAAGTAGCGGCGGCGCTGCTGCGGCGGGCACGTGCAGTCGCCGCTGCCGAAGAGGCCGCACGGGCACGGGTTGGCGGCGAGCAGCAGCTGGAAGCGGGCCGGGAAGGTCGCGACGCCCGCCGCGCGGTGGATCGTGATCGTGCCCGACTCGAGCGGCTGGCGCAGCATGTCGAGCACGGTGCGCGGGAACTCCGGCGCCTCGTCGAGGAAGAGGACGCCGTGCGTCGCGCGCGCGGCGGCGCCGGGCCGGATGGTGCCCGATCCGCCGCCCACGAGCGAGACCGCGGTGGCCGAGTGGTGCGGATGCTCGAACGGCGGTAGCACGTCGAGCGTCGATGGCGGCGGCTCGCCCGCGAGCGAGCGCAGCGATGCGACCTCGAGCGCCTCCTGCTCGGTGAGCGGCGGCAGGATCCCCGGCAGCCGCATGGCGAGCATCGTCTTCCCGGCGCCGGGCGGCCCGACCATGAGCAGATGGTGGGAGCCGGCGGCCGCGATCTCGAGCGCCTCGACGGCGTCGCGGTTGCCGACGACGTCGGCGAGGTCGAGGTCCGCGTGCGTGCGCGGCACGGGCGCGGCCGCCGGCACGGGCTCGACGGGCTCCGGGTCGAGCTCGGCGCCGAGCAGCGCAGCGGCGTGCGCGAGGCTCGGCGCGCCGAGCACGCGGACGCCGGCCACGAGCGAGGCCTCGTCGACCGACGCGGTCGGCACCACCACGCGCGTCATGCCGGCCTCGGCCGCGGCCCGGGCGAGCGGCAGCGTGCCTGCGACGGGTCGCAGCCGCCCGTCGAGCCCGAGCTCGCCGAGCAGCGCCGTCTCGCCGTCGTCGGGCGGCACGACGCGCATCGCTCGCAGCACGGCGATGCCCATCGCGAGGTCGAAGTGCGTGCCGGCCTTGGGCAGCGACGCGGGCGTGAGGTTGATGACGGTCTTGCCGTGCGGCGGGGTGAGGCCGGCGCGCGCGATCGCGCTCCACGTGCGGTGCTGCGCCTGCTGCACGGCGCGATCGGGCAGCCCCACGATGTGCACGCGCGGCAGCCCGCTCGCGGCGTGCACCTCGATCTGCACGCCGACGCCCGCGAGCCCCTGCAGCGCGATGCACGCCGCGCGGCCGAAGCCGCTCACTCGATGCCCCGCAGGTGCTCGACGCGCCAGCGCCCCGATCGCGGCGCGATGACCGCGACCGCGTCCATGCGGATCGGCCCGCGGTGGCGGTGCTCGCCAAGCCACACGCCCACGAGGGTGCGCAGCCGCCGCACCTTGTCGGGCGTGATCGCCTCGAAGGGATGCCCGAACTCCGTGCCGCGGCGCGTCTTCACCTCGACGAAGACGAGCGTCTCGCCGTCGAGGGCGATGATGTCGATCTCGCCGTGCGGGCAGCGCCAGCGCCGGTCGACGATGCGCATGCCCGCGCGCTCGAGGTGCACGCTCGCGGCGGCCTCGCCGTCGAGCCCCAGCTCATCCTTCGCCCGCATGGGCGAGAGGAAAGCGGAGCTCGCGCGTCGGGCGCGCGAGCATGGCGCGAGGCTGTGGAGAACGCGCGGGCGCTCAGCGCCCGCCAGCGTCACTCCTCGATCGCGAGGTCCTTCGGCAGCTCGAGGTCGCGGGAGGCGAGCTCCTCGACGTTGACGTCCTTGAACGTCAGGATCCGCGCCGACTTGATGAAGCGGTCGGAGCGGTAGATGTCCCACACCCAGACGTCGGTGAGCTCGAGCTCGAAGTAGAAGTCCGTGCCGGCGTCGTGCCGCGTCACCTTGACGTCGTTCGCGAGGTAGAACCGTCGCTCGGTCTCCACGACGTGCTTGAACATGCCGACGACGTCGCGGTACTCCTTGAAGAGGGCCAGCTCGACCTCGCGGTCGTAGTCCTCGATGTCCTCGGGCTCCACCCTGCCATCCTATGCGCTCACCGGCCCGCGTCGGTTCCGGCCGGCCACCGTCCGCAGTGCGGTCCCGCCGCGCGCGCGCTTCGCAGATGCTGAGCGGCCGCCCGCACCAGTCGACGACACCAGCGCGTAGATTCTTCCTCAGCATCTTTGCGAGAAGGAGTGCATATGCGGCGCAGCCTCGCTGCACTGATCGTGGGCGCGATGTGCGTGGCGGGACTGGGCTCGGCAGCGGCGCTCAACGCCTCGCCGTCCCGGGCTGCCGGTACCCCGGGTGCTGACGGCGCGCTCGTCGTCGTGCTGGACGCCTCGGGCTCGATGGCGGAGCCCACCGCCGGCGGCGGCTCCCGCATGGCCGCGGCGCAGAGTGCCGCGGGTGTCGTGATCGGCGGCATCCCCGCCGGCAACCGCGTCGGCCTGCGCGTCTTCGGCGCGAGCATGCTCGCAGGCCAGCCGGGGGCGTGCACCGACTCGCAGCTGCTCGTGCCGATCGCGACGGACAACCGGCACCAGCTGCGGTCGGCGATCGACGGCATCGCACCGTACGGCGAGACGCCCATCGGCTTCGCCCTCCAGCAGGCGGAGCAGGACCTCGGCGACAGCGGGCAGCGCGCCATCCTGCTCGTCTCGGACGGCATCGCCAACTGCGAGCCGGACCCGTGCGTCGTCGCCGGCGAGCTCGCGCAGGGCGACATGCAGCTGCGGATCGACGTGATCGGCTTCGACGTCGACGCTGCCGCTCGCCAGCAGCTCGAGTGCGTCGCGGATCGGGGCCGCGGCGACTACCTCGACGTCTCCGAGGCGGCGAGCCTCCAGCACGCGCTCGAGCGGCTCTCCGACCGCGCGTTCCGCCCGTTCAACGTGGTCGGCGAGGCGGTCGTGGGCACCGCGGACGCCGAGTCCGCGCCGACGCTGCGGCCCGGCGTGCAGTACGTCGACGCGGTCCGCACCACTTCGGACGCCGCGCGATACCTCGTGCGACGGACCACGCCTGGCTCCGTCGTGCACGTCGGCCTCGCCGGACGGCTTCCGCACGACGGCAGCCTCACGGTCGAGGCATCGCTGTCGACGCCGACGGGCGAGCCATGCGACGCCACGAGCATCGCGGCGCTCAGCGGCGATCGCTTCTCCGTGTTCAGCGGACGGCTCTCCGCGGCCGAGGGCTCCCCGGAGCACACCTGCGCGACGGCGGAGGCGCTCGTCCTGACGCTCGAGGCGACGGTGCCGCCGCCCGTGCCCGTCGCGTTCGAGCTGCGCATCCGGGAGCAGCCGTGGCCGGACGTCGAGGCCCTCCCACCGCCGGTCGATGCCGAGCGCGGCTGGTCGCTCGCGGCGACGCCGGACGCCGCCGCGGGCGCCGTGGTCGGCGGGTCGAGCCTCAACGACGCACCGCTCGTTCGACCCGGCTCCTACTCGACCGACATGCTGCCGAGCGAGTTCCAGTTCTTCCGCGTGCACGCCGACTGGGGCCAGACCGTCCGCGTCGATGCGCGGCTCGACCCCGATCTGCCTGCACCCCCGAACGCTTGGGGCATCCTGCAGGTGCTCGACCCCGTTGGTGCGGATGTCGCGGCGCTGCTCGCCACCACAGCGGACGGCACTCGGTGGTCGCAGACGCTGCCCGAGCCCGGCGCAGCCGTCGCGACGACGACGAGCCCGGTGCGCTTCGATGCGAATCCCGGCCTGGTCCGCCGAGCGCTCATGGATGGCGAGCACGTCGTGGCGGTGGGCTTCGGCGCCGACGCTGGCGCGGTGCCGGCGCGACTCCTCGTGACGATCGAGGTGGTCGGCGAGGTGAGCGGAGCACCGGGCGCCTCCGGGCGGCCGACCGCGGCAGGCGACCGGCAGGAACCGGGGACGGCGAGCGACGCCGCGGATCTCGCGGCGGTCCCATGGCCATTCATCGCGACCATGTTCGGCATCGGCCTCGTGCTCATCGCTCTTGTAGCACTCGCCGTCTGGCTCGTGCAGCGCCGAGGACGACGCTCCTTCGACCGCTGACTCAGCGGTGGAGCCAGGTGCGCCGGTGCAGCACCGTCGGCCCGAGCGCCGAGATCGCCGCGAGGTGCTCGGCCGAGCCGTAGCCCTTGTTGGACGCCCAGGCATAGCCCGCGTGCACGGCGTCGGCCTCGACCATCCGCTCGTCGCGCTCGACCTTCGCGACGAGCGCGGCGCCCGAGACGGATGCGCAGTCGCGGTCGGCCTTCGCGCGCAGCACCGTGCGCACGGGCACGCGGAGGGCCGGCGCGAGCCAGTCGTGCGTGCCGTCGAGCAGGATCGCGGCGCTCGGCACGTGCACGCCGAGCGCGTGGAGCGCGACGAGCGCGCGGCGACCGGCGAGGCCCAGCGCGACCTGGATGCCGAAGCGGTCGATCTCGTCGTTCGAAGCGTGCCCGACGGCGCTCACGCCCCACTCGCGCACGAGCGGCGCCGTCGCCGTGCGGCGCAGCGCCGTCATGGCCTTCGAGTCGCGGAGGTGCTCGGGGTGCGGCCCGCAGCCGTCGCGGAGCGCGAGCGCGCCGACGCTCACGGGACCGGCGAGCGCGCCGCGACCCACCTCATCCATGCCGATGACGACGGGCGTCTCGGCCCACAGCTCGCGCTCGTGGTCGAGCGTCGGCGACACGACCGTCATGCCGACGGCACCGCCTCGGCGCTCACCGGTCCGAGCGCCGAGCCCCGCGGCTCGACGCCGACGAACGTCGACTCGAAGTCGTCGAGCCACGCCCAGCGCTCGAGCGGCCAGGAGACGAGGATCGCGCGGCCGACGAGCGACTGCATCGGCACGAAGCCGCCGCCCGGCGCGTCGATGTGGGCGCGCGAGTCGCCTGAGTGGTTGCGGTTGTCGCCCATCACCCAGACGTGGCCCTCGGGCACCGTGACGTCGAAGCCCTGCGCGCTCGCCGGCTGCCCCGCGACGTCGAGGTGCAGGTAGGGCTCGTCGAGCGGGACGCCGTTCACCATGAGCTGCCCGAAGTCGTTGCAGCACTGCACGCGGTCGCCGGGGAGGCCGATCACGCGCTTGATGAGGTAGCCGTGGTCGTCCTCGGGCGCGAGGCCGACGAAGGTGAGGAACCAGTCGATCGCGCCGACGATGCCGCTCTTCTCCGGCTGCGCGGCCGGCTCGGGGAGCCACCCACCCGGATCCTCGAAGACCACGATCTCGCCGCGGTCGACGGGCACGAGCGTCGGCGTCAGCAGGCTCACGATGATCCGGTCGTCGACCTGCAGGGTGTCGTTCATCGACTCCGACGGGATCCAGAAGGGCCGGATGAGGAACGTCTTGACGAGGAACGAGACGAGCAGCGCGACGAGGAAGATGACCACGATGTCGCGGAGGAACAGCACCGCCCCTCGCCGTCGGGACGGGCCCGCGGCACGGGTCTCGCCCGTGTCGACCGTGTCCGCCATCCCGCGCCCTTTCGCCTCGGCAAGTCTAGGCGAGCGGGGATGCCGCCAGCCGTCGGACGCGTCGCGCGATGTCACGATTCCGTGACGAACCGGGCGCGAACGCGGAAGCGGGGCCGGCGTCGCCGGCCCCGCTCCACGAGGGATCAGGAGAAGTCGCGCTTCTCGCGGATCTTGGCGGCCTTGCCGCGCAGGCCGCGGAGGTAGTAGAGCTTCGCGCGGCGCACGTCGCCGCGGCTCACGACCTCGATCTTGTCGATGACCGGCGAGTGCACCGGGAAGGTGCGCTCGACGCCGACCTGGAACGAGACCTTGCGGACCGTGAAGGTCTCGCGCACGCCGTGGCCCTGGCGGCCGATGACGACGCCCTGGAAGATCTGCACGCGCGAGCGCGAGCCTTCGATGATGTTGACGTGCACCTTGACGTTGTCGCCGGGGCGGAAGTCGGGGACGTCGGTGCGGAGGCTGGCTGCGTCGACCTTGTCGAGGATGTGCATGGCGGTATCGCTCTCTGCAGCCGCCACAGGTCGGCCGCGTCATGGGTTCGGGGTTGCGGTGCCCGCTCTCTCCCCTGTGGCAGAGGCCGCGCTCAGGCGGAAGCCGTGCGAGGCACCAACGAGCAATCTTGCCACACCCGAGGCCCGCGCGCCAACGCGGGCGGCGCGCTCAGCGCAGCTCTTCGCCCTCGAGGCCGATGACGCGCCCCGACTGCGGCCCCTCGATGCGCTCGAACGACGCATCCGCCTGACGGGCCTGCTGCTCGAGCAGCGGCGCCTGCAGGTCGTTCACGGCGCGCTCGACCCGGGCGCGCGTCTCGCGGCCGAGCTCGAGCACCTGGAGCCAGAACAGCACGACGCCGCCGATGATCGTCGCCATGATCCCGATCGCGGTGAACGACTGGGAGGCCGTGAGCCAGCCGTCGCCGAGCCACGCGGTGAGCGCGCTCCCCGTGCGGCCGCCGGCGGTGTCGACCACCGTGACGCCCAGCAGCGCGATCACGAGCAGCCACGGCCCGAGCAGCCTCACGTCGCGCCACTGGGCCGCGCGGGGCTTCCGCACCTGCTTGCGCGCGATCGTGATGCCGACCACCGCGCCGATGAGGATCGCGAGCCCCGGTCCGAGGAAGGCCTGCAGCAGCAGCGCGTCGCCGAGCGGCGCGCCCGCGAGCGCGCGGCCGAACATGATCCACACCGGCAGCACGACGATCGCGCCGATCATCACCCAGAAGAACGCGCGCAGCGCCCAGTGCCGCTGCGTCGAGGGGGCGGTGGAGGCCATGGCTCGAATCTACCGACCGCGCTCGGGCGCCGCTCGGGTGTTCGCTGAGGGCTACGCGTCGGCGCCGTCGGCCGGCAGCAGATCCGGCCGCACCCGCCGCGTGCGCTCGAGCGCCTGCTCGCGCCGCCAGGCGGCGATCGCCCCGTGGTTGCCGCCGCGGAGCACCTCGGGCACCTCGAGCCCGCGCCACACGGCGGGCTTCGTGTAGGACGGGTGCTCGAGCAGACCGTCCTCGTGGCTCTCCTCGACGAGCGAGGCCGGGTTGCCGACGACGCCCGGCACGAGCCGGCCGATCGCCTCGATCATCGCCATCGCGGCGACCTCGCCGCCGTTGAGCACGTAGTCGCCGAGGCTCACCTCGATGACGCGCGCCCGCGTGGCGACGTGCTCGGCGACGCGAGCGTCGATCCCCTCGTAGCGGCCGCACGCGAAGATCAGCCGCGACTCCTCGGCGAGCTCGCGCGCGAGCGACTGCGTGAAGGGCACGCCCGCAGGCGTCGGGAAGACGACCACGGCATCCGACTCGCCCTCCCCGAGCAGCGCGTCGAAGGCCTCACCCCACGGCTCGGGCCGCATGACCATGCCGGCGCCGCCGCCGTAGGGCGTGTCGTCGACGGTGCGGTGGCGGTCGTGCGTGTGCTCGCGCAAGTCGTGCACGTGCAGCTCGAGCAGCTGCTCGCGGCGCGCGCGGCCGAGCAGCGAGACGTCGAGCACGCCGAAGAACTCGGGGAAGATCGTGACGATGTCGACGCGCACGGGCTACGCCCGCTCGTCGTCGGCGGTCTCCGAGGTCTCGGGGGCGTCGGGGCCGGATGCGTCGGCGGGCTCCGCGGGCTCGCTCGGCTCGGCGTCGGCCACCTCGGCATCGCTCGCCTCGGGGTTGCTCGCCTCGGGCCCGGCCGCCTCGGCGGGCGCCTCCTCCTCGAGCTCCTCGAGCAGGCCGGGCGGCGGCGTGATGACGATGCGGCCGGCGCGCAGGTCGACCTCCGGCACGATCGCTTTGACGAAGGGGATCATCACCTCGTCGCCGGCGATCTCGACGATGAGCATGTCCTGCCCGGGCATCGCGTCGACGCGCACCACGCGGCCGACGCGCGCGCCGTCGCGCCAGACGTCGAGGCCGGCGAGCTGGTGCACATACCAGGCGTCGGGCTCGGTCGGCAGCTCGGTCGCGTCCTGCTCGACCCACAGCACGGCCTTGACGAGCGTCTCGGCCTCCGTGCGGTCGCCGATGCCCTTGAAGAAGGCGACGGGGCTGCCGTTGTAGACGCGCAGCTCGACGAGCTCGATCGACTTGCCGTGCCACTTCGACGACGTCGGCACCTGCAGCGCGAAGCGCGCGCCGGGCACGAACCGGCGGCCGGGGTCGTCGGTGTAGAGCTCGATCTTCAGAGCGCCCTTGAGCCCGTGGGCTCTCGCTATCCGTCCGACGCGCAGCTGGGTGCGGGCCGGCACGGCGGGCCTAGCGATCGGTGTCCACCACGTCCACGCGGACGCGGCGTCCTCCGGGGAGCGCACCGATCACGGTGCGCAGGGCGCCGGCGGTGCGACCGCCGCGCCCGATGACGCGGCCGAGGTCCTCGGGGTGCACCCGCACCTCGAGGACCTCGCCGCGCTGCGAGTCGCGCGCGCCGACGCGCACGTCGTCAGGGCGATCGACGATCCCCTTGACCAGGTGCTCGAGAGCGTCGCGCAGCATCTCAGGACTCGGTCGACTCGGCCGAGGCGTCAGCCTCGGTCTCGGCGGCCTCGGCCGCGGGGGCCGCGGCGGGCTTCTCGGCCTTGGGCTTGAGCACCGGCTTCTTGGCCTCGTCGGCGACGAAGGCCTTCTTCCCCTCGGGCTGCTTGACCTGGTTCTCGGTCGAGCCCTCGCCCGTGTGCTTGCCCCAGTCGCCCGTGAGCTTGAGGAGCGCGGCGACCTGCTCGGTCGGCTGCGCGCCGACGCCGAGCCAGTACTGCGCCCGCTCGCTGTCGATCTCGATGAGCGAGGGGTTCTCGGTCGGGTGGTACTTGCCGATCTCCTCGATGACGCGACCGTCGCGCTTGGTGCGCGAGTCGGCCACGACGACGCGGTAGAAGGGCGCGCGGATCTTGCCGAAGCGCTTCAGACGGATCTTGACTGCCACAGTTCTCCTGCTTTGTTCTCTCGTGATTGCACCGCGGCCTGCGCACGTGGGAGATGCGCGACCCGTAGAGCTGGGAGAGCGACGCGCGCCGGATAGAGGGTCGGGCGCGTGCTCGACCCCCCATTCTGTCACATCCTCGATCCGCTCGCGCGCCACTCAGGTTCGCGGTCCTACGCTTCCCGCATGGACTTCGCCTCCTCGAAGCGCTCGACCCTCGGCGTCGAGTGGGAGCTCGCCCTCATCGACCCCGCGACGGGCGACATCGCGCCGCACGCGAAGGAGCTGCTCGCCGCGATCGACGACCCGCGCTTCGACAAGGAGTTCCTGCGGGGCATGATCGAGCTCATCACGGGCGTGCACGAGACGACGGATGCGGCGGTCGACGAGCTGCGCGGCATGCGTGACCGCGCGGTCGCCGAGGCGGAGCGCATGGGGCTCGCGCTCGTGGGCACCGGCACGCACCCCACGAGCCGCTGGCGGCAGCAGGAGCAGGCGGACGACCCGCGCTACCGGCGCGTCGTCGAGAAGGCGGGCGACTGGGGGCGCCGGCTCATCATCTTCGGCGTGCACAACCACGTCGGCGTCGAGGATCGCGCGAAGGCCGTGCCGCTCCTGCGCACGATGCTCGACAAGCTGCCGCTCATCCTCGCGCTCTCTGCCTCGAGCCCGTTCTGGCAGGGCGTCGACACGGGCTTCGCCTCGCACCGCACGATGCTGTTCCAGCAGCTGCCGACCGGCGGGCTGCCGCCGATGCTCGTCGACTGGCCCGAGTACGAGCGCACGCTCGAGGACATGCTGCGCGCCGGCGTGATCGACGAGCTCGGTGAGCTGCGCTGGGACGTGCGCCCCTCCCCCGAGATCGGCACGATCGAGGTGCGGGTCGCCGACGGCGCGCCGTCGATCGACGACCTCGCCGCCGTCACGGCGCTCACCCACTGCCTCATCGAGGAGGCGTCGCGCGACCTCGACGAGGGGAGGGCGCAGCTCCACCTGCCCTACTGGCTCGTGAAGGAGAACAAGTGGCGCGCGGCGCGCGACGGCCTCGAGGCGACCGTCATCGTCGACGAGCAGGGCACGCTGCAGCGCGCCGCCGACGCGATCGCCGAGGCGGCCGACCGGCTCGCGCCGATCGCCGCCGACCTCGGCGCGACGCGCTCGCTCGGCGCCGTCGAGCGCGTGCTCGCGACCGGCGGCTGGCCCGCGCGGCAGCGCGCCGCCTTCGAGCGCGGCGGGCACGCGGCCGTGATGGCCGAGCTCGCCGAGGCGATGCGCGCGTAGCCCGCTAGGCGTCCTTGCCGTCGCGCCAGCGGAGGAACGACTCGACGCGCTCGAGGTCGTAGCCGTCCGGGGTGTCGTCGCCCGAGAGCGGGATCGTGAACAGCCGCGTGCCTGCTGCGTGCAGCGCGTCGAGCCGGTCGAAGCCGACGCCGCCGACCCCGTCGCGCACGCTCGCGCCGTTCGAGACCTCGATCTCGGCGATGTCGCGGCCGCGCGCCTCGCACGCGCGCCGCAGCACGTCGAGCTTGTGCGGCAGCTCGTCGGGGCCGACGAACGAGTGCCAGATGTCGGCGTGCTCCGCGACCATCGGCAGCGTCTTCTGCTCGCCCTTTCCGCCGATGAGGATCGGCATCGCGCCGACGGGCGGCGGGTTGAGCTTCTCCCAGCGGGCACGGATCCGCGGGAGCGCCGCGGCGAGGTCGTTGAGCCGCGAGCCCACGGTGCCGAAGTCGTAGCCGTACTCCAGGTAGTCGCGCTCGAACCATCCGCTGCCGATGCCGAAGATGAAGCGGCCGTTCGAGATGTGGTCGATCGTGCGGGCGACGTCGGCGAGCAGGTCGGGGTTGCGGTAGGAGTTGCAGAACACGAGCGGGCCGAGCTGCACGCGCTCAGTGGTCGCCGCCCACGCCGCGAGCTGCGTCGTCGCCTCGAAGTGCGGGCCGTCGGGGTCGCCCGTGAGCGGGAAGAAGTGGTCCCAGCCGAAGACGGCGTCGACGGCCATCTCCTCGAGCCGGTGGGCCGCATCGATCGTCTGCTGCATCGTGACGTGCTGCGGCGAGAGCTGCACGCCGATCCTCGTGGGTCGATCCGTCATGGACTCGACCCTACGGGTCGTCGCACCCTACCCTTGGCGGGTGCCTGACCTCTCCCCCATCGCCGAGCGCGCCGCCGCGCCCGAGACCCTCCCCGAGATCACCGCCGGCGACCTGTCGTGGCGCGCCGCGACGATCGACGACGCGCAGCTCGTCGCCGACTTCAACAACGCGATGAGCGAGGCCGACGACCTGCCGTTCCGCGAGACGGTCGACGAGGTGCGCGAGGAGCTCGAGGCGCCGTGGGTCGACCTGTCGACGCAATCGATGCTCGGCCTTGACGACGAGGCGCAGCTGCGCGCCGTGGGCTTCGTCATGACGACGCCCGGCGACGTCCGCACGGTGCGCGCGTTCGTCTCCGGCGGCGTGCATCCCGATCGGCGGGGCGAGGGCATCGGCCGCGAGCTGCTCGCGTGGCAGGTCGCGCGCGCCCGGCAGCTGCTGGCAGCCTCCGGCAAGGAGCTGCCCGGCCGCATCGCCGCCTACGCGGAGGACACCGACACCGCGCGCCACCGCATCTTCGAGCACGCGGGCTTCGCGGCGCGCCGCTACTTCGCCGACCTCAAGCGCCCGCTCGGCGAGGGCGCGCCGCCCATCCCCGAGGTCGAGCTGAACGGCTCGCTGCGGCTCGCGGACTTCTCCCCCGAGCTCGACGACGCGACCCGGCTCGCGCACAACGACGCGTTCCGCGACCACTGGGGCAGCGAGCCGCAGACGCCGGAGCAGTGGCAGAGCGGCCGCAGCGAGTTCGCGCCCGAGTGGTCGCACGTCGTCGTCGACGACTCGCCGGACGTGGAGGCGCTGCTCGCGGACGAGCGGACGGATGCGTCGACGGCCGACGCGCTGCGCGCCGGCGCGCCGCTCGTGGTCGCGTACGCGTACAACAGCAGGTTCGAGGCCGACTTCGAGGTGCGCGGGTACTCGTTCGGCTACACGGGCCTGCTCGGCACGCGCCGCGCGTACCGCGGCAGGAAGGCCGCGATCGCGGCGCTCGCCGCGAGCATGCGCTCGTTCGAGGACGCCGGCATGGAGGCCGCGGTGCTCGACGTCGACACCGAGAACCCGAGCGGCGCGCACGGCCTCTACGCGAGCCTCGGCTACGTCCAGGAGCACGGCTCGCGGATGTACAGCATCGAGCTGTAGCCGAGCGGTCACTTCCGCGCCCGAGCGGTCAGTTCCGCGTTCGAGCGGTCACTTCCGCGCTCGAGCGGTCACTTCCGCGCTCGAGCGGTCACTTCCTGGTGCAGTGACCACTCACAGGCGGAAGTGACCACTCACAGACGGAACTGACCACTCACAGACGGAACTGACCACTCACGGGCGGAGCCGACCACTCACGCGCGGAAGTGACCCCTCGCGGGCCGAGATGACCGCTCTGCGGGTGGTGGGCGGGCGTCAGGCCGCGAGGGAGGCGAGGGCGTCGCGCACCGGGGTGTCACCCGCGTTGCAGCGGATCGAGCGGCGCGTGACCGCCGGGTTGTCGACGGTCTCGGCGATGAGGCGGGCGACGGTCGCGCGCGGGATCTCGCCCGACTCGATCGAGCCCTCCGGCTCGTCGACCTCGATGCCCGTCTCGTCGTCGAGCGTGAGGCCCGACGGCTGCAGGATGACCCAGTCGGCGACGCGCTCGCGGATCGCCTCGTCGACGAGCGCCTTCGCCTCCGCGTACGCGTAGAACGGCTCGTCCGGCGAGAGGCCGTGCTCGAGGCTCGCGCCGAAGTACGAGACCATCAGGAGCCGCGCGCCCGAGCGGGCCACCGCATCCACGACCTTCATCGCCGCATCGCGGTCGACCGCCCACGTGCGCTCGGGGCTCCCGCCTCCGGCGCCCGCCGACCAGACGACGACGTCGAAGCCGTCGAGCAGCTCGTCGATGCCCGCTTGGTCGAGCGACTCGAGGTCGGCGACGACCGGCTCCGCACCGGTCTGCTGCACGTCGGAGACGTGATCGGCGTTGCGGATGACGGCGTGGACGGAGTGACCGGCCTCCACGAGCATGGGCTCCGCGAGGAGCGCGACCTTGCCGTGACCGCCGAGGATGAGGATGCGTGCCATGCCGCCACGCTACGCGCGCGACCTGGACGGAGTCAGGGCGTGAAGACCGCGAACGGGCGATCGTCGATGCGGTGCACGCGCACGGGCGTGTCGAAGACGCGCTCGAGCACGGCGTCCTGCATGACCTCGTCGACGGTGCCCTCGACGCAGATCTGCCCGTCCTTGAGGGCGAGGATGCGGTCGGCGAAGGCCGCGGCCATGTTGAGGTCGTGGAGCACGATGACGATCGTGCGGCCGAGGTCGTCGGCGGCCGCGCGCAGCTCGCGCATCATCGCGACCGCGTGCTTCGGGTCGAGGCTCGCGAGCGGCTCGTCGAGCAGCACGACCTCGGTGTCCTGCGCGAGCACCATCGCGACGAACGCGCGCTGCCGCTGCCCGCCCGAGAGCGCGTCGAGCTGGCGGTCGGCGAGGTCCTCGAGGTGCAGGAAGCGGATCGCGCGATCGATGTGCTGCTGGTCGCCGAACGTGAGGCGGCCGCCCGACCACGGGAAGCGGCCGAATGCGACGAGCTCGCGCACCGTGAGCCGCGCTTCCAGCCGGTTCTCCTGCCGCAGGATCGAGACGATCCGGGCGAGGTCGGCCGACTTCGTCGCCTGCACGTCGTGGCCCATGACGCGCACGGAGCCCGCCGAGGGGTCCAGGAGGCGCCCGATGACCGACAGCAGCGTCGACTTGCCCGCGCCGTTCGGGCCCACGAGCGCCGTGATGCCGCCCGCGGGCACCTCGCTCGAGACGGGCCCGAGCACGACGTGCTCGGCGTAGCGCTTCGAGACCTGCTCGATGGCGATCACTTCGGCCTCCTCCGGCCCAGCAGCAGCGCGAGGAACGCGATGCCGCCGACGACTTCGATGATGACGGTGACGAGCCCCGCGGCGTCGAACACGTGGCGCATGACGAGCTGCGCGCCCGCGAGGGCGAGCACGCCGAGGCCGACGGCCATCGGCAGCACGTGCGCGTGCTTGTGAGAGCCCGCGAGGCGGTACGCGAGCGTCGCGACGAGGAACCCGAAGAACGTCATGGGTCCCGCGAGCGCGGTCGCGAACGCGACGAGCACCGAGACGCAGATGAGCGCGACGATGAGCTCGCGGCGGTGGTCGACGCCGAGGGCCGTGGCCCCGTCGCGCCCGAGCAGGACGACGTCGAGCCGGCGCCGACGCATCCACACCACCGCCCCGACCGCGCCGCAGACGGCGAGCGCGAGCGGCAGGTGGTCGGGCTGCACCGACGAGAGCCTGCCGAAGAGCTCGAGGCTCAGCAGGTCGTAGTCGGTCGGCGAGAGGATGCGCTGCACGAACGACGAGACGGAGTCGAACGCGAGGCCGATGACGACGCCCACGAGCAGGAGGGTCAGCACCCCGCCGCCCGAGCGGTCGAGCAGCCACGTGTAGAGCGCGGTCGCGGCGATCACCATGAGCGCCGTCTGCGCGAGCAGCTTCGGCAGGCCGTCGGTCGCCGCGATCGCCGAGCCGCCGAACACGAAGACGGTGAGCGTCTGCATGAGCGTGTACATCGAGTCGAAGCCGATGATCGACGGGGTCAGGATGCGGTTCGACGTCACGGTGTGGAAGATGACGGTCGCGACGGCGTGCGCGAACGAGGCGACGAGGATGCCCCCCACGAGCGTCGCGCGGCGCGGCATCGCGAGCTCGAGCGGGCCGCGCACGTCGACGAGCAGCACCGCGACGAGCGCGGCGAGCGCGAGCGACCAGACGATCGCGAGCCGCAGCGCCGGGCGGGTGCCGGTGGGAGCGCTCGGCGCGCGGTCGCTCAGCGCGCGCGGAGCCGGGGCGCGCGGCGGCAGGGCGTCAGGCACGCTGCCTCCCGCGCAGGAGGAAGGCGACGAAGGCGACGGCGCCGACGGCGCCCATGATGACGGATGCGGGGATCTCCATGGGCGCGACGATCGTGCGGCCGATGAGGTCGCACGCGAGCAGCAGCGCGACGCCGGCGATCGCGATCCACGGGAGGCTGCGGCGCAGGTCGTCGCCGAGCAGGAGGCGCATGACGTTCGGCACGACGAGCCCGAGGAAGGGGATGAAGCCCACCACGACGCTCGTGACGCCCGAGCAGAGCGCGACGCCCGAGATGCCGATGAGCGTGATGACGCGGTAGTCGATGCCGAGGTTCGTGGCGATGCCCTCGCCGAGCCCCGCGATCGTGAAGCGGTCGGCCATGATCCACACGACGATCGCGACGAGCGCGGCGGCCCAGAGCGGCTCGTAGAAGCCCTGCACGATGCCGCTGAAGCCGCCCGAGCTCCACGCGGCCATCGACTGCAGCAGGTCGGCGCGAGCGGCGAGGAACTGCGTGACGCCGCCGATGATCGCGCCGAGCATGATGCCGACGAGCGGCACGATGAGCGGCCCGCGCGTGCGCACGCGGCGCAGGATCGCGAGGAAGACGAGGGTGCCGACGAAGGCCGCGGCGGTCGCGAAGACCATCCGCACCATGACCGGGGCGTCCGGCCACGTGATGAGGATGAGCAGCATGCCGAGCCCCGCCCACTGCGAGGTGCCCGCGGTCGTCGGCTCGACGAAGCGGTTCTGGGTGATGAGCTGCATGACGACGCCCGAGACGCTCATCGCGACGCCCGCGAAGATGAGCGCGAGCGTGCGCGGCACGCGTGAGATGAGGAACATCTCGAGCTGCGCGGGATCGGTGAAGAGGCCGGTCAACGAGATCCCGTAGCCGCCCACGAGGAGGGAGGCGACGACGAGGAGCGCGGTCACGCCAGCGAGCGCCGGCAGCAGCCGGCGCTCGCTGGCGGTCCTGACGGTCACAAGGGGATCAGTCGGCCATCGCCTGGGCGACCTGGTCGAACGCGCGGGTGTAGGCCTGCACGCCCTCGGTGCGGTAGAAGTCGTCCTCGAGGTAGACGATGTGGCCCTCCTGCACGAAGCGGGTGCCCGCGAGGGCGGGGTTGCCCTCGATGACCTGCTTCGCGGGCTGCGCGTCCTCGGTGCCGGTGCCGGCGTCGCGGTCGAGCACGATCGCCCAGTCGGGGTCGGCCTGCGCGATCGTCTCGGGCGCGAGGCCCGAGTCCTGGTGGATGTCGCCCGCCTCACCCGCGAAGACGTCGGTCATGTCGATCGCGTCGGAGAGGCGCGAGATGCGCTCCGCGCCGTTGTCGAGCTTGCCGCCGTTGACGATGCCGAGGAAGACGCTCTGCCCCGCTGCCGCCTCGGTGGCCGCCTCGACGGACGCGTCCAGCTCCTCGATGATCGCGGTCGCCTCGTCCTCGCGCTCGAAGATCGCGCCGAGCGAGGTCGTCTGCTGGCGCAGCGCCTCGACGTAGCCGCCCTCGTGCTCGTCGTTCGCGGCGATGTCGATCGTCGGGGCGATCGCCTCGAGGTCCTCGGTGTACTCGCCGAAGCGGTAGCCGCCGATGATGAGGTCGGGCTCGGCCTCGGCGAGCGCCTCGAAGTCGGGCTCGCGGTGCGTGCCGACGTCGGCGATCGACTCGTCCTCCACCCACTCCGCGAAGCGCTCGGGCGCGACGAGCTGCACGGGCAGCGCGACCGGCGTGATGCCCCACTCGAGCAGCGTCTCCATGGCGGTGTTGTCGAGCACCGCGACGCGCTCGGGCAGCACCTCGACCTGCACCTCGCCGAGGTTCGACGGGACGGTGACCGTCTCGGCGGCGGCGTCGGTCTCGGCGGGCGCCGCGTTGGCGCTGCAGCCGGCCAGGAGCGCGATCGCGGCGGCGGCCGCGATCGTCGTGCGGATGGCACGGGACATGGAGGTACTCCATTTCGGAAGGGTGGGATCTCGGCGCATCGATGCGCGAGTAAGGCAACCCTAACCTTGCCGGAAGCGCGCGTGCAAACGCGCCGCCGCACCTCGTCCGGACTACCGGTTGCCGAGCATCCGCTGGAGCGTCTCCTGCTCCGTGTCAGAGAGCTCGCCGAACGCGCCCTCCGCCTTCGGCTTGCCGAACGCGCTGCCCTGCGCCGGGGCTGCGGGCTGCTCGGTGCGCTTCGCGGGGTTGCCGGAGCGCTTGAGCTGCTTGCCCTGCGGCTTGCCGCCCTTCTTCGGCGCGCGCATGCCGGGAGGCATCGGACCCATCCCCGGCATGTTGGGCATCCCGCCCTTCGCGACCGTCTTCATCATCTTGGCGGCCTGCTCGAAGCGCGCGATGAGCTGGTTGACGTCGGTGACCGTGACGCCCGCGCCCTTCGCGATGCGCAGGCGCCGCGAGCCATTGAGGATCTTCGACTGCTTGCGCTCCTGCGGCGTCATCGACTGGATGATCGCCTCGGTGCGCACGAGCTCCTTCTCGTCGAAGGAGTCGATCGCCTCGCGCATGCCCTTCGCGCCCGGCAGCATGCCGAGCATCTGCTTGAAGTTGCCGGCCTTCCGCAGCTGCTGCATCTGCTTGAGGAAGTCCTCGAGCGTGAAGCCGTCGGTCGCGATCGCCTCCGCGAGGCGGTGGGCCTCCTCCTCGTCGAAGGCCTTCTGCGCCTGCTCGATGAGCGTGAGGATGTCGCCGAGGTCGAGGATGCGGCTCGCCATGCGGTCGGGGTGGAACGGCTCGAAGTCGTCGAGCGTCTCGCCCGTCGAGGCGAAGAGGATGGGCTTGCCCGTCAGTCCGCGGATCGAGAGCGCGGCACCGCCGCGCGCGTCGCCGTCGAGCTTCGTCAGCACGACGCCGGTGAAGTCGACGCCCTCCTGGAACGCCTTCGCGGTCGCGACGGCGTCCTGGCCGATCATCGCATCGATGACGAAGAGCACCTCGTCGGGCTGCACGGCCTTCCGGATGTTCGCGGCCTGCTTCATCATCTCGGCGTCGACGCCGAGGCGGCCGGCGGTGTCGACGATGACGATGTCGTACTGGCGGCGCTTCGCCTCCGCCACACCGTCGCGCGCGACCTTCACCGGGTCGCCGATGCCGTTGCCCGACTCGGGCGCGAAGACCTGCACGCCCGCCTGGCTGCCGACGACCTGCAGCTGCGTCACGGCGTTCGGGCGCTGGAGGTCGCTCGCGACGAGCAGCGGCTGGTGGCCCTGCGCGCGCAGGTGCTTCGCGAGCTTGCCCGCGAGCGTCGTCTTGCCCGCGCCCTGGAGGCCCGCGAGCATGATGACGGTCGGCGGGGTCTTCGCGAGCTCGAGCCTGCGGCTGTCGCCGCCGAGGATCGCGATGAGCTCGTCGTTGACGATCTTGACGACCTGCTGGGCGGGGTTGAGCGCCTCCGAGACCTCGGCGCCGAGCGCCCGCTCGCGCACCGCGGCGGTGAACGACTTGACGACGTCGAGCGCGACATCGGCGTCGAGCAGCGCCCGCCGGATCTCGCGGACGGTGCCGTCGACGTCGGCCGCCGAGAGCTTGCCCTTCGTGCGGAGCTTCGCGAGGGTCTCGGTGAGCCGAGTGGAGAGAGAGCCGAAGGTCGCCATGGTGCTCCCGAGTCTACCGGCGGGGCGCGCGCCCGGCTCGGCCTCCTCGAGTGGGCGGGCCTGGCATGCTGGTGCTGCGTTCGCGTCGACACCGGGAGGGGATCGGATGCGCCTTCGAGGGATGCCGCCGAGCCACGCGCGCTCGCTCGGGCGCAGCGTGCGCGAGCACGGCTTCACGATCACGGCGCTCGCCCGCCACTCCGCCCGCGTGCGCCGCGATCACCTCGCGCTCGTCGTCGACGGCTGGAGCGCGACCTTCGGCGAGCTGTGGGAAGCGGCGGAGGGCGCCGCCTCGGTGCTCTTCCGCGAGCCGCTCGAGCGGCGGCCCCGGCCGGTCGTCATCGCGTGCGACGGACCGGCGATGGTCATCGCGCTCCTCGCCGGCTCCCGGCTCGGGCTCGACGTCATGCCGATCCGCCCCGCCCTGCTCGACGAGCTCCGCGACGCCGTGCCCGCCGACGCGCTCCTCATCCACGACGGTGAGGCGCCGGAGTGGCACGCGGGGCCGACCGTGACGGCCACCAGCATCCTCGAGTGGTCGCGCGCCGACGGGTCGGGGCTCGCGTCGACGCGGCGCCGCGTGCGCATCGCGCTCCCCGCCCTCTCGTCCGCGGGCACCGTGACGACCCACGTGCAGGGCGCGCTCGGCATCCAGGGCCTGCGCCAGCTCGCCGGGCTCCACGACCGCCTCGGCGTCGAGGGCACCGACGTCATCCTCGCGTGCGCGCCGCTGCACCGCGGCAAGGGGCTGCAGCTGCTCGGCATGTCGCTCCTCACAGGCGCGACGCTCGTGAGTGCCGCGCACACGCCGGCGGCCGATCGCATCCGCATCATCGAGGAGCGCTTCGTCTCGGTGCTCTCCGCCTCCCCCGGCCAGCTCGCCGGCATGCTCGACGAGCTCGACCGCACCGGCCAGGCGCCGCCGCGGCTGCGCCGCATCCTGCTCGCGGGGCAGGACCTCGACGCCGACCTCGTGCGGCGCGTGCACGCGACGTGGGGCCCGATCGTGCTGACCGCCTACGGCACGGTGCAGACCGGCACCGTCGCGATGGCGACGCCCGAGCTGCTCTCGAAGCACCCGGGCACCGTCGGCCTGCCGCTGCCGGGCAGCGAGTTCGGCATCGTCGGCCACAAGGGGCGAGGGGATGCGAGCGGGCTGCTGTGGGTGCGCGGCGCGCACGCGACGGTCATCACCGAGGACCAGGCGCGCATCGAGGGCGGCAGGCTCACGATCACCGGGCCGCTGCAGCATCCCGACACGGCGGAGTGACCACCCCGCTGGTCGGGTAGCCGGCGCAGCGCTGTCGTCTCGATACGGCCCTGCGGGCCTACTCGACGAGCGGGGGCTAGCCGACGAGCTGCTCGACGCGGAGGTCCAGTGGACCTCCGCGCTGACTGGCGGCTGCGGCTGCTCTCAACCCACCAGCTGCTCGACGAAGACGTGCGGCGTGAACCCCGTCAGGTCGTCGATGCCCTCGCCCTGCCCGATCAGCTTGATCGGGATGCCGGTGCGCTCCTGCACCGCGAGGATGAAGCCGCCCTTCGCGCTCCCGTCGAGCTTCGTCACGACGAGCCCCGTGATGCCGGCGTGCTCGATGAACGCCATCGCCTGGTTCACGCCGTTCTGCCCCGTCGTCGCGTCCAGCACGAGCAGCACCTCCGCGATCGGCGACTGCTTCTCGATCACGCGCTTGATCTTGCCGAGCTCATCCATGAGCCCGCCCTTCGTGTGCAGGCGGCCGGCGGTGTCGATGATGCACATCGCGTGCCCGTGCGCCTTCGCCGCCTCGACGGTCTGGAAGGCGACGGATGCGGGGTCCTGGCCCTCGCGCTCGGGCCGCACGATCGCGCTCCCCGCGCGCTGCGCCCACGTGCCGAGCTGCTCGACCGCCGCGGCGCGGAAGGTGTCGGCCGCGCCCACGACGACCGACTGGCCGTTGCGCACGAGGAACCGCGCGAGCTTGCCGATCGTCGTCGTCTTGCCGACGCCGTTGACGCCGACGACGAGGATGACGGCGGGCCGCTCCTTGAGCGAGAGGGTCGGGTCGAACTCGGCGAAGCGCTCCTCGAGCCGCTCGCGCAGCATGCGCTTGAGGTCCTTCGGGTCGTCGACCATGAGCCGGTCGACGTCGGCACGGAGCGCGTCGATGAGCTGCTCGGTGATGTCGGGACCGAAGTCGGCCGTGATGAGGGCCGTCTCGAGGTCGTCCCACGTCTCCTCGGTGATCGTCTCGCGCTGGAACATGCCCCGGAGGGCGCCGGTGAGAGACCACTTCGCTGCCATGGCTCCATGCTAGGCGGGCCGCCCGCTAGACTCGTCCCCTGGCGAAGGGGAGTATCCCGTCACGCCGCGATCGTCATCACGGAGCCCCGGGGCTCCCGGTCGCGGCGGCGCGATCCGCGCGGGAGAGACGTTCGCGCCCTTCCCGTACCCATTGAGAGGCGCAGCCCTTGACCCCGTACCAGATCTTCGAGATCGCCTCCATGGCGGTGCTCGTCGCGATCCTCATCTTCGACCTGCTCATCGTCGTGAAGCGGCCGCACGTGCCGTCGATGAAGGAGGCGACCGGCTGGGTCGCGCTCTACGTGTCGCTCGCGCTCGTGTTCGCCGGCGCGCTGTTCGTCTCGGGCGAGCCGGTGAAGGCCGGGGAGTTCGTGACGGGCTGGCTGCTCGAGTACTCGCTGTCGATCGACAACCTCTTCGTCTTCATCATCATCCTGAGCCGCTTCGCGGTGCCGAAGGAGATGCAGCAGCGGGTGCTCATGATCGGCATCCTCATCGCGATCGTGCTGCGCGGCATCTTCATCGTCGTCGGCGTGCAGTTCGTCGAGCGCTTCTCGTGGCTCTTCTACATCTTCGGCGCCTACCTCGTGTACGTCGCGTGGCAGCAGGCATTCGGCCACGACGACGACGCGGGCGAGAAGGACAACTTCGCCGTCCGCATGCTGAAGAAGCGCTTCAACTTCACCGACACGTGGAACGGCGGCAAGATCCGGCTGAAGTCGGAGGGCGTGACCTACTTCACGCCGTTCCTCATGGTGATCATCGCGCTCGGCACGACCGACCTGCTGTTCGCGATCGACTCGATCCCGGCCATCTTCTCGGTGACGACCGACCCGTTCCTCGTCTTCGCGTGCAACATCTTCGCGCTCATGGGCCTCCGCCAGCTCTACTTCCTGCTCGGCGGTCTGCTCGATCGGCTCGTCTACCTCCACTACGGCATCGCCGCGATCCTCGGCTTCATCGGCGTGAAGCTCGTCTTCCACGCCATGGAGGCGAACGACCTGCCGTTCATCAACGGCGGCGAGCCCATCACGTGGGTCCCCCACATCGAGACGTGGCACTCGCTCATCGTCATCCTCGCCTCGATGGTCATCGCGACCGTCGCCTCGCTCATCCGCATCCGGGTGAAGGGCAAGGAGACGGGCGACACGTCGCTCCACATCGGCCCCTCGGAGGCCGAGCTGGGCGCCGACGGGCACTACCACATCGTCGACGCGATGGGCACGACGTTCCACCGCCCGCTGCGCGTCGAGCACAACGACACGGGCACGCTCACGGTCGTCGACGCGCACGGCAAGGAGGCGCCGGTCGCCGACTTCTCGGCCGACGTCGTGCGCGAGGCCGCTCGCGAGGACATGCCTGCCGAGGACCTCGAAGAGCTGCGCCGCCGCATCCGCGAGGGCCGCGAGTTCGACGAGCGCGACGACCGCCAGGTCTGACGCATGACCGGGGCGCCGGGCATCCTCGCGTGGCTGCGGCCGCGCGCGGTGCCCGGCGTCGAGGTCGTGGGGCCGGGCGGCTACCGGCGAGCGCTGCCCGGACCACGAGTCGCGACCGCGACGGTGGAGGGCGAGGTCGCGACGACCGACGATCCCGACCTCGCGCGCGTCTTCGACCTCGACGGCGCGGATGCGCGGCACGAGGCGGATGCGCGGCTCGCGTGGGCGGCGGCGCGGCACGGCGTGCCCGCGCTCGCGGACGCGATCGAGGCGGCGCCCGCGCTCGCGCAGCCGGGCTGCGCGGACGCGCACGAGATGCTCGTGCGCGCGATCGTCGGGCAGCAGATCAGCGTCGCCGCCGCGACGCAGCAGCTCGCGCTGCTCGCGGCGCTCGGCGATCCCCTGCCCGCGGCGCTTGCGGGCGAGGGGATCGAGCGCTGCTTCCCGACGATGGCGCAGGTCGCCGACGGCGCCGAGGTGCTGCGTGGCCCCGCGGCGAAGACCGCCGCCGTGCGGCGCGCCGCCGAGGCGGTCGCGACGGGCGCGATCGACCTCTCCCCCGCATCCGAGCTCGAGGTGATGCGCGCGCGACTCCTCGAGCTCAAGGGCATCGGACCCTGGACGGTCGGATACCTCTCGCTGCGGCTGGGCGACCCCGACGTGCTGCTGCTCGGCGACGTCGCGGTGCGGAAGGGCGCACGGCTGCTCGGCATCGACGACCTCGCCGGCTTCGCCGCGGACTGCGCGGGGCACCGCTCGGCGCTCATGCTGCGCTGCTGGGCCGCGTCGGCGCCGGCCGCACCAGCGGCCGCTCCCCCGGCGGCATAGGCGGGCGGGTCAGCGCCGCGTCGCGGTGACCGTGAACTTCGGGTTGCGGCTCACCTGCCGCGTGCGGCCGATCGCGTCGAGCGCGGCGCGGTAGCCGAGGTGGCTGTTCCAGACGCACCACAGCTCGCCGCCGGGCGCGAGCGCGCGGCCCGCGTCGGCGATGAGCCGCGAGGCTGCGCCGGTGTGCACGGCGGCGCCGATGTGGAACGGCGGGTTGAGCAGGATGAGGCCGGCGCTCCCGTCGGGCACGCCCTCGAGGCCGTCGGCCTGCCGCGCCTCGACGCGCTCGGCGACGCCGTTGGCCGCCGCGGTCGCGCGGGTCGAGGCGATCGCTGCGGCCGAGGCGTCGGTCGCGAGCACCTGCACGTCGGGGCGGCCCTGCGCGAGTGCGACGCCGAGCACCCCCGTGCCGCACGCGAGGTCGATCGCGTGCGACGCATCCGGCATCTCGTCCAGGTGCGCGAGCAGCGACTGCGCCCCGATGTCGATCGAGGTGCCGGCGAACGCGGCGCCGTGGGCGACGACGGTGAGCGGTCCGCGATCCGTCCGGTGGGTGCGGGAGCGCGGCCAGCTGATGCCGGGCCGCAGCGGCCGCTCGGCGCGCAGCACGCGCGACTTGCGGCGGCCGAGGCTCGCCCGCACGTGCCGGAAGCTGCGGCCGAGCAGCGCGTTCATGCTCATCGACATGTGCTTGACGCGGCCGCCCGCGATGAGCACGACGTCGTCGGCCGCGTGCGTCGCGACGAGCTCGGCGATCTCGTCGAGCGCGTCGAGCGAGCGCGGCAGCTGCAGCAGCACGAGCCGCGCGCCGTCGACGAGGGATGCGTCGAGGCCGTGGTGCGCGAAGCCGGCGAGCCCCGTGCGCTCGGCGTTCGCATCGAGCGCGCGCTCGCCGACGATCGAGTCCTGGTGCACGCGCACGCGGCCCGCCCCCGCCGCGAGCGCGCCGAGCGTGAGGGCGCCGTGGCGGTCGCCGATCACGACGACCTCGCCGAGCGGTCCGAGCTCCGCCGCCTCGTCGAGGATGAGCGCGTCGGAGGCGTCGTGGGCCTGCAGCGTCGGGTCCTCGACGTCGGGCCAGCGGCGCAGGCCGGCGAAAAGGGCGTCGCGATCGGTCACCGCTCGATCCTCGCACGGGGCCGGACCGCGAAGCCGGTCGGTGCTCAGGGCGCGAGCACGTCGATGATCGGCAGACCCCGCCGCGACCATGCGGTGAGCAGCGCACGATCCCCGGCGATGCCCACGGCACCCGCAGCTCCGAGCTCGAGGGCGACGGCGCACTGGATCGCGTCGTAGCCGCGCAGACCTTCCTCGACCGCGAGGCGAGCCCCGGCTGCGGCGAGCCCGCGGTCGACGACCCGGTGCTCGCACGCAGCGAGGATGCGATCCGCGGCTCGCAGGGCATCCGCGAGGACGGCACCGTCGAAGCGACCGGAGCGGTGCGCCGCCGCCAGAGCGGCATGCAGCTCCGTCGCCGTCACCGCGGCGACGACACGAGGAGTCGCCGCCTCCCACGCCGCTCGCGCTCGCGCGGTGCCCCGCTCTTCGAGGACGAGAGGGACGAGCGCCGACGTGTCGAAGCAGCCGATCATCGGCGCTGCGCGGGGATGAGGTCGGAAGCGCCGTCGGTGCCGCGGATCGGTTCGGGCAGATCGAGCAGCGGCGTCGCCGCAGGCTCGATCAGGCCCTGCGCCACGAGCCGTTCGAACGCGCTCGGAGCCTCGACCGGCACGATCCGGGCGATCACGCGGCCGTGCTCCGTCACCTCGATCGTCTCGCCGTCCTTCACCCGGTGGAGCTGCGCGCTGAGCCCATCTCGCAGGGCGCGGATGCCGACGCGGGCAGGCGTTGTGGCGCTTTCCATGCGCCCATAGTAGCCACACCTGCCGCTGTCGCGACCATCCCGCGATCCTGGCCCTGGTGGCGCGAGGCGCTCACGACTACGTTGCCCGACGTGACCACCGAACAGCGCTCCCGCGCGCCGCTGCCCTTCCTCGCTTCGCTGGCCGGTCGCGTGACGACCCCCGCCGATGCCGCCTATGACGCCGAGCGCGCCCCCTGGAACCTCTCGATCGACCAGCGGCCGCTCGCGGTCGCGCACCCGGATGGCCTCGACGACCTGCGCGCGATCCTCGCGGCCGCACGCAGCGCGGGCGTCACGGTCGCCGTCCAGCCGAGCGGCCACGGCGCCTCCAGCGCGCTCGAGGGATCGATCCTCGTGCGCACCGCCGCCTTCGACCGCTTCGACATCGACGCCGACGCGCGCGTCGCGACGATCGGCGCGGGCGTGCAGTGGGGCCCGGTGATCGACGCGCTCGACGGCACGGGACTCGTGATCCCCTCCGGCACGAGCCGCGTCGTGACGCCCGCCGGCTACCTCACGGGCGGCGGCCACTCGTGGCTCAGCCGCTGGGCGGGGCTCGGCGCCCAGTCGCTGCGTGCCGCGTGGATCCTCCGGCCGGACGGCACGCACGAGCGCGTCGACGACGCATCCGACCCCGACACGATGTGGGCGCTCCGCGGCGCGGGCGGCCTCGTCGGCATCGTCACGCAGCTCGAGGTCGACCTGCTCGAGGCGCCGAGCATGGTCGGCGGCGTGCTGTCGTTCGACGCCGCCGACGGGCCGGCGGTCTTCCGCGCGGTGCGCGATGCGGCGGTGGATGCGCCCGAGGGCCTCGGCGCATTCATCTCGTCGATGCGGATGCCCGACGCGCCGATGCTGCCCGAGCACATCCGCGGGCGGAGCTTCGTCACCCTCGAGGTGCTCGCGCGCTCGGAGAGCGACCTCGAGCTGCTCGACGGGCTGCGCGCCGCCGCGACGCCGACCGAGGAGCGCCTCGGGCCGATCACGCAGGCCGGCATGGCGGCGATGTCGATGGAGCCCGAGGAGCCCTCGCCCGGCGGCGGCAGCTCCCACGCCCTCGCGGGGCTGCCCGACGCGGCGATCGACGGGTTCTTCGAGTGGCGCTCCCGCGAGGAGCAGCGGCCGCTCGTCGGGTTCACGCTCCGCATGCTCGGCGGCGTGCTCGACGAGCCGGAGCGGCCCGCGTTCGCGACGGTCGCGGGGGCTGCGTGGATCACGCACTCGCTCGTGCCGCAGTTCCCCGGCATGCCGCCCGAGCCCGGCCTCGCGGCGCTCGCCGGGCTCGACGCGCTGCTGCGCCCGCACCTCGCCGAGCGCGTGGTGCCGACGTTCCTCGGCCCCGGCGAGACGCTCGATCGCTGCGCCTCAGCGCCCGACCTCGCGCGGCTGCGAGCGATCCGCGACGCGGCCGACCCTGACGGCGTGCTGCACGAGGGGCGGCTGCCGCGCTGACCCTCGACTCGATCCGGGCATGACGATCGAATCGTCGCGAACGTTGGGCTGTGCTTCGCGCGGCGCCGACCTACCGTGGGGCCATGAGCAGCATCGCCCGCAGCCCGATCCCCGTCGGCGGCCTCGCCGCCACCGTCGTCCTCCTCGCCGTCGCGGGCTGCGCGACTGCTGGTCCCGGCAGCTCCGGCGGGCCGGCCCCGTCTGCGACCGCCGCTCCCGCCGCCCCGGCTCAGCCGGTCGCGACGGGCGCCGACGCGCAGGCCCAGCTGGCCGGCCTGCCGATGCCGAGCGCCACGGAGCCCGTCATGGCGATCGGGCTCGCGCTCGACGACGGCGACCCGATCCTGTGCCTCGGCCCCGTCATGGAATCGGCGCCGCCGCAGTGCTCCGGCCCCGCGCTCGCGGGGTTCGACTGGGCGCAGGCCGAGCCCGTCGAGATGGACGGCGTGCGCTGGGCGCAGGTCGCGATGCAGGCGACCTACGACGCCGAAGCGCAGACCGTGACGCAGGCCGGCGAGCTGCTCGACCTCGCGGCGATCACGATGCCGGCGATCGAGTACCCGAAGGGCGACCTCGACGAGGCGACGATCGCGGCGGTGCAGGCCGACCTCATGACGATCCGGCGGCCGGATGTGTTCGGCGCCGCGGGACTCGACGGCCTCGTCGTGCTCTCGGTCACCTACGACGACGGCTCCATGCAGGCGGCGGTCGACGAGATCTACGGCGACGGCGTCGTGTTCGTCGAGTCAGCGCTGCGCTGACGATCCTCACCCGCCGCGGCGCTGCCGCGAAGAGCGGTGATCCGCGTCCGCTCGGTGCAGATCCACTGCTCCTCGCGACCGACTCGCCATTCCACCGCCGCTGGCAGCTGAGTCGGCGTCACGGCGGCGATTCCGCGAGATTCGACTCCCTCAGTGGCCCGGCCAGAGCCGCTCAGGCGTCGACCGGCTCCCGCTCGCGCGTCGTCCGCTGCCCGACGACCGCCGAGACCCCGTCCTGCCGCATCGAGACGCCGTAGAGCGCATCCGCGATCTCCATCGTGCGCTTCTGGTGCGTGATGATGATGAGCTGCGAGCTCTCGCGCAGCTGCTCGAAGACCGTGAGCAGCCGGCCGAGGTTGGCGTCGTCGAGCGCCGCCTCGACCTCGTCCATGATGTAGAACGGGCTCGGCCGCGCCTTGAAGATCGCGACCATGAGCGCGACCGCCGCGAGCGAGCGCTCACCGCCCGAGAGCAGCGAGATGCGGTCGATCTTCTTGCCCGCCGGCCGCACCGTCACCTCGACGCCCGTCTCGAGCATGTTCTCGGGGTCGGTGAGCGTGAGCGCCCCGGAGCCGCCCGGGAAGAGGATCGGGAACACCTCCGTGAACGCGGCCTTCGTGTCCTCGAACGCCGCGGCGAAGATCGTCTCCATCGTCACGTCGAGGTCGGCGATGATCTGCTCGAGGTCCTTGCGCGTCTTCGCGAGGTCGGCGAGCTGCTCGGTGAGGAACGTGTGCCGCTGCTCGAGCGCCGCGAACTCCTCGAGCGCGAGCGGGTTGACGCGGCCGAGCCGCGCGAGCTTCCCCTCCGCCTGCTTGAGCCGCGCCTGCTCGGCCTTGCGGTCCCAGTCCTCCCCCGGCGCGTACTCGGCGACGAGCACCGCCTCCTCGAGGCCGAGCTCGCTCCCGGCGCGCTCGAGCAGGTTCGAGAGGTGCAGCTTCTGCTCGTACGCCTCCATCTCGGCGACGTGCACGTGCTCGGTGAGCTCCTGCAGCCGCTCGCGGAGCGCCCCCTCGCTGCGGCGCAGCCTCCCGAGCTCCTCGTTGCGCTCGCGCCGCGCAGCCTCCCGCTCGGCGAGCACGCCGCGCGCCTCGGCGACGGAGCGCTCGGCGACGCCGAGCACCGGCGGGATCGCATCGAGCACGCGCGAGGCCTGCTCGCGCTGCCGCTCGCGCAGCACCGCGCGGCGCGCGGCCTCCTCGGCGCGCGCCCGCTGCGCCTCGACGTCGCGCGCGAGCGACTCCGCGCGCGCGAGCTCGGCCCGCACGCGCTCGCGCGCGGTCTCGAGCTCGATCCGCAGATCGGTCTCCGCCTGGCGCGCCGCCTCGAGCTCGGCGAGCACGCCGTCGCGCGCCGACGCGTCGAGGATCGGCCGCGGCTCGGCGAGGAATCGGTCGAGGGCGCGCTGCGCGGCCTCGACGCCCGCCGACGCATCCGTCACGCCCGTGCGCGCCTCGGCGAGCGCCGCCCGCGCGCGCTCGTGCTCGCCGGTCGCCGACTCGAGCCGGGCGCGCACGCGCGAGCGCTCCTCGCCGCGCGCGGCCGAGGCCGCGTCGTGCGCACGCAGCTGCTCGAGCGCGTCGGCGGCCGCGCGCTTGGCCTGCTGGTGCGCCTGCCGGGCGCGCTCGAGCGCCTCGGCCTCGCGCTCGATGTCGGCGCGCAGCCGCTCGAGCTGCTCGGTCGCCGCGTCGCGCTCGGCGAGGAGCTCGAGCCGCGACTGCGCGTCGTCGGAGCCGCCGCGCATGAGGTACTCGGTCACGAAGTCGCCGCGGCGCGTGACGATCGTCACGGGCCCGCCGAGCTCGAGCGCCGCGATCCGCGGCCCCGCCTCGCGCGCCGCGTCGAGCGAGTCGACGACGAAGGTGAGCGCGAGCACCCCGAGCACGCCAGCGGGCGCATCCACGACCGTCGGCGCGTGCACCGCGCCCTCGATCGCCGGCACCTCGAAGCGCATCGGCACGGCATCGCCCACGACCGCCTCGATGCGGCCGAGCCCGGCTTCGTGCGCGTGCTCGATCGCCGCCGCGGCCGCATCCCGCGACTGCGCGAGCACGGCCTCGCCGAGCGTGCCGAGCGCCGCCGCGATCGCCGCCTCGAAGCCCTTCTTGACCTTCACGTGCTCGGCGACGAGCCCCGTGAGCCCCTCGATGCCGGCACCGAGCAGACCCGCGGATGCGTTCCCCGCGTCGAGCGCGACGGTGAGGGCGGAGGCGCGGGCCGCGAGGGCGTCGCGCTCCCGCTCGACGCGGTGCAGGGCGTCGCGCCGCTCGTCGAGGTCGCCGGAGAGGGCCGCTTGCCGCTCGTCGGCCTCGCGGTAGGCGACCGCGAGCGCCTCCGCATCACCCGCCTCCTCCGCGTCGCCGAGCCCCTCGGCCGCGGCGGTCGCGTCGGCGAGCCGCTGCTCGGCGTTCGCGAGCGCCGCCTCGCGGCGCGTGACCTCCGCCTCGCGGGCGGCGAGCGTCGACTGCGCGACGTCGACCTTCGAGCGGTGCCCCGCCGCCTCGAGGTCGTGCTTCGAGACGAGGGCGGCCTGCGCGGCGATCTCCTCGTCGAGCGAGTCGAGGTTCGCACGCGCCACGGCGGTCGCCGAGGCCGCCTTCGCCAGGCGACCCTCCGCATCCGCCACCCTGTCCTGCAGCGCTCGCGCCTCGTCGCGCGCCGCGGCGACCATGTCGGGCGTTACCAGGGGGCCGGCGTCGCCCATCTCGGGTGCCTCCTCGAGGAGGGCGAGCCGCTGACCCGCGAGTGCGTGGAGCGACTGCAGCCGCGAGAGCTCGCGCTCGAGCGCGTGCGCGACGGTGCGCGCCCGGTCGACGTCGTCGCCCGCCATCGACTCCTCGATGCGGCTCGCGCGCAGCTTCGCCTGCTCGAGCTGCTCCTGCAGCACGATGCGCTCGGACTTCCGCTCCGACTCGGAGCGCGCGGCTGCCTCGAGCTGGCCGCGCAGGCCGATGACCTCGTCGGCGATGAGCCGCGCGCGGGCATCGCGCACGGTCGCCTGGATCGTCGCGGCCTCCTTCGCGATCTCGGCCTGCTGGCCCAAGGGCTTCAGCTGCCGGCGGATCTCGCCCGTGAGGTCCTGCAGCCGCGTGAGGTTCGCCTGCATCGCGTCGAGCTTGCGGAGCGTCTTCTCCTTGCGGCGGCGGTGCTTGAGGATGCCCGCGGCCTCCTCGATGTAGCCGCGACGGTCGGCGGGCGTCGCCTGCAGCACGCTGTCGAGCTGCCCCTGGCCGACGATGACGTGCATCTCGCGGCCGAGGCCCGAGTCGCTCAGCAGCTCCTGCACGTCGAGGAGCCGGCACGACTCCCCGTTGATCGCGTACTCGGAGCCGCCGTTGCGGAAGAGGGTGCGGGAGATCTGCACCTCGGCGTACTCGATCGGGAGCGCACCGTCGGCGTTGTCGATCACGAGCTCCACGTGCGCACGGCCGAGCGGCCCGGTCGTCGCCGTGCCGGCGAAGATGACGTCCTCCATCTTGCCGCCGCGGAGCGTCTTCGCGCCCTGCTCGCCCATGACCCACGCGAGCGCGTCGACGACGTTCGACTTGCCGGAGCCGTTGGGGCCGACGACGCACGTGACGCCCGGCTCGAACTGGAACGTCGTGGCGCGCGCGAACGACTTGAAGCCCTTGACGGTGAGGGTCTTGAGGTGCATGCGGCTCCCGGTTCGTGCTCGCACCACCGTAGTCGCCGCCCCGCGTGTTGCACGGCAGGCGCGCGCGACCCTATCCTGCAATGCTGCCCGCCGGCATGGCGCCGGTGCAGAGCGGCAGGACCCATGCAGATCGACATCCGCCCCGCCGCGCCGCTGCCCGACGACGCCGACGCCGTCGCCCCCGGCGATGAGCTCCGCCTCGCGCACGAGCTCAACGAGCGCGCGAACGCCGCCCGCTTCGGCGAGGGCATCTACGTCAACACGCTCCCCGAGTTCGCGGCGCTGCTGCGCTCCGACGAGACGGAGCGCATCGACGTCCTTCACGCATGGCTCGGCGGGCGCATCGTCGGCGACGTGACGATCTACGCGAACCTCATCGACTCGACCGAGGTCGCCGACGTCGGCATCCAGCTCGACCCCGCCCTCCCGCCCGGCGCGCAAGCCGAGCTCGGGGAGGCGCTCGTCGCGCGCGGCATCGACGAGGCGCGCGCGCTCGGCCGCACGACGGTCGTCGTGTCCACCGTCGGCGCGCGCACCGGGGGCGTGAGCGCCCGCACGGGGCACGGCGGGGCCGACCCGACGCATCCGGAGGTCGCGCCGCTCGTCGCGCGCGGCTTCGCGCTCGAGCAGGTCTACCGCGTGAGCGTCGCCGACCTCGCCCGGCTGAGCGACCTCCACGAGCGGCACGCCGCCGGGCTCGAGCGCGCGGCCGGCTACGAGCTCGTGCGCTGGATCGGCGAGACGCCCGCCGAGCACCGCGAGGGCATGCGGATGCTGCACGAGCGGATGTCGGTCGACGCACCCGTCGCGGGGCTTGCGTGGGAGCCCGAGTCGTGGGACGACGCGCGGCTGACGGCGTTCGAGCAGGGCAAGCAGGGCGGGGGCCGCTCGCTCATGACCGTCGCGGCGCGCGAGCGCGCGACGGGCGAGCTCGCGGGCTTCTCGACCCTCATCCTGCCGACGACCGGCGACGTCGCGCGCCAGCACGACACGCTCGTGACGCAGCCGCACCGCGGCCACGGCCTCGGCATGCTGCTGAAGCTCGACAACATGCTGCGGCTGCGGGAGCTCCGGCCCGAGCTCAACCGCATCGTCACCTGGAACGCGGAGGAGAACCGGCCCATGCTCGCGGTGAACGAGCGATGCGGCTTCGAGCCGATCGCGTACGAGGCGCAGTGGCAGCGGAAGGACGCGCGATGACGGACCCGCAGCTCGAGTGGCTCGAGCTCGAGACCCCCAACGATGACCTCGACGAGCCCCGGCTGACGCGCATCGCGCGCTACGTCGACGCGGCCAACCGCGTCACGCAGCACCACTGGGGCGACGACGCGCACGACACGACCGTCGACGAGATCGTCTCGAGCCTCCGCCACCCCGACGACGAGGTGACGCGCCGCTTCCTCGTCGTCGAGGGCGGCCGCGACGTCGGCCGCGCGATCGCGTCGATCAACGCCGAGGAGGGCTCGCGCATCGCTTACGTCTCGGCGTGGGTCGTGCCCGAGGAGCGCGGGCGCGGCATCGGCCGCGCGATGGCGGAGCAGCTCCAGGAGATCGGCCGCGAGCTCGGCGCGACGACGCTGCAGTCGTGGGTCGACCACCGGCCGCCTGCCGAGGGCGACGAGGCGATGTCGGCGGTGAGCGGGCACGGCGCGATCGCGCTCGACGCGCCCGCGCGGCTCGCGGTGTCGCTCGGCTACACCCTCGAGCAGGTCGACCGCATCTCGGAGCTCGACGTCCTGACGGCGCGCGCCGACCTCGAGCGGCACCGGGCGGATGCGCTCGCGCACGCGGGCGAGGACTACGAGACCCGCGCGTGGCAGGGCCCGACGCCGCCGGAGCTGCTCGACGCGATGGCGGCGCTGCACGGCCGCATGGTCACCGACGCCCCTTCTGCAGGCCTCGACGTCGACGACGAGCGCTGGGACGCCGCTCGCGTGCAGCGGCTCGAGGCCGAGCTGACCGAGGCGGGGCAGACGCTCCTGCAGTCGGTCGCGATCCACCGCGCGAGCGGCGAGGCGGTCGCGTTCACGGTGCTCGTGCTGCCCGCGCCCGGGCGGCCGGCGTTCCAGGAGGACACCCTCGTGCACGCCGATCACCGCGGCCACCGGCTCGGCATGCTTGTGAAGGCCGAGAACCTGCTGCAGCTCGGCCGCCTCCACCCCGACCGCACGCGCGTGATCACCTGGAACGCGAGCGAGAACCGCCCGATGCTCGCCGTCAACGAGGCGCTCGGCTTCGTCGCGGTCGGCGCGGAGGGCGCGTGGCAGAAGCGGCTGGGCGACGGAGCTGCGGCCGATGGAGCCCGGCCATAGCCGCGCCTGCCAGCATGGGGGCATGAGCGACCGCGCAACGATCGATGCCCGCCCCGAGAGCCGGCCCGACGCATCCGTCGATCGCCTCGCCGCCGAGCTGCGCGAGGCGGTCGAGAGCGGGCTCACGCGACCGCGCGAGTACCGCGAGCGGCAGCTCGACGGCCTCACCGCGATGCTGCTGCAGCACACGTCGCGGTGGGAGGCGGCGCTGAAGGCCGACCTCGGCAAGGGCGAGATCGAGGCGCACCTCACCGAGATCGGCTTCCTCGTCGCGGAGGCGCGCGCCGCGAAGCGGTCGCTGCGCCGCTGGATGGCGCCGCGACCGGTCGCCGCGCCGCTCGCGCTGCAGCCCGCGGTGGCGAAGACGCTGGCGCAGCCGCTCGGCGCCGCGCTCATCATCGCCCCGTGGAACTACCCGCTGCAGCTCGCGCTCGCCCCGCTCATCGGGGCGATCGCCGCGGGCTGCGCCGCGGTCGTGAAGCCGAGCGAGGTCGCGCCCGCGACCTCGGCGCTGCTCGCCGAGCTGGCGCCGCAGCACCTCGACCCGCGCTCGGTGCGGGTCGTCGAGGGCGCGGTCGACGAGACGACGGCCCTGCTCGAGCAGCGCTGGGACCTCATCTTCTACACCGGCAACGCGAAGATCGCGCGCGTCGTCGCGGCGGCCGCTGCGAAGCACCTGACGCCGACGATCCTCGAGCTCGGCGGCAAGAGCCCCGCCTACGTGCACCGCTCCGCCGACATCCCGGCGACCGCGCGGCGGCTCGCGTGGGGCAAGTGGATCAACGCCGGGCAGACGTGCGTCGCGCCCGACCACATCCGCGTCGACCGCGAGATCGCCGACGAGCTCGTCGAGGAGCTGCGCCGCGCGACCGCCGAGCAGCTCGGCGACGCGCGCACCTCCCCCGACTACGGCCGCATCGTCAACGGCCGCCACCTCGAGCGCCTCACGGGGCTGCTCGGCAGCGGCACGGTCGTGACCGGCGGCGAGGTCGACGAGGCCGACCGCTTCATGGCGCCGACGATCCTCGTGGGCGTCGATGACGCATCCCCCGTCATGCAGGAGGAGATCTTCGGCCCCATCCTGCCGGTGCTGCCGGTCGACGGCGTCGACGGCTTCATCGAGACGATGCGCGGCGCAGAGAAGCCGCTCGCGCTCTACGTCTTCGCGAGGGACCGGGATGCGGTGCGTCGCGTCGAGCGCGAGACCTCGTCGGGCGCGCTCGGCGTCAACATCGCGGTCGCGCACGTCGGCGCGGCGGGGCTGCCGTTCGGCGGCGTGGGCGAGAGCGGCTCGGGCGCCTACCACGGCAAGCACTCGTTCGACGCGTTCAGCCACCACCGCTCGGTGCTGTCGAAGCCGACCGCGATCGACACGCTGCGGGTCATCTACCCGCCGTTCAGCTCGTGGCGCGGGCGGCTCGCGAAGCGCATCCTCGGCTGACGCAGTCACCGCTCGTCGAGTAGCCGGCGCAGCCGGCGTATCGAGACGACTACCGCTTCGGCGCGACGTTCCGCACGGCCCACTGCACGAGCGGCTGCAGGTCGTCGACGGTGTCGAAGAGCGCGTCGAGCAGCTCGGGCCCGCCCGCTTGCTCGGGCGTCAGTTGCCGCCGGGCCGTGAGGAAGCGGTAGCGCAGCAGCTCGATGCGGGGATGCGCCGGGTCGACGCCGCGCGGCGCCGTCTTGACGCGCTCGCCGCCGAGCTCGTAGCCGGCCGCCTCGAGCTCGCGCACGATGCCCTCGAGCTCGGTGCCCGCGGCGACCGCCTCGACGGCCGCGCGGTACGCCTTCGTGAACGACGCATCCCCGAAGAACCCACCGCCCATCGAGACGCCCGTCGCGTCGAGGTTGAGGAACCAGCCGATGCCGGGCGCACGCTGCGCGAAGAGCCCCTGCCGCGTCTTGTACGGCGTCTTGTCGTGGGCGAAGCGCACGTCGCGGTAGGGCCGGTAGACCTTGACGGCGCTCGCGACGGGCTCGAGCTCCTCGGCGAGCGCCTCGAAGGGGGCGCGCACGTGCTCGTCGTAGCGGTGCTTGTGCTCGAGCCACCAGGGCCGCTCGTTGTGCGCCTCGAGGTCTGCGTAGAAGGCGAACGATTCGGGTGAGAATCCGTCGAAGGGCATCGATCCAGTCTAGGAGCGCGGCCTGTGGCGAGGCCGGGCGTCAGACCGCGATGCCGCGCGGCCGCCGCTGGCAGCGCGGACAGCGCGTCGACGAGCGGTTCGCCCACGGCTCGCGCACCATGGTCGCGCCGCAGCGGTGGCACGGCTGCCCGCCGCGGCCGTAGGCGTGCAGCGAGTGCTCGAAGTAGCCGGCCTGCCCGTTGACGTTGACGTACTGCGCGTCGAACGACGTGCCTCCCTCGGCGAGCGCCTGCTCGAGCACGTCGCGCACGTCGGCGAGCAGGGCGAGCGCTCGCGCCTGGGTGAGCCGCTCGCCCGGCGTCGCGTAGTGCAGGCGCGACCGCCACAGCGCCTCGTCGGCGTAGATGTTACCGATGCCCGAGACGAGCGTCTGGTCGAGCAGCGCGGCCTTCACGCCCTGCCGGCGGCGGCGCAAGCGGCGGGCGACGACGGATGCGTCGAAGTCGGCGTCGATCGGATCGAGCGAGATGTGCGCGGCCTGGTCGGGCACAGCGCGGCCCCCGTCGGCCGCGACGAGCGGCCGCACCGCGAGCCCGCCGAAGATGCGTTGGTCGGCGAAGCGGATCTCGATCGGGCCGTGCACCGGCTGGTCGAGCAGCAGCCGGATGCGCGTGTGGCGGTCGGGGGCTGCGCCCGGCTCGCGCACGAGCACCTGCCCCGACATCCCCAGGTGCGCGAGCAGCGCATCCGCCCCGTCCCGGATCGGCACCCACAGGAACTTGCCGCGCCGCTCGGGTGCGCCGAGCGTGCGCCCGACGAGCGCAGCCTCGAACGCGGCGGCGTCGCCGTCGTGGCGGGCGATCGAGCGCGCGTCGAGCACCTCGACGCCCTCGACGCGCGCGCCGGTCACGGCCGGCGCGAGCCCCGCGCGCACGACCTCGACCTCGGGCAGCTCCGGCATGTCAGCGCACCGGCAGTCAGCGCACGGCCGGCGCGCTCAGCAGCCGGTGCGCCTCGAGCGCGGCCGCCATCTCGGCGACCTTCTTGCTCGTGCCCGTGCCCGTCGCGACCGCAGCGTCGTCGATGAGCACGGTCGCGGTGAAGGTCCGCGCGTGGTCGGGGCCCTCGGCCTCGATCGCGTAGGCGGGCGCGCCCCTGCCCTGCGCGGCCGCGAGCTCCTGCAGCGCGGTCTTCGGGTCGAGCGCGGCGCCCGCGCGGAGCGGGTCGTCGAGCAAGGGGCCGACGAGCCGCAGGACGAGGGCGGCGGATGCGGTGTGCCCGGCCGAGAGGAACGCGGCACCGAAGACCGCCTCGAGCGTGTCGGAGAGGATCGAGGGCTTGTCGGCGCCGCCGGACGCCGCCTCGCCCTTGCCGAGCAGGATGTGCTCGCCGAGCCCGATGCCGCGCGCGACCTCGGCGAGCGCGTTCATCGAGACGACGCCCGCGCGCCGCTTGGCGAGCTCACCCTCCGGCAGCTCGGGGAAGCGCCGGTAGAGCTCGATCGTGATCGCCTGGCCGAGGATCGAGTCGCCGAGGAACTCGAGGCGCTCGTTGTGCGGCACGCCGCCGTGCTCGTAGGCCCACGAGCGGTGGGTGAGCGCCAACGACAGCAGCTCGGGGTCGATGTCGACCCCGAGCTGCTCGAGCAGTCGGCGCTGCGCCGTTCCGTGCTGGTCCGTCATGCGACGAAGGGTCCCAGCAGGATCAGACGTCGGCGACCTTGCGGCCCTTGTACTCCATGTACAGCGCGGTGCCGGCCGAGTCCTCGACGACCTTCGCGCGGTGCGGGAGGCTGTAGACGGTCTTGCCGCCCTCGACGGTCTTCACGAGCTTGGGCGCGACGGCCTTCCACTGCGAACGGCGGGCGCGGGTGTTCGACCGCGACATCTTCCTCTTGGGAACAGCCATTGCTCACTCCTTCTTCGGCGCCTGCGCGCCCTCTTCCGACTCGTCGTCGGACACGTCTGATGAGAAACCCTGGAGCGCTGCCCACCGTGGATCGATGGTCTCCGTCGGCTCGTGGACCGTGCCAGGCTCGAGCCGCTCCCCTGTCTCAGGATCGAGTCCTGCACAGTCCGGCCTGTCGACCGGTTGGAACGGCAGCGCCAGCACGACCGCGTCCCGAACCACCGGAAGCATGTCGACAGACTCGTCGACCACGAGGTAGTCGGTTTCCGACGCACCATCATACGCGAACAGCTCGACGAAGTCGACATCGAGGTCGAGGTCGAACTCGGTGAGGCAGCGCGAGCAGGTCGCGAGCGCCGTGACGCTCGCCTGCCCGGTCGCGAGGATGCCCTCGTGCACGCTCTCGAGGCGCACGTCGAGCTCGATGGGCTGGTCGGGCAGCACCGCGGCGAGACCCTCGCCGACCTTGTCGCCGAACGGCGCGGTCTCCTCGACCTCGCGCATGCGGCCCGGCTTGTGCACGATGTCGCGCACGGACAGCGTGAACGGATGCGTGGTGGCCATGCGTCCAGTCTACGGCCGCACCCTCGACGACCCCTCCACCGCCCCGCCGAGCCGCGCGCTGCGCCGCGCACGCTGCGCCCCTCCACCCGTCGAGCGACTCCGCTCCTGACCGGGAAGAACTCATTCTCCACAGTCCCGCTTCGGACCCGCTCGCGTGTCAGTGGTGCGTGGTGGAATGCGTGCATGGATGAGTGGTCGGGGCTCGATGCGGAGGAGTACATCGCGTCGATCCGTGCCGGGGCGATCGACCCGCACGGCCGCACCGCCGACGAGCTCGAGGAGGAGCTCGCCGCCTACGACCGCGACTGGTCCGAGCGGCTCGCGCTGCTCACGGACGCGGAGGTCGAGGAGGTCATCGCCGGCCGCATGCAGGTGCCGCCGCTGCCGGGCACGATCGATGATCTCCCCGAGCACGTGCGGGAGGAGGCGGAGCTCGCGGGCCGGATCAAGGCGATCGAGCTGCGCCGCGCGCGGCTGGAGTCCGAAGAGCGTGAGCTGCTCGCGGGCCGGCTGCAGCAGCTGCGCGATCGCGGCGGCGACATCGGCATGGCCGTCAAGGAGAGCGCCTCCAACCTCGCGGCCGAGCTGCGCCTCTCCGACCGCGCGATGGAGCGGAAGCTGGTCGAGGCGTGGACGACCATCACCGACCTGCCAGCCGCGCACGCGTCCCACAAGGCCGGCCGCATCACCGGCACCCACCTGCGCGCGATCGAGCAGGCCACCGAAGCGCTCCGCACCGACCCGGCCGTCGACCCGGCCGATCGCGCTCGGGTCGAGGCGGAGCTGGTGGAGATCGCCGAACGCGTGACCCCGTCGCAGCTGCGCTCCCGTGCCCGGCGGATCGTGGATCGGGCGATGGCCGAGCCGCTCCAGCGCCGCCACGATCGGGCGGTCGAGCAGCGCCGCGCCTGGGTCGAGGACGGCGACGACGGGGTCTCGACGCTGTCGCTGTCGGGCCCGTCGGTGACCATCCACGGCGCTTTCAACCGGGCGACCGACGCCGCCCGCGCCAAGCCGAAGGACGACCCCCGAACCTTCGACCAGTACCGGCTCGACGCGCTCGTGGAGCTGCTGGTCACCGGGCAGACGCCGGCGGACCTCCACCGCATCAACCCGATCTCGGCAACGGTCACGATCACCATCCCGGCGACGGAGCTGCTGAAGCAGACCGACGACGAGGATGAGCCGCAGCTGCGCTTCTCCGGTGCCCTCGAGGGCGGGGCGCTCGTCGACGCGGCCACGGTGCGAGCCCTGGCCTCCGAGACGATCACCTGGGAGCGGCTGTTCCTCCACCCGGTCACCGGGGTCCCGGTCGCGGTCGACACGTACAAGCCCAACCGGGCCATGCGCCGCTGGCTCCAGCGCCGCGACGGCCGCTGCCGCTGGCCCGGCTGCACCAACCGCGTCTCCCGCGCCGACGCCGACCACACCATCGCCCACGCCGACGGCGGACCCACCAGCATCCGAAACCTCGCCCACCTCTGCCGCCGCCACCACCTCATGAAGCACGCCACCGCCTGGACCGTCCGCCAGCTCGACCAAGGCGTCCTCGAATGGACCAGCCCCACAGGGAAGATCTACCTCGACGAGCCAGAGCCCGCCGGACCCGCGTTCGTCGACCGCGGCGTCGACATCTGGGACCTCTCAAGCGACCAACCCGCCAAGTGCACCGCGAGCGACCCGCCGTGGGCGCATCTGAAGGACTGCACGTGCGACCTCGCCGGTCAAGCCGTCTGACCTCACGCCGCGCCGCGATGCGATGCGAGCCGTCTCGTAGGTCGGGATTTCCGGAGCATGCAACTGAGGCATAGCGTGCTGGCATGATCGGCGGCGCGACGATGCCGGTGCTCGAGTTCAAGGCGAAGATGCGGGGCATGCCCGCCCGCATCCTGGTCTTCCGAGACCGCATCGAGTGGAGCTGCAGCACGAGCCTCGGCATCCTCACCAGGGGCGTGCTGGCATCCGCCACCGACGGCGGGGCAGAGGTCGGCGCTCGCACGGGGGATGACGAGACGGGCATCATCCCGCTGCCGCAGCTCTCCTCGGTCACCGCCGAGCGCGTCGGCCTCCACTCCCAGGTCACGCTGCGGGCTCGCGACGGCACGATCGACGTCGACATGTCGCATTCGAAGGCCGGGAGGCTGCAGGAGGCCGTGCGCCAGCTCAGGACGCCTGCCCCACCCGCCGCGCGCTGACCGCACGCCGCGATCGCGGCCGGGCCCGATGCGGCTGCTCGGCACGCTCAGGCGAGCGAGAGCACGAACGACAGCACGAAGCCCGCGGCCGTGCTCATCGCGACGGCGGGGCCGCCGTGCTCGTACGCCTCGGGCATGAGCGTGTCGGCGAGCGAGGCGATCACGGCGCCGGCGGCGAACGCGAGCGGGAGCGAGATCGTCTCGGCCTCGGCGCTCGCGAGCGGCCCGGCGCCCAGCACGACCGCGCCGACGAGCAGGAGCGCGCAGACCGACCACAGCCCGAGCACCTTGCGGCTCGACATCCCCTGCTCCTTCATCGAGGATGCGCCGACGAGCGCCTCGGGGAGGTTCGAGACGAAGATCGCCGCGAGCAGGGCGAGGCCGCCCGAGCCCTCGGTGAGCGAGACGCCGAGCGCGACGTTCTCGGGGACGCCGTCGAGCGTCACGGCGGCGAGCAGCGCGAGCCCGGCCGCGCCGCGCGTCGACGCCTTCGAGGCCCGCGCATCCGTCGCCGCCGCATCCGTGTCGAGCTTCGCGCTCCCCGCGACCTCGTCGGCGGGAGCGCCCTTGCCCGGCTGCGCGGCGCGATCGAGCAGTGCGCTCAGCAGCGTGAACACGAGCGCGCCGACGAGGAGGCCGATCGCCGCGCGCCAGATGCCGCCCATCTCGTAGGCGTCCTCGAAGAGCTCGAACGCGAGCGCAGTGACGAGCGCCCCGGCGGCGAACGAGAGCAGGATCGCGAGCACGCGCTTCGGCAGCTCGAAGCGCATCCCGACGAGCGCGCCCAGGATGAGCGCGCTCGAGGCGACCGCGCCGAACAGCAGAGCCTGCGGCATGCCTCAGGGTACGACCGGCGCCTCGTCGCCGCACAGGCCTGCGGAGGTGCCATGATGCACGCGTGTCGACGTCGCGCGCCGTGCCCCTCGCCCTCATCGGCTGGCTCGTGTGCGTCGAGCTGACGAGCGGCGTGCTGCAGGGCTGGTACGTCACGCTCACGCCCGACATCGCCCGCCACCTCGACGTCACCGACGCCGACGTCAACTGGTTCGAAGCCGGGCAGCTGCTGCTCTCGGCGCTCTTCGTGCCGATCCTCGCGAAGCTCGGCGACATGCACGGCCACAAGCGCATGCTGCTGCTCTCGACCGCGATCACGGCCGCGGCGAGCTGGTGGATCGCCTTCGCGGGCGACTTCACGAGCTACCTCATCGCCTTCTCGCTGCAGGGCGCCTACGCGGTGTGGCTGCCGCTCGAGGTCGCGCTCATCTTCGACCGCGGCCGCCGCACAGGCGTCGCGCCGTCGACCACCCGCCGCGCCGCGGGCCTGCTGGTCATCGCCCTCGAGGCGGGAGCGATCCTCGGCGCCCTCGGCTCCGCCGCCGCCCTCGGCGCCTTCGGCGACGCGATCCCGCCGACCCTCATGGTGCCGGCCGCGATAGTGACGCTCACGTTCTTCGCGATCCTCTGGGGCGTGCCGGAGTCGGAGCCGCTCCCCGACCGCCGCCTCGACGCGGGCGGCTTCGTGCTGCTCGCGCTCTCGCTCCTCACCATCACCTCTGGCCTCACGTTCCTCAAGATCGGCGGGCTCGAGGCGTGGTGGGGCTGGGCCGTCATGGCGCTCGGCGTGCTGCTGCTCCTCCCCTTCGGCCGCTGGGTGCTCGGCAAGACCGATCCCGCGATCGACCTGCGCGTCATGCGGCAGCCGTCGATGTGGCCCGTGCAGCTCACCGCGGGACTCGTCGGCGTGAGCCTGCTCGGCGCGCAGACGCCGCTCGCGACCTACGCCGGCACGGATCCCTCGCTCGGCTACGGCCTGGGGCTCGACGCGACCGGCCGCTCGCTCCTCATCGGGGTCTACCTGCTCGCGCTCATCGTCGGCGCCGGCGCGCTCGCCGCGCTCTCCACGCGCATCCGACCCCGACTACTGCTCATCATCGCTTCGACGCTCGTCGGCGTCGGCTACCTGCTGCTCGTGCCGTTCCACCTCGAGGTCTGGCAGGTCTTCGCCTGCATGGCGGTCGCGGGCATCGGCTCGGGCGCGCTCGTCGGCGCGCTGCCCGCAGCGGCGGCGGCCGCCGCGCCGCGGGGGCAGACGGGCGTCGCGACCGGCATGACGAACACGACGAAGACGATCGGCGGCTCGTTCGCCTCCTCGATCTTCGCGATCGTGCTCGCGGTCGGCGCCGTCGGCACCGCCGCGAGCCTCGGCGGCTACATCGTCGTGTGGATCATCTGCGGCGTGACGGCGCTCGTCGCCGCAGCGGCGCTCGTCGCGGTGCCGCGGCTCGCGTTCGCCGACCCCGAGCCGGTCATCGAGGCCATCCCCGGCGCGACGCCGGCGCCGCGCTCGTAGGCGGCCAGAGGATCAGTCCTTCGCGGTCAGCGGCCCGCGGTGGACGATCCACGGATGCGTCTGCGCGACCGGCTTGATGATCGTCTCGTCGACCGAGACGTGGCCGGGCAGCGCGAGGATGTCGGTCATGACGCGCGCGACGTCGTCCGCCGAGAGGGGGTCCTGCACGTCCTTGTAGACCGCATCCGCCTTCTCCTTGTCGCCCTCGAACCGCACGAGGCTGAACTCCTCGGTCCAGACCATGCCCGGCGCGACCTCCATGACGCGGATCGGCTCGCCCGCGAGCTCGAGCCGCAGCACGTCGACGAGCTGCTTCTCGGCCGACTTCGCCGCGTTGTAGCCCGAGCCGCCCGTGTAGGGCACCGTCGCCGCGATCGACGTCACGACCATGATCTCGGCGTAGGAGCCGTCGCGCGTCGATTCGCGCAGGAGCGGCAGCAGCGCGTCGATGACGCGCTTCGTGCCGATGACGTTGGCCTCGAACATCCAGCGCCAGTCGTCGATCGACGTCTCGGCGAGGGGCGCCGCGCCCTTCGCACCGCCCGCGACCTGCACGAGCCCCGTCGGGCGGAACGCCGCCGCCGCCTCCGCGAGCCGCGCGATGTCGCCCTCGTCGGTGAGGTCGGCCGCGAGGATCTCGCAGCCGGTGTCGCGCTGCAGCGCCTCGAGCCGCTCGGCGCGGCGCGCGACCGCGAGCACGCGCCAGCCGCGCTCGACCGCCTGGCGCGCGACCGCCTCCCCGATGCCGCTCGATGCTCCCGTGACGACGATCCGCTTCTCGCTCATGCCGCCATGCAAGCAGGCGGCGGCCGATCGGCGCCACTCGGCCCGAGACCCGCGGAGCCGGAGTGTTACGCCGTGCGACGCGGTCGGCTGGCCCGATCGCGCGATCGACCGCACGATGGAGCACGACCCAGCTCGGCATCGACCCGCAAGGAGCACTCCATGAGCGACTGGAAGTTCGAGACCCTCCAGGTCCACGCGGGCGCGCAGCCCGACCCGACGACGAAGGCGCGCATCACGCCCGTCTACCGCACGACCTCCTACGTGTTCGACAGCACCGAGCACGCTGCCCGCCTGTTCGGCCTCGCCGAGCTCGGCAACATCTACTCGCGCATCATGAACCCGACCAACGACGTCGTCGAGCAGCGCCTCGCGGCGCTCGAAGGGGGCAGCGCCGCCCTCCTGCTCGCGTCGGGCCAGGCCGCGAGCACCTACGCCGTGCTCAACATCGCGAGCGCCGGCGACCACATCGTCTCGTCGTCGTCGATCTACGGCGGCACCTACAACCTCTTCAGCTTCACGCTCAAGCGGCTCGGCATCGACGTCACCTTCGTCGAGGACCAGGACGACCTCGACGAGTGGCGCCGCGCCATCCGCCCCGAGACGAAGCTGCTCTTCGCCGAGACGATCGGCAACCCGCGCATCAACCTGCTCGACATCGCGGGCGTCTCGAGCGTCGCGCACGACGCCGGCGTGCCGCTCATCGTCGACAACACGATCGCGACGCCCTACCTCATCCGCCCGCTCGAGCACGGCGCCGACATCGTCATCCACTCGGCGACGAAGTTCCTCGGCGGCCACGGCTCGGTCGTCGCGGGCGCGATCGTCGATGGCGGCCGCTTCGCGTGGTCGGAGTCCGACAAGTTCCCGGGCCTCACGACGCCGGACGAGTCGTACCACGGCGTGACCTACACCGAGGCGCTCGGCGACGCGATCGCCTACATCCTCAAGGCGCGCGTCACGCTCCTCCGCGACGTCGGCGCATCCGCCGCACCCGACACCGCGTGGCAGCTGCTGCAGGGCATCGAGACGCTCTCGCTGCGCCTCGACCGCCACGTCGAGAACGCGACCGCCGTCGCGCGCTTCCTCGAGGCACACCCGCAGGTCGCGGCCGTGCACTACGCGGGCCTCGAGTCGAGCCCGTGGCACGAGCGCGGCCGCGAGCTCGCGCCGCGCGGCACCGGCGCCGTGCTCTCGTTCGAGCTGCGCGGCGGCGTCGAGGCCGGCAAGGCGCTCGTCGAGTCGCTCGAGCTCTTCAGCCACCTCGCCAACATCGGCGACGTGCGCTCGCTCGTCATCCACCCCGCGTCGACGACGCACGCGCAGCTCACGCCCGAGCAGCAGCTGAGCGCGGGCGTCACGCCAGGGCTCGTGCGCCTCTCGGTCGGCATCGAGCACGTCGACGACCTCATCGCCGACCTCGGCCGCGGCCTCGACGCCGCCGCCGCGAAGTCGGCAGAGCTCTCGGCGAGCGCCTGAGCGACGGCAGGGGCGGGCACGCGTGGACTGGCAGCTGAGCGACGACGCGCAGCCGGCCTCGCGCGTGCCTGCCGCGCGGCTCGTCGAGGCGCAGCCCGACGCGCGCCCGGTGCCCGTCACGGGCGCGTGGCGGCCGGGCGACGACCCCGGCGAGCGGCGCTTCGCCCGCATCGGCGACGTGGAGACCGAGTCGGGCGGGACGATCCCGGATGCCGTGCTCGCGTTCGAGACGTGGGGTCGCCTCGACGAGCGCGCGGAGAACGCCGTCCTCGTGCTGCACGCGCTCACGGGCGACAGCCACGTGCGCGGACCGGCCGGCCCCGGCCACGCGACGGCCGGCTGGTGGGAGGACGTCGTCGGGCCCGGCCGCGCGATCGACACCGACCGGTTCTTCGTCGTGGCCCCCAACATGCTCGGCGGCTGCCAGGGCTCGACCGGGCCCGCCTCCCTCGACCGCGACGGCCTCGAGTGGGGCTCGCGCTTCCCGCGCGTCACCGTGCGCGACCAGGTCGAGGCGCAGCGGCGGCTCGCCGACCAGCTCGGCATCCGCCGCTGGCACGCCGTCGTCGGCGGATCGATGGGCGGCATGCACGCCCTCGAGTGGGCGGTCGCGCATCCCGAGCGCGTCGGCAGCGCCGCGCTGCTCGCCTCGAACGCGGCGACGAGCGCCGACCAGATCGCGCAGAACACCCTGCAGATCGAGGCCGTCACGAACGATCCCGGCTGGCTCGGCGGCGACTTCTACGACCTGCCGGGCCACGCGGGCCCCGCTCGCGGCCTCGCGCTCGCGCGCCGCATGGCGATGCTCGGCTACCGCTCGCAGCAGGAGCTCAACGAGCGGTTCCGCCGCGAGTGGCAGTCGAGCGTCGACCCCCTGCACGGCGGGCGCTTCCAGGTCGAGTCGTACCTCGACGTGCACGGCAACCGCTTCACGCGGCGCTTCGACGCCGGCTCCTACGTGCGGCTCGTCGACGCGATGTCGACGCACGACGTCGGCCGCGGTCGCGGCGGCGTCGAGGCCGCGCTCGAGCGCGTCACGGCGCCGACGCTCGTCGTCGGCATCTCGAGCGACCGGCTCTTCCCCGTCGCCGACCAGCGGCGGCTCGCATCAGGGATCCCGACGAGCGTCTCCGGCGCCGAGCCCGTCGTGCTCGAGAGCGGCTTCGGGCACGACGCGTTCCTCATCGAGTCCAGCCGCGTCGGCGATCTGCTGGCGACGCTCCTCGCCTGACACCCCGACGGGGCCGACGCGCGCGGCCCGCACGAGCATCCACACCGCTCCGACGAGGAGCGCGACGTGCAGCGCGTTCCGCGCCGTGAGGAGCGCGACCGCCGCGGGGTGCGCCGCGACGAGCCAGTCGTAGGTCCACGGGAACTGCAGCTGCGTGAGCGCCGCGACGAGCGCGATCGCGCCGACCCCGACCCAGTGCCGCCGGGCCCCGGCCTCGGCGAGCAGCAGTGCGGGCACGAACAGCCACAGCACGAACTGCGGCGAGCCGACCTTGTTCGTCACGATCATCGCCTCGACGAGCGCGACCGCGAGCCACACGATCGCCTCCCGCCGGTGCGCGCGCCGCACGGCGAGGGCGCCGAGCGCGCCGATCGCGAGCACCGCGGCGACGAGCACGGGCGTCGCGAGCGCCGCGACCGCGCCGACGCCGTCGCCCTCGACCTGGAACGTGTAGATGTCGCGGTCGAATGCGACCTGCGCCTCGCCCGCGCTCGCGAGCCACAAGTAGGGCGTCGCGGCGACGGCCTCGATCTGCAGCCCGCGATCGTCCTGCTCGGTGAGGAACGACAGCGCGTGGCCCGAGCCGGCGAGCGCCGCGAGCCCGAGCACCGCGGCCGAGACGAGCGCGCCCGCCGCGACCACGCGCATCCGCTCGCGCCGCACGACGAGCAGCGCGAGCCACAGCACGCCCGGCCAGACCTTCATCCACGCGCCGATCGTGAACAGCGCCGCCGCGACGCCCGGCCGGTCGCTGCGCAGCGCCACGATCGCGATGACGCACAGCGCCACGACGACCGTGTCGATGCGGGCGATCGCGACGGGGCCGAGCGCCACGAGGAGCGCGAGCCACGTCCACGCCATCACGAGCCCGCGCGGCACGCGCAGCAGCAGCGCGAGCGCGATCGCGTCGAGCGCCGTGACGAGGAGCATCCACACGAGCGGCAGTGCGGCCGTGCCGAACGCGCTCGAGGCGAGGATCGGCGCCCACGCGAGCAGCGGGTAGACCCACGGCACGTCGACGCCGAGCCACTGACCGGGCCGGCCCTCGCTGCCGAGGCCCTGCTCGACCCAGAACGGGTAGACGGTCAGGACGTCGCCGTACGCGTCCGAGACGCTCGGCAGGGCGAGGATCGCGAGCAGCGCGTGCACGCCGCCGAACGCGAGCCACAGCCAGGCTCGAGGCTGGCACGCCCGAGCCTGGCTCAGAAGAGCCTCCTGGTCGCGTCGCGCACCTCGCCGACGAGCTCCTCGATGATGTCCTCGAGGAACAGCAGCCCCGTCGTGTCGCCGTTCGCGTCGAACGAGCGCGCGATGTGCGCGCCGGTCGAGCGCATGAGCGCGAGGGCGTCCTCGAGCTCGGCGTCCTGGTAGATCGAGGCGAGCTGGCGGATGCGCTTGGCCGGCACGGGCACGTCCATGTCGGCGTCGTCGGCACCGAGCACGTCCTTCACGTGCACGTACCCGCTCGGCATGCCCTCCGCATCCGACACGATGTAGCGCGAGAAGCCGCGCTCGCGCACGGCGGCCTCGAGGTCGGTCGGCGTCGCGCCCGGGGGCAGCGTGACGATCTCGTCGAGCGGCAGCGCGACGTCGCGCACGCGGCGCTCGGTGAACTCGAACGTGCGCGAGATCGCGCCCGTCGGGTCGAAGAGCACCCCCTCGCGCTTCGAGGTCTCGACGATCGTCTCGACCTCGTCGATCGTGAAGGCGCTCGCGGCTTCGGCGACCGGCTGCACGCGGAACAGGCGCAGGATGCCGTTCGCGATCTCGTTCATCGCCCAGATGACGGGCTTGAAGATGCGCGAGATGAGCACGAGCGGCGGCGCGAGCAGCAGCACCGCCCGGTCGGGCACCGAGAAGGCGGCGTTCTTCGGCACCATCTCGCCCAGCACGACGTGCAGGTAGGTCACGAGCAGCAGCGCGATGACGAACGCGACGACCGAGACGACCTCGGGCGCGAGGCCCGTCCACTCGAGCGGTCCCTCGAGCAGGTGGTGGATCGCCGGCTCGGAGACGTTGAGGATCAGCAGCGAGCAGATCGTGATGCCGAGCTGGCACATCGCGAGCATGAGCGAGACGTGCTCCATCGCCCACAGCGCGAGCTTCGCCGCGCGGTTGCCGCGGTCGGCGAGCGGCTCGATCTGGCTGCGGCGCGCGGAGATGACGGCGAACTCGGCGCCGACGAAGAACGCGTTGGCCGCGAGCAGGATGAACAGCCACAGGATGCCGAGCCAGTCGTTCATCGCTCGCCCTCCGCCGCTCCGGCCGCCGGCTCGCTCGCCGGCTCGTCCTCGATGAAGCGCACGCGGTCGACGCGCCGGCCGTCGACGCGGTCGACGCGGAGCGTGCCGCCCTCGACGCGCACGGTGTCGCCGACGCTCGGCAGCGTGCCGAGCTCGGCCATGATGAAGCCGCCGATCGTCTCGAACGGGCCGTCCTCCGGCACCGCGACGCGCGCTCGCTCGAGCAGCTCGTCGGGCCGGAAGGAGCCGGGGAAGGTCACCCAGCCGGGGCCGCGCACGACCTCGACGTGCATCCGGTCGTGCTCGTCGGAGACCTCGCCGACGACCTCCTCCACGAGGTCCTCGAGGGTCACGATGCCGGCCGTGCCGCCGTACTCGTCGACGACGACCGCCATCTGGTAGCCGCGCTCCTTGAGGTCGCCGAGCAGCGCGTCGAGGTGCACCGACTCGGGCACGCGGTGCGGCTCCTCGGCGATCGCCGCGACCGGCACGTCGGCGCGCCGCTCGCGCGGCACCGAGATCGCCTGCTTGACGTGCGCGATGCCGAGCACCTCGTCGAGGTCGCCGTCGACGACCGGGAAGCGGCTGAGGCCCGTCTGGTGCGCGAGCTGCACGAGGTCGGCGACGGATGCGGAGCGATCGATCGCCTGGACGCGCGGCCTGGGCGTCATGACGTCGCCCGCCGAGAGCTCGGCGAAGCGCAGCGTGCGGGCGAGCAGCGTCGCGGCGCCGACGTCGAGGGCGCCCTCCATGGCGCTGCGGCGCACGAGCGTCGAGAGCTCCTCGGCGGTGCGGGCGCCCGAGAGCTCCTCCTTCGGCTCGAGGCCGATCGAGCGGAGGATGCCGTTGGCGGAGCCGTTGAGCGCGAGCACGGCGGGCTTGAACACCGCGGTGAAGGCGCGCTGGAACGGGGTGACGCCGATCGCGGTGCCGAGCGGCTTCGCGAGCGCGAGGTTCTTGGGCACGAGCTCGCCGACGATCATCGAGAGGATCGTCGCGCCCGTCATGGCGATGACGCTCGAGAGCGGGCCGGCGACGCCCTCGGCGAGGCCCCACGAGACGAGCACGGGGGTGAGCTGGCGCGAGATCGCGGGCTCCATCGTGTAGCCCGTCAGGAGCGTCGTGAGCGTGATGCCGAGCTGCGCGCTCGAGAGGTGCGTCGAGGTCTGGCGGAGCGCCTTGATCGTGCCGTCGAGGCGCTTCTCGCCGCGCTCGCGGCGCGCCTCGAGGTCTGCGCGGTCGAGGTTGACGAGCGCGAACTCGCTCGCGACGAAGAGGCCGGTCCCGACGGTGAGGATGACGCCGAGGCCGATGAGCAGCGCATCCATCAACGAGCCGGTTCCGGCTGCGGACTATGACTGTGGTCGTCGTTCACGGCGACATTGTAGAGGAGCGCATCCGGCGCCGGCCCTGCCGCCGGGCGGGCGCCGTCACCACGAGACCGGCAGCGCCTTGCCCTCCTCGTAGCCGGCCGCCGACTGCACGCCGACGCGCGCGCGATCGCGGAAGGCCGGCACCGAGTCGGCGCCCGCGTACGTGAACGACGAGCGCACGCCGGCCGTGATCATGTCGACGAGGTCCTCGACGCTCGGCCGCGCGGGGTCGAGCAGGATCGTCGAGGTCGAGATGCCCTCGGCGAAGAGCTGCTTGCGCGCGAGGTCGTAGGCGTCGAGCTGCCCGAAGCGGCCGACGACCGCGCGCGTCGACGCCATCCCCCACGACTCCTTGAAGAGCCGCCCCTGCGCGTCGCGCTGCAGGCGGCCCGGGGCCTCGATCGTGCCCGCGAACCACGAGCCGATCATGACGCTCGACGCGCCCGCCGCGAGGGCGAGCGCGACGTCGCGCGGGTAGCGCACGCCGCCGTCGGCCCACACGCGCGCGCCGAGCTCGAGCGCGGTCGCCGAGGTGTCGAGCACCGCCGAGAACTGCGGGCGGCCGACCGCCGTCATCATCCGGGTCGTGCACATCGCGCCGGGGCCGACGCCGACCTTGAGGATCGATGCGCCCGCGGCGACGAGGTCGCGCACGCCGTCGGAGGAGACGATGTTGCCCGCCGCGATCGGCAGCTCGTCCCCGACCGCCGAGCGCACCGCCTCGAGCGCGCGGAGCATGCCCCCCTGGTGCCCGTGGGCGGTGTCGACGACGATGACGTCGGCACCCGCTGCGACGAGCGCGGCCGCCTTCGCGCCGGGGTCGCCGTTGATGCCGACCGCGGCGGCGACGCTCAGCCTGCCGTCGGCGTCGAGCGCCGGCCGGTAGATGTCGGTGCGCAGCGCCCCGAGCCGCGAGGCGAAGCCGATCAGGCGGCCGTCGTCGACGACGGGCGCGACGGCGACCCCCGCCCGCTCGAGGGCGGCGAACATCGACCGGCCGTCGGCGACGTCGGCGGGCGCGAGCTCGGGCAGGCGGGAGTGGAGCAGGTCGCCGAGCGTCGCATCCGGCAGCGCGTGACCGAGCCGCTCCGCGGGGATCGCGCCGAGCAGCATGCCGTCCGCATCCTCGACCGCGACCGCGTGGCCCTCGAGCGCCGGGACGCGCTCGAGGACGTCCTGCACGACGTCGCCGGGCGCCGCGCGATGCGCCGACTCGAGCGAGATCGGCTGCGCCTTGACCCATGCGATCGACCCGACGGTCTGCGCGAGCGGCGGGTCCTGCGTGAGCACGGCGAGGCCGCCGCGCCGCGCGAGCGTCGCAGCCATGCGGGGGCCCGTGACCGAGTTCATGTTCGACGCGACGATCGGGAGCGTCGCGCTCGTGCCGTCGTCGGGGGCGAGGTCGACCGCCATGCGCGAGCCGACGTCGCTGCGACTGGGGACGAGGAAGACGTCGGAGTAGGTGAGGTCGTGCTCCGGGACGTCGTCGATGAAGCGCATGCTCCAAGGGTAGAGCGAGAGCCGCGTCAGCCCTTCGCCTGCCCCCAGTCGTCGACGACCGCCGTCTGCACCGGGAACTCCACCGGGAAGTCGCCGAACAGCAGCCGGCCGGCGAGCGCGGCGGCGTCGCGGATGGCCTCGGCCACCGCCTCGGCGTCGGCCTCGGGCGCCTGCACGATCACCTCGTCGTGGAGGAAGCACACGAGCGCGGCGCCCTCGACATCCGCGATCGCGCGGCGCACGCCCGCCATCCACGCGAGCGCCCACTCGGCCGCCGTGCCCTGCACGACGAAGTTGCGCGTGAAGCGGCCCCACGCCCGCGCTTGCGCCGCGCCCCGCTCATCGCTCGCCCACCTCGGCGGCTCTGGCGAGGTGCGGCCGAGCCACGTGCGCACGCGCTCGCGCCGCTCCCCGGCGCGCGCCGCGGACTCCACGGCCGCCATCGCCCGCGGGTAGGCGCGCGCGAGCCGCGGCAGCACGAGCGCCGCCTGGCCGCGCGTGCCGCCGTAGAGCGCGCCGAGCATGCCGACCTTCGCCTGCTCGCGGCTCGCGACGACGCCGCGGTCGACGAGGCCGCGGTAGAGGTCGGCGCCCCTGCCCGCCTCGGCGAGCCCCTCGTCGCGCGCGAGCGCGGCGAGCGCGCGGGGCTCGAGCTGCGCCGCGTCGGCGACCACGAGACGCATGCCGGGCTCCGCAGCGACCGCGCCGCGGATCTGCCGCGCGATCTGCATCGCGCCGGATCCCTCCGTCGCCCACCGGCCGGTGACGACCCCGCCCGGCACGTACTCGATCCGCAGCCGGGTGCGCCCCCGCTCGTCGACGCGCGCCCAGCGCTTCGCCCACGCCCAGCCGTTCGCGGTGTGGAGGCGCGCGAGCCGCTTGTAGGTGAGGAGCGGCTCGATGGCGGGGTGGTCGAGCTCGCGCAGCTCCCACCGCGCGGTCGAGGCCGCGTCGAGGCCCGCGCGGCGGAGCGCCCGGAGCACGTCCTGGGGCGAGTCGGGGTTGAGCGCCGGGTCGCCGAGCGCCTCGCGCACCGCCGCCGCGAGCTGCTCCATGCGCGCCGGCCGGCCCGCCGACCGCTCGCCGAGGGCCGCGGCGAGCAGCGCGTCGTGCCGCGCGGCGTCGAACGGCAGTCCTTCGCGGCCGAGCTCGACCGCGACGACCGCGCCCATCGACTCCGCCGCCGCGAGCATCGCGAGCCCGGCGTCGTCACCGATCGCCGCCTCTTGCGCGCGCAGCTGCTCCGCGACCGCGGCGACCCCCTCGGCCTCGGGAGCGAGCGAGAAGAGCGCGTCCGCGCCCGCGTCGAGCGCCCTGGACCAGCGCTCCTCGAGCGGGAGCCCCCTGGCCTGGACGAGGATGCGGTGCACGAGCCGGAGGTCGCGCACCCGCTCGATGCGCACGCCCGCGTCGAGCAGCGCCGGGGCGATCGCGCGCGCGTCCTGCCACACGAGCCGCGCGCCCGGCGACCCGAGCCGCTCGTCGTCCGCGACGCGCGCCGCCTCGTGGACCCGCGCATCCCTCACGCCGTCCGCCTCGAGCGCGGCCACCGCGATGCGCGCGCCGCGCTCGAGCGGCACGACCGCGAGATCCATGCCTGCACGCTAGTGCGCGCATCCCACATGCGCTTCATAGCCCGCGTGCGGCACGATGGTGCTGGAGATCCGCGATGGCAGCGCAAGTGGTGGTGCTCAACGCGACGCTCGAGCCCATCGGCGTCGCCTCGCTGCAGCGCGCGGTCGCGTTCCTCGTCAAGGAGCGCGCGCAGATCATGCTCGCGGCCGACGGCATGATCCGGTCGAACTCGATCGAGCTCCCCGTGCCGCGCGTCGTGGTCTTCAACGACTACGTGCGGATCCCGCACACGCGCCTCTACGACAAGATGCCGTGGAGCCGGCGCGGCGTGCTCGACCGCGACCGGCGCCGATGCGCCTACTGCGAGGCGCCGGGCGCGACGATCGACCACATCCACCCCGCCTCGCGCGGCGGCGAGTCGTCCTGGCTCAACACCATCACGGCGTGCGTCGCCTGCAACGGGGCGAAGGGCGACCGCACCCCCGGCGAGGCCGGCATGCCGCTGCGCTTCGAGCCGCGCGTCGTGTGGCGCCGCGAGGTCATGATGCTCGCCGTCGAGGCCACGGGCGTCGACCTCGCCGAGCTGGGCGTGCTGCCTCGGCCCTGACGCGCTGAGCGCCCAGCGCGCGCCACTATGCTTGTCGGCAGTGTCGCCGCGGAGTGCCTGCGGCGTGCCCGCGAGAATCGGAAGAGGCGATCGATACCGTGTCCAGCCCTGCGGACGACAGCGATTTCGGAGCGAACGAGTGGCTCGTCGAGGAGCAGTACCAGCTGTTCGTCAAGGACAGGAGCTCCGTCGCCCAGTCGTGGTGGCCCATCCTCGAGCGCTACGCGGCCCAGCGCTCGTCCGGCGAGGCTGAGACGAGCATGAGCGAGGCGCCCAAGGCGCCCGCGGCCGAGGCCCCGGCTGCACCCGCTCCTGCCGCGCCCGCCGCGCCCAAGCAGCCCGCGCCGCCGCGCCGGCCCGTGCGCGCCGAGTCGCGCACGCCGAAGCCCGTCGACTCGGGCGAGGCGCAGGCGACGCAGGACTCCTCGCGCGCCGACGCGATGGGCCCGGCCGACACGCCGTCGCCGACGAAGGCCGAGGGCACGATCGTCGCGAAGACCACCCGCCAGGCCGCCCGCCCGATGCCCGTGCCCGCCGACGCCCCGACCGCGAGCGACAAGCAGTCGGCGAAGGGCGAGGAGCGCAAGGCCGACGAGCCCGTCGTCACGACGCTCCGCGGCATGCCGAAGACGCTCGCCGCCAACATGGACAAGTCGCTCTCGGTGCCGACCGCCACGAGCGTGCGCACGGTGCCGGCGAAGCTCATGATCGACCAGCGCATCGTCATCAACAACCACCTGCGCCGCACGCGCGGCGGCAAGGTGTCGTTCACGCACATCATCGGCTATGCGCTCGTGCAAGCGTTGAAGGCGTTCCCGAGCCAGAACGTCTACTACGACGAGATCGACGGCAAGCCCGCGATGGTCGCGCCGCCGCACGTCAACCTCGGCATCGCGATCGACATCCCGAAGCCCGACGGCACGCGCGCGCTGCTCGTGCCGAGCATCAAGGGCTGCGAGTCGATGGACTTCTCGGAGTTCGTCGCCGCCTACGAGGCGCTCGTGAAGAAGGCGCGCGCGAACAAGCTCGACCCGGGCGACTTCGCGGGCACCACGATCTCGCTCACGAACCCGGGCGGCATCGGCACCGTGCACTCCGTGCCCCGCCTCATGCAGGGCCAGGGCTGCATCATCGGCGTCGGCGCGCTCGACTACCCCGCCGAGTTCATGGGCGCGAGCCCCGAGCGGCTCGCCGAGGCGGGCGTCGGCAAGACGGTCACCATGACCTCGACCTACGACCACCGCGTCATCCAGGGCGCGGGCTCCGGCGAGTTCCTGAAGATCGTGCACGGCCTGCTCGTCGGCGAGCAGGACTTCTACCGCGGCATCTTCGCCGACCTGCGCATCCCGTACGAGCCCATCAAGTGGTCGACGGATGTGTCGGTGCGGGAGTCGGACGAGCTCTCGAAGCAGACGCGCGTCGCGCAGCTCATCAACCAGTTCCGCGTCCGCGGCCACCTGATGGCCGACATCGACCCGCTCGAGTACGTGCAGCGCACGCACCCGGATCTCGAGATCGAGCACCACGGCCTCTCGTTCTGGGACCTCGACCGCGAGTTCGTCACGGGCGGCTTCGGCGGCAAGCGCTCGGCGCTGCTGCGCGACATCCTCGGCGTGCTCCGCGACTCGTACTGCCGCACGATCGGCGTCGAGTACATGCACATCCCCGACCCCGCGCAGCGCCAGTGGTTCCAGAGCCACCTCGAGGTGCCGTACGTCAAGCCGACGCACGACGAGCAGATGCGCATCCTGCGCAAGCTCAACGAGGCCGAGGCCTTCGAGACCTTCCTGCAGACCAAGTACGTCGGCCAGAAGCGCTTCTCGCTCGAGGGCGCCGAGTCGATGATCGCGTTCCTCGACTCCGTGCTCGCCGGCGCGGCCGCCGCGGGCCTCGACGAGGTCGCGATCGGCATGCCGCACCGCGGGCGCCTCAACGTGCTCACCTCGATCGCCGGCAAGACCTACGGCCAGGTGTTCCAGGAGTTCGAGGGCGCCGCGGTCTTCCAGGGCTCGGGCGACGTCAAGTACCACCTGGGCAACCAGGGAGAGTTCACCGCCGCCGACGGCTCGACCGTGCCGGTGTACCTCGCGGCGAACCCCTCGCACCTCGAGGCGGTCAACGGCGTGCTCGAGGGCATCGTGCGCGCGAAGCAGGACAGGCTCGGCAACGGCGAGCAGTCGGTGCTCCCGATCCTCGTGCACGGCGACGCGGCGAACGCCGGTCAGGGCGTCGTGTTCGAGACGCACCAGCTCTCGCAGCTGCGCGCGTACCAGACGGGCGGCACGGTCCACCTCGTCGTGAACAACCAGGTCGGCTTCACGACCCCGCCGACCGAGTCGCGCTCGTCCACCTACGCGACCGACATCGCCAAGGCCATCCACGCGCCGGTGCTGCACGTGAACGGCGACGACCCCGAGGCCGTCGTCCGCGTCGCGGAGCTCGCGTTCCAGTACCGCCAGGAGTTCAAGCGCGACATCGTCGTCGACCTCATCTGCTACCGCCGCCGCGGGCACAACGAGGGCGACGACCCCACCATGACGCAGCCGCTCATGTACTCGCTCATCGAGGCGAAGCGCTCGGTGCGCACGCTCTACGCCGAGAACCTCGTCGGCCGCGGCGACATCACCGAGGAGGAGTACCAGGAGGCGCAGGCCGACTTCCAGGCGAAGCTCGAGCAGGCGTTCATGGAGACCCACGCGGCCGCGACCGGCTCGATGCCGATCGTGACGCCGGCTGCCGCCCAGCAGGCCGCGGGTGAGCCGGAGTCGACCGGGGTGGACGCATCCGTCATCGCCGCGATCGGCGACGCGCACGGCAACGCGCCCGACGGCTTCGCGGTGCACCCGAAGGTCAAGCAGGTGCTCGACAAGCGCGTCAAGGCGAGCCGCGAGGGCGGCGTCGACTGGGCGTTCGGCGAGCTGCTCGCGCTCGGCTCGCTGCTGCTCGAGGGCACCCCCGTGCGCATGTCGGGCCAGGACACGCGGCGCGGCACGTTCGTGCAGCGCCACGCCGTCATGCACGACCGGAACAACGGCCAGGAGTGGCTGCCGCTCGCGAACCTCGGCCCGGAGCAGGCGCGGCTGTCGATCTACGACTCGCTGCTGAGCGAGTACGCGGCGATGGCCTTCGAGTACGGCTACTCCGTCGAGCGGCCCGACGCGCTCGTGCTGTGGGAGGCGCAGTTCGGCGACTTCGCCAACGGCGCGCAGATCGTGATCGACGAGTTCATCGCCTCGGCCGAGCAGAAGTGGAACCAGCACTCATCGCTCGTGCTGCTCCTGCCGCACGGCTACGAGGGCGCCGGTCCCGACCACTCGTCGGGCCGCATCGAGCGCTTCCTGCAGCTCGCGGCCGAGGACAACATGACGATCGCGCGGCCGTCGACGCCGGCGAACCACTTCCACCTGCTCCGCCGCCAGGCCTACGCCCGGCCGCGCCGCCCGCTCATCGTCTTCACGCCGAAGGCGATGCTGCGGCTCCGCGACGCGACGAGCGGTCTCGAGGACTTCACGAGCGGCAGCTTCCAGACGGTGATCGACGATCAGCAGGTGCAGGACCCGGCCGCCGTCACGCGCGTGCTGCTGCACTCGGGCAAGATCCACTACGACCTGAAGGCCGAGGCCGCGAAGCGCGGCCGGAGCGACGTCGCCCTCGTGCGGGTCGAGCAGCTCTACCCGCTGCCGATCGACGAGATCAACGACGCGGTCGACCGCTACCCGAACGCGCAGCTCGTGTGGGTGCAGGAGGAGCCGCTCAACCAGGGCGCGTGGCCGTTCATGCACCTGGCGCTCCCCCGCCACCTGCACGGCCGCACGCTCAAGGTCGTCGGGCGCCCGGCATCCGCGAGCCCCGCGACCGGATCGGCGAAGCGCTCCTCGCAGGAGCTCGCCGCGATCCTGGAGTCCGCGCTGGGCTGACCCTTGGACTCGACGCCGGAGCGCTGAGCAACCGCTCAAGCCCACCCGCAGATCCCCGCACGGTTCCGTCCGTGCGGGGATCTGCGCTTGCCGCTCCCGAGATTCGCTCATACGTTGCGATAACAGTGTTACCGCGCATCGGCGGGACACCTTCGACGGGGAAGCGGGTGATGTCGAGTGCAGCGAGTGATGGGCTCCGCGCAACCGAGCCTCGCGCCGCGCCGCCGCCCCTGGGCCACGAGCACTGCCGGCGCCGGTCCCGTCGCCTTCGAACTGCCGGGCGCGCGGTCGCCCCGCTCCACCTCGACGCTCGCTCGACGGCTGCGATGGGAGCGCCGCGCGCACGACCGGCTGCTCGTCACCGATCTGCTCGTCGTCCTCGGCGCGACCGCGATCGACGCGATCGCCGCGAGCTCCTTCGCGACGGAGCTCGCTCCCGTGCCGCCCGAGCGTCTCGTGGGCGCTCCGCTCCTGACCGCGGTGGTGTGGCTGGCCATGCTCGCGGCCACGCGCTCGCGCGACGCGAGCGTGCTGGGCTCGGGGGTGCGCGAGTACCGTCGAGTCGCGCACGCGACCGGGCTGGCCTTCGCTCTGCTCGCGGCCGCGGCGCTCGTGGGCGATTGGCCCGAGCTGCGCCTCCAGCTGCTCGTCGGGATCCCGATCGGCCTGCTCGCCCTGCTGATCGGGCGGTGGCAGTGGCGTCGCTGGCTCATCGCGCGGCGCAAGGAGGGCGAGTGGGCGTCGCGCACGATCCTGGTCGGCGAGCGCGACGAGATCGCGTACGTGCTCGAGCGGCTGAGTGCGGCCCGCGATCTGAGCTACCACGTCGTCGGCGCCGCGGTGCGGGGCGACCCGGGCGAGCCGCTCGAGCTCGCCGGTCGGCGCGTTCCGGTGCTCTCCACGACCGCGAGCGTCGCCGAGAACGCCGAGCGCATGAGCGCCGACACCGTCATCCTCGCCGCGAGCACCGATGCCGATCCCGAATACCTCACCCGCTTGCGGCGGCAGCTCGAGGGCACGTGCGCGGAGCTGGTGCTGTTCTCCCGACTCACCGATGTCGCCGGACCGCGCATCTCGTTCCGGCCCATCGATGGCCTGCCGCTCATCCACGTGCGGATCCCGACCTTCGACGGGGGCAGGCACAGCCTGAAGCGCGCCCTCGACATCGGCGTCTCCGCGTGCGCGCTGCTCGTCGTCGGCATCGTCGCGGTGCCGATCGCGATCGCGATCAAGCTCGACTCCCCCGGCCCCGTGCTGTTCCGGCAGCAGCGCGTCGGGCGCGACGGGCAGAGCTTCGCGATGCTGAAGTTCCGCACGATGCACGTCGACGCCGAGGCCCGGCTCGAGGAGCTGCGCGCGCTCAACGAGGCGGCCGGCCCGCTCTTCAAGCTCAGGGACGACCCGCGGATCACGCGCGTCGGCGGATTCCTGCGGCGCCACTCGCTCGACGAGCTGCCGCAGTTCTGGAACGCGCTGCGCGGTGACATGAGCGTCGTCGGCCCGCGTCCCCCACTGCCGAACGAGGCGACCGGCTACGACGAGGTGGTCAAGCGGCGGCTCTACCTCAAGCCCGGCATCACGGGGCTGTGGCAGATCAGCGGGCGCAGCGACCTCAGCTGGCAGGAGAGCGTGCGCCTCGACCTCCGCTACGTCGAGAACTGGTCAGTGATGGAGGACCTCATGATCATCGCGAAGACAGCCCGGCTCGTCGTCCATCCGGCGGGCGCGTACTGAGGAGCACCGGTCATGCGAGTCCCTTCGTCGCGCCGCCCGCACGAGGAGCGCGCCTCGGCGCAAGGCCGCCCAGGCTCGGCGCCTCGCGCGCTCCCGGTGGTGCCGATCGGGTCGGAGGTCGTGCACCTCGCCAGTCGCACGGAGGCGCTCGCCGCGGTCGCGGCGTCGCGGCGTCCCGGTCGCCCGCTCGCGGTCGCATCGGTCAACCTCGATCACATCCACCAGTTCCCCACGGGCGTGGCGCGACCGGGCTCGGCCGTCGACTGGCTCAACCTGATCGACGGCGCTCCCGTTGCCAGCCAGGTGCGACGCATCACGGGCCACCCCTACCCCAAGCTGTCGGGCAGCGACCTCATCGGCGGGATACTCGACGACGCCGCGCGCCAGCGCCGCACCGTCGCGATCCTCGGTGGGTCGCCGGCGTGCGGCTCGGCGCTCGCCGAGCGCTTCCGCAGCGAGTGGCCGGAGGTCAACTACCTAGGGCAGTGGGCACCAGCCCGAGCGACGCTCTCGTCGCCCCTCGAGTGCCGGCGCATCGCGAGCGCGCTGCGCGTCGCGGGAGTCGACATCCTCATCGTCTGCCTCGGCAAGCCGCGCCAGGAGGCGTGGATCGCGGAGTATGGAGAGGAGACCGGAGCGGAGGTCCTGCTGGCCTTCGGCGCGGTCGTCGACTTCCTCGCGGGCAGGGTAGCCCGCGCCCCGGAGTGGGTCTCGGCGGCCGGCCTCGAGTGGGCGTGGCGCCTGCTGCTCGAGCCCCGGCGGCTCGCGAAGCGCTACCTCGTCCAAGCGCCTGCGGCATACGTCGCCGTGCGCCGGTCCCGAGCCGCGTGAGCGCAGCGCGATGACAGCAGTCCGAGCCAGCGCGACGAGCACCACGACGGTGACGACGACCCCGGTGGCGCCGAGCAGGGTCGGCGAGTTCGTGCGCGAGGGCTCCGTCCAGGTGGCCGCGGTCGTCGTCACCTACAACAGCGGAGCGACGATCGACGCGCTCATCGAATCTCTGCGCCCGGAGGCGGTCGACACGACGATGCGGGTCATCGTCGCCGATAACGCGTCGACGGACGACACGCTCGATCGCCTCGCCCGGCACGCTGACGTCGTGGTGATCTCGACTGGTGGCAACCTCGGCTATGCGGGCGGCATCAACGCCGCCGCCGCGGAGGCCGGCGCGTACGGAGCGCTCCTCGTCCTGAACCCTGACCTCCGTGTCGAGCGGGGAGCCGTGCAGGCGCTGCTCGACGCACTCCGACGCGACCCGAGCTCCGGCGCCGCGGTGCCCCGCATCCTCGACCGTCACGGCAGGACCGCCGAGTCGCTCTTCTCCGAGCCGACGGCGCTGCGGGCGTGGTGCGATGCGGTGCTCGGGCCTCTCTGGCGGAATCGGCCGGGTGCCTTGACAGAGTGGATCCGGGACCCGCAGGCCTACGAGAGCCCCCGCTGCGTCGACTGGGCCACGGGAGCCGCGCTGCTCGTCTCGAGCGCCGCCGCCCGAGCGGTCGGCGAGTGGGACGAGCGGTTCTTCCTGTACTCGGAGGAGACCGACTACTGCCGCCGCATCCGTGACGCTGGGTTGCACATCCGGTATCAGCCTGCCGCGATCGTGCACCACAGTCAGGGCGGCTCGGGGGCGTCCGAGCAGCTGGACGCTCTCCTCAACGTCAACCGCGTGCGCTACATGCGCAAGCACGCACCGCGGAGCGCAGCGTCCTACAGGATGGCGGTGACCGTGGGTGCGCTCCTGCGCGGTCGTCGCGCCTCGTCGCAGGCGACCGTGGCGCGGTACCTCCGCGACGAGCGGCGGTGGGCGGAGCTCCCGCAGGGGACATGGCTGGGTTCGCGGGGGCGGACGTCAGCGGCGGTCGTCATCCCCGCCCACGACGAGGAACGCGTCATCTCGCGAACGCTGGGGCGCCTCAGCGAGCCCATCGCGCTCGGCGCGCTGGAGACCGTGGTCGTCTGCAACGGGTGCAGCGACCGGACGGCGGACCGCGCGCGCGAGATCGCCGGCGTGCGCGTGGTCGAGCTCTCCGAGCCCTCCAAGACCGGAGCTCTCAACGCCGGGGATGCCGAGGCATCAGCCTGGCCACGCGTCTACCTCGACGCGGACATCGAGTTCCCCTCGGCAGCCGTCCCGGCGCTGGTGCGCGCTCTCGGAGCCGACGGCGTCCTGGCGGCGCGTCCGCCCTTCGAGTACGACTCTCTCGGTGCGACCGCGCTGGTTCGGGCGTACTTCCGCGCTCGCGCGCGACTGCCGCACCTCGCTCAGTCCCTCTGGGGTGCGGGAACGTACGCCCTGAACGCGGCAGGGCATGGGCGACTCGGCCGCTTCCCCGAGGTCATCGCGGACGATGTCCACGTCGATCAGCTGTTCCGCGCGGAAGAGAAGCGGATCCCGCTGGCGCCTCCGGTGCGGGTGCGCACGCCGAGGCGGGCCGCCGATCTGCTGCGGGTGCTGGTGCGTACCCGACGAGGACCCGCGCAACAAGGGCTGGACTCGGGCTGCGCTACAGCGCGCGCGCTCCTCAGATCCGTCCGAGGCCCGCAGAGCCTCTGGGACGCGAGCGTGTTCGCCTCGGTCACTCTGCTCGCGCGCAGTCGCGCGAGTGGCTCACGAGCGCGTGCGGCGCGATGGGAGCGAGACGACTCGTCCCGCTGACCGCACGTGGATCGTCAGCGCGTCGGATGCGCGTCCATCCTGGGTTGGTGACGAGCTCGAGCCCGATGAGTGAGCAAGCCCCACACGACCGCGGCTCCGATCGCGGCGCCCAGCACGTTGGCCGCGATGTCGCGCAAGCTGGCTTCCCTGCTCGGCAGGGCGACCTGCAGCAGCTCCGCCGCGGCCGAGAGCCCGAGAGACAGAGCGATCCCTCGCCACCCGTTCCTGAGCACGACCGTGAGCAGTGCGCCGAGCGGGACGAACATGGCGACGTTGGCGAGGAACTCGATCCAGCCGTAGCCGAACCACCCAGTCCCGAGGCGGGCGCGCAGCCAGTCGCCCACAGCTAGCACGACGCTTCGGTAGTCCACCGGCAGCAACAGCACTGCGACGACACCCGCGAGGTAGGCACCGAGCGCGATCAGTGTCCATCCCGAGGGCGTCCCGGACTCATCCGGCACCGCTCCCGCGCGCCCGCTCACACAGCTCCCATGAGAACGGCGAGCGCTCCGTGCCGCATCGATGCCGCCGCGCCTAGCTCGGCTGCGAGATCTCCGCGCATCGCTGCACTCACCGTGGATCGGCGCGTCGCGCTTCGACGCGCGCATGCCGTGCAGCACGCACCCGCGGCTCCGTCCCCCGTGGACTCGCATCTAGGGACGTCCGCGCCCCCGCTGCCGCGAGCGCCCGCTCAGCGCCTGAATAGCCAGCGAAGAGGAAGAAGAGCCCCGCCGCGATGGGAAAGCTCAACCCGTCGAAGAAGAGGAACAGCACGGCGATCGTCAGCATCGAGGCCGCGATCGCCGCTGAGGTGAACTTCGTCCTCGCGTCCGGCGCGACTCGACGAGCGTTCACCGAACCGACGATCGCCGCGATGGCGACTCCGGCGAGGGCTGCCGCGCCGAGTAGTCCAAGTTCGATCGTGACCAGCACCCACTGGTTGTCGAAGATGTAGTAGCGCGGCAGGAATGTGCCGAAACCTTGGCCGACAAGCGGGCTGGTGCCCATGAACTCCGGCACGCGCGCGAGCGCGTCGGTCCTGGATGTGGTGCTCGGATCGTCGGCGGCGCTCGTAAACAGGGCGAGCGTCGTGCGGAACACGCCGGGCACGAGCGCCACGACTGAGAGGGCCGCCGCTCCCGCGCCCATGAGGAGCGGCCAGCGGTAGCTGCGCGGCATCTGGAGCAGCACTGCGACGCCTGCGATGACGAGGCCGATCACCGCCGACCGCGAGACGGACAGCAGTGCAGCCACCGCCATGATCGCCACCGGTAGCCACCGGACCCAGCGCGACCACTCGCCCACCGGCGCTGCTGCGCTTCGCGAGGCCGCTCGGGTGATCGCCAGAGGCAGGATCGCCGCGATCGCAGCCGTGTACTCGAGAGGGTGGGTCGCCGTTCCGGACGCACGCGTGAACCCGCCCCTGCTGTCGACGCCACCGGCGTCGAGGGCCACACCCGGCAAACTGGCCGTCCAATCGACCAGGCTCCCTCCCGCGACGAATTCGCCGATCCCGAGGAGCCCGAGATACGCACCCGCGAGCACGATCCGCGAGCCAAGGCGATCCGACTCGTGCCGAGTGCCGATGCCATCCATGACTACGAGCATCACGCCGCCCCACGAGACGATCCGGAGGAGCGACGTCATCGCGGGAGTCACCTGATCTGCTGGCTGTCCGCGGAGCATCGCAGCGGCGAAGCTCACCAGCGCGATCACGACGAGAGCCCCGAACGCGAGCCGGACAGGTTGCCAGACCGGCGCGAAGCCGCGCACACGCCGCTGGAAGCGGGTGAGAATCCACCACAGCATGAGCAGCAAGCCGAAGAGGACCGAAGGGCGACCGAGGGAACCGAGCGCGGAGATCGTGAGGTTCGAAGGCACCGCGAAGAGCAACATCAGGTAGATGGTCACCATGGTCAACGCTGCGCCGCCTCGCGAGGCGGCGCCCGTCGTAGGCTCCCGGCCGGTCACGCTCGCAACTTCCGCGGTTCGAGGGGCCCCTCGGTGGCCCCAGACGTAGCAGCAACGCTCGGGGGCTTGCGGCGACCGGTGCGCTGAACCGCGTCCAGCACGGCCGCGAGCAGGAGCGCGAGCACGGCGATTCCCAATCCGACTCCAGCGACGACAGTGATCCGGCCGCGCTGCAGCAGCGTGCTCTCGCTGTCGTGGGTGATGGTGGTCACGCGGATGCGATCCTGTGCCGGGATGCCCTGATCGCGCTGCAACCGAGTGACGACGTCCGAGGTCTCTGCGACGGCGGCATCGATCAGCTCCTGAGCAGCATGGTCACTCGGCGCCCTGACGGTGATCAGGACTACCGGCCCTGAACTCAGCGGGTCGCGCGAGACAGTGATCTCCGACCCCGGGTGCGACTCGGTGATCTGCCGCGCGATGTCTTCGGATCCCACCGCGCGGACGATCACGTCCGCGACGGATGTCAGTCCCCCCAGGAAGAGATAGGGGTTCGAAGTCGTCTCTGGGAGCGTGTCCTGCGCCGGCAGGAGCAACTGGGTGGCAGATCGCTCGTAGTCCGGAGGGATGATGATCCATGACCCGACGGCCGCGGCGATCGCGAGGACGATGCCGGGGAGGAAGACGTACCACCGGCTCCGAAGCGAGCGCAGGATGCCTGCGCTGCTCATCGTCGCCCCGCTTCGTCAGTCGTGACGCGCTCGTCTCTGCTCGACCAGAGCTCGACTGTGATCGCAGCCCACGCCCCAGTGATTGAACCTGCGAGCAGCAGCGCACCGACAGCCGCGGCCCGCGCGAATCGTGAAGGTGTCACGTGCTCGATCGCCATGGTGAGCGGCTCCACCCGCGCTGTGATGCGATCCTCGGGGTCGACGGCGAGCTCGTCTTGCATCGCTGCCGCGCTCAGCGCGACATGCTCCAAGATCGCTACCTGCCGCTCGGTCACCCATGCCTCGGACGGCCCGACGATCTGGATCTCGATCACTGCCTGTCCGTACCTCGGAGCCCACTGATTCCCCTCGTCTTGAAGGCCGATGAGGATGCCCTCACGCAAGCCTGCCCCGTACAAGGGCGCATCTGAGGCCGAGTACTTGAGCGGCGGCTCGCCTGGCCCGATGGCAGCTGCGACTGCACCGGCGAAGGCGATGACACTCTCGTTCGATGTCGCGTTGTCAGGCGTGAGCGTGCTCTCGTGCGGATACGTGAATGCGACGACAGTGCGCGTCGAATAGACGCCGGAATCACTCCAGAACAGTCCGAAGAGCGCAGCGGCGAGAAGCAGCGCGGAGGCGCACACGTACCACCTCCGACGTATGGCGCGCAGACCATCAATGATCGTCATGCTCTGTCCTATCCGGCGCCGCGCGGGTGCGCCCTCCCGCTTCGATGAGCGCCAGCATCTCGAAGGCGCGTCTTCGCCAGCTGTGCTGATCCGCGAAATGCCTCCGCCTCGCTTCCGCACCGTCACCGTTCCCCGCTCTGATCGCCGCCCGCACTGCCGCGACGAACTCCGCTGAATCGGCACCGATGATCACATCGTCAGTGTTGAGCCATCGAGAAGCGGGCAGGTCGCTCGACACGACGGGTACGCCAGCAGCGAGGTACTCGAGCGTCTTCAGAGGTGACGAAGCCCGATTGAACCGAGTCTGCGTGTACGGAGTCAGACCGACCGAGATCTCCGAGAGATGGACCGGAATTTCCTGCGCCTCGACCGCTCCACGCCAGTCGACCGTCTCTCGGGCGACGAGCCGGTCGAATCTCGCGTTGAAAGCGCCGTCGCGCGAGGTCCGAGGGCCGACGATACGCAAGGCAACTCCTGCGTCGGCGGTCGCTTCGAGGAGCGAGAGGTCGATACGCTCGTTGATCTGCCCGATGAGGCCAGCCGTGGGGGCGCGGAACGATGGCGAGACCCGCGTCGCTGCTGGCGCCCCGTTGGGGATCACCGCGATCGGCGCGCTCGGACGCCTGTCCCGGATCGCTTGCGCCAACGGGGGACTGACCACGGCGAAGGCGTCCGCGAGGCCCACGTTGCGATCGAGGATCGCCGACACCCAGGTCCGGTCCAAACCCATCAGTGACGCGCCTGCGACCCAGTCATCGGTCACGTACAGGATTCTCGTCGCCTTGGTTCGGGGAAGCGTCGTGGTCGGGTTCGCCACGACGACGGCATGAACATCACGACCACGAATGGCCCGACGGTAGCTCAGCATCCGGAGCAGCCTCGTCGCGCTGCGGAACGGCCAGCGCGTCAGGCCTGGCGTGGCTGGAACGACGAATCGCGTGACGTCGCCGAGTGCGGTGACGGCGGGCGGCCCTCCCCTCATCCACCCGGGCCAACCGCTCCGGTCGGCCGGGTCGACCCACACGATCGGGCGGTGCTCGGCGATCTCGTTGACGATCCTGCGGTCGGTGCCCATGATCGCATCCCAGCGCACTCCCGCGAACCAGACGATGACGGCGCCGTCACTGTCCATCGGAGACCCGCTTGTTCCTCGCGGCGACAGGACGCGCATTGAAATCGTCGGTCGCTTCCGTACCCATCGCGCGTCGCACGCGCTTCCTCGCGTAGTAGGCGCCGTATCGGAAGAGCGCCGCCGCCTCGCTGATCATGGCATGGCGCGCGGGAGACGAGATCGCCTGCCGGTATACGCGCGTCTGCAGCTCTGCCGCGCGAGTCAACGAGAATCGCTCACGCACCAGCTGCAACCCGAACTGCGCGAGCGAGCCGCGTCGCTCCGCATCGCCGATGAGCCCGCGGAGCTCTCGGTCGAGAGCGGCCGGTCCTCCGGCACGCCCCCCACCGATGCCGTACCAACCGCTCCAGAGGAATTGGTCGAGGGAGTGCGGTGTGAGCGTCTTCCAGAACCCCCGCTCGCCCTGCACGATGAGCGGAGTCCCGAACGCGAGGGCGCGCAGCGCTGAGCCGCCCATCCCGAGGAAGATGTCGGCGACCGCGTAGGCGGGACGCGGGTCGTCGAGCTGACCGGTGAGCACGATGGTGCCGTCCCCCGCCCGGCGATTCACGGCGTCCGCGCGGGAGTAGATCTCGGCCCTCGCGGGACCGTCGCCCACGAGCACCAGACGGACTGGCGCGGTCGCAGCGAGCCGGCCGATGACGTCGATCGCCGCGAGCGTGCCCTCCAACTTGAGCTCCCTCGAGAACCGGGTGACTGCGACCACGTTCAGCCGGTCCTGCTGAAGCCCGAACCTAGAGCGAAATGTCTCGACGCCTGTCGCCGGCCCGATCGCATTGAATCGGAGATCCACTGGCGGCTCGATGACCGCGGTGCGATTGCGCCCCGCGGCGAACTCGGCGGCCGCGATCTCGGCCGTGCCGACAACCAGCGGGACGCTCCTGGGGATGAATGGCGGGACCGACATCGACATCACCGTCGCCACGACCGCTGCGGCGGCGCCGTTGCGCATCGCTAGGACGGCATCGAGCACTGGGGGCCACTCGTACCCGTGCACGATGTCGACGTTCAGATCCTTCACCAGCCGGGCTAGGTCGTTGGCGACGCGGGGCGACGGGCGCCGCCCGGGCTCTGGCGCTTCGATGAACCGCAGCCCGAGCTCGTGGACGCGGGCGCACAGGGTCCCCCGCCGCCCGTAGATGATGCACTCGTGGCCGAGCTCCGACACCGCCGCGGCCAGCTCGATCGCATTCGTCTGACTGCCGCCCATGTTCAGGTCGTGCGGATACACGAGGACCCTCATGACGCCTCCCTGCTGCGCATCGCCGCCAGCAGAGTCTCCAGGTCGCCGCGGTGCCGCAGGCAGAGGAGCCCTGCCGCCACGACGGCCAGGAACCCAGCGGCGGATGCCGCGGCGAAGGACGACGCGACTGTCTGACTGAGCACCCAGCCGGCCGTCCATGCGAGCAGTCCGGCCACGAGGGGCGCCGCGATCGCGGCCAGCACTGCGCGGACGGTGACGCCGATGCGACCGAGGCTCGCGAGGTACAGCGGCGCGGCGATCAGGAGGGCGACGATGCATTGCACAGCCGCGACGCCGCCGAGCCCATAGGGCGTCGCGACGACGAGCATGAGCGGCAGCGCCGCGGCGAACACGACCCCCTGGATCACGAGCACAGCGCTCGACCGCCCGACCACGACCAGGTAGTCGTAGGACAGCTCGAACCAGATCTTGAGCGCTGCGAGGGCGGCGAGCCAGAGCAGCGGCTCGGCCGCGGGCAGCCAGGCAGGGCCGTAGACGAACTCGATGACGGGCACGGCGGCGCCGCTTGCGGCGAGGCATACGGGCACCGCGACGCACGAGAGGATCGCAAGCACTCGGGTGAAGGTCCGCGACACCCGCTCCGGCTCGGCCTTGATCGCCGAGAACGCGGCCGGCGCGACCGCGCGCAGCGGTAGCGAGAAGATGGATACCGGCCAGGCGGCGAGGTTGAACGCGAGCACGTAGAAGCCGAGCGCTTGCGCCCCCAGCAGCGACCCGACGACGACTTGGTCTGCGTAGCCCGATGCGAAGACGATGATGCTCGCAGCGGCGAGCGGCAGCCCGAACCGGACCAGGCGGCGTGCGATCGCGGGATTCCAACCGAAGCGATATGGCACCGGAGACCAGCGGAGGATCATCGCCGCGAAGACGATGCTCGCGATCAGCCTCCCGACCGCGAGGCCCATCGCGCCCCACCCGAGCAGGACGAGCAACAAGGAGAGCCCGGCGCCGAGCCAGGTGTTGACCTGGTCGGCGATCGTCCGCTGGCGCTGCAAGAACTCGCGCTGCATCACTGCGGCGGACGTGGCGACGAGACCATTGAGCACGATGGAGAGCGAGATCACCTGCACCACGGGTGCTGCCCGCCCGTCGCCGAGCATCGCAGAGAGCCACGGCGCGCCGAAGAGCACCACCGCGGTGAGCAGCGCGCTGCTCACCGCCGCGATCGTGTTGACGGTCGGCGCAATCGTCGCCGGGTCGTCGCGCCAGCGGATCACGGCGAGGCTGACACCGAGCTCGTTGAAGCTCAGCACAGCCATGAGCGTGACCATGGCGATCGCGAAGATCCCGAACTCCTCCGGACCCAGCAGCCGCGCGAGCGCGATGCCGATCGCCAGCGTGCCGAGCCTCAAGACGAGGGTGTTCCCGAAGCTCCACCCGAACGCCTTCGAGGCGCGCTGCGCCACGCTCGCGGGGGTCGGCTCTGCGCTCACGTCCGCACCGCCCCCCGACTCCGCGCGAGCTGGAGCGCACGCGCCACGCTCTCTTGCTGCGGACCAGTCAGATGCGGGTGCATGGGAAGCGACAGGATGCGATCGGCGGCCGCCTCGGCGACCGGGAACTGGCCGCGCCGGTGTCCGAGGCCGGCGTAGGCATCGGTGAGGTGGAACGGCGTCGGGTAGTGGACGCCGACGCCGATGCCCTGCGCGGTGAGCTCCGAGGCGACTCGGTCGCGCTCGTCCATGCGCACGACGTAGAGGTGCCAGACGTCTGCGTTGCCCGGCCTCGTCGCCGGCAGACGCATCCCGTCGAGACCCACGAGGAGCGTCTCGTAGCGCCGCGCAGCCTCGCGGCGCGCCGTGTTCCAGCCATCGAGCCGCCGCAGCTTTGCTCGCAGCACGGCAGCCTGCACGGCATCCAGTCGCGCGTTCATGCCGATGCGGTCATGCACGTACTTCACGGAGCTGCCGTGAGCCGCGAGGTTGCGGATGATTGCCGCGATGCCGGGGTCGTCGGTCATGACCGCACCGGCGTCGCCAGCCGCCCCCAGGTTCTTGCCGGGGTAGAAGCTCGTCGCGGCGACGCGGCTCAGCGCGCCGGCCCTTCCAGCAGATCCGGCGGCGCCTTGGGACTGCGCCGCGTCCTCGACGATCACCAAGCCGTGGCGCGCGGCGATCGGCGCGATGACGTCGATCGGCGCGGTCTGGCCGAAGAGGTGCACGGGGACGATGGCTGCGGTCCTCGGCGTGATCGCCGCCTCGATCGCGTCGGGGTCGATGAGGAGGAACTCGTCGTCGACGTCGACGGGCACGGGCACGGCACCGATCCGCGACGCAGCCTCTGCCGTGGCGATGAAGGTGTTCGCGGGGATGATGACCTCGTCGCCCTGGCCGACACCCACGGCGCGGAGCGCGAGCTCGAGCGCGTCGGTGCCGTTCGAGACGCCCACGACGTGCTGCACCCCGATGTACTCGGCGTACTCTCGCTCGAACGCGTCGACCTCCGGTCCGCCGATGAAGCTCGCCGACTCGAGCAGGCGGCGCCAGACGGGCAGCACGTCGGCCGCGACCTCCGCCTGCTGCGCGGCGAGGTCGACGAACGGCACCCGCATCGTCACGCGTTCACCTCCAGTGCACGGGCCGGGACTCCCGCCCACGTCTGCCCCTCGGGCACGTCGCGCACGACGGCCGCCGCCATGCCGACGGTGGCCTCGGCGCCGACGCGGACGCCTTGGCGCACCGTCGCGTTCATCCCCACGTAGGACGCTTCACCGATCGTGACGCCGCCTCCGAGCGCGACGCCCGCCGCGAGGGTCGCGAAGTCCTCGAGCACGTCGTCGTGAGTCACGGTGCAGTTCGGCATGACCACCACGTGGTCGCCGATCCTGGCGTCGGCGGTGACGACGACGCCGTCGAGCAGGATGCTGCCGGCTCCGACGGTGCTCGAGTCGCCGATCCGCGCCGATCGCGCCACGACCGTCGCGTAGCGCTCCTCGGCGACGCCGAGCGCTCGCAGCCGAGCCACCACGTCGCGCCGGCGCCTGCTCGGGCCGACGCAGACGAGCAGCCGCTCCTCGCGCGCGAGCACAGCATCCATCGCGCCGACCACCGGTGCGCCTCCGACGAGCGTCCCGTGCAGCGACGCGTCGTCGTCGAGGATGCCGGCGACCTCGACACCGGTCGCGATCACCTCGCGCGCGAGCCCGCTCGCACCCACGAGCAGCAGACCTCCGCTCATGCCCGCTCACCGCCCGCCGACCGCAGCACGGCGATGACGCGCTGCTGGTCCTCGTCGGTGAGCTGGTGGTAGACGGGGAGGATGAGCGTGCCGTCGTGCAGCCGCTCGGTCGCGGGCAGGCCCGCCTCGGGCGTGAGCGCGCGGTACGGCGGCTGGCGGTGCGCCGCCATGATCCCGCGTCGCGCCGAGATGTCGGCTCGAGCGAGGGCGCGCAGCAGCTCATCCCGGTCGAGCGGGTAGTCCTCGCCGACCTCGACCCAGAACGACTGGAAGTTGCTCGACCCGTGCGCAGGGTCCGCGACGGTGCGCAGTCCCGGGATATCGGCGACTGCCGCCTGGTAGCGGGCGGCGATCTCACGGCGCCGCGCGACGATCTCCGGCAGCCGGGCGAGCTGCACGAGGCCGACCGCCGCTTGCAGGTCGGTCATCCGGTAGTTGAAGCCGACCTCGGCGTAGCGCTCCGCAGGGGCGAGGACGGATGCGTGACGGTCGGCCGCGGACACCGACATCGCGTGCTCGCGCAGCCGGCGAGCGCGGTCCGCCCATTCCTCCCGGCGGGTCGTGAGCATGCCGCCCTCTCCTGTCGTCAGGAGCTTGCGCGGGTGGAAGGACCACGCGGTGATCTCCGCGCCGGCGCCGACGGGACGGCCGCGATACGTCGATCCCGCGCCGCACGCCGCATCCTCGATCACCACGACGCCGCGCGGATCGGCGGCGGCGCGGACGCCGTCGAGGTCCACCGGCACGCCCCCTTGGTCGACGGCGATCACCGCCCTGGTCGCGGGCGTGAGCGCGGCCGAGACGGTCTCGCTCGTGAGATTGCCCGTCATGGCATCGACGTCGGCGAAGACGGGATTCGCGCCGACGTAGCGCACCGCGTTGGTCGTCGCGATGAACGAGAACGACGGCACGACCACGTCATCGCCGACGCCGATGCCGGCGACGATGAGCGCGAGGTGGAGCGCCGTCGTGCAGCTGCTCGTCGCGACTGCGAAGGGCGCCTGCATCGCGGCAGCGAACTCATGCTCGAACTGCGCCACGCGAGGTCCTTGCGCGACCCAGCCGCTCGCGACCACCTCGGCGAGGGCATCCGCCTCCTCGTGGCCCAGCCAGGGCGCCATGACGTTGATGCGGCCGCTCATGCTGCCGCCTGTCCTCGTGCGGCAGCGATCTCCTCGCGCAGCGGGCGCCACCACTCCACGAGCTGCCGCAGCCCTTCCTCGAGGTCGATCGTCGTCTCGAAGCCGAGGTCGCGCCTTGCCGCGGTCGTGTCGCCGAGGCGCCGTTCCACCCCGTTCACGGCGCGCTCGGGCCCGTGCTCGACCCCGAGGTCCGAGCCCATGACCCGCAGCAGCGCCTCGGCGAGCTCGAGCAGGCTCGTCTCCCGACCGCTCGCGACGTTGTAGTCGCCGTCGACGACGTCGCTCTGCGCCGCGAGCACGTTCGCGCGCGCGACGTCGGGCACGCACACGAAGTCCATCGTCTGCCTCCCGTCCCCGAAGATGACCGGGGGCTTCCCGTCGTCGATCCGCTCCATCCATCGGACGAGCACCTCGGTGTAGAGGCCGTGCACGTCCATGCGCGGTCCGTAGACGTTGAAGTAGCGGAGGATCACGAAGTCGAGCCCCTGCATGGCGCGGAAGCTGCGGATGAGTCCCTCGTTGAAGGACTTCGCCGCGCCGTACAGCGTGTCGTTGTTGTGATGGTGGTGGCGCTCCGTCGTGGGGAACGACTCCGCGAGGCCGAAGACCGATGCGCTCGAGGCCGCGACGAGCTTGGCGACGCGGTGACGAGCCGCCGACTCCACGACGTTGAACGTGCCATCCACGAGCACCTCGAGCGCGAGGCGCGGCTCCTCCGCGCATTGGGTGATGCGGATCGCGGCCTGGTGGAAGACGAGGTCCTTGCCTGCCGTCAGCTCATCCACGAGCCCCGCGTCTCGGATGTCCCCTTCGACGAGCCTGACACGGCCGCTGGCGAGCGCGTCGTCGAGGTTGTCCCTGCGTCCCCGCACCAGGTTGTCGAGCACGTCGATGCGTGCGACGCCGGCGTCGAGCAGCTGGTCGACGACCGTCGAGCCGATCGTGCCGGCACCACCGGTGACGAGCGCTGTCGCCTCTTGGAGCTGCCTCATCGCGCGAATCCTTCCTCGAGCGTGCGGGCGGCGATCGGCTGCGGCGCGCCCGCGACCGCCAGGCTCGCGGTCGCGGCCTCGAGCACCGAGAGCACCCGCAGCCCCGACTCGGCGCTCGTCCGCGGCGCCCGACGCTCCCGGATGGACGCGGCGAACTCCGCGACGACGCCGGCGAGCGCCTCGCGCTCCGGGAGGGCCGGCGCCCATGTGTCGCCGAGCCGGTACGAGATGTTCGCAGCGCGAGGGTCGGCCGCAGTCGACTTGGACACCGCGGCGATGTCGACGCCGCGGTCGTAGATGCTGACCCGCTGCTGCGGGTTCAGGTCGTCCCACACGAGCGTGCGCTCCGTGCCGCCGATGACCATCTGCCGGATCTTCGTGGGGCTGAGCCAGTTGACGTGGATGTGCGCCATCGCGCCGCTCGCGAGCGGCATCGCCAGGTAGCCGACGCATGACTTCCCGGTGCCGAGCGGGTCTGAGCCGTGTGCCGAGACCGCGGTCGCCGCGAGCCCGTCCGGCAGCACGAAGTCCATGATCGAGAGGTCGTGCGGCGCGAGGTCCCAGAACACGTCGACATCGGGCTGGATGAGACCGAGGTTGATCCGGACGCTGTCGATGAAGAGGATGTCGCCCAGCACGCCGTCTGCGATCAGCTCGCGAACCTTCAGCACGGCAGGTGTGTAGCAGTAGGTGTGATCCGCCATGAGTACGAGGCCGAGACGCCTCGCGACCTCGTCCATCTCGAGGCCCCGCTCCCGGGTGTCCGCGAGCGGCTTCTCGACCATCACGTGCTTGCCCGCCTCGAGCGCCGACAGCACGATCGGGTGGTGCGAGCGCGCGGGTGTCGCGATCGCGACAGCGTCGATCCTCGGATCGTCGAGCACCGCGGCGAGATCGGACGTCACGGGAGCCCCGCCGACCCTGTCGGCGACGCCCCTCGCCCGCTCGATGTCGAGGTCGCAGATCGCCGCGAGCTCCCAGTCCGGGCTCGCGCGGAAGTTCCGCGCGAGGTTGGGACCCCAGTAGCCCGCGCCCACGACGGCGACCCGCAGGCGCCCGGAGCCGCCGGCACCAACGCGGCGCGAGCCGCGATCGATCAGCTCGCCAGTCATGTCCGCCAACTCCCCGAAGGCGTCACGGGCGCCGCAACCGCGGATCCCTCCGCGCGTGACGACGGTGCTCGCGCACATCCCCGGGTTCGGGCATCCGCGCCTTCGGAGGGAATGTAACCCGGCCCCGCAGGCCTCGTGAGTGTGCTTCGCTTCACCTGGCAGGATCTTGAGGAACACTGTTACCGATCATGAGCAGGAGGACGGATGTCGCAGGAAGCCATCGTCGAATCGTCCGCAGACGTCGCCGCGGGCGCTCGGCTCGGCGCGCGCACGCGGGTGTGGCACCTCGCACAGGTGCGAGAGGGCGCCCGGCTGGGCGACGACTGCACGATCGGGCGCGGCGCGTACGTCGGGCCCGGGGTCGCGATCGGGAACGCGTGCAAGCTGCAGAACTATGCCCTCGTCTACGAGCCGGCGCGTCTCGGGGACGGCGTCTTCATCGGCCCCGGCGCGGTGCTCACGAACGACGAGTTCCCGCGCGCCGCGAACCCCGACCTGAGCGTGAAGAGCGCGGCGGACTGGATAGCGGTCGGCGTCTCGATCGGCGACGGCGCGTCGATCGGCGCTCGGGCGGTGTGCATCGCCCCGGTGACGATCGGGCGCTGGGCGCTCGTCGCCGCGGGCGCGGTCGTGACGGAGGATGTGCCCGATCACGCGCTCGTCGTCGGCGTTCCCGCGCGCCGCGTCGGCTGGGTCGGCCGGACCGGCAAGCGCCTGCTCGCCATGGGCGACGACTGGGTGTGCCCCGACACGGGTGATCGCTTCCGCGAGGGGGGAGGCGCCCTCGTCCCGCGCTAGTCGCGCGACGCGAGGAAGCTGTAGACCTCGGTCTCGTCAACGCCCGGGAAGGCGCCCGGCGGGAGCGCGGCGAGCAGGTGCGAGTGCGCGCGGGCGCTCGGCCACGCCTGCCCCGCCCATGCCTCGGCGAGCTCGGCCGGCGGCGTGCGGCAGCACGACGGGTCGGGGCAGTGCGAGACGGAGCGCTCCTTCGTCGCGCGGCCGCGGAACCAGCGGGCCTGCGAGAAGGGGACGCCGATCGAGAGCGAGAACTCGCCCTGGGCGCTGCGCTCGGTCATCGCCGTGCACCAGAACGTGCCCGCCGGCGTCTCGGTGTACTGCTCGAAGGGGTTGACCCGGTCGGCGGCGTCGAAGACCTCGCGGCTCGTCCACCGCTTGCAGACCGGCTGGCCCTCGATCGCGCCCGTGTGGTCGGCCGGGAACGTCACACCGTCGTTCTCGTAGGCCTTGTAGATGATCCCCGACTCGTGCACCTTCTGGAAGTGCAGCGGGATGCCGAGGTGCGCGGTCGCGAGGTTCGTGAGGCGATGCGCCGCCGCCTCGTAGGAGACCGCGAACGCGTCCCGCAGGTCCTCGACCGCGAGCTGCCGCTCGGCCTTCGCCGCGGCGAGGAAGTCGACAGCGGTGCGCTCGGGCATGAGCAGCGCCGCGGCGAAGTAGTTCGTCTCGATGCGCTGCCGCAGGAACGCCCCGTAGTCCGCCGGCACGGCGTGGCCGAGCACGTGGTGCCCGAGCGCCTGCAGCAGCACCGAGCGCGGGTCGTGGTCGGTGCGCGACGACCGGGAGAGGTAGATCCGCTTGCGCTTGAGGTCGGTGACGGATCGCGTCGAGTGCGGGAGGTCGCCGACGTGGTGCACCGAGAAGCCGAGGCGCTCCGTGATCGCGGCGATGAGGTGCTGCGAGAGCGGTCCTGACTGGTACCCGACGCGCTCGAGCATCGCCGCGGCCTCCGCCTCGATCTCCGGAAAGTGGTTGTCGCGCGCGCGCATCTCGGCGCGCAGCTGCACGTTCGCGCGGCGCGCCTCCTCCGGCGTCGCGACGCGCTCCTCGGCGACGCGCTCGAGCTCGTCGACGAGCGCGAGCATCGTCTCGAGCACGTCGTCGGGCGTGCGCGGCCCGATCCGCATCGTCGGCAGCCGCTTCTGCTGCCACATCGACGACTGCATCGCGCGCTCGAGGCGCAGCTCGAGCGCAGCGCGGCGCGACGGCGGCGCGGTGCCGGTGAGCTCGTCGAGCCCCACGCCGTAGAGCGCCGCGAGCTGCTGCAGCTGCGAGAAGCGCGCCTCGCGCTTGCCGGTCTCGAAGCCCGAGAGCTGCGACGGCGCGAGGCCGATCGCCGCGTGCACGGCGTCGAGCGTCATGCCGCGCTGCTTGCGCGCGTGCCGGAGCGCCTTGCCGAGCTGCAGCGCGTCGACGTGCGTCGCGACCGGCGACTCGCGCGGGGGGCGATCCCAGGCCGACGGGGAGGCGGGCGCGGATGCTCGGGGTGCCGTCATGCAGGCACCATACGGCACTCCTGCACCATCTGGCAGGAATGCGGATCTTCACCATCGGAACCGCCCGCCGGTGCCCTTCCCTGCCACCACAGTGAAGCCAGGACAACGCCGGGCAAGGGCTCGGCGCGACGACAGGAGGACACCGTGACGGAGCAGCAGGACCCCCGGATGGCGACCGAGGCCGCCGAGCTCGAGCTCGAGTGGGCGGCGAACCCGCGCTGGAGCGGGGTGCAGCGCGACTACTCCGCGGCCGACGTCGTGCGGCTGCGCGGCTCGGTCGTCGAGGAGCACACCCTCGCGCGCCGCGGCGCCGAGCGGCTCTTCGCGCGGCTGCACGGCGACGAGACGCCCGTGCGCGCACTCGGCGCGCTGACCGGCAACCAGGCGGTGCAGCAGGTGCGCGCGGGCCTCGAGGCGATCTACCTCTCGGGCTGGCAGGTCGCCGCCGACTCGAACCTCGCCGGCCAGACCTACCCCGACCAGTCGCTCTACCCCGCGAACTCGGTGCCCGCCGTCGTGCGCCGCATCAACAACGCGCTGCAGCGCGCCGACCAGATCGAGCGCAGCGAGGGCAAGCGCACCGTCGCCGACTGGCTCGCGCCGATCGTCGCGGATGCCGAGGCGGGCTTCGGCGGACCGCTCAACGCGTTCGAGCTCATGCGCGCCATGATCGCGGCGGGCGCCGCTGGCGTGCACTGGGAGGACCAGCTCGCGAGCGAGAAGAAGTGCGGCCACCTCGGCGGCAAGGTGCTCATCCCCACGCAGCAGCACGTGCGCACGCTCAACGCCGCGCGCCTCGCCGCCGACGTCGAGGACGTGCCGACCGTCATCATCGCGCGCACCGACGCCGAGGCGGCGACCCTGCTCACGAGCGACGTCGACGAGCGCGACCGCCCGTTCCTCACGGGCGGCCGCACCGCCGAGGGCTTCTACGAGGTGCGCAACGGCATCGAGCCGTGCATCGCCCGCGGGCTCGCGTACGCCGAGTACGCCGACCTGCTGTGGATGGAGACCGGCAAGCCCGACCTCGAGGTCGCCCGCCGCTTCGCCGAGGGCATCAAGGCGCAGTTCCCCGACCAGCTGCTCGCCTACAACTGCTCGCCGTCGTTCAACTGGCGGAAGCACCTCGACGACGACGAGATCGCGAGGTTCCAGCGCGAGCTCGGCGCGATGGGGTTCCGCTTCCAGTTCATCACCCTCGCGGGCTTCCACGCCCTCAACCACTCGATGTTCGACCTCGCGAAGGGCTACGCCGAGCAGCACATGACCGCCTACGTCGACCTGCAGGAGCGCGAGTTCGCGGCCGAGGCGAGCGGCTACACCGCGACGAAGCACCAGCGCGAGGTCGGCACCGGCTGGTTCGACCTCGTCGCGACCGCGCTCAACCCCGACTCGGGGACGCTCGCGCTCGCGGGCTCGACCGAGACCGAGCAGTTCCACTGATCCGAGAGACCCACCCGAAGGAGGACGACGATGGAACGCATCCGCATCACCGACCACGCCGAGGGGCAGGACCGCGTCCTCACCGACGACGCCCTCGCCTTCCTGCTCGAGCTCCACGACGCGTTCGAGTGCTCGAGGCAGCAGCTGCTGCAGGACCGGCGCAAGCGCCGCGCCGCGCTCACCGACGGCGAGACGCCCCGGTTCCTCGAGGCGACCGCGCACGTCCGGGAGGACGACAGCTGGCGGGTCGCCCCGCCCGCCCCCGGGCTCGAGGACCGCCGGGTCGAGATCACCGGACCGATCGAGCGCAAGATGACGATCAACGCGCTCAACTCGGGCGCGAAGGTATGGCTCGCCGATTGCGAGGACGCCTCGAGCCCGCTGTGGCGGAACGTCATCGCGAGCCAGGTCAACCTGCAGGACGCGATCCGCGACCGGATCTCGTTCACGAGCCCCGCGGGCAAGGAGTACCGGGTCACGGCGACCGAGACGCCGACGATCGTCGTGCGCCCGCGCGGCTGGCACCTCGACGAGCACCGGATCGTCGTGGACGGGAAGCCGATGTCGGGCTCGCTCGTCGACTTCGGCCTGCACCTCTTCCACAACGGCCGAGAGCTCATCGCGCGCGGCCGCGGCCCCTACTTCTACCTGCCGAAGCTCGAGGACCACCGCGAGGCGCGGCTGTGGAACGACGTCTTCGTGCTCGCGCAGGATCGGCTCGGCATCGATCGCGGCACGATCCGGGCGACGGTGCTCATCGAGACGATCACCGCGGCGTTCGAGATGGAGGAGATCCTCTGGGAGCTGCGCGAGCACTCAGCCGGCCTCAACGCGGGCCGCTGGGACTACCTCTTCTCGATGATCAAGGCCTTCCGGCTGCGCGGGCCGGACTTCGTGCTGCCGGACCGCGCGCGGCTGACGATGACGGCGCCCTTCATGCGCGCCTACACGGAGCAGCTCGTGCGGGCGTGCCACCGGCGGGGCGCGCACGCGATCGGCGGCATGGCGGCGTTCGTGCCGAGCGCGAAGGATCCGGAGGCGACCGAGCGCGCGCTCCGCGCCGTGGCCGCCGACAAGTCGCGCGAGGCAGGCGACGGCTTCGACGGCTCGTGGGTCGCGCACCCCGGGCTCGTCGAGACGTGCCGCGCGGCGTTCGACGCCGTGCTGGGCGACCGGCCGCACCAGCTCGACCGCTCGCGCGACGACGTCGCGGTCGACGCGGCCGCCCTCATCGACCTCTCGACGACCGAGGGCGAGATCACCGACGCGGGGCTGCGCTCGAACATCGAGATCGCGATCCGCTACATGGAGGCGTGGCTGCGCGGCCACGGCGCCGTCGCGATCCACTCGCTCATGGAGGACGCCGCGACCGCCGAGATCTCGCGCTCGCAGGTGTGGCAGTGGATCCACAACGAGTCGGTCACGAGCGACGGCCGCACCGTCACGCGCGAGCGCTGCGAGGCGATCGTCGCGGAGCTCGCGCGCTCGTTCGCCGACGAGGCGGGCAACCGCTTCCGCGAGGCGATCGGGCTCTTCCGCGAGACCGCGCTCGAGGAGGCGTACCCCGCGTTCCTGACGCTCGCGGGCACGGAGCGCTACCTCGGCGACGGCGCGGAGCGACCTGCGACCGGCCCGATCCCGGTGCAGGATGCGTCGGCCCCGGTCGGGCAGGACGCGCGCGCGGCGGCGTGAGGCAGATGGGCGCAGGGCGGGACCGATCGGTCCCGCCCTGCGCCATGGCCGTCAGCCGTGCTGCGCCTGCGCGGCGCGCAGGCTCGCGAGCAGCTTCGCGCGCAGCTCCTCGGGGGCGCGGTCCTTGCACGCGCCCTGGAGCGCCGCCGTCAGCATCTCGCCCACGTGGTGCTCGGCCGAGCACTCCTCGCACTCGTCGAGGTGCGCGCGCACGTCTGCGGCATCCTCGGCGCAGAGCTCGTTGTGGAGGTACTCCTCCAGCGCGGCCCGCGCCTCGGCGCAGTCCTTCCTCGCCGCGGTCTCGGCGACGGTCGGCGTCTCGCTCACGACTTCTTCTCCTTCACGGTGGCATCCTGCACGGCGATGCCCTGCTCCCGGGCGTAGTCGGCCAGCAGGCCTCGCAGCAGCTTGCGGCCGCGGTGCAGCCGGCTCATGACGGTGCCGATCGGCGTCTCCATGACCTCTGCGGTCTCGGCGTAGCTGAGGCCCTCGACGTCGACCCAGTAGACCGCCATGCGGAAGTCCTCGGGGACCTCCTGCAGCGCATCCTTCACGACGCCCGAGGGCATCCGGTGGATCGCCTCCGCCTCGGCGCTGCGCGATGCCGACGCCGTGAACGACTCGGCGTCGCCGATCTGCCACTCCGCCAGGTCGTCGAGCGCCGCCTCGAAGGGCCTGCGCTGCTGCTTGCGATAGGTGTTGATGTAGGTGTTGGTCTGGATGCGGTAGAGCCAGGCCCGCAGGTTCGTGCCCTGCTTGAACGAGCCGTACGCCGCGTAGGCCTTGAGCAGCGTCTCCTGCACGAGGTCCGCCGCGTCGGCGGGGTTGCGCGTCATGCGCATCGCCGCTCCGTAGAGCTGGTCCGCGTACTGCATCGCCTGCTCAGCGAAGTCGTCGCGCTTCGCCGCCTCTGTCTGCTCGCTTGCCATCGCGGGCGAGTCTAGTGTCGCTGTCGGCACCGGCACCTCCTCACGATCCGCCTCCGACCGATAGATTGCAACCGATGCCGAACCCCGATCATTCCCGGCCCTGGACGGCCCCCACCGCGACCTCGCGGCTCGACGCGCGCGTGCAGCTGCCCGGCTCGAAGAGCCTGACGAACAGGGCGCTGCTGCTCGCGGCGCTCGCCGACGGCGGCTCGACGCTCCACCGGCCGCTCCGCAGCCGCGACAGCCGCATCATGGTCGAGGGCCTCAGGTCGCTCGGCGCGACGATCCGCGAGGTGCCCGGCGACGGCCGCTTCGGGCCCGATCTCGCCGTGACGCCCGGCCCGATCAGGGGCGGCGCATCGATCGACTGCGGGCTCGCGGGCACCGCGATGCGATTCCTGCCCATCGTCGCGGCGCTCGGCGACGGCCCGGTCGCGTTCGACGGCGACCCGCACGCGCGCGAGCGGCCGATGGCCGAGACGATCGCGAGCCTCCGCGCACTCGGCGTGCGGGTCGACGCCGACGCGCCGCGCCTGCCCTTCACGGTGCACGGCGTGCGCGGGCCCGGCGGTCCGGGTGGCGTGCGCGGCGGCGAGATCGAGATCGACGCGAGCGCGTCGAGCCAGTTCGTCTCGGCGCTCCTGCTCGTCGGCGCGCGATTCGACGAGGGGCTCACCCTCCACCACCGCGGCGAGCGGCTGCCCTCGCTCCCCCACATCGAGATGACGCTCGAGGCGCTCCGGCAGCGCGGGGTCGACGCGCGCCGCGTGGGCGACGCCGCGTGGCGCGTCGAGCCCGGCCCCATCGCAGCGCTCGACGAGCGGATCGAGCCCGACCTCTCGAACGCGGCGCCGTTCCTCGCCGCCGTCGTCGCGGTCGGCGGCCGCGTCGTGCTCGACGGCTGGCCGAGCGAGACGACCCAGGTGGGCGCGCTCCTGCCGCAGCTGCTCGAGCCGTTCGGCGCGACGTCGCGGCTCGCGGATGGGTCCCTCACGGTCGAGGCCGTCGGCGGCGCGATCCCCGGCGCGAGCCTCGACATGCACGCGGCGGGCGAGCTCGCGCCGACGATCGTCGCGCTCGGCGCCCTCGCGTCCGGGCCCGTGGAGGTCACGGGGATCGGCCACATCCGCGGGCACGAGACCGACCGCATCCGCGCCCTCGTCGACGACATCGCGGCGCTCGGCGGGCGCGCCCAGGCGCTGCCCGACGGCATCCGCGTCGAGCCGGCCCCGCTCACGGGCGGCGCGTGGCGCGCGTTCGATGACCACCGCATCGCGACGGCCGGCGCCGTCGTGGGCCTGCGGGTCCCCGGCGTCGAGGTCGACGACATCGGCGCGACGGCGAAGACGATCCCCGAGTTCCCCGAGCTGTGGGCGGGGATGCTCGCGGGGTCGGGCGGCGACGGAGCGACGGCGTGAGCGCATGAGCTGGCTCGGCGACTACGAGGACCCGTACGAGGAGTACGACGAGTCGAGCGTGCGCGAGCGGCCGAACCCCAAGGCGAACCGGCCGCGCTCGAAGCACCGGCCCGAGCACGACGACGCCATCACGGGCATCGTGACGGCCGTCGACCGCGGTCGCTACACGCTCGCCGTGCGCGTCGGCGAGCCCGACGAGGCCGTCGTGACCGCCGCACGGGCGCGCGAGCTGCGCAAGCAGGCGATCGTCGCGGGCGACCGGGTCGACGTCGTGGGCGACACGAGCGGCGAGGAGGGATCGCTCGCCCGCATCGTGCGCATCCAGCCCCGCTCGACGGTGCTGCGCCGCTCCGCCGACGACACCGACGTCGTCGAGCGCGTCATCGTCGCGAACGCCGACGTGCTGCTCATGGTCGTCGCCGCGGCCGATCCGGAGCCGCGGCCGGCCCTCGTCGACCGCTACCTCGTGGCGGCGCTCGACGCCGGGATCACGCCCGTCATGGTCGTCACGAAGACCGACGTCGCGGACCCCGCGCCCTTCCTCGCCCACTTCGAGGGGCTCGACATCGAGGTGTGGCAGTCGTCGATCGACGACCCCCCGGTCGAGGCGCTGCGCGAGCGGCTCGACGGCCACACGACCGTCGCCGTCGGCCACTCCGGCGTCGGCAAGTCGACGCTCGTGAACGCGCTCGTGCCGGGCGCGATGCGCGCGGTCGGCCACGTGAACGCCGTCACCGGCCGCGGCCGCCACACCTCGTCGTCGACCGTCTCGTTCAAGCTCGGCTCGGGCTGGATCATCGACACCCCGGGCGTGCGCTCGTTCGGCCTCGGCCACGTCGCGACCGCCAACGTGCTCCGCGGCTTCCCCGACCTCGCGGCGGTCGCGGAGGACTGCCCGCGCGGCTGCTCGCACCTGCCGGGCGAGGAGTACTGCGAGCTCACGATCGCCGCGCGCGAGGGGCGCCTCGGACAGCGCCGCGTCGACTCGATGCAGCGGCTGCTCGGCACGCTCGTCGCCGCGCGGCAGCAGCGGCACGAGGAGTGACGCGCCGCCTACGCTGGAGGGCGTGACCCGCTACGACGACGACCTCGCCCTCGCGCTCCGGCTCGCCGACGCCGCCGACGCCATCTCGATGGCGCGCTTCGGCGCGCAGGACCTCGAGATCACGACGAAGGCCGACACGACGCACGTGACGGACGCCGACCGCGCGGTCGAGCAGCGCATCCGCGCCATGCTCGCCGAGGAGCGCCCGGGCGACGCGATCCTCGGCGAGGAGTTCGGCACCGAGGGCGACGCGCCGCGGCAGTGGATCGTCGACCCGATCGACGGCACGGCGCACTTCCTGCGCGGCGCCCCGATCTGGGCGACCCTCATCGCGCTCGCGGTCGAGGGCAGGCCCGTCGTCGGCGTCGTCTCCTCCCCTGCCCTCGGCGCCCGCTGGTGGGCGGCCGAGGGCTCGGGTGCGTGGACCCATCCCGCCGAGCCCCGGCGGCTGCGCGTCTCGGGGGTCGCGGCGCTGCCGGATGCGGTGCTCTCGTACAACGCGATCCAGGGCTGGGACGGCGCGGGCAGGCTCGACGACCTCATCGGGCTGCAGCGCGACGTGTGGCGGGCCCGCTCGTACGGCGATGCGTGGAGCTACATGCTGCTCGCCGAGGGCAAGGTCGACGCGGTCGCGGAGTTCGACCTCAAGCCCTACGACATGGCCGCGCTCGTGCCAGTGATCGAGGAGGCCGGCGGCCGCTTCACGTCGGTCGAGGGCCACGCGGGCCTGTGGCACGGCTCTGCGCTCGCCACGAACGGCGCGCTGCACGAGGCGCTGCTCGAGCGCCTCGCGCGCTGACCGCGCCGCCCCGGGTTCAGCCGCGCGCGGCGGCCTCGAGCGCCGCGACGTCGAGCTTCTGCATCTCGAGCATCGCGCGCGTGACGTCCTTCGAGCGCGGTCCCTGCATGAGCTCGCCGAGCTGCTTCGGGATGACCTGCCACGAGACGCCGAAGCGATCGCGGCACCACCCGCACATCGACTCCTCGCCGCCGTCGGCGACGAGCGCGTCCCACAGCCGGTCGACCTCGGCCTGCCCGTCGACCGTGAGCGCGATCGAGACCGCCTCCGACTGCAGGAACTGCGGCCCGCCGTTCAGCAGCTGGAAGGGCGCCCCGCCGATCGTCAGGTCGATCGTGAGCGCCTCCCCCGCCGCCATCCCGCCGGGCCAGGGGTTCTCGTCCTCCGGGATCCGCATCACGTCGGTGACCGCGGAGCCGGGCAGGAGCGAGACGTAGAGCTCGGCCGCCTCCTCGATGCGGCCGTCGAACCAGAGCACCGTGCGCACATCCGTCATGCGGCCATGATGCTCGCCGCCGCAGCGGATCGATAGCCTCGATCCATGCGAGAGATCACGCCCGCCGAGGCCGCCGACCGCCCGCTCCTGGATGTGCGCGAGCAGCACGAGTGGGACGCGGGGCACGCGGTCGGCGCCCTGCACATCCCGATGAGCGAGATCGTCGAGCGGCTCGACGAGGTGCCCGACGGCGCGGCGGTCATCTGCCGCTCGGGGGCGCGGAGCGGTCAGGTCGTGGCCTTCCTCGAGCAGCGGGGCATGGATGCCGTGAACGTCGCGGGCGGGACCATCCGGTGGGCGGCGGAGGGCCGCCCGATGACCGGCACGGTCGCCTGACGCTCGGCCCAGCGGTGTAGAACCGGGGGCATGGCGACCCACCACCGCGAAGTCGAGACGAAGCTCGAGCCGCCCGAGGGAGCCGAGCTGCCCGCACTCGAGGCGATCCCGCGCGTCGCGTCGATGACGGCGCTCGAGCTCGCGCTCGAGGCCGAGTACTTCGACACCGCGAGCCTCGCGCTCGCGGCGGCCGGCATCTCGCTGCGGCGCCGCAGCGGCGGCATCGACGACGGCTGGCACCTCAAGGTGCCCGCGGGCGGCGCTCGCGCCGAGGTGCAGCTGCCGCTCGACGGCTCTCGATCGGTGCCCGCACCGCTGCGCGACGCCGTGCGGCTGCACTCGCGCGGCGAGCCGCTCGAGGCCGTCGTGCGCCTCCGCACCCGGCGCCGCATGCTGCGGCTGCTCGACGCGACCGGCCGCGAGCTCGTCGAGATCGCCGACGACGAGGTCGCCGCCGAGCCGCTCGACGGTGCATCGCCGCGCGTCGTGTGGCGCGAGTGGGAGGCGGAGCTGATCGACGGCGAGGTCGACGACCTCGAGCGGGTCGTCGCGGCGCTCGAGGGGGCTGGCGCCCGTCCCGCGGGCCACGCGTCGAAGCTCGTGCGGGCGCTCGGCGAGCGCGCGCCCCGTGGGGCACGGGTGCCGGAGTCGCGGCTCGACGGTCCAGCGCGCGACGTCGTGCTCGCGCGCCTGGCGGAGCAGCGCCGGGCGCTCGTCGCGCAGGACGTGCTCGTGCGGCTCGACGCGCCGGGCGGCGTGCATCGCATGCGCGTGGCCCTCCGCCGCCTGCGCTCCGCGCTCGCGACCTTCCGGCCGCTGCTCGAGGCGGAGCAGACCGAGCCGATCAGGGCCGAGCTGCGCTGGCTCGCGCGTGCGCTCGGCGAGGAGCGCGATGCCGAGGTGCTGCGGGACCGACTCGCGGCGGCCGTCGCCGCCCTGCCCGCGGAGCTCGCCATCGGCCCGGTCGCGAGCCGCATCGACGACGCGGTGCGCTCGCGTGCCGCCGCCGCGCGCGAGGGCACGCTCGAGGCGCTCGAGTCGGAGCGCTGGCTCGCGCTCGCGGACGCGCTCGCCGGGATCGTCGAGCAGCCGCCGTGGCGCGCGGACGCCGACGGCACGGCCGCCGAGCTGCTGCTGCCGCTCGTGCGCCGCGAGCTGCGCCGCACGCGTCGACGGCTCGAGCGAGCAGCGGCGGCGCCGCCGGGACCGAGGCACGACGCGCTGCTGCACGAGGCTCGGAAGGCCGTGAAGCGAGCGCGCTACGCCGCCGAGGCGCTCGAGCCCGCAGCGGGTCGGCCAGCGGCGCGCTCCGCCAAGGCGCTCGCGCGCGTGCAGTCCGTGCTCGGCGACCACCACGACGCGGTCGTCGCGCAGCCGGTGCTGCGCGAGCTGGGCATGCAGGCGCACCTGCGCGGCGAGAACGCCTTCAGCTACGGGCTGCTGGCCGGGCACGAGCGCGCCCGCGCCCTCGCGGCCGAGTCGGAGCTCGGGTCGGCGTGGGCACGGGCGCGCGCGAAGCGGCGACGCCGCTGGCTGGACTGATCAGCCGACGACGAGCTTCTTGTTCATGAACTCCTCCATGCCGTGCGGGCCGAGCTCGCGGCCGAAGCCGGATCGCTTCGTGCCGCCGAAGGGCATGTCGTAGTCCTCCGCGCTCGCGTCGTTGATCGCGACCATGCCGGCATCGATGCGGTCGGCGACCGCGCGGGCGAGCTCGGGGTCGCTGCACCACACGCGCGCACCGAGCCCGAAAGGCGTGTCGTTCGCGATGCGCACGGCGTCGTCGACGTCCTTCGCGCGGTAGACGGTGCCGACGGGGCCGAAGAGCTCCTCGCGGTAGACGCTCATGGCGTCCGTGACGTCGGCGAGCAGCGCCGGCTGCACGCGCGTGCCGTCGCCCTCGATCGCGCCGGCGAGCACGCGCGCGCCCTCGGCGACCGCGGCGCTCGTCTGCTCGCGGAGCCGGTCGGCTGCCGCTCGCGACGAGAGCGGGCCCACGAGCGCGTCCTCGTCGTCGGCGTCACCGACCTCGACCGCGGCGATCGCCTCCGCGAGGCGGGCCGAGAACTCGTCGTAGAGCTCGTCGACGACGATGAAGCGCTTGGAGGCGTTGCACGCCTGGCCCGAGTTCTCCATGCGCGTCGCGACTGCGGACTCGACCACCGCATCCATGTCGTCGGTCGAGAGCACGACGAAGGGGTCGCTCCCGCCGAGCTCGAGCACGACCTTCTTGAGGTTGCGGCCGGCGATCTCGGCGACCGCGGCACCCGCGCGCTCGGAGCCGGTGAGCGAGACGCCGCGCACGCGCGGGTCGGGGATGACGATCTCGCCGATCTGGTCGTTCGTCGCGAAGATGTTCTCGTAGGCGCCGGCCGGCAGCCCCGCCTCCTCGAGGATCTCGGTGATGACCGTGGCCGACCACGGGCACTGCGGCGCGTGCTTGAGCAGCACCGTGTTGCCGAGCATGAGGTTGGGGAAGGCGAAGCGCGCGACCTGGTAGTACGGGAAGTTCCACGGCATGATGCCGAGGATCACGCCCTGCGCCGACTTCACGACGCGCGCGTCGAGGCCGGAGCGCGTCGTCAGCACCTCGTCGGCGAGGAACTCCGCGGCGTTGTCGGCGTAGTACTGGATGATCTCGCCCGAGAACTCCGCCTCGAAGACGCCCTGGCCGAGCGGCTTGCCCATCTCGGTGCGGATGATCTCGGCGAGCTCGCGCGAGCGCTCGGTGAAGGCCGTGGCGGCCTTCGAGAGGATGGCGGCGCGCTCCTCCATCGGCGTCGCGCGCCACGGCTCGAACGCCGCGTGGGCGCGCTCGATCGCCGCACGGATCTCGTCATCGGTCGCGGTGGGGTACTCCTTGACGACCTGGCCGGTGTAGGGGTCGACGACCCGGTACTCGCTCACGCTGCCTCCTCGCAGGATCGGGAGCCTCCAGGCTAGTCGAGCGTCGCGCGCGCGATGGCGTCAGCGGCAGCCCACCGGCGCGGGCTCGCCCGCGAACCGGGCGGCGGTCCACGCGGCGAGCTCGGGCAGCAGCGCCGATTCCCCCGTGACGAGGCCCATGTGGTCGAGCCCGTCGTAGGTGCGGTGGTCGATCGACCAGCCCTCGGCGCAGCGAGCGGCGACCCAGCCGGCCTGCGCGTCGGGCGTGATGAGCGAGTCGGCGCCGCCCTGCGCGACGAGCACGGGCGCGTCGATCGGGAGCGTCGGCACGTTCTCGGCGGCGCGCGCGCCGAGCGCGCCGTCACCCGGGCTGCGGGAGAAGACCGGGGCGCCGCTGAAGACCGAGGTTGCGAGCGAGACGAGCGTCGCGGGGTCGGTGAGGCAGCGCTGCTGCATCGACTGCACCATGATGCGCGCGCCCGGCCGCACGGAGTCGCGCGGCGCGACGTCGGGGTAGGCGGCGTCGTAGGCGGCGAGCGCGAACGAGGCGAAGACCGGGCCGACGACCGAGCCCGCGACGCCGTCGAGGAGCGCGGGGAGGTCGGTCGCGGGCGCCATCGCCGCGACGCCGACGATCTCGAGCTCGGGCGCGTAGTCGGCAGCCATGCCGCCGGCCCAGAGCGCGGCGTGCCCGCCCTGCGAGTGCCCCCACAGCACCGTCTCGGGCGCGATCGCGGCCTCGCCGAGCCGCTGCGCGGCGCGCACCGCGTCGAGCACGCTCCGCCCCTCCCCCTCGCCGATGAGGTACGGCTGGCTCCCGGCTGTGCCGAGCCCGGCGTAGTCGGTCGCGACGACCGCCCAGCCCGCGTCGATCGCGGTCTGCGGGTCGGGCATCGCCCCGGCCGCGAGCGGCTCGTCGAGCAGCGTCGGCGCGCACCCGGTCGCGAAGCCCGTCGTGCCGTGCGCCCACGCGATCACCGGGTGCTGGGCGCCGCGCTCGGGCACGATGACGAGGCCGGATGCGACGGCGGGGCGGCCGTCGGCGTCGGTCGTCGTGTAGAGGATCCGCCACGCGGTCGAGCTGTCGGGCATCGCGCGGTCGAAGGGCTCGCTGCGCAGGAGCGCGCCGGGTGTCGACGGCACGTCCGCCGGCGGGTCGTAGGACGCGTCCGGGCGCGGGGAGGCGCTCAGGTGCGCGCTCAGGAGCGTCGCGCCGACCGTCGCGACGAGGGCGAGCGCCGCGACCGCGCGCCGCCGACGCTCGCGCGGCGCTCCGCCGGCCCGCGCGGGACGGCGGCGCAGGAGCGCGACGCCGAGCAGCGCGAGCCGCGCGCCGAAGAGCGCCGCGATCGCGAGCACCGACACGTCGGGCCACGCGAGCGCGAGGAGGCCGAGCAGCATCGTCACGATCGCTAGGGCGAGCGCGACGCCGCGGTCTCCCTCGGGGCCGCGCAGCGCGCGCACGCCGTCGACGGCGCCGCCCACGACGAGCGCGGCGCCCACCACGAGCACGAGCGCGGCGATCGTCAGCGACGGCAGCGCGAGGACGGCGGCCCCCGCGCCGATCCAGGCGAGCGCGAGCAGCGCGCTCCACGAGCGGCTGCCGCGCACGAGCTCCGCGGCGCCGGCCACGACGAGCGCGATCGCGAGCAGCACGACGAGGGCGCCGAGCGAGAGGAACGGGCGCACGACGAGCACGAGGCCGAGCCCGACGCATCCGACGCCGACCGCGATCGAGAGCCACCGCGGCGCGCGCTCCAGGAGGCCGCCGGCCCGTCCTCCCGTGCGCGACAGCAGCCCCATGGCTCGACAGTAGCGAGCGGGGGCTCTCACAGCGTGCGACTCGACCGATGGTGGAGATGGGGGGAATCGAACCCCCGTCCAACGCTCACATCGTGCGGCTTCTCCGGGTGCAGCTCAAGGGTGGCGTTCTGCTCGGCTCCGACCTTTGTCCTGAGCACCTAGGTCGACGAGCCCAGTCACAGTTCAAGTCCCGCGATGCCCTGTGACGCAGCATCGCAGCGAGCTCTCAAGATGACGCCAGGGTCCGGGGCGAGAGCGACCCCGGTCTGACGGACTTCAGGCTCGCTTAGGCAGCGAGGGCGAAGTCGGTGCGCTTTGCATCGGCACCTATTGGTTTGCAGGGGGCGTTGAAGAGATGACCCTGCATCCTCTACCCGCTTCCCGCAGCAATCGAGACGCTGTCGAAACCGATCATCCCCGTGCTGGGTGCGAGTCGCACGCTGTGGAGTTGTCAATGCCGGATGCGTCCGGCGCGCTGGCGAGGCCAGCCCACCACGATAGCGCGGCCGCGAGCGGACGGCAAGCCGTCGGCGTCGGTGGGAGCGCGGCTTCGCTAGGATCGGCGCGAGCAGAGCGCCGCTGCTCACGACCTCGACCGAAGGGCGGCATGCGCGCACCGAGCCGACGCCCCGGGGCCGACGGGCACCGTGCCTGAGCGCCGCGGCGGGCTGGGCCGGGCCGCCTTCCTCGTGACCGCGCTCACGGCGGTCTCGACGCTGCTCGGCTTCGTCCGCGACGTCGTGATCGCCGCGGTGTTCGGCGCGAGCGCGAGCCTCGACGCGTACCTCGTCGCGCAAGGGCTCATGAACATCGTGCTCGCGCTCATCGCGACCGCGATGGCCCGGTCCGCGACGCCCGTGCTCGCGCGCGAGGCCGAGGCGGAGGACGCGTGCCGCGGGCACCGCTCCTTCGATGTCGCGATCACCGTCACGATGATCGTGCTCGGGGTCGGCAGCATCGCCATGGGGCTGCTCGCCGCTCCCGTGACCGCGATCCTCGCCCCAGGCTTCGACGGGGCGCAAGCGGAGACGGCGCAGCACCTCACGCGGATCGTGCTGATCGCCTCGGTCCTCATCGCCGGCACGAACCTGCTCGCGTCGTACTCGCAGGCGCACGGCTCGTTCGCGTGGTCCGCGCTCCAGGGCGTGCCCTTCAACATCATCATGATCGGCGCCGCCGGCCTCCTGGGCCCGACGTGGGGCATCTCCGCGCTCGCCGTCGGCTTCGTGCTCGGCTCGCTCGCCCGGCTGCTGCTGCAGCTGCCACCGCTCGTGCGGCTCGGCGCGCGAGTGCGACCGAGCCTGCGCCTGCGGGATCCCGGGTTCCGCGAGATCGCCGGCCTCGTCCCGCCCATGCTCGTCGGCAACGCGGTCGGGAACATCAACACGCTCGTCGATCGCGCGGTGGGCTCGACGCTCGACGAGGGCGCGATCACCGCCGTCTCCTACGCGTGGCGGCTCGTGAGCCTGCCGGAGACGCTCCTGATCGCCTCGCTGCTGGTGCCGCTGTACCCGGCGATGGGTGCCGCGGCGAACCGGCTGCCCGAGCTCGGGCGGCTCGTCGGGCGCGGGCTGTCGGCCGCCGTCACGCTCCTGACGCCGATCTGCATCGTGCTCGCCCTGGCTGCGCAGCCGCTCGTGGAGCTCGCGTTCGGCCGCGGTGCCTTCGACGACGCAGCGGTCGCAGCCACGGCGTCAGCGGTCGTCTGGTTCACGCCGGCGCTGCTCGCGCTCGGCTGCCGGCAGGTCGTCGTGAGCGCCTCCTACGCACGGCGCGACTCCAGGGCGCCCGTCCTGGTCGCCGTCGCGGCGATGGTGGTGAACATCGTGGGCGACGTCCTGCTCGCGCCCGTCATGGGGGTCGCCGGTCTCGCGCTCGCGTCGAGCGCCTCGCTCGGCGCGGCCGCCGTCGCGAACACGTGGCTGCTGCACCGGCGCCACGGCGTGCTCGATCTGCGCGCGACCGGGGCGCTCGTCGCGCGCGCGGCGGGCGTCGGAGCGGTCGCCGCGCTCGGCGGCGGTGCCGTCCTCGCGGTGCTGCCCGGACTGCCGCCCGTGCTCGACTGCGCGATCGTCGCGATCGTCGTGGGCGGCATCTACGTCGCGGGGCTCGCGGCACTGCGCGCGCCGGAGCTCGCGGTGCCGCTCGACATGGTGCGCGCGGCCGTGCGACGACGCCGGCGCTGAGGCGCGCCCGCGAGCGTCAGCGCTCGCGCGGGGCGCGCCGGGCGCGAGGGCGCAGCCTCGCGCTCGCGAGGTGCAGCCCAGGACCGGGGTCGCGGAGGTCCCAGATGCTGCGCTGCGCACCGCGCGACCAGCGCAGCGAGTCGAGCACATCGGCCGCGAGCCCGCCCCGCCGCTCCGCGAACGCGCGGCGCAGGTCACCGGCCATCCACGCGTAGCGCATGCCTGCCGGCGCGTCCTCCAGCTCCGGCACGGTGCCCTCGAGCACGAGCCGCCCCCACGCATCCGGCAGCCCGGGCCGTGCCCGCTCCGTGAGCGCGAGGGATCCGAAGAAGCGCCCGTTGAAGTCGATGAGGTGCGGGACGCCGTCGGCACCGGTGAGGAACTGCAGCTCCACGAGCCCCTCCCAGCCGAGGTCGGCCAGCAGCGCCTCTGCTCGGTCCGCGAGCCGCTCGTCGACCGGCACCGTCTCCGCGCGCGCCGAGGCTCCGCTCGGGGTGGGCCAGAGGCGCGAGGCCTCCTGCTGCACGCGCCCGACGAGCCGGCCCTCGGCGACGATCCCGATGAGCGCTCCGAGCTCGCCGGAGACCGGCTCCTGCAGCACCGGCTCGGCGCCGACGTCGCGGATGTGCTGGATGCGGTCCCGGGCGGAGCGCACGTCGGGGAAGAGGCGCGCCTCGGTGCGGTGCGACTTCGTCTGCCCGGGGAACCAGTGCGTGCGGGTCTTCACGACCACGGGGCCGCGCCACGCCGCCATCGCCGCGTCGGTCGCGAGCTCGGTCCGCGGCGAGGCGAGGCCTGCAGAGCGCGCGGCCGTCGCGAGCCGCAGCCGGTCGAGCGCTGCCGCGACGGCGTCCCATCGAGGGTGCGCGACGCGCGCCGGGATCGCGTCGCGATACGACGAGAGCGCGGCCATCCAGTCGTCGGAGCCCCCGAACACGATGTCGTAGCCGCCCTCCTCGATCGCCCGCCGGAGGCCGTCGAGGAAGTCGCCGCCGTCGCGGCGCGGACGGGGCACGACGTGCGTCCGCGAGCTCGCGCGCGACGCGCCGAGCATCCCGCCGCCGTCCGGGGTGCCGACCCCGACGACCCAGCCGGATCGCCGCAGCGACCGCGCGGCCGCGAGCGCACCGCGATCGCGGCTCGTGCTGACGATGAGGGCGCGCAGCGGCCGGTCGAGCGCCGCGGACGCCGACGTCACGGGCAGGCCCTGCGCCGCTGCCGATCTCGCCATCCCGCTCCCCGATCCCCGGCCTCCCGATCCCCGGCCGCATCCCATGGAAGCACAGTGCACCTGGCGGCGGCGCCCCCGTGCGGGCGCGCCGCCGATCGGCTCAGCCGAACAGCAGCTCCGCCTCGCGGTAGCGGTGCTCGGGCACGCGCTTGAGGTCGCCGAGCGCCGCCGACATCGGCACCCGCACGATCTCGGTGCCGCGCAGCGAGACCATCGAGCCCCACGCGCGATCGGTGATCGCGTCGACCGCGGCGAGCCCGAAGCGCGTCGCGAGCACGCGATCGGCGCCGGAGGGCGCGCCGCCGCGCTGGATGTGGCCGAGCACCGTCGCTCGCGACTCGATGCCCGTGCGCTCCTCGATCATGGGCGCGAGCACCTCGCCGATGCCGCCGAGGCGGGGCCGGTCGAAGGCGTCGAGCCCCTTGCGCGAGTACTCCTCGTCCATCCCCTCGAGCTTGAAGCCCTCCGAGACGACGACGAGCGGCGCCCGTCGGCGGTCGTAGACGGATTGCACGTACTCGCAGATCCACTCGATCGAGCGCGGCTGCTCGGGGATGAGCGTGACGTGCGCGCCGGTGGCGATGCCGGTGTGGAGCGCGATCCAGCCGACGTGCCGCCCCATGACCTCGAGCACCATGCAGCGCATGTGCGAGTCGCCCGTCGTGCGCAGCCGGTCGCCGGCCTCGGTCGCGATCTGCACGGCGGTGTCGAAGCCGAACGTGTAGTCGGTCGCGTCGAGGTCGTTGTCGATCGTCTTCGGGACCCCGACGATCGGGATGCCGTCGTCGGCGAGCCGGTTGGCCGCCGCGAGCGTGCCCTCGCCGCCGATCGCCATGACCGCCTCGATCCCGAGCCGCTCGAGCGTCTCTGCGATGCGCTCCGGCCCGCCCTTCTCCCCCTCGTAGGGATTCGTGCGGCTCGTGCCGAGGATCGTGCCGCCGACGCGGGAGGTGCCGCGCACGGCCGAGCGGTTGAGCACCCGCACGTCGCCCTCCTTGAGCCCCCGGTAGCCGTCGCGGATGCCGACGAACTCGTGCCCGTGGTGCTTCATCCCGGTGAGCACGGCGGCTCGGATGACCGCGTTGAGACCGGGGCAGTCGCCGCCGGACGTCAGGATGCCGATGCGCATGTCGCCCTTCCGCCGACGACCCTGGGTGAGCGCCGGCAGGGCCCATTCAAGTCGACGCGCGCTGGGAAAGTCGAACCGCGCGGGACGTCAGTCTCCCAGGCGGTTCCGCGTGCGCATCGCGCGCTCGGCCTCGCGCTTGTCCTGGCGCTCGCGCAGCGCGTGCCGCTTGTCGTACTCCTTCTTGCCCTTCGCGACCGCGAGCTCGACCTTCGCGCGGCCGTCCGAGAAGTAGAGCGAGAGCGGCACGAGCGTGTAGCCGCCCTGCGCGACCTTCGCGGCGAGCTTGTCGATCTCATCGCGGTGCAGCAGGAGCTTGCGCTTCCGCCGCGGCGGGTGGTTCGTCCACGTGCCCTGCCCGTACTCGGGGATGTGCACGGCGTCGAGCCACGCCTCGCCGCGGTCGACGAACGCGTAGCCGTCGACGAGCGATGCGCGACCCGCGCGCAGCGACTTCACCTCGGTGCCGGTGAGCACGAGACCCGCTTCGATGCGGTCCTCGATGTGGTAGTCGTGGCGCGCCTTGCGGTTCTGCGCCACGACCTTCTGGCCCTGTTCGCGCGGCATGGCTCGCTCCCGGCTCGGTGGTCTCGACAGCCCGACGCTCGGGCAGCCGCCCAGTGTAGCGCGGCTCGGGCCGCGGCTCAGATCCTCAGGTAGCGGCGGATCGCGACCGCGGCGGCGACGCCCGCGAAGAGCACGCCGATCCCGAGCAGCACGGGCGCGACGACGAGCGCGTCGTCGAGCCCCACGATCGCGATCGTCTGCAGCATCGGCGCGACGTAGCCCTGCAGCAGGAAGTGCACGGTCGCGACGACCGCTCCCGCGGCGAGCACCGCGCCGACGAGCGCGGCGACGATCCCCTCGATGATGAACGGCGTCTGGATGAACCGGTTCGAGGCGCCGACGAGCCGCATGATCCCGAGCTCGCGCTTGCGGGAGAAGGCGGAGAGGCGGATGGTCGTGGAGATGAGCAGCACGGCCGCGACGAGCATGAGCACGGCGATGCCGATCGCGACGAGGCTCGCGGTGCTCAGCACCTGGAAGATCGGCTCGAGCAGCGCCCGTTGATCGCGCACCTCGAGCACGCCCGGCAGCGCGCTCGTCGCCTCGCGGATGAGGTCGGCGTCCTGCGGCGCGGTGGGCCGCACCCACAGCGCCTCGTTCATCGTCTCGGGGCTCGCGAACTCGGCGCTCGAGGTGCCCCCGAACTGCTCCATGAAGTGCTGATAGGCGAGCTCGCGATCCTCGAACTCGACATCGGCGACGTAGGGCGCGATCGCGACGCTCTCGAGCACTGCCCGCACGGCGTCGACCTGCTCGGCGGTCGCGGCGGTCTGGCTGCACGTCGCCGTCGCGTCGACGGGCCCGCAGAAGTAGATCCCCACCTGGGCCCGGTCGTACCAGAAGCCCTTCATCTGGGTGATCTGCATCTGCAGCAGGATCGCGGCGCCGACGAAGGACAGCGAGATGAACGTCACGAGCACGACCGAGACGACGACCGAGAGGTTGCGGCGCAAGCCGTTCCACACCTCCTGCGCGATCAGCTGGACCCTCACGCGGTCTCCTCCTCGAGCGCTCGCGGCGCGAGCTCGTCGTCGTCGCCGAGGTGGCGCCGGTAGGACCCGTGGGCTTCGTCGCGCATGATGCGGCCGGCGTCGAGCTCGACGACGCGCTTCTGCATCTCGTCGACGATCGAGGCCTCGTGCGTCGCCATGACGACCGTCGTGCCGCCCTCGTTGATGCGGGCGAGCAGCGCCATGATGCCCGCGCTCGTCGAGGGGTCGAGGTTGCCGGTCGGCTCGTCGGCCAGCAGGATCGGCGGCCGGTTGACGACCGCGCGCGCGATGGCGACGCGCTGCTGCTCGCCGCCCGAGAGCTCGTGCGGCAGCCGTGACGCCTTGCCCGCGAGCCCGACGATCTTCAGCACGTCGGGCACTGCCTCCGAGATGAAGGCGCGGCTCTTGCCGATGACCTGCAGCGTGAAGGCGACGTTCTCGTAGACGGTCTTGTTGCCGAGCAGGCGGAAGTCCTGGAAGACGACGCCGAGGTTGCGGCGGAAGAAGGGCACGCGCCGATTCGGCAGCGCCTTGAGGCGCTGGCCGAGCACGTGCACCTCGCCGCTCGAGGGCGTCTCCTCGCGCAGCACCATGCGGATGAGCGTGGACTTGCCCGAGCCGGAGGCGCCGACGAGGAAGACGAACTCGCCCTTGAGGATCTCGAGCGAGACGCCGTCAAGCGCGGGGCGGGCCTTGCGGGAGTAGGTCTTCGAGACCTCGTCGAAGCGGATCATGGCCATCCGAGGGTACGGGCGGGCGGTGGCAGCACTCGGCTCCGCGTCGGCGCGTCATCATTCGTGCGCTCGGCGTGTCGCCGGGAAGCGGGCGCGGCGCCGGCCTCGGCCCCGGGCGTGTCGTGGGCGAACCGTGCGACGACCGTTACCGATCTGTTATCGTTGACGCCGTCGAGCCAGTCGGTGCTTACGCCCGACCTCTTGCCGCGGTCACGGGCGGCAGCGCGGCTCGGCCATCGCCATCCCAAGCGCTCGACGGCTCCCCGGGCATCCGCCCGGAGCGCGCCGTCGCACCCGCTTGTCCGCTCCACGAGAGGTCCGACTCATCTCCATGCACGACATCACCGCCGCCACGGCGACGAGCCCCGTCGCCGGCCGTCGCCGGTCCTTCCGCATCGCGGTCGCTGCGACCGCGCTCGCCTTCGCGGCGACCATCCTGCCTGCGACCGGCGCGACCGGCGCCCCCGAGGCCCAGGCCGCGGTCGCGACCGACTCGTTCCCCGGCGCCCACAACACCGGCGTGCCGGCCGGCACGCAGCTGCGCGTGCACCGCGGTGACCTCGTCATCACACGGCCGGGCACCGTCATCGACGGCCTCGACGTCCACGGCTACGTCGAGGTGCGCGCGAAGGACGTCACGATCCGCAACTCGATCATCCGCGGCGGCGCGGCGAGCGGCCACAGCGCCCTCGTCCGCAGCGCCTCCGACGGCGCGAGCCTCACGATCACCGACAGCGAGCTCGTCCCCAACGTGCAGCGCCACTCGATCAACGGCCTCATGGGCTGGAACATCGATGCGCGGCGACTCGACATCCACCACGTCATCGACCCCGCGCACTTCTTCGGCTCGGGCAACGTGCAGCTGCGCGACTCGTGGATCCACGACAACCTGCACTACGTCAACGACCCGAGCTGGGGCGGCAAGCCGAGCCACGACGACGGCATCCAGATCCAGAGCGGCTCCGGCTACTGGATCACCGGCAACCGCATCGAGGGTGCGACGAACGCCGGCATCATGATCACGCAGGACGCGGGCCGCACCGCGAACATCATGATCCGCGACAACTTCCTCGACGGCGGCGGCTGCACGATCAACGCGCACGACAAGGGCAAGGGCGCGTTCTCGAACATCGACATCCGCGACAACGTCTTCGGCACGGACTCGAAGTACAACTGCCAGCTCATCCGCACCGCCGGCGACATCACGTTCACGAACAACTCGATGGTCGACGGCCGTCAGCCGCGGGTCAACAGCCACTGACCCCGGGTCGCAGCAGCGGGCCGCCTCGTCCTCGGACGGGCGGCCCGCGCTCGTGTGCGGCTGAGCCCCTCAGCCCTGCCAGCGGGTGACGCGGCCGTCGGCGCGCGCGAGCCCGAGGATCCCGACGTGGGTGCGCTCCGGCTGGCCCCAGTAGCTGCGCTCGTAGAGCTCGTGCCGCGCGCCGAAGCCCGTGCCGATCGCATCCCACAGCTCGCCGACGACCTCGAGCCGCTCGCGCGCATCCGCCCCGCCCGAGCCGCGCAGCAGCGGCTCGATCGGCGCGACCTCGGCAGTGCCGAGCGACTCGAGCGGCACCGGAAGGTGCGCGAGCGCGGAGGAGAGCGTCGTCTCGAGCGAGACGCGCATGCGGGAGTAGCCGTCGGGCGCGAGCGCCGAGAACGCCATCGCGGCGTCGACGCCCGGCAGGATCGACTCCCCCGACGGCGCCGCCTGCTCGATCATCGCGTCGCGGAGCCCCGCGACCGTGTGCCGGAAGGCGATGAGCTCGCCGAGCGCCGCTTGCGTGCCGCGCCGCTCCTCGGTGCCCATGATCTCGACCGCGCGCACCGCGAGCCCCGCGATGCGCTCGAGCTTCGCCTCGAGCCGCGTCGCCGCCTGGAAGGCGAGCCGCGCGTTCCAGCCGACGGCGCCGCGGTTGAACGCGAGCATCGTCTCGGCGTCGCGGATGAAGACGTCGGTCCACGGCACGAGCACGTCGTCGAAGACGACGAGCGCGTCGTGCTCCTGGAAGCGGCGCGCGAGCGGCTGGTCCGGGCGGAAGGGCGTGCCGCGGGTGTACACGCGCACGCCGGGCGAGCCGACCGCGACCGACGCGGCGATCGCGAACGCATCCGTCTGCACCTCGCCGCCGAAGTGCGACACGAACAGGCGCTGGGCCGTCGCCGCGCCCGTGACGACCGCCTTCGCACCGCGCAGCACGATGCCCTCGTCGGTCTCCTCCACGACGTGCAGGAAGACGTCGCCGACCTCGTCGGGCGGCAGCTCGCGGTCGACCGGCGGGTTGACGAGCGCTTGCGCGTAGTGGGTCACGGCGCGCTGGTCGCGCTCGAGGGCCGCGCGCACGTTGCCCTCGAAGCGACCGAAGAACGGCCCGTGCGCGGCCATCGACGTGAAGATGCACGCCATGAACTCCGGGGTGCGGCCGAGCCAGCCGTGCGTGCGCGACTGCCAGGCGCGGACCGCCTCGCGCTGCGCGCGGAGGTCGTCGCGGGACTGCGGCACCGTCCAGAATGCGTGGGTGACCCCGTCGCCGCCCGAGCCGTCCGCGATCGGCGCGAGCAGCGCATCCGCGCCGCCCTCGCCGGGGGTGTCGTGGAGGGCGTCGTAGAGCGACGCGATGGTGGATGCGGTGCCGGCGAAGTCGGGATGCTCGGCGACGCGCGCGACGCGCTCGCCGTCGTGGACGACCACCCGGCCGTCGTCGAGGCTCGCGAGGTAGTCGCTGCCGGTCTGCGGTCGGGTGCCCATGGCGGCTCCTACTCGTCGCCCTCGCGCTGCTGCTGCTTGCGCCAGCGGATGCCCGCGGCGATGAAGCCGTCGAGGTCGCCGTCGAAGACCGCCGAGGGGTTGTTGACCTCGTGGAGGGTGCGGAGGTCCTTGACCATCTGGTAGGGCGCGAGCACGTAGGAGCGCATCTGGTCGCCCCAGCTCGCGGCGATCGAGCCGGCGAGCTCCTTCTTGCGCGCCGCCTCCTCCTCGCGCTTGAGCAGCATGAGGCGGCTCTGCAGCACGCGCATCGCGGCCGCGCGGTTCTGGATCTGGCTCTTCTCGTTCTGCATCGAGACGACGACGCCGGTCGGGATGTGCGTGATGCGCACCGCGGAGTCGGTCGTGTTGACCGACTGGCCGCCCGGCCCGGAGGAGCGGAAGACATCGACGCGGATGTCGCTCTCGGGCACCTCGACCTCGTCGACCTGCTCGAACAGCGGCACGACCTCGACCGCCGCGAACGACGTCTGGCGCTTGCCCGCGGCGCCGAACGGGCTCATGCGCACGAGCCGGTGCGTGCCGGCCTCGACCGAGAGCTGCCCGAAGGCGTAGGGCGCGTCGACCTCGAACGAGGCCGACTTGATGCCCGCCTCCTCCGCGTAGCTCGTCTCGTAGACGGTCACGGGCATGCCGTGCTGCTCGGCGTAGCGCAAGTACATGCGCAGCAGCATCTCGGCGAAGTCGGAGGCGTCGACGCCGCCGGCGCCCGCGCGGATCGTGACGACCGCGGGCAGCGGGTCGAACTCGCCGTCGAGGAGCGTCTGGATCTCCATCTCGCCCATGAGCTTCTGCAGGCTCGCGAGCTCCTTCTTCGCCTCGAGCTGCGTCGCCTCGTCGGCCTCCTCGTTCGCCATCTCGACGAGCACCTCGAGGTCGTCGATGCGCGACTCGGCCTCGGTGATGCGGCGGAGGTCGGTCTGCGCGTGGCTCAGCTGGCTCGTGACCTTCTGCGCGGCCTCGGGGTCGTCCCACAGATCGGGGGCGCCGGCGGCGGCGGAGAGCCGCTCGATGTCGGCGGCGAGCCGGTCGACGTCGGTGACGGCCTTGATGTCGGCGAACGTGGAGCGGAGGGCGGCGATCTCGCCGCCGATGTCGAGATCGGCCATGATGCCCCAGCCTACCGGCGCGGGATCGTCCGTCCGCGTCCCGGGCCGCCACGGCATCCGGCCGTCCAGCGCGAGCGTCGTAGGCTCGGGCTGTGAGCGGGGGCGACGAGACGGAGCGGTTCCCGTGGAAGCGCGTCGCGGGCGCCGTCTACGTGCCGACGGCGGCGTTCGCGATCGGCGAGGGCGCGGTCATCCCCTACATCCCGCTCATCGCCGGCGATCTCGGCGCCTCGCTCGCCGTCGCCGCGGTCGTCGCGGCGATGCTGACGATCGGGCAGCTCGCGGGCGATGTGCCGGGCGGCGGGGTCGTCGCGCGCTTCGGCGAGCGCCCGACGATGATCGGCGCGGGCGCGCTCGTGCTCGCGGCGCTCGCCCTCGCCCTCGTCGCGCGGGATGCGTGGACGCTCGGCGTCGCCGTGTTCGTGCTCGGCCTCGGCCACGCGGTCTTCGCGCTCGCGCGGCACGCGTTCATGACGACCTACGTGCCGATCCGGTACCGGGCGAGGGCCCTGTCGACGCTCGGCGGCATCTTCCGCCTCGGCATGTTCGTCGGCCCGCTCATCGGCGCCGCGGTGCTCGGGCTCGGGCTGCCGCTCGGCTCGGTGTGGGTGTTCTTCGGCGTCTGCACGATCGTCGCGATCGCGGTGCTCGTCGTGCTGCCCGATCCGACCACCGCCTTCGAGCGGAAGCCCGCGACGACCGGCGTCATCGAGCTCCGACAGGAGCGCACGGGTGTGTGGCGAGTCGTGCGGCAGCACGCGCGGGTGCTCGCGACCGTCGGCGTCGGCGCGGCGATGCTCGCCCTCGCGCGCTCGGCGCGCAACGTGCTGCTGCCGCTGTGGGCGATCTCGATCGGCCTCGACGCCGCCACGACGGGGCTGGTGATCGGCATCGCCGGCGGCCTCGACTTCGCGCTCTTCTTCGTGTCGGGCTGGATCATGGACCGCTTCGGTCGGCTCTGGAGCGTCGTGCCGACGCTCGGGCTCATGGCGATCGCATTCGCGATGCTCGCGGTCTCGCACGACCTCGAGGCCACCACCGGCTGGTTCGTCGCTGCCGCGATGGTGCTCGGGCTCGGCAACGGGCTCGGCTCCGGCATCATCATGACGCTCGGCGCGGACCTCGCCGACCCGCGCAACCCGGCACCGTTCCTCGGTGCGTGGCGGCTCACGGTCGACCTCGGCGGCGCCGCGGCACCGCTCGCGATCTCGGCGGTCGTCTCGCTCGCGTCGATCGCCTGGGCGGCCGGCGGGCTCACCGCGGTGTGCATCGCCGGGGCGGCGATCCTCCTCAAGTGGCTGCCGCGGAAGCCCCGCGAATAGCGCTCACGCGGCGGAGGCGGTGACCTCGTCGATCGCGGCGCGGATGGCGGCCGCGGCCTCCGGCGTCGCGGCACCATCGGCCTCGAGGGCGTCGACGCGCGAGCGGAGCTCCGCGAGCCCTGCCGACAGGGCGTCGCCGGCGGCTCCCTCGAGCGCAGCGACGCGGCCCAGGAGCTCGTCGCCCGCCGCGGCGTCGAGTCCGCCTGCGGCGACGGCGCCGCCGATCGCCTCGCGCACCCCGGCGAGGCTGATCGGCTCCGGCGCCGGCTCGACCGGTGCCGGCTCGGAGGGCGCGGGCGCGGGCGCGGTCGACGTCGGCTCCGCGGGGCCCGGCGGCGCCTCACCGGCCGCTGGCGGAGCGGGTGTCGGCGTCGCCGGCTCCCCGGCCACGGCGGGCGCGGGCTCGCCGGCCGCCGGCGCCGCCGACGCGCCCGTCGCGGGCTCGCGCTCACGCGGGGCGGCGGCCGTCTCCGAGGCCGATGCCGGCGGCGTGACCGCGGCGGGCGCCCCCTCCTGGGCGACGGGCTGCTGCGATGCGAGGGCATCGTCCGGGCTCGGTCGCTGCAGCAGCGGGAGGACGGCGAGCAGCAGCGCCGCGAGCGCCACGAGCGCGCCGAGCGCGACGCCGAGCCGCCGGGCGATGCGCCTGCGCGGCGCCGCGACGAGCGCGGTCGCCGCCGCGGAGCCCCCGGACGCGAGCCGCGCGGTCGACGGTTCGCCGGACTCGGCGGCCCCGGCTGCGGCAGCGAGGGGCACGGTGGCGTCCCCGGCTGCTGCCGCGACCGTCGGCGTCCGCGGCAGCGCGCTCCGGATCGCCGCGAGCTCGTCGCGCACGCTCGCCGCATCGCCGCGATCCTCCGGCCGCTTCGAGAGCAGTCGGGCGACGAGTGCATCGAGCGGCGGCGGCACGCCGGCGAGCCGCTCCGCCACGCGCGGCGCGGGCGCGTGCACGTGCTGCTGCAGCAGCGCGAGAGGGTGCTCACCCGAGAACGGCGGCCGGCCGGTGAGCAGGGTCGTCAAGACGCAGCCGAGCGCGTAGAGATCCGTCGCGGGCGTGGCGCGACCGCCGTCCGCCTGCTCGGGCGCCATGTAGGCGGCGCTCCCGACGATGGTCGAGGTCGCCGTGAGCTGTCCGCTCGTGCCCTCGACGCTGGCGATCCCGAAGTCGACGACCTTGAGCCTGCCCGAGCCGTCGAAGACGAGGTTCGCCGGCTTGATGTCGCGGTGCACGATGCCGATGCCGTGGATCGCCGCGAGCGCCGCCGCGGTCTGCTCGGCGATCTCGACCGCCCGGTCGATCGGCAGCGGCTCGCCCGCCTCGAGCAGCTCGGCGACGGCGGGGCCGGGCAGCAACTGCATCACGAGGAAGGCGGTGCTGCCGTCGGTGCCGGAGTCGAAGACCGTCACGACGTGCTCGTGCGCGAGCGCCGCGGCAGCGCGGCCCTCGCGCCGGAAGCGCTCGCCGGCGCTCGGATCGCTGCTCGTGCTGAGGTCGACCGTCTTCACGGCGACCTCGCGCCCCAGCACCCGGTCGAGCCCGAGCCACACCTGCCCCATGCCCCCGAGGCCGAGCGGGCGCACGAGCTCGTAGCGCGACGCGAGCACCGTCCCGGGCATCATGTCCCCCATGATTCCCCAGGACGGCTGGACGCGCCTCCGGGATCTGCTCAGGGAACGGTCGATCGCGGCGCCGGTGATCGCGGGCCGCACGGTGGACGTCGGTGCTCAGTCCACGAACACCGCGCGCGCGGTCGCGGTCACGTCGAGCCGGATGCCCTCGGGCAGCAGCAGCGAGACGATCGGCGGGCGCCACGTGCTCGAGACGGAGACGGTTGCGCTGCGGGCATCGGCGCTCGCGCCCTCGACCCGCACGGCGTCGAGCTCGCCGGCGGCCGCGGCCGCCCATGCCGCGGCGGCGCGCTGCACCGCGGCGTCGGCGAGCTCGGGTGCCGCCGAGGCGCCGTCGAAGCGGACCTGCTCGAGCGCGAACGCCTCTGCGGCCGCGAGCGCCGCGCCGTCGGCGACCGTGAAGAGCCGCCGGCGCTCGACGAGCATGCTCGTCGCCGCGGCGACGGCGAGCACGAGGGCGAGGGCGAGCGCCGCGAAGCCGATGGTCAGCACGAGCGTCGAGCCCTCCTCCTCGCGCGCCAGCCGCACCCACGCGCGCTTCACGGAGCGCCGCCGAAGGCGGAGACCGGCTGGCTCGCGAGCGCCGAGACGGGCACACCGATGCCCGTGCCGAGGTGCAGCCCCGGTGGGGCGAGCGGGAGGGGCACCGTCGCGTCGAGGCGGACGGTGACGGTGCCGCGCGGCGTGGCGCACGCGCCCGGCACCGGGGCGCACGTGATCACGACTCGAGCCGCGTCGGCGTCGAGCCCCGCATCGTCGATCGCGACCCGGATCGCCCGATCGGCCGCGGCGAGGCCCTGCTCGTGCGACTCGGCCTGCGCGACCGCCCGGGCCGCGTGGCGCGCACCGCCCTCGACGCCGAGCACGGCGTGCTGGATCTGCCCGAGCGCGAGCACGAGGTAGACGAGCGGCACGAGCAGGATGAGGCCGACGGTGAGGAGCTCGATCGATGCGGAGCCCTCCTCCGACGCGAGCAGCTCGCGCGTGCATGCGCGTCGCTCAGCGGAGCGATTCGACCGGCGCATGCCCGGCGACCTCCAGCGCGACGGGGCCGACGAAGCCGACCACCGGCAGCGGTGCCGCGACACGGATCTCGATCGTCTCGAGTCCCTCGACGACGGCGCTCGACGCGGTGATGCGCTCGGCGTAGCCCGGCCCGATCGCGATCGTGATGAGCTCGCGCGTGCGCTCGACGCCCGCCGCGGCATCGGAGCCGAGCAGCGAGGCGTGCCGCGCGCCCTCGGCCGCCGCATCCGCGACGGTCGCGCGCACGTGCAGCGCGAGCGAGAGCTGCATGACGGACAGCACGAGGACGACGAGCAGACCCGCGACCATGGCGAACTCGGCGACCGCCGAGCCGCGCTCGTCGGCCAGCCGCATCAGAAGCTCGTGACGCGCTCGATCGCCTGCTCGAACACGCCCTGGAGCGCGGGACCGGCGACCGTCCACAGCACGATGACGAGTCCGGCCGTCATCAGGGTGACGAGCACCCAGCCCGGCACGTCTCCGCGCTCCTCATCGCGCATCCGCCCCACGAGCCGAGCGAAGCGATTGCTGATCGTGGACATGGCTCCTCCTTCAGAATCCGACCTGCAGCACGTGGATGCCCGGCCACAGCGCGAACGCGACCGTCGTCGGCAGCAGGCCGAAGACGAGCGGCACGAGCATCGAGATCTCCTTGCGACCGGCTGCCTCGAGCAGGTCGCGCTTCGCGGCCTCGCGCGCATCGAGCGCTTGCGCCTGCAGCGTCTGGGCGAGCGGCGTCCCGCGCTCGAGTGCCCCGCGCATCTGGTCGACGCTGCGTGTGACGCCGGGGTGCCCGAGCTCGTCGGCGAGCGTGCCGAGCGCCGTCGAGAGGCTCGAGCCGGCCGCCGCGTCGGCCACGACGCCGGCGAGCTCGCGCCCGAGCGCGCTGTGACCGGCGGCGCCGACCCGGCGGAGCGCGTCCTGCAGCCCCTCGCCTGCCGCGAGGCTGAGCGAGAGGAACTCGAGGATCGACGGCAGCTCGCTCGAGATGCGCGCGAGCCGGCGCCTCGCGCGCCGCTGCAGGAGCCAGTCGACGGCGAAGGCACCGGTCGCGGCGCCGAGGATCGCGAGCGCTGCGGGCAGCGCGATCGGTCCCCGCTGCACGGCGCCCGCGATGCCGAGCGCGGCGCCGCACGCGGCGCCGACGAGCGCCCACCGCAGCTGCCGGGCGCGGTGCTCGGCGACGCTGCCGTCATCGGCGGCCTGCCGCAAGCGGCGGCGGATCCCGTCGGGAGCGCCCAGCACGGCGTGCACGAGGGGCGCGATGCGGTCGCCGATGGGCGACGCGACGACGCCGACGACGCGCGCGGGGTCGACGCGGCGTCGCGCCACGAGGTCGCGCGCCCCGGGCGAGACGTCGAGCACGTACGGGGCGACGCGGTGGAGCAGCAGCGGACGACGCAGGATCGGCACGAGGCTCACGAGGAGCCAGAGCCCGAGCCCGAGGCTCCCTCCGAGCAGGAGGCTCCACCCCGCCTCGCCGGTCACGCGAACCACCGCGCCTCGACGGGGAGCGCGCCGATGCGCAGCATGACCCGGTAGGCGATGAGGGTCACGACGGCGCCCCCGGCGATGAGCAGCAGCCCGCCCGGGGCGTTGTAGGCCTGGGCCGCCTCCGGCCGGGTGGAGAGGATGAGCAGCACGATCCACGGCGCGGCCACACCGAGCCGAGCCGCGCTCACGACCCAGCTCTGCCGCGCCTCGAGCTCCCCGCGAGTCGCGAGGTCGGCGCGCAGGTAGGCCGCGAGCTCCCGCAGCACCGTCGTGACCTCGGTGCCGCCGACCTCGCGCGCCATCCGGAGCGTCTCGAGGATGCGGTCGGCGACCGGGTCGGCCAGTCGATCCTTCAACCGGTCGAGCGCGTAGGCGAACGAGCCGGTCGCGCGGTGGTCGGCAGCGAAGGCGGCGAACGCCGGCCGAGTGATCTCGGGGCCGGCGCGCTCGAGCTGCGCGACCGCATCGGGCAGCGCGAGCCCGCTGCGCACGGCGGAGACGAGGTGGTCGACGACGTCGGGCCAGACGCGGGCCTGGGCGCGCTCGCGGCGCTTCGCGCGCCAGCGGACCGCGAGCACGGGCGCGGCAGCGCCAGCGGCGAGCGCCGCGACGGCGACCGCGATCGCCGGCACGAGCGCGAGCGCCACGCCGGCCGCCAGCACCCCGCCGATGACCGAGGCCGCGGCGAGCGCGAGCGGCGGCACGCCGTCGAGCCCCGCGAGCGTCAGCCGATCGAGCGCGCGAGGGCGCGGTCGGGGATCCGCCGCTCCGGTGCGCCGCGGCCACAGCCACGGGCTCGCCGCGAGCAGCGCCCCGAGTCCGAGCGCCGTGCCGAGCAGCCACGTCATGCGCGCGCTCCCATCAGCAGCGCGACGGGATCGATGCCGACGGCGGCGAACTTCGCCGTGCGCGCGGGATGCGAGCCGCTCGGCTCGAGGAGGCCGTCGCGGAGCGCGAAGAGCGTCGACGCCTCGATGACGCCGGCGGTCGTCTGCCCCGTCGGGGCGAGGATCTCGACGGCGCGGCGATTGCCGCGCGCGTCGATCGCGAGGTGCACGACGAGGTCGATGCACTGCGCGACGGTCGGGACGACGAAGCCGGCGTCGATGTTCCGGCCGGCGAGCAGCGGGAGCGTCGTGAGCTTCGCGAGCGCGTCGCGCGCGGAGTTCGCGTGGATCGAGCACATCCCCGACACGCCGCAGTTGAGGGCGACGAGGAGGTCGAGCGCCTCGGCCTCCCGCACCTCGCCGACGACGAGCCGATCGGGCCGCATGCGCAGCGATTCCTTCACGAGCCGCCGCAGCGAGATCTCCCCGGTGCCCTCGAGCGAGGGCTGCCGGCACTGGAGCGCGACGATGTCGTCGACCGGCGGGTCGAGCTCGAAGGTCTCCTCGACCGTGACGACGCGCTCGCCCGGCCGGACGCTCGCGAGCAGCGCGTTGAGCATCGTCGTCTTCCCCGCGTGCGTCGGGCCCGAGACCAGCACGTTGCAGCCGGCGATGACCGCGTGCCGCAGGAACTGCGCCGCCTGCTGGCTGAGCGCGCCGCGATCGACGAGCGCGGCGAGCGACGCGAGCCGGCGCGAGAACTTCCGGATGTTGATCGACATCGCGCCGCGCGCGACGTCGCCGCTCGCGACGTGCAGCCTCGAGCCGTCGGGCAGCGACGCGTCGACGAACGGCGTCGAGAGGTCGACGCGGCGCCCGGTCGTCGACAGCATCCGCTCGACGAGGTCGCGCACCTCGAGCTCCGTGAGCCGCAGCGGCAGCGCCTCGCTCACGCCGCCGCGCGCGCAGAAGACGCGCGAGCCCTGGTTGATCCAGAGCTCCTCGATCTCGGGATCGTCGAGGTAGGGCTGGAGCGGGCCGTAGCCGCGCACCGCCGCGAGCACGTCGCGCTCGGCCTGCCGCTCGTCGGCGAGCATCGGCACGCTGCCGCCGAGCGAGCGCTCGGCGTAGGAGCGCACCGCATCGCGCACGTACCGCTCGGCGAGGTCGCCCGAGCGCGCGAGGTCGATGCCGTCGCGCCGCACCCGCGCCCGCACGGAGGCGGTGATCTCGGCGACGGCCTGGAGCATGCGAGCCAGTGAAGCCCAAGCGGGCACAGCGCCTCGGAAGTTGTCCACAGCGACGCTCGACCGGGTCGTCACCGTGCGGATGCGTCCGCGTAGGCTCCGAGGAAGGGGCACGAGAGCGGGGTGGAGATGCACGCGACGCGCAGCAGCGTCGGGCTGCCGTGGGGCCCCGTCTCGTACCTCGAGTGGGCGCCGCCCGTCGGGGCCGACGCATCCGCCGTCGTCCTGCTCCACGGCGGCGGGCTCGACTCGGCGTGGCTCTCGTGGGGCGAGGTGGGCGGCGAGCTCGCCGCCGCGGGTCACCGCGTGCTCGCGCCCGACCATCCCGGCTACGGGCACAGCCCGCGCGCGCCGTGGCGGGCGACGCAGGATCGCCTGCTCGGCTATGTCGCGGGCTTCACAGAGGCGCTCGGCCTCGAGCGGTACGCGCTCGCGGGGCTCTCGCTCGGCGGCGGGCTCGCGATCGGGCACGCGCTCGAGCACCCGGGGCGCGTCCGCGGGCTCGTGCTGCTCGGCAGCTACGGGCTGCAGCCGACGCTCGTCGAGGGAGCCCTCCGCGTGCCGGCGCAGCTCGCGAGCTGGGCCGCGCTCCGCACCGGCGTGCTGCAGGCGGCGACGCGCGCGTCCGCGCGCGACCGGCGGCTGCTCGAGCGCAGCCTGCGACCCGTGCTCCGCGATCCCGCGCGGCGCACGCCCGAGCTGCTCGAAGAGGTCGCGGCGGAGGCGCGTCGGGGCTCGGGGCTCGAGGTCTTCGCCGAGTGGCAGCGCGCAGAGGTGGGCCTGCGCCGCCAGTCGACCGACTACAGCGCGAGGCTCACGCGCATCGAGGCGCCGACGCTCTTCGTGCACGGCGAGCGCGACGCGGGCGTGCCCGCGGCGGTCGCCCAGCGCGCCGCCTCGTCGATGCCGCGCGCTCGCGCGCTCGTCGTGCCGGGCGCCGGCCACTGGGTGCAGCGCGACCGGCCCGACGTGGTCGTGCCGGCGATGCTCGAGCACCTGGCGGGGCTCGACTGACCGCACGTACGATGCCGCGCATGGCGGTGCAGCGCAGCTTCCCCATCCTCCGCACACCCGACCTCGAGCGGCTCGAGGCGTTCTACGTCGCGGCGTTCGACGCCCGGCGCACCTACGCCTACGAGGACGACGGTCGCGTCGTCTACGTCGCGCTCGAGGTCGGGGCGTCCACCGTCGCGATCGGCTTCGAGCCGAGCGCCGGCCCGCCGGAGGCGGCGCTCTGGATCTACGTCGACGACGTCGACGCCGCCTTCGATCGGGCGCTCGAGCGCGGCGCGACCGCGGTTGCGGAGCCCGAGCTCATGCCGTGGGGCGAGCGCGTCGCCCAGGTGCGCGACCCCGACTGGATGCTGCTCTACCTCGGCGCGGAGGCGTCCGGCACTGAGGCGTCGGAGACGTCGGCATCGGAGGTCTGAGCCGCACCGTCGGCCCACCGCAGCACGCGCAGCGCCTTGAGGGTGATCCAGCGGCTCGGCTGCCCCGCGGCGCCGTAGTCGATCACCGCGTCGCCGCCGTGCACAACGTCGGCCGCCCACGTGCCGTCGTCCCGGCGCTTCGAGCGCACGAGCTCGATCGCCTCGCGCATCCGCTCGTCGACCGGGGCACCGACGGCGCGGAAGTGCTCGAGCGCGCGCAGCACGTCGTACTCGTGCCGGGGCGGGAAGGCGAGCTGCACGTAGGTCGGCTTCGGGATCTCGCCGGTGCTCTTCCGCCGCATCAGTCCACGCTCGAGCAGGTACGCCTCGCCGCTCTCGCGCGCCTCGCGCACCCTCGGGTCGTCGTGCTCCCGCTCGAACGCCGCGAGCGCCTCGATCACGCCGATCGTGGTGTCGAACGACGAGCGCACCGAGCCGCGTTCCCGCTCGCAGTTCCAGCCGCCGTCGGCCATCCGCTCGCCCAGCAGCCGCTCGACGATGGCGTCGACCTCGACGCCGAAGTAGAGCGCGTTCGTCACGAGCGCGGCGTTGATGCACGGCTCGACCTCGCCCTCGAAGAACGGCTCGTCGTCGTACTCCCAGCGCGTCACGCGCGCGACGTCGTCGATCGCCTCCCGCACGGCCGGATCGGCCGGGTCGGCGCCGAGCAGCCGCAGCTCCGTGAGCACGTGGGCGGTGGATGTCCAGGGCTGGCCGGGCAGCACGGGCTCGGCCTTCGGGAAGTGCGCGCCGCCGGCCCACTGGCCGTCGGGGCCGCGCGCCGCGAGGAGCGCCGCGCCCCAGCCCTCGCGCGCGACTCGGGCGCGCTCGCGCGCCACCGCATCCGGGTCGGCGTCCGCGAGGTCCTGCAGCACCCGCCACCGGATCGCGGGATCGGCATCGAGCAGCCACGTCGTCGTGTCCATGCCGGGAGCATGCCGCACGCCGCCCACGCGCGCCAGGCGGCTCGCGTCAGCGGTGCTCGGGGTTCTCGAAGCCGAAGCGGCTCCCTCGCTCCCACGCGTTCCGGTCGTTGCCCTCGCTCGGGATGCCGCCGCGCAGCATGCGCGCGAGGTGCAGCAGGTTCCACGCCATGATCGTGATGTTGCGGTTCGTGAAGTCGTTGTCGGCACCCGCGAGCGAGCCGTCGTCGAGCTCGTCGCCGTAGGAGGGACCCGGCCCCGCCTCGCCCACCCAGCCGGCGTCGGCCTGGGGCGGGATCGTGCAGCCGAGGTGCTGCAGCGCGTAGACGAGCTCGCGCGCGACGTGCTTCATGCCGTCCTCGTTGCCGCCGACGAGGCATCCGCCCACCTTGCCGTAGAAGATCGACTGGCCGTGCTCGTTGAGCTCGCTCGACTCGGCGTAGAGCCGCTCGACGACCCGGCGCATGGTGCTCGAGGCCTCGCCGAGCCAGATCGGCGTCGCGAGCACGAGGATGTCGGCGGCGAGCACGCGCTCCCACAGCGCGGGCCACGCGTCCTCGGCGGCGCCGTGCTCGGTCATGTCGGGCTGCACGCCCGGCGCGATCGCGTGGTCGACGGCGCGCACGACCTCGACCTCGACGCCCTGCTCGCGGAGGATCCTCGCGCTCACCTCGATGAGGGTGTCGGTGTGGCTCTCGCCGGGCGAGGGCGTGAGGGTGCCGTTGAAGTAGAGGGCGCGGATGGGTCGGGGCCGGTCGGCTGCATCGGTCATGGCTCGACCGTGGCACGCGAAGCCGGGAGCGACCTCCGAGCGCGCTCCGGCGCGTGCCGGGTCGATATCGCTCGATCAGGGCTGCAGCTCGGCGCGCGCGTCGAGCAGCGCCCGCAGCCGCGCAGCGAACCGGGCCGGCGCATCCGCGTCGCGCTCGAGGAAGCCGCGGCCGGTCTTCGCGCCGAGGTCGCCGCGCTCGAGCCGCTCGCGCAGCATGCCGGGGGCGGCGGATGCGTCCCCGAGCGTCGGGAAGATGCCGTCGGTCACGCTCGTCCACACGTCGAGCCCGCCGAGGTCCATGATCTCGAATGGGCCCGCGAGCGCCCAGCGCGGCCCGAGCCCTGCGGTGACGACCGCGTCGACCTGCTCGGGCGTCGCCACGCCGCGCTCGACGAGGTGCATCGCCTCCCGGTAGAGGGCGGCCTGCAGGCGGTTGGCGATGAAGCCCTCGACCTGCTGCGCGAGCGGCACCGCCGTCTTGCCCGCGGCGGCGAGCAGCGCGACCATCCGCTCGACGGTCTCGGGCGGCGTCGCGGGCCCCGGCACGACCTCGACGAGCGGCACGGTGTCGGCGGGGTTGAAGAAGTGGGCGATCACGAGCCGGGCGGGATCGCGCATGCCGGCCGCGAGCGCATCCGCCCCGATCGACGACGTGTTCGAGGCGATCACGGCGTCGTCGTTCGCCGCCTCGACCTCGGCGAGCAGCGCGAGCTTGAGGTCGAGCCGCTCGGGCGCGGCCTCGAGCACGATCGTCGCGCGGTCGACGGCGGCCGCGACGCTGCCGTGAGCGGTGCCGCCCGCCGACTCGGCCGCGGCGGCTGCAGCCTCGGCGCGCACGTCGAAGACCCGCACGTCGTGGCCCGCGCGGCCGAGGACCCGCGCGATGCCCGCGCCCATGATGCCCGCGCCAAGCACGGCGATCGTCTCCGCCACAGCAGCCTCCCCGATCCGGCCGGCGCCGGTCCACTCCGACGATGCCACAGCCGAGCCCCGCCGAGATCGGCCCCCGGGCTCGGGGCGATCGGGATCGCTGATCAGTCGGCGTTCGCGTCGCTCGTCGGCTCGAGCTCGCCCTCGGCGTCTCGTCGGTCGAGCCGCGCCATGCTCCAGCCGCCCATGAACCGGTCGGGGATGAGCGGCACGAGCGGCGCCGTGAGGCGGTAGCGCCAGTCGCTCACGACCACGCTGCGCCCCTTGCGGAGGCCCCGCAGCCCCTCGCGCGCGGTCGCCTCGACGCTCGCCCAGATGATGTCGGGAGTGCCGGAGCGGTCGATGCCGAGGCGCTCGTGGAACTCCGTCTTGAGGAAGCCGGGCAGGAGCGCGGTGGCCCGGATGCCGTCGGCGCGGTAGCGCGCCGCCAGGGAGCGGGAGAAGGTGATCGCGTGCGACTTCGCCGCGGAGTAGGTGCCGTTCGGCATGCGCCCGGCCATGCTCGCGACGGTGAGGATGCCGCCGCGGCCGCGGTCGAGCATGCCGGGCAGCGCGGCGTGCGCGAGCCGCATGGGCGCCCAGACGAGCAGGTCGAGCAGTCGCCGCTCCTCGTCGATGCCCGAGACGTGGAAGTCGGCGAGGATGCCGGTGCCCGCGTTGTTCACGAGCACGTCGATCGGACGGGCGCGGTCGGCGACCCGCGCCGCGACCCGCTCGAGGTCGGCGGCGTCCGTGAGATCGGCGGCGAGCACCTCGGTCTCGACCGGGAGCGACGCCGCGACCTCGCGCAGCCGCTGCTCGTCGCGGGCGACGAGCACGAGGGAGAAGCCGTCGGCGGCGAGCTGGCGCGCGAGCTCCGCGCCGAGGCCCGCCGTCGCGCCGGTGACGAGCGCGCGCATGTCCATGCCGCCACTGTGGCAGACGCTCCCGAGCGCCGCCTGCGCGTTCTCGGCACCGCTACGCTGGAGCGACCACGCGGGAGTGGTGGAATTGGCAGACACGCAGGATTTAGGTTCCTGTGCCCTCGTGGCGTAGGGGTTCAAGTCCCCTCTCCCGCACTGCGATCGCCCTAGGAGCCGCCCGTGCCCCCGCTCACCGCCGAGTTCCTCATCGATGTCGAGGGCCTCATCTCGGGCGCGGGCCCGTGGGCGCTGCTACTCGTGTGCGCGATCGTCTTCGTCGAGACGGGCCTGCTCGTCGGCTTCCTGCTGCCGGGCGACACCCTGCTCGTGATCGCCGGGATCCTGTCGTACACGGGCGTCATCCCGCAGCCGATCTGGCTCGTGATGCTGTGCATCTGGGCGTGCGCCGTCGCGGGCGACCAGCTCGGCTACTTCATCGGCCACAAGGCGGGGCCGCCGATCTTCCAGCGCCGATCGTCGGGCCTCTTCTCCCATCGCACGATCGAGCGCACCAACCGGTTCTTCCTCAAGTACGGCGCGGCGGCCGTCATCATCGCCCGCTTCATCGGCATCGTGCGCACCTTCATGCCCGTCGCGGCCGGCGTGGGGCGGATGCCGTGGCCCCTGTTCCTGCGGCTCGACGTGCTGGGCGGGCTGCTGTGGGGCGCCGGGCTGCCGCTGCTCGGTTGGGGCGTCGCCCACATCCCCGGCGTCGCGGACGTCGTGACGCAGTACATCGACCTCGTGCTGCTCGGCGTCGTCGGCATCGCCATCGTCGCGATCGCGTGGCACGCCATCCAGTCCCGCCGCGAGGTCGCGCGCGAGATCCGCGAGGGCACGGCGGCGGGCCCGGTCGAGACGCTTGACCTGTCGGGCACCGGCACGACGGGCCTCGAGCGCTGATCGCGCCCGGCCCGCCCGGCGCTCAGGCCGCGACCCAGATGGCCCGCGCGACGTCGGGACCGACGTCGACCGTGCCGCTCGCGGTGGCGACCTGCATCGAGCCCGAGTAGGGCTTGACGCCGAGCACCGTGAGCTGCGCGTCGAGCGCGATGCCCGCGTCGGCGAGGAAGCGGAGCATCGCGGGGTCCTCGTCCGAGATCCGCACGACCGCGCCCTCGTGACCGGCCGGCGCCTCCGCGAGCAGCACCGCGTCGGGGCGCCGCACGGTGCCGTCCGCGCCGGGGATCGGGTCGCCGTGCGGGTCGCGCTCGGGGTCGCCGAGCGAGGCCGCGATCGACTCGAGCAGCCGGTCGCTCAGCGCGTGCTCAAGGACCTCGGCCTCGTCGTGCACCTCGTCCCACTCGTAGCCGTGCCGCTCGACGAGCCAGGTCTCGACCACCCGATGGCGCCGCACCTGCCGCACCGCGAGCCGGCGCCCCTCGGGGGTGAGCTCGACCGCGCCGTACGGCCGGTGGTGCACGAGCCCCGCCGCGGCGAGCTTCTTCACCATCTCCGTCACCGTCGAGTTCGCGAGGCCGAGCCGCGTGGCGAGCTGCGAGGGCGTGACGGGCTCGGGCTGCCACTCGGTGTGGTGGTAGATCGCCTTGACGTAGTCCTCAGCCGCCGTCGACCGCATGCCGCCTCGCTCTCGCCCACCGGATGACGAGCCCCCGCCGGGGCCCGAACAGCAACGCTAGCCCGAAGGCGAGCCCCTGCGAGAGCACGACGGCCCCGCCCGGGGAGATGTCGAGCCAGAAGGCGCCGAGGAGCCCCACCATCGACGCTGCGACCGTGATGCCGACGGACCACGCGAGCAGCGCATCCCACCGCACGGCGATGAGCGACGCCGTCGCGCCCGGGATGACGAGCATCGCGACGACGAGGATGATGCCCACCGCCTGCAGCGCCGTCACGACCGTGAGCGCGAGCGCGCCGAGCAGCACGGCGTGCAGCAGCCGCGGCCGCAGGCCGATCGCGTGCGCGTGGCCGGGGTCGAACGCGACGAGCGTGAGGTCGCGGCGCAGCACGAGGAGCGCGACGCACACGATCGCGCCGACGATGAGCACCTGGGCGATGTCAGCGTCCGAGACGCCGAGCACGTTGCCGAACAGGATGTGCTGCAGGTCGGTCTCGGCGGGCGTCACCGAGACGATGACGAGCCCGAGCGCGAACAGGGTCGTGAAGACCACGCCGATCGCCGCATCCGCCTTGATCCGCGAGGCGGCGCGCACGCCGCCGATGAGCGCGACCGCCCCGATGCCGAACACCGCCGCGCCGAGCGCGAACGGCAGGCCGAGGATGTAGGCGAGCGCGACGCCGGGCAGCACCGCGTGGGAGACGGCGTCGCCCATGAGCGACCAGCCCATCTGCACGAGCCACGTCGACAGCAGGGCGCACGCGACCGCGGCGACGAGCGTGACGAGGATCGCGCGCAGCATGAAGTCGTAGGTGAAGGGCGCGAGCAGGACGTCGATCATCGCTCCCCCGCCGCTCCGGCACCGAAGGCCTCGGCGATGCGCTCGGGGCTCAGCGCCTCCTCGGGCGGGCCCTGGTGCAGGAGCCGGCCGCGCAGCAGCAGCACGTCGTCGACGAGCTCCGCGACGCCCGAGAGGTCGTGGTGCACGATGACGACCGTGCGGCCGCGCTCGCGGAGCCCGCGCAGCACCGAGACGATGCGCGCCTCGCTCGAGCGGTCGACGCCGGCGAAGGGCTCGTCGAGCAGCAGCAGCTCGGCGTCCTGCGCGATCGCCCGCGCGACGAAGGCGCGCTTGCGCTGGCCGCCCGAGAGCTCGCCGATCTGCCGGTCGGCGAGCTCCGCGATGCCGAGCAGCTCGAGCGCGTCGGCGACGGCGGCGCGGTCGGCGGCGCGCGGGATGCGCAGGAGCCCCATGCGCCCGAAGCGGCCGGTCGTGACGACATCGCGCACCGTGACCGGGAAGTCCCAGTCGACCGACTCGGCTTGCGGCACCGAGGCGACGAGGCCAGCGCGGCGCGCCTCGGCGGGTCTCCGGCCGAGGATCCGCACCGTCCCCTCGTGCGGCACGCGCTCGAGGATCGCGGCGAGCATCGACGACTTCCCCGAGCCGTTGACGCCCACGAGGCCGGTGATCCGGCCCGATCGGATGCGCGCGGTCACGTCGTCGAGGGCACGCACGTCGCCGTAGCGCACCCCGAGCCCCTCGACGACGATCGCGTCGTGCGCTGCCGTGCCGCTCATCCGCCCAGTCCTCCCAGGATCGCCTCGATGTCGTGCTCGACGAGCGCGAGGTAGGTCGGCGCCGGGCCGTCGGGCGCCGAGAGCGAGTCGACGTGCAGGCTGCCGTCGAAGCGCGCGCCCGCGCCGCGCGCGATCTGCTGCTGGGTGCCCGGGTTCGTCGTCGACTCGCAGAAGACGGTCGGCACCTGGCGCTCCTCGACGATCGCGGCGACCTCGGCGATCGACTGCGGCGTGCCCTGGCCGCCGGCGTTCACGGGCCACAGGCTCGCCTCGTCGAGGCCCGCGTCGCGAGCGAGGTAGCTGAAGGCGCCTTCGCACGTGACGAGCACGCGGTGCCGCTCGGGGAGCCGCGCGACGCCGTCGCGGAGGCGCTCGCCGAGCGCGTCGAGGCGCGCGGTCAGGGCCGCGGCGCGCGCGTCGATCGCGGCGCGCTCGGCCGGGACGAGGTCGCCGATCGCGACGCGGAGCGCCTCGACGTAGCGGGCGCCCTCCGCGGGCGCGACCCACGCGTGCGCGTTGGGATTGCCGGCGTAGTGGCCCGTCTCGATCGCGATCGGCTCGACGGCGTCGCTCAGCACGACGCGCGGCGCGTCCTGCCGCTCGACGAGGGTCAGCAGCCAGTCGTCGATCCCCCACCCGTTCACGACGACGAGGTCGGCGCCCTCGGTGCGGACGAGGTCGCCGGGCGTCGGCTCGTAGTCGTGCACCTCGACGCCCGGCCGCGTGAGCGACTCGACACGCGCCGCGTCGCCCGCGACCTCGCGCGCGATGTCGGCGATCACGGTGAAGGTCGCGAGCACGAGCGGGCGATCGTCGCCGGGCGGCGCCGCGGGCGCAGCGGTCGCGCAACCGGTGAGCGCCGCGGCGGCGACGACCGCGGACGTCGCGGCACCCGCGATCCTTCGCCGCGCCGCATGCTGATTTTTCGGCATGCCGAAATCATGCCACATGCGCGCGCCGAGCGGACCCCTTTGGGCGCCGCGGACCCGACATGCGGGGTCCGCGCTGCCGGAAGGGGTCCGCGCAGAGGGCGGGCGGCTACGCGCCGCGGATGCGCTCCGCGAGCGCCGCGAACGCGATCCGGCGGTGGCTCAGCGCGTCCTTCTCCTCGGCGCTCAGCTCGGCCGACGAGCGGCCCCCGCCGTCGTGCGGCACGAAGATCGGGTCGTAGCCGAACCCGCCCTCGCCGCGCGGCGCATGCGCGACCTCGCCCGCCCACTCGCCGCGCACCGCGAGCTCGCCGTCGGCGTCGACCCACGCGGCCGCGCACACGAAGCGCGCGCCGCGGTCGGCCCGGTCACCGAGGTGCTCGAGCAGCAGCTCGAGGTTGTCGCGGTCGTCGCGCGTGCCCGCGTAGCGAGCCGAGTGGATGCCGGGGGCGCCGCCGATCGCATCGACCTCGATGCCCGAGTCGTCGGCGATCGCCGGCAGCCCCGTGCGCTCGTGCGCGGCGCGCGCCTTGATGAGCGCGTTCGCCTCGAAGCTGTCGCCGTCCTCGACCGGCTCCGGTCCGTCGTCGGGCAGCAGCTCGATGCCGGGCAGGAGCGGCGCGAGGATGCGCTGCAGCTCCTCGACCTTGTGGGGGTTGCGCGTCGCCACGACGACCTGCAGGCCGCCGCCGCGCGGGTCGATGCCCGTCGAGCCGAAGCCCGTGTCGACGGGGCTCACGCGAGCGCCTCGCGCTGCAGCTCGGTGAGCCGCGCGGTGCCGGCGAGCGCGAGGTCGAGCAGCGCGTCGAGCTCCGAGCGGTCGAAGGGCGCGCCCTCGGCGGTGCCCTGCACCTCGACGAGCAGCCCGCGGCCGGTCGCCACGACGTTCATGTCGGTGCCGGCGCGCACGTCCTCGAGGTAGTCGAGGTCGAGGGTCGGCTCGCCGTCGACGATGCCGACCGAGACGGCCGCGACCGAGTCGACGAGCGGCTTCGCGCTCCTCGGCACCCGCCCCTGCGCCTGCGCCCACGCGACCGCGTCGGCGAGCGCGACCCACGCGCCGGTGATCGCGGCGGTCCGGGTCCCGCCGTCGGCCTGCAGCACGTCGCAGTCGACGGTGATCGAGAGCTCGCCGAGCGCCCGCATGTCGACGCCCGCGCGCAGGGAGCGGCCGACGAGACGCGAGATCTCGTGGGTGCGCCCGCCGACGCGTCCCTTCACGCTCTCGCGATCCATCCGCTCGTTCGTCGAGCGCGGCAGCATCGCGTACTCGGCGGTCACCCAGCCCTTGCCCTTCCCCGCCATCCAGCGCGGCACGGTCGGCATGACGGATGCGGTGCACAGCACGCGCGTGCCGCCGAACGACACGAGGGCGCTCCCCTCGGCCTGCGCGCTCCAGCCCCGCTCGATCGTGACCTCGCGCAGCTGATCGAGCTGCCTGCCGTCCTTGCGTGCCATGGTCTCTCCTTCAGTCGGTGCGGCCGGGCAGCTGGATGACCCCGGTCTGGTGGAACTCGACGTGCGTGACCTCGGGCCCGAGGAAGCGACGCGCGAGCCGGAGGAACGGCTCCTGCGCCTCCGTCGTCGCCTCGAACTCGTAGGTCGGGCTCGCGTCGACGGGGGCGAGCATGCGCCGATCGCTCAGGATGCGGTAGACGTCGCCCGCCGTCTCCTCGGCGCTCGAGACGAGCCGCACGTCGGGGCCGGCGACGTAGCCGATCGCGCCCGCGAGCAGCGGGTAGTGGGTGCAGCCGAGCACGAGCGTGTCGAGCCTCTCGGCGAGCAGCGGCTCGAGGTACTCGCGCGCGGCCTCGAGCACTTCGTCGCCCGTCGTGACGCCCGCCTCGACGAACTCGACGAAGCGCGGCGCGGCGCCGGCCGCGACATGCGGCACGCCCGCGGCGGCGAACGCGCGCTGGTAGGCGCCGGAGCCGATCGTGCCGGCCGTGCCGATCACGCCGATGCGGCCAGAGCGGCTCTGCGCGACGGCGGCGCGCACCGCGGGGTCGATGACCTCGACGACGGGGATGCCCATCCCCGCCTCGTAGCGCTCGCGCGCGACGTCGAGGGTCGCCGCGGAGGCGGTGTTGCACGCGATGACGAGCATCTTCACGCCCTGCGCGACGAGCGTGTCGAGCACGTCGAGCGCGAGCGCCCGCACCTCGGCCTGCTCGCGCGGCCCGTAGGGGCCGTTCGCGGTGTCGCCGATGTAGGTGATCGACTCGGCCGGCAGCTGGTCGATGAGCGCCCTCGCCACGGTGAGCCCTCCGACGCCGCTGTCGAAGACTCCGATCGGGCGCTGCACGACGGCAAGCCTAGTCGTGGCCCGCTCACGGCTCGCTCAGAGGCTCGACCTGTCAGGATGGCTCCGTCGGGCGGAGCCTTCATCCCCTCCCGCGACGGTGAGGAGAGACTGCGTGATCGAGTTCGACGCGGTGCGCAAGGAGTACGCGGGCGGCACGGTCGCGGTCGCGGACTTCAGCCTGCGCGTGCCGACGCACTCGGTCGTCGCGCTCGTGGGCTCCTCGGGCAGCGGCAAGACGACCCTGCTGCGGATGGTGAACCGCATGGTCGAGCCGACCGCGGGCGCCGTGCGCATCGACGGCGTCGACGTCCGGTCGATCGACGCGGTGCCGCTCCGCCGCTCGATCGGCTACGTGCTGCAGGCCGGGGGCCTGCTCCCCCACCGCACCGTCGCCGACAACGTCGCGACGGTGCCGGTGCTCGCGGGCCGCTCGCGGCGCGAGGCGCGGTCGGATGCGCTCGGCCTCCTCGAGCGCGTCGGCCTCGACCCCGCGCTCGCCGACCGCTACCCCGCCCAGCTCTCCGGCGGCCAGCAGCAGCGCGTCGGCGTCGCGCGCGCGCTCGCCGCCGACCCGAGCATCCTGCTCATGGACGAGCCGTTCGGCGCGGTGGACCCGATCGTGCGCGAGCAGCTGCAGGCGGAGCTGCGCGCGCTGCAGGCCGAGCTCGGCAAGACGGTGCTGTTCGTCACCCACGACATCGACGAGGCGTTCGCGCTCGGCGACGAGGTGATCGTGCTCCGCGAGGGCGCCGAGATCGCGCAGCGGGGAACGCCGACCGAGATCCTCGCCTCACCGGCCGACGACTTCGTCGCCTCCTTCGTGGGCGCCGGCACCGCCCGCCGCACGCTGCGCATCCGCGAGGTCGACGGCCGCCGCGTCGTCGTCGACGGCGACGACCGCCCGACGGGCGTGCTCGAGGCCGACGCCCGCGAGGGCGCGCCGTGACGTGGCTGAGCCAGAACCTCCACATCGTGTGGGGGCTACTGGCCGATCACCTGCTGCTCTCGGTGCCGCCGATCCTGCTGAGCCTCGTCATCTCGGTGCCGCTCGGGCGGCTCGCGGCCGGGAGCCGCCGCTGGCGCACGCCGCTGCTGACCGGCACGGGCCTCCTCTACGCGATCCCGTCGCTGCCGCTGTTCATCATCATCCCCGCGATCACGGGCTTCGCGCTCCGCTCGCCCGCGACGATCATCACCGCGCTCACGCTCTACGGCTGCGCGCTCCTCGTGCGCGGGGCGGCGGATGCGTTCGCGTCCGTCCCCGAGGACGTCCGGCTCGCGGCTGAGGCGACCGGGCACTCGCGCTGGGCGATGTTCTGGCGCGTCGAGCTCCCGCTCGCCGGCCCCGTGCTGCTCGCGTCGCTGCGCGTCGTCGCGGTCTCGACCGTGAGCCTCGTGACGGTCGGCGCCGTCATCGGCATCTCGAGCCTCGGCACGCTCTTCACCGACGGCTTCCAGCGCGGCATCGAGGCATCCATCCTCACCGGCATCGTGCTCACGGCAGCCGTCGCGTTCGCGCTCGACGGGCTGTGCGTGCTCGCCGGCCGCGTCGCGATGCCCTGGCGGCGGGCGGTGGCCGCGTGAACCTGCTGCTCGACGCGCTCGCGTGGGTGCTCGATCCCCTCAGCTGGCCGGGCCCGCGCGGCATCGGCGCGCGCCTCGTCGAGCACCTCGGGTTCTCGGCGGCCGTCGTGCTCGCCGCGTGCGCGATCGGCATCCCCGCGGGCGTCGCGATCGGCCACACCGGTCGGGGCCGCGCGCTCGTCATCCTGCTCACGAGCGGCGCCCGAGCGCTCCCCACCCTCGGGCTGCTGACGATCCTCGGGCTCGCGCTCGGGATCGGCCTCGAGGCGCCCTTCCTCGCCCTGCTCGTGCTCGCCCTCCCGCCCGTGCTCGCGGGCGCCTACGCGGGCGTCGAGTCGGTCGAGCGGCAGGCGGTCGGCGCCTCGCGCGCGATCGGCATGACGGAGTGGCAGATCGTGCGCGGCGTCGAGCTGCCGCTCGCCGCCCCCGTCATCCTCGGCGGCGTCCGCTCCGCGGCGCTGCAGGTCATCTCCACCGCGACGCTCGCGGCCTACATCGCCGACACGGGCCTCGGGCGACCGCTCTTCGAGGGGCTCAAGACCCAGCGCTACGACATCATGCTCGGCGCCTCGTTGCTCGTCGCACTGCTCGCGCTCGTCGTCGAGCTGTGCTTCCAAGCCCTCCAATCCGCGGCGAGCCGCCGCGCCGAACCCCATCGCGCGCCCCGAGGCGCCAGAGAGAGGACCCCCGCATGACCCGCACCACCCGTAGAGCCGCGCTCGCCCTCGCGGCCGTCGGCACCGCGAGCGCGATGCTCGTCGGCTGCGCGAGCGCCGATCCGCTCGCCGACGAGAGCGCAGCGCCCTCGAGCGACGGCGACGGCTCGACGCTCGTCGTCGGCTCGCAGGACTACTACTCGAGCGAGATCATCGCCGAGCTCTACGCGCAGGCGCTCGAGGCCGCCGGCTACACGATCGACCGGCAGCTGCGCATCGGGCAGCGCGAGGTGTACGTGCCAGAGATCGAGTCGGGCGCGATCGACCTCTTCCCCGAGTACACCGGTCCGCTGCTGCAGTACTGGTCGCCCGACCCCGAGGAGCGCACGACCGACGAGGTCTACGACGCGCTCGTCGCGGCGGCCCCCGAGGGCCTCTCGATCCTCGACCAGGCGGAGGCGACCGATCAGGACGCGTACGTCGTCACTCGCGAGCTCGCGGAGCAGTACGGACTCGAGACCGTCGCCGACCTCGCCGAGGTCGACGAGCCGCTCACGATGGGGGCGAACTCTGAGGCCGAGAGCCGGCCGAACGGGCCGCAGGGGCTCGCGAGCGTCTACGGCATCGAGGTCGGCTTCACGCCGATCGAGGACGGCGGCGGCCCGCTCACGATCCGCGCGCTGGAGGACGGCGACATCCAGCTCGCGATCGTCTACACCGCCGACCCGACGATCGCCCAGAACGACCTCGTCGTGCTCGAGGACACCGAGGGCCTGTTCCTCGCGTCGCACGTCGTGCCGGTCGCGAGCGACCGGGTGGACGAGGCCGCGCGAGCGGTCGTAAACGAGGTGAGCGCCGCGCTCTCCGCCGACGCGCTCATCGAGCTCAACCGCCGCAGCGTCGAGGAGCAGTCGCCCGCGGCCGACATCGCGCGCGACTGGCTCGAGGAGGAGGGCCTGCTCTCCTAGTCAGCGGCGCACCATGCGGTGCATGGGGATCCCGCCCCACGTCGGCCCGGTCGAGATCCGCTCGTCGAGGTGCACGAAGCCGCGCCGCTCGTAGAAGCGCGCCGCCCGCGCGTTGCCGTCGATGAGCCACAGGTAGTGGGGCCGCTCGTCGACGACGGCGTCGAAGAGCGCCGCGCCGAGCCCGGTGCCGTGCATCTCGGCGGCGACGTAGAGCCGGTCGAGCTCGCGACCGGCCGGGGGCGGCACGAGCCCGAGCTCCCGCTCCCAGCGCGCGGGCGCGGGACCGGCGGCGGCGATGCCGACGATGCGCCCACCGAGCCACGCGATGCGGCGCTCCGCCTCGCCGGGCTCGCCGAACACGTGCGCGAGCCCCGCGATGTTCGCCTGCTCGAGCCCGCGCTCGCCGAAGTCCTCGGGCAGCTGCCCCGCGTAGGTGCGCTGCTGCTCGGCGACGAGGAAGCGCGCCCACGCCTCCGCGTCCTCCGGTCTCGGCGCCCGCAGCTCGACGCCCTCGGGCGGCGGGAGCTCGCTCGTCGGCAGGGGTCGGGTCTCGTCGCGCACCGATCCACGCTACCGGCTCCCGCTCCCTCGCCCCGAGCGTCGGCATAGGCTGGCGCCGTGACCGACACCGCGCTCATGACCGACCGCTACGAGCTGACGATGATCGACGCGGCGCTGCGCTCCGGCACGGCGTTCCGCCCCTCGGCGTTCGAGGTCTTCGCCCGCCGGCTGCCGGGCGCGCGCCGCTACGGCGTCGTCGCCGGCACGGGCCGCTTCCTCGAGCGCCTCGCCGAGTTCCGCTTCGGCGACGCCGAGCTCGCGTTCCTGCGCGAGGAGCGCGTCGTCTCCGCCGAGCTCCTCGACTGGCTCGCCGGCTACCGCTTCCGGGGCGACATCCGCGGCTACGCCGAGGGCGAGGCCTACTTCCCCGGCTCCCCCATCCTCGTCGTCGAGGGCTCGTTCGCCGAGGCGGTCGTGCTCGAGACCGTCGCGCTCTCGGTGCTCAACTACGACTCGGCCGTCGCGAACGCCGCGACCCGCATGGCGCGCGCCGCGAAGGGGCGACCGGTCGCCGAGATGGGCTCGCGCCGCGCGAGCGAGGAGGCGGCGATCGCCGCCGCTCGCGCCGCCTACATCGCGGGCTTCCGCGCGACGAGCAACCTCGCCGCCGGCGCTCGCTGGGGCATCCCGACGATGGGCACCGCCGCCCACTCCTTCACGCTCCTGCACGACTCGGAGGCCGAGGCCTTCCAGGCGCAGATCGAGACGCTCGGCGTCGGCACGACGCTCCTCGTCGACACCTACGACATCGAGCAGGGCATCCGCACGGCGATCGAGGTCGCGGGGCCCAGGCTCGGCGGCATCCGGCTCGACTCGGGCGACCTCGACGAGGTCGCCGCCGAGGCGCGCGCGCTGCTCGACTCGCTCGGCGCGACCGAGACGCGCATCACCGTCACGAGCGACCTCGACGAGTACGCGATCGCGGCCCTGCAGGCGAGCCCGGTGGATGCGTACGGGGTCGGCACGAGCGTCGTCACCGGCTCGGGCGCGCCCGCGGCGGGCATGGTCTACAAGCTCGTCGCCCGGCAGGGCGACGACGGCGCCTGGGTCGGCGTCGGCAAGCGCAGCGAGGACAAGGCCTCGCGCCCCGGCGAGAAGGTCGCGGTGCGCACCCTCGAGGGCGGCGTCGCGGTCGAGGAGACGGTGCTCGTCACCGACGACGCCGAGGTGCTCGAGCAGGCCGCGACGCGCGGCCGCGCGCTCCAGGTGCCGCTCGTCGAGCGCGGCGAGATCGACGAGCGCTGGCTCGGCCCCGCGGGCGTCGAGCGCGCGCGCGAGCGGCACGCCGCCTCGATCGAGGAGCTGCCGGCGGAGGCGCACCGCCTCGCGCGCGGCGAGCCCGCGATCCCGACGGTCTTCCGCTGACGCATCCGACGCCGTCAGGGTTCAGTCCGCGCGCAGCTTCTCGTAGATCTCCTTGCACGTCGGGCAGATCGGGAACTTCTCCGGGTCACGCCCGGGCGTCCACTTCTTGCCGCAGAGCGCGCGCACGGGCTTGCCCGAGAGCGCCGACTGCAGGATCTTCTCCTTCTTGACGTAGTGCGAGAAGCGGTCGTGGTCGCCGTCCTCGACCGACTCCTCGTTGAGCAGCTGCTCGAGCTCGCGGTCGAGCACGTCGGTGCTGCCGCCCGTGCCGACGGTATCCGGTCCAGGGGTGAGGGTCATGCGAGCCATGATCCCACGCTCAGCCTCCTCCCGGCACGGTCGGGACACGATGATGCCGACACGGTGGTGCCGACGCGATGATGGATGCGTCGCGGCACGCGACGAGGACGACGAGGGGATGCCATGGACGAGCTCGACCGCGACGAGGAGATGGGCTGGCTCATCACGACGCTCGAGAACATCCTCGGCGTGCAGCGGCCGCTCGTCGTCGGCCACTTGCGCAGCCTGCGCCGCCGGCACCCCGACATGACCCCCGAGCAGATGATCGCGCGGCTCGAGAAGCAGTACCTCGCGGCCGTCACGAGCGGCGGCGCGGCCGTCGGCGCGAGCGCCGTCGCCCCCGGCATCGGCACCGTCGCGGCGATCGGCCTCACGGCCGCCGAGACGGTCGTCTTCCTCGAGGCGAGCGCGTTCTTCGCGCAGGCCGTCGCCGAGGTGCACGGCATCGCGGTCGAGGACGAGCAGCGCGCGAAGGCCCTCGTCATGGGGCTCATGCTCGGCTCGGGCGGCAAGGCGCTCGTCAAGCGCGTCGCCGACCAGGCGCTCGGCCGCCGCGGCGGCGGCACGGCGTTCTGGGGCCAGATGATCACCTCGTCGCTCCCGAGCGGTGCGATGGGGCAGGTCATCGACCTCATGCGGCGCGCGTTCCTGCGCCGGATGGCGAGGAACACGGGCGCGAGCATGGTCGGTCGCGCGATGCCCTTCGGCATCGGGGCCGTCATCGGCGGCGTCGGCAACAACATGCTCGGCCGGCAGGTCGTCAAGGCATCGCGCGAGGCGTTCGGGCCGCCGCCGGTGCGGCACCACGGCTTCCTCTCCCCCGCCGAGCGCGAGGAGCGCGTGAGCCTCGGCCGGCGCATCCGCGAGGCGCGCGAGATCGAGCGCGAGGGCCTCGGCGGCGGCCTCCGGCGGCTGCGCGAGCGCCGCGACGCCGATGCGGCGCGCACCGACGCCCTCGGCACCGACGCCCCCGGCGCCGACGGCGACGGGGGCGCGAGCGCCGACGACCGCTGACTAGGGCAGCTCGCCGAGCGTGACCTCCACCTCGGCGCGCTCGCCGTCCCGCAGGTACTCGATCGTCACCGTCGTGCCCGCGGCGTGCGCGCGCACCTGGGCGGTCGCGTCGACGGCGTTCGTCACCGGCGCCCCCTCGATCGCCGTGATGACGTCGCCCGGCTGCAGGCCCGCCGCGGCGGCGGCACCGCCGTCGGTGAGCTCTCGCAGCTGGCCGCCGACCGAGCCGATCGACGCGTCGCGCACGTCGCTCACCGTCGCGCCCAGCAGCCCGTGGGTCGCCTCGCCGCTGTCGATGATCTCCTGCACGACGCGCTGCACGAGGCTCGACTCGATCGCGAAGCCGATGCCGATCGAGCCCGACGACTCGCCCTGCCCCATGCTCGCGATCGCGACGTTGACGCCGATGAGCTGACCGGAGGCGTTCAGGAGCGCGCCGCCCGAGTTGCCCGGGTTGATCGAGGCATCCGTCTGGACCACGGGGATCGAGATGTCCTCCTGCGCCGCTTGCGCGCCGTTCTCCTGCCAGAAGCCGAACGGCGACTGCTGCGAGTCCTGCGAGTCGTCCGGCGCCGCGCTCGAGGCGATGCGCAGCCCCCGGTCGACCGCCGACACGATGCCGTCGGTGACGGAGTTCGAGAGGCCGAGCGGCGCGCCGATCGCGATCGCGGTGTCGCCCACCCGCACGTCGTCGCTCGACGCGAACGTCACGACCGGCAGCTCGGCGTCGACCCGCAGCACCGCGAGGTCGACGACGGGATCGGTGCCGACGATCTCGGCCGCGAGCAGCCGGCCGTCGCTCGTCTCCACGGTGATGGATGCGTCGGCCGACTGGCCGTCGAGCGTCACGACGTGGTTGTTGGTGACGATGTAGCCGCCGGGCGCGATCACGACGCCGGAGCCCTCGCCCGCCCCGGCGCGCGAGGCCGCCTGCACGGTCACGACCGAGGGCCCCGCGGCGGCCGCGACGTCGGCGATCGTGCCGGGGTCGGAGACCGGCTCGGCGGCCGCGCCGCCGGCGGGCGCCGATTGGGTCTGCGGGCTCGACTGCTGGGCCGCGAGCGCGCCGCCGCCGAAGCCCGTCGCGCCGCCGATGAGCGCGGCGCCGACGATCGCGCCGACGACGAGCCCGGCGCCGCGGCGACGCGCGGGCGCCTGCGCCGTGCCGGTGCCCGCGGGCGGCCCGTAGCTCGGCTGCCCGTCGTGCGGCTGCCCGTAGGGCGAGGGCACCGACGCCGACGAGGCGAACGGGGCGGAGGCGTAGGGGTTCCCGGTGCCGTACGGCGCCGAGGGTGGGGCCGCCTGGGCGCTCGGCTGCCCGGCGCTCGGCTGCCGCGCGCTCTGCCAGCGGGCGTCGTCCACCGGCCGCGACCAGGGGTTCGGCACGCGGCCCGGCTCGCTCGCGGGCTGCGTCGGCTCGTACGGGTTCGTCATGCCCTCGACGATGCCACGCCAATCCATGCGGTTCCTAAGCAGTCGCAATGTCGACCGTTCGTGGTGGGAAGCGAGTAGCGTCGAGGGCATGGAGGTCGATCGCTCGCACCGAGCACCCTGGCAGCGCACGGCGGCAGGGGCGGGCCTGCTGGGAGCCGACGGGCGCCTCGCGCCGACGATCTTCGCCGAGATGACGGCGCTCGCGACGCGCACCGGCGCGCTCAACCTCGGCCAGGGCTTCCCCGACGAGGACGGCCCGCGCGCGGTGCTCGATGCCGCGAAGCACGCGATCGACCACGGGCGCAACCAGTACGGGCCCGGCCGCGGCGCGCCCGAGCTCATCGACGCGATCGTCGAGCACCAGCGCCGCTTCTACGGCATCGGCCTCGGCCGCGGCGACGTGCTCATCACCGCCGGCGCGACCGAGGGCCTCGCCGCGACGATGCTGGCGTACCTCGAGCCGGGCGACGAGGTCGTCGTCTTCGAGCCCTACTACGACGCGTACGCCGCCATCGCCGCGCTCGCGGGCGCCGTGCTCGTGCCCGTGCCGCTCACGGCCCCCGACTTCCAGCCCGACCCCGACCGGCTGCTGCGCGCGACGAGCCCACGCACGCGCATGATCCTCGTGAACTCGCCGCACAACCCCACCGGCTCGGTGTTCAGCGAGGAGACGGTGCGCCACATCGTGCGGATCGCCGAGCGGCGCGACGCGCTCATCGTCACCGACGAGGTCTACGAGCACCTCGTCTACGACGAGCAGCACGTGCCGGTCGCGGCCTTCCAGGCGGCGCGCGAGCGGCTCGTCTCGATCTCCTCCGCGGGCAAGACCTTCTCGATCACCGGCTGGAAGGTCGGCTGGATCATGTCGACGCCCGAGCGGATCGCGCACATCACCGCCGTCAAGCAGTACCTCACGTTCGTCAACGGCGCGCCGTTCCAGCCGGCCGTCGCGGTCGGCCTGCGCCTGCCGGACGAGCACTTCCAGACGATCCGCGACTCCTTCTGCCGCAAGCGCGACATCCTCACGCGGGGCCTGCGGAAGGCGGGCTTCAAGGTCAACGACGCGATGGCCGGCTACTTCGTGCTCGCCGACGCCGCCCCGCTCGGCATCGACGACGCGAGCGCGCTCGCGCGGCGGCTGCCGGAGCTCGCGGGCGTCGTGGGCGTGCCGCTCTCCGCGTTCGCGCGGCCCTCGCGACGCGACCTCCGCTCGACGATGCGCTTCGCGTTCTGCAAGTCCGACGACACCCTCCACCGGGCGGCCGAGCAGCTCGCGGCCCTCCGGGGCGTCGAGCTGCAGCCCGCGCGCTGAGCGCCCGGGCCGCGTCGCTCGCGCGACGCGCGCTCAGGCGATCCGGTAGCGCCGGTTCGCGAGCGAGGGGTTGCGGCGCCGCGTCGAGGCGGTCACCGCCGGGTCGATCGGGGCGATCGCGATGCCCTCCGCGTCGCCGAGCGCAGCGAGCGGGATCCCCATCGGGTCGGCGATGAGCGAGCAGCCGACGCCGAGCGGCGGCGCTTGCCCCGCGGCGACGACGTGCACGGTCGACTCGATCGCGCGCGCGGTGACGAGCGTCGTCCAGTGGCGCTCCTTCTGCGGGCCCCGCACCCACTCCGCGGGCACGAGGATGACGTCGGCCCCCGCATCCACGAGCCGCCTCGTCGACTCCGGGAAGCGGAGGTCGTAGCAGGTCTGGATGCCGATGCGCGTGCCGCGGAAGTCGACGACGGGCACCTGGGCGGGATCGCCGGGCGTGAGCCAGTCGGACTCGCTCGAGCCGAACGCGTCGTAGAGGTGCACCTTGCGGTAGGCGACCCGGAGCCCGCTCGCGTCGACCGCGACGACCGTGTTGCTCGGCCCCGCGTCGGTGCGCTCGACGAGCCCGGCGACGACGAGTGCGTCGTGCGCCGCGGCGCGCTCGACGAGCATCGTGACGAACGGGCCGTCGAGCGGCTCGGCGGCGCCCGGCGCGGTCTCGGCGAGCGTCGGCGAGCAGTGCTGCGCATACTCGGGCAGCACGATGAGCTCCGCGCCTCGACCGGCTGCTCCGTCGATCCACGCGGCGGCCGCCGCGCGGTTCGCGTCGACGTCCTCGGTCGCGGCGAGCTGCACCGCCGCCGCCATCAGCACCCCGGTCGCATCCGCCATGCCCCAAGCCTACGGCGGGCGCGCGCCGATGCTGGCGCACGCGGGCGGCGGGTGCGAGGATGCGACCGACGAAGGGAGCAGGATGCTCGTCGCATTCTCCATCGCGCCCGGCACCGCCGGGCCGGACGGCTCGGTGCACGACGCGGTCGCGGCCGCCGTGCGCGTCGTGCGCGGCAGCGGGCTGCCGCACCGCACCGACGCGATGTTCACGACCATCGAGGGCGAGTGGGACGAGGTGATGGCGGTCGTCAAGCGCGCGACCGACGCCGTGCTCGCGCTCTCGCCCCGCGCATCCCTCGTCCTGAAGGCCGACATCCGGCCGGGCTGGACGGGTGAGCTCGACGGCAAGGTCGACCGGCTCGAGCGAGCCCTCGAGGAGGACGCATGAGATCCGAGCTGTTCGCCGAGGCCAACCAGGAGGCCCAGTCGACCGAGCGCTGGGTGAAGCAGTCGAGCAAGATGCTGCGCATCGCCGTCTCGGGCGGCGGCGACGTGCTCGCCGCGAAGGGCGCGATGGTCGCCTACCAGGGGCGCATGGAGTTCCAGCACGAGGGCGCGGGCGCCGCCCGCATGCTCAAGAAGCTCGTCACCGGCGAGGGCGCGCCGCTCATGCGCATCCGCGGCGAGGGTGAGGTGTTCCTCGCGCGCGACGCGGCGAACGTCTTCACCGTGCTGCTCGAGGGCGAGGGGCTCTCGGTGAGCGGCAAGAACCTGCTCGCGTTCGATCCCGACCTGCAGTGGGACATCAGGATGCTGCGCAGCGGCAACATCATGGCGGGCGGGCTCTTCAACGTCGAGATCGGCGGGCGGGGCACGATCGGCATCTCGTGCGAGGGCCAGCCGATGCTGCTCGACTGCTCGCGGCAGCCGACGTTCGTCGACCCCAACGCGGCGGTCTGCTGGTCGGCGAACCTGCAGCCGAGCGTCGTGAACAGCATGAACATGCGCTCGATGCTGCGCGGCGGCACGGGCGAGGCGTTCCAGCTCGCCTTCCACCGGCCCGGCTTCGTCGTCGTGCAGCCGAGCGAGGGCCGCCAGCAGCTCTCGGGATCGAACGGCGGGTCCTCCTCCGGCGGCGGGCTCGGCAGCCTCTTCGAGTGACTCAGGCCCGCGTGCCGCGCGCCGCCCACGCGAGCCCGCGCGCCTCGAACGGCGGCGCGGGCAGCAGCTCGCGGTAGCGCTCGCACAACCGGGCACGAGCGGCGGCGTCGAGCCGAGCGACGAGCTCGCCGACCGGGCCGACGCCGAGCTCGAACGGCTCCCACCACTCGTCGAACGAGCCGATGCGCACGCTCGCCTCGAGCGGCGCCTCCACGACGTCGCGGAGCCCCGCGCCCTCGAGCAGCCGCGCGAGGTCGCCCCGCCGCGTCCCGACCCGCGGCGGCGGCGGCGCGATGCCCGAGACCTCGGCCGCCGCGGTCCAGAAGGGCCCGACCGGCCCCCGCTCGTGATCCCACACGCACGCGGCGACGGTGCCGCCCGGGCGCACGACGCGAGCCATCTCGGCGACGCCGGCCGACGCATCCGCCATGAAGTGCACGACGAGCTGCGCGAGCGCCGCGTCGAACGAGGCGTCCGCGAACGGCAGCGCCTCGGCGGCGCCCTCGAGCGCGCGCACGCCCGGGCATCGCTCCCGCACGGCGGCGACGAACGAGCGCGAGGGGTCGACGGCGGTGACGCGCGCGCCACGCGCGAGCAGCTCCTCGGTGAGCGCGCCGGGGCCGCTGCCGACGTCGAGGGCCTCTCCCGCGCCGACGCCCGCGAAGTCGGCGAAGTCGCGCGCGAGCGGGCGCGAGAAGCGGCCCATGAAGCGGTCGTACGCATCGGCGGAGACGGCGAAGCCCATGCCGGGACGCTACGCCGCCGGCCAGAGATGCAGAAGAGGCGCCCTCTCGGGCGCCTCTTCTCGTGCCGCAGTTCGCGGACTTCGTTGCGGGGACAGGATTTGAACCTGCGACCTCCGGGTTATGAGCCCGGCGAGCTACCGAGCTGCTCCACCCCGCGGCACAAGAAGAGACTCTATCAGCCGCGGGGCGGAAGGGCAAACCGGCTAGGGCGCGACGGTCTCGCTCGTCGCCGGCTCCTCGGCGGGCGCCGACTGCTCGGGGGCGTCCTCCGGGGCGATCTCGGGCGCCTCGGTGCCCTCGATCTGCGCCGAGAGGTCGACCGCGCGCTGCACCGCCTCGTTGAGCCGCACCTCCGCCTCGGCGGCGGCGACGACGTCGCCCTCCGCGTAGGCGGCCTGGCGCGCCTGGATCGCCGCGACGGCCTCCTGCAGCGCCGTGTCGAGCTGCGCCTGCAGGTCGGCGTCGGGCGCCTCGGCGCCCGGCTCCGCCGGCTCCTCCGTGCCGGGCTCGACGTCCGAGTCGCCCGCGTCGGCACCCGAGTCGCCGCCGAAGAGCGCGTCGAGCGCCTCGTCGAGCGTGTCCTCGAAGGCGATGTCGTCGCCGAACGCGACGAGGATCTTCCGCAGCACCGGGAACGACGTCGCGCCCGTCGAGCGCAGGTAGACCGGCTGCACGTAGAGCAGGCCGCCGCCGACCGGGAGGGTCAGCAGGTTGCCGTTGATCACGTCGGACGCGCCCTGGCGCAGCAGGTTGAGCTCTCGCGAGACCTGGTCGTCGGTGTCGAAGGTGTTCTGCACCTGGCCGGGGCCCGGGATCGAGCGGTCCTTCGGCAGCATCTGCAGCGTCAGCTGGCCGTAGGTTTCGAGCCGCTCCCCCGCGGTGCCTCCCGCGTCGGCGTTGACCGACAGGTAGCCGTAGAGCACCTCGCGGCCGTCGCGCGGGATGAACGTCGAGTAGAGCGTGAACGCGGGGTCCTGCCCGTCGACCGACATCGTCAGGTAGTACGGCGGCTGGGGCGGCGCCTGCGTCTGCGCGCTCGACCACGTCGGGTCGGCGGGCGTCGCCCACTGGTCGTCGCCCGAGAAGAACGTCGCCGGGTCGGTGACGTGGTAGTCGCCGAGGATGTTGCGCTGCAGCTTGAACAGGTCGGCCGGGTAGCGCACGTGGCTCATGAGCTCACCCGACATCTCGCTCATCGGGCGGATGGTGCCCGGGTAGATCTCCTGCCAGGCCTGCAGGATCGGGTCCTCCGTGTCCCACGCGTACAGCGTGACCGAGCCGTCGTACGCATCCACCACGGCCTTGACCGAGTTGCGCATGTAGTTGATGACGTCGCCCGGCGTGAACCCGGGGTTCGGGTTCGTGGTGTCGGCGATCGTCTGCGCGACCGAGCGGTGGGATGCGTAGGGGAACGACGACGACGTCGTCATGCCGTCCACGATCCACACGAGCCGCTCGTCGACGACCGCCGGGTAGCTGTCGGTGTCGAGCGTCAGGTAGGGCGCGACCTCCCCGACCCGCTGGCGCGGGTCGCGGTCGTAGAGGATCTGCGACTCCTCGTTGACCGCGTCGGAGAGGATGATCTGCTCCGACTGGAACTTGAGCGCGTAGACGAGCCGGTTGAGGAAGCTGTCGAGCTTCGGGCCGCCGTCGCCCGCGAACGTCGTGTTCGCGTTGCCGCTGCCCTCCTCGGTCGAGCGCGGGTAGTCGAGCTCGAGGTTCGGCGAGCCCTCGGGGCCGCCGACGATCGAGTAGTCGGGCGTCGACTCGCCGAAGTAGACGCGCGGCTCGTACTCGCCGAGCGCGCCGTCGGTCGGGATGCCCGCCTGCAGGAACACCGGCTGGCCCTCGGGGCCGCGCTGGTTGCCGTACGCCGCGACGACGCCGTAGCCGTGCGTGTAGACGATGTGGCGGTTGTACCAGCTGTCCTCGTCGAGCCCGGTGAGGTCGAGCTCGCGCACCGCGATGACCGTGTCGGTCGTCTGCCCGTCGATCTCGTAGCGGTCGACGTCGAGCTGCTCGGGGAAGCCGTAGTACTGGCGGTACTCCTGCAGGTTCGCGAACGCGTCGGTGACGAGCGCGGGGTCGATGATGCGGATGTTCGCGGTCGTCTCGGCGTCCTCGCGGAGCGCGCCGGGCTCGGCGTCCGTGCGCGCGTCGGACGGCGTCTCGACCATCTCGTCGACGCCCCACGCGGCGCGCGTCGCGTCGATGTTGCGCTGGATGTACTCGGCCTCGAGCGTCCGCGCGCTCGGGTCGACCTGGAAGCGCTGCACGATCGCGGGGTAGGCGACCCCGACGACGAGCGACGACGCGATGAGCAGCGCCGTGCCGACGATCGCGATGCGCCAGCGGCCGATGACCGCGGTGACGATGAAGAAGACGGCGACGAGCGCGGCGATGCCCGCCATGATCTGGGCGCCGGGGATCGACGCGTTGACCTCGGTGTAGCCGGCACCCGTCTCGAGGAAGCCCTGCGCGGGCATCGAGAGCGCGGCGTACTGGCCGAGCCAGATCGAGACGCCGAGCGCGAGCATGTAGAGCGCGCCCGTGACGGCGAGCTGGATGCGCGCGGAGCGCGAGATGCGGAACTCGCGGCCGGTGACGCGGATCGCGCCGTAGAGGTAGGAGGTCGCGAGCGCCGCGACGAGGCAGATGAACAGCACCGCGAGCGCGAAGCCGACGATCGACTGGTAGAAGGGCAGCTCGAAGACGTAGAAGCCGATGTCGAAGCCGAACTGCGGGTCGGCCTCGCCGAAGGGCTTGCGGTGCAGCCACAGCTGCGCCGTCTCCCACTGCGACGCGGAGGCGATGCCGGCGAAGAGGCCGAGCACGGCGGGGGCGGCCCACATGCCCACGCGGCGGAGCGGCTCGACGAGCTCCTGGTAGCGGTCGAGCTGCGAGCTCAGCTGCGCGTAGACGGGCCGCGAGCGGAAGGCGATCTGCACGCTGAGCGCGAGGGGCACCGCCATGCCGAGGAACCCGATGAGGAACATCACGAGCATCGAGAGCCAGCGCGTCTGCAGCACCTGCAGGAAGCCGAGCTGGTCGAACCAGAGGATGTCGGCGTAGAAGCCGGAGAAGAGCACGAAGGCGCCGAGGATCGCGGCGACCACGATCACGGTGATCAGGAGCGGCGATGGCCTCCTGCCCGTCGGTCCGCTCGGCGCGGTCGGCGGCATGGGTCGTTCGGCGTTGACAGACACGTCGGGATGCTCCAAGGAAGGGCTCGGCGGGCGGTGCCGCCATGCTATCGGCCGCTCCTATGAGCCAGGCACGGTCGGGGCGGCGCTCCGCGCCCCGCTCGCCGTCAGGAGCCGGCGGGCGCCTCGCACGTGGGGAGCGCGCCCGCGTCGCCCTGCTCGGCGACCGTCTCGATCGCGGTGACCGCCTCGTCGAGGGTCGAGACGGCGAAGACCGTGAGCCCCTCCGGCACGTGGCCGACGACCTCCGCGCAGTTCGCGGCGGGCGCGAGGAAGTGCGTCGCGCCCGCGTCGACCGCGCCGTGCATCTTCTGCACGATGCCGCCGATCGCGCCCACGTCGCCGAGCGCGGCGATCGTGCCCGTGCCGGCCCAGCGGGTGCCGGCGGTCATCGCGCCCGGGGTGAGCTCGTCGATGATCCCGAGGGCGAACATCATGCCCGCGCTCGGGCCCCCGACGTTCGGCAGCTGGATGTCGACCTCGAAGGGGAACGCGAACTCGTGCGCGGGGTAGATGCCGACGATGCGCTGCTCTCCCTCCGTCGCGGGCGTCACCTCGACCGTGAGCGGCGCGCCGTCGCGCTCGATCTCGAACGTCGACGCGCCCTCATCGGCGGCGATGGATGCGCGGATGGAGTAGACGTCGTAGGCGGTGTCGCCGTTGACCCGCAGGATCCGGTCGTCCTCCTCGAGGAGGCCCTCGGCGGGCGAGCCCTCGATGACCCCCGCGACGCGCACGTCGCTCTCGACGGGCTCGCCGAGGTGCAGGAGCGCGGCGGCGACCGCGGCCGACTGCGAGTTGCGCATCTCGATCCGGCCGGCCTCGTTCGCGTCCTCGACCGAGACCGATGGCGGGTACGCGACCTCCATCGGGATGATGGCGCGAGACGGGTCGACGTACGCCTTCGCGACGTCGACCCACGTGAGCGGGCGCTCGGGGTTCCCGAGCAGCGAGACCGTGAGCAGCCGCAGCTCGCCCTCGGTCGGGAAGGTCTCGGCGCCCTCGATCTCGATGAGCTCGCCCGCGTCGGTCGCGCCGAGCGTGTCGAACGTCGGGCCGGGCACCTCGACGATGTAGGGCGATGGCACGAAGGCGAGCGAGAGCGACGCGACGCCCGTCACGCCGAGCGCGACCCAGCCGGCGCGGCGCACGCGGCGCGGGCGCACGTCCGGGAAGCGGGGCTGAGCCCGGTGTTCGCGGACGGCGGATGGCTGGTTGGGCGGATACCCGGCGGGCTCGGACATGCTGGGGCTAGCGTAGTCGCATGCCTGAGGAGCCCGAGGACCGCCGCCCCGAGGACGAGCTGCGGGAGATGCTCCAGCAGTTCCTCTCCGGCCAGGGGCCCATCGATCCGTCGCGCCTCGCCGGCGCCGCCGGCATGCCGAGCGACCCGGCCCAGCTGCAAGCCCTCATGGCGCAGCTGCAGGCGGCGCTCGCCCGCACCGACGACGGCATCGACTGGTCGGCCGCGCAGCGGCAGGCGGCCGCGGTCGTGCAGCGCGACCCCGGCTCGGTGACGACCGCCGAGCGCGACGCGGTGCGGCAGGCCGCCGACCTCGCGGCGCTCTGGCTGAGCGAGACGACCGAGATCGGCGCCGCCGCGAGCTCGCTCACGCTCCTCTCGCGCCAGCAGTGGGTCGACGCGACGATCCCCGTGTGGCAGGAGATGAGCGAGCCGGTCGCGAACAGCATCGCGAACGCGCTCACGAGCGCGATGCAGGAGCACGCGCCCGAGGAGGCGCAGGAGCTGCTCGCGGGTGCCGAGCGCATCCTCCGCAACGTCGGCGGCACGATGTTCGCGATGCAGCTCGGCAACGTCGTCGGGCAGCTCGCGAGCGAGACGATCGCGGGCGGCGACTTCGGCTTCCCGCTGCTCGAGGACACCGCGGCGCTGCTGCCCGTCAACCTGCGCGCCGCCGCCGAGGGGCTCGAGATCCCCGAGGACCAGGTGCGCATCTGGATGGCGGCGCGCGAGCTCGCCCATGCCCGCCTGTTCCACCACGCGCGCTGGCTGCGGCTGCACGTGCTCTCCTCCGTGCGGGAGTACGCCGAGGGCATCCGCATCGACGTCGACCGGCTCGAGGAGCTCGCGGAGTCGTTCGACCCCACCAACCCCGAGGAGCTCCGCGAGGCGCTCGGCAGCGGCGCGCTCATCCCGCCGAAGACACCGGAGCAGGTCGAGGCGCTCGCGCGCCTCGAGACGACGATCGCCCTCATCGACGGCTGGGTCGACGCCGTGACCGAGTCCGCGACCGCGAGGCTGCCCAAGCGCGACGCGATCGCCGAGACGGTGCGCCGGCGGCGCGCGACGGGCGGACCGGCCGAGAAGGCCTTCGGCACCCTCGTGGGCCTCGAGATCCGCCCCCGGCGCCTCCGCGAGGCGGCGGCGTTCTGGCACGCGGTGACGGATGCGGTGGGCCCGGAGGTGCGCGACTCCCTGTGGGACCAGGCCGACCTCATGCCGGGCTCGGCCGACATCGACGACCCCTCGCGCGTCATCGCGCGGCTCCGCGGCGTCGGGGAGCTCGACGAGATGGACCTCGCCCTGCAGGAGCTGCTCGACGACGCCGAGCGGGGCGACGGCGAGGCGGACGAGGGGCCAGCCCCCGCCGCCGGCTGAGCCGCTTCGCGCCGCAGGCGCTGAGCGTGTCGAAGCCGCCTCCACAGCCTTGTGGAGACTGAGCGACGCCGAGTGCCGCGCTGGCGCACCATGCCGCCATGCTCCGCCTCGACCCGCACCTCGCCGTCTTCCGCAGCGCCCCCGACCGCGTGACGGTCGGCGGGCAGCAGCCCGTCGCCGAGCTGCCGGCCGACGACGCGACGCTCCGCGGCCTCGCGCTCCTCACGCGCGGGGTCGTGCGCCGCGAGCTCGAGCACGTGCTCGGCGACGAGCCGGCCGCGGCGCTGCTCGAGGCGCTCGCACCCGCGCTCGACCCGCTGCCGCCCGCCGTCCCGACGCTCGTGCGCGGACGCATCCCCTTCGCCCTCGAGCTGCATCGCGCGCTCGATCGCGCGGGGCACCGCGCCGGGCCCTCGGCCGGCGACGACCCGCTCGTGCTGCCGGTCTCGCCGTGGCGGCTGCCCCACCGCGAGCGCGACCGGCTCGTGGAGTCGGGCACCGCGCACCTGCCGGTCACCGTCGGCGACGCGTGGGTGCAGATCGGCCCGTTCGTGCCCGCGGGCGCGGGCTGCGTCGAGTGCGCGGTCGACGACGAGTCGCTCGTGCCGGCGCACCTCGCGCCGGTGCCGAGCGCGATCGCCGCGGCGCAAGCGGTCGCGACGGTGCTCGGGGCGCTCCGCCGCCTCGGTGACGACGAGCTCCCCGCGGGCTGGGGCGCGCGGGTGCGCCAGCGCGACGGCGCGGTCAGCGCGCTCCGGCGCGCGCGGCGGGCCTGCCGGCACCGATCTCCGCGAGGAATCGCGACGGCTGCCTGACCGCGTGACCCGAGCTGCGCGCCCACGTGAGCGAGAGCGAGCGCTGCGCGCGCGTGATGGCGACGTAGAGCAGCCGCCGCTCCTCGTCGATCTCGGCGAGCGAGGTCGCGTGCGAGATGGGCAGCAGCCCCTCGGCGAGCCCGCACACGTGCACGTGCTGCCACTCGAGCCCCTTCGCCGCGTGGATCGTCGCGATCGTGACGGCAGCGACGGTGGGCTCGTGCTCGGTCGCCGCCCGCCGCTGGAGCTCGAGCGCGAAGCCGGGCAGGTCGGTGCCGCCCGTCTCCTCGGCGAGCGTGACGAGCGCGTGCAGCGCATCCCACTGCGCGCGCTCCTCGCCGTGGCTCGACGGCGGCTCGGCGCGGTAGCCGAGCCCCATGACGATGTCGGTGACGGCCTGGAAGAGCGGCCGCCCGTCGGCGGGGGCGCTGCGCAGCATGAGCAGCGCCCGCTTGACGACCGGCAGCTCGAAGAAGCGCACGGAGCCCCGCACGGTCGACGAGATGCCCGCCGCGGCGAGCGCTTGCTCGATGAGCCCCGATTGCGCGTGGAAGCGCGTGAGCACCGCGATCTGGCCCGGATCGGCGCCCTCGGCGACCTGCGCGCGCACCGCCGCGGCGATCGCGGCGGCCTCCGCGGAGTCGCTCGCGTGCTCCGTGACGCGCGGCTCGACCCCGTGCTCGCCCGAGGCGGCCTCGAGCGTGAGCGCATCGCGTCCGCGCATGAGCCGGTTCGCGAGGCCGACGATCGCGCCCGTCGAGCGGTAGGAGCGCTCGAGCCGCACGAGCTCCGCGTCGGGGTGCTCGTGCAGGAAGCGCTGCAGCCCCGCGGGATCGGCGCCGGCGAACGAGTAGATCGTCTGGCTCGGGTCGCCCACGACGCACACGTCGCGGCGGTCGCCGAGCCAGGCGGCGAGCAGCTGCTGCTGCATGGGCGAGACGTCCTGGTACTCGTCGACCGTGAAGTGGCGGTAGCGGGAGCGCACCTCGTCGGCGACGACGCTCTCCCGCTCGAGCATGCCGGTCGTGGCGAGCAGCACGTCCTCGAAGTCGATCTGGCGCCGCTCGTCCTTCACCCGCTCGTACGCCATGTGGAGGTCGATCATGGCCTCGGGGGTGAGACCCGTCGGCAGCGGGCGCACGCGCGCCTGCACGCCGTAGTCCTCCATCGTCATCGCTTGCGACTTCCGCCACTCGATCTCGCCAGCCGCATCGCGCAGCTGCGCGGTCGGCAGCCGCAGCCGCAGCTGCGCCGCGGCGTCGGCGAGCGTCGACGCCTTCTGCGGCAGCAGCTGCGGCATGCGCGAGCCCGTCACGCGCGGCCAGAAGTGCGACAGCTGCGCGAGCGCCGCGGCATGGAAGGTGCGCGCCTGCACGCCGCCCGCCCCGAGCCGCGCGAGCCGCGTGCGCATCTCCCCGGCCGCCCGGCTCGTGAACGTGAGCGCGAGCGACGCGTGCTCGGCCTGCGCGCCGGTCGCGACGCCGTAGGCGATGCGGTGGGTGATCGCGCGCGTCTTGCCCGTGCCGGCGCCCGCGAGGATCGCCACCGGGCCGCCGAGCGTCGTCGCCGCGAGCCGCTGCTGCTCGTCGAGCCCGGCGAGGATGCGCTCGGCGTCGGGTTCCAGCCGGCCGCTCACCGCTCGAGCCACGCGTCGATGATCCAGGCGGCGATCGAGGTCGGCCCGGGCAGCTGCACGGCGCCCGAGCGCAGCTCCTCGCGCGTGAACCAGCGCACGTCGAGGATCTCGACCCCGTCGGGCACGATCGCGTCGGGGTCGGCCGCGACGCACTCGAAGCCGATCATGAGGCTCCGCGGGAACGGCCACGGCTGCGAGCCGAGGTAGCGCACGTCGGCGACCGCGAGGCCCGTCTCCTCGTGCACCTCGCGCACGACCGCCGCCTCGAGGGACTCCCCCGGGTCGACGAAGCCGGCGATGAGCGAGTAGCGGCCCTCGGGCCACGCCGCGTTGTGGCCGAGCAGGATGCGCTCGTCGGATGCGTCGTGGATGGCGACGATGACGGCCGGGTCGGTGCGGGGGAAGTGGGCGCCGCCGCTCGCGTCGCGCCGCACCCAGCCCGACTCCTCGAATCCCGCCGCGGAGCCGTCGACGGGGCTGTGGTGGCTCTCGCGCTGCCAGACGCCGAGCGCCACGGCCTGCACGAACGCTCCGGCGTCGGCGTCGTCGAGCTCGGCGCCGACCTCCCGGAGCGATCGCCACTGCGCCCCCTCGACCTCGAACGGCTCCGCCACGAGCAGGCTCAGCACGACGCCGCCCGCACCGCCGTCGGCGGCGGGCGCGCGGCCGAGCCAGCTGAGCGGCACGCGGGGCTCGACGTGCCGCGCGGAGGCCGGCAGCTCGTCGGGGCGCAGTCGCACGAGCGCGCCGTCGCGCACGGGAGCGCGGTCGCCCGCGACCGCGATCACGCGCGTCGAGGGCTGCTCGAGCGCGCGCGCGACGGCATCGGCGGCGATGCGCCCGGCGTGGTCTCGGTCGAGGGCCGATCGGGCGAGCGGGGGAACCTGCACGTCACCTCCGTCGCGTGGCGCGGTCTCCCCCGGTCGAGGTCGGCCTAGCCTGGCATCCATGAGCACGAACCCCTTCACCCTATCCGCGCTCGCCACGACCGCCGTGCCGGGGCTCGACGTCGTGGGGGCGACGGAGGACGGCTCCGACGAGCACCGCTCGGTCGTCGCCGCGCGGCTCGCCGACGGCGAGACCGTGCAGGTCGTGCTGCCCCGATCGGTCGCGGCCCTCACGACGGCGAAGGCGCACGCCGCCGGGCTCGCCGCGCTCACGCTCGCGACCCGCTCGCGGCTGCCGTTCGAGGTGCCGACGGTGCTCGGCTCGACGCCGGCCGGCAGGTCGACCCTCTTCGTGCTCTCCCGGCTCGGCGGGGAGCCCATGCGGCTCGCCGACGTCTCCCTCGCGCGCCCGGGGCTCTCGACGAGCGTCGGCCAGGCGATCGCCGCGATCCACGAGCTGCCGACGTCGGTCGCCGCCGACGCCGGCCTGCCGCACGAGAGCGCGATGACGCTCCGGCAGCACCTGCTCGCGACCTTCGACCGCGCGGCCGCGACGGGATCGGTGCCCGCGCCGCTGCTCGAGCGCTGGGAGTCCGCGCTCGGCGACGACCGGCTGTGGCAGTTCAAGCCGACCCTCGTGCACGGCGACCTGCAGGCGCCCGCCTTCCGCATCGAGGGAGCGCGGGTCGTCGGCATCGACGGCTGGCACGCGCTCTCGGTCGGCGACCCGGCGCGCGACCTCGCCTTCCTGCTCGGCTCGAGCGAGTTCGGCTCCGTCGACGACGCGTTCGAGGCGCATGCCGCCGCACGCGGGGTCGGCGACCGGCACGTGCGGCAGCGCGCGATGCTGCACGCCGAGCTCGACATCGCCCGCTGGCTGCTGCACGGCGTCGAGCGGAGCGACGCCGCGATCGTCGACGACGCGAAGGGCATGCTCGCGGCCCTCCTCGCCCGCGTCGACCGCGACCCGACCGCGGCGATCGCGCCCGAGCGGCTCGAGACGATGGACCTCACGGGCGTGCAGGAGTACCTCGGCGAGCCGGCCGCGCCCGAGGCCAGCGAGCCCGGGGGCTCACCCGAGCGCTGACGCCTCCGCGACCGCCTGCTGCGCCCGCAGCCAGCGCGCCTCGAGCTCGGCGAGCGACTCGATCCGCTCGGGGCGCACGATCCGGTCGTGCTCGACGAAGTAGAGCTCCGCATCGACGAGGTCGGGGTCGAGCCCCGCGTGGGCCGCGTACGCGGCGCGGTAGAGCGCGAGCTGCAGCTGCCGCGCCTCGAGGTCGGCATCACCCGACGGCAGCCGGCCGGTCTTCCAGTCGACGACCGTCGCGCGGTCGCCGTCGCGGTAGACGGCGTCGATCTTGCAGACGACGGTCGTGCCCGCGAGCGGCAGGTGGATCTCGAGCTCGGTCTCGGCCGGCCGGCGGTCGCCGTAGGGCGAGCGGAGGAACGTCTGCTTGAGCCGCTCGAGCCGCTCGGCGTCGATGCCGACGAGCTCGTCGTCGAGCGGCGCGTCGTCGACCGCGTCGCCGAGGCTCACGGCGCTGCCGCGGCGCTCGACCCAGCCGTGGAACAGCGTGCCGAGCCTCGTCGCGGCGAACGGCTCCTGCGGCATGGGCCGCGCGATCTCCCGCGCGACGGCGACCGGGTCGGCCGCCCAGTCCTTGAAGCCGGATGCGGCGATGCGGCTCGGGAGCGAGAGTCCGGCTTGGCCGCGGTCGGCGAGCAGGAGCTCGATCGCGTCGTCCCAGGGCGTCTCGGCCGACGCATCCGCCGCCTCGACGCGCGCGGCGGCCGCCTCGACCGCCTCGCGACGCCTCCCGAGCGGGTCGACGGGCCACGCGAGCGAGGGGCTGCGGTCGCCGAGCGGGTTCTCGGCGCCCCGCTCGGGCGCCTCGAGCAGCTCGGCGCCCATCGCGCCCGCCGCGATCTCGAGCAGCCGCTTGGGGCTCGCGGGCGTCTTCGCCATGCCGTACCACTGCGCGCCCGAGAGCCACAGCGCGCGCCGCGCGCGCGTGACGCCGACGTAGGCGAGGCGGTCCTCCTCCGACTGGTAGTGGTCCCACAGCTCCTCGAGGAAGCGCTCGCGCGCGAGCGCGTACTCGTGCTGCGTCGCGTGGCCCTCCCACTCGAGCCGGGGCAGCAGCGACGCGTCGCCGCGCAGCGGGTACGGCAGCGTCGCGTGGGTGAGCCAGCCGAGCGGCCGGTCGTCGCCCTTCGCGGCCGCGAGCCGCGGGAGCGCGACGACGTCCCACTCGAGGCCCTTCGACGCGTGCATCGTGAGCACCTGCACCCAGCCCGGCTCCGGCTCGGGCTCGGGCACGTCGGGGCCGCGGCCCGCCTCGAGCACGTCGAGGTAGGCGAGGAAGGCCTCGAGCGAGCCGCGCTCGTCCGCCGCGGCGAAGGCTTGCACCTCGCGCGCGAAGGCGTCGAGCGCGCCGTGCGCGTGGTGGCGCTTCGCGGCGACCTCGATGTCGAGCCGGAGGGCGTGCTCGACGCTGCGCACGAGCTCGGGCAGCGGCATGCCGGCGCGGCGGCGCAGCTCGCGCAGCAGCGCACCCGCGTCGCGCATGCGCGCGAGCCCCTCCGCCGTCGCGCCCTCGAGCCGCGGCGCGTCGACGAGCGCGTCGAGCGCGTCGACGATCGAGACGCTCGCCTCGACCGCGATCGCACCCCGGTCGGCGCTGCGCTGCTCGGGGCTCAGCCCCGCCTTCGCGAGCATCGACGCGTGCCGCTGGAGCGCGGCGAGGTCGGCGACGCCGATCCGCCAACGGCTGCCGGCGAGCAGCCGTACGAGGCTCGAGCCCTCCTCGGGCCGACCGAGCACGCGCAGCGCCGCGACGAGGTCGACGACCTCTGGCTCGTCGAGCAGGCCGCCGCCGCCCGAGCGGAACACGCGGATGCCCTCGGCGCGGAGCGCCCGGGTGAGCTCGACGCTCTGCGAGTGGGAGCGCACGAGCACGGCCGCGGTCGTCTCGGAGCCCGCGACGCCCGCGCGGTGCGAGCGCAGCCATGCGGCGAGCTCGCGCGACTCGTCCTCGATCGTCGGGAGGTGCCGCACGGCGACGTCGCCCGGGCCCGCGCCCTTCCGCGGCTCGAGCCGCTTGACCGGCACGCCGGGCTGCTCGGGCAGCCGGCTCGCGACGGCGTGCGCGAGCGTGAGCACCTCCGCGTCGTTGCGCCAGCTCGTCGAGAGGGTGAGCGTGCGCTCGACGCGGAAGCGCTGCGCGAAGAGCGCGAGCGTGCCGGCGCTCGCGCCGCGGAAGCCGTAGATCGCCTGGTTCGGGTCGCCGACGGCCATGACGGGCGAGCCGTCGAAGAGCGCGTGGATGAGCTGCAGCTGCAGCACGGAGGTGTCCTGGAACTCGTCGAGCAGCACCGCGCGGTGCCGGGCGCGCAGCTCGGTGACGGCGCCCTCGTGCGCGTCGATCGCGTCGAGCGCGAGCCGCACCTGGTCGCTGAACTGCACGGCGCTGCGCCGGCGCTTCGCCTCGTCGAACGCGTCGACGAGGTCGGCGAGCGGGTCAAGGCTCCCGACCCGCTCGACGTCCTGCGCGATCGCCTTCGCGTGCGCCGCCTTGAACAGCTTGGGCTCGTCGGCGGTCGGGAGCGCCTGCAGCGCGCGGAACCGCTCCGGGAAGCGGCCTCGCCGCAGCCGCTCGGTCGAGACGCGGTGGTCGCCGAGCGTGCCCGCGAGCTGCACGACCCGGTCGGCGACCGTCTCGGCGCGGCCGAGCGAGGCGAGCCGCAGGTCGTCGGAAGCGCGCGCGACGCGGAGCGCGAGCAGGAACGCGGCGGGGTCGGTGAGCACCTCCGACTCGGGGTCACGGCCGATGAGCAGCGCCCACTCGCGGAAGAGCGAGCTCGCGAACGAGTTGTAGGTCTGCACGACGGGGCGGCGGGTCGCGGCGACCTCCGGGTCGACGAGGCCTGCCTCGGCGAGCGCGCGCAGCTCGGCGGCGAGGCGGTCGGCGAGCTCGCGCGCCGCCTTGCGCGTGAAGGTGAGGCCGAGCACCTCGTCGGGTGCGACCCGGCCGTTCGCGACGAGCCACAGCACGCGCTGCGCCATCGTGTGCGTCTTGCCGCTGCCGGCGCCGGCGACGACGAGCGTGGGCTCCTCGGGTGCCTGGATGACCGCGATCTGCTCGTCGGTCGGCCGCTGCGGGGCCTTGCCTCGCACGGCTGCGATCGCCTCGGTGATCTCGATCGCGGTGATCATGCGGTCGCCGGTCACTCGGTCACCTCCGGGATGACGTGGATGGCGCACTGGCCGAAGCTGAAGTCGTCGTTGCAGTGCAGCTCGGGGCGCGCGGTGAAGACCGCGCCGCCCATGGTCTCGATCGCCGTCCGCAAGTGCTCGTGGAACGCATCCGCCACCTCGTCGAAGGGCTCGGAGTCGACCGTCTTCTCCTTGCGGGCGAGCTTCGGCATGACGAGCCTCGCGGAGGTCTGGGCCCCGGCCTCGATGCCCTCGACGCCGCCGAGCGCGACCGCGAGCTGGTATGCGCGCAGCTGCAGGTTGCCGAGGCCCTCGACGGCCTTCGGCACGCGCTTGCCGGTCTTGAGGTCGACGATGCGCACCTCGCCGTTCGGTCCGTGCTCGAGCCAGTCGATCGCGCCCGAGAGCACGGCGCCGTCGACCTCGACCTCGAAGCGCGCCTCGCGCTCGTCGCGCTCGATCGTCCAGCCCGCGCCGCGCAGCACCTGGAAGTAGCCCGCGAGGGCTACGGCCATGGGCCGGACCTCATCGCGCTGCTGCGCCGCCTCCCACGTCGAGGGGTGGTCGAGCTCGGCGAAGCGCGCGTCGACGGCCGCCTCGATCGCGGCCGCGTCGGTCGCGTCGACGTGCTCGACCGCGTCGTGCACGATCGTGCCGAGCGCCGCGGCGCGATTGGAGGTGCCACCCGCGAGCCGGCCGATGACCCACGAGAGCTCGCACTCGACGAGCCCCTGGAGCGCGGAGGGGCTCACGCGCACCTGCTCGCCCGTGTCGAGCCGCTCGGTCGTGGTGATGGGCGCGAGGCCCGCCCACTCGCGCGGGTCGGCGCCCGGCACACCCGCATCGGCGAGGCGGCGCAGCGCGGAGGCGGCCGCGTGGGCGTCGTGCCGCTCGTCGACGACCCGGCGGCGGAGGCTCGCGACGAGCGAGCGCAGCGAGTGCCAGCTGTCGTCGGCGCCGGGCGTCGGCTCCGGGTCGACCGCGAGCACGAACGGCGAGGGCTGCTCGTCGTCGCTCGCGACGGCCGTGAGGAGCACCGCCGAGCGCGCGGTCGCGACGGTCTTGACGAAGGTGCGCAGCTCGTCGTGCAGCACGCCGGCGCGCGCGTCCTCGGTCGGCTCGCCGTCGAGGCGGTTCGCGCCGAGCAGCGAGCCGCGCGGCCGCAGGTTGGGCCACACGCCGTCCTGCAGGCCCGCGACGATGACGGTGTCGAGCTCGCGGCCCACGAACTGGCCCGGCGTGCCGATCGCGACGCGAGAGCCCTCGGCGCGCGCGGCGAGCGAGTCGTCGTCGACGCTCGAGGCGAGCCACGCGTCGACGAACGCGCCGGTGTCGGCGTCCGGGCGGCGCTCGATGAGCCGGGCGACCTGGTCGAAGAGCGCGACGACGGCGTCGAGCCGCCGGTTGGCGAGCGCGCGCTCGACGCCCGCGCCGCCGAGCGCGGCGCGGCGCCAGCTCTCCGCGACGCCCGCGGCGCTCCACACGGCCCACAGCACGCGATCGGCGCCGGCCGGGTCGTCGGCGGTCAGGAGGGCGCGCGCGTCGGCGAGCATGCGCACGAGGCGGCGCGCGGCGGCGGTGCCCTGCCGCGCGCCGGTGAGGCCCTCGAGCTGCTCCGGATCGGCGATCGCGGCCCGCACGAGCTCGGCGCCCGCGACGTGCACGGCGCCGCCCGCCGCGACGATGCGGTGCCGGAGCGCGCGCTTGAGCCGTCGCACCGCGAGCGCGTCGAGGCCGAGCAGGTCGCTGCGCAGCAGCTCCTCGACGAGCTGGGCGTCGAGCTCGCGGCGGCCGGTCGCGACCGCGAGCACGCGCACGAGCGCGGCGACGACCTCGGTCTCGCGCAGCCGCGTGGGGCCGCCGGACGCGACCGGCACCTCGAGCGCCGAGAGCAGCGAGCCGAGCTCGGCGGCCGAGCGCCCGGTGCGGGCGATGATCGCGATCTCGTCGAACGCGACGCCGCGGGCGCGGCGCTCGTGGATGAGCCGCGCGATGCGCCTGGCCTGCTCGTCGAGCGACTGCGCGAGGTGCAGCTCGAGCACGTCCTCCGCTGCCGAGCCGCCCGCCGCCGCGCGCCGGTGCGTGCCGGCGCCCGCGGTGCCGATGCCCTCGGCCGCCTTCGCGAGGAAGGCGCGCACGCGCTCGCCGTGCCGGTGGTCGACCTCGAGCTCGAGCCGGTGGCCGGGCTCGCCCGCGAAGCCGAGCCGCCCCGGCAGCGCCGCGAGCAGGGTCGGGTCGGCGCCGCGGAAGCCGCCCGTCGTCGTGTCGGGGTCGCCGAACGCGACGACGGTCGCGCCGCGCGCGCGGAGCGCCTCGAGCACGACGACGGCGCCCTCGGTGAGCTCCTGCGCGTCGTCGACGAGCACGAGGCTCGGCAGCGGCACGTCGGTCTCGGCGATCGCGCTCGCCGCGCGTCGCAGGAGCGACGCGGCGGTCATCGCCTCGGCGCCGCGCCGCTCGAGGCGCTGGAGGCGCTCGAACTCGTCGAGGAACTGCGCCGCGGCCGCCCACTCGGGGACCCCTCGCTCGACCGCGAGCGCGGAGAGCGTCGACGCATCCCACCCCCGCTCCTGCACCGCGGCGAGCAGCTCGCGCAGCTCGGCGCGGAACCCCGCCTGCTCGCGCACCTCGGCGTGCAGGTGCTCGGGCCACGCCGGGCCGCTCGGCGCGCCCGCCGCCTCGTCGTCGACGTGGCCGGCGAGCATCGCGGCGATGATGCGGTCCTGCTCGGCGCCCGAGAGCAGCTGCGGCACGGGCCGCTCGTCGGCGAGCGCCGCGGCCGTGAGGAGCGCGTGCGCGAACGACGGCATCGAGCGCGCGAGCGGGCCGGGCGTGACGATCGCGGTGCGGTGCGCGAGCCGGTCGCGGAGCGCCGTCGCGGCCTGCCGCGAGCCCGCGACGACGAGCAGCCGCGCGGGGTCGAGGCCGCGCGCGAGGCGGTCGGCGGCGAGCTCGACGAGCGTCGTGGTCTTGCCGGAGCCCGCGACGCCGAGCACGATCGCGCACGCGTCGTCGGGCCGCTCGAGCACGGCGCGCTGCGACGCGTCGAGGTCGACGGCACGCGCCCGCTCGGGGGCGTCGAGAGTGAGGCTTCGCTCTGGCACGCGCCCACGGTATCGACGGCCACCGACAGAGCCCGTCGCCGCGCTGATCGCCCAGGGCGGAACGGCGCGGGCGCCCGCATCCCATCGCCTATCCTCAAGGCATGGACATCCGCATCGGCATCAAGGACTCGCCCCGCGAGATCTCGTTCGACTCGTCGCAGACGGCCGAGGAGGTGCAGTCGCTCGTGCTGAGCGCGCTCGACGCGGGCCACCTGGCGATCGACGACGCGAAGGGCCACCGCTACATCGTGCCGAGCGCCAACATCGCCTACGTCGAGATCGGCAGCGAGACGGCCCGCAAGATCGGCTTCGTGGCCTGATGCCCATCCTCGTCCTCGTGCCGATGGTGCTCGGCGCGGCGATCGGCCTCTTCGCGCGCTACGCGCTCCCGGGGCGCGAGTGGGTCGGGCTCTTCCTGAACCCGTGCGCGTCCGCCGCGGCGGCGGGCATCGTCTGGACGATCGGCATGCTCGCGGGCGTCGGGGCGGATGCCCTGTGGCTGTGGCTCGCGTGCCTCGCGGCCGCGACCGTGGTCGCCCTCGTGCTGCCGCGGCTGCTGCCGAAGCGGCGCGAGCGGGCTGACCGGGAGTACCTCGCGGAGCTCACTGCCAAGAAGGCGTAGGACTCGGGTCTCGATACGCCGGCTCCGCCGGCTGCGCCGGCTACTCGACCAACGGGATCGCTCGCGGGGCGGGCGCTCAGGCCGTGAGGCCGAGCTCGTCCATGCGGCGCGTGTGCGAGGCGACGATGTCGTTGAACGCCGGCTCGAGCCGCTGCTGGCTCGGCACCGCGCGGCCCGCGTCGTCGGGGCCGTTGACCGCGAGGTACATCTGCAGCAGCGCGTCGCCGACGAGCCGCCGGCCCCACACCGCGAGCCGGTCGGAGAGCCGCGGCGTCTGCTCGATCGCGGCCTGCAGCAGCTTCACGAGCTGCGGGTGCGCGCTCTCGCCGCGCAGCGCGCGCAGCATCGCGTCCTGGTCGTCCTCGGGCAGGCCCGGCACGACGGCGACGAAGAAGTCCTCGAGCAGCCCGCTCACGACGTGCACGGCGAGCAGCTCCTCGTACCAGTCGGCGCCGGCGATGAGCCTCGAGAACTCGCGCGTCGAGTCGGCGAACGGGCGCATCGCGTCCTGCGCCTCGACGCCCTCCCCCTCGAGGATCCGCGCGAACGCGGTCGCGCGCGTGGCGAGGATCCGGACGACCTCGGAGAGCGCGACCTGCGCCTCGGCCGAGGGCGCCGCCTGCAGCACGCGGCCGGCCTTCGCGACGAGGTCGAGCTCGAGGCCGAGCGCCTGGCCGACGAAGGGCACGAGCGCGGGCCGCACATCCTGAAGCAGCACGCGGTCGCCGACGACCGGCACCCGATGGTGCCTGAGGAGCTGGCGCGTGACGTCGCGCGGCGTCCGGTCGAACCACTTCACCACAGTCGTGCAGTCTATGGGCGTGCAGGGAGCCTGCCTCGCATGCCCCTTGTACGCTGGAGGCAGATAACGAACAGGCGGAACCCCCTCTTGACCTTCCAAGACCTCAACATCGATGCCGACATGGTCCAGGCGCTCGCCGACCGCGGCATCCTCGAGCCCTTCCCCATCCAGGCGCAGACGATCCCGCTCGCGCTCTCCGGACAGGACATCATCGGCCAGGCGAAGACCGGCACCGGCAAGACCTTCGCGTTCGGCCTGCCGCTCGCGCAGCGCCTCGGCCCAGAGCCCGAGAGCGGCGTGCAGGCGCTCATCGTCGTGCCCACGCGCGAGCTCGCCGTGCAGGTGACCGAGGACATGGAGCTCATCACCTCCAACCGGCCGACGACGATCGTCTCCATCTACGGCGGCAAGGCCTACGAGGGCCAGGTCGAGCAGCTCAAGGCCGGCGCGCAGATCGTGGTCGGCACCCCCGGACGCCTCCTCGACCTCGCCCAGCAGCGCATCCTCGACCTCTCGAACGTGCGCGAGATCGTGCTCGACGAGGCCGACAAGATGCTCGACCTCGGCTTCCTCCCCGACGTCGAGAAGATCTTCTCGAAGGTGCCCGCCGTGCGGCACACGATGCTCTTCTCGGCGACGATGCCGGGCGCGGTCGTCGCCCTGGCACGCCGCTTCATGTCGCGCCCGCTGCACATCCGCGCCGCGGGCGTCGACGAGACGATCGCGCAGGCCAACATCGAGCACGTCGTCTACCGCGCGCACGCGCTCGACAAGGACGAGGTCGTCTCGCGCATCCTGCAGGCCGAGGGCCGCGGCAAGACCGTCATCTTCACGCGCACGAAGCGCGCCGCCTCGCGCCTCACCGAGGAGCTCATCGACCGCGGCTTCGCGGCCGCCGCCGTGCACGGCGACATGAGCCAGGAGGCGCGCGAGCGCGCGATGGCGCAGTTCAAGGCCGGCAAGAAGGACGTGCTCATCGCGACCGACGTCGCCGCGCGCGGCATCGACGTCGACGACGTCACCCACGTCATCAACCACACGATCCCCGAGGACGAGAAGGCCTACCTGCACCGCGTGGGCCGCACGGGCCGCGCCGGCCGCACGGGCATCGCGGTCACGTTCGTCGACTGGGAGGACCTGCACAAGTGGTCGCTCATCGACCGCGCGCTCGAGTTCGGCCGCCCCGAGCCGCTCGAGACCTACTCGTCGAGCCCGCACCTCTACAGCGACCTCAACATCCCGGTCGGCTCGAAGGGACGCCTGACGACGACGCCGCCCAACAAGGACGCGAAGCGCGAGCACATCGCCGAGTACGCGGCGGGCGACGGCTCGGCCGCGGGCGGCCGCGGTCGCGGCGGCGAGCGCGGGCGCGGCGGCGACCGCGACGGCGGCGGGCAGCGTCGTCGCCGCAGCGGCGGCCGCTCGAGCGGCGAGGGACGGCAGGCGGATGCGTCGACCGCGACCGAGGGCCGCGGCACGCACGACGGCGGGGGCGCCGGGCACCGCGACGGCAACGCCGCGCCGACGCAGCGCCGGCGCCGTCGCCGCCGCACGGGCGGCGGCGGGAACGCGCCGCAGGCGCCGCAGGCCTAGCCAGCTCCTCATCGCATCGGCCGTCCCGCGCTCGCGGGGCGGCCGTTCGCGTGCCGCCCGCAGTCGCGGAGTGCCGACACTCTGCTGCTCAGCGCCCGCGGGAACCGCAGAGTGCCGACCCTCTGCGCTCAGCAGCCGCGGGAATCGCAGAGTGCCGACACTCTGCGCGCGGGAGGCGCGGCGGGCGGGCGCGGGTCAGGCGGGGAGGACCGGCTGCCAGCCGGTCGCGCGGCGCACGATCTCGGCGAGCACCTCGGGCTCGGTCGAGTGCTCGCCGAGCCTGTTGGGCTTGCCGAAGCCGTGGTAGTCGCTCGAGCCCGTCACGAGCAGGCCGTGCCGCTCGGCGTCCGCGAGCAGCACCCGTCGCGACGCCTCGTCGTTGTCGCGGTGCCACACCTCGACGCCGTCGAGCCCGGCGTCGACGAGCGTGCCGAGCGCGCGCATCCGCATGACCGGGCGGCCGCGCGCGGCCGGGTGGGCGAGCACGGCGACGCCGCCGGCCTGCTTGATGATGCCGATCGCGGCGGCCGGGTCGGGCGCGTGGTGCGGCTGGTAGTAGCCGCCCTGCCAGTGGAGGATGCCCTCGAAGGCCGCCGAGCGGTCGGGCACGATGCCGAGCGTGACGAGCGCGTCGGCGATGTGCGGGCGGCCGATCGTCGCGCCCGGCGCAGAGTGCTCCTCGACGTGCTCCCACGTGAGCGGGTAGTCGCGGCCGATCGCGTGCACCATGCGCTCGGCGCGCTCGAGCCGCTCGAGCCGGATCCGCTCGCGCTCCCCCACGAACGCCGACGACTCCGGGTCGAGCAGGTAGCCGAGCACGTGCACGCTCGCGGGCCCGAGCTGCGCCGAGAACTCGACGCCCGGGATGAGCGCGACGCCCGTCTCGCGCGCGGCCTCGCTCGCCTCCGCCCAGCCGCTCACGGTGTCGTGGTCGGTGAGCGCGACGGCGCCGAGCCCCGCGGCCGCGGCGGCGCGCACGACATCGCCCGGCGCATCCGTCCCGTCCGACTCCCGCGAGTGCGCGTGGAGGTCGATCGGCCCCAGCGCGGCCCAGTCCGTGGTCACCTCGCCAGACTACGCTGGGCGGTGATGCTCGCGATCCTCGGCGCTCTCGTCGCCCTCGTCGTCGCCGCGTGCCTCGCGATCGCCGCGTGGCCGCAGGCGCTCGGGCTCGAGCAGGCGCCGATCGTCGCGCAGGTCGTCTCGATGCGCGTGGGCGTCATCGGCATCGCGCTCGTGCTCGCGCTCATCGCGCTGTGCTTCGTCGGCTGGCGCCGCGTGCGGCCCTTCGTGCTCGGCATCGTCTCGCTGCTCATCGTCTTCTCGCTCGTCTCGGGCGGCATCCACGCCTCGCGCGGGCTCGACGACTCGCAGTCGATCGACCGCGACTCGGGCGACCTCGTCGTGCTCACCTGGAACACCCTCGGCGACGAGCCGGGCGTCGACGAGATCGCGCGCGTCATCGACGAGACGGGGGCGGATGCCGTGATGCTGCCCGAGACGACGCTCGAGCTGGGCGTCGGGGTGGCCGAGCTGCTGCGCGGCCGCGGCAACCCGTTCTGGGTCCACACGAGCTGGGTCGACCCCGCGTACGGCGCCCTCAACACGACGCTGCTCATCTCGGCATCGCTCGGCGAGTACACGACCGACCGGTCGGTGGGCGACACGCGCACCCTCCCGACGGTCGTCGCGCGCCCCGACGACGGGGAGGGCCCGGTGTTCGTCGCGACCCACCCGGTCGCGCCCGTGCCGCAGCAGATGCGCAACTGGCGGGCCGACCTCGAGTTCGTCGCGTCGCTGTGCGACGGCCCCGAGTCGGTCGTCATGGGCGGCGACTTCAACTCGACGCTCGACCACTGGTGGGGCCTGCGCGCCGAGGGCGGCGACCTCGGCGTCTGCCGCGACGCGGCGAGCGCCGTGGGCGCGGGCGCGGTCGGCAGCTGGCCGACGTGGGCGCCGCCGTGGCTCGGCGCGCAGATCGACCACGTCGTCGCGACGCCCGATTGGGAGCCGGTCGCCGCGCGCGTGCTCACGGGCCTCGACGACGCGGGCACCGACCACCGGCCGGTCGTCGTGCAGCTGCGGCAGACCGGCTGACGCGCGCGGCCGTCTCGAGGGCGGCTCAGGCCGGCGGCGCATCCCGGGACGCGGGCGCCCCGGTGAGCTCGTCGATCGCCGCGACGATCGCGCGCGCCGCCTCCGCGGTCGCGAGCGGCCGGAAGTGCCCGCTCTCGCGCAGCCGCACGCCCCGCATCCCGTCGGGGATGCGGTTCTTGGGCACGTGCGGGTCGATCTGCGGCAGCACGACGCGGATGCGCGCATCCGCCGACCGCTCGGCCGCGAGCGCGGTGAGCATCGCGTTCGAGGGGTCGAACTCGCGGATGTACTCCCCCGGCAGCAGCGCCGCGCGGCTCGAGCCGGCGAAGGGCGTCGCGAGCGTGACGAGCCCGGCGGGCTGCGGCTTCGCCGGCTCGAGCGCGCGGTCGACGAGCAGCCGCTTGCCGATGAGCCCGCCCTTCGAGTGCCCGACGAGCACGATGCTCGCGTGCGGATGCGCTGCGGCGACCCGGTCGACGACGGCGCCGACGATCGGGGCCGACTCGAGCACGGGCGCGACGTTGCGGCCGAGCTCGGGCACGAAGTGCACCGCGAAGCCGGCCCGCGCGAGCCGCTTCCCGAGCGGCTCCATGAAGTGCCAGCCCTCGATGACGCCGGGGATGCAGACGACGTGCACGCGCGAGCCCGGGATGCCGAGCGCCTTCGGCGCCGTCGGGTCGAGCGTCGAGCGCAGGTGCATGCGCGCCGCGAAGGCGTAGTCGCGCGCCCACACCGCGACCTCCGCCGGGTCGATCGGGTCGACGTCGCGGAAGCGGGGAGGGATGAGCGATCGCAGCGGGATCCGCATCGCCCCAGGCTACGCGTGGCCGACTTCGGGGAGCCTGCGCGCGGCCACGACCCCGGTCGCCCCGAGGGCCGCGAGCAGCAGCAGCGCCCATGCCGGCCCGAGCGCCGCGAGCGCCGCGCTCGCCGCGCCCACGACGAGCAGCACGACGCCCATCGCCGAGTTCGCGACCACGACCTGGCGCGTGCGCAGATCGCCGTCGGCCATGTCGATGACGTAGGTCTTCCGCGCCACTCGCACGCCCGTGTGGGTGAGGGCGAGCAGGAAGTAGGCGACGACGAGCACGGCGCTCCCCCACGGGCTCGCGCCGTCGAAGGCCGGCAGCGCCGCGATCGCGACGACCAGGGCGACGATCGCCGCCGCGACGCCCGCGCCGACCGACATGAGCGTGCGGCTCGAGCGGTCGGCGAGCCGGCCGGCGACGCGCCCGCCGAGCAGCGCCGCGAGGCCCGCCGAGAGCACGAAGCCGCCGAGCCCCACGAGCGAGCCCGAACCGGATGCCGCGGCGAGCGAGACGAGGAACGGCGGGCTGAGCGCCGAGACGAGCAGGAGGCTCCGCACGCCGACGAAGCGCCGCAGCTGCGCGTCCTCGCGCAGCAGCGTCCACGCGTCGCGCGCCCAGCCGGGACGCTCCGCGGGCGCGGTCGGCGCATCCGCATCGTCGTCCCACGGGTCCCCGTCGGGCTCGCGGATGCCCGAGTACAGCAGCGCCGCGAGCACCCAGAGCGCCGCGCCGCCCGCGATCACCCACGCGAGGAGGGTCGCAGAGGCATCCTCGCCGCCGAGCACCCGGATGGCGATGCCGAGCGTGATGGCGGCGACGCCGCCCGCCGTCGTCGCGAGGCCCGTGATCTGGCCGCGCTCGCCCTTCGGGATCGTGCGGCCCTGCACGTCCTTCGACGCGATGGAGCACAGGCAGCGGCCGAGCGCGAAGACCGCGAGCGCCGCGACGATCGCGATGCCGGCCGCGAGCCCGGCGCCGATCGCGGCGACGAGCGCGATCGCGCCCGCCGCGCCCGCTTGCACGAGGGCGCCCGCGACGAAGATCGCCTTCCGATGCCGCGCCCGCAGCACGAGGGGCGTGAGCATCGCTTGCGGCAGCATCGAGAGCGACTCCCGCACGGGCAGGAGCAGGCCCACGAGCGCGCCGGGCGCGCCGAGCGCGTGGAGCAGCCACGGCAGCACCGTCGACGCGTTGACGGAGTGGTCGCCCGCGCTCTGGAGGGCTTGCGCCGCGACCTGCCGCAAGCCGTTCGCGGGCACCCGCTCGCGCACGTCCTGCGGGAGCGCCCGCTCCGCCGCCTCGTCGCGCCGCACGGCACGGCGGTAGACGCGCTCGGGGATGGGCTCGGGCACGCCCCCGAGTCTAGGAGCCGGTCGTGCGAGCCGGCTCGGCGTCGGGCAGCTCCCGCATCCTCCAGAACGGGCCGATGACGACGAACGCTGCCGAGAGCAGCTGCCCGGCGGCGCCGATCCACATGGTCGGCACGACCCCGAGCCACGAGCCGAGCGCGCCAGAGAACAGCGCCGCGATCGGCATCACGCCCCACACGCAGAAGCGCACGGATGCGTTCATGCGGCCGAGCAGGCGGCGGGGCGTGATGCGCTGGCGGAACGTGACCTGCGTGATGTTGTAGACGAGCACGGTGAAGCTCGAGACGAAGCCGTGCACGACGAGCAGCGGGAACGCGATCGACGGCACGGTCGCGGCGAGCGGCAGCACGAGCGCGATGCCGCTGAACGCGATCGCGCTCACCGGGATCGCGCGTGCCTCGCCGATGCGGCGCACGATGTGCGGCGTCGCCATCGCGCCCGCGAGCCCGCCGATCGCGCCGAGCGAGAAGATGATCCCCATCGCCTCGGGGGTCAGCCCCAGCTCGCGCAGCAGGAACAGCGGCAGGAGCGTGAAGGAGACGGTCGCGAAGAGGTTCGAGACCGCGGTCGTGCCGACGATGCGCAGCAGCAGCCCGTTGCCGAACACCCACCGCAGCCCCTCCCCGATCTCGCGCAGGATGGGACCGCGGTCGTCCGCCGCGCGAGGCTCCTCGTGGTCGCGCGTCAGCAGGAGCGCGACGAACGACGCGACGTAGGTGCCGACCGTCGCGAGGATCGCGAACGGCGCGCTCAGCACGGCGACGAGCCAGCCGCCCGCGGCGGGACCGGCGATGTTCGCGAGCTCGCGCGTCGCCTCGAGCTTGCCGTTCGCCTCCGCGATCTGCGCGGGGCGCACGAGCGAGGGGATGATGCTCTGGTACGAGACGTCGAAGAAGACGGTCGCGACGCCGACCACGAGCGCGACCGCGTAGAGGTGCCACATCTCGAGCGCGCCGAGCCACCACAGCAGCGGCAGCGCCGCGAGCGCGAGCGCCCGCACCGCATCCGCCCAGATCATCACGTGGCGCTTGCGCATGCGGTCGATCCACGCGCCGGCGGGCAGCCCCACGACGAGGAACGCCGCGACGCCCGCGGCGTTCAGGAAGCCGAGCTCGAGCTCGCTCGCCTGCAGCAGCAGCACCGCGAGCACCGGGATCGCGAGCTCCGTCACCTGCGAGCCGAGCTGCGCGAGAGCCTGGCCGCTCCACATCGTGAGGAAGTTGCCGTCGCGCCACAGCGAGCCGGCCGCGGGTTGCGCCGCGGGCTGCTCGAGGGACGCCGTCGTCGCGGATCCCGGGCGCTCGGCGCCCTCGCCGCGCTGCTGCTCGTGCTCCATGGCTCGGCTCCTCCGACCACTCACCCCGCGAACGCGATATATCGCGTCTCGCGCCATACCGTAGGACTCGATCCCCCGACGCGCAAGCGCCGGCGCGCAAGCCGCGCTCGCCGGAGTGATCGAGACATGTCGATCAGTGTGCGCTCCCGATTGGGAGATGTCAATCGCTGGTAGCGTGGCGACATGGAGGACACCGCCGCCGACGCCGAGCTCGTCGCGCGCGGGCGCGCGCTCAGCTCGCCGCTGCGGCTGCGGGTGCTGCGGCTGTGCGCGTTCGAGGCGCGCACGAACAAGGAGCTCGCCGAGCTGCTCGACGTCAACCCCGGTACGATGCTCCACCACGTGCGCACCCTCGTGCAGACGGGCTTCCTCGCGCCCGAGCCCGAGCGCGCGGGCGCGAAGGGGGCGCGGGAGATCCCCTACCGCGCGACGGGCCTCTCGTGGCGCACCGAGATCCCGGGCGGCTCGCGCGTGCTCGTCGACGTCTTCCTCGAGCAGATCGACGGCCTGGCGCCCGACGACCTGCAGGCGACGTGGCTCGGCCTCAAGCTGAGCGACGAGCACAAGGAGGAGCTCGAGCGCCGGCTCTTCGAGCTCGTGACCGAGTTCAAGGAGCGCGAGCCGGATCCCGACGGCCGGCCCTACTCGCTCTTCACTGCCCTGCACCCCGACCGCAACCCGCCCGCGGGCGCTCGCTGACGCATCCGCCCGGCGCGTCGACGGCGAGCGCCCGCGATCGCGTCGCGAGTGGGATGATGGGCGCCATGACCGAGTCGACGACGCAGGCCACGACCAACCGCTCCACGACCCCGACGGGATCGGCGTTCACCGAGCAGATCCAGCGGGGCTGGGCCGAGCGGCCCGAGTCGACGCCCGAGCCGCGCGAGGCCGCCGCGTTCGCGGCCGAGCGGCGCGCGCGCATCTCGGCGATGCACCCCGGCGTCCGGCTCGTCGTGCCGGCCGGCTCGCTCAAGGTGCGCTCGAACGACACCGACTACCCGTTCCGTCCGCACCCCGACTTCACCTACCTCACGGGCTGGGGCTCCGACGCCGAGCCCGACTCGGTGCTCGTGCTCGAGCCGGTGCGTGAGGGAGAGGGCGGGGGCGACGGCCACCGCGCGACGCTCTACTTCCGCGGCCCCGCCGGCCGCGGCACGACCGAGTTCTACGCCAACCCCGCGATCGGCGAGTTCTGGGTGGGCCCGCGCCCCTCGCTCGCGCACGTCGCGGCCGACCTCGGCCTCGCGACCGCCGACCTCGGCGAGCTCGAGGCCGCGCTCTCGAGCGAGGCGGATGCGCTCGTCGTCACGGGCGCGGATGCCGCGGTGGAGGCGATGGTCGCGGGCGCGAACCCCGACGGCGACGTGCTCGCGCGCGACCTCTCGGAGCTGCGGCTCGTGAAGGACGCGTTCGAGATCGCCGAGGTGCAGGCCGCGGTCGACGCGACCGCGCGCGGCTTCGACGACGTGATCGCCGACCTCGCCGAGGCGACCCGGCACGAGCGCGGCGAGCGCGTCGTCGAGGGCGCCTTCCACCGCCGCGCGCGGCTCGACGGCAACGCGGTCGGCTACGACACGATCGCGGCCTCCGGCCACCACGCGTGCTACCTGCACTGGACCCGCAACGACGGCGAGGTGCGCGACGGCGACCTCATCCTGCTCGACGCGGGCGTCGAGGTCGACAGCCTCTACACCGCCGACATCACCCGCACGCTGCCGATCTCGGGCGAGTTCACCGAGCTGCAGCGACGCGTCTACGAGGCGGTGCGCGAGGCGGCCGACGCCGCGTTCGCCGTCGTGCGCCCCGGCATCGTCTTCAAGGAGGTGCACGCGGCCGCGATGGCCGTCATCGCGGCGAAGACCGCCGAGTGGGGGCTGCTGCCGATCACCGCCGAGCAGTCGCTCGAGGCCGACCAGCAGCTGCACCGGCGCTGGATGGTGCACGGCACGAGCCATCACCTCGGCCTCGACGTCCACGATTGCGCCGCCGCGCGCCGCGACTTCTACCACGACGGCATCGTGCACGAGGGGATGGTCTTCACGATCGAGCCCGGCCTCTACTTCCAGGCCGACGACCTCACGGTGCCCGAGGAGCTGCGCGGCATCGGCGTGCGCATCGAGGACGACATCCTCGTGACCGCCGACGGCGCGGTGAACCTCTCGGGGGCCATCCCGCGCACGGCCGACGAGGTCGAGGCGTGGATGCGCGAGATCCGCTCGCGCTGACGCGTCACCCGGCGACGAGACTCACGGCGATCACGAGCATGACGACCGCGATGCCGCCGTCGAGGATCCGCCACGCACGCTCGGTGCGCATGAGCGGCGCGAGGTAGCGGGCGCCGTAGCCGAAGCCGACGAACCAGAGGCTCGCCGCGGCGATGCCGCCCGCGAGGAACCACCAGCGCGCGTCGCCGAAGGGCGCGGCGATCGAGCCGAGCACGACGGTCGTCTCGACGAGCGCCTGCGGGTTGAGCCACGTCACCGCGAGGATCGTCGCCAGCGTCGAGGCACGGGTCGAGCGCCAGCTCGAGCGCGTGCGCGTCGCGACGGCGCCGCCGGCCGTCGCCCCCGACGCGTCGCGCTCGGGCGCCGCCTCGAGCGAGCCGCCGCCCCGCCACGCGCGGCGGGCGCTCACGGCGGCGAAGCCGACGAGGAAGATCGCGCCGGCCCAGCGGCCGGCGGTCTCGAGCCACGGGTGGGCGGCGACGACGGTCGCGACCCCGGCGACCCCGATCGTCTGCAGCACGACGTCGCTCGCGATGCACACGGCCACCACGAGCCCGACGTGCTCGCGCCGGAGGCCCTGGCGCAGCACGATCGCGTTCTGGGCGCCGATCGAGATGATGAGGCCGAGGCAGACGCCGAGGCCCGAGAGCAGCGCGACGAGCTCGGGGTTCATGGAGACGACGCTACGGGCGGCCGCGAGATGCAGTCCAGCGAAGCATCCTGCAGGTCATGAAGCAGCGCTTCATCTACGCTGACGCCATGGAACTGCCCCTCGAGAGCCTGCGCACCCTCGCGGCCGTCGTCGACGCGGGCACGCTCGAGCGCGCCGCCGCCCGGCTCGGCGTCACGCCGAGCGCCGTGAGCCAGCGCATCCGCGCGATCGAGCAGCGCGTCGGCCGCGTCGTGCTGCAGCGCACGAAGCCCGTGCGCGCGACCGAGGCCGGCGAGGCGCTCGTGCGGCTCGCGCGCCAGCTCGCCCTGCTCGAGCGCGACGCGCTCGAGGCGCTCGGCGACGCCTCCCCCGCGCCGCGCGTGCCGCTCGCGGTCAACGCCGACTCGCTCATCACGTGGTTCATGCCCGTGCTGCTCGCGGTCGCGCGCGAGCGCCCGGTGTCGTTCGAGCTGCACCGGGAGGACCAGGAGCGCACGGCGCAGCTCCTCGCGGACGGCACGGTCATGGGCGCCGTGACCGCGCAGCGCGAGCCCGTGCCGGGCTGCGTCGCCTCCCCGCTCGGGCGCATGCGCTACGTCGCCATCGCCGAGCGCGGCTTCGCCGAGCGGTGGTTCCCGCGCGGCATCGCGCCGCGCGCGCTCGAGCGGGCGCCGCTCGTCGACTTCGACCCGCACGACTCGCTCCAGTCGCGGTTCGCGCGCCGCCACGGCGCCGAGCAGACCGCGCCCCGGCACGTCATCAGCGCATCCGCCGAGTACGCCGAGGCGGTGCGGTTGGGGCTCGGCTGGGGCATGCTGCTGCCCGGCCAGTTCGAGGACGGCCTCGCCGACGGCTCGCTCGTGCAGCTCGCGCCCGACGCCATCGAGGTGCCGCTCTGGTGGCAGCGCTGGAACCTCGCCTCGCCGCTGCTCGACACGGTGACGGATGCGGTGACCGAGGCCGCGCGCGCGTCGCCCGCGCTCGTGTGACCAGGTCGTGTGACTAGGCGGCAGGCGGCGAAGGCGGCTGCTGCACTGGCGGCTGCTGCACCGGCGGCTGCTGCACCGGCGGCTGCTGCACCGGCGGCTGCTCGGCGGCGACCGGCGCAGCCGCGCCGCCCCGCTGGCCGATGATGTGCATCGCCCTGCCCGCCGACTGCTGGGGCGCGACGACGTCGTAGCGCGCGGCGAGCACCTGCTGCACCGACGCGTAGTCGCGCTTCCGGCGCGTCATCGAGTGCGTGACGACGCCGAGCAGGATGCCGAAGGCGAGCCCGAGCAGCGGGAACAGCAGCACCGAGGCGATCGCCTCGGGCACGAGCAGCATGTAGACGAGGCCGATGAACGCGCCGAAGCCGAGGCCGCGCATCGCGCCCGCGAGCGCGACCTTGCCCCACGTGAGCCGGCCGGTGATGCGCTCGACGAGCTTGAGGTCGTTCCCGACGATCGCGAGCCCCTTGAGCTCGGCCTCGGCGCCCGAGACCTTCGCGATCGCGGCCTGCGCCTGGTCGTACGTCTCGAACGAGGCGACCACCACGCCGGAAGGCAAGTGCTGGTCGCCGCGCGCCGCGCCCTGGAACATGCTCACGGCCCCATCCTCCCATGCCGGCCGGGGCCCGCCGGGGCCGGTTCGCTGAGGGCGTCACCAGCGTCGCGAGGAGGCCGCGCGGTACGTTGGGAGCCATGAGCGCAGCCACCGTCTTCGTCGCCCGCCTGGCCGGCGCGGGCGTGTTCGACGCTGCCGGCGAGCGCATGGGCAAGGTGCGCGACGTCGTCACCGTGCCGCGCCGCGACGCGCCTCCGCGGGTCGTCGGGCTCGTGGTCGAGGACCGCGGCAGGCAGCGCGTGTTCCTCTCGATCGGGCGGGTGCTCTCGATCGGCGGCGGGCAGCTCATCGCGAGCGCGATCAGCGATCGCCGCTTCAGCCAGCGCGGCAGCGAGCGGCTGCTGCTCGCCGACGTGCTCGGCCGCCAGGTGACGCTGCGCGACGGCACGACCGCCGTGCTCGAGGACCTCTCGATCTCGGAGCGCGGCCCCGGCGAGTGGGAGGTCGACGAGCTCTTCCTCCGCAAGCCCAAGACCTCCCCCTTCGGCAAGGGCCCGACGCTGCTCGCCCGCTGGGGCGACGTGCAGGCCGCCGTCGACGCGGAGCACGACACCGAGCACCTCGTCGCGTCGCTCGACGACCTCCCCGCCGCCGACGCCGCCTCCGCGATGCTCGACCTGCCGCAGCAGCGCATGATCGAGGTCGCGGAGGACCTCTCCGACGACCGGCTCGCCGACATCCTCGAGGAGATGCACGAGGACCGGCAGGTCGAGATCCTCGCAGCCCTCGAGGACGACCGCGTCGCCGACGTGCTCGACCAGATGGAGCCCGACGACGCCGCCGACCTCATCGCCCACATGACGCCCGAGCGCGGCGAGACGCTGCTCGAGCTCATGGATCCCGACGAGGCCGAGGACGTGCGCATGCTGCTCGCGTTCGGCGCCGACACCGCCGGCGGCCTCATGACGACCGAGCCGATCATCGTCGCGAGCGACGCGACGGTCGCCGAGGCGCTCGCGCTCATCCGCCGGCACGAGGTCGCGCCCGCGCTCGCCGCCGCCATCTGCGTCACGCTCCCCCCGTACGAGCCGCCCACGGGCCGCTTCCTCGGCATGGTCCACTTCCAGCGGCTGCTGCGCTACCCGCCGAACGAGCGCGTCGGCACCCTGCTCGACGACCAGATCGAGCCCGTGCTCGTCTCGGCCTCCGCCGCCGAGGTCACGCGCGAGCTCGCCGCCTACAACCTCGTCTCGGTGCCGGTCGTCGACCCCGCCGGCCGGCTCGTCGGCGTCGTCACGATCGACGACGTGCTCGACCACCTGCTGCCGGAGGACTGGCGCGCGCAGGAGGAGGCGCCGCGTGGCTGAGCGCGACGACGAGTTCGCGCGCCCCAAGTCGCGCCGCCGCTGGCTGCGGATGCCGGAGTCGAAGGACCGCTTCGGCCGCTTCACCGAGGCGTTCGCCCGCGCGATGGGCACGCCCGGGTTCCTGATCGGGATGACGATCTTCGTCACCTTCTGGCTGGGCTACAACTCGATCATGCCGCCCGAGGCGCAGTTCGACCCGCAGGACCAGGGCTTCCCGCTCCTCACGCTCGTGCTGAGCCTGCAGGCCTCCTACGCGGCGCCGCTGCTGCTGCTCGCCCAGAACCGGCAGGACGACCGCGACCGCGTGCAGATCGAGCAGGACCGCTTGCGCGCCGAGCGCAACCTCAACGACACCGAGTACCTCGCGCGCGAGGTCGTGGCGCTGCGCATGGCGATGCGCGACATGGCCACGCGCGAGTTCATCCGCGCGGAGCTCAAGTCGTTCGTCGACGAGCTCGACGAGCGCCAGGGCGGCGTCGAGCGCCGAGCGCAGTGATCGATCCCCGGCTCGAGCGCGCCCTCGGCACGGTCGTCGATCCCGAGATCCGGCGACCGCTCGTCGAGCTCGACATGATCCCCGCCGCGTCCCTCGACGACGGGACGGCACGCATCCGCCTCGAGCTCACGGTGGCGGCGTGCCCCGCGGCCGACCGGATCCAGGCGGATGTGCGGCAGGCGGCCGCGTCGGTCGCGGGCGTCGAGCGCGTGGAGATCGAGGTCGGCGTCATGTCGCCCGCGACGCGGCAGGCCCTCGTCGAGCGGCTGCGCGGATCGCGGCCGCAGCAGTTCGGTCCCGAGACGCTCACGCGCATCATCGCGGTCGCGAGCGGCAAGGGCGGGGTCGGCAAGTCGACCGTCACCGCGAACCTCGCGGTCGCGCTCGCCGCGCGCGGGCTCGCGGTCGGCGTCATCGACGCCGACGTGCACGGCTACTCGATCCCGGCGCTGCTCGGCTCGGCCGACCGCCCGACGCGCGTGGGTGACATGATGATGCCGCCGGAGGCGCACGGCGTGCGGCTCGTCTCGATCGGCATGTTCGTCGAGGGCAACCGCTCGGTCTCGTGGCGCGGGCCGATGCTGCACCGCACGCTCGCGCAGTTCCTGAGCGACGTGTGGTGGGGCGACCTCGACGTGCTGCTCATCGACATGCCGCCCGGCACGGGCGACGTCGCGATCTCGCTCGGCCAGCTGCTGCCGCACGCCGAGGTGCTCGTCGTCACGACCCCGCAGCGCGCGGCGGCGGAGGTCGCCGAGCGCGCGGGCGAGGTCGCGCGGCAGACGGGCCAGCGCGTGCTCGGCGTGGTCGAGAACATGGCGGGGCTCGCGCAGCCCGACGGCTCGATCCTCGAGCTCTTCGGCGCGGGGGGCGGCGACGAGGCCGCGCGCCGGCTCGGCGTGCCGGTGCTCGCGCGCGTGCCGCTCTCCGTCGCGCTGCGCGAGGGCGGCGACGCGGGCGCGCCCGTCGTCGCGGCGGAGCCGACCGACCCGGCGGCGGCCGCGATCATCGCGCTCGCCGAGGCGCTGCGCGGCACGCGACCGATCGCGGGCCGCGGCCTGCCCCTCTCGCCCGCCTGACGCATCCCCCTGCCGCCCCGCTCCGCGCCGCGCAGAGTGCCGACACTCTGCGACCTCGCAGCGCGGGGAGCAGCAGAGTTCCGACACTCTGCGATCCAGGGGCGCGAGAACAGCAGAGTTCCGGCACTCTGCGGAGGGAGGTGCGGGTCAGGTGGCCTCGTCGTCGAAGCGCATCGGGCCGCGCTGGCGCTGCGGCAAGCCGGAGACCGTGGCGACCGAGGCCTTCGCGGCGGCGCTCGCGAAGTCCTCCGGCGGCGCGGGCTGCTCCTTGAGCGCGTCCATCACGATGCGCCGCGGGTCGTACTGCCGCGGGTCGAGCTTCTGCCAGTCGACCTCGTCGAACTCGGGTCCGATCTCCTCGCGCATCCGCTCCTTCGCGCCGCCCGCGAGGTCGCGCAGCCCCCGCACGAGCGCGCCGAGCTTCTCGGCGAGCACGGGCAGCCGCTCGGGGCCGATGAGGAAGGCCGCGAGCAGGGCGATGATCACCAGCTTGTCGAGCGTGATGCCTGCGAGGGACACCCCTCCAGGGTAGTCGAGCCGCCTCGGCGAGCCTGCGGCGAGCGGATGCGTCCCGGTCGGTAGGCTCGCGGGCGGAGGAACCGTGCAGACTTCATCGCTCATCGCCAAGTACCTCGACGACCTCGCGAGCGAGGACGAGGTGCTCACCGCGGCGCGCGACGCCTCGGTCGAGCTCGGCGTCGCGCCCATCGCGCCCGCCGTCGGCGCCCAGCTCGCCGCGATCGCCGCGTCGACGCAGGCGAGCGCGATCCTCGAGGTCGGCACCGGCGCGGGCGTGAGCGGCCTGTGGCTGCTGCGCGGGGCACCCGGCGCGACGCTCACCTCGATCGACACCGAGCTCGACCACCAGCAGCACGCGCGCTCGGCGTTCACGCAGGCCGGGATCCCCGTCACTCGCGCGCGCCTCATCACCGGCCGCGCACGCGACGTGCTCCCCCGCATGAACGAGGCGAGCTACGACATCGTGCTCATCGACGCCGACCCGGCGGGGCTCATGGAGTACGTCGAGCACGCGCTCTCGCTCGTGCGCGTCGGCGGCTCGGTGCTCGTCGCCCACGCACTGCTCGGCGGCAAGGTCGCCGACCCCGCGCAGCGCGACGAGGCGGTCGCAGACCTGCGCGCGCTCCTCAAGGCGCTCTCGTCGAGCGACGCGGTGCGCGCCGCGGTGTCGCCGGTCGGCGACGGGCTGCTGCAGATCGTCCGGCTGCCGGAGCCGGCCGCCTGATCTCGATACGGTGGCGCTGCGCGCCACCTACTCGATCAACGGGGAACGCGAAGAGGGCCGACCCGCCTATGGATCGGCCCTCTTGCTCGTGGATTCAGCAGCGCGCAGCCGTCACGCCGTGACGACGACCTCGCCCAGCGCCTTGTGCAGCGCGGCGGCCTCTTCGTCGTTCACGGAGACGACCAGGCGACCCCCGCCCTCGAGCGGCACGCGGACGACGATGAGCCTGCCCTCCTTGACGGCCTCGAGCGGTCCATCCCCGGTGCGTGGTTTCATGGCGGCCATACGGCTCCCCCTTCGGTTCTCGTCCACCCATCTTCTCACGGCGAGGTGACAGGTTTCACTATCGGCACGCTCAAGCACCGCTTCGCGCGATGTGGTAGGCACCGGGGCGCTGCGGCACTGCGCTGCTAGGGCACGGTCCAGTCCGGCGCGTTGTGATGCCAGCAGAACCAGATCCAGACGGGCTGCAGCGCGATCGAGGCGGCGAGCATGAGGCCGCGGGCCCACGCGGGCCGGACGGCGGCGAGGATGAGCGCGGCCGGGAAGGCCGGCATGAGCAGCCGCCACGTCGACGACTGCGGGAACCACACGGCCGCGAGGTAGGCGAAGTACGCGATCGTCCAGAGCCGGCCCTCGAGCGCCACGCCCCTCGCCCACGGGCCCGCGAGCAGCGCGACGGCGGCGCCGACGATGCCGACGAGCCACACCGGCCACCACGCGCCGAACCACCACTCGAGCCCGATCGGCCACGGCGTGAACGGCACGAGCTCCTGCCTGCCGATGTAGGCCGATCGCCACGAGAGCTCCGTCTCGAGGTAGGAGCCGAGGCTCCCCGTCACGATCGTGCACGCGATGAGCCAGCCGAAGCCCCACAGCGCGCTCCACGCCCCGAGCCCCACGAGCATCCATCGCTCCCCGACCGGGAAGCCGTCGCGCTCGCGCCACCAGCGCACGAGGAACCACAGCCCGAGCGCGAAGGCGAGCGCGAGCCCGCCGGGGCGCGTGAGCGACAGGATCGGGATGAGCACCCACAGCCACTCCCACGCGCGGCGCCGCCACGCGAGCAGCGCACCGGCGAGCAGCAGCAGGAAGAGCGACTCGGCGTAGCCGAGCTGCAGCACGGGCGCGACGGGCGAGAGGAGCACGAGCGCGAGGGCGAAGCGCTCGCGGCCCGGCGCGAGGTCCTGGAAGAGCCGGTAGGCGACGAGGGCGAAGCCGGCGGATGCGCCGACCGAGAGCAGCACCGCCGCGCCCTCCCACGGCAGGCCCGTGAGCATGAGCAGGCGCGCGAGCATGGGATAGACGGGCATGAAGGCCCACGCGTTCTCGCCGACGTGGCCGTCGTCGCCCCGCGGCAGCTCCACCGGGTAGCCGGAGACCGCGACGATGTAGTACCAGTGGGCGTCCCACATCGTCGAGTAGTCGAGCAGGTCGGGCTGCGCGGGCGTCCAGTGGCTGCGCTCCTGCACGCCCGCGAAGGCCCCGAGGAACGCCGTCGACACGAGCCGCGACACCGCCCAGAGCGCGAGCGGCCACAGCCACCAGCGCTCGGCGACGCGCGCCCGGTCGGTCAGCGTCGCGAGAGCCACGCCCGCAGGCTCTGCTCGACGTGCTCGATCTGCGCGACCGGCACCGACTCGTCGTCGGCGTGCGCCTTGGTCGGGTCGCCGGGGCCGAAGTTGACGGCGGGGATGCCGAGGCTCGAGAAGCGCGCGACGTCGGTCCAGCCGTACTTCGGGGTCGGCTCCACGCCCACCGCGGCGATGAACTCCTGCGCGAGCGGCGCGTCGAGGCCCGGCCGCGCGCCCGCGGCCGCGTCGACGACCTCGACCTCGAAGCCCTCGAAGAGCTCCATCATGCGCCCCGTCGCCTCCTCGAGCGAGCGCGACGGCGCGAAGCGGTAGTTCACCGCCACGACGCACTCGTCGGGGATGACGTTGCCCGCGACGCCGCCCGAGATCATGACGGCGTTGAGCCCCTCGCGGTAGGCGAGGCCGTCGACCTCGACCTCGCCGGGCTGGTTGTCGCGCAGCCGCTGCAGCACCTCGGCGGCGTCGTGGATGGCGTTGCGGCCCGCCCACGCGCGCGCCGAGTGCGCGCGCACGCCGCGCGTGCGCACCTCGACGCGCAGCGTGCCGTTGCAGCCGCCCTCGATCGTGCCGTTCGAGGGCTCGCCGAGGATCGCGAAGTCGCCCTGCGTGAGCTCGGGCCGCGCGGCGGCGAGCAGGCGCAGGCCGTTGAGCTCGGCGCTGACCTCCTCGTGGTCGTACCAGATCCACGTCAGGTCGACCGCGGGGTCGGAGAGCTCGGCGGCGAGCTTCAGCTGCACCGCGACGCCCGCCTTCATGTCGACGGTGCCGCGGCCCCACAGGTGCGGCTCGCCGTCGACGACGGCGTCGCGGCTCGGCAGGTTGCCGTTGACCGGCACGGTGTCGATGTGGCCGGCGATCACGACCCGCCGCTCGCGCCCGAGCTCGGTGCGGGCGACGACCGTGTCGCCCACGCGCGTCACCTCGAGGTGCGAGCACGCCCGGACGGCCGCCTCGATCGCGTCGGCGAGCGGCGTCTCGTTGCCCGAGACGGAGTCGATGTCGCACAGCGCCCGCGTGAGGTCGAGGCTCGTCGCGGTCAGGTCGAGGGAGGGGGCGGCCATGGCGCAAGCCTAGACTTGGAGCATGGCCCGCCTCGCACACGGACACGCACTCGTCACGCTCTTCGAGGGGAAGCCGCTCGACGCCTGGTTCCCCGCCCCGGCCCTCGGCCCCGCGGACGGGAGCGCCGCGCCCGAGGAGCTCGCGCGGCACGCCGGCCCCGTGCCCGAGCGCGGGGTCGAGCTCGAGCCGCGGCTCGTCGAGATCGACCTGGATGCGTCGCCGTCGTCCGTCGAGGACGCCTACCTGCGACTGCACCTGCTGAGCCACCGGCTCGTGCGGCCGAACTCGATCGACCTCGACGGCCTCTTCGGCACCCTGCCGATCATCGCGTGGACGAGCGCCGGACCCGTCGATCCCGCATGGGCCGCCCAGCACCGCGTGGCGCTGCAGCGCGCCGGCATCCAGGTGCAGCTCGTCGACCGATTCCCGCGCATGACGGACTACGTGCTCCCCTCGGGCGTCCGCATCGGCGACGCCGCGCGCATCCGCCTCGGGGCGCACCTCGCGCCCGGTACCGTCGTGATGCACGAGGGCTTCGTGAACTTCAACGCCGGCACGCTCGGGGCCTCGATGGTCGAGGGACGCATCTCGCAGGGCGTCGTCGTGGGCGACGGCACCGACGTCGGCGGCGGCGCCTCGATCATGGGCACGCTCTCCGGCGGCGGCACCGAGCGCATCGTCATCGGCGAGCGCGTGCTGCTCGGCGCCAACTCGGGCGTCGGCATCTCGGTGGGCGACGACTCCGTCGTCGAGGCGGGGCTCTACGTCACGGCCGGCACGAAGGTGACGCTCGTGCCCGGCGGCGAGACGGTCAAGGCATCCGAGCTCTCGGGCCGCCCGAACCTGCTCCTCCGCCGCAACTCGCTCACGGGCGCCGTCGAGGCGGTCGCGCGCGACGGCCGCGGCATCGAGCTCAACGCCGCCCTGCACTGAGCCGGCGGCGGGGCCGCCGCTCCCCCGGCTGAGGGAGCCCGCAGGATCAGCCGCTCGAGGGACGCGCAGGGCGGACCGCACCTGAGAGGCTTGCGACCATGACGCATCCGACGCCGCCCGACGCCCAGCACGTGCCGCCCGCCCTGCACCTCGAGCGGCTCGCGAAGCGGTTCGGCCCCAAGGTCGCCGTCGACGGGCTGACGCTCACCGTGCCGCAGGGCTCGATGCTCGGCCTCGTCGGCCCCAACGGCGCGGGCAAGACGACGACGCTCTCGATGGCGACCGGGCTGCTGCGCCCCGACCACGGCGCCGCGGCCGTGCTCGGGCACGACGTGTGGCGCGACCCCGCCGCGGCGAAGGCGCGCATGGGCGTGCTGCCCGATGGCGTGCACCTCTTCGACCGGCTCACGGGCGCCGAGCTGCTGCGCTACAACGGCCTGCTGCGCTCGCTCCCCGAGGAGGAGGTCGCGCGCCGCTCGGCGTCGCTGCTCGAGGCGCTCGGGCTCGCCGACACGGGCGGCACGCTCGTCGCCGACTACTCCGCCGGCATGCGCAAGAAGATCGCGCTCGCGAGCGCGCTCATCCACGCCCCCCGGCTGCTCGTGCTCGACGAGCCGTTCGAGGCCGTCGACCCGGTCTCGGGCGAGGCGATCCGCGCGATCCTGCGCGACTTCGTCGCCTCGGGCGGCACCGTCGTGCTCTCGAGCCACGTGATGGAGCTCGTCGAGTCGCTGTGCGATCGGGTCGCCGTCGTCGCCGACGGCAGGCTCATCGCCACCGGGACGCTCGACGAGGTGCGCGCGGGCGCGAGCCTGCAGGAGCGCTTCGTGCAGATGGTCGGCCAGCAGGCGCAGGGAGGGGAGTCGCTCGCATGGCTGCGCACTTCGTAGCGCTGCGGTTCCGGCTGCTGCTCGGCACCCTCCAGCAGAGCCCGTGGGCGATCGTCGCGCTCATCATGAGCGTGCTCGGCGGGCTGTCGCTGCTCGGCGGCACCGCGCTCGCCGCGATCGCGGTGCGCGCGCTCGCGCCGGAGCTCGGCGCCGCGCTCGCCGTGCTCGGCGGCGCGGCGCTCGTGGTCGTGCTCACGGCGATCGCCGTGCTCGTCGGCACGAGCGACCCGCTCGCGCCCGAGCGCTTCAGCCTGCTGCCGCTGCGCGCGCGGCAGCTGCGCGCCGGCCTGCTCGCCGCGCAGGTGCTCGAGCCCTGGAGCGTCGTCGCGGCGCTCGCGCTCGCGCTGTGGCTCATCGTCTGGTCGACCTCCCCCGTCGCGCTCGTCGCCGCCGTGCTCGCGCTCCCGATCGGCGTCGCGACCGTGCTCCTGCTCGCGCGGGCGGGCGCCGACCTGCTCGCGCGCCAGCTCGCGAGCAAGCGCGCGCGCGACGCGATGGCGATCCTGCTGCTGCTCGTGATCCTCACCGCGGCGTTCGGCATCCAGCTCTTCGCGAGCGGGCTCAGCGGGCTCGCCGACCTCGCCGGCGCGATCGGCACGGCCGTCTCGGTGCTCGCGTGGACGCCGCTCGGCGCCGCGTTCGACCTCCCGCGCGCCGCCGCCGACGGCGCGTGGCTCGAGGCTGCGGCGAAGCTCGCGATCGCGATCGCGACGATCGCGATCGCGTGGTGGGGCTGGGGTCGGCTGCTCGGCGAGCGGCTCACGAACCCGATCGTGCTGCGCGGCGGCGGCCGCGTGCGGGAGGGCCGCGTGCTCGACCGGATGCTGCCCGCGACACCGGCCGGCGCCATCGCGGCGCGCAGCATCCGCTACCGGCGCCGCGACGTGCGCCACCTCATGAACGTCATCGCGACCCTCATGATCCCCGTCATCATCGGCGGCGTGCACCTCGCGGGGCTCGTGCGGGTCGAGGTCGACGGCGCCGGCATCCCCGCCGACGGGCTCGCCCTCCTGCCGCTGCTCATGGCGATCGTCGCGGCCGCGATCGTGCAGATCGACGTCGCCTACGACAACAGCGCCTTCGCGTGGCACCTGCTCACCGGCGTGCGGGGCAGCGCCGACCGCGCCGGGCGGCTGCTCGGCATCTCGATCGTCTACCTGCCCGCGCTCGTGGTGACCGCCGTGCTCGCGACGTGGGCGAGCGGGCGCTGGGAGCTGCTCCCGGGGAGCATCGGCGCGAGCGTCGGCACCTTCCTGCTGGTCGCCGGCGCGCTCCTGTGGCTCGGCGCGCTGCTGCCGGGCGACGCGCCCGCGCCCGGCGCGAACCCGCTCGGGCGCGGCTCCTCCGGCGGCGTGCAGTCGCTCGCGGGCCTCGCGCTCACGCTCCCCGTGCTCGGCACGATCGGCGCCCCCGCGATCGGGCTCGCGATCGCGGCGATCTGGATCCCGTGGCTCGGGTGGCTGAGTCTCGCCGTCGGACTCGTCGTGGGCGCGCTCGGCGCGTGGTTCGGGATCCGGGTCGGCGGCGCGACGCTCGACCGGCGCGGCCCCGAGGTGCTCGCGCACGTGTCGAAGGAGCGCTGAGCCGCTCCCCCGATCGTCAGCCGATGATCGCCTGCAGCGGGCCGCGCACGAAGAACACGACGAAGAGCGCCGCGACGATCCACAGGAGCGGCGAGATCTGCTTCACGCGACCGGAGACGGCGTTGATGAGGACCCAGGCGATGAAGCCGACGCCGATGCCGTTCGCGATGTTGTAGGTGAGCGGCATCACGACGATCGTGAGGAACGCCGGGAGCGCCACCCGGAAGTCGGTGAAGTCGATGTCGGTGATCTGGCTCATCATCATCGCGCCGACGACGACGAGCGTCGCCGCGGCCACCTCGAGCGGCACGATCTGCGTGAGCGGCGTGAGGAACATCGCGGCCAGGAACAGTAGCCCCGTGACGACCGACGCGAGGCCCGTGCGGGCTCCCTCGCCGACGCCGGCGGCCGAGTCGACGAAGACGGTGTTCGACGAGGCGCTCGCGCCGCCGCCCGCGACCGCGCCGAAGCCCTCGACGAGGAGCGCGCGCTTGAGGCCCGGGAACTGGCCGTCAGGCGTCGCGATGCCCGCTTGCCGCGCGAGGCCCGTCATGGTGCCCATCGCGTCGAAGAAGTTCATGAACACGAGCGTGAAGACGAACATCGTCGTCGCGAGCACCCCGATGCGCTCGAACGAGCCGAACGACACCTGGCCGATGAGCGAGAGGTCGGGCAGCGCGACGACGCTCGTCGGCAGCGCGGGCGCGTTGAGGTTCCACGCGTCGGGGTTCGCCCCGAGCGAGGGGCCGACGCGGAAGATCGACTCGAGCACGATCGCGATCGCGGTCGTCGCGACGATGCCGATGAGCAGCGCGCCCTTGACGCGGCGGGCGAGCAGGATGCCCATGAGCACGACGCCGATGACGAACGTCGCGGTCGGCAGGCTCGTGATCGAGCCGCCGTCGCCGAGCTCGACGGGCGGCGACGCTGCGCCCGTCGAGCGCACGAAGCCCGAGTCGACGAAGCCGATGAAGGCGATGAAGAGGCCGATGCCGACCGCGATCGCGCTCTTGAGCGGCGCGGGCACGGCGTCGAAGATCATCCGCCGCAGGCCCGTCGCGGCGAGCACGACGATGATGAGGCCGTTGATGAGCACGAGCCCCATCGCCTCGGGCCACGTGAGCTCGCCCACGAGCCCGAACGCGAGGAACGAGTTGATCCCGAGCCCCGCGGCGAGCCCGAACGGCACGTTCGCGATGAGCCCCATCGCGAGCGTCATGACCCCGCCCACGAGCGCGGTGACGGCCGCGACCTGGCCGTTGGGGAGCCATCCGCCCTCGACGTCGGTCGCCGCCTGCTCGGGCGCGAAGCCGCCGATGATGAGCGGGTTCAGCACGATGATGTAGGCCATCGCGAAGAACGTCACGAGGCCGCCGCGCACCTCTTGCGCGACGCTCGAGCCGCGCGCGGAGATCTTGAAGAAGCGGTCGAGCGCGCCCTTGGGCGACGCCTGCGTGGTGCTGGTCATGGGAGCTCCGTGCTCGTGCCGCGCAGGCGGCGGGGTGATGGGTCTAGATGTGGCGCTCGACGGGGCCGACGTAGAGCTGCTGCGGGCGGCCGATCTTCGTCTGCGGGTCGAGCATCATCTCGCGCCAGTGGGCGATCCAGCCGGGCAGCCGGCCGATCGCGAACAGCACCGTGAACATGCGCTCCGGGAAGCCCATCGCCTTGTAGATGACGCCGGTGTAGAAGTCGACGTTCGGGTAGAGCTTGCGCTCCTTGAAGTAGTCGTCGGCGAGCGCGACCTGCTCGAGCTCCTGCGCGATGTCGAGCAGCGGGTCGCGCACGCCGAGCTGCGCGAGCACCTCCTCGGCCGACTGCTTCACGAGCTTCGCGCGCGGGTCGTAGTTCTTGTAGACGCGGTGCCCGAAGCCCATGAGCTTGACGCCCTGCTCCTTGCGCTTGACGCGCTCGACGAAGCGCTCGACGCTCTCGCCCGAGTCCCGGATGCCGCGCAGCATCTGCAGCACCGCCTCGTTCGCGCCGCCGTGCAGCGGGCCGGAGAGGGCGTGGATGCCCGCGGAGACCGACGCGAACAGGTTCGCCTCCGTCGATCCCACGAGCCGCACGGTCGACGTCGACGCGTTCTGCTCGTGGTCGGCGTGCAGGATGAGGAGCCGCTCGAGCGCGCGCACCATCACCGGGTTCTGCACGTAGGGCTCGGCCTGGATGCCGAAGTTGAGCTTGAGGTAGTTCTCGACGAAGCTCATCGAGTTGTCGGGGTACAGGAAGGCCTGCCCGATCGACTTCTTGTGCGCGTACGCGGCGATGACGGGCATCTTCGCGAGCAGCCGGATGGTCTGCTTGTCGACCTTGTCGAGGTCGCGCGGGTCGTGGTCGGCCTCGTAGTACGTCGAGAGCGCGGAGACGGCGCTCGAGAGCGCGCTCATCGGGTGCGCGTCGCGCGGCAGCGCGTCGAAGAAGCGGCGCAGATCCTCGTGGAGGAGCGTGTGGCGGCGCACGCGGTGGTCGAAGCTCGCGAGCTCGTCCTCCGTCGGGAGCTCGCCGTAGATGAGCAGGTGCGCGACGTCGAGGAACGTCTTCTGCTCCGCGAGCTCCTCGATCGGGTAGCCGCGGTAGCGCAGGATGCCCTGGTCGCCGTCGATGTAGGTGATCGACGAGCGGGTCGCCGCGGTGTTGACGAAGCCGTAGTCGAGCGCCGTGAGGCCCGTCTCCTTCGTCAGCTTCGCGACGTCGATGGCCGAGCGGCCGTCGGAGGCCTCGAGCACCTCGAGCGGGGTCGTGCCGCCCGCGTGCTGCAGCGTCACGGTGCGCGGTGCGGATGCGTCCGCGGAGCGGGCAGGATCGAGCGCGGCGTTCTCAGTCACCTTGACAGCCTACCCGGCGCGAAGCCGTGCCCTTCCTCGGCCCGGTGCCTCAGCCGCGCAGGCGCGCTGCGGCCTCGGCGATGCGCTCGTCGGGCGCGGTGAGCGCGACGCGCACGTGGCTCGGATCGCCGTAGAAGGTGCCCGGCGCGACCAGGATCCCGAGCCGGGCGAGCGCGTCGACCTGCGCGAGCGCATCCGTGCCGTCCGTGGCCCAGAGGTAGAGGCCCGCCTCGGAGGCGACGTCGAAGCCGCGCGCCTCGAGCGCCGGCAGCAGCTGCGCGCGGCGGGCGCGGTAGCGCTCGCGCTGCTCGGCGACGTGCGCCTCGTCGCCGAGCGCGACGGCGAGCGCGTGCTGCACGGGGCTCGGCGCCATGAGCCCGAGGTGCTTGCGCACCGCGAGCACGCGCTGCACGAGCGGCGCGTCGCCCGCGACGAAGGCCGCGCGGTAGCCGGCGAGGTTCGACTGCTTGCTGAGCGAGTACACGGCGATGAGGCCCGACAGGTCGCCGCCCGTGACGCGCGGGTCGAGGATCGACGGCGCCTCGTCGACCTCCCACGGCAGCCGCGCGTAGCACTCGTCGCTCGCGACCACGATCCCCCGCTCGCGCGCGGCGGTCACGATGCGCCGCAGCGCATCCGTGCCGAGCACGGCGCCCGTCGGGTTCGACGGCGAGTTGACCCACACGAGCCTCGTCTCGGCGGGCCAGTCGTCGGGGTCGTCGGCGGGCACGGGCGTCGCACCGGCCATGCCCGCGCCGATGTCGTACGTCGGGTAGGCGACGCGCGGGTGCACGACCGCGTCGCCGACGCCGAGGCCGAGCTGCTGCGGGAGGCCCGCGACGAGCTCCTTCGAGCCGACGGTGACGAGCACGCCCTCCTCGGTCAGCCCCGGCACGCCGCGGACGCGCTCGAACCACGCGACGATCGCGCGGCGCACTTCGGGCGTGCCCCAGTTCGTCGGGTAGCCGTGCGCGTCGGTCGCCTCGCGCAGCGCCCGCTGCAGCAGCTCGGGCGTGGGGTCGACGGGCGAGCCGACGCTCAGGTCGACGAGGCCGCGCGGGTGCGCGGCGGCGATCGCCTTCGCGCCGGCGAGCGTGTCCCAGGGGAAGTCGGGCAGCCGCATCCGGCGTCAGACGCTCTGGGGCGGCAGGGCGGCGACGATCGGGTGGTCGTGCTTGATGACGCCGACCTTCGCGGCGCCGCCGGGCGAGCCGATCTCGTCGAAGAAGTGCACGTTGGCCTCGTAGTACTCGGCCCACTCCTCCGGCGTGTCGTCCTCGTAGAAGATCGCCTCGACGGGGCACACGGGCTCGCACGCGCCGCAGTCGACGCACTCGTCGGGGTGGATGTAGAGCATCCGCTCGCCCTCGTAGATGCAGTCGACGGGGCACTCGTCGACGCACGCGCGGTCCTTCACGTCGACGCACGGGAGCGCGATCACGTAGGTCATGGCTGTTCCCCTTCCGTCGACGACCGATCGGGCTGCGCCCGTCCAGCCATCCTAATCCGCCGCATCGCCTCCGCGTCGGGCCACGCGAGCGCGACGAACGACGCGGCCGCCGGCACGAGCGTCCAGAGCCAGCCCGCGAGGTTCGCCGGGATGAGCGCGCGCTCCGTGCCCCACGCGCCGCGGCCGAGCGGGTCGATCGCGACGAGCGCGACGACGCCGACGAGCCCGATGACGGTCGCGATCGTGAGCTGCCGCGAGCCCGATGCCGCGCGCACCCCCGCGATGAGGCCGACGGCGGCGAGGAGCGAGAGCGCGATGCCGAACGGCACCTGCTGGTGCGAGAAGGTGCCGACGACGCCGACGACGACGCCCGCGAGGAGGCCGCCGACGCGGAGGCTCCAGCGGGTGCGGCGCTCGGGGCGCGTCTCGATGAGCCGGTAGTGCTCGACCGCGTCGAGCGGCCGGCGCTGCCCGCCGACGTGCTCGACCTCGTCGCCGACGAGCACGAGCTGCGAGCGGTGCGCCGCGAGCGCGCCCTCGACGCGATCCCGCACCGGCGCGAGCTCGAACGCGACGTCGGCGGGGCGGTCGGTGCGCACGTACAGCGGGAGGTCGTAGCGCCGGGCGGCGATGACGGATGCGCGGTGCGCGGCGACGTGGTCGGGGTGGCCGTAGCCGCCGTCGGCGTCGTACGTGACGATCGCGGTCGGGTCGACCTCCTCGATGACGGCGCCGAGCGCATCCGCGAGGTCGTCGAGGTCGGCGCGGCTCATCGCCGTCTCGGGCGCGTCGGGCGCGGCCGAGGCCCGGCCGGTCGCGAGCCACGACATGCCGGAGTCGTCCCAGCCGTGGATGCGGCGACCGCGCGCGCCGAGGGCGCGCAGCGCCTGCTCGAGCTCGCGCCGGCGCACCTCGCCGACGCCGACCTCCTCGACCTCCGCGCGGCTGTCGGGGCGCGACTCGCCGCGCTCGCCGAGCGTGAAGGTCGCGACGACCGCGGTGCCGCCGCCGGCGGCGACGGTCGCGATCGCGGCGCCGGTCGAGAGCGTCTCGTCATCGGGGTGCGCGTGCACGAAGAGCACGCGCTCGAGGCGGGGATCCATCCCCTCCATCCAAGCACTTCGCCGGCGCGCTCCCGGCCAGCGCGCTCCCGGCCAGCGAGCCGGGGCTAGAAGACCGCGGGCCGCACGGGCGCCGGCACCCTGCCGAGGTATGGGAGCGCCCGGTCGGCGGCCGCCTCGATGCGGTCGAGCACCGCAGGGCACCGCACGCGCCCGTGCGCGAAGTCCTCGCTCGCCGCGTAGACGCCGACGGGCAGCGTGAGCGCCTGGAAGAACGCGAAGAGGGGCCGCAGCTGGTGCTCGATCGTGAGCGCGTGCCGGTGCGAGCCGCCGGTCGCGGCGAGCAGCACCGGCACGTCGGTGAGCGCCCGCTGGTCGACGAAGTCGAAGAGGTGCTTGAAGAGCCCCGTGAAGCTCGCGCGGTAGACGGGACTCCCGGCGATGAGCAGGTCGGCCGACTCGATCGCCCGGATCGCCCGCTCGGCCCGCTCCGGCAGCTCAGCGCGGTCGAGCGCGCCCGCGAGCGACGGCCCGACCTCGGCGAGCTCGATGACCTCGATCTCGGCGGCCTCCCGCCGCGCGACCGCCTCGGCGAGCGCCGCGACGAGCGCGGTCGTCGACGAGGGCCGGTGCAGGCTGCCGCTCACGGCGACGATGCGGAGTCGATCGGGATGCGTCATGCGGCAACGCTAGGTGCGCGGGCCCGCGCGACGCTCGAGTGTGACGCTCGGTGACGTGCACGGCGGAACCCGCCGCATCGCGGCACGACGGGACCCCTCCCGCCGAGCGGGACCCGGTGCACCGGGTCCCCGCTGGTGGAAGGGGTCCGCTCGAGGCTGCGTCAGCCCTGCTTCTTGAGGCGCGAGGCCTCGCGAGCGCGCGTCGTCGCGTCGAGCGTCACCTTGCGGATGCGCACGTGCTGCGGCGTCACCTCGACGCACTCGTCGTCGCGCGCCCACTCGAGGCTCTCCTCGAGCGAGAGCTGCCGGGGCGGGGTCAGGCGCTCGAGCTCCTCACCGGTCGACGACCGGATGTTGTTGAGCTTCTTCTCCTTGGTGATGTTGACGTCCATGTCGTCGGCGCGCGAGTTCTCGCCCACGACCATGCCCTCGTAGACGTCGTCGCCCGGCTTGATGAAGAACGTGCCGCGCTCCTGGAGCGCCATGATCGCGTTCGGCGTCGCGGAGCCCGAGCGGTCGGCGACGAGCGCGCCGTTGTTCCGGGTCGTGATCGCGCCCGCCCACGGCTGCCAGCCGTGCGAGATCGCGTTCGCGATGCCCGTGCCGCGCGTGATGGTCATGAACTCGGTGCGGAAGCCGATGAGCCCGCGGCTCGGCACGACGAACTCCATGCGCACCCAGCCGGTGCCGTGGTTCGTCATGCCGTCCATGATGCCCTTGCGGCTCGCGAGCAGCTGCGTCACGGCGCCGAGGTGCTCCTCCGGCACGTCGACCGTGAGGTGCTCGAAGGGCTCGTGCAGCACGCCGTCGATCTTCTTCGTGACGACCTGCGGCTTGCCGACGGTGAGCTCGTAGCCCTCGCGGCGCATCTGCTCGACGAGGATCGCGAGCGCGAGCTCGCCGCGGCCCTGCACCTCCCACGCGTCGGGGCGGCCGATGTCGACGACGCGCAGCGACACGTTGCCGATGAGCTCGCGGTCGAGGCGGTCCTTCACCATGCGGGCGGTGAGCTTCGCGCCCTTGACCTTGCCGGCGAGCGGCGACGTGTTCGTGCCGATCGTCATCGAGATGGCCGGCTCGTCGACCGTGATCGCCGGGAGCGGCCGCACGTCGTCGGGGTCGGCGAGCGTCTCGCCGATCGTGATGTCGGGGATGCCCGCGACCGCGACGATGTCGCCGGGGCCTGCGCTCTCGGTGGGCACGCGGTCGAGCGCCTTCGTCTCGAGCAGCTCGGTGATGCGCACGTTCGAGACCTCGCCGTCGTGGCGCACCCACGCGACCGTCTGGCCCTTGCGGATCGTGCCCGCCTTGACGCGCAGCAGCGCGATGCGGCCGAGGAAGGGGGATGCGTCGAGGTTCGTCACGTGGGCCTGCAGCGGCGCCTCGTCGTCGTACGTCGGCGCCGGGATGTGCTGCAGGATCGCCTCGAAGAGCGGCTCGAGGTCCTCGCTGTCGGGCAGCTCGCCGTTCGCGGGCTTGACGGTCGAGGCGCGGCCGGCCTTGCCGGAGGCGTAGACGACGGGCACGTCGAGCACCGCGTCGAGGTCGAGGTCGGGCACGTCGTCGGCGAGGTCGGAGGCCAGCCCGAGCAGCAGGTCCTGGCTCTCCCCCACGACGGCGTCGATGCGCGCGTCGCCGCGGTCGGTCTTGTTGACGAGCAGGATGACGGGCAGCTTCGCCTCGAGCGCCTTGCGCAGCACGAAGCGCGTCTGCGGCAGCGGGCCCTCGGAGGCGTCGACGAGCAGCACGACGCCGTCGACCATCGACAGGCCGCGCTCGACCTCGCCGCCGAAGTCGGCGTGGCCCGGGGTGTCGATGACGTTGATGGTCACGGGGCCGTCGACGGCGTGCGCGCCGGCGTAGCGGATCGCCGTGTTCTTCGCGAGGATCGTGATGCCCTTCTCGCGCTCGAGCTCGTTGGAGTCCATCGCACGCTCGTCATGCGTGTCGTGGGCGCCGAACGAGCCGGTCTGCGTGAGCATCGCGTCGACGAGGGTGGTCTTTCCGTGGTCGACGTGGGCGACGATCGCCACGTTGCGGAGGTCTGATCGCGCGGCGATCGGCATGCAGGTGCCTTCCGGGGTCGGGAGTGTGCGACGAACGGCCGCGACCCCCCAGTCTAGCGGGCGGTCGCGGCCGTTCGTCGAGGGCGGGGCTCAGCTCGCCCGGCGAGCCTCCCGGCGCTCGCGCTGCGCGATCGGGTCGGGCAGCGGCACAGCCGAGATGAGTCGCTGCGTGTACGCCTCCTTCGGCGCGCGCAGGATCTCGTCGCGCGTGCCCTCCTCGACGATGCGGCCCTTCCGCATCACCGCGATGCGGTGGGCGAGCGAGTCGACGACCGCGAGGTCGTGGCTGATGAAGAGGCACGCGAACTGCAGCTGCTGCTGGATGTGCGTGAGCAGCTCGAGGAAGCGCGCCTGCACCGAGACGTCGAGCGCGCTCGTCGGCTCGTCGGCGATGAGCACCTCGGGCGCGAGCGCGAGCGCCCGGGCGATGCCGACGCGCTGCTTCTGGCCGCCCGAGAGCTCGTGCGGGTAGCGGTTGCGGTACGAGGCGGGCAGCTCGACCGACTCGAGCAGCTCCTGCACGCGCTTGTCGAGCGCCTTCGTCTCGATCGGGTCCTTCGCCGCCCGTCGCGAGAGCAGGATCGGCTCGCCGATCGACTCGCCGATCGGCATGCGCGGGTTGAGCGACGACGACGGATCCTGGAAGACGATGCCGGTCTTCTCGCGCAGCGGTCGCAGGTCCTTCATCGACGCCGCCGAGATGTCGTAGCCCGCGACGCTCAGCGTGCCCGAGGTGATGGGCAGCAGGCCGATCGCGGCGCGACCGAGCGTCGTCTTGCCCGAGCCCGACTCGCCGACGAGGCCCAGGATCTCGCCGGGGTAGACCGCGAGGTTGATGTCCTCGGCCGCCCGGAACGCCGGCACGCGACCGCGCTTCGGGTACTCGATCACGACATCCGTGAACTTCAGGATCGGCTCGACGGAGTCGGAGATCTTCGACTCCTCGAACGCGCGGCCCGTCTGGTCCTCGTGCACGCCGAGGTACGGGACCGCGGCGAGCAGCTCCTTCGTGTACTCGTGCGAGGGGCGCTGGAAGACGTCGAGCGCGGTGCCGCGGTCGACCATCTCGCCGTTGCGCATGACGATGATGCGATCCGACAGGTCGGCGACGACGCCCATGTCGTGCGTGATGAGGATGACGGCGGAGCTGAGCTCGTCCTTCAGCTTGCGCATGAGGTCGAGCACCTCGGCCTGCACCGTCACGTCGAGGGCGGTCGTCGGCTCGTCGGCGATGAGCAGCGACGGGTCGCACGCGAGCGACTGCGCGATCATCGCGCGCTGGCGCTGACCGCCGGAGAGCTGGTGCGGGTACTTGTTGAACGCGGTCGGCGGGTCGGGGATCTCGACCTTCGCGATGAGCTCGATCGCCCGCTCCTTCGCGGCGTCGGGCGTGAGGTCGAAGTGGCTGCGCAGCGCCTCGACGATCTGGAACCCGATCGTGTAGACGGGGTTGAGCGCCGTCATCGGCTCCTGGAAGATCACCGCGATCTCGTTGCCGCGGATGTGGCGCATCTCGCGCACCGGGATGCCGAGGATCTCGCGGCCCTTGAGCTTGACCGAGCCGCGCACGCGCGCGTTGGGCGGCAGCAGGCTGATGAGCGCCATCGCGGTCGTCGACTTGCCCGAGCCGGACTCGCCGACGATCGCGAGGACCTCGCCCGCGCGCACGTGGAAGTCGGCGTCCTTGACGGCCGGGTAGAACGTGCCGTCGACCCAGAAGTCGACGTTGAGGCCGCTGGCCTCGAGGATGACCTCGCGCTCGGCGACGGGGGCGGCTGCCGTATCGGTCACGGGAGCTCCTCTCCTGCGTAGTCAGGGAAGCAGTGGTGGTCTGCGAAACTGAGTGGATGGCCTATCAGCGAGCGGTGTTCCGATCGTCCTTCGGCAGGGTGATCACGGTGGTGATCGGGATCCTCATGGCGCTCGCGCTCGTGAGCGTCCTGCTCGCCGACGATCCGGCGTCGAGCCTCTGGGTGCTGCCGTGGCCGCTGCTCGGCGCCGCGGTCACGTGGGCCTTCATGTGGCGACCGCGCGTCGTCGTCGACACCGAGGGCGTCGCGATCCGCAACCCTTTCACCGACTGGCACGTGCCGTGGGGCGCCATCAAGCGCATCGACACGAAATGGGCCCTCGAGCTCACGCTCGAGCGGGGCTCCGTGACCGCGTGGGCGGCGCCGGCGCCGAGCCGCTACGGCATCGCCCGCATCACGCAGGAGGACATCCGCCTCGCGCGCGAGTCGAGCACCGTGGGCGGCGGCATCCGCCCCGGCGACGCGGTGCACAGCGTCTCGGGCGCCGCCGCGCACGTCACGCGCGCGCACTGGGAGGACCTGCGCGACGAGGGACTGCTCGACGACTCGGCCCGCGCGACGCGCGCGTGGAGCGCGCCGGCGATCGCGGTCGTCGCGGTGCCGGCCCTCCTCGCGGCCGCGGGGCTGCTGCTGCGCTGACCGCACGTCAGCCCCGATCGCGGTCGGGGTTGTCGCCCGCGGCCTCGCCCTCGACGCGCGGCTGGCGCGCATCCGGGCCCGGCGCCTGCGCCTGGCCCACGACCGCCGCCGCGCTCATCGCGTCCTCGGCCTCGCGGCCGCGCAGCGCCGCCGCGTCGGCCGCAGCCGTGTCGGACTTGCGCATCGCGCGCTCCGTGGGCATGCGCTTCTGCCGCGGGTCGAACGCGTCGCGCAGTCCGTCGCCGATGAAGTTGATGCACAGGGCGATCGTGATGATGAAGATGCCGGGCCACCAGAAGAGCCACGGGCGCGTCTGGAACGCCTCCTGGTTCTGGCTGATGATGAGGCCGAGCGACGTGTCGGGCGCCTGCACGCCGTAGCCGAGGTACGACAGCGCGGTCTCGGCGAGGATCGCGCCGGCCATGAGCAGCGTCGTGTTGACGATGATGACGCCCATCGCGTTCGGCAGGATGTGCTTGAAGATGATGCGGCCGTTCGAGGCACCGGCCACGCGCGCCGCGTCGACGAACTCGCGCTCGCGGAGGGTGAGGAACTCGCCGCGCACGAGTCGCGCGAGTCCCGTCCACGAGAACAGGCCGAGCACGATGGCGAGGATGAACGCGCCGAGCTTGCCGAACGTCGAGCCGATCACGGCGCCGATCACGATGAACGGGATCGTGATGATGACGTCGGTGAAGCGCATGAGCACCGAGTCGACCCAGCCCCGGAAGAAGCCGGAGAGCGCACCGATGACGATGCCGATCGTGGCACCGATGATGCCGACGAGCACCATGATCATGAGCGACTGCTGCGTGCCGCGCATGACGAGCGCGAACAGGTCCTTGCCGATCGAGTCCTGCCCGAACGGGTGCTCGAGCGACGGCACGCCGCCGTTGATGGGGCGCGGGTTCTGGGTCCAGTCCCACTGCCACCACCCGGGCACCCGGACGTTGCCGAACGAGAGGCCGACGGACGTGAAGGCGAGCAGCACGATGAGCGCGAGCACGATCATCGAGACGACGGCGCCGACGTGCCGGAAGAAGCGCTTCCGGACGATCTGGCCCTGGCTGAGGCCCTCCACCTCCTTGAGCTCGAGGTTCGCCTCGGCGTCGGTGATGTGGGGCTCGTTGGTCTGCGGGATGTTCGTGGTCATCAGCTCACCCGGATCCGGGGGTCGAGGGCCGCATAGGCGATGTCGGCCAGCAGGTTGAACAGGAGCGCGAGGGCGCCGGTGACGAGGAAGAACGCCATCACGGGGTTCGGGTCGACGCGATCGAGGCCGTTCTGGAACATCGAGCCCATGCCGGTCCAGCCGAACACGCGCTCGGTGATGACGGCGCCGCCGATGATGCCCGCGATGTCGAACGCGACGATGGTCGTGATCGGGATGAGGGCGTTCCGGAAGGCGTGCCGCACGATGACGGTGCGCTCGGTGAGGCCCTTCGCGCGCGCGGTGCGGATGTAGTCCTGGTTCATGACCTCGAGCAGGCTCGCGCGGGTGTAGCGCGTGTAGCCGGCGAAGGAGATGACCATGAGCGCGATCGACGGCAGCAGCAGGTGCGTGAAGGCGTCGACGCCCTGCACGAAGAACGACGACTGCGCGAAGCCGGGGTTCGATGCGCCGATCGTCGCGATCGGCCTGCCGCGGATGAAGCCCGACTGCGAGTAGGCCTGCCACAGCTGCATGTGGCGGTCGACGACCATGATCGCGAAGACGAGGAAGGCCGTCCACCCCGCGACCTTGCGGTTCGTCGCCTTGTTGTCGCCGCCGAAGACGTGGCCGGCGGCGACCCCCACGAGGGTCACGACGAGGAAGACCGCGATCATGATCCCGCCGTTCATCGGCACGACCTGCGGGTTGAAGAGGTAGAAGTTCACCGGGTAGTACAGCGCCACGCCGGCCGCGGCGACGCCGAGCGCGATGAAGAGCGAGCGGCGGTTCTTGAGCCCCGCGAGGATCGCGGTGACGAGCAGCGCGACCGTGAGGAACAGCACCGCGATCGCGAGCAGCGAGAAGTCGAGCCCGAAGACGATGAAGCGCGGGTTGAGGAACCAGCCAGAGACGCTCATGTACCACAGCAGCAGGCCGCCCGACGCGGCGGCGAGGCCGAAGGTGATGAGCTTGCGCTTCAGGTCACCGCCGAGCACCGACATCCAGAAGAGCCCGGATGCGAGTGCGACGAGCGCGATGACCCACCAGTGGATCTGCGCCCCGCGCTGGAGCCAGTCGTTCGCACCGATGGCGAGGAACTGCTTGAGCAGCACCGCGAACCAGAAGATCGGCAGCGAGTAGAAGAGGAAGGAGACGAACGTCACGCCGTAGTCGTAGGCGGAGTACTGGCGCAGCGCCGTCGTGATGCCGATGATGACGCCGAGGATGATGGCGACGAGCGTCGCGACGGTCACGAGGCGGAGCGTCTGGTCCATCGAGTTGACGAGCACGTCGAGCACCGGCTGCTGCTGGATCGTCATGCCGAAGTCGCACTGGCCGATGAAGCAGCCGGCGATGCCGCCGAGCCAGATGAAGTAGCGCAGCGGCGGCGGCACGTCGAGGTGCAGCAGGCGGATGCGGGCTTCGATGAGCTGCGCCGTGTTGGGCGTCTGGACTCCGCGCAGATCCTCGAGCGGGTCTCCCGAGAGGGCGACCATGTTGTACATGAGGAAGGTCGCGGCGAGCAGGATGAGCACCGCTGCGATCAGGCGCCTGACGATGAATGTCGCCACCGGTTCGCCTCCTTGGTTTCCGGTTCGGGATGGGTCCGCTCACGCTGATCGAGCGCGTCGGAAGACTTCATGCGAGAGGCGCCGGGCCAGGCGGCCCGGCGCCTCTCTGCCTGAAGGCCACATCACACTAGCAGTGGATGCGACCCCCGGCGGTCGGGGGGATCAGCCCTCCGAGGCGTTCGTCTCGGTCGGGGTCCAGTCCCACACGTTCCAGAACACCGTCGGCGCGAGCGGCGACGAGTCGATGCCCGAGACGCGGTCGGAGAACGCGGTGACCTCGGGGAACTGGAAGATGGTGATGCCGAACGCGTCCTCGACGAGGATGCGGTCGATCTCCTTGAGCAGCTCCAGCTGGCGCTCCTCGTCGACGGTCACGTTGAGCTCCTGCACGACCGCGTCCATCTCGGGGTTCGAGTAGAACGACAGGTTGTTGATGCCGCCCGTCTCGAAGTTCGGGCCGACCGAGGCGACGCCGAGCGACGTCGACTGCCAGCCGAACAGCGAGGCGTCGTAGACGCCCGGAGCACCGAGGAGGCCGCCCCACTCGGGCGACGAGCAGTCGGTGACCGACCAGCCGGCCTGAGCGGCCGACTCGCGGATGAGCTCGAACTCCGACACGCGGCGCGGGTTCGTCGAGGCGAACAGGAGGCAGACCTCCGTGCCCTCGGCGAGACCGGCCTGCTCGCGCAGCGCCGTGGCCTGCTCGATGTCGACCTCGGCGTACATGTCGAGGATGCCCGACTCCTCGACCGACTCGTCGTAGCCGTTCGCGCCCGGGACGAAGACCGCGGAGTTGCGGACCGTGGCCTCGGGGTTGAGGGGCTTGATGAGGCGGTCGACGATCTCCTGGCGCGGGATCGTCATGAGGAACGACTGGCGAGCTTCGAGCGTCGAGAAGACGCCCGGGTTCTTCGACTGGTCGAACTGGAGGTCGACGTGCTCGTACGTCGCGCCCTCGCCGTAGTTGACCGTGATGCCATCGGTGCCCTCGAGGGCAGCGCGGACGTCAGGCGTCGCCTGCGGCTGGATGACGTCGACGTCGCCGTTCTGGAGCGCCGTCACCGCCGCCATGGCGTCGGTGATGAAGCGGACCGTGATGGTCTCGACCTGCGGCTGGTGGTCGCCGACGTAGTTCTCGTTCGCCTGCAGGGTGATGTACTGGTCGGCGACGAAGTCGGTGATCTGGTACGGGCCGTTGGCGGTGAGCACCGACGTGTCGGACGGCATCTCCGTGAAGTTGAAGCCGGTGTTCCACTCTGCGGCGAGCTGGCCGATGACCTCGGTGTCCTCGTTCGCGATCGCGTCGAGGACGGCCTGCTTGGCCTCCATGGCGTCCTCGATGCCGAGGGCGCGCTGCGCGATGACGTGAGCCGGCAGGCCCGCCTGGAACGCGAGCTCCCAGTCGACGTAGAAGTCGGAGTACGTCATGAGGATGCCGCGGCCGTCCTCGTTGACCTCCGGCGCCTCGCGGACGAGGCCGACGCCCGAGTCAGGCGTGGCGCCCGAGTCGAAGAAGACCGTGCCCTCGGGGAACTCGGTCGTGAACTCGCCGGTCTCCGGGTCCTGGAACTCGGCCGGGTCGAAGTCGGCCGTGTTGAACGCGCCCGAGAGGGCGGCCCAGTTGAGCATCATGTCCGCGGCGTCGACCGGGACCTCGTCGCTCCACTGCACGTCCTCGTTGATCGTGTACTGCACCTGCAGCGGGTCCTCGGAGACCAGCTCGTAGGTGCCGAACGACTCGTCGCGCTGCAGCTCCGGGGTGTTGTCGTAGTAGTTGAACCCCGAGTAGGTCATGTAGTTGATGTTGTTGTTCGCCGTCGCGTTGCCGAACGACGTGTTGCCGTTGGCCGAGTAGAACGGCTGGTTCCACGCGACGGTGATCGAGGTGCCCTCGACGATCTCCGCTCCCGGCGCCTGTGCAGGCGTGCAAGCGGAGAGGACGAGTGCTCCCGTTGCGAGCAGCACGCCGCCCGCAGCGAATCGCTTGATCCTCAATGTTCCTCCTGTGCAAGGTGAGCGCGCGGCCAGGAAGCCGCAGTGCTCTGGATGAGTGCCACCTTAGGCCCCGCTCAAGCCCGCGCCGGCGCCGAACGCCGGATCGTTACCAACTCGACGCAGAATCGTGATCCTCGCGCGAGCCCCGCCCGCGGCGCTCGCATCGTGCGCGAGCGGCGCGCGCACGCCCGGTTCGTGCCGACCGTACGCTGAAGAGGTGACCGAGCCCATCCGCCCCGACGCGCCCTCGAGGCGGCGGCTGCAGTGGGAGCTCGCGATCGTGCTGCTGCTCTCGCTCGGCGGCAGCGCGCTGTGGTCGGTGCTGCAGTTCGCCGACGTGTCGACGCGCGAGGCGCCGATCGGCGAGCAGTCGGTCGCGCTCAACCCCGCCCGCTCGGATCGTGCGTGGCTCGACCTCGCCTACCAGCTCACCGGCATCGCGCTCGACCTCGTGCCGGTCGCGCTCGTGTGCTGGCTGCTGTGGCGCGCCCGGCCGCCGCGGCTCGGCGCGCTCGGCATCGACGGCACCCGCCCTGCCCGCGACGCGCTCTCGGGGCTCGCGCTCGTCGCCGTCATCGGCGTGCCGGGGCTCGCGCTCTACCTCGCGGGGCGCTCGCTCGGCATGACGGTGAACGTCGTGCCCTCGCCGCTCGACGCGCACTGGTTCACCGTGCCGGTGCTGCTGCTGTCGGCGCTGCGCGCCGGGCTCACCGAGGAGGTCATCGTCGTCGGCTACCTCTTCGAGCGGCTGCGGCGGCTCGGCTGGGGCACGTGGCCGATCATCGTCGCCGCGGCGCTGCTGCGCGGCGTCTACCACCTCTACCAAGGGCTGCCGGGGATGGTCGGCAACATCGCGATGGGGCTGCTGTTCGGCTGGCTCTACGCGCGCACGGGCAGGCTCGTGCCCCTCATCGTCGCGCACACGCTCATCGACGTCGCCGTCTTCGTCGGGTACCCCTGGGCGTACGCGGCGCTGCCGGGGCTCTTCGCGAGCTGACCTGTCAGGGGGCCCCACCCTGGTCGATGCCCCACTCCCACGCGTTCCAGGTGAGGGATGCGGGACCGGGCCTCGGCGAGACGCCCTGCACCTCGGCGGCGCTCACGGTGAGCATCGAGGGCTCGATGAACGGCAGCGCGAGCGCATCGGCGACGAGCGAGGCCTCGATCGCGAGGAGCGTCTCCTCGAGCGCCTCGGAGTCGCCGGTCGCGAGCGCCTCGTCGAGCAGGAGCTCGCGCTCGGGGTCGGCGAGCGCCGTGAGCCCGCCGTCGCGCCACCGCTCGACGACGGCCGCGGCGTCGGCGGGCGCGTCGACGCGGTGGAGCACCGCGTGCCAGTCTTGCTCCTCCAGCCCGGCGGCGAGGTCGTCGACGCCGCAGTCGACGACGGCCCAGCCCGCCTCGGCCGCTTGGGCCGCGAGCGCGGGCAGCGCCGCCGCGGCGAAGGCGTCCGCGCTGTCGTACCGCACGCAGATCGACGTGCCTGCCGCGATGCCCATCGAGTCGCGCTCCGCGATCGCGAGGTCGACGTCGCGCCCGCCGAAGGCCTGCGGGAAGCCAGCGTCCTCGAGCGCGTAGTCGTAGAGGCGCGTGCCCGGGAGGAACAGCAGCGCATCGACGCCGCTCGCCTCGGCGGCGCGCTCGCCGAGCGCGGCCTCGGCGAGGCCGCGGCGGTCGATCGAGTGGAGGAGGGACGCGCGCGCCTCGGTCGACTGCAGCGGCGCGCGATCCGTGCGGAGCGTGAGCTCCCACCGACTGCCGTCGCCGTGCTCGGCGAGCGTCGCGCCGTCGCGGTCGAGATCGCGCACCGCGGTGCGGTCGGCCTCGGTCGGCACGACGGTCGCGACGTCGACCTCACCGGCCGCGAGCGCGGCGAGCGCGGCCGCGTCGTCGGCGACCGACCGCAGCGCGATGCGCTCGATCGCGGCGCCCTGCGCGCCGACGTAGCGGTCGTTCGCGACGAGCTCGACCCGGCCGTCCCTCACCTGCTCGACGCGGTACGGGCCCGACGAGACGAGCACGTCGGGATCGGAGGCGGCCGGGTCGATCGCGAGCGCCGTGCTCCACGCTGCCGCGAGCGGCGCGAGCGCGAGCGGGTCGGCGCGGTCGATCGCGTCGAGCACGCGCTGCTTCGCCTCCATCGGGTCGCTCACCCCGAACACGCGCTGCCCGAGCACGTGCGCGGGCACCGCGACCGGTAGCGCCGTGCGCCAGTCGGGCACGGGCTGCTCGAAGGCGACGTCGATCGAGCGCGCCCAGTCGTCGCGCACGGGCCGCTCGCTCGCGAGCGCCATGCCGCCGGGATCGGCGACGTCGAACCACACCTCGCTCGCGCCGAGCTCGATCGAGCCGTCCGGCGCGCGGCGCTCCTCGACCTCGAGGCCGTCGGTCGAGAGCGCGTTGGACGTCGCCGCCCACGCGAGCATGAGGTCGGCCGCGTCGAGCGGCACGCCGTCCGACCAGCGCACGCCGTCGGCGACGTCGTAGCGCACGGCGAAGCCCGCGCCATCGACGACGGTCGCGGTGCCGAACGAGGGGTCGGCGCGGTGCTCGCCGTCCGCATCCACCACGAAGAACGCGCCGCGCGTCATCGCCGCGACGTCGCGGTTGCCCTCGGTCGCGCCGCGCGTGCTCGAGGCGTTCGCATCGGTGAGCTCGCCGCTCCACGCGACCTCGACGCTCGTGCCGGGCTGCACGCGCGGCGTGACATCGGGGCCGCACGCGCTGAGCGCGAGCGCGGCGATCGCCGCCACGGCCGTCGCGACGACGGTCCGGGCGGCGATCGGGCGGCGACCGCGGGCCGGCATCAGGCGAAGGCCTCCACCGGCGGGCAGCTGCAGACGATGTTGCGATCGCCGTACGCCTGGTCGACGCGCGCGACCGGCGGCCAGTACTTCGCCCGCTCGATGCCGGGCACGGGGAACACCGCCTGCTCGCGGGAGTAGGGGCGGTCCCACTCGCCGTGCACGATCGAGCCGGGCGTGTGCGGGGCGCGGCGCAGGGCGCTCTCCTCGAGCGGCACCTCCCCGCGGCCGATGGCGTCGGCCTCCGCCTTGATCGCGATCATCGCGTCGACGAAGCGATCGAGCTCCGCGAGGTCCTCCGACTCCGTCGGCTCGACCATGAGCGTGCCCGCGACGGGGAACGACATCGTCGGCGCGTGGAAGCCGAAGTCGACGAGCCGCTTCGCGACGTCGTCGTTCGTGACGCCCGTCGCCTCCTTGAGCGGACGGAGGTCGAGGATGCACTCGTGCGCGACGAGGCCGTGCTCGCCCGTGTAGAGCACCGGGTAGTGCTCGCGCAGGCGCGCCGCGATGTAGTTCGCGGCGAGCACGGCGCTCGCGGTCGCCTTCGTGAGGCCCTCGAGCCCCATCATGCGCACGTACGCCCACGAGATCGGCAGGATCGACGCCGAGCCCCACGGCGCGGCCGCGATCGGGTTCGCCCCGATGCGCACGCCGTCGATCTCCTGCGACTCCTCGCGCGGGTCGCGCGGCAGGAAGGGCGCGAGGTGCGCCTTCGCCGCGACCGGGCCGACGCCGGGGCCGCCGCCGCCGTGCGGGATGCAGAAGGTCTTGTGCAGGTTGAGGTGCGAGACGTCGCCGCCCATGTCGCCGAAGGTCGCGTGGCCGAGCAGCGCGTTGAGGTTCGCGCCATCGATGTAGACCTGGCCGCCTGCCTCGTGCACGAGGTCGGTGATGCGACGGATCTCCGACTCGTAGACGCCGTGCGTCGACGGGTAGGTGATCATGAGCGCCGCGAGCTGCCCCGCGTGCGTGCCGATCTTCGCCTCGAGGTCGTCGACATCGACGTCGCCGTTCGCGCGCGTCGCGACGACGACGACGCGCATGCCGGCGAGCACGGCGCTCGCCGCGTTCGTGCCGTGCGCCGAGGCGGGGATGAACACGACGTCACGGTGGCCGTCGCCGCGCGAGTCGTGCCAGCCGCGGATGGCCATGAGGCCCGCGAGCTCGCCCTGCGCGCCCGAGTTCGGCTGCAGCGAGACGGTGTCGTAGCCGGTGATGCGCGCGAGCCACTCGCCGAGCTGGTCGATGAGCGCGAGCGAGCCCTCGGCGTCCTCGAGCGGGCCGTAGGGGTGCGGCTGCGAGAACTCGGGCCACGTGATGGCCTCCATCTCGGCGGCCGCGTTGAGCTTCATCGTGCAGGAGCCGAGCGGGATCATGCCGCGGTCGAGCGCGTAATCGCGGTCCGAGAGCCGCTTCGCGTAGCGCATGAGCTGCGTCTCGGAGCGGTGCGCGTGGAAGACCTCGTGCGTCATGAACGCGCTCTGCCGCGCGAGCGTCGCGGGGATCGCCCGCTCCCCCTCACCCGCGTCGGCGAGCCCGAGCGCGGGCAGCAGCGCGTCGAGGCGCACGCCCGTGCCGAGCTCTGCCCACGTCTCGTCGAAGGCGACGTGCAGGGTGTCGTCGTCGACGACGTGCACGAGGATGCCCGCGTCGGCCGCGCTCGACTGGAGCTCGCGCGCCCGGCCGGGCACGCGCATCCGCACGGTGTCGAAGAAGCGCTCGTGGACGAGCTCGATGCCGGCCTCGCGCGCCGCGCGCGCGAAGCGCGTCGCGACCGCGTGGACGCCCTCGGCGATCGCGGTGATGCCGTCGGGACCGTGGTAGACCCCGTACATCGACGCCATGACGGCGAGCAGCACCTGCGCGGTGCAGATGTTGCTCGTCGCCTTCTCGCGCCGGATGTGCTGCTCGCGGGTCTGGAGCGTGAGTCGGTAGGCGGGGTAGCCCTCGGCGTCGACCGAGACGCCGACGAGGCGGCCCGGCATCTGGCGCGTGAGCTGCTCGGCGACGGCCATGAAGCCGGCGTGCGGGCCGCCGAAGCCCATCGGCACGCCGAAGCGCTGCGAGGAGCCGACGACGATGCGAGCGCCCTGGTGGCCCGGCGCCTCGATGAGCGCGAGCGCGAGCAGGTCGGCCGCGGCGATCGGCACGCCGCCCATCGCGGTCGAGGCGGCGAAGATGCCGCGCGCGTCCCACACGAGGCCGGATGCGCCGGGCAGCTGCGCGATGACGCCGAACGAGTCGGGGAGGTCGGCGGGGTCGGTCGCGGCGAGCGGCAGCTCGACGAGCTCGATGCCCGTGCGATGGGCGCGGTGGCGGAGGAGCGCCCGCGACTGCGGCAGGAGGTCGGTGTCGACGACGAAGACGGAGGACGGCGACTTCGAGGCGCGGCGTGCGAGCAGCATCGCCTCGACGACCGCGGTGCCCTCGTCGAGCATCGACGCGTTGGCGACGTCGAGCCCCGCGAGGTCGGCGACCATCGTCTGGAAGTTGATGAGCGCCTCGAGCCGGCCCTGGCTGATCTCGGGCTGGTAGGGCGTGTAGGCCGTGTACCACGAGGGGTTCTCGAGGATGAGTCGCTTGATCGGCGCGGGCGTGACCGTGCCGGCGTAGCCGAGGCCGATCGCCGAGTGGCGCACGCGATTGCGCGACGCGAGCGCGCGCAGCTCGGCGAGCGCTTGCGTCTCGGTCGCCGCCGCGCCGATGCCGGTGCCGGCCGAGCGGATGCCCGCGGGGACCGCGGCGTCCATGAGCGCCTCGAGCGAGTCGAAGCCGACGGCGCCGAGCATGCGCTCCTGCGCCGCCGCATCGGTGCCGATGTGGCGGTCGACGAAGGGGCGCATCAGGCGGTGAGCTCTCGGTAGGCGGCCTCGTCGAGCAGCTCGGGCTCCTCGGTGAAGCGCACCTTGACGAGCCAGCCGGCGCCCTCCGCGGCGGAGTTGACGAGCGTCGGGTCGCCCGCGACCTCGTCGTTGACCTCGACGACCTCGCCGGCGGCGGGCACGATGAGCTCGCCGACCGACTTCGTCGACTCGATCTCACCGATCGCCTCGCCCGCCGCGAACGAGCGGCCGACGCCCGGCAGGTCGACGAACACGACGTCGCCGAGCGCCGACTGGGCGTAGTCGGTGATGCCGATCGTGGCGACGTCGCCCTCGATGCGGATCCACTCGTGGTCGGCGGTGTACTTGGTCTCGCTCATGGTTCAGGCCTCTCGCTTGTAGAACGGCAGCTGGGCGACGGTCGCGGGCAGCTGCGTGCCGCGGACGTCGACGGTGAGGGCGTCGGAACCGGCGGACGCCGGCTCGACGAGGGCCATCGCGATCGGATGACCGAGGGTCGGCGACAGGGCGCCGCTCGTGACGCGGCCGACCGGCCGTCCGTCGTCGAGCACGGGGTAGCCGGCGCGCGGCGCGCGGCGGCCCTCGGCGGTGAGCGCGACGAGCACGGGCGCGTCGTCCGCAGGGCCCGCCTCGACAGCCGCCCGGCCGACGAAGTCGCCCTTGGTCTTGAGCGCCACGACCCGGCCGAGCCCCACTTGCGCAGGCAGCACGTCGAGCGAGAGCTCGTTGCCGTAGAGCGGCATGCCCGCCTCGAGGCGCAGCGTGTCGCGCGCGGCGAGCCCGCACAGCGCGAGGCCGTGCTCCTCGCCCGCGAGCACGATCGCGCGCCACAGCGACTCCGTCGCGTGCGCGGCGATGTAGAGCTCGAAGCCGTCCTCGCCGGTGTAGCCCGTGCGGGCGACGAGCACGTCCTCCCCCTCGAACACCGCGGGGAGCGCGCGGTAGTAGCGCAGGCCCTCGAGCGGCTCCGACTCGAGCCCGATCGCGCCGACGATCGCGGCGGCAACGGGGCCCTGCACCGCGACGAGGCCCGTCTGCTCGGTCTCGTCGACGACGCTCGCGTCGAAGCCCGCGACCCGAGCGGAGAGGGCGTCGAGAACGGCGTGCCGGTTCGAGGCGTTCGCGACCACGAGGTACTCGGGCGCTGCGCCCGACTCGTCGACCCGGTAGACGATGAGGTCGTCGACGATGCCGCCGTGCTCGGCGAGCAGGAGCGAGTACTTCGCCTGCCACGGCTCGATCGCGGAGATGCGGCCGGCGAGCGCGTGGTCGAGGAACGCGCCGGCGTCCGGCCCGCTCACGCGCAGCTCGGCCATGTGGCTGAGGTCGAAGAGGCCCGCGCGCTCGCGCACCGCCTGGTGCTCGGCGAGGTCGGAACCGTAGCGAACGGGCATCTGCCAGCCGGCGAAGTCGATGAGCTGGGCCCCCGCCTCCCCGTGCACGTGCAGGAGCGGCGAGGCCGGCTGCGGAGCGTCTGCGGTCATGAGTCCTCCCGTGTCTGGACTCCCCCACTGTCGCGATCGTCGCCGATCGCTCCAGAGCGGCCTGCCCGTGCGGTTCGAGGACCTGAGAGTTTGGCGGGGAGGCTTGCTCCTTCGGTGCCCCCGGAGGGGCTCTCCCGCACGGGTGTGCAGCGGCCGGCTGTGCGTTGCTGGACCCGATCCTATCGGTTCCCCGCGTCCCCGTCGCGATCGTCGCGGTCCTCGACCTCCCGCTCGCGGTCCTCGACCACGAGGTCGGCCCGATACTGCCCCGTGCGGTAGGCCGCCTTGGCCATCACCTGCGTCGCGACGGGCGAGGTGACGAGCTGCAGGCATGCCGCGACGGCGAGCATCGCCGTCGCGCTCCCGTCGCGCAGCACGAGCGAGAGGCCGACGCACAGCATGAGGAAGCCGAGCGTCTGCGGCTTCGAGCCCGCGTGCATGCGATTGAGCACGTCGGGCAGCCGCACGAGACCGATCGCCGCCGTGAGGGTGAACGAGGCGCCGATGAGGATCAGCACGGAGCCGATGACGTCGAGCACGGATTCCAGGCTCACTCGCGGTCCTCGCTTCCAGGTCCGTCGCCCTCGATGCCCGCGGTGCGGTCCTCCTCGGGAGCGCTGCCGACGACGCCCTCCCGACCCGCCACGAAGCGCGCCATCGAGACGGTGCCGACGAACGCGAGCAGCGAGACGACGAGGATGACGGGGATCGTGAAGGGCTGGTGGTTGATGGCCGCCTCGACCGCGAGGCCGCCCGCGACGGTCGTGATGAGCACGTCGGTCGCGACGACGCGGTCGCTCGGGCCCGGCCCGCGCACGATGCGCACGAGCGTGAGCGCGGCGGCCGCGACGAGCATGACGCCCGCGATGACGAGCACGACCTCCATCAGTCCTCCTCCAGCAGCGCGCGGTCCTCGCGCGTGCCGAACGCGCGCAGCACCGTCGCCTCGGTCGAGCGCACGTTCGCGCGCGCCCGCTCGATCGCCTCGTCGCTCGAGGCGTCGAAGACGTGCACGAGCAGCCACCCGTCGCCGGCGTCGACGGCGACGGATCCGGGCACGAGCGTCACGAGCTCCGCCGTGATGACGGTGATGAAGATCGAGTCGCTGCGCAGCGGCACGCGGATGATCGCGTTGCGCGTCGGCCGCCAGAACGCGAGCACCTTCACGGCGACCTGGAACGAGGAGACGATGAGGCCGCGGAGCGTGACGAGCACGAGCCGCAGGAATCCGATCGGCTGGAAGGACTCCATCTCGGGCACGTCGGGCAGCGGGAAGATCACCTGGATGAGCAGCGCGATGCCGAGTCCCCACACGGCGGCCCCGACGGAGAGCTCGCCCCACAGCATCATCCAGATGAGGGCGAGGCAGATCGTCGCGGCGAGCGAGACGCGGTAGCGCAGCGGCGGGCGGTTCACGGCATCGCCTCCTCGACCGCGACGCCGTACGCGCCGCCCTCGATGTCGACGGACGCGCGCTGGGCGAACTCCGAGAGCGGACCGGCGAGGACGGTGAGCGAGACGGTGATGCCGACGAGCGCGGACGCCGCGACGACCCAGATGCGCGGCAGCACGCGCAGCGAGTGCACCCGGTCATCATCCTCGCCGCGATCCTGCCAGAAGGCCCGCTGCCAGACGCGGATGACGGCGATGAGCGTGAGCACGCTCGTCGCGACGCCGGCGACGACCGCGGCGATCGACAGCGGCGACGGCACGGCGAGGGCCGCGTCGAGCAGGGCGACCTTGCCCAGGAAGCCAGAGAAGGGCGGGATGCCGCCGAGGTTGAGCGCCGGGACGAGGTAGAGCGCCGCGAGCAGCGGGACGGACGCGAGCCCGCCGAGGCGCGCGAGGCTCGTGGAGCCGCCGACGCGCTCGATGAGGCCGACGACGATGAACAGGGCCGTCTGCACGAGGATGTGGTGGACGATGTAGAAGATGGCGCCGGCGATTCCCTGCTCGGTGCCGAGCGCGACGCCGAGCAGCATGTAGCCGATGTGGCTCACGAGCGTGAACGAGAGCAATCGCTTGATCTCGCCTTGCGCGAGCGCCCCGAGGATGCCGAGCACGAGCGTGAGGATGGCCACGACGAGCAGCAGCTCCGTGAGCGGGCTCTCGGGGAAGAGCAGCGTCTGCAGCCGGATGATCGCGTAGACGCCCACCTTCGTGAGCAGTCCGGCGAAGACCGCCGTGACGCTCGCGGGCGCCGTCGGGTAGGAGTCGGGCAGCCACGCCTGCAGCGGGAAGACGGCGGCCTTGATGCCGAACACCACGAGCAGCAGCAGCTGGATCGTGAGCTGGAGCCCCGGGTCGAGGGCCGCGAACCGCTCGGGCAGCTGCGCGAAGCTCACCGTGCCCGTCGCGCCGTAGACGAGCGCGAGCGCGAGCAGGAAGAGCGTCGACGAGATGACGCTCACGACGACGTACGTGCTGCCGGCGCGCACGCGCTCCTTCGTCGCTCCGAGCATGATGAGCACGTACGACGAGAACAGCAGCATCTCGAAGCCGACGAAGAGGTTGAAGAGGTCGCCGGCGAGGAACGCGTTCGCGACGCCGGCCGTCAGCACGAGGAACGTGGGGTGGAAGACCGACACGGGCGCGCCGTCGGCGCTGTCGGCGATGTCGCGGCGCGAGGGGAAGATGACGACGATCGCGGTGACGATGCTCGACACGAGCACGAGCAGCGACGAGAGGCGGTCGGCGACGAGGACGATGCCGAGCCCCTCCGGCCACGCCCCGACCCACAGCACGATCGGGCCCTGCGCATCCGCCGCGAGGCACAGGATGAGCGCGAGCACCGCCACGATGCCGAGCGTCGTGCCCGAGACGACGCGCTGCCACGCAGGGTGCCGTGCGAGCGCGAGCGTGATGCCCGCCGCGAGCAGCGGCAGGAGCACCGGGATGGGGACGAGGTTCGAGAGCTCCATCAGCCGCCGGCCCTCTCGCCGCGGCCGCCGGACTCGGTGTCGGGCTGCTCCTCGGGCGTGAGCTCGACGTATGCCTCGCTCGAGAGGTCGGCCTCGGCGCGACGCCGAACGATGGCGTCCTCGACGTCGTCGGCGACCTCGTCATGGCCCTCGAGCTGGAAGGAGCGGTACGACATGGCCAGCAGGAACGCGCTCGTCGCGAGCGAGATGACGATCGCGGTGAGCACCATGGCCTGCGGGAGGGGATCGGAGATCTCGTCCTCGGGCGTGCCGACGATGGGGCCGAGGCCCGCCGGTCCCGCCGCGACGAGGAAGAGCAGGTTGACGCCGTTGCCCGCGAGCATGACGCCCGCGAGGATGCGCATGAGGCTGCGCTCGAGCAGCAGGTAGGTGCCGGCGGCGATGAGCACGCCGCCGGCCACGGCGAGGGCGAGGGACGGGGTCACCGGCGCACCTCCTTGCCGGGCAGCGAGCGGTCGGAGCGCCACGCGGGTCGGGGCGCCGCGTTCTGCTCGGCGTGCAGGTCGATGCCGGCGCCGAGCGAGCGGACGAAGTCGAGCATCGCGCCGATGACGATGAGCCAGACGCCGATGTCGAAGAACAGGGTCGTGACGAGCTTCTGCTCGCCGAGCAGCGGCATGACCCACTCGATCGCGTACGACTCGCCGATGCGGCCGCCGACGAGGACAGGCCAGACGACGCCGAGCACCGCGACGACGATGCCCGCGCCGAGCAGCTTGCCCGCGTCGAACGGGGCGGCCTCCGTGAGCTCGTCGCGGCCACCCGCGAGGTAGCGCACCGCGAGCGCGATGCCCGCGACGAGGCCACCGGCGAAGCCGCCACCCGGCTCGTTGTGCCCGACCGCGAGCAGGTAGATCGAGACGAGCATCATGATCGGGAACAGCAGGCGCGTCATCATCTCGAGCACGGGCGAGGCCATGTGCTCGTCGGTGAACGCGCCGCGCAGCCAGTTGCCGCGCCGCGTCGCGGGATCGTTCTGCCGCAGCACGCCGAGACCCGCGACCGGGCGGCGCACGAAGATGAGGCTCGCGACGCCCGTCGCGGCGGCGAGCAGCACCGACACCTCGCCGAGCGTGTCCCACGCGCGGATGTCGACGAGCGTCACGTTGACGATGTTCTCGCCGTTGCCGAACTCGTAGGCCCAGCGGTAGAAGCCCTCCGAGATCGGCTCCGCCGTGCGCGCCTGGAGCGCGGCGAGCGACGCGAGCGTCGCGAACGCGCCGACCAGGATCGCGAGCAGGGCTCGCGGGTAGCGAGCGGCCCGCAGCGGCCGATCGGTGAAGTACTTCGGCAGCCGGCGCAGCACGAGCACGAGCACGATGAGGAAGACCGTCTCGGTCAGCACCTGCGTGAGCGCGAGGTCGGGCGCGCCGTGCAGCAGGAAGAGCAGGCCGACGCCGTAGCCGACGACCGAGACGAGCATGAAGGCCTTGAGCCGACCGCGCGCGGTCGTGACGAGCAGCGCCGCGATCGAGATGAGCGCGGCCGCGCCGACCTGGCCGACGGAGTCGAAGAGCCGGATGTCGCCGGAGACGGCGCCCGCCATGACGAGCGCGCCGCCCGGGAGCACCACCACGACGAGCAGGATCGTCGTGAGGTGCAGCGGGAGCGAACCGGTCTGGATGCGGCCGGTCACCTCGACCGCGAGGCGGTCGAGGGCGCGCATGCCCGCGTGGTAGCCGCGCTCGAAGAGGTCCTGCCCGTGCGGCGCGCGCCGCGCGCCGCCGACCCGGAGGTGGATGAGCGCACCCACGAGCCACGCGACGATCGACGCGACGAGCGCGGGCGTGAAGCCGTGCCACAGCGCGAGGTGCGGGGCGTCCTCGCCCGCGGGCACGTCCTCGACGTGCGGGTGCAGCAACTCGCTGATCGTGTCGCCGCCGAAGCCGAGCACGAGCCCGGCGATCGCGAGCAGCACGGGCGCCGCGACGAGCATCGGCGAGCGGCGCTTGATCGCGACGGACTGCGAGCCGAAGAACGTGCCGACGATGAAGCGCAGCGAGTACGCGACGGTGATCGCCGCGCCGAGCGCGATGCCGAAGAAGCCGACCCACCCGAGCACGGCGAGGTCGCCGTACGCGTCGCCGATCGCCGCGACGAGGGCCGCCTCCTTGCCGAGGTAGCCGAGCGCGGGCGGGATGCCCGCCATCGACGCGGCGGCGAGGATCGCCGCGCCGGCCGCGAGCGGCAGCCGCCTGCCGAGTCCGCCGAGCTCGCGCAGGTCGCGCGTGCCGGTCGAGCGGTCGACGACGCCGACGACCATGAACAGCGCGGCCTTGAAGATCGCGTGCGCGACGAGCAGCGCCAGGCCGGCTTGCATCGACGCGTGCGTGCCGATCCCGATGACCGTCATGAGCAGACCGAGCTGGCTCACGGTGCCGTGCGCGAGCAGCACCTTGATGTCGAGCTGCCGCATCGCGCGCACGGCGCCGAGCAGCATCGTCACGATGCCGAGGCCGACGAGGGTCCAGCGCCACCACGGCAGGTCGACGAACGCGGGCGTGAACGCGGCCATGAGGAAGATGCCGGCCTTCACCATCGCGGCGGCGTGCAGGAACGCCGACACCGGCGTCGGCGCCGCCATCGCGCCCGGCAGCCAGTACTGGAAGGGCACGATCGCCGACTTCGAGAGGGCGCCGACGACGAGGCAGCCCGCGGCCCACGCGGCGGCGGCCGAGCGGGGCGGGTCGGCGACGATTGCGCTGAGCGAGTACGTACCCGTCTCCGCCTCGAGCAGCAACACGCCGACGAGCATCGTGAGCCCGCCGACGGTCGTGACGATGAGCGCCGTCTGCGCCGCGCGCCGGTTGCTCGCCGAGCGGTGGTTGAGGCCGACGAGCAGGTAGCTGAACAGCGTCGTGAGCTCCCAGCCGACCGTGAGCACGATGAGGTCGTCTGACAGCACGAGCAGCAGCATCGAGGCCGCGAACGCCGTGAGCAGGCCGACCGTGCGGGCGGCGAGCGTCTTCGAGTCGAAGTACCACGCGCAGTAGACGAAGATGAGGCCGCCCACGCCGAGCACGACCATCGAGAGCAGCCACTGGAGCGCGCCGAGCCGCAGGTCGATCGCGATGCCGAGCGACGGCATCCACTCGATCCGCTCCTGCAGCACCTGCCCCGCCGCGACGAGCGGCGCCTGCAGCCCGAACCACACGGCGGCGGCGAGGCTCGCCGCCGCGGGCAGCAGGAAGACGAATCGCCCCATGCGGCCACTGAGCGCGCTGGAGACGACACCGAGGACGGCGAGCGTCGTCACAGTCAGCAGCACGTGGTGGAGTCCCTCTCGAGCTCGGGCAGGGGCTGCGTCAACCCTACCGGCGCGGCGGGCCTCCGCCGCCCGTGGGTCGCTCGATCTACCGTGGGAGGATGCGCCTCCTGCACACCTCCGACTGGCACGTCGGCCGCACGTTCCACGGCGCCGACACGCTCGAGGCGCTCGAGGATGCGCTCGGCGCGCTCGCGAGGATCGTGCGGGAGCGCGGGGTCGACGTCGTGCTCGTCGCGGGCGACGTCTTCGACTCGGCGATGCCCGCCGGCCGGCATGTCGAGGCCCTCTCGCGGTCGCTCGCCGCGATCCGGGAGTCGGGTGCCGAGATCGTGCTCTCGAGCGGCAACCACGACTCCCCCGCGCGGCTCGGCGCGAACGCCGCGTTCGCGCGAGCGGGTGGGCTGCACCTCAGCACCGCGGCGCTCGACCCCGCGTCGTGGCGCATCGAGCTCGCCGACGAGCACGGGCCTGTGGCCGTCTTCGCCGTGCCCTACCTCGAGCCGGTCGCGCTCCGGGCCGCGCTGCCGGAGGCGGGCATCGCGACGCAGGCCGACGCGATGCGATGGGCGATGGATGCGGTGCGCGCGTCGCTCGTCGACGTCCCGGCGCGCTCGGTCGTGCTCGCGCACTGCTTCGCGGCCGGCGTCGCCGACGACGCGGTGCGAGTCGACGAGGCAGTGCGGCTCGACGACGCGCCGCGCGACATCACGGCCGGCGGCCTCGACGTCGTGCCCGCGTCCGTCTTCGACGGCGTCGACTACGTCGCGCTCGGTCACCTGCACTCGCGGCAGGAGCTCTCGCCCTCCGTGCGCTACTCGGGCGCGCCGCTCCACTACTCGTTCCGCGAGCGCTCGCCCGAGCGCGGCGGCTGGCTCGTCGAGCTCGACGCCGAGGGACTCGCCGCCGTCGAGTGGATCGGGCTGCCGGTGCTTCGCGCGCTCACGACCGTCGAGGGCGAGCTCGCGGCGCTGCTCGCGGACGCGTCGCTCGACGGCACGGAGCACGACTGGCTGCGCGTGCGGCTCACCGACCGGGTGCGGCCGCTCGACGCGATGCGCCGGCTGCAGGAGCGCTGGCCGCACGCGGCCGAGGTCTCGTGGATCGGCGGCGCGAGCGCGCCCCAGCGGCAGCTGCGTGAGCGGCTCGCGCGGCGGAGCGAGGCCGAGGTCGTCGACGACTTCCTCGCCCACGTCCGCGCGGGCGCGTCGGCCACCGACGCGGAGGCGGCGCTCGTGCGCGAGCTGCTCGCGCGCGCGGCGGCCGAGGAGTCGGCCGCGTGAGGCTCCTGCGGCTCGAGCTCGCGGGATTCGGCCCCTACCGCGGGCGCTTCGAGATCGACTTCGCCGCCTTCGAGGCCGACGGCGTCTACCTCATCGCCGGGCCGACGGGCGCCGGCAAGTCGACGATCCTCGACGCCGTGTGCTTCGCGCTCTACGGCTCCGCTCCCCGCTACGACGAGCGGGCGCACCTGCGGAGCGACCTCGCGGGCCCCGACGAGGCGACGTGGGTCGAGCTCGACGTGCAGCTCGGCGACCGGGTGCTGCGCGTGCGCCGCTCGCCCGAGTACGAGCGCCCGAAGCAGCGCGGCAGCGGCACGACGCGCGAGAAGGCGCAGGCGACGCTGCTCGAGCGCACGCCGTCGGGCTGGGAGGCGGTCGCGACGACCGCGAAGGAGGTCGGGCACGAGGTCGCGCGCCTCGTCGGGCTCACGAAGGACGAGTTCCTGCAGGTCACGCTCCTCGCCCAGGGCGGCTTCGCCGAGTTCCTCGGCGCGTCGAGCGACGAGCGGAAGGCCCTGCTCGAGCGGCTCTTCGGCACCGGCAGCATGCGGCGGCTGCGCGAGCTCGCGCTCGCCGACGGGAAGGCCCTCGGCGCCCAGCGGGCAGAGCTCGAGCAGCGGCGCGACGACCGGGTCGCGCGCGTGCGCTCGCTCATCGGCCCCGGCGACGACGACGAGGAGGCGCCCGCCGACGACGGCGCCGCCGACGAGCGGTCGCTCGCGGCGCTCGAGGGCATCCTGACCGAGCGGCTCGAGGCCGCGTCAGCCGCCGCGGTCGCCGCGACGGCGGCCGAGCGCGAGGCGCGCGAGGCGCGCGACGCGGCGCGTGCGCTCGCCGAGCGGATCGCGCGCCGCGACGGCGCAGTCGCAGCGGTCGCCGCGCTCGAGGCGGCGAGCGACGCGATCGCGGCGGATCGCGAGCGGCTCGCCGACGCCGACCGCGTCGCGGAGGCCGCGGCCGAGGTCGACCGCTGGACGCGTGCCGACCGCCGCGCGCAGCGCGCCGCGACGGCGCTCGAGGCCGCGACCGCCGTGCTGCCCGAGAGCCTCGAGCCCGAGCGCGCGGCCGTCGAGCGCGAGCGCGAGGCCGCGCTCGACGACGTCGCCCGCGCGAGCGAGACGACGCGCTTCGAGCGCGAGCTCCCGCAGCTCGAGCACGCCGCCGACGAGGCCGAGCGCGACGCGCGCGCCGCCGAGGAGGCGGTGGATGCGGCGAGGCGCGAGCGAGCGGAGCACCCGGAGGCGCGCGACGCGCTCGTGCGAGCGAGGGAGGACGCCGCGACGCGCGCCGCGGGCACCGAGCCCGCTCGCGCCGCGCTCGAGGCGGCCGAGGCACGGCTCGAGGCGCGCGAGCGCGCCGACCGCCTCGTCGAGCACGAGCGCGAGGCCTCCGCCGAGGCCGGCCGCACCGCGGCCGCCCAGCACGCCGCAGCCGACGCGCTCCAGCGCCTCCAGGCCGCGCGCGTCGCGGGCATGGCGGGCGAGCTCGCGAGCGCGCTCGTGGCCGGCGAGCCGTGCCCGGTGTGCGGCGCGCTCGAGCACCCGAGTCCGCACGCGCCGGGCGGCGACATCGTCACGGCCGACGACGTCGCCGACGCGATCGCCGCGAGCGAGGCCGCGCTCGCCGCCGCGACCGCCGCGAACGAGACCCTCGCCGCGCTCGAGCGGGAGCGCGCATCGCTCGAGGCGATCGCCGGCGCCGCGGATCGCGACGCGCTCGCCGCCGCGCTCGACGCCGCTCGGGCCGCGCAGCGCGCATGCATCGACGCCGCCGCCGAGCGTGAGCGGCTCGGCCGCGAGCTCGAGCAGCACGACGAGCGCTCGCGCGAGCTCGACGGCCGCATCGCCGAGCTCGAGCGCGTCGTCGGCGAGCGCCGCTCCGCCGCCGCCTCGGCCGCGACCCGGCTCGCCGACGCGCGAGCGCGGGTGCGCGAGGCGCTCGGCGAGCACCCCGACGCGCGGTCGATGCTGCACGCGGCCTCGACGCGCCGCGATGCGCTCGAGCAGTGGCTCGAGGCCGACGCCGAGCGGGCGCGCGCCGCGGCCGAGCAGGAGGAGGCCGCGGCCGACGGACGCGCGGCGCTCGAGCGCCTCGGCATCGCGGACCGCGAAGCCCTCGCGGCCATGCGGCTCGAGCCCGCCGAGCGGCTCGCGCTCCGCGAGCGCATCCGAGCCCACGACGACGAGCTCGCGAGCGCGCGCGGCGTGCTCGCGCAGCCCGAGCTGCAGGGCCTGCCCGAGACCGCGCCCGATGTCGCGCCGCTCGAGGCCGCGCTCGTCGAGGCCGAGGCGGCATCCGCCCTCGCGGCTCGCGCCGAGGCGACTGCCCAGACCAGGCTCGACCACGCCGCCGCCGACCTCGACGACGCGAGGCAGGCCATCCGCTCGCTCGCCGACGGCGCCGAGCACGCCGCGACCGTCCGCGCCCTCGCCGACGCGCTCGACGGCCGCAACGAGCTGCGGCAGGACCTCGAGACCTACGTGCTCGCCGCCCGGCTCGGCACGATCATCGAGGCGGCGAACCTGCGGCTCGGCGCGATGACCGACGGGCGCTTCGCGCTCCTGCACGACGAGGGCACCGCCTATCGCGGCAAGGCGAGCGGGCTCGGCATCCAGGTGCTCGACGCGCACACAGGTCGGGCGCGCACGACGAAGTCGCTCTCGGGCGGCGAGACGTTCCTCGCGTCGCTCGCGCTCGCGCTCGGGCTCGCCGACGTCGTGCAGGCCGAGGCCGGCGGCATCTCGCTCGAGACCCTCTTCGTCGACGAGGGCTTCGGGTCGCTCGACCAGGACTCGCTCGAGGCTGCGCTCGCGACCCTCGACGCGCTGCGGGCCGGCGGCCGCAGCGTCGGCGTCATCAGCCACGTGCAGCAGATGCAGGAGCGCATCCCGTGGCGCATCCGCGTCGTGCCCGTGCCGGGCGGGGGCAGCCGCATCGAGGTGGCGGCGAGCGACTCCCCCGGTCGCGCCCAGGAGACCGCGCTCCGCGCTGGGTAGGCTCCCGGGCGTGCCCGACTTCGACGAGCGCCCGCAGCACGGGCGGCGCATCGACATCTCGTCGCTCGCCGCGTTCGACTTCTTCGCGCGCCGCGCGTCGAGCATGGAGGACTGGCGCCTGCAGGACGTCGACCTCACGGATCGCGCCGGCGCGCTCGAGCGGCTCGACGGCGGCGGTGCGCTGCTGCTCGGCTGCGACCTGCCGCCGGGCGCGAGGGAGCGGCTCGTCGCCCAGGGCGCGATCGTCTTCGACGACGTGCCCGACACGCCCTTCAACGCCTACCGCTCGACGCTCTACACCCCCGACGACCTCGTGCAGGGCTTCGACGAGGGCTACCCGGCGACCTTCGACGCGCGCGTCTACGCGTGGTCGCGCACCCGGCAGCACGACGTCGCCGACACGCTCGCCGCCGCCCTGCACGACCACTCGATCGACGACGCGCTCGCCGACTGGGTGCGGGGCAAGCAGATCGTCGGCGTCATGGGCGGCCACGCGCTCACGCGCGACTCGGATGCGTACCGGCAGGCCGCGCACCTCGGCCACGGGCTCGCTCGCGCAGGCCGGGTCGTCGCGACGGGCGGCGGACCTGGCGCGATGGAGGCGGCGAACCTCGGCGCTCGGGCGGTCGCGCTCTCGCCCGACCAGCTCGACGCGGCGATCGACGAGCTCGCCGCGGCGCCCGCCTTCCACGGCGCGATCCCCGAGTGGATCGCCTCGGCTCGGCGGGTCGCAGCCCGCATCGGCGACGGCGTCTCGCTCGGCGTCCCGACGTGGCACTACGGGCACGAGCCGCCCAACTCGTTCGCCACCGCGATCGCGAAGTACTTCCAGAACTCGGTGCGCGAGTCGATCCTGCTGCGCGTCGCGAGCGCCGGCATCGTCGTGCTGCCCGGCGCGGGCGGCACGGTCCAGGAGATCTTCCAGGACGCGTGCGAGAACTCCTACGCCGAGGACGGCGCGTGGGCGCCGCTCGTGCTGCTCGGCGAGCGCTACTGGACCGAGACGATGCCCGCGTGGCCGCTCCTGCAGGCGGTCATGCGCGGCAAGTCGGGTGAGGCGGGCATCGCCCTCGTCGACTCCGTGGCGGATGCGGTGGCGGCGATCTCGGGGTTCGAGCCCGCCCCGGGCGGGTCAGCCCTGCACGCGCCGGCGCCGGAGGATCGGCGCTGACGGCCGGCTACGGCAGCAGCTCCCCCGCGATCCTGCGCTCGATGTCGTGCGTCGTCGCCTCCGGCAGCGCGATGAGCCCGTCGAGCTCGCGCCGCGCCTGCCGATAGGCCGACTGGCGCTCCGCGGCCGTCGACGCCTCGTTCTCAGCGAGCGCCATGAGCCGCTGCGCCGACTGCAGGCGGCCGCGCTCGGCGTCGGTGAAGCCCGACTGCGCGCGCCGCTTCGCCTCGCGCAGCGCCGCCTCGAAGGCGACCTCGAAGTCGCGCACCGCTTCGCGGTAGCGCTCGAGCGCGCCCGGCGGGCGCAGCTCCTCCGGCTCGCTCGGCTTCAGCCCGTCCGCGACGCGCTTGGCGCGGTGGAAGGTCTGCGTGAGCGGCTCGCGCATGTCGGTCATGAGCGGGTAGTCGATGAGCTTCGCGACGTCGAGCTCGAAGTCGAGCCAGCGCCGATCGGCCTCGGCGTGGTCGGCGATGATCCGCTGGATCTGCCGGTCGCGGTCCTCCCGCTCCAGCCGGTCGTCGGTCGCGCCCTTGCCCTTCCCCTTGCCCCGCTCCGGCGCGGGCGGCACAGCCTGGACCGGGGCGCGGCGGATGCGTTCGAGCTCGATGCGGTCGCGTCGGCGCCGCTCGCTGTACTTCGCCGCGGCCCCGATCCAGCCGCCGACGATCGGGCCGACGATGAAGATCAGCCACCAGTAGCTGCCCGCGAAGCGGAGGATGTCATCCACGAGGAGAACCTACCTGCCGCTCTGCGATCGCTCGGGATCGGATGCGATGATGCGCGCGAGGCCCGTCCCCGGGCCGGAGGAGGCACCATGTCGAACATCCAGAACCCGATGCCGAACCGCACGGAGCCGACGCCGCCGTCGACGACGATCGCCGAGTTCGACACGTACGAGGAGGCGCAAGCGCTCGTCGACCGGCTGAGCGACGCGAGGTTCCCCGTCGAGCACGTGCGCATCATCGGCACGGGGCTCACGACGGTCGAGCAGGTGCTCGGCCGCATGACCTACGGCCGGGCCGCCCTCTCCGGCGCGCTCGGCGGCGCGTGGTTCGGCCTCTTCGTCGGTCTGCTCTTCGGGCTCATCATCGTGAACTCGTGGGCATGGGTCATCTGGGCCGTGCTCATGGGCGCCGCGTTCGGCATGATCGCCGGCGTCGTCCAGCACGCGATGACGGGCGGGAAGCGCGACTTCTCCTCGATCCGCGCCCTGCAGGCCGCGCGCTACGGCGTGCAGGTCACGAACGAGCACGCGGCCGAGGCCGTGCGCCTCATGGGGCAGGCGCCGCGGGCGCAGGCGTAGCCCCGTCCGCAGCCGCCGCGGGCGCCGCGGCCGCGTCGCGGTGCTCCGGCTCGTCGGGCACGTCGTCGGCGGGCTTCCGCAGCCGGAGCGTCGCGATGACGCCGAGCACCCACAGCGCCGCCGCGCCCATGAACGCGAGGCGCGCGCCCTCGAGCAGCGCGTCGCCCGAGGGAACGCCCGTGTCGACGAGCTGCCCCTGCCGCGTCGCCATGATGGTGACGAACGCAGCCGTGCCCGCGGCGCCGGCCACTTGCTGCACCGTGCTCAGCACCGCCGAGCCGTGGCCGTACAGGTGCTTCGGGAGCGCGCCGAGCGACACCGTGAACAGCGGCGGGAAGGTGAGCGCGAAGCCGAGGCTCAGCACCATCTGCATGAGGAGCACCATCCACCACGGCGTCGTCGTGGCGAGCTGCGTGTAGAGCACGAGCGCCGCGAGCACGACGAGCGCGCCGGGGATCACGAGCGGGCGCGGTCCCCACCGGTCGTAGAGCCGACCGACGACCGGTCCGAGCAGACCCGTGAGGAGCGCACCCGGGAGCGTGATGAGCCCGACCTGCAGCGGCTCGAGGCCGAGCGAGTCCTGCAGGATGAGCGGCAGCAGGATGAGCGTGCCGAACATCGCCGCCATCGCGATCATCATGACGGTCACGGCGGCCGTGAACAGCGGGTGCCGGAACGTGCGCAGGTCGAGCAGCGCGTCGTCGGTGCGCTGGAGCCGCACCTGCCGCAGCACGAACGCGACGAGGCCGAGCACGCCGATCGCGAGCGCCGTGGGCAGCTGCCACGCGGGCAGCCCCTCCGCGCCGATGAGCGAGAGCCCGTAGACGAGGCCGCCGAACCCGAGCCCCGCGAGCGGGATCGAGACGACGTCGAGCCGCGGTGGCTGCTGCACGTCGCCCCCGCGGAGCGTGCGGGCGCCCGTGAGGAGCATCGCGATCGCGAGCGGCGCGACGCCGAGGAAGATCCAGCGCCACGACGCGAACTGCAGGATCGCGCCCGAGACGGTCGGGCCGAGCGCGGGTGCGACCGACATGACGAGGGAGATCGTGCCCATGAAGGCGCCTCGGCGCGCGGGCGGCACGAGGCGCATGACCGTCGTCATGAGCAGCGGGAACACCACGGCGGTGCCGGATGCCTGCACGACGCGGCCGAGCAGCAGCAGCGGGAACGACGGCGCGACGCCCGCGAGGAGCGTGCCGGCGACGAACGCGCCCATCGCGACGAGGTAGAGCGAGCGCGTGCTGAAGCGCGCCATGAGCCAGCCGGTCGTCGGGATGACGATCGCCATCGTGAGCAGGAAGGCGGTCGTGAGCCACTGCGCGGCGCGCTCGTCGATGCCGAGCACGGGGTCGGCGACGAGCGTCGAGATGGCGACGTTCATCGCGGTCTCGTTGAGGATGACGACGAAGGCCGAGACGAGCAGCGTCGCGATGACGATCGCGCCGCCGGCAGGCAGTCGAGTGGATGCGTCGGCCCGGGCGGGGGTGGACTGGGTGTCGGTCGGCATGTGCTCTCTCGGGCGGCACCGCGCGGACCCGCCGATCGGCGGATCCGCGTCGCTGCGATCAGAAGGGTGGGCGGCTGCCGCGGCGGATCAGGCCGCGGGCGCCTCCATGTGGAAGAAGTCGATGATGTGGCCGTCGGGGTCGGTGAGCTGACCGCCGTACATGCCCCACTCGCTCTCCTCGATGGGCTTGGAGAGCCTACCGCCCGCCGCCGTGCCCGCGGCACCGAAGGCGTCGACCTCCTCGCGGCTGCCGAGCAGCAGCGCGAGCAGGTTCTCGAGCGAACCGCGCTCGGCGCGCCGCTGCTCGCCGACGAGGAACTCATCGAACCGCTCGTGCTCGAGCAGCATGATCGAGACCTGCTCGTTCACGGCCATGCAGCTCGTCGTCTCGTCGCTGAAAGCCGGGTTGCGCGTGAAGCCGAGCGCCTCGTAGAAGGCGGTCGCGACGCCGACGTCGGCGACGGCGTAGTTCGGGAAGACCATCTGCACTGCCATGACCGCTCCGCTCATCGGCGCGCGCGTGCGGCGCGCGAACGGCGCTCACGGTAATCCGGGCCGGGAGTACGGTCAAGGGGATGACCCGCTCGACTCGCGCGAGCGCCGAGTTCCGGCGCGCGTTCCTCGCCTTCGGGCCCCACGACGGCGCGCACCGCGTCGCGATCCGGGCGAGCGCCAGCACCGCCGTGCCGCTCCTCGTGCTCGTCGCGATCGGCCACGCGGAGTGGGGCGCGTGGGCCGCCTTCGGCGCCTTCACCTCGCTCTACGGCCGCAATCGCGTGCAGCTGCCCCGGCTCGTCATGCAGTCGACGGCCGCGGTCGTCATGGTCGCGGCGGTGGGGCTCGGCTCGCTCGTCGCGACGCTGCCCGCGCCGGCGTGGCCGATGATCGCGCTCGGCGCTGTCTTCGCGGGCCTCGTCTCGATCGTCTCCGACGCCGAGGACTGGCACCCGCCGGGTCCGCTCTTCGCGCTCTTCGCCTTCAGCGGCTCCGCATCGCTGCCTGGCATCTCGCTCGCCGACGCGGGGATCGCGACCGTCGTGGCCACCGCATCCGCCGCCTTCTCCGTGCTCATCGGCTCGATCGGCACCGCGTGGCGGCGGGCGCGGCGGCTGCCGGCGCTCGAGTCGCTGCCCGTCGCGCGCAGCTACCGCCTCTCCCCCGGCCGCCGGGTGCAGCTGCGGCGCGTCGCGCGCTACGCGCTCAGCGTCGCGCTCGCGGGCTCGATCGCGACGGCGCTCGGCATCGGCCACCCCTACTGGGCGATGGTCTCGGCGGTCGTGCCCGTCTCGACCGGCACGTTCGCGGCCGGCCTCGCGCGCGGCACCCACCGCATCCTGGGCACGAGCCTCGGCGTGGTGCTCGCCGCCGCCCTGCTCGCGCTGCGGCCGAGCGACGTCGTGGTCGTGCTGCTCATCGCGGCCGTCGCGTTCGGCACCGAGCTGCTCGTGGGCCGCAACTACGGCGTCGCGATGGTCTTCGTCACGCCGCTCGCGCTGCTCGCGGTGCACCTCTCGAGCCCCGTGCCGGTCGACCGGCTGCTCGTCGACCGGCTCGTCGAGTCGATCGTGGGAGCGCTCGTGGGCATCGCGGTCGGCTTCGCGACCCGCCGGTGGGACGGCCACCGGGCCTGACCCGTCGCTCGCCCTGTGCTATCCAAGAGGGCATGCGCCTCATCTCGGCTCGCGACCGCGATCCGGCCGACCCCTACTTCACGCGCGTGCTCACGGTGCCGAACGCCTTCACCATCGCCCGGCTGCTGCTCCTCGTGCCCGTCTGCTGGCTCATCATCGGCGGCGCTCCGGGCTCGTGGACCCCGGTCGTGCTGCTCGCGGTGTGGGCGGCGACCGACTGGATCGACGGCGTGCTCGCGCGCGCGCTCGACCAGACCTCGCGGCTCGGCGAGGTCATGGACCCGATCGCCGACCGCATCGGCATCGTCGGCGTCACGCTCGCGCTCGCGATCGGCGGGGCGGTCGACTGGTGGATCCTCGCCGTCATCTTCGCCGTCGACGTGCTCTCGGTGATCTCGGCGGGCAAGGCGGCCCGCGACGGCAGCATCCACGTCTCGTGGCTCGGCAAGGTGCGCACGGCGGTACTGCTGACGGCGATCGTCGTCGTGCTGCTCGGCCACACCGTGCTGCCGGAGGCGACCGCGCTCGGCATGACGCTCATGCTCGTCGGCGTCGGCCTGCACGTGATCGCGGGGATCGACTACTTCCTGCAGGCGCGTCGCCTGCGCCGGGTGCACACTGGGAGGCCTACGAGTCGGCAGGCGGAGGAGGCGCGATGAACGAGTGGCACGAGGACCGCGAGCGGCTCGCGGCGCACGTCGAGGACATCCTCGCGGGCTGGCACGAGTCGGTCGAGCGGGTGCCCGGCGAGGACGGCGAGCCCGACACGATCGTCGCGCGCGACGGCGACCGGGTGGCGGCGATCCTGCCCCTCGACGAGGAGAGCGTCGAGGAGATGGTCGACGCCGAGGCCGACGGCGAGCTCGCGCAGTGGCTGCGCGATGAGCTCGCCGAGGACGACGAGCGCGACGACGACGACCTCGACGACGACGAGGACGACGACCTCGAGGCCGCCGCCGACGCGTGGCTCGGCGACGACGCCGCCGTGGAGGACGACCCCGTCGCGACGACCGCCGCCGCCGAGGACGACGACGACGAGGACGACTTCGACCTCGACGACTGGGACGACCCGGAGGCCGACGCACTCATCGACGAGCTGCCGGCGTAGCGCGCCGCGGGGAGCAGTCGCGCGGAATAGCGGCGCGGGGCGCGCGTTGACCCCAGCATGCAGGTAGACATCTGGTCAGACGTGGCGTGCCCGTGGTGCTTCATCGGCAAGCGGCGGTTCGAGCGGGCGCTGGGCGCCTGGGAGCACGGCGACGAGGTCGAGGTCACGTGGCACTCGTACCAGCTCGACCCCACGCTCCCCGAGCGCTACGACGGCGGCGAGGTCGAGTACCTCTCGCGCGTGAAGGGCATGCCGGTCGAGCAGGTGCGGCAGATGATCGGCCACGTCGCCGAGCAGGCCGCGGGCGAGGGCCTGCGGTACGACTTCGACGCGCTCGTCGTCGCGAACAGCCTGCGCGCCCACCAGCTGCTGCACCTCGCGAAGTCGACGGACGCGAAGACGGCGGATGCGGTGAAGGACGGGCTCCTGTCGGCCCACTTCGAGCGCGGCGTCGACATCGGCGACGTCGAGGCGCTCGTCGAGATCGGCACTGCCGCGGGGCTCGACGCGGACGAGATCCGGGCGTCGCTCGCCGACGAGCGCCACTTGCCCGCCGTGCGCGCCGACATCCAGCAGGCGCGCGAGATCGGCGTGAACGGCGTGCCGTTCTTCGTCTTCGACATGCGCCTCGCGCTCTCGGGCGCGCAGCCGCCGGAGGTCTTCGTGCAGGCGCTCGAGCGCGCGCGAGAGCTGAGCCTCGAGGACTCCCCCGCCCGCTGAGCCGCCGACGGCGTCAGTCGGCGCGGCGAGCGAGGAAGACCCACTCGCGGCCGGGGCGGTCGGGCGCATCGCGCACGTCGACCAGCGCGAAGCCCGCGCGCTCGAGCGACGCCTCGATCTGCTCCCGCGAGCGGAACCGGAGCGTCGACTCCGAGTCGATGCGCGCGCCGTCGCGGTGGAACACGGTCGGCGACCGGAACGTGACGAGCGCGCCGCCGGGCGCCTCCTCGTCGACCGCGATGAGCTCGACCCAGTCCTCGACCGGCCCTTCGTGCGCGACGTCGACGACCTGCCGCGACGCCTCCGGCGTCCACTCGAGCCACGCGCGGCGCTCGGGTCGCCGCGACTCGAGCACGAGCGTCCCGCCCGGCCGCAGCAGCCGCCGCGCGGCGCCGAGCGTCGTGGCCCAGTCGTGCTCCTCGACGAAGACCTGCGCGACGTTCGCCGTCATGGTCGCGACGTCGAAGCCCGAGCCGATCGACGCATCCGCCTCGGCGGCGTCGAGCGTCCCCTCGAGCCAGCGCACCGCATCCGCGCCCGGCTTCGCCCGCGCGACCCCGATCGACGCGCTCGCGGGGTCGACGCCCGTGACCGAGAGCCCGCGCGCGGCGAGCATGAGCGCGAACGTGCCGGTGCCGCAGCCGATGTCGAGCACCGACCGGGCGCCGAGCTCGTCGACGACGATCCGCACGTGGACCTCGAGATCCGAGCGGTCGGGGTCGAGCGCGTCGTAGACGGCCGCGAGGCGCGGCTCGCCGAAGATCGCGTCGACCACCCCCGGTCAGCGCGCGATGCGCGCGGCCACCGCGTCGTGCAGCATGCCCGCGACCGCCTCGAGCCGCAGGTCGGTGCTCGTGGGCTCGTCGCCGACGGCGCCGTCGATCGCGCGACCGACCATGCCCGCCTTCGTGTCGAGCAGCTCGGCGATGCGCGTGTCGATCGTCTGCGCGGCGAGGATGCGCCACACGGTGACGGGCATCGACTGGCCGATGCGGTGGATGCGGTCGATCGCCTGGGTCTGCTCGGCGTCGGTCCACGAGAGCTCGGCGAGCACCATGTCGGCCGCCGCCTGCAGGTTGACGCCGACGCCCGCGGCCATGAGCGAGCAGACGATGACCCGCACCGACTCGTCGTTCGTGAACGCGTCGATCGCGGCCTGGCGCTGCGTCGGCGACTGGTCGCCGCGGATCGAGACCGTCTTGATGCCGGCCTTCGCGAGCGTCTGCTCGGCGGCGTCGAGGACGTCGATGTGCTTGGCGAAGAAGACGACCTTGCCGACCGAGTGCGCGAGCTGCGCGGCGTAGTCGGCGGCGAGCTCGGCCTTCGCGCGGCCGATGCGGCGCGCGAGCGCGAAGACGTTCTCACCCGTGCCGCCCTCCTGCGCCTCGACCTCGCTGCGCGCGATGCGGCGCACGAGCTCGTCGTCGACGCGGCTGTCGTCGCGCGCGTCGGCGGAGCGCTGCTCGATCGCGGCGTCGTAGCGGCGCAGCATGCGCTCGACGAGCTCGCGCTCGGCGGCGCGGATCGACCGCACGGATGCCTCGTCGAGCTCAACCGGGATGTCGGCGATGCGGCGGGCCGGGATGTCGGAGGCGACGTCGATCTTGCGGCGCCGGACGATGCCCATGTCGATCACGGCGCGCCTGGCTGCCGGGTAGAACGCCCGGTCCATCGGCGTGAGGCCGATCTCCTCGAGGTGGTCGGTGAGCTCGGCGTTCGGCTCCTTGTGGTCGATCCAGCCGAGGAAGCGCCAGATCGCCCCGAAGTCCTCGATGTCGTTGATGAGCGGCGTGCCGGTGAGGGCCATGAGCAGCGGGTTGCCGATGCGCTCGCGCATCGCCGCCGAGATCTGCAGCACGTGCCGCGAGCGCTTCGAGCGCGTGTTCTTGATGAAGTGCGCCTCGTCGACGACCATGCCGCGGAACCCGAACCGCTCGAGCCAGCCGATGTGGCGGTCGAGCACCTCGTAGTTCACGACCACGACGTCGGCGAAGGCGTCGAGCGTGTCGCCGTCGCCCTGCAGCACCGCGGCGCGGCGCCCGGGCAGCCAGCGCTCGGTCTCGCGCGCCCAGTTGATCTTCACGACGCTCGGCGCGACCACGAGCAGCGGGAACGCATCGGCCGCCTGCGCGGCGAGCAGCGCTTGCGCGGTCTTGCCGAGACCCGGCTCGTCGGCGAGCAGGAACGTGCGGTGCCCGTCGCGGGCGGCCTGCACGAGCTCGGCCTGGTGGTGCATGAGCTCCTTGCCGCCCGGCGCGATGTGCCGCTTCGGCTCGGGCAGCGGCATGCACGCGGGACGGCCGTCGGCCGCGACCTCGAACGAGAGGTAGAGCGGCGAGAGCAGGTCGAAGCCCGCGAGGCGGTCGCGCTCGGGCTTGCGGCGCACGTGCGTGAGGTCGGGCTCGAGGAAGGGGTTCGCGAGCGCGACCCGGCGCACCGACGGCGGCACGACCTGCGGCGCCTGCGGCTCGGTCACCTCGGGCTCGGGAGCCGACTGCGGCTCGGGCGCCTCCTCGATGCCGGCGGCCTGCAGCATCTCGCGCTTGCGCTCGCGCACGGCGTCGGTGATCGGCGCGCCGTCGCCGAGCAGCGGCAGCAGCGTGGGCTCGCGGCTCGCGGCCTTCGCGAGGATGACGGCGATGCCGTCGAGTCGCTTGAGGTCCTCGGCGCGCTGGGCGTCGGTGAGCGTCTTGTCGGCGCGCACTCGGGCGCGCTCCTCGCGCGCGAGCATCGCGACGACCTGCAGCTTCACGCGCGTCGAGCGGGAGGCGGCGCCGCGCTTGACGGCCGCCTCGACCTGGCGCACGGCGCGGGCGAGCTGCGGGATGAGCGCGTCGCGCTCCCGGGTGGCGGGCCGCTCGGCGGCCGCCTCGTCGACGACGATCGCGTCGAGGTCTTGGGATGCGTCCGTGTCGGTCGCATCGATGGTTGCGGCGTCTGCCACGTGTCCTCCATTCGAGGCGGGGCCGGCGGTGCGGGCCCCGGATTGACGGGCTTCGACGAGCACCGACAGATCGGTGCGTGACTCATCGAGCCGGCGGCTGCGGCTGCGGTGCACGGGCGGGGCCGCTTCGCGGCTCCGGCGGTGACCGGCGCTGTCGCCACGCCAATGCTACTAGGTCGAGCCCCGGATCCGCTCGGTCGCCCCGCCGGCGCGTGCGACGGGCGCCCCGATCCGTCTCGCGACGGGCGCGCGCTCGCGCCGCCTGGGCCTCCGGATGGGTGGCAGGAGCGTGCGGGTGGCGCGCCAGGATGCCGCGGTGGGGGCTCAGCCCTCGAGCAGCGCCTTCAGCCGGTCGATCGAGGCGAGCAGCTGCGGCTCCTGCGTGCGCCGCGCGCGGTCGAGGCGCGACTCGTCGCGCAGCTGCGTCCAGTCGTAGGTCTGGGTGACGAGCGTGCCGCCGTCCGCCGGCTCGAGCTCCCACCGCCAGAGGTGCCCGATCGGCGGCTTGCCCTCCTCGGCGGGCTTCCACGCGATGCGGCGGCCCTCCTCGAACTCCACGACGTGGTTCTCGCGCACCGCGCCGCTGCCGAGCGTCATCGAGAACACCTCGCCGGTGGCACGCACGCGCTGCCCCTCGGGCGCCGAGCCGAGGTTGTCGTTGCCGTCCCACGCCGGCTGGCGCGAGGGGTCGGCGATCTGCTCGAAGATGACGTCCGCGGGGGCGGCGATCACGCGGCTCGCGCGCACCACTCGGGATTCGCTCTCGCTCATGGCTCGATCGAACCACGCGCGCGCCTCGCGCCGCCACCGGTGCGCGACCCGACGCATCCGCCCCCATTGAGACCGCAGCGGAAGCGGAGTAGACACGAGGCACGCGACCGACGCGACGGAGGGAGCAGCCATGAGCACGGACGCCGCCCGCAAGTACCCGGTCTTCCCGCCGTTCACGGAGTGGGTGGATGCGTTCGCCCTGCTGGGCGGGTGGGATGGCCGAGGGCCGCTCCCCGGCATCCGCGTCGAGGAGCTCGTGCACGACGACGAGTTCATCGTGCACGCCGAGCTCCCCGGCCTCGACCCGGAGCGCGACATCGACGTGACCGTCGAGCACGGCACGCTCACGATCCACGCCGAGCGGCACCCCGACAAGCGCGAGAAGCAGCGCTCGGAGTTCCGCTACGGCGCGCTCGCCCGTGCCGTGCGACTGCCGCAGGGCGCGAAGGACGACGACATCACCGCCGTCTACGAGGACGGCGTGCTCACCGTGCGCGTCGGGCTCGATCCGGTGCCGACGAAGGCGCGGCACATCCCGATCGAGCATCGGTCGAGCGCGCGGCGCGGGCGCCGGTGACAGCACCGGAGCGCACGGACGACGGCCGCTGGATCGTCGTCGACGGCCGGCGGTGGCGCGCGGAGGACCCGTCGCTCGACCCCGACGTCGCGCGGCGGCTGCGCTCGCACCTGGGCCGCGCGCGCTCGGCCGTGCGCAGCGCGCCGGACGACGCGAGCCGGCGGCGCGTGCGCGACCGCGTGCAGCTCGCGAAGGAGGGCCTCGGCGAGCGCGGCACCGCGTGGTGGGAGCTCACGGAGGCCGAGCGGGCCGAGCGCGCGGCAGAGCGGCTCTCGAGCCTCGACGAGCTCGCCCCGCCGGAGCGCTGACGGCAGGGCGCGCGCGAGCACGGGCGACACGGCCACGAGCGGGATCGTCGTGCACCCGGCGACGCACGACCGCTTCGACGACCTCGCCGCCGTCATCGGTCCGAAGCGGCCCGACGCATCCGTCTGCTGGTGCCTCAGCCACCGCATCGACGCGAAGACGAACGCGGCGCTGCGCGGCGTCGAGCGCGGCGCCTTCGTCGAGCGGCTCACGCGCGAGCCGGTCGCGCCGGGCGTGCTCGGCTACGACGGCGACGAGGTCGTCGGGTGGGCCGCGGTCGCGCCGCGCGCGCAGCTGCCGTTCGAGCGCTCGCGGAAGATCCCGCACGTCGACGACCAGCCGGTGTGGTCGATCTGGTGCATCCGCGTGCGGCCGGGCCGGCGCGGCCGCGGCATCTCGCACGCGATGCTCGCGGGCGCGGTCGACTTCGCCGCCGCGCACGGGGCGCCGGCCGTCGAGGGGTACCCCGTCGACAACGGCGGCGAGCGCGTCGACCTCACGATGGCCTACGTGGGCACGCGAGCGCTCTTCGAGCGCGCGCGCTTCGAGCTCGCGGCGCCGACGGACGCGGTCTCGGGCGGCTTCCCGCGCGTCGTGATGCGCAAGCAGCTCGCGCCGCGCTGAGCGCGCTGCGCACACCGCGCGCTCGGCCTCGCGCTCTACCGTGGGCGGATGGGTCGGCGGATGTTCGCGGCGGTCGTGCCGCCCGAGGACGTGCGGGAGGACCTCGCCGACTTCCTCGACGTGCGCGAGGGGCTGCGCTGGACGCAGCCCGACCGGATGCACCTGACGCTCGCCTTCCTCGCCGACGTCCCGGAGCGCATCCTGGAGCCGCTCGAGGAGCGGCTCGCGAGCGCCGCCGCGGGCGTCGAGCCGTTCGCGTGCTCGCTCGCGGGCGCCGGCGCGTTCCCGCACCCCGACCGGCCGGCCGTGCTGTGGCTCGGCGTCGGCGAGGGCGGCGACGAGCTCGAGCGGCTCGCCCGCCGGGTGCGCGACGGCGCGAACGCCGCTGGCGCGCCGCCCGACGGCAAGCGCTTCACGCCCCACCTCACGCTCGCGCGGCCGCCGCGCGACCGCAGCGCCCTGCGCTGGCTGCGCGTGCTCGACACCTACCGCTCCCGCCCCTGGACCGTCGACGAGGTCGAGCTGATCGACTCGCAGCTGCTCGGCCACGGCCGGCGGCCGCTGCACGAGACCGTCGCGCGGCTGCCGCTCGGCGGCTGAGCGTCACTCCTTCGCCGCGACCTCCATCTGCCCCCACGGCGAGCCGTACTCGCCGAGCAGGTCGAGGAACGGCTTGGGCGGCATGGTCTCGGGGCCGAGCACGCCGGCGCCCGACCAGTCGCCGCGCGCGAGCAGCTCGAGCGCGATCACCGGGTTGATCGCCGTCTGCCACACGACGCACTGGTGGCCGTACTCGGCCATCGACCACTCGTTGTCGACCACGTGGTAGAGGTACGTCGAGCGCGGCTGCCCGTCCTTGCCGGTGCCGCGCACCCACACGCCCGCGCACGTCTTGCCCGTCATGATCGGCCCGATCGTCGCGGGGTCGGGCAGCACCGCCGCGACGACGTCGCGCGGGGCGACCTCGACGCCGCCGACCCTCACCTTGTCGGTGCGGTCGAGCCCGAGCGTGTTGAGCGTGCGCAGCACGCCGATGAACTCCTCGCCGAGCCCGTACTTGAAGGTGACCCGATCGGCCTCGAGCCAGCGCGGCATCATGAGCACCTCCTCGTGCTCGACGTTGACGCACTCGACCGGCCCGATGCCCTCGGGGAAGTCGAACACCTCCGGCTCGCTGAACGGCTCGGTCGTGAACCAGCCGCCGTCGACGTCCTGCCGCGAGCGCTCCCAGATCACCGGCGGGTTGAGGCACTCCTCGATCGTCGTCCAGATCGAGAACGAGGGCGCGAAGATCTCGTTCCCGTGCTCGTCGTGCACCGCGAGGTTCGCGCCGTCGCGCGTGCCGAGCTCGTCGATGTGGTCGAAGAGCTCGTCGGCGGCGTAGCGCGCGAGCACGTTCGAGAGCCCCGGCTCGACGCCGATCCCGACGAGCGCGAGCCGCCCGGCCGCCTCCCACTCCCCCGACTTCGCGAACTGCTCGTCGCCGAGCTTGAGCCCGACCTTGCGGTAGGGGTCCTCGGGGTGGCGCTGCGACAGGCTCATCGCCATGTCGAGGTAGTCGGCGCCGGCCGCGAGCGCGCCGTCGAAGATCGGCATGACGAAGCGCGGGTCGACCGCGTTCATCACGTGGGTGATGCGGTGCTCCCGGCAGAGCGCGGCGACCGACGCGGGGTCGGATGCGTCCACGCGCGCGGCCGTGAAGCGCGCGTCGACCGCGGCGGCGCGCTCCGCGCGCGCGGCGTCGTAGTCGGCGATCACGATCGCCTCGAAGAAGTCGCGCCGAGCCGCGATCGCGGCGAACGCGCCGCCGACCCCTCCGGCTCCGATCAGCAGGATCCGCATGGACTCACCTCTCCGCCGGCATCGCCCGCGGATCCCGGCTGGGCCAGACTGTAGCGCAAGCGCGACGGAATCAGTATCGTCTGCGAGCAGAAGGTGCGGATGCGTCACCCAAGACGGGTGAAGGGCACGGTATCCGCCGAGGCGCGACGAGGAGCCCCAGTGAGCGAAGACACCATCGCGGCGCGGCCGCCCGCCCAGCAGACGAGCCTGAAGCCCAACGCCATCGGCTTCCTCGACGCCATGGTCATCGGGCTCGCGTCGACCTCGCCGGCGTACACGATCGCGGCGATCATCGGCGGGCTCGTGGCCTTCAGCGGCGTGCACGCCCCGGGCATCATGCTCGCGAGCTTCATCCCGATGCTGCTCATCGCATCCGCCTTCTACTACTTGAACACCGTCGACCAGGACTGCGGCACGACCTTCTCGTGGGTCACGCGCGCGATGGGGCCGTGGCTCGGCTGGATCGGCGGCTGGGCGATCGCGATGACGGGCGTGCTCATCGTCGGCTCGCTCGCCGAGGTGGGCGTGCGCTACTCGCTGCTGACCTTCGGCCTCGAGGACGCCGCCTACGACCCGGTGCTCATCCGCGTGCTGACGGTCGTGCTCATCCTCGTGATGACCGCGATCTGCGTCTGGGGCACCGAGATCTCGGCACGGCTGCAGAACGTGCTCATCGTCTTCCAGGTGCTCTCGCTGCTCGCCTTCGCGGTGTTCGCCCTCGTGCTCGTCTTCTCGGGCGACTCGCCCTTCGACTCGCTCACCCCCTCGTGGGAGTGGCTCAACCCCTTCGGCGGCGGCTGGGAGGGCGTGACGGCCGGCCTGCTGCTCGGCGTCTTCGCCTACTGGGGCTGGGAATCGGCCGTCAACCTCACCGAGGAGACGACGAACTCCTCGCAAGCGCCCGGCAAGGCGGCGATCTGGTCGACGATCGTGCTGCTCGCGACGTACCTCTCGGTGACGATCGCGGTCGTCGCGCTCGCCGGCGAGTCGTTCCTCGCCGAGAACGCCGACGAGGAGGACGCGATCTTCCAGATCCTCGCGAGCGAGACCATGGGCCCGTGGGCGTGGGTCGTCATGCTCTCGGTCGCGACCTCGGCGATCGCCTCGACGCAGACGACGATCATCCCCGCGTCGCGCACGGGCCTGAGCATGGCCCGCCGCGGCGCCCTGCCGAAGACCTTCGGGCACATCCACCCGCGCTTCCGCACCCCCGACGTCTCGACGTGGTGGGTCGCCGGCATCGCGATCGCCTATTACCTCGTCGTCGGCCTGCTGAGCGAGACCGCGCTGTGGGACACGCTCACCGCGCTCGGCCTGCTCATCGCCTTCTACTACGCGCTCACCGGCATCGCGTGCGCCGTCTACTTCCGCAAGCGGCTCACGCGCAGCGTCAAGAGCTTCCTGCTCATCGGCGTCGGGCCCGTGCTCGGCTCGCTCATGCTCCTGTGGCTGCTCGTCGCCGCGATCATCGACTACGGCAACCCCGAGAACTCCTACACCGAGACGCCGTGGTTCGGCGTCGGCCCGCCGCTCGTGATCGGCGTCGGCATCTTCCTCACCGGCATCGTGCTCATGATCGTCTGGTACTTCCGCGACCGCCGCTTCTGGGCCGAGCGGCCGAGCACCGCTGAGCAACCCCTCGTCCGCATCGACGCGACCACGGGCCGCAGGGAGGGGACGGACGCATGACGATCGCGCTCGGCTACGACGAGTCGCCCGGGGCGCGCGCCGCGCTCCCCGTCGCGATCGACATCGCGCGTCGCTTCGGCGAGCGGCTCGTGATCGTCTACGGCACCGCGCCGCCGGGATCGCTCGGCGAGGAGGCGCGCAGCCACGAGGCCGCGCTGCGCCAGGCGGGCGACGAGGCCGCGGGCCACGCGCTCGCCGAGGCGCAGGCGGCGGGAGTGGATGCGGTGGTCGAGCTGGTCTCGGAGCGCCCGGCCCCCGCCCTCCTCGATGCAGCCGACCGGCACGGCGCCCGGCTCATCGTCGTCGGCACGTGGGGCGAGAGCCCCATGCGCGGTGCGATCCTCGGGTCGACGCCGCACAAGCTGCTGCACCTCAGCACCCGCCCGGTGCTGTGCGTGCCCGCGCTCGACTGACCGAGCCCATCCGCCCGTCGCCACCCGACGCATCCGCCGACACCGACCGACACCGACACCGAACCGACCGACACCGACTCGACACCGACGAAGGACCGACACGCATGAGCACGCCCGCCGACCACCTGTGGATGCACTTCACCCGGATGGCGGACGCCGACCGGGCGCCCGTCATCGTGCGCGGCGAGGGCGCGTACATCTGGGACGACCGCGGCAAGCGCTACCTCGACGGACTCGCCGGCCTGTTCGTCAACCAGCTCGGGCACGGGCGCGCCGACCTCGCGGCGGTCGCGGCGAAGCAGGCGGAGACGCTCGCCTTCTTCCCCGTCTGGTCGTACGCGCACCCGAGCGCGATCGAGCTCGCCGACAAGCTGGCCTCGCTCACCCCCGGCGATCTGAACCGCATCTTCTTCACCTCGGGCGGCGGCGAGGCGGTCGAGAGCGCGTGGAAGCTCGCGAAGAACTACTTCCGCCTCACGGGCAAGCCGCAGAAGCACAAGGTCATCAGCCGCGCGATCGCCTACCACGGCACGACGCACGGGGCGCTGTCGATCACGGGGCTCCCGGGTCTCAAGCAGATGTTCGAGCCGCTCGTGCCCTCGACCTTCCGGGTGCCGAGCACGAACCTCTACCGCGCGCCCGTGCACCGCGACGACCCCGAGGCGTTCGGCCGCTGGGCCGCCGACCAGATCGCGGTCGCGATCGAGCAGGAGGGGCCCGAGACGGTCGCGGCCGTCTTCCTCGAGCCGGTGCAGAACTCGGGCGGCTGCTTCCCGCCGCCGCCTGGGTACTTCCAGCGCGTGCGCGAGATCTGCGACGAGTACGACGTGCTGCTCGTCTCGGACGAGGTGATCTGCGCGTTCGGCCGGCTCGGCACGATGTTCGGTGCGGAGCGCTACGGCTACCAGCCCGACATCATCACGTGCGCGAAGGGCCTCACGTCTGGCTACGCGCCGCTCGGCGCGATGATCGCGAGCGACCGGCTCTTCGAGCCCTTCGCCGAGCCCGGCGCGATGTTCGCGCACGGCTACACGTTCGGCGGCCACCCGGTCGCGACCGCGGTCGGCCTCGCCAACCTCGAGGCCTTCGAGCGCGAGGGCGTGCTCGAGCACGTGCGGGCGAACGAGGGCGCGTTCCGCGCGACGCTCGAGGGCCTCACCGATCTGCCGATCGTCGGCGACGTGCGCGGCGACGGCTACTTCTTTGGGCTCGAGCTCGTGAAGGACAAGGAGTCGCGCGAGACCTTCGACGACGACGAGGCGGAGCGGCTGCTGCGCGGCTTCCTCTCGACCGCGCTGTTCGACGCCGGCCTCTACTGCCGCGCCGACGATCGCGGCGACCCCGTCATCCAGCTCTCTCCGCCGCTCATCTGCGACCAGTCGCACTTCGACGAGATGGGGCAGATCCTCAGGGGCGTGCTCTCGGAGGCGTGGTCGCACCTGTGAGCCTCCCCGACGGCCACGACAAGGCGATCATCGCCGAGCTGCAGCGCGACGGCCGCGCCTCGTACGCGGCGATCGGGCACGCCGTCGGGCTGAGCGAGACCGCGGTGCGCAACCGCGTGAAGCGGTTGACGGATGCGGGGGTCATGCAGATCGTGGCCGTCACCGATCCGACGCAGCTCGGCTTCGCGCGCCAGGCGATGATCGGCATCCGCGCGTCCGGGGCGCTCGAGCCCGTCGCGGAGGCGCTCGCGGCGCTGCCGGAGGTCGACTACGTCGTCATCACGGCGGGCAGCTACGACGTGCTCGCCGAGGTCGTGTGCGAGAGCGACGCCCACCTGCTCGAGCTCGTCTCGGGCCGCATCCGCCAGATCGACGGCGTGCGCGAGACCGACACGCTCATGTACTTGAAGCTGCAGCAGCAGACGTACGCGTGGGGCGTGCGCTGAGGCGAGTGCGTCGTTCCGCGGTCCGCTTGCCTGTTGAGCGAGGTCGACGATCCAGCGCGGCGAAGCCCGGCGAGGTAGCGGTCGTCCTCGGGGTAGTAGACCGCGCGCTCGGGGTCGTCTCCGGCGAACGCGATGACAGCCGCCATCGAATCCCACCGCGACACCGTCGTGATCTCGGTGTGCCCCTCGCCGAGGTCGCGCGTGAGGAGCCACGCGCCGAGGCTGCCGGGCGTCGAGCGGTAGGCGTCGATGCCCGTGCGATCGACGTAGTCGGCGGAGGCCTCCCGGGCCTGCGTGCGCACGACACCGGTCCAGACGCGCACGATCGGCCGCTGCTCGCTCATGCCTCGACGCTGCTCCGCCCCGACCGCACGACCTACCGCGTCGGCCGCTCGGGCGACGGCGCCTCGGCGAACGGACTCGCGGCAGCCGGCGCGGGCCGCACCGCCGCGCGCCGGGGCGCAGCCGCCCCCGGGCTGCGACGCAGCAGCCGCATCGCGTTCACGATCACGACGAGCACCGACGCCTCGTGCACGAGCATCCCCACGGCCATCGTCACCCCGCCGAAGAAGACCCCCGCGAGCAGGGCGGCGACGGTGAGCAGCGCGATGACGATGTTCTGCCTCATGACGGCGACGGTGCGCTTCGCGAGCGCGATCGCCTCCGGGAGCCGCAGCAGGTTGTCGCCCATGAGTGCGAGGTCGGCGGTCTCGACCGCGACCGCCGACCCCGCGGCCCCCATGGCGACGCCGATGTCGGCGGTCGCGAGCGCCGGCGCGTCGTTGACGCCGTCGCCGACCATCGCGACGGTGTGCCCGGCGCGCTGCAGCTCGCGCACCGCGTCGAGCTTGTCCTCCGGCAGCAGTCCGGCCCGCACGTCGTCGATCCCGGTCGCGTCCGCGATCGCCTCGGCGACGAACCGCACGTCGCCCGTGAGCATCACGACGCGCTCGATGCCCGTCGCGTGCAGCTGCTCGACCATCTCCCGGGCATCCGTGCGCACCGTGTCGGCGACGGCGACCACTCCGGCGACCTCCGCGTCGACCGCCACGATCATCGGCGTGCGACCCAGCCGGGCCAGCTCCTCCGCGGCTCGCGCGGCGGAGCCGTCGTCGACGACGCCGAACTGCTCGAGGAGCGCGGCGTTGCCGACGAGCACGCGGCGCGAGTCGGCCGCCGCGACGATCCCCTTGCCGACGACCGGCTCGACCCGCTCGGGGAGGGCGTACGCGACGCCCTCGGAGTCCGCGGCCTCGAGGATCGGGCGGGCGAGCGGGTGCTCCGAGCCGGCCTCGGCGCGCGCGGCCCAGTGCAGCACGCTCGCCCGGTCGAAGCCCTCGCCGAGCACGACGACGTCGGTGAGCTGCGGTCGGCCCTCGGTGAGGGTGCCGGTCTTGTCGACGGCGACGACATCGATCCTCGCCGACGCCTCGAGGAACTCGCCGCCCTTGATGAGGATGCCGTCCTTGGCCGCGCGGCCGATGCCGGCGACGATCGCGACGGGGATCGAGATGACGAGCGCACCCGGGCAGCCGATGACGAGCAGCGTGAGCGCGAGCACGACATCGCCGCTCGCGATGCCCGCGACGAGCGCGAGCACCATGACGGCGGGCGTGTACCACCGGGCGAAGCGGTCGATGAAGCTCTGCGTCTTGGCCTTCGCGTCCTGCGCCTCCTCGACGCGGTGGATGATGCGCGCGAGCGTCGTGTCGGCGCCGATGCCGGTCGCGCGCACCTGCAGGAAGCCGCTGCGCGAGATCGTGCCGGCGAACACCCGATCGCGCTCGGTCTTCTCGACCGGGATCGATTCGCCGGTGATCGATGCCTCGTCGATGCTGCCGGCACCGTCGATGACGACGCCGTCGACCGGCACCTTCGCACCGTGCTTCACGAGCACGGTCTCGCCGGGCGTCACGTCGGCGGCCGAGACCTCGACCTGCCGGCCCCCGCGCAGCACCACCGCGACATCGGGCGCGACGGCGACGAGCTCGGCGAGCGCCGAGCGAGTGCGGTTGAGCGTCGCCGACTCGAGCGCGCCGCCGATCGCGAACAGGAAGGTGACGGCCGCCGCCTCCCAGTAGTTGCCGATGATGATCGCGCCGATCGCCGCGACCGAGACGAGCAGGTCGATGCCGATGTCCTTCACCACGAGCGCCCGCACGGCCTTGACCACGATGCCCCAGCCTGCGACGACGGCCGCGGCGATCATGGCGAGGTTCGCCGCGAGCGTCAGCTCCGCGAGCCCGTCGAGTGCGAACGAGAGCACGATGAGCGCGCCGGCCGCTGCCGGCACAGCCCATCGCCCTCGGATGGACGCGCGAAGCTTCTGCATGGTCATGCTCCCCTTGAGCTCTGGAGTCGACGAACCGCCGCGCAGCGGTGCCTGCGCGGCGGTGATGGTCAGTGGCTGAAGATCAGAACGCCGATTGCTTCGCGGTGTACCCGGCCTTGGCTACCTCGTCGATCAGGCGGTCGACGCTCACCTTCGTGGCGTCGTGGTCGATCTCGATGCGGCTCGACGCGAAGTGCACCGTGACGTCGTCGACGCCGTCGAGCCGGCCGACGCGCTTCTCGATCTTCGAGACGCACGAGGGGCAGGAGAAGCCCTCGGCGCGGAGCTTCGTGCGGGTGGTGGCTGTGGTGGTCATGGCCATCCTCTTCCTCTCGGTCGGCCCTCTATCTGAAGGCTCACCTGCAGGCTACGAGCGTCACGAAGGGCCGACCATGACGCGCGTCATGCTGCTGCAGTCGGGTGCAGAAGAGCGGATGCGTCGGTTCAGTCGTCGGCGGAGGCCGCGGCAGCGAGACCGGCAGCGTCGATGATCCGCGTCCACCGCCGGCCCGACTCCACGAGCCCGGCCCGACGCATCCGACTCATCGCGCGCGAGACCGATTCGGGCGTCGAACCGGTGAGGCCCGCGAGATCGGCGCGAGTGAGCGGCATCTGGATGAGGATGCCGCCCTCGGCGGGCTCGCCGAACTTCTCCGCCAGGCGCAGGAGCGTCGCCGCGACGCGCTGCGTGACGGCCGTCGAGCGCTGGGTCATCGCCTCACGGGTCTCGATGAGCTGCGCCGAGAGGTCGTCGATGAGCCGCAGCGCGACGCTCGGGAACGCGCGCAGGATGCGGTGGAAGCCCTCCGCGTCGATGCGCAGCATGCACGTCGAGGTCAGTGCGGTGACGGTCTCGCCGTACTCGGTGCGGCCGAACGTGTCGATGCCGCCGAAGGCGTCGCCGGAGCCGAGCAGGTCGACGACGACCCGCTGGCCGTCCGCGCTCGAGCGCACCGCCTTGAGCCGGCCGGCGGCGAGGACGTGGAAGTAGCGGGCCGGCTCGCCCTGGCGGTGGATGTCGTCGCCGGCGGCGGTGTGGAAGTTCACCATCCGCGCGTCGATCTCGCGCAGCGCCTCAGCGTCGAGCCCCGCGAACAGCGGTGTGCGCGAGAGCACGCGCATCCGCACCGCCGGCGAGCACGAGTGGGTCGGGGCATACGCGGTCTGCACGGGGATGACCCGCCGGCCGCTGGGCTCGAACGCCTCGTTCACGTCACTCGACACGACTCCACTCTGGCGCATCGAAGCATCGACGAGAGTCGCCACCGTTGACCACCGCGTGCTGCGCGAGGGAGCGCCCAGTGGAATAGCCGACACTTCCGACGGGTTGTTCAATATTGAGAGACATGCGGATCGCATGTCGCGACGGTTCGGACCGCGCGCCGATGGGCGCCCGCTGGACCGGCCCCATAGAGAGGAGCAACCACCATGGCTGCAGATCTTGACTTCACCGGACGCACTGTCCTGATCACCGGCGCCGCGACAGGCATCGGGCGCGCGACCGCGCTCGCCTTCGGCGAGCATGGCGCGAACGTCGTCATCGGCGACATCGATGATCGCGGTGCCCAGACCGCCGAGGCCATCCGGGCCGCGGGCGGCAAATCCGTCTTCCAGAAGACCGACGTCACCAACCCGGAGCAGCAGGAGTCGCTCGTCGCCCTCGCGGTCTCGGAGTTCGGCGGTCTCGACATCGCCTTCAACAATGCGGGCCTCCTGCCGCCCACCGCTCCGCTCGCCGAGCAGACGGTCGAGGACTTCCGCCGCACGCTCGACGTCGACGTCACCGGCGTGTTCCTCGGGCTCAAGTACCAGCTCGCGCACATGGCCGAGCAGGGCCGCGGCTCGATCATCAACACCGCGTCGGTCGCGGGCCTCCGCGCCGACCCCTTCATGGCGCCCTACGTCGCCGCGAAGCACGCGGTCGCGGGCCTCACGAAGGCCGCCGCGCTCGACTACGCCGCCCAGGGCATCCGCGTCAACGCCATCGCTCCCGGACTCGTGCGCTCGCCCATGACGCAGCGCTGGCTCGACGACCCCGAGACGCGCGAGCGCGTGCTCGCGGACTCGCCGATCGGTCGAGCGGTCGAGCCGGAGGAGATCGCGGGGCTTGTGCTGTTCCTCGCCGCCGACATCACGACCGCCATCACGGGCGCCGTGTACCCGATCGACGGCGCGCGCACGACGCACTGATCGTTGCAGCCGCACCGCTGAGGGCGCCGGGCTGAGGCTCGGCGCCCTCAGCGCTCGGTGACGACCCCCGACTCGACGCTCCAGTGCCGGTCGAGCGTGACTGCCTCCAGCATCCGCCGGTCGTTCGTGACGAGCAAGCGGTCTCGACGTCGAGCCCCGCGGCAGCCGCCCCGACTTCCCTGTTCGCGTCCCTGCTCGAGTCTCTTCAGCTGTCGCGTCGCTCGTCGAGCACGCGTCTGATGGCCTCTCGAGCCAGCTCGTACGCCGTGGCACCGTCGATCCGCGCTGCGGGCACGCGAACGAGCCCCCATCCGTGCTCCGGCGCCAGCAGGTCGCGCAGCAAGTCGTTGTACGCACGCTGGCGCCCGCGCGAACACGCACCGGGGAAACCCTTGGCCGCCTTGGACGCGCGGTACGCATCCGCCTTCACGGCCCAGGTGCCGCACAGCGATGCGTATCCCGCGTGGTCGAGCGTCGAGCGATCGTCGAGGTACCGCAGCGTCTGCAGCCGGAACGACGTGAAGTGCTGGAGCTCGTCCACTTCCACCATCGTGCGCGTCGGCAAGTGGACGAGGTCGTTGGGCAGCGGCCGCAGCTGCTTGGCCGCTTGCGCTTCGGCATCCCCGCCGAGCGCGGCGAACGCCAACGCGAGCCGGTCGAGCACACCCTGCGGCACCCCGGACACCGCGAGGTGACCGCGAGTCGTCAGCCAAGGAACGTGCGACATGGGCACGAGCTCGATCCCGTCAGCGGCGGCGGCAGCCCCGACGGCTCGCTCGACATCTCCGACCGGCATCCGACTCTCCGTCCGCTCAATACTCGGTGACGACCCCCGACTCGACGCTCCAGTGCCGGTCGAGCGTGACCGCCTCGAGCATCCGCCGGTCGTGCGTGACGAGCAAGAGGGTGCCGTCGTAGGTCTCGAGCGCCTGCTCGAGCTGCTCGATCGCCGGCAGGTCGAGGTGGTTCGTGGGCTCGTCGAGCACGAGCAGGTTGACGCCGCGCGCCTGCAGCAGCGCCATCGCGGCACGCGTGCGCTCACCGGGCGAGAGCTCGTCGACCGGCCGGCCGACGTGGTCGGCGCGCAGCCCGAACTTCGCGAGCAGGGTGCGCACCTCGCCCGACGCCAGCTCCGGCACGAGCGACTCGAACGCATCCGCGAGCGGTGTCGGGCCCGCGAGCAGCGACCGCGCCTGGTCGATCTCGCCGATCGCGACGCTCGCGCCGAGGCTCGCCGAGCCCTCGTCGGGGTCGCGGCGGCCGAGCAGGGCGCGCAGCAGCGTCGACTTCCCGGCGCCGTTCGGCCCGGTGATGCCGATCCGCTCCCCTGCGCTCACCTGCAGCGACACGGGCCCGAGCGTGAAGGCGCCCTGCCGCACGACCGCGCCGTTCAAGGTCGCGACGACCGAGCTCGAGCGGGGCGCTGCACCGATCTCGAACTGCAGCTGCCACTCCTTGCGCGGCTCATCGACCTCCTCGAGCCGCGCGATGCGGCTCTCCATCTGCCGCACCTTCTGCGCTTGCTTCTCGCTCGACTCGGTCATCGCGCGGCGGCGGTTCTTGTCGTTGTCGGGCGCCTTCTTCATCGCGTTGCGCACGCCCTGGCTCGACCACTCGCGCGTGCGGCGCGCGCGGGCGACGAGATCGGCCCTCTGCTCGGCGAACTCGTCGTACTGCTCGCGCGCGTGGCGGCGGAGCGTCGCCCGCTCCTCGAGGTACGAGTCGTAGCCGCCGCCGTAGACGCGGTTCGACGACTGCGCGAGGTCGAGCTCGAGCACGCGGGTCACGCAGCGCGCGAGGAACTCGCGGTCGTGGCTCACGAGCACGACGCCGCCGCGGAGGCCCTGCACGAAGGCCTCGAGCCGCTCGAGCCCGTCGAGGTCGAGGTCGTTCGTCGGCTCGTCGAGCAGCACGATGTCGAAGCGGCTCAGCAGCAGCGCCGCGAGCCCGACGCGCGCCGCTTGCCCGCCGGAGAGCGACGTCATGAGCGCCCGCTCGATCGGCTCGCCCTCGAGCTCGAGGCCGAGCTCGGCGAGCACGATCGGGGTGCGCTCGTCGAGATCCGCGGCGCCGCTCGCGAGCCAGCGCTCGAGGGCGGATGCGTAGGTGTCGGCGGGGTCGGTGCCGGCGGGCGCGAGCGAGGGGTCGCCGAGCGCTTCGGCGGCGTCGTCCATCTCGCGAGTCGCGGCGGCGCAGCCGGTGCGACGCGCGATGTGCTCGACGACGGTCTCGCCCGGGACGCGCTCGTGCTCCTGCGGCAGCCAGCCGACGAAGGCGTCCGCCGGCGCGAGCGACACCGTGCCGGTCTGCGGCTCGTCGACGCCCGCGAGGATGCGGAGCAGGGTCGACTTGCCCGCGCCGTTCGCCCCCACCACGCCGACGACGTCGCCCGGCGCGACCGTGAGGTCGAGCGAGTCGAAGAGCGTGCGGTGGCCGTGGCCACCGGCGAGTCCCTGGGCGACGAGCGTTGCGGTCATCCCGCCATCCTCCCAGCCGCAGGCACGCGGCGCTCATCCACAGGCATCGCCGCAGCTCGCTCCTGCGCTCGCGAGACCGGGCACAGTCCCGGTCATGACGAACATCACGCGCGACGACCTCGTCGCCCATCTCCCCGGAGATCCCCTGCCACGGCGCCACGGCAAGCCGTGGACGGAGGAGGACTACCGCGCCGTCATGCGCGCCATCCGCGACGGCGGTTCGCTCGAGGAGATCGCCGCGCGCGTCGGCCGCACCGAGCAGGGCCTGCGCGGTCAGCTGCACCGCATCCTGCCCGTCGACGAGCGGCACTTGGCCGCCGATCTCGTGCTGCCGAGGCTGCGCCAGCTCGACGCGGACGGCGACTACGACTGGCTCGCGGCGCTCGCGCAGCGCTCGCCATACCCGTGGGAGACGCAGCGCGAGGCCGAGACGCGCGCTGAGCGCGGCATCCCAGCTTTCGAGGATGAGGAGCTCCTCGCACTAGCCTTCGCAGTCGCCGTCTGCCGGAGCAGCGACACGGTTCTCGCGGCCGTGCGCCGGCAGCTCGGTCGAGAGCTGCACCGGCGCGGCATCGACGCTCGCTTCCGGCAGCGCGTCGCCGCCGAGATCGACAGCGCGAGCGATCTCCTCGGCGACGCAGATCCATACGGCTGGCCAGAGCGCTACTACTGACGGCCCATGGGCTGAGGTCGCGCGCTCACGCCGCCTCGATCGGCAACCAGTACTCGCACGTCGCGTGCGACCCCGTGAGCTCGAGGTACCGCAGGATCGACGGGCCGGGGCGCAGCCGCCACGGGTTCGACGGGAACCAGTCGGTCGCGGTCGCGGCCATCATCGACTGCAGCGCCTCGGGGAACGGTCCGCTCGAGCGGAAGACGGCCCACGTGCCAGCGTCCGCGCGTACGACGTCGAGATCGTCGGGCACAGCCGAATCGGCGCGCATCGCGACGCCGTGCAGGTAGGTGAGCGGCGAGCCCTCCGGAGCGTCGGGCTCGATGCCGGCCATGACGGCGAGGATGCCGGCCGGCTCGGTGTCGCTCAGGCCCTTGAGCCGCGCGCTTCCGCCGGCCCCGTGCCGTGCACGGAGCGGAACGCGCGGCCGAACGCCTCGACGGAGCCGTATCCGTAGCGCACGGCGACGTCGAGCAGGCTCGGCGCTCCGCGCACGAGCTCCGCGGCTGCCAGCGTCATCCGCCGCCGTCGCACGTACTCCGACAGCGGCATCCCCGCGAGCGCCGAGAACATCCGGCGCACGTGATACTCGGTCGTCGCGTGCTCTCGAGCGAAGCGGGCGGCGTCGATCGGCTCCGCCGGATCCCGCTCGACGAGTTCGACGATGGCGTTCAGCGTGCCGATCACGGTCCTCCTTCCGCACTCCATCGTCGTCGCGAGCCCGTCGGCGCACCCGATGATCCATGCAGGGCTCGATCGCCGCTCGCGACAGTCGTGCGCGCGCAGCGACGGGCCACCGGGCACACTCGAGGCATGGACGATCTGCTCGTGCTGCCCGGCCCGGGCGCCCCGCGCGGGCTGCGGGTGCCCTCGGCCGAGCTCGTCGAGCAGTTCTCCCGCTCGTCCGGCCCCGGCGGTCAGGGCGTCAACACCTCCGACTCCCGTGCGCAGCTGAGCCTCGACCTCGGCTCGACGACGGCGCTCGACGACGACCAGCGCCGACGGGCGCTCGACCGACTCGCACCGCGCCTCACCGGCACGGTGCTGACGATCAACGCCTCGGAGCACCGCTCGCAGCTCGACAACCGCGTCGCCGCCAGGCGCCGCCTCGCGGCCCTGCTCCGCGACGCCGTCGTGCCGCAGCGGGCGCGCCGCGCGACCCGCCCGACGCGCGGCTCGCAGCGGCGGCGAGTCGAGGCGAAGCTCCGGCGCTCCGCGACCAAGCAGCACCGCCGCCCTCCGCGGCCCGAGTGACGAGCGGCAGCGTCGGCGGCCGCGGCTACCCTGGCCCCATGCAGCCATCGCGCGCCGACAGCATCGCCGAGCGCCGCCGCGAGGTGCTCGAGCGGCTCGAGGAGGTCGAGCGCGAGCTCGTGGAGCTGCGACGGATGCGCGAGGGCCTCAACGACGACGACGAGCACGACCCCGACGGCGTCTCGCTCTCCTCCGAGTGGTCACGGCTCGAAGGGCTCCGGCAGACGCAGCTCGACGCCCTCGCCGCGATCGACGAAGCCAGTGCGCGGCACGAGCGAGGCGAGGACTCGCTCTGCAGCGTCTGCGGCCGGCCGATCGCTCCCGAGCGGCTCGAGGCGCGACCGCAGGCCACGACCTGCATCGACTGCGCCCGCCGCCTCGAAGCCTGAGCGTGCGACAGCGCCCGCGCCCCGGGTCGCCGCAGCGCGGCTGGCTGTAGCCTGGCTCCATGCGACGCAACGCGAGCTCGGGATCGCCCGACGGTCATAGTCCGCGCGCCCAGGTGACCCTGGGCGCGCCCCAGCCCGCGGAGGCCCGCCGATGAGCGCGGATCTCGCGACGAACATCGCCCTCGTCGTGGCGTTCGTCCTGATCGGCGGCGTGTTCGCTGCGACGGAGATGGCGCTCGTCACCCTCCGCGAAGGCCAGATCAATGCGCTCGCCGCGCGAGGCAAGCGCGGCGAGAAGGTGGCGGGGCTCGCCCGGAACCCCAACACCTTCCTCTCCGCCGTGCAGATCGGCGTCACCGTCGCCGGCTTCGCCTCGGCGGCCTTCGGCGCCTCGTCGATCGCGCCGTATGTGACGCCGCTGCTCACCGGGATCGGACTGAGCGAGCAGGTGGCCGGCACCGTCGCGACTGTCGTGCTGACGCTCGCGATCGCCTACCTCTCGCTCGTGCTCGGCGAGCTCGCGCCCAAGCGGCTCGCGATCCAGCGCAACACGGCGTTCGCCTACGCCGTCGCACCGATCCTCAACGGCTTCGCGATCGTGATGAAGCCCGTCATCTGGTTCCTGTCGATCTCGACGAACCTCGTCGTCCGCCTCCTCGGGGGCGACCCGCACAAGACCGGTGAGGAGATGACGGAGGAGGAGCTGCGCGACATGGTCTCGAGCCACGCGGGCTTCCCCGACGAGGAGCGGCGGATCCTCGATGACGTGCTGTCGCTGCGCGACCGCCAGCTGAGCGAGGTCATGCGCCCTCGGCCCGAGGTCGCCGCGCTCGACGGCACCGCGACGATCGAGCAGGCGGCGGCCTTCGTGCGCGAGCAGCCGTACTCGCGCTACCCGCTCATCGATCGGAGCATCGACGACATCACCGCGTTCGTCCACGTGCGCGACCTCTTCGACGCGGTGCAGGACCGTTCGGCCGCGACCGTCGGCGAGATCGGTCGCCCGATCCCCTACTTCCCGGCGACGGCGCGCGTGCTGCCGACGCTCGCGTCGATGCGGGCCGAGGGGCACCACATCGCGGTCATCATCGACGAGTACGGCGGCACCGACGGCATCGTCACGCTCGAGGATCTCCTGGAGGAGGTCGTCGGCGAGATCTTCGACGAGTACGACACCGAGACCGGGCCGAGCGAGCTCTCGACGGAGGGCGGCGCGGTCGACGGCCGGCTGAACTTCCAGGACTTCGAGGAGGCGACCGGGGTGCGGCTGCCGAGCAGCTCCGCCGACACGGTCGCAGGCTTCGTGCTCGAGCGGCTCGGCCGCCTCGCGAAAGTCGGCGACGTCGTCGCAGTCGACGGTGCGCTGCTCAGGGTGGATGCCCTCGACCGCCACCGGATCGCCGAGCTGTTCGTCACCCCGGTCGCCGAACCCACCGGGGACGGCGAGGCGCCTCCCGAGCACTGACGTCGCCGGCGGTCTGGCGCAGCGCCCGCGAGCGCCGCTACGCTCGCGCCATGCTGCGGGCAGCGACGGCCCACGACGCCTGGGTTCCGGCGGTGATCGCCGTCGCGCTCGCCGCGCTCGGCGCCGTGCTGCTCCAGCTCAGCGCGCTGCTGAGCGTCGTGCCGGAGGCGCCGATGGAGCTCGCATGGCTGCTCGGCTGGGTGCTGCTGACCTGGGCGGTCATCGCGGCCGCCGTCACCCTCATCGCGACCTGGCGCTCGCGGCTCGCGCCGCGCGCTCCCGTCGCGCCGAGCATCGTCCTCGCGGCCGCGGCCGTCGCCATCATGGTGCTCGCGGCGGCGCTGCACCCGCCGTTCGGCGTGGGCGGCGGCGTCGGCTGACGCCGTGCTCCCGGGACGCGAGAGACGCGAGAGCCCCTCTCGCAGCTCGCTGCCGAGGGGCATTCACGTGGCCTTCGTCCAAGGCATCGGGCGCCCCAGGAGTTCCGAGAACGATGATGTCCGGCGAGGCTGGGAGGGGCCCGAGCGGTGCCTGAGACGTCTGCTCGGTCGAATGGGCTACCGGGCCCGCCCGTTCGACCGGATCGCACGCATCCGCCTGGATCGTGACGCCTCCGCCCTCGGTCACGCCGCCTGCTCCTCCGCCGTCTCGAGCGGGATGGAGCCGGCGCGGATGCCGCGCAGCACGCGGAGCGTCCGCGCGACGCGCGGCAGCGAGATGATCAGCAGCCCGCCGAGCATGTTGCACGGGATGACGATCGCGAACCACTGCGCGAAGTCGCCGATCGAGATTTCTGCGCCCGCGAGCATCGCGCCGAAGATGATGATGGCGTTGAGCGCGCCGTGCAGCATGCCGAAGCCGATCACCAGCAGGCCGGAGATCGTGCACGTGACCACCGCGACGACGTCGTCCGACGAGCCCTGCTGCATCCGCGTCGACAGCGTGATCGTCGCGCCCGCGAGGAGCGCGAGCGCGATCATCACCGGCAGCGAGGGCTGGTCGATGTAGCCGAGGGCCGAGTCGATCATCGTCTGGCGGTAGCCGGGCAGGCCGACGACGACGATCGCCATGAACGCGAGCCCGCCGAGCAGGTTGGTGACGAGCGTGACCGCCCAGAGGCGCAGCATCTGCAGCCACGTGCCCTGCCCGGCGATGACGGCGTTCAGCGGCAGGAGGAACTCCTCCGTGAAGAGCTCCGAGTGCGCGAGCTTGAGCGCGAGCAGCCCCACGCCGAACGCCATGCCGGCGAGGATGTCGGAGCCCGTCGCCTGCTTGACGAGCACCATCGCGAGGATGCCGAGGCCCACGTCGAAGCCGCCGAAGACGCCCGTGATGACGAGCTCGGGCCACTTGCGGTTCAGCCGCTCCGCGCCCTTGACGACAGTCGTGACGGCTTCGTCGAGCAGCGCGTCCTCGATGTCGAAGTCGCTGTCGCCGAGGTTCCGGCGCTGCTCACGCTCTTCCATGCGCACAGCGTACGGATGCGGTGCCGAGCGCCGTCACCCGTACCTGACGAACATTCCGTGCGCGACCGCCGCCTCTGACTCCGGCGTGTCGCCGCCAGCTGCCCTGCGCGACGACCCTGCCGTCCGCTCGATGATCCAGACGGCCTGGGCGCCGATGCGCCTCGAGTGCTCGACTATGACGACGTTGCTAGCGCCGTCGGTGATGCCGGTGCCGCATGAGCCGATCGACGTCGGCCACGTCGATCCCGAAGCGGAGTGGTCAAGTTCTCCCTTGCCGATCGACACCTGCACGCATGCGGCGCACTGCGGCCTAGGTAAACAGGCGAGCGCAGGAGCGTGCGGCTCGCTCGTTACGAGGCGCTAGATCGACTGCAGGAACGCAACACCGAATGCCAGGAGGCAGAAGCCTCCGCTCGCGACGATTCCAACCAAGTCTGACTTCGTCAATGCGTCCTCGCGCGCCGTGGCAATCGGAATGCGGGAAGCCGCTGACAAAGTGCGCCCATTCTCATCTACTCGCCTACCGATATCCGCGAGGAACATGAGCGCCGAAAAAGCCGCCAGGAGCGCCCATAATCCCACCTCTTCGGGGAACGAAGCGACACGCGAAGCAAACACCCCGATCGCGACTGAGCTCGCAACGAGCAGAAAGCGGTGCAATGACGAGATAGTTCCGGCGACTCGTCTCACGCGGATCCAGACTCCTTCGGCCCAGCTGAGATCAGTTCAGCGACCTTATCAATATCCGCTGCGGAAGACGACCCGCCGAGTCCGTCGAGCCTCTGCGACATAGACATTCCCCAATCGTCCAGCGAGCGGAACTCGGATTCGAATCTATTCTTGTAACGCTCAGCTGCATCGAACTCCATCGTCGCGATAATACCCGCGGACTGCGCATAGCGAGACTCGATGTCAGTCCGCGCCATCTCAACGCGACGTTCCATTTGACGCCTGAGTTCGGTGATCCGCTCCTCGACCGCTGCTTCGACCGCCTTCGGGGAAGTCTCCGAGTAATCGACCACTACCTCGAAGGACGACGCAGCGGTGAGTCGAAGCAGTCCAGCACCATTCTCACGACACGAGGCGGCGAAACTATCGTGGTAGTCCCGCACAACGATATAGAACGGACCTGCTTTCAGCGAGTGCGAAGCTCGTGCAAGATTCCCGAGCCACTTCGGCACAGCCTTGTCTTTGACGGGTCGAAGGTAGTAGAAGGTTCTCTGTCCCTCAGCGTCGAGGCTTTGAAGGTCACCGGAGATTGATCCCACTAACTTCAGATCGGCAGGAATCTCAATCTGCTGCAACTCATCCACCAAGGAGAAACCTGCTTGGTCGATGGCCACCTCAGCGAGAGCTCGCATCTCAGCCTTCGCCGGCTCTTCATAAGGGACTATCACCGAGCAACCTCTAGAATCTGGTCGATAAGCTGGCGCAAGGTGAGCAGCCGCTCGGATAGGGCGGCGGAGACAACGCCCTCGTCACGGAGGCTCGTCAAGTCATCCGCCAGCACCTCGGCCTTCTTTATCAGCGTTTGCTGTCGATACCCTTCAGCCGCGAAGTTCTCAAAAACCTCTTGGGGAGTGACCCTTACGTCGGTCACCAACTCGTCAAGCGCGTAGTCGACAAGATCAGCATCGACAGGGTTATTCTCGAGCGCCTTCGTGAGCCGGCCGAGTAGACGGAAGTCGGTCACCGCTCGAAGAGTCTTTTCCTCCGCCTTGCGGGCGAACGCCCGGATTACCTCCGCTCTGGTGTGCTTCGCAGCAAAACTCGGAACAGCGCTGCGAAGAACGGACTCCGCGGCTTCGATTTCCAGGTAAAGGTCTTCTCGATGCACCTGATCGTTCCGATCAAGATGAGCCTCATCCAGAATCAGTTCAATCTCTTCCTCGGGCAGCGAAAGCAGCCGACGAGCCCTACGAACCGTGGAACGCGTGACCCCGGTCATTTCCGAAAGGCGCTTCTCTCCACGCTCGCCGGAGATCTGCATAACCTCGCGTAGAGAGAGGGCAACGCTGATCAGGGGCCAGTCCTCGCGGACATTGTGGATGTTGAACATCCGCAATAGATTCTCGAGGGGATCCGGAACCGGTATGACATTCGTTGGAACGGCACGCAAGCCCAAGTCGATCGAGCACCGCCATCGCCTCTCCCCGTCCATCAGGACGAAGGTGCCGGGGTTCTCAGGATCCTCGTAGACGATCAGCGGTACGAGGATACCGACCTCCTGAATGGAGGTCCTTAGAAGATCAAGACGCTCTTCGTTGAAGTAACGGCGTGGATTGTTCGGGTTGGGCTTGATTGATGCGGGATTGAGTTCCGCCTGCCGGCTGGACGACAGCATCTCCGGGGGCTGCGTCACGAGACCAGAACGCTTTCCGCTACTGGTCGACGCCGTCGGGTGTCGCTCGCAAGTGAACTGCGCCTCACTAGTGCATGTTCGCGGAAGCCTGGATAAAGCGCACGAATCGCAGTGTTATAGGCGTTTGTGACGATGACGTGAGCGCCCGCTGAGCTCAACCGGTCCGCGACACGAGCCAGTCGCTCCTGATCCTCCCAAGTGAACAACGTCGCGTTGTAGTCTACGAATCCTTCTCGCCGTTTGCTTGAGGCGTATGGCGGATCAAGGAACACAAGATCCCCTTCGCCCGCGCCCTCGAGCGCATCTTCGAAGTCGAGCGTCGTAAGACGAGTATCGCCACGTCGAAGCTGGCTTGCAGCGTCCACCAAGTGTTGCCGCTCGACAATGACCGGGGACTTCGGTCGGCCATAAGGCACGTTGAATTGCCCGCGGGCGTTGACTCGGTACAGTCCGTTCCAGGAGGCGCGGTTCAGGTAAAGGAATCTGGCGGCCTCCTCGACACGATCGCCAGACTGGGAGGCTCGGACTCGATAGTAATATTCGCGGTCAAGCACGTCCATTCCGTCCAATGCATCTAGCACGCGCTCAGGCGCGCTGCGGACGGTTTCATACATTGCCATCAGGGGGGCGCACGAGTCGTTCAAGCGAGCGCGTTCTGGTTGCAACAAAAAGTACATCGATCCTGCGCCGAGAAATGGCTCGTAGTAGGTCTTGAAGCGAACCGGGAGGTGCTCGACCAGTTGCGATAGCAGTCGTTGCTTGGAACCCGCCCAGCGCACGAACGGCCGAGGCGACGCGCTCAGCGTCCGAGCAGCCCTGCCCGCCAACTCTGCTCGATTCAATACACTCCATGGCACATCTGCGGCATCCGGGTCGCCTGGATGCCGATTCGCCTGGGCGACGATTGTCGATCGCAAAGTTCCTCCGACTGTCTTTCCCGGATGGTAGCTGAATCGTCGCCGTTCGGACTCCATCACCGCACGAACACGCCGCGGCTTGAGTGCGCAGGTCGTGATCCCTGTCCTTCAACACGAGGAGGCCGTAGGTCCGAACTACAGGTCGGACGCGCTGCAACAGTGGCGAACGCAGACGAGACGAGCGGTCGCGCCGGCGCAGCAACGAGCCGATGGCGATAGCGCCAGGCGCGGCTGGGGTCGTCTGGGTCAGTGTGGAGATGCGGTCGTGCAACGGTTGGTCGCCCACTGCACCGGTCGATGCGCCTTCGCCCGCTCAGAGACCGCCGAACGTTACGTCCGACGCCAGCTCGCCCGAATCGGCTACTGAAGCCCCGCCCTCATCGGAACAGCGCCGCCGCGAGGTAGGGGGCGGTGCGGCTCGTCGCGCTCGCCGCCACCCGCTCGGGCGTGCCCTCCGCGACCACCTGGCCGCCCGCATCCCCCGACCCTGGCCCGAGGTCGATGACCCAGTCGGCCTCGGCGACGATGCGCATGTCGTGCTCGACCATGATGACGGTGCTGCCGCCGTCTACGAGGCGGTGGAGGTGCGCGAGCAGCCGGTCGGCATCGGCCGCGTGGAGGCCCGAGGTCGGCTCATCGAGCAGGTAGAGGGTGTCGCCGCGCTGGCCGCGCTGCAGCTCGGCGGCGAGCTTGACGCGCTGCGCCTCGCCGCCTGAGAGCTCGGTCGCGGGCTGGCCGAGCGCGACGTAGCCGAGCCCGACGTCGAGGAGCGCGTCGAGGTGCCGGTTGACCTCGGCGTCGTCGGTGAGGGATGCGCGGGCGTCGCGCACGCTCATCGCCAACACATCCGCGATCGAGCGGCCGTCGAGCTCGATCTCGAGCGTCTCGGCGTTGTAGCGGGCGCCGCCGCAGGTGGTGCACGGCGCGTGGACCGTCGGCAGGAAGAGGAGCTCGACCTCCATCGTGCCCTCGCCCTTGCACGTCGGGCAGCGGCCGGCGGGCATGTTGAACGAGAAGCGGCTCGCGGCGTAGCGGCGTCGCCTCGCCTCGGGCGTCGCGGCGAACAGCGCCCGCACGCGGTCGAACAGGCCGGTGTAGGTCGCGACGTTCGAGCGGGAGGTGCGGCCGATGGGCCGCTGGCTCACCTGCACGACGCGGCGCAGGCGCCCCGCCGGCCCGTGGGCGCGACCGGCGGTCTCGGCCTCGACGCGCTGCGTCAGCGGGTCGGCGGGCGCCGCGCCGTCGTCGGCCGCGGAGGCGTCGTCGACCTCGCTCGCGAGGCTCGCGCGCAGCAGCTCCGGGAGGGCCTGCACGACGAGCGTCGACTTGCCGGAGCCGGAGACGCCGGTCACCGCGGTGAGCGCGCCGAGCGGGAACGCGACCGAGAGGTCGCGCACGTTGTGCCGCGAGACGCCGCTCAGCTCGAGCGCACCGTCGCCCTCGCGCCGCGCTCGCCGCTCGCGGCTCGGCTGCGGCGCATCGAACAGGTAGCGGCGGGTGACCGACTCCTCCGCGTCGCGGAGGCCCTCGAGCGGCCCCGAGTAGACGACGGAGCCGCCCTCGGCACCGGCGCCGGGCCCGATGTCGACGATCCAGTCGGCCTCGCGGATGACGTCGAGCGAGTGCTCGACGAAGAAGACGGAGTTGCCCGAGTCGCGCAGTCGCCGCAGGATGCCCAGCAACGACTCCGTATCGGCGGGGTGCAGGCCGGCGGAGGGCTCGTCGAGCACGAAGACGACGCCGAAGAGCTGCGAGAGCACCTGCGTGGCGAGGCGCATGCGCTGGAGCTCTCCGGAGGAGAGGGATGCGGTGGTGCGGTCGAGCGAGAGCGAGCCGAGCCCGAGGTCGATGATCGGCGCGAGGCGCGCGAGCAGATCGGTCACGAGGCGCCGAGCCGCGAGCAGCTGCTCGGGGTGGTCGTCGCCGCCGCTCGGCCGCCAGCCCGGTTCGAGCACGCCCCGCAGCAGCGCCCCGACGTCGTCGAGCGGCATCGCCGCGAGCTCGGTGATCGCGAGCCCCTCGAACGTGACCGCGAGCGCCTCGCCCTTCAGCCGGCGACCCCCGCACTCGGGGCACGCGACGCTCACGATGAACGACGCGGCCCGCTCGCGCATCCGGGCGCTCTTCGAGCCCGCGAACGTGCCCAGCACGTAGCGGCGCACGCCCTGGAAGGTGCTCATGTAGCGCGGCGGGGTGCCGTCGGCGATCGCCTGCCGCACCTCGGCGGGGCCGCGGTCGGTGTAGATCGGCACCTGTGGCGACTCGTCGGTGTAGAGCGCCCAGTCGCGCTGCTCGCGTGGCAGCTCGCGCCACGGCACGTCGATGTCGTAGCCGAGCGAGATGAGGCTGTCGCGCAGCTGCTTGCCGTGCCACGCGGTCGGCCAGGCGGCGAGCGCGCCCTCGCGGATCGTGAGGGATGCGTCGGGCACCATGAGCGACTCCGGCACGTCGTGCACCTGGCCGAGTCCGTGGCACGTGGGGCACGCGCCCTGCACGGTGTTGGTCGAGAAGTCCTCCGCGTAGAGCATCGGCGCGCCGGGCGGGTACGTGCCGACGCGCGAGTAGAGCATGCGCACGACGTTCGAGATGGAGGTGGCGCTGCCGACGGTCGAGCGCGCCGAGCCGCCGGAGCGCTGCTGCGGCAGCGCGACGGCCGGCGGCAAGCCGTCGATCGCGTCGACGTCGGGCACCCCGACCTGGCTCATGAGCCGGCGCGCGTAGGGCGCGACCGACTCGAAGTAGCGGCGCTGCGACTCGGCGTAGATCGTGCCGAACGCGAGCGAGCTCTTGCCGGAGCCGGAGATCCCCGTGAACGCGACGAGCGCGTCGCGCGGGATGTCGAGGTCGACGCTGCGCAGGTTGTGCTCGCGGGCGCCGCGCACGCGCACGCGATCCAAGCCGTCCTGCGTACCGCTCCCCAGTGCATCCATCACGCCAGCCTCTCGCGAGGCCGGTGCGAGCACCCTGAGGAAGGCGGGGCGGTGCTCAGCCGACCGCGTCGCGGATCGCGCGGAGGCGCTCGATCGCGACGCGCACGCGCGCCGGGTCGGTGCCGCGCACGACGATGTTGGTGCCGTAGACGCCGGCGTCGTGGAACGGGTAGGAGCCGATGCTGAGCTCGGGCATCACGGCGGCGAGGTCGCGCAGCGGCTCGGCGATGCGGCCCTCCCCCACCTCGAAGCGCAGCTCGTCGGAGACGACCGGCAGCCCCGACTCGAGCCCCGGCAGGACCGCGTCGAGCATCGCGACGAAGATCGCGGGCACGCCGGCCATGACGTGCACGTTGCCGATGCGGAAGCCGGGCGCTCCGCTGATGCGGTTGTCGATGAGCGCCGCGCCGTGCGGGATGCGCGCCATCCGCAGGTGCGCGTCGGTGAGCGTACGCCCCGGCCCGACGGCCGCCTGCAGCGCGGCGCGCGCATCGTCGCGCACCTCGACGCCGACGCCGAACGCATCCGCCACGGCGTCGGCCGTGATGTCGTCGTGCGTCGGGCCGATGCCGCCGGAGGTGAAGACGTGGGTGTGGGCAGCGCTGAGCGCGCGCACCGCGCCGACGATCACGGCATGGTCGTCAGGGACGACGCGGATCTCGCGCAGATCGATGCCGACCTCTCCGAGCCGCCCGGCCAGGTGGTAGGCGTTCGCCTCGCGGGTGCGCCCGGAGAGGATCTCGTCGCCAATCACGAGCATGGCGGCAGTCGGGTTCGTCATGCCCCTAGCGTGCCGTGGCCACCTGGGTAGAACCGGCGACACCGGCTCTTACACGTTGAAACGAGATTCCACGGCGTTCCGTATCCGGACCACCTCTGCGCGGATGACGCCTCGAGACGCTCGCTCTCCGCTGAGGTTCATCTGTCACTTAGACCCCTCACACCTTCCAAGCGCCGTGCCCGCATCCTGCTGAGTGCGCGCCAACCCGTACGGTCGAGCTATGGCATTCAACGCGCTCGTCGTTCAGGTGATGATCTCGGCACCTGGCGACTTTCCTGAGACTCACCGCGGCGTGATCCATCGCGCGATGCGCCGGTGGAACGTGGATCACGGGAAGCTCCGGTCGATCATCTTCGTCCCGACCGACTGGACAGAGGGCTCGACCCCAGGCGTCGCAGACGACTACGCGCAGCAGATGATCAACGAGCAGCTCATCGACGCATCCGACGTGGCGATCGTCGTGTATACCGATCGGCTCGGTACACCGACGCCCGAACATGAGTCGGGCACGGCAGAAGAAACTGACGAGTTTATCCAGACCGGAAAGGAGGTCTTGATCTACCGCAACATGACCGACCGCAGACCGGTTTCCGGAATCGAAGCGACGGCTGAGAAGGCGAGACTCGAGACTTACCTCAGCCACGTCCGCAAGCGCGCTCTGGTAGGCGAGTACAATCAGGCGCACGACTTGGAACTGAAGCTCATGACCGATCTGACGAGGATCGCCACGAAGTTCAAGGCTTCGCTTCAGCCGGTCAAGTCCGACTACGAGGCCGTACCGAGTGCAGTAGAGCTTGGTCGCCGGTACATCGAAGAGAACACTGCACTGTGGGACGCGACCAAGGTGGAGGACCTTACTGAGCTGGGCATCTGGCCGCGAGTCGAGACCAAGGACAGCTCCGTACGTAAAGCCCGGCTCACACTCGGGCCGACGAGGACCTACGAACTGGTGTTCGAAAGCAACATCCCCTACTCGGTGACAGACGTCGAGTATCGCTTCGAGAACTTCGACGGCGAGGAGGAGCAGTCGCTCTACGTCGGCACCGGTGAACGACGCATCCCAAGCCTCCGGCCGAAGGGCACGTTCTCGGTCCCGCTCCCGCTGACGTTCGACTCCCCCGACATGGTTGAGTGCATCGTGACCTTCCTGGACCGAAACGGCGTCGAGCGTGAGACTCGCACCACCTTGAAGCTGCGATGAACTATGAAGGCATCCTCGCCACTACTTAGGGGTCAACAGATTTCACCCTTTCCGCGCTGACGGCTGGCACGACCGCGCGCAACCGATGCACGCGCCTGACTGTCATTGGGTGTCGGTCGCTTCGCGGGTTGCTCGTCTCACCAGCCTGGGCTCGAAGTCTCGAAAACTGGCCGCGAGCCCCGGCTCCGGCTCCGGCTTCGGCTCCGGCTTCGGCTCCGGCTTTGGCTCCGGAGCTCTTCGTTCAGAAACCATCGCAAAGAGCGTCGTGGCCGCACCGCACCGCTCACCGTCAGAGGTTAGACCGCAAAGCGGAACTCAACCACGTCGCCGCGGCTAGGACCGTCAGCTCCTGACCGTCGCCCTCGTCTCACGGGCGTTCCCCGAGGCGTCGGTCCACGTGACCACGCAGTCGACCGCATCGGGCGACCCCGCGGCGAGCAGCAGGGGGAACCGCGCTTCCTGGCCGGGCGGGATGGTTCCGAGAGGACCGTCCTCGCGATAGACGCGGAACAGCGCTCCCTCCGGCATGTCCACGAACTTGAAGTCGACGTCAGCGGCTGGCCCGCGCGAGGTGTTGTGGAGGACGAGCGACCAGTGTCGCTCGGTCTTCACCCGGCCTTTGCTGTCGGTCTTCACGCTCTCGCGCACCTCCGCCCGCGGCCAGACGCCCTCAGAAGGGTCTGGCCCCTCCGGCTGCGCGTCCTTCGAGGACTCGACCGACTGCTGGAACTGCGCCGTCGCTCGGCTGAGGAAGTTGTTGAGGTGACCGATGAGGACCCCGTCATTGCCGTACTCGAGGACAAGCGCGGATTTGCGCAGCTCGTCCAGGTAGGCGTTGAGCCTCTGCCGCTCGTACAGCGCAGCGCCGCTCAGGGGCGGGCGCGGAGCGGAGTTCACGAGGACCGCCACCGACTTCCCCGCCTCGAGAAGGACCTTGATCTCCTCAGCCGTGCCCGACTCGGCCTCGCCGGTCGGCGTCCCGAGGCGATCGTGAAAGAGCGCCACCGCGAGATCGGCCTCCCCAACGATCTGATGGTTGAGGATTTCCTGCGGCCGTTCGCCGAACTCGGCGACGGCGTGCTCGGTCCAGGACACGGGCAGAACTGTCAGGCCGACATGGCGGCCGAGGTTGAGGTTCCACTGGCTGATCGTCTTGCGCATGACGGCCATGTCCTCGAGCGGAACGTCGCCTGGTGCCGAGATAAGCAGGTGCAGAGCGAGCGTGGGATAGGCCATCCGAGAGGATCCTTCTTCGTGGGTCGTGATCGGTACGGTCGGGCGGCATCCGTCGCCGCCCGGCAGGAACGAGGTCGTCAGTCGCTGCCGACGAGGCGCAGCACCGGGCGCTCGTCGCCCTCCCCCAGCAGATCGCGGACCTGGGTAGGGCTAATCTTCAGCGATTCGGCGAGCACAGGCACGGGCGCGCCGTGATGACCGGCGAGGTCAGCGGCCTTCCGGAGAAGCGTCGGCACCTCGCCCGGATAGGCGCTCGTCGGGTCGGCCTTGGGATCATAGACGGCCGAGAGACGCTGGTAGGCCCGACGTGCCGAAGACTCGGTGGTACGCCCCCGCTCGACCATTCGGCGGATCAAGGAGGTCGGCGAGACGCCCCATGTCCTGCCGAGGCGGTCGAGGGCAGCGAGGTCGAGCCGCTGCGGCAACGCCGCGTCCATGGACGCCGCCGGGGTGAGGAATGCCGCCGCGAACTCGTCGGCCTCCTTCTCGACGGCCGCACTGTGCTCTCCGAAGTCGGAGTGGAGCAGCAGGTGCCCGATCTCGTGCGCGATCGAGAACCGGTGCCTGAACACGTTCTCCGTCCGGCGCGGCGTTGTGATTACGATCGGCCGGTCGACGATGACGACGGAGAAGGCGTCGACGGCGTCGATCTCGGCGAGCGGGCGCACTGCGACCACGATGCCGCGGGACTCGGCCGTGGCGACCAGGTGCTTGACCGGGCCGTCGGGCAGGCCCCAATGTCGGCGCAGGAGGGCCGCCGCCTCGGAGGGCGAGCTCCCGGCAGGAGCGACAGGGAGATCAGCTTCCGGAAGTCTGACGTGCCGCTCGAGCGCGAAGGTTAGTTCCCAGATTAGCGTCGCCGTGGCCAGCGCCTTCTGCCGATCGCTCACGCGGGCCGAGCGCAGGCTACGGAAGTGGGCGTTGACCGTGTCGATGCGCGCGAGCGGGCGACCGACACTGAAGAAGCCCGGCCGGACGTCCAGTGCCTTCGCCAAGCGCTCGACGACGTCCGCGCGAGGGGAGTTGACGCCTGCCTCGTACTGTCCGATCGCCGTAGGGGAGACGCCGACCTTGGCGGCCAGCTCCGTCTTAGTCACCGACTTGCGGACTCGGGCCTGGGTCAGGCGCGCCGGCTCGAAGCGGCCGTGGGTTTGCCCGGAGCCAGAGAGGCCGAACAGGCTAGGAGTGTCACCGCGCATATGGATCGATGCCCTCCTGCTTGCGCGGCTCGACGACGGGCTCGATCGGCTCGCCCTCGCTGAACGACTCCACGTTGGATGCCGCGTCGACCGAGACGCCCTCCGGCTCCCAGATGCTCTCCTGGCCGTGAAGCGTCACCTTGCCGGCCTCGTCAAGCTCGGCGACGGCCCACTCGATCGCTTGCAGCTGGCGCGGCGTTGACCAGACCATGACAAGCACCAAGGGCATCCCGTCACGGACGGCCTCGAGCATGACCTCCGTCTCTGCCACTCCGACGACATCCTCGTCCGCTTCGGCCTCATCGGAGAAGGTGGGATCGAACAGCATCGCAGGAGGCGGCGGTGCTGCGAAGCCCGACTGGCGCGTCGGGCTGGACGCGAACTTGCTCACGGCCTCGCGGTCGTCAGGCGCTCGCCAGACGTATACCAGGCAGCCGTTGACGACCGGCAACTTGTGCCCGCCGGGGGTCAGCGTATGCGACTGGAAGCCATGCCGCGTGATCGTGTCATGAGCCTCGTCCAGCAGATCGCGCCACTGGCTGCCAAAGCCCATCCCGTACCGCGACCGCGACACCGCGTGCGCCTCCGCGAACCGGTAGTGCACCGATCTCACGGCCTCCACGACCGCATCTCGGACGCCTTGCGCGTGGAGACCGAGAGCATCGGCCGGTGAATCTGAGCCCATCGTGAACCTCCTGGAGTCGCGTCCGAGCCGCCGATACGGTCTGGACTGGAACTTCAGTATGACACACGATTCGAGCATGGCCGCTTCAGTCAATGACGGCGCGCTGTCCACCATTGTCGGCTCCTTGCGCACCGGCGCCCGACGGCTTGCGTGCCACCGTCACTCGAGCCGCATGGTGCCCGCATGTCCGAGCCTCATGGCTCGGAGTAGGTCACGCGTTCGACACTCTTCAAGGTCGCCCGAGGGGGCTCATGCCTGATCCAGCCGATCCCGTCCCAGAACTTCCTCGACTCGACGCCGTCGTTCAGGGCAGTCAGGCGCGGTAGAGGGTGCCGGTCTCGGATCGCCTGTACGGTCGCGCGGCCGATGCCTTTCCCGCGTAGCGGGACCGCGACCTCGAACGCGAGAATGTCAAGCTGTCCGTGCGGAAGGTCCCCAAGAACAGGATCTACACGGGCACCTGTCATGACGTACTTGCTCCGCGCGACTTCTCGAGCGCCGAGCATGATCGACACCCAGTGATCTTCGGGCGGCGGCTCGTTCTCATACCTGTCCCGCCACCACCGCATTTCGAAGTCGGAAGAACTCTCGAACGTGGGGTACCAGTACCGACGCTTGCGCCGGGGCGTCCTGCTAACGATCTGAAGGCGCTCATCACCGCTCATTGTGCGACTTTAGTAGTTCCTGCGCTGAGCACCTCAAGCAGACTGCAGAGAGAACGCGCACCCGCCACCAGAGTTCGATCGTGACAAACGGCTTGACGCTGCTACCGCCGACGGTGCTGGGTGTGGCGCCTTAGAGGGCTCTCAAATGGTGATCGCATAGAACCGATCGGCAACGGCCCGCCGGCCTACCCCGCATGGCGCGCACCTGTCCTTCAATCGAGACCCAGCCATTCTCAGTCAGCGGCCTGCCCTCTCACGACCGCTTCGAGGCCGTGCGGATGCGGCCGAGCGCTCGAGAAGGACGTCACCCAGTGGGGAGCAGTTCGCGGTCGATATTGCTCGACTCGAACACACAAGATCCCACAGCGTCGGGCTTGCGGGGCAGCTCGAAGACGCCAAAGCGGCACTTGGCATCGTCATCCGAAGAGCTAGACCCCCGGTCGGAAGTTGAATCAGACATTGAAGCGGAACTCCACCACGTCGCCGTCGGCCATCACGTAGTCCTTGCCCTCGATCCGCACGCGGCCGGCAGCCTTCGCCTCCGCCATCGAGCCGTACTGGTCGAGGTCGGCGAACGAGACGACCTCCGCCTTGATGAAGCCGCGCTCGAAGTCGGTGTGGATGACGCCCGCCGCCTGCGGCGCGGTCCAGCCCTTGCGGATCGTCCAGGCGCGCGACTCCTTCGGCCCGGCCGTCAGGTAGGTCTGCAGGCCGAGGGTGTCGAATCCGATGCGGGCGAGCTGGTCGAGGCCCGACTCCTCCTGGCCGAGCGACTGCAGCAGCTCGAGCGCCTCGTCCTGGTCGAGGTCGATGAGCTCCGACTCGACCTGCGCGTCGAGGAAGACGGCCTTCGCCGGTGCGACGAGCGCCGCGAGCTCGGCCTTCTTCGCCTCGTCCGAGAGCACGGCCTCGTCGACGTTGAAGACGAACAGCTGCGGCTTCGCCGTCAGGAGGCCGAGCTCCTTGATGGGCGCGACGTCGAAGCCGGCCTGCGAGAGCGTCGTGCCGGCGTTGAGGATCCCCTGCGCCTCGACCGCGGCCGCGAGCACGGCCGGGTCGGCCTTCTTGCCGCGCACGTCCTTCTCGAGGCGCGGCACCGCCTTCTCGAGCGTCTGCAGGTCGGCGAGGATGAGCTCGGTGTTGATCGTCTCCATGTCGGAGGCCGGGTCGACCTTGCCGTCGACGTGCACGACATCCGAGTCGCTGAAGCCGCGCACGACCTGCGCGATCGCGTCGGCCTCGCGGATGTTCGCGAGGAACTGGTTGCCGAGCCCCTCGCCCTCGCTCGCGCCCTTCACGATGCCGGCGATGTCGACGAACGAGACGGTCGCGGGCAGGATCTTGGCCGAGCCGAAGATCTCGGCGAGGCGCGTGAGGCGCTCGTCCGGCAGCTCGACCACCCCGATGTTCGGCTCGATCGTCGCGAACGGGTAGTTCGCCGCGAGCACGGTGTTCTTGGTGAGAGCGTTGAAGAGGGTCGACTTGCCCACGTTGGGGAGTCCGACGATGCCGATCGTGAGTGCCACGACAGACCAGCCTACCGGCGCGCATCCGCCGCCCGGGCCCGACGGGCGGCCGCACTAGCCTCGGGATCATGGATGCGTCACCGGGGCCGGGCGGGCGGGCCGCGCCCCTCGTCGCGTACCTCCGGGGCATCGCCGGCCCGGACCGCTCGCCGCGCTGGAACCGCGACCTCGCGGTGCTGCTCGCGCTCACGGCGGGCATCCTCAACTCCGTCGGCTTCATGGCGATCGCGCTCTACACCTCGCACATGACGGGCCTCACCGCGATGCTCGCCGACAGCCTCGTGCTCGGCTCGCTCGACATCGCGCTGCTGTGCTTGACCGGTCTCACCTCGTTCGTCGTCGGCGCGGCGGTGTGCGCGCTGCTCTTCAACTGGGCGCGGCGTCGCGAGCTGCAGAGCCGCTTCGCGATCGTGCTGCTGCTCGAGGCGGCGCTCGCGCTCTTCATCGGCCTCGTCGCGCACGAGCTCACCGCCGACGCCGGGCGCGAGTGGGTGCTCATCGCCCTGCTCGGCTTCACGATGGGCCTGCAGAACGCCGTGATCACGAAGATCTCGGATGCGCAGATCCGCACGACGCACGTGACCGGCATGGTCACCGACATCGGCATCGAGCTCGGCAAGCTCGTCTATCCGAAGCGCGCCGGCGACCCCGATCCCGTGCGACCGCGGCTCGGGCGGCTCGGCCTGCACGTGCTGCTCGTGAGCGCCTTCTTCGTCGGCGGCGTGACCGGCGCGCTCGCCTACCAGGCGATCGGCTTCCTCACCGTCGTGCCTACCGCCGTGCTGCTGCTCGCCTTCGCGAGCGTGCCGGTGATCGAGGATGCGCGCGGGCGCTCGCGACGCTCCGCGTGAGCGCGACGCGGCCCTCCCCTTTCCCAGGCTGCGCGCGTAGCGTCGTGTCCACAGCGCAGCCGACGGCTGCCGCAGGACCGCGGAGGAGAGCGATCATGGCGAACTGGAACGATCCGACGTACGACTCGCGCGAGGGCGACCCGGTCTACCACGAGGCACCGCCGGCGGACAGCGGCTCGGCGAGCTCCTTCGACGCCCGCCACAACGAGTTCGTGCCCGAGGAGGGCCAGTCCGGCGCGGGCGTCGACGCTCGCACGGGCGAGACGGTGCACGGCGACGGTCAGGCCAAGGAGGCGCCGAACGACGACTTCTCTGGCGGCCGCGACGCCGAGCAGCCCGAGGAGCTCGACGGCAGCGACCAGCGCGACCTCGAGGACGCCGCGCGCCGCACGGACGCCCCGAGCCTCGAGGGCGACGGGCGCTGACCGAGCGCATCCGACGCCGCTTCGTCGTGCACGGCACCGTGCAGGGCGTCGGCTTCCGCATGGCCGCGCGCCGCGAGGCGGAGCGGCTCGGGCTCGCGGGCTCGGTGCGCAACCGCTTCGACGGCACCGTCGAGGCGGAGGCCGAGGGTGCGACGGATGCGGTGGCGGCGTTCGGCGCGTGGCTCGCGCACGGGCCCGACACGGCGCGCGTCGATCGCGTCGACGCCACCTCGATCGAGGCGCGCGGCGAAGCGGGCTTCGCCGTGCGCTGACGGGCGGCGCGGATCGGGAGCCGGCTGTCACGGGCTGCTCAGGATGCGCGCGTAGCGTCGCGGCCAGGCGACAGCCGCCCTCGCCGGCGGAGCTCGGCGCGGACCCGAACCGTTGGAGGCATCGTGACATTCCAGGGCAACATCGACCGGCTGGTCGGCCGCGAGGTGGTCGGCAGCGACGGCGAGCGCATCGGCGACGTGGGGCAGGTCTTCGTGCTCGAGGGCACGGACGAGCCGACCTGGATCACCGTCAGGACCGGGCTGTTCGGCATGCACGAGTCGTTCATCCCGGTCGCCGGCGCGACCGAGCGCGGCGACGGGCTCGTCGTGCCCTTCGAGAAGTCGTTCGTGAAGGATGCGCCGCGCATCGACGACGCGAGCGAGCTCTCCGTCGAGCAGGAGGCCGAGCTCTACCGCTACTACGGGGTCGAGCCGCCGATGCAGCAGCGGGCCGTCATCGGCGAGCACGAGCGCGACGCGCGGGACCGCCACGACGAGGACCGCGATCGCGGTGTCGGCGGCCACTTGCAGCACACGGATGAGCGCCACCCCGGCGACGCCGACGACTCCGGACCCTCGACGGCGCACGCGGATCGCACGCCCTACGGCGGCGGGCACGACGCCGGGAGCGCCGACTCGAGCGGCAGCGGCTCCGACGACGAGCGCGGCGTGCGCGGCCGCGGCTCCGACGACGCGCAGCCCTCCGCCGGCGGGCCGCGCTTGCGGCGCCGCATCGTGACCGAGATGCAGACGATCCAGGTGCCGGTGCAGCGCGAGGAGATCGTCGTCGAGGGGGACGGCATCGAGCCGGACGGCGACGACCGCCGCTGAGGGCAGGCTGCGCAGTCCAGACGCCTCCCGGGGTGCCCCGCTGCGCATGGCGCGCAACCGCGACCGACGCGCTTGCGCGCACCGCGCATCCGCACCACCATGGTGGCAAGCCGCGCGATCCGCGGCCCCGACCCACGGCGCCGAAGCCGGCGCCGGCACTCAATGAGGAGAGCCGCCATGAGCGCAATCCCTGAGTTCTCGCACGAGCGCGTCCTGACCTCCATGGGCGCCCGCAGCGGACTCGTCATCACCGTCGCACTCCACTCGAGCGCACTCGGACCCGCCCTCGGCGGGTGCCGCATGTGGAGCTACCCGACCTGGGCCGACGGCCAGGCCGACGCCCTCCGACTCTCGGCGGCGATGACGCTCAAGAACGCCGCAGCCAGCCTCGACGCGGGCGGCGGCAAGTCGGTCATCGCCCTGCCGATGGGCGAGGCGCTCGACCCCGACCGCCGCCGCGCCGCGCTGCTCGACCTCGGCGACCTCGTGGAGGCGCTCGAGGGCCGCTACCGCACCGCCGAGGACGTCGGCACGACCGAGCACGACATGCTCGTCGTCCGCGAGCGCACGGAGCACGTCGTCGGCCTGCCCGCGGAGAGCGGTGGCGCCGGCGAGCCCGCCGGGGCGACCGCGCTCGGCGTCTTCTCGGCGATCGCGCCCACGCTCGGCGAGGCGTTCGGCTCGGAGCAGATCGAGGGCCGCTCGTTCGTCATCTCGGGCCTCGGCCAGGTCGGCGGCCGCCTCGCGCGCATGCTCGCGGGCCACGGCGCGGAGCTCATCGTCACCGACATCGACGAGCGCAAGCGCCAGCTCGCCGACGAGCTCGGCGCCCGCTGGATCGCGCCGGAGATGGCGCTCTCCACCCCCGCCGACGTGCTCGTGCCCGCGGGCCTCGGGGGCATCCTCACCGACGAGGCGATCGACGCGCTGCCCGTGCGGGCGGTCGTCGGCCCCGCCAACAACCCGCTCGCCGACCGCTCGGGCGCCGAGCGGCTGCAGGAGCGCGGCATCGTCTACGCGCCCGACTTCGTCGTGAACGCGGGCGGTGTCATCCACCTCGAGGGCATGGCCCACGGCCAGGAGTGGCCCACGATCGCCGAGCGGCTGACGGGCATCGCCGACACGGTGCGCGGCGTCATGGCGAGCGCGCGCGAGCGCGGCACCACGCCGCTCGCCGCCGCCGAGGCGCTCGCCGCGGCGCGCATCGAGGCCGCCCGCGGCTCGCGCGCCGCGACGGCCCGCACCGCCGTCGCGGTCTGAGGGCTCGCTGAGCCGGGCGGTGCCCACCCGCCCGGCTCGGCGCTCCCCCAGCCTCGGCGCGTAGCGTCGGCCTCGAGCGGCCAGCGACGCCGCGGATGAGGAGAGCACCATGCACGACGAGCAGCGGTCCGACGCCCCCGGCGAGCAGGTCGACCCGGCGCAGCGCTCGAGCCACTCGCCCGACGAGGCGGTCGTCGACGAGGGCATCGACACAGGGCAGACGCACACGAGCGAGCCCGACCCGGCGATCGGCGAGAGCATCGAGGAGAGCCCGGCGGAGGGCTTCGACCCCGACGCGCCCAGCGGCACCTGACCGGGGGTCGATCCGCTCGCGCTCGCGGTGCGGCGGGGCGCCCGAGTTGACATCGCGGGGGCCGGGATGGTCGACTCGACCCACCCTGTCCCCCGATCCGCGCGACGTCTCGGCGCGCGAACCCCGATCCGCTCCGCCCCGCCGGGCGCCGCCGGCTCGGCACCCGGAGCACCCTGGCAATGACCGCCTTCCCCGAAGCCCACCGGCCGTCGGTCGCGAGCACCCACCGGCCGGTCGTGCTCCTGCACGCCGGGAGCGCCGGGAACTGGATGTGGGAGCCGCAGCTGCCGGCGGTGCGCGATCGCCTCGCCCTCACGCCGCACCTCCCCGGGTTCGGGCCGCGCGTCGACGAGGAGTGGCCGGGGCTCGCGGCCGCGGCGGACGACGTCGCCCGACGCATCCGCGATCTCGGCGCGGAGGGCGCGGTCGACGTCGTCGGCGTCTCGCTCGGGGGCGTGCTCGCGCTGCACCTCGCGGCGCGGCACCCGCAGCTCGCCGCGTCGGTGCTCACGAGCGGCACCGCGGTGCTGCCGGTGATCGGCGTCGCGCGCACGGCCTCGGCGCTGCAGCTGCTGCTGTGGAACCGCCGCGCGCTCTGGCGCGCGCAGGCGAGCAGCCTCGGCCTCTCGCCCGAGGGCGTCGGCCGCTTCGTCGAGCACGGGCTCTCGGTGCGCCGCGCGACCGCGCGCGCGATGCTCGACGAGATCTGGGCCGGCGCGATGCCGGAGGGGCTCGAGCGCTACCGGGGGCGGATGCTGCTGGTCGCGGGAGAGTTCGACCCTCCCGTGATGGCCCAGTCGCTCGACGCCCTGCTCGAGGTCGCGCCGCACGCCGAGACGCGCACCGCGCCGGGCATGCGCCACATCTGGAACCTCGACCACGCGAAGCGCTTCAACGCGATGCTGCGCGACTGGCTGCGCGGCGGGGTCGACCACTGGCTGCTCGAGCCGACGCACGTGCTGCTCTGAAGCGCTGGCGGGATCTCGACGGAGCTCGGCAGGGTCGCCGCTCGTCGGCGCGGGCGGCCGCGCCTAGGCTCGCCGCATGACCCTCCCGGCGCGCGACCGACTGCTCGTCATCGGCGCGGTCGTCGTGCCGCTCCTCGCGTGGGCCTCCGCGTTCCTCGTCATCCGCGCGCTCGCGGGCGCCTTCGACCCGGGCTCGCTCACGCTCGGACGGCTCGCGGTCGCCGCGGTCGTGCTCGGCGGCGTGCAGCTCGCGCGCGGCGGCTGGGTGCGCCCCACGCGGCGCGAGTGGCTGCTGCTGGGCGCCTTCGGCCTCTCGTGGTTCCTCATCTACAACCTCGCCCTCAACGCCGCGGAGCACGAGCTCGACGCCGGCACCGCGGCGCTGCTCGTGAACGTCGCACCGCTCATCGTCGCGCTCGTCGCGGGCGGGCTGCTCGGCGAGGGCTTCCCGCGCTGGCTCATGGTCGGCGCGCTCGTCGCGTTCGGCGGCGTCGCGCTCATCGGCGCCGCGACCGCGACCGGTGCGCTGAGCGTCACCGGCGTGCTGCTCGCGCTGCTCGCCGCCGTGACCTACGCGATCGCGGTGCTGCTGCAGAAGCCGCTGCTGCGCCGCCTGCCGGGCCTGCAGATGACCTTCATCGGCGTGGCGATCGGCACGGTCGGCAGCCTGCCGTGGGCCGGGCCGCTCGTCGCCCAGGTCGGCGCCGCGACGGCGGCCGAGATCGCGGGCGTCGCCTACCTCGGCGTCGTGCCGACCGCGATCGCGTTCCTCGCGTGGGCGTACGCGCTGGGCCGGATGCCCGCGGGCAGGCTCATCACGACGACCTACCTCGTGCCCGTGCTCGCGACCGCCGCGGCGTGGCCGCTGCTGGGCGAGGTGCCGCCGCCGCTCGCGCTCATCGGCGGGCTCGTGTGCCTCGTCGGCGTCGCACTCACGCGGCTGCCCGATCGCGCGCTCAGCCGGCGCCCGGCACCGGCGGCCACTGCAGCGCCCCGTCCCTGACGGTCGCGGTCTCGCTCGGCTCGTGCGGCCGCAGCGAGCCGTCGTGCATGAGGTGCTCGACCGGCACGCCGTGCAGCCGCGCCGCGACGTCGGCGACCACCCGCCGATGGCATCGCCACCACACCGCCTCCGAGCACATGACCGCCGTGCGCCGCGCCGACGCATCCTCGAGCACCGACGCCATGCCGGCCTCGAACTCGGGCGTCCGCGTCCAGGCGGCGTAGGCGCGGAACGCGTCGACGCGCCACCAGCCGTCGGGTGAGGCGGCGTCCTGCTCGGCCGTCAGCCGGCGCCGGCCGCCGAGCCGCTCCTCCCAGCGCCACGCGATGCCGCCCGCCGCGAGCTCGCCCTCGATGGCGTCGCGAGCGGCGGCGGGGTTCGTGCGGCTGCCGGGGAAGCGCCGGATGTCGACGACGAGCTCGACGCCCGCGCCCGTCAGGAGCGAGCGCAGGCCGTCGCCGTCGAGCCGGCCGTGGCCGACCGTGAGCAGCGGGCCGGCTACCGCTCCTCCCCGAGCCCGAGCTCGATGAGCTCGGTGATGAGGTCGGTGTAGGCGATGCCGCTCGCCTGCCACACGACGGGGAACATCGAGATGGAGGTGAAGCCGGGCATCGTGTTGATCTCGTTCACGACGATGCCGTGCTCGGGCGAGAGGAAGAAGTCGACGCGCGCGAGGCCCGCGCCCTCGATCGCCTCGAAGGCGCGGACGGCCGTCTCCTGCAGCTCGCGCACCGTCGCGTCATCGAGGTCGGCCGGGCACTCGGTGCGCGCGGTCGGGGTGCCGCGGTACTTCGCGTCGAAGTCGTAGTACGTGCCCTCGTCGAGCACGATCTCGCCGGGCAGCGAGGCGCGCGGCCGCGCGCCGTCGCGGCCGCCGAGCACGCCGACCTCGATCTCGCGGCCCGCGATCCCCACCTCGACGAGCGCGCGCGAGTCCTCGGCGAGCGCGAGCTCCATCGCGCGATCGAGATCGGCGGGCGCGTCGACGCGCGTGACGCCGACCGACGAGCCGGCGCGGGCCGGCTTGACGAACACCGGGAGCGGGAAGTCGGCGAGGCGCGCGCGCACGCCCTCCGCGTCGCGTCGCCACTCGCCGCGCGAGACGGTCATCCACGGCGCGACGGCGATGCCGACGTGCTCGAGCACCGTCTTGGCGAAGTGCTTGTCCATCGCGACGGCGCTCGAGAGCACGCCGTTGCCCACGTAGGGGATGTCGATGAGGTCGAGCATGCCCTGCACGGTGCCGTCCTCGCCGAAGCGCCCGTGCAGGATGGGGAAGACGACGTCGACGTCGCCGAGCTCGCGGATCGCGCCCGCTGCGTCGACCGCGGTGAGCGTGCGCGAGTCGCTCGTGGTCGGCATGAGCACGGCGTCGCCGCCGACGACCTCGGGCGAGCGCTCGAGCGCGAGCGGCGCCGGGTCGTCGGCCTGCAGCACGAAGCGGCCGTCGCGCGCGATGCCGATCGGCACGACGTCGTAGCGGTCGCGGTCGATGTGCGCGAGCACGCTCCCGGCGGTCGCGCACGAGATGAGGTGCTCGCTCGAGCGACCTCCGAACAGCAGCGCGACGCGCGTCTTCCCCTCGGCCACGGTCACTCCTGGATCGGCTCGTCGTCGGTCGTCAGATGCGGTGCGATGTCGCGCGGGTCCATCTCGCCGTCGAGCACGAGCCGCACCTGCTCGAGGATCGGCATGCGCACGCCCGCCGCGGCCGCGAGCTGCGCGACCGGCTCGACCGAGGCGAGGCCCTCGGCGACCTGCTCCATGCGGGCGACGACGTCGGTGCGCGAGTAGCCCATGCCGAGCAGCCGGCCGGCCGTGAAGTTGCGCGAGAGCGGCGACCCGCACGTCGCGATGAGGTCGCCGAGGCCCGCGAGCCCGCTCATCGTCTCGCGCTCGGCGCCGTGGGCGACCGCGAAGTCGGTCACCTCGGCGAGGCCGCGCGTGATGATCGACGCCTTCGTGTTCTCGCCGTAGCCGACGCCGTCGACGATGCCGATCGCGAGCGCGACGAGGTTCTTCAGCACGCCGCCGAACTCGGTGCCGACGACGTCGGTGTTGATGAAGGAGTGGAAGTAGTCGTTGCGGGCGCGCTTGGCGACCTCGCGCGCCGTCTCGGGGCTCGACGACGAGACGACCGCGGCAGTCGGGTGCTCCTGGGCGATCTCGAGCGCGAGGTTCGGGCCCGACACGACCGCGATGCGGCCGGCGTCGATCGCGAGCTCCTCGGCGATCACCTCGCTCATGCGCAGCCGCGAGCCCGCCTCGACCCCCTTGATGAGGCTCACGATGGGCGCGTCGGGCCCGATCGCGCCGCCGTGCTCGCGCAGCAGCTCGCGCAGCTGCTGGCTCGGCACGGCGAGGTAGACCTGGGATGCGCCCTCGAGTGCCGCGCGGATGTCGCTCGTCGCGTGCAGGGTCGCCGGGAGCGTGATGCCCGGCAGGTAGCGCGTGTTGCGGCGCGACTCGTCGATCTCGCGCGCCGCCTCGGGCCGCCTCGCCCACAGCACCGTGTCGGTGCCGCCGTCGGCGAGCGCCTTCGCGAACGTCGTGCCCCAGCTCCCCGCGCCGAGCACCGCGACGTCAGCCATCCGCGCGCCCGTCCTCGTCCCGCGCGTCGCCGGCCGACGCATCCGGCCCCTGCGTGCCCGGCTCGAAGCGGCCCGTCTCGGCCTGCCCGTAGTGGGCGGGGTCGTAGCGCACGGCGGGCGGCTCCTCGCCGCGCAGCTCGCCGAGCAGACCGGCGATCGCGCCCATGACGCGGTCGGTCGCGGCGGTCATCGAGGCCTGGTCGGTCTTGCCCTCGAAGTCGGAGAGGTCGACGGGCGGGCCGAAGAGGATGTCGATCGTCTTCCGCGGGAACGGGCGGATCGCCTTGCCGTAGCGCGGCATGAGGTGCTGCGTGCCCCAGTGCGCGGCGGGGATGAGCGGCACGCCCGCCTCGAGCGCCATGCGCACGGCGCCGGTCTTGCCGCGCATGGGCCACAGGTCGGGCTCGCGCGTGAGCGAGCCCTCGGGGTAGATGATGACGCCGAGCTCGTCGCGCACGAGCGTGCGGGCGGCCTCCATCGGCGCCGACTGGGCCGATCGGCCCGCGCGGTCGACCGGGATCTGGCCCGCGGCGCGCAGGATCGCGCCGACGACGGGGATCCTGAACAGGCTCGCCTTCGCCATGAAGCGCGGCACGCGGCCGGCCTTCCACACCGCCATCGCCATGACGATCGGGTCGATCTCGCTGTAGTGGTTGGGCGAGAGCACGAACGCGCCGCGCGCGGGCAGGTGCTCGTGCCCGCGGATGCGGAGCTTCGCCATCGCGGTCATCGCCGGGATGACCGCGGCGGCGATCCCGACGTAGACGGACGTGCGCTCCGGCTTCGGCGGGCGGCCGGGCAGCGCCATCAGCCCTCCACGTCGAAGTCCGCGCCGAGGGTCTCGAGCTTCTCGATGAAGCGCTCGTAGCCCCGGGCGATGATCCCGACGTTCGAGATGCGGCTCGTGCCCTCGGCGGTCAGCGCGGCCACGAGGTGGCTGAAGCCGCCGCGCAGGTCGGGCACCACGACATCCGCGCCGTGCAGCTCGACGGGGCCCGCGATGACGGCGGAGTGCTCGTAGTTGCGCTGCCCGAAGCGGCACGCGTGGCTGCCGAGGCAATCGGTGTGGATCTGGATGCGCGCGCCCATCTCGACGAGCGCCTCGGTGAAGCCGAAGCGCTGCTCGTAGACGGTCTCGTGCACGATCGAGATGCCGTTGGCCTTCGCGAGCGCCACGACGAGCGGCTGCTGCCAATCGGTCATGAAGCCGGGGTGCACGTCGGTCTCGACGACGACGGGCTTGAGGTCGCCGCCGGGGTGCCAGAAGCGGATGCCGTCGTCCTCGATCTCGAAGGCGCCGCCCGCCTTGCGGAAGACGTTGAGGAAGGTCGTCATCTCGGGCTGGCGCGCGCCCTCGAGGAAGACGTCGCCGCCGGTCGCGAGCGCCGCGCACGCCCACGAGGCTGCCTCGTTGCGGTCGAAGAGCGCCGTGTGGCGGTAGCCGACGAGCTTGTCGACGCCCTCGATGCGGATCGTGCGGTCGGTGTCGACCTGGATCTCGGCGCCCATCTTCTGCAGGATCGCGATGAGGTCCATGATCTCGGGCTCGACCGCGGCGCCCGTGAGCTCGGTGCGGCCCTTCGCGCGCACGGCGCCGAGCAGCACCTGCTCGGTCGCGCCGACCGAGGGGTAGGGCAGGTGGATCTTCGCGCCGTGCAGCCCGTTGGGGGCCGACATGCGGATGCCGCTCGGCAGCTTCTCGACGACGGCGCCGAAGTTGCGGAGCACCTCGAGGTGGTAGTCGATCGGCCGGTCGCCGATGTGGCAGCCGCCGAGGTCGGGGATGAACGCCTCGCCGAGCTGGTGCAGCAGCGGGCCGCAGAACAGGATCGGGATGCGCGAGGAGCCCGCGTGCGCGTTGATCGACGTCTCGTGCGCCGTGCGCACGTTCGCCGGGTCGAGCCGCAGCGTGTCGCCGTCGCGCTCGACCGTCACGCCGTGGAGCTCGAGCAGGCCCTGCACGACGCGCACGTCGCTGATCTCGGGCACGCTGCGCAGCTCGCTCGGCGACTCGCCGAGCAGCGCCGCGACCATCGCCTTCGTGACGAGGTTCTTCGCGCCCTTCATCTGGATGCGGCCCTGGAGCGGCTTGCCGCCCCGCACGGTGATGCGGTCGACGTTCATGCCGACGGCGGCTCCGGCGCTCTTGCTGAACTCGGTGAGGTTCACGAGGCTCCTTGCGTTCGTGCCTGGGGCGTCCGATCCTGCGTCGTGGGCATCCACGACGGACGCTTGGCCTCGAACGCGGAGATCGCGGCTTCGTCGCGCAGGGTGAGCGCGATGTCGTCGAGGCCCTCGAGCAGGCGCCAGCGAGTGTAGTCATCGATCTCGAAGGGATGGCTGACACCGGCTGCGGTCGCGGTGCGAGCCTCGAGGTCGACCGTCACGGGCTCGCCCGGGTTCGCGCGCGCGACGGCCCACAGGGCCTCCGTCGCCTCCTCCGTGATCTTGCCGACGAGCAGGCCCTGCTTGCCGGCGTTGCCGCGGAAGATCTCGCCGAAGCGCGGCCCGAGCACGGCGGTGATGCCGAAGTCGCGGAGGGCCCACACGGCGTGCTCGCGGCTCGAGCCGGTGCCGAAGTCGTTGCCGACGACGAGGATGCCGCCGTGCCGGTAGGGCTCCTGGTTGAGCACGAACGCGGGATCCTGCCGCCACGAGTGGAAGAGCGCGTCGTCGTAGCCGGTCTTCGTGACCCGCTTGAGGAACACGGCGGGGATGATCTGGTCGGTGTCGACGTTCGAGCGCTCGAGCGGCACGATCGGGCCCGTCAGCGTGCTGATCTTCTCCATCAGGCGACTCCGTCCTTCACGAGCTCCGCCTCGGCGGCCTCCAGGTCCCACGGGCTCGAGAGCGTGCCGCGGATCGCGGTCGCCGCGGCGACGAGCGGCGAGACGAGGTGCGTGCGACCGCCCTTGCCCTGCCGGCCCTCGAAGTTGCGGTTCGAGGTCGACGCGCAGCGCTCCCCCGGTGCGAGCTGGTCAGGATTCATGCCGAGGCACATCGAGCAGCCGGCGAAGCGCCACTCGGCGCCGAAGTCCGTGAAGACCTTGTCGAGCCCGGCGGCCTCGGCCTCGAGCCGCACCCGTGCCGAGCCCGGCACGACCAGCACGCGCACCCCATCCGCCTTCTTCCGACCGCGGATGATCTCGGCCGCCGCCGTGAGGTCCTCCATGCGCGAGTTCGTGCACGAGCCGATGAAGACGGTGTCGACGGCGATGTCCTTGAGCCGCGTGCCGGGCTTGAGGTCCATGTACTCGAGCGCCCGCTCGGCGGCCGCGCGGTCGGTCGGGTCGTGGAACGACTCGGGCGCCGGCACCTCGCCCGAGAGCGAGACGCCCTGGCCGGGGTTCGTGCCCCACGTGACGAAGGGCTCGAGCTCGGATGCGTCGATGAAGATCTCGGCGTCGAAGACGGCGTCGTCGTCGGTCGGGAGCGTCTTCCAGTACTCGAGCGCCGCATCCCAGTCGGCGCCCTTGGGCGCGTGCGGCTTGTCCTTCACGTAGGCGAAGGTCGTCTCATCGGGCGCGACCATGCCCGCGCGGGCGCCGGCCTCGATCGACATGTTGCAGATCGTCATGCGGCCCTCGATCGAGAGCGAGCGGATCGCGCTGCCGCGGTACTCGAAGACGTAGCCGGCGCCGCCGCCGGTGCCGATCTTGGCGATGACCGCGAGGATGATGTCCTTCGCCGTCACGCCGGGGCGCAGCTCGCCCTCGACGTTGATCGCCATGGTCTTGAAGGGCTTGAGCGGGAGCGTCTGCGTCGCCATGACGTGCTCGACCTCGCTCGTGCCGATGCCGAACGCCATCGCGCCGAACGCGCCGTGCGTCGAGGTGTGCGAGTCGCCGCAGACGACGGTCACGCCCGGGAGTGTGAGGCCGAGCTGCGGGCCGACGAGGTGCACGATGCCCTGCTCCTTGTCGCCGAGCGAGTGGATGCGCACGCCGAACTCGGCCGCGTTCTGCCGCAGGGTCTCGATCTGCTTGCGGCTCGTCGGGTCCTGGATGGGCTTGTCGATGTCGAGCGTCGGCGTGTTGTGGTCCTCGGTCGCGACCGTGAGGTCGGTGCGACGGAGGCCGCGGCCGGCCTGGCGGAGGCCGTCGAAGGCCTGCGGGCTCGTCACCTCGTGCACGAGGTGGAGGTCGATGTAGATGAGGTCGGGGGCGCCGTCCTCGCCCTTCACCACGACGTGGTCGTCCCACACCTTCTCAGCGAGCGTCTTGCCCATCTGCCCTCCCAGCACTTGCGCGACCGCGATCGGCCATCCGATCAGTCTACGCGGGGGCCGGTGCCGCTCCTCTGTCGGCGAACACGCCGCGGCCGTACATTGCTCGCATGGCCATCGCCGACGCATCCGTCTGGGCCGAGGGCACGCGCGTCGACGGCGCGGTGCCGTTCGATCGAGTGCTCGAGACGGCCGCCGAGCGCGGAGGCTTCGCGTGGGTCGACCTCGTCGACCCCGACGAGCCCGAGCTGCTCGCCGTGACGGCGGAGCTCGAGCTGCACCGGCTCGTCATCGAGGACGTGCTGCAGCGCGGGCAGCGCCCGAAGCTCGAGCCCTACGACGGCGTGAGCTACTGCGTGCTGCATCGGCTCGAGCAGCTCGGCGAGCGGCTCGTCGCCCACGAGGTGCACGCGATCGTCGCGCCGCGCTGCGTCGTGACGATCTCGTGGGATCGCCGCGAGGGGCTCGCCGATGTGCGCGAGCGGCTCGGGTCGGGCCGCGACGGGCTCGAGGTCTCGCCGGCGACGGTGCTCTACGCGCTGCTCGACGAGACGGCGGACCAGCACGCGGCTCTCGCCGACGCGATGCGGGAGCGCATCGCCGAGATCGAGGAGTCCTTCTTCGGGGAGGGCGATCCGGGCACCGTCGACGTGTACCGCGCGCTCCGCCGGGTGGTGGCGATCGAGCGCGCCGCGGAGCCGGTGAGCGGCATCGTCGAGCGGTTCGCGGCGCGCCTCGCGCGAGAGCCCGAGCGCGAGGCCGACGAGCTGCGCAGGCACCTCCGCGACGTCGACGACCACGCGCAGCAGACGGCTGCCAGGCTCGAGGCCGCGCAACGGCTGCTCACCTCGCTGCTGCAGCTCGCGTCCGCTCGCGTCGCCGAGCGGCAGAACGACGAGATGCGCGCGCTCACGGCGCTGCAGGTCGAGCAGAACGAGCAGACGAAGAAGGTCACGTCGTGGGCCGCGATCCTCTTCGCCCCGACCCTCATCGCCAGCATCTACGGCATGAACTTCCGCACGCTGCCCGAGCTGCACTGGGGTCTCGGCTACCCCTTCGCGCTGCTGCTCATGGTGCTGCTCGCGGGCGGCCTCTACCTCGCGTTCCGGCGGCGGGGCTGGCTCTAGCGACGTCCAGGGAGCGCACGGCACGATGGGCGCATGCGCGCTCCCATCACCGTCGCCGTCACGGGCGGCGCAGGCCAGATCGGCTACCAGCTGCTGTTCCGCATCGCCGCGGGCGACATGCTCGGGCCAGACCAGCCCGTGCGGCTGCGGATCCTCGAGATCCCGGATGCGCTGCCGGCGCTCGAGGGCGTCGTCATGGAGCTGCACGACTCGGCCTTCCCGCTGCTGCACTCGGTCGACACGACGGCGGATGCGTCGGTCGCCTTCGAGGGCGCCGGCCACGCGCTGCTCGTGGGCGCGCGGCCGCGCGGGCCGGGCATGGAGCGCTCCGACCTGCTCGCCGCGAACGGCGCGATCTTCAGCGCGCAGGGACGCGCGATCCAGGAGCACGCGAGCCAGGACATCCGCATCACCGTGACGGGGAACCCGGCGAACACGAACGCGCTCATCGCGGCCGCCGCCGCGCCCGACATCCCGCGCGAGCGCTTCTCGGCGCTCACGCGGCTCGACCACAACCGCGCGATCGCGCAGCTCGCTGCGCGGACGGGCGAGCCGGTCGCCGGCATCCGGCGCATGATCGTGTGGGGCAACCACTCGACGACGCAAGTGCCCGACCTCACGCACGCGATCGTGGGCGAGTCGCTCGCGACCGACCTCGTCGAGCGCGAGTGGGTGCGCGACGAGTTCGCGCCGACGGTCGCGAACCGCGGCGCGGCGGTCATCGCGGCGCGCGGCGCCTCGTCGGCCGCGTCGGCCGCGTCGGCGACGATCGACCACGTGCGGTCGTGGATGCTCGGCACGGCGCCCGATGACTGGACGTCGATGTCGGTCATCTCGCGCGGCGAGTACGACGTGCCCGAGGGGCTCGTCTCGTCGTTCCCGGTGACGACCGCCGAGGGCGAGTGGTCGATCGTCGACGACCTCGAGCTCGAGCCGGAGGTCGCGGAGCAGCTGCGCGCCTCGGTCGCGGAGCTCGAGCAGGAGCGCGAGCAGGTGCGGGCGCTCGGCTACCTGGGCTGAGGCGGGCGAGGCGTCACGCAGGGAGTCGCGATTCGAGATCCGTCACGGAGGGAGTCGATCGTCGACTCCCTCCGTGACATCGACTCCCTGCGTGATGCACTGTCGCATCGGATCGACCGCGGCGTCCGCCGCTCTCCACAGCGCGACGCCGCGTCGGCATGCCGTGGCGTCGGAGCAGGCACGCTTCGTCGATGCGCAGCATCATGGCCGACGTCCTCGCGGCGCAGGGCGCGACGACGCGCGCCGCGCTGCACGCCCTCGGCCATCCGTACCGGTCGATCCGAGCTGAGGTCGCGAGCGGACGGCTCGTCGCCATCGGCAGGTGGTGGGTCGTCACGCCTGACGCGAATCCGGCGATCGGAGCAGCGCTTCGGAGCGGCGGGGTCCTCGGCGGAGCCAGCGCTCTGCGCTCCTACGGCGTCTGGGTGACGGAGCTGCGCGTGGTGCAGATCGCCACCCGCCCGCACTCCAGTCCGCCGAACGTGCTCGAAGGCGAACGCATCTGGAGCGACTTCACGGTCGACGACAAGCTGTGGCGCGTGAGCCTCGTCGATGCGCTCGCGCAGCATGCCCGGCGGGTGGAGCGGGACGACGCGATCGCCTCGATCGACAGCGCGCTGCACAAGGGGCTCCTCGGTGAGGATGGGCTCGACCGGCTCTTCGGGATGCTGCCGCTCCGGTGCCGGCCATGGCGGCGCGAGCTCGACGCGAGCGCGGAGTCGGGGCTCGAGTCGCTGCTGCGCGTGCCGTGCCGCGACCGCGGATGGCGCGTCGAGACGCAGATGCCCGCACCGGGCGGCGGTCGCGGTGACCTGCTGATCGATGGCTGGCTGTGGGTGGAGACCGACGGCGACGAGTGGCACGACAACGAGAAGCAGGCGGCGAAGGACCGGAGACGGGGCACCGCGATCACGGCAGCCGGCGGCCGCTGGCTGCGCTTCGGCTACGCCGATGTCATGCACGAGCGGCCGCGCACGATGTCGGTCATCGAGCTCGTGATGGCGCAGGGACGACCGGCGCCCGTCCGGCTCGCGGGGTGAGCGGGCTGCGAGGTCGGGCCGGGAACGGCGAAGCGCCCCGGTCGTGAGACCGGGGCGCTCCTGGTGTGACCCCAGCGGGATTCGAACCCGCGTTACCGCCGTGAGAGGGCGGCGTACTAGGCCGCTATACGATGGGGCCGTGCTGCTCTCGCTCGCGAAAGCAACCTGGATAGTGTGCCACACGAATCGGGCGTGCGCCAAATCGGCGCCGGCGGCGGCCCGTCACGGAGCTCGGAGCACCTGCAGCGCGCCCGGCATCGCGGTGCAGCGCACCGGCAGCCTCCCCACCATCTCCCCGTCTGCGCACACCGTCACCGGGTCGTCGCTCGCGATCTCGACCGACTCGCAGTCGCGGACGTGCAGGCGGCGATCGGCCTCGTGGCGACCGCGCAGCACCTTCGCGAGCGTGAGCAGGAACCGCGGGTACGACACCTCGTCGGCGAGCACCGCCGTGAGCCGGCCGTCGTGCAGCGACGCGCTCGGCGCGATCGGCACCCCGCCGCCGAACGTGCCGTTGTTGGCGATCGCCGCGATGAGCGTGCGCCACGACCGCTCCTCGCCGCCGTCGAAGCGCATCCGGAACGTGCGGTGCCGCGGCCGCAGGAGCGTCGCGGCGATCGCGGCGCGGTAGCGCAACGCGCGCGGCACGCGCGTGAACCGGTTCGAGCGCACCGTGACGTCGGCGTCGAAGCCGACCGAGACGACGCCCGCCGCGAGCTCGACCCCGTCGGGGTGCTCGATGCGCACGAGGTCGAAGCGCTCGGGCGAGGCCGCGAGCGCCGCTTCGAGCCCATCCATCGCCTGCTCCCCGATGCGGATCCCGAGCGAGGCCGCGAAGTCGTTGCCGCTGCCTGCCGGCACGATCACGAGCCGCTTCGAGGTGCCGCCGACGATGTTGACGCCGAGGTGCACCATGCCGTCCCCGCCCACGACGACGAGCGCATCCGCCGTCGTCATCGCGAAGCGCGACTGCTCGAGCTGGCCGCGGTAGTCGGCGGCCGCGATGTGCCGCACGTCGTGCCCGAGCGCGGCGAGGCGCGCAGCGACGCGCTCGCCGACAGCGCCCGCGCGGCCGGCGCTGGTCGGCTTCGACGCCACGACGATGCGCACGGGAGCGAGCCTAGGCGAGCCGCAGGCGCGACCGGTGCACCTGCACCGGCCCGCCGCACCGCCTATCGTGGATGCCATGCGAGTGACCAAGCGAGAGCACGCCTGCATGATCCTCGATGAGGACGGACGCCAGCTCGTCATCGACCCGGGCAACCAGACCGGCCCCGTCTCGGCCCCCGACCTCGTCGCGATCGTCATCACGCACGAGCACGCCGACCACTGGGACGCCGGCCGGCTGCGCGAGCTGCTCGCGGCCAATCCCGGCACGCCCATCTACGCGCCGGCGGGCGTCGCGGCCGCCGCGGAGGAGTTCGACGTCACGGTCGTGGAGGCGGGCGAGCGCGTGACCGCCGGCCCCTTCCGGCTCCGCTTCTTCGGCGGCACGCACGCCGAGATCCACCGCTCGATCCCGCTCGTCGACAACCTCGGCGTGCTCGTGAACGAGCGCTTCTACTACCCGGGCGACTCCTACGCGACGCCCGACGTCAAGGTGGAGGTGCTCGCGGCGCCCGCCGGCGCTCCGTGGCTCAAGATCGGCGAGGTGATGGACTTCGTGACCGCGGTCGCGCCGCGCGCGACCTTCGCGGTGCACGACGCGCCCCTCTCGCCCATGGGCCTCGGCATGGCGCACGCGCGCATCGAGGCGGCGGCCGCCGAGCACGGCGGCACGCACCACCGGCTCGAGAACGGCGACTCGCTCCGCATCGGCGAGCACTGATGACCGCGCGCCGCCCGGGCGCGCCGTCGTGATCGATCCGCTCACGCTGCTGCTCTACGCGGCGGCGATCTTCGTCGCGACGGTCGCCCAGCGCGTCGTCGGGCTCGGCTTCGGGCTCGTGATGGGCCCGGTGTCGACGATCGTCGCCGGCCCGATCGCGGCGGTGCCGCTCAACTGCATCTTCGCCGTCGTCGCGTGCTCGCTCATGCTGCCGGGCGTGTGGCGCGACGTCGACTGGCGACGGCTGACATGGCTGCTGCTGCCCGCGGTGCCCGCGAGCGTCGCGGGGCTGCTGCTGGCGCGCGTCGTGTCGGCGGATGCGCTCCGCATCGCGGTCGGGATCCTCGCGATCGCGGGCGTGCTGATCTCCGTCGTCTTCACGCGCTCGCGCCACACGCTCGACGGCCCGGGCACGCGCATCGGCTCCGGCCTCGCGATCGGCGGCTTCAACGCCGCGGTCGGCGTCGGCGCCCCGCTCGTCGGCATCTACGCGCTCGTGAGCCGCTGGGATCCGATCGTGCTCGCCGCGACGATGCAGCCCTTCTGGGTCGTGCTCAACCTCGTGACGCTCGGCCAGCGGGCGGTGCTCGTGCCCGAGGGCTTCCCCGAGTGGCCGTGGTGGGCGTGGGCTGGCGCCTCGGCCGCCGCTGCGCTCGGCACGCTGCTCGCCCACCGCATCGCCCACCGGGTGCCCGCGGGCCTCGCGCGCGCGGCAGTCATCGTGCTCTCCATCGTCGGTGGCGTCGCCGTCATCGGCACCGGCATCGCGGGGCTCCTCGCGACCGCTTGAGCCCGCGGCCCGTGCCGGGGGCGCGGCTCACGCGATGAGCTCCCGCACGATCCCCGCGGCCGCGAGCTGGCCGGCCGCCGCGGCCGCGATGACGGAGTGCCCGCCGGAGAGCGCCGCATCGCCCGCGGCGAGCACGCGCGGCACGCTCGTGCGGCCGAGCATGTCGACCTCGATCGTGCCGTCGGGCCGCATGGCGCAGCCGAGCACGTCGGGCAGCGTCGAGCCCTGCCGGAAGTCGCCGCCCGCGAGCACGCCGGTGCACGGCAGCGCCGTGCCGTCCTCGAGCTCGATCGCCGTCAGCCGGCCGCCGTCCTCGACGACACCGGTCGCGCACCGCTCGTCGACCTCGATGCCGCGGGCCGCGAGCGCCGCTCGCGCCTCCCGGTCGACGGGCAGCCCGTCGGTGAGCCACGTCACGTGCTCGGCCACGCCCGCCATGATGCGCGCGACGTGCTCGCGCTGCGGCTCGCCGCCGAGCACGACGACCCGGTCGCCGAGCTCGTGGCCGTGGCAGAACGGGCAGTGGGCGACCTGGCCGCCCCAGTGCCGCGCGAGACCGAGCGGCAGCGGCACGTCGGCGACGCCCGTCGCGAGCAGCAGGAAGCGCGCCTCGAGCCGCTCCCCGCTGGCGAGCTCGACCGCAACGGCGCCGTCCCCGACCTCGGCGGCGGCGACCCGGCCGTCGACGAGCCGCACGGTCGCGTAGCCGGCGAGCTGCTCGCGCGCCACGGCGCGGAACTCCGCGGGCGGCGTCCCGTCGCGCGAGACGACGTTGTGCATGTGCGCGGCGGATGCGTTGCGACCCGGACCGGCGTCGACGAGCGCGACGGAGCGGTGCACCCGCGCGAGCGTGAGCGCGGCCTGCAGCCCCGCGGGGCCGCCGCCGACGACGATGCAGTCGAGCGGCTCGGAGCCGGCTCGCGAAGGGTCCTGGACGAGGTCGAGCGTTGCCATGCGCACCAGCATGTGACTTCATGTCGACATGAGGTCAAGTCTGCTGTCGATCGGCGAGCTCGCCGCCGAGTTCTCCCTCGCCCCGCACGTGCTGCGCCACTGGGAGGCCGAGGGCGTGCTCGAGCCCACGACGCGCGTGGGCGGCAAGCGCCGCTACGACGAGAGCGCGCGCATGCGCATCGGCACGATCCTGCGCGCACAGGACGCGGGCATGTCGCTCGCCACCATCCGCTCCGTGCTCGCGACCGAGAGCGCCGCCGAGCGGCACGCGCTGCTCGCCGACCACGTCACCCGGCTCGAGCGCCAGCAGGCGGAGCTCGAGGCCGCGCTCGCCGTCATCCGCCACCTCCAGTCGTGCACCCACAGCGACTTCGCCCGGTGCCCGGGCTTCCGCGACCTCATCACCGCCGAGCCGCAGCCGATCGCGCACTCGGCGCGCCTGCACCGTCGCGCATCCCCCTGAGCACCTACGCTGACGGCCGTGGACCTCCTCTCCCTCGCCGTCGCGGCCGTCGCCGTCTTCATCGGCGCGGCGGGGCAGCGCATGATCGGGATGGGCTGGGGGCTCGTCGTCACGCCGGCGGTCGCGCTCGTGGCGGGCCCGCTCGCGGCGGTGCTCGTCGTCAACCTCTACGGCGCGCTCGCGTGCCTCGTGATCCTCCCGAGCGTCTGGCGCGACATCGACTGGCGGCGGCTCGCGTGGCTCGCCGTCCCCGCGGTCGCGATGATGGTGCCGGGGCTGCTGCTCGCGAGGGGTGCGGACACGGATGCGCTGCGCATCGTCGTCGGCGTCATCGCGGTCGTCGGGGTGGTCGTCTCGGTCGCCTTCACGAGCAGCGCGCGGGCGCTCGACGGCCCGCCGCTGCGCGTCGCCGCGGGGGCGACGATCGGCGTGCTCAACGCGAGCGTCGGCATGGGCGCGCCCGCGCTCGGCATCTACACGCTGCTCTCGGGCTGGCAGGACCGCACGTTCGTCGCGACGATGCAGCCGTTCTGGGTGATCGTGAGCGGCGTGATCGTCGCGATCCGCCCGGTCGTCGCCCCCGAGGGCGCTCCCGAGTGGCCCTGGTGGGGATGGGCGCTCATCGTGGTCCCGGTCGTCGCGGGCGTGCTGCTCGGCAACCGGCTCGCGCACCTCGTGAACCGCACGGTCGTCAAGTGGTCGATCATCGCCCTCTCGCTCGCGGGCGGCCTCGCGCTCATCGTGACGGGCACGACCGCGCTGCTGGCCTAGTGCGGCCCGACCGGCGCCGCGCTGCCGTTCGCGCCGACCGCCGGCGCTGCGCCACCAGCTGAGCCCGGCTCAACCGGACAGCCGACAGGGCGCGACAGCATTCGGCTCGCCCGCCCGACTATCCGGTTGAAGATCCTTCAGGCTCAGCGAGGTGCGCGACCGCATCGCCCGCGTGCACGATCGGCGCGCGGGTGAGGCCGATGACGATGCCGGCGCGGTCGGCGCGCACGATCCGGCCGCCCGTGCCGAGCGCATCCGCCACCCGGCCGAGCCGCGCGCCCGACTCGACCCGGTCGCCGAGCTCGACGTCGAGGTGCAGGATCCCGGTGCCGCGAGCGCGCACCCAGCCGCTCGCGCGGCACTCGAGCGACGCATCCGCCGCCTCGTCGTCGTCGAGCATCCCGAGCGCGGCGAGCACGCGCAGCACGCCCGCGACGCCCACCTCGATCGGCTCCTGCTCGAGCCGCAGCGCCTCGCCCGCCTCGTAGAGCAGCGCGATCGCGCCCGCCTCGCGCGCGGCCTGGCGGAGCGAGCCGTCGCGCAGCTTCGCGTGCAGCATGACGGGAGCACCGAACGCGGCAGCGAGCCGGCGCGTCTCGGGGTCGTCGAGGTCGGCGCGGATCTGCGGCAGGTTGTCGCGCCGGTCGGAGCCCGTGTGGAGGTCGATGCCGACGTCGCAGCGCGCGACGACCTCGGTCATGAGCAGGTGGGCGATGCGGCTCGCGAGCGAGCCGCGCGCCGAGCCGGGGAACGAGCGGTTGAGGTCGCGGCGATCGGGCAGGTAGCGGTCGCCGTTCAGGAACCCGAGCACGTTGACGACCGGCACGGCGATGAGGGTGCCGCGGAGCCGCTTGGGCGACACCTGCGCGAGCACCTGCCGGATGACCTCGACGCCCACGACCTCGTCGCCGTGGATGGCGGCGTCGATCCAGACGACCGGCCCCTCCTCGCGGCCGTGCAGCACGCGCACGGGGAGCGAGACGTCGCCGCCCGTCACGAGCCGGGCGATCGGCAGCTCGACGCCCTTCGCCTGGCCGGCGCGCACGCGCACGCCGCCGATCGCGAACGACTCACGCACCGGCGCGGCCCCGGTTCTTGAGCCGCACGGTGCGCGCGGGACGGCCGCCGAGGTACGAGCGCGCCGAGTCGACCGCGAACCCCTGGCGGAGCGCCTCGCGCCCGACGAGCAGCCGGAAGCCCATCTCGTCGCGGCGCGCGAGCGTCACCTCGGTGAGCACCTCGCGCCCGAGCAGCGCGAGCGCCGTGCGGATGACGATGCGCTCCTGCTCGTGACCCGTCGAGGAGCGGACGAGCCGGCGGTCGTGCACGGGCACCTCGACGACGACGGCATCGGCAGCCGAGCGCTGCCACGGGTGCACCGAGAAGCGCACCCAGTTGGCGCCGTCGCGCGTCGACTCGACGATGTCGAACGCGTGCAGGGCGCTCGTGCGCGCGCCGGTGTCGAGCTTGGCCTTCACGTGCGGCACGCCGAGGTGCGGCAGGCCGACCCATTCGCGCCAACCGGCGATCGCAGGCCTGCGAGGATGGTCATCGCCCATAGGCCCCCATCCAAGCAGGAAGGCAGGTCGACCTCGCATGAGGCTCGCCATCCTCTCGCGCGCTCCGCGCGCCTACAGCACCCGCAGGCTCCGCGCCGCGGCCGCCGAGCGCGGCCACGACGTCAAGGTGCTCAACACCCTGCGCTTCGCGATCGACCTCTCGGGCGAGGCGCCCGACCTGCAGTTCCGCGGCCGGCAGCTCACCGACTACGACGCGATCCTGCCGCGCATCGGCAACTCGATCACCTACTTCGGCACCGCGGTGGTGCGGCAGTTCGAGCAGATGGACGTCTACACACCCAACACCGCGAACGGCATCGCCAACTCGCGCGACAAGCTGCGGGCGACGCAGATCCTCGCGAGGCACGACATCGGGATGCCTCCCACGACGTTCGTGCGCGACCGCGCCGACGTGATCCCCGCGATCGAGCGCGTCGGCGGCGCACCGGTCGTGCTGAAGCTCCTCGAGGGCACGCAGGGCATCGGCGTCATCCTCGCGCCCACGATCAAGGTCGCCGAGGCGATCATCGAGACGCTGCAGAGCACCAAGCAGCAAGTGCTCATCCAGCGCTTCGTCGCCGAGAGCAAGGGCCGCGACATCCGCGCGCTCGTCGTCGGCGACCGCGTCGTCGCCGCGATGCGGCGCAGCGCCCAGGGCGACGAGTTCCGCTCGAACGTGCACCGCGGCGGCAGCGTCGAGCCGGTGACGCTCGACCCCGACTTCGAGCGCGTCGCGGTGCGCGCCGCGCAGATCATGGGCCTCAAGGTCGCGGGCGTCGACATGCTCGAGGGCAACGACGGCCCGCAGGTGATGGAGGTCAACTCCTCCCCCGGGCTCGAGGGCATCGAGCGCGCGACGCGGCTCGACGTCGCGGGCGCGATCATCGACTACATCGACAACCAGGTCGCGTTCCCGCAGATCGACGTGCGCGAGCGGCTCGCCGTCTCGACGGGCTTCGGCGTCGCCGAGCTCGTGGTGCACGGCGACGCCGACCTCGTCGGCAAGCCGCTCGACGCGTCGGGGCTCCGCGAGCGCGACATCACGGTGCTGACGCTGCACCGCGGCACGACCGTCATCCCGAACCCGAAGGGCACCGAGGTGCTGCACGCCGAGGACCGGCTGCTGTGCTTCGGCCGGCTCGAGGAGATGCGCTCGATGATCCCGGCGCGGCCGAAGCGCCGGGCGCGGGTCAAGAAGCTGCCGAAGGTGCCGCTGCCGCCGCAGGAGGACTGACGACGGCTCGGCCGGCGCGTCAGGCGACCGGCGCGGCCGCCTCGGCGAGCACCCCCTCGGCCCACTCGAGCGCAGCCTCGGTCGCGGGCACGGGCCCGCCGGCATCGTGCCGCCCGTACTCGCCGACGCGCTCGGCGCCGCACGCCGCGAGCGCCTCGGCGACGAGCTCGCTGCCGCGCGAGTACGTCTTCGCGTAGCTGCGGTCGCCCATCCCGAAGGCCGCGAAGCGCACGCCGCGGAGATCGGGGCGCTCCTCGACGAGCGCGCGGAGGAACGGCCGGGCGCTCGTCGGCACCTCGCCGTCGCCGTACGTCGAGCAGACGAGCAGGTGGAGGCGGCTCGCATCGAGGTCGCCCGGCGCGGCGTCGGCGATGTCGACGACCTCGACCGCCGCCCGGCCCGCGAGGCCGCGCCGCAGCTCGTCGGCGACGAGCTCGGCGCCGCCCGACTCGGTGCCGAACAGCACCGTCACCGGCAGCCCCGCCCCCTCGGTCGCGGTCTCGAGGCGCTCGACCTCCGGCAGCGGGATCGTCGCGTCGCGCGCAGCCTCGAGCAGCGCGGCGCGCGAGCGCAGCTTCGACCGCGAGCGCCCGGGCGCCGCGCCGAGCTGCTCGCGCACGTCGATGCGCCGCCAGCCCTCGAAGTCGGTCTCCCCCTCGACCGGCGGCAGCCCGTCGCGGCCCGCCCCGATGGCGCCGGCCTCGAGGTCGTCGGCGATGAGGCGCGCGAGCTCTCGCGCGTCGGTGCGCTGGTCGGGGATCGTGCCGCGCGGCCCGCGCCGCAGCCAGCCGGCGGTGTAGAGCCCCGGCTCGACCCGGCCGCTCGCGTGCGCGCCCGGTTCGACGAGGCACTCGTCGTCGGCGGCGAAGCCGACGGCCGTCACGATCGCGTCGGCCCCGAGCTCGACCTCGCCGTCGGCACCGCGGAAGACGGCCCGCTCGACCCGGCCGTCGCCCTCGATGCGCGCGGGCGAGAGCCCGAACCACCAGTGCACCTCGACGCGCGGCTGGGAGGAGGGCTCCGCGACCAGACCCCGCACCGCATCCGCCCGCGCGTCCTTGCCCGGCTCGATGCCCTCGAGCCCGGCGCCGTGCACGCGATGCGCAACGCCCGGCAGGCCCGCGAGCTCGCGCACCATGACCGGGTCGAAGCGCGCGGCGCTCGGGGCGCTGCGGCCGACGACGTGGATCGTGCGCACGGCACCGGCGAGCCGCTCGTGCGCCTCGTCGTCGACGTCGGTGCCGCCGAGTCCCTCGGCGTCGCGCGCGAGCAGGCGCACGACGTCCATCGCGACGTTGCCGTGGCCGACGACCACGACGCGCTCGCCGAGTGACGGCGCCTCGCCCTCGTCGGCGTGCGCGTTGAGCAGCCGCGTGATGCGGCCGGCGCCGTGGACGCCCTCGAGCGCGTCGCCCGGCACGTCGAGCGGCCGATCGGCGCGCATGCCGGTCGCGAGCACGACGGCGTCGTAGGCGCCTCGGAGCGCGTCGAGCGGCACGTCGACGCCGACGCGCACGTTGCCGCGGAACCGCACGCGCTCGTGCTGGAAGAGCCGGTCGAACTGCCGCGCGACCGACTTCGTGCCGGGGTGGTCGGCGGCGACGCCGGAGCGCACGAGCCCGTACGGCACCGGCAGCGCGTCGAGCACCTCGAGCTCCGCCGCCGGGAAGCGGCGGCGGAGCGCCTGGGCGGTGAAGCAGCCTGCGGGGCCGGCGCCGACGATCGCGATGCGCGGCGCGGCCGGTGCGGCGGCTGCCGGCGCGGCGACGACCGTCGCGGGCTCGGCGACCGAGCGCCACCGCACGGGCAGGCTCGTCATGCCGCGGAAGACCCAGCCGGTGATCGTCGGGGGCGCCTCGGGCACGACGTCGAGCCCGCGCAGCCGCTCGAAGAGCATGGGCAGCGCGACATCGGCGACCTCCGAGCGCGCGACCCACGCGCCGAGGCACACGTGCACGCCCTTCCCGAAGGCGAGGTGCGGCTTGACCTCGCGGCGCACGTCGAAGCGTGCGGCGTCCTCCCACACGCGCTCGTCGCGGTTGGCGGAGAGGATGCAGATGCCCAAGCGCGCGCCGGCGGGCAGCCGCACGCCGGCGAGCTCGGTGTCGCGCGTGACCTGCCGCGAGTAGAGGCCGATCGGCGCGACCCAGCGGATCGTCTCGTCGAACGCGGCGTTCCAGAGCGAGGGGTCGGCCTCGACCGCGCGCCGCTGCTCGGGGTGCGTCAGCAGCGCCCACGCGGCCACGCCGAGCGCGTCGCGCGGCTCGTTGAGCCCGCCGCCGATCGTCATCTTGACGTTGGCGCGGATGCGCTCGATCGGCATCTCGTAGTCGGGGATGCGCAGGAGCTGCGACAGGAGCGACTCGTTCGGGTTCGCCGCGTGCCACGGCAGCACCTCGTCGAGCGCCGCGTCGACCTCGTCGAACGAGCGCATCCCCTTCGCCCACACCTCGGGATCGTCGGCGTAGTTGCCCGTCGCGTCGATCAGCGTCTGCGACCAGCGCTGCAGGTCCTCCTGCCGGGCGTTGGGGAGGCCGATGATCTCGCGCAGGCTCTCGGCGGCGTAGGGGGCGGCGAAGTCCCAGATGAGGTCGGCGCCCGGCCCCTTCTCGACGAGCTCGTCGAGGTAGCGCTCGGCGTTCCGCTCGAACGACGAGCGCCACACGCGCTGCACGACCCCGGGTCGCAGCGCCGGCTGCCAGGCCTTGCGCTCGAGGTAGTGCTCGGGGTCGTCGCGCCGCAGCATCGAGTGGCCCATCGCGCGGATCTGCAGCGAGCCGCGCTCGTTCGCCGAGAACACCTCCTGGTCGAACTCCGTCTCGTGCACCGCCTCGTAGGAGGTGACGAGGTAGCGCCCGACCGCGGGCACCCAGTGCACGCCGCCCTCGGCGCGCAGGCGCTCGTAGATCGGGAACGGGTCGCGGTCCAGGTCGGGGATCGTCACCCAGTCGGCGACGGGAGCTTCGGTCGGCATGGAGCACATCCTCGTGATCGGTCCTGCCTCGATCATCCGCCACCGACTACGTTGGCGAAAGCGGATCAATCGCACGTTCTACCTCGGAGGAGCCGACGAATGGATGCCCTCGACGCGCCAGCGTTCACGCTCCGGCAGCTCTCCTACCTCGTGTGCGCGGCCGACGAGGGGACGATCGCGGCCGCCGCGGCTCGGCTGCACGTGTCGCCGTCGGCGATCTCGGAGGCGATCAGCGAGCTCGAGCGCGAGCTCGGCTCGCAGCTGGCGGTGCGCCGGCGGGCACGGGGCCTGACGCTCACGAGCACGGGGGCGGATGTCGTGGCTCGCGCGCGCGGGCTGCTCGCGACCTCCCGCGAGCTCGAGACCTCGCTGCGCGGCGCCCCCGGCGAGCTCGTCGGGCCGATCACGATCGGCTGCTACCCCACGCTCGCGCCGACGATCCTCCCGCCGCTCCTGGCCGGCTTCGGCCGAGCGCACCCGCGTGTCGAGCTCGACATCGTCGAGGCGACGCACGACCGGCTCGAGGGCCGGCTCGAATCGGGTCGCATCGACGTCGCCTTCGTCTACGACACGCTCGTGCCGGGCGAGCCGCGCCGCGCGAAGCTCTTCGAGCTGCCGGCGCACGTCGTCGTGGCGGGCGACGACCCGCTCGCGGCGGGCGGCTCGGTGCGCCTCGCCGAGCTCGCCGAGCGCGACCTCATCCTGCTCGACGCGCCGCCCTCGAGCGAGCACACCCTCTCGCTCTTCGCCGCCGCGGGCGTCACGCCGCGCGTGCGCCATCGGGTGCAGAGCTCCGAGGCCGTGCGCGCACTCGTGGGCCGCGGCCTCGGCTACGGCATCCTCGTGCAGCGGCCCGCGAACCCCGCGAGCTACGAGGGCTACCCTGTCGCCATGCTCGAGATCGCGCCGCGCGTGCCGCCCGTCGGCATCGACGTGATCTGGCCCGCGTCGCCCGAGCCGACCGCCCGCACGCGCGCCCTCATCGACTTCGCGCGCTCGCTCCCCTGGCCGGGCCGGCGGTGACCGCGCTCGTCTGGGGCATCAAGGCGTCGCTCCTCGACTACGTGCGCGGCCGCGGCGCCGGCACCGTCGAGGCCGGCGACGGGGCGACGGCCGAGGGCGACGCCTTCCGCTTCCCCGGCGGCGACGACGGCGCGTTCCTCGGGTCCGTGACGCTCACCGCGCACAGCGGCATGCTGCGCCTCGTCATCGCCGAGCCGGCGATCGTCCGGTCGCCGGACCGCTGGCGGCTCGAGATCGCCGACCCCCACGAGCCCGGCGCGCGCCTGGCCTTCGCGACCATCGCGGCGTTCGACGGCGAGCGCGCCACGGGCACCGCGCTCACGCAGGACGGCGCCGACCTCTTCTTCGGGCCCTACGAGCCGGGCACGCCGCTCGACGACCCGCGCGTCGAGCCCTGATCCATCGCGGCGCGGACGCGGAACGGCCCCGCCACGAGAGCGGGGCCGTTCCGGTCTGGTCGGGTCAGCGGTCGACGGCCGCCTCGCGGTCGACCTCGGAGAGCGCGACGAACTCGTCGCCCTTCTTCCAGCCGGCCCACTTGCCCGACTTCTCGAACTCGATCGAGAGCGGGATGCCGGTGCGGTCCTTCAGCAGCAGCGTGCCGATGACGGAGAGCACCACGGTCGCCAGGAGGTAGCCGACGATCGCCCACGTCGAGCCGGTCGCCTGCAGCAGCGCCTGCGCGATCGTCGGGGCGAACGCGCCGCCGATCACCGCGCCGATCGCGTACGCGATCGAGACGCCCGAGAAGCGCACCGAGGCCGGGAAGGACTCGGCGTACCACGCCGCCTGCGCCCCGTAGGTGAGGCCGAGGCCCACGCCCAGGAGGATCGTGGCCCAGGCGACGCCCGCGACGCCCGTCTCGACGAGCAGGAACAGCGGCACGATGCCCGCGGCGAGCGCCGCCCAGCCGATGAGGTACAGCGGCTTGCGGCCGATGCGGTCCGACGCCCAGCCGGCGACGAACGTGAAGACGAGCCACGAGAGCGAGCCTGCGAAGGTGGCCAGCTGCACGCCGACCGGGTCGAACCCGAGTCCCGGCACCGGCGCGTCGACGGGACGCGACGCCATGCCCTGGATGTAGCCGCCGGTCGTCATGTAGCCCGTGGCGTTGTTCGCCATGAAGACGAGCGCGGCGAAGAGCACGACGAGGCCGTACTTCTTGAAGACCTGGACGATGGGCGCCGACTGCTCCTGCGCGGTCTCCTTGATCTCCTGGAAGACCGGCGACTCGTCGACCGAGCGGCGCACGAGGTAGCCCACGAGCACGAGGATGATCGAGATGAAGAACGGGATGCGCCAGCCGACCTCGAGGAACGCGTCGCCCGGGAACAGCGCGCGGATGGCCGCGAGGATGCCGGTCGCGAGCAGCATGCCGATCGGCACGCCCGCCTGCACGAACGAGCCGTAGAGGCCGCGGCGGTTGGCGGGCGCGTGCTCGATGGCCATGAGCACGGCGCCGCCCCACTCGCCGCCTGCCGAGAGGCCCTGCAGGATGCGCAGCACCATGAGCAGGATCGGCGCGAGGATGCCGATCTGCTCGTAGGTGGGCAGCGCGCCGACGAGCGTCGTCGCGGCACCCATGAGCAGGAGCGTGAGCACGAGCATCGGGCGGCGGCCGATGCGGTCGCCGAAGTGGCCGGCGAGGAACGCCCCGAGCGGGCGGAAGAGGAACGAGATGCCGATCGTGACGAGCGAGATGATCTGGCCGAGGCCCGGTCCCGCCGGCTCGAAGAAGAGCTGCGCGAAGACCAGGTTCGCCATGAAGGCGTAGATGAAGAAGTCGTACCACTCGATGGTGGTGCCGACGACGACGGCGGCCAGGACCTTGTTCCGCTCTCTCGCGGACGTGTGAGGCGTCGTGCTGTGAGACACGCTGACTCCTTTGTCAGGGGAAGGGCGCCGAGGGCTCGGTGCCGGGACTGAGTGGAAGATATACGATTTCGTGCACGACGACAAGCGCCTTGGGCTGACCCTGAGCCTCGGGCGATCAGGCGCCGCGCGGCCCTTGCAGACCAGATTCGGAATCGTATACGATGCCGACATGCATGCATCGTCGCAGCTCCCGACCGAGACCCTCGCCTCCGCCGAAGCAGCCTGGGGCCTGCTCGGCTCCCGGCCGGCCAAGGTCTTCGCGATGCACATCGGCTACCGCGCCCGCGCCGCGCAGAAGGGCCGCACGCCCGAGGCGCCCGGCTACTTCCTGAAGCCCGCGACGTCCCTCTCGACCGGCGGCGAGGTCGTCGTGCCGGCGGGCACCGAGATCTTCGGCTTCGAGGGCGAGATCGCGATCGTCATGGGCTCGCACGCGCGAGCGGTGGACGAGGCGGATGCGTGGGCGCACGTCGCGTCGGTCACCGCGGCGAACGACCTCGGGGTCTTCGACCTCCGCTGGGTCGACAAGGGCTCGAACGTCCGCTCGAAGGGCGGCGACGGCATGACGCCGATCGGGCCGACGCTCCTCGACGCCTCGCGGCTGGACCCGCACGCGATCGAGGTGCGCACGTGGCTCGACGGCGAGCTCGTGCAGGAGGACTCGACCTCGACGCTCGTCTTCTCGCTGCCGCAGATCGTCAGCGACCTGTCGCAGCTCATCACGCTCGAGCCCGGCGACGTCATCCTCACGGGCACGCCCGCGAACGCGTCCACCTTCTCCCCCGGCCAGTCGGTCGAGGTCGAGGTGTCCGCGACCTCGACCGACGGCGAGCGCCTCTCGACCGGGCGGCTCGCCTCGACCGTGCGGGTCGGCGAGCAGCGGCTCCCCGCCTACTCCGCCCAGCCGAAGCCGACCCCCGAGCAGTGGGCCGACGCATCCGGTCGCCCGATCGCCGAGTTCCGGGGGCCCGCCGCGCCGGCGCTCGACGACGAGCTGCGCGACAAGCTCTCGCGCGTCGCGCTCGCGACCCTCTCGTCGGGCCTGCGCAAGCGCGGCCTCAACAACGTCTCGATCGACGGCCTGCGCACGACGCAGCCCGGCAAGCGCATGGTCGGCACGGCCCGCACGCTGCGCTACGTGCCGAACCGCGAGGACCTCTTCAAGAGCCACGGCGGTGGCTACAACGCGCAGAAGCGCCTGTTCGACTCGCTGCAGCCCGGTGAGGTCGTCGTGATCGAGGCCCGCGGCGACAACCGCTCGGGCACCCTGGGCGACATCCTCGCGCTCCGCGCCCGCCACCTCGGCGCCGCGGGCCTCGTCACCGACGGCGGCGTGCGCGACCTCGACGTCGTCACCGAGATCGGCGTGCCGACCTACCACGGCGGCGGCCACCCGGCGGTGCTCGGCCGCCTGCACGTGCCGTGGTCGTTCGACGAGACGATCGCGTGCGGCGGCGCGACCGTGCAGCCCGGCGACATCATCGTGGGCGACAACGACGGCGTGCTCGTCATCCCGCCCGCGCTCGCGCGCGAGCTCGTCGACGAGTGCCTGCAGCAGGAGGCCGAGGAGGAGTGGATCGCCGCGCAGGTCGAGGCCGGCCACCCCGTCGACGGCCTCTTCCCGATGAACGCCGAGTGGCGCGCGAAGTACGAGGCCGACACGGCCCAGGCGGAGGGGTCGTGAGCGGCCGGCGCCCGCGCACCGCGGCCGTCGCCGAGTCGGGCGGCACCATCGCGCCGTCGAAGTCGCAGCGCGCCTACCGACTGCTCCACGACCGCATCGTCGACGGCACCTACTCCCCCGGCTTCCGCCTCGTGCTCGACGCGATCGGACGCGAGCTCGACATGAGCGTCGTACCGGTGCGCGAGGCGATCCGCCGGCTCGAGGCGGAGGGCCTCGTCACCTTCGAGCGCAACATCGGCGCGCGCGTCGCCGAGATCGACGAGCTCGAGTACCACGACACGATGGAGACGCTCTCCTACGTCGAGGGCGCGGCGATCTCGCTCGCCGCGGGCCTCTACTCCGCGTCGGACGTCGCCGCGGCACGCGCGATCAACGACGAGATGCGGCAGTCGCTCGCCGACTTCGACCCCGTGCGGTTCACCGCCCTCAACGAGGCCTTCCACCGGCAGCTCACCGACGTCTGCCCCAACCAGGTGCTCGGCGACGTCATCGACACGTGCTGGAAGCGCCTCGCGCGGCTGCGCCAGTCGACCTTCTCGTTCGTGCCGAACCGCGCCGTGCCGGCGATCGACGAGCACGACGCGATCCTCGGGCTCATCGAGGAGGGCGCCGACCCGCGCCGCATCGAGCTCGCGGTGCGCGCGCACCGCCTCGCGACGCCCGACGCCTACCTGCACCGCACGCAGCCGAAGCCCTGAGCCACCGACAGACCTGAGCCGCCGACAGACCCGACCGCCGACACCGGCGACGACGACCCGAACAGACAAGGAGCCATCATGGCCGACCAGCCCGCAGGCATCCCCGACCTCATCCCCCACTACATCGACGGCGAGCGCGTCGCGTCCGTCGACGGCGACACGTTCGGCGTGCTCAACCCCGTCACGAACGAGGACTACACCGTCGCCGCCTCCGGCAAGCAGGCCGACATCGACCTCGCCGTCGCCGCCGCGAACCGCGCCTTCCACGAGGGCCCGTGGCCGCGCATGAAGAACCGCGAGCGCGCACGCATCCTCTCCCGCATCGCCGACATCGTCGAGTCGCGCGACCAGGAGCTCGCGCAGTTCGAGTCGTGGGACTCGGGGCTGCCCATCACGCAGGCGAAGGGCCAAGCGCAGCGCGCCGCCGAGAACTTCCGCTTCTTCGCCGACCTGATCGTCGCGGGCCGCGACGACACCTACAAGGTGCCCGGCACGCAGGTGAACTACGTGAACCGCAAGCCCAAGGGCGTCGCGGGCCTCATCACCCCGTGGAACACGCCGTTCATGCTCGAGTCCTGGAAGCTCGGCCCCGCGCTCGCCTCCGGCTGCACCGTCGTGCTCAAGCCCGCGGAGTTCACGCCGCTCTCTGCCTCGCTGTGGGCGGGCATCTTCGAGGAGGCCGAGCTGCCGCGCGGCGTCTTCAACCTCGTCAACGGCTTCGGCGAGACCGCGGGCGACGCGCTCGTGAAGCACCCGGACGTGCCGCTCATCTCCTTCACGGGCGAGAGCCGCACCGGGCAGCTCATCTTCGGCAACGCGGCCCCCCACCTCAAGGCGCTCTCGATGGAGCTCGGCGGCAAGAGCCCCGCCGTCGTCTTCGCCGACGCCGACCTCGACGCCGCGATCGACTCGACCCTCTTCGGCGTCTTCTCGCTCAACGGCGAGCGCTGCACCGCCGGGAGCCGCATCCTCGTCGAGCGCAGCGTCTACGACGAGTTCGTCGAGCGCTACGCCGCGCGCGCGAGGAACATCGTCGTCGGCGACCCCGGCGACCCGAAGACCGAGGTGGGCGCGCTCGTGCACCCCGAGCACTTCGACAAGGTCATGTCGTACGTCGAGATCGGCAAGGACGAGGGCCGCCTCGTCGCCGGCGGCGGCCGCCCCGAGGCCTACCCGGAGGGCAACTTCGTCGCCCCGACCGTCTTCGTCGACGTGCAGCCCGAGGCGCGCATCTTCCAGGAGGAGATCTTCGGACCGGTCGTCTCGATCACGCCGTTCGACTCCGACGAGGAGGCGCTCGCGCTCGCGAACAACACGAGGTACGGCCTCGCCGCCTACATCTGGACGAACGACCTCAAGCGCGCGCACCTCTTCGCGCAGGACGTCGAGGCGGGCATGGTGTGGCTCAACAGCCACAACGTGCGCGACCTCCGCAGCCCATTCGGCGGCGTCAAGGCCTCCGGCCTCGGCCACGAGGGCGGCTACCGCTCGCTCGACTTCTACAGCGACCAGCAGGCCGTGCACATCACGCTCGGCGACGTCCACACCACCCGCTTCGGCGCATCCGCCTGACCCTCCCCCGCCAAGGAGCAGCACCATGAACGAGATTCCCAAGCCCAGCGTCCCCGCGCCCGACATCATCCGCTGCGCGGCGATGGACCTCGTCGTCACCGACCTCGCCAAGAGCCGCGCCTTCTACGTCGACGTGCTCGGCCTGCACGTGACCGAGGAGGACGACGAGGCGATCTACCTGCGGTCGTTCGAGGAGTTCATCCACCACAACCTCGTGCTCCGCAAGGGCCCCGTCGCGGCCGTCGCCGCGTTCGCGTACCGGGTGCGCACCCCCGAGGACGTCGACCGCGCGGAGGCGTACTACCGGGAGCTCGGCTGCCGCACCGAGCGTCGAGCCGGCGGCTTCCAGAAGGGCTTCGGCGACAGCGTGCGCGTCGAGGACCCGCTCGGCTTCCCCTACGAGTTCTTCTACGCGACCGAGCACGTCGAGCGGCTGCACCAGCGCTACGAGCTCTACTCGGCGGGCGAGCTCGTGCGGCTCGACCACTTCAACCAGGTCACGCCCGACGTGCCGCGCGGCCGCAAGTACCTCGAGGACCTCGGCTTCCGGGTCACCGAGGACATCCAGGACGACCAGGGCGTCACCTACGCGGCGTGGATGCACCGCAAGGGCACCGTCCACGACACCGCGCTCACGGGCGGCAACGGGCCGCGCATGCACCACATCGCGTTCTCGACGCACGAGAAGCACAACATCATCCAGATCTGCGACAAGCTCGGCGCGCTGCGGATGTCGGATCACATCGAGCGCGGGCCCGGCCGCCACGGCGTCTCGAACGCCTTCTACCTCTACATCACCGACCCGGACGGGCACCGCGTCGAGATCTACACGCAGGACTACTGGACGGGCGACCCCGACAACCCCGTCATCACGTGGGACGTGCACGACAACCAGCGACGCGACTGGTGGGGCAACCCGGTCGTGCCCTCCTGGTACACCGAGGCGTCGCCGGTGCTCGACCTCGACGGCAACGTCGTGGAGGTCGTCGAGCGCACCGACTCGAGCGAGATGGAGGTGACCGTCGGCGCCGACGGCTTCTCGTACACGCGCAAGGGCGACGAGGACGGCACCTACAAGGGCGAGGCCGCGAAGGGCTTCAAGATCGGCAACCAGCTGTGACGAGCGACCACCTGCGCCCTGGCCGGGGCCTCGACGACGCGACGGTCACCGCGATCGCCGACGAGCTCGCCGAGGCCACGCGCTCGCGGGGCACGATCGAGCGGATCTCCACCCGCTACCCCGAGGCGACGATCGAGGACTCCTACGCCGTGCAGCGCATCTGGCGCGCGCGGCGCGAGGAGGCCGGCGCGCGCCTCGTGGGCCGCAAGATCGGCCTCACGAGCAAGGCGATGCAGGAGGCGACGGGCATCACCGAGCCCGACTACGGCGTGATCTTCGCCGACCAGGCCTACCGCTCGGGAGACGAGGTCGAGCACGCGCAGTGGTCGAACGTGCGCGTCGAGGTCGAGCTCGCCTTCGTGCTGCGCTCGCCGCTCGAGGGCGATGGACTGACGATCGACGACGTGCTCGACGCGACTGAGGTCGTCGTGCCGGCGCTCGAGATCCTCGACTCCCACATCGAGCTCGCGGGCCGGACGATCGTCGACACCATCAGCGACAACGCGGCGCTCGGCGCCGTCGTCGTGGGCGACGTCGAGCTCGGGCCCCGCGACCGCAACCTCGCGTGGATCGGCGCGCAGTGCTTCGTCAACGGCGAGGTGATCGAGACCGGCGTCTCGGGCGGCGTGCTGGGCCACCCCGCGCTCGGCGTCGCGTGGCTCGCGGGCAAGCTCGCGCAGCACGGCGACCGGCTCGAGGCGGGCGAGCTCATCCTCGCGGGCTCCTTCACCCGGCCCGTGTGGGTGCACCCGGGCGACCGCGTCCGCGTCGAGTTCCAGGACGCGGGGATGGTCGAGGTGGCGTTCCGATGAGCGCGCTCAAGCCGACCCTGCGCGACGTGCTGGCGGGCGCCGACCGCGCCCTCGTGGGCCTGTGGAACGCATCCGGCAGTCCGATCGCCGCCGAGCTCATGGCGGGCTCGGGCGCCGACCTGCTCCTCGTCGACGGCGAGCACGGCCCGATCGAGCTGCGCGACATCCTGCACATCCTGCAGGCGGCCGAGGCGTACCCGGTCACGACGATCGTGCGCGTGCCGTGGAACGACCCCGTGCGCATCAAGCAGGTGCTCGACCTCGGCGCCCAGAACATCGTCGTGCCGATGGTGTCGACCGCCGCCGACGCCGAGGCCGCCGTGCGCGCGGCCCGCTACCCGGGCGCCGCGGGCGACCGCCCCGGGGCGCGCGGCATCGGCTCGGCCCTCGCCCGCTCGGCCCGCTGGGGCCGCGCCGCTGGCTACGTCGGCGACGCCGACCGGCACGTGTCGGTGATCGTGCAGATCGAGACGGCGGATGCGGTGGCGAACGCCGCCGAGATCGCCGCCGTCGACGGCGTGGACGCCGTCTTCATCGGCCCCGCCGACCTCGCCGGCTCGATGGGCCTCCCGGGCTCGCCGGGCGCGCCCGAGGTCGTCGCCGCGGTCGACGCGGCGATCGACGCCGTGCGCGGCGCGGGCAAGCCCGTCGGCGTCAACGCGTTCGCCGAGGCCGACCAGGACCGGGTGCTGGCGCGCGGCGCCGCGTTCGTGTTCGTCTCGGCCGACGTCACGCTCATGGCGCGCGGCTCGGAGGCGGCCGTGGCCCGCATCCGCGACTCGCGCACCGTCGCAGACAGCTACTAGTCATCCTTCGAAGGAGAAGCCATGCAGTTCCACCACCACGGCTACGTCAAGGGCGACCCGCGCATCCTCCCCGCCGCGGGCATCGGCCTCGACCGGCCCGCGGAGCTCCCCGATGAGATGGACGTGCTCATCGTCGGCACCGGGCCGGCGGGCGTGCTGCTCGGCGCGCAGCTGTCGATGTACCCCGAGGTGCACACGCGCATCATCGAGCGCCGCGACGGCCGCCTCGAGCTCGGCCAGGCCGACGGCCTGCAGGCTCGCTCGATCGAGACCTTCCAGGCCTTCGGCTTCGCCGAGCGGCTGCTGCAGGAGGCCTACCGCATCACCGAGATGCAGTTCTGGCGGCCCGACCCCGCCGACCGCTCGCGCATCTACCGCGCCGAGGCCACGCCCGACTCCGCGGGCGTCGAGGGCTCGACGCTCAGCGAGTTCCCGCACGTCATCTGCAACCAGGCGCGCGTGCAGGACTACTTCTGCGAGTACATGGCCAACTCGCCGAGCCGCATGACGCCCGACTTCGGCTGGGAGCTGCTCGGCCTCGAGGTCGAGGACGGCGAGACCCACCCGGTGAAGGCGACGCTCCGCCGCACGGCGGGCCCCGACGCCGGCACCGAGCGCGTCGTGCGGGCGAAGTACGCGGTCGGGTGCGACGGCGCCCGCTCGGTCGTGCGCAAGTCGATCGGCGGGCAGCTGCTCGGCGACTCGCGCAACCACGCGTGGGGCGTCATGGACGTGCTCGTCGACACCGACTTCCCCGACATCCGCACGAAGTGCGCGATCCAGTCGGAGGCCGGCAGCATCCTGCTCATCCCTCGCGAGGGCAACGCGCTGTGCCGCATCTACGTCGACATGGGCGACATCGCGCCCGAGGACCACGGCAAGGTGCGCGAGACGCCGCTCGAGCGGATCGTCGAGATCGCCCAGTCGATCTTCCACCCCTACCGGCTCGAGGTCCGCGACGTCGCGTGGTGGAGCATCTACGAGGTGGGCCAGCGCCTGACCGACACGTTCGACGACGTGAAGCCCGAGGAGCGCGGCACGGTCGAGCCGCACGTCTTCATCGCGGGCGACGCGTGCCACACGCACTCGGCGAAGGCCGGGCAGGGCATGAACGTCTCGATGCAGGACACGTTCAACCTGGGCTGGAAGCTCGGCTCGGTGCTCACGGGGCGCTCCCCGGAGTCGCTGCTCGACACCTACTCGGTCGAGCGCCGGGACGTCGCCCAGAAGCTCATCGACTTCGACCGCGAGTGGTCGACGCTCATGGGCGCGAAGGTGCTCGACCCCGAGCACCCCGAGCTCGGCGGCGTCGACCCCAAGGAGGTCACGGCGCACTACCTCAAGAGCGAGGTGCAGGCCTCCGCCTTCGGCACGCACTACGAGCCCTCGATGATCGTCGAGGCGGGCGAGCACCAGCACCTCGCGACCGGGTTCCCGATCGGCAAGCGCTGCTGGTCGGCGCCGGTCGTGCGCGTTTGCGACGCGGTGCCGATGGAGCTCGGCCACCACATGCGGGCCGACGGCCGCTGGCGGCTCTACGCCTTCGCGGGCCGCGAGGCGCCCGGGCAGGGCGGCGCGATCGAGGGGTGGGCGCAGTGGCTGCGCACCTCGTCCGAGTCGCCGTACGTGCGCACGCGCCGCGAGGGCGACGACGCCGGCAGCGTCTTCGACGTCAAGGTCGTGTGGCAGCAGGACCACGACGCGATCGAGCCGCACGACGTCGACGACGTCTTCCGGCCGCGCTTCGGCCCCTTCCAGCTGCGCGACGAGGAGCTCGTCTACGCCGCCGATCCGGAGGACGACATCTTCGAGCGCCGCGGGGTCAGCCGCGACGGATGCGTCGTGGTCGTTCGGCCCGACATGTTCGTCGCCGCCGTGCTGCCGCTCGAGCGCCCCGAGCTGCTCGCCGAGTTCTTCGACGGCGTGCTGCTCCCGGCCGATCCGCAGCACGACCCGGCCGTCGAGATCGAGCCGCGCCCCGGCGCGCTGCAGCAAGCGCGCGCGAAGGTGTCGGCCGAAGCCTGAGCTCCTCGGTCTCGGGGCCCGCGCCGCCGTCGTGACCGACGCGGCGCGGGCCCTGCTGCATGCTCGGCGCCCTTGTGCAGCGATGGCTAATGCGATTAGCCTGAGCGCATGTGCACCGCCACGACCGCCCGGCTCGCCTTCGACGGCCGCTCGCTCGCCTTCGACGTCGCGGGCGCCGGCCCGCTCGTCGTGTGCCTCCCCGGCATGGGCGACCTCCGCAGCGCCTACCGCCACCTCGTGCCCGAGCTCGTGGCGCACGGCATGCGCGTCGCGACGCTCGACCTGCCCGGGCACGGCGACTCCGACGCGACGGCCGAGCCGCTCGTCGGCCAGCGCGACATCGCTCGCGCGGCCGTCGCGCTCGCCCGGCACCTCGGCGGCCCCGCGATCGTCGTCGGGCACTCCTACACGCCCGACAGCGCGCTGCTCGCGACGCAGCTCGCGCCCGACGCGATCGTCGGCGCCGTCGCGATCGCCCCCTGGGCGAGCACCGCGCCGCCCTCGCCCGCCATGCGCGTCGCGACGCGCGCCGTGACGAGCAGCGCCCTGCTGTGGTCGCTCTTCTACCGCTCGCTGCACCGCACGCCGCCCGTCGACCTCGGCGACCACCGCCGCCACATCGTCGCCTCGATGCGGCGTCCCCACGGCACCGCCGCGCTCCGGGCGATGGGCGAGGGCAGCGGGAAGGACGCGCGCGACGCCCGAGCGACGCAGACCGCCCCCGTCGCGGTCGTGATGGGCGAGCGCGACCCCGACTTCCGCGACCCCGCGGCCGAGGCGAATGCGTACGCCGAGGCCTTGCCCGCGGGCGTCGCCGAGGTGCGCACGGTCGCCGGCGCGGGGCACTACCCGCACGCGGAGCGACCGGTCGAGACGGCGGATGCGGTGCTCGCCCTCGCGCGCCGCGTCGGGTGGGCCGTGGGCTCGGCGCGTGCCTAGGGCGGGCCTCTCCCCCGCCGCGCTCGTCGACGTCGCGCTCGAGGAGCTCGACGCGGGCGGCGGTCCGCTGTCGATCGGCGCGATCGCCGCGCGCGCGGGGGTCAAGCCGCCCTCGATCTACAAGCACGTCGCGGGCCTCGCCGAGCTCGAGGCGCTCGTCGGCGCGCGCATCTACGACGACCTCGGCCACGAGCTCGAGGCGGCGACGGCAGGGCTCGAGCGGGCGGATGCCGCGCGGGCGTTCCTGCACGCGTACCGCGCCTTCGCCGTGCGGCACCCGGAGCGCTACCGGGCCCTCCCGGTGCATCCCCTCGGCCATCCGCTGCTCGAGGCGGCGGGCGAGCGCGTGCTCGGGATCGCCGCGCGCGCCGTCGACGGCCTCTCGGGCGACGACGCGATCCACGCGCTCCGGGCGCTCCGCGCGGCCGCGCACGGCTTCGCGACGCTCGAGGCCGCGGGCGGCTTCGGCCTCGCGACCGACGTCGACGCATCCTTCGACCGCCTCGTCGACCGCCTCGTGGCGCCCTGACGCCTCTCGCGCGACGTCCTGTCGACTCCCAAGTTCGGGCCGGTTCGCTGGGGTACAGTCGCCCGCACCGGGGGCTCCCGGAGGACGATGGGAGAACCGCATGTCGGACAGCAGCGACCGCCTCGACGCGACACTCGATGCCGCAGACGCGCCGGCGCCGGATCACGACGCGAAGCCCGACTCCCCGCCCAAGCTCGAGGGCGCGAGCTGGAAGTACGCGCTCAAGCGGGCCATCAAGGAGTTCGGCACCGACGGCGGCACCGACCTCGCCGCGATGCTCACCTACTACATGGTGCTCTCGCTCGCGCCGGGACTGCTCGCCGTCTTCTCGATCATCGCGCTCGTGCTCGCCAACAACGCGAGCACCGTCACGAGCCTCGTCGACGACCTCGCTCAGCGCGTGCCGGAGGACTACCGATCGCTCGTCGTCGACCTCGTCGAGACGATGACGAGCTCGGCCACCGGCGGCGTGATCGCGCTCATCATCGGCATCGCGACGGCCGTGTGGTCGGCCTCCGCCTACGTCAAGGCGTTCTCGCGCTCGATGAACATCATCTACGGCATGGAGGAGGGTCGCGGCCTCATCAAGCAGACCGCGACGATGCTCCTCATCACGATCGCGCTGCTCGTGGGCGTCGTGCTGCTGCTCGTCTCGCTCGCCCTCAACGAGTCGCTCGTCGAGGGCGTGCTCGGGCCGATCGCCGAGCCGCTCGGCCTCGGCGGGCTGCTCGCCTTCATGCTGCAGACCTTCCTGCCGATCTGGGCATGGGTGAAGTGGCCCGTGATGCTCGCGATCGTGATCGCGATGATCGCGCTGCTCTACTACCTCGCCCCGAACGTGCAGCAGCCGAAGTTCACGTGGGTGAGCCTCGGCTCGATCTTCGCGATCGTCGGCATCGCGATCGCTGCAGTGGGCCTCTACCTCTACTTCACGCTCCTCACCGGCTACAGCGCCTACGGCACGATCGGCACGGTCATGGCGCTGCTGTTCGCGCTCTGGATCTTCAACATCGTGCTGATCCTCGGCGCCGAGGTCGACGCCGAGACCGAGCGCGCGCGGCAGCTGCAGACCGGCATCGAGGCGGAGGCGACCATCCAGCTGCCGCCCCGCTCGACGAAGAAGGTCGAGAAGAAGGCCGAGGCGCGCGACAAGCTCGAGGCCGAGGGCCGCGAGATCCGCGAGGAGCACAGCGACGACACCGAGGACGACGATCGGGCGGATGCGCGGGGTCGCGACGACGACGGCGGTCGCGGCGATCGCGCCGGCGTCCGCGCCTCGAGCGAGGCGCGTCCCGCCAAGCGCAAGTTCCTCGGGATCTTCCCCCGGAAGGACTGACCGGTCAGCGGCGCGGAGGCCGCGTCGACCACAGCGCCCACGCGATGAGCACGGGCTGGAAGAGCAGTCGCGTGAAGCGCTTGTCGTCGGTGTCGAGCCCGAACGCATCCCGCCGGTGCAGCCACTGGGAGATGTTGCCGGGGAAAACGGCGGCGAAGAACGCCGCCGCGACGCGGCCGACGGCGCGGCGCCGCCCGTGCGGGGCGAGCAGCAGCGCGCCGCCGAGCGCGACCTCGGCGACGCCGGAGCCGAGCACGACCGCGTCCTCGCTCACGGGCGCGAGCTCGGTGACGAGCTCTGGCACCTGGGCGCGGAACTCGTCTCGCGCGAACGTGAGGTGGCTGACGCCGGCGAAGACGAGCGAGGCGCCGAGCAGCACGCGAGCGGCGGTGCGGATGCCGGCCATCAGACGCTCTGACCGAGGGCGACGAGGCCGGTGACGACCGCGACGAGCGGGAAGAAGCCCTGCACGACGGCGGCCCTCCCCTTCGAGCGGTCGCTCACGACGAGGTAGAGCGCTGCGGCGAGCATGATGCCCGTGATCGTCAGCAGCAGCGTGAGTCCCGGGCCGCGGAGGCCCGTGACGATGAGGATGACGCTCGCGACCGCGGCGATGCCGAGCAGCAGGTTGTAGACGCCCTGGTTGGCGGCGAGCTGCTTCGAGAGCGCCGCCTGCTCGGGCGTCGTGCCGAAGACGCGGCGCGTGCCCGGCTCCTCCCAGCGGAGCGTCTCGAGCACGAAGATGTAGCCGTGCACGGCTGCGGCGAGCGCGGCCGCGATGCACGCGATGACGGCGAGGTCCATGCGCCGCAGTCTAGGCAGTCGGGCTCGGATCGTGGCCGAGCGAAGCGCAGGCTTGCCGCGGACGCGCTCGTGTGGCATGACTGGAGCGAGCGCCGCGCTCGAGTGGCGCACACTCGCGGGAAGCAGGGCGCATGGGCGAGCACGGCATCCTCTCCTCGCCGCTCGATGCGATCGGCGGCACGCCGCTCGTGCAGCTGCGCCGCCTCGTGCCGCCGCGGGCGGCGCGCGTGCTCGTGAAGCTCGAGGGCGGCAACCCGACCGGCAGCTACAAGGACCGGATGGCGAGGGCGATCGTCGAGGCGGCCGAGCGGCGCGGCGACCTGCGGCCGGGCAGGCGCCTCGTCGAGTACTCCGGCGGCAGCACCGGTTCGTCGCTCGCCTTCGTGTGCGCGGTCAAGGGCTACGCGCTCTCGATCGTCTCGTCCGACGCCTTCGCGAAGGAGAAGCTCGACACCATGCGCGCGCTCGGCGCCGAGGTCACGCTCGTCGACAGCGACGGCGGGCGCATCACCCCCGACCTGTTCGTGCGGATGCGCGAGGAGGTCGAGCGCATCGTCGAGCGCGAGGACGCGTGGTGGGTCGACCAGTTCCACAACGCGGATGCGCTCACGGGCTACGCGGCGCTCGGCCGGGAGATCCTCGAGGCGGTGGGCGCGAGCGGCGGTCGCGTCGACGCGTTCTGCGCGGGCGTCGGCACCGCGGGCATGCTCGTCGGCGCCGCCGGCGCGCTGCGGCGGCAGTCCGCGCCCGTGCGGGTCGTCGCGCTCGAACCGACGACCTCGCCGATGCTCACCGAGGGCAGAGCGGGGCCGCACCGCGTCGAGGGCATCGCGACGGGCATCGTCCCGCCGCTGCTCGCGCCCGGCACCTACGACGCGGCGGCGACGGTCGACGAGGCCGAGGCGCGCGCGCTCGCACGTCGGCTCGCGCGCGAGGAGGGCGTCTTCGCCGGCACGTCGAGCGCGGTCAACGTGGCGGGAGCGCTGCGCCTCGCCGAGCGGATCGGTGAGGGCGGCACCGTCGTGACGGTCGCGACCGACTCGGGGCTGAAGTACCTCGCCGGGGACCTCTACCGCGCCTGAGGAACCGTGCCGCGATAACGGAAGAAGCCCCGCTTCCGCGGGGCTCCGAACGCTGGGGTACCTGGACTCGAACCAAGAACAAAGGTACCAGAAACCTCCGTGTTGCCAATTACACCATACCCCAATGGTCGCGCGCCGAGGCACTGCGAACCAAGAGTCGAGCATAGCAACTCCCGCCGCCGAGCGCGAATCCCGGTCGGCCGCGACCGCGGTCGGCGCGCCGGCGTCAGTCGCCGACGGACTGCCCCGAGACGTCGACCGAGTAGCTCACGACGCACAGTCCCTCGCCCGAGCAGCTGACCGCGCCGCTGACGGGGACGCCCATGGCGCCGGCCGCGCCGATCTCCCACGAGATGGGCTCGCCCTGCCGCACCGACTCCGCGGTGCGCGTCGTGAAGGCGTCGATGTCGGCCTGGTCGACGTCCCAGCCGAAGGCGACCGCGCCGAGCTCGACGGCGTTCATCGCGCTCGGGAACTCCGCCCAGCCCACGGGCGCGCGCTGCATGTCGATGCGGGTCACGGTGCCGCGCTCGGTGGTCGCCGCGACCGACGACATCATCTCCGAGAAGTAGCCCTGGCCGTTGATGCCGCCGCCCTCGCCGACGTACATCGTCGTGTCGAGGAAGCCGTAGCCCGGCGCGATGACCGCTTGGGCGTCGTCGGCCATCGACAGGTCGGCGGCGGCGATGGGCCGCTCGCTCAGGTTGAGGGTCACGACCTGGTACTGCACGGCGTACGAGGTTCCCGCCTCGCCGAACTGGGTCGTGTTGTTCGCCGAGACCTCCTCGGGCAGCGCCTCGCGGGGCTGGCCGAGGCCGTTCGCGAGCAGGTGCTGCGTGAGGAGGAAGAGGCCGGCGATGAGGGCGACGCCGATCGCGGGCAGCACCCACGACAGGATGCGCTTGCGGCGCGCCTTCCGCTCGGGCGGCGAGAGCTTCGTCGCCGACGAGGGTCGCTCCTCGGTGATCGTCATCGGTGGCCTCCTCAGCGGCGGTGGCCGCGCGCTCACCAGGGTACAACCGGGGCCCGTCATCTCGATACGGCCCTTCGGGCCTACTCGATGAGCGGAGGAGGAGCGAGGAGGCTAGAGCTCGCGCGCGATGAGGTCGCGGTTGATGACCGACGCGGCGATCGTGCCCGCGCCCGCGGCGACCGAGAGCTGCCGGAAGCCCGGCGTGATGTCGCCGGCCGCGTAGATGCCCTCGACGGAGGCCCGCTGGGCCCGGTCGACGACGACGAGCCCGTCGTCGTCGGTGTCGAGGCCGAGCGGCTCGGCGAACTCGAGCTGCGGGTGCCACCACGGGCGCACGAAGCCGCCGGTGCGCTCGCTCCGCCGGCCGTCCTCGAGCACGATCGCGCGCATGCCGTCGCGGTCGCCCTCGATCGCGGCGATGGGCGTGCGCTCGAGCGCGACCCCGTGCGCGGCGAGCCGCTCCGCGCCCGCCTCGCTCACCGCATCCGACCCGTTCGTGAACACCGCGAGGTCGTCGGTGTGGCGGCGGATGACCATGGCGCGGTCGACGAGGTCGGGCGTCTCGCCGATGAGCGCGAGCGCCTGGCCGCGCTTGTCGTACGCGTCGCAGTCCATGCACGAGTGCAGGCTCGTGCCGTACCAGGGGCGCACGTGCTGCGACGCGGGCAGCGTCTCCGACAGCCCCGTCGCGATGAGCACGGCCGACGCCCGGGTCTCGCTCTCGGCGCTCGCGCCGCGCTGCTCGGCCTGCACGGCGAAGCCGCCGTCGACGCGCACGACCTGGCGCACCGTCGTGCGCTCGAACGACACGGTCGGGTAGCGCAGCACCTCCTCGCGGCCCATGCCGCGCAGCTCGAGCGGCGAGATGCCGTCGCGCGTGATGAAGCCGTGCGACTGGAGCGTCGCCGCGTGCCGCGGCCGGTTCGAGTCGAGCAGCGCCACCGAGCGCTGCGCGCGCGCGAGGTTGAGCGTCGCGGCGAGGCCCGCGGGGCCAGCGCCGATGACGACGACGTCGACGTCGGGCTGCATCAGGCGCTCGCGGCCAGCCGCTCGATGCGGCGCAGCGTCGACTCGCGGCCGAGCAGCTCGATCGACTCGAACAGCGGCGGCGAGATGCGCCGGCCGGTGACCGCGACGCGCAGCGGCGTGAAGGCGAAGCGGGGCTTGATGCCGAGGCCGTCGATCAGCACCTCGCGGAGGACCGCTTCGATCGACGCGGTGTCGAACGACTCGAGCTCCGCGAGCGCGCGGCGCGACGCCTCGAGCACCGCGAGCGCGTCGTCGCCGAGGCTCGCGACCGCGTCGGCGTCGTGGCGGATGTCCTCGTCGTCGAGGAAGAGGAAGCCGAGCATGTCCTCGGCCTGGCCGATGAGCTGCATGCGCTCCTGCACGAGCGGCGCTGCCTTCGCGAGCAGGGCGCGCTGCTCGTCGCTCGGTGCGCCGTCGAAGACGCGGCCGAGGTAGGGCTCGAGGCGGGCGGCGAAGTCGTCGGGCGCGAGCATGCGCACGTGGTCGCCGTTGATCGACTCGGCCTTCTTCGGGTCGAAGCGCGAGGGGTTCGGGTTGACGTCGGCGACGTCGAAGGCGGCGATGAGCTCGTCGCGCGAGAAGACGTCGCGGTCGGGCGCGATCGACCAGCCGAGCAGCGCGAGGTAGTTCAGCAGCCCCTCGGGGATGAAGCCCGCCTCGCGCAGCAGGAAGAGGTTCGACTGCGGGTCGCGCTTCGAGAGCTTCTTGTTGCCCTCCCCCATGACGTACGGCAGGTGGCCGAAGCGCGGGATCGCGGTCGCGACGCCGATGTCGGCGAGCGCGCGGTAGAGCGCGATCTGGCGCGGCGTCGACGAGAGGAGGTCCTCGCCGCGGAGGACGTGCGTGACCCCCATGAGCGCGTCGTCGACGGGGTTCACGAACGTGTAGAGCGGCGCGCCGTTCGGTCGCACGACGACGAAGTCGGAGAACGAGCCCGCCGGGAAGGTGATCTCGCCGCGCACGAGGTCGTCGAACGAGAGGTCCTCGTCGGGCACCCGCAAGCGCAGGCTCGGCTGGCGCCCCTCGGCACGGAGCGCGGCGCGCTCGGCGTCGGAGAGGTCGCGCTCGAAGTTGTCGTAGCCCTGGCGCGGATCGCGGCCGCGCTCGACGTTGCGCGCCTCGATCTCCTCCGCGGTCGCGAACGACTCGTAGAGGTGACCGGCGGCCTGCAGCCGCTCGATGAGCTCGGCGTAGATCTCGCCGCGCTGCGACTGCCGGTAGGGCTCGTGCGGGCCGCCCGTCTCGACGCCCTCGTCCCAGTCGATGCCGAGCCAGCGCATCGCCTCGAGCAGCTGCTCGTACGACTCCTGGCTGTCGCGCGCCGTGTCGGTGTCCTCGATGCGGAAGACCATCTTCCCGCCGTGGTGGCGCGCGTACGCCCAGTTGAACAGCGCCGTGCGGATGAGTCCGACGTGCGGTGTGCCGGTGGGCGAGGGGCAGAAGCGGACGACGACGTCGCCGCCCGTGGCGGTCGAGAAGGGGACGCTCATGATGCCTCCCATCCTAGGCGTGGGAGGATCGATCGGTGCCCCGCTCCCGCCCGGTCTCCCGCGCCGCGGCCGACCCCGTCGGCGAGCTCGTCGACCGCCTCGAGCGCGCCGTCGTCGCGTCGCCGCGCCGGCGCGCCGAGCTCGCTCGAGAGATCGAGGGCGACCTGCGCGAGGCCGTCGCCGATCGCGTCGTCGCCGGCGCGGCGGAGCCAGCGGCAGCCGCCGCCGTCGTCGCGGAGTTCGGCGACCCGCGCGCGATCGCCGCGGAGCTCTCGCGGGAGCTGCTCGCGGCGCACGGCCGCCGCTTCGCCCCGCTCGCCGCCCTCGCCGCGGTCGCGCTGCTCGCCGCGTGGTTCGCGGGCATGACGTCGCTCGCCGCGATGCCGGGCTTCGGCGTGCCCGTCGAGGCGGGGTGGATGCTGCGGGTCTCGCGCGCGCTCGACGTCGCGGGGCCGTTCGTGGCGGCTGCCGCGCTCGCCGGCTGGGTCGCGCTGCGCCGCGCCGATTCGCTCGCAGCGCTCGTCGCGGTCGCGGCGCTCCAGCTCGCCTTCGCGGTCGCGCTCGTCGCGGGCGCGATCGCGATGGTCGGCGCCGTCGCGGTACCGCCCGCTGGGGTCGGCCTGCTCGTCGCGCTCGTGGCGCTCACGCTGACGCTCGGCGGCGCGCTCGCGGCCGCCGCGGCGGCGCTGCTCGTGCGGTGGGGCGCCGTCAGGCTCGCGCCGCGCCGAGCACTCGGCTGATCACCGTCGACGTCGCGGCCCAGTCGCTGCGCTCGTCGGCGAGGGCGCGCGTGCCCGCCGGCGTCAGCCGGTAGACGCGCTTCGAGCGGCCGCTCGAGGCCCACTCCCCCTCGATGAGCCCGCGGCCCTCGAGCCGCTTGAGCGCGGGGTAGACCGTGCCGCTCGGGAAGTCGAGCGTGCCGTCGGAGCGCTCGCGGATGCGCTCGATCGCACCGTAGCCGTGCACGGGCCCGTCGGCGAGCACCGACAGCAGCATCGCGTCGACGTGGCCGCGGAGGGCATCAGGGGAAGCCATGCGGGCAGTCTAGCCGTGGGCTGCCTCCATATGGAGACAGCCTGCACGCAGGCATCAGCCCGCGACGGCCTGCGCGACGACGGGGTTCCGCAGCGTGCCGACGCCCGGCACCTCGACCTCGACGGTCTCGCCGGCGCGGAGCGGCCCGACGCCCTCGGGCGTGCCCATGAGCACGACGTCGCCGGGCAGCAGCGTCATCGACGCGGTGATCCACTCGAGCACCGTCGGCGCGTCGAAGATCCAGTCGCTCGAGACGCCGTCCTGCTTCACGTCGCCGTCGACGCGCGTGATGAGCCGCAGCGCGTCGTAGTCGGGCTCCGTCTCGATCGCCGGGCCGAGCGGGCAGAAGGTGTCGAAGCCCTTCGCGCGCGCCCACTGCGGCTCGCGCTGCTGGAGGTCGCGCGCGGTGACGTCGTTCGCGACCGTGACGCCGAAGACGGCGTGCATCGCGTTCGCGCGCGTGAGGCGGCGCGCGACCCGGCCGATCACGAGCGCGATCTCGCCCTCGAAGTGCACGTCGGTCGACTCGGGCGGCAGCACGATCGCGTCGTTCGGCCCGATGACGGAGGTGTTGGGCTTGAGGAAGACGAGCGGCTCGCTCGGCACCTCGTTGCCGAGCTCGGCGGCGTGCTTCGCGTAGTTGCGGCCGACGGCGACGACCTTCGAGCGCGGGATGACCGGCGCGAGCAGCCGCGCCTCGGCGAGCGGCACGCGCTCGCCGGTCGTGTCGAAGCCGGCGACGATCGGGTCGCCGACGAGCACGACGAGCGCGTCGTCGTCGACGACGCCGTAGCCGATGCGCTCCCCGTGGGCGAAGCGGGCGACGCGCATCAGCGGGCCTCCACCATCTGCACCATCCAGCCGTGCGGGTCCTCGGCGCGGCCGTACTGGATGTCGGTGAGCTGCTTGCGGAGCGCGAGCGCGACGGGCCCCGCGGGCGCGTCCGGGTCGCCGATCGTCTCGGTCGGGCTCTTGAGCGCGGCGATCGGCGTGAGCACCGCGGCGGTGCCGCACGCGAACGCCTCGGTGATCGAACCGTCGGCGATGCCCTCGCGCCACTCCGCGAGCGTCACGGCGCGGCGCTCGACGGCGTGCCCCGCGTCGGCGGCGAGCTGCAGCAGCGAGTTGCGCGTGATGCCGTCGAGGATCGAGTCCGACTCCGGCGTCACGAGCGTGCCGTCGGCCTTCACGAGCACGACGTTCATGCCGCCGAGCTCCTCGAGGTCGCTGCCCGACTCGTCGAGGAACAGCACCTGGGCGCAGCCGTGCTCGGCCGCCTGCTGCGTCGGCAGCAGGCTCGCGGCGTAGTTGCCGCCGCACTTCGCGGCCCCCGTGCCGCCCTTGCCGGCGCGGTTGTACTCGGTCGAGAGCCAGATCGAGACCGGCTTGACGCCGCTCGCGAAGTAGGGGCCCGCGGGGCTCGCGATGACCATGAACCGCACGGTCTGCGCGGCGCGGACGCCGAGGAACACCTCGTTCGCGATCATGAATGGCCGCAGGTAGAGCGAGTCCTCGCCGCCCGCGGGCACCCACGCCTCATCGACCTCGACGAGCTGGCGGACCGCCTCGACGAAGAGCTCGACCGGCAGCTGCGGCAGCGCGAGCCGCGCCGCCGAGCGCTGCATGCGCTTCGCGTTCTCCTCCGGCCGGAACGCCCACACCGAGCCGTCGGCGCGGCGGTAGGCCTTCATCCCCTCGAAGATCTCCTGGCCGTAGTGCAGCACCGCCGAGGCGGGGTCGAGCTGCAGGGGGCCGTACGGCTCGACGCGCGCGTCGCTCCAGCCGCCCTCGAGCGTCCAGTCGATCGAGACCATGTGGTCGGTGAAGTGGCGGCCGAAGCCGGGCTCGGCGACCACCGCCGCGCGCGCCTCGGCGGAGGCGGGGCTCGGGTTGCGCGTGAGGGTGAACTCGAGGGTCATGCGTGCTCCTTCGCGGTGGCGCGGATGCGGTCGGCGATGGCGTCGCCGACCTCGCTCGTGGTGCGGCGGCTCCCGTCGCGCGCGTCGATGTCGGCGTCGACGGCGTCGCGGATGCGCTGGGCCGCGTCGCGCAGGCCCGAGTGCTCGAGCAGCAGGCCGGCCGAGAGGATCGCCGCGGTGGGATCGGCGATGCCGCGCCCCGCGATGTCGGGCGCGGAGCCGTGCACGGGCTCGAACATGCTCGGGAAGGCGCCGGACGGGTTGAGGTTGCCGGAGGCCGCGAGCCCGATGCCGCCGCCGACGGCGCCCGCGAGGTCGGTGAGGATGTCGCCGAAGAGGTTGTCGGTCACGATGACGTCGAAGCGGCTGGGGTCGTCGACGAGGAAGATCGTCGCGGCGTCGACGTGGAGGTAGTCGACCGACACCTCCGGGTGGTCGACCGCGACCTCGTCGACGATCCGCTGCCAGAGCGCGCCGGCGTGCACGAGCACGTTCTTCTTGTGCACGAGCGTGAGGCGGCGACGGCGCTGCTCGGCGAGCTCGAACGCGAAGCGCACGACCCGCTCGACGCCGAAGGCGGTGTTGACGCTCGTCTCGTTCGCGATCTCGTGCTCGGTGCCGACCCGCAGGGCGCCGCCGTTGCCGACGTAGGGGCCCTCGGTGCCCTCGCGCACGACGACGAAGTCGATGTCGCCCGGCTCGCGGAGCGGGCTGCCGATCTTGGGGTGCAGGCGCGTCGGGCGGAGGTTGACGTGGTGGTCGAAGGCGAAGCGCAGGCGCAGCAGCAGTCCGCGCTCGATGATGCCGCCCGCGAGCCGCGGGTCGGCCGGGTCGCCGCCGACGGCGCCGAGGAGGATCGCGTCGTGCTCGGCGAGCGACGCGAGGGTCGCATCGTCGAGGATCTCGCCCGTCGCGAGGTAGTGCGCCGCCCCGAGGTCGTACTCGGTCTCGACGAGCTCGACGCCGTCGAGCGCGGCGCGCATCGCCTTCCGGGCCTCGAGCGTGACCTCCTGCCCGATGCCGTCCCCACCGATCACCGCGAGCCGCAGCTGCTGCACAGTTCCTCCCAGGCGCACGCGAGGTGCGCGTCGACCGGCGCCGCACCCGCGCGGAGCCGTGCTCCCCAGCCTACTGGCGGCCTCGGATCCCCCACGACGCTCGCAGGTTCGGTCGGTATGTTCCGCGGCAGGCGCGCTGGTCCCGGGGCGCCCGGACGAATGGAGAGCACCTTGAGCATCGGCTTCGGCATCTTCCTCATGGCCGTCGGCGCGATCGTCGCGTGGGCGCTGCCGGGTCTGTGGCAGGTCGAGGGCGCCAACTGGACCCTCATCGGCTACATCCTGCTGGGCGCGGGCGCCCTCGTGACCCTCTTCGGCATCATCATGGCGGCGCGCTCGGGCCGCTCGAGCCAGGTCTCGCGCTCGCGCGTCGACCCGGACACGGGCATGCGGGTCGAGCGCACGGAGCGCCGCGACGACGTCATCTGACGCGCGACGGCGACCCGGGACCGGCTCCGGCCGCGTCCCGGGCGCGCCCGCGCCCCGGCATCGGCCAGGATGGAGCCGACCGAGCGGAGGCTCGGACGGAGGGAGCCCGCGTGCCGAACGCCCAGGATGTCGTCCGCGCGGCGGCGATCGCCGACTACGGCGTGCTCGCCGAAGCGCCTGCCGCCGACGCGGGAGGTGCCGACCTGCGGGGGCTCACCGAGCTCGCCGCCGCGGTCGCGGGCGTGCCGAACGCGGTCATCAACATCATCGACGAGCGGCAGCAGCACCAGATCGCCGCGGTCGGCTTCGAGGCGTCGGTGTGCTCGCGCGAGGACTCGATGTGCAGCCGCGTCTTCGAGGGCCCCGACCAGACGATCGTCGCCGATGCGCGCGCCGACGCGCGGTTCGCGCAGAACCCCTTCGTGACGGGTGAGATCGCCGACGTGCGCTTCTACGCATCCAGTCCACTCCGCACGCCCGGCGGCCTGCCGATCGGGAGCCTGTGCGTCTTCGACGACGAGGTGCGCGAGCTCGACGAGCACGGCGCTCGCAGCCTCGGCCTGCTCGCCGAGCAGGTCGTCGACGTGCTCGAGCTGCGCCGCCTCACGCGCGAGCTGCGCCGCTCCAACGAGCAGCTCGCGCAGTTCGCGGGCCAGGTGAGCCACGACCTGCGCAATCCGCTCGCGGCGCTCACGGGCTACCTGGAGCTCGCGGCCGACAGCCCCGAGCTCGCGGGCGCGCCGGATGCGACGAAGGCGCTCTCGCGCGCGGAGTCGGCGGCCGAGCGCATGGCCGCGCTCGTCGAGGACCTGCTCGACTTCGCCCGCATCGGCGGCAGCGCCCGCCGGCGGCCCGTGGCGCTCGGCGACGTCGTGCGTGCCGCGATCGCCGATCTCGATGCGCAGATCGACGCGGCGGGCGCGACCGTCGACGTCGGGGAGCTGCCGGTCGTGCAGGGCGACGCGACGCTCCTGGGCGCGCTCGCGCAGAACCTGCTCGCGAACGCGGTGAAGTTCGCGTCGGCCGACGGCGCCCGGCCGCGCGTCGAGGTGCGCGCGGAGCGCCTCTCGGGCGGGTGGCGCCTGACGGTCGACGACGACGGCCCTGGCGTGCCGGCCGAGGAGCGCGAGCGCGTGTTCGGACTCATGCAGCGCGGCGACCGCGCCGAGGTCGAGGCGGGCGTCGAGGGGCTCGGCATCGGGCTCTCGACGTGCCGTCGCATCGCGCAGGCGCACGGCGGCCGGATCGGCATCGACGACTCGGCGCTCGGCGGCGCGAGCGTCTGGGTGCTGCTGCCCGCAGGGGACTGAGCCCGCGACCGCCGTGGCCGGTCAGGCGCGTCCGGCGACCTCGGCGATGCGCTCCGCGAGCTCGCGCGGCTTCGACCACATCGGCCAGTGGCCCGTCGGCAGGTCGACGAGCTCGAGCGCGCGGTGCTCGAGCACGCCCGCGAGGAACGGCACGCCCTGCTCGGCGTAGGCGCGGTAGTCGGCCGCCGAGAACGCCGTGCAGATGATGGTCGCCGGCACGTCGAGCCGGCGGTCGTCGCGCAGCGCGACGGCGTCGCGCACGGCTCCCGCGGGCTCGGGCACGGCTCGCTCGCGGAACTCGTCGAGCTGCTCGTCCGTCAGCCCCTGCATCGAGCCCTGCTCGAGCTCGTCCTCCCACGCGGCCTCGAGCGGCATCTCGTCGCCCTCGAACGAGGGGTCCATCGCGTGGCCGTCGACGACCGGCGCGGTGTCGACCCACACCGAGCGCGAGACGCGGTCGACGTGGCGGTCGATCGCGACGGTCGCGGGCGAGGCGGCGCCGCTGTGGGCGACGAGCACGACCGGTCCCTCCCCCTCGAGCGCCGCCTCGATCGCGGCGACGTGGTCGTCGAGCCGCACGCTCCCGCGGTCGGCGTGGTCGGGCTCGAGCCCCGGCAGCGTCAGCGCGGTGACGTCGTGGCCGCGCTCGCGCAGCAGCGCCGCGACCTCGTCCCACGCCCAAGCGCCCAGCCAGAAGCCGGGGACGAGCACGATTCGGGCGCGCACGGCGCCTCCGGTGGTGTCCATGGCGAGACGCTAGCCCGCGCCGCCCACGTGCGCCAGGCGCCCCGGGCAGGCGGCTCAGTGCGCGGGGTGCCGCAGGGTGCGGAACGCGACGAGCATCGCGACGAGCATGAGGCCGGCGCCGAGCGCGCTCGTGGCGACCACGCCGTGGTCGAACGCCGTCCGCGCGGCCTCCACCACCGCATCCGCCGCGCCGCCCGCCCCGGGCGCGGCCGCGATCGCCCCGCCGAGCGTCTCGCGCGCGGCCGCCGCGACGTCGGCGTCGATGCCGGCCGGCAGCGCGAGCGTCGAGCGGTACACCGCCGTGACGAGGCCGCCGAGCAGCGTCGTGCCGAGCACGGCGCCGAACTCGTACGCCGTCTCGGAGAGGGCGGATGCGGCGCCCGCCTTCGCGGGCGGGACGGCGCTGAGCACGAGGTCGTTCGAGACGGTCTCGGCGGCGCCGATGCCGATCCCGAGCAGCGCGAAGGCGCCGACGATGCCGGCGATGCTCACGTCCTCGCCGAGCACCGCGAGGATGCCGTAGGCCGCCGCCGAGCCGCCGAGCGCGACGACGACCGCGATGCCGGGGTCGACGGCGCGGACGACGCGCACGACCGCGAGGCCCGAGACGATCATCGCGACGACGCCCGGGACGAGCACGAGCGCGGCGTCGAGCGCCGGGAGCCCCTCGACGAGCTGCAGGTGCTGGGTGACGAAGAAGAGGAAGCCCGTGAGCGCGACGACGCTCAGGAGGTTGACGACGAGCGCGCCGGAGAACTGCGGCACGCGGAAGAGCGCGACGTCGAGCATCGGGTTCGCCCGGCGGCGCATGCGGCGCACGAAGAGCCAGCCCGCGAGCGCGGCGACGGCGACGAGCGCGATGCCGATCGGGTCGAGGCCCGCGACCGCGAGCTCCTTGACGCCCGCCGCGAGGCCGCCGAGCGCGAGCATCGAGAGGACGATGCCGATCGGGTCGATGGGGCCGGGCGCGGGATCGCGCGACTCGGTGATGAGCAGCGGCGCGAGCACGAGGAGCGGCACGAGGAACGGCACGGCGATGAGGAAGATCGAGCCCCACGCGAAGTGCGCGAGCAGCAGTCCGCCGACGACGGGGCCCGCGGCGGCGCCGACCGAGAACGCCGTCGCCCACACCGCGACCGCGAGGCGGCGTTGGCCGCGGTCGAGGAACGTCGTGCGCAGCAGCGCGAGCGTCGCGGGCATGAGGGTCGCGCCGAACAGGCCCAGCGCGGCGCGCGCGGCGATGAGCAGCTCGGCCGTGGGGGCGAACGCCGCGAGCACCGAGACGACGGCGAAGCCCGTCGCGCCGATGAGCAGCAGCCGGCGCCGGCCGACGCGGTCGCCGAGGTTGCCCATCGCGACGAGCAGGGTCGCGAGCACGAGCGAGTAGGCGTCGACGATCCAGAGCTGCTGCGCCGAGCTCGGCTGCAGCGCGACGGCGATCTCGGGCAGCGCGAACGCGAGCGCCGTCGTGTCGATCGAGATGAGGAGCACCGGGAGCATGAGCACCGCGAGCGCTCCCCACTCGCGCGCTCCCGCTCGGGCGGGTGCGGCGATGGCGGAGGGGTTCGATCGAGTCACCCGATTACTGTACCGTCCGGACGGTTTGGTGGCAAGGTAGGGTGAGGGCGTGAGCAAGGCAGCCGACACCCGCGATCGCATCCTCGACGCGTTCGAGGCGCTCGTGATCGAGCGCGGCGAGCGCGCCGGCACGCTCGCCGCGACGGCCGAGGCCGCCGGCGTCTCGAAGGGCGGGCTGCTCTACCACTTCGGCTCGAAGGCCGCGCTCGTGGCCGGGCTCGCCGAGCGCCTCGATCGCTTCGGTGAGGCGGAGGAGGCGCGGCTGCGCGGCACCGACGAAGCCGTCGCGGTCTTCCTCCGCGAGTCGGTCATCGCCGACCAGCCGGTCGACCGCACGCTGCTCGCGCTCCTGCAGCTCGGCCAGCTCGAGGAGCACGCGGCCGCGCGCGACGCCCTCACGCGGCTCGACGACCACTACCTCGCGGCGCTCGAGTCGAGCATCGGCGACCGCGACCTCGCGCTCGTGATCGTGCGCTTGAGCGACGGCATCTACTTGCGGTCGGCGCTCGGCGGCAGCGAGTCGATCCCTGCCGACTCCGTCGACCGCGTGATCGCGCGGCTCGACGGCCTCATCCGCGGCGCTTGAGCGAGCCGGAGCGACCGCTCAGAGCTCGCGGATCGAGATCTGCCGGATCGTCTTCGCCTGGATGGTCGCGCCGAGCTGCTCGACGAGCGCGTCGGGCGCCGCCTGGTCGATCGTGATGATCGAGAGCGCCTCGCCGCCCGCGCGCGTGCGCGCGATCTGCATGCCGGCGATGTTGATGCTCGCCTCGCCGAACGCGGCGCCGTAGGCCGCGACGATGCCGGGCCGGTCCTCGTACTCCATGACGACGAAGTGATCGGCCATCGGCACCTCGACCGACTGCCCGTTGACGCCGACGATCTTCTCGACCTGCTTCGGGCCCGTGAGGGTGCCCTCGACGCTCACGCGGCGGCCGTCGCTGCGCGCGACGACGACCTCGACGACGTTGCGGTACTCCTCGCTGCGCTCGTCGGCCGAGAGCTCGCTCGTGACGCCGCGCGACTCGGCGATGACGGGCGCGTTGACGAACGTCACCTGCTCGCTCACGATCGACGAGAAGAAGCCCTTGAGCGCCGCGAGCCGCAGCACCTTGACGTCGTAGGCGGCGAGCTCGCCGTGCACCGCGACGTCGACCGCCTCGACGGGACCGGCGGCGAGGCCGGCCGCGAACTGCCCGAGCCGCTCGGCGAGCGCGATGCCGGGGCGCACGTACTCGTCGATCACGCCGCCCGCGACGTTGACCGCATCCGGCACGAGATCGCCCGAGAGCGCGAGCCGCACGGAGCGGGCGACGGCGATGCCGGCCTTCTCCTGCGCCTCGTCGGTCGAGGCGCCGAGGTGCGGGGTGACCTGGATGTTGGGGGCGCTCGTGAGCGCGTCGTCGGTCGGCGGCTCGGAGACGAACACGTCGATGCCCGCGCCCGCGATCGTGCCGCTGCGGAGCGCCTCGGCGAGCGCGGCCTCGTCGATGATGCCGCCGCGCGAGGCGTTCACGATGCGCAGCGTCGGCTTCGCGAGCGCGAGCTCCGCGGCGCCGATGAGGCCGACCGTCTCGGGCGTGCGCGGGATGTGGATCGTGATGAAGTCGCTCTCGGCCATGAGCTCCTCGAGCGAGCGCAGCTCGACGCCGAGCTGCGCGGCGCGCGCGGGGCTCACGAAGGGGTCGAAGGCGATGAGCTTGGTGCCGAAGGCCGCGAGCCGCTCGGCGACGAGCACGCCGATGCGGCCGAGGCCGACGATGCCGACCGTCTTCTCGTAGAGCTCGACGCCCGTGAACGCCGACCGCTTCCACTCGCCTCGCTTTAGGGACGCATCCGCTGCCGGGATGTGGCGCGCGAGCCCCAGCAGGTGGGCGATCGCGAGCTCGGCGGCCGAGACGATGTTGGAGGTCGGCGCGTTGACGACCATGACGCCCGCCTTCGTCGCGGCGGGGATCTCGACGTTGTCGAGGCCGACGCCCGCGCGGGCGACGACCTTGAGGCGCGGCGCGTGCGAGAGCGCCTCGGCGTCGATGCGCGTCGCGCTGCGCACGAGCACGGCGGATACGTCGGCGAGGGCGGCGAAGAGCGCCTCGCGGTCGGTGCCGTCGACGTGGCGCACGTCGAAGTCGGGCCCGAGGGCGTCGACGGTGGCGGCCGAGAGCTCCTCGGCGATCAGGACGACGGGCTTGGTCATGCGGGGCTCCTTGCACGGGTGGAGGGATCGCGATCGCGGGCAGCACCTCGTCGTGCTGAGCACAGCCTACTGAGCGTCGCGTGCCGCACCGCGCGCGTGGCGGCCGTGGCGGACCGGGCGGGCCTGCGGGTGCTGGAGAATGGAGGCGATGGACGCCTTCGCTCTCGCGCAGCTCGTGCTGCGCATCATCCTCGCCCTCGTCTTCGTCGGCATGGGCATCACCCACTTCGTGCCGCGCGTGCGCCGGGCGATGCAGGCGATGATCCCGGCAGCGTTCGCCGGCCCCGAGCGGCGCTGGGCGCCCGCGCTCGCCGCGATCTCCGGCGTCGTCGAGATCGTCGCCGGTGCTGCGCTCCTCGCGCCGTGGTGGGGTGTGCGCTTCGCGGCCGGCATCGCGCTCATCGCGCTGCTCATCGCGGTCTTCCCCGCCAACGTGCAGGCCGCGCGCGAGCCCGAGCGCTTCGGCGCCGCCGCGGTGCCGATCGCACCGCGCGCCGTCGGGCAGGTCGTGCTCGGCGCGCTCGTGCTCGTCTCGGTGATCTGAGCCGGAGCCCGCGCCGGCTCAGCCGCCGAGCGCCGCGATCGCGATCTGGCGCGCGAGCTGCTCGGCGAGCAGGCTCGCCTGCGCGCTCACCGCGAGCGCGACGAGCATGACGCCCGCCTTGCCGACCAGCCGCATCCGCCGCCCGATCCAGAGCGACAGCGCGAAGAGCACGGCGGGCAGCGCGACGCTCGCGATGAGCAGCCACCACGGCGTCGACGCCTCGATGCCCGCGCTCGCGTAGAGCAGCGGCAGCTGCTGCAGGTTCGTGACCGCCTCGACCGTGTCGTAGCCGAATGCGAGCGCGAACAGCAGCGCGACGATCCACGCGTCGCCGGGGCGCTCCTCGTGCGGCTGCCGCGCGCTCACGCGAGCACCCCCGCGACGAGCGGCCACGGTGCGGTCACGACGAGGCCGGCGATCCACCACGGCGCGCGGCGCTCGAGCGGTGCGAGCCGGTCGACGCACCACCACCACAGCAGCGGTGCGATCACGGCGAGCAGCTCGCCGAGCTGGTACATCACGAGGCCGAGCAGGCTCGGCTGCTGCACGGGGTTCGCGAACATCACGACGATCCAGCCCACGGTGGCTGCGAGCGCGAGCACGAGCGCGAGCCAACCGAGCGGGCCGCGGGGCCGCGCCTCGCGCGCGGCGGGGGCCGCCGCGCCGGATCGCGCGCGATCGCCGTCGTCGGCGGAGGGCTCGAGGTCGAGGTCCTCGTCCCCCTCCCAGCGGAGGGCGTCGTCGTCGCGGCTCACTCGATCCAGCCTAGCCGCTGGCTCACCTCGCGAGGTCGGCGAGCCAGGTGATCGAGGCGCCGTGCGGATCGGTGACCGCGATCGGCACGGCGTCGCGCCGGAGCACGAAGTCGCCGGCGTCGGCCCACGGGGCGGGCGGGCCGATCTCGAGCGACGCTCCCTCGTTCGCGACCCACGTGACGGGCAGCTCGCCCATGAGATCCGCGAACGTCGCGCGCTCGAGCGCGGAGACGTACGCGAGCACCGCGGAGTGCCAGACGACGACCGTCGGCGCGTGCCGGGCGGCCTCCTCGACGATCGCGCGCGCATCGACCGTCAGGTCGCCGCGCCGCACGTGGGCCGGCTCCCGCCGGGCGATCGCGAGCGCGGTGCGCAGCCGGTCGACGCGGGCGCCGTCGAGCCCACCCGACGCATCCGGCCACACGAGCGCCTCGAGCCACGCCCTGGTCGCCGGGTCGGCCGGATCGAGCGGCTGCAGGTCGATGCCGCCGCGCCATGCCACGACGGGTGGCCTCGCGGGCAGCGGGGTCGACGGCGAGGCATCGGTCTCGAGCAGCGGCAGGCCGGCGTCGCCGACGTACTTGCCGGCGCCGAAGCGGTAGCGCCAGCGGTCCGGGTAGAGGCACAGCCCAGCCGAGGCGCCCACCTCGACGAGGGCGATCGGCCCCTCGAGGTGCGCGATCGCCGGCAGCAGGGTCGCCATGCGCCTCGCCTCGTTCGTCTGCGTCATGCGGGCGAGCATCGTCGAGCGGATGCGCTCCCACCCGCGGGCGAGCAGGTCGCGCGCGTCGCTCCACGGCACGAGCGGGACGCCCTCGAAGCGCGCGGCCGCGAAGAGCAGGTTGGGCTGCCGCTTGATGGGCTCGAGCTGCGCGAGCGCGGCACACAGCGGCTCGTCGTCGGCGACGCCGCGCGCCCACTCGGCGTAGAGCGGCGAGCGCCCCGCCTCGACCTCCGCCCAGCGGCGATACGAGGCGGCCACGGATCCCGGCTGGGTGACGTCGTCCACGGCGACCACCCTGCCACGGTCCTCGGAGGTCGGCCCTCAGCCCGCGACGGGCTCGCGCGGCGCGCGGCGGAGCGCGCGCAGCGGGCAGTCGGCGGGCCCCTCGAGGCGCGACCCGTCGGGCGCGAAGCGCGAGCCGTGCGCGACGCAGTCCCAGCTGCGGTCCTGCGTGTTCCAGGCGACGAGCGCCCCGACGTGCGGGCAGTGGGCGGAGACCCGCCGGGTCTCGCCGTCGACCGTCGAGGTCGCGACGAGCCGGAGGCCCTCGCGGCCGAGCTCGCCCTCGCCCTCCGCGGGCGTGCTCGCGGGCTTGAGCGCCGACGCGGTCGCGCGCGCATCGGCCGCGACGACGGCGCCGAACGCGCCCGCGGCCTGGCCGAGCGCCGCGATCGTCGTGCCGCGCCGGCGCAGGGTGCGCGCCCACTCGGGCTCCTCCCCCGCGATGCGGCCCGCGAGCGCGATCGCGCTCATCGCGCCGCTCGACATGCCCCACTTGTCGAAGCCGGTCGCGAGCAGCACGCGCCCGCGCGAGCCCGGTCGCGCACCGATCCACGGCAGCAGGTCGGGCGTCGCGTAGTCCTGCGCGCTCCACACGTGCGTGCGCTCGGCGTCGGGCCAGTACGACCGCACCCAGCGGTCGAGCTCGTCGACGAGCCGCCGTGGGTCGGCGTGCCGGCCGACGGCGTGGCCGGGGCCGCCGGCGACGAGCACCGCACCGCCCGGGCCGGCGGCGCTGCGGATCGAGCGGCTCGGCGAGTCGACGCTGATGGCCATCGGCTCGGGCAGCGGGGCGCTCGTGCGGTACGCGGCGGCGTAGGAGCGGCTCGCGGTCAGCAGCGCCGATGTCGCGCGCGCCGGCACCGGCGAGCCGGTCGCGAGCACCGCCGTGCCCGCGCGCCAGACGCCGCTGCCGGTCTCGAGCTCGACGCCGCGCCCGACCGTGCGCACCGAGCGCACCGCCGCGCGCACGATGCGCCCGCCGTGCTCGCGCAGCTCGGCGGCGAGCGCGGCGAGCATCGCGACCGGCTGCACCTGCGCCTGCTCGATGAGCTGGATCGCGCCGGCGACGCGGAACGGCAGCGCCTCCGCGCCGCTCGACTCGACCGGGATGCCGAGCCCGCGCGCGGCTTCCACCTCGCGCTCGAGCGCCGCGACGCCCGCGGGGGTGAACGCGAACGAGATCGCCGTGCGCTCCTCGGCGGGCGCGCCGCGAGCGGCGAGCAGGCTGCGGAGTCGAGACTGGCCCGCGATCGATCCCTCGACGAAGGCCTCGACCGCGTCGCGCCGCGCGAGCCCGAGCGCGCGGTGCAGCCGATCGCCCTGCAGGAGGCTCACCTTCGCGGTCGTGTTGCCGGTCGCGACGGCGCCGACGTGGTCGCGCGCCTCGAGCACGACGACGCGAGCGCCGCGTCCGGCGAGCAGCGCCGCGGTCATGAGGCCGGTGATGCCGGCGCCCACGACGGCGACGTCGGCGTCGCGCCGGCCCGCCTCGTCGAAGCCGATCGGGGGCGCGGTGTCGAGCCAGAGCGAAGCCATGCGGCCCACCCAAGCGCGCTTGGCTGTGAGCGAGCCGCACCGAGCGCCATCGCCCGATCATGTGCACGCTCCTGCGGCCTCTGCGCGCGCCGGACCGCAAGAGCGTGCATCTCGCGGGAGGCCGGTGGTCACCGTGAGTGCGGATGCGAGGAGGGGACCCCGCTCGGGGTCCCCTCCTCGTCAAGAGCCGGTCGTCAGCGGGCGGCCGAGCCGTCCGTGTAGTCGGCGTCGGGCTGCTCCCAGGCGAAGAGCGCGCGCAGCTTCTTGCCGGTCTCCTCGATCGGGTGGCCCTGCTGCTGCTCGCGGAGCTTCGTGAACTCCGGCGCGCCGGCGTCCTGGTCTTCGATGAAGCGCTTCGCGAACGCACCCGACTGGATGTCGGCGAGCACGGCCTGCATGTTCTGCTTCACGTCGGGGCTGATGACGCGCGGGCCCGAGACGTAGTCGCCGTACTCGGCGGTGTCGGAGATCGACCAGCGCTGCTTCGCGATGCCGCCCTCCCACATGAGGTCGACGATGAGCTTGAGCTCGTGGAGCACCTCGAAGTAGGCGATCTCGGGCTGGTAGCCGGCCTCGATGAGGGTCTCGAAGCCGTACTGCACGAGCTGCGACGTGCCGCCGCACAGCACGGCCTGCTCGCCGAACAGGTCGGTCTCGGTCTCCTCGGTGAAGGTCGTCGTGATGCCGCCCGCGCGGAGGCCGCCGATGGCCTTCGCGTACGACCACGCCGTCTGCCACGCCGAGCCCGACGCATCCTTCTCGACGGCGACGATCACGGGCACGCCGCGGCCGGCCTGGAACTCGCGGCGCACCGTGTGGCCCGGGCCCTTCGGTGCGACGAGCACGACGTCGACGCCCTCGGGCGCCTCGATGTAGCCGTAGCGGATGTTGAAGCCGTGGCTGAACAGGAGCGTCTTGCCCTCGCCCATGTGCTGGGCGACCTCGCCGCTGTAGATGTGGCGCTGGTGCTGGTCCGGGGCGAGCAGCACGACGACGTCGGCCCACTCGGCGACCTCGGCCGGCGTGCCGACCTCGAAGCCCTGCTCGGTCGCCTTCTGGCGGCTCTTCGACTCGGGCTGGAGCCCGACGCGGACCTCGACGCCCGAGTCGCGCAGGTTCTGCGCGTGCGCGTGGCCCTGCGAGCCGTAGCCGATGATGGCGACCTTCTTGCCCTGGATGATGCCGAGGTCGGCACCGTCGTCATAGATGACCTCAGTCATGCTGTCTCCTTCGTCTGGTTCTGTGGATCAGGAGCTCTGCTTGAGCGCGCGCTCGCTGATGGACTTGCCGCCGCGGCCGATGGCCAGCAGGCCCGACTGCGCGATCTCCTTGATGCCGTACGGCTCGAGGAGCCGCAGCAGCGCCTGGCACTTCGGGGAGTCGCCCGTGACCTCGATCACGAGCGCATCGGTCGTGACGTCGACGACGCGCGCGCGGAAGAGCGTCGCGGCCTCGAGGATCTGCGACCTCGTCGAGTTGTCGACGCGCACCTTGATGAGCATGTGCTCGCGCTGCACCGACTGGGCCGGCTCGAGCTCGACGATCTTCACGACGTTGATGAGCTTGTTGAGCTGCTTCGTGACCTGCTCGAGCGGCAGGTCCTCGACGTCGACGACGGCGGTGATGCGGGACAGGCCCGGCACCTCGGTCTTGCCGACCGCGAGCGACTCGATGTTGAAGCCGCGGCGGGCGAACAGGCCCGCCACACGGGTCAGGAGGCCCGGCTTGTCCTCGACGAGGAGCGACAGGACGTGCGTGCTCATCACTCCTCCTCCCACACCGGGCTGTGCTCCTTGGCGTACTGCACGAAGGAGTTCGAGACGCCCTGCGGCACCATGGGCCACACCATCGCGTCCTTCGAGACGATGAAGTCGATCACGACCGGTCGGTCGTTCGTCTCGAGCGCGAGCTTGATGGCCGGGTCGATCTCCTCCGGCTTCGTCACGCGGATCGCGAGGCAGCCGTAGGCCTCGCCGAGCTTGACGAAGTCGGGGATCATCTTCGCGTCGTCGCCGGTCTCGAGGTCGGTGAACGAGTGCCGGCCCTCGTAGAAGAGGCTCTGCCACTGCCGCACCATGCCGAGCGACGAGTTGTTGATGACCGCGACCTTGATCGGGATGTCGTTGAGCGTGCAGGTCGCGAGCTCCTGGTTGGTCATCTGGAAGCAGCCGTCGCCGTCGATCGCCCACACGACGCGCTCGGGCTCGGCGACCTTCGCGCCCATCGCGGCCGGCACGGCGTAGCCCATCGTGCCGGCGCCGCCGGAGTTGAGCCACGCGTTCGGGCGCTCGTACTGGATGAACTGCGCCGCCCACATCTGGTGCTGGCCGACGCCCGACGCGTAGATCGCCTCGGGGCCGGTGAGCTCGCCGATGCGCTGGATGACGTGCTGCGGCGAGAGCTTGCCGTCGCTCGGCTCGGGGAAGCCGAGCGGGAAGCGCTCCTGCAGTCCGTGCAGCCGCTCCCACCAGTCGGTGAGGTCGGGGCGCTCGTTCGCCGCGAGCTCCTGGAACGCGATCGAGAGGTCGCTCAGCACCTCGCGCACGTCGCCCACGATCGGCACGTCGGCGGTGCGGATCTTCGAGATCTCGGCGGGGTCGACGTCGACGTGGATGACCTTCGCGTTCGGCGCGAACTCGGCGACCTTGCCGGTCACCCGGTCGTCGAAGCGAGCGCCGAGCGCGACGATGAGGTCGCACTCCTGGAACGCGAGCACCGCGGGGACCGTGCCGTGCATCCCGGGCATGCCGAGCTGCTGCGGGTGCGAGTCGGGGAAGGCGCCGCGCGCCATGAGCGTCGTCACGACCGGCGCCCCGGTCGACTCGGCGAACTCGAGCAGCTCCGCCGACGCCTTCGCGCGGATGGCGCCGCCGCCGACGTAGAGCAGCGGGCGCTCGGAGCTCGCGAGCAGCTGCGCCGCGGCGGTGATCTGCTTGCCGTGCGCCTTGACGACCGGCCGGTAGCCGGGCAGGTCGACGCGATCGGGCCACACGAACGGCGCGGAGTCCTGCTGCGCGTCCTTCGTGATGTCGACGAGCACGGGGCCGGGACGACCCGTGGATGCGATGTGGAACGCCGCGCGCAGCGCGCCCGGCACGTCCTCGGGGCGCGTGACCTGGAAGGTGTGCTTCGTGATGGGCATCACGATGCCGGTGATGTCGGCCTCCTGGAACGCATCCGTGCCGATGAGGTGGCTGAACACCTGGCCGGTGATCGCGACCATCGGGACCGAGTCCATGTAGGCGTCGGCGAGCGCGGTGACGAGGTTCGTCGCGCCCGGACCGCTCGTCGCGAGGCACACGCCGACCCGGCCGGTCGCGGCCGCGTAGCCCTCGGCGGCGTGGCCGCCGCCCTGCTCGTGGCGCACGAGGATGTGACGGATGGCCGACTGCTGCATGAGCTCGTCGTAGAAGGGGATGATCGCGCCGCCGGGGATGCCGAAGACGTCGGTGACGCCGAGCAGCTCGAGCGACTTGAGGACGGCTCCCGAGCCGGTGAGGGTCGGGGGCTCGGCGCTGCGCGGCGGCGCAGGCCTGGCGGTGATGGGCATGGCTCTCCTGGCTGCTGACGGACGTGTCGTCAGCCCGTGACGGCTCCGCGAGCGGCGGACTGCACGAGACGGGCGTACTTGGCGAGGACTCCGCGCGAGTAGCGCGGGGGCAGCGGCTCCCAGCCCTCACGCCGGGAGGCGAGCTCTGCCTCGTCGACGATCAGGTCAAGCGAGCGAGCGGCGATGTCGACCCTGATGCGGTCTCCGTCGCGCACGAAGGCGATCGGACCGGAGTCGACCGCCTCAGGGGCGATGTGGCCGATGCACAGGCCGGTTGTGCCGCCTGAGAATCTGCCGTCCGTCAACAGTAGTACATCGCGGCCGAGCCCAGCGCCCTTGATGGCGGCGGTGATCGCGAGCATCTCGCGCATGCCGGGGCCGCCCTTCGGGCCCTCGTAGCGGATGACGACGACGTCTCCCGCGCGGATCTCGCCGTTCGTGAGCGCGTCCATCGCGGCGCGCTCGCGGTCGAACACGCGCGCGGGGCCCTCGAAGACCTCGGCGTCGAAGCCGGCCGTCTTGACGACGGCGCCCTCGGGCGCGAGCGAGCCGTCGAGGATCGTGAGGCCGCCGGTCGCGTGAATGGGGTCGTCGAGCGCGCGCACGACGGTGCCGTCGATCGGCGCCGGGTCGAGCTCGGCGAGGTTCTCGGCGAGCGTGCGGCCCGTGACGGTCAGCGCGTCGCCGTGCAGCAGGCCCGCGTCGAGGAGCGCCTTCATCACGACCGGCATGCCGCCGACGCGGTCGAAGTCCTGCGCGACGTAGGCGCCGAAGGGCTTGACGTCGGCGAGGTGCGGCGAGCGCGCGCCGATGCGGCGGAAGTCCTCGAGGTCGAGCTCGACCTGCGCCTCGTGCGCGATCGCGAGCAGGTGGAGCACCGCGTTCGTCGAGCCGCCGAGCACCATGGCGACGGTGATGGCGTTCTCGAACGCCTCCTTCGTGAGGATGTCGCGGGCGGTGATGCCGCGGCGGAGGAGCTCGACGACCGCCTCGCCCGAGCGGCGGGCGTAGTAGTCGCGGCGGCGGTCGGCCGACAGCGGCGTCGACGAGCCGGGGAGGCTCATGCCGAGCGCTTCGGCGATGCACGCCATCGTGTTGGCCGTGTACATGCCGCCGCACGCGCCCTCGCCGGGCGCGAATCCGCACTCGATGCGGTGCAGGTCCTCGGCCGAGATCTTGCCGGCCTTGTATGCGCCGACGGCCTCGAAGGAGTCGATGATCGTCATCGACTGCGGGATGGTGCCGTCGCTGAGCTTCGCGAAGCCCGGCGCGATCGAGCCGGCGTAGACGAAGACGCTCGCGAGGTCGAGCCGCGCGGCGGCCATGAGCATGCCGGGGAGCGACTTGTCGCAGCCCGCGAGCAGCACGGTGCCGTCGAGGCGCTCGGCGTTCACGACGACCTCGACGGAGTCGGCGATGACCTCGCGGCTCACGAGCGAGAAGTGCATGCCCTCGTGGCCCATCGAGATGCCGTCCGAGACCGAGACGGTGCCGAACTGCAGCGGGTAGCCCCCGCCCGCGTGCACGCCCTCCTTCGACGAGCGCGCGAGGCGGTCGAGCGAGAGGTTGCACGGCGTGATCTCGTTCCACGAGCTCGCGATGCCGATCTGGGGCTTCTCCCAGTCGCCGTCGCCCATGCCGACGGCCCGCAGCATCCCTCGGCTCGTCGTGGCCTCGACGCCGTCCGTGACGGCGCGCGAGCGCGGCTTGATGTCGATCTCAGGCATGGCCCGATCCTACGCCGCGAGGGATGTCAGATCAGCGCCGCGGCCGCTGCCTGGAACGCGGCACTCACCCGGAGGGTCTACCGTCGTGACCATGATCACGGTGGGGCTGAGCACGATCTCCGTCTTCCCCAAGGGCGTCGAGGACGGCTTCCGCCTGTCGGCCGAGGCCGGCTACGACGGCGTCGAGGTGATGGTCACGACCGACGCGAAGACGCGCAGCCCCGAGCGGCTGCTCGAGCTCTCGGCGCAGTACGAGCAGCCGATCATGGCGATCCACGCGCCCGTCGTGCTGCTGACGACGTTCGTGTGGGGCCGCGACCCGTTCGTGAAGCTCGACCGCTCGGCCGAGCTCGCCGTCGCCGTCGGCGCGCCGACGGTCGTCGTGCATCCGCCGTTCCGCTGGCAGGGCAAGTACGCGCGCACGTTCGAGGATGCGGTGCGGCAGACCGAGCGGAAGCACGGCGTCGAGGTCGCGGTCGAGAACATGTTCCCGTGGGCCGCGGGCGGCATCGACCGGCAGGCGTACCTGCCTGGCATCGACCCGAGCGAGATGGACGTCGAGCACGCGACCCTCGACTTCTCGCACTGCGCGCTCGCGAAGCGCGACTCGATGGAGCTCGCGCTCGACCTCGGCGACCGCTTGCGGCACCTCCACCTCACCGACGGGGTCGCGGCCGAGGGCGGGCGCATCTTCGACGAGCACCTCCTGCCGGGCCGCGGCAACGAGCCCGTCGCGGAGGTGCTGCGCATGCTCGCCGAGCGGCGATGGACGGGGCAGGTCGTCGCCGAGATCAAGACCCGCTACGCCCGCAACGAGCGCGAGCGGCTCCGGATGCTCACCGAGACGCTCGAGTTCGCGCGCGAGCACCTCGCGGTCGATGCGTCGGCGGACGCCGCCGACGACGCCAGGTCCGCCGCGGATCCCGCCCAGCCGTAGCGCGCGCGTCAGTCCGCGAGCAGCCGCTCCCGCACCTCGCGCCGCAGCACCTTGCCGATCTGCGAGCGCGGCAGCTCGTCGACGACCTCGATGCGCCGCGGCACCTTGTAGGCGGCGAGCGATCCGCGGCAGTGCTCGCGGAGGGCCTCGAGGTCGACGTCGCCGTCGACCGTCACCGCCGCGACGACCTGCTCGGAGCCGTCGTCGCGCGGCAGGCCGACGACCGCCGCATCCGTCACCCCCTCGAACCGCACGAGCGTCGCCTCGACCTCCGAGGGCATGACGTTGAAGCCGCCGGAGATGATGATCTCCTTGATGCGGTCGACGATCGTCACGAAGCCGTCGGCGTCGACCTCGACGATGTCGCCCGTGCGGAGCCAGCCGCCCGGCAGCAGCGTCGCCGCGGTCTCGTCGGGCTTGCCCCAGTAGCCGCCGAACACCTGCGGCCCGCGCACGAGCAGCTCGCCGGCCTCGCCGGGCGCGCGGTCGCGGCTCGGCTCCTCGGGGTCGACGACGCGGATCTCGGTGCTCGGGAAGGGCACGCCGACCGCGCCGGGCCGACGCGAGCGGCCGACGGGGTTGCCGAGCACGACGGGCGATGCCTCGGTCATGCCGTAGCCCTCGACGAGCAGGCCGCCCGTCGCGGCCTCCCACCGCTCGAGGATCTCGGTCGTGAGCGGCATCGCGCCCGAGATCGCGAAGCGTGCCGAGGAGAGGTCGATGCCGCGCTCGACCGCGGCGCGCGCCAGCCGGTCGTAGATCGGCGGCACCGCCGGCAGGAAGGTGGGCGGATGCTTCCTGGCGGCCGCGAGCACGAGCTCGACGTCGGGCTTCGGGAAGAGCACGAGCCGCGCTCCGATGCTCATCGCGAAGGTGAGGCACAGCGTGAGCCCGTAGGCGTGGAACATGGGGAGCACCGCGTAGACGGTCTCCCGGCCCGCGACGAGGCCGGGCACCCACGCGCGGCCCTGGGCCGCGTTCGCGCCGAGGTTGCGGTGCGTGAGCATCGCGCCCTTCGGCGAGCCGGTCGTGCCGCTCGTGTACTGGATGACGGCGAGGTCGTCGGCGCCCGGGCGCGCGTGCGACTCGAAGATCGCGCCCTGGTCGAGCAGCCGCGGCCACGGCATCGCGCCGCGAGCCGGCGCGGTGAGCTGAGCGCGGGCGGCGCGGGCCTTCGCGATCGGCAGGCGCAGCGCGAGGCGCTTGGCGAGCGGCATGCTCGAGGTCATGTCGACCGCGACGACGTGCCGCACGCCCGGCATCTCCTGCACGAGCGGCGCGACCTTGTCCCATGCGATCGCGACGGCCGCGCCGTGGTCGCGGAACTGGTGCTCGAGCTCGGCGCGCGTGTACAGCGGGTTGTGCTCGACGACGACGGCGCCGAGCCGCAGCGCGGCGTAGAAGGCGACGATGTGCTCGGGGCAGTTCGGGAGCACGAGCGCGACGCGGTCGCCCGCGGCGACGCCGAGCCGCCGCAGGCCCTCCGCCGCTCGGGCGACGCGGCGGCCGAGCTCGGCGTAGGTCGTCTCGGCGCCGAAGAACTCGAGCGCGACGCTGTCGCCGAACCGCCGCACCGCGTCGTCGAGGAGGTCGAGGAGCGAGCCGTCGGGCACCTCGATCTCGGCCGGCACACCCTCGCCGTAGTGCCGCAGCCACGGCCGCTCGGCCACGCCTCCACCGTCCACGTCGCCCTCCCTCACGCGCTCGCCGGCGCCAGGCTATCGAGCGCCCTGATGCGCTCGGCCGTTTCCCGCCTGCGCATCGACCGCACGGCGAGCAGCGACGCGAGCAGCCCGATCGCGAGGAAGAGCACGAGCATCGCGATCGAGCCGCCCGACCAGCCCGAGCCCGCTGCCGCCGCGACGAGCGCGTCGACGGCGTGCGTCATCGGCAGCGCGGGAGCGATCGACGCGAAGGCGGAGCCGAGCACGTCGCGCGGCAGCACGCCGCCCGCGGCGACCGCCTGGAGCGCGAGCAGCACGAGCGAGACGACGGCACCCACCGGCCCGAGCCACGCGGTGAGCGCGAGGTTCGCGAGCGTCGCGACCGCGCCGAGGAGCACCGAGACGGTGAGCGTGATGGGCAGCGCCGACCACGCGACGCCGCCGACCGCGTGCACGACGAGCGCCGCGAGCACCGCCTGCAGCGCGACGATCCACGCGGAGCGCACGAGCAGCGCGGCGAGCACGCGGCCGTCGGTCTCGGCCGACGCCGCCACGCGGCGGGCCGAGCGCGCCATGACGAGCACGAGCGCGAGCGCCCCGAGCCACAGCCCGATCGGCACGGCGAGCGAGCCGACGCGCGCCTCGCCGCTCGGGAGCGCGCGGCGCTCCTCGAGCTCGAAGCCGACGGGATTCGTCGCGACGTCGGCGAGGTCGTCGAGCTCGCGCTCGCTCAGCTGCGGGAGCGCCTCGACGCCCTGCCGGAGGCCGTCGCCGAGCTCGCGGGCACCGTCGCCGAGCTCGTCCGCGCCGGACTGCGCGGAGCGCGTGCCCGTTGCGAGCTGGCCGACTCCGGAGCCGAGGTCGCCGAGCCCGGCGGCGAGCTCGTCGGCACCGCCGGCGAGCTGCGAGGCGCCGGAGACCGAAGCGCCGAAGCCGCCGTCGAGCTGCGAGAGCCCGGTCGCGAGCTGCGAGGCGCCCGAGCGGAGCGCCGGCGAACCCGCCGAGGCCTGTGCCGCCCCGTCGGCGAGCTGCGCGGCGCCGTCGCGGAGCGGCGCGCCGCCCGCGACGAGCTGCTCGGCTGCGGTGTCGAGCGCCGAGAGGTCGGCGGTCGCCGCGAGCAGGCCGGCGGTGAGCTCGCCGCTGATGTCCTGCTGCGAGAGATGCCCGAGCGCGCCCGCGAGCTGCTGCGCCTGGGCGAGCGCAGCGGGATCGGTCGCGGGGTCGGCCTGCAGCGCGTCGAGGAGCGTTGCCGCGAGCGCGGCCTGGCCGTCGAGCGCCGCCTCGAGGTCGTCGATGCCGCCTGCCTCGGCGGCGCCGCCGAGCCCGGCGCGCAGCTCGTCGCCGGCTTGCTGCACGCCGCGCGCGAACTGCTCGGCGCCGTCGGTGTAGGCGTCGACGCCGTCGCTGAGCGACCTCGCGCCTTCGGCGAGCGCGTCGACGCCGCCGGTGTAGTCGTCGAGGCCGTCGCGCAGCTGCGCCGCGCCGCTCGAGAGCTGACCGATGCCGGCGTCGGCGCCCCCGAGCCCGGTCGCGAGCTGCCGCGCGCCGTCGGCGAGCTGGTCGGCGCCGTCCCGTGCGGAGCCCGCGCCGGTGCCGAGCTGATCGAGGCCGTCGGCGAGGTCCCCGAGCCCCGACTCGAGCTCCCCGCCTCCCGCGCCGAGCGCATCCGCCCCGTCGGCCGCCGTGCCGAGCTGCTCGCCGAGCGTGCCGAGGCCCCCGTAGAGGCCCGAGATGAAGCCGCTCGTGACGACGTCGCCGAACGAGGCGACGATCGACTCGCCCGTCTCGCTCGCGAGGCTCGTCGCGAGCCCGCTCGAGGCGGCGTCGGTGACGATCTCGATGCCGGCCTGCCGCGGGTCGTCGCCCTGCAGGCTCAGGACGCGCTCCGAGAAGTCCTCCGGGATCGTGACGACGGCGCGCACGTCACCCTCCGCGAGCGCCTCCTCGGCGTCCTCGGCGTTCAGGATGCGGAACTCGAAGCCGTCCTCCTCGTCGCCGACGAGGTCGGTGACGACCTGCCGGCCGGCGAACATGACCGACTCGGTGCCGTCCTCGGCGGTCGTCGTGAGCATGCGGTCGCTGTTGACGACGGCTGCGGGCACGTCGCGGTCGCCGTCGAGGGCGGGGCCGATCGACCACGCCGCGAGCGCGGCGACGGCGAAGGGCGTGACGGCCGCCGTCGTGAGGGCGACGGCCTTCTTGAGCGAGGTGGTCATCGGTCTGCTCCCGTGGTCGCGAGCGCCTCGGTGGGCGGGTCGTCCGGCTCCGCGCCGGTGGCTGCGGTGGACGCGGCGGATGCGGCTTCGGCGGCGAGGCGGTCCTCCTCGGCCGCGTCGGCGGGCTCGACATCGATCGCGGCGCGGCCGTGCGCCTCCGGCGCGGCCTCGCTCGTGACGATCGTGGTGTCGGGCCCCATGAGGCGCGCCGCGACGCCCGCGGCGCCGGTCGGCGCGCCGGCGGCGGCGTCGATCCACACGAGGCTCGGGCTGCGCAGGGCCGCGGTCGCGAGCAGCACCGCGGCCCGCTCGAGCGGCGTCAGGCGCGAGAGCGGCGCGGCGGCGTCGATCGGCGCGCCGAGCGCCTCGGCGGCGCGATCGACGAGCGCCTCCGCCCGGCGGTCGAGCACGGGCCCGGGCGCGAAGGGGCTGCGGAGCGCGAGCGCGGCTCGCGCGGCCTGCTGCGCCGACTCGACGTGCCCGTCGAGGTCGACGATCGCGACGCGGCCCCGGATGGTCGCGACGTCGCCCGGCAGCGCGGCGCCGCCGAGCTGCGCGCGACCGGCCGCGTCGACGTCGCCGACGAGGGCGTGCGCGAGCCGCTGGCGGTCGGCGAAGGCGCCGCCGAGCCGCACGACCGCGCCGCGCGGGGCGGTGAGCGTCCACGACGCGTCCCCCGGCTGCCGCCAGTCCACCTCGGGACGGAAGCGCTCGAGCGCGAGGTGGCCTCCCGCATCCGCCGCCCACGACAGCGCTTCGCGGTGCCGGCCGAGGGCCTCGCCCTCGACGTCCATCTCGGGCATCGCGCGGTCGAGCCAGCGCGGCAGCCACCACGCGCGCTCCCCCATGAGCGTCATGAGCGCGGGGATGAGCGTCATGCGCACGAGGAACGCGTCGACCGCGACGCCGACGGCGAGGCCGAGCGCGATGGCCTTGATCATCGCCATGCCCTCGGGCACGAAGGCGAAGAAGACGAAGAACATGATGAGCGCGGCGGCGGTGACCACTCGAGCGTTCGCCGCGAAGCCGTGGCGGACGGCGCTCACGGCGTCGTGGCCGTGCGCGTGAGCCTCGCGCATGCCCGAGACGAGGAACATCTGGTAGTCCATCGCGAGGCCGAAGAGCACCGCCATGAGCAGCACGGGCATGAACGACAGGATCGGCCCGGGCTCGGCATGCAGGAGCTCGATGCCCCAGCCCCACTGCATGACCGCGACGACGACGCCGAAGGCGGCGAGCACCGAGCCGATGAAGCCGAGCGCGGCGGTCACGGGCACGAGGATCGAGCGGAAGACGAGCATGAGCAGCACGATCGCGAGCGAGACGACGACGATGCCGAAGGGCAGCAGCGCGTCCTGCAGCCGCTGCGAGACGTCGATCTGCACGGCCGTCGCGCCCGTGACGGCGATCGCGGTGCCGTGCTCCTCCTCGAGCGCGGGGGCGGCGTCGCGGATGGCCCGCACGACGTCGGCGGTCGCGGGGTCGGCGGGACCGGTCTCGGCGATCACCTGCACGATCGCGGTGTCGACCGTCTCGTCGGGGAAGGCGCTGCCGATGCGCTCGACGCCGGGGATCTCGGCGAGGTCGTCGGCGAGCGCCTCGAGCACCGGCAGCACGTCGGTGACCTGCGTGATGTCGGCCATCACGACGAGCGGGCCGGTGACGCCCTCGCCGAAGCCCTCCTGGAGCGTGTCGTAGGCGATGCGCTGCGTCGAGCCCTGCGCCTCGCGGCCGTTGTCGGGCAGTGCGAGCTCGAGGCTCGCGGCGGGGATGGCGGCGACGCCCACGATGGCGAGCACGCCGACGACGGCGAGCCACGGGCGCTTCGTGATGCCGGTGACCCAGCGCATGCCGAGCGTCGGCCGCTCGTCGACGTCGCGCTCGGCGAGCCGCGCTGCGCGGCTGCCGGGCTTCGGCCGGAGCCGCTCGCCGAGCAGCGCCATGATCGCGGGCAGGAGCGTGACGGCGGCGGCCACGGCGATCATGACCGAGATCGCGGCGCCGATGCCCATGATCGAGAGGAACGGGATGCCGACGATCAGGAGGCCCGCGAGGGCGACGACGACCGTGAGCCCCGCGAAGAGCACCGCGGTGCCCGCGGTGCCGACCGCGAGGGAGCCGGACTCGACCACGCCCATGCCGCGAGCGAGCTGCGAGCGGTGCTTCGAGAGGATGAAGAGCGCGTAGTCGATGCCGACGGCGAGGCCGATCATGAGCGCCATGAGCGGCGCGGAGTTCGAGACCGTCACGAGCGCCGAGGCGCCGAGCACGCCGCCCATCGTGATGCCCACGCCGACGAGCGCGGTGATGAGCGGGAGCCCGGCGGTCAGCAGCGACCAGAAGGTGACGAACAGCACGATGCCGGCGAAGAGCACGCCGACGCCCTCCACCCAGGAGATGGGCACGCTCGAGGCCTGGAAGACCTGGCCGCCGAACTCGACCGTCAAGCCCGTCTCGCGCGGCGCATCCGCCGTCGCGACGAGCTCGTCGAGGCCGGCGGGGGTGCCGCCGGCGTCGCGCGGCTCGAACTGCACCTGCGCGTAGGCGATGCGGCCGTCGTCGGAGATCTGGTCGGCCGCGTACTCGTCCCACGGCGCGACGGCAGTCGCGATGCCGTCGATCGCGGCGATCTCGTCGACCTGCCGCTCGATCGCGTCGCGGTGCTGCTCGATCGAGTCGCCCTCGGGCGCCTCGTAGACGACCTGCACCGCGGCACCCGCGACTTGCGGGAAGACGCTGCCGAGGCGGTCGAGCGCCTCTTGCGACTCGGTGCCGGGGATGTCGAACGACTCCTGCATGTCGGGGCCGAGCGCGAAGGCGCCGCCGAGCACGGCCGCGACGGCGATGAGCCAGGCGACGATGACGAGGCGCGCGCGGCGCATCGATGCTGCGCCGATGCGGGAGAGCCACGTGGCCATCAGCGGATCCTCTCGAGGGACTGGGGCTGCGGGAGGCACAGCTCGAGGAGCGTGTCGATGAAGATCTCGCGCATCTCGGCGGGGTCGACGTGCTCGCGCTCGTCGTCGAGCCCATCGCCGAGGATGAAGGCGACGCCCGCGAGGCCGATCGAGACGCGCGTGAGCACGCGAGCGCTCGGGGCCTCCTGGACGAGGGTGCTCGCGATCTCGTCGACGAGCGCGTTGGCGCGGCCGATGACGGGCACGTCGCGGAGCGCGCCGCGCTGGGTGACGAAGACCGAGACCGCGGCGCTGTGGGCCATGAGGACGTCGACGAAGCCGGTCGCGAGCGCCGGGATCGCCTCGAGCTTGTCGGGGCCGGTCTGCGGGAGCGCCGCGACGAGCGCCGACATCGCGTCGATCGCGGGCTGCATCGCGGCCTCGAGCAGCGCCTCCTTCGACTCGAAGTGGTAGAGCACCGACGACTTCGAGGTGCCGACGTCGTCGGCGATCTGCTGGATCGAGCTGCCGAGGTATCCCGTGCGGGCGAAGCGCTCGAGCGCCGCCTGCAGGATCGTGTCGCGAGTGGTCACGAGCGACCATCGTACTGACCGATCGGTCAGAGCTTGACCGATCGGTCAGCGAGGAGGCTGAGCTCGGCGTGGCTGGCGGATCAGAACGGCAGCGGCGGCGCGTTCGCGTGGTCCTGCGCTGCTGGCTCGACCGGATTCCCGTACCACTCGCGGAGCACGGCGGGATCGGGCTCGGGCCAGGTCGTCGGATCGTCCCAGCGGCCGAGGCGATCGAGCGCTGCGCGCTGATCAGCGCGCCGCTGCGCGGGAGTGCGCTTCGGTGGCCTGGCTCTCGTGCGAGGCAGGTCGGTGAAGACCGGCCCGACCGGTTCCGGCAGGTCGTCGATCACCTGCCCCAGCGGCGAGGTCCACCGCAGCACGCCTCCGGGCAGCTGCTCGACGGCCCAGCGGGAGTCGTGCTTGAGGCAGTGGTCGCGGCGGCAGATGTGGGCGAGGTTCGACAGACTCGTCTCCCCTCCCTGCGACCACGGTCTCGTGTGGTCGAGGTCGGCGCGTCGGGCCGGCCGGTCGCAGCCGGGCGCTCGGCAGCGCACGTCGCGGCCGAGGAGCGCGTGCCGCTGCGCCGCAGTCGGCGTGTACGAGTCGACCGTGACTGCGACGCCGGTGACCGGGTGCGTGAACAGCCGCAGCCACGTGGGCGCCTCCCCCGCCAGCCGGCGGGCGGTGTCGAGATCGACGATCACCTTCCCGTCGAGCATCGCCGGGAACCGGTGCCCGGCCGCCTCGGCCTCCGCCGCCGTGCCGTCGAAGCACAGCGCGTCCGCGGGCATCACGATCATCGGCCTGACCTGGATGCCGGAGGTGCCGTGGAGATCCTCCGGGACCACCCCGCCGAGCAGCAGCTCTTCGAGAGCATCCGCGCGGAATTGATCGATCGTGCGCGGATCGTCCTTCGACCTGGCCCTGGCGGCCTGCGTCAGCCGGTCCATCGCCGCGTTCGCCTTCACCGCCGACATGAAGGCGTAGAAGTGCACCATCCCGTCGCCCGCATCGCTCACCTCGACCCGGCGCCGCTGCCTGGCGGTCTCGTGCCGGATCTGCAGCGGCGTCGTGAGCGCGTCGTTCACGAGCTGCTTCGCGCGCGACCGCAGCCGGCTCACGCTCGAGCGCTCCGCCTCATCGACGAGCGCCGCCACGACGCGCTCGCGATCAGCGGCCTCGAGCCGCTCGTCCTCGCGCAGCGGCCGTGTCTCAGCCTCGATGACCCGCAGGTGGCTCGTCGTGATGCGGCCCTCGGCCGCCGCCTCGTGCGCGGCCGGCAGAGTGGTCACGATCGACCAGGCATCGCTCATGCGCCGCTCGACGGTCGTCGACGCGAGCCCGACCTCGACCGCCGCGAACGATGCGAGCTCGCGCAGCATCGCGCCGGTGTCGCCGGGCTGGTCGATCATCCGCTGCAGGTGCTCGGCCATGAGCGCCCGCCGCTCCCCCTCGATGCGCGACGTCTCGGCCTCGAGCGCCGCGAACCGCTCCACGAACTCCGCGTCGAGCCGCAGCCGCCGCTCGGCCGTCGACTCCGGCGGGCGCGGCAGCGGCGGGATCGGCGCGCCCCGCTCTGCCGCGGCCTGCACCTGCTCCTCGGACATCGCGTCCACCTGCGCCGACAGCTCGAGCCAGAACGCGTCGAGCTCCGCATCCGCCGCGATCTCGGCCGCCGAGCGCGGCTGGAGCGGCGGCGCCTCCAGCGCCTCCGTCCCCTCGCCCGGTCTCGTCGTCATGCCCCGATTCTCCTCGGCACCGCCCACACGCGCGCGGCCCGGACGGGCACCTGTGGAGAGCGCTCGCGAGGGCGGTCCAGGCATCCGCGCATGCTCGCGCGCTAGGTTTGCTCGGACGAGGAGGCGGCATGCGCAAGTACCTGTTCAACCCCGGAGTGCTGTCATCGGTGGCGAGCGGCATCGGTGTCGCGAAGGCGACGACGAAAGGCCCCCGCGATTGGCGGCTCGCCCTGCTGTGGGTCAGCTGGGGCATCGGCGTCGCGCTGGCGATCGGCGCCGTGAACCAGCGCGACGAGGGCACGCGGCAGCAGGAGCTCGAGCGCGAGCTCGAGAAGGCCGCCAAGAAGCGCCGCTGACGCGATGGCGGCGTCACGGGAGGACGCGCGCGTCGTGGTCATCGGCGATGCGCTCGTCGATGCGATCGACGGCGCCTCGCACCCGGGCGGCGCCGCGCTCAACGTCGCGATCGGCCTCGCACGCCTCGGCGTACCCGCGCGGCTCGTCGCCATGGTCGGCGACGATGCGCCGGGCAGGGTGCTGCGCGAGCACTGCGAGCGCCACTGCGTCGACGTCGTCGCGACACCCGCACCGCTCGGCACCGCCGTGGCGACCGCCGTCCGCGACGGCGACACGATGCGCTACGAGTTCAACGCTGCGGGCGTCGGACGATTCGTCGAGCTCGCGGGGCTCGAGCCGCTGCTCGACGAGGCGCCGCTCGTGGTCGTCTCGTGCCTCGCGCTCGAGCACGAGCAGCAGGTCGCGCCGCTCCTCGCCCTCGAGCGCTCCTCCGAGCGGCTGCTCATCGACCCGAACGCCCGCCCTGCCTACTTGCGCGAGGCCGGCGCGGTCGCGCGCTTCGCGCAGGGCCTCGACTCCCTCGCCGCCCGGGCGCTGCTCGTCAAGCTCTCGGACGAGGACGCCGAGCTCGTCTACGGCGAGGACGCGGATGCGACCGCCGCGCGGCTCGTCGCAGCCGGCGCCCGCGCGGTCGCCGTGACGCGCGGCCCGGCCGGCGCGACGATCGTGACCCGCGACGGCGCGGTGGACGCGGCAGTGCCCGCCCTTGCGGCGCCCATCGTCGACACGATCGGAGCCGGTGACAGCGTGCTCGCGTCCCTCACCGCATCCGTCATCTCCGGTGCGCACGAGGGCGGATGGGTCGGACCGCTCGAGCGCGCGATGGCGGTCGCGGCCGCCACGACCCGCTCCCCGGGAGGGCTGCTGCAGCTGCCGGGCTGACGGGAGCGGCTCGGGAGCGCGCCTAGCATGGGGCAATGGCTCTCAAGTCGCTCGACCAGTCGTCGAAGCTCAAGCACGTGCTCTACGAGATCCGCGGCCCGGTGGCCGCCGAAGCGGCGCGGCTCGAGGCGGAGGGCCACCGGATCCTGAAGCTCAACATCGGCAACCCCGCGCCGTTCGGCTTCGAGACGCCCGACACGATCGTGCAGGACATGATCGCCAACCTGCACGCCGCGCAGGGCTACTCCGACTCGAAGGGCGTGCTGCCCGCGCGCCGCGCGGTCGTCGCGCGCTATGAGGACGTGCCGGGCTTCCCGCAGCTCACGGTCGACGACGTCTACCTCGGCAACGGCGTCTCGGAGCTCATCACGATGACGATGCAGGCGCTGCTCGACGCGGGCGACGAGGTGCTCATCCCGGCGCCCGACTACCCGCTCTGGACGGCGATGACGGCGCTCGGCGGCGGCACGCCCATCCACTACCTGACGGATGAGTCGGCGGGCTGGGCGCCGGACCTCGCCGACGTCGAGGCCAAGATCACGCCTCGCACGAAGGCGATCGTCGTCATCAACCCGAACAACCCGACGGGCGCCGTGTACTCGCGCGAGGTGCTGCAGGGCATCGTCGACCTCGCCCGGCGGCACTCGCTGCTCATCCTCGCCGACGAGATCTACGACCGGATCCTCTACGACGACGCCGAGCACGTCTCGATCGCGACGCTCGCGCCCGACCTGCTGACGCTCACCTACAACGGGCTCTCGAAGACGTACCGCGCCGCGGGCTTCCGCGCGGCGTGGCTCGCGATCACGGGCCCAAAGGACCACGCGCAGGGCTTCCTCGAGGGCCTCACGCTGCTCGCCTCGACGCGGCTGTGCCCGAACGTGCCGGCGCAGTACGGCATCCAGGTCGCGCTCGGCGGCCACCAGTCGATCGAGGACCTCATCCTGCCCGGCGGGCGCCTGCTCGAGCAGCGCGACGCCGCGGTGCAGGGGCTGAACGCGATCCCCGGCGTGAGCGTCGTGAACCCGAAGGGTGCGCTCTACGCGTTCCCGCGACTCGACCCCGAGGTGCACGAGATCCACGACGACGCGCGGCTCGCGCTCGACCTGCTGCGGCAGGAGAAGATCCTCGTGACGCACGGCACGGGCTTCAACTGGCCCGCGCCCGACCACTTCCGGATCGTGACGCTGCCGTGGAAGCGCGACCTCGTCACCGCGGTCGAGCGGATCGGCAACTTCCTGTCGTCGTACCGGCAGTAGCGCCCGCGGCATGACGAAGGGCCCGGCAACACGCCGGGCCCTCTCGCTGTACACCCCCCGGGACTCGAACCCGGAACCAATTGTTCGAGTCCGCGCTCATGCGACCTCTCGAAACCCGCGTGATTCCGCCAATGTTGGGCACGCGCCGATCTTGCCATGTCCCTCGATATCCCGGCGTGTCCCTGCGTAGTGGACACCAGGTGTCCACTACGACTGCGGTTGCAGGGTCGGTCAGTTCACGTCGAAGCGGGCGAACGTCCCAAGCGACACGAGCCCCTTCAGGAACGACTCTGCGGTCGTCGGGTCGAGCAGCACAACGCTCTCCCCTGTCGGGACTGGCGTATCGGTGTACGGCGCGTACTCGGATGCGAGCAGGTAGAGCGGGATGTCGGCGTGGGGCCAGTCCTCGATGCCCAGATCCCTCGTGACCCTGCGCGCCCTCTCTCGCTCGCGCTCGTCTTGAACGCGAATGTCCCGGGCGAGCCTCCGGGAGGTGACCGCCTGGATGACCTCCTCGCCGATCAGATAGTCGTACAGCCTGCGCCGGATCTGGTGCGGCTGGTGTTCGGCCAACAGCAGGCGCAGGCGTTCCTTGACGGCATGCGCGGCGGCGATCTCGTTGGTCGGATCCTCGGCGGCGAGGGCGGCGTTGAACCGGGCCTCTTGCTTGACGGTGAGGTGCTCGTAGCCGGTGAGCAGCAGTTGCCGGCTGGCCCAGACTTTGTCGGTGGCGGTGCCGCGGCGGCCGTGCAGTTGCCGGGTGATCCGTTGACGGACCTGGGTGACCATGAGGTTGGCGAGGGCGACGAGATGCCACTTGTCGACTGCGATCCGCGCGTCCGGCAGGGCGGTGCGGATCCCGGATCGACAGGTACAACAGCGCCCGCCCGCACACCCGCCTCGGCAACGCCCCACCCGCCGAGTACGAGGCAGCGCACTGCGCTGAGCCCACCAAGTCATCGCGACCGGCAATGACACCTGCATAGACGTGGCATCAACGCGTAGATGTTTCAGTTTCTTCTGTGCTGGGGCTGTGTCAGGTGCTGGACCGGGTGTAGGCAGCGGCGCGCACCACATCTTCGTCCTCCAGTCCAGCTCCTAGTGCTCCGCCCACGGTGGCCAGGCTGGCGGTGAGCCAGCTGATCTTCGCGTAGTCCAAAGCGTTCACTGGGTGACCGGCGACACCGGCCAGTACCTGCTCGTCGATAAGCAGCAGCGCGCCGACCCAGGACAGGATGAATAAGACGAGGTAGAACACCGCAACCCCGATGGCCACGGTCGCGGTGGTGGCCAAATTGAACAGGATCACCTGCTCACGTTGGGCTCGCCGCCGTGGGCGCTCCCACAAGTCGGCTCCCAGGATCAGGGTGGCACTCACCGCCCCGATCGCCATCACCGCCAGCAGGACCAGGCGCACCGGCCCGTAGGCCATGGCCAGTACCCATAGGTCCGAGGCCACCAATGTCAGCATGCCGGTGGCCGCTGCCACGACCAGCGCCCGGGAGAGCCGGGCCACGAAGGCCCAAGGCTGGTTGGCGCGGATCATGCCCAGCAGCAACCGCACGTTGCCGCTCAGCACTCGGGCCGTGAACTGCACGACGTTGTCGTCCGGGCGTTCGTCGAGATCGGTGGACAGCTGGTGGGCTCTTCGAGCAAGATCCCGCTGGGCGTTGAGGTCTTCGGCGTCGTAGCCCAGGAGCTGCCCGACCACGTGCACGGTGGTCTCTTGCACCTTCTGCCGCACGTGCACGGGTCCCAGGGTTGGGACGGAGACCAGTCCTACCCCGTGCACGGGGCTGAGCTGGGCGAGCACCGGACGTCGGCCGGTCTTCAGGGGGATCTCGGTGAGCACCACGGCCAGATCCCAGTTCTCCTCCAGCACGCGGTTTCGGGCCGCCTCCAGCAGGTCCAAGGTCTCGGTGGGTGGATCGACCAGCCGGTCTTCGGCCATCTTCAGTTGCCAGCGCACTCCCGGATACCGCTGCACCAAGATCTTGCGCACCGAGGTGGTGACCTCGGGGCCGAGCACCGCACTCAGGGATGGTGAGACCACCAGGCCGATGAGCAGCTCGGCATCGGAAAGGGGTTCGGCAGGATCGGCGGTGGATCGGCGACGCTCAGCAGTCACCGCTCCATGATGAGGCAACCACGGGCCGGATTGCTACTGGCTCGATGGAGCCCCCAAGGTTTCGTGCAGCACCGCGGGCCGGATTCGGTGGTCGCCTCGATCCCGGAAAGAGCAGTGCTGCTCACTGCGAAATCCTCTCCCCGCCGACGCCGCCAGCGCGAAGACATCACAGCCAGCGGGTCCGGGACCTGCCGGTGTCGAGGACGGCTTCTCGATGATGCTGCAGTGACGGATCGGTTGAAGTGGATCGCCCCGGGGATTGTAGAGAGTCTCATCCAACAGGAAGGATGGGCTCATGCCCGCACCACACAAGTACTCCTCCGACGTCCGTGAGCGCACCGTGCGCATGGTCAACGAGAAGCTGAACGAGAACCCCGGCATGACAACAGCGACCGCTTGCCGGCCCATCAGTGAGCACGTCGGAATCAACAAGAACACGATCCGGAACTGGGTCAAGCAGAATCATGTCGATACCGGCAAGACGCCCGGGGTCACGACGGAAGAGAAACAACGCGTTCTCGAACTCGAGAAAGAGAACCGCGAACTGCGCCGCGCGAATGAGATCCTGCGGAAAGCGAGCGCGTATTTCGCACAGGCGGAGCTCGACCGCCGCTGACAGACATCGATGCTTTCATCGACGAGCACAAAGACGAGCTGGAGTCGAGCCGATCTGCCGCATTCTGAGCGATGCAGGAGTGCAGGTCGCTGCCAGTTCGTATTACGCGCGAAAGAACCGCACGGAATCCGCAAGAAGCATCGCGGACAGGAAATGGGATACCCGCATTGTCGAGACCGATGAGGCTAATCGCGGGCTTTACGGAGCGCGAAAGATGTGGAAAGTGCTGGGCGCGATGTACCCGGAGGACCGGGTGGCTCGCTGCACAGTCGAGCGGCGGATGGCCGCCCTAGGTCTGTCGGGAGTCGGGAACTCCCGCACGACACGCACGACACGGCCCGCCCTGTAGGGAGCCTCGCACCCCGGCGACAAGCTGGAGCGGAACTTCACCCCTTCTGCCCCGAACATGAAATGGGTCGCCGATATCACGTATGTGTCGACGTGGTCGGGTTTCGTGTATGTCGCGTTCATCATGGATTTGTTCTCACGGGCGATTATCGGGTGGAATGTTGATACAACTTTGCGCGCCGATCTTGCATTGGATGCTTTGGAGCATGCGATGTGGGAACGAGGGCGCCGCAAGCACGACGTACGTGGAGTCATTCACCACAGCGACAAAGGGGCACAATACACATCAATCACCTACACGAGTCGTCTTGTAGAAGCCGAGATTGAGGCGTCTGTCGGATCGACTGGCGATTCATATGGTAACGCAGCAGCTGAAGCGCTGATGAAGCTTTTCAAGAAGGAGGTGGAGTGGAGAAACGGGCCATGGTCAGGTCGTGATTCTGTCGAATACGCGGTGACGGAATGGGTTCATTGGTACAACAACTCGCGGATTCATTCCCGATGCAGTGACATGGCCCCGATGGCGTTCGAGGCGCTGCACTACACTCGGTCCCGCCGGCCTGTTGAGGCTCGCGTACTAGAACCAGCTCTCTAGCAAACCCGGGGCGATCCAACCGGCGTCGAGTCGCGTCCGGCACGCGCCCAAGGGACACACCGGGACATGCAGGGGCGTCTGTGCCCGAGATCCCTCGAAACGGGGCTCAGAGCCGCGTTGTGGTCTCGTAGTGGACACTTGGTCCCGCGCACGCAAAAGCCCCGGAGTCCGTTTTCCGCGGAACTCCGGGGCTGTCGTACACCCCCCGGGACTCGAACCCGGAACCAATTGATTAAGAGTCAACTGCTCTGCCAATTGAGCTAGAGGTGCATGGTCTCTCGACCGAGGAACAACGATAGCACAGACGGCGGGCCCGCCTCCACCGGGCCGGCTTCCCGGGGCCGGCCCGACGCATCCGCTCTGCTTGGATGGACGGGATGACCCACCTCCAGCCCGGCATGTCCGCACCCGACTTCACCCTCCCCGACCAGGACGGCTCGAGCGTCTCGCTCGCCGACCTCCGCGGGCAGAAGGTGATCGTCTACTTCTACCCCGAGGCGCTCACCGTCGCGTGCAAGCAGCAGGCGTGCGACTTCCGCGACGCGCTCCCCGACCTCGGCGAGCACGGCTACGCGGTCGTCGGCATCTCGAAGGACCCGATCGAGAAGCTCGCGAGGGCGCGCGACAAGGACGGCATCACGTTCCCGCTGCTGAGCGACGAGAGCCTCGAGGTGCACCGCGCGTGGGGCACGTTCGGCGAGAAGAACAGCTACGGCCGCATCGTGGAGGGCGTGCGCCGCTCGACCTTCGTGCTCGACGAGGACGGCGTCATCACGCACGCGTTCTACAACACGAAGGCCAAGGGCCACCTCGACATGCTCGACAAGCGGCTCGCCTTCCGCGGGTGAGCTGCCGGCTCACTCCTCGCGGCGCAGCCACCCCGTCACGCTCGCCCGCAGTGCGGGGATGAAGATCGCGGCCGAGAGCCCGGCGAGGATGAGCGCGAGCCACACCGGGCCCTCGCCGCCGTCGAAGGTGCCGAGGGCCACGCCGAGCTGCAGCACCGACCACACGACGGCCGCCGCGCGCGACCACGCGCGGCCGTCGAGCATCGCCTTGCCGGCGAGCGCGAGGAAGAGCGCCGCACCCGCCGCGAGCACGGCGAGGAACAGGCCGCCGGCGATGTGCTCGGCCGCGCTCCCGAGCGCCCCGATCGCGAGCCAGACGGCCAGCGCGATCATGCCGAGACCCTCGACGAGCAGCAGGATCCCGACCGTCGTCGCGGTCTTCGGGCGCACCCTCGCGTCATCGCTCACAGCAGAAAACCCTTGCCTCTCCGGAGTGCCTGTGGAAGCATGGAACGTCGGGCGGCAGTGCTGCAGCGCCCAAAGACTTCTGCGCTGCGGCTGTTCCGCGAGCGCGCTCTCCCCCTCCAATGTACAAGGAGCACATGTATGGACTGGCGTGATGACGCTGCCTGCCTGACGGTAGACCCCGAGCTGTTCTTCCCGGTGGGCAACACCGGCCCCGCGCTCGAGCAGATCGAGAAGGCGAAGGCGGTCTGCGCGACGTGCCCGGTCACCGAGATGTGCCTGCAGTACGCCCTCGAGACGAGCCAGGACTCCGGCGTGTGGGGCGGCCTCTCCGAGGACGAGCGCCGCGCGCTCAAGCGCCGCGCCGCGCGCGCCCGCCGCGCCGGCTGACGCAGCAGCAGCATCGAGAGCGGGGTCGTCTGAGGACGGCCCCGCTTCTTGTGGGCGGATGCCTTGGGCTCAGTCCTCGTCGGGCTCGCGGATGTAGGCGAGCGGCACCCGCACCGTCACCTCGGTGCCCTCGACCGCGCGGGCTCCCCAGTCGATCGTGCCGGAGAGCTCCCCGGTGACGAGCGTCTTCACGATCTGCGTGCCGAGCCCGGAGCCGACGCGCCCCGCGGGCAGCCCCACCCCGTTGTCGCACACCTGCACGGTGAGCCAGCCGGCCTCGCGCCGCGCGGTGATCCGCACGAGCCCGTCCTGCTTGCCCGAGAGGCCGTGCTCGACGGCGTTCGTCACGAGCTCCGTGAGCGCGAGCGCGAGCGGCGTCGCGTAGCCGCTCGGCAGCACGCCGAACGATCCGATGCGCTCGGTGCGCACTCGCGCCGCGTGCAGCGACGCGAGCTCGCTCGTGAGCTTCATCGCGCGATCGAAGACGGCGTCGAAGTCGACCGACTGGCTCAGCCCCTCCGACAGCGTGTCGTGCACGACCGCGATCGACGAGACGCGGCGCTCCGCGTCCTGCAGCGAGGTGCGCGCCTCGTCGCTCTTCGTGCGGCGCGACTGGATGCGCAGGAGGGCAGCGACGGTCTGCAGGTTGTTCTTCACGCGGTGGTGGATCTCGCGGATCGTCGCGTCCTTCGTGATGAGCGTCTGCTCCTGCACGCGGAGGTCGGTCACGTCGCGCACGAGCACGATCGCGCCGAGCCGCTGGGAACCCGCGCGCAGCGGCACGGCGCGGAGCGAGAGCGTCACGTGCCGCGTCTCGATGTCGGTGCGCCACGGCGCGCGGCCGGTGACGACGAGCGGCAGCGCCTCGTCGACCTCGTGGGAGTCGTCGAGCAGCTCGGTCGTGATCTCGGCGAGCGACTCGCCCTCGAGCTCGCCGTCGAAGCCGAGCCGGGTGAACGCCGAGAGCGCGTTCGGGCTCGCGAACGTGACCACGCCCGCTTGATCGAGGCGCATGAGGCCGTCGGATGCGCGCACGGCACCGCGCCTGGGCTCGGTGGGCGCGGCCTGGTCGGGGAAGTCGGCGCCCGCGATCATCCGGAAGAGCTCGTCGGCGCACTCCTTGAAGGTGCGCTCGAGCCGGCCGGCGCTGCGCGTATCGGCGTAGTTCGAGTGCCGGGTGATGACGGCGAGCGGGCGTTCGACCACGCGGGTCGAGGGCTCGAGCTCGCGGCGCCGGACCGGGATGGCGCGCACCTTGGCGTCGCCCTCGGCGCCCCACACGGGCGAGTCGCCCGTGAGCGCGACGCCCTCCTCGAACGCGCGCGACACCTGCTCGCGCCACGAGTTCCGCACCGGCTGCCCCACGATGTCGCGGTAGAAGAGCGTCGCGGCGCCCGCGGGGCGCGCGTGCTGCGCGGCGATGAAGCCGTCGTCGTCACCGGTCGGCAGCCACAGCACGATGTCGCCGATCGCGAGATCGGCGAGCAGCTGGAAGTCGGAGACGAGCCGGTGCAGCCAGCGCAGATCGTCGTCGCTGACGGTCCCGTACCGCTGGGCGATCGACGTGAGGCTCGTCACCCGATCAGCGTAGCGCGGCGCTCCACGCGCGCCGGGGCCGCTCGGCCGCGCGCAGCGACGCGCGGCTCGGCTGCGCCGGCTGCGGCTGGAGCGCGAGCGCGAGCTCCTGCACGCGCCGCCGCAGCCGTGAGCGGCCCGCGACGTCGACGAGCGGCCGCCCCTCGAGCAGCGCCGCGTCGGCCGCCCGGCCGTCGAAGGGCCAGCACGCCGCGGGGCTCACCTGCGCGAGCCGACGCAGCGTCTCCTGCACCGCCCGCTCCGGTGCGACGCCGATCGCCGACGGCCGCACCTTGTTGACGACCACGCGCGTGCGTGCGCTCGGCGCGACGGCTCGCAGCTCCGGCAGCGCCCGCACGAGTCGCGCGATCCCGACCGCGTCGCCGCCCGCGACGACCACGACCTCATCGGCCGCCTCGAGCGCGGCGAGCGTCGCCGCGTGCCGCCGCGGCGCGAACATGTCGCTCGAGATCTCCTCGTCCTGCTCGAGGCTCGCGGCGACGTCGACGACCGTCGCCTCGGCCCAGTCGCGGCAGCGCTCGAGCACCTCCGCGACGCGGTCGGCGCCGAGCTCGGGCCAGCGGCTCGCGCGCCCGATGCCCGTGAGCACCCGCAGCACGCCGCCCATCGTGGGGACCTGCTGCGCGATGCGGTCGAGCTCGTCGACCGTGAGGCTGCCCGCGCGGGCGAGCCGCGCGGCCGCCGCGAAGCCGGGCGACTCGTCGAGCAGCCCGAGCGCCGGCGCGATCGAGGCGCTCGTCGTGTCGGCGTCGACGAGCGCCGCCTTGCGGCCGAGGAGCGCGAGCTCGGCCGCGAGCGCGATCGCCGTCGTCGTGCGGCCCGGCGCTCCCGCCGGCCCCCAGACCGTGATCACCCGCCCGCGGGAGCGCGAGCGTGCGGGAGGCGACGCGCTCGACGGGGCCGCGGCAGCCTCGACGGCCGCGAACCCGTCGGCCCACGCGACGGCGTCGAGCCCGAGCGTGTGCGCCCTCGCCCGCTCGGCGGCGTCGTCGGCGAGCGCGATGAGGCGGAGCCCGCGCGCATCGCATGCGTCGACGAGGGCGCGGCTCGCGTGGTGCTCGTCGGCGACGACGACCACGAGGTCGATCTCGGGCTCAGCGTCGGCAGGTCGAACGGCGAGCCGATCGACGAGGTCGGCGGCGGTCGCGGCGCGGATGGCCACGCGGTGGCCGTGACGCGCCGCCTCGCGCACGATCGCGTCCTCGCGCTCGAGCGGCGCGGAGACCGCGAGGACGCTCACGGCGCCGCCTCGACCGGCTGCGCGAGGGGGACGACGCTGAGCGCGTGCTCATCCGCGATCGCCTCGAGCAGCGCCGCGGTGGCGTCGCTCGGCACGAGCAGCTCGAGCTGCGTCCCCGCCGAGGCGAGGATCCCGTCGTCCTCGACGACGCCGACGACGATCGCCTCGTCGACGAGCACCGCGGGCGCCTCGAAGCCGTCGTCGGCCGGCGCCGCCGCCCACACATCGACGAGCGCGCCGGCGCGCACCGCCGTCGGGAGGGCGCCGTCGAGCTCGACCACGACGGCCGATCGCGACCCGGAGTCGGCGCCGCCCACGGCGCGCACGGGCAGCACCTCGCCCTCGCCGACCGTCGAGGCGACGACCATGCCGATCGGCTCGGCGCTCGAGTCGAGGTAGCGATCGAGCGACCGCGGGAGCCGCACGTCGACCGGTGCGACGTCGCCCGCCGCGATCGTCTCGCCCGGCAGGAGCGTGCGCGTCGCCGCCCACGCGCGGTCGCTCCTCGCCGACTGCTGCACCACGAGCCAGACGCCCGCGAGCGAGGCGAGCACGAGGGCGACACCGATCACGAGCCTCGGATCCATCCACGTGCGGCGAGCGGACACGGCGTCCTCCCCTCTCGGATCGCTCGAGCGTCGCAGACCCGCGCGCGGCTTCGCTGAAGTTCTCCACAGGCTCGCCGCGCTTCCACCCGGACTGGCCCACAATGGGGCCATGTCGATCCCACCGCGGCGATTCCTCGCCGTCGCCGATGTCGCCGAGGTGCTCGGCACCTCGCCGACCGCGGTCGTCGAGCTGCTCGAGGCCGGCGACCTCGTCGGCGTGCGCGTGCGCGGGGCGTGGCGCATCGCCGACGACGAGGTGCAGGCGTGGATCGACCGCGAGCTCGAGCTCGAGCGCCGCCGCGGGCTGTGGCGACAGGCCCAGTCGGCGAGCGTCGCCGACCTCTTCGGCCAGCACTAGGCGAGTCCCGTCAGGGCAGCCGCACCCAGTCGAAGGCGGTGAACGGCACGAGCCGCCACGCGCGCACGCTCGAGCGGCGCGGCCGCTCCCCCGGCTCGTGCACCGCGAGGTCGAGGTGGTCGCGGCCGACGCGGTCGATCGTGCCCGCGACGGGCGCGCTGCCCTCGAGGATGACGGTCGCGCGGCGCCGGGCGAGGTCCCGCAGCGCGAACCCGAAGCTCAGCCGCGCCTGCAGGTCGCCGGGCTCGCGCGCCGCTCGCGCGGACGCGACCGCGCCGTCGTGATCGAGCTCGATCCCGACGATCGCGTGCAGCGGCACGATCGCGCCGCTCTCGGCGGGCGCACCCTCGAGCACGAGGCCGTTGAGCCAGTCGCGGCCGAGCGCCATGCGTCGCAGCCGCAGCCGGCCGCCCGCGCGGAGCGCGAGGTCGAGCGTGCGCGGAGCGGCCGCGATGCGGTCGCGCAGCTCGAGCCGGCCGATGCGGAAGCGCTCCTCCTCCGCCTCGAGGTCGCGCCGCTCGGCGCCCAGCTCCGCCTCGAGCTGGCTCTCGAGATCGTCGAAGAGGTCCTCGAACCGCACCTGGCGAAGGTAACCACCACGGCACCGCATGCGCACCGCGTTCTCCACAGGGCAGAAGTCCCCATCACGCGCAGAACGCCGTTACGGCTATCTTCGCCCCCACGACGGTGCCAGCTCGGGCCGCCGCTGGGGGACGGCGGATGCGAGGGGGGCGGCGCGTGGAGATCCACAGACGACGGATGACGTCGGTCGACGCGGAGGAGTTCTTCGACTTCCAGCCGTGCTCGTCGGCCGAGCTGCCCGACCCGGTGCCGCTGCTCGAGAACCTCACCGCGCGCGTCGTCGAGATCCTGCTGGGCGTGCGCGACGTGCAGCAGATCGCGCGCTGGGTGACCGAGTCGACCTACGACCAGCTGACCGAACGGGCGCTCGCGGCGCGCCGCCGCCGCGGCCGGCAGCTCTCGCGCACTGTGCCCGGGTTCGAGGTCAGCAGCGTGCGGGCGTGCCATCCGGCCGACGGCGTGGTCGAGGGCGCCGCGGTCGTGCGCTCGGCCGGTCGCACGCGCGCCGTGGCGATCCGGCTCGAGGGCCTCGACGGCAAGTGGCGCGCCACGTCCGTCAACGTGCTCTGATGCGCGTCAGGCGCCCGCGCGGCCGGAGTCCCCCTGCGGCGGACCCAGGTCGGCGGCGCGGTCCTGCTCGGCGTCGCCTCCCGATCGCTCCTCGGGTCGCGGCTCGGCGCCCGCGAGCTCGGCATCGCGCGCCGCGAGCTCCGCCTCGATGCGCTCCTTCGCCTCGGCGCGGTTGTTGATGCGCCGCACGCGGCGGTTGAAGTCGAACAGCAGCAGGATGATGACCAGGCCGACGAGCGCGGTCGCCGTGAAGCCGATCCAGCCCGGCGTGACCTGATTGGGGTCGAAGCCGAGCTCGTCGGGTGTGCGCAGCAGCATCAGTCCTCCTCGACGCCCGCGAACAGGTCGTCCTCATCGTCCGCCGCGGCGATGCGCGATCGCACCAGCTGGTAGTCGTCGGTCGGCCACGTCGAGCGCAGCAGCTCGTTGGGCCAGAAGAAGAAGCGCGACTCGGGGTCGACCTGGCTCGCGTGGGCCCGGAGCGCGACGTCGCGCGCCTCGAGGTGGTCGGCCACGTGCACGCGGGTCGTCATGGTGGCGGGGCGCTCCGCGAGCCGGGCGGCCCACTCGCGCACCATCGGCAGCCGCTCGTCATCGGGCGTCGCCGCCTCGAGCGCGGCGAGGAGCGCCTGCAGCCGCACGCCCGTCATCGAGCGGTCGAAGTAGACCTTCTGCACCTCCCACGGCTCGCCGAGCTCCGGCATCCCCTCGGCCGCGTGCTCGACCGCCCACATCGTCACCTCGTGGCAGCGGATGTGGTCGGGGTGCGGGTAGCCGCCGGTCTCGTCGTAGGTGACGACGACCTGGGGCTTGAGGCGACGGATGAGTCGCACGAGCGGGCGGCCGGAGACCTCGACCGGGATGGTCGCGAACGAGAGCGCGCGCAGCGGCTCCCCCTCGTCGGGCAGCCCCGAGTCGACGTAGCCGAGCCAGACGTGGTCGATGCCGAGCGCCTCCTGCGCCGCGCGCATCTCGAGGCGGCGGAGGCCCGCCATGTCTCGCGCCGCGCGAGCGCGATCCTCGAAGCGCTCGTTGAGCACGCTCCCGCTCTCGCCGCCCGTGCACGACACGACCGTCACCTCGGCGCCCTCCGCGGCGTACCGGGCGAGCGTGGCCGCGCCCTTGCTCGACTCGTCGTCAGGGTGCGCGTGCACCGCGAGCAGCCGTCGCACGGCCTCTCCCTTCCCCACAGCCCACAGCCCCGCGGCGCCGATCGGCGCGACGAGTAGGCTGGATCCACCGTCCATCCTCCCACGACAGGCCCCGATGACCCATCTCGAAGCGCGCTACGGGCGCACGCGCGCCTGGTCGCGCCGCGAGCGGCTGCTCGGCATCGTCGCGGGGCTCGCGGTGCTGCTCACCGCGACGCTGTGGGTGTGGTGGGTGGGCACCGACCCCTCCCGCACGGTGCTGCAGACGCGAGACATCGGCTTCGAGATCGCCGACGACTCGACGATCGAGGTGATCTTCGAGGTGACGGTCGAGCCGGGCACCCCGGTGTCGTGCGCGGTCGAGGCGCTCAACAGCTCCTACACGATCGTGGGGTGGCGGGAGATCGACCTGCCGGCCGCCGAGGCCCGCACATCCACCCACGTGCTCGAGGTGCGCACGACCGAGCGCCCGACCACGGGATTGGTCTCGGAGTGCTGGCTGTCATAGACTGCGTGGTGGACCGGCCCACTCGGGGCCGGTTCTGTGCATATCAGGAGACGACATGAACGGCACCACGGAGACCTGGCTCTCGCAGGAGGCGTACGACCGCCTGCAGGCTGAGCTCGAGCACCTCCAGGGCCCCGTGCGCGCCGAGATCGCCAAGCGCATCGAAGAGGCTCGCGACGAGGGCGACCTCAAGGAGAACGGCGGCTACCACGCCGCCAAGGACGACCAGGCGCAGGTCGAGGCCCGCATCGCGCAGGTCGTGCAGCTCCTCCGCACCGCCAAGGTCGGCGAGGCGCCCGAGGCCGACGGCATCGTCGAGCCCGGCACCGTCGTGACCGCGACGATCGCCGGCGACGAGACGACGTTCCTCGTCGGCAACCGCGAGATCGCTGAGGCGGGCGACGACCTCGACGTCTACAGCGAGGCGAGCCCGCTCGGCCGCGCGATCATCGGCAAGCGCATCGGCGAGAGCGCGACCTACGAGACGCCCACGGGCGCAACGATCGAGGTCGAGATCAAGGACGTGCAGACGTACCGCGGCTAGGCCCGCGACCGCTCGAGCACAGAGGCGCTCGCGCGCGCGGCTACAGCACCTGCGGCTCGTAGCCCGCGCGTCGCAGCGCCTCGAGCACCCGCTCGGCGTGCTCCGGACCGCGCGTCGTGACGGAGATGTCGATCGAGACGTCGCTGATCGACGTCCAGGCGTTGTGCTGCGAGTGGAGCACCTCGACGACGTTCGCCTGCTCGTCCGAGACGATCTGCGCGATGATCGCGAGCTGGCCGGGCCGGTCGGGCAGCGCGATGCGCACCTTGAGGTAGCGCTGCGACGCGGCGAGGCCGCGGGAGATCACCCGCTCCATGAACAGCGGGTCGATGTTGCCGCCCGAGAGCACGGCGACGGTCGGGCCGTCGGATGCGACGAGCCCCGTCATGATCGCCGCCGTCGCGACCGCGCCGGAGGGCTCGACGACGAGCTTCGCCCGCTCGAGGAGCATGATCATCGCGCGCGCGATGTCGTCGTCGGTCACGGTGACGACCTCGTCGACCGTGTCGCGGATGATCGCGAAGGGCAGCGCGCCGGGCCGCGCGACCGCGATGCCGTCGGCGATCGTCGGGAGCGCGTCGATCGTGGTCGGCTCCCCCGCCGCGAGCGACGGCACGTAGCTCGCGGCCCGCTCGGCCTGGACGCCGACGATGCGGACCTCGCGGCCCTCCACCGCCGCCCGCAGCCGGATGGCGGATGCCACCCCGGCCGCGAGCCCGCCGCCGCCGATCGGCACGACGACCGTGGACGCATCCGGCACCTGGTCGAGGATCTCGAGCCCGACCGTGCCCTGTCCCTCGATGACGTCGCGGTGGTCGTAGGGCGGCACGAAGGTCGCGCCGGTGCGCTCGACGTGCTCGAGCGCCGCGGTGAGCGCGCTCTGGAAGTCGAGCCCGCGCAGCTCGACCGCCGCCCCGTAGTCGCGCGTCGCCTGCAGCTTGGGGAGCGCGACGCCGACGGGCATGAAGATCGTCGCGGGCATGCCGAGCGCCGTCGCGGCGAACGCGACGCCCTGCGCGTGGTTGCCGGCCGAGGCGGCGACGACGCCGGGCTCGCGCGCCTCGGGCGGCAGCTTCGCGAGCATGTTGTACGCGCCGCGGATCTTGTAGGCGCCCGTGCGCTGCAGGTTCTCGCACTTGAGGAAGACGTCGGCGCCGTGCATGCCGCTCAGGTAGCGCGAGCGCTCCATCGGCGTCTCCTGCGCGATGCCGACGAGGCGCTCGCGGGCCGCCTCGAAGTCGGCGAGCGCGAGCGCCGGCTCAGCGCTGCGCATCGGCCACGTCCTCCACGGAGGGGCGAGGGTTCGAGCGCCACGAGCCCGAGGCGATCGTGGCGATGAACACGTTGAGGAACGCGACGACCGGCACCGCGAAGAAGGCGCCCGCGATGCCGGCGATCGTCGAGCCCGCGCCCACGGCGAGCACGACGGCGAGCGGGTGCACCTTGACGGCCGTGCCCATCACGATCGGCTGCAGCACGTTGCCCTCGAGCTGCTGCACGAGCAGCACGATGCCGAGCATGATCACGGCCGGCCAGATGCCGAACGAGATGAGCACGACGAGCACGGCGATCGCCCCGGTCACGACGGCGCCGATGATCGGGATGAACGAGCCGAGGAAGACGAGGATCGCGATCGGCACGACGAGCGGCGTGCCGTCGTAGAACAGCCCGAGGATCCAGGCGCCGAGGCCGATGCCGATCGCGTCGATGAAGGCGACGAGCACCTGCACCCGCACGAAGTTGCCGAGCGTGACCCAGCCGGCGTGGCCCGCGCCATCGGTCGCCGGGCGCGCGGCGCGCGGCAGCACGCCGATGATCCAGCGCCAGATCGGCCGGCCGTCCTTGAGCGTGAAGATGAGCGCGAAGATCGTGAGCACGGCGCCGGCGAGCACCTGCCCGACCGTCGAGCCGACCGAGACCGCTTGCGAGACGATCGACGACAGGTCGTCCCGGAGCGTGCCGAGGATGTTCGTGCCGAAGTCGCCGAGGTCCTGCTGCGTGATGCCGAACGGGAGCGAGAGCAGCCAGTCCTGCGTCTCGCCCCAGAAGTCGACGGCCTTCTCCTGCAGCTCGGGGTACTCACCGCGGATCTGCGACACCGCGAGCCAGCCGAGGCCCGTGACCGCGATGAGCAGGGCCACGATCGTGACCGCGACCGCGAGCCCCCTCGGCCAGCGAGCGCGGTGCAGGCGGTCGACGATCGGCATGAGCGCGGTCGTGAGGAGTGCCGCGATCACGAGCGGGATCACGACGATGCGGAACACCACGACGAGCCACAGCACGATCGCGGTCGCGGCGGCGATCGCGACGATCCGCCACGCCCAGCTGCCCGCGATGCGCATCCCGTCGGGCACCCCGAGCGGAGCGGGCGTCACGATCGGCTGGGGCTGCGCCTCGCGCGCGCGTCCGAAGATCATTGGTCGATCCTACGGTCGGGGAGCCTGCCGCGACCGGCATGCGTCGGCGGCCCTTGCTAGGTTGCCTCGCATGGCGCGCCCCACGAGCATCTCCGCCGCGCAGGCCCGGCGCATCGCCGTCGCAGCGAGCGGCCTCGACGGCGCGGTGCCGGGGGCGCGGGGCCGCACGGGAGCTCGGACGCTCGAGCGCGCGATCTCGCGGCTCGGCCTGCTGCAGCTCGACTCGGTCAACGTCTTCGAGCGCAGCCACTACCTGCCGCTGCTCGCGCGCCTCGGCCCCTACGACCGGTCGGCGCTCGACCGCCTCCTCCACCACGACCACGGCCGCTCGCTCGGCGCCTACACCGAGTACGTGGCGCACGAGGCGGCGGTCATCCCCGTCGCCGACTGGCCGCTGTGGGCGTGGAAGCGCCGCGAGCCCATGCGAGGCAGCACCGACGCGTGGGCGGCCGAGCACGCCAGCCTCATCGACGACGTGCGCGCCGAGTTCGCCGAGCGCGGGCCCATGCGGCCGAGCGAGATGGAGCACCCCGCGCACGAGCGACTGCCCGGCGGGTGGTGGAACAAGTCGGATGCGTACTGGGCGACCGCGATCCTCTTCCGTCGGGGAGAGCTCGTCACCGTCGGCCGCTCGCGCTTCGAGCGCCGGTACGCCGTCGCCGAGGCGGTGCTGCCCGAGGCAGCGCGCGTCGAGGTCGATGCGCGCGACGCCCACCGGATCCTCGTCGGCCGGGCGGCGGTCGCGCTCGGCATCGCGACCGTCGACGACCTCGCCGACTACCACCGGCTCTCGATCGCCGACACGAAGGTCGCGATCGCGGCGCTCGTCGACGCGGGCGAGCTCGAGCCGGTCGAGGTCGAGGGCTGGGGTCGCCCCGCCTACCGGAGCGTCGGCGCCCGGAGCCCGAGGGCGGTGCGGGCCACCGCGCTCCTGTCGCCGTTCGACCCGCTCGTCTGGCACCGGCCGCGCGCCGAGCGGCTCTTCGACTTCGCCTACCGCATCTCGATCTACACGCCCGCTGCGCAGCGGGAGCACGGCTACTACGTGCTGCCCGTGCTCGTCGACGACCACCTCGTCGGCCGCGTCGACCTCAAGAGCGACCGCCGCGCGGGCGTGCTCCGCGTGCAGCACGCGCACGTCGAGCCGGCGCACGTCGAGCGGGCGGGCGAGCTCGCGGACCGGATCGTTCCGGTGCTGCGGGAGGCGGCGGGGTGGCAGGGGCTCGAGCGGGTCGAGGTCGTCGGGGCGGGGACGTGGGCGCGGGAGGTGGCGGGGGTCGCGAGCGGCGCGCTCTGATCGAGCGGCGGGGCTTCGATACGCGCGCCTGCGGCGCGCTCTGATCGAGCGGCGGGGCTTCGATACGCGCGCCTGCGGCGCGCGCTGATCGAGCGGCGGGGCTTCGATACGCGCGCCTGCGGCGCGCTACTCAGCCTTGATGACTTCGGACTCAACGCCGCTGCGCGGCATTGAGTCCTCCGTCATCAAAACTGGATCCTCGGTGGCTCGGCGACGGCGCCGGACTGGTCGACCTCGAAGAAGTCGCGGCGGCCGCCCGCCGAGCCCGCGAAGAGCGACGTCGGGAAGCGGCGCGCCTTCGCGTTGAGCTCTCGCGCACCCGTGTTGTAGTCGCGCCGCCGCGCCTGCGCGTCGTCGTCGAGCGCCGCGAGCGCCGTCCGTGCCTCCGCGGCCGACGATCCCACCGGCTGCGACGCGGCCGCCTGCACGAGCGGGCGCAGCGACCGCTGCAGCTCCGCCTCGGCGGCGGCCTTCTCCCCCGGCCCGCTCGCGCGCTCGAGCGCCGCGAACGCATCCGTCACCTGTGCCCGCTGCGGCTCGCTCGCCACCGCGAGCAGCGGCTCGGCCACCGCGCGGCGGCGCTCGAGCGTCTCGGCGAGCGCCGCCCAGCGCTCGTCGACGCGCGCGCCGAGGCGCCGCATGGAGACGGAGGCCGAGACGATCCAGACGATCGCGATGACGGCGATGACGACGAGCGCGCCGACGACGATCCAGGTGATGAGCTGGGGATCCATGCGATCCACCTTAAGCGCGTCAGTCGCCGAGCACGCGGCGCGTCCACGCGCTCGAGAAGAGCCGCTCGGGGTCGAGCTCGTCGCGCGCGGCGAGGAAGGCTCCGAAGCCCGGCAGCCGCTCGGCGAGCTGCGGCGCGCGCAGCGAATGCAGCTTGCCCCAGTGCGGGCGCCCGTCGTGGGCGAGCAGGATCGGCTCGACGAGGTCGAACAGCGGTCGCGGGTCCTCGCGCCACCAGCGGTGCGCCGCGATGTAGCCGGTCGCCCTGCCGTTCGCCGTCGACAGGTGGGCGTCGTCGGCGCCGATCGCGCGCACCTCGAAGGGGAAGGTCGGCACGAGGTCGACGCGGCGGAGCGCGCGGTCGATCTCGCGCAGCGCCTCGGGCACCGCCTCGACCGGCAGGCCGTACTCGAGCTCGCGGAAGCGCACGCGGCGGGGCGCGCTGAACACGTCGTGGCTCGGCTCGACGAAGCGCCCGCGCGGCATGAGCCGCGCGGCGAGGTCGTTGAGCGCCGGCGCGGTGCGCGGCACGGCGTGGCCGACCGAGAGAAGCGCGCGGTGGCCGTAGTCGGTCAGCACGCGCTCGTCGAGGAAGCGGGCGAACGACGGGCGCGGCGAGAGCGGGCCAGCGACGCGCGTGTTCGACTTCGTCGCCGCGAGCCGCGTCGCCGCGAACCAGAAGAGCTCGAAGTGGTCGGTGCGCTCGTTGAGGCTCATCCACTCGTCGAGCACGACGTCGAAGCGCACGGTCGACTCGATCGCCTCGAGCGCGAAGGCCGGCACGGCCTGCACCGTCACGTCGACGAGCACGCCGAGCACGCCGAGGCCGAGCCGCACGGCCGGCAGCAGCTCGGGGCGCTCGGTCTCGCTCACGCGCAGCAGCTCGCCGTCGGCCGTGACGAGCGTCGCCGCGACGACCGACGCCCCGATCGAGCGGTGCCGCAGGCCCGTGCCGTGGGTGCCGGTCGAGATCGCGCCGGCGATCGTCTGCGCGTCGATGTCGCCGAGGCAGTCCATCGCGAGCCCGTGCTCCGCGAGGAGGGCCGAGAGCTCGCGCACCGTCGTGCCGGCGAGCACGGTCGCGCGGCGCGCCTCGGGGTCGATCGAGACGAGACCGCGGAGCCCGTCGATGCGCAGCTGGGCGTCGTCGGGCCGGGCGGCTGCGGAGAAGGAGTGGCTGCTGCCGACCGGCCGCACCGTGCCGCCCCGGTCGCGGATCCGCCCGATCGCGCCGCGCACGTCGTCGATGCGATCCGCGACGTGCACCTCGCTCGGCTCAGCGCGCTGGGATCGGCCCCAGTTCCTCCACGTCACCGACGGCCTCCCAGCTCAGAGCAGCTTCCTTCCCTCGCCACGATACGTGGGCACGCTGGCGACGACCTCCTCGCCCGAGACGACGTGGAGCTCGTCGGTGCGCTCGGACAGCTCGCCCGCCTTCGCGTGCCGCATCCAGACGCGGTCGCCGATCGCGAGCCGATCGGCGGCGCGGCCGTGGACGGGCGTGTGGATCTCCCCCACCCCCTCCTCGCGATCGAGGCGCAGCCCCTCGGGCCACGTCGCGATGGGCTCCTTGTCGTGCCCCGCCGGGCCCGAGGCGACCCAGCCGCCCCCGAGCAGCGTCGCCCAGCCGGGCCCGGGTCGCCGCACGACCGGGAGCGCGAAGGCGAGCGCCGGCGCGACGGTGAAGGCGCGGTAGCCGTCGAACAGGTGGGCGCCGAACAGCCCGCTGCCCGCGGCGATCTCGGTGACCGCCGCCTCCCGAGCGGTCGTGTCGATCGACCCCGTGCCACCGCCGTTGACGAACTCGAGCTCGGCGATCTCGCGCACGGCCGCGACCGCCGCGCCGCGGCGCTCGAGCAGCTCGCGCGCCGAGAGCCGCTGCATGAGCCGCAGCGCGGCGGGCGGCACGAGACCGCGCGGCACGGTGTTCTGCACGCCCGAGATCTGCGCCTCGTACGCCATGATCCCGACGAGCCGGAATCCGGGTCGGTCGACGACGGCGCGCGCGAGGCCGACGAGCTGCGCCGGGGTGCGCTGCGGGGAGCGCCGCACGCCCGCGTAGATGGGTCCGAGGTGGAGCGAGGCGTCGAGCTCGATCGCGACGCGCACCTCCGGGTGGCCGGGGATGACGCGGTCGATGAGCTCGAGCTGATCGACGCTGTCGACCATGAGGGTGACGCGCTCGAGCGCGCGCTCATCGCGGGCGAGGGAGCGCAGCGCGCCTCGATCTGCCGTCGGGTAGCCCACGACGATGTCGTCGATCGTCGCCGAGAGCCACAGCGCCTCCGGCAGGGTGGCCGACAGGACTCCCCGCCAGCCGGGCGTCGCGAGCACCGCCTCGATCACCGGTCGGCTGCGCACGGACTTCGTCGCGACCCGCAGGGGCGTGCCGCCGGCGCGTCGGACCATGTCGCTCGCGTTCCGCGCGAGCGCGTCGAGCGAGACGGCTGCGAACGGGCCGTCGAGGTGCGCGGTCGCGGCGTCCATGCGCTGCCAGTGGCCCTCCGCCGCCCACGCTCGGGCGTCGGCGAGCCGCAGGTCGCTCACCGCTCGTCCCCGAGCGCCGCGGCGAGCATGGGGACGACCGCGTCGATCCAGCGCAGGGAGGCGTCGCTGTCGCGGGTGCGCAGCCACGCGTAGGTCAGGCCGTCGGTCGCGTGCAGGACGAGCCGCGCGACGTCGCGCGTCGGGACGGCGGGCGCCGCGATGCCGAGCTCCGAGCGGACGTGCTCGAGGAGCTCGCCGAGCGCCTCGAGGTAGTGCTCCTGCACCTTGCCGGGCAGGTGCGCGAGGGAGGGCGTCCGGCTGCAGTACGCCATGACCTCCATGATCGCGAGCTCGTACTCCGGGTGCTCGAGGAACCGCTCGAACCAGCGCAGGAACGACGCGCGCACGACGTCCTCGAGCGTCGCGCCGTCGGGCAGGGCCGCGCCCGTGCCCGGCACCTCCGCGATGTACGCGTAGGCCTCGCCGATCATCTCGTCGCGCGAGGCGAAGATGTAGTGGAACGTCGCGAGCGGCACGCCCGCCTCGGCGACGATCGCGCGCACGGTCGCCCCGTGCATCCCCTCGCGCGCGATGACCCGCAGCCCTGCCTCGACGAGGTCCTGGCGGCGGGCGCTGGCCGGCTTGCGGGTCACTCGAGCTCCGATCTCGGCCGTCTTGGACAGGCGTCCGAGATGCAGTGTACGACAGCGTCGCGCCCCCGTGGGGCGCGGCGCTGCGGGTGCTGCGGGCTGCTAGGCCTCGACCTTGGGCTTCGGCCGCGAGGCGAAGGTCTCGAAGGCCTCGCGCGGCCGCTCCCGCTGCGAGATCTCGGCGATGTCGCGACCGAGCAGGAAGCCGCCGATCCAGTCGCCGAAGACGCGCAGCTTGCGCTCCCACATCGGCATCGCGAGCCCGTGGTAGCCGCGGTGGGCGAGCCACGCGAGCGGGCCCTTGATGGCGATCTTGCCCTTCTGGAACACGCCGTTCCAGAGGCCGAGGCCGGCGACGGCGCCCTGGTTGTCGTGGATGTACTCGCGCGGCGCATCGCCTCGGATGACGGCGGCGATGTTCTTGGCGAGCAGCTTCGCCTGGCGGACCGCGTGCTGCGCGTTCGGGACGCAGAAGCCGCCGGGGCCGGGGGTCTTGGAGATGTCGGGCACCGCCGAGACGTCGCCGGCCGTCCACGCACCCGGGACCACGACGCCGTCGCGCGCGACCTGCAGGGTCGGGAGCGCCGTGATGCGGCCGCGGTCGTCGAGCGGCAGGTCGGTCGTGCGCACGACGGGGTTCGCCATGACGCCCGCGGTCCAGATGATGAGGTCGGAGCCGAAGCGCTCGCCGGTCGAGAGCTCGACGACGCCATCGAGCGCGCTCTGCAGCTGCGTCTCGAGGTGCACGTCGACGCCGCGCTTGCGCAGGTCGTCGACGACCCAGAGCGCGGTCTGCTCGGAGACCTCGGGCATGATGCGGCCCATCGCCTCGACGAGGTGGAACTTCACGTCGTCGAAGCCGATCTCGGGGAAGCGCGAGAGCAGGTGGGTCGCGAGGTCGCGGAGCTCGGCGATCGTCTCGATGCCCGCGAAGCCGCCGCCGACGACGACGGTCGTGAGCAGCCGGTCGCGCTCGGGACCGGCCGGCAGGTGCGCGGCCTTCGCGAAGTTCGAGATCAGGCGGTCGCGCACCGCGACGGCCTCCTCGATCGTCTTCATGCCGATCGCCTCGTCGGCGACGCCCGGGATCGGGAACGTGCGCGAGACCGAGCCGGCGGTCATGACGAGCACGTCGTACTGGATGGTCGACGCCTCGCCGACCTCCGGCTGGATCGTGGCGACCTTGTTCGCGTGGTCGACACCCGTGACCTTCGCCTGCACGACGCGCGTGCGGCTGAGGTGACGGCGCAGCGGCACGATCGCGTGGCGGGGCTCGATCGAGCCCGCGGCGACCTCCGGCAGGAACGGCAGGTACTGCATGTAGGGCAGCGGGTCGACGATCGTGATCTCAGCCTCGGACTCGCCCAGCAGTCGCTCGAGCCCCCGAGCGGTGTACAGGCCGGCGTAGCCGCCTCCGACGATCAGGATCTTGTTCACGGACACACACTTCTTCCCGGTATCAGATGAGGGGTCACGACATTCTATCGCTCCCTGAGAATCCGCTATCCCGCTGCGGGCCCTCGGGCATCCGGAGGGCACCCGCACACCGCGGGCGACCAGTCGGCGAGCTCGAGGGTCAGGTCGCCGATGGGGTTGACGCCGGGCCCGGCGGCGAGCGAGTGCGCGAGCACGGCGTGCAGGCACTTGACCCGCGTCGGCATCCCGCCCGCGCTCACGCCGGCGATCTCGTCGACGACGCCGTGCGCCTCGCGGTCGGCGAGGTAGGCGCGATGCGCGGCGGCGTAGGACTCGGCGATCGGCGGCTCGGCGAGGCGCTCCTGCAGCTGCGCCATCGTGCCGTCGGCCTCGAGCCGCGACGCGGCGGCGGTCGCCGCGGGGTGCGTCAGGTAGTAGAAGGTCGGGAAGGGCGAGCCGTCGGGCAGCCGCGGGCTCGTGACGACGACCGTCGGCGCTCCGCACGCGCAGCGCGCGCCGATGCCGAGCACGCCGCGCATCGAGCGGCCGAGCTGCGCGGCCATGATCTCGAGGTCGCGCTCGCTCGCGGGGTCGATCGCGGGCCGGGCGGTCACTGCGGCTCGCCGATCTCGGCGGGCTCGCCGAAGCTCGACGGGCCGGCGGTCGTGAGCCCCGCGATGAGGAAGGACGAGGCCGCCGCGGCCGCCCAGTCCTCCTCCGGCTCCTCGAGCGTCGCGGACGGCACGTCGGCGGTCGCGGTCTCGAGCGTCGTGCGGTCGTCGAGCACGACGAAGCTCGTCTCGCCCGGGTAGACGAAGAACAGCCGGTCGCGCGCCTGCGCCTCGATGTAGGCGGGGTCGTCCCAGCGCGCCTGCTGCTCCTGCAACGACTCGACGTTCGCCTGCTGCGCGGCCACCTGCTCCTCGAGCGCGGCGATGTCGCGGCGCTGCTCGATCAGCAGGCCGACCGAGGGCGCGAGCACGACGAAGCCCGCGACGACGAGCCCGACGACCACGAGCAGCAGCCACGACACGCGCAGCTGCGGGGCGGGACGAGCGGAGGGCACCCGCCGAGGATATCGGTGGGTGCCCTCTCGCGCGGTCAGGCCCGCGGCCGGTCGAGCGGCGTCAGCCCTCGAAGCGCGGGTAGGCGCCGGCGCCGGCGTACTCCGCAGCCTCGCCGAGCTCCTCCTCGATGCGGAGCAGCTGGTTGTACTTCGCGACGCGCTCGCTGCGGGCGGGCGCGCCGGTCTTGATCTGGCCGGCGTTGACCGCGACCGCGATGTCGGCGATCGTCGTGTCCTCGGTCTCGCCCGAGCGGTGCGAGAGCACCGAGCCGTAGCCGGCCTGCGTCGCGATGCGGATCGCGTCGAGCGTCTCGGAGAGCGTGCCGATCTGGTTGACCTTCACGAGCAGCGCGTTCGCGGCGCCGCGCTCGATGCCGTCGATGAGGCGCACGGGGTTCGTGACGAAGAGGTCGTCGCCGACGAGCTGCACGCGGTCGTCGAGGCGCTCGGTGATGGCGGTCCAGCCCTCCCAGTCCTCCTCGTCCATCGGGTCCTCGATCGTGACGAGCGGGTAGGCGTCGACGAGCTCGGCGAAGTAGTCGGCCATGTCGGCCGACGAGCGGTCCTGGCCCTCGAAGCGGTACACGCCGTTCTCGAAGAACTCGGAGGCGGCGACGTCGAGGCCGAGCGCGATGTCGGTGCCGGGCGTGAAGCCGGCCTTCTCGATCGCCTGCACGAGCAGGTCGAGCGCCGTGCGGTTGCTCGGCAGGTCGGGCGCGAAGCCGCCCTCGTCGCCGAGGCCGGTCGAGAGGCCCTGCTCCTTCAGGATGCCCTTGAGCACGTGGTAGGTCTCGGTGCCCCAGCGGAGCCCCTCGCGGAACGTCTCGGCGCCGATCGGCAGGATCATGAACTCCTGGATGTCGACGCCCGTGTCGGCGTGGGCGCCGCCGTTGATGACGTTCATCATCGGCACGGGCAGCAGGAACGCGTTCGGACCGCCGAGGTAGCGGAACAGCGGCAGGCCGGCGGAATCGGCGGCGGCCTTCGCGACCGCGAGGGAGACGCCGAGGATCGCGTTCGCCCCGAGGTTCTTCTTGTTGCCCGAGCCGTCGAGCTCGATGAGCGTCGTGTCGATGATGCGCTGGTCGTCGGCCGAGAGGCCCTCGATCGCGTCGGCGATCTCCTCGTTCACGGCGTCGACCGCCTGCTCGACGCCCTTGCCCGCGTAGCGGCCCGCGTCGCCGTCGCGCAGCTCGTAGGCCTCGAACGCGCCGGTGGAGGCGCCGCTCGGCACGGCGGCGCGGCCGACGGTGCCGTCCGAGAGCAGCACCTCGACCTCGACGGTCGGGTTGCCGCGCGAATCGAGGATCTCGCGGGCCTGCAGGGTGTCGATGAGTGCCACGGGTGCTCCTTGGTGTCGGTGTCGGCGCGTCGGGGTCGGCCGTCCCCGAGCCTACTCAGCCGAGGGTGATGCGGGGCCGATGGGCTTGATCTCGAGGGTCGCCGCCGAGTCACCGGGCCGCACGAAGGCGAAGCGGTCGGCACCGGATGCGGCGAGCTGGGCGAGCAGGCCCGTCACGTTCTTGGGGCGGCGCTGCATGCGCACCGTCTCCCCCGCCGCGACGAGGTCGCGCTTGATCGCGATCGCGGCGGCCGGCTCGACGTGCTTGTCGACGAGCAGCGCGAGGGCGTCGCGGCCGGCGCCGCCGGGCAGCTCGACGAGGTCGACGAGCCGCTCGAAGCCGAGCGAGATGCCGACGGCCGGCATCGACTGGCCGAGGAAGCGGCCGATCATGCCGTCGTACCGGCCGCCGCCGCCGATCGAGAAGGGCAGCTCGGGGTGCGCGACCTCGAAGATCGGCCCCGTGTAGTAGCCCATGCCGCGCACGAGCGTCGGGTCGAACTCCAGGCGGATGCCCACGCTCGCGTCGAGCAGGGAGCGCACGTCGTCGAGCACGCCCGCGTCGAAGCCCTCCGGCAGGTCGCCGCCGCGGATCGCCTCGAGCGTCGCCATGAGCCGCTCGCCGTCGATGCCGCGCTCGCCGAGCTCGGCGGTCACGCCGTCGCGCCCGATCTTGTCGAGCTTGTCGATCGTGATGAGCGCTCCCTCGCGGAGCTCCTCGGCGACGCCCGCGTGCTCGAGCGCCGCTGCGAGGATGCGCCGGTCGTTGATGCGCACGAACGCGTCGGGGATGCCGAGGCGGGTGAGCGCATCCGCCGTCGCCGACAGCAGCTCGAGCTCGGCCGTGACGCCCGGCTCACCGGCGATGTCGATGTCGCACTGCATGAACTGGCGGTACCGGCCGCGCTGGGGCCGCTCGGCGCGCCAGACGGGCGCGATCTGGATCGCGCGGAAGACGGGCGGGAGCGCCGCGCGGTTCGTCGCGATGAAGCGCGCGAGCGGCACGGTCAGGTCGAAGCGCAGGCCGAGGTCGGCGAGCTCGAGCGGCGCGCTCGCGCCGCGCACGTCGTCGACGCCGAGGCCGCGGCGCATGATCGCGAAGGCGAGCTTCTCGTTGTCGCCGCCGAGGCCCGCGTGGAGCCGCTCGGCGTCCTCCACGACGGGCGTCTCGATCTCCTCGAAGCCGTGGTCCTCGTAGGCGTCCCGGATGACGCGCAGCACGCGCTCGCGGCGCCGCTTCTCGACGGGCAGGAAGTCGCGCATGCCGCGCGGCGGGTGCACCTGGGTTGCCATGGCGACCATTCTCCCGCACCCCGGGCGCGCCCTTCGCCCGCCCGGGCATCCGTCGATGGCACGATGACCGCGTGCGTCGTTCCTGGCCCCTCACCGATCGCGCCGTGCCCGTCGTGGCGTGGCGCATCCTCATCCTGCTCACGGCGGTGTTCGCCGAGGCGTGGAACATCAAGAACATGCTGCAGTCGGGCGAGCCGCCGACCGAGCACTTCGCCTACTTCACGGTGCAGTCGAACCTCTTCGTCATCGCGCTCATGGCGTGGATGCTGCTCGTGCCCGAGTGGCGCCGGCCGCGGTGGTTCGACCACGTGCGCGGAGCGATCACGGCGTACATCGTGCTCACCGGGCTCGTCTACGCGGTGCTGCTCGCGGAGCCCGACGAGGTGTGGGCGTGGTCGATCGAGTTCACGAACGCGGCGCAGCACCGCTTCATCCCGTGGATGGTCGGGCTCGACTGGCTGCTCGTGCCGACCGCGCGGCGCATCTCGCTCGGCGCGGCGGCGTGGTGGATGGCCTACCCCGTCGGGTACCTCGTCGCGGCGTGGCTGCGCGGCGGGCTCGTCGACGGCTGGTTCCCCTACCCGTTCCTCGACCCCGCGGTGCACGGCGGCTGTGTGGGGCTCGCCTGGCCGACCGGGCAGGTGCTCATCGCGTTCGTGATCGGGATCTTCGTCGTCGCAGGCGTCGGGCGGCTGCGCTATCGGGAGTCACGTCGCGGCGCCGCCGCGGTCGACCCGCCCGGTCTCGCGGACACCGCTCCGTAGCCGATCGCCAGCGCGGAGTCCCGGCACTCTGCGCATCCGGTGCATGCGGATCGCGGAGTGCCGGGACTCTGCTCGGGTCAGGCTCGGCGGCGGAAGGCGGCGAAGGCCGCGAGCGCCGCTGCCGCGAGCGCGACGACGAGCGCGACGATCGCGATCGGCATCGCGGCGGTCGCGTCGCTCGCTGCCGGTGCGTCGCCGGCAGCCGCGTCGTGGCCCGCCTCCGGGCCGTGGCCGTGCCCGTCGCCGCCGCCGATGGTGACGATCGGCGCGGGGGTGTCCGACGACTGGTCGAGGTCGGTCCACGCCGACTCCCCCACCTCGCACAGCTGCCGCGTCGGGAAGGCGAGCACGGTGCCGTCCTCCGCGTCGTCGGGCAGCGTCGCGCTCAGCTCAAGCGTGTCGCGCACGCCGTCGGGCAGCGGCTCCTCGGCCGTGAACACGACGGTGCGGGTGCCGTCCGCGGTGTCGATCGCGACGTCCCAGCCGGGGTTGGCGATGAGGCCGACCGCCGCGATCTCGGCGGGCACCTCGATCTCGACGGCGGTCGTGGGCGAGCCGTCGCAGCCGTGCCCGATGGCGAAGGCGATGTCGGCGCGCGCGCCGGGCTCGGTGCTCGTCGGCTCGGCGTGCACGTGCGCGCTCGCCGCGACCGGTGCGGCGAGCACGAGGGCGGCGGCGATGACGGTGCCCGTCAGCGCGGGCAGGGGTCGGATGCGTCGCACGGCTCGGATGCGTCGGCGGGCGGGGTCGGTGGACGTGGTCATGGGTGCTCCTTGCTGCGCGCGCGAGGCGCGCTCGACTGCGGGCGACCGCGGTCGCGGTCGCCGGGGACGCGCGCCGTCGGGCGCGCGGTGGGGTCGCGTCAGGCGGTCGCGAGCGGCGGCCCGCGCCGCTCGAGCGAGCCGCGGAGCACGTCGAGCGCGCGGCGGCTCGCGCGGCGCTCCGTCGAGATGGATGCGGTGGGCACGGGCCGCGGGGCCGTCCACGCGAGCACCGCGAGGGCGATGCGCAGCGAGACGGCCTCGAGCAGCGCGTCGACGAGCCGCGGCACGAGCCGCAGGAGCCCGAGCGCGAGCGCGCCGGCGACGAGGTGCGCGAGCGGCATCGCGGCGTGCTCGTCGAGCACGGCGCCCGCGAGGCTCCCGGCGTGCGAGTGGCCGGCGTGCGCGTGTCCCGCGGCGAGCGGCGCGCTCGCCTCCGGCAGCGCGTAGAGCACGTGCTGCAGCAGCTGCGCGGCGGCGACGGCGAGCGCTTGCCGCGGCAGCGTCGCGGCGAGGCCGCGCGCACCGAGCACGGGTGCGAGCACGACGAGCGAGAGCACCCCGGCGGTGGTGAGCAGCAGCGCGTCGGGCGGCGAGCCGCCGCCGATCGCGTGCGCGCTGCCCGTGAGCGCGGTCGTCACGACGGTGACGACGAGCGCCGCGAGGATCGCGCGACGGCGCCGGTCGAGGCGCTCGTCTCGCGGGGCGGGGGTCACTCCGCCATCCTCGCGCACTGCGGGATCAGCCCGCAGCGGCGCCCGACCCGCCGGCGGCCTCCGCGGCCCGCAGCCGCTGCTCGAGCTCGCGCGTCGCGGTGCGCAGCGCCCGCTCGGCGTCGAGCCCGCGCTCGGCCGCGCCGCGCACGAGCGCGAGGAGCGCCCGGCCGAGCTCGTCCTCGGTCTCCGGTGCCGACGCATCCGTCGTCGTCTCCGCCGGGAGCGCGAGCCCCGCCCGGCCCGCGCGACGGATCACCTTCTCGGCGCGCGCGAGCGCCGGGAGGCTCGCGGGGATGCCGTCGAGCGCGCTGCCGCGCTCGGGCTTCTCGGCGCGCTTGATCGCGTCCCAGTTCGCGACGACGTCGCCGACCCCGTCGACGGCGACGTCGGCGAAGACGTGCGGGTGCCGGCGCCGCAGCTTCTCGATGAGCGATCGCGCGACGGCCTCGAGGTCGAAGCGGCCGTCGGCGCGCGCGATGTCGGCGTGGAAGACGACCTGGAGCAGCACGTCGCCGAGCTCCTCGCGGAGGTGCTCGTCGTCGCCCGCCTCGATCGCCTCGACGAGCTCGTGCGCCTCCTCGATGGCGAAGGGGGCGAGCGAGGCGTGGGTCTGCTCGCCGTCCCACGGGCAGCCGCCCGGGCCCCGCAAGCGGGCCATGACCGCGACGAGCTCGTCGAGCGCGCTCATGCGGTCGCCTCGCCGCCTGGCGCAGCGGCGTCGGCGGGCTCCTTCGGCGGCGGGAAGATCGCCGTCAGGAGCGCGTCGACCCACGCGATGAGCTCGGCGTCGGGAAGCGGCTCGGCCTGCGTGCCCGCGAGCCGGCCGCCGCCCGCGGTCGGGATCGGCACGACGAGCGACTTCGCCTGCGCGTTGAGCTTCGCGCCCGGGTACATGCGCCGCAGCCGCAGCTGCGTCGACTCGGCGAGGTCGGCGGGCGAGACGCGCAGGTTCGGGCCGACGGTGATGACCTCCGAGAGCTTCGCGCGCTGCGCCTTGCGCCGCAGCCGTGCGATCGCGATGAGCGACGTGACCTGCGCCGGGGGCTCGCCGTAGCGGTCGCGCAGCTCGTCGAGCACCTGGTCGATCGCGGCGTCGTCGCGCGCCGAGGCCGCGGCCGAGATCTTCTGGTACGCCTCGAGCCGCAGCCGCTCCGAGTCGACGTAGTCCTCGGGGATCACCGCGTCGACCGGCAGCTCGAGCCGCAGCTCGCGCGGCCCCTCGTCCTCCTCGCCGCGGAAGACCGCGACCGCCTCCCCCACCATCCGCAGGTAGAGGTCGAAGCCGACGCCCGCGATGTGCCCCGACTGCTCGCCCCCGAGCAGGTTGCCGGCGCCGCGGATCTCGAGATCCTTCATCGCGACCTGCATGCCGGCGCCGAGCTCGTTGTGCACCGCGATCGTCTCGAGCCGGTCGTGCGCCGTCTCGGAGAGCGGCTTGTCGGCGTCGTAGAGGAAGTAGGCGTAGGCACGCTCGCGGCCGCGGCCGACGCGCCCGCGCAGCTGGTGCAGCTGGCTCAGGCCGTAGCGCTCGGCGTGGTCGACGATGAGCGTGTTCGCGTTCGGGATGTCGAGGCCCGTCTCGACGATCGTCGTCGAGACGAGCACGTCGTACTCCTTCTCCCAGAAGTCGACGATGACGCGCTCGAGCTGCGACTCGGCCATCTTGCCGTGCGCGACGCCGATGCGCGCCTCGGGCACGAGCTCGGCGAGCTGCGCCGCGACGCGGTTGATCGACGAGACGCGGTTGTGCACGAAGAAGACCTGGCCCTCGCGCAGGAGCTCGCGGCGGATGGCGGCGGCGACCTGCTGCTCGTTGTAGGCGCCGACGAACGTGAGCACGGGGTGGCGCGCCTCGGGCGGCGTCGCGAGCGTCGACATCTCGCGGATGCCCGTCACCGCCATCTCGAGCGTGCGCGGGATGGGCGTCGCCGACATCGCGAGCACGTCGACGTTGGCCTTGAGCGCCTTGAGCCGCTCCTTGTGCTCGACGCCGAAGCGCTGCTCCTCGTCGATGATGACGAGCCCGAGCTCCTTGAAGCGCACGGCCTCCGAGAGGATGCGGTGGGTCCCGATCACGACGTCGACGGTGCCGTCGGCGATCCCCTTGATCGTCTCGCGCACCTCCTTGTCGGTCTGGAAGCGGCTGAGCGCGCGCACCTGCACCGGGAAGCCGGCGAAGCGTGCCGCGAAGGTCTCGAAGTGCTGGCGCACGAGCAGGGTCGTCGGCACGAGCACCGCGACCTGCGTGCCGTCCTGCACGGCCTTGAACGCGGCGCGCACCGCGACCTCGGTCTTGCCGTAGCCGACGTCGCCCGAGAGCAGCCGGTCCATCGGCACCGGCCGCTCCATGTCGCGCTTGACCTCCTCGATCGTCGTGAGCTGATCGGGCGTCTCGGCGTACGGGAAGGCGTCCTCGAGCTCGCGCTGCCACGGCGAGTCGGGGCCGAACGCGCGGCCCTTCGACGCCATGCGCTTCGAGTAGAGCTGCACGAGCTCGACCGCGATGTCGCGCACCGCGCGGCGCGCCTTCGACTTCGCCTGCTGCCAGTCGCTGCCGCCCATCTTCGACAGCTGCGGCGCCTCGCCGCCGACGTAGCGGTTGAGCTGGTCGAGCTGGTCGGTCGGCACCGAGAGCCGGTCGCCCGGCTGGCCGCGCTTCGAGGGCGCGTACTCGATCACGAGGTACTCGCGCGTCGTCTTCACGGGGTTCCGCCCGCCGCTCGAGACGGTGCGCTGGGTGAGCTCGACGAAGCGGCCGACGCCGTGCGTCTCGTGCACGACGTAGTCGCCCGGCTTGAGCTGCAGCGGGTCGACGACCGAGCGGCGGCGGCCGGCGAGCTTGTGCGGCTGGCGGCTGTCGACGCCGACGGCACGGCCGAAGAACTCCGCCTCGCTCACGAGCTCGACGCGCTCCTCGGGCAGCGAGAAGCCGTGCTCGATCGCGGCGCGCGTGACGTGCACGACGCCGGGCTCGAGCTCGGCCGGCAGCGCCTCGACCTCGCGCGCGGCGACGCCGTGCTCGCCGAGCACCTGCACCGCGCGCTCGACCATGCCGTGGCCGGCCGCGGTGACGACGACGCGCCAGCCCTCGCGCGAGCGCTCGCGGAGGTGCTCGACGGCCCCGTCGGCGCGACCGGCGAAGCTCGGCACGGCGTGCGCGTCGATCGCGTCGACCGACTCGTCGGCCTGCAGGGTCGAGAGCGTCCACCACGGTCCGTCGACCGCGTCGTGCAGCTCGTCGAGGCTCAGGAAGCCGCTGCTGAGGTCGACGGGCGCCTCGCCGCCCGCGGTCGCGGCGCTCCAGGCTGCCTGCAGGAACTCCTGGTTGGTCTCGTTGAGGCTCGCGACGCGGTCGCGGATGCGCTCGGGCCCGAGCACGACGACGCCCGCGCCGGGCAGGTAGTGGGTGACGGGCACGAGCCGCGGCAGGAGCGCGGGCGCGAGCGACTCCATGCCCTCGACGGGGATGCCCTCGGCGATCTTCTCGAGCATCTGCGCGATGCCGGGGAACTCGGGAGCGAGCTGGCGCGCTCGCGCGCGCACCGCATCCGTCAGCAGCAGCTCGCGGCTCGGCGGCAGCACGACGCGCTCGAGGGGCGTCGGGTCGCTGCGCTGGTCGGCGACGTGGAACCAGCGCATCTGCTCGACCTCGTCGCCGAAGAGCTCGATGCGCACGGGGTGGTCGGCCGCGGGGCTGAAGACGTCGACGATGCCGCCGCGCACGGCGAACTCGCCGCGGCGGGTGACCATGTCGACCCGCAGGTAGGCGAGGTCGACGAGCCGGCGCGAGAGTTCGGCGAGGTCGACGCCGCGCGCGCCCGTCGCGAGCTCGACCGGCTCGATGTCGAGCAGGTTGTCGGCGACCGGCTGCAGCGCGGCGCGCACCGAGGCGATGACCACGGTGGGCGTCGCGGGATCGCGCTCGGCGACCGCGCGGAGGGCTGCCCCGCGCTGGCCGACCGTCTCGGCCGACGGGCTCAGCCGCTCGTGCGGGAGCGTCTCCCACGCCGGGAGCGTGAGCACCTGCGCGCTCGGCAGCCACGCCGCGAGGTCGTCGCGGACGGCGTCGGCCTCGCGCCGGGTCGCGGTGATGACGAGCAGCGGGCGGGAGGCGCCGCTCGCGAGCGAGGCGACGACCGGTGCGCGCATCGCCTCGATGCCGCTGAGCGCGCCGCCGCGCCGTGCCTCGACGACCGCGGCGAGCGCGCCGCGCTCGAGCAGCTCGAGGAGGGGCTCGAGGCTCACTGGCTCACGATCACTGGCTCATGACGACGGCGCCGGCACCGTCGAAGACCTGCAGGGAGTAGCCGCCCTCGGCCTGCGCGGGCGGCATGACGCCGACGAACACGGGCGGCGCGTCCTCGGGGACGTTCTCGCCGCGGGCGAGCTCGATCTCCTGGCCGTACCACGTCATGACGGCGCGCTCGGCGCCGACGGGCGCGATGACGAGCGCGCCCTTCGCCGCCTCCGGGCCCGCGACGCACAGCAGCGGCCCGGTGCCGAGGCACGAGGCGAGGAAGCGGCCGTCGGGGTCCTCGAGGATGAGGTCGGTGAGGCCGGACTCGGGCGAGCGGTCCCACCACAGGAGCGATCCGTCGGGGCTGCGCGCGGAGAGCGTGTAGCCGTGCGGGCCCTGCACCTGCTCCTCACCGCTGCCGCCGCTCGAGCAGCCCGTGAGGGCGACGCTCGCCGCGATGACGACGGTCGCGAGCATGGCGGTTCGGCGCACTGGCGAGGTTCCTTCCGGTCGGCATCCCATGCTAGCGGCGGGCGGTCGAGCGTTCGGCTTCAGCGGGCGTGGATCCGCTGCTGCGCCGCGAGGAAGCCCTCGGCGATGATGCGCTCGACCGCGTCCGCGCCGAGCTGCACGAGGAGCTCGGCCTCGGCCTGCTCGGCCTTCGCGAACGGCTTGAGCACGAAGTCGGCGGGGTCCTGCCGCCCGGGCGGGCGGCCGATGCCGAGCCGCACGCGCAGCACGTCGCCGCCGCGGGCGGCGATGATGTCGCGCATGCCGTTGTGGCCGCCGTGGCCGCCACCCTGCTTGAGCCGGATCTCGCCGAGCGGCAGGTCGAGCTCGTCGTGGAGCACGATGACGTGCTCCGGCTCGATGCCGTACCAGTCCATGAGCTGCGCGACGGGGCCGCCCGAGCGGTTCATGAAGGTGGTCGGGAAGGCCGTGACGACCTTCGGTCCGCCGACGATGCGCGACTCGGCGACGAGGGCGGCGGCGCGGCCGTGGCGCTTGGGCGTCGCGCCGGCTCGCCGCTCGACCTCGGCGAGCGCCATCTGGCCGATGTTGTGGCGCGTGCGCGCGTAGTCGGGCCCGGGATTCCCGAGCCCGACCACGAGCCACGTCTGCGCCATGGAGTGGCGGAGCGACTACTCGGCGGCCGCGTCGGTCTCCTGCGAGGCCTCGCCGCTCGGGACGACGTCGCCCTCGGGCGCCTCCTCCTCGAGCGAGGGCGCCGCGGGCACCATGATGCCGACGACGAGCGCCTCGGGGTCGGTCAGGAGCGTCGCGCCCGACGGCAGCTGCACATCGCGGGCGAGCACGTGCGCGCCCTCCTCGAGGCCCTCGATCGAGACGGTGATCGCGTCGGGGATGTGGAGCGCCTCGACCTCGATCGAGATCGACGTCTCCTCGAGGTTGTGGATCGTGCCGGGGGCCGACTCGCCCTCGAGGTGCACGGGCACGTCGACGACGACCTTCTCGCCGCGCTTGACGATGAGGAGGTCGAGGTGCTCGATCGCGTCGACGCCCTGCAGCACGGGGTTGCGCTGCACGTCCTTGACGAGCGCGAGCTGCGAGGCGCCCTCGACCTGCAGGTCGAGGATCGCGTTCGAGCGGCGCACGAGCAGGAAGACCTCGTGCGCGTCGAGCGCGAGGTGCTTCGGCTCGGTGCCGTGGCCGTAGAGGACGGCCGGGACCTTGCCGGCGGCGCGCAGCTTGCGGGCCGCGCCCTTGCCGAAGGACGTGCGCGTCTCGGTCGCGAGCTTGTTGTCGTCGGTGCTCATGGAAGTGCTCCTTGTGGGCCGCAGCCCGTCGTGGGTCGACTCGAACGCGCCAAGCGTGAGGACAGTGCCTGCTGCTGCGACCGCGTCGATCACGGATGCGTCCGCATCCCTCGCCGAAGTTCAGCCTCCGAGCCTACCGCATCGCCGGGGCGCCGGCCGCGTCGGTCGGCGCCCCGGCTCGCGCATCACCCGAACGCGCCGGCGATGAGGTAGATCGCGTAGCTCAGCACGAAGCCGACGATGGCCATGAGGCCCTGCGCGACGGTCCACGTCTTGAGCGTCGTCTTGACGTCGAGGCCGAAGAACTTGCTCACGAGCCAGAAGCCGGAGTCGTTCACGTGGCTGAAGCCGACCGAGCCCGCCGCCGTCGCGAGCACGATCGAGGCGACCTCGACGGGGTTGAAGCCGCCGTCGACGACGACGCCCGCCATGAGGGAGGCGGCGGTCGTGAGCGCGACGGTCGCGGAGCCCTGCGCGATGCGCACGATGAGCGAGATGAGGAAGGCGGCGACGATGACGGGCATGCCGATCGAGTTCAGCGACTCGGCGATCGCGTCGCCGATGCCGGTGACGCGCAGCACGCCGCCGAACATGCCGCCGGCGCCGGTGACGAGCACGACCGAGGCGATCGGCCCGAGGGCGCTGTCGGCGACCTTCTCGACGAGCGAGCCGGCCTTGCCCATCCCCCAGCCGAGCAGCCACATCGAGACCAGGACGGTGATGAGCAGCGCGACGGGCGTCTCGCCGAGGGTGCGCAGGAGCGCGACGACGGGCTCGGCCCGGAACGCATCCGGGTCGTCCGTCGTCGCCGCGAACATGTTGAGGCCCGTGTTCAGCAGGATGAGCACGAGCGGCAGGATGAGCAGGAAGACGATCTTGCCGAACGCCGGGTTCGACTCCATCGCACGGTGCTCCTCCTCGGTGCCGGAGAGGATCGAGGGCACGCCGACGTCGTAGCGTCGGCCGACCCAGCCGCCGAACAGCACACCGACGACGTACCAGACGGGGATCGCGACGACGAGGCCGAGGATGAGCACGAGGCCGACGTCGGCGCCGAGGATCGCGGATGCCGACACCGGGCCCGGGTGCGGCGGCACGAAGATGTGCATGGAGCTGAAGGCGAGCGCCGCGGGGAACGCGACGGTGAGGAGCGAGCCGCCGAGCCGGCGCGAGACGGCGTAGATGATGGGCATCATCACGACGAGGCCGGCGTCGAAGAAGATCGGGAAGCCCATCAGCAGGCTCGCGACGCCGACGGCCATGGCGGCGCGCTGCTCGCCGAACCAGCCGATGAGCTTGTCGGTCAGCACCCTCGCGCCGCCGGACGTCTCGATCATGCGACCGAGCATCGCGCCGAGCGCGACGAGCAGCATGACGCTGCCGAGCGTCGGGTCGAAGCCGAAGCGCAGCGCCGGCAGCAGCTGGTCGAAGGGGATGCCCGCCGCGAACGCCGTGATGAGGCTCGTGATCATCAGGGCGAGGAAGGCGTGGATCTTGAACGCCATGATGAGGACGAGCAGCAGCGCGATGGAGCCGGCCGCGAGCAGCAGCAGCCCTCCCGTGCCGAGGTCCCAGTTGAGGACGAGGTCGTCCATCGTGCGTCTCCTTCGCGTGCGGCGCGGTGCGCGGGTGCGGGGCAGGCGCTGGTTCAGCGCCCGGGCAGGTGGATCGTGCCGGTGATGGTGGTCTCGGGGCCCGGCTCGACCGTGCGTCCGGCCGCTCGGCCCATGAGGATGCGCGTGACCTCGTCGACGATCGCCGCGGGGGTCTGGTCGATCGAGATCGCGATGCCGTGCTCCCACTCGGCGAGCGGCTCGAGCGTCTCGATCTGGCTGTCGAGCAGCGTCGAGGGCATGTACTCGTGGTCGCGGTGGGCGATGCGGTCGGCGAGCAGACCCTTGTCGCCCACGAGGTGCACGAAGACGAGCTGCGAGTCGCTCGCGCGCAGCAGCTCGCGGTACCACCGCTTGAGGGCCGAGCACGCGACGATCGTGATGCGCCCCTCGGCGCGGCCGGTCGCGATCGCGTCGCCGATCGCCTTGAGCCACGGCACGCGGTCCTCGTCGGTGAGCGGCGTGCCGCTCGCCATCTTCTGCTTGTTGGCCGCGGGGTGCAGGTCGTCGCCGTCGATGAACTGGATGTTGAGCCGGTCGGCGAGCGCCCGCCCGATCGTCGTCTTGCCGGAGCCCTGCACGCCCATGATGATCATGGACGGGTATCGCGTCTCGCTCATGCATCCACTCCCTCGTGCTCACCGAACGTCAGCAGCACCTTCGAGGATACGGATGCGTCGCGGGCGAGCTCGAGGGCGTCGAGGCCGCGCTCGATCGGCAGCTCGTGGCTGATGACGGGCGCCGCGTCGAGCGAGCCGTCGGCGAGCGCCTCGAGCACGTCGTCGATCTCGTCGTTGAAGCGGAAGGAGCCGACGAGCGTGAGCTCGCGCGTGATGGCGCTCGCCATCGGCACCGCGACGTCGCCTGCCCGCTGGAGGCCGAGCATGACGACGGTGCCGCCGCGGCGGGCGCCGCTGATCGCGGCGGCGAGCCCCGGCACGGTGCCGGACGACTCGATGACGACGTCGGCGTGGAGGCCGGCGATCCCGTCGACGTCGCGCGCGTCCATCGCGCGGGCGCCGAGCCGCTCCGCGAGCGCTCGTGGGTGCTCGTGCAGGTCGGTCGCGATGACCTCGGCCGCGCCGTGGTGGCGCGCGACCGCGATCGCGAGCGCGCCGATCGGGCCGGCGCCGATCACGAGCACGCGCGTGCCCGCGACGTCCCCCGCCTGGCCGACGCCGTGCCACGCGACGGCCGCGGGCTCCGCGAGCGACGCGAGCCGGAGGTCGAGCCCCGCCGGGAGCGGCCGCAGCATGCGGGCGGGCAGCGCCACGCGGCGCGCGAAGGCGCCCGCCGTGTGGGGCACGCGCGCGGCCGACCCGAGGTAGGTGCCGGCGGGGCTGAGGTTCGGCCGATCGGCCGGGAAAGTCGCGGAGCCGTCGTCGATCGGCGTCGCGGGGTGCACGGCGACGCGCGTGCCGGCGGCGGGCCCGGTGCCGTCGGCGGCCGCCTCGAGCACCGTGCCGACGATCTCGTGACCGAGCAGCATCGGCTCGCGCAGGATCGACTGCCCGGCGGCGCCGTGCAGCCAGTAGTGGAGGTCGGAGCCGCAGATGCCGCCGTACGCGATCTCGACGACCGCCTCGCCGGCCGCCGGCACCGGCTCGGGCAGCGCCTCGACGCGCACGTCCTCCTTCGCGTGGGCCACGAGGCCGAGGTTCTCGGGCATCCGGTCGTCGCGCATCCGCGTCCTCCCTCTCACACGACGGCGGTCATGCCGCCGTCGACGAAGATCGTCTGCCCGTTCACGAAGGCGCTCGCGTCGCTCGAGAGGAACACGAGCGTGCCGACGAGGTCCTCGACGCGGCCCCAGCGGCCAGCGGGCGTGCGGCCGGCGACCCACGCCGAAAACGCGGGGTCGTCGACGAGCGGCTGCGTGAGCTCGGTCGCGAAGTAGCCCGGGGCGAGGGCGTTGACGCTGATGCCGTGCGGCGCGAGGTCGGCGCACAGCCCCTTCGTCAGCATCACGATCGCGCCCTTCGTCGCGCTGTACGGCGCGATCGACGGGCGCGCGAGCTGCGACTGCACGCTGCCGATCGAGACGATGCGGCCGGAGCCGCGCGCGATCATTCCGCGCGCGACGCGGCGCGAGAGCAGGAACGCGCTCGTGAGGTTCGTCGCGACGAGGTCGTGCCAGTCCTCGTCGGTGAAGTCGGCGATGGGGTTGCGGCGCTGGATGCCGGCGTTGTTCACGAGGATGTCGGGGGTGCCGACCCGAGCCTCGACGTCGGCGATCCCCGCGTCGACCGCCGACGCATCCGTCACGTCGAAGAGCGCGACGTGCGTCTCGCGACCCGTCGACTCGGCGATCTCGGCGGCGGCGCGCTCGGCCTTCGCCGCGTCGCGGCCGTGCACGACGACCGTCGCTCCCGCCTCGGCGAGGCCCTGCGCGAGCGCCCGGCCGATGCCCTGGCTCGATCCGGTCACGAGCGCCGTGCGGGCCGAGAGGTCGAACAGCGCGGTGCCGCGGGGCGCGTCCATCAGTAGAACTCCTTCGTGCTCATGACGTTCTCGAGCGGCTCGCCGTCGAGCAGCCGCGTCGCGTTGCGCGCGAAGAGCTCGGCGATCCGGCGCGGCTCCTGCACCGAGAGCGCCGCGGTGTGGGGGCTCAGCAGCACGCTCGGGTGCTCCCACAGCCGCGACTCGGCGGGCAGCGGCTCGACCGCGGTGACGTCGAGGGCCGCGAAGCCGACGCGGCCCGCGTCGAGGGCGTCGAGCAGCGCGTCCTCGTCGACGACCGTGCCGCGGCCGACGTTGACGAAGACCGTGTCGTCCCGGAGCGCGCCGAAGACGTCGGCGCCGAGGAGACCGGTCGTGCGCTCGGTGCCCGGCAGCGTCGAGACGATCGCGTCGGCGTGGGCCGCCGCCTCGGCGAGCTCGTCGATCGGCACGAGCCGGTCGACGTGCGGGACGGGCTCGCCGGAGCGCGTCGTGCCCCACACGGTCGCGCCGAGCGCCGCGAAGCGCTCCGCGACGACCTTGCCGATGCCGCCGAGGCCGACGACGAGCACGGTCATCTCGCTCACGTGGCGCATGAGGCGCCGGCCGTCGCCCCACGTGCGCGAGGCCTGGTCGGCCTCGAGCCGCCGCAGCCCCTTCGCGCCCGCGAGCACGCCGAAGAGCGCCCACTCGGCGAGCGTCGAGGCGTGCATGCCGGCGCTCGTCGTGACGACGACGCGCTCGAGCTCCGCCTCGGTGAGCTGGGCGGCGCGCACCTGCCCGCCGCCGCCCGCGGCCGTCGTGTGGACCCAGCGGAGCCGCTCGTTCGCGCGCACGGTGCGGGCGAGGGCGGCCGGCGAGACGTCCGGGATGCCGAAGAGGGCATCCGCCTCGTCGAGCATCGCCTCGAACCGCGACTGCTGCTCGGGAGTGCGCTCCCAGTCGGGGTCGCCCTCCCAGTCGCCCTGCCAGCGCCACGGCCGGGTGAGCTCGGGGTCGCGCAGCAGCTCGACGCGGGGCTCGAGCTCGCGGATGCGATCGGCGGATGCGTCGTCGAGGCTGACCGCGACGGCGACCTTCAGGGTGTGCTCGGGCATGGCGACTCCTCCTCGGTTCAGGCTAGTGATGGTGCGCGGTCAGCGCAGGGGCGTCTCGAGCCGCATGCCGCCCACGACGACCGTCGCGGTCTGGCCGGGCCTCGCCTCGTGGTTCGAGAGCGGTGCGCCGGCCATCACGACGTCGCCGGGGCCGAGCCGCACCCAGCGCGCGACGTAGGCGAGCGACTCGCGCACCGGCACGGGCATCGCGCTCGCGCTCGAGTCGCGCACGCGCTCGCCGTCGAGCTCGAGCGCGAGCGGGAGCTCGTCGAGCGACGCCCCGGTGTCGATCCAGGGACCGAGCGGGGTCGATCCGTCGCCGCCCTTCGACTCGAAGTTCCGCTCGTCGAGCGCGGCGCGGTCGGGGTAGGAGATGTCGTCGACGGCGGTCACGCCCAGCACGAACTCGTGCGCGTTCGCCGCATGGAGCAGCGGCGCGGTCGGATCGCCCGTGTCCCGGCCGACCACGACGGCGATCTCCGCCTCGACGACGAGCCGGCCCGCGTCGCGCCGCACCCGGACGGGCTCGCCGTGCGCGACGACGGAGCGCGGGCTCTTGAGCCACGCCTGCACCGGCAGCGGCCGGTCGCTCGCGCCGCGGTTCTGCGCGATGCCGACGAGCACCGTCGGCGCGGCCGGCGGCAGCAGCCGCGCCTCGCCGGCGGGGATGGGCTCGCCCGTGTCGGCCGGGCGCCGGCCCTCCGCGAGCGCGGCGTAGGGGTCCTCGATCGGCACCCAGGCGTCGACCTCGGCCGCGTCGCCGTCGGCCCGCGCGTGGAGCGCGGCGGCGCCGACGGCGACCCTCGCGATGCGCATCAGGCGCGCTGGAGGTCGGCCTCGATCTCGGCGTCGCTGCGCGACTCGTCGCTCGAGACCCGCACGGCGTCGTCGAGCCGCAGCAGGTCGCGGGCGCGCGTCTCGGGCACGAGGAACGTCGAGGCGGTCGTGATGAGGGCGAGCGTCGCCATGTAGATGCCCGGCAGCAGCCAGTCGCCGTCGGAGACCGCGAGCAGGTAGGCGCCGAGCACGCCGGCGAGTCCACCCGCGAGCACCGCCGAGATCTCGCGCGCCATCGCGACGCCGAGGTAGCGGTGGCGGTTGCCGAACAGCTCGGGCAGCATCGCGCACTGCGGGCCGAGCATGGTGTTGACGGCGATGCCGACGCCGAGCGCGATGACGACCACGACGGTCACCGGGTCGCCGAGCGACAGCAGCCACCAGGCCGGGAACGCGTAGACGAGCATGAAGACCGCGCCCGCGCGGTAGATGATGCGGCGACCGAAGCGGTCGGAGAGGTGACCGGTGAGCGGGAGCACGAAGATCGCGATGAGCGCGCCGATCGTGACGCCCCATGCCGCGACGCCGCGGTCGACTGGGCTCGCGAGGAAGTTGCCGGCGACGAACGCGAGCGCGAGCGTCTGGAACATGTAGGAGCCGCCGTTCTCGGCCATCCGCAGCCCCACGCCGACGGTGACCCCGGCGAGGCCCTTCGTGAAGATCTCGCGGATGGGTCGCTCGGCGATCTGGTCGTGCTTCTCGAGCTCGACGAACGTCGGCGTCTCGCGCAGCCGCAGGCGGATGAAGAGCGCGACGAGGATGAGCAGGAACGAGGCGAGGAACGGGATGCGCCAGGCCCAGCCGAAGAAGACCTCGTCGGGCAGCAGCGACATGAGCGAGAACACGAGGCCGGCGAGCAGCGTGCCGAGCTGGATGCCGATGAACGGCAGCGCGGCGAAGAAGCCGCGCCGCTTGACGGGCGCGTACTCGGCCATGAGCACGGTCGCGCCAGCTTGCTCGGCGCCGGCGCCGAAGCCCTGCGCGAGCCGCAGGACGGTCAGCAGGATGGGCGCCCAGATGCCGATCTGGTCGTACGTCGGGAGCGCGCCGATGAGCGTCGTCGCGCCGCCCATGAGCCCGATCGTGACGACGAGCACCCACTTGCGCCCGAGCCGGTCGCCGAGCGTGCCGAAGAAGAGGCCGCCGAGCGGGCGGGCCAGGAAGCCGACGCCGAAGGAGGCGAGCGAGGCGACGACCGCGAACTCCGGCGGCAGGTTCGAGAAGAACAGCTGGCCGAAGATGAGCGCCGAGAAGAGGCCGTAGAGCGCGAAGTCGAAGTACTCGAGCGCGCTGCCGACGCTCGAGGCGAGCGTCGCCCGGCGGAGGTTCGCCGCGTACTCGGGGTCGTCGGTGTGCGCCGGCTGCTGCGCGGTGGTGTCGGACACGGTCCATCTCCTTCGACAGTCGTGCAAACGCGTCGTTGCTGCCGCCGACTGTACCAGCGGAGTGGACGCCGTTCAATACTCTGAACAGCGGCGAGGATCCGTCAGGAGCGGGGACCGCGCAGCGGGTTCGTCAGCACCGCGACGGCCGCGAGCAGCCCCTCGCCCACCTCGGCGATGCGCTGCTCGTCGGCGAGCTCGGCCGGGAGGGCGGCTCCCATCGCGAGCGGCGGGTCGGCCGGCGCCCACGGCTCGAGCGCGACGGCGACGCCCGTGATGCCGCCGAAGGAGCCGCCGCGATCGACCGCGTAGCCGCGCTCGCGCACCTCGACGAGCTGCGGCAGCAGCTCGTCGACCGTCGTGATGCTGCCGGGTGTCAGTCGCGGGAACGGCTCCGTCGGCGCGAGCAGCGCGCGCACCGCGTCGTCGTCGAGCTCGGCGAGGAGCGCCACGCCGGTCGCGCTGAGCGCCGCGGGCAGCTTCGAGCCGAGCGGCGTGCCGAGCCGGTAGGGCGAGCGGCCCTCGTGGCGGGCGAGGTAGAGCGCGTCGATGCCGTCGAGCATCGCGATCTGCACGACCTCGCGGTGGAGCACGGGCGAGGCGGCCACGACGCGGTAGAACTCGCGCACCTGATTGAACTGCTGCGCGAACGCGCCGCCGAGCTCGGCCGTGCGCCGCCCGAGCCGGTAGCCGCCGGCCTCCCGCTCGAGCATGCCGCCGTCCTCGAGCGCTGCGCACAGGTTAGCCGTCGACGACTTCGCGAGCCCGAGCGCGCGAGCGATGTCGCTGAGCGTCATCGGCGCGCCCTCCGCGTCGGCGAGGGCGGAGAGGATGCGCAGGGCGCGCGAGACCGCGGGTGCCGGGTCGCGCTCGGTCGGGGCGTCGGGCTGGGGCATGGCTTCCGCTCCTTCGCGGTCGAGTCGTCGCCGCCACCCTACGGCCATGCCACAGGACTGAACAGCGTTCGCCATGCTGGTCGGCGCTGCGACGCGGCCGTAGCCTCGACGCATGGACACGGCAACGACTCTCGCAACGCGCGACGAGACCCTCGGCGTCATCGGCGCCGGCGCGATGGGCGAGCCCGTGGCGCGCCGGCTGCTCGCGGCCGGCCGCCCCACCGTCGTCTCGAGCCGATCGGCGCGGCCCGCGCTCGTCGAGGCCGGTGCCGCGTGGGCCGCGACGCCGCGCGAGATGGCGGAGCGCGCCGCGACCGTGCTGTCGATGCTGCCCGACCTACCCGAGCTCGAGGCGGCGCTCGAGGGCGCCGACGGGCTGCTCGCGGGGCTCGGCGGCGAGCGGGAGCTGCTCGTGCTCGTCGGCTCGACCTCGTCGCCGACGGGCGTGCGCGCGCTCGCGGCGCGGCTCGCGGAGGCGACCGACGGCAGGGTCCGCGTCGTGGACTCGCCCGTCTCGGGCGGCGTCGACGGCGCCGAGGCCGGCTCCCTCTCGATCATGCTCGGCGGCGAGCCGGCCGACGCCGCGCGCGCCGCAGCAATGCTCGAGCCGTGCGGACGCGCTGTGCACCTCGGTCCGCTCGGCGCCGGCGAGGTCGCGAAGGCGTGCAACCAGCTCGTCGTCGCAGCGACGATCAGCGCGCTCGGCGAGGCGACCGTGCTCGCCGAGCGCTCCGGCCTCGACCTCGACGCGCTCTGGTCGCTCCTCGGCGGCGGCTACGCCGGCTCCAACCTGCTCGAGAGCCGCCGCGAGCGGCTCGTGCGCGGCGACGACTCCCCCTCCGGCATCGCGCGCTACCTCGTCAAGGACCTCGGCTTCGCCGCCGACGTCGCCGAGGCGACCGGCACGAACCCGGCGCTGCTGCCGGCGCTCCGCGCCTTCTTCGACGAGATCGTCGAGCGCGGGTACGGCGACCGCGACATGTCGGTCACGCGCCGGGTGATCGAGGAGCGCTGAGCCGCGCCGTCGCGCTCGCCGATCACGCCCGCAGGCGCGGACCGAGCTCGTCGGCGAAGAACGCGAAGAAGGCGTCGGGGTCGGGCCCGCCGTCCATGAGGGCGATGTGGTCGAAGCCCGCCTCGCGGTAGGGCTCGATCACCTCGAGGTGCCGCTCGACGTCGGGCCCGCATGCGAAGGCCTGCTCCATCGCATCGACGTCGATCGCGGCGGTCGCCTCGTCGAACGCGGCGGGATCGGGCAGCTCGGCGAGCACCTTCCAGCCGAGGGCGCCGAAGCGGAAGGCGCGATGCGCCGACTCCGCGCCCGCGCGGGGGTCGGGCGCGAACGCGGTCGGCGCCTCGGCGTAGCGGGGCCCGTCGCCGCCCGCGGCCGTCCACGCCTCGACGAGCGACGCATCCGGATCGGTCGAGAAGATGCCGTCGCCGAGCTCGGCCGCGAGCTCGGCCGCTTGCGGTCCGCCCGCCGCGACGACGATCTCGGGCAGGGTCTCCGGTAGGTCGTAGACCCTCGCGTCGGAGAGCCGCAGGAACTCCCCGCGGTAGGAGTGCACGCCGCCCGACCACAGCATCCGGATGATCTCGAGCGCCTCCCGCAGCCGCCGGTGGCGGTCGCCCACCTCGGGCCAGCCCTCGCCGACGATGCGCTCGCTCAGCCGCTCGCCGGCGCCGATGCCGAGCGTGAAGCGGCCGTCCGAGATGATCTGCAGCGTCGCCGCCGCCTGCGCGACGATCGCCGGGTGGTAGCGGATCGACGGGCACGTGACGCCCGTCGCGAGCCGCAGGGTCTCGGTCTTCGCGGCGATCGCCGAGAGGATCGCCCACGCGAATGACGAGTGCTCGTGCTCCGGGAGCCACGGGTGGAAGTGGTCGCTGATCTCGACGAAGTCGAAGCCGGCCCGCTCCGCCTCGACCGCGCGGCGGATGAGCTCCTTCGGGGCGACGTCCTCGGCGAAGAGCTTGTACCCGATCTGCATGCGCGGCACGGTAGCCCCGCACGCTGGGAGCGGCCCCGGAGCGATCGGGTGGCCCGCCCGCTCGGCCGTCGCGACTCGCGTGCCCCGCGCATCCGCCCCTCGGTAGCCTGGCGGTACCCCGAGCCTCCAGGAGGACCCGCTGTGACCACCGCCAACATCGCCGTCGTCGGCCTCGCCGTGATGGGCTCGAACCTCGCCCGCAACCTCGCGTCGCGCGAGGGCAACACGGTCGCGGTCTACAACCGCACGACCTCGAAGACCGACGACCTCATCGCCGCGCACCCCGAGGCGGGCTTCGTGAAGGCGGCCACGATGGAGGAGCTCGCCGCCTCGCTCCAGCGGCCGCGCACCGCGATCGTGATGGTGAAGGCGGGCCGGGCGACCGACGCGGTCATCGACGAGCTCGTGCGCGTGTTCGAGCCCGGCGACATCATCGTCGACGGCGGCAACGCGCTCTTCACCGACACCATCCGGCGCGAGGCCGCGGTGCGCGAGACGGGCATCCACTTCGTCGGCTGCGGCATCTCGGGCGGCGAGGAGGGCGCGCTCAACGGGCCCTCGCTCATGCCCGGCGGCACGGTCGAGTCGTACGAGACGCTCGGACCGATCCTGCGCTCGATCGCGGCGGTCGCCGACGGCGAGCCGTGCGTGACGCACATCGGCGCCGACGGCGCCGGCCACTTCGTGAAGATGGTGCACAACGGCATCGAGTACGCCGACATGCAGCTCATCGCCGAGGCCTACGACCTCATCCGCCGCGGCACGGGCAAGAGCCCCGCCGAGATCGCCGACGTCTTCGACGAGTGGAACCGGGGCGAGCTCGAGTCGTACCTCATCGAGATCACCGCGGAGGTGCTGCGCCAGGTCGACGCCGCGACCGGGCAGCCGCTCGTCGACGTCATCCTCGACGCGGCGGGCGCGAAGGGCACGGGCGCCTGGACGGTGCAGACGGCGCTCGACCTCGGCGTGCCGGTCTCGGGCATCGCCGAGGCGGTCTTCGCTCGCTCGCTCTCGTCGCGCCTCGACCAGCGGGCGGCGGCGCGCGACCTGCCGGGGCCCTCGGGCTCGTGGCACGTGGACGACGCGGATGCGTTCGTCGAGGACGTGCGCCAGGCCCTGTTCGCGTCGAAGATCGTCGCCTACTCGCAGGGCTTCGACGAGATCGTCGCGGCGGCCGAGCAGTACGGCTGGGACATCCAGAAGGGCGAGGTCGCCCGCATCTGGCGCGCCGGCTGCATCATCCGCGCGCGCTTCCTCAACGACATCACCGACGCGTACGCGGCCGACCCGGCCCTGCCGGCGCTCATCGTCGCGCCCTACTTCCGCGATGCGATCGCCCGCACCCAGGAGGCGTGGCGGCGCGTCGTCGTCGCGGCGGCGCAGGCCGGCATCCCCTCCCCCGCGTTCTCGTCGAGCCTCGCCTACTACGACGGCCTGCGCGCCGAGCGGCTCCCCGCCGCGCTCGTGCAGGGGCAGCGCGACTTCTTCGGCGCGCACACGTATCGCCGCGTCGACCGCGAGGGCACCTTCCACACGCAGTGGTCGGGCGACCGCTCGGAGATCGCGGCGGTCGACACGCACTGACGCGCCTGCCGCAGAGTGCCGGAACTCTGCCCTTTCGAAGGCTCTGAAGCGCAGAGTGCCGACACTCTGCGCGGCGGACGCGCGCGCCGCGACGACGGCTGTGGAGAGCGGCGGCGGCAGCAGGCAGGACGCTGGCACGATCCGCGCGTGGATCGATCCTTGCCGCCCGGCCTCGACGCGCGTGGCTTCCTCGTGGCGGACGCGGTGCGCGCGGGCATGACGCCCGCGCGGCTCCGGAGCGCGCGGCTCGCGGTGCCGCACTTCGGGGTGCGCTCGATCGCGCAGCCGGAGTCGCTGCTCGAGCGAGCCGCCGCCTTCGCCCCGCTGCTGCAGCCGTGGCAGAGGATCGGAGGTGTCGTGGCGCTCGCCGTGCTCGGGCTGCCGGTGCCCTGGCGCCTGCGGGGCTCGCTCGGCGTCGACGTCGTCGCCCCGAAAGGCCGAGGCACGCCCGATCGGCCCGGCGTCCGGGTGCGCCGCGTCTCGGACGCCACGCTCGACGCATGGGAGATCGAAGGCGTGCGGGTCGTCGCACCGCCGCTCGCCTGGGCGCTGCTCGCGGCGACGTGCACCGAGCACGAGCTCGTCGTGCTCGGCGATGCGATCGTCTCTGACGCGGAGCACTACCCGGATCGCCGGGCGCCCGGCCCGCTCGCGACCCTCGACGAGCTGCGCGCGACCGTCGGTCGGTGGACGGGTCGGCCGGGCGCCGCCCGCCTGCGTGCGGCGCTGCCGCGCATTCGGCTCGGCGTCGAGTCGCCCCGCGAGAGCGACATGCGGCTCTTCATCGTCGACGCGGGGATGCCCGAGCCCGAGGTGCAGGCGAGCGTCCACGATCCCGAGACCGGCCGGCTCCTCGGCAGGGCCGACCTGATGCATCGGGACGCTCGCGTCGTCGAGGAGTACGAGGGCAAGGGGCACCGCTCGAAGGAGCAGTGGGAGCGCGACGTCCAGAAGTACCGCGACTTCGAGCGCATCGGCCTGCATGTCGTCCGGGCGACGAATCGCGACTTCGTGCCGAGCCCGGACCGCTGGTTGCGCGACCTCGCCGCCACGCTCCACAGCCGCACGGCCTGACTGAGCAGACGGTTCCGGCGCTCCGCGTCGACGCGCATCCGAGCCGCAGAGTTCCGGCACTCTGCGCGCTCGCGACCTCGGAAGCGCAGAGTTCCGGCACTCTGCGCCCGGCGGGCGGGGAACAGCGGAGTTCCGGAACTCCGCTGCAGTGGCGGCGGGTCAGCGGCGGCGGCCGAGCGCGGCGCGGGCGGCGAGGCCGAGCGCGAGCCACGCGGCGGCCGCGACGACGCCCGGCCACGGCAGGGTGACGACGAGCAGCGCGCACAGCGCGAGGCCCGCGACCGGCACCCAGCGCGGCAGCCACCAGCGCGCCCGCGGCGTCGACGCATCCGTCGTCCGTCGAGCACCGCACATCGCGCTCACGTGCGCGACCGCGTAGTAGGTGAGCACGCACGTCGACGAGAAAGCGACGAGCTGCGCGACCGGCAGCAGCAGCACGCCCGCGATCGCCGCCGCTGCGGTCACCGCCTCGGCGACGACCGGCGCCCTCGAGCGCGGCGACACGAACGACAGCGGGCCGGGCAGGTCGCGCTCGCGCGCCATCGCGAGGCCCGTGCGCGAGAGCCCGGCGAGGATCCCGGTCAGGCTCCCGACGCTCGCGAGCGCCGCCGCGCCGAGCAGTGCCACGTGCAGCCAGCCCGCCCCGACGAGATCGGCCACCGGCGCGGCCGAGGTGGGCAGCGCATCCGCGAGCCTCGCCGTCGTCGCCCACGCGACGAGCCCGTAGAGCACGAGCACGATCGCGAGGCCCGCGCCGATCGCGCGCGGCAGGGTGCGCTCGGGGTCGCGCACCTCCTCGCCGAGCGTCGCCATGCGCGCGTAGCCCGCGAAGGCGAAGAAGAGCACGCCCGCGGCGGTGAGCACGCCGAGCGGCCCCTCGGGCGCGCCCTCGACGCGGTTGGCGGCGACGGGTGCGAGGGACTCGACGCCGGCGGCGGATGCGGTCGGCAGCCCGAGCGCGGACCACGCGAGCGCGGCGACCACGAGCGCGAGCACCATCGCGACGATCGCGGTCGTGACCCGCACGGTCGAGCGGATGCCGGCCATGTTGACGAGCGCGAGGACGGCGATGAGCGCGGCCGCGAGCCACGGGGCCTGCTCGGGCCACGCGTGCCGGGCGGCGATGAGCGCGATGGCCCCCGCCGAGGCGGTCTTGCCGGTGAGGAACATCCAGCCGGCGGCGAAGCCGACCGCGGGCGAGACCTCGGCGCGCCCGTAGGCGTAGGCGCCGCCGGAGACGGGATGCCGCATGGCGAGCTGCGCCGTCGACATCGCGTTGAGCGTCGCGACGGCGCCCGCGAGCAGCAGCGCGAGCCAGAGCCACTCCCCCGCGAGCTGCGAGGCGGGCACCCAGACGAAGAAGAGCCCCGCGCCGATCATCGAGCCCAGCCCGATCGCGATCGCGCCGGGGACGCCGATGCGCCGCTCGAGGGTGCTCACGACGCGACCGTAGCGCCGCCCGGTGAACGGCCGGTGCCGCACTCGTCCCGTGCACAGCGGGCGGGTCAGATGATCGGGCGGCCCTCCTCCTTGGCGGCGCGCAGCTCGCGGAAGAAGCCGCGCGAGATGACGGCGAGGACGCCCCCGACGATCACGGGCCAGACGAGGACGTATGCGGTCAGTGCGATGGTCATGCGGTGCTCCGATCAGTCGCGGGCGTGGGCGGGGGTGCCGTCGCTGGGTCGGCGGCTCGAGTCGTCCTCCGCCGGCGCCTCGGCGACCGGGGTCTCTGCCGTGTCGAAGTCGCCCGTGAGTCGGCGGATCGTGGCGAAGTCGAAGCGCTGCTTCGACCGCACCGACAGCCCCCAGCACACGAGGAACGACACCGCGTAGGCGACGAGGGACGCGGAGAGGACGGTGTAGTCGCGGAGGAAGAAGAGCGTGAAGGGCGCGGCCGCGAGGGTCGCGGCGATCCCGACCCCCACCCCGACCCGCAGGCCGAAGAAGCCGAACGCCATGATGCCGAGCACCACGCCGATGCCCACCGTCGCGAGCACCTCGATCGGCAGCGCGAGGACGCCGGTGAGCGACACCCACTCGAAGCGCACCGGCAGGAACACGACGAGCGCCGCGACGACCGAGACCGTGAAGGCGAGGTTCGTGACCTTCTTCCAGTAGAAGGACGCGATGACCGGGAAGACGAGGCAGCCCCACAGCGCGCCGACGAAGACGAGCAGGTCGAGGATGTTGAACTGACTCGTCGCGAAGAAGAGCGCGGCGCCGGTGGCGACGATCATCGTGATGCGGCCGATCAGCAGCATGGTCCTCGGGTTCGCCTTGTCCTTGCCCACCGACTGCCCGTAGACGTCGGCCATCACGATCGACGAGAGCGCGGAGAGGTCGGAGTCGGCGGTCGAGGAGAGCGCGCCGATGATCATCAGGAAGGCGAGCGCGAGCAGCGCCCACGGCAGGTAGGTCGCCGCCATCTGCGGGAGCAGGTTGTTGACGTCGCCGTCGAGCGGGGTGATGCCGAGGTAGAGCGCCATCACGCCGAGCATCCCGACGCCGATGACGGTCGCGCCGTAGCCGACGGTCGCGGTGACGAAGGTCGGCTTGATGAGGTCCTCGCGCACCGCGAAGAGGCGCTGGGCGATCGTCTGGTTGCCGATGGCGTAGGCGAGCACCGCGGCGATGTAGGGAGCGCCCTGGTTGAGGAACGCCTCCGACGAGAGGAAGTCCTGCTGCTGCGGGGTCACGGAGCCCGCGGCGACGCCGGCCTCGAACATCCCCGGACCGCCGGCGGCGAAGAAGATGACGGGGATGACGACGACCGCGGCGCCGAGCATGCAGAGCACCTGCGCGAAGTCGGTGAGCACTGAGGCGCGGAATCCCGACCACAGCGTGTAGAGCAGCACCCCTCCGGCGACGATGAGGATGCCGGTGCCGAAGCTCAGCGGCGAGAGCATCGCGATGAGGGCGCCGCCGGCGATGAAGTTCGAGGTGAGCGAGATGAGCGAGCCGAGCACGTTCGAGCCGGCGAGCATGAGCTGCGACGAGCGGCCGTGGCGCGCGTACATGACCTCGGCGAGCGTGTGCGCGCGCGGCGCGACGGCGCGGATGCGCTTGCCGAACGGGTAGATGAACAGGATCATGAGCGCGCCCCACAGGCCGTAGTGGATGGGGCCGGAGACGCCGTAGGTGTAGCCCGCCGTCACCGACGCGTACATCGACGAGGCCCAGATCCAGGTGGCCGTCATCGAGGCGGCGGAGATGCCGAAGCCGATCCGGTTGCCCGCGGTCATGTAGCCGTCGGCGTTCTCGCGCTTCCGGCCGATCCCGAGGGTCATGAGCATCGTGCCGCCGTAGAAGACGACCAGCAGCACGATGACGACGACGATCCCCAGCTGGGCGATCTCCTGCGAAGGCGGCATCCGGTTCCTCTCGTCCAGCGCTTCGAGGCCGCGACGAGGGCACGCCGAAGGGCATGCCGCGCGCACGGCTCTCGTCGAGCCCGGCTCGATCCCGCGAGCGTCTCCCGCGGAGCGCCACCGGCGCCGCGTTCGGATCAGCGATGCGGAGCATGCGACCCGGTCATGGCGTTCGAGCGCCGGTGCTGGCCCGTGGCCAGTGCTTCCACCATGTCAGCAAAGCCCGCGCATGGCCAATCGAGGGCGAGGAGCGCGCGCGGTCGCGGAGGTCAGCGGCGCTCGAGCTCGACGAGCACCTCGGCGTGCCCCGTGTGCGGGAACATGTCGAACACGCGGCCCCGCACGGGCCGGAAGCCGGGCATCGCCGCGAGATCGCGCGCGAGCGAGGCGGGGTTGCAGCTCGAGTAGAGCACGCGGTCGACGGCGGATGCGTCGAGTCGGGCGGCGAGGTCGCCGATGCCCCTGCGTGGCGGGTTCACGACGACCAGCTCGGGCGCGCTCGCGCCCTCGAGGTCGACCGCGGTCGCGTCGCCGACCGAGAACGACGCATCCGCGTCGAGCTCCGCGGCGCTCTCGTGAGCCGCGTCGATCGCCTCGGCGGTGACCTCGACGCCCTCGACGCGGCGGCCGGGGCGCGCGGCGTGGAGCGCGAAGCCGCCCACGCCGCAGTAGAGGTCGAGCAGGCTCGCGGGATCCGCTTCGTCGAGCCACGCGGTCGCCTGCCGGTAGAGGCCCGCGGCGACCGCGGTGTTCGTCTGGAAGAAGCTGCGCGGCCGCAGCCGCAGCCCGATGCCGTTGACGCGCATGACGAGCACGCCGTCTCCCGCGAGCAGCAGCTCCTCCTCGCCCTCGAGCACCGCCTTGTGCTCTGGCTGCAGGTTGGCCGAGAGCGAGGCGATCGGCAGCGCGTCGAGCACGCCGAGGTGCTTCCGGATGCGCGGGAGCGACTCCGTCGAGCGCAGCACGAGGCGCACGGCGAGCTCGCCGTCGGGCGACGCGGTGACGATGAGCAGCTTGAGCTCGCCGCGCCGGCTCGGCACGTCGTAGGGCGTCAGCCGCGCCTCGCGCACGAGCCGCTCGAGCACGGGCATCGCGGCGACGATCCGCGCCTCGTGCAGCGGGCACGCCTGCAGGTCGATGCCGGAGCCGTCGGCCGCGAGGATGCCGATCGTGGGCGCGTCGACGGTGCCGGCGACGGCCATCTTGGCCTTGTTCCGGAACCCGCCGACGGCACTGGCGTGCGGCGCATCCCACGCCATCGCCGGGAGCGCCGCCTCGATCGCCGCCTGCTTGTCGGCGAGCTGCCGCTCGTAGGGCGTCGGCAGCAGCGTGCACGAGCGGCAGCGGTCGGAGTCGAAGTAGGCGCAGTCGAGCGCGATCGAGACCGACTCAGCGATCGGCATCGCTCGGCGACGGCCCACCCTCGTCCTCGATGCGTTCGATGAGGAACGCCGCGACGACCGAGGCGCGCAGCCGCTCCACTTGATTCGCGAGCCGCTCGCGCTCGGCGCTCGACCCGCCCGGGGCGATGAGAGCGTGCGCGCGCTCGAGTCGCTCGATCTTGCCCTGCCAGCCGATCGCACGCTCCCGCTCGGCGGTGTCGTCGGCGCTATCGAGCAGGTATTCGACCTGCGAACGCAGGGTCGCGATCGTCTCTCCGATGTCGCGCGCCGCGGGGCTGACGGCCGGCGGCACGTCATGGCTCGCATCGCTCATGTCATCCGCCTCGGACGTGGGGTGGGGCCGCGGTCGGGGCCGCACCTGCTCGACGATGTCTCGGACGAGCTCGGGGTGCTCACGCACCCACCTGATCAGCTCGGGCCCGTATGCCTTGACCAGGCCGGGTGCCTCCTTGAGCAGCTTGGCCAGCTGAGGCGGGATGGGCATGCGCTCCTCCGTGGGATCGTCGCGGCGGTGCGGCGTCAGGCGGCGCCGTCGAAGAGGCTCGTGACCGAGCCGTCCTCGAAGACCTCGGTGATCGCCCGCGCGAGCAGCGGCGCGACCGACAGCACCCGCAGCTTGTCGAATCGCTGGTCGTCGCGCAGCGGCAGCGTGTCGGTGACGACGACCTCGTCGATGAAGTCGGAGTTCAGGATGCTCGGGGCCGGCTCGGAGAAGATCGCGTGCGTCGCGGCGACGACGACGTTCGTCGCCCCGTTGGCCTTGAGGGCCTCCGCCGCCTTCACGATCGTGCGGCCGGTGTCGATCATGTCGTCGACGAGCAGGCACGTGCGGCCCTCGACCGTGCCGACGATCTCGTGCACGGAGACCTGGTTGGGCACGAGCGGGTCGCGGCGCTTGTGGATGATCGCGAGCGGCGCGCCGAGCTTGTCGCTCCACACGTCGGCGACGCGCACGCGGCCCATGTCGGGCGAGACGACCGTGAGGTTGTCGGGCGCGATCGTGTCGCGGAAGTGCTTGAGCAGCACCGGCATCGCGAACAGGTGGTCGAAGGGGCCGTCGAAGAAGCCCTGGATCTGCGAGGCGTGGATGTCGATCGACATGATGCGATCCGCGCCGGCGGTCTTGAAGAGGTCGGCGATGAGGCGCGCGGAGATCGGCTCGCGGCCGCGGCCCTTCTTGTCCTGCCGGGAGTAGGGGTAGTACGGCATGACCACGGTGATGCGCTTCGCGCTCGCGCGCTTGAGCGCATCCACCATGATGAGCTGCTCCATGAGCCACTCGTTCACCGGGCGGCCGTACGACTGCAGGATGAACGCGTCGGAGCCGCGGACCGAGCCCGTGTAGCGGGCGTAGATCTCGCCGTTCGCGAAGGTGCGGCTGTCGACCTCCATGAGGTCGGTGCCGATCTCCGCAGCCACCGCCCGCGCGAGCTCGGGGTGCGACCTGCCGGTCGCGAGCACGAGGTGCTTGCGGTTCTTCGCGACGATCGATCCCACTCGGGTGCCTCCTAGGCGTTCGGTGATTGCGTGCCCGCCGCTGCTGCCGCGTCGGCTGCCTTCGAGCCCGGCCGGTTCGCCTCGACCCAGCCCGACATGGTGCGCTGCGGTGCGACCGAGATCGCCAGCGCACCCGGCTCGACGTCCTTCCGGACGATCGTGCCTGCTCCAGTGTAGGCGCCGTCGCCGATCGTGACGGGGGCCACGAAGACGTTGTCGCTCCCGGTGCGCACGTGCGAGCCGATCGTCGTGCGGTGCTTCTCGACCCCGTCGTAGTTCGCGGTGATCGTGCCGGCGCCGACGTTGGAGCCCTCGCCGATCGTCGCGTCGCCGATGTACGACAGGTGCGGCACCTTGCTGCCGGCGCCGAGCTGCGTGTTCTTCGTCTCGACGAAGGTGCCGATCTTGCCGTCCTCGCCGACGACCGAGTTCGGGCGGAGGTAGGCCCAGGGGCCGATGGATGCGCGTGCACCGATGACCGAGAGGGTCGCGTCGGTGCGCTTCACGACCGCGTCCTCCCCCACCTCGGTGTCGACGAGCGTGGAGTCGGGGCCGATCGTGGCGCCGGCCGCGATCGCGGTCGCGCCGTGGAGCTGCGTGCCGGGGAGGATCGTGACGTCCTCGGCGAGCGTGACGTCGACGTCGATCCAGGTCGAGGCGGGGTCGACGATCGTGACGCCCTCGCGCTGCCAGCGCCGGATGATGCGGTCGTTGAGCACGTGCGCCGCCGCGGCGAGCTGCACGCGGTCGTTGATGCCCCAGATGGCCCACTCGTCGGGCGCGGGCACCGCCTGGATGCGGCCGCCGGACGCCTGGATGCGCACCGCCGCGTCGGTGAGGTACATCTCGCCCTGCGCGTTGGCGCGGTCGATCGTGCGGAGCGCCTGCCGGAGGGCGGATGCGTCGAAGACGTAGATGCCGCCGTTGACCTCGTCGATGGCGCGCTCCGCCTCGCTCGCGTCCTTCTGCTCGACGATGCGCAGGAACGCGCCCGCCTCGTCGCGGACGATGCGCCCGAGGCCGCTCGGGTCGCTCAAGTGGGCGGAGAGCAGCGTCAGCTGGTTGCCCTCCCGCTCGTGCCGCTCGATGAGCGCGCGGAGCGTGTCGGCGTCGATGAGCGGCACGTCGCCCGAGAGCACGACGACGTGGCCGTCGAAGTCGGCGAGCGCCTCGAGGCCCTGCTCGACGGCGCGGCCGGTGCCGGGGATGTCGTCCTGGTCGGCGATCACGACGTGCGGCGCGAACTCGAGCACCGCCTCGGCCATCCGATCGCGCTCGTGGCGGACGACCGTGACGATGCGGTCGGGGTGCAGCTCGCCCGCCGTGCGCAGCACGTGCGCGATGAGCGGCTTGCCCGCGAGCGGGTGGAGCGGCTTCGGCGTGCGGCTCTTCATGCGCGTGCCGGCGCCTGCGGCGAGCACGATGACGGCGATCGAGGGCACAGCTTCTCCCATCGTTGGCGGTGGTCGTCCGCTCAGGCTATCGGCCGCCAGTACCCTGGATCCTGCCTTCCGCCATGGTGTAACGGCAGCACAGCGGCCTTTGGAGCCGTTTGTCCAGGTTCGAATCCTGGTGGCGGAGCGAACGACCCGGTGGGTCGTTCGCGACGCCACCAGTCGCGAGCGTCAGCGAGCGAGGGCGGAGCGCACCGCGATCCATGGCACCGTTGTCCAGTGACCCACGCCCCTCGCCTGCGCGCCGAGGCGCGCGTCGGCCGCCGCTACGCATCCGTCGGGGGACGCGCGCTCACCTTCCTCGGCATCGCGGTGTGCACGCTCCTCGCGCTCTACGGCATCGGCTGGACGCTGCTCGGCCTCGTCGCGATCGCCGCCTTCGTCCTCGTCGAGCTCCACGTGGCGCGCTCGGCGTGGGCGCTCGATGCGCTCGGCCCCGACGCGGCGTTCCGCTTCGGCACTCGGGCGTCGCGCGCTGTCCCGATCGCCGACATCGCCGGCGTCGCCGTGCAGCACGCGGGCGGCGTCTCGTCGCGCGGCGTCCCCATCACTCGCGCGCACGAGCGCTGGTGGCTCGTCGACCGCGACAACCGCGTGCTCGCGAGCGCGAGCACCGAGGGGCTCGCCTCCGCCGACGTCGACGCCTTCCGTGCGGCGCTCGGCGTGCCCTTCGCTCCGCTCTCGATCCTCCGGCGCAGCGGTGAGCTCCCTGCGGGGCTGCCGCTCCACGCTCGGCGTCCTGGCGCGACGCTCGTGCTCGCCGTGCTCATCGCGATCGCGGTGATGGTCGCGGTGCTCGCCGCGCCGCCGTACCCCTGGTGAGCGGCGTGCGAGACTGACGCCATGACCGAGCTCCGCGGCGATGACGTCGATCGCATCATCGAGCAGTGGATGCGCGTGCGGCCCGACGCGGACGTCACCCCGCTCGACGTGCTGAGCCGCATGACGCGCATCTCCCGCCAGCTCGCGCGCATCCGCGCAGAGGCGTTCCAGCTCGCGGGCCTCGAGCCCTGGGAGTGGGACGTGCTCGCGGCGCTCCGCCGCGCCGACGGCCCGCTGAGCCCGAAGGACCTCATCGCGCAGACGATGGTGACGAGCGGCACGATGACGAACCGCATCGACAACCTGGTCGCATCCGGTCTCGTCGAGCGCGTCGAGAGCGCGAGCGACCGGCGCGTGCGGCTCGTGACGCTCACCGACGAGGGCATCGACCGGGTCGACGTCGCCCTCGACGCCCTGCTCGACGCCGAGCGCCGGCTGCTGCGCGGGATCCCCGCCGACGACCAGGCGCGGCTCGCCGAGCTGCTGCGGGTGCTCAGCGACGCGATGGTCTAGGGCTGCCTGGGCGTGAGCGCGTCGATGATGCGGCGCGCGACGCGGCCGACGGGCTCGGAGGCGTCGACGCGCAGACGGTCCTCGGTCCACGACTCGAAGGCGGCCCGACGCGACTCGACCTCCGACCACCTCGGCTCCGGGAATCCATCGAGGTCGCGCACGCGACCCTCGAGCCGCCGGCGATGCTCCGAGCGGTCCGCGAGCCGCACCTCCACGAAGGCGAGTGTCGCGCCCGTCCGCGTCGCGAGGTCCTGCCATTGCTGCCGTGCCGCCGGATGGTCGTTGACCGCGTCGACGACGACCGGACCGCCGAGGCGCAGCTGTCCCTCGGCGACCGCTTCAGCGACCACGTAGGCGGCGAGACCCGTGGGCGCGTCGTGCGAGATGCCCGCTCGCCACATCGCCGCCTCGAGCGGATCGACCGAGACGAGCGTGCAGCCCAGCAGCCCGGCCGTCGCGTGCGCGACCGCGCTCTTGCCGACGCCCGGGAGCCCCGCGAGCACGACCAGGTCGGGCCGAGCGAGGCGCATCGCGCGGCGTGCCACCGCGTCAGTAGCGGTAGTGCTCGGGCTTGAACGGCCCCTCGACCGGGACGCCGATGTAGGCGGCCTGCTCCGGGCGGAGCGTCGTGAGCTTCGCGCCGAGCGCCTCGAGGTGCAGCCTCGCGACCTCCTCGTCGAGCACCTTCGGCAACCGGTGCACGCCGAGCTCGTACGACTTCGTCGCGAGCTCGATCTGCGCGAGCACCTGGTTCGAGAAGGAGTTCGACATCACGAACGACGGGTGGCCGGTCGCGTTGCCGAGGTTCATGAGGCGCCCCTCGGAGAGCACCAGGATCGAGCGGCCCGACGGCATGCGCCACTCGTGCACCTGCGGCTTGATCTCGATGCGCTCGGCGCCCGAGCGCTCGAGCGCCGCGATGTCGATCTCGTTGTCGAAGTGGCCGACGTTCGCGACGATCGCGAGGTGCTTCATGCCCTGCAGGTGCTCGAGCGTGATGACGTGCTCGTTGCCGGTCGTCGTGATCCAGATGTCGGCCTCGGAGAGCGCGTCCTCGACGCGCGCGACGCGGAAGCCGTCCATCGCCGCCTGCAGCGCGCAGATCGGGTCGACCTCGCTCACGATGACGCGCGCACCCTGGCCCCGGAGCGCCTCCGCGGCGCCCTTGCCGACGTCGCCGTAGCCCACCACGAACGCGGTCTTGCCGCCGATGAGCACGTCGGTCGCGCGATTGAGGCCGTCGGGCAGCGAGTGCCGGATGCCGTAGCGGTTGTCGAACTTCGACTTCGTCACCGAGTCGTTGACGTTGATCGCCGGGAAGAGGAGCCGGCCCTCGGCGAAGAGCTGCTCGAGGCGGTGCACGCCCGTCGTGGTCTCCTCCGTGACGCCCTGCAGCTGCTCGGCGATGCGCGTCCAGCGCTGCGGGTCCTCCGCGAGCGTGCGGCCGATGAGCGCGTCGAAGACGCGCAGCTCGTCCGAGGCGCCCTCGGGCGTGACGGGCGCAGCCCCGGCGAGCTCGGCATCCCGACCCCGATGCACGAGCATCGTGGCGTCGCCGCCGTCGTCGAGGATGAGCGTCGGCCCCTCCTCGAAGTCGAAGATGCGGTTGGCGCAGTCCCAGTACTCCTCGAGCGTCTCGCCCTTCCAGGCGAACACCGGCACGCCCGCGGGCGCCTCGGCGGTGCCGGAGCCGACGACGACGGCCGCCGCGGCCTCGTCCTGCGTCGAGAAGATGTTGCAGCTCGCCCAGCGCACGTCGGCGCCGAGCGCGACGAGCGTCTCGATGAGCACCGCCGTCTGCACCGTCATGTGGAGGCTGCCGGCGATGCGCTGGCCGGCGAGCGGCTGGGCGTCGGCGTAGCGGCGGCGCAGCTCCATGAGTCCGGGCATCTCGTGCTCGGCGAGGCGGATCTGGTGGCGGCCGGCCTCGGCGAGGCCGAGGTCGCGCACCTGGTGCTCGAGGGTGCGGGAGGCGGTGTCGGTCATGCCCACCATCGTCCCACGGGCGTCACTCGAGCGTCGCCACGTACTCCTCGAGCATCTCGAGCTGATCGCGCGGCTCGAAGCCGGTCGACTCGAGCCTCGCGAGGCTCAGCGTGCTCTGCAGCGGCCGGGGCGCGATGCCCTCCTTGCCGGCGTAGTACTCCTCGGTCGAGACCGGGGTGACCCTGGATGCGTCATGGCCCGTGCGCTCGAACACGCGCGCAGCGATGTCGGCCCACGACGCGGGCTCCCCGCCGTTCGAGACGTTGTAGGTGCCGAACGGCGCGTGGCTCGAGAGCAGGTGGTCGATCGCACGGGCGAGCTCGGCGGCGAACGTGAGCCGCCCCACTTGGTCGCCGACGACCGAGGGGTCGATGCCGCGCTCGGCGAGCGAGGCCATCGTGGCGATGAAGTTCTTGCCCTCGCCGACGACCCACGACGTACGGAGGATGTAGTGGCGCGGGGCGACCGACACCGCGAGGTCGCCCGCGGCCTTCGACTGGCCGTAGACGCCGAGCGGCGCGAGCCGCTCCCCCTCGTCGTGCTCGGGCGCGGTGCCGTCGAAGACGTAGTCGCTCGAGACGTGCACGAGCGTGAGGCGGTGCTCGGCCGCGAGCGCGGCGAGGCGGGCGGGACCGCTCGCGTTCGCCGCCCACGCGTCGCGACGGCCCTCGACGGTCTCGGCGGCGTCGACGGCGGTGTGCGCGGCGGCGTTCACGACGGTGTCGTACCGCGACCAGCGGACGGCGTCGAGCGTCCGCGGGTCGGCGAGATCGACGGTGTCGCGGCCGACGTAGTCGACGTCCGTGCGGTCCGCCCACTGCTGCCGCAGCGCCCGGCCGAGCTGGCCGTTCGCGCCGAGCACGAGGGTGCGCAGCGGCTGCATCGGCGCGACGTCGGCGAGCATCGGGTGCGCGCGGTCCTTGTCGCTCAGCTCCGCCCGCTCGAGCGGGATGGGCCACTCGATCGCCGCGGTGGGGTCGGCGAGGTTGAGGAACGTGTACTCGTCCTGCGCGTCGGCCGACCAGTGCTCGTTGACGAGGTAGGTGTAGGCGGTGTCCTCCTCGAGCGCCTGGAAGGAGTTCCCGACGCCGCGCGGCACGAACACCGCGATCGACGGGTCGATCTCGATCGTGAAGGTCGCGCCGAACGACGGCCCCTCGCGCAGGTCGACCCACGCGCCGAACACCCGACCGGTCGCGACCGAGATGTACTTGTCCCAGGGCTCGGCGTGGATCCCGCGCGTGGTGCCGACGGATGCGTTGAACGAGATGTTGTTCTGCACCGGCGAGAAGTCGGGCAGGCCCAGGGCGAGCATCTTCTCGCGCTGCCAGTTCTCCTTGAACCAGCCGCGGTTGTCGCCGTGCACCGGCAGGTCGACGACGAGGAACCCCGGGATCGGGGTCTCGCGCACGCGCAGCTGCTTCCCGGTCGCCACGTCCGCCATCGTCAGTGGCCCGCCGCCGCGTACTTCGCCTCGGCGGCGGCCTTCTGCGGTCGCCACCACGACTCGTGCTCGCGGTACCACTCGATCGTCGCCGCGAGGCCGGCCTCGAAGTCGGTGTACGCGGGCTCCCAACCGAGCTCCTCGCGCAGCTTCGTCGCGTCGATCGCGTACCGCAGGTCGTGGCCCGCGCGGTCCTTCACGTGGTCGAACGCATCCGCCTCCTGACCCATGAGTCGCAGGATCGCCTGCACGACCTCGAGGTTGCTGCGCTCGCCGTCGGCGCCGATGAGGTAGGTCTCGCCGATGCGGCCCCGCTCAAGGATGCGCAGCACCGCGCTCGAGTGGTCGTCGGCGTGGATCCAGTCGCGCACGTTCTCGCCCGCGCCGTAGAGGCGCGGCCGCACGCCGTCGATGACGTTGGTGATCTGCCGCGGGATGAACTTCTCGACGTGCTGGCGCGGGCCGTAGTTGTTCGAGCAGTTCGAGATCGTCGCCTCGAGCCCGAACGAGCGCACCCACGCGCGCACGAGCAGGTCGGAGCCGGCCTTCGTCGACGAGTAGGGGCTCGAGGGGTTGTAGGGCGTCTCGGGCGTGAACTTCGCCGGGTCGTCGAGCTCGAGGTCGCCGTAGACCTCGTCGGTCGAGATGTGGTGGAAGCGCGTGCCGTGCTTGCGGGCCGCCTCGAGCAGGGTGAAGGTGCCGATGAGGTTCGTGTGCACGAACGGCGAGGGGTCGGAGAGCGAGTTGTCGTTGTGCGACTCGGCCGCGAAGTGCACGACCGCGTCGGTCTCGGCGACGAGCGGCTCGACGGCCTCGGGGTCGGCGATGTCGCCCACGACGAGCTGCACGCGGTCCTCCGGGAGGCCCTCGAGCGTCGCGCGGTCACCCGCGTAGGTGAGCTTGTCGAGCACGACGACGTCGTGGTCGCTGTTGGCGATGACGTGGTGCACGAAGTTCGAGCCGATGAAGCCGGCGCCGCCGGTCACGAGGAGCTTGCTCATGGGCTCCAGCGTACTGTCCGCCGGCGCGCGGACCGGCCTGCGGCTCAGCCGCGGATGAGCGCGAGCACCTCGTCGCGGATCGCGACCATGTCGGCCTCGGTCTCGGCCTCGGCGTTGAGCCGCAGGAGCGGCTCGGTGTTCGACGGCCGCACCGAGAACCACCACGCGCCGTCGGGCGCCGTGACGGTGAGCCCGTCGAGCTCGTCGAAGTCGCCGCGGCCGGCGAACGCCTCGACGATGCGGGTGTAGGCGGCGGGCACATCGGCGACGGTCGAGTTGATCTCGCCCGAGGCTGCGTAGGGCGAGTAGCGCGCCGCGAGCTCGGACATCGGCTCGTCGTGCGCGCCGAGCGTCGCGAGCACGTGCATCGCCGCGAGCATCCCGTTGTCGGCGCCCCAGAAGTCGCGGAAGTAGTAGTGGGCGGAGTGCTCGCCGCCGAAGACCGCGCCCGTCTCGGCCATGCGGTCCTTGATGAGCGAGTGCCCGACGCGCGTGCGCACGGGCGTCGCGCCCGCGGCGGCGATCACCTCGGGCACGACGCGGCTCGTGATGAGGTTGTGGATGACGACGACGTCCTCCTCCCCCGCCGCCCGCACGCGCGCGATCTCGCGCTCCGCGACGATCGCGGCCACGGCGGACGGCGAGACCGCGCCCCCGCGCTCGTCGATGACGAAGCAGCGGTCGGCGTCGCCGTCGAAGGCGAGGCCGAGGTCGGCGCCGTGCTCGCGCACCGCCGCCTGCAGGTCGACGAGGTTCTTCGGGTCGAGCGGGTTCGCCTCGTGGTTCGGGAAGGTGCCGTCGAGCTCGAAGTACATCGGCACGACCTCGATCGGCAGGGCGCCGAGGCCCGCGGCCTCGCCGAGCACGGCGGGCACGGTGAGCCCGCCCATGCCGTTGGCCGCATCCACCACGACCTTGAGCGGCCGGATGCGCGAGAGGTCGACGAGCGAGCGGAGGTGCGCGGCGTAGTCGGCGAGGATGTCGCGCTCGCTGCGAGAGCCGCGGCGGGCAGCCGCGGGGATGCCGTGCTCGAGGTAGCGCTGCGCTCCGTCGCGGATGGCCGCGAGCCCGGTGTCGAGGCTCACGCCGCGCGCGCCGGCGCGCGAGAACTTGATGCCGTTGTAGGCGGCGGGGTTGTGGGATGCCGTGAACATCATCGCGGGCGCGCCGAGGCTGCCGGAGGCGAAGTAGGAGCCGTCGGTCGAGCACAGCCCGAGCGAGACGACGTCGGCGCCGCGCGTCATGGCGCCGTCGGCGGCGGCGGCCGCGAGCGCGGGCGAGGAGGGGCGCATGTCGTGCCCGATCGCGATCGGCGCGTCGGTGCCGACCTCGTCGGCGAAGGCCGCGCCGAGGGCGCGCACGACGTCCTCGGTCAGCTGGCCGTCGACGAGGCCGCGCACGTCGTACGCCTTGACGATCTCGGACAGCGCCATGGTTCTCCTTCGTTCGGGGATGCGGTGCTACCAGGCCGCGCGGCCCGGCTCGTGTCGGGCGACCTGCCACCCCGCCGGGCCCGTCGCGCGCTCGGCGTGGGGCTCGCACAGGTCGTAGCTGCCCTCGATCGCGCCGCGCCGGCTCGCGGGCTGGAGCGGGCCGACGACGAGCAGCTGCGCGCCGTAGTCGACGGTGACGGTGCGGTCGGCGTACCGGCGGCAGCCGGGCCTCGAGCACATCCGTTCGTCCATCCGCCTCAGCGTAGCGCCGGGCCTCGGCGACGTAGGATGGCGGCATGCCCGCGCGTCAGCATTCCCGCGGATCCCGCCACGGCCGGGAGGCGCGATCGTCGCTCGCCGGGCCGGTGCTGCCGTTCCTGTCGTCGCGCGAGACGCGCTTCGAGGACATCGCGGCGGACGCCGCCGACTACGTGCAGGCGCTGTGGCCGGCCGAGCTCGGGGACGTGCGCTTCCAGTGGGCGGACATGCCGCCGCGAGCGCTCGCGGAGCGCGTCGACGAGGTGCCCGAGTGGGCGGTCGACCCCGCGCGCCGCACGATCACGGTGTACCGGCTGCCGCTCCAGCGGCTGCCGCGCGTGCACATCGATGACGAGTGGCACCGCCAGATCGCGATCGAGGGCGCGGTCTTCCAGGCGGCGGCGGAGCTCATCGGCCGCGACCCGTGGGAAGTGGCGCCGGATCGCTGGCGCCAGCATTGAGCCCGCAGCGCGCAATGCGGCGCAGCCGCGTTGCGCGCGGAGGGCTCAAGGTCGAGTAGCCGGCCAACGGCCGGCGTACCGAGACCCCCCACCAGCCTCAGTGCACGACGGTCACCCCGCCGGCGGTCGGCCCCTGCGGGCTCGCCGTGAACCCGCCCACCCGGCTGCCGTCGCGATACCCGACGCTCACGACGAGCTCCTCGCCCGTCACGACGACGGAGCCGGCCTCGACCGGCTGCCGGTGCACCCCGAGCCCGTCGAGCTCGACGGCTCGCCCGTCGACGGTGATCTGCTGCGGCTCCTCCGCCGCGCTCGCGACGTGGAGCGTCGCGCCCGGTCCCGGCGGCACGGCGATCGCCGAGCTGCCCGAGCGGGGCTGACCGCCCGCGACCCAGTCGAAGTCGTTGCCGTCTGCCGCGATCGCGACCTGTCGCGCACCGGCGACGACCGGGGTGTCGGCCGAGACGCGGATCGTGGTGATGCCGACCGGGATCTCCTCGAGCGCGAAGTCGGTGACCCGCCCCGCCTCGAGGTCGCCCTCGGACTCGATCACGGAGCCGTCCTCCGCCTCGAAGACGACCCGCACCGGCCCGCCCTCGAGCGAGAGGAGGCGCAGCGCCGGCACGGCGTCGTCGAAGCCCTCCTGCGTCTCGATGCCCGTCGCCTCCGTCACGGCGACGCCCGGGAGCACCGCGGTCGTGAGCGCCGAGACCGGGTCGACGATCTCGAAGCCGCCCCGCTCGAGCCCCCGCGTCGTCGACTGCTGGAGGTGCGCCGAGACGGGCGCGCCCGTCGAGACGACGTGCACGACGACGTCGTCGACGCCCGGTGCGATCGCGGCGAGGTCCATCACCGCCTGCGAGGCGGGCGGCACGCTGATGCCGGTCGAGCCGACGGTCTCCACGGGGCCATCGGGGCCATGGACCGTCACGTCGACGCTCGCGCTCACCTGGGATGCGTTGGCGATCGTGAGCGTGGACTGCCGGCCGGTGCGGGTCGAGCCGCCGACGAGCCACTGGTCGAGCCGCGTCTCGCCGCACTCGCTCACCGCGAGGCCGCGCACATCGTCGACGTCGACGGGGAGCGACTGCGCGGCCGAGAGCGTCGTCGCCTCACCGCGCTGGGCGATCGCGGTGCCGCCCGAGATCTCGTCGCGCCCGGGCACCGGCAGCCGCTGCTCGGCGACCTCGCCGCCGAGGCTGCCGACGACGACCTCGGGCTCGGCGACCGCCGACAGCGCGAGCGCGTCGGTGCCGTCGCTCGTGCCGACGCGCAGCGCCGGCCCCGCGCACACGCGCGACTGGAGCGGCGAGGAGGGCAGCACGTGCGTGGTGGGCGCCTCGGCGCGCTCGAGCGGCTCGGCGGGCAGCGCTCCGGCGCCGAGCACCGCGCCCGTCATGAGCAGCGCGGCCCCGAGCCCCGCGGCGGCCCTGACGCCCCAGCGGAGCATGTCGCGGCGCTCGACGCGGCGCGCGCCGGCGGCCGCGTCGTTCGCGGCCGCCTCGCGGTCGGTGAGCGCGACGTCGGTCGCGATGTCGCCGGCTGCGGCGGGCGCCTCGGCCTCGACCGCGAGCTCCTCGGGAGACGGCGTGCGCGGGCGCGGCTCCTCCTCGTCGGAGATGGGCGAGTCGTCGTCGAACTCCTGCGAGTCGTCGATCGCGCCGGGGTCGTCTCGATCCGTCACTGCCACGCCTCCGCTCCCTCGAGCCGCTTCGTCCGCACGCGCGCGCCGCGACGGAGCGACGGCAGCGCCGCGACGATCGCGCCGGCGATCGCCGCGAGCTGCGCGGCGAGCAGCCAGCCCGCCCACGCGGGCACCGGCGCCGGGGGCGCAGGCGCGGCCTCCGTCCGCTGCCACAGCAGCCCGGCCTCCGTCTCGCCGATCGCCTGCAGGTCGCCGCGCGCGTCGAGCGAGCGCTGGGCGCGGTCGTGGAGGCCCGCGGCGCCCTCGCGCTCCTGCTCGACGAGCACGAAGCGCACGCCGTGCTCGTCGAGCAGCGCGGACACGTCGACGTCGGCGCCCGAGGCGAGGTCGACCGCCGCTTGCGCGAGCTCGGCCTCGACGGCGCCGGCGCTCTCGCGCGTGTGCCGCGCCGTCGAGACGCGGTCGAGCGTCTCGCCGCGGCCCCGCTCGACCTCCACGCGGAGCACGTCCTCCGCGAGCGGGCGCAGCACGAGCGTGCCGACGCCCGGGTCCTCGGCCGCGGCTGCCTCGACGAACGCGGGCATGCGGCGCTCGGGGGCCGGCACGACCGTCGCGGGCGCGAGGAACGAGCTCGCGACGACGGGCAGCGACGCGGCGACCGCGGCGAGCGCCACGACGCCGCCCGGCACGGCGCCGACGCGGTCGTCGACGTCGACGGCGATCGCGGCGAGCATGACGAGGGAGAGCAGCATGAGCGACGCGCCGGGCCCGGCCCAGACCGCGATCGCCTCGGCCTCGAGCGTCGAGATCGAGAGCCGCGAGGCGAGCACGGCGGTGCCGTAGCCCGCGAGGAGCAGCAGCACGGCGGGCCAGGCCCGCGCCGGCCGCAGCACGATGCCCGCGAGCGCCGCGAGCGCGAGCGGCGCGAGCATGACGAGCGCGATCCAGCCCGCTGCGACGCCGGGCGCCAGGGCCGAGACCGCGGTCTCGAGCGTCGCGAGCGTGCCGTCCGGCGCGGCGAGCGCCGCCTCGAGGGCTGTGGGCGGCTCGCTCCCGAACGGCACCCCCGGGTCGGCGAGCGTCGCGAGCGGGGCTCCCCCGCGCCAGCGCTCGACGGCGATCGGGGCGATGAGCGCAACCGCGGGCAGCGCCGCGACGAGCGGTCGCAGCGGCGACCGCCAGCCGAGCGAGGCGGCGAGCGCGACGAGCAGCACCATCGCCGGCACGAGCACGGGGGCGCTCGCCACGACGATCGCGAACGGGATCGCGGCGGCGCCGGCGGCGCGCCACGAGCGGTGCGCGCGGAGCATCCCGGTGACCGCGAGCGGCAGCGCGAGGTGCGCGACGACGGCGCCGATCCTGCCCTCGGTGACGGCGAGCAGGAGCGTCGGCGAGAGCGCCCACACGGCGGCGGCGACCGCGGGCGCCCAGCGCGAGCCCGTCAGGCGGCGCGCGGCGAAGAAGCCGACGATCGAGGCGATCGCGGGCGCGAGCAGCAGCAGGAGCACGATCGCGGTCGACGGGCGCCACGGCGTCAGCGAGCCGAGCACGGCGAGCACCAGCGCGAACGGGTCGGCGGCGCCGTCGACGGCGCCGAGCGCATCCCGCTGGCCGCCGAGCGTGCTCGACCAGAGGTCGCCGATCGAGCCGGGCAGCGGCAGGAGCGCCCCGCCCGTCGCGGCGCCCGCCGTGATGAGCTGGGGCGAGACCACGATCCCGACCACGATGGCGAGCGCCGTGACCCAGAGCCCCGCGCCCTCGACGAAGCCGACGCGCTCGACCGGGACTGCGCGCATCCGCTCGGGATCGCCGATCGCCCGCCGCTGCAGGCGCATCGCCCGCCACGGCACCCGCAGGCCGCGCAGCGCGCTCCAGCGCTCCGTGCGAGAGCGCGCGATGCGGCGCCTCGCACGGGCGACGGCGGCCATCGAGACGAGCACCGCGAGCGTCGCGCGCCACTCCGAGAGCACCGCGGCCGGCCGCTTCGCGAGCAGGTGGCCGACGGAGCGGAGCACGGCGAGCGGCAGCAGCAGCAGCCAGTGCAGCACGAGCGCGACCGGGCTCGCGTACGCGAGCCGCCGGTGCAGCTGCGCGCGCCTCGCGATGCCGACGCGCTGCGCGTCGCTCACCGCGCGCAGCGCGAAGTGCTCGGGCCCGCCCGCCCGCCGCGCTCGCGCGCGGGGCTCGAGCGCGACGCGATGGCCGGCGAGCCGCGCCCGCACCCCGAGGTCGAGCCCCGCGTCGATCGAGTGGAGCGCGGGATCGAAGCCGCCGAGCGCCTCGAAGACGTCGCGCCGCACGAGCATCCCGGTCTCGGCCACGCCGAGCGTGTCGGAGTCGTCGTCGCGCTGCCCCTGGTCGAGCTCCCCCTCGCGCAGCAGCAGGCTGCGGCCGAAGCGCGTCATCGACTGGCCGAACTCGGCGAAGCGATCCGGCTCGTCGGCGCGCATGATCTTCGGACCGACGAGCGCGACGCTCTCGTGCACCTCGACGTGGCTCAGGAGCGCCCCGAGCGCCCGCGGGTGGGGCGCCGCGTCGTGCGCGAGCAGCCACAGCCAGTCTCCCGCCCGCGCGGGCGGCAGCGCCGCGACGCCCCGCGCGACGAGCTGGCCGAAGGGCAGCCTCGGGGCGATGACGACGCTCCGGGCACCCGATTCCTCCAGCAGCCGGAGCGTGGCGTCCTTCGAGCCGCCGTCGACCGCCACGAGCGCATCCGGGGCGGCGCGCTGCGCGGCGATCGCGTCGAGGGTCGCCAGCAGGTACTCGGCGCCATTGCTGGCCGCGAGCACGGCGAAGACCCTCGGATGCACCCGGCAAGGCTAGGCGCGCGGCTCGCCGCGCCTGCGGGTTGGCGCCGGTGTGCCGCGCGATCGGTCAGCGGACGGTGCTGATCGCGACCGTCTCCGGCGCTCGCGGCACGATCTCGCGACGGCGCCGCCCGATCGTGAAGATGAGCAGCAGGATCATGCCGTACTCGATCCACGGACGCGACTCCGCGAGACCCTGCACGAAGAACGCCACCCACAGCAGCAGCGGGGCCGCGTTCATCGCGTACTCCTCGGGCCGCGAGCGGTACATCGCGCCGAGGCAGTTGACCATCGCGCGCCATTGCATCGCCGCCCACAGGATGACGCCCACCATGCCGAGCTGCATGAACACGTCGAGCCACACGTTGTGCGCCTGCAGGTAGGCGACATCGCCCACGCGCCCGAGCACGTCGAACGGCGGCACCCAGGGCTGCCAGTAGCCGAGGTAGCCGACGCCGACGACGGGGCTCGAGAGCGCGAGGTCGACGACGCGCCCCCAGATGTCGAAGCGGCCGGTGAGGTCGGCGTCGCGGTTGAGGAACTCGGCGACGTGCGCCCAGTTCGCGATGATGAGGCCGATCGCCACGAGCCCCGCGGCGATGACGATGGCGAAGACCCGGTAGAACGTCGCGCCCCGCCAGCGCACCCAGACGACGATGAGGCCGCCGATGATCGCGACCGCGAGGAGCGCGAAGGCGACGGTGGCGCTCCTCGCGAGCGCGAGCATCACGACCGGCATCAGCACCCACAGGGGCCAGCGCCGATCGAGCCCGGCGACCGCCCGGCACGTCGCGACGACGAGCGCGACGAGCGCGAGCATGGCCAGCAGGTTCGCGTTGCCCATGACGCCCTGGATCCGTCCGCCGTGCAGCAGCAGACCGCTCGACCACGAGAACTCCGCCGTCGTCCCCGGCGGATAGTCGGACCACAGCGGGAAGAGCGGCCCGTCCACGGTGAGGGACACGAGCAGCTCGAAGAGCAGCGACGCCAGCAGCAGTCCCTGCAGGCTCCAGTGGAAGACGTCGAGGATGAGGCGGTACGGGAGCGCCGCGATGAAGATCGCGCTCGCGACCATCCCGAGGAGTCCGACCGAGCCCAGCAGGCTCGCGCTCGGGGAGATGGCCCAGCTCGCGGAGGCCACGGCGAGGACGCTGAACAGCGCGATCGAGGTGGGCACCCGGGAGAGCCGGACCCGCAGCAGCACGAGCTCGACCGAGACCCAGATGAACGTCGCCACGACGAGGACCCCCCACGCGGGGTAGCCGATGACGTTCCGCACCGCGTCGCCTGCCGCCGCGTTCACCACCACCCAGGTGGCGAGGGCCGCCCGGCGGCGCTGATGGAGCACGGATCTATCGTGCCACGCGGCAGCGGACGGGTCGCGGGCGACGGATCGCTGCAGCGCGGTCAGGCGAGCTTGCGGAGCTTCCGGCGCTCGCGCTCCGAGAGTCCGCCCCAGATGCCGAACCGCTCGTCGTTCTCGAGCGCGTACTCGAGGCACTCCGCGCGCACCTCGCACGACTCGCAGATCCGCTTCGCGTCGCGCGTCGAGCCGCCCTTCTCGGGGAAGAACGCCTCGGGATCCGTCTCGGCGCACAGCGCGTCCGCCTGCCACGCGAGGGCACTGTCGACCTCTGCGGCGCGCCGCACGCCGGGCACGCCCAGCTCGACCGGATCGATGAACCAGTCGTTCGGGATCGGGCGGTGCAGTGCACCGTTCGTGATCGTGCGCTGTCGGTGCGTCGGCGCTTCGTTGCGCTGCTGTCCCTCTCGCATGGCGTCCCCCGGTTCTGCGGCCCCCGGCCGGGCCCGCGCGGGTCAATTACATCGCTGTAGTTCCGTCGCCGTCAAGTCCGCGATCCTAGGCGCGTCGCCCCGCTTCGCCGCGGATTCCGGGTCCGGCGTGTCACCTTCCTCGTCGCAGGCGCGCCGCCGCTCCCACAAGCAGCCGACGGGCCCGCACGAGCGGGTGGCGGTCGATCCGCTCGAGGCGCGCGCGCGACGACCGGAGCTCTGCCTCGAGCTCGTGGAGCCGAGCATCCCGCGCGGCCGCGGTCGCGCCCAGGCTGTCGAGTCGCTCGGCGGCGGACGCGGCTGCCGCCTCTGCTTCCGCTGCGATCCGGTCGCGGTCGGCGAGCACTCGGCCGAGGTGGCCGTGCAGCTCCTCCACCTCGCGCTGGAACACGCTGGCGTGCTCGTACAGCACGGCCTCGAGCGCAGCCAGCGACCGCGACCGCGCGCGCATGCCGTTGATCTCGGCGTCCGGCACCGGGATGTCGTCCGTGTCCTCCAGGCACGCTCGCAAGCGCGCGGGGAGGACGGCGCGATGCTCGAGCTCGACGAGCCGCTCCTCGAGGGAGGTGTCGAGTCGATAGCCGCCGTGGTCGAGGTCTTCGCCAGTGAGGCTCCGCAGCGCGATGAAGTCGTCGAGGACGCCCGCCTTCAAGCGACGCCAGTCCCGCATCCCGTGGTGGTTGGGCGAGGGGCGCAACTCCGGGTTCGCCTCGTACGCTCGGCCGGCGTTCCCCGTCTTCCGCTCGAGCTGCGCGAACGAGCGCCAGGGGAGGTGGAGGACCTCGAGCTCGAGGGCCTCCGGTGGGTCGCCCCGTCGCTCGACGGACACGAAGTGGTTGCCCTGCGCCACCTCGACGTCGGGGGAGCCGACATGGATGGCGTTGGGCGTCGGATGCGCGAGCAGGCCGGCGTCCTGCAGCTGCTGGACCGAGCGCTCATCGCGATGCACGAGCCTGTGCAGCCCGACACCCCGACGCGCCATCGGCCCCACGAGGTTCACGACCGGGACCTCGATCGCTCCGATGGCCTTCGGCATGCGATCGAACACGGTCCGCAGGCTGAGCGCCGGATCGACGGCGCGCACGAACTCGTCCGCGTCGCCGTTGATCACCCAGTCGGCCCCGAACTCCGTGTAGGCGAGGCGCGCCATGCGGGTGACCACGAGGTGCTGCTGCTTGCGGTGCTCGGGATCGTCGAACACCGTCACGGGCGCCACGCGCGAGTACTCCTCGAGGATGTCGCGCGTGCCGTCCGAGGAGCCGTTGTCGGTGACCAGGATGCGGTCGACCCCCTCGGCGAGGTGGTGCTCGATGGTCGCGGCGATGATGTCCGCCTCGTCGCGCACCATCATCGTCAGCACGAGGGTCATGCGGCGATCCTACGATCGTGCCCGGGGGCGCCCGGGAGCGCCGCCCATGCGTCGTCGCCCTCGAGCTCGAGCTCGCTCACGGCTGCGACGAAGGCCGCCTCGCCCCGCGCGAGCTCGAGCCGCTCCCCGCCCGCCACGATCGAGAGCGGCGCGACCGCGAGCAGGATCGCCTGGTCCACCGATGCTCGGTGCCGGCCGTGCACGCGCCGCAGCTCGAAGGGCGCCGCGGGCCGCCAAGCGGTCGCGCCCGGCAGCTCGACGGGAGCCAGCCTGGGGTCGTCGAGGGGGGCGAAGTCGAGGATGCGCAGCAGCTCGTCGCGGTCGACGTGCTTGCGGGTGAGGCCGCCGCGCAGCACGTTGTCGCTCGGGCCCATGAGCTCGATGCCGAGGCCCTCGAGATAGGCGTGCAGGTTGCCCGCCGCCAGGAAGAGCGCCTCGCCGGGCTGGAGCGACAGGCGGTGCAGGAGCAGCGCGATGGCGATCGCCGGATCGCCAGGGGATGCCGCCTCGAGCCTCCGCACGGTGTCGCGCTCGGCTTCGAGCGCGACGGGCAGCCGCTCGACGGCCGCGACGATGCCGCGCACGACCGAGTGCGCCTCGTCGCCGCCGGCAAGCATCCACCCCACCGCGTGCTCGAGCGAGGCCCGCACTCGCTCGACGAAGGGCTCGACGCGCTCGTCCAGCGAGGTCAGCGCGTCGAGCACGGGCAGCGACGCGTCCAGCGGCCGGAAGCCGCTCAGCGCCTCGAAGCGCGTGACGGCCACGAGCAGCTCGGGCTTCGCGTGCGGGTCGCGGTACGTGCGGCTGGGAGCGTCGCGAGGCAGCCCCGCGGCGTCCTCGCGCGCGAAGCCCTCGGCCGCCTGCGCGGCATCGGGGTGCGCCTGGAGCGAGAGCGGCGCAGCCGCGGCGAGCACCTTGAGCAGCATGCCCGGCTGCTCGACGCCCGCCTCGTCGAGCACCGCGTCGAGCGGCCGACCGTCGGCGCGTGACGGACAGCCGGGGTGAGCGCCGAGCCACAGCTCGGCCTGCGGCCGCCCGGTCGCGGGCAGCCCCAGGTAGTCGGAGATCGCCGACGCGCTGCCCCACGCGTAGTCGCGGGGCTCGTTGGTGATGCGCACAAGCACGGGGGCGGCTCCTTCGGGCACAGTTGGGTCGAGGCTACCAACGGCCGACCGAGGGCCCCGCGCTCCCCTAGCGTGCGGAGCGACCGCTGATCCTGACGGGAGCACCATGGACTTCACGCCGCTCGAGAGCGACTTCTACGGCTTCGCGCACGACCTCACCGCCGCCGAGCAGGCCTCGCTCGCCGAGATCCGCGAGTTCATGGAGACGCGCGTGCGGCCCGAGATCGACGAGCACTGGCACGCCGACGCGTTCCCGATGCACCTCATCCCGGGCATCGCCGAGCTCGGCGTGATCGGTGCGGCGTGGCCCGAGTCGGCGCGGCTCGAGAGCTCGGCCGTCTACCGCGGCTGGATCGCGCTCGAGATGAGCCGCGTCGACGCATCCGTCTCGACCTTCGCCGCCGTGCAGAACGGCCTCGTGTGCGGCTCGATCGGCGTCGCGGGATCCCCCGCACAGCGCGCCGAGTGGCTCCCGAAGCTCGCCGACTGCTCGGTCATCGGCGCGTTCGGGCTCACCGAGCCGCTCTCGGGGTCGGATGCCTCGAAGGGCCTCGCGACGACCGCGCGCCGGGAGGGCGACGAGTGGGTGCTCGAGGGCGAGAAGCGCTGGATCGGCAACGCGACGCACGCCGACATCGTCGTCGTCTGGGCGCGCGACGTCGCCGACGGCGAGGTGAAGGGCTTCATCGTGCCGACCTCGAGCGAGGGCTACTCCGTCTCGAGGATCGAGCGGAAGATCGCGCTGCGCATGGTGCAGAACGGGCACATCGTGCTCGACGGCGTGCGCGTGCCCGAGTCGATGCGGCTGCAGGGGGCCGCGAGCTTCCGCGACACCGCGCGCGTGCTGCGCCTCACGCGCGCCGAGGTCGCGTGGAGCGCGGTCGGCGTCATGGTCGGCGCCTACGAGGCCGCGGTGCGCTACACGACCGAGCGCACGCAGTTCGGCAAGCCGCTCGCCGCGCACCAGCTCGTGCAGGACCTGCTCGCGAAGTCGCTCGGCCACATCACCGCGTCGATCGCGCTGTGCGTGCAGGTCTCGCGCATGCTCGACGAGGGCCGCCAGGGCGACGCGCACTCCGCGCTCGCGAAGGCGTACGCGACGGCGCGGATGCGCGAGGTCGTCGCGTGGTGCCGCGAGGTGTGCGGCGGCAACGGCATCGTCACCGACTACGACGTCGCGCGCTTCTTCGTCGACGCCGAGGCGCTCTACACGTACGAGGGCACGGCGCAGATGAACTCGCTCATCGTCGGGAAGGCGATCACCGGAGCGTCGGCGTTCGCCTGACCGCCTCGGCGCTCGAGCGCAGCTGGCCGAACCGCCGGCCGATGCCCCACGCGGTCGTGCGCACGAGCGCCTCGACGATGATGCCGCTCGACATCTTCGAGCGGCCGAGCTCGCGCTCGCGGAACGTGATGGGCACCTCGGCGATGCGCGCGCCGAGGTCGGCCGCGCGGCGCGTCATGTCGATCTGGAAGCAGTAGCCCTGGCTCGAGATCTCGCACGCGAGCATCTCGCGCAGCAGCTCCGCGCGGTACACGCGGTAGCCGGCGGTCATGTCGGCGACATCGATCCCGAGCGCGAGCTGCGCGTAGCGGGTGCCGGCGCGGCTGATGAGCTGGCGGTGCAGCGGCCAGTCGACGATCCCGCCCCCAGGCACCCAGCGCGAGCCGATCACGAGGTCGGCGTGCTCGGCGGCCGCGAGCATCGCGGGCAGCGCGTCCGCGGGATGCGAGCCGTCGGCATCCATCTCGACGATGAGGTCGAAGCCCTCGTCGATGGCGAGCCGCATGCCCGCGAGGTACGCGGCGCCGAGGCCCTGCTTGCTCGATCGGTGCAGCACCCGCACGCGCGGGTCGGCCGCCGCCATCGCGTCGGCCACGTCGCCCGTGCCGTCGGGGCTGCCGTCGTCGATGACGAGCAGCGTGACGTCGGGGACGGCAGCGAGCAGGCGGTCGACCGTCACGGGCAGCGCTTCGCGCTCGTCGTACGTCGGCATGAGCACGATCGTTCTCGGCATGGATCTCCGTCCAGGGGCAGGATGCCGATCGTAGTGGGCGTCGATGGGCGATTCCTGCCCGGCCTCTTCCGCGGGCTCAGTGCTCCTCGGCTGCCGTCGAGCTCGGCGCCGGCGGCTTCGCCTCGGCGATCGCCAGCTCGCGCGTGAGCTCAGAGATCTGCCGGTCGACCTTCCGCAGGTGTGCCGAGGTCGAGAGGCCGTAGCCGATGAAGACGATGATGAGTCCGTAGAGCAGCAGGTCGGCGCCGCGGCCGACCCCGACCGCGTTCGCGACGGCGTTCGCGAGCGACGGGAAGATCACCGCGATGATGCCCACGATGAGCGCGGCGAGCATCGTCAGCCGACGGAGCGCAAGCCCGCGCGCGCCCCTGGTCGGCAGCAGCAGGATGATCGCGGGCACCGCGAGCCCGATGATGAGGATGATCTGGATGACGATCTTGCCGGTGTCCATGCTCCCGCCCTACTTGAAGATCAGCTCGCTGAGGATGTTCACCGAGTTCCAGAGCGACTGGCCCTTCGAACGCGAGTAGTCGGTGTAGATGACGTGCACGGGCTCCTCCGCGTAGCGCAGCTCGAGCTCGCCGAGCTGGTCGACGATCTCAGAGGCGTGCGCCATCCGGTTCTGCGTGATGCGGATGCGTCCGGCCGCCTCGCGCGTCATGGCACGCAGTCCGTTGTGGGCATCGGTGAGGCGCACGCCGCTCGTGACCCGCTGGAAGATCACCGCGGCGCGCAGGACGAGCCGCTTGAGCAGGCCGGGCTTCGTGCGACCGTCGAGGAACCGCGAGCCGATCACGATGTCGAGCGGCTCGGCCTGCAGGCGCTCGACCATGCGGAGCGCGTCCTCGGTGCGATGCTGGCCGTCGGCGTCGAAGGTCACGATCCAGCGCGCGCCGGGATCCTGGAGCGCGTAGCGGATGCCCGTCTGCAGCGCGGCGCCCTGGCCGAGGTTGACCGCATGCTGCACGACGTGCGCGCCTCCGGCTCGCGCCTCCTCGGCCGAGCCGTCGGAGGAGCCGTCGTCGACGCACACGACGTTGGGGAAGGTGCGGCGCGTGTGCTCGACCACCTCGCGGATGACGGGCGCCTCGTTGTAGAGCGGGACGACGAGCCATGTGCCGCGAGCGATCTCTGGGGTCGCGACCGGCGCGCTCTCGGAGGTGCCTGCTGCTGTCACCGTCGCAGTCTACCGGCGGCGAGCGCTCGAGCCGGGCGCCCATAGGCTGGCAGGCATGACGATCAGCGCCGCGCAGTCCGTCCGGGACGACACTGCATGACCGGCGCGACCTCCGCGCGTGCCGGTCTCGGGGGCGTCGGCGCCGCGACGATCTTCTCCGCGCTCTCGGGGTACGCGGTGCTCTTCGTCGCGGCTCGATCGCTCGGGGCAGAGCGCTATGACATCTTCGCCGTCTACTGGGCGGCCTTCTTCGCCCTGACGGGGATCGTGAACGGGCTCATGCACGAGACGACGCGCGCGGTCCACGCTGCGCGCGCGGAGGGGCGCGGACCAGCGCAGGCAGGCGGAGCGCGACCGACGATCGCGGCGTGCCTCATCGGCGGAGCAGTCGCGGTCGTCGTCCTCGCGTCGTCTCCGCTCTGGGCCGAGGATCTCGTCCCGCAGAGCACGGGGCTCGGCGTCGGCCTGCTCGCCCTCGCCATCGCGAGCTTCGCGCTGCAGGCCGCGTTGAGCGGGGCCCTCTCCGGCTCCGGCCGCTGGGGTCACTACGCCGTCTTGCTCGCGGTGGATGCGGGCCTCCGACTCGTCGTCGCGCTCGCCGCCGTGTGGCTCGGCGCTCCGGAGGTGGGCCTCCTCATCGCGACCGTCTGCGGCTCGCTCACCTGGCTCCTGCTCGTGTGCTCCTCCCCCGCCGCGCGCGCGGCCCTGCGGCTGCGCGCCGATGTCGCTCCCGGACCCTTCTTCGCGAGGATCGCGCAAGCGATGTTCGCTGCTTCCGCCACGGCCGCACTCGTCGTCGGCTTCCCGGTGCTGCTCAAGGCCGCGGCCACGGACGAGGATCCGGCCATGCTGGGCGGTCTGATCCTCGCGGTGACGCTGACGCGAGCGCCGCTGCTCGTGCCGCTCACCTCGTTCCAGAACGCCATCGTGGTGCACTTCGCCGATCGGCGGGCTTCGGGCGCCAAGGCCCTCGCCCTGCCGGTGGCGGCGGTGCTCGGGGTCGCCGCTGCCGGCGCCGCCGCCGCGTGGGCCGTCGGACCCCCCATCCTCGCGTTCATGGGCGAAGGCTTCGAGGTGCCGGGCCCCGTCCTCGCACTGCTCACGATGGCGTCGGGCACGACGGCCGCGCTGTTCCTCTCGGGCTCGGCCGCGCTCGCGCACGAGGTCCACGGGAGCTATGTGCTCGGGTGGTGGGCGGCCACGCTCGCGTCGCTCGGGCTGCTGCTCGTCCCGCTCGACCTCACCTCTCGCACGGTGCTCGCGCTGAGCGCCGGACCGCTGCTCGGGCTAGGCTGGCACGCCGTGGCGATCGCGTGGACGAGGAGGAGCCGGTGACGGAGGACTGGCGGACCTCCGTCGTGATGGCGGTCTACCACCGCGTCGACCCGGAGCACTTCGCGCGGGCGCTCGGCAGCATGATGGAGCAGACCCTCGCTCCTGACGAGGTGGTCGTCGTCGAGGACGGGCCCCTCGGCCCCGGGCTGCTCGCCGTGCTGGACGAGTTCGCTGGACACCGCGTGCCGCTCGTGCGCGTCGCGCTGCCGGAGAACCGAGGCTCGGCGATCGCGGCGCAGGCTGGCCTCGAGGTGGCTCAGTACCCGTGGATCGTGCGGATGGACTCCGACGACGTCGCCGTGCCCGAACGGCTCCAGGTGCAGATGGACGCGGTGCGGGCGGGCGACGTCGACGTGCTCGGTGCCGCGATGGAGGAGTTCGACGGCGAGGAGGACCGCGTCGTGGGCACGCGCGCGCTGCCGCTCGAGCACGACGAGATCGCGCGATACGCGCGCATCAACAGTCCGGTCAACAACCCGACGGCGGTGATCCGCCGCGAGCACCTCGTCGCCGTCGGCGGCTATCGGCCCGTGCCGCTCATGGAGGACTACGACGTCTTCGCGCGGCTCCTCGCGCACGGCTCCCGGTTCCGCAACCTGCCGCAGGCGCTCGTGCGCTTCCGCGCCGGCGAGGCGATGTTCGATCGGCGGTCCGGCCGCGGGATGCTCCGGGCGGAGCGCATGATGCAGCGGAACCTGGTGCGCTATGGCCTCGTCTCGCGCCCGCGCTCGTGGGGGAACTTCGTCGCCCGGAGCGCCTTCCGCGCCCTGCCTCGCACCGCGCTCCGTCGGGCGTACGGCAGGCTCTTCCACCGTCGCTGAACCGACGCCGCCGCGCGCCCGAGTGCGCTCAGCGGCCCGCCCCCGCCTGAGCGGGGACGGGCACGGCGCTATCGACGAACGGTGCGGCAGCCGAGCCACACGGTCGCGCCACCGCCCTTGTTGACCGCGGCGACGCAGATCTCGTTGCTGCCCACGCCGATCGGCACGGTGACGCCGAATCCGTGCGCCGAGCCGTACGCGGGGTAGGCCCGGCCGACATCGGCACGCGGGAGGTTGGCCACGGTGGCGGTCCCCACGCGGCCGGTCGAGCTCGTGACGTAGACGTGCACGTCGATGGGACCCTGGCCCGCGTCGGGATCGAGTGCCCAGCCCGAGACGGCCGCCGAGGCGCCCGAGACGGTCGCGGCCTCGAAGTTGCCGAACGGGTTGGCGCCGGCCGACGGCGACGGTGACGGTGCCGGCGCCGGCACCGGCGCCGCGACGGTGACGGTGCGGCAGCCGAGCATCACGTTGCCCCCGGGACCAGCGGTGTTGATCCCGTAGACGCAGACCTCATGCGTGCCGGGGGCGAGCGTGAGCGTCGTCGAGAAGCCGTGGTTCGGCCCGAAGACCGGGTAGGCGCGCGCCACGTCGGCCCGGGCACCGTCGGCACGGATCGCCACGCCGCGCCCGCCGGCGTAGACGTGCACGTCGGTCGGGGCGACCGTGTCGGGGTCGATCGCCCAGCCACTGACCGAAGCGCCGGTGGCGGTGGGCGTGACTGCTTCGAGGTTGCCGAAGGGAGGCCCGGAGCGCCCGGTCTCGACGGGCCCGGTGACCTGCTTGCACCCGAGCCAGACGTTCTGCCCCACGCGCTGGTTGATCGCCGCCACGCAGATCTCTGCCGCGCCGGGCGGGATCCGCACGTCGACGGAGAAGCCGTGCTGGGCACCGAAGACCGGGTACGCGCGACCGACGTCGGCGCGCGGCAGGTCTGCCATCGCGCTCGTGCCGATTCGGCCGTTGGAGCCCGACACGTAGACGTGCACCTCGATGGGACGAGTCACGTCCGGGTCGATCGCCCAGCCGGACACCCGCGCCGTGTCGCCCGTGACCTGGGCCCCCTCGAAGCTGCCGAACGGCGGCCCGGACTGCCCCGTGCCGGGTTCGCCGACGACCGTCCGGCAGCCGAGCCAGACGTTCTGGCCGGCGCGCTGGTTGATGGCGGCCACGCAGATCTCGCTCTGGCCAGCCGGCACCCGCACCTCGACCGAGAAGCCGTGGTTCGGCCCGAAGACCGGGTGCGCGCGCGCGACGTCGGGCCGCGGCTTGTCCGCGACCGTCGCGGTCCCGACACGACCGGATGCGTTGGAGACGTAGACGTGGACGTCGATGGGACCGAGGATGTCGGGGTCGATGGCCCAGCCGGACACCTCGACGAGGTCGGCGTCGACGCGCGCTCCCTCGAAGCTGCCGAACGGCGGCCCCGACTGACCGGTGCCGGCCGTGCCGATGACCGTGCGGCACCCCAGCCAGGTGTTCTGGCCCGCGCCGCGGTTGATCGCCGCGACGCAGATCTCGCTCTCGCCGGCGGGGATCGCGACCTGGATGGCGAAGCCGTGCTGCGCGCCGTAGGAAGGGTGCGCGTTGCCGACATCGGTGCGCGTCAGGTCGGCCACGCCGGCCGTGCCGACGCGCCCCTGCGCGCTCGCGACGTAGACGTGGATGTCGATCGGCTCCCGGACGTCGGGATCGATCGCCCAGCCGGAGACCTCAGCGACATCGCGGTCGACCTTGACCGCCTCGAGGCTGCCGAAGGGCGGCCCCGATGGGCCGGACGGGTTGCCGAACCAGTCCGTCCACATGCGCCAGAAGTTGCGGTTGCCGTAGGCCGAGCACGAGTCTCCCGTGCTGTACAGGTTCGAGAGCGCGGCTGCGTTGGGCTGGTACGGCGTGTAGTTGTAGAGGCCGGCGGTCGCCTGGTTCGCGATGAACACCGGCGACGATCCGCACGCGGCGTTGGGGTGGTACAGGACCTGGTTCCAACGGCCGGCGACGTGGTTGTAGTTCGCCGGGAACGCGGCGTAGACCTTGAACTGCCGGGCCGCGTAGTACACCTGATAGAAGAAGCCCCCGAACGACGCGTCGCACGGAGCGGTGTCGGGGCACGCGAAGCCGGTCGCGCGGTCGAACTGGCGGCGGCTCGGCGCCGGATCGGTGACGAGGCTCTGCTCCTTCTGCAGCAGGACCAGCAGCACCTTCGGACTGATGCCGCACGCGGCGCCCACGCGCGCGATGATCGTCGCCGCGGACGCCGAGGACATCCCGGGGAGCGCCGAGCAGTGCGCGCTCGCGGCCATCGCCGGCGTCGCCTGCGAGTAGGCCTTCAGGCACGTGACGCCCGCGGAGCAGCTGCGCAGCTGCGCGTCGAGGAACCCCTGCACCGCGGCGGCATCCATGGCGCCGCCGTCGAAGAAGTTCTCGTCGCTGATGAGGTTGCCGGGATCGAAGTCGCGAGCGACGGCCGCCTCCGCTCGCGGTGGTCCGCCTGGCGGCGCGACGAGCAGGGTTGTGGTCAGGGCGAAGATCGCCGCGAGAGCGCTCCAGAACCGGACGGACCGCATACGAACTCCATTTGACGTGACCCAATGAGCCCTCTGAACGTACCGGAAGGCCGCTCCTGCGCCCAGCCAGAAGCCGCGTGGCGCGCAAATCTCCGGATTCGCTAGGCGTGTCGGGCGTCGAGCGGTGTCGTGCTCCGGGGCTCGACCGACGCTTCGGCACCTGCCGCCGCTGTCGCCGGAGCACCGAGCTGCTGCCGAGGCGCGGCCGCCCGCCACGCGAGCGCGACCAGCAGCGCCGCCGCGACCGCGAAGGCGAGCGAACCGAGCGCCCAGACGGTCATCGGCGAGACCGGCGCGGTCCACCACCACTCGATGCCGCGGTCCAGGTTGAAGCCCGGCACGTCGACGCCAGTCACGTAGCGGCGCAGGTTGGCGTGCAGGCCCATGCTGTTGGCGAGCGTGAGCGACACCGAGACCGCGACGAGCTGCGCCCTGGCCAACCCGATCGCTCGCCCCGGGGCGCCGAAGAGCGCGAGCCCGCCGACGAGGACGATCAAGGGGAAGACGTAGCGCGGCTGGACCCACTGCCCGACGCGCACGTCGTTGAGCAGCAGCATGTACATCGGCAGCGCGACGAGCGCGGCGCCCACCCCAGCGAGGGCCAGCCACTTCCTCACGCCGCCCCATCGCAGGCCCCAGAAGGCGACCGCGGCGAAGACCGCCGAGGCCGTCACCGCCGTCACGGCGGGCATGTCGGTGTCGAGCCAACCGAGCCCGCCCAGACCGAAGTCGCCGAACACGCCGTTCCAGAGGTCGGGCAGCTCGCGGAGGTTGTCGAAGGCCAGAGTCGTGCGCTCGAGGAAGCCGGCGTTGGAGCTCGCGTCGCCCGCGATGGAGCCGGAGAGCCCGGTCGAGAAGTACGCGACCACAGCCGCAGCGGAGAGGATGAGCGGCAGCACGAGGCGGACGGCGTAGCGCCGGGTCGGCTCGAAGGCGAGCACCGACGCCGCGGCGAGCCCCAGCACCGCGTAGACGGAGGCGTCAGAGCGCGCGCCGGCCCCTACGGCGAGCAGCACCGCGGCGAGGCCGGCGAGCGCCCAGCGCCGCCAGCCCTCCTGATGGAACCAGCCGAGCGTGGCGAGCCACAGACCCGAGGCGGAGATGAGCGCCCACGAGCTCGGGTTGACGCTCGGCAGCAGGAACATCCCGAGTGGGACGATCGAGATCGCCGCGCTCCAGAGCACGAGCGGCCGCAGCGTTCGCGGCAGGAGCGCGAAGAGCGCGCCGAGGAGCCCCACGTAGAGCGCCGCGTTCGTCGCGCGCATGAGCAGCACGGAGGTCTGGACGTCGGGTCCGACGAGGGCCGACATGGTGGCGTAGAAGGCAGGAGGATAGGCACCGTCGACCCAGTTGCCGCGCTCGGTCGCCGTCATGAGCTCGTCCCGGACCGGGCAGGAGGCGGCGCGGGTCGGGTCGAACATGAAGCAGGACGACGAGGAGACGACCGCGTCGGGCACGATCCGCAGGTCACCGTCGCCCATCTCGCACCGGCCGTCCTGCGTTCCCTGGGCGCACCAGATGCTCGCCATGTGGTAGTCGTCGTCCGGGCTCGATCCCGTCGGCGAGGCGACGGACCACGTCAGCAGGGCGGCGAGCGCTGCGAGCGGCACCAGGATGGCGGCGGCGAGCCGCGCGAGGCGGGGGCGCGCGTCCGACCCGGCGCCGAGCCCCGTCACGAAGCGGCCCGGTCCGACGTCAGGCCGGTGGAGAAGTCGACGAAGGCCGACTCGATCGCGAGCATCCCGCCGTAGGTCTCGGCGGCTCGGCGCATCGCGAACTTCGAGATCGCCTGCACGCTGTCCGCCGGCTCCGGCTCGTCGATGCCGCGCACCTCCACGCCGATCTCGTACTCCGCCGGCTGCAGCGGGAGGCCTGCGATCGCGATGTCGACGGTCCCCGAGCCCGGCTCGAGCCGGGTCGGCAGGAACCCGCGGTCCTGCGCGATGATCGCCCACATCCGCTGGCCGTGCATCGTGTTGATGGTGGCGGAGAAGTTCGGCGATTCGAAGCCGCGAGGCGCGTCGTAGTGCATCCGGAGCGTCACCGGCTGGTCGGGCCGGATCTCGGTCACCTCGCGGCCGTCCTCATCGAGCAGCGCCGCCTTCGTGAACCTCACCTCGCCGGTGCCGTGGCGCTTGCCGCCACCCTCGACGCCGTGGACGTGATGGTTGTCATCCGCGTACTTGTCGACGATCGTGGATGCCCGGCCGACGGCCTGGAGCTCGCCGTGGTCGAGCCACGCCGCCCGGTCGCAGAAGGTGCGCATAGTGCCGAGATCGTGCGAGACGACGACGACCGTCTTGCCATCGCGCTTCAGCGCTGCGAACTTCTCCTGGCACTTCGCCTGGAACTCCATGTCCCCGACCGCCAGCACCTCATCGACGAGCAGCAGGTCGGGTTCGGTGTGGATCGAGACCGAGAAGCCCAGGCGCACGTACATGCCGGACGAGTAGTTCTTCACCGGGTGGTCGATGAAGCGCTCGACGCCCGAGAAGTCGACGATCGCGTCGAGCTTCCTGTCGACCTCCTGCTTCGTCATCCCCAGGATCGCGCCGTTGAGGTAGATGTTCTCGCGTCCCGACAGCTCGGGGTGGAACCCGGAGCCCACCTCGAGCATCGCCGCCACCCGGCCGCGCGTCGTGATGGAGCCCGTGTTGGGCGTGAGGATGCCGGCGATGCACTTCAGGAGCGTCGACTTGCCCGATCCGTTCCGGCCCAGCAGGCCGAACGTCTGACCCTCCGCGATGTCGAGGTCCACGCCCTTCAGCGCCCAGAACTCCTCGTACTTCGCACGCCCTCGCTTGAGGACGGTCGCCTTGAGCGACTGGTTGCGGTCGTGGTAGACGCGGAAGGTCTTCGAGACGTCGCGTACGGACACGGCGTTGGCCGGCATTCAGAGCTCCTCGACGATGTTGCGTGAGAACCGACGGAAGACGAGCCCACCGACGACCAGGGCAGCGACCGCCCACAGGGACACCACGAGCCAATCGCCCATGGACGGCGCCGCGAAGTCGTACAGCACGTTCCTGTACATCGACAGCAGCACCTGCGCGGGGTTGTACTCGAAGACCGCCAGGAGCGGCACAGGCATGCCGAGCACCGTCACTCCCTGCGCGTCGAGCTCCGCTTGCTTGCTCGCGACGAGCGACACCGGGAACACCACGCCGGAGGCGTACATCCAGACCTGCACGACGATGCTCCACAGGTGCTCGATGTCGCGGAAGTAGACCGTGGCGACCGAGAGCATCAGGCCGATGCCCAGGGTGAAGGCGGCGGTGACGAGCAGGAGCGGCAGCAGCAGGGGCAGCGTCAGGATGATCTGCCAGCCACCGACGAGCGCCATGACCACGCAGATCACGGCGAGCTCGATCAGGAAGGTGAAGACGAGTGCCAGCACCTTCGACAGCACGAGCACCCAGCGGGGCAGCGCGACCTTCTGCAGGAGCCCGGCGTTCGCCATGAGCGCGCCCATGCCGGCGCGGATGGAGCCTGAGATGAAGCCCCACACGATGACGCCGATGCCGATCCAGATCGGGAAGGAGTGCACACCGGAGTTGATGCCCGGCTCCGCCTGCATCCCGAAGATGAGGCCGAACACGATGGAGAACACCGCGATCTGCGCGAGCGGGTTCACGAGCGACCACACCCGACCGAGCACGGTGCGCTTGTACTCGCTCCGCACCTCGCGCAGCGTGAGGTTCTTCAGCAGGTTGATCGTCACCCGGGCTGTCGGGGGTGTCGAGACGGTCATCTCAGGCTCCCCGGCCGATCCGTCGCTGGGACACCCGTCGCCGCGCGTCCCTCACCGAGTTCAGGACCCGGAAGGCGATGATCGCCGTGGTGTGGTTGCGCCCCACCACGCGACGGCCGAGCAGGCGGGCGCGCATGAGCACCGAGCGCGGAGCGGCGAGCGTGCCGCCGATCGCCCGCGCATAGCGCAGCTGGTCGGGGAGCTCGCCGGGCAGCGACGCGAGCGCCTCCTGCAGCTTGTACTCGAGCGCCGTGTGCGATGACGCGGCCAGGGAGGTGTTCAGCACGGTCCGCACGTGATAGCCCTCATCGATCGCGGCGTAGGCGAACAGTCGCTCGAGCACATGCGTGAGCGCACCGTCGGCGTACTCCCCCTCGTCGGGGAAGTCTTCCCAGCGCCACGGCGCGGCCGCGAGCTTGCGGAGCGCTTCGGGACGCGCGAAGAACATCGATCCGTAGGGGGCGACGGGGCTCAGGTCGTCGAACGGCACGGCGATGCCGAGCGACTCCGCGAGCTCCTCCGCCGGCTCTCGATTGCTGAGCCACGCCCTGCCGAGCGTGGGGTAGCCGATGTGGATCATCGCGGGGAACACCATGCCGAGCGACGGATGCTGCGCGAACAGACGCAGCAGGTTCGCCGCGTACCCGGGACTGCTGAACAGGTTGCCGAACAGGTGATCCCGGAAGATGCGTGCCTGGTTGAAGTGCGCCTGCGGCGACTTCTTCGTGTGGACCTTCACGATCACGTCGAACCGATCCGACCGCAGCACATCGCCGCACCCGAGCAGGAAGGCCGAGATGTCGCGCCCGCGATTCGACTCGACGACCCTCACCTCGTCGCCGGTACGGCCGCGCGTCGCGAGCACCGCCTTGATCGCCTCGGCCTTCTCCCGAGTCGGCGTGGTCGCGATCAGGGTGTAGTCGACGGGGAGGCGGTCCGCCAGGTCGAGGAGCTCGGCCGTCATGTCCTCGTAGAAGATGTGCGCCAGCACGCCGACCCTGATGCCCGTCAGCGCCGCTCCGCCTGCGTCCACGTCGGGCAGGATCTCGAGCATGCCCGCGTTCGACTGCACGTCTCGAGGCCGCGCCACGCGCGCGAGATCCTGCCAGACGAGCTCCATCGGGTAGCCGGAGCGCTCCATGCGCTCCCTCACGCCCCGCCCGATCAGCGCGTGCTGCTCGAAGTGGATCGGGTCGTGGAAGAACAGCCTCCGCTTCACGATCGGGCACCCGGCGTCGAGCAGCAGGTCGGGTGCCTCCATCGTCGCGTTCTCCACCGGGAACGTCGAAGCGGGGAACACCGCCTGCGACCGGAAGCCGGCTGCCTCGAAGTACTCCGTGAAGCGGGTCTCGTTGTGGATCACCGCGTCGTCGTACCCGCGGATCTCCGGCATGTCCGTCCAGTAGTCGTCCCACGCCTTCGACGCCAGCATCCGCTGCCGCACCCCGATCCAGTACGACTGGATGTGTCGCGGCATGACTCCGCTCCGGTGGTACGGGTGCGGGTCGACCTCCGGGTGCTCGGTGAGGCCCCAGAAGTCGATGTCCGGGTCGGCGACCGCGTCGAAGGATGGCGCGAAGTCGTGCACCGGCGCGTAGAACGTGGTGTTCAGGAGCAGCAGCTCGTCGAACTCGCCGGTGCGGTCCCGCTCGGCCCAGATCCCGTCGCGATAGGCGTAGACGTCGTACCCCGAGTTGTCCCGCACCAGCACGCGGTCGGCGATCCGCGCCGCGGTCTCGGACGCTGCAGGCGAGAGCTCGCCGTTGGACACCAGCACGACGCGCTCCACGAATGGCCGCAGCGCGTCGACGAAGTGCTCGACGTAGCCGCCGAGCTCGCCGTCCTTGTCGTAGTGGGCGATGATCGCCAGTCGACGCACGATGCGCGCTCCCTCTCCGCGGATCGGCTCGACCCGCAGCGCAACAGTCTACCGGGGGCGTCCGCCGGGCCATGGGAGCGCCGACCTCGAGCGACGGAGCCTGGTCCCGCTCGCGGCGCCGCGGACCTCAGCGCCTCGAAGGGAGCGTCTGCAGGTAGCGGCCGTAGCCGCTCTTCACGAGCGGTGCTGCGAGCGCCGCGAGCTGCTCGTCGTCGATCCAGCCTGCTCGCCAGGCGATCTCCTCGATGCAGCCGATCTTGAAGCCCTGCCGGTCCTCGATCACCCGCACGTACTCGCTCGCCTGCATCATCGACTCGAAGGTGCCGGTGTCGAGCCAGGCGACCCCCCGGTCGAGCACCTGCACCTGCAGCTTCCCCGCCTCGAGGTAGCGCTCGTTCACCGTCGAGATCTCGAGCTCGCCGCGCGCCGACGGCTCGATCGACTTCGCGATGTCGATGACGTCGTTGTCGTAGAAGTAGAGTCCCGGCACGGCGTAGTTGCTCTTGGGCGCCTTCGGCTTCTCCTCGATCGACAGCGCGCGCATGTCGGCGTCGAACTCCACGACGCCGTAGGCGCTCGGATCGGCGACCTGGTAGGCGAAGATGAGCCCGCCGTCGATCTCGCTGTGGGCGCGCAGGCTCGACCCGAGGCCCGTACCGTGGAAGATGTTGTCCCCGAGCACGAGCGCCACCGACTCGTCACCGATGAACTCCTCGCCGATGATGAACGCCTGCGCGAGCCCGTCGGGCGAGGGCTGCACCGCGTACCGGATGTCCATGCCGAGATCCGAGCCGTCGCCGAGCAGCGCGCGGAACTGCTCGTTGTACTCCGGCGTGGTGATGACGAGCACTTCTCGGATGTCAGCCATCATCAGCGTCGACAGCGGGTAGTAGACCATCGGCTTGTCGTAGATCGGCATCAGCTGCTTGGAGATGCCCTTCGTGATCGGCCACAGCCGCGTCCCGCTGCCGCCCGCAAGGATGATTCCGCGCATGCTCGATGCCGCCTTCTGTAGTCGCTGGCTCGGTCGGGGGCCAGTCTAGGCGGCGGCGCCCCTCGGGACGCCGGCTGGGCTCCGGGTAGGCTCGGTGGCTGGCGCGACGGCCGTGCCGTCACCGGCGCGAGGGGGAGGCAGCACTTGATCGAGCATGGGCGTGCTGCGGCCGAACCGCTCGTCACCGTGCTGATGACGACGCACAACGGCGCGGCATACGTCGGTGAGCAGACTCGCTCGATCCTGGATCAGGAGGATGTCCAGGTCCGACTGATCGTCTCCGACGACGCGTCCGCGGACGACACCCCTGCGCTCCTCGCGGACATCGCGGCCGACGACCGGGTCGTGCTCCTTCCGCCCGACCGCTTCGGCTCGCCGCAGGCCAACTTCCTCCGCCTGATCCGAGATGCGGATGTCACCGGGGCGTCGGCGGTGGCGCTCGCCGATCAGGACGACATCTGGGCGCTCGACAAGCTCGCGAGGCAGGTCAAGCAGCTCGAGCGCCTCGGCGTGGACGCGGTCTCCTCGAACGTCACGGCGTTCTGGGAGACCGGCGACTCGCGGCGGACGAAGCTCATAGACAAGGCACAGCCGCAGGTCGAGTTCGATTTCCTGCTGGAGTCGGCGGGTCCAGGCTGCACCTTCGTGCTCTCGACCGATGCGTTCCTGCGGGTTCGTGCGGCGCTCGAGCACGTCGTCGATGACGGCGCCGTGCCCCACGACTGGCTCATCTACGCGATCGTGCGCGCGACGGGCGGGCGCTGGCACATCGACCCCCGCTCGACCCTGCAGTATCGCCAGCACGGCGGCAACGCGACCGGGGCGAATGCCGGGCTGCAGCAGGCGCGCGCTCGGCTGCGGCAGCTCGCCTCCGGCGAGTACCGCGCGCGCTGCGCCGCCGTAGCACGCCTGTGCGTCGCCCTCGCGCCCCCCGAGCTGCGGCTCTCGCTCGAGCGGCTCGCACCGCTGTTCGACTCCGAGCGCCTCGGCTCCCGCATGGCGCTGTGGCGCCTGGCGCCGAAGCTCCGACGAGATCCCGCCGAGCGGCGCTTCTTCCGCGCTCTGCTCCTGCTCGGCATCTGGTAGCGAGGTGTGGCGATGAGCGATGGGCTGACGGTCGTGCTCGACGAGGTGGGCGAGCGCCATCCGACGATGGTGGGGAGGTACTCCGCCGAGCTGACGCGCGGCCTCATCGCGACGGCCCCCGATGGCTTCGGCGTCACGGCGATCTCCGCGAAGCTCAGCGACGGGCGCGCCGCGCGCGCCGACGCGCAGCTGCCCGGGCTCGCCGAGCTGCGCAGCACCGCGGTGCCCGCTCGCGAGCTGCGCGAGGCATGGCTGCACTCGCTCACGACGCTGCCAGTGCGCGGCCTCGTGCATGCGACGAGCCTCATGGCGCCGCTGCGACGGGACCCGTCGCCGGGCGACCAGGTCACCGTGACGCTGCACGGGCTGGAGCCGTTCTCGGACCGCTCGAAGCGCAAGCGGCAGTGGTTCGATCGCGCGCTGCGGCGAGCGCTGCAGCTCGCCGACGGGATCGTCGTCCCCTCGACCGCGATCGCCGAGGACCTCGCGCTCCTCGGCGACACGGGCGACCGCGTGCGGGTGGTGCATCCCGCGCCGTCGTCGGCGCTCCTGCGCGCGGCGAGGTCGGAGGCGGCGCTGTCGCTGCCGGATGAGTTCGTGCTCGCGCTCACGAGCCCCGGCGCGCTCGGCCAGGCGCGTCGGCTCATCGAGACGCTCGCGAGCCCCAGGATGCCGGATGCGCGGGTCGTCGTCGCGGGACCGGTGCAGTGGGGCGAGACGCGGCTCGCCGGCCTCGCGGTCGAGGCGGGCATCCCGGCGGGCCGCCTCGTGATGCTCGGCCAGCTGGACGACGCCGAGCTCGCGCTCGCCCACCGCCGGGCGCTCGCGCACCTGCACGTCGCCGAGCAGGACGCGCTCGGCCTGTCGCTGCTCGACGCCGCGGCGCTCGGCACGCCGACGGTCCACCACGCCACCCGCTCGCTCGTCGAGATCGCCGGCGGTGCGAGCGTGGCCGTCGACGGCGGCCCGCACGAGCTCGCCGCTGCGCTCGCCGACCTGCTCGCCGACGACGACGAGCGCACCCGCCTGCGGCTGCTGGCGCAGGATCGGGCGCGCGCGTTCACGTGGGAGACAGCTGCCCGTCAGGTGTGGCAGCTGCACGCCGAGCTGTGAGCACGCGCGTCAGCGTCGCCCTGTGCACCCACCAGGGCGAGCGGTGGATCGAGGAGCAGCTGCGCAGCATCCTCGCCCAGTCGCGGCCGGTGACCGAGATCGTCGTCGGCGACGATGCGTCGACCGACGGCACCCTCGACGTCGTGCGGCGCATGGCCTCCGAGACCGACGTGCCCGTCCGCATCCGTCGGCACGACGCACCGCTCGGCGTCGCCGGCAACTTCGCCGACGCGATCGCGGCGACGAGCGGCGACGTCGTCGCGCTGAGCGACCAGGACGACGTGTGGCACCCGGACCGGCTCGAGCGCCTGCTGCCCCACCTCGAGGGCGTCGCGCTCGTGCACTCGAACGCGCGGCTCGTCGGACCGGACGGCGCGCCGCTCGGCTCGACGCTCGAGGAGTCGCTCGAGATCTCCGCGTGGGAGCGCGCCGCGCTCGAGCAGGGCCGCGCGCTCGACGCGCTGCTGCGACGCAACCTCGTGACGGGCGCGACCGCGATCGTGCGGCGCGAGGCCGCCGTCGCGGCGCTCCCGGTGCCGTCCGCGTGGATCCACGACGAGTGGCTCGCGATGTGCGCCGCGCTCGGCGGCGGCGTCCGCTACGTGCCCGAGCCGACGATCGACTACCGCCAGCACGGCGGGAACGCGATCGGGGTGCAGCGGCTCAGCCTGGCCGGCAAGCTGCGGCGCGTGCTCGAGGCGGACTCGGGCAAGCACGCGCAGAAGGCCGCGCGGGCCGAGCAGCTCGCGACCGAGGCGGCGCGACGCGGCCTCGCGACCGGTGAGGCCCTCGAACGGCTCATCGAGAAGGCCCGCCATGAGCGCGCGCGGGCAGCACTGCCCGACGCCCGCGCGCTGCGCCTGCCCGGTGTGCTCCGCGGCATCGCGGCCGGGCGGTACCGGCGCTTCTCGCGCGGCGCCTACGACATCGCGCGCGATCTGCTCGAGCGCCACTGACACCCGACCGTCTACGGCTCGGGGGACTCGGCCGGTTCGCCGGTCGGCGGTGCGACCGCGTCGGCTTCGGCGAGCGCCGCCGCCACCATCGCGTGGATCGCGTCGTAGTCCGGGTCGCCCGTGTTCACCTGCGGCGGCACGAGCTCGAGGTTCGTGATCGGCAGTCGACGCGTCTCGAGGGCGAGCTCGGAGAGGCCGCCGATCATCGCCTGCGGGATGTCGGTCTGCACCATGTCCTGGCCCGCGGCCGAGAGCTCGGTGTACTTCGTCAGCAGCGTCTGCGGCGTGAACTCGCGGATGAGCGCCTCCTGCACCTGCCGCTGCCGCTCCATGCGCGCGTAGTCGGAGGTCCCGGCGCGGCTGCGCGCGTACCAGAGGGCGTGGTAGCCGTCCATGCGCTGCGTGCCCGGCTCGATCCACTCCTCGACGGGCCCGCCCTCGATCGCGATCGGAACGCGCTCCGTCACCTCGAGCTCGAGGCCGCCGAGCGCGTCGACAAGCTTCTCGAAGCCCGACATGTCGACGAGCACGAAGAACTGGATCTCGAGCCCGGTGACGCCCTCGACCGCATCGCGCGTGGCTTCGATCCCCGGCGTGGAGCCGTTCGCCTCGGCGTTCGGGTAGAGCTCGGGGTGGGCCTCGCCGTAGGTGTACGTGCCGTTCAGGTAGCAGTCGCTCGAGGAGCAGTCGAGCCCGTCCGGCCACGGGCCCCACATGGGCGAGCCCTCGGAGAACGGGGCGTTCCGCAGGTTCCGCGGCACCCCGATCATCGTCGCCGCCCCGGTCTCGGCGTTGACGGTCACGACCGTCATCGAGTCGGCTCGCCGCCCCTCGCGGTCGTCGCCGGCGTCGCCGCCGAGCAGCAGGAACGTGTAGCGGCCGTCGACCGGCTCCACCACGGGGCGCGCGAAGTCGAAGAGGTTGCTGACGAGGTCCCGGGATGCGTCGACGACGCTCGCGCCGTAGCCCGCGAGCGCGGCGGGCGCGATGGTCGCGAGCAGCGCCACGGCCGCGATCGCGGCCCGTGCTCTCCCTCGGACCTTCCTGAGCCGCGTGAGGCGCAGCGTGTCGAGGCCGAGCACGAGCCACAGCACGGCATAGGCGATCAGGAGCACCTCGACGACGAGCAGGCCGATCGAGTTGCCGACGAGCGTCAGCAGCGCAGAGCGCGAGGCGAACCACAGGATGGCGCCGAGGGCGAGCAGGGCGACGAGCGCGAGCGTCGCAGCGATCCCGATGCGGCCGAGTCGCCGGTTGCCGGCGAGCACCTGGGCGCTGCCGGGGAGCGCGAAGCCGAGCAGCACGAGCCACCAGCCGCGTCGCTCCATGACCTCCGGGCGACGTGCGTCGGGCTCGCGGATCGAGGTGGCTGCCTGCAGCAGCGTCATGCGCTCGCGTCCACGCGGCCGCGGAGCGCGTGGGCCTTCTCGCCCACCTGCCGCTCGAGGTCGGCGGCGAAGGCGTCGAGGCGGGCGGCGAGCGCCTCGTCGGTCGTCCCGAGGATGCGCGCGGCGAGGATGCCCGCGTTGCGGGCACCGCCGATCGAGACGGTCGCGACCGGGATGCCGGCGGGCATCTGCACGATCGAGAGCAGGCTGTCGAGGCCGTCGAGCCGCTCGAGCGGCACCGGCACGCCGATGACGGGCAGTCGCGTCATGGAGGCGACCATGCCGGGCAGGTGCGCCGCGCCGCCGGCGCCAGCGATGATGACGCGCACGCCGCGGTCCGCGGCGCCGCGCGCGAACTCGACCATCTTGTCGGGCGTGCGGTGCGCCGAGACGACATCGACCTCGGAGGGGACGCCGAGCTCGTCGAGCACGGCCTTCGCCGCCTCCATGACCCGCCAGTCGGAGTCCGATCCCATGATGATGCTGACCTGCGAACGCATGGGCTCCAGGGTACGCACGCTCGCCATGGACGGCCTATCGCCTCGCCGCCCCGACGCATCCTCCGCCCGGAGCGCTCGATGCGAGCGTCAGGCGTCGAAGTGCGCGGCGGCCGCGCGCGCCCGGTAGGCGACCTCGTCGAGGTCGTCGCCGATCGCGGTGACGTGGCCGACCTTGCGCCCCGGCCTCGTGGCCTTGGCGTAGGAGTGCACCTTGACGTCCGGATGCGCGTGGAGCGCCGCGCGGTAGCGGTCGGTCATGGAGCCCGACGCGGGCCCCCCGATGACGTTGATCATGACGCTCGCGGGCGCGAGCAGAGCCGTCGAGCCGAGCGGCAGGTCGAGCACCGCGCGGAGGTGCTGCTCGAACTGGCTCGTGATGGCGCCGTCGATCGTCCAGTGGCCCGAGTTGTGGGGCCGCATCGCGAGCTCGTTGACGAGCACGCGGCCGTCGCTCGTCTCGAACAGCTCGACCGCGAGCACGCCCGTCACGCCGAGCCCCTCGGCGATGTCCCGCGCGATGTCGTCGACGAGGGGCTGGATGCGCGCGGCGTGGCGCGCGGGAGCGAGCACTTCGGCGCAGATCGAGTCGCGCTGCACGGTCTGCACGAGCGGCCACACGAGGGTCTCTCCCGAGGGGCGGCGTGCGACCAGCTGGGCGAGCTCGCGCGAGAACGGCACGAGCTCCTCGACGAGCAGCCGGGGGCCGCCCGCCGCCGAGCCGTCGAGCCAGTCGTCGGCCTCCGCCGCGGCGCGGACCACGCGCACGCCCTTGCCGTCGTAGCCGCCCGTCGCGGTCTTGACGACACCGACGCCGCCGTGGTCGGCGAGGAAGCGCTCGAGGTCAGCGCGGGAGTCGACCGGCGCCCAGTCGGGCTGCGGCGCCCCGAGCTCGGCCATGCGCTCGCGCATCGCGCGCTTGTCCTGCGCGAAGCGCAGCGCGTCGGGGCCGGGGTGCACGCGGTGCCCGGCATCGACGAGCGCGCGGAGCACGTCCTGCGGCACGTGCTCGTGGTCGAAGGTCACGACGTCGACGCCTTCCGCGAAGGCGAGCACGGTCGCGGCATCGCGGTAGTCGCCGACCGCGGTCGCCGCGAGCGCGGCCGACATGCCATCCGCCTCAGCGAGCACGCGCAGCTCGATGCCGAGCTCCACCGCCGCCGGGATCATCATGCGGGCTAGCTGCCCGCCGCCCACCACGCCCACGATCATGCTGGCTGCACCTCCGGCTTGCCGAGCCCGACGACGCGGAAGCCGGCGGCGGACCACCGGGCGGCGTCGAGCGTGTTGCGCCCGTCGACGACGACGCGCGCTTGGGTCCAACGGGCGACCTCGACCGGGTCGAGCTCGCGGAACTCCCGCCACTCCGTGCCGAGCGCGAGGACGTCGGCATCCCGCACCGCGTCCTCGACGGAGCCGGCGATCTCGAGCGAGGGCAGCATGCGGCCGGCCGTCTCCCTCGCCTGCGGGTCGAAGCCGACGACGGAGCGGCCCGAGCGCTGCAGGAACCGGCAGACGTCGAGCGCGGGCGAGTCACGCACGTCGTCGCTGTCGGGCTTGAACGCGAGCCCGAGCATCGCGACGCGGTCGCCGCCGACGGCGTCGAGCTCGCGCTCGACGAGCGCGGCCATGCGATCGCGGCGGCGCAGGTTGATGCGGTCGACCTCGCCGAGGAAGGCGAGCGTGTCGGCGTGCCCGAGCTCGCTCGCGCGGGCCTGGAAGGCGCGGATGTCCTTCGGCAGGCACCCCCCGCCGAAGCCGAGGCCTGCGTTGAGGAAGCGCCGGCCGATGCGCGCGTCGAGCCCGATCGCGTCGGCGAGCAGCGTCACATCGGCACCGACCGTCTCGGCGAGCTCGGCCATCGCGTTGATGAACGAGATCTTGGTGGCGAGGAAGGCGTTCGCGCTCACCTTGACGAGCTCGGCGGTCGCGAAGTCGAGCACGAGCCGCTCGGTGCCGCGCTCGAGCACCGACGCGTACACCGCGTCGAGTCGCTCGACCGCCGCGTCGTCACCGGGCTCGACGCCGTAGACGAGCCGGTCCGGTGCGAGCGTATCCCGCACCGCGAAGCCCTCGCGCAGGAACTCCGGGTTCCACGCGAGGCTCGCCCCCGTGGGCCGCACGAGCTCGGCGAGCCGCGCGGCGGTGCCGACCGGCACCGTCGACTTGCCGACCACGAGCGTGCCAGCGCCGAGGTGCGGCTCGAGCGACGCGATCGCCGCGTCGACGAACGTGAGGTCGGCGGCGTCGGAGCCCGGCAGCTGCGGCGTGCCGACGGCGATGAAGACGACGTCGCTCCCGGCGGCCTCGGCGATGTCGGTCGTGAAGCGGAGGCGACCCGCCTCGACGCCCGTCCGCAGCAGCTCGGGGAGCCCGGGCTCGAAGAACGGCGGCTCGCCGCGCCCGAGCCGCTCGACCTTCGACGCGTCGACGTCGACGCCCACGGTGTCGTAGCCGAGCGAGGCCATCGCGGCGGCGTGCACCGCGCCCAGGTAGCCGCAGCCGATCACGGCGATCTTCATGGAGCTCCTCGTCATCTCGTCAGCGGCGCGTCACGCCGCGTCGACCCGGTCGGGCTCCGCGAAGCCCCGCGCGCCCAGCAGCTCCGACAGCGTGCGCTGCACGAGCGACGCGCTCGGCACGTCGGCGAGCACGACCGCGCGGTCGCCCCCGGTCGAGAGCAGCACGTCGCCGGCGCCGAAGAGCGCCTGCAGCCCGCGCCGGCGCACGGTCACGTCGTGCACGCGCGAGAGCATCGTCTCGCGGCGCGTGCCGCCGAAGCCGCTGCGGATGATGACGCGCTCGGTCGTGAACACGAAGCCGCGCGAGAGCCAGGCGAGCGTCGGCACGATCGTCAGCAGCGCGACGACGATGCCGGCGACGGTGAGCACCGCGACGTTCCAGAGCGGCCAGTCGACCCGATCGACGAGCAGCGTCGAGAGGCCGACGCACGCCCACAGCACGAGCACGGGCACGACGAGCACGCGACCATGCGGTCGCATGCGCGCGATCACTCGCTCGTCGCCGGCTTGCACGCGACGATTCTCCCCCATCACCGCACGTGCACGACGTCGCCGGCCCGCACGTCGACGATCCCGTCGCCGGCGTCGACCTGCAGCTCGCCGCCCGGACCGAGGCCGACCGCGCGCCCGCGCAGCTCGCCGGCCGGCAGCGCGACCCGCACGTCGCGCCCGATCGTGGCGAGCTCCGCCGCGACCGCGGCGCGCAGCCGCTCGGTGCCGAGGGCCGGCAGCAGGCCGTCGAGCGAGCGCAGCACGTGGCACAGGATCGCGTCGGCGAGCACGGGGGCGGTGCCCTCCGCCCCCTCGAGCGTCAGCGAGGTCGCGTGCTCGGTGGGGAGCTCGTCGCGCGCGAGGGTGAGGTTGACGCCGAAGCCGACCGCGACGCCGGTCCGCCGCCGCTCGCACAGGATGCCCGCGACCTTGCGCCCCTCGATGAGCACGTCGTTGGGCCACTTGATCGACGCGCGGTCGGCGACGAGCACGTCGAGCGCGTCGGCGAGCGCGAGGCCGGCGGCGAGCGGCAGCCAGCCGATCTGCTGCTCGTGCATCCGCTTCGTGCGCACGAGCACCGTCGCCGCGAGGCACTTGCCGGCGGGCGAGACCCACTCCCGGCCGAGCCGACCGCGGCCGGCGCGCTGGTCGAGCGTCGCCCAGGTGGTGAGGTGCTCGGCGCGCTCGTCGACGGCGTCGAACGTCGAGCCGACCGTGCCGAGCTCGATCACGCTCGCGGCCCTCGCCGCGCCGGGGAAGAGCATGACCCCAGCCTATGCGGGCGAGCGAGCGGGCATGGAGGGGAGCGCCACCGCACTGGCGCGCATCGCTGTGGGAGTCCACAAAGGCGTGGCATGAGCGCCCGTCTAGAGTGGCATCCGTGACCCACGAGACGCCGGCTTCGAACGACCTCACGACGACCGCCGCGCGGATCGAGGATCTCCGCCGCCGCCACGGCGAGGCGGTGGTCGACAAGGAGGCCAGGGCCAAGGAGCGCCAGGGCGCGAAGGGCAAGAAGACCGCTCGCGAGCGCATCGAGCAGTTCGTCGACCCGGGCTCGTTCGTCGAGTTCGACGCCTACGTGCGCCACCGCACGACCGCGTTCGGGATGGACGGCAACCGTCCCTACGGCGACGCCGTCGTGACCGGCATCGGGACCGTCCACGGTCGCCGGGTCGCCGTCTACTCGCAGGACTTCACGACCTTCGGCGGCTCGCTCGGCGAGGTCGCGGGCGAGAAGATCATCAAGATCCAGGACTACGCGACGAAGGTCGGCGTGCCGATCGTGGGCATGCTCGACTCGGGCGGCGCGCGCATCCAGGAGGGCGTCGTCGCCCTCGGCAAGTACGGCGAGATCTTCAAGCGCAACACCGCCGCATCCGGGGTCATCCCGCAGATCTCGATCGTGATGGGCCCCGCCGCTGGCGGCGCCGTCTACTCCCCCGCGCTCACCGACTTCGTCGTCATGGTCGACAAGTCGAGCCACATGTTCGTCACCGGCCCCGACGTCATCAAGACCGTCACGGGCGAGGAGGTCGGCTTCGAGGAGCTCGGCGGCGGCCGCACCCACAACACCGTCTCGGGCGTCAGCCACTACCTCGCCGCCGACGAGGACGACGCCCTCGACTACGTCCGGGCGCTGCTCGCCTACCTGCCCGACAACAACCAGTCGGAGGTGCCCGCCTACGACCACACCGCCGAGCGGGTCGTCAACGACACCGACCGCCGCCTCGACACGATCATCCCCGACTCCCCGAACCAGCCCTACGACGTGCTCGGGATCATCGAGACGATCATGGACGACCGCGAGTTCCTCGAGGTGCAGCCGCTCTACGCGCCCAACATCGTCATCGGGTTCGGCCGGCTCGAGGGCCGCACGATCGGCGTGATCGCGAACCAGCCGAACCAGATGGCCGGCACCCTCAACATCGAGGCGGGCGAGAAGGCTGCGCGCTTCGTGCGCTTCTGCGACTCGTTCTCCATCCCGATCCTCACGATCGTCGACGTGCCCGGCTACCTGCCCGGCACCGACCAGGAGTGGTCGGGCGTCATCCGTCGCGGCGCGAAGCTGCTCTACGCCTACGCCGAGGCCACCGTCCCGATGGTGACGGTCATCACCCGCAAGGCCTACGGCGGCGCCTACATCGTCATGGGCTCGAAGCAGCTCGGCGCCGACGTCAACATCGCGTGGCCCTCCGCCGAGATCGCGGTGATGGGCGGGCAGGGCGCCGTCAACATCCTCTACCGCAACGAGATCAAGCAGGCGGAGGCGGACGGGCACGACGTGGCGGAGGTGCGGTCGCGGCTCGCGAGCGAGTACACCTACAACGTCGCGTCGCCGTTCCTCGCGGCCGAGCGCGGCGAGCTCGACGGCATCATCGAGCCGGCCGAGACCCGCGTCATGGTCACGCGCGCCTTCCGTGCGCTGCGCACGAAGCGCGTGCACCGGCCCGAGAAGAAGCACGGGAACATCCCGCTGTGAGCGACGCATCCGAGTCCGTCATGATCGTGGTCGCGGGCTCGCCGACGCCCGAGGAGCGGGCCGCCGTCGAGGCGGCGCTCACCGGGATGGCGGCGGAGTGGGCCGAGACGAAGCACCGCCGCGTGCTCGACAGCGAGAGCGAGTGGCAGTCGAAGTCGCGGCTCCCCGACGGCAGGCGCTGGCAGCAGGACTGACGGGCGCTCAGCCGCCGGGCGCGGCGTCGGGTGCCGGCGCGTCGACGACGTGCACCCCGCGACCCGCCTGCTCGGCCCGCAGTCGCGGCAGCAGCGCATCCTCGAGCAGCGCGACCCGCTGCACCGCGCCGGGCGCGCTGATGTGGTGCGGGTCGGCCCACGTGTAGACGCCGCCCGCGATGAGCGGGCACGCGCGGCGCTCGACGTCGCAGTACCAGCCGAGCGTGTCGACGAGGTCGCCGCCGCCGGCCGCGATCGTCTCGACCATGCGCTCGTGCCGCCGCAGCTCTTCCTCGTCGAGGGGCGCGATGCACGTCGCGAGGTCGTCGTCGGTCGCGACCGCGTCGAGGCACTCCTGCATCTCGGCGAACGGCGGCGCGCTGTCGAGCCACACCGAGCGCACCCCGAGCGCGTCGAGCTGCCGCATGAGGTCGAGCGTGCCCTCGGCGAGCCGCCGCCCGACGTCGAGGCCGAGGTGGCGGTAGCCGTCGCCGACCCACCACGCGCCGTAGGTGATCACGACGAGGTCGGGCCTCCGCTCCGCGGCGAGCTCGAGCACGAGCGCGATGTGCTCCTCGCACGCAGCCGCCTCGTCCCCGAGCTCGCGCGCGACGACCGGAGCGCTCGAGAACGGGCACATCTCGCGGCCGAGCAGCTGCACGTCGGCGTGCCCCGCGAGCGCCGCGCGCACGCCCGGCGCGAGGGCGACCGCTTGCGAGTCGCCGACGAGCCACGCCTCGCGGCCGTGCGTCGCGGGCGGCGCCGGGTAGCGGCACGCGTCGAGCTCGAGCTCGTCGACCGTCGAGCACTCGTCGACGAGCCACTCCGACGACTGGCCCGCCTCCCCCGAGACCGCGCCGCGCATCGGCGCCGTCGGCTTCGACACCGATTGCGCGACCCACTCCTGCAGCTGCGCGGGCGACTCGGGCTGGGGCGCCGCGGCCGCCTGCGCCGCGATCGCGCGCTCCTGGATGCCGGGCGCGATCGCGATCGCCACGGCCGCCGCGGTCGCGACCGCCGGCAGCAGCGGCACGAGCCGCGGCACCGATCGCGACTCGCGCGGTCGCGGCCGGCTCGCGAGCGCGATGAGCCTCGTCGAGCCCCACGCGAGCGCGATCGAGAGCGCGAGCACGAGGGTGCCCGGCACGAGCCCGACGCCGTCGCCCTGCGCCGGGTCGAGCGCGACGAGCCCCTTCAGCACCGGCCAGTGCCAGAGGTAGAGCCCGTAGGAGATGCCTCCGAGCCACACGAGCGGCCGCCAGGAGAGCACGCGGCCCACGGGCCCCGGGTCCGCGCCGTGCCCGGCGAGCAGCACGAGCAGCGCGCCGGTCACGGGCCACAGCGTGACCGCGCCCGGCTGCGCGAAGTGCTGCGGCAGCATGCCCGCGGTGAGCACGAGGGCGATGCCGACGACCGCCATGACCGCTCGCGCGATGGGCGCGAGGGGGATGCGCGTGAGCACGAGCGCCGCGAACCCGCCGAGGGCGAGCTCCCAGGACCTCGCGAGCGTGTCGTAGTAGGCGGGCACGGGATCGATCGCGATCTGCTGGTTGGCGTAGACGAACGATGCGACGGCGGCGGCGCCGAGCAGGGCGCCCGCGATCGAGCGCGCCCGCCGTGCAGCGCCGTCGCCGAGCGCGAAGGCGAGGAGCCCGATGAGCACGATGCACAGCGCCGTCCACTGCCCCTGCACGCTCATGGCCCAGAAGTGCTGGAACTCCGACTTCGCGAGGCCGGCGCCGAGGTAGTCGGTCGCCGTCGACGCGAGCCGCTCGTTCATGCGGTACGTCGCCGCCGCCGAGATGTCGTGCGCGACGCGGTTGAGCAGCAGCGGCCCCGAGGCGACGAGCGCGATCGAGCCCGCGACGACGAGCACGATGGCCGCCATCGGGAAGAGCCGCTTGGCCTGCCGCCAGAGCGCCGCGATGACGCCGACGCGTCCGCTGCGCTCGATCTCGCCGATGAGGCTCGACGCGAGCAGGAAGCCGCCGATCGCGAAGAACACGTCGACCCCGCCCGAGACGTTGCCGAACCAGATGTGCGAGGTCGCCACGAGCAGCGACGCGAGCGCGCGCAGACCCTGCAGGTCGGCGCGGCGGCGGTGCACGGGAGTCGTCGTCATGGCAGGAGCGGACCGCGGCGCGCGCAACGGCCCAGGTTGCGCACGCTACGCCAGGATGCTGAGGACTGGATCAGGCGATCCGCTCAGACAGCGCGACCGCGAGCACGACGACGCGCTGCATCGCGCCCGCCGCGCTGAGGTGCAGGTCGTCGGCCCACGTGGGGACGCCGTCGACGATCAGGGGGCACAGCATCCGCTCGACGTCGCAGTACCAGCCGATCGTCTCGATGACGTCGACGCCACCGGCTCGGAGGAGCTCCACCATCTGCCGGTGCCGCTCGAGCTGCGCGGGCTCGAGCTCGAGGCTGCACAGCTCGGTCGGTCGCCCCTCCCCGTGCGCGGCCAGGCACTCCTCGATGAGGACGAGCGAGGCCGGCGGAGGCGAGTCAAGCCACACCGTCTCGATGCCGAGCGCATGCAGCTTCGCGGTGAGGGCGAGCGTGCCCTCGGCCAGTCGAGTCCCGAGCCCCTCGCCGACGCCCTCGAAGCCCTCGCCCGCCCACCATGCGCCGTACGTGATCACGACGAGCTCGGGGCGCCGCTCCTCGGCGAGCTCCATCACGTGCTGGATGTGCGCTTCGCACGCGGCCGCGTCCTCGCCCTTCTGCTCCCGCACGTCGGGGGCATCGGTGAAGGGGCACCCGCCCCGACCGAGGAGCTGCAGGTCGGCGATCCCCCGCAGCGCCGCGCGGAGCGGCGGCGCGAGCCCCACGACGTGCGAGTCGCCGACGACCCAGACCTCGCGGCCCGAGTCGCCGCCGCCGTCGTAGCGGCAGTCCGCCTCGCGGCCCACGGCGACCGTGGTGCAGCCGTCGACGACCCACTCCGACGGCTGGCCCGCGGCGCCCACCGCGCCCATCGTGAGCGCCGGCGGCGAGGCGACCGATCCGGCCACCCAGGCCTCGAGCTCCGCGGCGCTCGCGGCTGCCTGCACGGCGGTGGCCTCCTCGATGGCGCGCTTCTGGATCGCGGGCGCCACCACCAGGCCCAGCACGGCGGCGACGGCGATCGCCGGGACGAGCAGCGGGAACGATCGGCGAGCCAGCCTGCGGCTCGACGTCGCCGCGGCCCGGATCAGCCGGGCGCATCCCCAGGACAGCGCGATCGCGACGCCGATCACGGCCGCGCCCTGCAGGATCCCGACGCGCTCCGTTTGCGAGGGGTCGAGCGCGATGAGCCCCTTCAGCAGCGGCCAGTGCCACAGGTAGACGCCGTAGGAGATGCCGCCGATCCAGACGAGCGGCCGCCAGCGCAGCAGCGCGGCGACGGGACCGCCGTCGGCGCCGTGTCCGGCGAGCATGACGAGCAGCGCGCCTGCGACCGGCCAGAGCGAGACGAGCCCGGGCTGCGTCCACTCCTGGGGCAGGAGGCCTGCGGTGAGCAGCAGGGCGAGGCCGACCACGCCGAGCACCGCCCGGGCGAGCGGCCCGAGCGGGATGCGCGTGAGGACGAGCGCGGCGAAGCCGCCGAGCGCGAGCTCCCACGCCCTCGCGAAGGTGTCGTAGTACACCGGCACCGGGTTCGCGGACACCTGCACGAGCGCATACGCGAAGGAGGCGACGACGGTCACGGCGAGGAACGCCGCGATCGCTGCGCGAGCCCCCTCCCGCGCGCGGCGCCCGAGCATGAGCGCGATCACCGCGGCGATGAGGATGAGGAGCACCGTGAACTGGCCCTGCACGCCCATGGCCCAGAAGTGCTGGAGCGCCGACTTGTCGTGGCCCTCGTCGACGTACGCGGTCGCCGATGCCGCGAGCCGCCAGTTCTCGCTGAAGGTCGCGGCGGCGAGGACGTCGCGGAGGGCCTCGCCGAACCGCAGCGGGCCGGCGACCAGCACCGTCACGCAGCCCACCACCAGCACGACGATCCCCGCCATCGGGAACAGCCGCTTGAAGGTGCGCCTGAGCTGGCCGGGCACGTCGATGCCGCCGTTGCGCTCGATCTCGCCCGCGAGGCTCGTGGCGAGCAGGAAGCCGCCGATGGCGAAGAAGGCGTCGACGCCACCCGAGACGTTGCCGAACCACACGTGGTAGCTGGCGACGAGCAGCGAGGCGACCGCGCGCAGACCCTGGATGTCGTGGCGGCGCGGCGGACTGGGGACCTGCATGGGCTCCTGGATGGACGTGACGGGCGGGCGCCGTGGACCGCAAAGGGCCAGCATACCGAAGACGACTCAGGTTCGTGCTCGTCCCTGGGGCTACGATCGCGCGCATGGCGAGGCTGCGCAGGGCGAAGCCCGGCACGGATGCGGGCATCCGGCGCCGTCGATCGGGGCGCGGCTGGGCGTACGTGCACGACAACGGCCGGAAGGTCTCGGCGGAGGACCGCGAGCGGGCGGAGTCGCTCGCGGTGCCGCCGGCCTGGACCGACGTGTGGATCGCCGCCGACCCCCGCGCGCACATCCAGGCGATCGGCGTCGACGACGCGGGCCGCACGCAGTACCGCTACCACCCCGAGTGGCGCGAGCGCCGCGACCGGGTCAAGCACGAGCGGGCGCTCGACCTCGCCGAGTCGCTGCCCTCGATGAGGCGACGGGTCACGCGCGACCTCGCGCTCGAGGGCCTGCCGCGCGAGCGCGTGCTCGCGGCGGCGCTCCGCATGCTCGACGCCGTCGCGATCCGCGCGGGCGGCGACGCGTACGCCGAGGAGCGCGGCACGCGAGGGCTCATGACCCTGCTGTGCCGGCACGCGAAGGTGACGGGCGACGCGGTGCGGCTGCGCTTCCCCGCGAAGTCCGGCCAGCGCTTCGACGTGACGATCGAGGACCCGGCGCTCGCGCGCTGCGTCGAGGAGCTCCTGACGCGGCGCTCGGGCCGCTCGCGGCTGCTCGCGTGGCGCGACGAGGAGGGCGCGCACGCGCTGCGCGACGCCGACCTCAACGCGGCGGTGCGGGAGGCGACCGGCGGGGAATTCACGGCGAAGGACTTCCGCACCCTGCACGGGACCCTCGTCGCGGCCGAGTCGCTCGCGCAGGCGCGCGACGTCGCCACGAAGACCGCGCGCGACCGGGCCATCCGCGAGGCGATCAAGGCCGTCTCGGAGGCGCTCGGCAACACCCCCTCGGTCGCCAAGTCGAGCTACATCGACCCGGAGGTCTTCGCGCGCTTCGAGCAGGGCGCGACGATGGGGTTGAAGGGCTCGCGCGAGCGGGCGCTGCTCGACCTGCTGCGCTGAGGCCGCTCACCGCTCCAGGCGGTACCGTCTGCAGATGCACGCGATCGTCTCCGGAGCCGGCGTCGCCGGGCTCGCCCTCGCGGGCCGGCTCGCGCTCGACGGCTGGAGCGTCGACGTGCTCGAGCGCGCGCCCGCGCCCCGCCGCGCCGGCTACCTCGTCGACTTCTTCGGCCTGGGCTTCGATGCCGCCGATCGCCTGGGCCTGCTGCCGGCGCTGCGCGAGCGCGCGGAGTCGTACCCCGAGGTGCGTGCGGTCGACGCGACGGGGCGCGTGCGCTCCCGGCTGCCGCTCTCGGTCGTCGAGCAGGCGGCGGGCGGCCGCTACCTCACCATCCTCCGGCCGCAGATCATCGAGGCGCTGCTCGCAGCCCTCCCCGACGGCGTGCGGATGCGCTGGGGCGCGCAGGTCGAGACGGTGCACGACGCGGGCGGCGGGGTGAGCGTGCTGCTCTCGAGCGGCGATCGGCTCGAGGGCGACGTGCTCGTCGGGGCGGACGGCGTCGGCTCGCGCGTGCGGCAGCTCGTGTGGGGTCCGCACGAGCGCTTCGTGCGGCCGATCGCCGACCTCATCGCGGCCGCGTGGACGGGCGAGGACCCCGAGCTCGCGGCCGACCTCGGCGGTCGCGTCGCGATGCAGGTCGAGCTCGACCGGCAGCTTGTCGTCGCGCCGCTCGGCGCGACGGGCGTGACGGGCTTCGCGGTGCTGCGCGGCGTGGCCGAGCGCGATGCGCGTGCCGCGGTGATCGGCATGGGGGTGCTCGGCCGGCGCGCGGTGCGGAGCGCGACCGAGCCCTACCTCGACCGGGTCGCGCAGACGGTCGTCGAGCCGTGGGTGCGGGGCCGCGTCGTGCTGCTCGGCGATGCGGCAGGCGCCGTCTCGCTGCTCGCCGGCCAGGGGGCGTCGATGGCGATCGCGGGCGCCGAGCGGCTCGCTGAGGAGCTCGCGTTCGCGCGGCACGCGACGGACGTCGCGCGCGGGCTCGCCGCCTTCGAGCGCGAGTGGCGGCCGGTCGTCGAGCGCGAGCAGGCGCGCGGTCGACGGCTGGCCGCCGCGTTCGCGCCCCACTCGCGCATCGAGCTCGAGGCGCAGCGCGCGATGTGGCGAGCGACGGCGATCCCGGGCGTCGCGCACGTCGTGGCGCGCGCCGCGGGCGGCGTCGCGAAGGGCGGCTGACTACGCGCCGTCGTGGTCGAGCGCGTACTGCCGCTGCCACGACTCGGGCCGCGGGATGCCGAGCCCGTAGAGGTAGCGGATGAGCTGCCCGTGGTGCTGCGTCTCGTGCTCCAGGAGCGCGAGGGCGCGCTGGAGCTGAGGGTGACGGCCCTTTCGGGCCGTCACCGCGACGCCAGCGCCGACGCCCGTCCCGGGCGTCGGTCGGCCGTACCGAGAGCAGAAGCCGCCGACTGGGCCTGTCGCGCATCCGTCATCTCCGCCTCGTCCAACGGACCGCTGAAGCCCTGCCACGACCCCGCGCGAGCGGCGCGCGGGTAGCTCTCGCGAGCGCCGAGCACGCACCACAGCTGCCCCGCGATCGTGCTGGAGGGCAGGCCCGGCAGCCGCGAGCCGAGCTGCTCGGGCGAGAGCCCGTCGATGAGCTCGAGGTAGAGGAGGTTCGCGCGCTCGAAGCGGCTCGCGAGGACGTCGTCGAAGGCCATGCCGGATGCTACTGCGCGCGCCAGCGCAGAGTGTCGGCACTCTGCTGTTCCCCGGCCCGCGAATCGCAGAGTGTCGGCACTCTGCGATGGGCTAGCGGCGGAAGGAGGCCACCGCCTCGACGTGGTGGGTGTGCGCGCTGGAGCTGAGGGTGACGACCCTTTCGGGTCGTCACCGCGACGCCAGCGCCGACGCCCGTCCCGGGCGTCGGGAATCGCTCAGCGGCGGAAGGACGCCACCGCCTCGACGTGGTGGGTATGCGGGAACAGGTCGAACGCCTCGAGCGAGTCGACGCTCCAGCCGCGCTCCGCGAGCAGCTTCGCATCGCGCGCGAGCGCGACCGGGTCGCACGCGACGTAGACGATCTGCGCCGGCTCGAGCCTGACGAGCTGCTCGACGACCTCGCGGCCCGCGCCCGCGCGCGGCGGGTCGAGCACGACGACGCCGCGCGAGAGCCGCTCGCGCTCCGCCTTGCTCGCGCGCTTCGCGAGCTCGCGCAGCCAGCGGTCGACCCGGCCCGTCTCGGCGCTCGCGCCGATCCACTCGGCGAGGTTCTCGCTCGCGTGGTCGGTCGCGACCTCGTCGGCCTCGACGCTCGTCACGCGCGTCCGCTCCCCCAGCACTTCGGCGATCGTCGCCGCGAACAGCCCGACGCCGCCGTAGAGGTCGAGCGACCAGCCCGCCGCGTCGACCGCGTCGGCGTCGATCGCGCGACGCACCGCATCCGTCAGCACGCCGGGCGCCTCGCGGTGCACCTGCCAGAAGCCCGAGCGGTCGAGCTCGAACTCGCGCCCGCCGACCGTCTCGACGATCGTGTCGGTGCGCCCGCGCTCGGGCGCGCCCTCCATCGCGATGACGTCGACCTCGTCGCCGTGCTGCACGTAGTCGACCGCGGTGACGCCCGGCAGACGCTGGTCGAGCTGGGCGGAGAGGCGGATGCCCTCGGTCGCGAGCGGCAGATCGGTCACCGGCACGACCTCGTGGCTGCGCGGCGCGAACGGTCCCTGGCGGCCGCGGTCGTCGACGTGGAGGCGCACGCGCGTGCGCCAGCCGAGGCCGCCGCGCTCGTCGTCGCCGGGCGCCGCGGCGACCGGCACCTCGCGCGTCATGCCGCCGGTGCGCTCGAGGGCGTCCTCGATGACGCGCTGCTTGAGCTCGCGCTGGCGCGGGAGCGCGATGTGGCCGAACTCCGCGCCGCCGGCCCGCTCGAGCGGGGCGCGATCGATGGATGCCTCGGTCCACACATGCGGGACGCGGTCGGGCGACGCCGACACGACGTCGAGCGCCACGGCGGTCGCGAACGACTTCTTCACCTCGACGACCTGCGCGCGCACCGTCTCGCCGGGCATCGTGTCGGGCACGAAGACGACCCGCCCGCGCTCATCGGAGTCGGTGCGGTGGCGGCCGACGAAGCGGCCTCCGTGCGCGACGTTGTCGATCGTCAGCTCGACGATCCGGCCCTCTGCGATGTCCTGCGGCATGGCTCCATCCTCCCGCATCGCGGCGGCCGGGCTCAGCCGAGCGAGCGCAGCGTGCTCGCGATCGCCTCGGCGCTGCGCTCGAGCCCCGTGCGCTCCGCGGGCTCCATCGGCACCTCGAGCACGCGCTCGACGCCCCCGCGGCCGAGCACGGTCGGGAGCGAGAGCGCGACGCCCTCGAGGCCGAGCTCGCCCTGCAGCACGCTCGAGACCGGCAGCACCGCGCGCTCGTCGCGCAGGATCGCCTCGACGATGCGGGCGGTCGAGACGCCGATCGCGCTCGAGGTCGCGCCCTTGCCCTCGATGATGCGGTACGCGGCGCGCACGACCTCGTCGGCGATGCGGTCGAGCTCGGCTTGCGGGAACCGCAGCTCGCCGCCCTCGCGCCACTCGCGCACGAGCACAGGGCCGATCTTCGCGCGCGACCACAGCGGCAGCTCGCTGTCGCCGTGCTCGCCGACGATGAGCGCATGTACGCTGCGCGGGTGCACGCCGACGAGCTCGGAGAGCCGCCAGCGCAGCCGCGACGTGTCGAGGACGGTGCCCGACGACAGCACCCGCGCGCGATCGACCCCGCTCTCGCGCTGGGCGACGACGGTGAGCACGTCGCACGGGTTCGTCACGATGAGGACGATGGCGTCGGGCGCGTGCTCGCGGATGCCGGGCATGAGCGCGCGTACGATGTCGGCGTTGCGGGCGGCGAGCGCGAGCCGCGGCTCGCCGGGGCGCTGCTTGGCGCCGGCGGTGATGACGACGATGTCGCTCCCGGCTATGACCCGCAGGTCGCTGCCGCCCTCGACGCGCTTCGCGGCGAGGAACGGCATCGCGTGGGCGAGGTCGAGCACCTCCGCCTCGACCTTCGCGGCGGCGAGGTCGTGCAGCGCGACGACGTCGGCCGAGCCGCGGATGAGCGCCGCGTAGGCGATCGCGACGCCCACGCCGCCGGCGCCGATGATGGACAGCTTCGTCGGTCGGCTCTGCTCCATGGCTCGACGCTAGGGGAGCCGCCCGCTCGCGCGCCACTGCCGCAGCGCCGATCGCCCGGCGCCGAGGCTCAGCCGCCGATGCGAGGATCGTGGCGTGCAGCTCATCCTCGCCTCCGCCTCCCCCGCCCGGCTCGCGCTCTTGCGGCAAGCGGGCATCGAGCCGATCGTGCGGCCGACCGACCTCGACGAGGAGCTGCTCATCGCTGCGCACGAGGCGGCGCACGGGCCGCTCTCGCCCGAGCGGTACGTGCTCGTGCTCGCGCGCGCGAAGGCCGAGGCGCTCCTCGACGAGGACCCGCTCGACGACTTCGACGGGCTCGTGCTCGGCGGCGACTCGTCGCTCGAGCTCGACGGCGCGATGCTCGGCAAGCCGCACACCCCCGAGCGCGCGCGCGAGCGCTGGCTCGCGCAGCGCGGCCGCTCGGCGACCCTGCACTCGGGGCACTGGCTGCTGCGCGTGCGCTTCGGCGAGGTGATCGGATCGACGGGCACGGCGACGGCGACGCGCATCGACTTCGCCAGCGACATCGACGAGGCGGAGATCGACGCCTACGTCGCGACCGGCGAGCCGCTCGAGGTCGCGGGCGCGTTCACGATCGACGGACGCGGCGCCGCGTTCATCGACCGCATCGACGGCGACCCCTCGACGGTCGTCGGCATGAGCATCCCGGCCCTCCGGCGCCTCGCGCGCGAGCTCGGCGTCGCCTGGCCGGCGCTCACCGCCTGACCGCGACCGCATCGCGGTGCCCCAGCGCCCACTCTGCGATCTTGCAGGCGGCGCCAATAGCGTCGCCAGTCCGAGCGGGAGGAGGCACGAGCATGGCGAATCGAGCGATGTGGGTGTGGATGCACGACGCTGCGCCGCCCGATCCGGCCGCAGTCGCCGCCTTCGCCGCGCAGCAGCGCGTCACCGAGGCGTTCGTGAGCGTGCCGTGGGGCGGGCCGACGCCCGCGACGCATCAGCAGGTCGCGGCGCTGCGCGGTCAGGGCGTGCGCGTCTCGGCGCTCGGCGGCGACCCGTCGTGGACGACCGGCGCCGACGCCGTCACGTGGATGCAGCGGGCGACCGCGGCGTTCCTCTTCCAGGGCGTCCACCTCGACATCGAGCCGTGGACCCGGCGCGACTGGCCGGGGCGCGAGCGCGAGCTGCTCGACGGTCTCGCGCGCACCGTGCGGGACGTGGCGGCGCGCACGGGCCTGCCGGTGGAGGTCGACCTCGCGCCGTGGCTCGCGGAAGCGCATCCGCGCCCGTTCGGCGACATCGTCGCGCGCGCGGACGCCGTCACCCTCATGGCCTACCGCGACCGGGCATCCGACATCCTGGCGTCGAGCGCAGCCGCTCGGCGCGCGATCGTCGGCGCTCGCAAGCCCTACCGGCTCGGGGTCGAGACGGGTCCGGTGGCCGAGCCGGAGCCGACCGCGGCGCAGACCTTCGCCGACGACGGGCGCGCCGTGCTCGAGCGCGAGCTCGCGGCGGTCACCGCGTCGCTCGCAGGCGATGCGCGCTTCGCGGGCATCGCCGTGCACGACGTCGAGAGCTGGCGCACGCTGGGCGCGTGAGCGCCTACGTCGACTGCTGCGTCGGCACCGCGCCCGTCTCGGTGAGCCCGCCGTCGGCCTCGAAGTCGACCGCGGCCTGCTCGAACTGCGAGTTGAGCAGCCGCCAGTAGGCGCCTCGAGCGGCGACGAGCTCGTCGTGCGTGCCCTGCTCGACGATCGCGCCCTGCTCCATCACGAGGATGAGGTCGGCGTCGCGGATCGTCGAGAGCCGGTGCGCGATGACGAACGACGTGCGGTCGGTGCGCAGCGCCGCCATCGCGTGCTGCAGCAGCAGCTCGGTGCGCGTGTCGACCGAGGAGGTCGCTTCGTCGAGGATGAGCACGCTCGGCTGCGCGAGGAACGCGCGCGCGATCGTGACGAGCTGCTTCTCGCCCGCCGACAGGTTCGTCGCGTCCTCGTCGATGACCGTGTCGTAGCCCTCGGGCAGCGCGTGCACGAAGCGATCGACGTACGTCGCGCGCGCCGCCTCGAGGATCTGCTCCTCGGTCGCGTCGGGACGGCCGTACGCGATGTTGTCGCGGATCGTGCCGCCGAAGAGCCACGTGTCCTGCAGCACCATGCCCGTCTGCGAGCGGAGCGCATCCCTCGTCATCGCCCGGATGTCGACGCCGTCGAGCGCGATGCGGCCGCCGTCGACCTCGTAGAAGCGCATGAGCAGGTTGACGAGCGTCGTCTTGCCCGCGCCGGTCGGGCCGACGATCGCGACCGTCTGGCCGGGCTCGACCTCGAGCGAGAGGTCGTCGATGAGCGGCTTGTCGGGCGAGTACGAGAAGCGCACGCGCTCGAACGAGACGCGGCCCGAGCCGGGCGCGGGCGTCGCGCCGCCCTCGTCGGGCTCCTCCTCCTCGGCGTCGAGCACCTCGAAGACGCGCTCGGCGCTCGCGACGCCCGACTGCACCATCGTGACCGTCTGGCCGATCTGGCCGAGGTTCTGCGAGAACTGCTGCGAGTACTGGATGAACGCCTGCACGTCGCCGACGAGGATCTGGCCCGCCGCGACGAAGAGGCCGCCCGCGACGGCGACGAGCACGTAGCCGATGTTGCCGACGAAGGTCATGAGCGGGAAGACGAGGCCCGAGATGAACTGCGCCTTGAACGCCGCGTCGAAGACGCCGTCGTTCTCCTCCTCGAAGCGCGCCCGCACTGCCTGCTCGCGGCCGAAGACCTTGACGAGCGCGTGGCCCGTGAAGGCTTCCTCGACGATCGCGTTCATGCGACCCGTGCGGCGCCACTGCTCCTTGAACAGGCCCTGCGCCGGACCCATGACGGCGCCGAGGATGATGCCGGTGAGCGGTACGGCGATGAGCGCGATGAGCGCGAGCCAGACGTTGATCGTCAGCATCATGACGAGCACGCCGATGACGCTCAGGATGCCCGTGACGATCTGCGACATCGTCTGCGAGACGGTCTGCGAGACGTTGTCGAGGTCGTTCGTGACGCGCGAGAGCAGCTCGCCGCGCTGCGTGCGGTCGTAGTACGACAGCGGGAGCCGATGCACCTTCTCCTCGACGTCGCGCCGCAGCCCCTGCACCGTGCGCTGCACGACGCGGTTGACGACGAAGCCCTGCAGCCACTGGAAGAGGCTGCCCGCGAGGTAGACGGCGAGCACGACGAGCAGGATGCCCCCGAGCCGCTCGAAGTCGATGCCCGCGCCCGGCACGAGGTCGGGCATGCGCTCGACCATGTTGGCGAAGTCGTCCTGACCGCCGGCGCGGAGCCCCTCGACGACCTGCGCCTGCGTCGCGCCCGGCGGCATCTGCCGCTGCACGAGGCCCTGCACGATGACGTTCGTCGCCTCGCCGAGGATGCGCGGGCCGAGCACGACCAGCACGACGCCGACCGAGCCGAGCGCGAACACGAGCGCGAGCAGCCAGCGGTAGGGGTGCATGAGGCGCAGCAGCCGCAGCGCGGACGCGCCGAACGACTTCGCCTTGCCGGGCGGCGGCTCCCAGTCGCCCGCGCCGATGCGGGCGGCCTCGGCCTGCTCGGCCTCGATCCGCTCCTCCTCGGTGAGCTCGGGCTCCGGCGCCGCCGGCCGCTGCTTCTTCACGCGCGCCATCTCAGGCCTCCACTGCCATCTGCGACTCGACGATCTCGCGGTACGTGTCGTTGCCCGCGAGCAGCTCCTCGTGCGTGCCCGAGCCGACCACGCGGCCGCGGTCGAGGACGATGATCCGGTCGGCGTCGACGATCGTCGAGACCCGCTGCGCGACGACGATCTGGGTGGTCTCGCCCACCGCGTCCCGCAGCGCCGCCCGCAGGCGCGCATCCGTCGTGAGGTCGAGCGCCGAGAACGAGTCGTCGAAGACGAGCACGTCGGGCTCGGCGACGAGGGCGCGGGCGATCGAGAGCCGCTGGCGCTGGCCGCCGGAGACGTTCGTGCCGCCCTGCGCGATGCGCGACTCGAGCTGCTTCGGCATCTGCTGCACGAAGCCCGCGGCCTGCGCGATCTCGAGCGCCCGCCACAGCTGCTCGTCGGTCGCGTCCTCGTTGCCGTAGCGGAGGTTCGAGGCCACCGTGCCGGCGAAGAGGTAGGGGCGCTGCGGCACGAGCGCGATGCCGCGCCAGAGCGCCTCGGCGTCGAGCTCGCGCACGTCGACGCCGCCGACGAGCACCGCGCCGCCCGTCGCGTCGAAGAGCCGCGGGATGAGGTTCACGAGGGTCGTCTTGCCCGCACCGGTCGAGCCGATGATCGCGAGCGTCTCGCCGCGCTCCGCGCGCAGGCTCACGCCGTCGAGCACGGGGTGCTCGGCGCCCGGGTAGCGGAAGACGACGTCGCGCAGCTCGATCGTGCCGGGCGAGACCTGCGCGCGGCCGGCGACGACGCGCTCGATCGTCGGCTCGGTCTCGAGCACCTCGCCGATGCGTCGGGCGGAGACCGCGGCCCTCGGGATCATGATCGTCATGAAGGTGGCCATGAGCACGCCCATGAGGATCTGCATGAGGTACTGCAGGAAGGCCATCATCGTGCCGATCTCGAGCTCGCCCTGATCGACGAGTCCCGCGCCGAACCAGATGACCGCGACGCTCGAGACCTCGACGATGAGCATGATGACGGGGAACATCAGCACGAAGAGGTTGCCGGTGCGGATCATCGCGTCGGTGACGTCGTCGTTCGCGACCGCGAAGCGCGCCTTCTCGCGCCGCTCCTGCACGAACGCGCGGATGACGCGGATGCCCGTGAGCTGCTCGCGCAGCACCTTGTTGATGCGGTCGATGCGCTCCTGCAGCTGCCGGAAGATCGGCACGAGGCGCGAGACGAGGAAGCCGAGCACGACGAGCATGAGCGGCACGGAGACCGCGATGAGCCACGAGAGGGTCGCATCCGCCCGGATCGCCATGACGACGCCGCCGACCGCCATCATCGGCGCCGACAGCAGCATCGTGCACGACATGAGGATGAGCATCTGCACCTGCTGCACGTCGTTCGTGTTGCGGGTGATGAGGCTCGCGGCTCCGAAGCGCTGCACGTCCTGCTCGCTGAAGTCGCCGACCTTGCCGAAGAGGTCGGCGCGCAGGTCGCGGCCGGCGCGCATCGCGAGGCGCGCGCCGAAGAGGATCGCGAGCACGTTCGCGGCGACCTGCCCGAGGCTCAGCGCGAGCATGAGCACTCCGAGCCGCCACACCGTGCCGGTGTCGCCGCGCAGCACGCCCTCGTCGATGATGTCGGCGTTGATCGTCGGCAGCATGAGGGTGAGCACCGACTGCACGAACTGGAACAGCACGACGAGCAGGAGCGACAGCATCGAGGGCCGCACGGAGCGCACGATGAGCTTCCACAGCATGGGTCAGGCCTCCACGGGCTCGAGGGCGGATGCGTCGGGTCGGCGACCCTGCGCGGGCTCGGCACCGGACTCGGCACCCGGGGCGCCGACGATGCCGTGCAGGAGCACCTGCATGATGTCGTCGACCGATGACACGGGCTCGTCCTCCCCCCAGCTCGCGGCCGCAGCCCACGCGAGGGTGCGCAGCACGTCGGCCGCGACGAGCGGCGTGACGCGCAGCTCGTGGGCGAAGGGCTCGAAGCGCGCGGCGATCCAGCGCTTCGAGCGTTCGAAGTCGTCGCGGCGCTCGGCCGCGACGCGCTGGGCGATGGGACCGAGCGCGATCACGAGTCTGAACATGAAGCGCATCCGCTCGACGACCACGGGCACGAGGCTCGCCACGACGTCGGCGACCGAGTCGGCGCGCGGGTCGAGATCGGGCTCGGCGTCGGTCATGTGGTGCTCGACGAGCGCGGCGAGCAGCGACTCCTTGTCGCCGAACGCCTTGAAGAGCGTGCCCTCTGCGACGCCCGCCGCGTCGGCGAGCTGCCGCGACGTGATCGTCGCGCCGAGCTCGAGCACGGCGGGCGTGACGGCGTCGATGATCTGCGCGCGCCGGTCGTCAGCGCTCAAGCGAGGTGGGGGCGACACGACGATCAGCGTAGATGAGTGAGCGCTCACTCACAAGCGCGGATCTCAGATGCCCGGGCGCCGCCTCCGGTCGCGCTGCCACGCTTCGGCGGAGCGGGCGATCGCGCCCTGCGCGGTCTCGAGCAGCTCTTGCGCGAGCGCGCTCCAGTCGGTGCTGCCGGCGACGCTCGGGGGCCGGTCGCCGGCGCCGCGGCGTGCCGCGTGCTCGGCGGCGTCGAACGCGTGGGTCGCCCGTCGCACGGCGTCGCGGTAGGCCGCGAAGTCGGCGGGAGCCATGCGGGTGTCGAGGCTCGCTGGCCGCAGCTCGAGCGCGAGCCGCTGCTCGCGCAGGAACTCCTGCAGCGCGGGGCTCGACGCGTCGCTCATCGCGGGGTAGTCGATGGCCTTGGCCGGATCGGTCTCGTACGCGATCCAGCGCGCCGTGAGGCGGTCGTGCTCGTCGCGGAGCCGCGCGAGCGGCATCGCCTCGAGCGGCGCCCGGCTCGCGGGCAGGGTCGCGCGCGCCGCGTGCACCGACGCGCGCCGGGCCTTGAGGTCGGCGACCGCGACCTTCACCGCGCGCTCGGCCGCCTGCACGCGGCGCTTCGACTCGAGCACCGCGCCGAGCCCGACGCGACCGGCGGACTGCTCCGCCTGCGTGCGCAGCAGCTCGGCGCGCGCGACCTTGAGGTACGCGCGCGAGCGCGTCACGGCATCCGTCGCCTGCCGCACGTCGTGCATCGCGGCGTCGAGCTCGAGGCGGCGGCCGGCCGGGCGGCCGCGCCGCGCGCCGATGACGCCGAGGGCGCCCGCTCCCGCACCGGCGGGGGCGATCCACCACCACTCGGCCACGAGCGCCAGCACCACGGGGTCCACGCGTCCATGCTAAGCGCGCCCGGCCGCCGGGCACAGGGCGCTGCGGCCCCTCCGCACGCCGACCGCGCGGCGGCGACTGTGGGAATCCGCAACCGAACCAGGCATTCCTGTGTGGCGTGCGCACGCATCCGCCATGTCCTCCCGCTTAGGCTCTAGAACCATGCGCCGCATCACCAAGGTCCTCATCGCCAATCGCGGCGAGATCGCCGTCCGCATCATCCGGGCGGCGCGCGACGCCGGCATCGGCTCGGTCGCCGTCTACGCCGAGCCCGACCGCGACGCGCAGCACGCGCAGCTCGCCGACGAGGCCTTCGCGCTGCACGGCTCGACGAGCGCCGAGAGCTACCTCGTGATCGACAAGCTGCTCTCGGTCGCGCGCCGCTCGGGCGCCGACGCCGTGCACCCGGGCTACGGCTTCCTGGCCGAGAACGCCGACTTCGCGCGCGCCGTCATCGACGCGGGCCTCATCTGGATCGGCCCGAGCCCCGACGCGATCGAGCAGCTCGGCGACAAGGTCTCGGCCCGCCACATCGCCGAGTCGGTCGGCGCACCGCTCGCGCCCGGCACGATCAACCCCGTCGCGGGCGCGGCCGAGGTGCTCGAGTTCGTCGACGAGCACGGGCTGCCAGTCGCGATCAAGGCCGCCTTCGGCGGTGGCGGCCGCGGCCTCAAGGTCGCCCGCACGCGCGAGGAGGTCGAGGAGCAGTTCGACTCCGCGACTCGCGAGGCGGTCGCGGCGTTCGGCCGCGGCGAGTGCTTCGTCGAGAAGTACCTCGACAGGCCGCGCCACGTCGAGACGCAGTGCCTCGCCGACGCGCACGGCAACGTGGTCGTCGTCTCGACGCGCGACTGCTCGCTGCAGCGCCGCCACCAGAAGCTCGTCGAGGAGGCGCCCGCGCCCTTCATCACCGCCGAGCAGGACGCCGAGCTGCGCCGCGCGTCGAAGGCGATCCTGCGCGCCGCCGGCTACGTCGGCGCCGGCACGTGCGAGTTCCTCATCGGCGCCGACGGCACGATCTCGTTCCTCGAGGTCAACACGCGCCTGCAGGTCGAGCACCCGGTCTCGGAGGAGGTCACCGGCATCGACCTCGTGCGCGAGCAGTTCCGCATCGCCGAGGGCGAGGCGCTCGGCTACGACGACCCCGAGGTGCGCGGCCACTCGATCGAGTTCCGCATCAACGGCGAGGACGCCGGTAGCGGCTTCATCCCCCAGCCCGGCCCCGTGCGCGTGTTCCGCGCCCCGAGCGGCCCCGGCATCCGCGTCGACTCCGGCGTCGTCGCCGGCGACGTCATCGGCGGCAGCTTCGACTCGATGCTCGCGAAGCTCATCGTCACCGGCCGCGACCGCGCCGAGGCGCTCGCCCGCGCTCGGCGGGCGCTCGCGGAGTTCGAGGTCGAGGGGCTGCCGACGGTGCTGCCCTTCCATCGCCGCATCGTCGACCACCCGGCGTTCGCGCCCGAGGGCGACGCGCCCTTCTCGATCTACACCTCGTGGATCGAGACGGAGTTCGAGAACGACATCCCCGCGTGGGGTGGCGAGCCCTCGGAGCTCGGCGGCCCCGAGCCGCGCCGCACCGTCGTCGTCGAGGCCGACGGCAAGCGCATCGCGGTGTCGATGCCCAAGCGCCTCTTCTCCGACACGAAGGACGCGAAGGGCCCCGCACCGCGCCGGATGCGCACGGCGCTCGCGGGCGGCGTCGGCTCGGGCACGATCGTCTCGCCCATGCAGGCGACGGTCGTGAAGGCGGCGGTCGCCGAGGGCGACCGGGTCGTCGCGGGCGACCTGCTCGTCGTGCTCGAGGCGATGAAGATGGAGCAGCCGCTCTCCTCCCCCGTCGACGGCGTCGTCACGGCGATCGACGCGCCGGTGGGCGCGACGGTGCCTTCGGGCCACCGCCTCGTCTCGATCACGCCTGACGAGGCCTGACCCGCGCGGCGGCCCGCGCGGGTCGCTCAGAGCTCGAGCTGCTCCTGCGCCACGTGCATCGAGCGGGCGACGTCGGTGACCGAGCCCGAGAGCGAGGGGTAGACGGCCCACGCACGGGCGAACTGGTCGACCGTGAGGCGCTGCTCGATCGCGAGCGAGAGCGGCAGGATGAGCTCGGATGCGCGGGGGGCGACGACGACGCCGCCCACGATCGTGCCGAGGTCGGTGCCCGCGATGAGCTTCACGAAGCCGTCCTGCACGCCCTGCATCTTCGCGCGCGGGTTGTGGCTGAGCGGCAGCTTCACGATGCGCGCCTCGCGCTCGCCCGCGTCGATCGACGCCTGCTGCCAGCCGACGGTCGCGATCTCGGGGTAGGTGAAGATGTTCGACGCGACGTTGCGGAGCGTGATCGGCCGCACCTCGTCGCCGAGCGCGTGGAAGATCGCCGTGCGCCCCTGCACGGAGGCGACCGACGCGAGCGGGAAGAACGCGGTGCAGTCGCCCGCGGCGTAGATGTGCGGCACCGAGGTGCGCGCGACGCGGTTGACGCGGATGTGGCCGGAGTCGGTCGTCTGCACACCCGCGGCATCGAGGCCGATCCCCTCGGTGTTCGGCACCGCGCCGACCGCCATGAGGCAATGGCTGCCGCGGATCTCGCGGCCGTCGGAGAGCGTCACGACGACCTCGTCGCCGTCGCGCACGACGCTCGTCGCCCGCTGCTTGTTGAGCACGTGCATCCCGCCGCGACGGAAGACCTCCTCGATCACGTCAGCGGCGTCGGTGTCCTCACCGGGCAGCACGCGCTCGCGGCTCGAGACGAGCGTCACCTCCGAGCCGAGCAGCCGGTAGGCGGAGGCGAACTCGGCGCCCGTGACGCCCGAGCCGACGACGATGAGGTGCGAGGGCATCTCGTTGAGGTCGTAGAGCTGCGTCCAGGTGAGGATGCGCTCGCCGTCGGGCTGCGCGCTCGGCAGCACGCGCGGGCGCGCGCCGACCGAGACGACCGCGGTGTCGAGCTCGAACGAGTCGAAGTCCTTCGCGTTCGCGCCGCCGGTCGAGACGGCGACGGTCGTCGGGCTCGTGAAGCGGCCCTCGCCCTCGACGACCTGCACGCCGAGCGCCTCGAGCGTCTGGCGCATGTCGTCGGACTGGCTGTGCGCGAGCCGGCGGATGCGCTTGTTGAGCTTCGTGAAGTTGACCGCGACCTCGGGGCGGAGCGGCCGGTCGCGGTCGCCGCGCGCGAAGAACTGCACGCCGAGCTCGTCGGCCTGCTCGATCGCGGCGGCCGACTCGGCGGATGCGATGAGCGTCTTCGAGGGGACGACGTCGGTGAGCACCGCGCTGCCGCCGACGCCGGCGCGCTCGATGAGCGTCACCTCCGCGCCGAGCTGGGCTCCCGCGAGCGCCGCCTCGTAGCCGCCAGGTCCGCCGCCGATGATCACCACGCGCTGCCTGCGCTCGAATGCACTCACGTGCTCCATCATCGCGCATCCGCGCGGTGGAGCTGAAAGCCGAGGGCCTTTCGGCCCTCGGCCGCGACCCCAGCGCCGGGCCCGTCCCGGGCCCGGTCTTCCCCGAGCGCTCAGCCCGCCCGACGCTCGTGGATCGCCGTCGAGAGCGCGGCGCCGTTCACCTCGGCGTAGAGCACGCCCTCGGTCACCGAGACCGTCATCGACGTGCGGCGCGCGACGGCGTCGGCGACCGCGTCGACGAATCCGGGGTCGAACGAGACGAGCCGCACGTCCTCGGGTCGGTGGATGCGCTTGCCCGCCCAGCGCGCGGCGACCCTCTCGGGGTCGCGGTGCGTGTAGACGGCGCAGCGATCGGCAGCCATGCTGCCGCGGTGCACGCGCTCGGCCTCGGGCGCGCCCACCTCGATCCACGCGACGAGCGAACCGGTGCGGTCGCGGACGAGCACCGCGGGCTCGTCGCCGCCCGAGAGCCCGTCGCCGAACGCGATGCCCTCCTCGTGCTCGAGGCACAGCGCGAGCACGCGCGTCACCATGAACGCGGCGGTCTCGGAGGGGTGCTGGGCGACCTTGAGCGAGAGCTCCTCGTAGACGCCGCGGTCGACGTCGGAGAGCTGCACCTCGAAGGTGTGCACGGTCGCGCCGATGGCCATGGTGCTCCAGCCTAGGCGTGCGAGCGCGCCGGGGCTGCCGAGCCCGCCCTCGCCCCTAGAGTGGGCGCCATGACGCACCCGCTCGATGCCCCCGCAGATCCGCGCGAGGTCGCGCGCCAGGCCGCCGACGACATCCGCCGCATCACCGGCGTCGAGTCGCACGACATCGCCCTCACGCTCGGCTCCGGCTGGGCGCGCGCGGCCGACCTGCTCGGCGAGACGACGCACACGATCCCCGCGACCGAGGTGACGGGCTTCTCGAAGCCCGCGCTCGAGGGCCACGTCGGCACCATCCGCTCGGTGCTCACCGACGACGGGCGCCGCGCGCTCGTCATCGGCGCGCGCACCCACTACTACGAGGGGCACGGGGTGCGCCGCGTCGTCCACTCCGTCCGCACCGCCGCGCAGGCCGGCGCATCCGTCATGGTGCTCACGAACGGCGCCGGCGGCATCAAGCCGCACTGGAGCCCGGGCCAGCCCGTGCTCATCAGCGACCACATCAACCTCACCGCCGACTCGCCGCTCGAGGGCGCGACGTTCGTCGACCTCACCGACCTCTACTCGCCGCGGCTGCGCGACATCGCGCGCGAGGTCGACGGCAGCCTCGACGAGGGCGTCTACGTGCAGTTCCGCGGGCCCCACTACGAGACGCCCGCCGAGGTGCAGATGGCGAAGGCGATCGGCGGCCACATCTGCGGCATGTCGACGGCGCTCGAGGCGATCGCCGCGCGCGAGGCGGGCATGGAGGTGCTCGGCCTGAGCCTCATCACGAACCTCGCCGCGGGCATCCAGACCACGCCCCTCTCGCATGAGGAGGTCATCGAGGCCGGCCGCGAGGCCGAGGGCCGCATCTCGCGCCTGCTCGCCGACGTCGTCGCCGCGATCGGCGCCCGAGCATGAGCCTCGACGCCGCCCGCGCCTGGGCCGCGGCCGACCCCGACCCCGAGACCCGCGCGGAGCTCGAGGCGACGATCGCTGCCGCCGAGGCGGGCGACGAGGCCGCGATGGCCGAGGTGACGGATGCGTTCCGCGGCCGCTTGCAGTTCGGCACGGCGGGGCTGCGGGGCCGCATCGCCCCGGGCCCGAACCGCATGAACACGGTCGTCGTGCAGCAGGCCTCCGCGGGGCTCGCGCGCTACCTCGTCGATCGGGAGCCCTACCCCTCGGTCGTGATCGGCTGGGACGGGCGGCGCGGCTCGGAGCGCTTCGCGCGGGACGCCGCCGAGGTCTTCGCTGGCGCTGGCGTGCGGGCGATCCTGCTGCCGCGGCTGCTGCCGACGCCCGTCACCGCCTTCGCCGTGCGCCACCTCGGCGCGAGCGCGGGCGTCATGGTGACCGCGAGCCACAACCCGCCCGCCGACAACGGCTACAAGGTGTACCTCGGCGGCGCCGACGAGGGCAGCCAGATCGTGCCGCCCGCCGACGCCGAGATCGCCGCCCGCATCGTCGAGGCGGCCGCCGTGCCCGTGACCGAGTACCCGCGCGGCGAGCCGGAGGTCGCGGGCGAGGGCGTCTGGGAGTCGTACGTCGCGGCGACCGCTGCGATCGGCCAGCCCGACCAGGGCATGCCGGGCGCCGGCGGCCCCCGCGTCGTCTACACGCCGCTGCACGGCGTCGGCCTCGAGACGGTGCGCGCGGTGCTCGACGCCGCGGGCTTCCCGCCGGTGACGGTCGTGCCCGAGCAGGCCGAGCCCGACGGCGCGTTCCCGACCGTCGACTTCCCGAACCCGGAGGAGCCGGGCGCGCTCGACCTCGCGATGGCGCTCGCCACGGCGGAGGGCGCCGAGCTCATCCTCGCGAACGACCCCGACGCCGACCGGCTCGCGGTCGCGGCGCCGGATGCGTCGGCGCCGGCCGGCTGGCGGATGCTCACGGGCAACGAGGTCGGCCTGCTGCTCGGCTGGGACGCCGCGCGCGCGGCGCGCGGGCACGGCGTGCTCGCCGCCTCGATCGTCTCCTCCCCCGGCCTCGGCGTCATCGCCGAGGCGCACGGGCTCGAGTTCGTGCAGACCCTTACGGGCTTCAAGTGGGTCTCGCGCGTGCCCGGGCTCGTCTACGGCTACGAGGAGGCGCTCGGCTACCTCGTGAACCCGGGCACCGTGCGCGACAAGGACGGCATCTCGGCGCTCGTGCGCATCCTCACGCTCGCGAGCGAGCTGCACGAGCGGGGCTCGTCGCTCGCCGAGGAGCTGCTCGCGCTCGCGGCCGAGTTCGGCGCGTTCGAGTCGGGTCAGGTGAGCGTGCGGGTCACCGACCTCGCGCGCATCCCCGCGCTCATGGCCGCGCTGCGCCAGGCGCCGCCGACCGAGCTCGCCGGCGCGGCCGTGGTCGCGGCCGACGACCTCGCGCTGCCCGAGCACGGCTCGATCGGCGACATCCTGCGCTTCACGCTCGACGACGGCTCGCGCGTCATGGTGCGGCCGAGCGGCACCGAGCCGAAGCTCAAGGTCTACATCGACGCGACGTCGACCGACGGCCCGCCCGCGGCGCGCGTGCGCGCGGCGCGCGAGCGGGTCGCGGCGATCGCCGATGCGGTGCGGCCGCTGCTGGCGCGCTGGAGCTGAAGCCGGAGACCCTCTCGGGTCTCCGGCGCGACGCCAGCGCCCCGGCCCGTCCCGGGCCGGGTTCCCTACCGGCGCAGCGCCGCGATCGCCTCGTCGCGGGTCGACGCAGCCGCGACGGCGTCCGCCACCCCGTCGCCGTCGAGCGCGTTCGCGAGCTCGGCGAGCATCCGCAAGTGGCGCTTGGGGCTCGTCGCGGCGATCCCGATGACGACTCGCACGGGGTCGTGGTGCGGATGGCCGAACGCGACCGGCTCGTCGAGCACGACGATCGCCAGCGCATCGCGGCGCACGACCGCGCTCGGCCGCGCGTGCGGCACGGCGACCCCGGGCGCGACGACGCAGTACGGTCCGGCCTGCTCGATCTGCTGCACGAGCTCGTCGACGTAGGCGCGACCCACGGATCGCGCGGTCACGAGGTCGACCCCCGCGGCGCGCACGGCGGCGCGCCAGTCGGCGGCGTGCACCCCGGGCGAGAACGTCGCCTCGTCGAGCGGCAGCGTCATCGGAGGTCGTCGAAGCCGTCGGCGATCTCGTCCGCGAGCTCCTCCCGCTCCTCGAGCGAGCAGAAGGCGCCGGCGACGGCGTTCTGCGTCACCTCCTCGAGGTCGTCGAGGTCCCACTCGAACGTCTCGACCATGAGCCCGAGCTCGCGCGTGAGCGTCGTGCCCGACTGCAGGCGGTTGTCGGGGTTGACGGTGACGGCGAAGCCGAGCTGCAGGAGCAGGTCGATCGGGTGGTCCTCGAGCGAGTCGCCCCACTGCGCGATCGTGCCGGTCTGCAGGTTGGAGCTCGGGCTCAGCTCGAGCGGGATCTGCCGGTCCTTCACCCACTCGGCGAGCTCGCCGAGCCGCACGACGATCGCGTCGTCCCGCTCCTGCTCGACCTCGATGTCCTCCGCGATGCGCGTGCCGTGCCCGAGCCGCAGCGCGCGCCCGGCGAAGAGCGCGTCGGCGATGCTCGCGAGGCCGTCGCCCTCGCCCGCGTGCACCGTCGCCGGGAAGTGCGCCCTCGCGAGCCGGTCGAAGGCCGAGGCGAGCCGCGACGGCGGGAAGCCCGCCTCGGGCCCGGCGATGTCGAAGCCGACCGCCCCCTTGTCGCGATGCCGGAGCGCGAGCTCGGCGATCTCGTCGGCGCGGTCGAGGTGCCGCATCGCGCTGATGAGCTGGCCGACGCGGATCCCGCGGCCGTGCGACTCGACGAGCTCGATCGCCTCGTCGATGCCGGCCTGCACCGCCTCGACCGCCTGGTCGAGCGAGAGCCCGCGCTGCAGGTGCTGCTCGGGCGCCCAGCGGATCTCGCCGTAGACGACGCCGTCCTCCGCGAGGTCGAGCACGAACTCCTTCGCGACCCGGTGCAGCCCGTGCTCGGTCTGCATGACGGCGGTCGTGATGTCGAAGGTCTTGAGGTACTCGGGCAGCGATCCCGAGTTCGACTGCGCGGCGAACCACGCGGCGAGCGCATCCGCATCGGACGCGGGGAGCTCGAGGCCGATCTCGTCGGCGAGCTCGAGCACCGTCGGCGGCCGGAGTCCCCCGTCGAGGTGGTCGTGCAGGCTGACCTTGGGCAGCGTCTGGATGTCGACGCCGTCGACCTCGTACCGGCTCATTCCGCCTCCGTCATCGGGGTGCATTGAGCCTCGATCGTATCGGCCGGGGCCGCGCCGCGGCATGCCGCCGCGATCCGCGCTCGCGGCAGCGTCAGGCGCCCGACGCGGCGAGCCCGATCGCGGCGAGGATGAGGCCGCCCGCGACGATCCACAGCAGCGCCCACAGGACGAGCATCGCGACGCTCAGCCAGATGCCCCACAGCGCCATCGCGCGTCCCGCCGGCTCCCGCTTGCGCGCGAGGACGCCGACGATGATGCCCGCGATCGGCACGAGGATCGAGCCGCCGATGAAGATCGACGCGAGGCCGAGCACGAGCGCGACGACGCTGAGCGTCTTCGGCTGCGACGTGCCGTAGGCGGCGCCCGCGGGCTGCGTGGTGTCGCCGACGTAGGCGCTGCTCGGGCGGTTCAGCTGGGGATCGGTCACGACTGGCTCCTCACGGCGTGGTGACAGGTGCGGATGCGTCGAGCCAAGCAGGGCGCCCGGCGCGCGGCCTGGACGGCGGCTGGGTGCCGCCTCGGCGCCAGTCTCGCCGCCCTCGGGGAGCCGCGCAAGGTGCGGCGACCGCTGCCGTCAGGCGATGCGCTCCCGCACGATCGGCGGCACGTCGACGACCGTGCCCGGGGCGGCGAGCTCCCACGCGCCCTCGAGTGCCTCGAGCGCCCGCGGGATGCGGGTCTCGTCGTCGGCCGAGATCGTCCAGAGCGGATCGCCCTTGCGCACCGCGTCGCCCGGCTTGACGTGCAGGTCGATGCCGGCGGCGTGCACGACGGGGTCGCTCGCGCGGGCCCGCCCCGCGCCGAGCCGCCACGCGGCGATGCCGAACGGCAGCGCCTCCTGCCGCGCGAGCACGCCGTCGCGCTCGGCGACGACCGTGTGCGTCTCGTTCGCGACCGGGAGCGGGGCGTCGGGGTCGCCGTCCTGCGCGAGCACGAAGCGGCGCCAGACGTCCATCGCCCGGCCGTCGGCGAGCGCGGCCTCGACGTCCGCGTCGGGCTGGCCCACCGCATCCAGCATCTCGCGCGCGAGCGCGACCGTGAGCTCGACGACGTCGGCGGGCCCGCCGCCCGCGAGCACCTCGACCGACTCGCGCACCTCGTTCGCGTTGCCGATCGCGAGGCCGAGCGGCACGTCCATCGTCGTGAGCAGCGCGCGGGTCTCGACGCCCGCGTCGCGGCCGAGCGCGACCATCGTCTCGGCGAGCTCCTTCGCGCGCTCGAACTCCTGCATGAACGCGCCCGAGCCGAACTTCACGTCGAGCACGAGCGCGCCGGTGCCCTCGGCGATCTTCTTCGACATGATCGAGGATGCGATGAGCGGGATGGCCTCGACGGTGCCGGTGATGTCGCGGAGCGCGTAGAGCCGCTTGTCGGCGGGCGCGAGCCCGGAGCCGGCCGCGCAGATCACGCCGCCGACGGTGCGGAGCTGTTCGAGCATCTCGTCGTTCGAGAGGTCTGCTCGCCAGCCGGGGATCGACTCGAGCTTGTCGAGCGTGCCACCCGTGTGGCCGAGGCCGCGGCCCGAGAGCTGCGGCACCGCGACGCCGAAGGCCGCGACGAGCGGCATGAGCGGGAGGGTGATCTTGTCGCCGACGCCGCCCGTGGAGTGCTTGTCGACCGTCGGCTTGTCGAGCGACGAGAAGTCCATGCGCTCGCCGGAGGCGATCATCGCGGTCGTGAGGTCGTGGATCTCGCGCCGCTCCATGCCGTTGAGCAGGATCGCCATCGTGAGCGCGGCCATCTGCGCGTCCTCGACGTAGCCGCGCGTATAGGCGTCGATGAGCCAGTCGATCTGCGCGGTCGAGAGCGCTCCCCCGTCGCGCTTCGTGCGGATGATGTCGACGGCGTCGAAGGCCTCAGCCACGGTGCTCCCTCTCCTCGTGCTCTGCGTACTCGTCGAGCTGTGCCGGGCCGAACGCATCCGGCAGCACCTCGGCCATCGTCCGGATGCCGCTCACGGTGTCGAGCAGCATGCCGGGCGCGGCGTGCTCGAAGAGCAGCTGCCGGCAGCGGCCGCACGGCATGAGCCGCTCGCCCGCGCCGTTGACGCATGCGAACGCGACGATCCGCCCGCCGCCGCCCATGACCATCGCGCTCACGAGCGAGCACTCCGCGCACAGCGTGACGCCGTAGGCGGCGTTCTCGATGTTCGCGCCCGCGACGATGCGGCCGTCGTCGACGAGCGCCGCGGCGCCCACCGGGAACCTCGAGTAGGGCACGTAGGCCCTCGCCGTCGCCGCGACCGCCGCGTCGTGCAGCGCCTGCCAGTCGATCTCAGCCATGGCCGCCTACTGCTTCACGTATGGCTTGCCGCTCGCCGCAGGCGCTCTCGACTGGCCGATGAAGCCGGCGACCGCGAGCAGCGTGATGACGTACGGGAGCATGAGCATGAACTCGCTCGGCACCGGCGAGCCGATCGCGCCGAGCGTCTGCTGCAGCGCCGAGGCGAAGCCGAACAGCAGCGCCGCCGCGGTCGCCTTGACGGGGTGCCACTGGCCGAAGATGACGGCCGCGAGGGCGATGTAGCCGAGGCCTGCGGTCATCTCGCGCGTGAAGGAGCCGTTCGAGTCGAGCGTGAAGTACGCGCCGCCGAGGCCGGCGACCGCGCCGGCGAGCGCGACGTTCCAGAATCGCAGGCGGTTGACCTTGATGCCGACGGTGTCGGCGGCGAGCGGGTGCTCGCCGATCGCGCGCAGCCGCAGCCCCCACGTGGTCTTGAACAGGCCCCACGCGATGAGCGGCACGATGATGTACATCGCGTAGACGATGATCGACTGCTTGAACAGGGCCGGGCCGAGGAGCGGGATGCTCTCGAGCACGGGGATCGGGAGCTTCGGGAGCCGCGCGGGCGAGTTGAGCGCCGGGTTGTCGGTGAGCAGCGAGGAGTAGAGGAAGTTCGTCAGGCCCGCGACGAGCACGTTGAGCACGACGCCGACGATGACCTGCTCGACGAAGTAGCGGATCGCGAACACCGCGAGCACCATCGAGACGAGCACGCTCGCGAGCATCGCCGCGACGACGCCGACGATCGTCGAGCCGGTCGCCGAGGCGACGACCGCGCCGGTGAAGGCGCCGCCGAGCAGCTGCGCCTCGATCGCGATGTTGACGACGCCGGCGCGCTCGGAGAGCACGCCGCCCATGGCGCCGAAGATGAGCGGCACCGAGAGGCCGACGGTCGCGAACAGCAGACCCGCGATCGGGATCATGGAGCCGGCGCCGGCCCAGGTGAGGAAGCCGACGACGAACAGCACGCCGAACACGATCGGCAGCCACGCGCCGAGCCGCCGCACGGTCGCGACCGCCCAGAACGAGAGCGCGGTGAGCGCCGCGAGCAGCACGACGACGACGACGCCGGTCGCGCGTGCCGGGAGCACCGCATCCGGGATCGCGAAGAAGTCCCCGCCCGATGCGAGCCGGAGCGTCGCGCTGCCGTCGCGGCCGAGCACGACGAGCAGCACGAGCGCGACGAGCGTGAGCACCGCGTAGGAGATCGGCGCCTTCCAGTGCTTGACGACGGCGCGCTCGAGCTCGACCGTCTCGACCGTCGTGCCGTGAGCGGACGTGGTCTGCTGCGCGGTCACGACTGCGCTCCCTTCTGCTGCGCGGCGGCGGCGATCTTCGCCTCGTCGCGCACCTGCCGACGCGACTTCCTGCCCGGCTGCGGCAGGCCGAACATCGCGCGCACGAGCGGGGGTGCGGCGATGAAGAGCACGATCATCGACTGCACGACGAGGATGATGTCGATCGGCACGCCCTCGGCGGCCTGCATGCGGAAGCCGCCGGCCTTGAAGGCGCCGAAGAGCAGTCCCGCGAAGAACGTGCCCCAGGGCGTCGACCCGCCGAGCAGGGCGACGGTGATCGCGTCGAAGCCGATGCCCGCGTCGATGCCGGACGTGAAGCCGGTCGTGACGGCGCCCGTCACCTGCTGCGCGCCCGCGAGGCCCATGAAGCCGCCCGCGAAGACCATCGCGAGCACGGTGATGCGCTTGACGTCCATGCCCGCGTTGAGCGCGGCGTTCGCGTTGTAGCCGACGGCGCGGAACTGGAAGCCGAGGTTCGAGCGGTTGATGAGCCACGAGCAGAACACCACGGCGAGCACCGAGAGCACGAAGCCCCAGTGCAGGATGAACGGCGGGCCGAAGATCGACGGCAGCACCGCGCTCGGCGGCATCGCGGGCGAGATCGGGTTGTTGCTCCCGGGGTTCTGCAGCAGCCCTGGCGTGCGCAGCATCCAGGTGATGAACCAGAGCGCGACGAAGTTGAGCATGATCGTCACGATCACCTCGTGCGCGCCGGTGTACGCCTTGAACGCACCGGCGATGCCGCCCCAGATCGCGCCCGCGACGATGCCGACCGCGATCGCGACGAGCACGTGCAGCACGGGCGGGAGCGTGAAGGAGAAGCCGACCCAGCCGGCCGCCGCGGCGGCCCACAGCATCTGGCCGCGGCCGCCGATGTTGAACAGGCCCACGCGGAACGCGATCGCGACCCCGAGCCCCGCGGCGATGAGCGGTGTGGCGAAGTTCAGCGTGTCGGTGAGGGGCTTGATGAGCTGGGCGAAGCCCGCGTCGGCGCGCGACACGTTGAGCACCGAGCCCTGGAACAGCGCCCAGTAGGCGCCGCCGACGGCGTCCCAGACGGCGGCGAGCATGTCGCCCGGGCGGGCGAAGAAGTAGCCGCTCGTCTCCTGCACGCGCTCGTCGGTCGCGGCGATGAGGATGCCGCCGACGATGAGCGAGGTGATGATCGCGAGCACGGCCATGACGAGGTTGCCGCCCATGATGCGGCGGAAGGCGCTGCCCCACGGGTCCTCAACCTCGACCTGCCGGTCGTCGGTGGGTGCGGCGGGCGCCGCGACCTGCACCTCGGTGACCTCGGGCGCGTGCACGATGGTCGGCGCCTGGCCCGAGTCGGGCGGCCCGCTCGCGTGCTGGGGCGCTGCCGGCTCGATCGGATCGTCGGCGTCGCGCGGCTGGTCGTTCACGCTGCGGCTCCCTTCACGGGGTCGGCGGTTCGGAGTCCGGCGGGGCGCTCGCCCGCCATCATGAGCCCGAGCGTGTCGCGGCTCGTGTCGGCGGGGACGATGCCGACGATCCCGCCGCGGTACATGACCGCGATGCGATCGGCGAGCCCGACGACCTCGTCGAGCTCGGTCGAGACGACGATGACCGGGATGCCGGCGTCGCGCGTCGCGATGATCTGGCTGTGCACGAACTCGATCGAGCCGACGTCGAGGCCGCGGGTGGGCTGGGAGGCGACGAAGAGCGCGAGCGGGCGGCCGAGCTCGCGCGCGAGCACGACCTTCTGCTGGTTGCCGCCGGAGAGGGTGCCGACGGGCGTCTCGATGCTCTGCGCGCGGATGTCGAAGGCCGAGAGCTTCTCGCGCGCGAAGTCGTCGCGCGCGGCGCGGTCGATCGTGCCGCCGCGCACGAACGGCTCGCCGCGGTAGCGGTCGAGCATGAGGTTCTCGGCGATCGAGTACTCGCCGACGAGGCCGTCGACCTTGCGGTCCTCGGGGACGAAGCCGACGCCGGCGTCGAGCACCTCGCGCACGGAGTCGCCGAGCAGCTCGTTGCCGTTGAGGTCGATCGATCCGGTCGCGCGGTGCTGCAGGCCGAGGATCGCCTCGGTGAGCTCCGTCTGCCCGTTGCCCTGCACGCCGGCGATGCAGAGCACCTCGCCGCCCTGCACCGTGAACGAGACGTCGTTGACGACCTTCTGGCCGATCGCATCGAGCACCGTGAGGTTCGAGACCTGCAGTCGGTTGTCGGTGAGCACCGGCGGCTGCTTCTGCACGGTCAGCTCGACCGGGCGGCCGACCATCATCGAGGCGAGCTCGGTGCTCGAGGAGTCGGGGCTCGCCTCGCCGACGACCTTGCCGAGCCGGATGACCGTGATGCGGTCGGCGATCGCGCGCACCTCGCGCAGCTTGTGGGTGATGAAGACGATCGCGGTGCCCTCGTCGCGGAGCTGCTGCATGATCGCCATGAGCTCGTCGGTCTCCTGCGGAGTGAGCACGGCGGTCGGCTCGTCGAAGACGAGCACCTTGGCGTCCTGCGAGAGGGCCTTGATGATCTCGACGCGCTGCTGCACGCCGACCGGGAGGTCCTCGATGCGCGCGTCGGGGTCGATGTGGAAGCCGAAGCGCTGCGAGATCTCGCGCACCTTCTCGCGCGCGCCGCCGAGGCCGCCGAGCGCGCGCTCGTGGCCGAGCAGCACGTTCTCGGCGACGGTGAAGACGGGGATGAGCATGAAGTGCTGGTGCACCATGCCGATGCCCGCGCGCATCGCGTCGCCCGGGCCGGCGAAGCGCTGCACCTCTCCGTCGAGCACGATCTCGCCCTCGTCGGCCTGGTAGAGGCCGTAGAGCACGTTCATGAGGGTCGACTTGCCCGCGCCGTTCTCGCCGAGCAGGCAGTGGATCTCGCCGGCGCGCACCTCGAGGTCGATGTGATCGTTGGCGGTGAGCGCGCCGAAGCGCTTGGTGATCCCCCGCAGGGCGAGGGTCGGGTGCTCGAGGGTCATGTGCCTTCCTCCGACGACGCTGACGACGAGTCGAATGTACTGGGGTGCGGGCGGGCCCGCTCACGCGCATGGGGGCCGACGAGAGCCGGCCCCCATGCTCGTGCGGAGCGAGTCCTACGGGCTCGCGGGCGACGTGACCTCGATCTCGCCGGCGATGATCGCCGCCTCGACCTCGTCGAGCTGCGACTGCAGCTCCGGGTCGACCGAGCCCTCGAAGTCGTGGAACGGGGCGAGCCCCACGCCGCCGTTCTCGAGCGTGCCGACGTACGGCTCGTTCGAGAACTCACCGGCGGCGGCCTCCTCGACGACCGTCTGGACGCCCGTCGACATGCCCTTCAGCACCGAGGTGAGGAAGAGGTCGGCGTAGTCGGGCGCGGTCTCGTACAGGTCGGCGTCGACGCCGACCATCGCGATGCCCGAGTCGGCGCCCTGGTCGCGGATCGCCTCGGCCGCCGACAGGAAGATCGGGCCGCCGACCGGCATGAGCACGTCAGCGCCCTGGCCGATGAACGTCTCCGCCATCGACTTCGCCTCCACGCCCGCGGCGAAGCCGCCGGTGAACGAGCCGGTCTGCGCGTCGACGTCCCAGCCGAGCACCTGCACGTCGGTGCCGTTCTGCTCGTTGTAGTACTCCGCGCCCTGCACGAAGCCGTCCATGAAGATCGTCACCGGCGGGATCTGGATGCCGCCCCAGGTGGCGATGATGCCTGACTCGGAGTACGAGGCGGCGGCGTAGCCGGCGAGGAACGCGGCCTGCGCCGTGTCGTAGACGATCGGGCGCACGTTCTCGGCCTCGACCGAGTTGTCGTCGATGATCGCGAAGTTGACGTCGGGGTTGGCCTCGGCGGCGGCACCCGTCGCCTCGGCGAGGTTGAAGCCGACGGAGACGACCATGTTGCAGCCCTGGTCGATGACGCTCGACAGGTTGGGCGCGTAGTCGGCGGGCGAGGCCGACTCGACCTCGATGGCCTCGACGCCGAGCGTCTCGGCGGCGGCGCGGAGGCCCTCGGCGCCGAGCTGGTTGAACGAGCGGTCGTCGAAGCCGCCCTCGTCCGAGACGATGCAGGGCGTGATGTCGACGGCCGCGGCGGCGTCCTCGGACGCGCCGGTCGTGCCGGACGGAGCCTCGGGTGCTGCGGCACAGCCGACGAGCAGGAGCGCGGCGCCGAGGGCGACGGCGCCGCCGCGCGCGGCAGAACGGGTGAACTTCAAGAGATCCTCCAGTGCAAAGGATGCTCGCCGCGACGCGGCGGAGCGCATGATGGTCGAGCATAGGCCCGCGACGACGCCCGCAATCGCCGCGGGAGGGCACCGCAACGCAATCGTTGCAAACCCTGAGCCTCCGTCAGGGGCTCGAGGGCGAGTCCACGGTGATCTCCCCCGCGATGATCTGCTCGCGCAGCGCCTCGAGCTCGGACTTCGTCTCGTCGCTCACGCGCGCGTCGAGGTCGTGGAACGGGGCGATGTCGACGCCGCCGTTCTCGAGCGTGCCGATGATCGGCTCGTCCGAGATCGTGCCGTCGGCCGCGTCCTGCACAGCAGCGACCACCGCATCCTCGGTGTTCTTCAGCACGCTCGTGAGCAGCAGCGGGCGGAACTCGGCCGGGAGCGTCTCGTAGCCGTCGTTGTCGACCCAGAGGACGAGCGCGGCGCCGCCCGCGTCGAGCGAGGCGCGGAAGGCGCCCTCGCCGACCTGGCCCGCGACCGGCAGGATGACATCGGCGCCCTGCGCGATGAAGGCCTGCGTCTGCGTCTGGCCGAGGTTGACGTTCTCGAAGTCGCCGGTGAAGGTGCCGTCCTGCGACTCGGGGTCCCAGCCGAGCAGCTGCACGTCGGCGCCCTTCGCCTCGTTGTAGGCGTCGATGCCGGCGGCGAAGCCGTCCATGAAGAGCGTCACGGGAGGCTGGTTGCCGCCGCCGAAGGTCGCGACGACGCCCGTCTGGCTCACGGATGCGGCGGCGTAGCCGGCGAGGAACGCCGCTTGCGCGGTGTCGAAGACGATCGAGCGGACGTTGGGCGCCTCGACGATCTCGTCGACGATCGCGAACTGCACGTCGGGGTTCGCGGCGGCCTGCTCGGCCGTCGCGGCGGCGAGCTCGTAGCCGACCGTGAGGACGAAGCCGCAGCCGGTGTCGACGGCGGCCTGGACGTTCGGCGCGAGGTCGCTCTCGGTCGTCGAGACGAGCACGTTGGCCTCGACGCCGAGCTCGGCCTCGGCGCGCTCCATGCCGGCCCAGCTCGTCTCGTTGAAGGAGCGGTCGTTGAGGCCGCCGGAGTTCGTGACCATCTGCGCGCACTCGAGCGACTGCTCCGCATCGCCGGACGCGCCCGGCGCGGCGGTCTCCGCGGGCGGCGGTGCCGAGCAGCCGGCGAGCAGCAGCAGGGCGGCGAGCGCGGGGATGGCGAGCGAGCGGGCCACGGTGTCTCCTTCGAGCGGGTCGGCGCCATCGTAACCGGCGCGCGAGGCGCGCGGTGCCGCCCCGTCGCGCGAGCGCGCTCGCCGGCGCCGAGCGGGGCGGATGCGCCCACGAGGGGCCGGCACGCCGGCCCCGGTCGGGCGCGGCCGCCCCGGTCGAGCGCGGGAGCGCGGCGGCGGCCGCTCAGAGCACGTCGGTGTTGCCCGAGAGTCGCACCGCGTCGACGACCTTCTTCACGCGCTGCGCGTTGGCGGTCGTCGTCACGAGGAGGGCGTCGGGGGTGTCGACGACCACGACGTCCTTGATGCCGACCACCGACACGATGCGGTTCGACTGCGACACGACGATGCCGCTCGCCGAGTCGGCGAGCACCGTGCCGGCGCTGCCGAGGATCGCGAGCCGGCCGCGCCGGCCGCCGTTGTGGAGCTTCGCGACCGCGGAGAAGTCGCCCACGTCGTCCCAGTCGAAGTGGCCCGGGACGACGACCATGTTGCCGCGCGCGGCGGCCGGCTCGGCGACCGAGTAGTCGATCGCGATCTTCTTGAGCTGCGGCCACAGCCGGTCGACCGCGGGGCCGCGCTTCGCGGGCTCGTCCCACACCTCGGCGAGCTCGTCGATGTGCGCCGCGAGCTCGGGCTCCTCGCGCGCGAGCTCCTCGAGCAGCACGTCGGCCCGCGCGATGAACATGCCGGCGTTCCAGAAATACTCGCCGCTCTCGACGTAGCGCCGCGCCCGGTCGGCGGAGGGCTTCTCGACGAACTCGCGCACGATCGCCGCGCTCGGGGCGCCCTCGATCTCGGCCGGCCCGTTCGTGCGGATGTAGCCGAAGCCGATCGCCGGCTCCGTCGGGGTGATGCCGATCGTCGCGACTCTGCCCGATCGCGCCGCCGCGACCCCCTCGGCGACGGCGCGCCGGAACGATCGCTCGTCGTCGATGACGTGGTCGGCCGCGAACGAGCCGACGACGACGTCGGGCTCCCGCCGGCGCAGGATCGCGGCCGCGAGCGCGATCGCGACCGTCGAGTCGCGCGGCTCCGCCTCGAGCACGATGCTCGCGTCGTCGAGCTCCGGGATCTGCGCCTCGACCGCCGCCCGGTGCGCGCGCCCGGTGACGACGACCGTGCGGCCGGGGCCCGCGAGCGGCTGCAGCCGATCGAAGGTCGCGCGCAGGAGCGTCTTGCCGCTGCCGGTGAGGTCGTGGAGGAACTTCGGGGCGTCCGCGCGGGAGAGCGGCCACAGCCGCGATCCGACGCCGCCGGCGGGGATGATGCTGCAGAAGTCGTCGAGGGCGGGCATGCCGACGACTCTAGGGGCCGAGCGCACGGGAGCCGGAGTTCACCCGCCGTTCACCGCTTCCGCGTGACGCGGTCAGGCATCCGCCCTACCGTGGGCCTCGTGCGCATCGAGCGGGTGGCCATCGTGACGGAGAGCTTCCTCCCCACCGTCAACGGCGTGACGACGTCGGTGTGCCGGGTGCTCGACCACCTCGTCGACACCGGCCGCGAGGCGATCGTCATCGCTCCGCGCTGCGGCGCGCCGCTGCACTACCGGGGCGTGCCGGTGCACGAGGTGCCCTCGGTCGCGTACCGGCAGTTCCCCGTCGGGCTCCCGAGCCCGCAGGTCGCCGCGCTCCTCGCGCGCTTCCAGCCCGACGTGCTCCACGCCGCGAGCCCCTTCATGCTCGGCGGCCAGGCGATCGCCGAGGCCGCCCGCATCGGGCTGCCGAGCGTCGCGGTCTACCAGACCGACGTCGCGGGCTTCGCGCGCCGCAACCGGCTCGGCGCGGGCGCCGCCTTCGCGTGGCACGTCATCCGCCTCATCCACAACGCCGCCGACCGCACGCTCGCCCCCTCGAGCGCCGCGATCGCCGACCTCCGGGACGCGGGCGTCAAGCGCGTGCACGCGTGGGTGCGCGGCGTCGACCTCGCCGGCTTCCACCCCGACAACCGCCTCGGTCCCGCCGCGGCGAGCCTCCGTCGCCGGATCGCGCCGGACGGCGAGACGATCGTCGGCTACGTCGGCCGCGTCGCCCCCGAGAAGGGGCTCGAGCGCCTGCGCGCGCTCGAGGGGCTCGACGGCATCCGGCTCGTGATCGTGGGCGACGGCCCCGGCATGGCCGACACCCGGCGGCAGCTCGCTCCCCTCGCGCCGGTCTTCCTCGGCCAGCTGCAGGGCGCGCCGCTCCGCGCCGCGTACGCGGCGATGGATGCGTTCGTCCACACCGGCGCGGAGGAGACGTTCGGGCAGACCCTGCAGGAGGCCGCCGCGAGCGGCCTGCCGGTCGTCGCGCCGCGCGCGGGAGGCCCCATCGACCTCGTCGACCACGCCACGACCGGCTTCCTCTTCGAGCCCGACGACGCATCCGAGCTCCGGAGCGCGATCCGGGCGCTCGTCGAGGACCCGGCGATGCGGTCCCGGATGGGCGAGGCCGGTCGGCGACGCGTGCTCGGCCGGTCGTGGTCGGCGGTGTGCGACCAGCTGCTCGACCACTACCGAGCGGCGGCCCGGCGCGCGCTGCGCGGCGCCGACGGCCTCGTGGACGCCTAGGACGCTCGGGCCCGCGACCGTCCGCCGAGAGCGTCCGCGCCGTCGACCCCGGATGGGGAGCGGACCGGAGCAGCGTGCCCCGCGGGCATAGGATGGAGGCACTAGCCCGGTCAATCCTTGGAGGGAACGCGCGTGTCTGAGACATCGAGCAGCCTCACCCTCCCCGACCCCGCGCCCCAGAAGACCTCGTTCAGCGGCACGCTGTATCGCGGCAACGAGGGCATGTGGTCGTGGGTGCTGCACCGCATCACCGGTGTGGCGATCTACTTCTTCCTGCTGGTGCACGTGCTCGACACGGCACTCATCCGCGTGAGCCCCGAGGCGTACAACGCCGTCATGGCCACCTACAAGAACCCCATCATGGGGCTCGGCGAGACGGTGCTCGTCGGCGCCGTCGTGCTCCACGCGCTCAACGGCCTGCGCGTCATCATGGTCGACGTCTGGCCGTGGGCGACGCGCAACCAGCGCCCGCTGTTCTGGATCGTCATGGGGCTCGTCGTCGTGCTCATGGCGTACTTCGTGCCGAACCACCTCATCAACGTCTTCTCGCCGATGGAGGGTGGCCACTGATGACCGCCACGATCGAGAACCCGAACTACGCCTACCCCGCGCGCTCGAAGCGCGGCCCGAGCTTCGAGAAGGCCGGCTGGATCTTCATGCGCGCCTCGGGCGTCGTGCTGGTCGTGCTGATCTTCGGCCACCTCGCCTACAACCTCATCTGGACGCCGGGCGGCATCCACGCCATCGACTTCGGCTTCGTGGGCGGCAAGCTCGCCGACCCGTTCTGGCAGTGGTGGGACGTCACGATGCTCTGGCTCGCGATCCTGCACGGCTCGAACGGCATGCGCACCATCGTGAACGACTACGTGCACAAGCCGCGCATCCGCCAGATCGCGCTCGGCGCGATCGCGGTCGCCGCAGTGATCCTCATCCTGCTCGGCACGCTCATCACGTTCACGTTCGACCCCTGCCCGCCGACCGCAGACCCCTCGCTGCTGCCGTCGTTCTGCGCAGACCTCTAAGCACGAGATCCGGAGATCCCCAGGTACATGGCTGAGACGAGTTCCGTCACCGACGGCATCCACTACCACCAGCACGACGTCCTCATCATCGGCGGCGGCGGCGCGGGCATGCGCGCCGCGATCGAAGCCGCCCCGAAGGCGTCGACCGCCGTCATCACGAAGCTCTACCCGACCCGCTCCCACACGGGCGCGGCGCAGGGCGGCATGGCCGCCGCGCTCGCGAACGTCGAGGAGGACAGCAACGAGTGGCACACCTACGACACGGTCAAGGGCGGTGACTACCTCACCGACCAGGACTCGGCCGAGATCCTGACGCGCGAGGCCATCGACGCGGTCTACGACCTCGAGAACATGGGCCTGCCGTTCAACCGAACGCCGGACGGCAAGATCGACCAGCGCCGCTTCGGCGGCCACACGCGCGACCACGGCAAGGCGCCCGTGCGCCGCGCGTGCTACGCCGCCGACCGCACCGGCCACATGATCCTGCAGACGCTGTACCAGAACTGCGTCAAGCACGGCGTCGAGTTCTTCAACGAGTTCTACGCGCTCGACCTCATCATGACCGAGACGCCCGAGGGCAAGCGCGTCGCGGGCGTCGTCGCCTACGAGCTCGCGACGGGCGAGATCCACGTCTTCCAGGGCAAGGCGGTCGTCTTCGCGACCGGCGGCTTCGGCAAGATCTACAAGACCACCTCGAACGCCCACACCCTCACGGGCGACGGCGTCGGCATCATCTGGCGCAAGGGCCTGCCGCTCGAGGACATGGAGTTCTACCAGTTCCACCCGACGGGCCTCGCGGGCCTCGGCATCCTCCTCACCGAGGGTGCGCGCGGCGAGGGCGCGATCCTCCGCAACGCCTCGGGCGAGCGCTTCATGGAGCGCTACGCGCCGACCATCAAGGACCTCGCGCCGCGCGACATCGTCGCGCGCTCGATGGTGCAGGAGGTGCTCGACGGCCGCGGCGCCGGTCCGAACAAGGACTACGTCTACCTCGACTGCACCCACCTCGGCGCCGAGGTGCTCGAGACGAAGCTGCCCGACATCACCGAGTTCGCCCGCACCTACCTCGGCGTCGACCCGGTCGTCGAGCGCGTGCCCGTCTACCCGACCGCGCACTACGCGATGGGCGGCATCCCGACGAACAACGACGCCGAGGTGCTCGCCGACAACGAGACGGTCATCCCCGGCCTGTACGCGGCCGGCGAATGCGCGTGCGTCTCGGTGCACGGCGCGAACCGCCTCGGCACGAACTCGCTGCTCGACATCAACGTGTTCGGCAAGCGCGCCGGCAACAACGCCGTCGCCTACGCGAAGACGGCCGACTTCGTCGACCTGCCGGCGGATGCGGCCGACGGCGTCGTGAAGATGCTCGCGCAGCTGCGCGAGGGCACGGGCACCGAGTCGGTCGCCGAGATCCGCAAGGCCCTGCAGGAGACGATGGACCGCAACGCCCAGGTCTTCCGCACCGAGGAGACGCTGCAGACGGCGCTCGCCGACATCGCGAAGCTCCGCTCCCGCTACCCGAACGTGCGCATCCACGACCGCGGGCGGCGCTTCAACACCGACCTGCTCGAGGCCGTCGAGCTCGGCTTCCTGCTCGACCTCGCGGAGGTCGTCGTCGTCTCGGCGATCAACCGCAAGGAGTCGCGCGGCGCGCACATGCGCGACGACTACCCCACGCGCGACGACGTGAACTTCATGCAGCACACGATGGCGTACCGGACGGCCGCCGAGACGGGCGCCAGCCAGGGCATCCGCCTCGACTGGAAGCCGGTGCGCGTGACCCACTACCAGCCGACGGAGCGGAAGTACTGATGAGCGACACCCAGCTGCCACAGGGCGACCCGAAGGGCCAGGACTCGGGCGTGCACCCCGCGCACAGCGGCCCGACCGGCGCGCCGACGCCGATGGCCGACCGCCCCGACACCGCCTCGACCGACGACCAGTCGAGCGCGCACCAGGTCGCCGAGGCCGCCGCGCAGTCGTCGACCGAGCCGAAGCCGGTCGAGAACGAGTACGACGGCGCCGACCGCGAGACGCAGCCCGCCCCGTCGCACGACGTGCCCGAGTCGTTCAACGTGACCGTGATCGTGCGCCGCTACGACCCCGAGGTCGACGACGAGCCGCGCTGGGTCGACTACGACGTCCAGATGTACCCGACCGAGCGCATCCTCGACGCCCTCCACCGCATCAAGTGGGAGCAGGACCCGAGCCTCGCGTTCCGCCGCTCGTGCGCGCACGGCATCTGCGGCTCCGACGCCATGCGCATCAACGGCAAGAACCGCCTCGCCTGCAAGGCGCTCGTGAAGGACTTCGACATCTCGAAGCCCATCTACGTCGAGGCGATCAAGGGCCTGCCGCTCGAGAAGGACCTCATCGTCAACATGGAGCCGTTCTTCGACTCCTACCGCGAGATCCAGCCCTTCCTCCAGGCGGCCTCGAAGCCCGAGAAGGAGCGCCACCAGACGATCGCCCAGCGCGAGCGCTTCGACGACACCACGAAGTGCATCCTGTGCGCGGCGTGCACGACCTCGTGCCCCGTGTTCTGGACCGACGGGCAGTACTTCGGCCCGGCCGCGATCGTGAACGCGCACCGCTTCATCTTCGACTCGCGCGACGAGGCGAGCCAGGTGCGCCTCGACATCCTCAACGACAAGGAGGGCGTGTGGCGCTGCCGCACGACCTTCAACTGCACGGATGCGTGCCCGCGCGGCATCCAGGTCACCAAGGCGATCGCAGAGGTCAAGCAGGCGCTCATCTCGGGCGTCAAGCTCTAGCGAGCCTGCCTTCGAAGGGCCCAGGAGATTGTTAGCCTGGCAACGTATCGTCGCGGCCATGGCTACCGCATCCGAGACCAGGGCCGCGCACTCGAGGAACGGCGCGCCGACGAGCGCCGACCGCGTCCGCGCGTGGGCCGTGCTGCTCGCGCTGCCGATCACGATCGCCGCCGCCGCGCTCGGCGGCGGGCTCTTCGGCGGTCGGGAGATCGGCTCCTCCGCGGGCGGCGCCCTCTCCGACGCCGCGACGCCGATCGCGCCCGACGGCCCCGCCTTCTCGATCTGGAGCGTCATCTACTTCGGCCTCGCGGCCTACGCCGTGTGGCAAGTGCTGCCGAAGCAGCACGCCGACCGCCGCCAGCGGGCAACCGGCTGGCTCGCGATCGCCTCGCTCGTGCTGAATGCGGCGTGGATCCTCGCGGCACAGACCGACGTGCTGTGGCTCACCGAGGTCATCATCGTCGTGCTGCTCGCGGTGCTCATCACGATCTTCGTGCTGCTGCGCCGCGGCCGCCCCGACTCGTGGATCGAGGCGCTCGTCGTCGACGGCACGTTCGGCCTCTACCTCGGCTGGGTCTCGGTAGCGACCGCCGCGAACACCGCGGCGTTCCTCGCCGACCTCGGCGTCGCGCCCTCGCCCTTCGAGCCGTGGGCGATCGCGGTGCTCGCCGTCGTCGCGCTCGTGGGCGTCGCGCTCGCCCTGTGGAGCCGCGGGCGCGTCGCGCCGGCGCTCGCCATGACGTGGGGCCTGTCGTGGATCGCGGTCGGGCGGTTCACCGGCGAGCCGGAGTCGGCGCCGACCGGCATCGCGGCGATCGTCGCCGCCGCGCTCATCGCGATCGCGACCGTCGTCGCGCGCCTCCGCGACCGGCGCCGCTGAGCGGCGCAGCACGGGACGCGGAGCGCGCGATGGGGCAGACTGGCGGCGTGACCAAGACGATCGCCGCGCTCGACCGGCTCGACGCGCTGCGGGCAGCGCTCGACGGCGTCGCGCTGCCGCTCGCCGTCGCGGGCGCCGACGCCGCGCGCGACGCGCGGAAGGCTGCGGTGCGGCAGATCGACGACTACATCCAGCCGCGGCTCGCGCACCTCGACGCGCCGCTGCTCGCGGTCGTCGGCGGCTCGACCGGCGCGGGGAAGTCGACGCTCGTGAACGCGCTCGTCGGGCATCCCGTCACGCGCACGGGCGTCATCCGGCCGACGACCCGGCAGCCGATCCTGCTCCACTCCCCCGCCGATGCCGCGTGGTTCGCCTCGACGCGCATCCTGCCCGGGCTCTCCCGCATCACCGGCGTCGTCCGCGAGGCGCCCTCGCACGAGGCCGGAGACGACCCGGACGCGGCGCTCGTCGGCTCGGTCGTGCTCGTCGCCGACGAGCGCGTGCCGCGCGAGCTCGCGATCCTCGACGCGCCCGACGTCGACTCGATCGCCGACGAGAACCGGCAGCTCGCCGCGCAGCTGCTCGCCGCGGCCGACCTGTGGCTCTTCTGCACGACCGCGAACCGCTACGCCGACGCGGTGCCGTGGCGGCTGCTCGACGACGCCGCGGCGCGCGACATCACCGTCGGCGTCGTGCTGAACCGCGTGCCGCCCGGCGCCGAGGCCGAGGTCGAAGCCGACCTGCGGCACATGCTCGCCGCGCGCGGGCTCGGCGCCGCGCCCGTCTTCGTCGTCACCGAATCCCCGCTCGACGAGCGCGGCATGCTGCCGGCGGGCGCGGCCGCGGCCGTCGGCGGGTGGCTGCGGGGCATCGCCGGCGACCGCGCCGAGCGCGCACGCGTCGCGGGCCGCACGCTCGCCGGGGCGGTCGAGCGGCTCGCGGTCACCGCTCGCGCGGTCGCCGAGGCGCGCGACGAGCAGCTCGTCGTCGTGCGGGACCTGCGCGCGACCGTGCGCACGGCCCACGACGACGCCGCCGAGCGCGTGCAAAACGCGACGCGCGACGGCGTGCTGCTGCGCGGCGAGGTGCTCGCCCGCTGGCAGGACTTCGTCGGCACCTCCGACGTGTTCCGCACCGTCGAGTCCTGGTACTCCCGCACGCGCGACCGCGTCGTCGCGTGGTTCCAGGGCCGGCCGCCGCCCGCGGTCGAGGTCGAGCACGAGATCGAGAGCGGCCTGCACGCCGTCATGGTCGACGAGGCCGGTCGCGCCGCATCCGACGCCTGGTCGCGCGTGCGGCAGAGCGCCGTCGGGCGGCAGCTGACGAGCGGCGTCGACCTCGCCCGTCCGTCCCCCGACCTCTCGGAGCGCGCGAGCCGGCTCGTGCGCGAGTGGCAGCAGGGGCTCATCGAGCTCATCACCGAGCAGGCTGCGGGCAAGCGCACGAAGGCGCGCGTCATGTCGCTCGGCCTCAACGTCATCACGGTCGCGCTCATGGTCGTCGTGTTCGGCTCGACCGGCGGCCTCACGGGCGCCGAGCTCGCGATCGCGGGCGGCTCGGCGGTCGTCGGGCAGAAGCTGCTCGAGACGATCTTCGGCGAGGACGCGGTGCGCCGCCTCGCGGCGCAGGCGCGCGACGACCTCGACGCGCGCGTGCGCGCGCTCATGGACGCCGAGGCGGCCCGCTGGGACGCGCTGCTCGAGCCCGTCGAGCGGGGCACGACGGCGGATGCGCTGCGCGACCGGGCGGCGGAGCTCGAGACCGCGATGCGGTCGGTGGGCGACGCCGCGAGCGAGCCGTCGCGAGAGGTGCAGCGCAGCGACCTCGTCGAGGCCGAGGTGCTCGACGACGACGCCGAGGCTCCGCTCGAGGCGGAGGCCGACGAGGTGCGCGAGCTCGAGCGGCGCTCGGGCTGGGCGCCGCCCCCGGTGCTGCCGCGAGCGCAACCCGGCGCCGACGAGGCGGGCCGGTGAGCGAGCCGACCGTCGACGCGCTGCTCGGCGCGCTCTCGGAGGCGGCCGAGCTCGGCGCGGGCCGCGTGCCGGAGGACGAGCTCGAGGCGGTGCGGCGCATCGTCGCGAGCGCCGCCGAGCGCCGCGCGCTCTCGTCCGAGCACACGGTGGTCGGCTTCTTCGGCGCGACGGGCTCCGGCAAGTCGTCGCTCATGAACGCGCTCGCGGGCGAGGCGATCGCCGCGACGCACGTGCGCCGCCCGACCACGTCGGTGCCGCTCGCCGCCGTCTGGAACCCGACGGGCGCATCCCCCCTGCTCGACTGGCTGCAGGTGAGTGACCGGCGCATCATGGAGCGGCCCTTCGCCCCCGGGCAGGAGCTCTCGCTCATCCTGCTCGACCTGCCCGACTTCGACTCGGTCGCGCTCGAGCACCGCGCGATCGCCGAGCGCCTCGCCGGTCAGGTCGACGTGCTCGTCTGGGTCGTCGACCCGCAGAAGTACGCCGACGCGGTCATCCACCGCGACTTCATCGCGCCGCTCGCGAGCCACGCAGCCGTCACGGCCGCGGTGCTCAACCAGGTCGACCGGCTGCCGGAGGGCGAGGTGGGCCGCGTCGTCGAGTCGCTGCGCGGGCTCCTGCGCCGCGACGGGCTCGGTGACGTGCTCGTGCTCCCGGTCTCGGCGACGACTGGCGCGGGCGTCGACGACCTGCGGCGCGTGATCGCGCGCTTCGCGGCGGAGCGGAAGGCGGCGTCGCAGCGGCTCGCGGCCGACATCCGCACGGTCGCGGGCCGGCTCGAGGCGGCCGGTGTGCCGGGCAAGGTGCGTGCCGCCGACACGCAATCGCTCGAGCGCGGGCTCGCCGCGGCAGCGAACGTCGACGCGGTCGCGAACGCGGTCGCCGGCTCCTATCGCAAGCGCGCCGGGCAGGTGACCGGCTGGCCGCTCACGTCGTGGATCCTGCGGCTCGCGCCGGACCCGCTGCGCCGCCTGCACCTCGCCCCGGGCCGCGACGCGCGGCGCGACGCCGAGCTGCACCGCACGAGCCTGCCGCCGATGAGCGCGGCGCAGCGCGCGCAGGCGGGCACGGCGGTGCGCGCCTACGCCGACACGGCCGCCGCGGGGCTCGGCGACGGGTGGTCGGCGGCGATCCACGAGCACGCGGCGGATGCGCTCGAGTCGCTGCCGCCGGAGCTCGACCGGGCAGTCGCGCGCACCGACCTCGGCGCCCGCGCGTCGTGGTGGTGGCCGCTGCTCGGGGCGATCCAGTGGATCGCGCTCACCGCGGCGGTGCTCGGCGGCGTGTGGCTGCTGCTGCCCGTGCTGCTGCCGCTGTGGGGCATGGTCGCGCCGGTCATCCCGCAGGTCGAGGGCACCGCGACGTGGCTCGACGGCTGGCCCGTCCCGCTCGCCCTGCTCATCGGCGGGCTGGTGCTCGGCGTCGTGCTCGGCATCGTCGCCGCGATCATCGGCGGCGCCGTCGGCGCGGCGCGCCGGTCCCGGGCGAGACGGCGGCTGCGCAAGCAGGTGGCCGCCGTCGCGCGGGAGGTCGTCGTGCTGCCGATCGAGGTCGAGCGCGAGCGGGCCCGCGAGTTCGCGGCCGCGATCGCGCGGGCGCAGGGCTCGCGGAAGCGCTCCCCCGGGGTGGGCTGAGCCTCAGCCGGCGGCAACGGCGGCAGCGAGTTGCCGTGCCTCGGCCGCCGAGCGGGCGCCGAGCACGCGCTCCGCCCGTGCCCGCGCCTCCTCGAGCGTGACGGTCAGCAGCTCGGCGCGCACGTCGGCGATCGCCGCCGCACTCATCGAGAGGGTCGTGACGCCGAGCCCGACGAGCACGACCGCGAGCGCCGGGTCGGCCGCCGCCTCGCCGCAGACGCCCACCGGCTTGCCCGCGCGAGCCCCCGCATCCCCCAGCATCTTCACGAGCCGCAAGACCGCTGGGTGCCACGGGTCCTGCAGCGCCGCGACGGAGCCGAGCTGCCGATCGGCGGCGAGCGTGTACTGCGTGAGGTCATTCGTGCCGATCGAGACGAAGTCGCACGCCTCGACCACCTGGTCGGCGACGACCGCGATCGACGGCACCTCAGCCATCGCGCCGACGACCTCGAGCCCGAGCTCACGGCCGAGCGCGACGAAGTACTCCGCCTCCTCGACGTCGGCGATCATGGGCGCCATCACCCACAGCTCGGCGTCGGTCGCCGCGCCGGCGTTCGCGAGCGCCGTGAGCTGGTCGCGGAGGATCGCCTCGTTCGCCCGCAGCGCGCGGATGCCGCGCAGCCCGAGCGCCGGGTTCTCCTCGTGCGCGTCGTTCAGGAACGAGAGCGGCTTGTCGGCGCCCGCGTCGAGCACGCGCGCGACGACCTTCTTGCCGGGGAACGCCTGCAGCAGCTCGGTGTACGACGCCGTCTGCTGCTCGATGCTCGGCGCGCTCGAGGAGTCGAGGAAGAGGAACTCGGTGCGGAAGAGCCCCACGCCCTCGGCGCCGGTGGCGACCGCGGCCGCCGCGTCCTTCGGCGACCCGACGTTCGCGAGCAGCGGCACCTGGGTGCCGTCGGCGAGCGCTCCGGCGGTGATGGGCGCGGAGGCCGCGGCGAGGCGCGCCTCGCGCTCCGCGAGGGCGGCCTCGACGGATGCGTCGTCGGGCTCGAGCTCGACCGTGCCGGCCCGCGCGTCCACGATCGCGCGCTGCCCGTCGGCGGCCGCATCGAGCAGCCCCACGACGCCGACGACCGCCGGCAGCGACTTCGAGCGGGCGAGGATCGCGGTGTGGGAGGTCGGACCGCCCTCCTGGGTCACGAGCGCGAGCGTCCGCTCGAGGTCGAGGGTCGCGGTGTCGGCGGGCGCGAGGTCGCGTGCGACGAGGATGAACGGCTCGTCCGAGACGGGCACGCCGGGCGCCGGCACGCCGCGGAGCCGCGCGACGACGCGCTGGGCGACGTCGTCGAGGTCGGTCGCGCGCTCGGCCATGTAGCCGCCCATCGCGGTGAGCATCTCGCGGAACTGGGCATACGCATCCCACGTCGCCCGCTCGGCGTTCGCGCCGCCGTCGAGCCGAGAGCGCACGTCGTCGAGGATCGCCGGATCCTGCGCCATGAGCGCCGCTGCCTCGAGCACCTGCTGCGACTCGCCGCCCGCGGCGGCGGCGCGCGCGTTGAGCTCGTCGGCGACGTGCGCGAGCGCCTGCTGCACGCGGGCATGCTCTGCATCGACGTCGGCGGCGAGCGGCTCGTCGCTCGGCAGCGCGAGCGGCTCCGGCATCCTCAGCACCTTCGCGGCAGCGATGCCGCGCCCGACCCCGACTCCTGCGAGCGCACTCATGCTGCAACACTACGCTGGGCTCGCCGAGCGTTGCCACGAGCGTGCGAGGGGGGCCCATGAAGCAGCTGGTCGACCGCGTGATGCGGTCGTGGCCGGTGCGGGCGTGGCAGCGCTTCCTCGAGCTGCGCGGCCCCGTGCTCGCGCAGGGCATGACGCTGCAGGCGTTCCTCTCGCTCTTCGCCGCCCTCTTCCTCGCCTTCTCCATCTTCATGGCGGTGCTCGGCGACAACGTCGTGCTGCGGGAAGCCGTCATCGAGTCGATCGGCGCCGCGATCCCCGGCCTGCTCGGGCCAGAGGGTGCGCTCGACGTCGAGCAGCTCACGGGCTCGAGCATCGTCGGCTACACCGGCCCCATCGCCTCGGTCACGATCCTCATCACCGCGATCGCGTGGATCGCGGTGAGCCGCGAGGGCTTCCGGGCGATGTTCGACCTGGGCCCGGCGCCCTCGAACTTCTTCCTGCTGAAGCTCGGCGACCTCGGCGTCGCGATCGGCATCGGGCTGCTCGTCGTCGTCTCCTCCGCCGTGCTCGTGGTGACGCAGAGCCTCGCCGACGCGCTCGGCCTCGGGTGGACGGCGCAGCTCATCGGCTACGCGGTGCAGCTCGTGCTCGACTCGACGGTCGTGCTGCTGCTCTACCGCTTCGGCGGGCGGCTGCGGCTTCCCGCGAAGCAGATCGTGCCCGCTGCTCTCGCGTGCGGCGTCGCGTTCTTCGTGCTCAAGCAGCTCGCGACCCTGCTGTTCCGCGGGGTCGAGAACAATCCGCTGCTCGCGGGCATCGCCGCGCCCGTCATCATCCTCATCTGGCTCGGCTTCATCATGCAGGTGCTGCTCATCGTGCTCGCGCTCGTCGCGGTCACCGACACGGGCCGCGCCTACACGCGGCTCGTCGAGATCGGCGGGCTCGACGCGACGCTCACGCCCGAGCGGGCGGCGGAGCTGCTCGAGGAGGTGCGGGCCGCTCGCCGCGACGGCGACGACGCCGCGAAGGTGCACCGCCGGCTCGCGAAGCGGCTCCGCTGAGCAGCGCGGGCGCGCCCGCCGCGGCGCCGCCCGTCGGCGCGCCTCGGTAGGCTCGATCGCATGGTCCGCATCGCCTCCGTCAACGTCAACGGCGTGCGCGCCGCCTTCCGCAAGGGCATGGGCGAGTGGCTCGAGGCCGGCGGCTTCGACGTCGTCGCCCTGCAGGAGGTGCGCGCCCTCGACGAGGACCTGCTGCCGCTCGTGCCGGGCTGGCACGTGCTGCACGACCCCGCGACCGCGAAGGGCCGCGCGGGCGTCGCCGTGCTCTCGCGCGAGCCCTCGATCGAGCACCGCACCGACATCGGCCTGAAGACCTTCGACACGAAGGGCCGCTGGCTCGAGGCCGACTTCCTCATCGGTGAGACCCTGCTGGCGGTCGTCTCGGCTTACGTGCACTCGGGCGGCGAGGTCGGCAGCCAGAAGCAGGACGACAAGTACCGCTTCCTCGACTCGATGGCCAAGCGCCTCCCCCAGCTGCGGCAGCACGCCGAGCACGTCGTGGTGATGGGCGACTTCAACGTCGGACACACGCCGCTCGACATCAAGAACTGGAAGGGCAACCAGAAGAACGCCGGCTTCCTGCCCGAGGAGCGCAGCTACCTCGACCGCTTCTTCGGCACCGGCATGGTGACGGGCGTCGACGGCAAGCGCGGCCGCGGGCACGGCTGGGTCGACGTCGGCCGCGCCGCGCACCCCGACCAGGACGGCCCCTACACGTGGTGGTCGCAGCGCGGCAAGGCGTTCGACACCGACACCGGCTGGCGCATCGACTACCACATGGCCTCCCCCGCGCTCGCGGCGGTCGCGCGCGACTACCGGATCGACCGGGCGAGCGCGTGGGACACGCGCTGGTCCGACCACGCCCCCGTCATCGTCGACTACGACCTGTGACCACAGACACGAGGAACGCATCCATGCCCAACCCCCGCCTGTACTCGGGGATGCAGCCCTCCTCGGGCTCGCTCCACCTCGGCAACTACATCGGCGCGCTGCAGCAGTGGCGCGCGATGCAGGGCGATTTCGACGCCTTCTTCTCGATCGTCGACCTGCACGCGATCACGGTGCCGCAGGCTCCGGATGTGCTGCGCGAGCAGGTGCGGACGCTCGCCGCGCAGTACATCGCGGGCGGCATCGACCCCGACCGCTCGTGCCTGTACGTGCAGTCGCACGTCGCCGCGCACGCGCAGCTGCAGTGGCTGCTCGCGACCATCACGGGCTTCGGCGAGGCGAGCCGGATGACGCAGTTCAAGGACAAGACGGTCAAGGGCGGGCAGGAGGCGGCCTCCGTCGGCCTGTTCACCTACCCGATCCTGATGGCCGCCGACATCCTGCTCTACGACACCGAGGTCGTGCCGGTCGGCGACGACCAGAAGCAGCACGTCGAGCTCACCCGCGACCTCGCGGAGCGCTTCAACAAGCGCTTCGGCAAGACGTTCACGGTGCCGAAGCCCGTGATCCTCGCGGGCGGCGCGCGCATCTACGACCTGCAGTCGCCCGAGTCGAAGATGTCGAAGTCGGCCGACAACGACAAGGGCGTCATCTGGCTGCTCGACGAGCCGTCGAAGACGGCGAAGAAGATCCGCTCGGCGGTCACCGACACCGACGGCTCGATCCGCGCCGACCGGGCGTCGAAGCCCGGGGTCACGAACCTGCTCGACATCCTCTCGGCGATGACCGGCACGCCCGTCGCGTCGCTCGAGGCGGAGTTCGCGGGCGAGGGCTACGGCGTCTTCAAGACCGCGGTCGCCGATGCGGTCGTCGCCGAGCTCGCGCCCGTGCGCGAGCGCACGCTCGAGCTGCTCGCCGATCCCGCCGAGCTCGATCGGCTGCTCGCGGCGAACGCCGAGCGCGCCGCCGAGGTGGCCGACGCGACGCTCGCCCGCGCGCTGGGGGCGATGGGGCTGCGATGAGCGCCGCGCCGCTCGCGGGTCCTTCGCTGCCGGTGCTCGGCCGCAAGGTGCTCCTCACGGCGCTTCGCGAGGACGACGTCGACCGGGTCGTCGAGGCGTGCTCGACGGAGCAGGCGCGGCGCTTCCTCGACACCCCCTGGCCCTACGCGCGCGCCGACGCGGAGGGCTTCGTGCGGGGGTTCGCGCCCGCCGGCTGGCGCGGCGAGCACGACGAGCGCGTGTGGGCGATCCGCGAGTCGCTGCGCGGACCGCTCGCGGGCGTGATCGGCCTCCGCACCGAGCGCGGCGAGGTCGGCTTCTGGCTGCACCCCGATGCCCAGGGCAAGGGACTCATGGCGGATGCGCTGCGCACCGTCGTCGGGCACGCGGAGGGCTGCCTGACGTGGCCCGAGGTGCACTGGCGCTGCTACGACGGCAACGTCGGCTCGATGCGCGTCGCGAAGGCGGCCGGCTTCGCCTACCTCGGCACGCTCGAGGGCACGCAGCGCGGCGAGCCGGTGCTGCAGCATCACGCCGTGCGCGTCGCATCGGGCATGCCCGCCGACGCCCGCCCCTGGCCGCCCCTCGACTGACAGCCGCGCTCTTCCGCCCCGCCCGCCGCAGAGTGCCGGAACTCTGCTCTCAGCGTGCCCGTTCGGCGCAGAGTGCCGGAACTCTGCGCTCAGCGGGCCGGTTCCGCGCAGAGTGCCGGAACTCTGCGCGAGGCCGGGCTGCGTCGGGCGGGAATGGGGCGTGCTCGAGGCGAGTTGTAGGGTGGCAAGTGCAACGTGCCCGGGGTCAGTGCAAGTCTGAACCGGCGGTGACAGTCCGCGACCCGAGAGGCCCGCTCGAATCCGAGCGGCCGATCGGCTGAGCTGGTGGAATTCCAGCACCGACGGTGAGAGTCCGGAGGGGAGGCGCACGTGGGGTCGCTCGCGACCCCCGTTCCCCGCGCGCGTTCGGAAGGGAACGGCATGGCAGGCAACGGCACCGCGGGCATCACCGCGGCGGAGCGCGGCGCGATGGCTCGCGCGCGCGAGCTCGCCCTGCTCGGCCCGCGCGGCGTGAACCCGCAGGTCGGCGCCGTCATCCTCTCCCCCGACGGCCGCGTGCTCGCCGAGGGCTGGCACCGCGGCGCCGGCACGCCGCACGCCGAGGTCGACGCGCTCTCGAAGGTCGCGCCCGGCGAGGCCCGCGGCGCGACCGCCGTCGTCACCCTCGAGCCCTGCAACCACACCGGCCGCACCGGCCCGTGTGCGCTCGCACTGCTCGAGGCGGGCGTCGCCCGCGTCGTGCACGCCGCCGCCGACCCCGGCGAGGCCTCCTCCGGCGGCGCAGCGCGCCTCGCGGCAGCGGGCGTCGAGGTCGAGCGGCTCGACGAAACTGAGGGCGAAGCCCTCATCGCCGACTGGCTCTTCGTGCAGCGCACCGGCCGACCGCGCGTGACCGTCAAGTGGGCCCAGTCGCTCGACGGCCGCGCTGCTGCCGCCGACGGCTCGAGCCAGTGGATCACCGGACCTGAGGCGCGCGCCCACGTGCACCGCGAGCGCAGCGCGCACGACGCGATCGCCGTCGGCACCGGCACGGTGCTCGCCGACGACCCGAAGCTCACCGCGCGCATCCCCGGCGTCGACGACGCGCCGCAGCCGCTCCCCGTCGTCTTCGGCGACCGCGCCGTCCCCGACGGCGCCGCCCTCCGCAACCACCCCAAGGGCTTCCGCACCGCCGGTCGCGACCTCGAGGCCGAGCTCCGCGCCCTCGCCGCCGACGGCATCCAGTCCCTCTACGTCGAGGGCGGCCCGACGCTCGCGAGCGCGTTCATCCGCGCGGGCCTCGCCGACCGCTTCACGATCTACCTCGCGCCGACCCTCCTCGGAGGTCCGCGCACCGCGCTCGACGCCATCGGCGTCGGCACCATCGACGAGCAGCGCCGCCTCGCGGTCACGCGACTCGAGCAGCTCGGCCGCGACCTCCTGGTCGAGGCCACGACAGAGAGCGAGCAGTGATGTTCACCGGCATCATCGAAGAGCTCGGCGAGATCGTCTCGTTCGAGCCGCACCGATCCGAGCAGGGCGAGGCGTGGCGCCTCACCGTGCGCGGCCCCCTCGCCGTGAGCGACGCGTCGCACGGCGACTCGATCGCCGTCAACGGCCTGTGCCTCACGGTCGTCGAGCAGACGACGGATGCGTTCACGGCCGACGTCATGCAGATCTCGGTCGACATGTCCACACTGGGCGACCGCCGCGCGGGCGACCGCGTGAACCTCGAGCGCGCCGCCGCGGTCGGCGACCGCCTCGGCGGCCACATCGTGCAGGGGCACATCGACGGCACCGCGACGGTGCTCGCGGTCACCGACGGCGACGGGCAGCGCACCGTGCGCTTCTCGCTCGCGCCGGAGCTCGCGCACCTCGTGGTGCGGAAGGGCTCGATCGCCGTCGATGGCATCAGCCTCACGGTCTCGGCCGTGAGCGAGCCGGGCGAGCCCGAGCAGTGGTTCGAGGTGTCGCTCATCCCCGAGACGCTCGAGTCGACGACGCTCGGCTTCCGCGGCGTCGGCGACCGGGTCAACATCGAGACCGACATCGTCGCTCGCCATGTCGAGCGCATGCTCCAGCGGGAGGACGCACGATGAGCATCACCACGATCGACGCGGCGCTCGAGGCGCTCCGTGCCCGGAAGCCGATCATCGTCGTCGACGACGAGGGCCGCGAGAACGAGGGCGACCTCATCCTCTCGGCGCAGCTCGCGACCGCCGAGTGGATCGCCTTCATGGTGCGCCACAGCTCCGGCTACCTGTGCGCGCCGCTCACGGGCGAGCGGGCCGACGAGCTCGGGCTGCCGCTCATGGTGCTCGAGAACGAGGACTCGCGGCAGACGGCGTACACGATCACGGTCGACGCCGCCGATCGCGACAGCACGGGCATCTCCGCCGACGACCGCGCGCACACGCTGCGCGTGCTCGCGAACCCCGCCGCGACCCCGGCCGACCTCCGCCGGCCCGGCCACATCGTGCCGCTGCGCGCCGTCGAGGGCGGCGTGCGGCAGCGCGCCGGGCACACCGAGGCGGCCGTCGAGCTCATGCAGCTCGCGGGCCTCGAACCGGTCGCCGCGATCGGCGAGCTCGTCGAGGACTCGGGCGAGATGCGCCGACTCCCGTCGCTCATCGCCTTCGGCGACGAGCACGGCCTGCCCGTCATCACGATCGCCGACCTCATCGACTACCTCGACGCGGGTGGCCTGCCGACCGCGTGCAAGGGCGCGAACGAGGAATCGGCGCGCGTGTCGTTCGAGGTCGAGACGAACGTGCCGACGCGCTGGGGCACGTTCCGGATGGCCGCCTACCGCGACCGGCAGACCGGCGCCGACCACGTCGCCATCATCGCCGGCCGGCCTTCGGACGGCGCGCTCGTGCGCGTGCACTCCGAGTGCCTGACGGGCGAGGCGCTCCACTCGCTCAAGTGCGAGTGCGGGCCGCAGCTCGACGCCGCGCTGCAGCAGGTGCAGGAGTCGGGCAACGGCATGGTCGTCTACCTGCGCGGGCAGGAGGGCCGCGGGATCGGCCTCATCAACAAGCTCAAGGCCTACCGCCTGCAGGAGGACGGCCTCGACACGCTCGACGCGAACCTCGCCCTCGGGCTGCCCGCCGATGCGCGGGAGTACGGCGCGGCCGCCGCGATCCTCAAGCAGCAGGGGCTCGGCTCGATCCGGCTGCTCTCGAACAACCCGCTCAAGCAGGCGGAGCTCGAGAAGCACGGCGTCGAGGTCTCCGAGCTCGTGCCGCTGCTCGTCGGCGTCGGCGACTTCAACGAGCAGTACCTGCAGGCGAAGCGCGACCGCATGGGGCACCAGCTGCCTGCGGTCATCACCCAGAACGACGAGCAAGGAGAGCACTGATGGCCGGAGACGGACGCCCCGAGACCCACCGCCTCGACGCGCACGGGCTGCGCATCGCGATCGTGCACGGCCGCTGGCACGAGCGCATCGCGGACGGCCTGCTGGAGGGCGCGCGCCGCGCGCTCGCGGAGACCGGCGCGGAGGTCGTCGAGCTGCCCGTGCCGGGCGCGTTCGAGCTGCCGGTCGTCGCGCAGGGCGCGCTCGAGGCCGGCTTCGACGGCGCGGTCGCGCTCGGCGTGATCATCCGCGGGGGCACCCCGCACTTCGAGTACGTCTCGCACGCCGCCACCATGGGGCTGACGGAGGTCGCCGTGCGCACGGGTAAGCCCGTCGGCTTCGGGGTGCTCACCCTCGAGGACGAGCAGCAGGGCATCGATCGCGCGGGCCTGCCCGGCTCGAAGGAGGACAAGGGCCGCGAGGCGGCCGAGGCGGTCGTCGAGGCCGCGCTCGCGCTCCGGTCGCTGTCGTCCATGCGGCCGTAGCCGGCAGGGACCGAGGTATCAGACACTCGTTACACTGGGCAGGTCGTCCCCCGGAGCCGAAGGTGGCTCCCACGCGGCCGGACCGTCACGAGCGGACCGCTCCACCGCGCGCCAGCACACCCGCGACCACCGCGCGCGCGACGCTTACCAGGAAGCAGCATGTCCATCTCCGCAACCCAGGCGTCCTCCGCGCCGTCCAAGCCGGCCAACTCCCGCGGCCGCGTCATCTTCGCGAGCCTCGTCGGCACGACGATCGAGTTCTACGACTTCTACGTCTACGCGACCGCCGCCGTGCTCGTGTTCCCGCACCTGTTCTTCCCGGCCGGCGATGAGACGACGGCGCTGCTGTCGTCGTTCGCGGTCTTCGGCGCCGCGATGGTCGCGCGCCCGATCGGCTCGATCGTCTTCGGCCACCTCGGCGACAAGCACGGCCGCAAGGTCACGCTCGTCGGCGCGCTGCTCACGATGGGCGTCGCGACGTTCCTCATCGGCGTGCTGCCGACCTACGCGCAGGTCGGCTGGGTCGCGGCCGCCCTGCTCGTGCTCATGCGCCTCGCGCAGGGCTTCGCGCTCGGCGGCGAGTGGTCGGGCGCCGCGCTCGTCGCGACCGAGAACGCCCCGGTGGGCAAGCGCGCCTGGTACGGCACGTTCCCGCAGCTCGGCGCGCCGATCGGCTTCATCATCGCGAACGGGCTGTTCCTCATCATCGCCGCGGCGCTGCCGAGCGACGACCCGTCGATGCCGTCCGAGGCGTTCCTCGAGTGGGGCTGGCGCATCCCGTTCCTCTTCTCCGCCGTCATGGTCATCGTCGGCCTCTACGTGCGCCTCAAGCTCGTCGAGTCGACGGCGTTCTCGAAGGCGAAGTCGAGCGGCGCGGTGCAGCGCCTGCCGCTCGCGACCGTGTTCCGCGACCACTGGAAGGAGCTCATCCTCGGCACCTTCTTCATGCTCGCGACCTACGTGCTCTTCTACCTCATGACGGCGTTCTCGCTCACCTACGGCCGCGCGCCGGTGGACGCGGCGGTGCCGGGCCTCGGGTACTCGTACAACACGTTCGTGCTCATGCTCATCGTGGGCGTCGTCTTCTTCGGCATCTTCACGCTCGTCTCCGGTCCGCTCGCCGACCGCTTCGGCCGCCGCACGACGCTCATCTGGGTGACCGCGGCGATCATGGTCTTCGGCCTGCTGTGGGTGCCGCTCACGGGCGGCGGCTTCTTCGGCGTCATGGCGTGGCTCATCATCGGCATGTCGCTCATGGGCTTCACGTTCGGCCCGATGGGCGCGCTGCTGCCGGAGCTGTTCCCGACGAACGTGCGCTACACCGGCTCGGGCATCTCCTACAACGTCTCGTCGATCCTCGGCGCGGCCGTCGCGCCCTTCATCGCCGTCGCGCTGTGGACGCTCGGCGAGGGCAGCCCCTTCTGGGTCGGCGTCTACCTCGCCGGCGCCGCGCTGCTCACGCTCATCGCGCTCATCGTCTCGAAGGAGACGAAGGACGTCGACATCGAGCGCTGACGCGCGACGGATGCGTGCGGCCCGCTGCCCGGGAGGGTGGCGGGCCGCTTCGCGTCAGCGGGCAGGCGCGACGAGCGTCGGCACGGACGTCACGGTCGCGATGCCGGCCGCGAGGCGCTCCATGTCGGAGCCGGGCGCGTCGTCGGCGCGGTGCTGCCGGATGGCGAGCCGCACGTCGTCGCCGTCCTGCTCGGTCATCGTCGTCTGCACGATGCCGAACGGCGCGAGCGGCGCCTCGACGAGCTCGACCCCGTCGGGCGCGGCGACATCGGGCGCGTTGAGGTTGAGCACGGTGCCGGCCGGCGCGGCGAGCAGATCGGGCAGCACGCGCGCCGCGACCGCGGCCGCCGTCTCCCAGTGCTCCCCGCCGCCCTCGCGGAGGCCCACGTCGAGCGAGACGGCGAGCGCTCGCACGCCGCCCTGGCCCGCGGTGAGGGCGGCGCCGACCGTGCCGGAGTGCAGGATCGCGCTGCCGACGTTCGCGCCGCGGTTGATGCCGCTCAGCACGACGTCGGGCACGGGCCCGAAGGCACCGTGCAGCGCGAGCAGCACGATGAGCGCCGGTGCCGCGTGCACAGCGTGCGCCTCCGCGATGCCCGGCAGCTCCCGCCGCTCGGTGTGCACGGTGCCCTTGCCGCCGGCCGCGGTGACGGCGGTGCCCTCGGTGGCGATGATGGATGCGCTCGCACCCGAGTGCTCCTCGGCGGGCGCGGCGACGACGACCTCGAGCCCCGCCTCCGCGGCGACGAGCGCGAGGGCCGCGAGGCCCGGCGCGTCGATGCCGTCGTCGTTCGTGATGAGCGCTCGCATCAGTCCTCCTCCTCCTGCTCCGGCTCGATCGGCTGCAGCTCGACCCGCTCGGCGATCGCGCGGATGGCGTCGGCGTCGCCCGTCCCGAGGCCGCGGCGGGTCGCGTTGACGGCTCCCGCGGCCGCGCCGAGCCGGATCGCGTCGGCGTGGCTGCCGCCCTGGGCGAGCACCGCGGCGACCGCGGCCGTGTACGAGTCGCCCGCGCCGCGGGTCTCGACCGGCTCGAGCTCCGGCGCGACGACGCGCCACGCGCCCTCCTCGCCGACGACGAGCGAGCCGGCATCGGCCCGCGTGATGGCGACGAGGCCGATGCCCTCGTCGGCGAGCTTCCGGGCGGCGCGCAGCAGCTGCCGCTCGTCGTCGCCGTCGTCGACCCGGCCGTCGGACTCGAGCTCCTCGTGGCTCACCTTGAGCACGTCGACGCCGCCCTCGAGCGCCGCCTCGAGCCGCGGCCCGGCGAGGTCGACGAGCACCGGCACGCCAAGGCCGCGCACGTCGCTCGCGAGCCGCCGGTAGGCGTCGGGCTCGAGCATCGACTCGCCCTCGGGCCCCGAGAGGATGACGAGGTCGGCCTTCGGCGCCTCGCTGAGCGCCGCCGAGTAGAGCGCGTCGAGCTCGTGCCGGGCGAGCGGCTCCCCCTCGGCCTCGACGATCGGCTCGCGGTCGTCGTCGCGGCGGTCGTGCACGTAGGCCGGGCCGATCGCGTCGCGCTCGATCGCGACGACGTCGAAGCCCTCCCGCTCGAGCAGCTGCCGCACGACGACCCCCGTCTCCCCCGCCACCGTGCACACGAGGGCGACGTCGGTGCCGAGCGCCCGCAGCATCCGCCCCTGCCACACGCCCTGGCCGCCGACGTGGACGTGCACGTCGGGGCCGCCGCGGAACTCCTCGATCGTGACGGTGAGCAGCGGCGCCGGGGCGAAGATCATCACGCGTGCCATGGCGACACAGCGTAGGCGCGCTCGCTGGGCGTCAGCGCAGGAACAGCGCCCGCAGCCGCGCGGTCGTGAAGACGAGCCCGACGAGGATCATGACCGCGAAGTAGGTCAGGTGCAGCAGGATCGACGGCTGCACGAGCCCGGTCGTGAGCTGGCGGATCATGTCGACGCCATGCCACAGCGGCAGCGCCTGGATGACCCACTGCACGCCCTGCGGGTAGACCTCGATCGGGAAGAACGTCGCCGAGAGCAGGAACATCGGCATCATCACGACCCACACGTAGTCGAGGTGCTGGAAGGTCTTCATGTAGCTCGTGATCGCCATGCCGAACGACGCGAACGCGAACGCGATGACGAGCGCCGCCGGGATCGCGAGCACGGCCGTCCACGCGAGGTTGAGGCCCATGAGCGTCGTGACGAGCATGAAGCCGCTCGCGTAGAGGAGGCCGCGGAAGAGCGCGAGCAGGATCTCGCCGAGCGCGACGTCGAGCGGGCCGAGCGACGTCGAGAGCATCTGCTGGTAGAGCTTCGCGTAGTTCATCTTGAAGAACACGTTCATCGTCGAGTCGTAGACGGCGCCGTTCATCGCGCTCACGGCCATGAGGGCCGGGGCGATGTAGGCGGCGTACGGCACCTCCGTGCCGTAGAACTCCACGCCGCCGATGAGCGCGCCGAGGCCGATGCCCATCGAGAGCAGGTAGAAGACCGGCTCGAAGAAGCCCGTGACGACGATGAGCCAGTTGTTGCGCGCGATGACGCGCAGGCCGCGCGCGACGACCGAGCGCGTGTTGCCCGCATAGATGCCGCGGAGCGGCCCGCGCACGGCGGGGGCCGGGGCCTCGAGCAGCAGCTCGCTCACCTGTCGAGCCGCTTCCTGAAGGTGCGGATGGAGAGCAGGCAGCAGAGGAGCGCGATCGCGACGAGGTAGCCGACGTGCACGAGCAGCATCGCCGGCTCGATCGCCGCGCCGTAGAGCGCGGTGCGGCCGAGCTCGACCGCGTGCCAGAGCGGCGAGATCCAGCCGATCCACTGGAGCAGGAGCGGGAGCGTCTCGAGCGGGAAGTAGGTGCCCGAGAAGAGCGTGAGCGGCACGACGACGAACCGCTCGATGAAGGAGAGCTGGCCGCGGTCATCCGTCTGGGTCGAGACCCACGACATGACCGCGAATCCGAACGCGGTCGCGAGCAGCAGCCCGATGCCGATGAGCACGAGCGCGCCGCCGGCGGTGCCGAGCTGCAGCACCATCATCACGATCGCGAACGCGGTGAGCGGCAGCAGGACGCGCACGAGCACCGAGAGCTGGAAGCCCAGCACGATGTGCGCGGCGGAGATGGGGGTGCCGCCCATCGAGAAGAACATCGGGAACCACTTGAAGCCGCCGAAGACCCCGTAGGTGTTCTCCTGCGCCGCCGTCTGCATCGCCGCCGCGAGCGCGAGCGCCGGCGCGACGAAGACGATGTAGGGCACGCCGTCGACGCCCTGCTCCCCCTGGTTCGCGTCGACGAGCATGCCGAGGCCGAAGCCGAGGCCGACGATGTAGAGGAACGGCTCGCCGATGCCGAGGCCGACCCACGAGAAGACGTAGGAGCGCATGGCGCGGATGCGGTGCTCGGCGACGAACCACCAGCCCCACGTGCGCGAGCGGCGGGCGACCGCGCCGTGGTCGACGCCGCCGGCATCGGCGAGCGTGCGCGTGGGCATCGACTCGCTCATTCGATCAGCGACCTTCCCGTGAGGCGGAGGAAGACGTCCTCGAGGCTCGAGCGCCGCACGAGGCTCGTGATGGGGCTCAGCCCGCGCTCGTGCACGGCCGACATCGCCGCCTCGCCGTCGTGGTCGTAGACGAGCACGCGGTCGGGCAGCACCTCGATGCGCTGGCCGATGCCGGCCATCGCCTCGGCGGCCTGGCCGTTGCGGGCCGAGCCGAAGCGCACCTCGAGCACCTCGCGCGTCGAGTACTCGCGGATGAGCGCGGCCGGGCTGCCCTCGGCGACGATCGTGCCCTTGTCGATCACGACGAGCCGGTCGCACAGCTGCTCGGCCTCGTCCATGTAGTGCGTGGTGAGCACGAGCGTCGTGCCCTCCTCCTTGAGCCGGAAGAGCCGGTCCCACAGCACGTGCCGCGCCTGCGGGTCGAGGCCGGTCGTCGGCTCGTCGAGCAGCATCGCCTTCGGCGCGTTGATGAGGCCTCGCGCGATCGTGAGGCGCCGCTTCATGCCGCCCGAGAGCCCGTCGACGCGCGCGGTGCGCTTCTCGGTGAGCTGCGCGAACTCGAGCAGCTCCTCTGAGCGGCGCTTGACGTAGTCGAGCGGCAGCCCGAAGTAGCGGCCGTAGACGATGAGGTTGTCGACGACCCGCAGCTCCTCGTCGAGCTGGTCGGCCTGCGGCACGATGCCGAGCTGCGCCCGCACCTCGGGCCCGTGCGTCTCGGGGTCGAAGCCGAGCACGCGGAGGTCGCCCGCCGAGCGCGTCGACGTCGCGGCGATCATCCGCATCGTCGTCGACTTGCCCGCGCCGTTGGGCCCGAGGAAGCCGAATGCCTCCCCCGGCTCGATCGCGAAGTCGATCCCGTCGACTGCGGTGAAGTCGCCGTACTGCTTGCGGAGTCCGGTCGCCTCGATCACGGGTGCTGGCACAAGGCCCCACAGTAGACCGTGCCGCCCACGCGCGGACGAGCACTCGTTGTCAACGTCGGTTGACGCACCCCCTCGTGTCAACTACGGTTGACGCATGGACGAGGCGACGGCGACCGGTGAGCAGCCCCGTGGGGTGCTCGAGGAGCTCGCGGCGCTCGCCGCGACGCGGCGCGCTCTCGAGCGCGAGGAATCGGCGCTCGCGAGACGCGCGAGAATGGAGGGGTTCCCCTGGCAGGCGATCGCCGACGCGCTCGGCGTGAGCCGCCAGGCGGTGCACAAGAAGCACGGCAAGCGGTGACGGCCGCGCACGACGACGGAAGCGAGACATGAGCGAGCGACGCGGGATGCTCCGACGCCGGGGCGACGACGGACCGCGCGCGAGCGTGCGCGAGCTGATGCCCTACCTCTTCCCGAAGAAGGGGCTGCTCGCGGGTGCGATCGCGCTCTCCGTGCTCGGCGCGGCGTTCGCCCTCGCCCAGCCGCTCATGGCGCAGGAGCTCATCGCGCGCGTCGAGCAGTCGCGGCCGCTCGAGTGGCTGCCGTGGCTGCTGCTCGCGGTCGTCGTGATCGGCGCGGTCGTCGACGGCTTCCAGCACTTCCTGCTGCAGCTGCTCGGCGAGCACGTCGTGCTGCGCACGCGCCGCACGCTCGTCGGCTCGATGCTGCGGCTGCCGATCGCCGAGTTCGACGCGCGCCGGGTCGGCGACCTCGTGAGCCGCGTCGGCAGCGACACGACGCTGCTGCGCGCGGTGCTCACGCAGGGCCTCGTCGAGTCGATCGGCGGCGTGCTCACGCTCGTCGGCGCCGTGATCGCGATGCTCATCATCGATCCGCTGCTGCTCGGCCTCACCGTGCTCGTGCTCGCGGTCGCGATCGGCGCGATGCTCGTCGTCATGCCGCTCCTCACGCGTGCTTCCGGCGCTGCGCAGGAGCAGGTCGGGCACCTCACGAGCGCGCTCGAGCGCGCGATCAGCGCCGTGCGCACGGTGCGCGCCGCGGGTGCGACCGCGCGCGAGGTCGACGGCATCGGCGAGCGGGCGGGCGACGCCTTCCGCGCGGGCGTGCGGGTCGCTCGCATCTCGGCGCTCGTCGTGCCGATCTTCGGCATCGCCGTGCAGCTCGCGTTCCTCGTCGTGCTGGGCGTCGGCGGCCTGCGGGTCGCGACGGGCGAGATCGCCATCTCGCAGCTCGTCGGCTTCCTGCTGTTCCTGTTCCTCATGATCATGCCGCTCGGCCAGCTCGCCGGCGCGATCTCGGCGGTGAGCGTCGCGCTCGGCGCGCTCGGCCGCATCCAGGAGATCGTGCGGCTCCCGTCCGAGGCGGATGCGGATGCGCGCGTCGCGCTCGAGCCTCGCGCGGGTGCGCCCATGGTCGCCTTCGACGGCGTGAGCTTCGCCTACCCCTCGGCCGACGAGCCGCGCACCGTGCTCGAGGACGTCTCGTTCGAGGTGCCCGCAGGCTCGCGCACGGCGCTCGTCGGCCCCTCGGGTGCGGGCAAGTCGACGACGTTCGCGCTCATCGAGCGCTTCTACGACGCGACCGCCGGCCGCGTCGTCGTCGGCGGCAGCGACGTGCGCGACGTCGATCGCGAGAGCCTCCGCTCACTCATCGGCTACGTCGAGCAGGATGCTCCGGCGCTCGCCGGCTCGCTGCGCGAGAACCTCCGGCTCGGCGCGCCCGACGCGACCGACGAGCGGCTGCTCGAGGCGCTCGACGCGGTCAACCTCGGCGACCTCGTGCGCCGCTCGCAGCAGGGCCTCGACACCGAGGTCGGCGAGGCCGGCGTGCTGCTCTCGGGCGGCGAGCGGCAGCGGCTCGCGATCGCCCGGGCGCTGCTCGCGGCGACGCCCGTGCTGCTGCTCGACGAGTCGACCGCCAACCTCGACGCCCGCAACGAGGCGTCGCTCAAGGCCGCGCTCGACGTAGCGAGCGAGGGCCGCACGACGCTCGTGATCGCGCACCGGCTCGCGACGGTCGTCGACGCCGACCAGATCGTCGTGCTCGACGGCGGCCGCGTGCTCGCGCGCGGCACCCACGAGGAGCTGCTCGACGCGTCCCCGCTCTACCGCGAGCTCGCCGCGCACCAGCTGCTCGCCCCCGCCGCACTCGACTGATCGGAGGACGCCCATGGCCGCACCCGCCCTGCTCGACTCGCGCCTGCCGATCGTGGCGGCGCCGATGGCCGGCGGACCGACCTCGACCGCGCTCGCGACCGGAGCGGCGCGGGCGGGCGCGTTCCCGTTCCTCGCCGCCGGCTACAAGACGACGGCGGCCATGGCCGCCGAGATCGAGCGGATGCGCGAGCTGGGCCTGCCGTTCGGCGTCAACCTGTTCGTGCCGGGCGAGCAGGCCTGGGACGCCGCGGCCCTCGACGCGTACGCGCAGCGCATCCGTCCCGAGGCGGTCGCGCTCGGCGTCGACCTCGGCGTGCCGCCCGCTCGCGACGACGACGAGTGGGACGCGAAGGTCGCGCAGCTGGTCGCGCACCCGGTGCCCGTCGTGTCGCTCACCTTCGGGCTCCCGCCGCGCCGCGACATCGGCGCCCTGCAGGCCGCCGGCACCCGCGTGCTCGCGACGGTCACGACGGCAAGCGAGGCGCGAGCCGCCGCGGAGGCGGGCGTCGACGGACTGATCGTGCAGGGCACGGACGCCGGCGGCCACTCGGCCACGCACGACCCGGGGCGCGCGCTCGAGCCCGTCGCGACGGAGCGGCTCGTGCGCGACGTGCTGGTCGCCGCCGAACTGCCCGTCGTCGCCGCGGGCGGGGTCGACGGCCCCCGCGCGGTGCAGGGGCTCCTCTCGGCCGGCGCCGTCGCGGTCGCGGTCGGGACCCTGCTGCTGCGCACCGACGAGGCCGGCACGTCGCCGACCCATCGAGCGGCGCTGGCCGATCCGCGCTTCGACGAGACGGTCATCACGCGCGCCTTCACCGGGCGGCCGGCTCGCGCGCTGCGGAACGCCTTCATCGATCGCCACGGCGCCGAGGCGCCGCTCGCCTACCCCGCGGTCCACCACCTCACGCGCGAGCTGCGTCGCGCGGCGAGCGCGGCCGGCGATGCCGATCGCCTGCACCTGTGGGCGGGCAGCGGCTACCGCAGCGCCCGCAGCGGACCGGTCGCCGACGTCATCCGCTGGCTCGCCGGATCCGCCTGAACCGACGCGACGAGGCCGCCCCCGCTGCGGGAGGCGGCCTCGATCGCGCTCAGGACGTGAAGCGCACCGATTCGGTCGGCGCGGTGTTCACCGTGAGGCTGAACACGTCGGGCCGCGCGTAGTGGCCGACGGCGTCGAAGTCGAGGTGCGATCGGACCTTGGCCGCCTGATCGATCTCGGCGTACAGGATCGCCTCCTCGTCGAACACCGGGCCGGCGAGCACGCTACCGCTCGGGTCGATGATGACGCTGCCGCCGCGCATGAGGGTGTCGCCGCCCGGCAGCTCGTACTCGACGGGGTGGTCCGCCGGGAAGGCGTCCCTCATGATCACCTGGCAGCTCGAGAGCACGAAGGTCCGGCCCTCGATCGCCACGTGCTGCATGGTCGACTGCCAGGTCGGGCGGTCGTCCGCGGTCGGCGCGCAGTAGATCTGCACGCCCTTCGCGTACATCGCCTGCCGCATGAGCGGCATGTAGTTCTCCCAGCAGATGACCGTGCCGACGCGGCCTCCGGGCGTCTCCATCGTGTCGAGCGTCGAGCCGTCGCCGAAGCCCCAGACGAGGCGCTCGGTCGCGGTGGGCATGAGCTTGCGGTGCTTGCCGACGAGGCCCGCCGCCGGGTCGATCATGAGCGCGGTGCAGTAGAGGGTGTTGCCGAGCCGCTCGATGATGCCCATCACGAGGTGCACGCCGTGCTCGGCGCTCGCGCGCTCGAGCCGGCCGACCTCCTCGCCGTCGAGCGCTATCGCGCCCGAGACGTAGCGCTCGTACTCCACGCGCCCGGCGTCCGTCCGCGTCCCGATCGCGGTGCCGAAGGACGTGCCCTTCGGGTAGCCGCCGATGAACGCCTCGGGGAAGACCGCGAGCTCGCCGCCGTTCGCGGCCACCTCGGCGATGAGCCGCTCCGCCTTCGCCGTCGCCGCGTCGGCGTCGAACGGGACCGATGCAGCCTGCACGACCGCGACCTTGTACATGATGGAGCTCCTGTCTTCTCGATCAGCCGCGCGAGATGTCGCGGCCCTTGGTCTCGGGCAGCAGCGGCCACAGCACGGCGAGCGCGACGATGCCGACGGCGATGACGTAGAACGCCGGCGAGATCAGCAGGCCGGTCGCCGCCACGAGCGACGCCGCGATGAGCGGGCCGGGGCCGGCGAGCAGCGCGTACGCGACGTTGTAGCCGATCGCCGAACCGGTCGCACGCACCGACGCGGGGAACACCTCGACGAGCAGCACGTTGTTCGTCACCGCGGCCGCCGCGACGAAGAGGGCGAAGGGCACGAGCCCGACGATCACGAGCCACGGGTTGCCCGTGTTCATGAGGGCGAACGCCGGGATGGCCCAGATCACGAGGCCCGCGATGCCGATGTGGTTCACCGGCTTGCGCCCCCAGCGGTCGGCCGCCATGCCCATGAGCGGGTTGAAGATCACGTAGATGACCATGACGACGGCCGTCGCCCACAGGGCCTCGAAGCGCTCCATGCCGACCGCGCCGGTGAGGTGGTTGTTGGCGTACGTGACGAGGTAGTAGAGCGCGACGCCGAAGATGCCGGCGAAGGCGAGGGTCATGACGAACGCGCGCGCCTTGTCGCCGCGGCTCGTGTGCTCGATCTCGTTGGCCTTGCGCTTGCGCTCGAGCTCCTCGTAGACCGGGGTGTCCTCGAGCTTGCGGCGGATGTAGACGGCGACGACCGCCATGAGGAACGAGGCGACGAACGGGATGCGCCAGCCCCACGACTCGAGGGCGGACTGCTCCATGACGGCGGTCAGCAGCACTGCGGTGAGCGTGCCGACGAGGAACGCGAGGCCGGCCGTCGCGGTGATGAGGCTCGCGTAGAGCCCCCGCTTCCCGGCGGGCGCGCTCTCGCCGATGTAGGCGGCCGCGCTCGTCCACTCGCCGCCGACCATCATGCCCTGCAGCAGGCGCAGGATGACGACGATGATGGGCGCCGCGATCCCGATGGCTGCGAACGACGGCACGAGGCCGATGAGCGCTGTGATGATGCCCATCCCCATGACGGTGATGATGAGCACGGCGCGGCGACCGAGCCGGTCGCCCATCGGGCCGAGGAACAGGGCGCCGATGGGGCGCGAGAGGAAGCCGACGGCGAAGACGGCGAGGGCGGAGAGCATCTCGGCCGTGGGGTTGCCGGACGGGAAGAACTGCGCACCGATGATCGCGGCGAAGTAGCCGTAGATGGCGAAGTCGAACCACTCCATGAAGTTGCCGATGCCGACCGCGACCATGCGCTTCCGGCGATCGCTCTTCGAGAGCTGGCGGATGGTTGGCGTGCCGATCTCCTGATCGACGGTGTGCTGCGACATGTGATCTCCCTTGGTCCACTCGCGCGGTGTGATCACATTATCGTCATACGGTAATACTGTCGAGCCGGCTTCGCGGCGGCGCACGAGAGAGGGCGAGCGGTTCCCCGCTCGCCCTCTCTCGTGCCGCCGTGCGGCCCGTCGCCGCTAGGCGAACGGGTTGGGCATGAGCGTGTACTTCGTCTCGAGGTACTCGTGGATACCCTCGGCGCCGCCCTCGCGCCCGAGGCCCGACTGCTTGACGCCGCCGAACGGACCGGCCGCGTTCGAGACGACGCCGACGTTGAGCCCCATCATGCCGGTGTCGATGAGGTCGATCATCCGCTGGCCGCGCTTCGTGTCCTCGGTGAAGACGTAGCCGACGAGGCCGTACTCGGTCGCGTTCGCGAGGCGCACGGCGTCCTCCTCGGTCGAGAAGCGCTGGATCGCGACGACCGGGCCGAAGATCTCCTCGATCGAGACGGCCATGTCGGGCGTGACGCCGTCGAGCACGGTCGGCTCGAAGAACGAGCCGGGGCCGTCGATCGCCTTGCCGCCGGTGACGAGGGTCGCGCCGTCGCCGACCGCCGACTCGACGAGCCGCACCGCGTTGTCGACGGCCTTGTCCTCGACGAGCGGGCCGATCTGCACGCCCTCCTCGGTGCCGCGGCCGATCTTCATCGCCTTGACCGCCTCGCCGATGCGGCGCGAGAACTCGTCGGCGACCGACTCGTGCACGATGAAGCGGTTGGCCGCGGTGCAGGCCTGGCCGATGTTGCGGAACTTCGCCAGCAGCGCGCCCTCGACCGCCTTGTCGAGGTCGGCATCCTCGAAGACGACGAACGGCGCGTTGCCGCCGAGCTCCATCGACGACTTCAGCACGTTGTCGGCGGCCTGCTTCAGCAGCTGCACGCCGACCGGGGTCGATCCCGTGAACGAGACCTTGCGCAGGCGCGGGTCGGCGAGCAGCCGCTCGGAGAGCGCGCCGGTCGACTTGGTCGTGATGACGTTCACGACGCCCTTCGGCAGACCCGCCTCCTCGAGCAGCGCGACGAGCGCGAGCGTCGTGAGGGGCGTGAGCGTCGCGGGCTTCACGACCGCGGTGCAGCCCGCGGCGAGCGCCGGGCCGAGCTTGCGGGTCGCCATCGCGAGCGGGAAGTTCCAGGGAGTGATGAGGAAGCACGGGCCGACGGGGCGGTGCGTGACGATCATCTGGCCGGTGCCCTCGGGCGTCATGGAGTAGCGACCGTCGATGCGCACGGCCTCCTCCGAGAACCAGCGCAGGAACTCGCCGCCGTAGGCGACCTCGCCGCGGGCCTCGGCGAGCGGCTTGCCCATCTCCATCGTCATGAGGAGCGCGAACTCCTCCTTGCGCTCCTGGAGGAGGTCGAAGGCCTTGCGCAGGATCTCGCCGCGCACGCGCGCGGGCGTCCGGGCCCAGGAGTCCTGCGCCGCGACGGCCGCGTCGAGCGCGCGCACGCCGTCCTCGACCGAGCCGTTCGCGATCTCCTTGATCACCTCGCCGGTAGCGGGGTCCCTGACCTCGATCGTGCCCTGCTCACCGTCGACCCATTCGCCGCCGATGAAGAGCTTGCCGTGGATGCCGTCGAGCACCTGCATCTCGGTGGTGGTCGCGCTCATGCGAACTCCTTCAACTGGTTGTGTCCATCGTATCCGCCGGGGGTCGCTCGCTCCGGAGCACGCGAGCGATCGCCCGCTCGAGGTGCGGCGCGAACGCCGCGGGGTGCTCGGCGTGCGGGAAGTGGCCGAGCTCGGGCATGAGCTCGAACGACGAGTTCGGGATGCGGTCCGCAAGCTCGCGAGATGCGGCTGGTGGCACGCTCGTGTCGAAGGCGCCCGACAGCACCGCGACGTGCGGCGACTCGGGCGTGAGCAGGTGCTCGACCTCGTCGAGATCCCACTGCTGGTATCCGGTGATGTCGGCGTCGTAGACGCCGTAGGCGCCGGACGAGTAGCCCCACCACACGCGGTCGCGGTGCTCGAGCGGCGAGGCCGGGTTCATGAGCCCGTAGGTCCACTCGGGCACGTGGAGCGCCTGGTTGACGACCGCGGAGCGGAGCGCCGGCGTGCTGCGGCCGCGCACGCTGGGGCCGGCCTGGCACGAGACAGCGCCTGCGAAGCGGTCGGGGTGCAGCGCGATCGCCCGCACGACGGCCGCGCCCGCCATCGACGGGCCGAGCAGGATGGGCCGCCGCAGGTCGGCGGCATCCGCGATCGCGACGATGAGCTGGGTGTACGTCGCGGGATCGAGCCGGTACTCGAGCGGATCGACGCCGGGCACGGGCGTCGACTTGCCGTGCCACGGGAGGTCGACGGCGATGAGCTCGAAGCGGTCCGTGACATCGGTCTCGGCGACGAGCCCGTGGTACTGGCTCGAGTCGCTGCCGGCGGTCGCGAGGCACAGCACTTGCGGGCCGGTGCCGGCGCGCTCGACGAAGACGTCGGATGCGCCCTGCGGCCCGTCGATGCGGACGTACTGCCCGCGCAGCGACAGCGGTCGGCGCTCGGGGGCCCGGGGCGCGGCGGCCGCCGGGCGGATCGCCTCGACGATGCGGCGCACGAGGTGCAGGTGCTGCGCGAAGGCGAGCTCGTCGCCCTCGACGCGCGCACGGCCGTCCCGCACGAGTGCGAGCACGTGCTGATCGCCCGCGCTCGGCTCCGCGGCGAGCAGCGCCGACCACGCCTCGTCCGCCATGGCGATCGAGCAGTCGGCGGCTCTGCCCGCGGCGACGCGCCCGTCGTGGAGGCGGAGGACGTGCTCGCCGCTGCTGTCGCGCAGCGCGATCGTGACGTCGGCACCGCGGCTCGCGGCGGCGAGGCGCGCGTCGGCGCGGCAGCGCTCGACGACGTCGGCGGGCAGGCTCACGCGCGCCGGCCGATCACGCCGGCGAGCCCCGGCAGCGGCTCGCCGAGCGGCTCGAGCCCATCGAGCGTGCCCGCATCGTGGCCCGTGAGCACGAGCGCTGCGTCCGTCTCGCGGATCCGATCGAGCACGCGGTACGACTGCGGCACGTCGGCCATCGACACGAACGGCATGTCGCGCTCGAGCTCCTCGACGAAGTGCGCCGCGTCGCTCGCGATCAGCACCGTGCCGGCGCTCGTGGCGACCGACACCATGGCCTGGCCCGGGGTGTGGCCGCCCACCTCGACGAGCTCGACCCCCTCGGCGATCGTCGCCGTGCCCGAGAAGGGGCGGAGCCTTCCCTCCGCCTCGGCGCGCAGCAGCTCCTCGATCTCGGCGGGATCGCCGAAGTGCGAGAAGAGCGGCCGGTCGGCGACGTCGCTCGTCCAGAAGTCGAGCTCTGACCGGGCGATGTGGATCTCCGACGACGCGAACGCCGGCAGGTTCCCGATGTGGTCGTAGTGCGCGTGCGTCACGACGACGGGCACGCCGGAGCCCGGCTCGATCCCGAGGCGCCGCAGCGCATCCACGGGGTCGATGAGGATTTCGCGGCCGCGCGCGGTCGCCCCCGCCTCCGAGTACCCGGTGTCGACCACGATGGCCTCATCGCCGCGGCGGAGCACCCACAGGAAGTAGTCGAGCCGGAACGGCCCGTCGTCCTCCCCGTAGAAGGCGTAGTTGAGGAAGACCTCGCTGCGTCGGGTGCTGCGCGTGCCGTGGCGGATGACCACGACCTCCCACGGCTCGTGCGATGCCATGGCGCGAGCTACTCGCCCGAGCCGGAGCCGCCCTCGTGGACGGCGACGGTCGGCTCGATGCCATCGGCGCCGACGACCTCCCGCCATGCCTCGAAGCCGGTCTGGAACGCGACGATGCCCGCCTCGGGCAGGGCGATCTCGATCGCCTCGAGGATCTCGGTCGGCGTGAGGCCGAGGTCGAGCGCGACTCGGATGTGCGACTGGATGTGGCCCTTCGAGGCGCGCATGACCGTCAGCGAGACGATGAAGATGAGCTCCTTCGTCTTGCGGTCGAGCGTGCGCTGGTCGAGGTAGGCGGCGGAGACCATGTGGTTCGCCGCCTGCAGCACCGGGAAGTCCTGCTTCGCCATCACCTTGTGGTAGTCGAGGACGTAGCCGCGCTTGCGCGCCATGTCGTCGATGTACTCCTGCGGGTCGATGTCCGTCATCGTGCGTGCCCTTCGTCGATGGAGATCCCGGTCGCCCGCGTGTACACGCGCGCGATCTCGGTGTGGTCTGCGTGCTCGCCGAGCGCCGATCGGCCCTCCGAGAGCGTGTCGAACGCCGCGCCCGTGACCGGTGCGAATCCGACCTCGTCGGCCATGCGCCTCGCGATGCCCATGTCCTTGAGCATGAGGTCGTACGCGAACTTCGAGGCGTACGTGCCGGGCAGGATGTGCTGCGGGAACTTGACCTGCGTCGCCTGGCTCATGCCGGTCGAGGCGTTGAGCACCTCGATCATCGCCGCCGGCTCGATGCCGAAGTGCTTCGCGATGAGCACCGCCTCCGTCGCGGCCGCGATGTTCGTCGCGCTGACGAGGTTGTTGAGCGCCTTGGCCGCGTGGCCGGCGCCGGCGGGCCCGACGTGGACGATCGAGCTGCCGACCGTCTCGAGGTGCGGCATGGCGCGCGCGACCGCGTCGTCCGTGCCGCCCGCCATGATGGTCAGCTCGCCCGTCTCGGCCTTCGCGATGCCACCGGAGACCGGCGCGTCGACGTAGTCGACGCCGCGCTCCCCCGCGGCGGCGGCGAGCGACCGCGTGCTCCCCGGCTCGCTCGAGCCCATGTCGATCACGAGCGACCCTGCGGGCAGGCGCTCGAGGAGCGCGCCCTCGCCGGTGAGCGCGTCCTCGACGTGGCGGCTCGTCGGGAGCATGAGGATCACGGCGTCGACGTCGGCGCCCTCGCTCGCGAGGTCGACCACCGGCCGGGCGCTCGAGCCCTCGACGACCGCCGAGACGGCGTCGGGGAACACGTCGAAGACGTGCGTCTCGAACGCCTCCGCGTGGAGTCGCGCCATCGGCGCGCCCATGCGCCCGAGGCCGAGGAAGAGGGTGTGGCTCATGCGATGTCCTTCGCGCGGGTGCTGAGGTGGTCGAGGGCGATGCTCGATGCGGCCATGACGTGCGCGACGGAGAGCCGGTAGGCCGCCTCCTCGTCTCGCCGCGCGATGGCGTCGACGACGGCGCCGAGCTCGGCGCGCATCGCGGCCTGCCGGTCGGGCGCACCGAGCGTCACGGCGCGCAGCTGGCTGATGCGCGCCTGCACGTTGGCCAGCTGCTCGCCGATGATGTGGTTGCCGCTCGCGGCGATGAGCGCGACGTAGAAGCCGTTCTTGATGGCCAGCAGCGCGTCGATCTCGTCCGGGCGCTGCTCCGGGATCGAGTCGAAGGCCGCCTGGAGCGCGGCGATCTGCGCGTCGTCGGCGTTGCGCGCCGCGAGCCGCGCGGCGGTCGCCTCGAGCGCCGCGCGCACCTCGTAGAGCTGCCGGGCCTCGTCGAGCGTCAGCTCGGCGACGACCGGGCCGACACCCGGCTGGATGCGGATGAGCCGCTCGCTCTCGAGCTGCCGCAGGGCCTCGCGCACGACGGTCCGGCTGACGCCGAGGCGCTGCTCGATCGCCTTCTCCGTGATGCGCGCGCCCGGCACGAGCTCCCCGCGCACGATCGATGCGCGCAGCACCTCCACCGCCTGCTCCCGCAGGGGCGCAGCCTTCCGTTCCAGCATCGACGCCGCCTCTCGCTCACACCAACCGTATTATCGTCATACGATCGGCGCAAGCCGCGACCGCGCACCCGAGGTCAGCGCGACGCGGCGGCGCTCACCTCCGAGTCCGATCGGTCCGCCGCGGGAGTGCGCGGCTCCTTCGCGAGCTTCGACGGCCACCAGGTCTTCGGCCCGATCTCGAGCGCGAGTGCTGGCACGAGCAGCGAGCGGACGAGCGTCGTGTCGATGAGCACGCCGAGCGCGACGATGATCGCGAGCTGCAGCAGGAACAGCACCGGGATGACGCCGAGCGCCGCGAAGGTGGCCGCGAGCACGACGCCCGCCGAGGTGATGACACCGCCGGTCACGCGCAGGCCGCGGAGCACGCCCGCGCGGTGGCCGCGCTTGCCGACCTCCTCGCGCACGCGGGTCATGAGGAAGATGTTGTAGTCGACGCCGAGCGCGACGAGGAACACGAACGCGAACAGCGGCACCGCCGGATCCATGTCGGGGATCCCGAGCCACTGCAGGATGATCGCGCCGACGCCGAGCGCCGTGTAGTACGACAGCACGGTCGTGGCCAGCAGCACCGCCGCAGCCACGATCGAGCGCAGCAGCACCATCAGGATGAGCCCGATGACGAGCAGCACGATCGGGATGATGACGGCGCGGTCGCGCGAGGATGCGTCGTTCGTGTCGATCGCAGTCGCGGTCGTGCCGCCGACGATCGCATCGTCGGTGACGTCGTGCGCCGCCGCGCGGATCTCGCGCACGACCTCCTGCGCCTCGGTCGAGTCGGGGGCGTCGACGAGCGTCGCCTGCAGCAGCACGCTGCCGTCGACGACGGTCGGCTCGAACGCCGCGAACGGCGACGCGGGATCGGCCGGCCACGGGAGCGTGCCCGAGGGCGAGTCCTCGCTCGCGAGCGCGAGGCTCTCGACGCCGTCGATGTCGGCGACCGCCTCGGCGACCGCGTCGAGCTCGCCCTCGGGCGTGACGACCTGCGTGGGCGTGCCGGAGCCGCCCGGGAAGTGCTCCGAGAGGAGCGCCTGGCCGTCGCGAGCCTCCGACTCCCCCACGACGAAGTCGCTCGACGGCACGCCCTCGGCGCGCAGCTGCGTGACGCCCAGCGCGCCGGCGCCGAGCACGAGCGCCGTGACGATCCACACGGAGCGGGCGCGACGGTCGACGAGGTTCGAGACGGCGCCCCACAGGCCCTTGCCGTCGGGCTTGACGCGCGGCTTCTCGGGCGTCGGCGCGACCGGCCAGAAGGCGACGCGGCCGAACGCGAGCAGCAGCGCCGGCAGGAGGGTGAGGCCGGCGAGGATCGAGGCGGCGATGCCGATCGCGGCGACGGGGCCGAGCTGCTGGTTCGAGACGAGGTCGCTCAGCAGCAGGCACAGGAGGCCGGCGATGACGGTGCCGCCCGAGGCGATGATGGGCTCGAACGAGCCCTTGAGCGCCGAGAGCGTCGCCTGCCACCTCGACTGCGTCTGGCCGAGCGCCTCGCGGAAGCGAGCCGTGTAGAGCAGGCCGTAGTCGGTCGCCGCGCCGACGACGAGGATGAAGAGGATGCCCTGCGTCTGCCCGCTGAGCGTGAGCACCTCCGCCTTCGCGAGCTCGAAGACCACGAGGATCGCGAGGCACAGCGCGGCCACCGAGGTGAACAGCACCAGGATCGGCAGCAGCGGCGAGCGGTACACGATCACGAGGATCACGAGCACGGCACCGAGGGCGACGAGCAGCAGCAGCCCGTCGATGCCGCCGAAGGCCTCGGCGATGTCGGCGGTGAAGCCCGCCGGTCCCGTGACCTTCGACTCCACGCCCGCGCCGAGGTCGGTGTCGGCCACGAGCGCGCGCAGCTCGCCGACGAGGTCGCCGACCTCGCCCGACTCGCCCGAGCTGTCGAGCAGCGCCACGATCTGCGCCGCCTGCCCGTCCTCGCTCGGCACGACGGGCGATGCCTGGACGACGCCCTCGAGCCCAGCGATCTCCTCCTGGAGCGCGGCGATGGACTCGACCGCGCTCGCGTCGAGCTCCTCGTCGGACGCCGCGACGACGATCGCGGGGATCTCGTCGTCGCCGAGGAACTCGCCGAGCTGCTCCTGCACGAGCGTCGACTCGGCGCTCGAGGGCAGGAAGCTCGTCTGGTCGTTCGAGACGACGCTCGAGAGGCTGCCGAAGGTCGGGCCGCCCATGCCCGCGGCGGCGAGCCAGCCGAGGATCAGGACCGCGGGCAGCAGGACGCGCAGCCACCGGGGGACGCGGGAGGACGAGGAGCGGGGCGTGGATCGTGTGGACACTTAGCCAGTCTATCTGTTAGGCGGTCTATGCAAAGCCAAGACGCGAAGATCTTTGCAGGGTGCCGCGCAGAGCGGCAGCACCAGTCAGCCTATATGTAGTGAGGCTACAGACCCTCGCTCAGTGGCGGCGCGTGACCTGCACGCCGCCGTCGCGCATCTCGTCGAGGGCGGTCTGGCGCGTCTCGGGCGAGACCGCCGACGTGAGCGCGTCGATGACGGTCACCGAGATCCCCGCGAGCGCCGCGTCGAGCGCCGACGCCTTCACGCAGTAGTCGGTCGCGATGCCGACGACGTCGAGCTCGTCGATGCCCTGCTCCTCGAGCACCTCGCCGAGCGTCCCGCCGTCGTCGGTCGTGCCCTCGAACGCCGAGTACGCGGGCTTCCCCTGCCCCTTCTTGACGTGGACGTCGATCGCGAGGGCGTCGAGCGCGGGGTGGTAGTCGGCGCCGGGGGTGCCGGCGACGCAGTGCACGGGCCACGTGCCGACGAAGTCGGGCTGGCCGGCGGCGAAGTGGCCGCCGTTGTCGTTGTCGGCGTCGTGCCAGTCGCGGCTCGCGACCACGAGGTCGTAGGAGTGCGTGCGGAGGTGCTCCGTGATGGCGGCGGCGACCGCGGCGCCTCCCTCGGTGCCGAGCGCGCCGCCCTCGGTGAAGTCGTTCTGCACGTCGACGATCAGGATGCCCTTGGCCATGGCCCCAGGGTAGACGCGCTCCTGGAAGCGCGCCGCACCGCCTCCTAGAGTGGCGCCCATGGTGTCGCGCACGGCCAACTTCTGCTTCGACGCATCCGACCCGATCGCGCAAGCGCGGTGGTGGGCACAGGTGCTCGACGACTTCGAGATCTCGCCCGAGGGCGCGTGGAGCGAGGCCGAGGCGGAGCTGCGCGGCCCCGGCGGCCGCTGGCTCGAGTTCCTCAAGGTGCCCGAGCCCAAGGTCGTGAAGAACCGCATGCACATCTGCCTCCGCCCGGTCGGCACGACGTGCGACGCGGAGGTCGAGCGCATCGTCGGCCTGGGCGCGAGCGTCGTCGACGACCGCCGCGGATTCGAGGACGGCGGATGGGTCGTGCTGGCCGACCCGGAGGGGAACGAGTTCTGCGTGCTCGCGACGCCGGCCGAGGAGGCCGGCATCGCTCGCACTTAGCTCGGGCGGAGACGACGAAGGCCCCGCGGATGCGGGGCCTTCGTGCTGGTGCCGCCTCGGAGAATCGAACTCCGGACCTATTCATTACGAGTGAATCGCTCTGCCGACTGAGCTAAGGCGGCGTGCCGAGGCACGATCAACGATACTACCGCATGCCCGGAGCCCTCGACGAACGCTTGACCGGCCCGCGCGCGCTCCCCCAGGCTCGAGGCATGACGGCGACCGCGTGGCAGCTCCGACGGGCCGAGCCCACCGCATCCGACCTCGAGCAGGTCGACGCGTGGTGGCGCGCGGCGAACTACCTGAGCGTCGGGCAGATCTACCTGCTCGCGAATCCGCTGCTGCGCGAGCCGCTCGAGCGCGAGCACCTCAAGCCGCGGCTGCTCGGCCACTGGGGTACGACGCCGGGCCTCACGTTCGTGCAGGCGCACCTCAACCGCGTCATCCGCGAGCGCCGCCAGCGCACGCTCTTCGTCACCGGTCCCGGTCACGGCGGCCCGGGGGTCGTCGCGGCCACCTACCTGGAGGGCGTCTACAGCGAGCGCTACCCCGACGTGAGCCTCGACGCAGGCGGCATGCAGCGGCTCTTCCGGCAGTTCTCGTTCCCCGGGGGCATCCCGAGCCACGCGGCGCCCGAGACCCCCGGCTCGATCAACGAGGGCGGAGAGCTCGGCTACTCGCTCGCGCACGCCTACGGCGCGGCGTTCGACGATCCTGACCTGCTCGTCGCGTGCGTCATCGGCGACGGCGAGGCCGAGACGGGGCCGCTCGCCGCGTCGTGGCACAGCAACAAGCTGCTGAACCCCGCCGCCGACGGCGCCGTGCTGCCGATCCTGCACCTCAACGGCTACAAGATCGCGAACCCGACGCTGCTCGCCCGCATCCCCGAGGATGAGCTCGTCGCGCTCATGCGCGGCTACGGGCACGAGCCGCTCGTCGTCGAGGTCGGCGCCGACGGCGAGCCGCCCCTCGAGGCGCACGCGCGCTTCGCCGCGGTGCTCGACGACGCCGTCGACCGGATCGCGACGATCAAGGCGGATGCGGCGGCGGGCCGCCTCGCCGCTCGCCCGGCCTGGCCGATGATCGTGCTGCGCAGCCCCAAGGGATGGACCGGGCCGCGCGAGGTCGACGGCACCCGGGTCGAGGGCACGTGGCGCGCCCATCAGGTGCCGCTCTCCGGCGTGCGCGACGACGACGCGCACCGGGAGCTGCTCGCCGAGTGGCTGCGCTCCTACCGCCCGGACGAGCTGTTCGACGACCGCGGCGCGCCCGTGCCGCTCGTGGCGAGCCACGCCCCGGAGGGCGAGCTGCGGATGGGCGCGATCCCGGTCGCGAACGGCGGCGAGGTGCGCGAGCCGCTGCGACTCACCGACTTCCGCGACCACGCCGTCGAGGTGCGCGCCGACGCGCGCGGCGCGGAGGACGCCGAGGCGACCGCGATCCTCGGCGCCTGGCTCGCCGAGGTCATCCGCGACAACCCCGAGACGTTCCGCATCTTCGGACCGGACGAGACCGCATCCAATCGCCTCGCGCCGAACGTCTACGCGTCGACCGACCGGCAGTGGAACGCCGAGACGCTGCCCGGCGACGAGCACCTCGCGCCGACCGGTCGGGTGATGGAGGTGCTGAGCGAGCACCTCTGCCAGGGCTGGCTCGAGGGCTACCTGCTCACCGGCCGCCACGGGCTGTTCAACACCTACGAGGCGTTCGCGCACATCGTCGACTCGATGGTCGGCCAGCACGCGAAGTGGCTCGAGTCGGCCGCGCGAGTGCCGTGGCGCGAGCCGATCGCGAGCCTCAACACCCTGCTCTCGAGCCACGTGTGGCGGCAGGACCACAACGGCTTCAGCCACCAGGACCCGGGCTTCATCGACGTCGCGCTCAACAAGAGCCCGGAGGTCGTGCGCGTCTACCTGCCGTTCGACGCGAACACCCTGCTCTCGACTGCCGACCACTGCTTGCGCTCGACCGGCTACGTCAACGTCGTCGTCGCGGGCAAGCAGCCGGCGCCGCAGTGGCTCTCGATGGCCGAGGCGACCGCGCACTGCGAGCGCGGGCTCGGCGTGCTGCCGTGGGCGGGCACCGAGATGGCGGATCGGGCCCCGGATGCCGTGCTCGCGGCCGCGGGTGACGTCCCGACGCTCGAGGTGCTCGCCGCCGCGTCGCTGCTGCGCGAGCGCGTGCCCGAGCTGTCGCTGCGGGTCGTGAACGTCGTCGACCTCACCCGCCTGCAGAGCGAGGGGCAGCATCCGCACGGATTGCCCGACGCCGAATTCGACGCGATCTTCACGCGCGACCGGCCGGTGGTCTTCGCGTACCACGGCTACCCGTGGCTCATCCACCGGCTCACCTACAAGCGCGCGGTGCACGACGACCTGCACGTGCGCGGCTACGTCGAGCGCGGCACGACGACGACGCCGTTCGACATGGTCATGCTCAACGACCTCGACCGCTACCGGCTCGCGATGGACGTCGTCGAGCGCGTGCCGGGCCTGGCAGAGTCGTGCGCGGACGTGCTCGAGGAGTGGGCGGATGCGCCTGCTCGCGCCCGTGCCTACACGCGCGAGCACGGCGTCGACATTCCGGAGGTCGCCGACTGGCTGTGGCAGGGCGGCGGGCCGGCGGAGTAGCGCTCCGAGGTCGCGCCCGCGGATTAGCGGCGCAGCACGATCCTGGGCGTCGGCAGCAGATCGGCGCGTGCGGGATGCTGGCGAGCACGGCCGTGCCGCTCGAGCAGTGCGCGGAGCCGCCGCTCGGTCACGATGCTCGGCTGCCGGTGTCGCCGGGGTGGCCGGATGGATCGGGCGACCGGCTCCACCGAAACCGAGGCGGCAGGCTCCGCGGGTGGCTCGACCGCCGGCTCGCCGCCGGGCTGGGGGAGCTCGGGCAGCTTCACCGCGAGCGATGCCGGCGCGGCTGCTTCGAGGCTCTGCGGCAACTCGGGCGGTGTCTGCAGGCCCGCGAATGCGGCGACGGCGGTGCGGGTGCGGGCGGGCTGGAGCTCGGCGATGATCCGCCACTGGCCTGGCCCCGGTCCCGCCTTCTCGACTCGCAGTCGGCCGGCGTGGATCTCGTGGTGGTGAAAGCTGCAGACGAGGATGCCGTTGTCGATGTCGGTCTTGCCGCCGAGCTGCCAGGGCACGATGTGGTGCGCTTCGCACCAGGCGGCCGGCATGCCGCAGCCGGGCACGCGGCAGCCCTTGTCGCGCTTGGCGAGCGCGCGCCGCTGCGCGCGGTTGAAGATGCGCTTGGTGCGGCCGAGCCACAGCGGGTGGCCGTGCTCGTCGACGATCAGCTGCTCGATCGCGGCGTGGCAGAGGAGCTGGTCGATGCCCTCGATCGGGACCAGGCAGCCGGTGTGCTCGAT
>NZ_KE384303.1:0-346995 GCF_000425105.1 Agrococcus lahaulensis DSM 17612
CGTCGCGCAGGATCGCGTTCGCCTCACGCAGCTCACGGTTCTCCCGCTCAAGCCGCCGCACCCGCTCCGACTCGCTCGTCGAGGCGCCCTGCCGTTCGCCGGCGTCGATCTGAGCCTGCCGCACCCATCGGCGCAGCGACTCGGCCCCGAAGCCGAGCCGTTTCGAGACCGTCTCGCACGCGGTCGTCAGGTTCGGGTACTCATCGAGGTGGTCGAGCACGAGCCGGATCGCTCGCTGCTTCGTCTCCTCCGGGATCTGCTTCGGCATGATGACTATCTTCCTTCCAGACTCGAAAGGAACCGGCATCAAACCGGGGACGGTTCATCGACTGCCGGATCGTCCCCGCTTCGCGGGCGCGAGGCGCGTGAGGATGCTCGGCGAGCTGCTTCGGAGGCGGCGCGATGCCGCGCCGCATCCTCGTGCGGAACGAATGTCAGTATGCCGTCCTGACGCCCGACGCGGAGCGACCGCCGCCGCAGCTTGAGGCGTGCTATGTCCGACGCCTGGTGACAGCGTCATCGCGCTCGGGAACGAGGAACGCGCGACTCCCACACCCGGCCGGCGAGCGACGAATCCTCAAGAGCGGCCGAGGAGTGTGCGCAGAAGCGGTTCCGGCGCGCGGATCCGTCCTAGTGTCCGGAGCATGTCGTTCGCCGCCCGGCACCGGCCCGCCGCCCCCGCGAGGAGCCATGAGCTCCGCGCCGTCGACCGCGAGGCGGCGCCGTCCTCGCCCGGCGGCGAGGCGACCGGATTCGTCGACGAGCTCGATCCCGACACCCTCACGCCCGCGCAGTCGCGGTGCCTCCGCCGCGCGCTCGACGACCTCGCGGCGCAGCGTGAGTCGCGCCGCGGCCACTGATCGCGCGGCTCAGACCTTCAGGTCCGCGACGACCGCGAAGTGATCGGAGGGGTGTAGCCCGTCGACCCTGTCGGTGTCGACGGATGCGCTCCGCACCTCGGGCGCGCGGCCCCCGGCCGAAGGGCGCACGAGCACGTAGTCGATGCGGCGATCGAGCTGCTTGGCCGCGCCGAGCGGTGCGTCGGGGTGCTCGCTCGAGAGGGTGACGCCCTCGTCGGGTGCGTGCCCGGCCGCCGTCCACGCATCCGTCATCACTTCGAGCAGCGGCGCGAGCTCCGGCCCGTCGGGCGGCGCGTTGAGGTCGCCGATGAGCAGCACCGGGAGCGGCGACTCGAGCGCCGCGAGCTCGAGCACGAGCTCGGCGAGCTCGCGCGTCTGGGCGACGTGGTCGTCGCCGAAGTGCGCGTGGTGCTCGGCGCACGTGCACACGACGCGCAGCGGCCCGCGCGGGTGCTCGATGACGGCGACGAGCGCGACGGGGGCGACGTCGCGGCTCGAGGGGAGCGTGCGCGTCCACGAGTCGAGGATGGGCCAGCGGCTGAGCACCGCGAGCCCGAGATCGACGCCCGCGTGGTCGGGCGACTCGGGCTCGTCGGGCAGCTCGGGCAGCGACGGGCCGGCCCACTGGCTCTGCATCCCGAGCCGCTCGGCGAGCACGGCGGCTTGTGACTCCTCGCGCGTCGCCCACGACTCCTGCAGGCCGATGATGTCGGCGTCGAGGCGCTCGAGCGTCGCGGCGATGCCCTCCTGCCGCTCCTCCCAGCGCTCTCCGAAGCGCCACCAGACGTTCCAGGTCACGACCCGCAGCTCCGCTGGCGCGCGCATGCCGTCAGCCCGCGCGACGAAGGGGACGGCACTGCATGCGTGGACGCTATCCCGCGCGCGGGCAGTGCCGACGGGGCCTGAGCCGATCCTGACGCTGTTCGGTGCTTCGGCGATCGGCGCCTCGGCCGGAGGCAGCGATTCAGCCTGCCGCGGTCGACCCGTCGGGCTTCGGCACCACCGTCAGCACCCGCCGCACGAAGTCGTCGAGCGCGCGCATGTACGTCGAGAGGAACTCCTTCGTCGACTCGACCGTGACGTTGTCGTCGTCGTCGACGAGCCCCTCCTGGTACTGCACGTACGCCTCGATCTCGTTCATGAGCGGCGCGTTGCAGAACGACATGATCGTCTTGAGGTGCTGCTGCCCGACGGCCGTGCCGATCGCGCCGGGGGAGGTGCCGATGATGCCGACGGGCTTCCGCGACAGCGCGTTCTCGCCGTAGGGGCGCGATGCCCAGTCGATCGCGTTCTTCAGCGCGCCGGGCACCGAGCGGTTGTACTCGGGCGTGACGATGAGGATGCCGTCCGCCTCGCGGATCTGCCGCTTGAGCTCGAGCGCCTCGGGCGGGTAGTCGCCGTCGCGGTCGTGGTCGTAGAGGTCGAGCTGGTCGATCTCGATGAACGAGCACTGCAGGTCGTCGGGCGCGAGCTTGATGAGCGCCCGCGCGAGCCGGCGGTTGATCGACGATGCGGAGATGCTGCCGCAGATGACGCCGATCGTGTACGGGGGTTCGTGGTGGTACGTCTCAGCCATGCCGCCAGCATGGCCCCGCATCCTGGGAGTGTCGAGGGTTCAGGCGCGGTAGCCGCGCGGGTTGCGCTCCTGCCACCGCCACGCATCCGTCACCGCGTCGTCGAGCGAGCGGGTCGCTCGCCAGCCGAGCCGCTCGTGCGCGAGCGTCGGGTCGGCGGTCGAGACGGCCGCGTCGCCGACGCGCCGCTCGACGACCTCGAAGGGCAGCTCACGGCCGACAGCGCGCTCGAACGCGCGCAGCACCTCGAGCACCGAGGCGCCCCGCCCGGTGCCGAGGTTGACGGTGAGCACCCCCGGCTCGAGCGCCTCGAGCGCGGCGACGTGCCCCTCCGCGAGGTCGAGCACGTGGATGTAGTCGCGCACGCCGGTGCCGTCGACGGTGGGGTAGTCGTCGCCGAAGACGCGCAGCCGCTCGCGCTCGCCGGCCGCGACCTGGGCGATGAACGGCATGAGGTTGTTGGGGATGCCCTTCGGGTCCTCGCCGATCTCGCCCGAGGGATGCGCGCCGACCGGGTTGAAGTAGCGCAGCACCGCCGCCTCGAGGGCGGGGTCGGCGGCGGCCGTGTCGGCGATGATCGCCTCGATCATCGCCTTCGTGCGGCCGTAGGGGTTCGGCAGGTCGATGCCGACCGGCGCGTCCTCGCGCAGCAGCTCGCCGGGCTGCTCGTAGACGGTCGCCGACGACGAGAAGACGAAGCGGCGGATGCCGTGGGTCGCCATGGCCTCGAGGGTCGCGATCGCGGTGCCGAGGTTGACCCGGTAGTAGCGCAGGGGCTGCTCGACCGACTCGCCGACCGCCTTGAGCCCGGCGAAGTGGATGACCGCCTCGATGCGGTGCTCGGCGAGCACCCGGCCGACGAGCTCGGCGTCGCCCGCGTCGCCGACGATGAGCGGCATGGCGGCGCCGGCGATCCGCTCGGCGCGGCGCACCGCCTCTTCGCTCGCGTTCGAGAGGTCGTCGAGGATGACGACCGCGTGCCCGTGCTCGACGAGCGCGATGGCGGTGTGGGAGCCGATGAAGCCGGCTCCGCCGGTGAGCAGCACGCGCATGGGCTTCCTAGAGATCGAGGGTCGAATCGCGCCCGAACCGCCTGGTCACGATCGAGTGAGCGCTCAAGGCTCCTCAGGATCGACGGGTGCGTCGCCGCCGTTCCCTGGCTCGACCGGCCGGGTCGGCTGGGGCTCAGGATCGGCGGTTGGAGCGGGCGTCGGGTTCACCGGCACAGGGTTGACCGGGCGGGGTCGAGGTGCGGGTGCGGGCGCCGGATCCGGCTGCGGAGCCGGCTCGACGCTCCGGTTCGCGGCGTCGATTGCCGCGCGCGCGTGCGCGGTGAGCGCTTCGAGCAGCTCGACCGTCGCAGCGCCCGTGGGGGCGGTGCGCACAGCGTCGGCGGCGGCCGCGAGGGCCGCGTCGGTCTCATCGATCCCGGTGACCGCGACGCGCGCGTCGGTCACGGCGAGCGTCGGCTCGCCGAAGGACATGATGGCCTGCTCGAGCGCTTGGAGCCGCTCGGCGTCGAGCACCGGCTCAGAGCTCGCGGCCGCAGCACGCGCCTCGGCATCTGCGACTGCCTCTTCGGTGAGCGGGTTCGGCCCGGGCGTCTCCGGCGTAATGCGCTCCGCGAGGCACGCCGCGACGACGTCGGCGACGCCGGCGTAGCGGGCGGCGAGCTCCGCGTCTGTGTCGGTGGTGAACCCCGTGGCGAAGCTCTCGACTGCGGCGACGCGATCGGGCTCGAAAGCGAGCCGCGCGCTGCGGGGGATGATGAGCGCGGCGTTGTCGACGATCTCTGCGGCATCGAGAGCGGAAGCCATGCGCTGCTCGAGCTGCACCGCCTCGACGATCCGCGCCTCGAGCTCGCATTCCGCTTGTGCGCGCGCCGATTCCGCCGCGGTGAGCCCGGCGATCGCGGCACGGTAGCGCTCGTCGAGCACGGTCGTCGAGCTGCCGGCTTCGCGCGCCTCCGCTGCCCGCTGATCGTTCGCGATCGAGACGGCGGTCAGCGACCCAGCCGCGAAGACCGCCGCAGCGGCCAATCCGGCGATGGCCCAGCCCTGCTGCCTATCGAGCGGCATGCTGAGACCTCCTGTTCGCCTCGTGACAGACACTCAACACTAGCCATTCACCAAGCGTCTCCCGGTACTCTGTTCGCATGCCGCTTCCGAGTCGACAGTCCCGGGAGCCAGTGACGCGGAACGATGGGGTCTTCCGCATCCTGACGGTGTGCTCTGGCAACCTCTGCCGCTCGCCCCAGGCGGAGCAGCTCCTTCGTGCTCGGATCCCCGCGGCGTTCGGGCGCACCGACATTCCTGCCCTGCAGATCTCGAGTGCCGGGACGAAGGCGTTCGACGACGACCCGATGGACAAACTCGCCGTCGCGGAAGCGGTTCGTTTGGGCATCCCGGACACTGCTGCTCACCGTGCGCGACGCATCCGCGAGCCGCACGTCGAAGAGGCCGACCTCATCGTCGGAATGGCCCGCGAGCACCGCGCGGCAGCGACAAGCTTAGTGCCGCGCGCCAACCGACGTTCCTTCACGCTCGTTGAGTTCGCTCGTATCGTCGAGGCGCTCGCTAACGGCGAGCTCGAGTCGTCGGTCGCGCCTCTCGGCAGGGACGGATTCGCCGCCTTCATGCGCCGCGTCGTCGACGCGGCGGTGACAGCGCGAGGTATGATGCCGACCCCGGTGTCGCCGGACGAGCTTGACGTCGAGGATCCCTACCGGCTCGAGCCGGAGGTGTACAAGCGGTCAGCCGACGCGATCGAAGTGCACGTCGCCCGCATCGCATCGTGCTTGCGAACACTCGCAGACGGGCGTGGAGCGGAACTCCGGGTGTGACAGGATGTTTGCGGCGTGCCGCATCTCCTTGGCGTGCCGACATACGCACAGGGAGTCAAGTTGCACTTGTCGGATTACATCCGGGTCATCAGGAAGTACTGGGTGCTCCTTATAGCGGCGACCCTCGTTGGCGTAGGAGCCGGCGCCGTGCTTTCGCTCGTGCAGAAGCCCGTCTACTCCTCGTCGACGCAGGTGTTTGTCTCGCTCCAAGCCGGTGACACCACAGCCGAACTGGCACAAGGCAACACCTTCACGCTGTCCCGCGTCGAGACGTACGCAAACCTGGTCGACTCTCAGCGCGTGCTTGACGGAGTGATCGAATCGCTCTCGCTCGATGAGTCCTACACCTCCCTCGATGCGCGCATCAGTGCCAGGACCGTCCCCGACACAACGATCATCGAGATCTCGTCCACGAGCGACGACCCGGCAGAGGCCGCTTCTCTCGCCGATGCAGCGGCGGCAAGTCTCTCGGAGACTGTTGCCGCGATCGAGGCTCGTCCCGATCAGGCCAGCCCAGTGCAACTCGCCGTCGTGGAGCGTGCTTCGGTGCCGACTACGCCGATCAGCCCCCGCACGACCGTCAATATTGTGATCGGCGCGCTCGTCGGCCTGGCGCTGGCGGTCGGATTCGCTCTCTTGCGCGAGGTGCTTGACACCCGAATCCGCAACGAGCGCGACGTTCGCGCCGTCACTGACGCGCCCATGCTCGGGGCGATCGCGTTCGATCCCAAGGCGAAGCAACGCCCGCTCATTGTGCATGTCGATCCGCTGAGCCCGCGTTCCGAGTCCTTCCGCACGTTGCGAACGAACCTGCAGTTCATTGAGGTCGACGAGGATTCACGCTCGCTTGTGGTCACTTCGGCCACCCCCGGGGAGGGCAAGAGCACTACAACCGCGAACCTCGCAATCGCGATGGCCGACGCCGGACAGACCGTGATCCTTGTCGATGCAGATCTCCGCAAGCCGAAGGTCGCCGATTATATGAACTTGGACGGTGGAGTCGGGCTGACCGATGTACTCATCGGCCGGGCCGACTTGGTTGATGCGGTTCAGCAGTGGGGCACGAAGGCGCTGTACGTCCTGCCTGCTGGCCAGATCCCGCCGAATCCGTCTGAGCTACTCGGGTCTAAGGCGATGGCGACCTTGCTCAAGGAGCTGCAGGAGGAGTTCGACTGGGTTCTCTTCGACGCGCCGCCATTGCTGCCCGTCACTGACGCCGCAGTGCTCTCCAAGCATGTCGAGAGTGTTGTGCTCGTCGCATCGGCTGGCAAGGCGACGAAGCACCAACTCGAAACCGCGGTGCAGCTGCTGGACACCGTCGATTCTGCGGTTGGGGGCGTCGTCCTCACGATGGTCCCGACGCGCGGCGCTGATGCGTACGGGTACGGGCATTACGGGTACGGGCACTACGGTTACGTCGAGCGTAAGCAGCAGGAGCGAAAGGCAAAGCGCCCGGCATTGCCGAAGACACGGTGATCTCAGTAGAAGTGGACGGCGGGGCCGGTCGCTCAACCGTGGTCACCATGGTGCGCGTCGTCAACTCGGTCTTCGCGACGCGGCGCTCCGAGTGCAATGGCGCTGAGGACGGCGGTGATTCTGCGTCCGCCGGGCGCTCGCGTTCGCCTCAGTGAGCGTACCTGCGCCGTCTGCGTCGGGCAGACTACTCACAGTCTCGGGAAGCCCGACGCTTGCGCAGCGGCCTCCGGCCGCCCTGCTCAATGAGCGGAGGCGGCGTGCTACGACTACGCGATGCGTCAGTCCGTGCGGATCGAGCGGCCGACCTCGGCGACGGGCGCCTGGCGCCGCAGATCCTGCGGTGCTGGACACGGAACGTCACATAGCGCCGAGCGCCGCATAGCGAGCTCGGCGTAGTGCGGCACGGACGGCGGAATCGCCCCCGCAGCGATGAATCGCCGGTGGGTGCGAGTGCTTCACCCCGCCCGTTGAGTCCCAAGCAGCTTCAGGAGTTTGAAGGCTCCGCGCAGATTCCGGCGAGCGTCAGGTACCAGGCTCAGTAGTAGCAGGATCATGATAGAGCACGCTGCAGCTCCAGCGGCGATAGCGAGACCCCCCGAAGCAACAGAGGTCAATGCGGTCACGAAGACCGCGGTCAACGCGCCGGCCGCGCCGGCCGTTATAAGTAGGACGCCGTTAGCGAAGAGGCGTCGTACCGGAACGCCCGTCGCGCGCCCGAGCCAAACAGTGCTGACCGGCCACGCCAACGCCATGCCGATGGAATACCCGACCGCTATTCCGAGCACACCGAAAGCAGAGCCAATCGCAACGCAAACGATCACGAGCGGCTTACTGATCATGTCGGACCGAAGCAAGGCACGGCTCCGCCCGGTTACCACGAAACCCCAGTGGTTCACCATGCTCAAGGCGTAGAAGCAACCTCCTACCGCGAGGGCTTGGAAGATGGGTATGGTGCGCTCCCACCCACCGCCCAATAGGAAAGGAACGAGTGACTGAGCCGTTCCTGCCGCTATGGCAAGCACGCCGATGACGGCGAGACCGACTACGAACTGAATCCGGAGGAGCATGGGCCCCAGTGCGCGCCCCTGAGCGCGTGCTCGATTGAGGGTGGGAACTACAACCTGCATGAGCGGGCCGAGCAGAAGACTCGAGAACGCGAGGAGTTGTAGCCCTCGATTGTAATAGCCGAGAGTAGTTGACCCGAAACGCCAGCCCACTACAAGCGAGTCAGCGCTTGTCTGCAGGAAAGCGAGAAGCTGCACGAAGGTGTACTCAGCTCCGACCGCAAGGGCGCGACATGCGCCGTTGCCCCTGCGGAAGCGAATCGGCTTCCAGCGAGTGGCGGCGAAACGCATAGCTAAGAGCACAACCGCCGCTACCAGGTGTTGAGCGATCAATGCCCAATAACTGGCGCCTGCGGCCGCGAGAGCCACGGCGGAGCCAAGGCCAGCAACCATCGACACGACTTCGCCAACTACCAGCGCGCGGTAACGCATGTTGCGCGAGAGTTGCACGTGCAATTGCGCCGACAGCCCGCCGAGGAGCAGAAGCGACGCCATGCTCGGGACGACGACCCAAAGCAGCGGCTCGTTGAACCACGCCGCAAGCAGTGGCGTGGCCAAACACAGGCCAACCGCCGCGGCTGACCCAAACGCAACGTTGAGCCAGAACATGTTCGATGCTTGCTGGTGGGACAACTCGGGGGCTTGTAACGCGACAGTAGGTAGACCAAAGTCGCGCAGAAGTGATCCCAGTGCGATGAAGACGGCCACGAGCGCCACCACGCCAAAGTCCTCGGGCAGCAGCAAGCGAGCAAGAATCGTCACCGATAGAACTTGAACGACGGCCTTGGTCAGGCTGCCGGCCACAACGAGCGCACCGCCCCGTGCGCCGTCTGCCAGCACGCTCTGCGACAAAGTGTTGTCCTCGAATCTGCAGCTCAAGGATGCGCGTAGGGCGCTTCCGTGGCCCACCGGACAGGGCCGTCGCTCCGATCAGCCTATCGCCCTGCCGTCTAGCTGTTTCCGGCAATGGCCGTAACACGGCGGGTCGTAGCGCGGACCCCGCGGGATGAGCGGTATTGTGAAAGCTTCGCCTACCGACGGAGGTCCTCGTGTCTCGCGCGAACGGCCGGGTCACGCCTCAGGGCGGGGGCCGATCGCGGCGCCGGGTGTCAAGGCGCTGCTGACGCTCGCAGGTCGTCGCCACCAAGGACGCTGATGTCCCTGTCGACCGCTGAGTCGAACGCTTCGGGGGTGGAATGGTCTGCGGCGCAGAGGAGGAATCGGCCCTTCCAGCCCCGTCGCCAACGCCCGCGCCGCGCTTCGAGGTGCGCCTCGGTCGGGACAGATCACGCACCTCCTCGGAATTCTCGCCCCGCGCGTCGCATAGGTGCTGCACGGCCAGCGCGCGCTGCCGTTCCCCTGACCCGATGACGGGCGAAGTTGTCCGCGCTTCGAAGCAGGTCTCGATTCGCGACATGCGAGAGCGGCTGCCAGCTTGTAGTGAGAAGCGCCGTCCAATCGCGGCGACCGGTGATCCAGTCGCAAGAACGATGCGCCTGGCGCAGCGCACCAGCGCAGGCCGAAGCGCGCTACGACCGAGTCCGCTCGCCTGTCGACGACCATTCCCGACTCGCGGCTACCTGCGTCAGCAGGCCGTTGTCTGCCCTCGAGGCATACCGTTACCCGCTGCACCGCCCGCGTCGTCGCCCTTGCCGCCTGGGCCGAGTTGCAACTCAGAGAAATCCACGCGCTCGCTCATCGAGCCCATTCGTCACCCACACCGCGCCAGAGTCATGGCGCGGCACATCCACCCGGAGCGGGCAACGGTTCTGGTGTCTGCCCCTCATCCGGGTCCAGGCACGTCGATTGCAGTCGCGGGCTCGGTGGCGCGGCGAGGCCGGATAGGCTAAGGGGGCGACAGGCTTGATACATCGGCTCGCAGCGGCCGTGACCCTGCCGGCGTTGGACGAGACTAGGCGTCGCAGTTTAACCGAAACCGAGCGGAGAGTTCACTGATGCGCGAGAACCTACCGAGGGTGCTGATCATTGCTGTCAACCCGCTCTCGAAGACTTCGAATAACGGAAAGACATACGCATCCTTCTTCGAAGGCTATCCTTCCGAGCGAATTGCACAGCTGTATTTCCATCGCGAACTACCGAACTCGAGTATCACAACCCGGTTCTACCGAGTGTCGGACGAAGACGTACTGCGATTCATGACTCGCAGGACGCGGTCGCTGGGAGCGCCCGTGGAGGCCACGACGATAGCAGATCAGGTTCTGTCGCCCGGAGCGACGCGCGCTCTGGCTTCGTCGCAGACGATCCGCTCAGCGCGCAGTGCCGTGCTCGGAGGGGTGCTGCGCCTCGGATACCGCGACATCAGGAGTTGGATCGATGATTTCGATCCTGAGGTCATCTTCTTCAGCGGCGGCGACGCAACCCATCTCTACCCGTTGGTCGTTCGCATATCGCGCGACTTCGAGGCCAAGATCTTCAGTTATGTCACTGACGACTATGTATTGCCGCTGCCCGCAGGAAACCCGATGGCTAAGCTGGCCCGCGCGAGCGTCCGTCGACACTTCCTCGCAATGTGCGCGGCGAGCGAGCGTGTGCTGACCATTGGGGACAAAATGACGAACGTCTATCGCGAACAGTTTGGTATCGCGTCCACGCCGCTGATGAATCTTGTAGAAGTGACTAGTGCGACGGTTGCTCATCGCGACTCTTTGCCCGGCCTGATTATTCTGACATACGCCGGCGGGCTACACCTGAATCGCTGGAAGACGCTTGCTGAACTTGGCGCCGCGCTTGATCGAATTCAGGGCCGGGGGACGAGAGCCGAACTCCACATCTACACCTCAACACACATTGATTCAGCAATGGATCAAGCGCTTCGCTCTTCTGAGTCCATTGTGATGCACGAGGCCGTCGACGCGAGCCAACTGCGGCGAGTCTACGAGAGCGCCGACTTGCTGGTCCACGTCGAGTCGTTCGAACGAAGCGACCAAGTTGCGACGTACCTGTCCGTATCGACGAAGATTCCTGAGTATCTCGCCGCCGGACGGGCGGTTCTCGCAATAGGACCGGCAGGTGTTGCTTCTATGGAGTATCTAGCCAGCTCGGGTGCAGCCTACGTCGCGTCTTCGCTCGGCCACGATGAGCTGGACGTGGTGGTGGAGGAGGCGGTTCATGATCGCGAAGCGCGGGCTGATAAGGCGCTTCGCGGTCTTGAGGTGGCCTTGGCGAATCACGAGGCCGGTCGCTCGCGGGCCAAACTGTGGGAAGCACTCCGTGACGCCGCGCACGTTGGAGCGTGAGCGGTTGAGCCAGACGGACGCAGGACCGAGCTCTCGCCAAGTATCGAGGATACTTCCTCCGGTCATTACCAGAGCGGGCAGGCTCTTCCCCCCAAGTCCGCGTCTCAATCAAAGGATGCGGAGACACTCATGAGTTCGTTGCGGGTCCTAAGCTACGCATACGCGGTTCTAGCGCTGTATGTACTCGCGCTGGCGTCGCTGACGAGTATGACCGCGACACAAGTGCTGCCAGCATTGATGCAACTTCTCATTTGTGTTGTGCTCTTCGCATTTGGATACTCATTCGGTCGGTCTGCGCGGATTCCGCGAGAAGTTTCGGAAATTCCGCCGAGGCATTGGAACGGCACGATCGCCGTGGGTCTGGGTATGACCGCAATAGTGGCGAGTATCTTGTCTGCTCAGTACAGCACGGGCATGTCACCGGCGCAAGTGATTAGCGGGCTCGGCGGAGATCAGTCGCTCTACGTGCAGTATCAGGGCTACACCCAAGAACTTGTCGAAGCAGGCGGCGGAGGGGCACTCACCATCTGGTTCGCGATGCAAGTCGTTACGTACGCGATCGCGATTTGCGCGGTGATGTCGGTGGTCGCCCGTGGGGGGCGCGTCGCGCCCCAGGAGTGGGTGCTGCTCTCGTTTTCCCTCGCCGCGATGGCCTACTCGGGTCTCGCGCGGGGCACGGGGCTGGAGTTCTTCCATGTGGGCTCGGCACTGCTGTTCGCACTGTTGATTCGGCCAGGGTCGAAGAATTCCCGCGCGCGTCAGTTGTACATCCTCGTTGTCGCGGTCGGTCTGGCGTCGCTTTATGTCGCGATCCTCGCTGCGCGGGGTGTGGATCCTGCTTTGCTGGACCTTGGTGAAATACATCTCGAGGACTCTTGGCTGCGGGAGATGCTCGGACCGGGCGTCGTCGGCGCGCTGCTGGCCTTCTACAGCTATTTCGGCTTCGGCTCTTTGTACGTCTCCACTTTCTGGACCGATGTATGGCTGCGAGACTGGCAGAGCTCCCTCCTATGGTTGCTTCCCGGCGGCTCGGCGCTCAACGGGACCGAGGTCCGTGACGTCATGACGGAAGTCGTAGAGGTAGGTGTCCGGTGGCACCCGGACTCGGTGCTCTTCGCCGCTAATGCAGGCATGCTCGGGTTCTTTGCGGCTTGCGTAATCCTGGGTAGGCTCGCGAGTCACCTCGAGTCCCGAGGTACCCTGGCGTCGACCATGATGCGGTACTTCGTGTTCCTTCAGATGCTAGCGTTCCCAGTCGGCAACTTCGTGTGGGTCGATAAGGCACCGTTGGTCGTAGTGATCTGGCTTCTGATGCTCGCCGCGATCCGCCGGCTCGGATTGCTGCCTCCGACTTTCCGGGAGTTCTTTTTTGGCGGGCAGGACGTCCCGATCAGGCGGCCGATCTCGAAGCATGCTGGCGCATAGTTACCCAGGCAGACGCGAGAATGACAGCGGGCACCGGTTCAAGCGAACCGGTGCCCAGCCACATCTCACGCGTTCTGCCGGGTTCTAATGCCGGTTCGGGCGTGGTGAGTCCGCGCAGTCGACAGGATGAAGGCCACGACGCGACGCGAAGTGTCGGTGATCGAATAGTCCGACGGTACCTGCGGTCGGCCGAGCCGTTCGAAAGCGCGGAGCGCAAAGCCGACTGCTTCAGATACCGAGGTCGGCTCCACGCCACATGTGATCATTGCGGCCGTGTCTAGCGACTCAGGACGCTCAATTGCGTCGCGCATTGTGACCGCGGGGAAGCCCAGCATGCTGGACTCCTCGCTAATAGTGCCGCTGTCCGAGAGCACGAGCTTCGCGGACAGTTGAAGCCGGACATAATCATTGAACCCGAAGGGACGGTGCAGAATCAGGTTGCCCTTCAAGTCGGCGCTCTGCTCTTCGAGGCGCCGCCTCGTGCGAGGATGTGTCGAGACAAGCACGGGCACGTCGTACTCTTCGGACAATGAGTTCAACGACCGCAGAGCAAGCTCGAGCCGCACGGGGTTGTCGACGTTCTCCTCCCTGTGCAGACTGACGAGGAAGTAGCCACCTTCGGTAAGACCCTGTCGGGCCAGCACGTCGCTCGCATCAATCCGCTCCTTGTTGTGTTGCAAGACCTCCTGGATCGGTGATCCTGTCACGATGATTCGCGACGGGTGGAGGCCCTCCACCAGCAGATTCCGACGCGCGTGCTCCGTATAGGCCAGGTTGTAGTCTGCGACGTGATCCACCAGACGACGATTTGTTTCCTCGGGCACGTTCTCGTCGAACGAGCGGTTCCCTGCCTCCATGTGGTAGACGGGTATCTTCATGCGCTTCGCCATTACGGCCGAAATGCAGCTATTCGTGTCGCCCAGTACGAGCATCGCATCTGGACGCTCCACTCGCAGGACTTCCTCCGTCTTGACGAGGATCGAGCCCATCACAGCGCCTAGTGAGGATGTCTCCGCCTCAAGAAAATGGTCGGGTCGGCGAAGCCCTAGGTCCTCGAAGAAGACTTCATTGAGCTCGTAGTCGTAGTTTTGGCCAGTGTGAGCCAGTACATGATCGGTATGCTCATCCAAGAGTTTTAGCGTAGGAGCGAGACGAATGATCTCTGGTCGCGTCCCTACAACGGTGAGCACCTTCAGTCGTTTGTTCATCGAATTACAGCCTCGTCGATCGTATCTGGAGCGGAAGGGTCAAAGATATCATTCGTCCAGAAGGCCGTGTACAGAAGCTGATGACCAGTGTTCTGAATCGAATGACTCCACATGGTCGGCATGTCGATAGCCACAGGGCTTTCACCATCGACGTGAAACTCAATTACGTCTTCAGTGAACAGGCGACGCAAACGAATTACGGCGCGGCCCGAAAGCACCGTAAAGCGCTCAATCTTTCGTCGGTGGAAGTGATCACCCCGGGTCACGCCCGCCACGGTCGTGGAGAAAGAAGACTGGCCCGAGCCTCCGCGAGAGCGAACGATCTCGAAGAACGATCCGCGTGCATCTGCGTTCCTGCTAATTCGCACGGGCGCATGGGTCGGGAAGGTGTAGGAGCGATACGTATTGAATAGGTTGCGGCTGAACGGCGAAGCAATGTCTGGGATCTCCCCTTCCGCGTACACCGCCGACACTCCGCGAAGGCGCCCCAACAATCCGCTGACTGTCTCCTGTGCCGAAAGCGACTCCACGGTAGTCGCGGGCGCTGCTCCGATTAGGGCATCTGCAGCGTCCTGTGCATGAAGGAGTGTCAGCTCCTTGTCGTGCTCGACTGTCGGCTCCTCGCCGTCAGCCAAGAGTTGGCAGAATGTCGATGTGACGGCGTTGTAGAACGGCCTGCCGTGCTCACCGAATAGATTCGGGAGGTGTAGATCGACAAATTCGGCCCCAACGCGCTCGGCAGCAGAAGCAAGGATGCCGGCGGCGCGGGCTTTGGACTCACCGTACACGGTGCCATTGGTCGATTGCGTGGAGTTGGCGAATGACACGACACTGGGCGGGGGCTCGGCGGTGACAATGGCGGAAGCCGCCTGCTCGGCGAAGTGGACGTTTCCTTCCGCCACATCGACTTCCGAGCCGCGGTTGACGCCCGCGATGTGAATGAAACGATCGCTCGAAGCCGCGCGCGCAGCGGCGTCGGCGTCGAAGTTGTCACCGACGGCGACCGATTGGACAGTCGTCGAGGTTTCCTTCAGTGCCGCGCGCGTGTGCCACCCCAGGAAGCCTCGCGCGCCGGTCATCGCCACGCTCATTTGGCAGGCCGCTCGATGCCTGCCTCGCGCAGCTCCCGATGGATCTCGGGAAGCGTAAGCAGGAGTTGCTCGACCTCCGGGATCGACATGCGATCGACGGTGTGTGAGTCGTAGTCGTCGTACTGGTTCTGACGCGGATCGCCCTCGTCCACGTAGACCCCGTAGTTGAGCTCGCGCGCGTCCGCTTTGATCCGGAAATAGTCTCCCATGTCTTCGGCACGGGACAGTTCTTCGCGGTTGGCCAAGGCCTCGGATCGCTTCTCTGCATGACGCGTGCCGATCACCTCTACGCTCGCGTCAGCCTCAAACAGGTTGATCACAGCCCTAGCCAGGTCCCCAATCGTGCAGGCTTTGGCCTTCCGAATGAAGAGGTCCCCCTGGACCGCATTGTGGAAGGCGAACTCGACCAAGCTGACGGAGTCGGCGAGCGACATCATGAAGCGTGTCATGCCCGGATCCGTAACGGTTAAGTTCTTTCCCGCACGCAGCTGGCGCACGAAGAGCGGGATCACCGAGCCGCGTGAATACATGACGTTGCCGTAGCGGACGCACGACACGGTTGTGGTCGCGTCACGATTGTTGAGGCCGTAAGACTGCGCGACTTTCTCCATCATGGCCTTGCTCATACCCATGGCATTCACCGGGTACACAGCCTTGTCGGTGCTCAGGCATACGAGGGAGGTCACTCCCGCGTGGTCCGCCGCCCGAACGACGTGCTCGCTGCCCATCACGTTCGTGCGTACCGCTTCCATCGGGAAGAACTCGCACGATGGCACTTGCTTTAAAGCGGCGGCATGGAAAGCGAAATCGACACCACGCATTGCACGCTCTACGCTGGTGTAATCCCGGATGTCGCCTACGTAGAACCGAAGTCGTGAATCCGAGATCTCGTGCCGCATCAGATCCTGCTTAGCCTCGTCGCGACTAAAGATGCGGATCTGAGAAACATCGGTCTCGAGCAACTTCCTTGCGACTGTGTGGCCGAACGATCCTGTACCCCCAGTGATGAGTACGGTCGATCCCGAGTAGTCGTGGGTCACGGTTTTCCTTCCTGTGCTGCGGTCTCCAGCAGGCGCTCGATCACGTCGACGCCGTGCTCCAAGGACATGGTGGTCTTGTACGTATGGCGCGCTCGGCGGGCCATCGCCTCTCTGGACGCTCCGTCCAGCGATATCGCCGCCTGAATGGCCTTGGCGAGCGCGCCCGGGTCCTCAGGAGAGACTGCGAGCCCGAAGCCGAATGCCTCGACGAGGCGCTTGACATCACCGCCGACGGAGGCAATAACCGGAACGCCGTCGCGTAGGCTTGCTTGAAGCTTCGACGGAATCGTGCCTCGCATAATAGGGAGGTCACGCAACGAGACGAGTTGGAAGTCGCTTTGCCGCGCCACCGCGGCGAGCGCAGATGGAGGGACGCGCCCGTGGAAAGTGACGTTTCGGCTAGCGAGCGACGCAGCGAGTTCGCGCAGTTGCGGTTCAGCGACCCCGGAGCCGAACAAATGGAGATGCGCGTGGTTTGGGCGCTCGAGCAGCGCCATCGCCCGGATCGCGGTATCGAGGCCTTGGAGATCACCGAGGTTGCCCGCGTAGACGATCTCGAGACGCTCACCGCTGCCTCGGATCTGAATTGGGGCGTCACGCGACTGAATGGGACTCTCGTCCGCCCAATTCAGCAGAGTGGTGAGCTTGGCGCGATCCACGCCGCGGCTCTCGAGCGATGCAGCCATGGTCGGCGCGATCGCGATGACGTGCGAGGCTCGCCGGTACGCGGACCGTAGCCAAGGCTCAAGAACCGCGTCGATCGTTTGAGCTACGCGGCCCGATACCAGCGAAGAGCCGGTAATGGACTCAGGCCAGAGGTCTTGAACGTGCAGCACGTACGGCGCGCGCCCCAGAGTTCGCCACAGCTGGGGGCCAAGTGCGGCGGTCATCTGAGTCGCGTAGACGTATACGGCGTCCGCAGACCGAAGCGCTGCCATAGCGACGGTCGAGGATGCCGCGAAAGTCGCGTAGTTCGCCATCCTCAATAGCGCACGACCGGAGTGGTCGGGGAAGAGGGGCACCCTCAACACCCGAACTCCGCGCACCGTCTCTACCTGGCGACTGCGGAGGCGGTAGCCCGAGTAGACGCGACCATCCGGATAGTTAGGGAAGCCCGTGACGACGGTGACCTGGTGCCCGCGGCGCGCAAGCTCTTCCGCCAGGGTTGTGGGAATCGCGACAGGTTCGGGGTGGTAGTACTGCGACACGATGGCGATCTTCATCGTGCCGGGACCCCCTTCACCGTGCGGCCAGGTTCCACCGAACGCGTGACGCACGCGGCTGCGCCGATCAGTGCTCCCTCACCGACTAAGAGGCCCTGGAGGATGACTGCACCCGCGCCAACAAGCGACGTGGCGCCTATTGTCACCTCACCTGAGACGACCGCGGCCGGATTGATCGACACCCAATCGTGAAGCGTTGAGTCGTGCCCGATGGTGGCGTTCGGGTTCACGTGGCCGCCGACGCCGATCGTCACGTTCGTCGAGATCTGCGCGCCTCCGCAGATGATCGTGCCGGGAGCCAGCGACACCAAGGATCCGACGTGCGCGGCCGGGTGCACGAGCGTCGCAGGGCGATGGCCGGCACCCTCAAGGCGTGCGTGCAGGCGTTGCCGAGCCGCCGGGGAGCCGATCGCGACGGTGAACCAAACCGGCTCGCCGCTCGAGTCGAGGAAGGTGTCCAGGGCACCCAACCAAGGAACGCCGCGCGCCGCGAGGCGGTCGAGCTGCACGGCAGCTGGCGCGTCGTCGATGACACCGACGACGTCCCACCGAGGGCTCACACTGTTGATAGCCTCGATGACATCCAGAGCCTCTCGACCGAAGCCGCCGGCTCCCAACACGACGATGCGTTCCATCAGCGATGCACCTGCTCGGCACCCTCGAACGGGCGCATCGTCACGTGTCCCTCGGCGGAGATCCCGGTTCGACGGAAGACAGCGACGATGGTTTCAAGCATGACTCGAGCGTCGAGAGCCAGGCTACGGGAGTCGACGTACTCGACGTCGAGCGCGAAGCGTTCCTCCCAAGAGAGGGCATTGCGCCCGCGGACCTGCGCAAGGCCTGTGATGCCGGGCCTGACCTCGTGGCGACGGGCCTGTTCGTGCGTGTAGCGGTCGAGGTACTCGACGAGGAGCGGTCGCGGCCCGACGAAGCTCATTTCGCCCTTCAGGACGTTCCAGAGGCTGGGGAGTTCGTCGAGACTGGAGGCACGGAGGGCGGCGCCGAAAGGCGTCATCCGATCGGCGTCGCTCACGAGCCCCTTCGTCGGGTCGGGCGACCGCATCGAGCGGAACTTGAGCAGAGTGAAGATGCGGCCGTTCTGGCCCGGCCGCGGTTGCCGGAAGAGCACGGGTCGTCCCAACTTCAGCGCCACGCCGAGGGCGACACCGGCCAGCAGGGGAGAAGCGGCGACCAAGCCGGTAGCGCTGCCGACGACGTCGAGACCTCGCTTCAGTCTGTCGTATCGGCGCGTCGTCACGCCGCTACTCGCTCGACCAGCGCACCACGCAGTACTCGGTGCACGCGCTCCAACTCGTCATCACGCAGCGCTGACCCGCTCGGCAGCGTCAAGCCGCGCGTGAACAGGGCCTCCGACGCTCCGCTCACGAAGGACCTCAGGTGCGCGAAGACCGGTTGCAGGTGCATGGGCTTCCACAACGGGCGCGCCTCGATCGATTCAGCCGCGAGCGCCGCCTGCACGGCCGCGGGTGAGATGCCGGTCGCCCGGTCGTCGATGATGATGGACGTGAGCCAGCAGTTGTCTTCGCCGTCGTCTACACCCTGAAACAGCTCGACGCCATCGACGGCGCTGAAGAGCTGTCGATACGATTCGCGGATCCTGCGCCGTCGCGCCATCATCTCGTCCAGTCGCTGCAGCTGGGCTCTGCCGAGCGCAGCGAGAATGTTCGAGAGTCGGTAGTTGTAGCCGACATCGACATGCTCGTAGTGGGCGACCGGCTGACGTGCCTGGGTGGCGAGGTATCGGGCTCGTGACGCGAGGTCCCCGTCATCGGTCAGCAGCATCCCGCCGCCCGACGTCGTCATGATCTTGTTCCCGTTGAACGAGACGATCGACGCTACGCCGAATGATCCGGCCGCGCGGCCACGGTGCCGCGCTCCCAGCGACTCAGCCGCATCCGCGAGGATCGGTATTTCGCGCTCAGCGGCGAGCTGCTCGATAGCGGTGTAATCCACCGCCCGACCAAGGAGGTCGACGGGAACGATCGCCTTCGCGGGTGTGCCGTCCTGCTCAAGAGCAGCAAGTGCTTCTTCCAGCAGGTTGACGTCGATGTTGCCGTCTTCGAGGCGGCTGTCGACGAGAACCGGAGTCGCGCCCGTGTAGGTGATCGCGTTGATCGTCGCAGCGAACGTCATCGATGATGTGACGACGATGTCACCAGGCCCAATGCCGAGACCCAGCAAACCGAGGTGAAGCGCTGCGGTGCCGCTCGACAGCGCAACGCCGTGGGCGACACCGACGCGGCCCGCGAGTTCTCGCTCGAACGCATCGACCTCGGGCCCGAGCGGTGCGATCCAACCCGAGTCCATCGCTCGTCGGACAGCGGTCTTCTCGTCGTCCCCGACGTCCGGAGACGACATGTAGATTCGGTCGTTCATCGGGTTCCCCTCAGTCCGAGCTGGCTCGGCACGATGGGAGCCGTCGCGCCCCCGATGTGTGCTTGCTCTGCATCGTTGTGCGTGTCGTTCGATCGACGCTCCCGATCCCAATGCGAATCCCATACTGCCTTGTCCAGATCGTCCGGCAGCAGCGGTTCGCCACGCGCGTGCGTGATCTTCTCGTGGAACGGGCGCTCGTCGTGCTCGCCGGCGCCGATCAATTCCTCGTGCAGCTTCTCGTGCGGTCGAAGGCCGGTGTACACGATCTCGATCGGCTTGCCGGACATGCGGATCATCCGCTTCGCCACATCGAGGATCTTCACGGGCTCGCCCATATCGAGAATGAGCACCTCGCCCGGACGGCCGATGCCGCCGGCCTGGACGACCAACTGACACGCCTCCGGGATCGTCATGAAGTAGCGCGTGATGTCGGGGTGAGTTACCGTCAAGGGGCCGCCTGCCTCGATCAGCGCAGTGAACGTTGGCAACATCGACCCGCGACTGCCCAGGACATTGCCGAAGCGGACCGAGAGGTAGCGCCCAACACCGCGCTCCGCGTACGAAGCGGTCAGGCGCTCAGCTAGCCGCTTCGAGTGGCCCAGCACGCTCGTGGGGTTGGCGGCCTTGTCGGTGGAAATGTTGACGAACGTCTCGACCTCGGCAGCATAAGCGCCCTCGAGAACGTTGAGTGTGCCGAGCACATTGGTCTTCCATGCTTCGTCTGGATACTGCTCGAGCATGGGGAGGTGCTTCAAGGCAGCGGCGTGGAAGACGACGTGCGGGCGTCTCTCCGCCATCAGGTCGCGGATTGCGTCGGCATCGCGGATGTCGGCGAGCACCACATCCTTCGTGTGGAGCAGGCCATGGCCGGCGATCGAGATCTGCACCGCCTGTAGCGCCGATTCGTCGCGGTCGAGCATCATCAGCTCGGATGGCCCGAAGCGGGCGATCTGACGGCAGAGTTCGGCACCGATGGAGCCCCCAGCGCCGGTGACCAGCACACGCTTGCCGGTGAGGTAGCCAGCGACTGTCTCGATGTCGGTGTCCACAGGGTGGCGGCCGATGATGTCTTCGATCGAGATCTCCCGCAGGTCGCCCATCGCGCTGCGGCCCTCGAGAATGTCGTCGAGCGGCGGCAGAACGAGCACCCGCAGGTCGGCGGCGGCGGCTCGATCTGAGATTCGTTGCATCAGCGAGGCATCGGCCCGGGCGATAGCGATCACCATGGTGGTCGCTCCGGTCGCTCGCGCCACTTCCGCGAGCTGCTCGCCCGTGCCAAGCACACGCACCCCAGTCCGCACCGCCTTGGCGAGGTTGGGAGAGTCGTCGATGATGCCGACCGGGTTGTACCGGGACTGTGGGTCAGTGCGCATGCGCTTGATCAGGCTTGACCCGACAAATCCTGCTCCGTAGACGAGGATCGGCGTCGCAGCGTCCTTCGGCCGGCTCGCCCGCTCTTGCGCCAGGCGGCGGAAGTAGCGAGTAAGTGCCATCGCCAGGAACGCGAGCGGCGCGGCGATGAACGGCGTGCTCCGCGGGATCCCGATCTCCGGTCCGGCGATCAGGACAGGGAGGCCGATGACGATCGTCGTCAGCGCCACCGATCCCGTGAGGCTGAGCACCTCGTCGAAACTGCCGACGTGGTAGCGGCGGCGATACAGGGCGAGCGCACTGCCAGCTGCGAGCTGAGAGAGCGCCGCCAGCACAACGAGCGCGAGCATCGCGAGCCAGTTCGTCTCTCCAAAACCGAACTCGTACCGCAGCCACACTGCGAGGACGATCGCGCCGATCCATGCGATCGCATCGAAGAGGTACTGGAACACCCGCATGTTGGCGCGCAGCGACCTGCTCCTGCCGTCGCCCTGTGCGCTGGGTTCCACCCGTTCCTCCGTGCTTTCCCGGCGCTGCGACGCACAACGAATTCACACGCGCAACCGACTCGAGTTCCTGGCCGCAAGGGTACAACACCCTCAAGATCTGCTGAGGAGCGCGGACCGCCAGCGCCCGGTAGGGTCTATCCGCTCATTTCAGGCGGGCGACGCCGCGGGCAGGTACGGTGACCCCCATGCGCCATTCTGTCACCAAGGTCGTCATCCCCGCGGCAGGGCTGGGCACCCGCTTCCTGCCAGCGACGAAGGCGCTCCCGAAGGAGATGATGCCGGTCGTCGACAAGCCGGCGATCCAGTACGTCGTCGAGGAAGCGGTGCGCGCCGGGCTTCCCGATGTGCTCTTCGTGACCGGGCGCAACAAGAACGCGCTGGAGAACCACTTCGACCGTGCGACCGAGCTCGAGCAGATCCTCACGCGCAAGGGCGACGCGGACCGACTCGAGAAGGTCGCGGAGTCGACGGGGCTCGCCAATGTGCACTACGTACGGCAGGGCGACCCGCTCGGGCTCGGCCACGCGGTGCTGCGCTCGCGGGCGCACGTCAACGGCGACTCCTTCGCGGTGCTGCTCGGCGACGACATCATCGACCCGCGCGACCACTTGCTCGAGCGCATGCTGCAGGTGCACAACGAGCGCGACACGTGCGTCGTGGCGCTCATGGAGGTCGACCCGGCGCAAGCACACTTGTACGGCATCGCCACCGTCGACGCGACCGAGGAGGACGACGTCGTGCGCGTGCGCGGGCTCGTCGAGAAGCCGGAGCCGGGCACGGCGCCCTCGAACCTCGCGATCGTCGGCCGCTACGTGCTGAAGCCCGAGATCTACCCGGTGCTCGAGCGGACCGCGCCCGGCCGCGGGGGAGAGATCCAGCTCACGGATGCGCTCCTCACCATGGCGGAGGACGATGCAGAGGGCGGCGTGCACGGCGTGATCTTCCGCGGTCGTCGCTATGACACGGGCGACAAGCTCGACTACATCAAGGCGAACGTGATGCTCGCGTGCGAGCGCGATGATCTCGGGCCGGGTCTGCGCGAATGGCTCCGCGAGTATGTGGAGCGGTTCTCGGAACAGCCGGCATAGTCGCTACCAGATTCATCGGGGTACATTCGAAGGGGTACATTTCCTCACTTCGCATTCCTGTGTTGCGCTCACGGCGAATTGGTCTATATTGCGTTCCATGGCAAAGCAGACTTTCACCAAGCTCGTCGATGACTTCACGGGCGAGCCCATCGAGGATGGCACCGGTCGCACGGTGCGATTCGGATTCGACGGCGCTGAGTACGAGATCGACCTCAGCAACGACAACATCGAAGAGCTCTCGAGCACGCTCGAGCGCTATGTGCGGGCATCGCGCCGCGTCTCGGGCCGCAGCCGCGGCCGCAGCTCGGGCAGCAGCCGCCGCAGCAGCGGTGGCAGCGGCGAGACCGCGGCGATCCGTGAGTGGGCCGAGTCGCAGGGGCTGAAGGTCGCCTCGCGCGGCCGCATCCCCGCCGACATCGTGGAGCGATACAAGAACCGCTGATCAGATCATGATCCATTCGGGCGCCACTGCTGAGCAGCGGCGCCCGTCTGCATTGCGCCGGCACTCCTACGATGTGAGCAATCGGCAGCCGAGGCGATGGCGCACTGCGGCACGAATGGCCGCGATGATGCTCCGGAGGTACGACGATGGGCTTCCTTGAATACGCGCGGCTGCTGCGGAGGCACTGGTTCCTCGTGATCTTCGCCGCCATCCTCGGCGCCGCCGCGGGGCTGCTCATCTCATTCGTGCAGACGCCGTCGTATCGCGCATCCACCGAGGTCTTCATCTCGACGCAAGCGGCCGATACGAGCTCCGACCTCGTGCAGGGCAATGCCTTCACGCTCTCGCGCGTGAACACCTATGCCCGGCTCGCCGGCAGCGAGGAGGTGCTCGAGCGCGTCGCCGATCGGCTCGAGCTCGAGGTGCCGGTGCGCGACCTCATGGAGCAGGTCGAGGCGATGCCGGTGACGAACACCGCCATCCTCGAGATCTCCGCCCTCAGCGACGACCCCGCGCTCGCCGCCGACCTCGCGAACGCGACCTCCGCGAGCCTCGCCGAGGCCGTCGAGGAGCTCGAGACGACCGGCTCGACGAGCCCGGTGCGGCTCGCGACCATCGTGAGCGCCGACGTGCCGGCCGAGCCCGAGAGCCCGCGGCCGGTGCTGCAGGGCATCCTCGGGGCGCTGCTGCTCGCGGTCGCAGCGCTCGCGTTCATCGTCGTCCGGGATCTCGTCGACACGCGCATCCGCACCGAGCGCGACGTGAAGGCCGTCACCTCCGCGCCGCTGCTCGCCGCCGTGCACTTCGACCCGAAGGCCGCCGCGCGACCGCTCGTCGTGCATGCCGAGCCGCTCAGCCCGCAGTCGGAGGTCTTCCGCACCCTGCGGACGAACCTCAACTTCGTCGAGGTCGACGGCGAGAGCCGGCTCTTCGTGATGACCTCGTCGATCCCGGGGGAGGGCAAGACCACCACCGCCGTGAACCTCGCGCTCGCGATCGCCGGCTCCGGGACGCGCTGGCGCAGCACGCCGTAGCGGATGCCCGTGGCCGCGACGAGCGCGAAGACGACGAGCGTGACGCTCACCTTGCCCGGCAGCAGCTCGAGCGGCACGTACGAGAACGGGAGCGCGAGGATCGTGAGCGTCAGCAGCACGTGGCGGCGCTCGCGGACCGCGGGGCGCTCGTCGATCGCCGGCGCGGTCAGCCGGCCGCGATCGGAGAGCGTCGCCACAGCTGAGCCTCAGCTCGCCGGACCCGCAGGCCGTGCCGAGTCGCGCGCGAGCGGAGGGCGCGTGACGAGCATCCGTGCCCCTCCTCCCTGGCGCTGCTAGGGGCACCGTAGCGGACGCTCCGAGCGGCGCGCCTCAGCGCTGCCCGAGGAGCGCCTGCTGCTGGCTCAACGAGCGGAGGTCAGCAGCCGACGGACCGCCTCGAGCGGCACCTGCAGCCAGTCGGGGCGGTTCCGCACCTCGTAGACGACCTCGTAGAGCGCCTTGTCGAGCTGGATGGCGCGGAAGACGGGGTCGTCCTCGTCGACCGGGCCCGACGCATCCGCGTAGCCCGCAAGGAACTCCTGCTGGCGCTGCCGCACCCACTCGTCGGCGGCCGCCGGGTCGGCGTCGGGCAGCTCCTGCTGCGCCGAGCCGGCGGCGTAGTCGAACGAGCGGAGCATGCCGACGACGTCGCGCAGGCGCGGTTCGCGGATCGACCGCTCGTGCATGGGGCGCAGCGGCTCGCCCTCGAAGTCGAGCAGCAGCCAGTCGCCGTCGCTCGAGCGCAGCACCTGACCGAGGTGCAGGTCGCCGTGGATGTGCTGCAGCTCGCCGATCGATCGGATCTCGCGCAGCTGCTCCTTCGCGCGGCCGAGCTCGTCGTCGAGGTCGGCGAGTGCCTCGGCCGCCTGCTCGCGCGCCCAGCCGAGGCGCTGCTCGAGGCCGCTGATGAAGCTGTGCGTGTCGGCCGGGCTCGCCTCGGCGGTGCCGAGCGCGGCCGCGAGATCGCGGTGCACCGTCGCGACCGCCGCGCCGAGGGCGCGGGCGTCGGGCGCCTCGCGCTCCTCGCCGCGGAGCGCCGCGAGCGCGTGCTGCCGGTAGAGCTCCCACGCGTCCTCCGCGCCGCTCACGAACTCGGAGACCGCGAGCAGATGCCCGGTGACGGTCGCATCGCCTGCGGGCCACGTGGCGCGGATCGAGGCGAGCAGCGCCGGCACCGGCTCCGAGCCGGCGCGGGTGAGCGCGCCCGTGACGACGACGTCGGGATTGTCGCCGGGGTGGACGACGCGGAAGACCTTCGCGATCCAGCTGCCGTCGCCGCCGATGATCGACGTGTTCGACTGCTCGCCGCCGATGACGCGGATCGCGCCCGCCGGGCCCAGCGGCTTCGTCGCGTCGCCCTCGAGCCCCGGGACCGCCCTCGTGCCGGCGGCGATCTCGATGAGCGTCTGCACCGCATCCGGATCAGAGCACGCGTCGACGAGCCAGCGGCCACCGAGCTGCGCGATGGGGGCGGTGCCTGGCTCGGAGCGCCACGCGACGGGGACCTGCAGCAGCGCGTCGCCCGCGCGCATGAGCAGGATCGCGGCGTCGCCGAGCTCGTACGAGTGCGCGAGGGTGATGTCGGCCTGCTGGCCCTTGAGCGGGTACCACCGGGCGTCGGGCATCCAGGCCGCGATGGCTTCGGTGACCTCGGGAGCGTCGAAGGGGAGGGGAGCGCTCATGCGAGTCAGTCTGCCTGCGCTGGTTGAGCGTTGGCAGAGTGGGGAGGAGCACACGGCCGTCGACGCGTCGCTCGGGCGATCACCCAGTGACGAGGGCCTTCGTCGGCGGTAGAGTCGGACCGCACAGAACACCGGACTCGAGGGTGCAGATCATGGAACGCCGCGTCGTGAACAAGGCCGCCGTGCGGCGCGCGGTCGCGCGTTCGACGAAGGCGTCAGCCCAGCTCGAGCGGCGCACCGTTCCCCCGACTCACGTGCGCTCGCCCAGCGTGGCGCGCTTCCTGGCAGAGCGCCGCGAACGCGGCTGATGGCGCTCGCGCCGGATTACGGCGAGACGCCCGTTTCGGACGACGAGTTCGACGCGCTGACTGACGAAGCGAAGCACGTCCTCGGCGAGCCGATCTCGAAGGTGGCGGTCTACGACCTCGAGCAAGCGCTGCAGGAAGCCGTTGCCGAGGAGCTGTTGCTCAGCGCCTACAACGGTGCCTTGACGCTCGACGCGGTGCTTGACGACTTGTTCGTCCGCGAGTTGCATCGGCGGTTGTACGGCGATGTCTGGTCATGGGCTGGCGTCTATCGGAAGCGCGAGATCAACATCGGCGTTCCGCCGGAGCTGATTGCAGTGGAGGTGCGATCCGCGCTCGGCACGATCCAGCATCGTTGGAAGCACACCGCGGACTGGACAGCTCACCAACTCGGGATCGCGGTTCACGCCGAGATCGTCAGAGTCCATCCCTTCACGGACGGCAATGGCCGGACGACGCGATTGCTCGCGGATCTCGTGTTCGCCGTCGCGCAGGAGGGAGTGGAACCGGACGTGTACGACTGGGAGGTCGACAAGCGGCAGTACATCGATCTGCTGCGCGAATACGACCGCTCTCGCGACCCTGCAGCACTCGCCGCCTTCATCAAGACCCGGCCGCTCGCGGACTGAGTCCGTGCAGCTGTCGCGACCATCGCGGCACTCCTGCCGGTGCGCTTCGGCCGGCCGTCGGCCCGCTGACAGGCCGTGTCAGCGGCGGCCGAAGTCGAGCACGTAGTACCAGTAGCCGTTCGCGCCCCGCTCGACGCCGATGCCGACGTGCGTGAAGGACGTGCTCAGCAGGTTGGCGCGGTGGGCGGAGGAGGCCATCCAGGCGTCCATGATCCCGCCCGGCGAGACGGCCGAGCCGGACGTGCGGCCGACGTTCTCGCCCCAGCCGAGCATGGCGCAGCCGCGGGCCTGCGCGTTGAGGTTCGGGTTGTGCGCGCTGCCGGTCGCCGAGGTCGCGGCCATCGTGGTCGACCAGCCCTGCGCCATGCTGCTGAGGCAGCCGTCCTGCGAGAGCGGACCGAGGCCGGCGGCGCTGCGCTCGGCGTTGATGCGGTCGAGGATGGCGATGGGCGCGTCGCCCGCAGCGCTGCCGCTCACCGTGTGCAGCTGCAGGCCGGGGATCGTCGCCATGAGCTGCGACATGGGCGCGATGAGCCCGCGATCGGAGCACGTGACGTTCGTGCCGCGAAGGCCCGAGACGACGCCGACGGCGATCGCGCCGCCCGAGCTCGGCGTGCTGACGACCGGGCCGCCGGAGTCGCCGCGACAGAACGCGTTCCCGCTGCTCGCCCGCACCTCCTGCACGTTCATGCACTCGGAGCCGTAGCAGGCGACGTAGGCGGCGCCCGTCGTCATGTTGCACTTCCAGCCCGTCACCTGACCCGATGAGCACAGCTGATAGCCGGCGGGCGGGAAGGAGAGCTGGGTGCCGGTGATGCTGACGGTCGACGTCTCGCTGGTGTAGATGCGCGGCAGCGTGCGGGTGTCGTACGACAGCGCGATCGCGCCGAGGTCGTAGGGGCGAGCGCCGTCGTTGAGCTCGGCGACGAGGTCGGACGTGCCGATGCGCGTGCCGGCCGCGTTCCGCACCGCGCGGCCGTCGCGGAAGTCGCTGCAGTGCGCCGCAGTGACGATCACCGGCTGGTGGCCGTAGAAGCCGGTGAAGCCCGACGTGCAGCCCACCCACGAGCCGCTCGCGAACTGCGTCTGCACGCGCACCCCGCCCGAGACCTCGGTCGAGTCGTTCGAGCGGCCGGCGAAGAGGGCGGCGGATGCGTCGACCGGCTGACCCTGCGCGAGCTCGGTCACGGCGGTGGTCGTCGGCACGGTGTCGGTCGCCTCGACCGTGACCGTCGCGCCGAGCTGCTCGGCGGCCTGCTCGGTCTCGTCGATGACCTCGAGCACCTCGCCCTCGAGCGCGATCGGCTCCGTGCCGGCCGCCTCGGCGGCCTCGGGCGTCGGCACCTCGACCGAGAGCGAGTCGGCGCCGATGCCGATGGCGAACGCGCCGTCGGCGGGCATGGATGCCGCGAGCGCGTGGGCGAGCTCGACCAGCTCGGCCTCGCTCGCCTCCTGCGCCACGAAGGTGATGTCGATGCCGCGGGTCGCCGCGTCGTCGGCGATCGCCCGGACCTCGGACGGCACGGAACCCGCCCAGCCGATCTCGATCGTGCCGGCGACCGGGTCGCCCGAGACCGTGCCGATGCGCGGGTGCGGGGAGCGCGCATCCCACATCGAGATCTCGTCGATCACCGCGAGGTGCGCCTCCTGCGTCTGCGCGAGCTGCTCGGACGAGACGGCCGTGGGCGCGCCGGTCGGGGCGACGATGAGGGCGGTGCTGAGCCCGAGGGTGGCCAGGGCGGCATAGAGCAGGGAGCGGCGGCGGGACAAAGCGGACCTCGTGACGGTCGGAGTATCAGAACAGGCTGGGGCCACGATGAGCGTAGCGGAGGGGTTCAACCTCGGCTAGAGCTTCCGGGCACGGCCGCTGGTCGAGTAGCGCCGCAGGTGCGTATCGAGACCGGTCGCTCCCGTCTCGATACGGCCCTAAGGGCCTACTCGACGAGCGGGTGGTCGGGCCTACTCGACGAGCGGGGGAGCAGGGGCCTTGCGGGACGGCATCCGCTTGATGACGCGTCGAACGACGAGGAACGCGACGAGGGCGAGCAGCGCGAGGACCACGAGCGTGGGCACCGCCTGGCCGAGGCCGAACAGGAACGCTGCGCCCCAGGCGAGGAACGCACCCCAGCCGGCGACGAGGCCGTCCCAGAAGCTCGGCGTGCCCGCCGGCCCCTCGACCGTCGTCGCGCGGATGCTGACGTCGATCGTCGACATCGCCACCTGGTCGGCGAGCGTGCGCTGCTGCGAGAGGAGCTGCTCGAGCTCGGAGGTGCGCTGCGTCAGCTGCGCCTCGACGTCGAGCAGGATGTCGGTGTTCGCGGCGGTGCCGAGCAGCTCGGTGAGGCGCTCGACCGAGGCGCGCGCCGCGTTGACGCGCACCTCGAGATCGCGCACCTGCGCGCCGACGCGCTGCTCCTTCGTGTCGACGGCGGTCACGTCGCCGAGGCCGCGGATCGCGGTGAGCAGGTCCTCGACCTGCGGAGCCGGCACTCGCACGGTGAGCGTCGCCCACGCGGGCTCGAAGTCGGTCGAGGCGCCCTCGGAGCGCGCGTCGATCGAGCCGTCACGGGCCTCGACGGCGTCGGCCACCGCATCCGCCGTCGTGATCGGATCCTCGGCGCGCATCGACACGTCGCCGGTGATGATGACGTCGCGGTCGTTCTCGGCGTCCTGCTCGGGGAGGCCGCCGCTGTCGCCGCCGGCCGACTCCTCGAAGTCGGGCGCGGATTCCGGGAAGCCGCCCTGGTCGGTCGTCGGCATGATCGGCGAGCCGGTCGAGGCGCCGCTCGCGCCGCAGCCGGTGAGGAGGACGGCGCCGGCGATCAGGATGCCGGCCATCGGGGCGAGTCTGCGGGTCATGGTTCCAGCGTGCTTCGCTGGCGCGAGAATCACAGCCCAACCTTTCGCATGAGTCGAGCGTCTTGATTCTCGATTCGCGACTACGCGCCGAGTGCCCTCAGTGCGGCCTCGGCCGCGCGCTTCACCTCGTCGAGGCCGTGCAGTCCGCGCCACAGCATGTCGGGGTCCATCGCGACGTACGAGTGCGCCGCGATCGACCGCTGCTTCCTCAGCCCGTCCCGTGCGAGCGTGGGCAAGCCGTCCTCGATCCCGGCCTCGGCGACATCGTTCGCGATCCTGACGACGTCGAGCTCGCAGGCCTTGCGCCGAGTGCGCGCATCGAAGTCCTCCGCGAAGAAGTCCGCTTGCGTCTGGCCTCGGATCACGGTCTCGATGTCGTCGATGGCAGCGATGATTCGCTCGCATGCAGCGGCCCGCACCGCGGCGCTTCGTCGGCCTCGCTCGCGCGCCTCTCTATTCACAGCGGTACCGCCGACGCGCGGATCTCGTCGTACTTGGCGCCCGCGAGCTTGTCGGACAGCACGTCGACGTCGAACCCGGTCAGACGCTCGATCTCGGCCTCGAACGCGGCGAGCTCGCCCGGGTGCATGTCGTCGGGGGTGTGGACGAGGAGGTCGATGTCGCTCTCGCGATCGTCGTCGCCGCGCGCCGTGGACCCGAAGACGCGTACATGGCTGATGCGGTGCGCGGCTGCGGCCCGCAGGATGTCTTGCTTCCGCTCCGCGAGGATTTCGGACGGACGCACATCCGAGACGAGATCGACGTCGTGGCGGAGCGCGTTCAGCGCCGCGATGAGCGTGCGGAGCTCGAGCGTCTGCTTGCCCTGCTCGAGATCGATGATGCTCGAGCGAGCGATGCCGGCGCGCCGTGCAAGCTCGCGCTGGGAGAGGCCTCGACTGGTTCGCAGAGCGCGGAGACGCCTGCCCAGGCTCTCGCTGTCGAGCATTCGACCCTCCAGTGTCGGCGTACTCCGACATTGTGGCACGGTGCGCTGGCAGGCTCCAGGCTGCGCTTCCGATGCGCGGGACGAGCGACGGGTCAGTCGCGCTTCGAGCGCTTCGCCTCGGCCTTCGCCGCCTTCGCCCCGGCCTTCGCGGCCGCCTTCGCCTCGGCGGCCTCGGCCTTGGCCTCGGCGGCCAGGAGCCGCTCGGTCGCCTTCGCCACCGCATCCGCGGCCTTCGACTCCGCGCGCCGCAGCTGCTCGCGCGCCTCGGCGACGGCCTTCGCCGCCTCGCGCACCTGCTTGTCGGCGACGATCGCCGCCGGCATGCGCTCGACGTCGTCGTCGGGCTCGCCCCGCTCGAGCCAGCGCGCGATGCCGTCGAGCAGGCGAGAGAGGCCGAAGCCGAAGCCGCGGCCGTCATCGGGCTGCTGCGGCTCGAACATGCCCTCGCGCACGGCGGGCGCCAGCAGCGGGAACCGCTCGTCGGTGACGAGCTCGGGCAGTGCGCGCCGCACCTCGTCGTCGACGTCCGCATCGCTCGACGCGCGCGCGTAGAGGGCGATGTAGCCGAGCAGCAGCAGCAGCGTCGGCACCTTCATGCGATCGGGCGCGTCGACCTCCTCGAGGGCGACGAGGCCCGCCTCGAGGATCGCGAGCCGGTTGGGGGTCGTGGGCGTCGCGCTCGGCGGCAGGTCGGCGAGCCACGGGTGCGCGTCGTAGGTCGCGCGCACGAACAGCGCCCACTGCTTCACGCGCTCGCGCCACGAGCCGCCCGTGCTCGGCACCGTCACCTCGCTCGCCGCGTCGAACATGAGCAGCAGCAGGTCGTCCTTGCCGGTGACGTAGCGGTAGAGCGACATCGGCGCGACGCCGACCGCGGCCGCGACCCTGCCCATGCTGACCGCCTCGAGCCCGTCGGCGTCGGCGATCTCGATCGCCGCTTCGACGATGCGCTCGGTGCTGAGCTCGCGCTTGGGGCCGCGGTGCGGCAGCGCGGCGACGCCCCACGTGAGGGCGTGCGCGTGCGGCAGGGGCGGGGAGTCGTCGTGCGGCTCGATGCTCGTCATGGGTGTCTCGTGTCGTCGTGTCGTGTCGTAGCGTCGCTAGTTGCGGTCGTCGGGGTGCGTGCCGGTGCGCTCGCCGGTCTCGAGTGCCGCGATCGCGGCCATGTCGTCGTCGCCGAGGGTGAAGCCGTCGACGTCGAGGTTCTCGCGCAAGCGGTGCGGATGCGTCGACTTCGGCACGAGCGCGCCACCCTTCTGCAGGTGCCAGCGGATGATCGCCTGCGCGGGCGTCACGCCGTGCTCGGCCGCGATGCGGCGGATGGCCGGATCTGCCAGCACCCGCGAGCGGCCGAGCGGACTCCACGCCTGCGTGACGATGCCGAGCTCGTCGTGCACGCGGCGCAGCTCGTGCTGCGGCAGCCACGGGTGCGACTCGACCTGATTGATCGCCGGCGTCACGCCCGTCTCGCCGATGATGCGGCGCAAGTGCTCCGCGGTGAAGTTGCTGACGCCGATCGTGCGCACGCGGCCCTCGGCCTGCAGCTCGACGAGCGTGCGCCAGACGTCGACGTAGCGGTCGCGGGCGGGTCGGGGCCAGTGGATCATGTAGACGTCGATGCGGCCGAGCGCCCGCTCGCTCGCCTCGAACGCGGCCCGCACTGCGGCGGGCTCTTGCGAGGCCTCGCCCCAGAACTTGCTCGTGACCGTGAGGTCGTCGCGGTCGTGACCCGACGCATCCGCTCGCTTGAGTGCCTCTCCGAGCTCGCGCTCGTTGCCGTAGAGCTCGGCACCGTCGATCAGCCGGTAGCCGGCCTCGAGGCCCGCGGCGACGACGTCGGCGGTCTCGGCGGGCGGCACCTTGTAGAGCCCGAAGCCGAGCGCGGGCAGGCTGCTGCCGTCGTTGAGCGCGAGGGAGTGGGGCACGCGTCGATCATCGCAGGCGGTGTCGTCCGAGGCGTCCGTCGCGCGAGGGACAAGGCGCGAGCTCGATCGGGCCGAGCGGGGTGCCGGCCCGCAGCTGTGCCCGATCGGGCTCGCGGCTCGGCTCAGCTCCATGGGTGCCAGCCGGGGAGGCGGGGCAGGACATCCTGGCGATCGCCAGCTGCGATGACGACTGGAATCCGAGGTGCAGAGCGAGCCGCCCACATGGTGGCGATCGAGCTGGCCTCGGTTTCTTCCACGGCGTACAGCCGCACCGTTGCTGCTGCGGCTGCGCGTCGACTATCGTGGAGAGCGGTAGCGAGGAGTGGAACAGTCTTCGGCGCGCCGATTCGAGAAACCCACGCCTCGTGCGTGGGTTTCTGCGTTGGGTCACATGTTGAAGGCACAATCGGCATGTGCTGCTCGCCTACATCGATGAGATCGGCGAACCCGGCGCGTTCGTCGCGAAGGATCACCCGCGCTTCCATACGAGCCCCGCATTCGGGTACGCGGGCTTCGTCATACCTGAGGTGCACGCACGCCGATTCGGGACCGTCTTCACCGAGGAGAAGCGTCGGGTCTTCCGGACCGAGATCGAGCGAGCTTCCAATCCTGGTCAGTGGGAGCGCAAGGGGTCATCGATCTTCCGACCCGACACGCTCGCGAAGTTCCCTCAGCAGGTTCGCGTGTTCAACGGGCTCGTGAGGAAGCTGCGCTCGTTCGGCGGCAATCTCTTCTACTACGCGCACGAGAAGCCGCTGGGCACACCGGCTCAGACACGCTTGGACACCGCGCAGCGCGAGACCAGCGCGATGCAGGAGACGCTCAACCGACTCGCGCGGCATGCCGACTCGCAGGACGGATCAAATCTCATGGTGATGATCGACCAGATCAACGAGAACCAGCGGTCCGAGCGCGTGCCGAACATGTACGCGCACATCCTCGGGCGTGCGAGCAGCCACCCCGAGATGCGGCGCATCATCGAGCCGCCGATGCATGTCGACAGTGTGCCTGAGCGCAAACATCCAGTTCGCAGATTGGATCTCCGCCTGCGTCACCCGCGCGATCGAGTTTCAGACCATTCGCGATTCGCCCTACCGCTGGGTTACCGGACCGCGGGCTGTCGACGCGGTGCGAGGCTCCTTCACTCACGAGTCGAAACTGCGCCTGTGGAACCGAGGCGTGCCTGACCTCAATCACTCCGACATCTTCCGCCCCGAGCGTCCACTGCATCCGACCCCGGGCGGGCAGCTGCTGGGGGCGAGCATCCCGGATGATGCGCTGCGAAAGCTCCGGGCGAGCGCCGAGAGGCACAGATCGACTGAAGAGTGATCAGCGCGGCAGCTCGACCGGCGCGGTGTCGGGCGGCTCGCCGATGCCCTGCCGCAGGTCGGGCTGGTGGCGGCGGAAGATCGCGGCGATCGCCGCCGCGATGGCCACCATGACGACCGCGACCCAGATGCCGCCGACGCCGCCGCTCGCGTCGATCGCGACGCCCGCGATCGCGGAGCCGAGGGCGGCGCCGAGCAGCTGGCCGGTGCCGATCCAGGCGTAGGCCTCGGGGGTGTCGGCGAACTTCACCGTGCCGGCGACGATCGCCGAGAAGGCCGCGAGCGCCGGCGCCGTGCCGATGCCGGCGATGAAGAGGGCGATCGAGAGGCCCACGACGTCGCTGAGCGGCAGCGCGATCACCATGCCGAGCAGCACGATGGTCAGGCGGATCGCGACCGACCACGGCGTGATGCCGCGGCCGCCGAGCGCGAAGCCGCCCGCGAGCGAGCCGAGCGCCGAGACGCCGAGCACGATGCCCGCCTCGAGCGCGCCCTCGCCGAAGGTCGCGACGACGCCCGCCTCGACGGCCGCGAAGCCGCCGATGAACATCGACGAGACGATGACCGACAGCAGCACCGGGGGCTTGCGCAGCACCCGGCCGAGCTTGCGCGTCGTCGGCGGGATGCGGAGGCGCCGCACCTCGGGCGCGAGGATGAAGAAGAGGGCGCCGATCGCCTGGATCGCGATCGTGACGAGCAGCGTCGGCCCGGTGCCGAGCAGCGAGACGAGCAGCGTCAGCAGCACGGGCCCGAAGACCCAGATGATCTCCTGCAGCGCGGCGTCGAAGGAGAACAGCGGCGCGAGCAGGCGCTGCTGCACCATGCGGGGGTAGAGGGTGCGCACGGTCGGCACGACCGGAGGCATCGCGGCGCCCGCGATCGCGCCGGCGAGCACGTCGCCCCAGAGCGGGATCTCGAAGCTCGCGATCGACAGGAGCGCGAGGATCGAGATCACCGCCGTCGTGACGAGCACGGTCACGGTTCCGAAGCGGCTCATCAGCCGCGAGACGAAGGGCCCGGCGATCGCCATGCCGACCGAGAAGGCGGCGAGCACGAGGCCGGCCGCGGTGTAGGAGCCGTGCTGCTGCTCCATGTGCATGAGGATGCCGAGCGAGTACATGCCGGCGGGGAAGCGCGCGATGAGCTGCGCGAGCATGATGCGCGCGAGCCCAGGGACCCTCAGCACCTCACCGTATGCGCGCACCAGGAGAGCCTACGACGGGTTGCATCCTGCGGACGTGCATGCCGGATGCGGTGTCTGCGCGGCCGGTGACAGAGCGGATGCGGGTGCACGCGTTCCTCCACAGGAGTGCGATCTCCCGTGGTGCGGCTCGGTGCTCGCCGCGTACGATCCGCGCATGGCCAGGAGGGTGGACGAGCTCGGCGCTCGGCGGGCGCTCGCCGTGCTTTCGGCGGCGCTCGGCGTCGTGGTCGGGCTCATCGTGGGCGCGCTCTCGGTCGCGCTGCTCGGCGACGCGCTCGCCTGGTCGACCTTCCTCACGTCGGCCGGGTTCGGCGGCGCCGCGGCGGTCGCCGCCGCGCTCATCGCGTTCGCCGCAGCCGCGTACGGCGCGCGCTCGACCCGGCGGCAGGCGGAGGAGGATCGCCGGCAGCTCGAGCGGCAGCGGCGGAAGGAGCAGTGGTGGGCCCGGGCGGAGTGGGCACTCACGGAGGTCGCTCGGGGCGGGAGCTCTGCGGTCATCGGGCTCGGCGTGCTCGAGGCGCTGGGCCGCAGCGAGTGGGCGGACCAGCACGAGGCCGACATCATCGCCGCCGCGACGGAGTTCGCGCTCACAGCCGAGGCGCACGACGCGGTCAGCGGCTCGCCGCTGTCGGGAGCAGGGCTTTCCGACGAGGGCGATGCACACTCGACCGCAGAGCACGACCGCGGCACAATGGGTCGAGGAGGCGACCATGGCTGACGAGCAGCGTGACGACACGGGCACCGGCGGGCAGGAGCCAGAGCGGCAGACGGTCTACCGCTCCCGCATCACCGGGCGGATCGTGACGCAGGCGGAGCGCATCGCAGCGGCGCGAGCGCGCATCGTGGCCGATGAGATCCGCGGCATCGAGACCGAGCCGTGGATCGTCGAGCTCGCCAAGCAGCGCGCGTGATTCCTCCAGCAGCGCTGGCCGGTGGAACGCCTAGCGCCGGTCGTCGACGCGCGGGCTCTTGATGAGCACGCCGGCGACGAGCGAGACGAGCGCCGCGGCCATGTGGGCGAGCGCCCAGCCCTGGCCGGCGAAGTCGAAGGGCAGCACGGGGTTCCACGCGATGGCGATCGCGGCGAACACCGGGACCCACCACCAATGCCGCGCCTGCAGCGCGAACCAGCCGATGATGATCGCGAGCACCGCGATGACGAAGCGGAGCGTGCCGTACCACTCGCTCTCGAGCAGCAGCAGCGCGACGACGAGCAGGACGGCGAGCAGGATGCCGGGCGCGAGGGCGTTGCGCTGGAAGGTGGGGCCGTAGCGGTCGGAGGACATCGCCTCCAAACCTACGCCCGTGCAGCGTCTCGATACGCGCGCTGCGCGCGCTACTCGACGAGCGGGGGAGCGGCGGGGAGCGCGCTACGCCGCGAGCGCCTTCCTGATGCGCTGCAGGCTCACGGGGCCCGCGGTGCCGAGCGGCTGCGCGAAGAGGCTCACGCGCAGCTCTTCCAGCAGCCAGCGGGCGGTGACCAGCCGCTCGGCCTTGCCGGTCTCGTCGGCGCTCGCCACCGCATCCGTCACCGAGGGCGCCAGCGGCAGCGTGCCGCCCGCCGCGGTGTAGAGCACCGTCGCCTGCTCGACCTCGCTCATCCATGCGCGGTCGCGGTTCGCGGTCTCGGGCAGCCGCTTCACGCGGTGCTCGATCGCTCGCACGTAGACCTCGAGCCGGCCGAGCCGATCGAGCCCCGTGCGGCTCACGAAGCCGTCGAAGACGAGCTGCTCGAGGTTGGCGCGCGCGTCGGCGAGCGCCGCCATGTGGGCGAGGCTCGCGCCGTCGCGGATCGCGCGGTCGGCGAGCCGCGCGCTCGTCAGGATGCGCGCGACCTGGCTCGCGAGCGCGAACATGCGGTCGACGAGGCCGTCGGCGACGCGCGCCCGGAGCGCCTCGAACTCCGCGACCGTCGCAGGCGGACGCGCGCCGAGCTCGGCGTCGATGATCGCGAGCATGAGGTCGTCGAAGAGGCGGTCGGTCGACGCGTAGGGCGAGGCGCCGAGCGCGAGCTTCTCGGCGCTCGTGAGGTTGGCCTGCACGTAGGGCGCGGGGCTCGGCACCTGCCGGAGCAGCAGCTGCCGCACCGCCGCGCGCTGGTCGCGCTGCTGCGCCTCGCGGGTCGATGCGAGCCGGATGCCGACCGTGCCCTTCCCCGTCACCGCGTAGCCCGGGTAGGCGCGCACCGTGTTGCCGCCCTGCCGCACGTCGATGTGCTCGGGGAGGTCGGTGTCGAATCCCGCGACCTCGTCGCGCTCGAGGTCGCTCGTCACCTTGACGGCCGCCTTCGCCACCTGCGTGCGCGCCTGCCCGGCGAAGCGCCGCTTGAGCGCCTCGAGGTCCTTGTCCTGGCCGAGGCGGCGGCCGCGGGCGTCCTCCACCGCGAAGGTCGGCTTCAAGTGGTCGGGGATGCGTCCCCAGTCGACGTCGCTCGCGGCCGCCTGCACGTAGGCGGTGCGGGAGATGCGCGCCGCGAGCACCTCCGAGAGCGACCGCGCGCGCTCGCCGCCCGCCGGCTCGTCGGGGAGCTCGGCGAGCATGCCGCGCGCCCAGTCGCCGGCCGGCACGACGTGCTTGCGCACGTGCTTCGGCAGGCTCTTGATCATCGCGGTGAGCAGCTCCTCGCGCATGCCGGGCACGAGCCAGTCGAACCCCTCGGGGCTGAGCCTCGGCAGCACCGCGAGCGGCACGTGCACCGTGAGGCCGTCGTCGGCGGCGCCCGGCTCGAAGCGGTAGCTCAGCCGCAGCCGCTGCTCGCCCTGCTGCCACTTCGTCGGGAACGCGCGCGAGTCGACCTGCGGCTCCTCGCCCGTGAGGTCGCGGCGCGTCATCGTCAGCAGGTCGGGCGTCTCCTCGCGAGCCTTGCGCCACCAGCCCTCGAAGCTGCGGGTCGAGACGACGTCGGCGGGGATGCGCGCGTCGAAGAACTCGAAGACCGCCTCGTCGCCGACGAGCAGGTCGCGGCGCCGCTGGCGCTCCTCGAGCCGCTCGATCTCGCGCCGCAGCTCGCGGTTCTTGCGGTCGAACTCCTGCGGGCTGTCCCACTCGCCCTCGACGAGCGCGTGGCGGATGAAGAGCTCGCGCGCGTGCTCCGGGTCGAAGCGCGCGTACTGCACGCGCCGGCGCTCGACGATCGGGACGCCGAAGAGCGTCACCTTCTCGTAGGCGACCGCCGCGCCCTGCTTGCGCTCCCAGTGCGGCTCGCTCACCTGCCGCTTCGCGAGGTCGCCCGCGAGCGGCTCGGCCCAGGCGAGGTCGACGGATGCGACGGTGCGGGCGAAGAGGCGGCTCGTCTCGACGAGCTCGGCGGCCATGACGGCGCGAGGCGGGTTCTTCGCGAGGCCCGAGCCGGGGAAGATCTGGAACCGCGCGCCCCGTGCGCCGACGTACTCGGCGCGGGGACGCATCCGTCGCTTCGAACCCGGCTCGCCGGGCCGCGGGTGCTGCGCCTTCTGCGCCTCGTCGAGGCGGCCGATGCGGCCGAGGAGGCCCGAGAGGAGCGCCTTGTGGACGGCGTCGGCGTCGACGCTCACCGTCATGCGGGCGGGCGGCCAGTCGCCGTCCCCACCCGCTGGACGAGCAGCCGACGCTCCCTCCGCTGGTCGAGCAGCCGGCGAAGTCGGCGTATCGAGACCGGAGCGCTGCGCGCCTCGATACGCGCCTTCGGCGCTACTCGACGAGCGGGGACGACGACCGGAGGGGTCCGGCTTGAGCCCCATCGAGCGCGTGAGCTGCCGCACGACGTCCTGCCACTCGCGCACGCGCAGGAAGCTGAGGTGCTCCGCCTTGCAGAGCTTGCGGAACTGGTTGCCCGAGAGCGTCGCCTGCTGCTCCTGAAGGTAGCGCCACAGGGCGAGCAGCGTGATGAAGTCGCTCTTCGGGTCGACGAACCGCGTGTGCATGCGGTCCGCCTCCTCGCGGCGCTCGAGCGGGCGCTCGCGCGGGTCCTGGATCGTGAGCCCCGCGACGATCGCGATGACCTCGTGCGCGACGTCCGCATCCCGGCCGGCCAGGGCCATCCGCCCGAACCTCGGGTCGACGGGGAGCCGCGCGAGCTCGCGGCCGATGCGCGTGATGTCGCCCTTGGGGCTGATGGCGCCGAGCTCGCGCAGCAGGTCGCGGCCGTCCTTGATGCCGCGCGGGTCGGGCGGCTGGAGGAAGGGGAACTCCTCGAGCGGGCCGAGCCCGAGCGACGCGGCCTGCAGGATGACCGCCGCGAGGTTGGTGCGGAGGATCTCGGGGTCGGTGAACTCGGGGCGGCGGTCGAAGTCCTCCTCGGAGTAGAGGCGGATCGCGATGCCGGGCGCGACGCGGCCGGCGCGGCCCGAGCGCTGGTTGGCGCTCGCCTGGCTGATCGCCTCGATCGGCAGCCGCTGCACCTTGCTGCGCGCCGAGTAGCGCGAGATGCGGGCCGTGCCGGTGTCGATGACGTGCCGGATGCCGGGCACCGTGAGGCTCGTCTCGGCCACGTTGGTGGCGAGCACGACCCGGCGACGGATGCCCGCGCGGGTCGAGCGCTCGAAGACGCGGTGCTGCTCGGCGGCGCTCAAGCGGCCGTAGAGCGGCAGGATCTCGGTGGTCGGGCCGAGCCGGCCCTGCAGCTGGTCCTGCGCGTCGCGGATGTCAGCCTCGCTCGGGAAGAACACGAGCACGTCGCCGGAGTCGTCGCGCGCGATCTCCTGCAGCGCCGCCTCGATGCCCTCGATGGGGTCGAGGTCGACGGCCGGCTCGTCGGGCTCGCCGTCGTCGTCGGCGTCCTGCGGGCCGACGCGCTGCGCCTCCGCGACGAGCGGGCGGTAGCGGATGTCGACCGGGAAGGTGCGGCCGGAGACCTCGATGATCGGCGCGCCGCCGAAGTGGCGGCTGAACGACTCCGGGTCGATCGTCGCGCTCGTGACGATGACCTTGAGGTCGGGTCGCCGGGGGAGGAGCCGCTGCAGGTAGCCGATGAGGAAGTCGATCGTGAGGCTGCGCTCGTGGGCCTCGTCGATGATGATCGTGTCGTAGGCTTCGAGGTCCTTGTCGCGGTGCATCTCGGCGAGCAGGATGCCGTCGGTCATGACCTTGACGCGGGTGTCGGCGCTCACCTGATCGGTGAAGCGCACCTTGTAGCCGACTTCCTGCCCGAGCTCGGTGCCGAGCTCCTCCGCGATGCGCTCGGCGATCGTGCGAGCGGCGAGCCGGCGCGGCTGCGTGTGGCCGATCCTCGATCGGCCGAGCTCGAGGCACATCTTCGGCAGCTGGGTCGTCTTGCCGGAGCCCGTCGCGCCCGCGACGACGACCACCTGGTGGTCGCGGATCGCCGCCATGATCTCGTCGCGCGCGTCGCTGACGGGCAGCTCGGCCGGGTACTCGATGCGCACCCGACCATTCTCCCGTGTCGAGCAGCGTGTCAGCGGCAGGGCCGATACTGTGCTTCGAACCGGGGAGGCGGCCATGGTCACAATGCACATGCTCAAGCGCGAGGACGCGGAACTTGAGCGCCAGGAACTCGAGGCTGAGATCCGATCTGTGCTCGGGACGACCGAGCGCGTGGAACTTCGGCGCCGAAGCATGACAAGCGGCACGACGTCCGAGATGGTCCGCGCGATTCAGCGACTTGCTGAGCTGGATTTCCTCCTGGCTCCTTGATGGACGATTCCGCGCTCGAGGCTGAGGCGCGTTCGTTCGCGGCCGACCTCGCAGCGACTCTCGAGGGCGCGCTCGGGTCCGCACACGAGGTGTCGGTGACGGTGCTCGAGGGGCGCATCTCTGTTCGCCCAGCGGATCCGGCGGGTGTTCCGCTCGCGGCGGACTCTGACGGCGAGACGTTCATGCGTCTGAACTTCAGGTACTCGTGCACTTGGGACGGTCATGGTCAGTTCTTGGCAGTCCAGGACTCCGAGGTGCACGTGCTGAGCGCATGGGACGCTGATCCGTTGTTCAGGTACGAATTCGTCAAGCGACCGGACGGTGGGATCCCGGCAGCCCACCTTCAGATTCACGCGCACCGAGACGCGATCGCTTACGCGATGGGCTATCCAGGATCCGGTTCGCGGCGAGCGAGGCGGCGACTGAAGACTGCCGACGCGGTCCCTCACTTGAGCGCTCTGCACTTTCCACTCGGCGGGACGCGCTTCCGGCCTTCGATCGAGGATGTGTTGCAGATGCTCATCGAAGAGTTCGGCGTGCGCGCGTCGCATCAGTGGAGGGTCGCCCTGCAGGCGGGACGAGCTCGCTGGCGGAAGCTGCAGCTCCAGTCAGCTGTGCGCGACGACCTAGAGGTGGCCGCCGACGTGCTCCGTCTCCACGGCTATCGCGTCGATCGCGAGCGTTCCGACCTGCCAGCGACAGGAGCGCAACTCCTCCAATACTGAACGCGACCGGTGGCCACCGCCCCGCTTCCTCCCAGCCTCCGCAGGCAGGATGCGGAGCATGAACATCAAGGACAACGGACCCAAGCCGAACGTCTTCGACATCGAGACCGCCACGGTCGAGAACGACGCCTACCGCCGCGTCGCCTGGACGGGCAAGCACCTCCAGGTCACCCTCATGTCGATCGAGCCGGGCGCCTCGATCGGCCTCGAGGTGCACAAGGGCACCGACCAGTTCCTGCGCATCGACCAGGGCAGCGGCGTCGTCAAGATGGGCCCCTCGAAGGATGACCTGACCGAGACCGAGGTCGGCGACGGCTGGAGCATCCAGGTGCCCGAGGGCACGTGGCACGACGTCGAGAACACCGGTGACGAGCCGCTGCGCCTCTACACGATCTACGCGCCGACGCACCACGCGCAGGGCATCGTGCAGGAGACGGCCGAGAAGGCCGAGGAGGACGAGGAGGCAGGCCGCGACGAGCCGCCGTCGTGGGTCGAGGAGGTCGACGAGAAGGGCGAGGAGACGGCCTAGCCTTCCCTCGACGCGACGACGCCCGCCGGTCGACCGGCGGGCGTCGTGCTGTCTCGAGAGGACGAGCGGATGCGTTCAGTCGCGACCGGGCGCGTCACTCCGGTCTCCGTCGTCGGCGCGTCCCTCGGGCGCTGCCTCGACGTCGGTCTCGTCAGCGGGCGTGTGGATGTCGGGGTCGGCGCCGATGACCGCGGTGCCGTCCTGCGCCTCCTCGCTCGGCCCGGGCCGGTAGCCGGCGCCCTCGGCGTCGGCGTCCTCGTCGCGTCCCTGGTGGCCCTCCTCGGGAGCGGGGGAGTAGCCGCGCGGCGTCTCGGTGTCGCCGGGGTGCACCTCGGGGATCGTGCCGCCGCGCGTGCCCGCCTCGGGCTGCGCGGCGCCAGCGCCGGTCGACGCACCCGCGACCGCGTCGCTCGCGAGGGTGCCGCCGCGGTTCGCGGCCGGGTCGGAGCCGAGCTCGTCGGCCGTCGGCACGATCCCGTCGCCGAAGGCGGCGGCCGTCGCGGCGGCCGCACCCGCGCCGCCGGCGAGCCCGGCCGAGAGGCCCGCGGAGCCGCGAGCCTCGGCGCGGCTGCGGGCACCAGCCTGGTTGCGCGCGCGCTCGGCCGCGGCGTCGGCGAAGTCGGGGTGCGGCTGTCCGGGCGGCAGGTCGTCGCTGTCGTCGGTGTCGCCGTCGAGCGGGTTGTCGCCGATGAGCGGCGGCAGCTCCTCGCCGAACTCGCCGCGCCGCTCGAGCACGAACACCGCCGAGAGCATCGTGATGATCGAGAGGCCGACGTACGTCCAGCCGAGCACATTGTTGGCGACGAGGCCGAGCGAGTCGGTGACGCGCGCGTAGCTCAGCACGGCGAGCAGCGCGCCGATGCCGATGAGCACGGCGGTGAGCACGACGAACCACGTGGGCCGCGTGCGGCGGGTCGCGATCACGACGCCGATCAGGAGGGCAGCCAGGCCGAGCAGGTAGTGCATGCGGTCAGCCTAGGCGCGCCCGCCTGAGATGGCACGGGGTGCGATCGTCGAGCGCGATCGGCGGATGCGCGGCTACCGTCGAGGGGGACGAGGGGAGCGCCGACGATGCTGACGAGCCGTGGCCGCATGACGATCGCGACGACGCTGGGGGCAGGGCTGCTGCTGACGGGCTGCATGCAGTCGCCGCCGGAGCCGTCGACGAGCCCGGCGCCGAGCACCGCGGCGACGCCGGCGGCGACCGGCGGCGCCGCGGAGCCCAGCGCCTCGCCCTCGGCCGCCCCCGCCGAGCCGAGCGAGCGCGGCGTGCTGGGCCGCGCATCCGTCGACGTGCCGGAGGAGTGGGAGCAGACCGGCGGCGACCAGACGTTCACCCTCCGCTACGCGGCGACCGACAGCCCGAGCTATGAGGCGATCGCGATCGCCGACGGCTTCGGCAGCTTCCAGGGCGCGAGGGCGGGCGTCTCGGTCTTCATCGCGCAGGCGCAGACGGAGATCGAGCGCTTCCGCATCCTCTCGCAGGAGGACATCGAGGTGCCCGGCGCATCGAGCGCCGTGCGCGTCGACTTCACGTTCGGCAGCGCCGACGACCCCTCCGACGGCATGTGGGTCGTCGCGGTCGACGACCGCGACGGGCACGCCATCGCGATCGCCTACTCCGGCGGCGAGGCGGAGGTCGACGACGCCGAGCTCGACGCGGTCGCCGGGTCGGTCGAGCTGCTCCCAGCGCCCTGATGCGACACGCGCGAGGGCACCCGCGTCGGCGGTCGCGCCTACGATGGAGCGAGTGACCAGCCAGCCGATCGCGCGCCCCGAGGGCCCCGCAGACGGCGGCCACTACGGCTCGTGGGCGGCCGACAACCTGCCGCCGCTCTACCCGGATCGCGCCCCGTGGGGCACGGCGCAGCCGCTGCGCGCGTGGCAGCAGGAGGCGCTCACCCAGTACTTCGAGACCGAGCCGCGCGACTTCCTCGCGGCCGCGACGCCCGGCGCCGGCAAGACGACCTTCGCGCTCCGGCTCGCCTCGGAGCTGCTGCGGCGCGGCACGGTGCGCCGCATCACGGTCGTCGCCCCGACCGAGCACCTCAAGCAGCAGTGGGCCGACGCCGCGCACAAGGCGGGCATCCGCCTCGACCCCGACTTCGCGAACGCCGACGGCGACTACCCCCGGCAGTACCACGGGGTCGTCGTGACGTACGCGCAGGTCGCGGCCCGCGCATCCGTGCACGAGCGCATCACCCGCTCGGCGCCGAGCCTCATCATCCTCGACGAGGTGCACCACGCGGGCGACGCGCTCAGCTGGGGCGACGCGGTGCTCGAGGCGTTCGGGCCGGCGACCCGCCGCCTCTCGCTCACGGGCACGCCGTTCCGCAGCGACACCTCGCCCATCCCGTTCGTCGAGTACGTGCGCGACGAGCGCGGCGTGCGCCTGAGCCGGACCGACTACGCCTACGGCTACGAGCACGCGCTGCGCGACGGCGTCGTGCGCCCCGTGCTCTTCATGGCCTACGCCGGCACGATGCAGTGGCGCACGTCGATGGGCGACGAGATGAAGGCGACGCTCGGCCACGGCGACACGAAGGACATCACGAACGGCGCGTGGCGCACCGCGCTCGACCCGGGCGGCGAGTGGATCCAGCAGGTGCTGCGCTCGGCCGACGTGCGGCTCACGCACGTGCGCCAGGCGGTGCCGGATGCGGGCGGTCTCGTGATCGCGACCGACCAGGCCCAGGCGAGGCAGTACGCGCAGCTGCTGCGCGGCATCTCGGGCGAGGAGCCGACCGTCGTGCTCTCGGACGACCCGGGCGGCTCGGATCGGATCGAGGCGTTCTCGAAGGGCACGCAGCGGTGGATGGTCGCCGTGCGGATGGTCTCGGAGGGCGTCGACGTGCCGCGGCTCGCGGTGGGCGTCTACGCGACGAGCTCGGCGACGCCGCTGTTCTTCGCGCAGGTGATCGGCCGCTTCGTGCGCTCGCGCCACCGCGGGGAGGTCGCGACCGTCTTCCTGCCGTCCGTGCCGCCGCTGCTGACGCTCGCGGCGGAGCTCGAGCGGCAGCGCGACCACGCGCTCGACCGCGAGCAGCCCGACGACCAGCTGCTCGAGGACGACCTCATGGCCGCCGCAGAGAAGGGCGACAAGGACGACCGGGAGCCGGCGCCCTTCACGTGGGAGCCGCTCGAGTCGAGCGCGACGTTCGACCGCGTGCTCTTCGGCGACGCCGAGTTCGGGCAGCTCGTCGAGCCGGCGACCGAGGAGGAGATGGACTTCATCGGCATCCCCGGCATCCTCGACGCCGAGGAGATCTCCGACCTGCTCAAGCGCCGGCACGCGCGGCAGGCGGCGCGCATCCGCGAGCGGCCGCCGTCGCAGGAGGCGCCCGAGCCGCTCTACCGCAACATGCGCGAGGAGCGGCAGCTGCTCAACTCGCTCGTCGCGATCGTCGCGAAGCGGCGCGGCGAGGCGCACGCACTCGTGCACGCCGAGGCCCGGCGGGTGTGCGGCGGCCCGCCGGTGGCGCAGGCCTCGATGCAGCAGCTGCGCGACCGCATCCACTACCTGCGCCGGCTCGTCGACCGGCGCTGACCGCCGCGGTCAGCCCTGCGGCACGATCGTGCGGTGCAGCACCTGGTGGTCGCCCGGCTGCAGGTCGACGCCCGTGACGCGGCGGGCGCGCTCGAGGTCGGCCGCCGCCTCGAGCCGCACCACGCGCACGTCGCGGAGCCCGTCGGCCGTGATGCCGACGACCTCCTCGCCGATCGACTGCGGGTCGGACGGGGGCGCGTAGCCGTTCGCCGCCGCCCACTCGGCGACCCGCGTCGGGACGCTCGCGTCGCGCACGTAGGCGACGGAGAAGTCGCCGGTGCTCGGCTCGCCGTCGAGCGGCAGGCGGTAGCTGAGCGAGCAGAGGATGCCGTCGGCCGCGAGCATGCCGGTCGGCTCGAACCCGGTGCGCAGCTCGGCCTGAGCCAGCTGCTCCTCGTAGGTGCCGCCCCAACTGATGGTCGTGACGCTCTCGGGATCGATCGCCGTCGCGTCGGCGCACGGGGTGCCGTCGGCGAAGTCGAGCTGCGACCCGCTCGGCGCGGCGGTCGAGGTCGCCGAGGGCGTGGGCGTCGGCGTCGAGGTTGGCGTCGCGGTCGGCGTCGCGGCGGGGGTCGACGTCGGCGCCGCCGTCTGCGCCGGGGTCGCCTCGGCGCAACCGGTCAGCAGGGCGAGCGCCGCGGCGGCGACGAGCAGCGAGCGAGTGGTGGAGCGCACGTGCGGCCTCTCGTGACGGGCGCGGACCCGCCGCGCGCTGGTCCTCCCAGTGTGCGGTCGCGAGGTGCCCGCCGGGAGCGCCGCCCGTAACGATCGCGCAACGGCGCGCTGGGCTCATCCGTCGCTCACAGGTGCAGCGTCGGATCCATCCGCTGGTGGAGGATGCGGACCACGTCGATGCCGTCGCCGCGCGCGACGTAGAAGAGCAGATGGCTGCCGATGCCGTAGCGGCGATATCCCTTGCGGATCTCGTCGCATGCCCGGCCGCGGCCTGGGTCGCCAGCGACTCGCTCGATCGCGGCCCAGATCTCGCCGACGTATCGCTCAGCTTGCGCGGCATCCCAGCGCTCCTCGGTGAAGTCCCAGATCTGTGAGAGATCGCCCTGCGCGGCGGGGGTGAGGCGGATGCGCGTCACGGCTTCTTCGACGCCACGAACGCGTCGAAGTCGAACGGCTCGGGCGCGCCGCTCCGCTCACCCTCGATGAGCGCGGCTCGCATCGCGGCGACGCGCGTCTCCTGGTCCTCCAGCAGCCGGAGGCCGGCGCGGATCACCTCGCTCGCGGAGCGGTACCGGCCGGACGCCACCTCTCGAGCCAGAAAGGCCGCGAAGTGATCGTCGAGGCTGACTGAGGTGTTCTGAGCCACGCGTCCACGGTACCAAGAATTGGTATGTCCGGCACGCTCAGTGCGGCATCGTCACCGAGTGCGTCACGTAGATGTCGTCGATGTCGGCCCCGGTGTAGCGCATGATCGTCTCGGCGTTCCCGAGCGAGGGCTGCGTGCTGTCGAGCGGCGCCCAGAAGAGGCTCCGCTGCGACCCGTCGGCATCGGCGGGCGGCGCGTACTGGAGGTAGCCCGGGCCCTCGGAGACGGCGGCGTAGCCGTTCGCCGCGGCCCACGCCTCGAGCCGATCGAACGCGGCGTCGTCGCGCTCGACGAGCGCCTCGGCGATGCGCACGACACCGCCGGCCGGGTCGTCGAGCGGGTTCGAGAAGGTCGAGACGCAGATGACGTCGAGGCCCTCGAGCACCGCCGGCGGCTCGAAGACGGGCTGCGCGTCGGCGGCCGCGAGCTGCTCGGCCTCGGTGCCCTCCCACCACACGAGGTGCGGGCGGTCGAGGATGAACTCGTCGCCGCAGTACGCCGCCGCGGGCTCGGGCTCGGGCTCGGGCGCGGCGCTCGGCGTGACGCTCGGCCGAGGGGTCACCGTGGGGGTTGGCGGCTCGCCGGTCTCGGTCGGCGGCGGGGTGGCGGATGGGCTCGGTGACGCCGATGGCGTCGGCGGCGCGGAGTCGCCGGGGGCGGGGCCGCTGCACGCGGCGAGCGCGAGCGCGAGCGCGACGAGCGCGAGCGCCGCGCGGTCGCGCAGGCGGGCGGCGGAGGCCGGATTCGACCGAGGCATCATGCGCTCCTTCGGCATGCGCACCGACTGCCGCTCGGCCGTGACGCGGTGGCATCCAGTGTGCTCCCGAGCTCGCCCCGCGGCGGTCACGATCCGGCGTCGATTCGCGCAGTCGCGGCTCAAGCGCACCCCAGCGGATGCGCTGGCTCACTTGGCGGCGTCGCGCTCCAGCATGACGGCGATCGCGACCGCCTTCGCGGCGTCGATGTGCTCGCGCATGACGGCCTCGGCGCGATCGGGGTCGCGCGCCGCGACGGCCTCGAAGATCGCGCGGTGCTCGTCGGCCGCGTCGGAGGAGCGGCCCGGGCGCCGCGAGGTGAGCGAGCGGTACCGGTCGGCGTGCGCGCGCACGATCCGCAGCAGGTTCTCGGCGAGCTGGTTGCCGCTGATGCGCTGGAGCTCGTCGTGGAACTCGGCGCCGAAGCGCACGACCTCGACGTGGTCGTCGCGCAAGCGCTCCATGAGCACGATGAGCCGCTCGAGCGCCTCGACGTCGGCCGCCGTGAGCCGGCGTGCGGCGTCCGCCGCGATGAGGCCCTCGAGCCGCGCGCGCACGTCGAAGACGTGCTCGAGCTCCGCGACCGACACGGGCGCGACCATCGTGCGGTTGGAGCCGCGCCGCACGGCGAGCCCCTCCAGCACGAGCGAGCCGATCGCCTCGCGGACGGGGGTGCGGGAGACGCCGAGCTGCTCGGCGAGCTCCGGCGCCGAGAGCGGCGCGCCGGGCTCGAGCCCGCCCTCGACGATGAGCGCGCGGAGCTGCTCGTACGTCGAGGAGCCCGCGCTCCGGCGGCGCCAGCGATCGTCCATGGCGTCATGATGCCACGGAATGCACATCTGCGTACTTGTGCATCTGCATGCAGTTGTGCAGACTCGCAGGAGGGCGGTCGCGCATCCGCCCGTGAGCCAGAGCGAGGAGACGCCATGATCACGCACGAGGTGCGAGCCCGGAAGTCCGCCGAGAACCTGCCCCGCGAGGAGCAGCTCGCGTGGAAGATCGCCCAGGTCGCCGTCGACCCCGTCGAGGTCGAGGGCGACGTCGTCGAGATGATCGCGAACCGCATCATCGACAACGCGGCCGTCGCGGTCGCGAGCCTCAACCGCGCGCCGGTCGTCTCGGCCCGCGAGCAGGCGCAGCGCCACCCGTACGCGCCCGGCGCCGCGATCTTCGGCATCGACGACCGCGTGAGCCCCGAGTGGGCGGCGTGGGCGAACGGCGTCGCCGTGCGCGAGCTCGACTTCCACGACACCTTCCTCGCGGCCGACTACTCGCACCCGGGAGACAACATCCCGCCGATCCTCGCGGTCGCGCAGCACCTCGGCTGCGACGGCGCCGCGCTCGTGCGCGGCCTCGCGACCGGCTACGAGATCCAGGTCGACCTCGTGCGCGCCATCAGCCTGCACAAGCACAAGATCGACCACGTCGCGCACCTCGGGCCGTCGGCCGCGGCGGGCATCGGCTCGATGCTCGGCCTCGAGGCCGAGACGATCTTCCAGGCCATCGGGCAGGCGCTCCACACGACGACCGCGACGCGCCAGTCGCGCAAGGGCGAGATCTCCACCTGGAAGGCGCACGCGCCCGCGTTCGCCGGCAAGATGGCGGTCGAGTCGGTCGACCGCGCGATGCGCGGCCAGACGAGCCCCGTGCCGATCTACGAGGGCGAGGACGGCTTCATCGCCTGGCTGCTCGACGGCTGGGAGGGCGTCTACCACGTGCCGCTGCCCGCGCCGGGCGAGCCGAAGCGCGCGATCCTCGACACCTACACGAAGGAGCACTCGGCCGAGTACCAGGCGCAGGCGTGGATCGACCTCGCCCGCCGCCTCGGCACCGAGCGCCCCGAGCTGCGCGACCCCGCGAACATCGCCTCGATCGTCCTGCACACGAGCCACCACACGCACTACGTGATCGGCTCGGGCGCGAACGACCCGCAGAAGTACGACCCGACCGCGAGCCGCGAGACGCTCGACCACTCGATCCCGTACATCGTCGCGGTCGCGCTGCAGGACGGCGGCTGGCACCACGTCGACTCCTACGCGCCCGAGCGCACCTCGCGCCCCGACACCGTCGAGCTCTGGAACAAGATCTCGACGCTCGAGGATGCGGTGTGGACGGAGCGCTATCACGACCCGGACCCCGACAAGAAGGCGTTCGGCGGCCGCATCGTCATCACGCTCACGTCCGGCGAGACGATCGAGGACGAGATCTCGGTGGCGGATGCGCACCCGGCCGGGGCGCGCCCGTTCGGCCGTGCGGAGTACGTGCAGAAGCTGCGCACGCTCGCGCAGGGCATCATCGACGACGCCGAGCTCGACCGCTTCCTCGGCCTCGTCGAGCGCCTGCCGGAGCTGACGCCTGCGGAGGTGCGCGAGCTCAACCTCCGCGCCCCCGCCGGCACCGTCGACGCCGGCACGACGCAGGGCATCTTCTAGTGCTCTCGAGCTCCGTCACCCCGAACGAGAAGCGCAAGGCGTTCCGGGCGGGGCTCGCCTCCGGGCGCATCCAGCGCTTCCCGGGGGCGTTCACGCCGCTCACCGCGCCGCTCATCCAGCGGCTCGGCTTCGAGGGCGCCTACATCTCGGGCGCCGTCATGTCGGCCGAGCTCGGGCTGCCCGACATCGGCCTTACGACGCTCTCGGAGGTCGCCGAGCGCGGCCGGCAGATCTCGCGCATGACCGATCTGCCGACGCTCATCGACGCCGACACCGGCTTCGGCGAGGCCATGAACGTCGCGCGCGCGGTGCACGAGCTCGAGGACGCGGGCGTCGCGGGCCTCCACCTCGAGGACCAGGTCAACCCCAAGCGGTGCGGCCACCTCGACGGCAAGGAGGTCGTCGCGCTCGACAAGGCCGTGCAGCGCATCGCCGCTGCCGTGAGCGCCCGCCGCGACAGCGACCTCGTCATCATGGCGCGCACCGACATCCGCGGGGTCGCGGGCCTCGAGGCTGCGAAGGACCGCGCGAAGGCACTCGAGGCCGCCGGCGCCGACGCGATCTTCCCCGAGGCGATGGCGACGCTCGAGGAGTTCGCCGCCATCCGCGAGGCCGTCGACGTGCCGATCCTCGCCAACATGACGGAGTTCGGGAAGAGCGCGCTCTTCACGCACCAGCAGCTCGAGGACGTCGGTGTCAACATCGCCATCCATCCCGTGTCGCTGCTGCGCATCGCGATGGGCGCGATCGAGCGCGAGCTCGGCCTCCTCAAGGAGACCGGCACGCTCGACGGCGCCGTCGAGCGCATGCAGACGCGCGCGCGGCTCTACGAGCTCAACGACTACGCCGCCTACAACGCGTTCGACGAGGGCGTGTTCAACTTCGACGTGCCGTCGGGGGAGCGCGCGTGAGCCTGCTCTTCTCGCCCGTCGCGGTCGGCCCGCTCGAGGCGCGCAACCGCGCGTGGGTCTCGCCGATGTGCCAGTACTCCTGCGAGGAGCAGGACGGCATGCCGAACGACTGGCACCGCGAGCACCTGGCGTCCTTCGCGCGCGGCGGCGCGGGCCTCGTGATGACCGAGGCCGCGGCCGTCGTGCCGGAGGGCCGCATCTCGCCGCAGGACGCGGGCATCTGGGACGACGCGCAAGCGGAGGCGTGGGCGCCGATCGCCGCCCGCATCCGCGCCCACGGCGCCGTGCCCGCGATGCAGCTCGCGCACGCGGGCCGCAAGGCCTCGACCTATCGCGAGTGGAGCGGGCGCGGCACCGTGCCCGAGTCGGAGGGCGGCTGGCAGACGGTGGGCGCCGGCTCGGAGCCGTTCGGCCGCTACGCGCCGCCGCGCGCCCTCGCCTCCGACGAGGTCGCGCAGCTGCCGCAGGCGTTCGCGGATGCCGCGCGCCGCGCCGTCGCCGCCGGCTTCGAGGCGCTCGAGGTGCACGCCGCGCACGGCTACCTCCTGCATCAGTTCCTCTCGCCGATCACGAACTCGCGCTCCGACGAGTGGGGGCCGGATGCGTCGGGCCTGTCGACGAGGCTCCTGCGGCTCGTCGTCGAGGCCGTCCGCGAGGCCGCGCCCGAGGTCGCGCTCATGGTGCGGCTCAGCGCCACCGACTGGGTCGAGGGCGGCATCGACACGGCGCGCACGATCGAGCACGTGCGGGTCGCAGCCGCAGCGGGCGCCGACTGGTTCGACCTCTCCTCCGGCGGGCTCGACCCGCGGCAGGAGATCCCGCTCGGGCCCGGCTACCAGGTGCACTTCGCGCGCGACGTGCGCGCCGCGACCGGCGCGAAGGTCAACGCCGTCGGGCTCATCGACGAGCCGACGCACGCCGAGCAGCTGCTCGCCGACGGCGACGCCGACGCGGTCATGCTCGCGCGCGCGTGGCTGCGCAACCCGCACTGGGCCCTCGCGGCCGAGGCAGCCCTCGACGGCGTGCCCGACGCATCCGTCTGGCCTCCGCAGTATCGGCGGGCGCGCCAGGCCTGACGCGGGTTCAGGTGCCGGTGACGAGGCGGACGCCGTCGGCGATCTTCGAGAGCACGTAGGCCGGCACGCGACCGACGGGGAAGGGATCGACGAACTCGCGGCTCACCGGTCCGAGCTGCGAGACGACGGCGACGGAGTCGCGATCGAGCCCCGAGGCATCAACCGGGACGAGCACGTTCCCGGGGAAGGCTTCGAGCGCGACGTTCGAGGTGAGCGGCACGACGAGCACGGTCGCGATGGCGGTCGCGAGCAGCCAGTCCTCCTGCAGCACCACGGCGGGGCGCCGCTTCGCCGGCTCCGAGCCCTGAGGCGAGCCGAAGTCGACCCATACGACGTCCCCGTGAGCGATCACCAGTCGGTGCCCTCGCTGATGATGCGCTCCGACTCCCGGAGCATCGGGCTGTCGGCGGACGGCTGACCGACGCGGGCGATGACTGCGTCTGCCAGCGCGGTGAGCTCTGCCTCGCCCTCGAGCTCGTCGGCGAGCTTCCGGCCGGCGCGTCGGTAGAACTCCGAGCGATTCATGCCATGCCGCGCAGCGATCCGCTCGAAGCGCTCGAAGTCGTCGTTCGGGATCGAGATCGCCGTCTTCATGGGGTCAAGTATAACCAGTCATACTCGGAAGTTCCAGCGGTGCATGCCGTACAGTGCTGGCGACTGCTCAGCGCGGAGCGCAGCCGAGCGGGTCGCGATCCGACCCACGGCTCTCGCGCACGGAGGGCGGTCCCTTCCAGAACGAGGAGCCGGCATGACGATCGACCTGACCACCTACGCCCTGAGCGACGAGGAGCTCGACCTCGCCCGGGCGGTGCGCGACTTCGCCGACAAGGTCGTCGCGCCCGCCTCCTACGAGGCCGACCGCACGAAGACGCTCCCGATGGACGTCGTCGCGCAGATGGGCGAGCTCGGCCTGTTCGGCATCCCGTTCCCCGAGGAGCACGGCGGCCAGGGCGGCGACTACTTCACGCTCGGGCTCGCGATCGAGGCCCTCGCGCGCGTCGACCAGTCGATCGCGATCACGCTCGAGGCGGGGGTGAGCCTCGGCGCGATGCCCATCCACCTCTTCGGCACCGAGGAGCAGAAGGCCGAGCTGCTGCCCGACCTGCTCGAGGGGCGCGCGCTCGCCGGCTTCGGCCTCACCGAGCCCGAGGCGGGCTCCGACGCCGGCGCGACGCGCACGACCGCGCGGCTCGAGGGCGACGAGTGGGTCGTCAACGGCGCGAAGCAGTTCATCACGAACTCCGGCACGCCCATCACGCGCTTCGTGACCGTGACCGCCGTGACGGGGGAGCGGGACGGCCGCAAGGAGATCTCGACGATCATCGTGCCGAACGGCACGCCGGGCTTCACGGTCGAGGCGCCCTACGACAAGGTCGGCTGGCACGCCTCCGACACGCACCCGCTGACGTTCCGCGACGCGCGCGTGCCCGCGGGGAACCTGCTCGGGCAGCGCGGGCGCGGCTTCGCCGGCTTCCTGCACATCCTCGACGAGGGGCGCATCGCGATCGCGGCGCTCGCGACGGGCGCTGCGGAGGGCTGCCTCGAGGCGGCGATCGACTACGCGAAGCAGCGCACCGTCTTCGGCGAGCCGCTCGCGACCCGGCAGAACGTGCAGTTCGTCATCGCGCGCATGCAGTCGCGCGTGCACGGCGCGCGGCTCGCGTGGCACCACGCGGCGCGGCTGCGGGATGCGGGGAAGCCCTTCAAGACCGAGGCCGCGATCGCGAAGCTCGTCTCGAGCGAGGCGGCGATGGACAACGCGCGCGACGCGACCCAGATCTTCGGCGGCAACGGCTTCATGAACGAGTACCCCGTCGCGCGGCACTACCGCGACTCGAAGATCCTCGAGATCGGCGAGGGCACGAGCGAGGTGCAGCTGCTCGTCGTGGCGAGGGCGCTCGGTCTGGCCTGAGCGCTCCCGTCCGCCGTTCGTCGAGTAGCCGCCCCTCCGTTCGTCGAGTAGCCGCCCGCTCCGTCGGTCGAGTAGCCCGCGCCCTCCGTTGGTCGAGTAGCCCGCGCCCTCCGTTGGTCGAGTAGCCCGCGCAGCGGGCGTATCGAGACCGAATCGCTCTCGTCTCGATACGCCGCTGCGCGGCTGCTCGACGAACGGGGGGGTGAACCGGGCGGCTACACCGACGGTGCGAACTCGAACGCCGGCTCCGCGTTCGCGCCCGTCGTGCCGTGCTCGGCGCCGTCCTCGACGAACGCCTTGAGCCGCGCGTTGAGGTCTGCCCAGCCGTAGTCGTAGCCCGACGCCGCCTCCCGGGTGTCGCCCTCGCCCCACAGCCGCATCGCGTCGTGGACGACGGTCACGCGCGTGCCGGCATCCGTCGCCTCGAGCTCGTAGCGCGCCTCGCCCGTCCACGCCGGGCCCATGCCCATCTGCCCGGTCCAGGCGTAGGCGCGGCCCGGCTCGCACGCGGTCACGATGCCCCAGAGGGCGGTCGCCTCGCCCTGCCGCTCGAGCACGGCCTCGCCCGCGCGCTGCGGGAACTCGAGCGACTGGTCGCCGCCCTCGAGCAGCAGGTAGGGCGAGCCCCACCAGCGGTGCGGCTCGTCGACGAGCGCCTGCCAGACGTGCTCGACGGGGGCGGCCATCTCGATCGCCTGGCGGACGTGGAACTCGTTCATGTCGGTCTCCTCCTGCGGTGGCGCCTCCGCGAGGCGCCGCAAGCTGTCGAGCGAGTGCGCGGTGCGCGCGCTCGCCGGGTCGAGCCACCCGATGGTGGCCTGGTAGAGGGCGGATGCGTTGAGGGCGTTCTCGCGCTCGCGGCCGCGGTCGGTCACGAGCACGAGATCGGCGTCGCGCAGCACCTGCAGGTGCCGCTGCGTCGCGAATCGGCTGGGGGAGAGGCCGGCCGCGGCGATCGCCTCGTGGAGGCGACCGGTCGACGCGGGCCGCTCGCGCAGCGCATCGAGGATGCGCCGGCGCGCGGGGTGCGAGAGGGCCGACCACACGGCGTCGTGCTGGGTCATCTCGCTCCTCGGAAGACGTGTGCGGAAAACCGCACACGTCGATGGTGCCGCCGCGCGGAGCGGCCGTCAAGGGCGGCCCTCGGACCGACCGGCACCTCGTTCGCCCGGCGAACGAGTTCCGAGCCAGGGTGGCCTAGAGTCAGAGGCGGTTCCCCGCCTCTCGACCTAGGAGCACCATGGCCGACATCAAGAAGGGCCTCGCCGGTGTCATCGCAGACACCACCGAGATCTCGAAGGTCAACCCCGACACGAACTCGCTGCTCTACCGCGGCTACCCCGTGCAGGAGCTCGCGCTCACCCAGCCCTTCGAAGCCGTCGCGCACCTGCTGTGGCACGGCGACCTGCCCACCGACGAGCAGCTCGCCGAGATGCGCGCGAAGGAGCGCGAGCACCGGGCGCTCCCCGAGAATGTCAAGACGGTCATGGATGCGCTCCCCACGACCGCGCACCCCATGGACGTCGTGCGCACGGCCGTGAGCATCGTCGGGGCCAACGATCCTTCGACCGAGGACGCATCCGCCGACTTCGAGAAGGCCTTCCGGCTCTTCGCCGTGCTGCCGGCGATCGTGAGCTACGAGCAGCGCCGGCGCAACGGGCAGGACCTCGTCGAGCCGCGCGACGACCTCGACTACGCCGCGAACTTCCTCTGGATGTCGTTCGGCGAGGAGGCCGACCCGGTCGTCGTCGAGGCGTTCAACCAGTCGATGGTGCTCTACGCCGAGCACTCGTTCAACGCATCCACCTTCACCGCCCGCGTCATCACCTCGACGCTCGCCGACCTCTACTCCGCCGTCACCGGCGCGATCGGCGCGCTCAAGGGGCACCTGCACGGCGGCGCGAACGAGGCCGTCATGCAGGTCTTCGAGGAGGTCGGCTCAGCCGACCGGGCGGATGCGTGGCTGCAGTCCGCGCTCGACGAGAAGCGCAAGATCATGGGCTTCGGGCACCGCGTCTACAAGAACGGCGACTCGCGCGTGCCGACGATGCGCGCCGCGCTCGAGCGGCTCGTCGAGCACTACGAGCGGCCCGACATGCTCGAGATGTACCGCGCGCTCGAGCAGGCGATGGCCGACCGGAAGCCCATCAAGCCCAACCTCGACTTCCCCTCGGGGCCGGCCTACGCGCTCATCGGCTTCGACGTGCCGATCTTCACGCCGCTGTTCGTCGCCGCGCGCGTGACGGGCTGGACCGCCCACATCATCGAGCAGCGCGCGAACAACGCGCTCATCCGCCCCCTCTCGGAGTACGTCGGCGTCGACGAGCGGCATGTGCCGGGCATCGACGCCGAGGCGCTGCCGGAGGACACGTCCACCATCGAGGAGACCGAGTGACCACGACCATCCCCACCCTGCAGCTCAACGACGGCCGCACGATCCCGCAGCTCGGGTTCGGCGTCTTCAAGGTCGACCCGGCTGAGACGGAGCGCATCGTCACCGAGGCGCTCGAGGCCGGCTACCGCCACATCGACACCGCGGCGATCTACCGCAACGAGGAGGGCGTCGGCCGCGCGATCGCAGCCTCCGGCATCCCGCGCGACGAGCTCTTCATCACCACGAAGCTCTGGAACGACCGCCGCGGCGCTGCCGAGACGCGCGCCGCGATGGGCGAGAGCCTCGAGAAGCTCGGGCTCGACCACGTCGACCTCTACCTCATCCACTGGCCCGCGCCCGCGAACGGCAGCGTCGTCGAGACGTGGGAGACCTTCGCCGAGCTGCGCTCGGAGGGGCTCACGACCTCGATCGGCGTCTCGAACTTCGACGAGCGCTTCCTGCCCGAGGTGCTGGGGACCGGCATCGTGCCGGCGATCGACCAGATCGAGCTGCACCCGCAGTTCCAGCAGCGCGCGGCGACGGCGCTCGCCGCCGAGCACGACATCAAGATCGAGGCATGGGGCCCGCTCGGCCAGGGCAAGGTCGACTACTCGGCGACGGTCATCGGCGAGATCGCCGAGCGCCTCGGCGTCTCGTGGGCGCAGGTGACGCTCGCGTGGCACCTCGCCGCCGGCCGCATCGTCTTCCCGAAGTCGAACCGCCGCGAGCGCATGGTCGAGAACCTCGCCGCCGCCGAGGTGACGCTCTCGGCCGACGACATCGCCGCGATCGACGCGCTCGACCAGGGCGCGGCCGGCCGCGTCTCGGCCGACCCCGCCGACGCGAACTAGCGCTCGGCGCTTCTCCGCGACCGGCGCGCTTGGTCGCCTTCCGCGACTCGACCCCTTCTCGCTCGCTCGACCCGTTGCAACGGGTCGAGTCGGCGAGGAGGGGTCGACTCGTTCGCCGGCAGGGGTCGGGTCGGCGCGAAGCGGTCGAGTCGCTCGGAACGGGTCGCGCCGCGGTCAGCGCAGCAGCGCCGCGATGCGCGGGCCGAGCGCCTCGGCGACCCGCTCCTGGTCGCGGTCGCCCTTCGCCACGAGGAAGGAGTGGTCGCCGCCGGCGACCCAGTCGACGCGCGCATCGGGCAGCCGCTCGACGAGCCGGTCGAGCAGGTCGCCCGACTGGAACGGGTCGTTCGTGCCCTGCAGGAACCGCTGCGGCAGCGCGATCGCGTCGAGGTGCGCGTCTTTGAGCCGCTCGGGCTTGCCGGGCGAGTGCAGCGGGTAGCCGAGGTAGAGGAGCCCCGCGGCGGGCATGCCGCTCGCGACCGCGGCGGCCGCCATGCGCCCGCCGAACGACTTGCCGCCCGCCCACGGTGCGTGCGGCAGGAGCGGTGCCACCGCATCCATCACCGCGAGCCACGTCGCGATCGCGCTCGGCTCCCGCTCGGGCTGGCGCTTGCCGGCCTGCGCGTTGGGGAAGCTCGCGCGAGCGACCGCGACGCCCGCGCGCACGAGCCCGCGCGCGGCGCCGACCATCCAGGGGCTCGTCGCCGAGCCGCCCGCGCCGTGCATGAGCACGAGGCTCGCCCACGCGTGACGCGGCACCTCGACGATCGCGTCGACGTGCGGCACGGTCGGGTGCTCGATCGCGACGGGCACGATGCTGGTCTCGTCGAGCGCGTGGGTGTCCATGCCTCGAGCCTCGCATGCCTCGCTCTCCACAGGCGGGCGGATGCGTCGCACGCGCCCGGCGCGGATCCTGCGACCCTGCGCGGCATGGAGCCATCGATCGCCGACGAGGCGGAGTCCTACCTGCACGGCTTGCTCGAGGAGTGGGCGGTGCCGCAGCCCGGCGAGTGCATCGCCTGCTACCTCGACCGCGCGCTCGAGGCCGGCGGCTGCGACGGCGACCTGCGCTTCGCCGAGCGCTACCGCGACCTCGTCGCGCCTCGCGCGACGGCGCTGCTCGCGCGGCTCGAGTCGGCCGGCGGCTACTGCGACTGCGAGGTGCTCGTCAACGCGATGCAGCCCGCGTGGCACCTGTGGTCGACGAGCCGCGAGATCGAGGTCGACGGCAGCACGATCGTGCTCGAGGCCGAGCCGCCCGAGTCGATGCCGCCGTGCCTCGGCGTGCGGCGCGGGTCGACGCAGCCGTGCCGCAACTGGCACCGGATGATCCGGCGCGGTCGGTGGTGAGCCGCGTGGCGCCGTGCTCGCGCGGGCCGCCGTGCTCGCGCGGGCCGAGCGAGCACGCGGCGCCCAGCCTCGCGGAGTAGCGTCCCGCGCATGGAGCGACCCGTCGACAACCGGCTCGCGCACGCGACGAGCGAGTACTTGCGGCTGCACGCCGACAACCCGGTCGACTGGCGCGAGTGGGGCGAGGAGGCCTTCGCCGAGGCGCGCGAGCGCGGCGTGCCGGTGTTCGCGTCGGTCGGCTACGCGACGTGCCACTGGTGCCACGTCATGGCGCGCGAGTCCTTCGCCGATCCCGAGATCGGGCAGCGGCTGCGCGAGGGCTTCGTCGCCATCAAGGTCGACCGGGAGGAGCGGCCCGACGTCGACGACGCGCTCATGAGCGCCGCGAGCGCCTTCACCCGCAACCTCGGCTGGCCGCTGAGCGTCTTCCTCACGCCCGACGGGCTGCCGTTCTTCGCCGGCACCTACTTCCCGCCCACGAGCCGGCAGGGCGTGCCGGGGTTCGGCGAGCTGCTCACCGCGATCGGGCAGGCGTACCGGGAGCAGTCGGATGCGGTCCTCGCGACCGCGGCGCGCGTGCAGGAGGCGCTGCGCGACGCAGCGCGGGGGAGCGGCGGCGACGCGCCGACCGCCGTGGAGGCGCGCGCGGCGATCGCCTCGGTCGAGTCGGTCGAGGACACGTGGCACGGCGGCCTCGGCGAGGGGCAGAAGTTCCCGCAGCCGGGCCTCATCGTCGCGCTCGCGGAGCCGCGCACGGCCGCGCTCGCGTCGGGCCTCGCCGAGCGGCTGCTCGATGCGGCCGCCGGCGACGACGAGGTGGTCGCGGCAGGCGGCTACTCGAGCCTGCGCGGCCGCGACGGCGGCTTCTTCCGCTACGCGACGCAGCGCGACTGGACGGTGCCGCACTTCGAGCGGATGCTCGTCGACAACGCGCAGCTGCTGCACGCCGCGACGCTGCTCGGCCGCGAGACCGTCGCCGCCGGCACCGTCGGCTTCCTCGGCGACGTGCTACGACTGCCGGGCGGCGCGTTCGCGATCGCCGAGGACGCCGAGTCGACCGTCGACGGCGAGCGCGTCGAGGGCGGCTGGCACCTCGCCGCCGATCCGGACGCGCCGGGCGTCGAGCGGCCACCGCTCGACCGGCTCGTCGTCACCGCCGCGAACGGGCTCGCGATCGAGGCGCTCGCGATCCGAGCGCTCCGCGACGCCGACGAGCGCGCGCTCGCGCTCGCCCGGGGCGCCGCCGAGTTCCTGCTCGAGCACCACGCCGCCGACCCCGCCGCGCTCGTGCACGCGAGCCTCGAGGACCGCCCCTCGAGCGCCGCGGCGACGGCCGCCGACGCCGGCTGCCTTGCCTCGGGGCTGCTCGCGCTCACCGCCGCGACCGGCGAAGCCCGCTGGGCGATCGCGGCGCGCGCGCTCCTCGCGGCAGCGCCCGACCCCGCGGCGCCCACCGCGCAGGGCCCGGCCCTGGAGCGCGGTCCCGACTCCGACGGCGACGCGCCCTCGGGGCGCTCCGCGCTAGCGGGCGCGCTGCAGCAGCTCTACGCCCTCACAGGCGACGCCGCCCACCTGGAGCAGGCGCAGCGCGTGCTCGACGCGAGCCTCGCGATGCGGAACCCGCTCGCGGGCGCCGCGACGCTGCGCGTCGCCGCGCTGCTCGCCGAGCCGCCGCGCACGACCGTGCTCATCGGCGACCCGCCGATCGAGCACCGGCGCGAGCCGGGCGCGGTCATCGCATCGCCCGCGCAGGCGGCAGAGCTCGCGGCAGCGGGCTTCTCGCTCTTCGAGGGCAAGACCGCTCCCGGCGCCTACCGCTGCGAGGCCTTCGTCTGCGAGCTCCCCGAGCGCTACTGACCGGCCGCCGAGGCGCTATCCACCCGCTCGGCGCTCGTTCTGCAGGCGATCCGGGCTGCTCGAGGGGAATGCTCTCTCCGCAGACCCGGATCACCTGCAGAACGAATGAAGCGGGTTTGTCAGCGGCCCGGCCACATCGGCGGCCAGTAGCGCAGCCGGATGAGGTCCGACTCGAGCTGGATGCCGTACCAGACGGGCATGAACCACAGCGAGACCGCGATGGCGACCACGACGACCACGGCGATGACCGACCAGCCCGCCGCGCGCCGCTCGGCGCCGTCGTCGACGTCGGCGGGCGACGGGACGGCGGCGGCGACGTCGGTCTCGAGCCGGGTCGACGCATCCGCCCTCAGCCTCGCCGGCCCGACGAGCAGCTGCAGCGCGAAGGCGAGGCCGATCACCATGAACGGCAGCATCACGATCGCGTAGAAGAAGAAGATCGTGCGCTCGGGCACGAGCAGCCACGGCACGTAGCCGGCCGCGACGGCGACGAGCAGGAAGCCCGCGCGGCGGTCGAGCGAGCGGCCGAAGTGGAACAGCAGCACGCCGAGCGCCACCACGGAGCCGTACCAGATGAGCAGGTTGGGCAGCGCCGTCACCCACCACGTGCCCTCCGAGCCCGAGACCATCTCGAAGCCCGTCGGGCGGCCCAGGTAGAACCACTCGAAGGCCGGCGACTGGTAGCTGTGGTCGTTCGTGAGCCCGACGTGGAAGCCGAACTGCTGCACGTGGTACTGCCACAGCGACTGCAGGCCGAGCGGCACCCACGCGAGCAGGCCGCCCCAGCGCAGGTCGGCGCGCTCGAGCATGAGCTGCGAGCCCCAGCCGCCGTCGAACCAGCCGGCGTAGCTCGCGACGTAGACGACGAGCGCCGGCCCGCACAGCAGCACGAAGCTCGCGGGCGCTTGCGAGAGCAGCGTGCCGAGCCACGCGGAGCGATAGCCCGCGCGGCGCCGATCGAGCACGTCCATCAGCACGGTCCACAGGCCGAACGCGGCGAGGAACGCGGCGCCCGACCACTTCGTCGCGCACGCGGCGCCGAGCAGCACGCCCGCGACGATGATCCACGGCCGGTTCCAGAAGGCGGCGAGGATGCGCCGAGGCCGGTCGGCGAGGGCGCGCACGGTGCGCGCGGGCGAGCCGCGCCGGTCGATGAGCAGCGCGCCCGCCCCGGCGAGCACGAACATCGCGAGCACCCCGTCGAGCAGCGCCGTGCGGCTCATGACGATCGCGAGCCCGTCGATCGCCATGAGGAAGCCCGCGAGGCTCGCGAACGCGACCGACCGCAGCAGGCCGCGCGCGACCGCGTACGTCAGGCCGACGACCGCGATGCCGGCGAGCGCGCTCGGCAGCCGCCACCAGAACGGGTCGGCCACGCCGAACACGGCCATCGCCATGCCGATGATCCACTTCCCGAGCGGCGGGTGCACGACGTAGTCGGGCTCGTCGGTGAGGCCACCGGGGTCGCCGGCCTCGAAGCGCTCGTCGCTGCCCTCGACCCACTCGCCCTCGTAGCCGAGCTGCCACGTCGACCAGCCCTCCTTGACGTAGTAGGTCTCGTCGAAGACGAGCACGCCAGGGTGGCCGAGGTTCGCGAGCCGCACGATCGCGGCGAGCGCGAGGATGGCGACCGGTGCGCCGACCTCGATGCGGCGGCGGATGCGCGGCTCGTGCAGGCGCCGCTCGACGGCGGTGTACGCGGAGGTGAGGCGCCCGCGCGCGCGGCCGGATCGGCGCGCGCGAGCCGACTCGGCTGCCGCCTCGTCGCTCGGCTCGGCGGGTGCCGACTCGACCACCGCGTCGTCGCGGTCGTCGACGCCGTCGGCGTCGTCGGCAGTGCGGGGCAGGGTCACACGCCCGATTGTCGCATCGCTCCTCGTCGGCTGAGCCGCTCCGCGCGTCCGCCCCTCCGCCGGCTGAGCCGCTCCGCGCGCGCGAGCGCGCTGAGCGTGTCGAAGCCGATCGGCTGCCGCGTGCGCTTCGACTCGGTCTGCGCCCTGCGGGCGCGGACCGGCTCAGCGACCGGAAAGGTCGGTGCGGCGGCGCCGCGGGCTAGCCTGGCCGGGTGATCATCCTCGGGGCGACGCCCATCGGCAACCTCGGCGATGCGAGCGGGCGGCTCCGCGAGGCGCTCGCCTCGGCGCCGGTCATCGCCGCGGAGGACACCCGCACGGCCCGCCAGCTGCTCCGCGCGCTCGGCATCGAGGCGCAGCCGCAGCTCGTCGCCCTGCACGAGCACAACGAGGAGGCGGCCTCGCCCGCGCTCGTCGACCGGGCTCGCGAGAGCGACGTGCTCGTGCTCACCGACGCCGGCATGCCCACCGTGAGCGACCCCGGCTTCCGGCTCGTGCAGGCGGCCGTCGCCGCGGGCGTCGAGGTGACGTGCCTGCCGGGCCCTTCCGCCGTGCTCACGGCGCTCGCGCTCTCGGGCCTGCCGACCGACCGCTTCGCGTTCGACGGCTTCCTGCCGCGCAAGGCGGGGGAGCGCGACCGCATGCTCGCCGCGATCGCCCGCGAGGAGCGCACCGTCGTGCTCTTCGAGGCGCCGCACCGGCTCGCCGAGTCGATCGAGGCGATCGACCGCGAGATGCCCGGCCGACGCATCGCCGTCGCGCGCGAGCTCACGAAGCGCTTCGAGGAGGTGCGCCGCGGCACGGCCGCCGAGCTGCTCGACTGGGCGCGCGCGGGCGTCAAGGGCGAGATCGTCATCGTCGTCGAGGGCGCAGCGCCCGTGCTCGCCGACCTCGACGCCGCCGTCGAGCAGGTGCTGCGGCTCAAGGAGGGCGGGATGCGCCTCAAGGACGCCGCGGCCGAGGTCGCGGAGGCGACCGGGCACCCGCGGAACGCGCTCTACCAGGCCGCGCTGACGAATCCGCCCGCCTGAGCCCCGGCGACCGGCGGCCGGAGGAGCCGGCGGCTCCTAGACTTGAGCCCATGTCTGAGCGCTTCACGGTGACGACGCCGATCTACTACGTCAACGACGTGCCCCACATCGGCCACGCCTACAACGAGGTCGCCACCGACGTCCTCGCCCGCTGGCACCGCATGCGCGGCGACGACACGTGGATGCTCACGGGCACCGACGAGCACGGGCAGAAGATCATGCGCACCGCGGCCGCGAACGGCGTGAGCCCGCAGGAGTGGACGGACCGGCTCGTCGAGACCGCCTGGAAGCCGCAGCTCGAGCTGCTCAACATCGCGAACGACGACTTCATCCGCACGACCGAGGAGCGCCACAAGGCGGGCGTGCGCATCTTCCTCGAGCGCCTCAAGGACGCCGGCTACATCTACCACGGCGAGTTCGAGGGGCAGTACTGCGTCGGGTGCGAGGAGTACAAGACCGCGAACGACCTGGTGCCGGGCACGGGCGAGTTCGAGGGCCAGCTCGTGTGCGCCATCCACTCCCGCCCGATCGAGGTCGTGCGCGAGGCGAACTACTTCTTCAAGCTGAGCGAGTTCGGCGACCGGCTGCTCGCGCTCTACGACGAGCGCCCCGACTACGTGCAGCCCGAGCACGTGCGCAACGAGGTGCGGCAGTTCGTCAAGCAGGGCCTCACGGATCTCTCGATCAGCCGCAACACCTTCGACTGGGGCATCAAGGTGCCGTGGGACGAGAGCCACGTCGTCTACGTGTGGTTCGAGGCGCTGCTCAACTACATCACCGCGAACGGCTACGGCGTCGACGACGAGCTCTTCGCGCGCCGCTGGCCGGCCGTGCACATCGTCGGCAAGGACATCGCGCGGTTCCACGCCGTCATCTGGCCCGCGATGCAGATGGCCGCGGGCCTGCCGATCTCGGAGCACGTCTTCGGCCACGGCTGGCTGCTGGTCGGCGGCGAGAAGATGTCGAAGTCGAAGGCGACCGGCATCGAGCCGCGGCAGATCACCGACGTCTTCGGCGTCGACGCCTTCCGCTACTACTTCTCGTCGGCGATCGCGTTCGGCTCCGACGGGTCCTTCTCGTGGGAGGACCTCGACGCCCGCTACCACTCCGAGCTCGCCAACGGCCTCGGCAACCTCGCCTCGCGCGTCATCGCGATGGTGCACAAGTACTGCGACGGCGTCGTGCCCGACGTCGCGCCGGACGACGAGATCCGAGACCTCGTGACGGATGCGGTGGGTCGCGCCGACAGCGCGATCGACCGCTTCGCGATCGACCAGGCGGTCGACGCGGCGATGTCGATCGTCGAGCGGCTCAACGGCTACATCACCGAGCAGGCGCCCTGGGTGCTCGCGAAGGACGAGGCGCAGCGCGACCGGCTCGCGCAGGTGCTCGCCTCGAACGTGCACGGCATCGGCGCGGCCGCGATCCTGCTCGCCCCGATCATGCCCGCGAGCGCGCAGGCGCTGTGGGCGGCGGTCGGCGGCGAGGGCGAGGTGCTCGAGCAGCCCATCCGGCAGGCGCACGAGTGGCGCGGCACGGGCCGCGTGACGACGGTGCCGCCGCTGTTCCCGCGGATCGAGCAGGCGGCGCCCGCGGCGTAGGCAGCCCCCGCCGCCCCCCGCTGGTCGAGGAGCCGCCGGAGGCGGCGCATCGAGACCATGTCCCACCCGTCTCGATACGGCGGCTGCGCCGCCTACTCGACGAGCGGGTGGGACGGCGGCTGCGCCGCCTACTCGACGAGCGGGTGGAGCGGGACGAGCGCGCAGGGGCGTAGGGTCTGGCCATGGCGGAGACGACCCACGAGCGCGTCGGCGAGCAGTCGATCGCGCACCGGCGGGAGTTCGACGCGAGCCCTGAGCAGGTGCAGCGGGCGCACACGACCGCGGAGCTCTTCGCGCAATGGATGGGCCCGCGCGGATCCCGCCTGCGCATCGACCGCTTCGAGCCCCACACCGGCGGCCGCTTCGACTACAGGGTGGAGGCCGGCGGCGATTGGCGATTCTGGGGCTCGTACCACGAGGTCGTCGAGGGCCGGATCGTGCACACGTGGGAGCTCCAGCAGGAGCCCGGGCACCCGACGCTCGAGGTGCTCGACTTCCGCGAGCTGCCGGGCGGCCGCTGCGCGCTCGAGATCACCTCGACCTTCGCCTCGAGGGCGGCGTGCGACGCGATGGTCGAGTCGGGCCTCGACGGCGGGATGGACGAGAGCTTCGAGCGCCTCGACGAGCTGCTCGCGCAGCTCGCCCGCTGACCGCTACGAGGCGGGGAGCCGCAGCGCGAACTCCTCGTCGAGGCCGACGACGGCGAGGTCGATCCCGTCGTCGGCGTCGACCTCGACCGGCACCTCGAGCCGGTAGGTGCGCACCGCGGTCGGCGTCGGGCACGCGTCGTCCTGCAGGAACGCGACGACGAGGGACGACTCGCCGCTCGCGACGGGCTCCCCGGCGCTCGGCCAGCAGTCCTGCGCCGCGGGCACCGAGACGGCGAACAGGCTCGGCTCGTCGATCCAGACGGCGACCGCGCCGAGCCGGAGCACGTCGTCGACCGATGCGCCGCTCTGCTGCGGCAGTCCCGGCTCACCGGCGTTGAGCGCTCCGGGCGGCGCCCTCCGCACCGCCTCGACCGCCTCGGCGACGACCGCCGACGCGCCCTGCGCGCTCGACGGGGACGACGCATCCGACCGCTCGGCGTAGCCGACGGGGCTCTCGCTCGCGGCTCCCTGGCCGCTCATCGCGCACCCCGCGGTGGCGAGGCTCGCTGCGATCGTGACGGGCAGTGCGAGTCGAAGGCGCATGCCGCGGGACCTCCTGGGATGTCGTCGGGCATGTCCACGGTGGCAACCGCGCCCCTACAGGGCCTGGACGCCACCCAAGCATTCGCTCTGCTCCCGCCCTCGTAGGCTGGGAGCATGCCTGCCGATCACGACGGAACCGTCCCGCTCGACGTGCCGGAGACGCCCGGCGAGACGGTGCTGCCCGGCGGGGAGTACATCCGCGCGCGGCACGACGACGGCAAGCGCGACATGACGCGGCCCGACGTGCCCGAGCCGCTCGGCGTGCCGATCTACGACAACCACACCCACCTCGAGATCAAGGACGGCGACGACTTCCCCTACTGGAAGGCGCTGGATGCGGCGGGCCGGGCCGGGGTCGCGGGCGTCATCCAGGTGGGTGGCGACGTCGAGTCGTCGGAGTGGTCGGCGGCGCTCGCGCGGCAGGACCCGCGCGTGCTCGCGGCGGTCGCGATCCACCCGAACGAGGCGCCCGGCTACGCAGAGGCCGGCACGCTCGACGAGGCGCTCGCCGTGATCGACCGGCTCGCGGCCGAGCCGCGCGTGCGAGCGGTCGGCGAGACGGGCCTCGACTTCTTCCGCACCGGGGAGGACGGTCGCCGCGCGCAGCACGAGTCGTTCGAGGCGCACATCGAGATCGCGAAGCGGCACGGCATCGCGCTGCAGATCCACGACCGCGACGCGCACGACGCGGTCGTCGAGACGCTCCTGCGGGTCGGGGCGCCCGAGACGACCGTCTTCCACTGCTTCTCGGGCGACGCCGACCTCGCGCGCACCGCCGCCGAGCACGGCTGGTACCTCTCGTTCGCCGGCACCGTGACCTTCTCGAACGCGAAGAACCTGCACGCGGCGCTCGAGGTCGCCGACCGGAGCCGCATCCTCGTCGAGACGGATGCGCCGTTCCTCACTCCCGCGCCGTTCCGCGGGCGGCCCAACAGCCCCTACCTGACGCCGCTCACCGTGCGGTCGATGGCCGAGCGGCTCGGCGTCGACGCCGACGAGCTCGCGGCCGAGACGGCCGAGAACACGCTGCGCGCCTACGGCAGCTGGGCTTAGGACAGCGGGGCCTAGGACAGGTGCGACCGAGCGGCCGTCACGGCAGCTCGAGCACATCCTCCGGCGCGAGCGCGATGACGGCTTCCCGGCCGTCGTGCGACGCCCCGGTGACCGTCACCTCGACGCCGAGCGCGGCGGGGACCTGCTCGGGCAGCGGGAACTCCCAGCCGTAGAGACCGCCGTCGGCGGGGCAGTCCATGTCGCCCTCGGGCTGCGCGAAGGCGACCTCGATCGAGCCGGGGCCCGTCACGGTCGCGCCGATCGGCGTCGCGTTGCAGTCGGGCGCGACCATCGAGCCGACCGTCATGACGGCGAGGGATGCGCCCGGCTCGAGCCACTGGACGGCGACCTGCGGGAGCGTGCCGGGCGGGATGACCGTGTCGAGCGGCGGCAGCTGCTCGGCCGGGATGGGCGTCGGCGCGGTCGCGCCCGGGGCGTCGTCGATGAGCGACGGCTGCGGGTCGGCCGGCGCGGTGAGCACGTCGTCGGGGGAGACGCGCACCTCCCGCGTCTCGCCCTCGCCCTGCAGATCGGTCAGCTGCACGTCGAGCGGCGCCGTGGCGTCGACGGGCTCGGGGAGGCCGAGCGTCCAGCCGTGGAGGGCGAAGTCGGCCGTGCACATCATCGCCGGGTCGGGCGGGTCGAACGCGATCGTGACGGCTTCGCCGTCGAGCTCTGCCGGGTTCGGCTGCGGGATGCAGCCGCCCCCGCCGCCCGAGCCGCCGATGACGACCGCGAGCGACTCGCCGGGCTCCGACCACAGCACCGCGACGCCGTCGGCGGAGACGCGCTCGAAGAGCGCATCGTTCGCGAGCAGCTCCGGCTCGATCGCGACCGGAGCGGCGCCGGCGTCGACGGAGCCGCCGGTCGGCGCGCTCGGGGCGGCCGACTGCCCCGGCGTGCCGCCGCTGCATGCGGCGAGCAGCGCCGCCGCCCCGGTGAGCGCGACGGCCGCGAGCGTGCGCGCTCGCGCGCTCCGACGCATCCGGAACTCTGCCTTGCTTGCCATGGCGGTCTCCCTCGGCCGCGACGCGCGTCGTGTCGCGCGTCTCTGCTTCGCATCCTGCCGCATGCGGCTCGGCGATGGCACTCGCGCTCCTCGGCATAGGCTCGACGCGTGAGCACGGAGGAGACGCCTGGGCAGTCGAGCGCAACCGGTCAGGGGAGCGCGGACGCACTGCTCGGGGCTGCGGAGATCCGCTCGCTCGCCGCGCGGCTCGACCTGACGCCGACGAAGCGGTGGGGGCAGAACTTCGTGGTCGACGCGAACACCGTGCGCCGCATCGTGCGGACGGCGGATGTCGCGGGTCGCGACGTCGTGGAGGTCGGCCCGGGCCTCGGCTCGCTGACGCTCGGCCTCACCGAGGCGGGCGCGAGGGTCGCGGCGGTGGAGATCGACCCGCGGCTCGCGGAGCTGCTGCCCGAGACCGTCGGCCGGAAGCAGCCGGATGCGCGGCTCGAGGTCGTGCACCACGACGCGCTCACGATCGAGTCGCTGCCGTTCGCGCCCGAGGCGATCGTCGCGAACCTGCCCTACAACGTCTCGGTGCCCGTGCTCATCCACCTGCTCGAGCGGTTCCCGACGATCGAGCGTGCGCTCGTGATGGTGCAGGCCGAGGTCGGCCACCGGCTCGCGGCGAAGCCCGGCTCGAAGACCTACGGCTCGCCGTCGGCGAAGGTCGCGTGGTGGGGGCCGTGGGCGCTCGAGGGCGAGGTCTCGCGGCAGATCTTCTGGCCGGTGCCGAACGTCGACAGCGTGCTCGTCGGCTTCCGACGGGGGCCCGCGCGCGGCTCGGAGGAGCTGCGGCGCGCGACGTTCGCCGTGATCGACGGCGCGTTCGGGCAGCGGCGGAAGATGCTGCGGCAAGCGCTCGCGGGCGTCTTCGGCTCGGCGGCCGCCGCGACCGAGGTGCTCGAGCGCGCGGGCGTCGAGCCGACGCTGCGTGGCGAGGCGCTCGCGCTCGACGACTTCATCCGGATCGCCGAGGCGGGGCCCGCGCGCTGAATCGCGGCGCGCATCCGCGTCGGCATCAGGTGGTGCGGGGCTCCTCCGTCGTGCTCCGGAGTCTCGGGCGGCAGGTATAGGGCGAAGCGCTCGAAAGCGCGCTCCATTCGAGCGGCTCGCCCTATACCTGCGAGGCGGGTCGGCTGCGGTCGACGCGGCGAGGCGGCGCGCCGTGCGCGTCAGCCGCGGGAGTCGAGCTCTGCGACGAGGCGCTTCGGCGCCGTGACGCGGAACGAGGCGTCGATGAGCTCGGCCACGCGCGTCCAGTCGGCGTCCTCGAGGTCGACTGCGACCCATCCGTACGGCCCGAGGTAGGCCGGCTCGACCGCGCCGCCCTCGGCGAGCATCGCGAGCCGCTCCTCGGGCTCGAGCAGCACTGACACGCGCGGCGGGTCGAGCCCTGCGGCGTACTCCTCGCGCGTCGAGCCGCCGAAGTAGGCGAAGACCTTGCGCGTGAAGAACGCGGGCCGGCCGTGCGAGACCTTCTCCTGCGCGCTCGGCAGCGCGAGCGCGATCGCCCGGAGCCGCGCGAGGACCGGGTCATCGTCGTCGAACATGCGCGGGTGCGCCATGCCGTGAGGGTAACGCTGTCGCGGCTCCCGCGGGCGCGCAGGAAGCGCCCCCGCGAGCGCACTAGGTTGGAACGCGTGGTGAGCAGGAGCACGGTGCGGGCGAAGGCGCCCGGCAAGATCAACGTGCACCTCGGCGTGGGCGCGATCCAGGACGACGGCTACCACGATGTCGCGACCGCCTACCAGGCGGTGAGCCTCTACGAGATCGTCGAGGCGAGCGAGGCGAGCGACTTCTCGGTGCGCTTCTCCGGCCCCATCCCGCACGACCAGCTCTCGACCGGGGCCGACAACCTCGCGATCCGCGCGGCGATGGCGCTCGCGCGCCGCGGCCGAGTCTCGGGCGGCGTCGCGCTCTCGATCGAGAAGCACGTGCCGATCGCGGGCGGCATGGGCGGCGGCAGCGCCGACGCGGCCGCGACGCTCGTCGCGTGCGACGAGCTGTGGGACCTGCACCTCGGTCGCGACGCGCTCGTCGAGATCGCGCGCGAGCTCGGCGCCGACGTGCCGTTCGCGCTCGCCGGCGGCACCGCGGTCGGCACGGGCCGCGGCGACCAGCTCACGCCCGCGCTCGCGCGCGGCCAGTTCCACTGGGTGCTCGCGCTCGCCGACGCGGGCCTCTCGACGCCCGACGTCTACCGCGCGCTCGACGAGCACCGGGCGCTGCACGCGGCCGACATCGCGCCCGCGCACGACGTGCCGACCGTGGATGCGCGGGTGCTGCAGGCGCTGCGGGCGGGCGACGCGTCGATGCTCGCCGAGGTGCTGCAGAACGACCTGCAGGCGCCTGCGCTGCGCCTCATGCCGCGCCTCGCCGGCACGCTCGAGCTCGGCGAGCGCTCCGGTGCGCTCGCTGGCATCGTCTCGGGCTCCGGACCGACGATCGCGTTCCTGTGCGACAGCCTCGAGTCGGCGATCGAGCTGCAGGTGACGCTGTCGGCGTCGCAGGTGCTCGCGCTCAAGGTGACCGGCCCCGTGCCCGGCGCCCGCCTCATCGACTGACGCCGACGCATCCGCCCTCGCGCGCCTGGCCGCCAGCCCGTCGCGCAGCCCCGCGCATCGCCGCGCTTCGCCGACCGGGGCGGTTGCGCCCGACCGGGTGCGGCGTGCCGGCCCCGCTCAGGCGCAGCGCCCCCGGTCGGCGCGTGGGGCGGCGGATGCGGTCGGCGCGCTTGCGCGGTGGCTCGCGCCGCGCCGATGGGCGACGTGCGGGATGATGGAGGCGATATGGCACATCTCCTGGGCGCCGAGCGCGTCGGCGTCGCGTTCCCGACCCGCACCGTGTTCGAGTCGATCTCCCTCGGGCTCGAGGACGGCGACCGCATCGGCATCGTCGGCCGCAACGGCGACGGCAAGTCGACGCTGCTGCGCGTGCTCGCGGGCAGCCTCGAGCCGTCGAGCGGCCGCGTCACCCGCCGCGGCGGCCTGCAGGTCGGCGTGCTCGACCAGCGCGACACGCTCGACCCCGACGGCACGATCGCGCAGGCGGTCGTCGGCGATCGGCCCGAGCACGAGTGGGCGGGCGACGCGCGCATCCGCGACCTCATCGCGGGCCTCGTCGGCGACCTCGACTGGCACGCGCGCATCGGCGACCTCTCGGGCGGCCAGCGCCGCCGCGTCGCCCTCGCTCAGCTGCTCGCCGGCGACTGGGATGTGCTCTTCCTCGACGAGCCCACCAACCACCTCGACGTGCAGGGCATCGCGTGGCTCGCCGACCACTTGAACGCGCGCTTCGCGACCGGCCGCGGCGCGTTCGTCGCCGTCACGCACGACCGGTGGTTCCTGGATGCGGTGTGCACCGGCACGTGGGAGGTGCACGACCATGTCGTGGAGCCGTTCGAGGGCGGCTACGCCGCCTACGTGCTGCAGCGCGTCGAGCGCGACCGGATGGCCGCCGCGAGCGAGGCGAAGCGGCAGAACCTCATGAAGAAGGAGCTCGCGTGGCTGCGCCGCGGCGCGCCCGCCCGCACGTCGAAGCCGAAGTTCCGCATCGAGGCCGCGACGCAGCTCATCGAGGACGAGCCGCCGGTGCGCGACCCGATCCAGCTCGCCCAGCTCGCCGCGACCCGGCTCGGGAAGGACGTCGTCGACATCGAGGGCGCCTCGGTCGAGCTCGGCGGCAAGCGGATCCTCGACGACGTCACGTGGCGCATCGCCCCCGGCGAGCGCGCGGGCGTGCTCGGCCGCAACGGCGCAGGGAAGTCGACCCTCCTCGCCCTCATCGCCGGACGCATCCGCCCCACCTCGGGCCGCGTGAAGACCGGCAAGACCGTGAAGATCGCCGAGCTCACGCAGGAGCTCGAGGAGCTGAAGGAGCACGAGGACGAGCCCGTGCGCACCGTCGTCGGGCGGTTGAAGTCGAGCTACGTCTCCGGCGGCAAGGAGCTGAGCCCCGGCCAGCTGCTCGAGCGGCTCGGCTTCCGCTCGGGAGAGCTCTCGACGCTCGTGAAGGATCTGTCTGGCGGCCAGCGGCGCCGCCTGCAGCTGCTGCTCATCCTGCTCGACGAGCCGAACGTGCTCATCCTCGACGAGCCGACGAACGACCTCGACACCGACATGCTCGCGGCGATGGAGGACGTGCTCGACTCGTGGGCCGGCTGCCTCATCGTCGTGAGCCACGACCGCTACCTCATCGAGCGCGTCACCGACCACCAGTACGCGGTCATCGACGGGCGCCTCGAGCACGTGCCGGGCGGGGTGGATGCGTACCTCGAGCGATCGGGGAAGGCCTCGGTCGGGCGGTCGGGGGCGCAGGCGGCCGCCGCGCCCGCGGGCGCCGACGCGACCGATGCCCCGGGCCTCTCGGGCGCCGAGCGGCGCGCGATGGAGAAGGAGGCCGCGAGCCTCGACCGGCGGCTCGCGAAGGCGACGAGCGACCGCGAGCGGGTGCTGCAGCGCTTCGAGAGCGCCGACCACACCGACTTCGACGCGCTCGCCGCGCTGCAGGCGGAGCTCGCCGCCGTCGACGAGCGCATCGAGCAGCTCGAGGAGCAGTGGCTCGAGGCGCACGAGGCGCTCGAGTCCTGACCCGCCCGCGCGCAGAGTGGCGGCACTCTGCGGGCGGTGTGAGGGAGCGCGGGTCAGGCGGCGGCCGCGAGGCGATCGGCGAGCGCGCCGAGCGCCTCCGCGCCGGCGAGATCGCCGGGCAGCAGCGGCACCTGCGCGATCGGGATGTCGTCCGTCGCGTCGCGCAGGACGGCGAGGTGCTGCTCCTCCTGCGAGCGCCGCTCGGCGAGCAGCGGCCCGGCATCGGCAGGGGAGCGGCGGTTCACCACGACTGCGGCGGGAGCGACGCCGAGCTCGCGCAGCTGCCGCACGACGTCGATCGACTCGGCGACCGGCAGCCGCTCGGCGATCGCGACGACGACGAACGCGGTCCGCGCCGGGTCGGTGATGGCGGAGCGCAGCAGCGCGAAGCGATCCCTGCGCGCGATGAGGGTGCGGCGGAGCTGCGCGTCAGCCGAGGGCTGCTCGTCGCGCGTGCCGACGACGCTGCGCGCGGCGGCCGCGAAGCGGTCGGAGCGGTCGCGATTGGCCAGCAGCGTCTCCGTCCAGCCCGTGAGCTGCTCGGGCAGCGCGAGCAGCCGCAGCGTGTGCCCCGACGGCGCGGTGTCGAAGACGATGAGGTCGTGCGTCTCGAGGCCCGTCGCGACGAGCTCGGCGATGCGCTCGAGCACCGCGGACTCGTGGCTGCCCGGCGCCGTGCGCGCCCGGTCGAGGTGTGCGCTCGCGGAGGCGTGCAGGCGCTCGGGCAGGAGGTGCCGCATCGTGTCGGCGACGGAGGCGAAGTGGCGCTCGATCGTCTTCTGCGGGTCGATCTCGACCGCGTCGACCAGGCCGCGGCCGGCTGTGAGCACGCGGGTGGGCGCATCCCCGAGCGCCTCGCGCCACACGTGACCGAGGTTGTGGGCGGGGTCGGTCGAGACGAGCAGCACGCGCGCGCCATCGCGCGCCCGGGCGAGCGCGAGCGCGGCGGCGACTGAGGTCTTCCCGACTCCGCCCTTGCCGCCGACGAACAGGATGCGGCGCGAGCGCGCGATGGTCAGCAGCATGCGATGTGGTCCAGCGGCGAGTCGGGGATGCCGATGCGGCGGTGCCAGGCGTGGAAGTCCTGCCACACCGCGGGCAGCAGCTCGGCCGAGTAGTACGCGGCGGGATCGGGCACCCCGAGCGCCTCGCCCAGCACGACGACCATGAAGAGGTCGTCCTCGTCGCGCTGCTCCCGCAGCAGCGTCTGGCGGTACGGGCCGACGTAGAACTCGTGCAGACCCGCGCGCAGCGCGGCCCAGCGCCGGGAGACCTGCTCCCGGCGCTGGGCGCGCTCGTGCGAGGGCACGCGTCAGACGGACTCGCGCTCGGTCGCGAGCGAGGCGTCCTCGTCCTCGTCCTCCGGCGGCCCCTTGACCGCGCGGCGCATCGCGAGCACCGCCTCGATGGCGACCCAGACGCTCGCGATGATGATGACGACGTCGATCGCGAACAGCAGCCAGTCGGCGTTGTCGGGAGCGGTGAAGCCGACGAGCTGCTCGAGCGCGGCCCAGAACGACAGCACGAACACGAGCACGAGCGGGATGATCGCCGGCAGCGGGTTGCGCCGCTTGCGGATGAGCATGACCGCGATGATCGAGAGCGAGAGGGACGCGAGCAGCTGGTTCGTCGTGCCGAACAGCGGCCAGATGCGCAGGCCGCCCTCGCCGCCGAGCCCTTGCGAGAACGTCAGGCCGAGGCCGACGACCACGACGACGAGGGTCGCGGGCACCTTGGTGATGCGCACCTTCAGGGTCTGGCCGATCTCCTGCACGATGAAGCGCAGCAGTCGCATGCCGGTGTCCATGGTCGTGGCCGCGAACAGCACGGCCATGGTCGCGAGCACCGTCGCGCTCAGCGACGCGGGCAGGCCGAGCCCGTTCTCGAGCAGCGCCCCGCCGCCCTGCACGAACGCGTTGACACCGCCGGCGCCGAACTCGCTGTAGATCTCGCGCCATGCGCCGGCCGACTGGATGCCGCCGATGACCGCGAGGATCGTGCCGAGCGAGAGCAGGCCCTCGCCGACCGCGCCGAAGTAGCCGACGAAGCGGGCGTCGGTCTCCTTGTCGATCTGCTTCGAGGTCGTGCCGGAGGACACCATGCCGTGGAAGCCGGAGATCGCGCCGCACGCGATCGTGACGAACAGCAGCGGCACGAGGCTCGGCGTGCCCGGCGGCAGGTCGGTGTTGAACATGGGCGCGACGATCTCGGGCTTCACGGCGCCGAACAGCGTCGCGATGAGCACCGAGCCGAACAGCAGGATGAGCCCGACGAAGAGCTGGACGCCGTTGATGTAGTCGCGCGGCTGCAGCAGCACCCACACCGGCAGCAGCGACGCGATCGCGCCGTAGACGAACAGGGCGAGGATCCAGAACGTCGCGGGCGTCATGCCGAGGAAGCTCTCGGGCAGCACGACCGGCACGCTGTCGCCGAGCACGATGAGCGCGTACAGCGCCACGACGCCGACGATCGTGACGGGGATGAGCGGCCACCGCATCCGGTAGACCGCGACTCCGACGAGGAGGGCGACGATGATCGCGCCCCACGTCGGGATGACGGCCGTCGGCGTGCTGATGAGGAGGTTCTTGATGACGACGGCGAACGCGGCGATCACCATCAGCAGCAGGAGGAAGATGACGACGAGGAAGAGGTTGGCGCCGCGCTTGCCGATGTAGCGGCCCGAGAGCGCGCCGATCGACTTGCCCTTGTTGCGCAGCGACGCCCACAGCGTGCCGAGGTCGTGCATGCCGGCGAAGAAGACCGTGCCGATCGTGACCCACAGGAACGCCGGCAGCCAGCCCCAGATGACCGCGATGGCCGGTCCGACGATCGGGGCCGCGCCCGCGACCGACGTGAAGTGGTGGCCCCAGAGGATGAACTTGTTCGTGGGCACGTAGTCGACGCCGTCGCCCAGCTCGTGCGCCGGGGTCCTGAACGCGCTGCTGAGCCGGAACACCCGCTTGCCCAGGTACTTGGAGTAGACGAGGTAGCCGGCTGCGAACATCGCCAGACCGATGAGCATGAGGACCAACGAACCCATGGGCTCTTCCCTTCCGTTGCGTGCGCCGTTGCACTGGATGCGGGCGGGCGATGCCCGCTCTCCTCGACCCTAGCGGCACCTCCGAGGCACCTGGGATGACTTGCACCACGCGCGAGATTGCGACGGCGCTCGACCTGGCCTGCCCGCGCGAGACGCTCGACTGCCGGGGCGCCCCGACCATCCTCGAGGCCGACTCGGCTACCCTGACGGGAGCCGCGCCGTCCCGCGGCGGTGGAGGGGAGCGCTCGATGGCTGAGCAGACGATCCTCGTCGTCGACGACGACCTCGCGCTCGCCGAGATGATCGGCATCGTGCTCGAGGCCGAGGGCTACCGGCTCGAGCACTGCGCCGACGGCTCGGATGCGCTCGACCGGTTCCGCGACGTCCGTCCCGACCTCGTGCTCCTCGACCTCATGCTCCCGGGCAAGGACGGCATCCAGATCTGCACCGAGATGCGCGAGGAGTCCGGCGTGCCGATCATCATGCTCACCGCGAAGGGCGACCCGACCGACGTCGTGCTCGGCCTCGAGTCGGGGGCCGACGACTACGTCGTGAAGCCCTTCAACCCCAAGGAGCTCGTCGCGCGCGTGCGCACGCGGCTGCGCGCCCCGCGCCAGGAGGACGGCGGCGTGCTCAAGGTCGCCGACCTCGAGATCGACGTCGAGGGCCACCGCGTCACGCGCGGAGGCGAGGCGATCGCCCTCACGCCGCTCGAGTTCGAGCTGCTCGTCACGCTCGCGCAGAAGCCCAACCAGGTCTTCTCGCGCGAGATGCTGCTCGAGCAGGTGTGGGGCTACCACTACAAGGCCGACACGCGCCTCGTGAACGTGCACGTGCAGCGGCTGCGCTCCAAGGTCGAGCGCGACGTCGACAACCCGGTGGTCGTCACGACCGTCCGCGGGGTCGGCTACCGCGCCGGCGCCCCCACCGGCTAGGCCATGGCCGCGCGACGCCGCCCGATCTGGGAGACGGCGACGCGCGTGCTGCGGCGCTCGCTGCAGTGGCGCGTCGTCGCGGCGAGCATGGCGCTCTCGACCCTCGCGCTCGTCGGCGTCTTCGGCTACATGTCGCTCTCGGTCGGCCAGAACCTCTTCGAGACGCGCCGCGACGAGGCGCTCGTCGAGGCGGTGCGCGCCTCGGGCGAGATGCAGCAGATCTTCGACGAGGCGGTCACCGCGACGCTCACGAGCGGCGAGGTGGATGCGCTGCAGGACCGCGCGCTCGATGCCGTCACGGGGCTCATCGCGAGCCGCACGTCGACCGAGTACGCCATGCTCCGCACCGACCGGCAGGGCGAGACGCTCCTGCAGATGAACGACGTGCAATCGCAGGCCTTCGACACCGACCTGCTCTCGTCCGAGCTTCGCGCGGCCGTCGCCAGCGCATCCGACACCGCGCCCTACTACCAGTCGGTGCGGCTCGAGCAGGGCGGCGGCTCGGAGCCCGCGATCATGGTCGGCACGACCGTCGACGTGCCGCTCGCTGGCCGCTACGAGCTCTACCTCCAGACGAGCCTGCAGTCGACGCAGGCGACGCTCGGCTTCATGCAGCTCACGATGGTGCTCGGCGGCCTCGCCCTCATCGCGCTCATCGGCCTCATCACGTGGTTCGTCGCTCGCATGGTCGTCGGGCCCGTGCAGCAGGCGGCCGACTCGGCGGCGCGCATCGCCGCCGGCGAGCTCGACGTGCGCATCCCGGTGCGCGGCGACGACGAGGTCGCGACGCTCGGTCGCTCGTTCAACGACATGGCCGACTCGATCGAGGTGCAGATCAACGAGCTCGCGACCCTCTCGACCGTGCAGCAGCGCTTCGTGAGCGACGTCTCGCACGAGCTGCGCACGCCGCTCACGACCATCAAGCTCGCGGGCGACGTGCTGCACGATCGGCGCGAGGCGTTCGACCCCGTCGCCGGCCGCACGGTCGAGCTGCTGCACACGCAGATCGAGCGCTTCGAGCGCCTGCTCGCCGACCTGCTCGAGCTCAGCCGCTTCGACGCGGGCGCCGCGCAGCTCGAGATCGAGCCGACCAACCTCGTGCGGCTCGCGGAGGGCGAGATCGCGGCGCTCGAGCCGCTCGCGGCCGAGCACGGCAGCGAGCTGCGGCTCGTCGCTCCCGGCGGGCACTTCGAGGCGGAGGTCGACCCGCGCCGCATCCGGCGGATCCTGCAGAACCTGCTCGGCAACGCGATCGACCACGGCGAGGGGCGCCCGATCGTCGTGACCGTCGACTCGTCGAGCGACGCGGCCGCCATCGCGGTGCGCGACCACGGCGTCGGGATGACCGAGGAGGAGGTCTCGCGCGTCTTCGACCGCTTCTGGCGCGCCGACCCGTCGCGCCAGCGCCGCACGGGCGGCACGGGCCTCGGGCTCTCGATCAGCCGCGACGACGCGGCGCTGCACGGCGGCTGGATCGACGTGTGGTCGCGGCCCGGGGAGGGCACCGCGTTCCGGCTCACGCTCCCGCGCGCCGGCGCCCGCGCCGTCGTCTCGCCCATCGACCTGCCGCCCGTCGAGGAGCCGCCGCGCGAGGCGCCGCCCGCGGAGGCCGCGGCCGACGACACGGCGAGCGCCCCCATCGCGCTCGTCGATCCCGCGACGCGCACGACGACCGAGGAGGTCGAGCGATGAAGCGCGTCCTCGCCGCCCTCGCCGCGCTGCTCGTGCTCACCGGCTGCGTCGCGATCCCCGACTCGGGGCCCGTGACCGCCGGCCGGGTCGACGACGCGGAGCAGGCGAGCGACCTCATCTTCATCGCCGAGTCGCCCCGCGTCGGAGCGACGCAGGAGGAGATCGTGCGCGGCTTCCTCGCCGCCGCGATCACCCCCGACGACGACTTCGCGATCGCGCGGGAGTACCTCGTCTCGGGTGAGGCGGAGCGCTGGCGCCCCGAGGCCGGCGTCATCGTGCGCTCCGGCCAGCCCGAGGTCTCGCTCGGCGGCGAGACGGCGGCGACGGCGGTCGTGACGGCCGTCTCGGAGCTCGACGAGGGCGGCGCGCTCGAGCTCGTCGGCAGCGAGCGGATGCTCGAGTTCCGGATGCTGCGGGTCGCGGGGGAGTGGAGGATCGCGCAGGCTCCCGACGGCATCGTCCTCTCCGCCTTCCACTTCACCCAGCTCTTCCGCTCGCACGCGCTCGCGTGGGTGACGCCGGACGGCACGCGCGCGGTGCCCGAGGTGCGCTGGTTCGAGCGCACCGCGTCCACCCTCGCGGGCCGGATGGTCGACGCGCTGCTCGACGGCCCGTCGACCTGGATCTCCCCCGCCGTCACGACCGCGGGCGCGCCCGAGGCGCGGCGCGTGGGCGAGCCGGTGGTCGAGGGCTCCGTCGCGACCGTGACGCTCGACTTCGCGCAGGTCGAGCAGCGCGGCAGCGGGAGCCTCCAGCAGCTCGCCGCGCAGCTCGCGCTCTCGCTGCGCTCGCTCGGCGTGCGCGAGGTGCGCGTCGAGATCGACGGGCTCGGCGGGCTCGCCGCCTCGAGCGCCGACGCCGCGCCCCTCGACGACGGCGACGTCGACCAGCGCCCGCTCGTGCTCGACGGGTCGACGCTCCGGCCGATCGGAGGCGGCCAGTCCGGCATCGACGACGTCGGGCCGACCCTCGCCTCGATCGGTGCGACGGACTACACCGTAGGCGCCGCGGGCGGTGTCGCGACGACCGGCACGACCGCGCTCTGGCTCGCGCCCGGCGCCGACCCCGTCGCGGTCTCGGCCGACGCCGCGCTCCCCGCGACGACCGACGACAGCGGGTGGGTGATCGTGCAGGAGACGGCGGCGCCGCAGCGGTTGCTCGCCTGGCGCGAGGGCGAGCGCGCCGAGCTCCAGCTGCCGCCGGGCGCCGATCGCATCGCGGCGATCGAGCTCTCGCGCGACGGCGCGCGGCTCGCGATCACGACGGTCGACGGGAGCGTGAGCCAGGTGTGGGTCGCGGCGGTCATCCGCGACGCCGGCGCCCGCCCGGTCGCGCTCGGCGAGCCGTATGCGCTCCCGCGCGTCGACGGCGCCGCGAGCGACATCACCTGGACGAGCGCGACCCAGGTCGCGGTGCTCGCCGCAGCCGGCGATCAGTCGCAGATCGTGCTGCTCGAGGTCGGCGGCGCGTCCGAGCAGCTGCCGGCTCCGGGCGAGCCGGTGCGCGCCGTCGTCGGCGGCAGCGAGGGCGCGTCGACGCTCCGCGCGCTCGGCGTCGACGGCTCGCTGCTCGCGCTGCGGGGCAGCGTCTGGAGCCCCGTGCCCGGGCTCGGTCCCGTCGCGCTCGTCGCGACCCAGCAGTAGTCCTCCACAGCTCGGCCGATCGCTCGAGCGGGTCGGCGCATCGCCGTGCCACCGTGCCGGCATGGGGATGCGCGAGGCACTGCGGGAGGCGGCGAGCGTGCTGTGGCCGGTCGAGTGCGCCGGCTGCGGCGCGCTCGACCTCGCCGTCTGCCCGGCGTGCGCGGGACTGCTGCTCGCCGGCGGCGAGCGTGAGCTGCTCGACGGCGTGCCGCTCGTCGCCGCGGCGCGCTACGAGGGAGTGGTGCGGGCGCTCGTCGGCGCGTGCAAGGAGCGCGGCGACCGGGCGACGGCGCGCGCGCTCGGCGCCGGGCTCGCGCTCGCGATCGCGGCGGCGCCCGCGGGGCAGCTCGTGCGCGTGCCATCGAGCCGCGAGGGGCTCCGGCGGCGCGGCTTCGACCCCGTCGAGCTCGTGCTGCGGGGCGCTGGACTGCGGGCGGCGCCGCTGCGGCGGGTCGCGAGTCGCGCGCCGCCCGGTGCGCAGAAGGAGCGCTCGGCCGACGAGCGGGCGATCGCGGCCCTGGGCTCGCTCGAGCTCGGCCGGCGCCATCGCGCGCGGCTCGCCGGCGCCGCCGCCGTGCTGGTCGACGACGTCGTCACGAGCGGCGCGACCGCGCGCGAGGGCGTGCGGGCGCTGCGCGCCGCGGGCTGCGAACCGGTCGCGATCGTGGCCGTCGCACGCACTCCGCGACGTCTCCCGACGCGCCCGGCGGACGCTCGGACGAGCGGGGTATGGTGAGCGCCACGCAAGTCGGCCCGCAGCCGCTGGCGCCGACGCCGTACCTGATGGGAGGCAACGATGGAGATCACATTCGGCGCGAGGGGCGCGAACATCACCGACAGGTTCCGGGCCTACGCGGAGGAGAAGCTCGCCAAGGTCACGCAGCTCCTGCCGCGAGCCACCGCCCTCGACGTCCGGCTCTCGCGCCACGCCGACCCGCACGCGGCCGCAGGCGGCCGGGTCGAGATCACCGTGCACGGGCCCGGCTCGATCATCCGCGCCGAGTCCGACGGCCCCGACAAGTACATCGCCTTCGACGCCGCGTTCCACCGCATCATGGAGCGCGCCCGCCGCGTGCACGACAAGCGGCACGACCACAGCGGCCGACGCCGCACGCCGCTCCGCGAGGCCGTCGTGAGCGGCTTCGAGCAGGTCGCCATCACGCCCGCCGACCCCGAGATCGTCGAGGCCGTCGCGACCGGCTCCATCCCGGTCGTCGAGCAGCAGCCCGAGCAGGAGCAGGAGTGGTCGCCGGTCGTGATCCGCAAGAAGCGGTTCCCGGCCAAGAAGATGAGCGTGAGCGACGCGGTCGACCAGATGGAGCTCGTCGGGCACCCCTTCTACCTCTTCGTCGACGAGGCCACCGACGAGTGCGCCGTCGTCTACCGCCGCAAGGGCTGGTCCTACGGCGTCATCTCGCTCGACGCATCCATCGCCGAGCCCGAGACCAGCGAGGAGAGCGCGCCCGCTGCCGCATCCTGACGCGACCCCGCGGCGCCCCTGAGCATCGCAGGGGCGCCGCCGGGCGCCGGTTGCTACGATGGGCAGTCGGTCAAGGACCGTCCCTTTCCCCCAACGCACGGGAGGCATCCCTCGTGGCCAACTTCTTCGAGAAAATGCTGCGCGCCGGCGAAGGCCGGCTGCTGCGGCGCCTCGAGCGCATCGCCGCCGATGTGGCCAAGCTCGAGGACGCGTTCGAGGAGCTCACCGACGAGGAGCTGGCGCAGGAGACCGCCGAGTTCCGCCAGCGCTACGCCGACGGCGAGGCGCTCGAGACGATGCTGCCGGAGGCCTTCGCCGCCGTGCGCGAGGCCGCGAAGCGCACGCTCGGGATGCGTCCCTACGACGTGCAGGTCATGGGCGCCGCCGCGCTCCACCTCGGCAACATCGCCGAGATGAAGACCGGTGAGGGCAAGACGCTCGTCGCCCCGATCGCGGCCTACCTCAACGCCATCACGGGCGAGGGCGTGCACATCGTCACGGTCAACGACTACCTCGCGAGCTACCAGTCGGAGCTCATGGGCCGCGTCTTCCGCGCGCTCGGCATGACGACCGGCTGCATCGTCGCGGGCCAGTCGCCCGAGGTGCGCCGCGAGCAGTACGCCGCCGACGTCACCTACGGCACGAACAACGAGTTCGGCTTCGACTACCTGCGCGACAACATGGCCCACTCGAAGGAGGCCATGGTGCAGCGCGGCCACGGCTTCGCGATCGTCGACGAGGTCGACTCGATCCTCATCGACGAGGCCCGCACCCCGCTCATCATCTCGGGCCCGGCCGCGGGCGTGGCGAACCGCTGGTTCGCGGAGTTCGCGCGCATCGCCAAGCGCCTGCGCCCCGACGTCGACTACGAGGTCGACGAGAAGAAGCGCACGGTCGGCGTGCTCGAGCCGGGCATCGAGCGGGTCGAGGACCTGCTCGGCATCGACAGCCTGTACGAGTCGGCGAACACGCCGCTCATCTCGTTCCTCAACACGGCCCTCAAGGCGAAGGCGCTCTTCAAGCGCGACTCCGACTACGTCGTCATGAACGGCGAGGTGCTCATCGTCGACGAGCACACCGGCCGCATCATGCAGGGCCGTCGCTTCAACGAGGGCATCCACCAGGCGATCGAGGCGAAGGAAGGGGTGCAGATCAAGGCCGAGAACCAGACGGTCGCGACGATCACCCTGCAGAACTACTTCCGCCTCTACACGAAGCTCTCGGGCATGACCGGCACCGCCGAGACCGAGGCCGCCGAGTTCATGTCGACGTACAAGCTCGGCGTCGTCCCCATTCCGACGAACAAGCCGGTGCAGCGCATCGACCAGCCCGACCTCGTCTACTCGACCGTCGAGGGCAAGTTCAAGCACGTCGTCGAGGACATCGTCGAGCGCCACGAGGCCGGCCAGCCCGTGCTCGTCGGCACCACGAGCGTCGAGAAGAGCGAGTACCTCTCGGGGCTGCTCGCGAAGGCCGGCGTCAAGCACGAGGTGCTCAACGCGAAGAACCACGCGCGAGAGGCGTCGATCGTCGCCCAGGCCGGCCGCCTCGGCGCCGTGACGGTCGCGACGAACATGGCCGGTCGAGGCACCGACATCATGCTCGGCGGCAACGCCGAGCACCTCGCCGTCACGCGCATGCAGGAGCTGGGCCTGAGCCCCACCGAGACGCCGGAGGAGTACGAGGAGCGCTGGGACGAGGTCTTCGCCGAGGTGAAGGCCGCCGTCGAGGCGGAGGCGAAGCAGGTCGTCGAGGCCGGCGGCCTCTACGTGCTCGGCACCGAGCGGCACGAGTCGCGCCGCATCGACAACCAGCTCCGCGGCCGCTCCGGCCGCCAGGGCGACCCGGGCGAGAGCCGCTTCTACCTCTCGATGCAGGACGACCTGCTGCGCCTGTTCGGCGGCGCCGTCGCGCAGCGCTTCATGGCGGTCGACGCCGACGAGGACGAGATCCCGCTCGAGTCGAAGATCTTCTCCCGCACCATCCGCTCCGCGCAGGCGCAGATCGAGGCGCGGAACGCCGAGATGCGCAAGAACGTCCTCAAGTACGACGACGTCATGAACCGCCAGCGCGAGGCGATCTACTCCGACCGCCGCCACATCCTCGACGGCGACGACCTGCAGGAGCGGGTGCAGGGCTTCCTCGAGGGCACGATCCGCGAGCTCGTCGACGCGCACGCGGTCGGCGGCGACAGCGACGAGTGGAACCTCGAGGCGCTGTGGACCGAGGCGAAGACCATCTACCCCGTCAGCATCACGATCGACGAGGTCGTCGCCGAGGCGCAGCCGCGGCTGACCGCCGACTTCCTCTACGAGCAGCTCGTCTCCGACGCGAAGCTCGCGTACGAGCGCCGCGAGGAGTCGCTCGGCTCGCCCGCGATGCGCCTGCTCGAGCGACGGGTCGTGCTCTCGGTCATCGACCGCAAGTGGCGCGACCACCTCTACGAGATGGACTACCTGCGCGAGGGCATCGGGCTGCGCACGATGGCGCAGCGCGACCCGGTCGTCGAGTACCAGAACGAGGGCTTCGCGCTCTACCAGCAGATGATGTCGGCGATCCGCGAGGAGTCGGTGCAGTTCCTGTTCAACCTCGAGGTGAAGGTGCACCAGGGCGCGAGCCCCGAGGCGCCCGCGATCGAGGGCGGCGGCCTCGAGGAGGCCGAGGAGGACACGGCGGCGCTCACCTACTCGGCGCCCGCCGAGGACGGCGAGGCGTCGGTGCACGACTCGCGCGGCAAGGAGCTCACCGCGGCGACCGCGAAGGGGCGCGCCAAGAGCGGCAACCCCGCCGTCGCAGCGAAGGCGCAAGCGCAGGCGCAGGGCGGCAACCGCCAGCAGCGGCGCGCGGCAGACAAGCAGGCGAAGGCGGCGCCGAAGAAGGTCGGCGCCTTCGGGCAGGCGCAGGACGACGCGAACGACTGACGCGCGTCAGTCGTCGATCGACCGCAGCCCGTTCCAGGCGGTGACGCCGAGCGGGGGCCCGTAGGCGCCGGTCGTGCCGCCGTTGGAGTAGACGGCGGTGATGTGGCCGGCACCGGTCGCGGGGTCGACGTTCGAGACCCACGCCGAGCCCGAGGCGCCGTCGCCCATCTCGCAATCGGCCCCGTAGTTCGCGTCGCCGCCCGCGCCGTAGTCGAGCCGGTCCTCGGCGCAGTGCCGCAGCACCTCGCCGTCGAAGGGCTCGTTGCCCGGGTAGCCGGCGATCACGACGCCGTTCGTCTCGGCCGTGAAGCTCACACCCTGCCCGCCCACGGCATCCTCGAGCGTCGCGGAGCCCTGGGGCGCGAAGCGGATGAACCCGAAGTCGAAGCCCATCCAGCCGTCGTCATCGGCGCCGTCGAGCCAGCGGTCGTTCGCCTCGAGGTACTGCTCGGGCACCCACCACTCCTCGGCGACCCAGGTGCCGAAGGGGGCTTCGCCGCGCTCGTAGGCGGGCTCGAAGGCGATCCGCTCGTACCAGTCGCGCGTGTCGTCGTCGAAGATGCAGTGCGCCGCGGTCAGCACGACGAGTCCCGACGCGCTGTTGATGACGGTGCCGCTGCACGTGTACTCCGCGCCGGCGGCCGACAGCTCGAGCCGGCCGCTCGTCGTCAGCAGCAGGTTGTCGCTGCCCTCGTGCCGCGTGCCGGGCAGGAGCTCGTCGCCGTCCTCGTGCACCGGGAGCGCGATGCCGGGGCGCACGACGGGCGAGCCGGTCGTCGGCGGCAGCACGACGTCGATCGCGGCGTCGGGGAGGAAGCCGTCGCTCGTCTCGCCCGGCTCGCCCGCGTAGAGCTCGCCCGTGTCGTTCGCGGTGCCGTCGGCGGCCGGCACGGGCGCGTCGGGCTCGACGGGCACGGCCTCCGGCGTCGCCGGCCCGCTCGGCGCGGTCGGCGAGCGCGGGTCGGCGCGCTCGACGGGCCGCTCGGGCGGAGCGGGCAGCACGCAACCGCCCACCGTGAGGGCGGCGGCTGCCGCGACGGCGGCCGTCGCGAGTCGGGGGAGGCGCACTCGCACCACGCTAGCGGCGCGTCAGGCGGGCGGGGCGATCGCGACGATGAGGATCGCCGTGAAGTGGCACACGAAGGCGATGAACGTGCACGCGTGGAAGATCTCGTGGAAGCCGAAGTGACGGGGCACGGGGTTCGGCCGCTTCATCCCGTAGACGACCGCGCCGACCGTGTAGGCGAGGCCGCCGGCGATCACGAGGATCGCGGTCGCGGCGTTCGCCGCCCAGATCTGCGGCAGGAAGGCGACGGCCGCCCAGCCGAGCGCGAGGTAGATCGGCACGTAGAGCCACCGCGGCGCGCCGATCCAGAAGACGCGGAACGCGATGCCGAGGAGCGCGCCGCTCCAGATGACCGTGAGCAGGATCCAGTCGGTCGGCGACGGGAGCGTCAGCAGCGCGATGGGCGTGTAGCTGCCGGCGATGAGCAGGAAGATGTTCGCGTGGTCGAAGCGCTTGAGCAGCACGCGCGTGCGCTCCTGCCACGTGAAGCGGTGGTAGACCGCCGAGACGCCGAACATCAGCAGGCTCGAGAGCGCGTAGACGGTCGTCGAGAGCTTCGCGGTCGCGCCCTCGGCGACGACCACGAGCACGATGCCGGCGACGAGCGCGAGCGGCGCGGTCGCCGCGTGGATCCAGCCGCGCCACGAGGGCTTCGCCTCGGCGTCCGCCTCGGCGATCGCGTCGCCGGCCGCCTCGATGAGCGGGAGGTGCGGCACGTCGTCGACGGCGTCGGGATCGGGCTCGCGCCGCACGCCGTGGGCGTCGGGATCGGAGGTCACGGGCATGGCTACAGCGTACGGCGTACGCAGTGCCGTTGCGCGCATCCGTCCGTGTCCCCCGATAGATTCGACGGGTGCGACTGCGCAGCGCCCCGGGGTCACGACTCGTGTACCGCTACTACGAGCGGCGGCTCCGGCGCGACCTCCAGGCGAGCCCCGTGCCGCGCCACATCGCCATGATCATCGACGGCAACCGGCGCTGGGCGCGCGAGCAGAAGCTCGCGAGCGTCGGCCACGGGCACCGCGCGGGCGCGGCGAAGCTCCACGAGTTCGTCGAGTGGTGCGCGCAGGTCGGCGTCGAGGTCGTCACGCTCTACCTGCTCTCGCGCGACAACCTCACCGGACGGGCGAGCGAGGAGCTCGGCGAGCTGTGCGAGATCATCGCCGAGCTCGCCGACGGCCTCTCGCACACGCCCGGTCGACGCATCCGGCACGTGGGCGACCCGCGCGGACTGCCCGAGCCGCTGTGCGCCGCCCTCACCGCGGCGGCGGAGCGCACCGAGGGGGAGCCGGGCATCGTCGTGAACCTCGCGGTCGGCTACGGCGGCCGGCACGAGCTCGTCGAGGCCGTCAAGCGCATCCTCGAGACGGCCGACGGCGCGAGCCCGGCCGAGATCGCCGAGCGGCTGAGCCCCGAGCTCATCGCCGACCATCTCTCGACCGCGGGCCAGCCCGATCTCGACCTCGTCATCCGCACCTCGGGCGAGCAGCGGCTGAGCGACTTCATGCTGTGGCAGAGCGCGCACAGCGAGCTCTACTTCGTCGAGGCGCTCGGGCCCGACCTGCGCGAGGTCGACTTCCTGCGGGCGATCCGCTCCTACGGGCTGCGTGAGCGGCGCTACGGGCGCTGAGAACCCTCAACCTCCGCTCGAGGTGAACTCTCGGTGACGGCGGTGTGTCTTCCGACGCGGCGCATCGGGAGCGCGCGTACATTCAGCCGTGTCGGGCACCTTCGCCCGGCGAGCGAGCGGCCTTCGCGCCAGCGAGCACCTCGGGAGGCGACGGCCGCGTGAGATCCGACCCCGGTCGGAAGGGAGCGCCACGTGCCTGCACGCACCACCACCTCCGGAAGCGCCGTCGAGATCGCCGAGACCGACACGCGCCAGCGCACCTACGTGCTCGACACGAGCGTGCTGCTCTCCGACCCGGGGGCCATCCACCGCTTCGCCGAGCACTCGGTCGTGATCCCGGTGGTCGTCATCGCCGAGCTCGAGAAGAAGCGGCACGACCCCGAGATCGGCTACTTCGCGCGCAAGGCGCTCCGCAACCTCGACGACCTGCGCGTCGAGCACCACCGGCTCGACTTCCCGGTGCCGACCGAGGGCGGCGGCAGCCTGCGGGTCGAGCTCAACCACTCCAACCAGCAGATCCTGCCGAGCGGGCTGCAGCTCGGCGACAACGACTCGCGCATCCTCGCGGTCGCCTCGAACCTCGCGGCCGACGGGCTCGACGTGTGCGTCGTCTCGAAGGACCTGCCGATGCGCGTGAAGGCCGCATCGATCGGCCTCTCGGCGGAGGAGTACCTCGCCGAGCAGGCGGTCGACTCGGGCTGGACCGGCATCGAGCAGCTCGCGCTCTCGGGGGAGGAGATCAACCGGCTCTACGAGCACGAGCGGCTCGAGACGGCGGCCGTCGCCGACATGCCGGCCAACACGTGCCTCGTCATCTCGTCCGAGCGCGGCTCGGCGCTCGGCCGCGTCAAGCGCCCGGGCGTCGTGACGCTCGTGCGCGGCGACCGCGACGTGTTCGGCGTGCACGGCCGCTCGGCCGAGCAGCGCCTCGCGATCGACCTGCTGCTCGACGAGGAGGTCGGCATCGTCTCGCTCGGCGGCTCGGCCGGCACCGGCAAGTCGGCGCTCGCGCTCGCCGCGGGCCTCGAGGCGGTGCTCGAGCGGCGGCTGCACAAGAAGGTCATCGTCTTCCGCCCGCTCTACGCGGTCGGCGGGCAGGAGCTCGGCTACCTGCCCGGCGACAAGGACGAGAAGATGAACCCCTGGGGCCAGGCGATCTACGACACGCTCGGTGCGCTCGTGAGCGACAACGTGCTCGACGAGGTCGCCGACCGCGGCATGCTCGAGGTGCTCCCGCTCACGCACATCCGCGGCCGCTCGCTGCACGACGCGTTCGTGATCGTCGACGAGGCGCAGTCGCTCGAGCGCAACGTGCTCCTCACGGTGCTCAGCCGCATCGGCCAGAACTCGCGCGTCGTGCTCACGCACGACGTGGCGCAGCGCGACAACCTGCGGGTCGGGCGGCACGACGGCATCGCGAGCGTCATCGAGACGCTCAAGGGGCAGGACCTCTTCGGGCACATCACGCTGCAGCGCTCGGAGCGCTCGCGCATCGCCGCGCTCGTCACGAGCCTGCTCGAGGGCTGAGCGGCTCCGCGGCGTCAGCGCGTCCGTGCGCGGGGCGGATGCGTCGGCGCGCGTGGGCGGGCAGGGCTACCGTGGGCGCATGGCCGAGCCCCGCTCGCTGACGCCGACGCAGGCGCGGCGCCTTCGGCTGGCGTCGCAGCGCCTGCTCGGCTCGGAGCTCTCGCCCGCGGAGGTCGTGCGCCGCTTCGTCGCGATGCAAGGGCAGGACCTCGCGGCCGTGCTGCGCGCGATCGCGATCCGCTCGGCGCCCGGCACGACGCTCGCCGACGTGCGCGCCGCGTTCGACGCGGGGCTCCTCGTGCGCTCGTGGGCGATGCGCGGCACGCTCTTCGTCGCGTCGCCCGACGACCTCGCGGTGCTGCACGCCGCGACGGGCGAGCGGTTGCGCCGGCAGGAGTGGCGCATGTGCGCCCGGCGCGGCATCGACGAGGCGACGGCCGAGCGCGCCGCCGAGGTGCTCGTCGCGGAGCTCGCGGCCGGCCCCACCCGCCGCCGCTCGATGCTCGAGGCGTGGGAAGCGGCCGGCATCGGCACGGCGGGCGGCAACGGCTACCACCTGCTCGCGCTCTGCGCCTACGACGGGCTCGTGCGCTTCGGCCCCTTCGAGGGCGACGAGCAGCTGCTCGTCGGGGGAGCGCCGCCCGAGATCGCCGACCCCGACGCGGCGGTCGACGCCGCGCTCGAGCGCTTCGCGATCGCCCGCGGCCCCGTGCGGGCCGACGACGCCGCGTGGTGGCTCGGGGTCGCGAAGCGCCCGGTGCGCGCCGCGCTCGAGCGCGCGAGCGCACTCGAGCGGGTGCGCGTCGGGAGGGACGAGCTGCTCGTCGAGGCCGGCGCCGAACCCGTCGGCCGCGCGGGCGTCACGCTCGTGCCCGCGTTCGACGAGTGGCTGCTCGGCTACGAGGGGCGCTCGCGCGACGTGAGCGAAGCGGTGCTGCGCGCCGCGGTGCCGGGCGGCAACGGCGTCTTCCGCCCGCTCGTGCTCGTCGACGGCGTCGCGGTCGGCACCTGGCGCATCCCCCTCGTGCGCGGCCGCGCGGGCGAGCCGATCCTCGAGCTCGTCGAGCCGGTGGCGGACCGCACCCGCGCGGCGATCGAGCGGGCGCTGGAGCGCTGGCCGCACCGCTGACGCGGCTCAGCTCTCGAGCGCTCCCCGCCACAGGCTGTCGCCCGAGTGCGTCGGGTCGCCGTCGAACGGCTCGACCGACACGTCGACGATCGGGAACGCGTCGAGGTCGAGGCCGCCCGGCAGCGCGAGCTGCGTCGTCGAGGCGTCCATGACGCCGAGGCTCACCATCTGCTGCGCGTCGGGGTCGAGCAGCCACACGTCGAGGTAGCCGTCGACCTCGGGCAGCTCGTCGACGTCGACGACGAGCAGCCGCTGGCCGTCGCGCTCGACGACCTCGGCGCGAGCGGCCTCGACGGTCGTCGCGAGCGGGTCGAGCGTCGCCTCGGCGACGTTCGTCGCGCGCGGCTCGCCGCCGAGCTGCGTCACGACGAGCACGGCGATGCTCGCGGCGGCCGCGGCCGAGGCGAGCGAGGCGGCGACGAGCGCGCCGGCGCCGAAGCGGCGACGCCGGCGGGCGACCTCGATCGAGGTCACGGGAGCGCCGGTCGAGGCCTCCTCGGGGCGCGCGGGGGAGAGGGCGGATGCGTCGCTCGCGCCCGTCGGTGCGGCGGGCGTCGCGCTCGGCTCGTCGAGCTCCGCCGCGATGCGGTCCCACAGTCCCGCGGGCGGCGCGGCCGGCACGACGTCGGCGGCGCGGACGCGCTGCGCCGCGGCGCGGAACGCCGCGATCTCGGCGCTGCACGCGGCGCACTCGGCGGCGTGCTCGCCGCCCTCGACGGCCTCGCCGAGGGCGAGCGCGACGAGCGACTCCTCAGGCAGATGCTGCATGCGACTCCTCCCATCGGTCTCGCAGCCGTCGCAGTCCTCGCGACAGGTGGCTCTTCACGGTGCCGGCCGGCATGGCGAGGCGCTCCGCGATCCAGGCGGTCGAGCGATCCTCGACGACAGCGAGCCGCACGATCGTGCGGGCCGGCTCGCCGAGCCGCTCGAGCTCCTCCTGCACCGTCAGGGCGTCCTCGACCGCGTCCGACACCGGATCCCCCTCACCGACCTCGAGCGCCCCGTGCAGCGTCTCCGGGTCGACGGCGAGCTCGCTCGCGGAGCGGGAGCGCCAGTGGTCGGCGATCCTGCGGCGCGCGATCGCGACGATCCACGCCCCCAGGGGTCCCGCATCCGGGTCGTACGAATCGCGCGATCGCCACACCGAGACGAAGGTCTGCTGCACGACGTCCTCGGCGTCGTGCGGCGCCATCGCGCGGCACGCGATCGCGTAGACCATGCCGCCCCAGCGCTCGTACGCCTGGCGCAGCGCTTCGGGGGAAGGATCCTGGGCGAAGGCCCTGGAGAGGCGCTCCGCCTCCACCGCCTCCTCGCTCGACACGGCCAGAACGTATCACCCCTCGCGCTCGGTCACGGCGCATCGGGCACTGCCGTGACGACGATGTTGTCCTCGTAGGCCCCGGCCGCGGCATCCCACTCGCCGCCGCACGTGATGAGCCGCACGAGCGGGTCGCCGTCGCGCGCGAAGATCGCGTCGAGCGGCAGCTGGTCCTTCGAGAACCGCTCGACGGCGACGATGCGGAAGCGCAGGTCGGCGCCCGAGGCGGTCGCGACCTCGACGCTCTCGCCGGCGCGGGCGTTCAGCAGCTCGGCCATCGGCGCGCGGCCGCGGTCGCTGTCGACGTGGGCCGAGAGCACGGCCGAGCCGCGATCGGCGCCGGGCGCGGGACCGAAGCGGTACCAGCCGACCTCGCGCACGAGCTCGGGCACGTCCATCTGGCCGTCCTCGCGCACCCCGACGGGGATGACCTCGAGGTCGATGCCGACCGACGGCACCTGCACGCGGGTCGGGGCGTCGACCACGGCCTGGTCGGCGCCGATCGACGCGTCGCGGGCGCCGACCGCGGTCGGCACGGGGGCGGCGGTCGACGCCGCATCGGGAAGGGTGGATGCGCTCGGCGCGCTCGTGGGGGTCGGCTCGGCCATCGGCGTCATCGACGCCGTCGGCGAGGCCGGCTCGAGCGAGTCGGGCAGCAGGAGCCACACGCCGATCGCGGTGGCCGCTGCTGCGACGATCGCGGCGAGCACGGCTGCCGGCCGCCACGCGCGCCGAGCGGGCTCCCGCCGCGGGGGGCGCGGAGGGAGCCCGTCGGTGGTGCGCATGTCAGCCGCGCTGCTTCGCGAGCTGCTGCTGCCGCACCGCGATGGTGGTGAGGCCGAGCGCGCCGGCGAGGGCGAGCAGGAGCGCGAGGGCCGAGGGCGACGCCGCGCCGCCGTTGCCCGAGGGGACGCCGCTCGGGGCGCTGTGCGCCTCGACGGTCTGCACCGCGAGCGCGAGGTTGCCGTCGGCGGCCGAGCCCCACGCGGTCACGATCGTGTGGACGCCCTCGGCGAGCTCGAGCTCGGCCGGTCCGATCGCGACGTCCGTCGTGCCCGCGAGCACGACATCCGCCGACACCGTGCCGGCCGTCGTGACGAGCGAGGCCTCGTTCGGGTTCGTGAGGCCAGGAGCCACGACCGTCTCGTTCGCGCGGATGTCGACCGCGGGAGCGGCGGCGAGGTGGCGGACGGTGAGGCGAGCCTCGCCGGCGGCGACGGGCTCGGTGCTGTTCGCGAAGGCCGCGAGCGCGGGCTCGCCGGCCTCGGTCAGGTGCGCGTAGAGCGTGAGGTTGGCGTTCGCGGGCACCTCGACGCCCATCGCCTCGATCGCGGGCTCGGCGGTGTCGGGCGTGCCGCCGTCGGCGAAGACCTGGATGTCGTAGCTGCCGGCGGGCAGCATCATCGGGTCGGTGAGCGTGCCCGGGGCGAAGTCGCTGATGGCTTCGTCGCCGTTGATGAAGACGTCGACCGTGAGGCCGGGCACCCCGTGCAGGACCGACACGGTCGAGTCGCCCTCCGCGGCGAACGCCGGGGCGCCGCCGACCGTGGCGAGAGCGAGAGCGGCGCCGGCGCCGATCGCGAGCTTGCGCTTCATGGTGTTCTCCTTGATCTCGGTTCGGGCACTCGGTGCGCCCTCTCTGCCCCCATATCGGCGCGGACCCCGCCTTCGGTTGCAGGTACTTCGAAATCGAACATCCCGGGCGTGTCGCGCCGCCTCGGCGCTGTGGAGAGCGCCCGCGCGCCCCGCTCGGTCGCGGCTACCGTGACCCCGTGCCGAGCGCCACCACCGCACCGCCCGTACGCCTCAGGAGGGTCGACGCGCTCGGCGTGCCGCTCGCGCTCGTGGCCGCGTGGACGGCGGTCGCCGCCGGGCTCGACGCCGTCGCGGCCGTGGCGCTCGCCGCTGCCGCGCTCGCCGCGCCGCTGCTGTGGCGCGTCGATGTCGCCGAGCACCGGCTGCCGAACGCCGTGACGCTCCCGCTCCTGCTCGTCGCGGCGACCGCCGGGGCCGCCCGGCTCGCCGCGGGCGATCTCGCTCCGCTCGCGGCGCTCGTGAGCGCGGGCGTACTGCTCGCGATGGCGCTCGCGGGCGGCATGGGGATGGGCGACGTGAAGCTCGGCGCGGCGCTCGCGCTCGCGGCCTCGACGCTTGGGTGGACCGTCCCGCTCGCCGCACTCGCCGCATCCGTCGTCGTGGGCGGCCTCGCCGGCGTCGTCGCGCTCGCCGCCGGTCGTCGGTCGCTCGCATTCGGGCCGTCGCTGCTCGCCGGCCACGCGCTCGCGGCCGTGCTCCTCGGGGCGCCCGGCGCAGTGTGACGATCCGTGACGCCCCGGCTGGCGGCCGGTGCTGTCTGATTCCTAGCGTTGGGGGAGTCCCATCCCACGAAGGAGTCCGCCCATGTCCACCCGACGCATTCGCCCGTTCGCCATCGCAGGCTCGCTCGGCCTCGCCGCCGCCCTCGTCGGCTGCAGCGCGAGCGCCGGTGCCGGCGACGCCGCCGCGGCCCTCGGCTCGGCCGACAACCCCGTGCAGCTCGGCGTCGTCGGCGCTTCCGAGCCCTACTGGGCCGCCTACGAGGAGGCCGTCGAGGCCGAGGGCATCGAGCTCGACATCGTCGACTTCACCGACTACAACCAGCCGAACCCCGCCGTGAGCGAGGGCGAGCTCGACATCAACCAGTTCCAGCACATCATCTACCTCGCGAACTACAACGTGCAGGCGGGCGACGACCTGCAGCCGATCGGCTCGACCGCGATCTACCCGATCGGGCTCTACTCCGACAAGTACGCGTCGCCCGACGAGATCCCCGACGGCGCCGAGGTCATCGTGCCGAACGACGACACGAACCAGGCGCGCGGGCTGCTCGTGCTGCAGTCGGCCGGGCTCGTCGCGCTCGAGGGCGGCGGGAGCCCCTACTCGACCGTCGCCGACGTCATCCAGGAGGAGTCGCGCGTGACCGTGCGCGCCGTCGATGCCGCGCTCACCGCGACGTCGCTGCCCGATGTCGCCGCGGCGATCATCAACAACGACTTCATCACCGACGCGGGCCTCGCGCCCGAGGACGCGATCGCGCAGGACGACCCGAACGACCCCGCGGCCGCGCCCTACATCAACATCTTCGCCACGACGGCCGAGAACGCCGACGACGAGGTGCTGAACCGCCTGGTCGAGATCTACCAGACGAACGAGGACGTGCAAGCGGGTGCGCTCGAGGCCTCGGGCGGCTCGGGCATCTTCACCGTCACGCCGAAGGCCGACCTGCAGGCCGCGCTCGAGGCCGTGCAGGCGGAGCTCGAGCAGCGATAGCCGACGGCGCGGGGTGGGGGCCGACTCGGTTCCCGCCCCGCTCCTGCACCACGAGCGAGAGGAAGCGGCATGGCCGAGCACATCGTGATCGACCGGGTCTCGAAGCGGTTCCCGTCCGCCAAGCGCGGCGGCGACGAGATCGTCGCGGTCGATGACGTCTCGCTGCGCATCGAGCAGGGCGAGATCTTCGGGATCATCGGCTACTCGGGTGCCGGCAAGTCGACGCTCGTGCGGCTCATCAACCAGCTCGAGCCCGTCTCGAGCGGCCGGATCACGATCGGCGACGTGCCGATCACCGAGCTGCGCGGCCGGCGGCTGCGCGAGCAGCAGACCGGCATCGGCATGATCTTCCAGCGCTTCAACCTGCTCACCTCCCGCACTGTCGCCGGCAACGTCGGCTACCCGCTCGAGGTCATCGGCGTCGCGCGCGCCGAGCGCCGGCGGCGGGTCGCGGAGCTGCTCGAGTTCGTCGGGCTCGCCGGCCGCGCCGACGCCTATCCCGAGCAGCTCTCGGGCGGGCAGCAGCAGCGCGTCGGCATCGCGCGCGCCCTCGCGACGAATCCGCAGGTGCTGCTCGCCGACGAGGCGACGAGCGCGCTCGACCCCGAGACGACCGTCGAGGTGCTCGACCTGCTCGCGCGCGTCAACCGCGAGCTCGGCGTGACGATCGTCGTGATCACGCACGAGATGGAGGTGATCACGCGCATCGCCGACCGGGTCGCGGTCATGGAGGAGGGCAGGGTCGTCGAGGTGGGCGCGACCTACGACGTCTTCACCCGTCCCGCGACGAGCGTCGCGAAGCGCTTCGTGCAGACCGTCGTGCGCGCGCTGCCGGCCGGCGACGAGCTCGAGCAGCTGCGCGCGAAGCACGAGGGCCGCCTCTTCACCATCTCCTTCACCGACGAGGGCGCCTCCGAGGCGCGCGTGTTCTCGGCACTCGCGAAGGCCGGCGTCGACTTCAACCTCGTCCACGGCGGGGTCGACGACATCCAGGGCCGCGTCTACGGGCTGCTGACGATCGCGGTGCGCGGCGACGCGGACGCCGTCGCGTGGGCGCTGCAGCAGGTCGGCGGCGGCGTGCGGGTGGAGGAGCAGCGATGAACGAGCTCGCGAGCATCCTCCCCACGCTGCTCGAGCAGACCGGGATCATGCTGTGGATCGTGGCGGTCTCGCTCATCTTCGGCGGGCTCGGCGGGCTCGTGATCGGCACGGGCCTCTACGTCACCCGGCGCGGCGGCATCCTGCAGCAGCCCGTCGTCTGGTGGGTGCTGAACGTGCTCGTGAACACGTTCCGACCCATCCCCTTCATCATCTTCCTCGCGGCGATGCAGCCGATCGGGCGCCTCGTCGTCGGCAAGGGCATCGGCACCGAGTACGCGATCTTCGCGATCGCGCTCGCCGCGACCTTCGGCATCGCGCGCATCGTCGAGCAGAACCTCGTGTCGATCCCGACGGGCGTCATCGAGGCGGCGCGCTCGACCGGCGCGAGCCCCTGGCGCATCATCCGCACCGTCATCCTCCCCGAGGCGCTCGGGCCGCTCGTGCTCGGCTACACCTTCGCGGTCATCGCGATCGTCGACATGTCGGCGGTCGCGGGCCTCGTCGGCGGCGACGGGCTCGGCAACTACGCGATCACCTACGGCTACCGCCAGTTCGATCCGCTCGTGACGTGGTCGGCGCTGCTCGTGATCGTCGTGGTCGTGCAGCTCATCCAGGTGCTCGGCAACTGGCTCGCGCGCCGCATCATGCGGCGCTGAGAGCAGCCCTGCGTCAGCAGCGGGCGGCGCGCGCGTCAGGCGGGCGGATGCGTGAGGTCGGCCGCGTAGGCGAGCACCGATCGGCGGTAGAGCGGCAGCGTCGGCGCGAGCGCTTCGAGCGCGATGCGCAGCGCCTCGTCGTGGCGGCCGGCGCCATGGAGCGCGAGCGCGAGGAACGCCTCGCGCGCCGCCCCCGTCGAGGGGTGCGACGGCGCGGCCTCGAGCATCGCGATCGCCTCGTCGACGTGCGCGAGGTTGCGCAGCGTCGAGGCGTGCTGGATGACGAGCTGCGCGGCCCTCGCGGGATCGGCCTCGGCGAGCCCCGCGTCCGCGGCCGCGCGGTAGAGCACGTCGGCCTCCGCCTCGAGCCCCGCCGCGTCGTGCGCGCCCGCGAGCTCGAAGAGCCCGACCGCGGCGACCGGCGCGCGCTCGGCGAGCGCGGCCATCGGCGCGAGGCGCGCCTCGTCGTCGAGCGACGCGTCGTCCCACAGCGCCGCGACCTCGTCCTCCCAGGCCGCGGTCGACGCATCCGTCATGCCGCGACCTCGGCGTCGAGCGCGACGATCTCGAGCCCCGTGTGGTGGGCCGCGAACGCGAGCTGGTCGGCGAACTCGAGCGCCGCGGCGTCCTTGGGCTTGCCCATGCCGTGCCCGGCGCGCGTGTCGACCGAGAGCAGCACGGGCGCATCCGCCCCCGTCGCCGCCTGCGCGCGCTGCAGCTCGGCCGCGAACTTGAAGGAGTGCGCGGGCACGACGCGGTCGTCGTGGTCGCCGGTCGTGATGAGCGTCGGCGGGTAGGCGATGCCCTCGCGCACGTTGTGGAGCGGCGAGTAGGCGCGCAGGTACGCGTGCGCCTCGGCCTCGTCGGGGTCGCCGTAGTCGCTCGCCCACGCCCAGCCGATCGTGAAGCGGTGGTAGCGCAGCATGTCGAGCACGCCGACGCCCGGCAGCACCGCCGCCCAGAGGTCGGGGCGCTGGGTGAGCGCCGCGCCCGCGAGCAGGCCGCCGTTCGAGCGGCCGTGCAGCGCGAGCTGCTCGCGCGTCGTCACGCCCGACTCGATGAGGTGCTCGGCGATCGCGAAGAGGTCGTCGAAGACCTGCTGCTTGCGCTCCTTCGTGCCGCCCTTGTGCCACTCGGAGCCGAACTCGCCGCCGCCGCGCAGGTTCGGCACGACGAGCACGCCGCCCGCGTCGACCCACGCGGCGAGCACGGCGCGGAAGGCGGGGTTCATGGGGATGTTGAAGCCGCCGTAGCCCCAGATGAGCGTCGGCCGCGGCGCGTCGCCCGCGTCGCCGTCGGGCCGCACGAGGAACGCCGGCACCTGCTGCCCGTCGCTCGAGGCGGTGCGGATGCGGTGGGTCACCGCGCGCGGCGCGGCCGGCCCGGGCGTCGGCAGCGTCCTGTGCTCGAGGAGCCGGGCGCCGTCGACCACGATCACGTGGCGCGTGCCGCGATCGACGAAGCTCGACGTGGAGGCGAAGACCGTGCCGCTGGCGCTCGACGACTCCGAGCCCGTGATCGAGACGCCCTCGCCGAGCGGCACCGCGTCGCCCAGCTCGCCGTCGAGGCTCGCGAGCTGCATGCGGTGGCTCGCGTCGTGCGAGTACTCGAGCACGAGCCCGCGCTCGGTGAGGCTCGCGTCGAGCAGCACGTCGTCGTCGTGCTCGGGCACGATCGTCGACTGCTCGCCCGTCGCGAGGTCGAAGGCGGCGAGCCGGTAGCGCGGTGCGCCCTCGTCGGTCACGGCGTAGAGCCGGCCGCCGTGGATGCCGATCGCGCTCCACTCGTGCTCGTGCCCCTCGACGAGCTGTCGGAGCGCATCCGCGCCCTCGTCGTGGCGGCGCACCGCGAGGTCGTTGCCGCTCGACGAGCCGGTGTCGGTCGAGAGCACGAACCACTCGTCGTCGCGCGGCCAGTGGCGTGCGAAGAGTCGCGGCTCCTCCGGGCGGGCGAAGAGCACGGCGTCGTCGTCGCCGGTCGCGACGTCGCGCACGCGGATGGTGCGCCAGTCGGAGCCGCCGTCGGAGACGCCGTAGGCGAGCAGCGCCCCGTCGGGCGAGACGCTCGCGACGTTGACGGCGACCGTGCCGTCGGCCGAGAGCGCGTTCGGGTCGAGCAGCACGCGGCCGTGCTCGAGCGCGTCGATCGAGTCGGCGACGACGAGCACGGGCTGGTTCTGCTCGCCGCCGTGCCAGGCGAAGACGCGGCCGCCGCGCTCCCACGGGCAGCCGCGCGTCGGTGCGGTCAGCAGCGCCGCGACGCGCTCGCGGAACGCCGACCGCGCGGGGAGCGCCGCGAGGATCGGCTCGGCGAACGCGTTCTGCGCCTCGATGAACGCGCGCGTCTCGGCGGAGTCGCCGTCCTCGAGCCAGCGGTAGGGGTCGGCGATCGCCTCCCCGTGGATCGTCTCGACCGTGCCGTCTCTTCTCACCTCGGGGTAGCGCATCCGGCCACCCTATGTCGGGCCTGGGTCGCTCGCGGCCCGCGTCGGCGTCAGCGCGCGAGGATGCGGCCGAGCGTGCGGGCGTAGTCCTCCTTGATGACGTCGTAGTGCGTCCACGACTCGAGGGCGCTCACCTGCTCGATGCTCCGCAGCTCCTCGATCACGTCGAGCAGGGGCGCGGACGCGGGCCCCGAGACCGTGGCGATGAAGTCGAAGACGCCGTGCGAGCGCGCCGCGAAGTCGATCGCCGACGAGCCGAGCAGGTAGTCGCGGATGGGCGCGGTGTCGCCGACCGCGGTGATGCCGATGCCGATCGCGAGCCGGTTGGGGGAGGGGCCGCCCGCCTGGATCGCCGAGATGCGCAGCACGCCCGCGTCGATCAGCCGGTGCACGCGCGCCCGCGCCGACGAGGGCGAGAGGTGCACCGCGTCGGCGAGCGCGCGGTAGCTCGCGCGGCCGTCCTGCTGCAGCTCCGCGATGAGCGCGCGATCGAGCGCGTCGAGCGCGACCTCGTCGCGGCGCTTCGAGACGAAGAACCCCTTGAGCACCTCGGCGTAGGTCGAGACGCGCACGCGCCGCACGCTCGGCAGCCGGCGCATGACGTCGAGCGCCTCGTGCAGCTCGGTCACGCTCCCGTGGCGCGACTCGACCACGAGGGGGAGCGCGCCGCTCGTCATCGAGACGAAGACGGCGTCGGGCAGCTCGGCCACGAGCTGCGCGACCGGTCGCACCGGCCCGTCGACCGCGAGCATCGTGTGCACGAGGACGTGGTGCCCGACGACGCCCGGGTCGAGCGCCGCGACGACGCGCAGCCCGTCGCGGTGCAGCCGCTGGAGCCGCTGCGAGACGAGGTCGCGGCTCGCGCCGACCGTCGCGGCGAGCTCGCTGATGCTCGTGCGGCCGTCCGCCTGGAGCGCGCGCATGAGCGCCGCGTCGATCCGGCTGCCGTCCCTCACGGCGTCCGATGCCATGCTCGCTCCTCATCGGTGTGCGAAGTCCGCGCATCTGCGGCGCGAGCGGCGCAGATCGCCGGTGCCCGCCATCGTACGTGACGCATCCTCGGCCGTCTGCCGCCCGCTCGCCCGCACATCATCGGTCTGCCCGGTGTCCTCGCCGCAGATCTGGGGTCGCGGCATCGCCGGGGCTGGCCTATCGTCATCGCATCGCCGCACGCAGTGCTGGCGCATCCACTGAGCGAGGGAGCTCTCATGACCACCGCCGCCGCGCACCCAAACACGCACCGTCGCGCGCTGAAGTCCGGCACCGCCGCCGCCGTCGGCACCACGATCGAGTGGTACGACTTCTACGTCTACGCGACCGCCGCCGCGATCGTGTTCCCGACCGTCTTCTTCCCCGACGCCGACCCCGCGATGGGGACGCTCGCATCCTTCGCGACCTACGCCGTCGCGTTCTTCGCCCGCCCGCTCGGCGGCATCATCTTCGGCCACGTCGGCGACCGCCTCGGCCGCAAGCCGGCGCTCACGATCACGCTGCTGCTCATGGGCATCGCGACCGTGCTCGTCGGCCTCGTGCCCGACTACAACACGATCGGCATCGCCGCGCCCATCCTGCTCATCGCGCTGCGCATCTGCCAGGGCCTCGCGGTCGGCGGCGAGTGGGGGGGCGCGAGCCTCATGTCGGTCGAGAGCGCCCCGCCGAAGTGGAAGACCTTCTACGGCGGCTTCACGCAGATCGGCAACCCGCTCGGCGCGCTGCTCGCGACCGGCGCGTTCTGGATCCTCGCCGCGATGGGCGACGACGTGCTCATGACGTGGGGCTGGCGCGTGCCGTTCCTCGCGAGCATCGTGCTCATCGGCGTGGGCCTCTGGGTGCGCTGGCGCGTCGAGGAGACGCCCGTGTTCGAGGAGAAGGTGCAGGAGCGCCAGCAGTCGACGCCGCTCGTCTTCGCCCTCAAGAACAACTGGTACCCGATGCTGCTCGGCTTCGGCATGGTGGGCATCGCCTCGGGCGGCTACTACCTCGCGACGACGTACGTGCAGAGCTACGCGACCTCGCCCGACGTCGGCCTCGACGCCGAGATCATCCTCGGCGCCATGACGGTCGCGTCGTTCGTCGAGGCGCTCGTGACGCTGCCGCTCGCCTACCTCGGCGACAAGTTCGGCCGCAAGCGCCTCATGTACCTCGGCATCGGCCTCTCGGTGCTGCTCATCGTGCCGCTCATCCTCGCGATCGGCGCGCACGAGGTCGCGCTCATCTACGTGCTCGTCTCGGCCATCCGCCTGACGATGAGCGGCACGTGGGCACCGCTGTCGGCGCTCATGTCGCAGATGTTCCGCCCGCAGTCGCGCTACACCTCGATGTCGCTCTCCTACGGCGTCGGCGCCGCGGTGTGGGGCGGCCTGTCGCCCGTCGTCGCCGCCGCGCTCTTCGCCGCGACCGGCAACATCTGGACGGTCATCGGGCTGTACGCCTTCCTCGGCCTCGTCGCGTGGGTCTCGACCGCGCTCGCGCCGCAGCACTCCGACGAGGCGCCCGTGACCAAGTCGTTCGAGCCCCGGCTCGACACCACCGCCATCCGCAACCCCAGGGAGCAGTGACGTGCGCCGCCTCGCGACCTTCGACGACCGGGACTCGCGCCCGACGATCATCACCGCCGACCGCATCCTGACGGTCGACGACGCGCAGCCCGAGGCGCGCGCGATGCTCACGGCCGGCGGCCGGATCCTCGCGATCGGCGAGGTCGCCGAGGTCGAGGCGGCCGCCGCGGGCATGGACGCCGAGCGCGTCGACCGGCCGGGGACCACCATCGTGCCGGGCTTCATCGACGCCCACGCGCATCCGCTCATGTACGGCCAGCTGCTCACCTGGATCGACGCGTCGCCCGCGAAGGCCGGCTCGATCCCCGAGATCGTCGAGCTGCTGCGCGAGGGCGCGAAGCGGCTGCCGGCCGGCGTGCCGATCCGCGGCTACGGCTACGAGCAGCGCAACCTCGCCGAGCGCCGCCACCCCACGCGGCACGAGCTCGATGAGGTCGCCCGCGACCGCGAGGTCTACATCATGAACGCCTCCGGCCACGGCGGCGTCGTGAACTCCTTCACGCTCGAGCGCTACGGCGTCACGCGCGACACGCCGAACCCCGAGGGCGGCGAGTTCTTCCGGGATGCGTCGGGCGAGCTCACGGGGGAGCTCTCGGATGCGGCGTGCAACGTCCTCACGGGCCTCCACGGCGTGAAGATCGGGCACCACGGCCCGAACTTCCACCTCGCCGACGAGCCCTCGGAGCACCAGCGGCAGCTCGACCTCGTGCAGCGCGAGTTCCTCGCCGGCGGCGTCACCGCGATCGGCGACGCGCAGGTGTCGAAGCGCGAGCTCGCCGCCTACCTCGAGATGGCCGATCGCGGTGCGCTCTCGATGCGCGTCTCGATGTACTTCCTCTCGCACCTGCTCGACCAGGTGATCGAGCTCGGCATCACCGGCCCGTTCGGCAACGCCTTCCTCTCGGCGACGGGCATCAAGCTCTACGCCGACGGCACGCTCGGCGGCTGGACGGCCTACTTCCCGGAGGGCTACGTCGGCGACCCGTGCCGCACGGGCCAGCTCTACCACGAGCCGGAGGAGTACGCCGGGCTCGTGCAGCGCGCGCACGCCGCGGGACTGCAGACCGCGACGCACGCGCAGTCGCCGACCGCGATCGCGATGGTCGTCGACGCGCTCGAAGTCGCGCTCGCCGAGCGGCCCGACGCCGACGCGCGCCACCGCATCGAGCACTGCGGTCTGCCCACCGAGGGCGACATCGCCCGCATGGCCGCCCTCGGCATCCGGCCCGTGAACCAGCCGCAGCACCACTACAACTGGGGCGAGGGCGTCGAGCAGGCGATCGGCACGCCCGGCGAGCGCTTCAACCCGCTCGGCGAGTTCGTCGCCGCGGGGGTGCCGGTGACGATCTCCTCCGACGCGCCCGTCGCCGAGCCGCGCCCGCTCGAGGCGATGCAGGCCGCCGTCACGCGCGTCACCCGACGCGGCACGAAGCTCGGCCCCGACGCGCTGCGGATCGACGCGGCGACGGCGCTGCGCGCCCACACGCTCGAGGGCGCCGTCTCGATCGGGCGGGAGCACGAGCTCGGCTCGCTCGCGGTCGGCAAGCGCGCCGACTTCGCGGTGCTCTCCGCCGACCCGCTCGCGGTGCCGGGGGAGGAGCTCGCGGCGATCCGCGTGCTCGAGACCTGGGTCGACGGCTCGGCGCGGTACTCGACGGAGCAGCCGTGACCACGAGCGCCGCGACCACGGTCGGCGGGGCCGTCATGGCGACGCTGCGCGCCTACGGGGTCGACACCGTCTTCGGCATCCCCGGCACGCACAACCTCGAGCTCTACCGCCCGTTCGCCGAGCTCGGCATCCGTCCCGTCACGACCCGGCACGAGCAGGGCGCGGGCTATGCCGCCGACGGCTGGTCGCAGCGCACGGGGCTGCCCGGCGTCGTCGTCACGACGAGCGGCCCGGGCCTCCTGAACGCGCTCTCGGCCGCCGGTACGGCGTTCGCCGAGTCGCGGCCGATGATCCTCATCGCGCCGGGCCCCGAGCGCGGCCGCGAGTTCGCCGACGCCGGCACGCTGCACGAGACGAAGGACCAGCTCGGCGCCGCGAGCGCGATCGTCGAGCGCGCCGTCCGCGCACAGTCGGCGGCGGAGGCCGTCGACGCGGTGCACGACGCCTTCGCCCGCTTCGCGACCGGCCGGCCGCGGCCCGTCTACCTCGAGCTGCCGCTCGACCTGCTCGCCGAGGAGGCGGGCCTGCCGGACGACGCGCTCGCACCGCGCGAGCCCGCGCCCCGACCCGCGATCGACGCGGGCCTCGTCGCAGCGGCCGCCGCGCTGCTGTGCGACGCGGCCGCCCCCGTCATCCTCGCGGGCGGCGGCTCGCGCGGCGCGCGCGACGAGCTGCGCGCCCTCGCCGAGCGGCTCGGCGCCCCGGTCGTCACGACGCTCAACGGGAAGGGCATGCTCGACGAGCGCCACCCGCTCTCGCTCGGTGCGAACCTCCGCCTCGCCGCGGCGCGCGAGCGGGCGCAGGGCGCCGACGTGCTGCTCGTCGTCGGCTCGAAGCTCGGCGAGGCGGAGCTGTGGGTCGACCGCCTCGAGGCCCGCGGCCGCGTCATCCGCGTCGATGTGCTCGAGTCGCAGCTGCAGCGCAACCAGGAGGCCGAGATCGGCATCGTCGGCGACGCGCGCGCCGTGCTCGCGGCCCTCGTTGCGGAGCTCGGCGAGGGCGAGCCGCGCGACGCCGCCGCGGAGGTCGCGGCGACGCTCGAGCGCGTGCGGGCCGAGTCGTTCGAGCTCTCGGCCGAGAACACCGCGATCGCCGAGGCGATCGCCGCGGCGCTCCCGGCCGACGCGATCGTCGCGACCGACTCCTCGCAGATCGCCTACTGGGGCCTCGTCAACGCGCTGCGCGCGAGCGAGCCCGGCACCGCGCTCTACATGGCGACCTACGCGACGCTCGGCTACGGCCTCCCCGCCGCGCTCGGCGCCCGCGTCGCGAGCCCCGAGCGGCCGACCTTCGCGGTCGTCGGCGACGGCGCGCTCATGTTCTCGGTGCAGGAGCTCATGACGATCGTCGAGCAGCGGCTCGACGTCACGGTCATCGTGGTCGACAACGGCGGCTACGCAGAGATCAAGCAGAACGAGCTCGACGCGGGGATCGCGCCCGTCGGCGTCGACCTCGCGCAGCCCGACTGGGCGAGGCTCGCGGATGCGTTCGGCGGCTCGGGCCGTCGGGTCACCGACGCCGAGGGGCTCGCCGAGGCCGTCGACGCGGCCGTCGCCGCGGGCGGGCTGCAGCTCATCCACATCGAGCAGGCGACGTTCGACGCCCGGCCGCGCGAGGCCGGAGGAGCAGGGGAGAAGGAATGACGACGCAGCTCACCGCCGAGGCGAAGGCGACCGCGCAGGCCTGGATCGACGAGCACCTCGAGCAGCTCACCGAGTGGCACACCCGCATCTGGGAGCTCGCGGAGCCCGCGTGGCGCGAGTACCGCTCGCAGCGCTGGTACGTCGAGCTGCTCCGCGGCGAGGGCTTCGAGGTCGAGGACGGCTCGGCCGGCATGCCGACCGCCTTCAGCGCCCGCTGGTCGAACGGCGAGGGCCCGACCCTCCTCACCTACGCCGAGTACGACGCCGTGCCCGGCAACAGCCAGGCGGCCTCGACGAGCGAGGAGCCGCGCGAGGGCCTGTCGCGGTTCGCGCCCGGCCACACCGACCCGCACTCGGCGCTCGGCATCTCGACGCTCGCCGGCGTGCTGGCGACGAAGCACGCGATGCAGCAGCACGGCATCGGCGGCACGCTCCACTACACGGGCGAGCCGGCCGAGAAGATGCACGGCTCGAAGGTCGTGCACGGCCTCCGCGGCTACTACGACGACGCCGACGCGATCGTCTCGTTCCACCCCTTCTACATGCTGCCGCTGTGCAACACCGCCCGCTGGGACACGCAGTGCGGCGCCTACTACTCGAAGGTGTACTCCTTCGTGTGCGACCACCCCGAGTCGTGGCAGCGCTCGAGCGCCGACCCGAACTCGCCCATCCCCGCGTCGCACTCCGCCGCGCGGGCGCCGGGCGCGAACGTCGCGCTCATGCAGATGTACACCGCCTCGCGCACGATGCTCGACTCGATGCTGCCCGCGACGGGCGGCTGGAGCTTCTCCGACGCGATCCTCACCGACGGCCAGGCGACCGCCGACAACCTGCCGCAGCGCGTCGCGCGCATCCAGTTCTCGTGGCGCACGCCCGACATCGAGATGGCCGAGCACATCCTCGCCGTGCTCGACCGCAACGCGCAGGCCGCGGCGATGATGGGCCACTGCGAGGTCGAGGAGCGCTGGGTCGCGCGCAGCCGCCCGGGCCGCACGAACCACGCGATGGCCGAGGTGCTCTACGCCAACCTCGAGGAGGTCGGCGCGCCGAGCTACGGCGCCGAGGCGATCGAGGTCGCGCAGGAGATCCAGCGGAGCCTCGGCCTCGAGCCGAGCGAGCGGCCGTTCCTCGCCGAGACCGAGCGGCTCATCGCGCCGCAGGAGGCGGAGCGGCTGCTCCGCGAGCACATGCCGGCGTGGCAGCGCAACTGGACGAGCGACGACTACGTCGAGATGTCGCACTACGCGCCGCTCGTGCGCTTCTACGTCTCCCGGCCCGCGCTGCAGCCGGTCGAGGGTGTCGGGCCCTACCCCGCGTGGGTCATGAACGCGCTCGGCGGCATCCCCGCGACGATCGCGCCGACGATCGTGACGGCCGGCAAGACGGTCGCCGGCACCTTCCTCGACCTGCTCACGCGGCCCGAGCTGCTCGCGGCGGCGAAGGCGGAGTTCGAGGAGCGCGTCGCGGCCAAGCCGATCCCTGCGCTCCTGCCCGCCGACTTCGAGCCGCCGATCGACCTCCCCTGGCCCGACTACGCGGGCGCCGGCGACGACCGTCGCTGGTGAAACCGGTACGAGAGAGGGGCACCCGCCGCGGCGGGTGCCCCTCATTCGTCTCGGGGCTGCTTACTTGGCAACGCCCGGGTGCGTCATCGAGAGCAGGTCGAGCGCCTTGTCGAGGTCGGCCTCGGTGAGCTCGCCGCGCTCGACGTAGCCGAGGTCGATGACCGCCTCGCGCACCGTGATGCCCTCCTTGACCGAGTGCTTCGCGATCTTCGCCGCGGCCTCGTAGCCGATGAGGCGGTTGAGCGGCGTGACGATCGAGGGGCTCATGCCCGCGAGCGCGGCGGCGCGCTCGACGTTGGCCTCGAGGCCCGCGATCGTCTTGTCGGCGAGCACGCGCGACGCGTTCGAGAGCAGCCGGATCGACTCGAGCAGCGCCGTGCCCATCACCGGGATCTGCACGTTGAGCTCGAACGAGCCCGAAGCGCCCGCCCACGCGATCGTCGCGTCGTTGCCGATCACGCGCGAGGCGACCATGAGCACGGCCTCCGGCACGACGGGGTTGACCTTGCCCGGCATGATCGACGAGCCCGGCTGCAGGTCGGGGATCGCGATCTCCCCGAGGCCCGTGTTGGGGCCCGAGCCCATCCACCGCAGGTCGTTGTTGATCTTCGTGAGCGACACCGCGATCGTGCGGAGCGCGCCGGATGCCTCCACGAGCGCGTCGCGGTTCGCCTGCGCCTCGAAGTGGTTGCGCGCCTCGGTGATCGGCAGCCCGCTCGACGCAGCGATCTCGGCGATGACCTTCTCGGGGAAGCCGAGCGGCGTGTTGATGCCCGTGCCGACGGCCGTGCCGCCCTGCGGCACCTCGGCGACGCGGGGGAGCGCCGCCTCGATGCGCTCGATGCCGTAGCGGATCTGCGCCGCGTAGCCGCCGAACTCCTGACCGAGCGTGACGGGCGTCGCGTCCATGAGGTGCGTGCGGCCGGGCTTGACGGCGTCGGCCCACAGCGCCGCCTTCTCCTCGAGCGCCTCGGCGAGGTGCGCGAGCGCCGGGATCGCCTGCTCGACGAGCGCGCCGGTGACGGCGATGTGCACCGAGGTGGGGAAGACGTCGTTCGATGACTGCGACGCGTTGACGTGGTCGTTCGGGTGCACGGGCTCGCCGCGGTGCTTCGAGGCAAGGGTCGCGAGCACCTCGTTCATGTTCATGTTCGAGGAGGTGCCGGAGCCCGTCTGGTACGTGTCGACCGGGAACTGGTCGTGGTGCGCACCGCCGATGACCTCGTCGGCCGCGGCGACGATCGCGTCGGCGATCGACGCCTCGAGGATCCCGAGGTCGCGGTTCGCGATCGCGGCGGCGCGCTTGATGCGCGCGAGCGCGACGATCTGCGCGGGCTCGAGGCCCGAGCCCGAGATGGGGAAGTTCTCGACGGCGCGCTGCGTCTGCGCGGCGTAGAGCGCGTGCTTCGGCACCCGCACCTCGCCCATCGTGTCGTGCTCGATCCGGTACTCGACGTCGTTCACTGCGCTGTGCCTCTCACTCGTGCTGCCCTCGCGGGCTCGGTTCTCGCGTCACTCGCCGGCCGTGAGCGCTGCGCTGACGGCCTCGGCGAACGCCTGGATCTCGTCATCGGCGGCCGTGCCGGCGATGACGACGGTGGATGCGTCGTGCTCGGTCGTGAGCACGAACGCGAAGTTCCCGGGGTCCTCGGCATCGCGCTGGTCGTGCTCGGTCCACGTGAGACCGCCGACCGTGCGCTCGCCCGTCTGGACGGCGACGGCGCCGTCGGTCGCGGCGAGCAGCCACGTCGGGTTGGCGTCGAGCGCTTGCGTGAAGGAGACGAACTGCTCGGCGGGCGTCACGTAGCCCGCATACCACGTCGTGACGCCGTCGGCACCCACGCGGATCTCGGCCGCGTTCGAGTCGAAGCCCTCCGGGAGCTCGGGCGCGATGAGCGATGCGCCGACGGTCGGCTCCGCGGAGGCGGCGGCCGCGGCGACGTCGATCGGCTCGCGCGGCGGCGGCGAGGGACGCAGCACGACGAGCACCATCACGAGCACGACGCCGAGGCACGCGACGATCGCGACGATGAGGTTCGAGAAGGTCTGGTTCTCGCGGTGCCGCTTCGACGCGGCCGCCTTGCGCGCCGCGGTCTCCTCGGGCGTCTCCGGGCGGCCGAGCTCGGCGACGATCCGTGGCTGCGTGGGGCTCATGCCTCGGCGGCTCCCTCGGCGGGCGCGGTCGCGCGCGCGGCGTCGAGCCGCGCCTTCGCGCCCTGCAGCCACTGCTCGCAGCGCTCGGCGAGCGCGTTGCCGCGCTCCCACAGCGCGAGCGACTCCTCGAGCGACGCCCCGCCCGACTCGAGCGCCTGCACGACGCGCACGAGCTCGTCGCGGGCCTGCTCGTAGCTCAGCTCTGCGACGGCGTCGCTCACGGGGGTGGTCACGCATCCAGTCTACCGTCGGGCCGCCCACGCCGAGCGCTCATGCAGGCACCGTCGGGGGACAGGTGCGAGGATCGACTCCTCCCCTCCGTCGACCGTCAGGACGTGTTCACCGTGCCCTCCGCATCCGCCGAGACCATGGCCGAGATCGAGCGGCTGCTCCGCTTCGACACCACGAGCCGCGACTCCAACCTGCCGCTCATCGACCACGTCGTCGCGCTGCTCGGCGAGCTCGGCATCGAGTCGACGCTCGTGCCGAGCCCCGACGGCTCGAAGGCCAACCTGCTCGCGACGATCCCCGCCGCGGACGGCTCCGTGCGCGGCGGCATCGTGCTCTCGGGCCACACCGACGTCGTGCCGGTCGACGGCCAGGCGTGGTCGAGCGCGCCGTTCGAGCCCGAGGTGCGCGACGGCCGGCTCTACGCGCGCGGCAGCGCCGACATGAAGTCGTTCCTCGGCGTGCTGCTCGCGAAGGCGCCCGCGATGGCGGCCGCGCGGCTCGCCGAGCCCATCCACCTCGCGCTCTCGTACGACGAGGAGGTCGGCTGCGTCGGCGCGATCGACCTCGTGGCCGAGATCGAGCGGCGGAAGCTCGAGCCCCGCGGCTGCGTCGTGGGCGAGCCGACGAGCATGCGCATCGTGCGCGGCCACAAGTCGATGAACGTCTTCCGCGTCGACGTGCGGGGCGTCGCCGCGCACTCCTCGCTCACGCCGCAGGGCGAGAACGCGATCGTCGCGGCGGCCGAGCTCGTGCGCTTCGTGCAGGGTGTGGCCGACGAGCTGCGCGCCGAGGGGCCCTTCGACGAGGGCTACGTCGTGCCGTTCACGACCGTGAGCGTCAACCGCATCGACGGCGGCATCGCGATCAACACGATCCCCGCCGAGTGCACCGTGCACTTCGAGTTCCGCGCGCTCACGACCGTCGACCACGAGGCGCTCGTCGAGCGCTTCCGCGCCGAGTGCCGGCGCATCGAGGCGGGCATGCGCGAGCGCCACCCCGGCGCGAGCGTCACGCTCACGACCACCGCGGCCGCGCCGGGCGTCGATACGCCTGCCGACGCCGACATCGTCGCGCTCGCCGCCGCGTGGGGCGCCGAGCCGAGCGACGACAAGGTCACCTACGGCACCGAGGCCGGGCTCTTCGCCCAGGCCGGCATCCCCACCGTCGTGTGCGGCCCCGGCGACATCGCCCAGGCGCACGCGCCCGACGAGTTCATCGAGCTCGAGCAGATCGCGCGCTGCGAGGCGTTCGTCGACCGGCTCATCGCCGCCCTCAGCACGCAGGAGACCGCATGACCGCCACCGTCCAGGCCACTCCCGAGCGGCTCGCCGCCGCGCGGAAGGCCGTCATCTCGAGCTCGATCGGCGCCGCCCTCGAGTGGTTCGACATCATCGTCTACGCCTCGTTCGCGGTCGTCATCACGCGGAACTTCTTCCCCGACGCGGGCGAGTACGGGCTCATCTACACGTTCGCGACCTTCGCGACGACCTACCTCATCCGCCCGCTCGGCGGCATGATCCTCGGCAGCTACGCCGACCGCAAGGGCCGCAAGAACGCGCTCACCCTCACGCTCCTGCTCATGATGGTCGGCACGCTGCTCATGGCCGTCGCGCCGACCTACGCCGCGGTCGGCGTGTGGGGCGGGGTCATCATCCTGCTCTCGCGGCTCATCCAGGGCTTCTCGGCCGGCGGCGAGTTCGGCACCGCGACGACGTTCCTCATCGAGACGGCGCCGCACAAGAAGATGTTCTACGCGTCGTGGCAGATCGCCGCGCAGGGAGCGTCGATGCTGCTCGCCTCCGCCTTCGGCTTCGCGCTCAACACGGGGCTCTCGGAGGAGGCGCTCAACGACTGGGGCTGGCGCGTGCCGTTCTTCGTCGGCCTGCTCATCGGCCCCGTCGGCCTCTACATCCGCGCCCGACTCGCGGAGCCCGAGGAGCTCGGCGTGCAGGAGCGCCGCAAGTCGCCGCTCGGCTCGCTGCTGCGCGAGCACTGGGGCCGGCTGCTCGCCGGCTCGGCGGTCATCGGCGTCGCGACGATCTCGGTCTACATGATCCTGTACATGCCGACGTTCGCCGTCACGAACCTCGACATCCCGCCGACCGCCGCGTACCTCGGCGGCGTCGTCGCGGGCACGATCACGATCTTCGGCTCGCCCTACGTCGGGCGGCTCGCCGACCGGGTCGGCCCCGCCCGGATCATGACGTGGGCGGCGGTCGCCGCGCTCGTGCTCGCGTGGCCGATCTTCCAGATCATCGTGAGCCTGCGCAGCGTCGCGGGGCTCGTCATCGCGATCGGCCTGCTCGGCATCATCATGACGTTCTACTTCGCGCCTCTGCCGGGCCTGCTCTCGAACATGTTCCCCGCCGAGGTGCGCGGCACCGGGCTCTCGGTCACCTACAACGTCGGCGTCACGGTGCTCGGCGGCATCGCGCCGCTCGTGCTGACGTGGCTGCTCGAGGTCACCGGCAACCTCAACACGCCGAGCGTGTACTACATGGCGATCGCGGTGCTCTCGCTCGTCGGCCTGTACTTCGTGCGGAAGCGCTACCGGCTCTCGTGAGGGCGCGGGCCGCGCACGCCTCGGCGTCGGCGGCCCGCACCACCGGCTACGACTCGGCGTGGGCGGCCAGGACCTCCGCGTCGAGCGTGCCGCGCGCGAGCGTCACGAGCAGCGCGTCGCCCGCCGCGAGCGAGGTCGCGTCGCGCGCGACCGAGCCCGTCCCGGTCTGCACGACCGCGTAGCCGCGATCGAGCGTGGCCTGCGGGCTGAGCGCCCGGAGCGTCTGCCGGAGGTGGTCGAGGCGCTGGTGCGCGACGTCGACGAGCCTCGCGGCGAGCTCGTCGGAGCGCGCCGTGAGCCGCGCGAGGTCCTCCTCGCGCGCATCGACGATCGACTCGGGGCGCGAGAGCGCCGGCCGCGAGCGGATCGCCTCGAGCCGCTCCGTCTCCCGCGCGACGTGCTGGGTGACGCGCTGCCGCAGCTGGGCGCGCGCCTGCGCGATGCGGGCGAGCTCCTCCGCGACGTCCGGCACGACGCGCTTGGCCGCATCCGTCGGTGTCGACGCGCGCAGGTCGGCGACGTCGTCGAGCAGCGGCCGGTCGGCCTCGTGCCCGATCGCCGAGACGATCGGCGTCGTCGCCGCCGCGACGGCGCGGACGAGCCGCTCGTCGCTGAAGCCGAGCAGGTTCTGGAAGTCGCCGCCGCCGCGGGCGATGATGATGACGTCGACCTCGGGGTCGGCCTCGAGCCGCTCGAGCGCCGCGAGCACGGTCGGCACCGTCTGGTCGCCCTGCACCGCGGCGTGCTCGACGCGGAACTCGACGCCGGGCCAGCGCAGCTGGGCGTTGCGCAGCACGTCCTTCTCGGCGTCCGAGTCGCGGCCCGTGATGAGGCCGATGCGCCCCGGGAGGAAGGGGAGCGGCCGCTTGCGCGACGCGTCGAAGAGCCCCTCGGCGGCGAGCGAGCGGCGCAGCGCCTCGAGGCGCGCGAGCAGGTCGCCGAGCCCGACGTGGCGGATCTGCTGCGTGATCATCGAGAGCGTGCCGGCGCGCGGCCAGTAGTCGGGCTTGACGAGCAGCACGACGCGGTCGCCCTGGCCGAAGTCGCCCTCGATGCGCGCGAGCGTCGAGCTCCAGACGTTGAAGGCGACGGTGGAGTCGCCCGAGACGTCCTTGAGCTTGCCGAAGACGTTGCCGCGCGACGCGGACCACTGGGTGATCTCGCCCTCGACCCACAGGTGGCCGAGCCGGCCGATGTAGCCCTTGAGCTCCGCGCCGAGCCGGTCGACGCTCCACGGCTCGTCCGGCGTGCCCGTGATCCGCTCGGCCATCGCGCTCCTCTCGCGGGCCGCCCCACCGAGACCTCCGGGGCCGGGGCAGCCCATAGGTCGGCATCGTAGACTGGACCGGTGACCATCACGAACGGCAGAGTGCCCCTCGACGCCCCGCGTCCGGTGCTCCGTCGGGGTCGCCTGCAGGCCGTCCCGACCGACGCGCCCAAGCGCATCCTGCTCGCCACGCCGCGCGGCTACTGCGCCGGCGTCGACCGCGCGGTGCTCGCCGTCGAGAAGGCGCTCGAGCAGTACGACGAGCCCATCTACGTGCGCAAGGAGATCGTGCACAACAAGCACGTCGTCTCGTCGCTCGAGGCGGAGGGCGCGATCTTCGTCGACGAGGTGGATGCGGTGCCCGAGGGCGCGCGCGTCATCTTCAGCGCCCACGGGGTGAGCCCGGCCGTCGTGCGGGCCGCCGAGGAGCGCGGGCTCTCGGCGATCGACGCGACGTGCCCGCTCGTGACCAAGGTGCACCGCGAGGCCGTGCGGTTCGGCCGCGACGACTTCGAGATCCTGCTCGTCGGCCACGAGGGCCACGAGGAGGTCGAGGGCACCGCGGGCCACGCGCCCGACCGGGTGACGATCGTCAACAACCCCGACGAGGCCGACACCGTGCAGGTGCGGAACCCCGACAAGCTCGTGTGGCTCAGCCAGACGACGCTCTCGGTCGACGAGACGATGGAGACGGTGCGGCGGCTGCGCGCGCGCTTCCCCAACCTGCAGGACCCGCCGAGCGACGACATCTGCTACGCGACGCAGAACCGCCAGGTCGCGGTGAAGAAGATCGCGCCCGAGGCCGACCTCGTGATCGTCGTCGGCAGTGCCAACTCCTCCAACTCGGTGCGGCTCGTCGAGGTCGCGCTCGAGCACGGCGCGAAGGCGGCGCACCGCGTCGACTTCTCGACCGAGATCCAGCAGGAGTGGCTCGAGGGCGTCGGGACGATCGGCGTCACGAGCGGCGCGAGCGTGCCCGAGGGGCTCGTGCGCGAGGTGCTCATGGAGCTCGAGGACGCCGGCTTCGGCGACGTCACCGAGGTGCGCACCGCCGAGGAGGACCTCATCTTCTCGCTCCCGAAGGAGCTGCGGCCGAGCCGTCGCCGCTGAGGCGTCTTGGCGCTGAGGCGTCCTGGCGCTGTCCAGGGTGCGTGGATACGCTCGCCGCATGGCAGACGTGCAGCAGGACGACCAGTGGGCCGAGCAGATGGCTGACGGCGAGGACTTCGACGAGTCGATGGGCGACCCGGCGGACGACGACCGCGTGCTCGCCACCGACGAGCTCGACGAGATCGGCGACGACGATGCCCCCGAGGGCGCCGAGTCGCGCGACGAGGAGTGGGAGGGCGACGACCCCGCCGACATCCCCGACGAGCACGGCGGCTCGCAGGCCAGCGTCGACACCGACGACAACGGCGTCGACGACACGACGATGCCCGAGGGCACCGACAGCATCATCGACGCGACCGACGACGACTGGGAGTAGGGCGATGGCACAGCGGCGGGGCGTCATGGCACGGCTCAAGCGGTTCTGGCAGGGACTGACCGGCTCCGGCGTGCGCACCTACGGCGACGACGCGCTGCCCGGCGCCCACGACGCAGACCCGGCCGCGCGGGCGAACGCCGAGATCCAGACCCGCAACCGGCTGCGCGGGAGCAACGCGCCCTGACGCGGCGTCAGCCGACGAGGCGCTCGAGCACGCGCACGGCCTCGCCGGTGCCGTCCTCGTCGCGGATGCGCTCGCCGAGCTCCGCCGCGCGCTCGCGGTAGGAGGGGGTGGCGACGAGCATCGACAGCCGCGCGTGGAGCGACTCCGGCGTCAGCTGCCGCTGCGGCAGCGGCGCCGGCCCGACGCCGAGCCGTTCGACGCGACGGCCCCAGAAGGGCTGATCCCCGAGGAACGGCACGACGAGCGTCGGGCGCCCCGCGCGGAGGCCCGCCGCGAGCGTGCCGGAGCCGCCGTGGTGCACGACCGCGTCCACGCGCGGGAAGAGCCAGTCGTGCGGCGCGCCGTCGACGACGAGCACGTCGTCGTCGCCCTCGAGGTCCAACCCGCCCCACCCACGCAGCACGACGGCCCGCACGCCCGCCGCGACGACGCCGTGCAGCACCGCGTCGCTGCGCCTGCGATCGCCGCCCTCGAACTGCATGCTTCCGAAGCCGATCGCCACGAGCGGCCGGTCGCGCTCCCGCTCGACGAAGCTCGCGAGCTCCTCGCGCGGCGACCATGCCGGATCCCGGCCGAGGAACCACGCGCCGGTGACGTGCGCCTCGGGCGGGAAGTCGGCGGGCACGGGGAGGATGTGCCGGCTGTAGGGGTAGAGGATGTGCCGGGGCCCGCCGTCGGGTTGCGCGAGGATCCGCGACCAGCGCGAGATGCGCGGCAGGCCGAGCTCGCCTCGGAACCGGTTGATCATGCCGCCGTAGGCGAGCGCAGTCGTGCGGAGCAGCTGGTAGCTCGGCCGGTTGAGCCGAGCGGGGAGCGTCGGGAGGAACGGGAGCGGGAAGGCATCGGTCGGCGTGAAGCAGGGCAGCGGCAGCGACAGCGCGCCGGGGACCCCGAGGCGCTCGGCGACGGTGTCGCCGCCGAGCGCCTTCGGGTGGTGCACGACGATGTCGGGCGCGACGTCGCGCGCGATCCGCCACTGGTCGGCGAACGAGGCGCGCGTGGCGTCGAGCATCGCGGGCGCGTGCCGCAGCGGGCTCGACTCGGACGCCATGAGCGCGCGCATCGCCTCGTGCATGCCCTCGAATGCGGGCTCGAGCCGGATGCCCGCGAGAGCGGCGAGGTCTGCGTGGGCGGAGGGGGCGGCGAGCACCGCCTCGTGCCCCGCCTCGCGCAGTGCCTTGCCGAGCGCCGCATACGGCTGCACGTCACCGCGCGTGCCGTAGGCGAGGATCAGCGCGCGCATCCCCGCACCGGTGCTACTTGCTCGACCAGCCGGCCGAGCCGAGCTGCTGCGTCGCCTCGACGACGCGCTGCGCCATCGCCGACTCCGCGGCCTTGCCCCACGAGCGGGGGTCGTAGACCTTCTTGTTGCCGACGTCGCCGTCGACCTTGAGCACCCCGTCGTAGTTCGAGAACATGCTGTGCGCGACCTGGCGCGTGTAGGCGTACTGCGTGTCGGTGTCGATGTTCATCTTCACGACGCCGTTGCGCACCGCCTCGGCGATCTCCTCGTCGCTCGAGCCCGAGCCGCCGTGGAAGACGAGGTCGAGCGGCTTCTCGCCCGTCCCGTACTTCTCGGCGAGGCCCTGCTGGATCTGCCCGAGCAGCTCCGGGCGCAGCTTGACGTTGCCCGGCTTGTAGACGCCGTGCACGTTGCCGAACGTGAGCGCCGCCATGTAGCGGCCCTGCTCGCCGAGGCCGAGCGCCTCGACCGTCGCGATCGCGTCGTCGAGCGTCGTGTAGAGCTGGTCGTTGATCTCGTGGCTCACGCCGTCCTCCTCGCCGCCGACGACGCCGATCTCGACCTCGAGCACCTGGCCGAGCGCCTGGGTGCGGGGCAGCAGCTGCTTGGCGATCTCGAGGTTCTCCTCGAGCGGCACGGCCGAGCCGTCCCACATGTGCGACTGGAAGAGGGGAGCGCGACCCGCGCGGACCTCCTCCTCGCTCGCCTCGAGCAGCGGCATGACGAAGCCGTCGAGCGCGTCCTTCGGGCAGTGGTCGGTGTGGAGCGCGACCGTGATCGGGTAGGCCTTCGCGACCTCGGTGACGAAGCGCGCGAACGCGATCGCGCCGCCCGCGCGGTTCTTCACGCTCTGGCCGGCGAAGTAGTCGGCGCCGCCCGTCGTGACCTGGATGATGCCGTCGGAGCCGGCCTCGGACAGCCCCTGCAGCACGGCGTTGATCGTGGAGGAGGACGAGACGTTGATGGCGGGGTAGGCGAAGGCGTTCGACTTCGCCTTGTCGAGCATCTCGGCGTACTGCTCGGGCGTTGCGACGGGCATGGTGCGGCTCCTGACTCGTCTGTGGGCGCGAGCCGCCTGGCGCGGCATCGCGGGATCGGTCTCAGTCTAGGCTTCAGGCAACCGCCGGGGGTGAGTCGCCCGGCTCGAGGAGGGTCAGCATGCAGCACGACGACATCGTCCGCGCGGCGCTCGACCGCATCGTCGCGGCGCTCGCGGAGGCGAGCGACGACCTCGACGGTCTCGACGCCGTCGCGAGCGACGGCAACCACGGCCAGCACGTGCTCGCGGGCGCGACCGCCGCGCGCGACGCCGCGGCCGGCGCCCCCGCGGGCGCCGCCCTCGCGTCGGCCGCCGAGGCGTGGCGCGCCGGCGCGGGCTTCTCCAACCCGCTGTGGGGCGCGGTGCTCGGCGCCGCGGCATCCGTCGAGCGGCAGGGCCCGGTCGCGATGGTCGACGCCGCGCTCGAGGCGCTCCACGCCATGACCGATGCGAACGTCGGCGACAAGTCGGTCGTCGACACGCTCGTGCCCGCGCTCGACGACGCGCGCGACCACCTCCTGCGCGGCGAGACGGTGACCGTCGCCGCCGCCCGCGCCGCGGACATCGCCGAGGAGGCCGCGCTCGAGACGGCCGCCCTCGAGGCGCGCTTCGACGCATCCAATCCCGACATCGGCTACCCCGACCCCGGCGCGACCTCGTCGGCGGTCATCCTCGGGGCGCTCGCCGCGACGATCGCCGAGCTGAGCGGCGACGCCGACGCGTGACGCGCGGTCGGGCCGCGCCCGCATGGCATGGCCCACGCATCCGCATCACTAGGCTCGGGGGCAAGGCCAACCGATGGAGGACACCGTGGCGACCAGCTCCGATTCGATGACGGCACCGGTCTTCGAGCACCCCGACCGCAACCTCGCGATGGAGCTCGTGCGGGCCACGGAGGCGGCGGCGATCCGCGCGGTGCCGTGGATCGGGCGCGGCGACAAGAACGCCGCCGACGGCGCCGCGGTCAACGCGATGCGCACCTTCCTCGCGACCGTCGCCTTCGACGGCGTCGTCGTGATCGGCGAGGGCGAGAAGGACGAGGCGCCGATGCTGTTCAACGGCGAGCACGTCGGCAACGGCCGCGGCCCCTCGTGCGACATCGCCGTCGACCCCATCGACGGCACGTCGCTCACCGCGGCCGGGCGGCAGAACGCGCTGAGCGTCATCGCGGTCGCCGACCGCGGCACGATGTACGACCCGGTCGACGCGTTCTACATGGACAAGCTCGTCGCGGGCCCCGAGGCGCACGGCGTCGTCTCGCTCGAGCAGTCGATCGGCGACAACATCCGCGAGCTCGCTCGCGCGAAGGGCAAGGACGTCGGCGAGATGGTCGTCGCGATCCTCGACCGGCCGCGGCACGCGCAGCTCATCGACGAGATCCGCTCGGCAGGCGCCGGCACGCGGCTCATGCGCGACGGCGACGTCGCGGGCGGCATCAACGCCGCGCGCTGGGAGACCCGCATCGACATGTGCGTCGGCGCCGGCGGCACGCCCGAGGGCGTCATCACCGCGTGCGCGATCAAGGCGCTCGGCGGCTTCATGGAGGGCCGTCTCGCGCCGCAGAGCGACGAGGAGCACCGCAAGGTCGTCGCGGCGGGGCACGACCTCGATCGCGTGCTCGGCCTGAACGACCTCGTCGCGAGCGACAACACCTACTTCGTCGCGACGGGCGTCACCGACGGGCAGCTGCTCGACGGCGTGCGCCGCAAGGGGCCGCTCATCCGCACCGAGTCGCTCGTGCTGCGCTCGAAGACCGGCACGGCGCGCCGCGTCATCGCCGAGCACCGCAGCGACAAGTGGCTCGAGTCGAAGGCCTGATCGCCTGACGGTCGAGGCCTGACGACCCGACCGGTTCTCGCCGAGTCGACCCGCTGCAGCGGGTCGCGCGGGCGAGAGCGGGTCGAGTCGCTGCTGGAAGCGGTCGGGTCGTCGAGAGCGGGTCGAGTCGCTCGCTCGGCGGCCGCGCCGATGCGCTCCCGTCGGCACGGCGGATGCGTTCCGGTGGGCAGGCGGGTGCGGCACGATGGTGCCGTGGCCGGCACGCGACTCGTGGGCATCGACCTCGCGCGGCTCACGGCCGTCGCGGGGATGATGGCGGCGCACACCGTGCTGTGGGAGGAGCCGGCGCCCGGCGTCGTCGCACTCGTCGACGGGCCGCCCTCGACGCTCTTCGCGGTGCTCGGCGGCGTGAGCGTCGTGCTCGCCTCGCGGCAGCGGCTCGCTGCGGGAGACCGCGCGGGCGCGATGCGGTCGACCCTCGCGCGCGGCGCGGTCGTCGCGCTGCTCGGCATCCTCGTCGCGCCGCTCGCGACCGCGGTCTTCGTCGTGCTCGTGCCCTTCGGCGTCTCGATCGTGCTCGCGGGGCTGCTGGTGACGCTGCCGTCGTGGGCGCTCGCGGCGCTCGCGGCGGCGCTGTGGGCGGCGGGCGGCTCGCTCGTGGCGACCGCGCGCGCGAGCCTGCCCGCGGCGCTCGAGGATCCTGCGGGCACCGGCGACGCGCTGCTCGCCGCGACGCTCGACGTCGTGCTCACGGGCGTCTACCCGGTCGTGACGTGGCTCGCCTACCTGCTCGTCGGCATGCTCCTCGCCCGCGCGCTGCTCGCCGCGCGGGCGCGGGGCCGCGAGCGGCGGGCGCTCGCGACCGTCGGCGTCGCCGGTGCCGCGCTCATCGCGGCGGCTGTCGCGGCGAGCGAGCTCGGCGTGCGGCTCGTCGCCGAGACCGTGCTCGAGCTGCCCGCCGAGGCGATGCGCGACTCGATCCTCATGAACGCCTACGGCGCCGCGCAGGGCACCGAGCCCGCGTGGCAGCTCGTCGCCGCCCCTCACTCGGGCACGCCCGCCGACATGGCCCGCACGATCGGCATCGGGCTCGTCGCGATCGCCCTCCTCGGCCTGCTCGCCGCCTCGCTCCCGCCGCGTGCGCTGCGCGCGTTCGAGCCGCTCCGCGCGGCGGGCGCGGCACCCCTCACGATCTACGTCGTGCACGTCGTGCTGCTCTCGACCCTCGCGCTCGCCGACCCGGCCCTCGCGACGGGCTGGGGCGCATGGGCAGCGCAGCTCGCGATCGCGATCGCGATCGGTGCGGTGCTCGCGGTGACGCGCAGCCGGGGCCCGCTCGAGCGGCTCGTCGGCACCGCGGCGACGCGCGCCGCAGGCACGCGCGAGCGCGCCGCGACCGCGTCGAGCGAGTGAGCGCATCCGCCCTTGACACGCTCGTCGCTCGCGCGTACATTGCCAACTGGTTATAGAACTGGGTGGTGATGAAGATGCCGGAGGGGCGACTCGACGACGAGCAGCTCGACCGCATCTTCGCCGCGCTCTCCGACCGCACCCGCCGCCGCATCCTGCTGCGGCTGCGGTCGGGGCCCGCGACCGTCACCGAGCTCACCGCGCTCGCCGGGCTGAGCCAGCCGGCCGTCTCGAAGCACTGCAAGGTGCTCGAGGATGCAGGCCTCGTCCGGGCCGAGCGCGACGCGCAGCGCATCCATCGCATCATCGAGCTCGCGCCGCTCATCCGCGCTGCCGTCTTCGTCTCGCAGTTCGAGGTCCAGGTCGACGCCCGACTCGACCGCCTCGAGGCGCACCTCCAGTCGGGAACCGATGAGGAGACACCATGAAGACCCGATTCACCATGCCCGACGACACCTCGATCGCCTACGAGCGCGACTTCCGCGCCCCGGCCGCCGAGGTGTGGCGGGCCTACACCGAGCCGGAGATCGTGCGCACGTGGCTGCTCGGCCCCGACCCCGAGACCGAGTTCCCCGTGTGCGAGATGGACATGCGCACCGGCGGCTCGTTCCGCTGGGTGTGGGTCGACGCCGCGGGAGAGCTCGAGATCGCGGGCGAGGTGCTCGAGGCGGATCCGCCGCGACGGCTCGTCTCGACCGAGCGGATGGGCGGCTCGGCCATGGGCGGGATGGACCTGCCGCCGACGCACAACGTCGTCACCTTCGAGGAGGCCGACGGCGTGACCACGATGCGGACGGTCATCACGTATGCGTCGAAGGAGCACCGTGACGGCGCCTACGCGAGCGGCATGGCCGAGGGGATCGACGCGGGCTTCGACCGCCTCGATCCGCACTTCGCGAGCATCAGCGCGCGCTGACGGCACGGGGCGGGCGGCGACGGCGGGAGCCGTTCGCCGCCCGCTCCCGCGCGCCCGGCCGCAGCGCCCGCCTGCATCACGATCCGATCACGGAAGCGGCCCAGGTTTGACATGCGCGCGCGCCTCTTGCATGCTCAGACCTGAAACCTGAACCACCTGTCAGGTTTGGAACCGTGAAGCCGCACGAGGGAGTGCTGTCTCGCCAGTCGAGCAGCGCCCGAGGGGGCTCGCACCGCTCGAAAGGCAACTCATGCGCAGGACAACGAAGTTCGCCGGCGTGGGCGTCGCCCTCGCCGCGCTCGCGCTCACGGCGTGCGCGCCGACCGCGTCGACAACCTCGCCCTCCACCGCCGGCTCCGAGGGCGCGGAGGAGACCGTCGCCGTCAACGTCGGCATGATCACCTCCATCACCGGCCCGCTCGCCGCCTACGGCGCCGCCTACCAGCAGGGCTTCGAGGCCGGCCTCGACTACGCGACCGAGGGCACGGGCGAGATCGACGGCGTCGAGCTCACGATCGAGTGGGTCGACGACCAGGGCAACCCCGACACCGCCGTCACGCAGGCGAAGGACCTCATCGGCCAGGGCTTCCAGGTGCTCGGCGGCTCGGCCGCCTCGGGCGTCGCGCTCGCGGTCGCCGAGCAGGCGGCGCAGAACGACGTGCTCTTCCTCTCGGGCCCCGCCGCCGCCGACGCCATCACCGGCATCAACGAGCAGACGTTCCGCTCGGGCCGCCAGACCCTCCAGGACGTCGCGACCGCCGCGACCTTCCTCGACAGCGTCGAGGGCTCGAACATCGTCGTCTTCGCGCAGGACAACGCGTTCGGCCAGGGCAACGTCGCCTCCGTCGAGGCCGTGCTCGGCGCCGAGGGCGCGAACGTCACGCCGATCCTCGTCGCCGAGGACGCGACCGAGTTCACGCCCTTCGCGCAGCAGATCAGCGCGGCCTCGCCCGACCTCGTCTTCGTGGCGTGGGCCGGCGCGACGACCGGCGCGATGTGGGAGGCGCTCGCGCAGCAGCAGGTGCTCGAGTCGACGACCGTCGTCACGGGCCTCGCCGATCGCGCCTCGTACCAGGCCTACGGCCCGGGCTCGGCCGACATCCAGTTCCTCAACCACTACTTCCCGCAGGCGACCGACACCGAGGCGGCGCAGGCGATGGATGCGTTCCTCGAGGCCGAGGGGCACGAGGCCGACCTCTTCACCGTCGACGGCTTCGTGGGGGCGCAGATGCTCGTGCACGCGATCGCCGAGGGCAAGGGCGACACCGCCGCGATGATCGAGGCGCTCGAGGGCTGGACCTTCGACTCGGTCAAGGGCGAGCTCACGATCCGCGCCGAGGACCACGCGCTCATCCAGCCGATGTTCCAGGTGCGGCTCGTCGACGAGGGCGGCACGTGGGTGCCGGAGCTCATCGAGGTCGCCGACGCCGAGGCGGTCGCACCGCCCGTCGCGGGCGAGTGAGGGTGACGCACTGATGTTCGACCGACCCGCGCTCCAGCTGGACGCCGTCGGCCTGCAGATCGGCGGCGCGCGCATCCTGCACGACGTCACGCTGCAGGTCGGCACCGGCGAGATGGTCGGAGTCATCGGCCCCAACGGCGCTGGCAAGACCACGCTGTTCAACATCATCTCGGGCGTCATGATCCCCACGAGCGGCACCGTCCGCCTCGCAGGGAACGACGTCACCGGTCACAAGGTGCACCAGCGGGCGCGGGTCGGTCTCGGCCGCACGTTCCAGACCTCGAGCGTCTTCGCCGGCCTCACGGCGGGCGAGAACGTGCGCCTCGCGGCGCAGTCGAAGCTCGGGGGAGCGACGAGCCCGTGGAGGTTCCCCCGCGAGGGCGACGAGGCGGCGGGCGTCGCCCGGCGCTGCCTCGAGGAGGTGGGCCTCGTCCACCACATCGGCACGAAGGCAGGCGTCCTCTCGCACGGCGACAAGCGCAAGCTCGAGATCGCGATGCTCATCGCCACCGAGCCGGAGGTCGTGCTGCTCGACGAGCCGATGGCCGGCGTCGGCTCCGGCGACGTCGCGGGCCTCGTCGAGGTCATCCGGCGGCTCCACGCCTCGGGCCGCACCGTGCTCATGGTCGAGCACCACATGGAGGTGCTGCTCGGCCTCGTCGACCGCGTCGCGGTCATGCACCACGGCGAGCTGCTCGCGATCGACACGCCCAAGGCCGTCATGGCCAACAGCCAAGTCCAGCAGGCCTACCTCGGGGAGACCGTGTGACCGCCATCCTGACCGTCCGCGGCCTCGACGCGCGGATCGCCGGCCAGCAGGTCGTCGAGGGCGCCTCCTTCGAGGTCGCCGAGCACGGCGTCACGGCGCTCCTCGGCCGCAACGGCGTCGGCAAGTCGTCGACGATCAAGGCGCTGCTCGGCCTCTACGAGCGCTCGGGCGAGGTGACCTTCGCCGGCGAGCGCATCGACCGGCTCATGACGCACCGCATCGTGCAGCGCGGCATCGCCTACGTGCCCGAGGACCGCGAGGTCTTCGGCGGCCTCACGGTCGAGGAGAACCTGCGGCTCGCCGAGCGCGGCGGCGCCCCGAACCGCGGCATCGTCGCCGAGCTCTTCCCCGAGCTCATCGAGCGCGCGAAGCAGCAGGCCGGCACGCTCTCGGGCGGCCAGCAGCAGATGGTCTCGCTCTCGCGCGCGCTCATGAACGACAACCGGCTGCTGCTCGTCGACGAGCCGACGAAGGGCCTCGCGCCCCTCATCGTCGGCACCGTCACGAAGGCTCTCGAGGCCGCGGCCGAGCGCACGCCCATGCTGCTCGTCGAGCAGAACCTGCAGGTCGTGCGCGCGCTCGCGCACACCGTCATCGTCCTCTCCGGCGGCCGCGTGGTCCACACGGGCCCGGCCGCCGACTTCCTCGACTCCGACCTCGTGCACCGGCACCTCGGCGTCTCGACCGACGAGGAGGCAGCGTGAGCACCGTCCTGCTCCTGCTCATCACCGGCATCGGCCTCGGCGCCCTCTACTTCCTCGTCGCGAGCGGCCTCTCGCTCATCTACGGCCTCATGGGCGTGCTGAACTTCGCGCACGGCTCCTTCCTCACCCTCGCCGGCTTCCTCGGCTGGGAGGTCGGGCGGCGCATCGGCGACGGCAGCTGGGCGGGCCTCCTGACGGGCATGCTCGTCGGCCTCGTCGTGGGCGCGGTCGTCGCGGCGCTCACCGAGCTCATCTTCATCCGGCCGCTCTACAACCGCCACATCGAGCAGGTGCTCGTCACGGTCGGGCTCGGCCTCGCCTCCGTCGCGCTCTTCGAGGGCATCTGGGGCACCGACCCCATCCAGATCCGCCTGCCCGAGTGGCTCGGCGGCACGACGGACGTGCTCGGTGCCAACATCCCGAACGACCGCTGGCTGCTCATCGCCACGGCGGTCGTCGTGCTCGGCCTCATCGTGCTCTTCCTCCAGAGGACGAGCTACGGCCTCGTCATCCGCGCGGGCGTCGAGAACCGCACGATGGTGACCGCGCTCGGCATCGACGTGCGCCGCGCGTTCACGATCGTCTTCGCGATCGGCGGGGCCGCGGCCGGCCTCGGCGGCGTGCTCGCCTCGGTGTACTACGGCCAGGTCGGTGCCCATCAGGGCACGAGCCTGCTCATCTACGCGTTCATCGTCACCGTCATCGGCGGCCTCGGCTCCCTCACGGGCGCGGCCATCGCGTCCGTGCTCGTCGCCGTCATCCAGCAGTTCGCGAACTTCTACCTCGGCGGCACCGGTGACCTCGCCATCGTGCTCGCGCTCGCCGCGGTGCTGCTCGTCCGACCGACCGGCCTCATGGGCAAGGTCAAGCACTAGGAGATGAGCGTGCGCACCTTCTTCACCTCCGTCTGGGGCAAGCTCGTCATCGGGGCCGTCATCGTCGGCGTCGCCGCGATGCTGCCCCTGCTCGCGATCGACATCCCGGGCATCCTCCCGGGCCCGACCTACACGCCCGGCACCCTCACGGTGCTCGCCTACGCGATGCTCATCGCCGCGCTCGCCCTCAGCTACCACCTCATCTTCGGCGTCGCGGGGCTGCTCTCGTTCGGCCACGCGATGTTCTTCGCCGCCGGCGCCTACGGGCTCGGGATCATCCTGCGGCTGCTCGCGCCGAGCGGCATGCCGCCCGAGGCGGTCTTCCTCGTCGCGATCGTGCTCACGCTCGTCATCGCGCTCGTGCTCGGCAACCTCGTCGGGGCGCTCGCGCTGCGCGTCACCGGCATCTCGTTCGCGATGGTGACGCTCGCCGTCGCGCAGGCGATGAACGTCATGATCCGCCGCAACGTCGGCGGCCTCACGGGCGGCGAGGAGGGCGTGCGGCTGCCCGTCGACGTCGTGCCCGACGTCCTCGTCGGCGTCGTCAACACGCGCAACCTCTACTGGCTCGCGCTCGCGATCCTCGTCATCGTCTACCTCGCGTGCGTGTGGATCGAGCGCTCGCGCCTCGGCCACGTCGTCGCGGCGGCGCGCGAGAACGAGCTGCGCGTGACGGTGCTCGGCCTTCGCCCCTACTTCGTGCGGCTCTTCCTCTTCGCCGGAGCCGCGGTGCTCGCCGCGGTCGCGGGCATCGGCTTCATGCTGCTGCAGTCGAGCGCGACGCCGCGCATCTCGACGAGCGACTTCACCCTCACGCTGCTCGTCATCGTCGTGCTCGGCGGCGTCGGCTACCGCTGGGGCGCGATCGTCGGCGGCATCGTCTACACGCTGCTCGACCAGCGGCTCGCGGCGCTCGCCTCGGCCGAGTGGATCCAGGCGCTGCCCGACGTGCTGCGCATCCCGCTCTCGGAGCCGCTCTTCATCCTCGGCATGCTGTTCGTGCTCGTCGTGATGTTCGCGCCCGGCGGCATCGTCGGCCTCGCGCACCGCGTGACGCAGCGGCGCGGCAGCAGGCAGGACGTCGCGGAACCCAAGGCGCTGCAGGACATGGAAGCCTAGGACGATGGCACCCGATGCGCTGACGCTCGGCCGCTGGACCACCGACCGCGCCGCGATCGACCCGGCCCGGCCGGCGATCGTCGACCGCGGCGTCGCGGTCTCGTACGGCGAGCTCGAGGCGCGCGCGACCGCGCTCGCGCACGCGCTCGGCGAGGCCGGCCACGGGCGGGGCGCGCGCATCGCGACCGTGACGGGGTCGACCGCCGACCAGGTCGTGCTGCTGTTCGCGTGCGCGAAGGCCGGCGCGATGCTCGTGCCGCTCTCGTGGCGGCTCACGGCGGGCGAGCTCGCCGAGCAGCTGCGCATCGCCGACCCCTCGCTCCTGCTCGTCGAGGACGACCACCGGCCCGTCGCCGAGGCTGCGCTCGAGTGCCTCGCCGGGCACCGCATCCCCACGACGGCGCTCGGCGCCGCGGGCATCGAGACGGCGGTGCCGGATGCGTCGACGCACCTCGGGCACGGAGCCCCGGTCGACGACGACGGCCTGCTCATGCTCTTCACCTCCGGCACGACGAGCGCACCGAAGGCGGTCGTGCTGAGCCACGCGAACTGCGCGTGGAGCAACCTCTCGCTCTCGCGCGCGACGCCCATGACGCCCGACGACGTCGTGCTGCAGGTGCTGCCGCAGCACCACGTCGCGGGCTGGAACATCCAGCCGCTGCTCGCGTGGTGGGTCGGCGCGCGCGTCGTGCTCGAGCGCACCTTCGACGCCGGCCGCGCGCTCGCGCTCATCGAGCGGCACCGCGTGACCGCAACCATGGGCGTGCCGACGACCTACCGCGCGCTCGTGCAGCACCCGGACTTCCTCGCGCGCGACCTCTCGAGCCTCACGACCGCGATCGTCGGCGGCGGCATGCTCGACCCGCGCGCGACCGAGCTGCTGCGCCGCCAGGGCGTGCCCGTGCGGCAGGGCTACGGGCTCACCGAGGCGGCGCCCAACGTGTCGCTCGCGCGCGACGAGAGCGACGACGGCACCGCCGGCCGCCCCTACCCGCACGTCGACGTCGCGCTGCTCGTCGACGGCCGCGTGCACCACGCCCCGGGGCGCGGCGAGCTGCTCGTGCGCGGGCCCGCCGTCTTCCACGGCTACTTCCGCGACCCCGAGGCGACCGCCGAGGCGCGCTTCGGATCGTGGCTGCGCACGGGCGACCTCGTCGAGCGCGACGCGGCCGGACGCATCCGGGTCGTCGACCGCATGAAGGACATCGTGCGCTCGGGGGCCGAGTCGATCGCGCCCATCGAGGTCGAGCTCGCGCTGCTCGAGCACCCCGCGGTCGCCGAGGCGGCCGTCGCCGGTGTGCCGAGCGAGCGCTGGGGCGAGGAGGTCGTCGCGTGGCTCGTGCTGGGTGGCGAGGCGACCGAGGCCGAGCTGCGCGCGCACCTCGACGGCCGCATCGCCGACTTCAAGCACCCGAAGCGCTTCGTCGTCGTCGACGGCATCCCGCGCACGAGCACGGGCAAGCCGCTCCGCCGCGCGCTCACCGCTTCGCTCGAGCGGCAGGGAGCGGCGTCGTGAACCAGCCGAGGACGAAGCGCGGCGAGCAGACGAAGGCGAAGCTGCTCGCGGCGGCCGAGGGCGTCTTCGCCGAGCAGGGCTACCAGGCCGCGTCGATCGCCCGCATCACCGAGCGCGCGAGCGTCGCCCAGGGCACGTTCTACCTGTACTTCGAGTCGAAGCTCGACCTCTTCGAGCAGCTCGTCGACGACCTGAACCGGCGCGTGCGCAAGGCGATGAGCGACGGCGCCGCGCGCGGCTCGAACCGCGCCGAGGCCGAGCGCGAGGGCTTCCGCGAGTTCTTCGCGTTCACCGCCGAGCACCCCGCGCTCTACCGCGTCGTGCGGGAGGCAGAGTTCGTCTCGCCCGGCGTGATGCGCGCGCACTACGAGCGCATCGTCGAGGGCTACCGCGAGGGCCTCGAGCGCGCCCGCGCCGCCGGCGAGATCGGCGACGTCGACCCCGAGGTCGCCGCGTGGGCGCTCATGGGCGTCGGCGAGATGATCGGGATGCGCTACGTGCTGTGGCCGACGGGCGACGACGGCGCGTACGGCACCGGCGCGACGCCCGTGCCCGACGATGTGTTCGACGAGATGGTGGCCTTCGTGCAGCGCGCGCTCGGCACCGCCCCGTCGAGGATGACCGCTGCCGCCACCGCGGCTCGAACCCAGGAGGACTCATGAGCACGCTCTCCGGCCGCAGGGCCGTCATCACGGGCGGCGCCGCGGGCATCGGCGCCGCGATCGCCCGCTCGTTCGCCGCGGAGGGCGCGCACGTGGTCATCGCCGACCGCGACGCGGCCGCCGCCTCGGCGCTCGCGACCGAGCTCGGCGGCGAGTCGTGGGAGGTCGACCTCCTCGACGTCGGCTCGCTCGAGTCGCTCTCGCTCGAGGCCGACATCCTCGTGAACAACGCCGGCATCCAGCGCGTCGCGCCCATCCACGAGTACGAGCCGGAGATGTGGCGACGCATCCACGCGCTCATGCTCGAGGCGCCCTTCCTGCTCATCCGCGCGGTGCTCCCGGGCATGTACGAGCGCGGCTTCGGCCGCATCCTCAACCTCTCGAGCGTGCATGGCCTGCGCGCATCCGCATTCAAGTCGGCCTACGTCGCCGCGAAGCACGGGCTCGAGGGGCTCTCGAAGGTCACGGCGCTCGAGGGCGCCCCGCACGGGGTCACCTCGAACTGCATCAACCCCGGCTACGTGCGCACCGCGCTCGTCGAGGCGCAGATCGCCGACCAGGCGAAGACGCACGGGATCCCCGAGTCCGACGTGCTCGAGAAGGTCATGCTCACCGAGGCCGCCGTCAAGCGGCTCGTCGAGCCCGAGGAGGTCGCGTCGCTCGCGACCTGGCTCGCCGGCCCGCACGCGGGCATGGTCACGGGCACCTCGTACGTCATGGACGGCGGCTGGAGCGCCCGGTGACGACTGCGACCGATGCCCCCACCTCGGCGGAGCGGCCGCTGCGCGTCGCCGTCGACGGCGGCGAGCTCGCCGCGACCGTGTGGCGGGCGGATGCGCCGGGCACGCCCGTCGTCGCCATCCACGGGATCACGGCCAATCACCGCTCGTTCTCGCCGCTCGCCGAGCGCCTGGGCGCCCCCGTGCTCGCGGTCGACCTGCGCGGCCGCGGCGGCTCGCGCGCGCTGCCTGCGCCCTTCGGCATGGTGCAGCACGCCGACGACGTCGCCGCGGCGATGCGCGCGGCGGGCTTCGGGCGAGCGGTGGTCGTCGGCCACTCGATGGGCGCCTACGTCGCGACGCGGCTCGCGAGCGCGCACCCCGAGCTCGTGGAGTCGCTCGTGCTCGTCGACGGCGGGCTGCCGTTGCGCCCCGCGCCCGAGGGATCGGACCTGAGCCCCGAGGACGTGCTCGGGCCGGCGATCGAGCGGCTGCGGATGACGTTCCCCGACACCGCCGCCTACCGCGACTTCTGGCGCCAGCACCCGGCCTTCGGTCCCTACTGGAGCTCCGCGATCGAGGAGTACGTCGACTACGACCTCGTGCCCGACGAGCGGGAGGAGTCGGAGGGCTTCGCGCTGCGCCCCTCGGCGAACCCCGACGCGGTCGTCGCGAACCTCGTCGAGCTCGACGGCCGCGGCGGCTACACCGAGGCGCTCGAGGCGCTCGACGTGCCGATCGCGCTGCTGCGCAGCCCGCGCGGCCTGTTCGACGAGTCGCCGGGCCTCTACGATGACGAGTGGCTCGCGACATGGCGGTCGCGGCTGCCCGGCCTCGAGGTCGACGACGTCGAGGACACCAACCACTACACGATCCTGATGGGCTCGGGCGTCGACGCGGTCGCGGCCGTCGTCGCGCGCCTGCAGGCAGCGGGGCAGGGATCCCGCACGGAAGGGGCACGCTGATGGCGATCGACAAGACCTACGGCTCGGCGGCGGAGGCCGTCGCCGACATCCAGGACGGGGCGACCCTCGCGGTCGGCGGCTTCGGCCTCTCCGGCAACCCGATGGCGCTCATCCGCGCGATCGAGGAGCGGGGCGTCAAGCACCTCAAGGTGGTCTCGAACAACTGCGGCGTCGACGACTGGGGCCTCGGGCTGCTGCTCCGCAACGGCCAGATCGACAAGATGACCTCCTCCTACGTCGGCGAGAACAAGGAGTTCGAGCGCCGCTACCTCACGGGCGAGCTCGAGCTCGAGCTCACCCCGCAGGGCACGCTCGCCGAGAAGCTCCGCGCGGGCGGCTCCGGCATCGCGGCGTTCTACACCCGCACGGGCGTCGGCACGCAGGTGCAGGAGGGCGGACTTCCGCAGCTGTACAACCCCGACGGCACGGTCGCCAAGGCATCCGCCCCCAAGCCGACCGCGACGTTCGACGTCAATGGCGAGCCCAAGGAGTTCGTGCTCGAGGAGGCCATCACGACCGACTTCTCGCTCGTGCACGCGCTCCGCGGCGACCGGCACGGCAACCTCGTCTTCAACAAGGCTGCCCGACAGTTCTCGCCGCCCGCGGCGATGGCGGGGCGCGTCTGCATCGCGCAGGTCGAGGAGCTCGTCGAGCCGGGCGAGATCGACCCGGATGCGGTGCACCTCCCGGGGGTGTTCGTGCACCGGATCGTCGAGGTCGGCACCGACATCGAGAAGCGCATCGAGCGCCGCACGGTCCGAGAAGACTGACGCGCGAGAGGACTGAGGAGACCAGCCATGGCACTGACCCGCAACGAGATGGCCGCGCGCGCAGCGAAGGAGCTCGAGGACGGCATGTACGTCAACCTCGGCATCGGGCTGCCGACGCTCGTGCCGAACTACGTGCCCGACGACGTGACCGTCGTGCTGCAGAGCGAGAACGGCATCCTGGGCGTCGGCCCGTACCCGACCGAGGATGAGGTCGACCCCGACCTCATCAACGCCGGCAAGGAGACGGTGACGACGCTGCCGGGCACGTCGTTCTTCGACTCGGCGACGTCGTTCGCGATGATCCGCGGCGGCAAGATCGACGCCGCGATCCTCGGCGCGATGCAGGTGTCGGCCTCGGGCGACATCGCCAACTGGATGATCCCCGGCAAGATGGTCAAGGGCCCCGGCGGCGCGATGGACCTCGTGCACGGCGCCGCGAAGGTCATCGTGCTCATGGAGCACACCGCGAAGGACGGCTCCGCGAAGATCCTGAACGCGTGCTCGCTGCCGCTCACGGGCAAGGGCGTCGTCGACCGCATCATCACCGACCTCGCCGTGCTCGACGTCACGCCCGAGGGGCTGCGGCTCGTCGAGCTCGCCCCCGGCGTGACGATCGAGGAGCTGCGCGAGAAGACCGAGCCGGAGATCCTCGAGTGACGACGATCCTCGCGGGGATCGAGCAGTCGAGCGTCCGCACGGAGCGGCTCACCGCATCCGTGCTCCGCCGCGACGTCGCGGGCGCCGACGGGCAGCGCCCGATCGTGCTCATCCACGGCAATGTGTCGTCATCGCTCTTCTTCCAACCGCTCATGCTCGCGCTGCCGCGGCCGTCGATCGCGATCGACCTGCGCGGCTACGGCGACAGCGAGACGCTGCCGGTCGACGCGACGCGGGGCCTTCGCGACTTCGCCGACGACGTCGCCTCGGTCCTGGATGCGCTCGGCCTCGCCGACGCGCACCTGCTCGGCTGGTCCATGGGCGGCGGCATCGTCATGCAGCTCATGCTCGACCGCCCCGACCTCATCCGCTCGGTGACGCTCATGGCGCCCGTGCCGCCGCACGGCTTCGGCACGCGGCTCGACGGGTCGCTCTGCACGCCGGACGCGGCGGGCACGGGCGGCGGGGGAGCGAACCCCGACTTCATCGCGCGGCTCGCGGCGGGCGACGCGAGCGACGAGGCGCCGACGAGCCCGCGGAGCGTCTTCCGCTCGAGCTACGTCGCGCCGGGCTTCAGCGACGAGCACGAGGACCTCTGGGTCGAGTCGATGCTCTCGACCAAGACGGGGCCCGACAACCAGCCGGGCGACGGGGCGCCGTCGGAGTCGTGGCCGGGCTTCGCGCCCGGCACGCGCGGCATCCTCAACACGATGTCGGCCGCGCACCTCGACCTCACCGGGATCGTGCGTCTCGAGCGGAAGCCCGCGATCCTCTGGGTGCGGGGCGCGCACGACGCGATCGTCTCGGACGAGTCGTTCTTCGACTTCAACACGCTCGGCAAGCACGGCGTCGTGCCCGGCTGGCCCGGCGAGGAGGCGGCACCGCCGCAGCCGATGGTGTCGCAGACGCGGCGGGTGCTCGACGAGTACGCCGCCGCGGGCGGCGCCTACGAGGAGGTCGTGTTCGAGACTGCGGGCCACTCGCCCCACATCGAGGAGCCGGAGCGCTTCCGCGAGGCCTTCTTGCGCCACATCGAGGCGAACGACGGCCCCTCCGCCGGCTGAGTCGCCTCCCGCCGGCTGAGCCGCTGCGCGCCGCAGGCGCACAGCGTGTCGAAGCCCGCCGCGCACGACGAAGGCCCCGCATCCGTCACCCGGATGCGGGGCCTCGATCGCTCGCTCGACTACTCGGTCGCGGTGAGCGAGTCGACGTACTCCTGGTTCTCCGAGATCCAGGTCGCCACGACGTCGGGGTAGTCGCTCTGCGACGCGTCGCTGTTGAACATCGCGTTCTCGAGCGAGAAGAGCAGCTCCGAGTCCATCTCGAAGGCCTGCAGCCACGCGGTCAGCTGCGGGAAGTCCTCCTCGAAGCCCGTGCGGGCGATCGAGTGGATGCCCTCGGCGTCGCCGAGCGTGCCCTTGGGGTCCTCGAGGTCGCGGATGGGGAACTCGTCGTAGGCCCAGTGGGGGCGCCACAGCGTCACGACGATGTTCTCGCCGGCGTCGATCGCGCCGCTCAGCTCGGCGAGCATGGCGGGCGTCGACGACGTCACGAACTCCATGCCCTCGAGGCCGTAGGTCGGGATGACGCTGTCCTGCGTCGCGCCCGTGAGGCCCGCGCCCGGCTCGATGCCGACGATGCGGTTGCCGAACGCGTCCGCGTTGTCGGCGAGCTCCTCGATCGACGTGATGGGCGCATCCTCGTTGACCGCGAGGGTCAGCACGGCGTCCTCGTTCCACGCGCCGAGGTCGACGAGGTCGTCGCCGAACTCGGTCATGTAGTCGGCGTGCGTCATCGGCAGCCAGCCGTCGAGCGTGACGTCGTAGTCGCCGCCCGCGACGCCCGCGAAGACGGGGCCAGCGTCGGCGTACTCGAGCTCGACGTCGTAGCCCTGCTCCTCGAGGATCGCCTCCCACAGGTAGGAGACGGCCTCGCCCTCGGGCCAGCCGTTGAAGACGCCGATGGTCAGGTCGGTCTGGTCGCTCGTCGACGCGGCGTCGCCCTCGGGCGCCTCCGCCTCGGAGCCGCTCGATGAGCAGCCGGCCAGGGCCAGCGCTCCGACGGCAGCGACGGCCGTCGCGCGGATGAATCGCTTGTGCATGCTGTGTCCTCTCTCGTTCCGTATCTTCCGTCCGTCGGCGGCCGCCGGAGCGGCCGCCGAAGTCTCAGCGGCCGCTGCCGGCCGGTGCCGTCTCGACGCTCGCCACCGCGGCGACGTCGTGCGGCGAGGGCGCGCTCGCCGCGGCGGCCGCGGCGCTCCGCCGCCGCGAGCGCAGCTTCGCGACGGGGCTGTGCGCCTGCAGGCTGCCGAGCGCGTTCGTCACGCGGTCGAGCACGATCGCGAGGATCACGACCGACAGGCCCGCCTCGAAGCCGAGCCCGACGTCGATGCGCTGGAGCGCCTGCACGATGTCCTGCCCGAGGCCGCCGGCACCGACCATCGCCGCGATGACGACCATCGACAGCGACAGCATGATGATCTGGTTGACGCCCGTCATGATCGTCGGGAGCGCGAGCGGCAGCTGGATCTGCCGCAGGATGCGGCCGGGGGAGGCGCCGAAGGCGGCGCCCGCCTCGACGATCTCGCGGTTGACGCCGCGGATGCCGAGCTCGGTCAGGCGCACGCCGGGCGCCATCGCGAATGCGATCGTGGCGATGATGCCGGGCACGACGCCGATGCCGAACAGGATGATCGCCGGGATCAGGTACACGAACGCGGGCATCGTCTGCAGGAAGTCGAGCACGGGCCGGACGATCGCCGAGACCGTGTCGGAGCGCGCCGCCCAGATGCCGAGCGGGATCGCGAGCAGGAGCGCGAGCAGCGCCGCGACGACCGTGAGCGCGAGCGTCGCCATCGCGTTGTCCCACTGGTCGACGAGCACGATCACGACGAGCCCGAGCACCGTGCCGAGGCCCATCCTCCAGCCCCGCACGAGGAGGGCGACGAGCGCGAGCACGGCGATCATGACGATCGCGGGCGGCTCCGTGAACGCCATCTCGACGACGTCGAAGACGCCGCCGACGACCGTGCGGATGACGTCGAAGAGCACGGCGAGGTTGTCGGTGATCCAGTCGACGCCGGTCTCGACCCAGTCGCCGAGCGGCAGGCGGATGTCATCGAGCATCGGAGACCTCCTGGGAGTCGAAGCGAGCGGTCGCGTCGTCGAGCGTCTGCGCGACGATCGCGGGGTCGAGCGCCGGCGGCAGGTCGACGATCGCCATCTCTGAGGTCTCGGTCGGCACGTTGCCGAGCGCGGCGAGCAGCATCACGCGGGGGATGACGCCGAGCAGGCGATCGCCGCCGTCGACGACCGCGATCGGCAGGCCGCTCGTGACGGCGAGCTCGGGCAGCTCGGCGAGGCTCGTGTCGGGCGAGACGCGGTGCACGTCCGCGTCGACGAGCGGGCGCAGCTCGCGGTGCCCGCTCTGCACCGCGCGCAGCACGTCGCGGTCGCGCACGGCGCCGAGCACGGTGCGGCCGGGGCCCGTGACGAGCAGCGTCGAGCTCTGCACGTCGCGCATGGCGCGCAGCGCGCCGCGCGGTCCGACGGTGACGGGCACGGATGCGGCGGGCGGCTCCATCACGCTCGCCGCGGTGAGCACTCGGGTGCGGTCGACGTCCTGCACGAACTGCGCGACGTAGTCGTTCGCGGGGTCGGTGAGGATCTCCTCGGGGCTGCCGATCTGCACGATGCGGCCGTCGCGCATGACGGCGATGCGATCGCCGAGGAACATCGCCTCGTTGAGGTCGTGCGTGATGAACACGATCGTCTTGCCGAGCTCGGCCTGCAGCTCGACGAGCTGCTCCTGCATCTCGCGGCGGATGAGCGGGTCGAGCGCGCTGAACGCCTCGTCCATGAGCAGCACGGGCGTGTCGGCGCACAGGGCGCGGGCGATGCCGACGCGCTGCTGCATGCCGCCCGAGAGCTCGCTCGGGAGCCGCTCCTCCCAGCCGGAGAGGCCGACCCGGCGCACGACGTCGCGCGCGAGCTCGAGCCGTCGCTCGCGGTCGACGCCCTGGATCTCGAGCCCGTACGCGACGTTGTCGAGCACCGTGCGGTGGGGCAGGAGCGCGAAGTGCTGGAACACCATCGAGACCTGCGAGCGGCGCACGGCGCGCAGCCGCTTGGCGTCGACGCCCGTCACGCGCTCGCCGTCGATCTCGACGATGCCGTGCGTCGCGTCGAGCAGGCCGTTGAGCATGCGGATGAGCGTCGACTTGCCGGAGCCCGAGAGGCCCATCACGACGAAGATCTCGCCGCGGCGCACCTCGAAGGAGGCATCGATGACGGCGGCGGTGCCGAGCTTCGCGACGTCCTCTCGCGAGGCGCCGGCGGCCAGCCGGTCGGCGGCCTCGAGCGGGCGGCGGCCGAACACCTTCGTGAGGTGCTCGACGCGCACGGCGATGTCGTCGGCGCCACGGGTCTCGTCGGCACCCCCGGGGCGCGCGATCACTTGCGGTTCGGTCACGGTCACTCCTGCCACGCCGCGAGGGCGTTCAGTCGAGGACGGGTGCCACCGCGCCGGCGGTGTGTCGTCTGCCGTCCATCGACGACGGAAGTCGTCTGCGAAGCGGCACCATACGCTCGTCGACAGCTGGGGAAGCCGACGGTCGCGTCCATTCGGAAGGGCGGCCAGCCGTGGCCACCGCGGATCGACGTTACCCCAGGGCAGTAGAAGAGCTACGGGGCGCCGGCGCCGACTTCCGCAGGATCACGCGGATCTCGACCGATCCTCACCGTCGAAACGTGATGATTTCGTTATAGCGAGGCCTCACCGAGCTACTGCCACCACGGCCGCTCGCGCTGCGCCGCGCGCCGCGCAGCCTCGAGCTCGGCGAGCTCCTCGTGCCGCTCGCCGATCTCGTGCACGGCCGACACGCAGCGCTTCACGAGCGCCTCGAGGTCGTCGAGCTCGTGCCGCTTCGCGGCGCCGATCACGATCGCCGCGCACGCCTCGGCGTCGCCGCCCGCGTCGTGGTGGCGGAAGTCGTCGAAGCCCGCCGCGAGCGCCGCGACCGGCAGCCGGTACGACTCGAGCGCGAAGGTCTTCCGCGCGATGCGCAGCGAGTCGGTCCAGCGCATGTCGGGCACGGGCAGCCGAGCGGCCTTCGCGGCGGCGCGCATGACGCCCTTGTCGAAGCCGGCGTTGTGGGCGACGTAGATGTCGTCGCCGCCGAACTCGAGGATGAGCCGCTGCGCCTCGGCCCAATCGGGCGCATCCAGCACCTGGTGGGCGTAGATGCCGTGGATGCGCGTGTTCCACTCCCAGAACTCGTCGTGCGGGAAGGACGGCCGGATGAGCGTCGAGAGCCGGTCGACGATGAGCCCGTCGCGCACCTTCACGAGCCCGACCGCGCATGCGGAGGCCGCGCTGCCGTTGGCGGTCTCGAAGTCGATTGCCGTGAAGTCGAGCGCCATGTGACCAGTCTCCCAGCTGGCGCCCACATGGCTGGGCGACCCACGGCATCCGCCCCGCCCCGCTCGTCGAGCAGCCGCCGTAGGCGGCGCATCGAGACGATCCTCACGGATGCGGGAGGATGGATCCGTGGCCAACCCGACCCTCGACGCCCTGCACGCCATCGACGCGACCGATCACGCCGGCGCGTGGGCGATCGTGCGCGACGCCGAGCTCGTCGTGCCCGCGGTCGTCGAGAACCCGCGCGACCCGGGCTCCGGCAGGTTCCTCGTCGTGCCGCACGGCGAGCTGCAGCTCGTCGTCGCATTCACGTCGACGAAGCGCATCGGCGGCTTCGTCACGAAGACGCGTCGCCACCTGAAGCTCACGGGCGCCGAGCTCGCCGCCGCGATCCCCGAGGGGCACGCGATCGTGCTCGACCCGGGCCACGACGACGGGCGCGTGTTCCTGCCGGACGTGCTCGCGGGCGACGCGACCTCCTAGGCGTCGAGCCCTTCGATCAGGTGCACTCGCCGGTGCGCTCGAGGCGGTCGACGGCGTTCGAGACGCCCTCGAGCGCCGTGACCGCGCTCACGACGCTCGTGTCGATGACGACCTCGGTCGCGGGGGAGCGGCCGTAGCTCACGAACGTCCAGACGCTCTCCTCCTGCGCGACCTCGAGCCAGTCGACGGGCCCCACCTGGATGCAGCGGCTCGTCGACGGCGCTGGCTCGGGCATGCCGCAGCGCAGCGTCACCGCGCTCGGGTCGCCCCACGCGGCCGTCGCCTGCGAGGTCGTGTCGCGGCGCTCGAGCGGCTCGGGGAGGCTCGCGTCGCCGAGCTGCTCGGGAAGCGAGACCGAGACGCGCGCGCACCCGGGGTCGGATGCGTCGTCGGCGGCCGGGAGCGTCACCGCGCGAGCGCAGCCGGTGAGCGCGAGGAGCGCAGCGGCAGCGGCAGCGAGGGGGAGGAGGCGCACCTCTCGAGCCTATCGAGGGGCCGCGAGTGCTGCCCGGCGCGGCACCGCGAGGAGCCGATCGCACTTCCCGGCTAGCGTTGCCGACATGGACGACGCGACGCTGGCCGACGTCGGCGAGCTCGAGGCGCTGCGCCGATTCCTGCCGCTGCTGCCCGCGGGCGACGCGACGATCGTCGGCCCCGGCGACGACGCCGCCGTGGTGCGCGCCCCGGACGGCCGCTTCGTCGTCACGACCGACACGATGCTCGAGGGCGCCGACTTCCGGCTCGACTGGTCGAGCTGGCACGACCTCGGCTGGAAGGCCGCCGCCTCCAACCTCGCCGACGTCGCCGCGATGGGTGCCATCGCGACCTCGCTCGTCGTCGCGCTCGCGGTGCCGCGCGCGACGCGAGTGCGCGATCTCGAGCGGTTCGCGGAGGGGCTCGCCGACGGCATCGCCGCGATGGCGCCGGGCTGCGGCGTCGTCGGCGGCGACCTCGGCACCGCCGAGCGGGTCACGATCGCGGTCACGGCCTTCGGCGACCTCCGGGGTGCGGATGCGGTGCTCCGCTCGGGCGCGCGGCCGGGCGACCGCGTGTGCACGGTGGGCACGCTCGGCATGTCGGCGACGGGCCTCGGCCGCCTGCTCGCGACGAGCGACGCGGCCGGCGGCGCGCTCGAGCCCGGCGCGGCCGCGCGATTGGCGGCCGACGACGCGACCGTCCGCATCCATCTCGCTCCGACGGCGCCCGTCGCGGCCGGGGCCGCGCTCGCGGCGATGGGTGCCACCGCGATGCTCGACGTCTCCGACGGTCTCGCGCTCGACGCCGCCCGGGTGAGTCGCGCATCCGCCGCCCGCATCGCGCTCGACGGCGCCGCCGTCGACGCGCTCGCGGCCCGGCTCGGCGTCGACCGCGACGCGGTGCTCTTCGGCGGCGAGGACCACGCGCTGCTCGTGACGCTGCCCGCTGGCACCGAGCTGCCGGCCGAGGTCGAGGGGGCGCCCCTCACCGAGCTCGGCGTCGTCGAGGCGGGCGCGGGCGTCACGCTCGACGGCGCCTCGCTCGAGCCGCGCGGCTGGGACCCCTACCGCCCCTGACGGCCCCTGACCGCCCGAGCGGTTCCGCTCTGCAGGCGATCCGGGCGACCCGAGGGGAATCGTCCCTCCGCCACCCCGGATCGCCTGCAGAACGACGAAGCGGCGCGGCTCAGGCGTCGGCGCTCGTGCCGGCCGTCGCGAGGTAGTGCAGCGTCGTGTCGCCGTAGTCGCGCTCCCGCTCAAGCACGAGGTCTCCCGGCAGGTCGAGCGCGCCCGAGCGCTTCGACTGCTCGACGACGACGACCGCGGGGTGCGAGAGCAGCGGGGCGAGCGTCGCGAGCACGAAGCCGATCTCGGCGGGCGGCAGGTCGTAGGGCGGGTCGATGAAGACGAGGTCGAACTGCCGCGCCGAGCGCTGCAGGAACTGCGCGACCGACACCGGCTCGACGACCGCGCGCACCGCACCCGCCTTCGCGACCGCCGCGGCGTTCCGCTCGGCGACCTTCGCCGCCGCGCGGTCGCGCTCGACGAGCACGACCGATTCCGCGCCGCGGCTCGCGGCCTCGAGGCCGAGCGCGCCGGAGCCCGCGTAGAGGTCGAGCACGTTCGCGCCGTCCGACAGCCCGCGCGCGCCGAGCGCGCTGAAGATCGCCTCGCGCACGCGCTCCGACGTCGGGCGCGTGCCGCGCAGCGGCACGTGCAGCCGCACGCCGCCGGCGAGCCCTCCGATGATGCGCGTCACGGAGCCATCCTGGCGCATGGGGACTGGGGGGGGGGATGCGCCGGGGCGCGTGGGCGGGAGCGCCTACCCTGGGCGAGTGGTGTCGAAGGCAGCCGGCGGAGCGCTCCCCGAGGGGCTCGAGCGCCCGCTCGAGCGGCTGCTCGGGAAGGCGCAGGCGGGGAAGCTGCACCGCGCGTTCGGCATGGAGACGGTGGGCGACCTGCTGTGGCACCTGCCGCGCCGCTACGCGAAGCGCGGCGAGCTCACCGAGCTGCGGAGCCTCGTGCCGGGCGAGCACGTCACGGTCGTCGCGAAGGTGCGCAGCGTCGAGACGCGCGACCTCCAGCGCGATGCGCGTGGCCGGCCCCGAAGCCTCACGAGCATCACGATCACCGACGGCTCGAGCGACCTCGAGCTCGCGTTCTTCAACCAGGCGTGGCGGAAGGCCGAGCTGCACCAGGGCGTCACCGCGCTCTTCTCCGGCGTCGTCGGCGACTACAAGGGCAAGCGGCAGCTGACGCACCCCGACTACGAGCTCTTCGACGAGGAGGCGGGCGTCGACGCCGAGCGGTGGGCGCAGCAGCCCGTGCCGATCTACCCCGCGACGCAATCGCTCGCGACGACGAAGATCCAGGCGATGGTCGCGCAGGCGCTCGACTCGCTCGACGTCGTGCGCGACCCCGTGCCGGCCGAGGTGCGCGCCGAGCACGGCCTCATGTCGCTGCTCGAGGCGCTCCGCATGGCGCACCAGCCCGAGACCGAGCGCGACGCCTACCGCGCCCGCCACTCGCTCGCGTGGCAGGAGGCGTTCCTGCTGCAGACCTACCTGCTGGCCACGCGCGACTGGTTCGACACGCTCCCGACCCAGCCGAGGCATCCGGGTGCCCTGCTCGAGCGCTTCGACGCGGGCCTGCCGTGGCAGCTCACCGACGACCAGCGAGCGGCCGGCGATGCGATCGCCGCCGACCTCGCGAGCGGCACCGCGATGCACCGGCTCGTGCAGGGCGAGGTCGGCTCGGGCAAGACGGTCGTCGCGACCCGCGCGATGCTCACCGTCGCCGAGTCGGGCGGGCAGGCGGCGCTCCTCGCGCCCACCGAGGTGCTCGCGGTGCAGCACCTCCGCTCGATCGTGCGCTCGCTCGGTCCCGACCTCGCCGCCGAGCTGCAGCCGACCCTGCTGACCGGCCAGATGCCGGCGGCCGACCGCAAGCGCGCGGCGCTCGCGATCGCGGCCGGGTCGGCGCGCATCGTCGTCGGCACGCACGCGCTGCTGAGCGAGCGGACGACCTTCGCCGAGCTCGCGCTCGTCGTCATCGACGAGCAGCACCGCTTCGGCGTCGCGCAGCGCGAGGCGCTGCGCGCGAAGGGCATCCACCCGCACACGCTCGTGCTCACCGCGACGCCCATCCCGCGCACGATCGCGATGACGGCGTTCGGCGACCTCGACGTGTCGACGATCCGCTCGCTCCCCGCAGGCCGGAGCCCGATCCAGACGTTCGTCGTCGACCCCGTCGAGCGCCCCGGCCACTTCGCGCGCGTCTGGGATCGCATGCGCGAGGAGGTCGGCGCGGGCCGCCAGGCGTTCGTCGTCTGCCCCGCGATCTCGCCCGGCAAGCTCGAGGGCATCGATCGCGGCGACGACGAGGCGGATGCGTCGGCGGGCGCGCGGCCGCTCCCTCCCGTCGACGACGTGGTGACGACGCTCGACCGCCTGCGGCAGCACCCGGCGCTGCGCGGCGTGCGGCTCGCGCAGCTCACCGGCGCCGACACGACCGAGCAGAAGGACGCGGTCATGCGCGCGTTCCGCGACCGCGAGATCGACGTGCTCGTGGCGACGACCGTCATCGAGGTCGGCGTCGACGTGCCGAACGCGACGATGATGGTCGTCCTCTCGGCCGACCGGTTCGGCGTCTCACAGCTGCACCAGCTGCGCGGCCGCGTCGGCCGCGGCGAGCACGCCGCGGTGTGCATGCTCGTCTCCTCGGTCGATCCCGAGAGCACCGCGCGCGAGCGGCTCGAGGCGGTCGCCGCGACCCTCGACGGCTTCGAGCTCGCCGAGGTCGACCTCGAGCAGCGCGGCGAGGGCGACGTGCTCGGCGCCGCGCAGTCGGGCGGCCGCAGCGGCCTCAAGGTGCTGCGCGTCGCGCGCGACGTCGGGATCATCGAGGCCGCGCGCGACGCCGCGCGCGCGGTGCTCGACGCCGACCCGAAGCTGCTCGCGAACCCCGCGCTGCGGCTCGCGGTCGACCGGCGCCTCGACCCTGACGCCCGAGCGGCGCTCGTGACGGCATGACCGCGTCCGCTCCCTGAGCCGGTCCGCGCCGAACGGCGTGACCCCCTCCGCTCCCTGAGCCGGTCCGCGCCGCAGGCGCAGGCCGTGTCGAAGGGGCCCGCCCATGGCGCGCCTATGCATCCGCGCCCTCGACCGCCGCGCGGCGTCCGCGCACGCGTCCGCCTTATAGGCTGGCGACATGCCCCGCATCGCCGTCGTGCCCGGTTCGTTCGACCCTGTCACCCTGGGTCACCTCGACGTCGTCGCGCGAGCCGCGAGGATCTTCGACGAGGTGCACGTCGTCGTCACCCACAACCCCGACAAGCACGCGTTCCTGCCGGTCGTCGAGCGCGAGGCGCTCATCGAGCGCTCGATCGAGGAGGCCCGCATCGAGGGCCAGATCCGCATCGCGAACTGGTCGATGGGCCTGCTCGTCGACTACTGCCAGCAAGTGGGCGCCGAGGTGCTCGTGAAGGGCATCCGCTCGTCGACCGACCTCTCGTACGAGACGCCGATGTCGATCGTGAACCGCAACCTCGCGGGCGTCGAGACGATCTTCATGCTCCCGAACCCCGAGAACGCGCACGTCTCGTCGAGCCTCGTGCGGCAGGTCTCGGAGCTCGGCGGCGACATCAGCCCCTACGTGCCGCGGGCGGTCGCCACCTTCCTGCAGTCGCGATGAGCGAGCCCGACCTCGAGCTGCGGGCCGTGCGGGGGATGGGCGAGATCCGTCCCGGCGACGACCTGCCGGCGCTCGTGGCCGACGCGATCGCGCCGCTCGAGCCGCGGGACGGCGACATCGTCGTCGTGACGAGCAAGGTCGTCTCGAAGGCCGAGGGACGCATCCGACCCGCGTCCGAGCGCGAGCAGGCGATCACCGAGGAGTCGGTGCGGCTCGTCGCCTCGCGCGCCTTCCCGGGCGGCATCACCCGCATCGTCGAGCACCGCTCGGGCCTCGTGCTCGCTGCGGCGGGTGTCGACGCGTCGAACACCGACGACGGCACGATCCTGCTCCTCCCGGAGGACTCGGATGCGTCGGCGCGCGCGATCGCCGAGCGGCTGCGGTCGCGCTTCGGTGCCGAGATCGGCGTCGTCGTGAGCGACACGCTCGGCCGCGCGTGGCGCGTCGGCCAGACCGACGTCGCGATCGGCGCCGCCGGCATCCGCGTGCTCGAGCCGCTCGCGGGCGCGCTCGACGCGAACGGCCGGCCGCTCGCCGTCACCGCCCCGGCGATCGCCGACGAGATCGCGGGCGCCGCCGACCTCGTCGCCGGCAAGGCCGACCGCGTGCCCGTCGTGCTCGTGCGCGGCCTCGGCCGGCACGTCACGGGCCTCGACGAGCCCGGCGCGACGCGGCTCGTGCGGCGCGAGGGCGACATGTTCCACCTCGGCTCCGACGAGGCCTACCGGCTCGGCCGCGAGGCGGGCAGGATCGACGCACTGGCAGAGGCGGGAGCGGCGCATGACGGCTGAGGAGCGCGAGGCGCGCGTGCTCGAGCACGTGCCCGACCTGCCGATGACCGCGGGGGAGCGCATCCAGCGCGCCGTGCAGAGCGTCATCTCGGGCAAGACCGACGAGATCCGCACCGTGCTCACGGTGCTGCTCGCCGAGGGGCACGTGCTGCTCGAGGACGTGCCGGGCGTCGGCAAGACGCAGCTCGCGCGCGCCTTCGCCGCCGCGATCGGCGGCACGGTGCGGCGCATCCAGTGCACGCCCGACCTGCTGCCGAGCGACATCACCGGCATGTCGGTGCTCGATCGCGCGAGCGGCGAGCTGCGGTTCCAGCCAGGCCCCGTCTTCGCCAACATCGTCATCGCCGACGAGATCAACCGCGCGAGCCCCAAGACGCAAGCGGCGCTGCTCGAGTGCATGGCCGAGGGGCAGGTGACGGTCGACGGCGTCACCCACCGGCTGCCGACGCCGTTCCTCGTCGTCGCGACGCAGAACCCCATCGACATGGAGGGCACGTACGCGCTGCCCGAGGCGCAGCGCGACCGCTTCATGGTGCGGCTCGAGCTCGGCTACCCCGACGAGGGCGCTGAGCTCGCGATGGTGCAGGCCCGCGAGACGGCCCAGCCGCTCGACGCGGTGCGGCCCGTGACGACCGACGCGCAGTTCTCGGCCGAGATCGCCGCCGCGCACGCGGTGCGCGCGCACGAGCTCGTCGAGCGCTACGCCGTGCGGCTCGCGCGCGCGACGCGCGAGCACCCCGACGTGCGGCTCGGTGCGAGCCCGCGCGCGACGCTCCAGCTCGTCCGGGCGGCGAAGGCGCGCGCCCACCTGCTCGGCCGCGACTGGCTCTCGCCCGACGACGTCAAGGCGCTCGCGGAGCACGTGCTGCCGCACCACCTCGTGATGCACGACCCGCGGGCCCGCCACGACGACGCGCGAGCGGTCGTCGCGCACGCGATCGCCTCCACCGTCGCGCCCGTCATGCGCTGATGGCCGCGCGCACGGGCCGGGCCGCGGGGGATCGGTCGAGGTCGAGGCTCACGCCCCGTGGCTTCGTGCTCGTGGTCGCCGGGCTCGGCCTCGTGCTCGCCGCCTACTGGGAGCGGCAGGTCGTGCTGCTCGTGCCGGCCGCGCTGTGCCTCGGCGTCGTCGCGCTCGGGCTCTGGTGGGCGATCGGCGCGGTCGGCCGCGTGCGGCTCGGCGTGCCCGGCGTCATCGCCGAGGGGCAGTCGGCGGCGCTCCGGATCGTCGGCGACGCGCGGCAGGTCGGCGCGCGCTGGTCGACGTGGGCGCCGGGCCCCGAGCGCTTCCTGCTGCTCGAGGGCGACCTCCGCGAGGCGGCGCAGGCCTCGGTCGAGCTCGGCGCGCACCCGCGCGGGCGCTGGCGGCTCGCGCCGGTCGAGGTGACGACGCTCGACCCCTTCCGCGTCGTGCGCACGACGCGCTCGATCGACCCGCGCGCGAGCCTCGTCGTCGGGCCGGAGGTGCTCGCGGTCGGCTCGAGCGAGCTGCGCTCGAACCGCACGGAGGGCCGGCTCGCCCAGTCGCGCACGGCCGACGAGGTCGACGCGATGGTGCGCGAGTGGCGGCCGGGCGACCCGCAGCGCCGCGTGCACTGGCGGCAGAGCGCGAAGCGCGGCGAGCTCATGGTGCGCCAGGAGGCGAACCCCGCGACCGACGACGACATCGTCGTCGTCGACACGGCCCGCGCCGCGGGCCGGGGCCGCGACGCGGAGGACCGGCTCGCGCGGGCCGCGTGCTCGATCGCGCTCGCGCTCGCGGGCCGCGACCGCGCCGTGCAGGTGCGCGAGACGGGGGAGCCGTCGCTGCCGGGCGCCGATTGGCGTGACCTGCGCTCGGCGCTCGCGGCCTTCGCGTCGTTCGAGGCGCACGCCGCCGAGGAGCCGCGGCCGATGGACGCCGACGCGGCGCACGTCGTCGCGCTCGAGGAGGCGGCCCCCGAAGGGTGGTCGCTCGCGCCCGGCACGACCCTGTGGCTCGTCGCGCGCCCGGGCGACCCGCCCAGGCGCATCTCCGCCGGCTCGCGCGTCGCCGTCCACCGCTGGATCGACCGCGCCGGCCCCGTGCGGGAGCTCGCGTGAGCGCCCCCGTCATCGACCGCGAGCGGACGACGAGCCCGCCCGAGCCGAGCCGTCGCGCGAGGCGGCCTCGGCGTGTGCACGCCGGTCCGGTCGAGACGACCGCGCTCGCCGTGCTGCCGATCGCCTGGCTGTGGTCGACCGGCACGGTGCTCGGCGACGGCTGGCTGCTGCCCGCGCTCGGCGCTGTGCTCACGATGGCGCTCGTCGCGGCGCTCGCCCGCACGCTCATGCCCGCGTTCGTCGCGACGGGCGTCGCCGCGCTCGTGGGCGTCGGCTGGATCACGGCGGTCTCGGCGCCCGACGAGGCGCTCCTCGGGGTCATCCCGACACCGGAGTCGACGAGGGTCTCGATGAGCGCGCTCGGCGAGGGCGTGCAGGCGATCGCGTGGGCGCTCCGCACGCCGATCGAGGCGGAGGGGGCCGTGCTCGCCGCGGTCGTCGCGGGTGCGGTCGTGCTCGCGCTCGGCGTCGACCTGCTCGGCCACGCGATGCGGCTGCCGGCGCTCGCGGTGCTGCTCGCTGCGGCGCCGCTGCTGCTGCCGATCGCGTTCCGCGCCGACATCCCGTGGTGGCACGCGCTCCCGGGAGCCGCGGCGTCGGCGCTCGCGCTCGCGGGCCCCGCGATCGACGAGCGCGTCGCGATCGGCCGCGGATGGGTCGCCCCCGTCGCGCTCGTCGGCGTCGCCGCGGCGCTCGCGGCGGCCGTGCCGCTCGTCGCGCCGAGCCCGCGCGACGTCGCGCTCGACCTGCCGACGCTCGAGGAGCTGCTGCGCACCCCGACGCCCGTGCTGCAGACCGACATCGACCTCGGCGACGAGCTGCGCAGGCCCGAGCCGCGGCAGGTCTTCACCTACTCGACGAGCGACGGGCTGCCGATCGTCACGCGGCTCATGACGCTGCCGGAGGCAGGGGAGGACGGCTTCCGGCAGGTGGAGGCGGCGGCGGGGGCTCCGGACGTGCTCGTCGAGGGCGCGGACCTCGGCGTGCCGATGCAGCTCACCGTGCGCATGAGCCCCGTGCGCGCCGAGAGCCTGCCGACGCCCGAACGCGTCGCTGGCGCAGCCGCGCCCGAGGGGGCGCACTGGGACGACGCGAACGACGCGCTGCGCATCGAGGGGAGCGTCGAGACCGACGGGCTCGAGTTCACCTCCTCCGGCACGCGCTCGCCGGAGCTCGCGAGCCTCGTCGGGGATGCGTCGACGGGGCACGACGAGCTCACCGCGCTGCCGGAGCGGGCCGAGCGGTTCCGCGAGCTGGGAGGCTCCCTCGTGACGGCCGAGATGGGCACGGCCGACCGCATCCGCGCCGTGCACGCGTTCATGACCACGGGCACGTGGGACTACTCCGAGCGGCTCGACCTGCCCGGCTTCGCAGGCGCCTCGGGTGATGGCTGGGAGGCGCTCGAGGGCTTCCTCGAGACCCGGAGCGGCTACTGCGTGCACTACGCGAGCGCGACCGGTGCGCTGCTGCGCGGCGCGGGCGTGCCCGCGCGCGTCGTCGTCGGCTTCCTGCCTGGCGACGAGATCACCGGCGGTCGCTCGGTCACGACCAACCACATGCACTCGTGGGCCGAGGCGTGGGTCGACGGCGCCGGGTGGGTGCGGGTCGAGACGACCCCGGGGGCCGGCACGGGCGAGGCGAGCCCGGAGGGCGACGAGCAGACGCAGGCGCCGACGCCCACGCCGACCGAGACGGCCGCGCCCACGCCGACGCCGAGCGCGACGCAGAGCGCCGCGCCGACGACCGCGCCGACCGCCTCCGCCTCGCCGTCCGCGCCCGGCGTCGCCGAGCCCGGCGCGGCCGCGATCGACTGGGCGGTGCTGCGCCCCTGGCTCATCGGCGCGGCGATCCTGCTGCTCGTCGCGCTCCCGTTCCTCGTGCGCCAGGCGCAGCGGGCGGCGCGGCTGCGGCGCGGGGCGCCGGGCGGCTGGCACGAGCTGCGCGCGGCCCTCGCCGACGCGGGCACGCGCCTGCCGGCGTCGGCGACCCCGGGCGAGGTGCGCGCGGCGATCGGCGCCCGCCTCGGCGACGACGCCGAGGCGCGGAGCGCGGCCGATCGGGTGCGGCTCGCCGCCGAGCGGGCCGTGTTCGACGCGGGGCCGCGCGAGCGGGGCGCGGTCGACGCCGACGTGCGGATCGTGCGGCGCGCGCTCGCGCGCTCGCAGCCGCTGTGGCGGCGCGCCCTCACGACGGCGCTGCCGCCGAGCCTCATGCGCGTCGTGCTGCCCGTCGAGGAGTGAGTCGCGCTCGCGAGCAGCTGCGCATCCGGCTCGACGTAGGCTGGGCCTCGTGCAGTGGTCGATCGTCATCCCGGTGAAGGGCTCGATCGGCAAGTCGCGCCTCGCGGCGGGCGACGCGCGCGCGGCGCTCGCGGTCGCGTTCGCCCGCGACGCCATCACGGCCGCGTGCCGGAGCGCATCCGCCGATCAGGTGATCGTCGTGACGAGCGACCCCGCGGTGACCGATGGGCTCGAGGGCGTGCGCGTCGTCGACGACCCGAGCGGCGGCCTGCTCGCGGCGATCGACGCCGGCCTCTCGACGATCGACCCCGCGGCGCCCGCCGCGGTGCTGCTCGGCGACCTGCCCGCGCTCACGCCCGACGAGCTCGACGCCGCGCTCGCGCTCGCGGAGCGGGAGCACCGCGCCTTCGTGCCCGACGCGATCGCGGTCGGCACGACGATGCTGACGGCGACGCGGGCGGATGCGCTCCGGCCGCGATTCGGTCCCGGCTCGGCAGAGCGGCACCGGCAGGCGGGGCACGTCGAGCTGCCCGTCGCGCCGGGCACGGGGCTGCGGCTCGACGTCGACGAGCTCGCCGACCTGCACACCGCCATGGATGCGGGCGTCGGCCCGCACACGCGAGCGGTGCTCGCGCAGGCGTCGCTGCCGGCGTAGGCGCGCGCGGCCGAGTCAGTCAGCGGCTCGGGGCGCGGGACGAGCGGCGCGCACCCGTTCGGCGAGTGCGAGCGCGTCCTCGGCGACCTGCTGCGCCGGCGCGCCGGGGGTGAGCAGCAGCGGCCGCGCCTCGGCGACGATCCCGAGCTCGGCGAGCGCGCCGATCGAGCCGGCGTCCTCCTCGGCGAGCAGCCAGCCGTCGAGCAGCCCGCCCGCCCGACGCGCGCCGTAGTGCGCGGCGACCGCAGCCGCATCCGCCTCGACTCCGATGACCGCGAGGCACGTGGCCGCCATGCCGCGGAGCGCCCTGCCCGCGATGAGCGGCGCGACGCCGACGATGGGCGCTGGCGCCGTCTCGAGCGCGTCGCGCACGCCCGGGATGCCGAGGATCGTGCCGATCGAGACGACCGGGTTCGACGGCGCGATGAGCAGCACGTCGGCGCTCGCGATCGCCTCGCGCGCGGCGTGCGAGATGCGCGAGCGCTCGAGCCCGTGCTGCACGAACCGGCGCGCGGGCAGCTCGGCGCGCGTGCGCACCCACCACTCCTCGAAGTGGATGACGCCCTCGTCGGTCACGACGTGCGTCGGCACCTCGTCGTTCGTGACGGGCAGCAGCTGCGCCCCGAGGTCCCAGCGCGCGGAGAGCCGCGCGGTCGCCTCGGTGAGGCTTGCGCCGTCGCGCAGCATCGCCGTGCGCGCCAAGTGGGTTCCGAGGTCGAGGTCGCCGAGCGTGAACCACGGCCAGCCGACGCCGTACGCGGCGAGCTCCGCGGCGACGCGCTCGCTCTCGCCCGCGCGGCCCCAGCCGCGCTCGGTGTCGCCGACGCCCGCGAGCGCGTACATGAGCGAGTCGAGGTCGGGGCACACCTTGACGCCCGCGAGCCACATGTCGTCGCCGACGTTCGCGACGACCGTGATCGCAGTCGCGTCGCCGTGCAGCGCGCGCGCCGCGTCTCGCAGCCCGAGGGCGAAGCGGGCGCCGCCGACGCCGCCGGCGAGCACGGTGATCCTCATGAGGCCATCCTCCGGTAGCGGATCGCGACCCCGCCAGGCCGCTCGTCGATCTCGGCGTCGACCCCGTAGACGGCGCGGATGCGCTCGGGGGTCAGGACGTCGGACGGGGCGCCGCTCGCGACGACCCGGCCCCGGTCGACGAGCACGACGCGGTCGGCGTGGGTCGCGGCGAGCGCGAGGTCGTGCACGGTCATGACGACGGGGCGGTCGGCGGCGAGGCGGCGCACGAGCTCGAGCAGCTCGAGCTGCCAGGCGACGTCGAGGTGGTTCGTCGGCTCGTCGAGCAGGAGCAGGCCGGGCTGGTCGCCCGACTGCTGCGCGAGGGCGCGCGCGAGGTGCACGCGCTGCAGCTCGCCGCCCGAGAGCTCGGCGAGCGGGCGCTCGGCGAGCGGCGCCGCGCCCGCGGCCTCGAGCGCGGCGTCGACGTGCCGGTCGTCGCCGAGCGAGAAGCCGAGCATGCGATGGTGCGGCGTGCGGCCGAGCCGCACCGCCTCGCGCGCGGTGAGCTGCGGCGCGCCCTCGGCGAGCTGCTCGACGAGCGCGACGCGCCTCGCGCGCTCGCGCGCCGGCATCGCGTCGAGCCGCTCGCCGCCGAGCAGCACGCGGCCGCCGCGCTCGGCGCGCTCGGGCACGACGCCCGCGATGGCCCGCAGCATCGTCGACTTGCCGGCGCCGTTCGGGCCGACGAGCGCCGTGAGCCGCCCCGCGGGCGCGCTCCAGGTCGCGTCGTCGACGAGCGCGCGGCCGCGCACGCGCACCGAGAGCGCCTCGACCTCCAGACCCGTAGCGCTCACGTGCGCACCCGCCCCGAGAGCATGAGCGCCGCGAAGACCGGCGCGCCGATGAGCGCCGTGACGATGCCGACCGGCAGCTCGCGCGGGTCGAACACCGCGCGCGCGACGGTGTCGCTCACGAGCAGCACGAGCGCGCCCGCGAGCGCCGACAGCGGCAGCAGCCGCGCGTGCCCCGCGCCGACCGCGAGCCGCACCGCGTGCGGCACGACGAGCCCGACGAACCCGATCGCGCCCGAGACCGACACGAGCACGCCGGTCACGAGCGCGCTCGCGATGAGCAGCGCCCACCGCGTGCGGCGCGCGTCGACGCCGAGCGCGCCCGCCGCGGCGTCGCCGAGCGCGAGCGCGTCGAGCAGCCGTCCGGTCGGCAGCAGCGCGAGTGCGAGCCCGGCGCCGACGAGGGCGACGGTCGCCGTCGGCCACGTGATGGCCGCGAGCGAGCCGAGCAGCCACGCGAGGATCTCGCGGTAGGCATCGCCGTCGGCGCCCCAGAAGATGACGAGGCTCACGAGCGCGCTCGCGGCGGATGCGACCACGACGCCCGCGAGCACGGTGCGGGTCGGGGTGGCACCCCCGGCCGCCGCGGCGAGCCCGAGCGTCACGAGCAGCGCCGCGAGCGCGCCGACGAACGCCGCGACGGGCAGCAGCACGCCGAGGCCGGCGATGAGCACGAGCACCGCGCCGACCGAGGCGCCGGAGGAGACGCCGAGCAGGTAGGGGTCGGCGAGCGGGTTGCGCACGAGCGCCTGCATGATGGCGCCGACGATCGCGAGGCCGGCGCCGACGGCGCACGCGGCGAGCGCGCGCGGCAGCCGCAGGTCGACGACGATCGCGTCGTCGACGGCGCCGAGCGGCGACTCGCCGATGCCGAGCCGGGCGAGGATCGCGCCGAGCGCCTCGAGCGGCCCGATGCCGGCCGGGCCGGCGCTCGCGGCGACCGCGATCGCGATGACGAGCAGGCCGCCGAGCGCGAGCGCGAGCAGCAGTGCCGGGCTGCGACGGCGCCGCGCTCCGCGGGTCGGATGTGCGGCGATCGGCGCTCGGGAGCCGCTCGCGGCAGCCGATGCGCGCACATCTGCGGCGGCGGGGAGCTCACGGCCGGCGGCCGGCCTCTCGGTGCGCGTCATCCGAGCCCCAGCTCCCGCACCTCGCGCGCGACGAGGGCCACCGCATCCACCGTCCCGACCCCCGCTTCCGCCATCGGGAACGGCACGACGACGAAGCGCTCCTCGCGCACCGCCTCGAGCGCCGCGGTCGCGGGGTTCGCGCGCAGCCGCTCGACCTTCGAGGCGGCCGTGTGCCACGGCGCGTCGACGAGCACGATGACGTCGGGATCGCTCGCCGCGACCGCTTCCCACGAGAGCGTCGCCCAGCCGTCGTCGAGCTCGCCCGCGACGTTGTCGAGCCCCGCGGTCTCGAGCACGAGCTGCGGCGCGCCGGTGCCGCCGCCGACGTAGGGCGCGTCCTCGCCGGAGGAGTACCAGAGCGCGCTCGGCGCACCCTCGAGCGGCTCGATCGCCGCGAGCGCCGCGCGCTGCTCATCGACGAGCGCGCCGCCGGCCTCGGGCACGCCGAGCATCGCGCCCGCGTCGCCGAGCTCGGCGAACAGCCCCTCCCAGTCGAGCGGCGGCACCTCGGTCGACCAGCACGCGGCGGGGGAGACCCACGTCGTCACGCCGAGCTCGTGCAGCTGCGCGCGGTCGCCGATCGCCTCCGGCGCGAACGCCGACTCCCAGCCCGCGATGATCGCGTCGGGCTCGAGCGCGAGCACCGCCTCCCGCGAGGGCATCCCGTCGATCGTGGGCGCGTCGGCGCCCTCGAGCGGCCCGTCGAGGAAGGCGGTCGCGACGAGCGCGTCGCCGAGCCCGAGCGCGACGACGAGCTCGGCGGCGGTCGACTTCACCGCGACGATGCGCTCCGCGGGCTCGTCCATCGGCACGACCTCGACACCGCAGTCCTCGATCGCGCCGGCCTGCTCGGCCGACAGCGACGCGGTCGGCATCGCCGACCCCGCACAACCGACGAGCACGAGCGCGGCGGCGATCGTCGAGACGAGAGCGGGGCGGCGGGACACTTCAGGCTCCTCGGGCAGGCTGGCGCGAACGGTGTGCATGGGTTCGCGCGCGGAGGTGATGCCCGGCGCTCGACCACTGTATCGCCGCTCGGCCGCCGCGCGCCCTCCGCGCCGCCCGGCGCAGCGCCGCCGATAGCCTGGAGCGGGCCCGCTCGGCCCGCGACCGACGAGAGCGAGGAGTGCACCACATGCAGTTCGATCCGGCCGACGGCGCCCGCGCCCGCGAGCTCGACCCGCTCATCCTCCACTCGTGGTCGAAGCACGGCTCGACCAACCCCTTCACCGTCGCGCGCGGCGAGGGCGTGCGGCTGTGGGACTACGACGGCCGCGAGTACCTCGACTTCTCGAGCCAGCTCGTCAACACCAACATCGGCCACTCCCACCCGAAGGTCGTCGAGGCCATCCAGCGCCAGGCCGCGCAGCTCGCGACCGTCGCGCCCGCCACGACGAACCTCGCGCGCGGCGAGGCGGCCGAGCGCATCCTGTCGAAGATCGATGACATGGCCGCCGTCTTCTTCACGAACGGCGGGGCGGATGCGGTCGAGAACGCGATCCGGATGGCTCGCGTGCACACGGGGCGGGCCAAGGTCGTCTCGCACTACCGCTCGTACCACGGCAACACCGGCGCCGCCGTGAACGCGACGGGCGACCAGCGCCGCATCGGCAACGAGTTCGCGACCGGTCACGTGCACGTGTTCGGCCCCTTCCTCTACCGCTCCGAGTTCTGGGCCGAGACCGAGGAGCAGGAGTCGGAGCGCGCGCTCCAGCACATGCGGCGCGTGATCGAGGCCGAGGGCCCGTCGACGATCGCCGCGATCATGGTCGAGGGGCTCCCGGGTACCGCCGGCATCCTCGTGCCGCCGCCCGGCTACCTGCAGGGCCTGCGCGAGCTCGCCGATGAGCACGGCATCGTGCTCATCCTCGACGAGGTGATGGCGGGCTTCGGCCGCACGGGCCACTGGTTCGCGCACCAGCACGACGGCGTGCGCCCCGACCTCGTGACCTTCGCGAAGGGCGTGAACTCCGGCTACGTGCCGGTCGGCGGCGTCATCATCAACGACCGCGTGCTCGAGACGTTCAAGCAGCGGGCCATCCCCGGCGGGCTCACCTACGCGGGGCACCCGCTCGCGGCCGCCTCGATCGTCGCGACGATCGACGCGATGACCGAGGAGGGCATCGTCGAGCACGCCGCCCACCTCGGCGCCGACATCCTGGGTCCCGGGCTCCGCGAGCTCGCGGGGCGGCACGAGATCATCGGCGAGGCGCGCGGTCGCGGCTGCTTCTGGGCCCTCGACCTCGTGACCGACCGCGACTCGCGCGAGCCGGTCGACGCATCCGTCGTCGCGAGCCTCAAGTCGTCGCTGCTCGAGCGCGGCTACGTGCCGTTCACGACCGACAACCGCATCCACGTCGTGCCGCCGCTCGTGATGAGCGACGACGACGCGCGCCGCGGCCTCGAGATCCTCGACGACGCCTTCTCGGCGCTGAAGGCATGAGCATCCACCTGCTGGGCGGCGGCTGGGCCGACGACGAGTCGGCCTGGACCGGCCGCTTCGTCGCCGAGGCCCGTGAGCGCGCCGAGGTCGCGCCCGTCATCGCGTGCGTGCTGTGGGCGGAGGACGCCGAGGAGGGCGAGCGCTGGCACGGCGACTACCGCGACGACCTCACGAGGCTCGGCGCGGGCGAGGTGCGCATCGTGCAGCTCGGCCCCGATCGCGAGCTGCGCCCGACCGACCTCGGCAGCGCCGACGGCATCTTCGTCGGCGGCGGGCTCACGCCCGGCTACCACCGCGCCATCATGCCGGCGGCCGACACGATCCGCGGTCTCGTCGCCTCGGGCGTGCCCTACGCGGGCTACTCGGCGGGCGCGATGATCGCGGGCGACGTCGCGCTGCTCGGCGGCTGGCGCATCGGCGGCGTGCCCGTCTGCCCCGAGGCGAGCAGCGAGCAGCTCGACGAGGTCACGCTCGACGCCGGCCTCGGCCTCGTCGACCTCGTCGTCGACGTGCACGCGGCGCAGTACGGCAACCTCTCGCGCGCCGTCGCGATCGTGCACGCGAGTCTCGCCGATCGGGTCGTCGCGATCGACGAGCGCACGTCGCTCATCGTCGGCGCCGGGGGCCTCGTCGTCGCCGGCGAGGGCAGCGTCTGGACGGCCGAGCGCGAGCCCGACACCGATCGCGTCTCGGTCGCCGTGCTCGGGGCATGACGAAGCCGCTCGCCGAGCTCGTCGACGCCGGTTGGGCGGATGCGCTCCGCCCGGTCGAGCACGTCGTGCACGACCTGGGCGAGCGGTTGCGCGCCGAGGTCGCCGAGGGGCGCCCCTACCTTCCGCCGGGCGACGCGGTGCTGCGCGCCTTCCGGCGGCCGCTCGACGACGTGCGCGTGCTGGTCGTCGGGCAGGACCCCTACCCGACGCCCGGTCACTCGATCGGGCTCGCCTTCGCCGTCGAGCGGCACGTGCGGCCGCTGCCGCGCTCGCTGAACAACATCTATCGCGAGCTGCACGACGACTTGGGGCTCGAGCCCGCGCCACACGGAGACCTGACGGCGTGGGCCGACCAGGGCGTGCTGCTGCTCAACCGCGTGCTCACGGTGCAGGCGGGCGTCACCGACTCGCACCGCGGCTGGGGCTGGGAGCGCGTGACGGAGGCCGCGATCCGCGCCCTCGTCGCGAGGCGACGGCCCGACGGCTCGCGCGCTCCGCTCGTCGCGATCCTGTGGGGCAACAAGGCGCACGCGCTCGCACCGCTGCTCGAGGGCGTGCCGACGATCGCGTCGGCGCACCCCTCGCCGCTCAGCGCCCGGCGCGGCTTCTTCGGCTCGCGGCCGTTCTCACGCGCGAACGCCGCGCTCGTCGCGCAGGGCGCCGCACCCGTCGACTGGCGCATCCCCGCCGAGGCCTGAGCCGGACAAGTCTGAGGAATTCCGCAACATCGTTGTGGAACCCGTCCTGCTCGGCGATGCTGTCGCCAGCGGCCGCACGGGCCGCGGGGGAGGAACGGCATGACAGCGACGCGCTACCGGGCTCGCACGAGCTTCGCGATGGGCACGCTCACGGTGGTGCTCATCGCGCTCGGGCTGAGCGTCGTGGTCGGCATCGGACTCGTCGCGGCCATCGCTCCCGAGCTGCAGGGCTCGCCGGTGGGCGTGCTCTACGGGCTGCTGCTCGGGGTGCCGGCCGTCGGCGCCGTGGTGGTCGCGAGGGCCGGCGTGCGCCGCCACTACAACCCGTGGATCGCCGGAGCGCTCGTCGTCGCCGGCGCGACGCTCTTCGCGCTCGCCCTCTTCTCGCTCGTGCAGCTGCGGCCCGGCGGCGTGCCCGTCGTCGCGCTGACCGGCGCGCTCGTCGCCCTCGTCGCCGTCGCGCTCGCCGTGCGGCGCCGCAGCCCGCGCGCCTGACGCGCGCCCGCGCATCCGGACCGCGTCGATCCTGTCGGGTCGTCCGGCAGGATGGGACGACCATGTCGCCCCGCCTCCGCATCTGGCTCGCCGCGCTCGTGCTCGCGCTGCCGCCGCTCGTCATCGCCGTGACGTGGGTGGCGCTCGCGGATCGGCTGCCCGAGGTGATCGCGACCCACTGGTCGGGCGCCGACGTCGCCGACGGCTTCTCGGAGGCCCAGCCGATGGCGACCTGGCTGCTCGCCGCGACCGGGGCGATGCTCATCGTCGGCCTCGTGCTCGCCGCCGTGACGATCGACGGCCGGTTGCGCGCGATGCTGCTCTCGTGCCTCGCCGCGGTGAGCGGCATGCTCGCGGGGGCCTTCATCGCCTCGGTCGGGGCGACGCTGCAGGCCGGCAGCGCCGAGCAGGCCGTGCTCGGCGCGTGGCTGCTCGTGCTCCTCGCGCCCCTGGCGCTGCTGCTCGTGCCGTGGTTCGTCCATCCGCGCGAGGCGGAGACCGCGGCCGGCCCGGCCGAGCGCATGGCGCTGCCCGAGAGCGACGCGACCGAGTGGCAGGGCGAGCTCGGCTCGGCGGTGTTCGCATGGCTCGGAGTGGTCGTGCTCGCGCTCGGTGCGGTCATCGCCCTCGTTGCGCCCGAAACGGGAGCGGTCCCGCTGCGCGTGCTGCTCGGCATCGTCATGGCGGCATCGGCGCTCGTGCTGCTGGCCCTCGCGCGCATCCGCGTCACGGTTGATCAGCGGGCGCTGCGCGTGCGGAGCGCCGCCCTCGCCGTGCCGCTGCGCACGATCGCGACCGAGCGCATCCGCGCCGTCGACGCCGCCGTCATCGAGCCGGTGCAGTGGGGCGGATGGGGCTACCGCGGCCTGCCCGGGCAGGTCGCGATCGTGCTGCGCAAGGGCCCCGGCATCGTCGTGACGACGCGCGAGGGCAGCCGCTTCGCCGTCACGGTCGAGCGCGCGGCGGAGGGTGCCGCGGTGCTCGCGGGCATCGTCGAGCGCTCGCGGCAGCGGCTCGAGTGAGCGGCGCGCCGGAGCCCGTGTCGGTGACGGGTGCCACGATGGGAGCCGTGAACGACTTCGAGGCCTGGCGCGACGCGCGGCAGCGCGCCGACGCGGCGGCGGCCGCGGCGGCCGCTGCGAGCGACGCGCACGCGACGGTGACCGATCTCGGCCCCGGCTTCTGGATGGTGACGGTCGCCGGCGCGACGCGCGGCTTCATCACGCAGATCGAGGTGAAGGGCGAGCTGCGCTTCGAGGCGCGGCTGCGCCACATCAACCCCGGCCAGGGCACCCGCATCGGCGAGTACTGGGAGCTCGAGCGGGCGATCGCGGCGATCCTCGAGGAGCCGCCGCGCATCGTCGGCCGCGACCCGTTCCGCGAGCTCACGAACTACGCCACGCGCGACCAGATGCGCGAGCGCACCGAGCGCAAGCGGCTGCAGCGGCGAGCGAACCGGTACTTCGGGTGAGCGCGATCCACGAGCTCGGGGCGCTCGAGCTCTGGCGGCTGCTGCACGCGCGGCAGCTGAGCGCCGTCGAGGTCGCCGCCCACTTCCTCGACCGCATCGAGCGGCTCGACGAGGCGAACGCGTTCGTGCACGTCGACGTCGAGCTCGCGCTCCGCCGCGCGCGCGAGCTCGACGACGCCGACGACCGCACCGGGCTCATCCACGGGCTGCCGTTCGCCGACAAGGCGCTCTCGCTCCGCGAGGGGCAGCCGGCCGACATGGGCAGCCGCTGGCTCGAGGGCACGATCGCCGACGCGACCGACCCGCTGCCGCGCGTGCTCGACGCGGGTGGCGGCGTCGTGCTCGGCCGCACCGCCTCGCCCGAGTTCGGCTTCGCGGGCTACACGCGCTCGGCCCTGCATGGCTTCACGACGCTGCCCGGCCGGCCCGACCTGCACGCCGGCGGCTCCTCGGGCGGCGCGGCCGCCGCGGTCGCGCAGGGACTGCTGCCGTTCGCGCCCGGCTCCGACGGGGGCGGCTCGATCCGCATCCCGGCCGCGACGTGCGGGCTCGTCGGGCTCAAGCCCACGCGAGGTCGGATCCCGGCGCAAGGCGGCGTCGGCCAGGTCGGCGGGCTCGCGACCGCGGGCGCGATCGCGCGCTCCGTGATCGACGTCGCGCTCCTCACCGACGCGCTCATCGGCCGCGTCAACGGCGTCGCGCCGCACGAGCTCGTGCTCCGCTCGCCCGAGCGCGACGACGGCTCGCTGCTCGCGGCGGCGATCCGCGGCGAGGGCCGCTACCGCATCGCGGTCATGACGGGCGGCACGCCGTGGGACTCGAGCGACGACATCCGCATCGCCCCCGAGGCGACCGCGGCGGTCGACGAGACCGTCGCGCTGCTCGAGCGCTTCGGGCACGAGGTCGGCGAGGTGGCGCTGCCGGATGCGTCGGGCTACCCCGAGGCGTTCACCGACCTGTGGCGAGGCGGTGCGGCGACGATCCCCATCCCCGTCGAGGAGCGCGACCGGCTCGAGCCGCTCGCTCGCTGGATCATCGAGTCGAGCGACGCGCTCACCGCGGGCGGGCTCGCGAAGGCGCAGCTGTGGGCGACCGACTTCGAGCGGCGCGTGCTCGCGGCCTTCGCGCCGTGGGATGCGGTGCTCACGCCCGTCACGGCCCTCACGCCCCGGCCGCTCGACTGGTACCCGATCGACGACGGCGAGGCCGACTTCCGGCACCAGGTGCTGCACACGCCGCACACCTCGTTCGTGAACCTCACGGGCCTGCCGGCGATCGCGCTGCCGGTGCACCGGATAGCCGACGGGCTCTCGATGGGCGTGCAGCTGATCGGCCGTCCGGGGGAGGAGGCGACGCTGCTCGCGATCGGCCGCCAGCTCGAGCGCCGCGTGCCGTGGGAGCAGCGCATCGTCGACCGCATGCGCCCCTGACACCCCGCCGTCGCTCGTCGACCAGGCGCCGCACGCGCCGCCCCCGCCCGATCGTCGAGTAGGCGCCGAAGGCGCCGTATCGAGACGATCTCGATGCGCGCGCTGCGCGCGCTACTCGATCGACGGAGGACGCTTCGGCAGGTAGCCGCCCAGCTCGAGCCCCGCCTCGATCTCCCACTTGTTCGTGAGCCCGTCGAGGCCGGCCGCGAAGTACATCGGGATGAACCACAGCCCGTAGCGCTCCCACTGCCGGCGGTGCACGTCCTCGTGCGCGAGGATGTCGGGGCTCGTCGCGCTCCGCGTGAGGAACGTCGCGCCGACCGTCGTGCCGCCGCGGCCGAACGCCCAGGACGGCAGGCCCGAGATGACGGTGAGCTCGCCGACCTGGCGCTCCTCGCCGCCGAGCATCCGCCCCCACAGCCGCGCCGCCTCGGTCGCGACGCGGTGGCCCGCCGCGGCGACGGGTCGCGCGGTCACCGCGCGGAAGGCGGGCCCGGCGAGGGAGCGGCCGAGCGCGCCGACGCGCGCGCCGACCGTGGCGATCGGGGAGCGGTGGACGGCCATGCGGCCGACGATAGCGCGCCGATACGCTGAGGCCATGACCCGCGTCCCGCCCCGCACGGCTCCCGAGCCCGCGCGGCGCGGCGGGCACGGGGATGCGCCGAGGCCGACGCCGTGAAGATCGCGATGGTGTCGATGCACACCTCGCCCGCCGACCGTCCCGGCAAGGGCGACGCGGGCGGCATGAACGTCGTCGTGCTCGAGAGCGCCCTCGCGCTCGCCGCGCACGGCCACGACGTCGACCTCTTCACGCGCTCCCCGGGCGCCGAGCACGCCGAGACGATCGCCCCGCGCGTCACGCTCCGCGCCCTCGACACGGGCGGCGGCATCGTGCGCAAGCACGACCTGCCGAACCTCGCCGACGCGTTCGGCGAGCAGCTCGAGCGCGCAGCGCTCACCGCGAGCGTGCCCTACGACGTCATCCACGCGCACTACTGGCTCTCGGGCCTCGCGGCGCTCCCGGTCTCGCTCTCGCTCGGCATGCCGATCGTGCAGACGTTCCACACGCTCGCGGAGGAGAAGAACCGCCGCGTCGCCGACGGCGATCGGCCCGAGCCCGAGCGGCGCCTCCTGACGGAGCGCTACCTCGCCGGCCAGGTCGACGCGATCGCTGCCGTCTCACGCGCGGAGGTCGACGTGCTGTGCGACGCGGTCGGCGCGAGCGCCGAGCGCGTCTGGCTCGTGCCGCCCGCGGTCGACGCGCAGCGCTTCCAACCCGGGCCCATCCCGGCGCGGCTCGACCTGCGCAACCGGCTCGGCGTGCTCCCCGAGCAGGGCCTCATCGCGGTCGTCGGCCGCGTGCAGCCGCTCAAGGGCCAGGACCTCGCCGTCCGCATGCTCGAGCACCTGCCCGACGCGGTGCTCGTCATCGCGGGCGACGCGGTCCCGGGCGACGAGCGCTACCTCGAGTCGCTCCACGACATCGCGCGCGAGGTGGGCGTCGAGGGCCGCGTGCGCCACATCGGCAGCCTCGAGCGCGACGCGCTCGCGCAGCTGCTCGACGCCGCCGACGTCGTCGTCGTGCCGAGCCGCACCGAGTCGTTCGGCCTCGTGCCGCTCGAGGCGGCCGCGTGCGGCACGCCCGTCGTCGCGGCGCGCGTCGGCGGGCTGTGCGAGTCGGTCGTCGATGGCGAGACGGGCGTGCTCATCGACGGCCGCGACCCCGAGGAGTGGGCGGATGCGGTCGACGCGATCCTGGGCGACACCGAGCTCGCGCTCGAGCTCGGCCTCGCGGGCCGCCGCGCCGCGACCCGCCGCGACTGGGAGGACGTCGCCCTCGAGCTCGAGACGGTCTACCGCGCCGCCGTCCGCGCGCGCGCCTGACGCGACCCGACGCATCCGCCCCCAGGCACGCGAAGAGAGGGCGGGCCGAAGCCCGCCCCCTCCGATCGAGCGCCCGGAGGCCCGGGATCAGCGGTCGACCACCTCAGCCTCGACGTGGTCGCCCTCGCTCTGCGTCGAGCTCGAGCCCGCGCCGAGCTGGCCCTGGTTGGCCGAGCCGCCGTGCTTGAGCGCGGCGAGGCGCGCCTCGATCTCGGTCTGGCGGCCGACGTCCTCGAGTGCTTCGAACTGCGCGTCGAGGGTCGAGGCGGCGAGCTCCTGCTGGCCCATGACCTTCGCCTCCTCGCGGCGGATCTTGTCCTCGAAGCGGCCGATCTCGCTCGTGGGGTCGAGGATGTCGATCGACTTGACGGCGTCGTGCACCTGCGACTGCGCCTCGGCGACCTTCGCGCGCGCGATGAGCTCGGAGCGCTTCGACTTCAGCTGGTCGAGCTTCTGCTTCATCGTGTCGAGGCCGGTCTTGAGCTTGTCGACGACCTCGTTCTGCGAGCGGATCGACGGCTCGGCGGCGCGCGCCTCCTGCTCCGACTGCATCTGCTTGCCGAGCGCGACCTTCGCGAGGTTGTCGAACTTGTCGGCGTCGGGCTTGCCCTCGGCGCGCAGCTGGTCGGCACGCTGCGAGGCGGCGAGCGCCTTGCGGCCCCAGTCCTCGGCGGCGCGCACGTCCTCCTGGTAGTCCTGCTCCTGCAGGCGCAGGTTGCCGATCGTCTGCGCGATGGCGGCCTCGGCCTCGGCGATCGAGTTGGTGTAGTCGCGCACCATCTGGTCGAGCATCTTCTGCGGGTCCTCGGCCTGGTCGAGGAGCGCGTTGATGTTGGCCTTCGCGAGCTGCGCGATGCGGCCGAGGATGGACTGCTTGGACATGGGGTTCCTTCCTGCACTGCCGCCGAGGCGGCCTCTGATCGATTGTCGTCTGGTCATGCTCTGCAAGTGGTGAGTGGATGGTTGGGGTCGCGTGGGCGGTGCACGTGCGCGGGTGCCGGGTCAGTCCCCGAAGCCGCCCCCGCCGCCGCCGAAGCCGCCGCCACCGCCGGAGAACCCGCCGAAGCCGCCGCCGAAGAAGCCGCCCCCGCCGCCGCCGAAGCCGCCCCCGCCGCCGGAGAAGAGGTCGCCGAGGCCACCGCCCCCGCCGCCGTCGCCGCCGCCCCAGCCGCCGCCGTGGTGGCCCGAGCCGCTCAGCATGTCGCCGAGGATGTAGCCGAGCAGGCCGCCCGTGAGCATGTCCTGCCCGCGACCGCCGCCGCCGCGGTAGTACGGGTTCTGCGCCCGCCCGCCCCAGCCGCCGATGTCGTGCGACGCATCCTGCATCGCCTGCTCGGCGTGCTGCGACGCGGCCTGCGCGTACTGCATCGCCGTCGCCGGATCCTGCTGCGCGAGTCGCAGCGCTTGCGCGAGCTCCTGCTGTGCGGTCGCGAGCAGCTGCCGGGCGTGCATGCCGACGCCGATGCGGCGCGTGTGGATGTAGTCCTCGGCGCGGTCGATGTTCGCGCGCGCCGAGCCGATCCAGCGGTCGAGGCTCGCGCGCTGCCGCTCGAGCTGGATGCCGCCCTGCCGCAGCTGCGCGGTCGCCTCGTCGAGGCGCTGGTTGGCGCGCTGCAGGTTCGCGAGCACGGCGAGCGTGTCGGTCGGGCGGCGCTGCGCGAGCGCGACCTGCTCCTCGACGTGCTGGATGAGCGGACGGAGGTCGACGCGGTCGGTGCTGCGGAGCGTCTTCGCGGCGGCGATGTCGCCGATCGAGTCCTCGACGAGGCCGCGCAGCTGCTGCGCGGAGTTGCCGAGGTCCTGCTCGGCGCGCTCGACGGCCGCGAGCAGCCCCGAGGCCTGGGCGAGCGCCGCCTCGGCGGCGTGCACGGCGAGCGCGGCCGCCGCGCCGTCGCCGCGGCTCACGGCGTCGCGGCCCGCCGCGATCGACTGGTCGATGTTCGGCAGCTGGCGCTCGGCGCCCGCGATGTTCTCGCGCACGGGCTCGATCGACGAGCCGGAGTGCACGTCGTCGAGCCGGTCGAGGATCGCGCGCGCGTTGGCGATGCGGCCGTCGAGCGCCTGCCGCGACTGCGCGACCGCCTCGAGCACCTGCGGGGCGTTGCGCTCGAGGTCGCGCAGCTGCTCGAACGAGCCGGCGTGGCTCGCGAGCTCCTGGCCCGCGCCCTCGGCGATCTGCAGGATGCGGCTCGACCACTCGTGCCGCTCCTGGTCGGTGTCGGGGAAGGCGTCGTCGAGCTGCTGCTGGAGCGCGAACGCCTCGCGGAGCCCGCCCTTCGCCTTCTCGAGCGCCTCGCGGTAGGGACGCACCGCATCCTCGCCGAACTGCGCGCCCGCGAAGGCGAGCTCCTGCTCGCTCTGCTGCACGGTGTCGTCGAGCTGCACGAGCGCGATGTCGGCGCGCTGCTTGAGCTCGTCGAGGCTCAGCTGCTGCTGCTTCTTCGCGGCGATCTCGCCCTGCTTCTTCTTGCGCGAGCGCATGCCGCGCGAGACGAGCCACGCGCCGCCGCCGATGACCGCGGCACCGCCGACGAGCGCCACGACGGGCAGCACGGCCGAGCCGTCGACGTTGACCTGGGTGCCGCCGCCGTCATCCGGCGAGGCGATGGCCTCGCCGACCGCAGTGCTGAAGCCCGTGACAGCCCCTTGCACGTCGCCGTTGTTGAGGGCGGGGACGAGGTCCTGCTGCAGCAGCTGCTGCACCTCTGCCTCGGACAGCGGATAGTTCGGATGCCACGCGTAGCCGTACAGCCCGTCGTCCATCGCAATCGAGACGAGCAGGTCGTCGGGCTGCAGGCCGGAGGCGTTGGCAGCCTCCTCGGACCACTGCCCCTGGGAGAGGCCGTCGAAGCTGTCGATCACCACGACGTAGACGTCGCCCGGCGAGGTCGCGTTGTCCTCCTCGAGCGCGGTCGTGAGCTGCTGGTCGAGATCCGCGTAGTCGCCGGTCTCGTCGACGAAGGGGTCGTCGCCGACGTCGACCGGGTCCTCGGTCGCGAGCGCTCCGGCGGAGAGCCCCAGCGACGTCGCCGCCCCGAGGGCGACCACGGCGAACGGGCGAACGAACCGGACCTGCATCTGCGCTCCCTGCCTGCGGCACTCCTGCGATGCCGACGTTTTCGCGAGTCTAACCAGCGCAGGTGTCTGTCAGCCCGGGGGTTGGCCCCCATGTGCGCCCGCTGTCAGCGAACGGGCGTCAGCCGATCCGGTACGGATCGCCGACGACGACGCGCTGCGCGCCGCTCGCATCGGTGAGCCAGACGAGCGGGGCCGGTGCGGCGTGGTCGCTGCCGCCGCTGCACCCGACCGGCGCGGCGAGCACGAGGGGCACGCCCAGCATGACGGTCCCGTCCGTGCCTCCGCCCTCGCCCTCGATCGAGCCGTGGCGACCCGAGCCCAGCAGTCGATCGACGGCGGTGTCGGCGGGGTCGGGCGCCTCGATGATCCTGCCTGTGCCGCGCTCGACGAGCGCGACGCCGATGCCGTCGACCTGGAACGACGCATCCTCGAGGAAGGTGAAGGCGACGTCCGCGGTGCCGTCACCCGGATCGTCCTCGAACGCGATGTCGACGCCGATCGCCGCCTCCGCATCCTCGATCGCGCACGCCTCTGCGGCTTGCGCGGCGCCGGCCGCGCCGGCGTCGCCGCCGGAGTCCTGCCCGGCCGCGGGCGCCTGCTCCTGCTCGGGCGCCGCCTCCTGGCCCGCGCCCTGCTCCGACATGACGGTGCTCGACGGCGACATCGGCGAGAGCCCTGGCACGACGAAGGGCGCGACGATGAGCACGCCCGCGCCCGTCGCCGCCGCGGTGACCGCCGCGACCTTCGGGCGCCGCCGCTTCCGCGCTCGCTCGACCACCGCATCCACGTCGAGCCTGCCCGCAGGGCCGGGCAGCTCCTGCAGCCGGCGCCGCAGCTCGTCCTCGCCGCTCATGCGAGCCCTCCCGGCGCTCGCTCCTCGCGCTGCAGGCGACCCTGCTCGCGCTCGAGGATCCCGCGCAGCTTCCGCAGCGCATCCGACAGGTACCGCTTCACCGCGCCCGCCGAGATGCCGAGCTCGGTCGCGATCTGCTCGACAGTGCGGTCCTCGTCGTAGCGGAGCACGATGCACGCGCGCTCGCGCGGCGTGAGCCGCTGCAGGCGCGCGGCCATGTCGAGCCGCTCGCCCGTGAGCGTCGAGCCTGAGTCGAGCCGCTCGCGCTCGCCGACGAGCGGCGCGATGCGGCGCCACCGCTGCCCGCGCCGCGCGCGGTCGAGGAAGCGGTTGGCGATCGCCCGCCGCACGTAGGCCTCGGCCTGCTCGACCTCGAAGCCGTTGCGCAGCCGACCGAACGTCGCCGCGAGCGCGTCCTGCACCATGTCGCGCGCCTCCTCCTCATCGCCGCTGAGGAGCATCGCGTACCGCACGAGCGCATCGCCGCGCTCGGCGACCAGCTCGGCCACCACCAGCTCCCACCTGGCTGCCACGCGATCCTCCCTCTACCCCTGTCGACGAACGAGCGCAGTCGATCGTTGGGGTCAAGCTCCGGCCGCGCGCATGCGCTCGGCGAGCGGGGGGTTGGATGCGTCCAGGTGCTCGAGCACGCTCGCTCGCGTCTCGGGGCTCTTGTTCTGGCTCATCTTCGACTTGGCGTCGACGTCGCGCACGGTCAGCCGGAGGCCGATCGTGCCCATCGCCATGCCGCGGTTGCCCTCGTCGTCGATGTCGAGCCGCACGCCGCGCTCGGGCGCGTACGCCCGCTCGAAGTGCGCGACGAGCTGCGCGAGCGTGCGCATGTTGGCGTCGGCGTCGAGCACCTCGACGTCGCAGCGCATCGATGCCATCTCGAAGTTCCACGTCGGCACCTGCCCGGCGTCGTCGCCGACGTACCAGCTGGGTGACACGTAGCCGTGCGCGCCCTGCGCGACGACGAGCATCTCGTGCGGGCCCGGCTCGAGCAGCCCGTGCAGCCGCGCGTCGGCGCGGCCGAGGTGCGTCAGCAGCGCGAGCTCGCCCTCGGGCGCGGATTCGTCGAGCAGCACGGGGGAGGGGGATGCGACGGGCCCGCTCGCGGGATGCGACACGAGCAGCATCCACGGAGCGCGGCGGAGGAGGTCGCGCACCTCGGCGTCGCCGATGCGGTAGAGCGGATTGGGCTGCACGCCCCCATGGTGGCGCATGGAGCGCGCTCCGCGCGCCCCGCCGCGCGCGCCGCTGCTTCCCGCTCTCTTCGCAGATGTGTGGCGATCGGCTTCCATGCCGCCGCCTTGCCAGCCGATCCTCACACATCTCTCGACGGCGCTCGTGGTAGCGGACGTCCCCATCCACACGAGGTGTCCGGCGGTGCTCGCGGTGCCGCGGGGATGCAGCATGCTCCGCGGATGCGTCAACCGACTCCGCTGCCAGACCCGTTCGCGACGGAGCCCTTCCGCGTCGCCGAGGCGTTGAAGGCGGGCGTAGGCCGCGGCAGGCTGCGTGGGAGCGATCTGATCGTGCCGTTCAAGCGCGTGCGCACCGCGGCGATCACCGATGTGCGCAGCCTTGCCCTCGCCTACGCGACGGTGATGGCGCCGCATCAGATGTACGGCGGGATCACCGCCGCGCGGCTCTGGGGCTTGCCGCTCGCGAAGGACTGGCACCGCGATGAGGAGCTCGTGATCGCGCGGGCGCACGGCAGCAATCGAGGCTACGCGAAGGGCACGAGGCACATCGCGGTCCACGGCACCCGCCTCTTCAAGATGCGCTCGGAGGGCCTCGTCCTGCTGGAGCCGCTCGCGACCGCGCTCTCGCTCGCCCGCGAACTCGACCACGAGGCGCTCGTGCAGGTGCTCGACGCGCTGCTCACGCCGTCGCGCTGGTACCCCGGTCTGCGGCTGCCGCGCAAGCCGGAGCAGCCGTACGCCACGCCGGAGCAGCTGACCGCGTTCATCGAGCGCTGCGCAGGACTCGCGGGAATCACGGCCCTCCGCGCCGCGGCTCTCGACGCGCGCGTCGGGGTCGTCTCGCGCTTCGAGACCATCACACGGCTCCTCATCGTGGAGGCGGGCCTGCCCGAGCCGATCGTGCACCCGCTCGTCGTCATCGACGGCATCGAGTGGCACCCGGACCTCGCGTACCCCGAGCTGAAGATCGCGATCGAGTACGAGGGCGACGGGCACCGCGACGAGCGGCAGTGGCACGTCGACATCGACCGCTACGCGCGCTTCGAGGCCGCGGGCTGGATCAACGTGCGGGTGACGCGCGACCACATGGCCCGCCGCGGCGCCCACTTCGTGGATCGCGTCCGGGCCGCGCGCGCTCGACGCACTTGACGCATCCACGGCTTCGCTGGGAGAAGTGTGGCGATGTGCGCTGTCGCGCGCGACATTGGAGCAGATCGCCACACATCCATGCTGCAGAGGCGGCCGGCGCATGCCTGCGAAGACGCCAGCGGCGCGACCCCCGCAGGGGCCGCGCCGCTGCGCGAACGAGCGAGGAGCCGTCAGACGCCGACGGGCTGCGCCTGCTGCACGTGCTCGAGGCGCCACCGCACGTGGTTCAGCTGGCGCACGAGGCCGGTCGGCAGCGCGCGGCCGAACTGGCCGAAGAACGCCTCGACGTCGACGAGCTCGTTCAGCCACGCCTTCGCGTCGATCTCGAACAGCTCCTCGACGACCGCGTCGTCGATGTCGAGCCCCTCGAGGTTGAGCGCGCCCTCCGCGGGCAGCACGCCGATCGCGGTGTCGACGCCCGCGGCGGTGCCGGCGACGCGGCCCGCGATCCACTCGAGCACGCGCGCGTTCTCGCCGAATCCCGGCCACAGGAAGCCGCCCTCGTCGTCGCGGCGGAACCAGTTGACCGAGAAGATCTTCGGCGCGTGGCGGCCGAGGCGGTGGCCCATGTCGATCCAGTGGGTGAAGTAGTCGCCCATGTTGTAGCCGCAGAAGGGCAGCATCGCGAACGGGTCGCGACGGATCTCGCCGACCGGGCCCTCAGCCGCGGCCGTCTGCTGGCTCGAGACGGTCGCGCCGACGTAGACGCCGTGCTCCCAGTCGCGCGCCTGCAGCACGAGCGGCACCTGCGTAGGGCGGCGGCCGCCGAAGATGATCGCGTCGATCGGCACGCCCTGCGGCGCGTCCCAGTCGGGGGCGATCGACGGCGCCTGCTCGGCGCGCACGGTGAAGCGGGCGTTGGGGTGCGCGGCGGGGCCGTTGGCGGGGTCGTAGGGGCGGCCCTGCCAGTCGATGAGGCCCTCGGGCACCTCCTTCGTCATGCCCTCCCACCACACGTCGCCGTCGGCGGTGAGCGCGACGTTCGTGAAGATCGTGTCGTGCGTCATCATCGCCATCGCGGTCGCGTTGGTCTTCTCGGAGGTGCCGGGGGCGACGCCGAAGAAGCCGTTCTCGGGGTTGATCGCCCACAGCCTGCCGTCGTCGCCCGGGCGCATCCAGACGATGTCGTCGCCGAGGGTCTCGACCGTCCAGCCGGGGATCGTCGGCTGCAGCATCGCGAGGTTCGTCTTGCCGCACGCCGAGGGGAACGCGCCCGCGAGGTGCAGCTGGCGGCCGTCCTCGTGCTTCATGCGCAGCAGCAGCATGTGCTCGGCGAGCCAGCCCTCGTCGCGCGCCTGCACCGAGGCGATGCGGAGCGCGAAGCACTTCTTCGCGAGCAGCGCGTTGCCGCCGTAGGCGGAGCCGAACGACCAGATCTCGCGCGTCTCGGGGAAGTGCGAGATGTAGCGCGTGGGGTTGCACGGCCACGACACGTCAGCCTCGCCCTCGCCGAGCGGCGCGCCGACCGAGTGCACCGCGGGCACCCAGTCGTCGGTGCCGCGCATGGCCTCGAGCGCGGCGGTGCCGACGCGCGTCATGTAGTGCATGGATGCGACGACGTACGGGGAGTCGGTGATCTCGATCCCGAGCTTGGAGATCGGGCCGCCGACCGGGCCCATCGAGAAGGGGATGACGTACATCGTGCGACCGCGCATCGCGCCGTCGAAGAGGCCGCCGAGCACCTGGCGCATCGACTCGGGGTCGCGCCAGTTGTTCGTGGGGCCCGCGTCCTCGCGATCCTCCGAGCAGATGAAGGTGCGGTCCTCCATGCGCGCGACGTCGTCGGGGTTCGAGCGCGCGAGGTAGCTGCCCGGCCGCTTCGGCACGGGCACGATCGTGCCGGCGTCGAGCATCGTGTCGATGAGGCGCTGGAGCTCCTCCTGCGAGCCGTCGGCCCAGACGACGTCCTTCGGCTCGAGCAGCTCGGCGATCGAGGCGACCCACGACACGACGCCGGGGTCGGCGCCGTCCGGCGCGCTCACCGATGCGGGCTTCACGGACTTGAAGGTGGACCGGGACGGCGCGGGAGGGAGGATCGTCATGCATCGAGTCAACCCGGTCAGCGTGCCGCGCGCACGCGCTGAGGAGCAAAGGTTCCGCGTTTCCTTCGCGGAAGGAAAGCGTTCGATGTCCCTGCGCACTCGCGCGGCGTTGCGATCCCCGCCCGGCCGAGGGGTGACGACGCGCTGCTCGCAATGCGATGTCGCCGGATGCGTTGGAAGACGCTGGCAGAGCAGGGTCAGAAACCGACGTGCAAGGTTCGGCGTTTCTTTCGTATGCTGGGTGCATGGTCGACGCAGCTGTCCTGGGGCACCGCATCCGTCACTTCCGCACCGCGACGGGCCTCACGCTCGACGCGCTCGGCGAGCGCATCGGGCTCGCCGGCAGCCAGCTCTCGCTCATCGAGAACGGCCATCGCGAGCCGAAGCTCAGCCACCTGCAGGCGATCGCCGAGACGCTCGGCGTCTCGACCGGGCAGCTGCTCGACCCCGAGCCGCCGAGCGAGCGCAGCCGGATGGAGCTCGACCTCCAGCGGCTGCAGGAGGGGGCGAGCTACAAGCGGCTCGGGCTGCCCGTCGTGCGGCCGACGCGCTCGATGGGCGACGACGTGCTCGCCGCCCTCGTCGGCCTGCACCGCGAGCTCGACCGCCGCGCGCGCGAGGCGATCGCGACGCCCGAGCAGGCCCGGCGCGACGCGACCGCGCTGCGCCACACGATGCGCGAGCGCAACAACTCGATCCCCGAGATCGAGGAGCTCGCCGAGGAGCAGCTGCGCGCCGTCGGCTACGAGGGCGGCAGCCTCACGCACCGCACGGTGAGCGAGATCGCCGCGCGGCTCGGCTTCGAGCTCGTCTACGTCACCGACCTGCCGCACTCGACGCGCTCGGTCACCGACCTCGAGAACGGCCGCATCTACCTGCCGCCCGCGTCGATCCCCGGCGGCCACGGCCTCCGCTCGATGGCGCTGCAGGCGCTCGCGCACCGGCTGCTCGGCCACCACGAGCCGCAGGACTACCAGCAGTTCCTGCAGCAGCGGCTCGAGATCAACTACTTCGCCGCCGCGACCCTCATGCCGCGCTCGCGCGCCGTCGACTACCTGCGGAAGGCGAAGAAGGAGCGGAACCTCGCCGTCGAGGACTTCCGCGACGCGTTCGGCGTCACGCACGAGACCGCGGCGATGCGCTTCACGAACCTCGCGACGACCGACCTCGACATGCGCGTGCACTTCCTGCGCGTGCAGGAGGACGGCTCGCTCTCGCGCGTCTACGAGAACGACGGCCTGCCCGTGCCCGTGGACGCATCCGGTCACGCCGAGGGGCAGCTCGTCTGCCGCAAGTTCGCCGCCCGCACGGCGTTCGAGCGCACGAGCCGGACGACGGAGTTCTACCAGTACACCGACACGCCGAACGGCACCTTCTGGTGCTCGACGCAGACGGGCTCGGGCACCGACGGGGAGTTCTCGATCTCGTTCGGCGTGCGCTTCGACGACGCGAAGTACTTCCGCGGCGCGCAGACGGCGTTCCGCGAGGTGTCGACGTGCCCCGACGAGCGCTGCTGCATCCGCCCGAGCGACGGCCTGCAGGAGCGGTGGCGCCACCGCTCGTGGGCGTCGGCGCGCATGCACCAGCACACGCTCGCGCCGCTGCCGTCGGGCACCTACCCCGGTGTCGACGACGCCGAGCTCTACGAGTTCCTCGAGCGGCACGCGCCCGCTCTCTGAGCCCTGCGCACAACGCAAGCCCGCGGGGTGCGATCCGCGGCGCGCGGCCGCCCCGCTGCCCGCCCGCCGCGGAGTTCGCCGTCGCGGCTTGCGTTGTGCGCGCGCTCAGCGGCGGCGCGGAGGCCTTGAGCGGCGCATCGCGGCAGGCCTAGCCTGAAGGCGCCACGTCGACCGAAGGAGCCGACATGACCGAGCGACCCGGCGGGCTCGACTCGCCCGACGAGACGCTGCGCCGCGGCGCCCGGCACCTCGCCGACGTGCACCCCCGGCTCGACGCCCGCCTCATCGAGCGCATCGTCTTCGAGTCGCACGCGACGCTCGCGCGCGGGGCGCGCAACCGCTCCCACCTCCCGCCGCTCGCGCTCAAGTTCGCCGCCGACCGCCTCCGGGCGCTCGAGGTCGCCGACGGCGCGGGGGAGGGCGGCGCTGCGGAGGGCAGGCCCGTGCGCGTGCTCGTCGAGTCGATCCGCAACGACGGCATCTCGCAGATGGCGGCCGCGTTCCTCAACGCGCTCGGCGATGGGCGGGTCGAGGCGCTCTCCGCCGCCATCAACCCCGCCGACCAGGTGCTCCGCACGGTCGTCGACGTGATGGAGGAGGACGGCGTGCCGGTCGACGAGAGCTACCCGAAGCCCGTCACCGACGACATCGCCCGCGCCGCCGACATCATCATCACGATGCTCATCGAGCACCCCTTCGACCTCCGCCCCGGCCAGCGCATCGAGGCGTGGGACTTCGACGACCCCGCGGGCCTCGGCACTGACGAGGTGCGACGCATCCGCGACCGCGTGCGGCGGCAGGTGACGGAGTTCCTCGCGGCGCTGCCGACGTGAGCGGGCGCATGGTCGACCTCGACGAGCTGCGGCGCCTCCGCCGCGTGCGCGACCGCATGGACCGCGAGTTCGCGAAGCCGCTCGACGTCGCCGAGATCGCGCGCACGGCGCTCATGTCGCAGGCGCACTTCAGCCGCCGCTTCCGCGAGGCCTACGGCGAGACGCCCTACGCCTACCTCATGACGCGACGCATCGAGCGGGCGGCGGCGCTCCTGCGCACGGGCGACGTGTCGGTGACGGATGCGTGCATGCAGGTCGGATGCGCGAGCCTCGGCTCGTTCTCGGCGAGCTTCACGAAGCTCATGGGCGAGACGCCGAGCGCCTATCGCGCGCGCGAGCACGAGGCGCTCGACGGCATGCCGGGCTGCCTCGCGATGGTGCTCACCCGGCCGCGGAAGGGCGATCCGTCGAGCAGGTTCCGAGAAGCGCGGCGCGCGATCCCGGCCCTAGCCTCGAGCGCATGAGCATCTCCATCAGCGCAGTGCACGTGATCGTCGACGACCCGGATGCGGCGGTCGGGTTCTACCGCGACGTGCTCGGGATGACGGTCACGAGCGAGGTCGAGAACGAGGGCTACCGCTGGGTGACCCTCTCGCCCGAGTCGCAGCCCGACATCCAGCTCGTCCTCAGCCACCCGCGGGCGGGCCGCTCCGAGCAGGACGGCGAGGCCGTCGCCGCCCTGCTCGCGAAGGGCGAGCTCGGCAGCGTCAACCTGCGGGCGAGCGACCTCGATGCCGTCTTCGACCGGGCGGCCGCGCACGACGGCGTCGAGATCGTGCAGGAGCCGACCGACCAGTTCTGGGGCGTGCGCGACATCGCGCTGCGCGATCCGGCGGGGAACCTCGTGCGGATCGAGCAGTCGGCCGGCTGAGCCGCTTCCGGTCACTCCGTCGCGATCCCGGCGAACTCGAGGATCCGGCGCGCGACGTCGGTCGGCTGCTCGTCGACGAGCCAGTGGCCCGTGCCCGGCAGCTCCTCGACGCGGATGCTCGGCGCGAAGCGCTCGACGTCGTCGAGCACGGCGCGCGAGACGAGCGGGTCGTCGGCGCCGTAGAGCACGAGCGTCGGCATCGTCGGCAACCGGTCGCGGTAGCCGCCGCGCAGGATGCGGAGGATCTCGGGCACGACGAGCTGGCGGTAGGTGCGGGAGCCGGCCCTCGCGCGATCGGGCTCGCGCAGCCGCGCGATGTACGCCTCGCGATCGCGCTCGCTCGCCCCACCCCGGACGGCGGAGGTCGAGAGGAGCCAGCGCGGCAGCCGCTGGTCGCCGCCGCCGAGCAGCCGCTCGCCGATGCCCGGCATCGCGAGCGCCACCTGGTACCACGAGTGGCGCGCCGAGCGCAGCAGCGCGGGGGACCGCTTCACGTACATCGGAGGGACCGAGAGCACGACGAGGTGCGAGACGCGCTCGGGCCGGTCCATCGCGAGCCCGAGCGCGCCGAGCGCGCCGATGTCGTGCCCGACGACGACCGCTTGCTCGATGCCGAGCGCGTCGAGCAGCTCGACGAGGTCGCCGCACATCGTGTCGAGCCGGTAGGGGCCGTCGGGCGCCTCGCTGCGACCGGCGCCGCGCAGGTCGGGCGCGATCACGCGCGCGTGCGGCTCGAGCAGCGGCATGACGTGCGCCCACTCGCGCGAGCTCTGCGGGAACCCGTGCACGAGCACGACCGGCGTGCCCGAGCCCGACTCGACCACGTGCATCCGCAGGCCCGGCAGGTCGAGGAACCTCCCGCCCTCGACCGATCGCGATTCGCGCGCCATGGTCACCCCCGGAGGAGCCGCGACGCCGGCTCGGCGTCGAGTTGCGCCGATGCTAGACCCGCTGCTCGCGGCACGCCAGAGCATGATTGCGCGCCGCGCACATCGCTCACGCGGTGGGGCGGAACCAGCGCAGCGTGAGCGAGTGGAGCACGACGAAGACGCTCGAGAACGCCATCGCGGCGCCCGCGATGAGCGGGCTCAGCATGCCAGCCATCGCGAGCGGGATCGCGAGCACGTTGTAGGCGAAGGCCCAGAAGAGGTTGCCGCGGATGGTGCGGAGCGTGCGGCGCGAGAGCGCGATCGCGTCGGCGGCGCCGGCGAGGTCACCGTGCACGAGCGTGATGTCGGCCGCCTGCTGCGCCGCGTCGGTGCCGGTGCCCATCGCGAGGCCGAGGTCGGCGGCCGCGAGCGCGGCGGCGTCGTTGACGCCGTCGCCGGCCATCGCGACCTTCGCGCCGCGACCCTGCTCCGCGCGCACGGCCTCGACCTTCCCGGCGGGGCTCACGCCCGCGATGACGCGCTCGATGCCCACCTCCTCGGCGACCGCGCGGGCGGCGCGCTCGTGGTCGCCCGTCAGCATGACGACCTCGACGCCGAGGCCCGCGAGCCGCTCGACCGCGGCGCGGCTCGTCGCCTTCACCGCGTCGCGCACGCCGATCACGGCGCGCATGCGGCCGTCCCACGCGACGGCGAGCGCGGTCGCGCCCCGTGCCTCGAAGCGCTCGAACGCATCCGCGAGCTCGCTCGGCATCGCGACGCCCCAGTCGGCGGCGAGCCACGCGGGCTTGCCGACCTGCACGGCGCGGCCCTCGGCGACGCCCACGACGCCGGCGCCCTGGGCGGCGCGCACGTCGCTCGCGACCGGCGCGTCCGGCGCCGCGGCCGCGATCGCCCGCGCGATCGGGTGCTCGCTCGCGCGCTCGACGGCGGCGGCGATGCGGAGCGCCTCGTCGGCGTCCTCACCGGTTGCCGCGACGACGCCCTCCACGCGCATCCGCCCCTCGGTGACCGTGCCGGTCTTGTCGACGAGCATCGCCGAGATGCCGCGGCTCGACTCGAGCACGCGAGCGTCGCGGATGAGCACGCCGAGCTCGGCGCCGCGCGTCGTGCCGACGAGCAGCGCCGTCGGGGTCGCGAGCCCGAGCGCACACGGGCACGCGATGATGAGCGTCGCGACGGCGGCGGTGAAGGCGGCGGCGACATCGCCCGTGAGCACGATCCAGCCGACGAGCGCGCCGAGCGCGAGCACGAGCACCGCGGGCACGAACCACTGCGACACGCGGTCGGCGAGCCGCTGCACGTCGGCCTTGCCGTCCTGGGCGCGGCGCAGGAGCGAGGCGATGCGCTCGAGCTCGGTGTCGGCGCCGACGCGGCGGGCCCCGACGACGAGCATCCCGTGGCCGTTGATCGTCGCTCCGACGACCTCGCTGCCGGCCGTCACCTCGACCGGGAGCGACTCACCGGTGAGCAGCGACGCGTCGATCGCCGACGCGCCCTCGACGACGACGCCGTCGGTCGCGATCTTCTCGCCCGGCACGACGCGGAAGCGATCGCCGACCGCGAGCTGCCCGACCGGGATGCGCTCGTCGCCCGCCGCGCCGACGCGCGTGACCTCCTTCGCGCCGAGGCGCGCGAGCGCCCGCATCGCCTGCTGGTTCGAGCGCTTCGCGCGCGACTCGATGAGCCGGCCGGCGAGCAGGAAGACCGTCACGAGCGCGGCGACCTCGAGGTAGAGCTCGTCGCCGTGGCCGCCGAACCACGACATCTCCATGCGCATGCCGATGCGGCCCGCGTCGCCGAGCACGAGCGCCCACAGCGACCAGCCGAGCGCGGCCGTGACGCCGAGCGAGATGAGCGTGTCCATCGTCGCGGCGCCGTGGCGCAGGTTGATCGCGGCCGCGCGGTGGAACGGCCACGCGCCCCACACGGCGACGGGCAGCGTGAGCACGAGCGCGACCCACTGCCAGCCGGGGAACTGCAGGGCGGGGATCATCGACAGCAGCCCCACGGGCACGGCGAGCACGGCGGATGCGATGAGTCGCGTCGCGAGGCGCGTCCCGCGCTCGTCGCGCTCGGCCTCGGGCGCGGGGAGCGCGGCGGTGTAGCCGGTCTGCTCGACGGTGCGGATCGCGTCGTCGACGCTCATCCCGCTCGGCAGCGTCACGCGCGCGACCTCGGTCGCGTAGTTGACGCTCGCATCGACGCCGCGCAGCTTGCCGAGCTTGCGCTCGATCCTGCCGGCGCACGACGCGCACGTCATGCCGCCGATCTCGAGCTCGACCGTCTGCGCTTCAGCCATGCCACGACTATACCCCCCAGGGGTATCCAGTCGCCACCACTCGTTGGTCGAGTGGACCGGCGCAGCCGGTCGTATCGAGACCAAGAGCGCCGGCCCCCTCGAGGGAAGCCGGCGCTCTCGAAGTCGTCGCTCAGACGAGCGTGTAGCCCGCCTCGCTCACGGCCGCGCGCACGTCGTCGAGCCGCAGCGCCGCATCCGACGCCACCGTCACGGTCGAGCGGCCGCCCGGGACGAGCTCGACCTCGACGCCCTCGACGCCCGCGAGCCCCGAGAGCTCCTCGGTGACCGACGAGACGCAGTGGCCGCACGTCATGCCCTCGACCTCGAAGGACTGCGAGACGGCGCCGTCGGCAGCCGGTGCGGGCGCGTGGCACGCGCCGCCGCAGCAGCCGCCGGCCTGGGCCTGCGCGTCGGCGTCGGCGGGGGTCGACATGATCTCGATGTTCTGCAGCATGGGTTGCCTTCCTAGGGGAGGGGGATCGGGGTCACGATCGGACGAGGCGCGCGATCGCGGCGCTCGCCTCGGTCAGCTTCTCCTGCGCGACGGGGCCGCCGCGCTCGGCCGCCTCGGCGACGCAGTGCGCGAGGTGGTCCTCGAGCAGCTGCAGCGCGACCGTCTCGAGGGCCTTCGTCGCGGCCGACACCTGGGTCAGGATGTCGATGCAGTAGGCGTCCTCGTCGACCATGCGCGCGACGCCGCGCACCTGGCCCTCGGCGCGCCGCAGGCGCTTGAGGAGCGCATCCTTGTCGGCCGTGTAGCCGGGTGCCGAGTGGTCGATCATGATGCGACGATCATACCCCCGAGGGGTATGTGCGGCAAGGGTCAGGCGACCGCGCTCTCCACCTCGGGCGAGGTCCAGCTGCGCCAGATGGCCGCGAGCAGCGCCTCGAAGAGCGCGTCAGCCTGCTCGGCTGGGTAGAGGCCGAGCAGCTCGAGGGTGATGAAGCCGTGCACGCCGGCGAAGATCGTGCGCGTCGTGGTCACCGGGTCGCCGTGCAGCGTCCCGGCGTCGATCGCGGCGGTGACGGCGTGCAGCAGCGGGTCGGTCGTGCTCTCGCGCGCCTCGTCGACGGCGGGGGATTCCTCGCTGCGGCCGAACACGACCTGAAACATCGCGGAGTGCTCGCGCGCCCACGCCCGCATCGCGTGCGCGAGCGCGGGGATGAGCTCGGCTGGCGCCTCGGCCTCGACGGCGTGCTGCGCGTCGACGAACGAGCGGGCGGCGCGCACGGTGATCGCCTCGACGAGCTCGCCGCGCGAGCCGAAGAGCGAGTAGACGGCCGAGGTGGAGGTGCCGACCGATGCGACGAGCGGGCGCAGCGAGAAGTCGGGGCCCTCGACCGCCATCAGATCCGTCGCGGCTTCGAGCAACCGCTGACGCAAGTGCTCATCGTGGAGGCGAGGTCGTCCCATGCGGCAAACCCTACGTGCTTTCGTCCTGGCGACCCGATGCGCCTCCCATGTGCTGCGGGGGCGCCGGGTGTGTGTTTCGTCGACACCGACTGTCGGTGCCCCCAGCAGGATTCGAACCTGCGGCCTTCTGCTCCGGAGGCAGACGCTCTATCCCCTGAGCTATGGGGGCCGGGCTGCGCGAGGCAGCGTCGATCAATCTACCACCGCGGCGACGCGGCGCCCGACCGGCCGCTCACTCGGCCGAGCTCAGGCCCGCCTCGAGGTCGTGGAAGGCCTGGTCGACGAGCTCGGCGATCTCGGTCGCGCCGCCGTCGCCGAGCATCCACATGCGCATCGCGGTCTTGACCGCCGTGCTGGCCGCACCCGCGACGAGCCGCGGGTAGCGGTCGGCCTCGGCGTCGAGACCCGCGCGCTCCGCGACGAGCGCGCGCACCGCATCCTCGAACGCGTCGTACTGCGCCGCCCGCTGCAGCTGCAGGGTCGGATGCCGGTCGATGAGCTCCTCGCGCCGCCGCAGCACCGTCGCGTCGGCCGCGCTCATGCCGCGCATGTGCGCGACGAGGGTCTCGCGCAGCGACTGCAGGGGCGGCTCGTCCGCCGGCCGCGACTCGACGCCGTCGAGCAGGTCGAGCGGTGCGAAGCCCTCGACCGCGAGCACCGCGGCCTCCTTCGAGGGAAAGTAGTTCGAGACGGTGCGCGGCGAGACGAAGGCGCGCTCGGCGATCTGGTCGATCGTCACGCCGTCGAGGCCGCGCTCGAGCGTGAGCTCGAAGGCCGCTTCGGCGATCGTGCGCCGGGTCAGGCGCTTCTTGCGCTCGCGAAGGCCGAGCATCGGCTCATCGTCGGCGCCGGATTGGGCTGTCGGGAACATGGGGCCTCACTGGGGCGAGGATCGGCAGCTCGGATTCGTGCGCAGCCGCCCGCCCACTGGGGCACGGCCGGGATCGGATGCGCAGTCGTGCTCCGTCGGTTCGGTGCCGCCGCGGGCGCGACGGCGTCGCAAGTCTGCGCTCGGCTCCCGAGCCGGTCAAGCAGAACCTGCCCGATCCGCACGAATGCTGAGGGAGCACCGCTTACCTGAGGTTTCCTTGAGCATCCCGAATGTTGCGCGTCGAGCAATCGATGTGTCAATCTCACCGCAGTCGATCTCCCCAGGATCGATCGAAGCACCCCAGCACCGGAGTCCCCAGCTCCACGGCCCTGTCACGAAGGTCCCTGAAATGTACGCACAGTCGTGTGCGGTCGTTGCGCCCTGCGCCGACCGCTCGGCGCGCGAGAAGGCGCGGACGCCATGGCGTCGCTGACGTACTTGCTGGCTCGTCGCGGCGAGCTCTCGATAGCTCGCCGCGACCAGCTGCTCGCCGCGGGCCTCGACGACGCGGGCGCCATCCGCGCCCTCGTCGAGGACGGCACCATCACCGGCGCCCAGGCGGCGCGAGTGCGCGCCGAGCAGGCCGGACTGCCGTTCGTCGTCGTGAGCGAGATGAACGTCGACCGCGTCGCGGTCTCCCGGGTGCCGAGCGCGATCGCGCGCCGGCACATCCTCCTCCCCGTCGCGCACGAGGAGGGTCGGCTCGTCGTCGCGATGACGGACCCCGCCGACGTGCTCGCGATCGACGACGTGCGCCAGGCGTCAGGCCTCGCCGTCGAGCCCGTCGTCGCCGAGCGCGGCGACCTGCTCGCGGCGATCGACCGCTTCCACCGCGCCGACTCCGAGCTGAGCGACATCACGTCGACGATCCAGGAAGAGCAGGAGCAGGCTGCGGCGGCGGATCCCTTCGGCTTCGGCATGGCCGACGCCGCCGACGAGGACGCCCCGATCGTGCGCTTCGTCAACCTGCTCGTCAACCAGGCCGTGCAGGACCGCGCGAGCGACATCCACATCGAGCCCGGCGAGTCGTCGGTGCGCGTGCGGTTCCGCGTCGACGGCGTGCTGCACGAGATGCAGTCGGCGCCCAAGACGATGCAGCAGGGCATCATCTCGCGGCTCAAGATCATGAGCGACATCGACATCGCCGAGCGCCGCCGCCCGCAGGACGGCCGCATGTCGGTCATGCACGGTGGCCGCAAGGTCGACCTCCGCGTCGCGACGCTGCCGACGGTGTGGGGCGAGAAGGTCGTCATGCGCATCCTCGACACCGGCGGCACGCAGCTGCAGCTCTCCGACCTCGGCCTGCTGCCCCACAACTTCGACCGCTACCAGGCGTCGTACAAGAAGCCCTACGGCATGATCCTCGTCACCGGACCCACGGGATCGGGCAAGTCGACGACGCTCTACACGACGCTCAACGCCGTCGCGCGCACCGAGGTCAACGTCATCACGGTCGAGGACCCGGTCGAGTACCGGATGCCCGGGGTCAACCAGGTGCAGGTGCACGCGAAGGCCGGCCTCACCTTCGCGGCCGCGCTCCGCTCGATCCTGCGCTCCGACCCCGACGTCGTGCTCATCGGCGAGATCCGCGACTACGAGACGGCGCAGATCGCGATCGAGGCGTCGCTCACCGGCCACCTCGTGCTCTCGACCCTCCACACGAACGACGCCCCGAGCGCCGTCACCCGACTGACCGAGATGGGCATCGAGCCCTTCCTCGTCGGCTCGGCCCTCGACTGCGTCGTCGCGCAGCGCCTCGCGCGCCGGCTCTGCGACCGCTGCAAGGAGCCCGACCTCCGCGGCCCCGAGCAGTTCGCGGCCATGGGCTTCGAGGTCACCGGCCAGCTCGGCGTGCACCGCGCCGTCGGTTGCACCCACTGCTCCGGCACCGGCTACCGCGGCCGCATCGCGATCCACGAGGTCATGACGGTCTCGGAAGAGATCGAGCGGCTCACGGTCGAGCGCGCCTCGACCTCCGAGGTCGCTCGCGTCGCCTCGCAGCAGGGCATGCGCTCGCTGCGGCAGGACGCGTGGGAGAAGGCGACCCTCGGCCTCACGACGGTCGAGGAAGTGCAGCGGGTGATCGTATGAGCATCGACGTCCAGGGCATGCCGACGCGAGCGGCGCTGCGCCAGCAGTGGGCGCAGTCGGCGGCGCCCGCCGCGGCAGCGCCCGAGTTCCCGACCCCGACCGGCACCGACGGCGACCTGCTGCTCGCGCTCGAGACGGTCGTGCGCGCCGGCGCCTCCGATCTGCACGTGACGGCGGATGCGCATCCGACGATGCGCCTGGACGGCAAGCTCCTGCCGCTCGAGGAGTACGGCGTCTGGTCGGCCGCGCGCGTGCAGGCCGCGCTCACCGCGATCATGACGACGGAGCAGCGGGAGGTCTTCGAGGAGGAGCTCGAGCTCGACTTCGCCTACGACCTCAGCGCCGAGGCCCGGTTCCGCGTCAACATCTACCAGCAGCGCTCCGCGCGGGGCGCGGCGTTCCGCCTCATCCCCACGCGCATCCGCACGGTCGAGGAGCTCGACCTGCCGCAGGGCATCACGCGGTTCGCGACCCTCCCGCGCGGGCTCGTGCTCGTCACCGGCCCGACCGGCTCGGGCAAGTCGACGACGCTCGCGGCGCTCATCGACCTCATCAACCGCACGCGCGCGGAGCACATCGTGACGGTCGAGGACCCGATCGAGTTCATGCACCAGCACAAGAAGGCGGTCGTCAACCAGCGCGAGGTCGGGCACGACACCCACTCGTTCGCGGCGGCGCTCAAGCACGTGCTGCGCCAGGACCCCGACGTCATCCTCGTCGGCGAGATGCGCGACCTCGAGACGATCTCGGTCGCCCTCACCGCCGCCGAGACCGGCCACCTCGTCTTCGCGACGCTGCACACGCAGTCGGCGGCGCAGACGATCGACCGCATCATCGACGTCTACCCGCCGCACCAGCAGGGCCAGGTGCGGGCACAGCTCGCCGCGACGCTGCAGGGCATCGTCTGCCAGACGCTCGTGCCCCGCGCGAGCGGCAAGGGGCGCGTCGCCGCGAGCGAGATCCTCATCGCCACCTCGGCGGTCTCGAACCTCATCCGCGAGGGCCAGATCCACCAGATCGGCAGCGCCCTGCAGTCGGGCGCCTCGCTCGGCATGCGCACGCTCGACCAGCACCTCGCCGACCTCGTGAACCGCGGGATCATCAAGGAGGATGCGGCGCGCGAGAAGGCGCACAACGTCGACGAGCTGCGCGGCATGCTCGCGACCGGCGGCATGGCTCCCGCGCTCGACACCGGCGTCGACTTCGGCGACTCCTTCTCGAGGGGGCAGCGATGACCTCGACGAAGACGTGGGCCTACAAGGGCCGCGAGCGCGACGGCAGGCTCGTCAAGGGCAAGCTCGACGCGCCCACGCAAGCGGCCGCGCTCTCGCGCATGCGCGACATGGGCCTCTCGCCCGTGAGCGTCGACGAGTCGGCGATGGGCACGGGCCTCAACCGCGAGATCAACCTGAGCTTCGGCCAGGCGGTCAAGCTCAAGGACCTCTCGGTCATGGCGCGACAGATGTCGACCATGATCGGTGCGGGCCTCTCGCTCCTCCGCACCCTCCACATCCTCTCCGAGCAGACGGAGAACAAGACGCTCGCGAAGGTGCTCACCGAGGTGCGCGGCGACATCGAGACCGGCGGCACGCTCTCGCAGGCGTTCGGCAAGCACCGGAACGTCTTCCCGCCGCTGATGATCCACCTCATCGCCGCTGGCGAGACGGGCGGCTTCCTCGACGACGCGCTCGACGCCGTCGCGACGGCCTTCGAGAAGGAGGTCAAGCTCAAGAGCACCGTGCAGTCGGCGATGGCCTACCCGATCGTCGTCGTCGGCATGGCGATCGTCGCGGTGGTCGCGATGATCTGGTTCATCGTGCCGATCTTCGAGGGCATGTTCGCCGACCTCGGCGGAGCGCTGCCGCTGCCGACGCAGATCCTCGTCACCATCTCGGCGAACATGGTGTGGCTCGGCCCGCTGCTCTTCGTCGCGGCGATCGCCTTCAGCGTCTGGTGGGGCAAGAACAAGCACGCTCCCGAGGTGCGGGCGGTGCTCGACCCGGCGCTGCTGAAGCTCCCCGTCTTTGGCGACCTGCTGCGCAAGATCGCGCTCGCGCGCTTCACCCGCAACTTCGCGGCGCTCCTGAAGGCGGGCGTGCCGATCGTGCTCGCGCTGCAGGTCGTCGGCGAGATCTCGGGCAACAGCGTCATCCTGCAGGCCTCGAACCGCATCGCCGACGCGGTGCGCGAGGGCCGTCCCGTCGCCGAGCAGCTCGCGGAGGAGCCGGTCTTCCCGCCGATGGTCGTGCAGATGGTCGCGGTCGGCGAGGACGCCGGCTCGATGGAGCTCATGCTCTCGAAGATCGCCGACTCCTACGACAGCGACATCGAGTCCACGACCGCGCAGATGACGTCGATCATCGAGCCGATCCTCATCGCGGGCGTTGGCGCCCTCATCGGCGGCATGATCATCGCCCTCTACATGCCCGTCTTCTCCATCTTCGAGCAGATCAACTGATCCGCTCGACCCCGACGTATCCATTCCCTGTCCCAACCCCAACCCCAACCAGTAAGGAACCACCCATCATGCAGAAGATGCTCCAGCTGCTCGGCGACCGCCGGGCGATGCTGCAGGAGGAGGGCAAGTCGCAGCGCGGCTTCACCCTCGTCGAGCTCCTTGTCGTCGTCATCATCATCGGCATCCTCGCCGGCATCGCGATCCCCGTCTTCCTCAACCAGCGCACCGCTGCATGGCGGGCGGAGGTCGAGACCGACCTTAAGAACGCGGCACTTGCCGCCGAGACCTACGCCGTCAACAACGAGGGCTCCTACACCGGCCTCGACCTGACCGAGCTCGGCAACAACGGCTACCGGGCCAGCGGTGACACGACGATGGCCGTCACCGCAACGGCGGGCGACTTCCTCCTCACCGCCACCAACACCAACCTGCCGACTGGTCAGCAGTCGCTGACGTACGACAGCGACGGCGGTGGTCTGGCCAACTGGCCGTGATCCGCAAGGAGTGGCTCATGGCCTGACTGGCCAGCGACTCCACATTACGTAGAGAGGAGAGCACCATGCGCAGCCTCGCAGAGCGCGTCCGCTTCGCCGATAGCGGCGACCGCGGCATGACGCTCGTCGAGGTGCTGGTCGCGATGTTCGTCTTCGCGATCATCTCGACCATGGTGCTCTCCTCTCTGCTGCAGGTGCTGACGAGCAACCGCAACTCCGAGGCGAAGCACGTCGCCGCGAACCTCGCGGCGGCCGAGATGGAGCTCGCGCACGACGTGCCAGACCTCTTCGACCTCGTCGACGAGACCCGATCGCAGGTCGTGAACGGCACGACCTTCACCATCCGCCGCGAGACCGCCTGGGTCACCGACAGCTCCGCCGACGAGGCGTGCGGCACGGGCGGCGGAAACCTCCGCTTCAAGCGCGTCAACGTGACAGTGACGTGGGAGAACATGCCCGCGTCCGTCCCTCCCGTGCGCGCCGACACGGTCGTCGACCCGTCGCAGCGCCTCAACGACCCCGCCAAGGGCACGATCCTGGTGTCGGTCATCGACGCATCCGGTGCCGGCGTGCCAGGCACGACGGTCTCGCTCACCGCGACGTCCGACGGTGCGCCCGTGCCGGCGACCACGACCGATGCCCAGGGCTGCGCCTACTTCCTGCAGGTGACGCGTGGCGTCTACGACGTGACGATCTCTAAGAGCAACCACATCGGGGTGGCGCTCGAGACGACCCCGAAGAAGCCCGACGTCAGCGTGCAGCCGGGCACCACCTCGAGCATCGGCTTCCAGTACGACCGCGCCGCGTCGCTCAGCGCGACGCTCGCGCCCGGCGCGGGGCCGGTGCTGCTCCCTCGCGACTTCCGGTTGTCGTTCATCAGCACCTATGGCGTGACGAGCGCGCCCATCACCGGCGGCTCCACGACCGCTCGGTCGAACCCGACCTTCTCTGTGCCGCTGCACCCTCGCGTGACCTACCGGCTGCTCGCGGGCAACTACGGACGCGAGACGGGATCCGAGTGCACGGCCTCAGACCCGAACGCATGGCCGGAGACAACGCTGCTCGGCATCGGCTTGAGCGAGGGTGCGGCGCCGGAGGTCAGCGCGGATCCGGGCAGCGCTGTTGCGCGTGAGATCCCGCTCGGCCTCGTCCGCATCGGCAGCACCGCCAACAGCCTGATCGCGACGCCCGCCCCTGGAGGGCTCGGCGAGCCGACCTGCGGGCCGACCTTCTTCCATTCGTTCGGCAACGTCCCGAGCGGCACGACGATCGCGCTGCCGTACGGCACCTGGCGCCTGACGAGCAGCTCGGGAGCCGTTACCGCCACGGTTGTCTCTCGCGGCTCGTCGGTGCTCGACGTCGTCACCCTCGACCCCAGGCAGCCGGCACCGTGAGCGGGGGAGTCGAGCGCCGCGGAGGCGAGCGCGACCGGGGATTCACGCTCATGGAGCTGCTCGTGGCGATCTCGCTGCTCGCGATCGTGACGACGCTCATCACCACCATGGTCGTCGCGCTCGCGCAGACGTTCTCACGCCAGGAGTCGGAGCAGGACAGCTCGCGCACCGCCGCCGTCGCGATGCAACGGATCAGCACCGTCATCCGGGCCGGCACCGAGGTGCCTCGCTCGTCGACGTGGCAGCCGCTGCCGGCGTTCGAATCCGCGCGCGCCGACGCGCTCGCCGTGAACGCCTATCTCGATCCCGCTACGGCGACGGTCGGGCCGACGCGCGTCCGGCTCGAGGTGAACACCGCCGGCGAGCTCGTCGAGACCCGCTGGGCCGCGAGGCGCTCGGCGGGGGACTGGGTCTACGACACGACGCCAAGCCTCACGCGCGTGGTCGCGCGCGACGTGGCCCCGCGCGGCACGCCCGTGGGTGGAAGCCCATCGCCCGCGCTGTTCACCTACCTCGGCGCCGCGGGCGCGCCGATCGCGCCGCCCGCGAGCGGAGAGCTCACGGAGGTGCAGCGCCGCGAGGTGGTCGCGGTGCGGGTCTCGCTCGTCGTGCAGACCGCCGCAGGCACCGACGCGGCGCCGGCGCAGCTGGTGAGCACGGTGTCGCTGCCCAACCTGGGCCTCACGAGAACGGGGATCTGATGCGCAGGCAGCTGAGGATCATGATCGAGGAGCGCGACCGCGGCGTCGCGCTGATCCTCGTCATCGGTATCGGGGCGCTCGTCGGAGCCCTGCTGACCACCGCGATCGTGATCGCGGTGTCGAGCACGCGCCACGCTCGCGACGACGCCGACTGGCAGGGAGCGCTCGCCGCGGCCTACGCGGGCGTCGAGGAGTACCAGAGCCGGCTCGCCGCCGATCCCTCTTACGTGCTGCAGGGCAACTCCGCCGCGCCGTTCACCGCGGCCAGCACGGTGATCGACGACGCGACCAACCCGGCCTTAGGCTTCGGCGGGAGTTGGGCTTCCGTGCCCGGCAGCGACGGCACCGCGAGCTTCCGCTACGAGGTCGACTCGAGCGCCTACGCGATGGACGGCACGCTGCGGCTGCGCTCGACCGGTCGCGTCGGCACCGAGACGCGCACGATCGTGACCGACTTGCGGCAGTCGGACTTCCTCGCCTACCTCTACTTCACCGACTACGAGATCGAGGACCCCGCGATCTACGGCCGCTCGAGCAGCTGCGTCAAGTACGCGTGGGCGGGGCGCACGTCGACCTGCGCGACCGCGATCGCGTTCAGCGGCGGCGACGAGATCCGCGGGCAGGTGCACTCGAACGACACGATCTACGCGTGCCAAGCCACATTCCACGGCCGTGTGACGACGCCGTACAACCCGGCCTCCGGACCGCGCTACCTGCGGCCGAGCGGCTGCGGATCGACGCCCGACTTCCGGGTCAAGGATCCCGCTCGCAACAACTCGCCGTCGCTCATGGGCGTGCTCGGCATGCCCGAGACGAACTCCGAGATCCGCACCGCGGCGCTCGACGGCGGCTGCCTCTACACCGGCGCGACGACGATCACCTTCAACTCGGGCGGCACGATGACCGTGCGCTCGCCGTGGACGAAGCAGACCCGACCGGGAGCGGCGAACCCGACGCCGAGCGAGTGCGGCCTGCCGGGCACGGGCACCAACCGGCTGGGCTCCGGCGTCACCGTTCCGGTGCCCGATCGCGGCGCCGTCTACGTGCAGAACGTCCCGGCCTCGTCGAGCGACCCGAACGGCCGCGTCGCGAGAGAGGCGGATGCGACGAACTGCCGCGGGGCGGACGGGCGCACCACCGGCAACGGTCTCGGCTATCCCGCCAACAATGAGACGGCGCCCGGGGCGATCGACGGCGTGGCGGCCTACGGGTGCCGGAACGGCGACATCTTCGTTCAGGGCACGCTGCGCGGCGAGGTGACGCTCGCGGCCGAGAACTACGTCTACGTCGTGGGCAATACGCGGTATGCCGACCGCGACCGCGACATGCTCGGCCTCATCGGCAACAACATGGTGTGGGTCTACAACCCGGTCGTCAGCAGCCGCACGCGCCCGACGAGCCTCACCATCGAGGCCGCGATCCTCTCGCTGCGCAGCTTCACGGTGCAGAACACCGCGACCGAGAACGCGTCGGGCTACTCGTCGCCGACGCTCACCGTGCGCGGCTCGATCGCGCAGCGCTTCCGCGGCGTGGTCTTCCGCAGCCCCGGCAGCGGCTACATCAAGGACTACCAGTACGACCCGCGGCTGCTGCACCGGTCGCCGCCGCACTTCCTCAACCCCGTCTCGATCGCCTACGGCGTCACGACCTGGATCGAGACGCCGCCCGCGATCGACGCGAACGGGACCTACCGATGATCGCCGCGGCCGCCGCGGTGACGGGAGGCTTCGGGCTCCTCATCGGGTCGTTTCTCAACGTCGTCATCTTCCGGGTGCCGGCCGGCCGCTCGATCGTGCGCCCGCCGAGCAGCTGCGGCGGGTGCGGCGTGCGCATCCGGCTGTTCGACAACGTGCCGGTGCTCAGCTGGCTGCTGCTGCGCGGCCGCTGCCGCGACTGCAGCGCGCGCATCTCGCCGCGCTACCCGCTCATCGAGCTGCTCACGGGCATCGCGTTCGCGGCCGTCGCGCTGCGCTTCGCGCCATGGGAGGCGCTCGAGCGCCCATCGCTCGCGGCGATCGGGCCGGTGGCCGAGACACTCGCCTTTGCGGTGCTCGCCGCCGTCGGGATCGCGCTCGCCTGGATCGACATCGACACGCAACGGCTGCCCGACGCGATCGTGCTGCCCTCGTACGCCGTCGTCGGGCTCCTGCTCGCGGCGGCCGCCGCGGCCACGGCGGAGTGGGGCTCGCTCCTCCGAGCGGCTGCCGGCGCCGGCATCCTCTTCGGCGCGTACTTCGCGATGGCCTTCGCGTACCCGGCCGGCATGGGGCTCGGCGACGTCAAGCTCGCGGGGCTGCTCGGCATGGCGCTCGGCTGGCTCGGCTGGGGTGAGCTCGCGGTCGGCGGGTTTGGCGCGTTCCTGCTCGGCGGCGCGTTCGCGCTCGTGCTCGTCGCACTCGGACGCGCGGGGCGCGGCAGCGGCATCCCGTTCGGCCCATGGATGCTGCTCGCGTCCACCGTGGCCGTCTTCGCAGGCGTGCCAATCTGGCACGGATACCTGCAGCTCGTAGGACTTGGATAGGGGGAACCGATGGCAAACAGCACGGTCGGTCTCGACATCGGCGCGACGGGCATCCGCGCGGCAGAGGTGACGCGCACGCGGAAGGGTGCCGCCCTCTCGCGCTACCACTCGATCGGCCTCCCGCCCGGCGCCGTCGTGCGCGGCGAGGTGGTCGAGCCCCACATCGTGACGAGCGCCCTGCGCGAACTGTGGAAGCGCGGCCGGTTCTCGAGCAGGCGGGTCGTGCTCGGCGTCGGCAACGACCGCGTGCTGGCGCGCGAGCTGACGGTGCCGGCCGCGCCGCTGCCGATGATCCGCGAGTCGCTGCCCTTCCAGGTGCAGGACCTGCTGCCGGTGCCGATATCGGAGGCGATCCTCGACTTCTACCCGATCGGCGACGCCGGGCAGGGGCAGGTGCACGGCCTGCTCGTCGCGGCCGTCAAGGAGGGCGTGCTCTCGACGATCGAGGCCGCGCGGCGCGCGAAGCTCGAGACCGTCGCGGTCGACTTCGTGCCGTTCGCGCTCACGCGGGCACTGCCTCAGCGCCTCGACGACGCCGAGGCGATCGCGGTCGTCGACGTCGGCGCCCACACGACCACCGTCGTCATCTCTCGCGGGGGTGTGCCGCACTTCGTGCGCATCATCCCGACGGGCGGCGACGAGGTGACGCAGACCCTTCACTCCCGCCTGCAGCTCGAGCGGCCCGTCGCCGAAGACGCGAAGCGCGCGCTCGGGCTCGGCATGCAGGGCTTCACGCCGCACGACCAGCCCTTGATCGAGGCGATCCGCGAGGTGACCGGTGAGCTCGTGACGGGCGTGCGCAACACCGTCTCCTACTTCGCGAGCGCACGGCCCGACCTGCCCGTGCGCCGCGTCGTGCTCACCGGCGACGGCGCGAGCCTCGGAGGCTTCTCGGCGGCGCTCGGGGAGGTCATGCGCATGCCGATCGACTGGGGCGACCCGCTCGCGTCGATCGCGGTGCGGGAGCGGGACCGGCCGCGCACGAGCGCGGAGGCGAACCGGGCGGCCGTCGCGCTCGGGCTGGCGATGCGGAGCGCAGCATGAAGGTCTTCGGGATCACGGTCGGCCGGGGCGGCGACGCGCCGCCGCTCATGCTCGGCGCCCAACCGGTCGTCAACCTGCTGCCGCCCGAGGTGCTCGCAGCCCGCAGGAGCCGCGCAGTGCGGCGCGTCGTGGTGGCGGCAGCCGTCGTGCTCGTCGTCGGCGCCGGCGGCGGTGCGGCTGCCGCCCGGGTGCAGGCGATCGCCGCCGAGGTCGAGCTCGCGGGCGCGCAGGCCCGCACGGCCGCGCTCATCGCCCAGCAGGGCGAGTTCGGCGACGTGCTCGCCGTCGAGGCCGAGATCGCCGAACGGGTCGCGGCCCGCCACGTCGTCACGAGCACCGAGATCGAGTGGCGGTCGATGATCGACGCCTTCCTCGCGACGCTCCCGCCCGACGCGACGCTCACGAGCGTCGCCGCGGAGGGCAGCTCGCCCATGGCGCTGCACGCGCAGCCGATCGCGCCCCTGCAGGGCGCCCGAGTCGCGACGCTGACCTTCACGGTCGAGAGCGATGCGCGGCTGCCGCAGGTGCTCGACGCGCTCGCGACGCTGCCCGGGTTCGTCGACGCGCAGGTGCCGGTGGTGACCGCCCTCGAGACCGGGAGAACCGAGACGATCTTCGTGCTCCACGTGGGCGAGGAGGCGTACGCCAACCGCTTCCCGCCCGAGGCGGAGGCGGGCGCCGAGGCGAGCGAGGATGCATCGACAGATGCCGACGCTGGCGCTGAGGACGACGAGGGATGAACGGCGCGGATCGGCTCTGGAGCCTCGGCGCGGGCGTGCTGGCCGCCGGCATCGCGGTCGGTGCGTGGTTCGGCGTGATCTCGCCCGACCTGCGCACCACCTCGACGGCCCGGGACGACCTCGCGATGGTGGAGCAGCAGAACGCCATCCACGAAGCACGGCTCGAGGCGCTCGAGCAGTCGGCCTCGCTCATGGACGAGTACCTCGCGACCCGCGACGAGCTCGCGCAGGGCATCCCGAGCGAGCTCGCGTACTCCGACTTCCTGCGCCAGCTCGACGCCTTCGCGGTCGAGGCGGGCGTCACGATCGACGCCGTCGCCTCGATCGACGCGGTGCCGTACGCCCCGCCGGTCGCGGACGAGTCAACGGCGCCCGTCGTCGAGGACGCGGCGACCGGCGAGGAGGCGAGCGCCGGCGAGGTGGGCGGTGCCGCGCCCCCGCCCGCCGACTCGGGCGCCGCCCCGAGCGCGCCGGTGCCGTACAGCGACCCGCTCGTCACCGAGCAGAACCTCGCCGCCGTGCAGGTCACGGTCAGTGCCTCGGGGGAGGCCGCGCAGCTGCGCGACTTCCTGGAGCGCATGCAACTCGGCACGCGGCTCATCTCGATCACCGGCGCGAGCATCACCACCGAGACCGACGCCGAGTCGGGCAAGGCCGAGATCGTCGGCTATCTCTACGTGCTCCAGCCGGGCGCCAGCGCCCCCTGACGCCCGCGCGCGACAGCGCGGTGTGGGAGAATCGGTGCAATGCGCACCACCCACGCCACCTTCTCGATGTCGCTCGTGGGTGAGACCGACGTCACGCTCCTCGTGCTCCCCGCCGCGGCCTACGCATCCGAGGAGCGCATCGACGTCACCGTCGACGGAGCGCCCGTCGAATGGCGCATCCAACCGGCTCAGCACGACACCCGCGAGCTCGTCTTCACCGCACCCGCAGGGCAGCTCGAGGTCGAGATCCGATCGGCCGTCTCGGGGCTCGAGCGGCCGATCGAGGAGGGCGACCCGGCGCGCTACCTCGACGACTCGCGCTACGTCGAGGCGAGCGTGCTGCGCGGCTTCGTCGATGAGCGCTTCGGGCGCGCGAGCGGCCACGAGCAGATCGCCGCGATGCGCAACTGGATCGCGCGCGGCTTCACCTACTCGCCGTCGCTGTCCGACATCGACGACACCGCGGTCGACACGATCCGCAAGAGCGGCGGCATGTGCCGCGACTACGCGCACGTCATGATCGGCCTCGCTCGCGCCGCCGGCATCCCCGCCCGCTACGTCGGCGTCTACGCCCCCGGCCTGCAGCCGCCCGACTTCCACGCCGTCGCGGAGGTGCTCATCGACGGGGAGTGGTTCGTCGTCGACCCCACCGGGCTCGCGCCGAGGCAGAGCCTCATCCGCATCGCGACGGGCGCGGATGCGCTCGAGACGGCCTGGGCGACGACGGCGCGGAACCCGATCACGCTGCACTCCGTGGCGGTGCGCGCGGAGGACGAGGCGCTCGAGGAGGGCGCCGTGGACGACCCGAAGGCGCTCGTCAGGATTCGCTGACGGGTCTCGATGCGCCCGCTGCGCGGGCTACTCGACCAACGGAGGGTCGGTCGTCGGGATCAGCTGACGGGTCTCGATACGCCCGCTGCGCGGGCTACTCGACCAACGGAGGAGCTTCAGCCCAGGTTGGCGATCACCTGGTCGAGCACCTCGCGCGCGTCCTGCTCGCTCGCGAAGTACTGCGAGGCGACGCTCACGATCGTGCCGCCCGAGGGCGCCGTCGCGACGCCGAGGTCGCCGACCGTCTCGAAGGCCGGCGCCTGGAAGCCGTCGGCCTGCTGCAGCACGCCCACGACGAGCCGGTCGCCGCCCGTCACGTGCTGGTATGCGCACACGGTGCCGCCCGCATCCACGATGTCCGAGATCGCGCCGGGCAGCGTGCCGGCGTCGCTCGACGGGGCGAAGTTCGGGTTGAACGCGTAGAGCTGGTCGGCCGTGTAGACCTGCGAGCACGGCACGTCGCCCGCGACCGGCGGCGTCGTCGGCAGCGCGGAGCCGGTCGGCGCGGGCGTCGGCTCGGGGCTCTCGACGGGCGTCGTCGCCGAGGGCGAGGGCGTCGCGGTCGGCGAGCTCGAGGCCGTCGGCGTCGGCGACTCGCTCGGCGCGAGCACGCCCGGCTCGCACCCCGTCAGCGCGAGCGCGGTCGCCGAGGCGATGATCGCGGCGGGCAGGAGACGGCGGATGCGCTGGGTACGGCTCGGCATGCTGTCAGACTACGGGCGCTCCGGGGCCCGGGCGGTCGAGGCGCGCGCAGTACCCTAGAGGGATGCAGCCCTCCTCGCTCTCGTCCGCCGTGCTCGCCGCCGTCCAGGGCGCCGTGGGCCGACGAACGGCCGAGGTCGAGGTGCGCGAGGCCGACATCGTGCTCGAGCGCCCCCGCAACCGCGACCACGGCGACTGGGCGACCAACGCCGCGATGCGCTTCGCGAAGCGCGTCGGCACCTCGCCGCGCGAGCTCGCCGACGAGGTCGCGGCCGAGCTCGCGACCATCGACGGCATCGCGAAGGCCGAGGTCGCCGGCCCCGGCTTCATCAACCTCACGCTCGCCGCCGGCGCCGCGGGCGAGCTCGCCCGCACGATCGTCGAGGCGGGCGACGCCTACGGCTCGGGCGACGCGCTCAAGGACGTGAAGATCAACCTCGAGTTCGTCTCGGCGAACCCGACCGGACCCATCCACATGGGCGGCACGCGCTGGGCCGCCGTCGGCGATAGCCTCGGCCGCGTGCTCGAGCGCCAGGGCGCGCTCGTCACTCGCGAGTACTACTTCAACGACCACGGCGCGCAGATCGACCGCTTCGCCAAGAGCCTCGTCGCCGCCTTCCGCGGCGAGCCGACGCCCGAGGACGGCTACGGCGGCGCCTACATCGCCGAGATCGCGAAGCGCGTCGACGACGGCTACGACGGCGACCTGCTCGACCTCGATGACGCCGCGCTGCAGGAGACGTTCCGCGAGCGCGGCGTGCAGCTCATGTTCGACGAGATCAAGCGCGACCTGCACGACTTCGGCGTCGACTTCGACGTCTTCTTCCACGAGCACCAGGTGCAGTCCGACGGCTCGGTGCAGCGCGCGATCGAGGTGCTGCGCGAGCGCGGCCACGTCTTCGAGGAGGACGGCGCGCTCTGGCTGCGCACGACGACCTTCGGCGACGACCGCGACCGCGTCATCGTGCGCTCGAACGGCGCCCCCGCCTACTTCTCGGGCGACCTCGGCTACTACCAGAACAAGCGCGAGCGCGGCTTCGAGCAGAACATCATCATGCTCGGCGCCGACCACCACGGCTACGTCGGCCGCATGATGGCGATGTGCGCCGCATTCGGCGACACCCCGCACGAGCACCTCGAGATCCTCATCGGCCAGATGGTCAACCTGCTGCGCGATGGCAAGCCGGTGCGCATGTCGAAGCGCGCGGGCACCGTCGTGACGATGGAGGACCTGGTGGATGCGGTGGGTGTCGACGCCGCTCGATACGCCCTGGTGCGCTCGAGTGCAGACACGCCGCTCGACATCGACCTCGAGCTGCTGACGCAGCGCACGAACGACAACCCCGTGTACTACGTGCAGTACGCGCACGCCCGGATGTCGGCGGTCGCGCGGAACGCGGTCGCGGCGGGCGTCGACCGCTCGGAGTTCCAGCCGGAGCTGCTCTCGCACGAGACGGAGTCGGCGCTGCTCGGCGCGCTCGCGGACTTCCCGCGCGTGCTCGCGCAGGCCGCGGAGCTGCGCGAGCCGCACCGCGTCGCGCGCTTCGCGGAGGAGCTCGCTGGGCTCTACCACCGCTGGTACGACGCGACGCGCGTCGCGCCGCAGGGCGACGAGGAGGTCACGGCGCTGCACCGCACCCGCCTGTGGCTCAACGACGCCGCCGGGCAGGTGCTGCGGACGGCGCTCGCGACGGTCGGGGTGTCGGCGCCGGAGCGGATGTAGCGACCACCGCTCGAAGCGGAGCTCTCGCTGCGGTCGGTTTCGACACGCTGAGCGCCTTCGGCGCGCAGCGGCTCAACCAGCGGAGGGGCCCACTCCGGTCGCTGAGCCGGTCCGCGCGCCCAGCGCGCTGACCGTGTCGAAGCGGGGCTGCTGCCGAGCTCGGTTGCGACACGCTGAGCGCCTTCGGCGCGCAGCGGCTCAACCCGCGGAGGCGAGTGACCCGAGGTGGCGGTGCACGTACGAGATGACGACCGCGCCCTCGCCCGCCGCGTTCGCGACCCGCCGCACCGAGCCGCGCCGCACGTCGCCGACGGCGTAGAGGCCCGGCAGCGACGACTCGAGCGGCGCGGGATCGGTCGCGGGGTCGCCGAGCCACGCGCGCCGCCCGCCCTCCTCGAGCACCGCGAGCCCGGTGATGATCGAGCGCCAGCGATCGCGCAGCACCTCGGGCGGCAACCAGTCGGTGTGCGGGCGCGCGCCGATCGTGATGAAGAGCGCATCGGCGCGCTGCTCGAAGCGCTCGCCGCTCGTCGTCCGCTCGAGCACGACGCGGTCGAGCCGGTCGGCGCCCGTGCTCCCGACCGCGTCGACGACCGACGCGCCGGTGATGAGGCCCACGCCCGCGGCGAGCAGCTGGTCGACGAGGTACTGCGACATGCTCGCCGCGAGCTCCTCGCCCCGCACGACGAGCGACACCGAGCGCGCGTAGCGGGCGAGGTGCAGCGCCGCCTGGCCCGCCGAGTTCCCGCCGCCGACGACGAGCACGTCGCGCCCCGACTGCGCCCGCGCCTCGACCGCCGTCACGCCGTAGAACACCGAGGCGCCGACGAAGGGTCGCAGGCTGGGCACCGCGAGCCGACGGTACGTCACGCCCGTCGCGACGACGACGGCGCGCGCCCGGGCGACATCGCCCGGCGCGACGTCGAGCTCGAAGACGCCGTCGACCGCGCGCACGCCGACCACGCGACGGGTGTGGCCGAAGCGCGCGCCGAACACCCACGCCTGCTGGTAGGCGCGCTGCGCGAGCTCGGCGCCCGACACCCCGCGCGAGAACCCCAGGTAGTTGCGGATGAGCGAGCTCGACCCCGCTTGCCCGCCGATCGACTCCGCCTCGAGCACGAGCGTGTCGAGCCCCTCGGACGCGGCGAACACAGCAGCGCCGAGCCCGCCGGGTCCCGCCCCGACGATCGCGACGGCGACCGTCTCCTCCGGCAGCGTCGTCGTGAGCCCGTAGGCGCGCGCGAGCGCGGCGTCGTCCGGGTCGGAGAGGATGCGTCCGTCGGCGGTGCGCACGAGCGGCACGCCCGCGTACCGCACGCCCGCCTGCTCGAGCAGCGCCGACGCATCCGGAGAGGACGGATCGAGCTGCTCGGTCGGCACGCCGCCCCGCTCGAGCCGCGTCTGCAGCGTGTGGGTGCGCGCCTGCGCCGCCTCGCCGATCACCGTGAAGCCGCGATGCCGCTTGCCGGCAGCGCCCTCCCAGTCGCGCAGCAGGTCGGTCACGGCGCGGTGGAACGACTCGTCGGGGGAGTGCAGCGGGCGCACGACGTAGTAGTCGATCTGCAGGTGCTGCATGAGCTGCAGCACGGCGTCGGCGGTCGCGCGATCCGACCACGCGCCCCACTCGATCACGAGCCCTCGCCGCGCGTCGCGGAACGCCTGCCGCGCGACCGCGAACACGCTCCCGCGCCCCTCGAGCGGCGCCGCGTCGTCGGCGAGCACGAGCGCGAGGTCGCCGCCCTCCTCGCGCAGCGCGTCGATCGCGGCGACGCCGGCGGCCGCGCCGTCGGCCTCGAGCACGCGGTAGTCGAGCGCGTAGCGGCGCCGGAGCGGCTCGAGCAGCGAGCCCCGCACGGCGTCGTCAGCCGAGACGACGAGGATCGCGGGCGCATCCGCCGCCTCGAGCGCCGTCACGTCGCCTCCTCGCCGCTGGGAGCGACGGCTCCGCCGCCGCGCGGCGAGCATACGGCGGGGCTCGGGCTCGCGACAGGGGCCGATTCTGCGCCGGCGCCTCAGCGCTGCCGCTGCACCGCCGGCCGGTACGCCGAGACGCTCGGCTCGCCCGGCACCCAGAAGCGCCAAGGGTAGGCGGATGCGTCCCCACCCGGTCCGCTGACCCCCACGCGAGGCCCGGTGCGGTACGGCGGCGGCACCTCGGCGGGCGCGAACGACCACGTCGCCGCCTCGACGCCGTCGGGGCCGGTCACGCCGTCGCCGAGCTCCGCGTCGCCGAGCGCCGCGCCGTCGTCGACGAGCGTCGCGCCGAGCGCTTGCGCGACGTTGCCCGGTCCCCGCGCGAGCTCCCCGGTCGGCTTCGTGCGACGCCGCGCCGAGCGCCGCTCGAGCGCGAGCGCGTGCCCCTCGACGACCTCGCCCGCGCGCACGAGCACGCCCCAGCCGTAACCCTCCGGCCCCGCGACGATGTTGACCGCGTGGTGCATGCCGTAGGTGAAGTAGCAGTAGACGCGGCCGCCCGGCCCGAACATCGTCGCGTTCCTCGCCGTCTTCCCGCGGAAGGTGTGCGCGCCCGGGTCGTCGCTGCCGCGGTAGGCCTCCGTCTCGGTGATCCGCACCGCGACCGCGCCCGACGCATCCGCCCGCCGCAGCACGCCGCCGAGCAGGAGCGGCGCGAGCTCGAGCGGGTCGCGCTCGAACCAGGTCGGGGGAGGCGTGGGCACGATCGGCACCGTAGCGGGCGAGCCCGAGCGGTCGGTGGATGCGGCGGGTCACGCAGGGAGTCGATGTCGCGGAGGGAGTCGGGAATCGACTCCTTGCGGGGCGGATGCCGGGAATCGACTCCCTGCGTGGCCGTCGGCTTCGACACGCTCAGCGCGCTGCGCGCGCGGAGCGGCTCAGCCAGCGGGAGGGCGCGGCGAATCGGCAGGATCGCCGCTGCTCGCGGCAGGCCGGCGGGGCGCGCAGGCGCCGAGCGGCACGCGGCGGTTGCCTAGGATGGAGGGAGAGCGCCACAAGCGCCGACGCCGCCTGCCCGCAGGCACACAGCACCCCACCCGGACGGAGTCCCGTGCCGCATCCGCTCGCCCCGCACCTCACCGACGCGGGCGATCCCAACGCCCTCGCCGAGGGCGTCTGGCCCGCGTCGGCCGAGCGCGTCGACGGCGCCCTCCGCGTCGGCGGCGTCGACCTCGCCGCCATCGCCGAGCAGCACGGCACGCCGTTCCTGCTCCTCGACGAGACGGAGGTGCGCGCCCGGGCCCGACGCATCCGGGAGGCCTTCGAGGCCGCCTTCTCGCCCGAGGCGGGCGGCGCGGGCGTCGACGTCTACTACGCCGGCAAGGCGCTCCTGACGGGCGACGTCGCCCGCTGGATGCGCGACGAGGGCCTCCGCATCGACGTGTGCACGGGCGGCGAGCTCGCGATCGCGCTCCGCGCGGGCGTCGACGCCGCGCTCATCGGCTCGCACGGCAACAACAAGTCGCTCGCCGAGATCGAGGCGGGCGTCACGGCCGGCATCGGCACCTTCGTCATCGACTCGGCCATCGAGGTCGAGCGCATCGCCGCCGCCGCCGAGTGCGCGGGCCGAGTGCAGCGCGTGCGCCTGCGCATCTCGGTGGGCGTGCACGCCTCGACGCACGAGTTCCTCGCCACGAGCCACGAGGACCAGAAGTTCGGCATCCCGATCGACGAGGCGCCCGCGGTCGTCGCCCGCATCCGCGAGCTGCCGAGCCTCGAGCTCGCGGGCCTCCACACGCACATCGGCTCGCAGATCTTCGACCACTCGGGCTTCGCCGAGTCGGCGCGCCGCATGCTCGCGCTCCACGCCGAGCTGGGCGCCGATGCGCCGCTGCCCGAGCTCAACCTCGGCGGCGGCTTCGGCATCGCCTACACGTCGTCCGACAGCCCCGAGCCGATCGAGGCCATCGCGTCGAGGCTCGCGGATGCCGTGCGCGCGGCCGCGGGCGAGCTCGGCATCCCGGTCCCCAGGATCGCGATCGAGCCCGGCCGCTGGATCGTCGGCCCCGCGGGCGTCACCGTCTACTCGATCGGCACCGTGAAGCCCGTGCGGCTCGCGGACGGCGCCCGGACCTACGTCGCCGTCGACGGCGGCATGAGCGACAACCCGCGCCCCGCGCTCTACGACGCGCAGTACTCCGCGCGGCTCGCGAACCGCGCCTCCGACGCCGAGCCGACGCTCGTGCGCGTCGCCGGCCACCACTGCGAGTCGGGCGACATCGTCGTCGACGCCGAGTGGCTGCCCGCCGACGTCGAGCCCGGCGACCTGCTCGCGGTCGCCGCGACCGGCGCCTACTGCCACTCGCTCGCCTCCAACTACAACGCGACGCCCCGCCCGCCCGTGCTGGCGATCCGCGACGGCGCCGTGCGCGTGCTCGTGCGCCGCGAGTCGATCGACGACGTGCTCTCGCGCGACGCCGGCCTCGACGACAGCCAGCTCGACGACACCCCGCCCAGCCCTGCCGCCGGCGCGCAGCGACCGACCGACGACACGACCGGAGCCGCATCCCGATGAACCCCTACCGCACGGATCACTACCGATCGCTCCGCATCGCGCTGCTCGGCGCCGGGAGCGTCGGCTCCCAGGTCGCGCGCCTGCTGCTCGAGCACCGCGACGAGCTCGCCGCGCGCGTCGGCGCGCCGCTCGAGCTCGTGGGCATCGGCGTGCGCGACGTCGCCGCGAAGCGCGACGTCGACCTGCCCCGCGAGCTGCTGACCGACGACCTCGGCACCCTCGTCGCGAGCGCCGACATCGTCGTCGAGCTGCTCGGCGGCATCGAGCCCGCCCGCTCGCTGCTGCTCGACGCGCTCGCCGCGGGCGCCGACGTCGTCACCGCCAACAAGGCGCTCATCGCCGCGCACGGGCCCGAGCTCTTCCAGGCGGCCGAGACGGTCGGCGCGCAGGTCAACTACGAGGCCGCGGTCGGCGGCGCGATCCCCATCATCCGTCCGCTCGAGCAGTCGCTCGCGGGCGACCGCGTCATGCGCGTCATGGGCATCGTCAACGGCACGACGAACTTCATCCTCGACCGCATGCACACCGAGGGCTCGACGCTCGAGGAGGCGCTCGCCGTCGCGACCGAGCTCGGCTACGCCGAGGCCGACCCGACCGCCGACATCGAGGGCTTCGACGCGGCGAGCAAGGCGACGATCCTCGCCTCGCTCGCGTTCCACACCGTCGTGCCCGTCGAGGTCGTGCACCGGCAGGGCATCACGGGCGTGACGGATGCGATGGTCGAGCAGGCGGAGCGGAACGACCGGGTGCTCAAGCTCGTCGCGATCTGCGAGCGCCTGGAGGGCGAGGGCGGCGAGGCCGTCTCGGCCCGCGTGCATCCCGTCTCGCTGCCGGCGACGCATCCGCTCGCCGCCGTGCGGGAGGCGAAGAACGCCATCTTCGTCACCGCCGAGTCGGCGGGCGACCTCATGTTCTACGGCGCGGGCGCGGGCGGCCCCGAGACGGCCTCGGCCGTGCTCGGCGACCTCGTCTCGATCGCGCGCCGGCACGTGCTCGGCGGCCCGGGCGCGGCCGCGTCGACGCACGCCGACCTGCCGATCGCGCCGTTCGGCGACGTGCTCGCCCGGCACGAGCTCGCGCTCACCGTCGCCGACCGCCCCGGCGTGCTGGCCGGCGTTGCCGGGCTCTTCGCCGAGCACGGCGTCTCGGTCGAGTCGGTGCGGCAGGACCCGGCCGACGGCGAGGCATCGCTCGTGCTCGGCACCCACACCGCGAGCGAGGCCCGCATCGCGGCCGTGCTCGGCGCGCTCGACGCGCACCCCGACGTGGAGCGGATCGACAGCGTGATCCGGCTCATCGACTAGGAGGCAACAGATGGCGAAGCAGCTGCAGGGCACCCGCAACCAGTGGCGCGGCGTGCTGCGCGAGTGGGCCGACGTGCTCGAGGTGACCGATGCGTCGACGGTCGTCACGCTCGGCGAGGGCGGCACCCCGCTCATCGAGTCGCGCGCGCTCTCGGCGATGACCGACGCGCGCGTCTTCGTGAAGTTCGAGGGGCTCAACCCCACCGGCTCGTTCAAGGACCGCGGCATGACGGTCGCGATCTCGCGCGCGATCGAGCGCGGCGCGAAGGCGATCGCGTGCGCCTCGACCGGCAACACCTCCGCCTCGGCCGCCGCGTACGCCGCCGCCGCGGGCATCCAGGCGATCGTGCTCGTGCCCGAGGGGCGCATCTCGATGGGCAAGCTCGCCCAGTCGGTCGTGCACGGCGCGCGCATCGTGCAGGTGCGGGGCAACTTCGACGACTGCCTCGAGATCTCGAAGGAGCTCGCGGAGCGCTACCCCGTGCACCTCGTGAACTCGGTGAACGACGACCGCATCGAGGGGCAGAAGACCGCCGCGCTCGAGATCGTCGACGTGCTCGGCGACGCGCCCGACATCCACTGCATCCCGGTCGGCAACGCCGGCAACATCTCGAGCTACTGGCGCGGCTACTCGCTCGCCGAGACCGAGGGCTGGGCGACGAAGCGGCCGCAGATGCTCGGCTTCCAGGCCGCCGGCGCCGCCCCGATCGTGCGCGGCGAGGTCGTGCGCGAGCCCGACACGGTCGCGACCGCGATCCGCATCGGCAACCCCGCGTCGTGGCAGCAGGCGCTCGAGGCGCGCGACGCCTCGGGCGGCCACATCGGCGCGATCGACGACGCCGCGATCCTCCGCGCGCAGCGGCTGCTCGCCTCCTCGACCGGCGTCTTCGTCGAGCCGGCCTCGGCGATCTCGGTCGCCGGCCTGCTCGAGCGCCACGCGGCCGGGCAGATCCCGGCCGGATCGACGGTCGCGCTCACCGTCACGGGCCACGGCCTCAAGGACGCGCAGTGGGGCCTCAAGCTCGACGACGGCTCCGACGCCGCGCCCGAGTCGGCCGACGCCGACACCGCGCAGGTCGCGGCGCTCCTGGGGCTGTCGTGAGCGACGCCGTCTCCGGCATGGCGGATGCGTCGGGCCCGGTCGTCCCCGTCGCCACGGTGCCGGTGGGCCGGGCCGTGCGCGTGCGCGTGCCCGCCACGAGCGCGAACCTGGGCCCCGGCTTCGACACGCTCGGCCTCGCCCTCAACGTGCACGACGAGCTCGAGGTGACGGCGACGGCGTCGGGCGTGACGGTCGAGGTCTCGGGCGTCGGCGAGGGCTCGGGGGAGGGCGCCGTGCCGACCGACGAGTCGAACCTCGTCGCGCGCGCCGCGCTGCACGTCTTCGATCGCGTGGGCGTGCCGGCGCCTGGCCTCGCGCTCACGGCGACCAACAGCATCCCCCACGGCCGCGGCCTCGGGTCGTCGGGTGCCGCGATCGTCTCGGGCGTGCTCGCCGCGAAGGGGCTCCTCGAGGGCGTCGTCGACGTCTCGGACGAGGACGTGCTGCGCTTCGCGACCGAGCTCGAGGGCCACCCCGACAACGTCGCACCGGCCATCTTCGGCGGCCTCACGATCGCGTGGGTCGACGAGACCGGCCCGCGCCACAAGCAGCTCGCCGTACACCGCGGCGTCTCGCTGCTCGTCGCCGTGCCCGGGGCGACGATGTCGACGAAGCTCGCGCGCAGCCTCCAGCCGGAGGCGGTGCCGCACGCCGACGCCGTCTTCAACCTCTCGCGCTCGGCGCTGCTCGTCGCGGCGCTCACGCAGAGCCCCGAGCTGCTCTTCGACGCGACCGAGGACCGGCTGCACCAGACCTACCGCGCGAGCGCGATGCCCGACACGACCGCCCTCATCGGCGAGCTGCGGGCCGCCGGCCACGCGGCCGTCGTGTCGGGCGCGGGACCCTCGGTGCTCGTGCTCGCCTCCGACCCCGCGGCCCGGCTCGAGGCCGCGCGGATCGTCGAGGAGCGATCGACCGCGCCCGGCGCCGGCTGGCACGCGCGCCTGCTGGCCGTCGACATCCGCGGTGGTACAGTGGAGCCCATCCCCAGCAGCGCCGCGGCCCAGCCGCGCCGGGGGACTTCCTGACTCCACTCTCCGCAATCTGAAGCGCCCGTCGACCGAACCGGCCGTGAGCGCAGCGCGAGACATGGTCCCACGCCCGCGAGCATCGCGCGCGGGCCGACATCGAAGGAGCACTCGCACATGACGAGCGAGATCACCGACAGCATCCCCGCGGCCGAGGCCGCTCCCGAGGCTCCCGCATCGCAGCAGCCCGAGGCCGCAGAGGCGCCCGCCGCGCCGAAGCGCCGCTCGCGTCGCGCGTCGACGGCGACCGTGACCGCCGAGCCCGCGACGACCGACGCCGCGCCCGCCGAGGCGGCGCCCGCCGCCGACGCGCAGCCCGCCGAGGCCGCGCCGGCCGCCGAGCAGACCGGCGAGGCAGAGGCGCCTGCCGCGACGAAGCGCCGCGCCCCCGCTCGCCGCAAGAAGGCCGCTCCCGCCGCCGAGGAGGCGACGGCCGAGGCCGCGCCCGCCGATGCGTCGGCCGCGGAGGCGAAGCCCGCCGAGCAGCAGGCCGAGGCCACCGCCGCCGGGCAGGGCTCGGAGCAGACCACCGAGCAGCCGACCGAGCAGGCCGCCGACGAGCAGGCAGAGGCCCCGGCGCGCGGCCGCCGCGCGCCGCGCGCGAGCCGCTCGCGCAAGGCCGCCGCCGAGACGGCCGCCGAGCAGGGCGAGGCGCCCGCCGGCGCCGCCGAGCCGGCCGCCCCCGCCGCCGAGCCCGAGAACGGCGCGGCCGACGACGCATCCGCCGCCCCGTCCGAGGGCGACGACCAGCAGGGCCCGGGCCGCCAGGAGGGCGAGCAGCGCGAGGGCACGTCCCGCCGCCGCCGCTCGCGCGGCAAGGGCTCGCAGCAGCAGGACGAGCAGGACTCGGACGACGATGACGAGTCGTCGCGTCGCGGGCGCGGCCGTGGCCAGAACGGCCAGAACGGCCGCGGCCAGCAGCCGCAGCAGCAGGAGGAGGGCTCACGCCGTGGCCGTGGCCGCGGCCGCGACCGCCAGCGCACGCAGGGCCAGGACGCCGAGCCGGAGATCCGCGAGGACGACGTGCTCCTGCCCGTCGCCGGCATCCTCGACGTGCTCGACAACTACGCGTTCGTGCGCACCTCGGGCTACCTCCCCGGCCAGAACGACGTCTACGTCTCGCTCGCGCAGGTGAAGAAGCACGGCCTGCGCAAGGGCGACGCGATCGTCGGCGCCATCAAGCAGCCGCGCGAGGGCGAGCAGCACTCGAGCCGCCAGAAGTTCAACGCGCTCGTGCGCGTCGACTCGATCAACGGCATGTCGAGCGAGGACGCGCTGAACCGCGTCGAGTTCTCGAAGCTCACGCCGCTCTACCCGCAGGAGCGCCTGCGGCTTGAGACGACGCAGAACAAGCTCTCGACGCGCGTCATCGACCTCGTCTCGCCGATCGGCAAGGGCCAGCGCGGCCTCATCGTCTCGCCGCCCAAGGCCGGCAAGACCCTCGTGATGCAGGCCATCGCGAACGCGATCGCCGAGAACAACCCCGAGGTGCACCTCATGATCGTGCTCGTCGACGAGCGCCCCGAGGAGGTCACCGACTTCCAGCGCACCGTCAAGGGCGAGGTCATCGCGTCGACCTTCGACCGGCCCGCCGAGGACCACACGATCGTCGCGGAGCTCGCGATCGAGCGCGCGAAGCGGCTCGTCGAGCTCGGCCACGACGTCGTCGTGCTGCTCGACGGCATCACGCGCCTCGGCCGCGCCTACAACCTCTCCGCCCCGCCGTCGGGACGCATCCTCTCGGGCGGCGTCGACTCGAGCGCGCTCTACCCGCCGAAGAAGTTCTTCGGCGCCGCGCGCAACATCGAGCACGGCGGCTCGCTCACGATCCTCGCGACCGCGCTCGTCGAGACGGGCTCGAAGATGGACGAGGTGATCTTCGAGGAGTTCAAGGGCACCGGCAACATGGAGCTGCGCCTCTCGCGCAACATGGCCGACAAGCGCATCTTCCCCGCCGTCGACGTCAACGCCTCCGGCACGCGCCGCGAGGAGATGCTCATGGGCGTCGAGGAGACGAAGGTCATGTGGAAGCTGCGCCGCGCGCTCGCGGGCCTCGAGACGCAGCAGGCGCTCGAGCTCGTGCTCAAGCAGCTCAAGGAGACGCAGTCGAACGTCGAGTTCCTCATGAAGGTCTCGAAGTCGGTGCCCGGCCAGCACGACAAGGACTGAGGTGTTCGAGTCGGTCTCGGGCCTCCTCGCCGAGCACGCCGACCTCGAGTCGCAGCTCGCCGACCCGGCGCTGCACGCCGACGCCGGGCGTGCGCGCCGGGTGAACCGGCGCTACGCCGAGCTCAGCCAGATCAAGGCCGCGCACGAGCGGTGGCGCGGAGCGGTCGACGACCTCGAGGCGGCGCGCGAGCTCGCCCGCGAGGACGAGGCGTTCGCCGAGGAGGTGCCGGCGCTCGAGGAGGCCGCGCACGAGGCGGAGGAGCGCCTGCGGCGCCTGCTCATCCCGCGCGACCCCGATGACGGCCGCGACGTGATCATGGAGGTCAAGGGCGGCGAGGGCGGCGAGGAGTCGGCGCTGTTCGCGGCCGACCTCGTGCGCATGTACTCGCACTACGCGACGAGCCGCGGCTGGAAGGTCGAGATGCTCGAGTCGACGCCCTCCGACATGGGCGGCTTCAAGGACGTGCAGATCGCCATCAAGGGCTCCTCGAACGACCCCGCCGAGGGCGTCTGGGCGTCGCTCAAGTACGAGGGCGGCGTGCACCGCGTGCAGCGCGTGCCCGCGACCGAGACGCAGGGACGCATCCACACCTCCACGACCGGCGTGCTCGTCTTCCCCGAGGTCGACGAGCCCGAGGAGGTGCAGATCGACCAGAACGACCTGAAGATCGACGTCTTCCGCTCGTCGGGCCCCGGCGGCCAGTCGGTGAACACGACCGACTCGGCCGTGCGGATCACGCACGTGCCGACCGGCATCGTCGTGTCGATGCAGAACGAGAAGAGCCAGCTGCAGAACCGCGAGGCGGCGATGCGCGTGCTGCGCGCGCGCCTGCTCGCGAAGCAGCAGGAGGAGCTCGACGCGGCCGCCTCGGACGCGCGCCGCTCGCAGATCCGCGGCATGGACCGCTCGGAGCGCATCCGCACCTACAACTTCCCCGAGAACCGCATCGCCGATCACCGCACCGGCTTCAAGGCCTACAACCTCGACTCGGTCATGGACGGCGCGCTGCAGCCGGTCATCGACTCGTGCATCGCGGCCGACGAGGAGGCGCGGCTCGCGGCCCTCGGCGGCGACGACTGACGCTCCCGCGCGAGCGAAACCGGGGGCTTGTCGCCGCGCCGATCCAGGCGCACGCTGGGGCGCGCGGCGGCACCCCCGCCGCCGCACCACCGGATTGGTGAGGAGCGTCCCATGTCTCGCAAGCTTCGGTCGACAGTGGTCGCGGCGGTCGCCGCCGCAGCCCTCGGTCTCAGCCTCATCGCCGCGAGCGGTCCACCCGCGCTCGCCGGCGACGACCGTCGCGGCGGTGGCCACGGCGGTGGTCATCACGGCGGCGTCGTGACGGTCGCGACCGGGCTCGACAACCCGCGGCAGCTCTCGGTCGGCCCGGGCAACCGCCTCTACGTCGCCGAGGCGGGCGTCGCCGACGCGTGCGAGCCGATCGCCGGCGCGGATGACTTCCAGGTCTGCGGCCTCACGGGCGCCGTGACCGAGGTGCGCCGGCACGGGCAGCGGCGCGTCGTCACCGACCTGCCCGCCATGGCGCTCGGCACGGACGTCATCGGCGCATCCGACGTCGCCGTCCGCGGCAACCGCATCGACGTGCTCATCGGCGGCCTCTCCGGGGGTACGGCCTTCCGCGACGCGCTGCCGGACGAGTACGCGATCCTCGGCACGCTGCGCTCCGAGCGGCTGCGCTGGGGCGGGCTCGAGGGTGACGACCTCGACCTCGTGGCCGACCTCGCCGCGTTCGAGATCGCGAACAACCCCGACGGCAACGAGCCGTTCGACAGCAACGCGGTCGGGTTCGCAGCGCTCGGCCACGGCCGCTGGGTCGTCGCCGACGCGGGTGGCAACTCGCTCGTGCGGGTCGGTCGCGGCGGCGAGCGACTCGTCGCGGCCTTCCCGAACGGCGCGCCGGTGCCCAACCCCTTCGGGCCGGGCGAGATCCCGCCGCAAGCGGTGCCGACCGACGTCGCGGTCGGGCCGGATGGCGCGTACTACGTGTCGCAGCTCACGGGCTTCCCGTTCCCGAACGGCGGCTCGACCATCTGGCGGGTCACGCGCGACGGCGAGGTCTCTGCCTACGCGACCGGCCTCACGCTCGTGACGAGCCTCGCGTGGAAGGGCCGCACCCTCTACGCGGTGCAGCACGACGACGACAACCTGCTCGACGGCTCGTACGTCGGCTCGCTGCGCCGGGTGACGCCCGGCGGGTCGACGCACGAGGCGGTCATCGACGGGCTCTCGTCGCCGTACGGCGTAGCGATCCAGGGGCGCTCGGCGTACGTCACGGTCGACTCGACGTCGGCGGACATCGGCTCGGTCATCCGGGTCAGCCTGCGCTGACGCCCCGCGCCGGCGGGGAGGGCGGCTGCTAGCGTCGGGCGCATGCTCGCCGCCGTGAACCCGCTCCTCCCCGCCGGCTACGACGTCATCTGGACGATCTCGCTCCTGGCGATCGCGACCCTCGCGGTCGTCGCGATGGGGCAGCTCGTGCGGGCGAAGGCGGTGGCCGGCGTCGAGGCGGCGATCTGGGTGCTCATCATCCTCGCGCTCCCGGTCGTCGGCCCGATCGCGTGGCTCGCCGTGCGGCCGGATAGCCGGGAGGAGCGGGCGCTGCGCGGCTGACGCGCGACGCCCGGTCCGCGCGCGGCTAGGCTCGCGCGCATGGCGCACGTCACGCTGCTGTGCGGCCCCGCCTGCGCGGGCAAGACGACGATCGCGCGCGAGCTCGAGGCCGCCGGCGCGCTCGTGCTCTCGTACGACCGCGAGGCGTGGGCGCGCGGGGTGCGCGACGGCAAGCCGCCCCGCGAGCTCGTCGAGCAGATCGACGCCGACTTCCTGCGGCGGCTCGAGGGCGCGGTGCTCGCCGACCGCGACGTCGTGCTCGACGCGTCGCTCTCGACGCGCGCGGTGCGGGATCGGTGGCGGATGCGCTGCGGCGCGATGGGGCTGGACCCGGACCTGGTCGTCGTCCGCGCGCCGCTCGAGACGCTCCTCGAGCGGCTGCGCGAGCGGGAGCCCGGTCCGGAGTCGGTCGTGCTCGACCCGGATGAGCTGCGTGCCTACGTGGCCGGCTTCGAGTGGCCGGGACCGGGGGAGCGGCACCGGGTGGTCGAGACGGCCTGAGCGGGCACGGCGGCAGTCGGACCCGACCGCATGCCTGGACGACGCATCCGCCCCCGCCCTACGCTGGCGCCGAGCGAGGGGAGCACGATGGGCGGAGCGGGGTTCCTCGAGGAGCCGCAGCGCAGCGACGACGTCGAGCGCATGTACGCGGGCGATCGCGAGAGCGACGGCTACGTCATGAACCTCACGCGCGTGTGGGCGCACGCGCCGGCCGTGCACGACGCGTGGACGGCGTTCGCGATGGCGTCGGCCGAGGCGGCTGGGCTGACCTTCCGCATGAAGGGCGTGATCGTGAGCGCGCTCGCGGGCGCCTTCGGCGACTCCTACTGCTCGTATGCGTGGGGCAGCCGGCTCGCGCTAGTCGCCGGGCCCGCGACGGCCGCTGCGGTGCTGCTCGGCGACGATGCGGAGGCGCAGCTCGAGCCGGCGGAGCGCGTCGTCGCGGCGTGGGCTCGGCGCGTCGCGCGCGACCCGGGCAGCACGACGCCGGCGGATGTCGCGGCGCTCCGCGGCGCCGGCCTCGACGACACCGAGATCGTGGGCCTCACCGCGTACATCGCGTCGCGGATCGCGTTCTCGACCGTCAACGCGGCCCTCGGCGCGACGCCCGATGCCGAGCTGCACGCATCCGCCCCCGAGGCCGTGCGCGAGGCCATCACCTGGGGACGACTGCCCGCGGTGTGAGCGCGGGCCGCCTCGCGGAGCGCCGCGGCGCGCGTGCGAGGATGACCGCATGGAACAGGTGGCGATGTCGGCGGGCGCGCTGCTGCTCGCGCTCGGCGCGATCGCGCTCGCGCTCGCCGTGCACGCGATCGGCCTCGGCCGCGTCGCGCGGGTGGGCGCGCTCGGGCTGCCCGGGCGGCGGCTGCGGGCCGACGCCGACGTGTACGCGCGCACGCACCGGGCGGCGACGCCGCTCACGTGGCTGACGTGCTCGGTCGCCGCGGTCGCCGCGCTCGGCGCGCTCGTCGCCGGACTCGCAGCCGGGGTCGCGGAGTGGGCGGTGCTCGCGGTGCTCGCGGCCGTCGTGCTCGTCGTCGGGCTCTCGCTCGCGACCTGGCGGGCGCACGCGGCGCTCTGACCATCGCCGGTCGCCCTCGGTTCACCTCCTCACAGCGCGCCGTTCACCGATCCGGGTTACCGTGAGCCGATGCTCGCCCGCAATCGTGCGTGCGACGCGAAGGTCGTGGATCCACGAGATCCGTCCCGTTGGAAAGAGGCACCAGATGACCACATCGAAGAACCGCGCGCTCCGGGCCGCCGGCCTGCTCGGCGCAGGCGCAGTGCTGCTCGCGGGCTGTTCGAGCGCAGCGCCGGCGAGCGAGAGCTCGGGCGCCGCCGGCGACAGCGGCGAGACGCTCATCGTCTACACGAACTCCAACTCCGACGGCCGCGGCGAGTGGGTGACGGCGCAGGCCGCCGAGGCCGGCTTCGACATCGAGATCGTCGGGCTCGGCGGCGCCGATCTGACGAACCGCATCATCGCCGAGCAGAACAACCCGGTGGGGGACGTGGTGTTCGGCCTCAACACGATGTTCTTCGCGACCCTCAAGGCCGAGGGCGCGATCGAGGCGTACGAGCCGGCGTGGTCGGGCGAGGTGCCGCAGGAGGCGGGCGACCCCGTCGACGGCGCCTACTGGCCGCTCGTCGATCAGGCGATCGTCATGGTCTACGACGAGGCGGCCGTCGATTCGCCGCCCGCCGACATGACCGAGCTCTGGAACGACCCGGCCTACGCGGGCACCTACGAGGTGAACACCGCGCTCGGGCAGGCGACGCCGCAGCTCGTGATCGCGGGCATCCTCGCGCCGTACGTCGACGAGTCGGGCGAGGTCTCGGACGAGGGATGGGCGCAGGTCGAGGCGTACTTCGCGAACGGCAGCCCCGCGATCGAGGGCACCGACCTGTATGCGCGCTTCGACCGCGACGAGGTCGACTACGGCATCACGCCCTCCGGCGGCATCATCAAGCGCGACGCCGAGTACGGCACCACGACCGCGATCGTGCCGGCGGCCGACGGCGTGCCGTTCGTGACCGAGCAGATCGGCGTGATCGCCGGCACCGACCAGACCGAGCAGGCGCAGGCCTTCATCGACTGGTTCGGCTCCGCCGACGTGCAGGGCGCCTTCGCCGAGGAGTTCAACTCGATGCCCGTCAACACCGTCGCGCAGGAGCGCGCGAACCCCGAGATCGTCGAGCTCGTCGAGTCCGTCGAGCGGGCTGACATCGACTTCGCGCTGCTGCGCGAGCACATGGGCAGCTGGGTCGAGCGCATCGAGCTCGAGTACCTGCCGTGATCCCCGGGGCGGGGGCGCCGACCGCGCCCCCGCCCTGCCGGGCCCGCCCGCTCGCGCGGCCCGGCGCATCCGCACCCCGGCGCCGCCGCGCCCGCACCGCGAAGGAACGACGATGATCCGGTTCGACGGAGTCCGTGTCGAGTACGAGGGCCACGTCGCGCTCGAGGGCCTCGACCTCGAGATCCGCGAGGGGGAGTTCTTCACCCTGCTCGGCCCCTCCGGCTGCGGCAAGAGCACGGCGCTGCGCGCCCTCGCGGGGTTCGCCGAGCCGACCGCCGGGCGGCTCGAGATCGACGGCCGCGACGTCACGCGCGTCGCGAGCGAGAAGCGCGGCGTCGGCATGGTGTTCCAGAGCTACGCGCTGTTCCCGAGCATGTCGGTGCGCGAGAACATCGCGTTCGGGCTGCGGGTGCAGCGGCGCGCGGGCCGCGAGCGGCGGGACCTCGTCGACCGCGTCGCCGCGCAGGTCGGGCTCGCGGCGAGCCAGCTCGAGCGAGGCGTCGCCGAGCTCTCGGGCGGCCAGCAGCAGCGCGTCGCGATCGCCCGCGCGCTCGTGCTCGAGCCGCGCATCCTGCTGCTCGACGAGCCGCTGTCGAACCTCGACGCGAAGCTGCGCGTGCAGCTGCGGGGCGAGCTGCAGCGGCTCCAGCGCGAGGTCGGGGTGACGACGCTGTACGTCACGCACGACCAGGAGGAGGCGCTCGCGCTCAGCGACCGCGTCGCGGTCCTCTCGGACGGGCGCCTCGAGCAGGTGGGGACGCCCCGCGACATCTACGAGCGCTCCGCGTCGCCGTTCGTGTGCGACTTCATCGGCGAGGCGACGCGGCTCTCGACCGAGCAGCTCGAGGCGCTCGGCCTCGGGCACGGCGACGTCTGGGTGCGACCCGAGCACGTGCTGCTGCGCGAGGGCGGCGCCCCGGCGACCGTCCGCTCGCACGCCTACCGGGGCGCGTCGACCCTGCTCGAGCTCGAGCTCGCCGGCGCCCCGCTGCTCACCGCGAGCACGAGCGCGGAGGCCGCGGCGCTCGAGATCGACGACGAGGTGCGCGTCGCGATCGACGAGGGCGCGCTGCTGCGCTACGGGCAGCCGGCATGAGCCGCAGCGCCGGCACGCGCGGCATCCTCCGCTCGCCGCTCGCGCTCGTCGTGGTCGCCGCCGTCATCTGGTTCGCGACCGCGTTCCTCGTGCTGCCGAACCTCGCGCTGCTCGCCGAGACGTTCGCGCCCGAGGGGACCCTCTCGCTCTCGTCCGTCGAGCGGCTCCTCTCGAGCGAGCGCGCCCTGCGCTCGCTCGGCAACAGCGTGCTGCTCGCGTGCACGCTCGCGATCACCGTCAACGTCGTCGGCATCTTCATCGTGCTCGTGACGCAGTGGTTCCGGATGCGCGCGCGGCGAGTGCTGTGGCTCGGCTACGCGACGACGTTCGTGTACGGCGGCATCGTGCTCGCCGCGGGCTACAACTTCATCTACGGCCGCTTCGGGTTCGTCACGAACTGGCTCGCGACGTGGGTGCCCGATCTCGACCGCGCGTGGTTCTCGGGCTTCCTCGCCGTCGTGCTCGTCATGACCTTCGCGACCACCACGAACCACATGCTGTTCCTCTCCGCGGCGCTCGCGAAGGTCGACCGGCACGCGGTCGAGGCGGCGCGGCTCATGGGCGCGAGCACCTGGACGATCCTGCGCCGCATCGTGCTGCCGACGCTGCGGCCGATGATCTTCGCCGTCACGGTGCTGACGTTCCTCACCGGGCTCGGCGCGCTGACCGCGCCGCTCGTGCTCGGCGGCGAGGACTTCCAGACGGTGTCGCCGATGATCCTGACGTTCTCGCGGTCGCAGACGTCGCGGGACGTCGCGGCCCTGCTCGCGATCATCCTCGGCCTCGCCACGATCCTGCTCCTCGCGATCATGAACCGGGTCGAGCGCAGCGGCACCTACTTCGCCGTCGCGAAGGTCGCCGCGCCGCTCGAGCCGCAGCGCTTCCAGACCCGCTGGGGCTCGGCGCTCACCCACGTCGCGGCGTGGGCGCTGTGGGCGGTCTACGTCTTCCCCGTCGCGTGCGTGCTGCTCTTCTCCTTCGTCGACGCGCGCGCGATCGCCGCGGGGCGCATCGGCCTCGGCGACCTCACCCTCGACCACTGGGTCACCGTGCTGACGAACCCCGACGCCCTGCGGCCCTTCCTGGTCTCCGTCGCGTACTCCGCCGTCGCATCCGTCATCGCCGTCGTCGGGCTCGTGTTCGTCGCGCGCGTCATCACCCGCCACCCCGGCTGGCTCTCGAGCGCGATCGAGTACGTGCTGCACATCCCGTGGATCCTGCCGACGATCCTCATCGCGCTGGGGCTCGTGATGGCCTTCGACAGCCCCCAGTGGCTCGTCGGCGGGCAGGTGCTCACCGGCACCGTCGTGCTGCTCGGGATCGCGTACGTGATCATCAAGCTCCCCTTCACCCTGCGGCTGCTGAAGGCGGCGTTCGCATCCGTGCCGCAGGACCTCGAGGATGCCGCGCGCATCCTCGGCGCGGGGCAGCTGCAGACGCTCGCGCGCGTCGTCGTCCCGATGATCGCGCCGACCGTCGCCGCCATCACCGCGCTGAACTTCAACAGCCTGCTCGACGACTACGACGCGGCCGTGTTCCTGTACCACCCGCTCGCCGAGCCACTCGGCATCGCGATCAAGCGCTCGACCGAGGGCGAGGCGAACCTCGACGCGATGTCGATCACGTTCGTCATGACGGTGCTGCTCATGGTCGTGCAGGGCGTCGTGCTGTGGCTCGTCTACGGACGGGCGGGCAGATCGGGCGACGGCGCCGCGCGCCGGACGCGCTCGCGCGCGCTGCGGGCTCGAGCCGCACAGCCGGCGCAGAGGGTCGCTCAGTAGCCTGGCTCGCGGATCCGGAGCAGGGCCCGCGGACGAGGGAGCCGTACCCGCAGCGCGACAAGACGGCCAGCGAAGGACTCGTCATGGCTTGGGTGATCCTGATCGCCTCCGGCCTGCTGGAGGCCGTCTGGGCGGCCGCGATGCAGGCGTCCGAGGGCTTCCGCAAGTGGCGGCCGACCGTGCTGTTCGTCGTCGCGATGCTCGCCTCGATGGGCGGCCTCGCGTGGGCGATGCTCGAGATCCCGACCGGCACGGCATACGCCGTGTGGGTCGGCGTCGGCGCGGTCGCGACCGTCGTGCTGCAGGTCGCCCGCGGCAAGGAGCGGCTCACGCTCGTGCGCTCGCTGCTGCTCGTGCTGCTCGTCGCGTGCCTCGTCGGCCTGAAGCTGGTGAGCTGACGTGGGCCGCGGGACAGCGTGGGCGCTGCTGCTCGGCAGCGCCGTGCTCGAGGCCGTCTGGGCGACGGCGCTGGGGGAGTCGGCGGGCTTCAGCGAGCCCGTGCCGACCGCCGTGTTCGTCGTCGCGGCCGTGCTGAGCTTCCTGGGGCTCGAGCGGGCCGTGCGCGTCGTGCCGCTCGCGACCGGCTACGCCGTCTGGACGGGGTTGGGCGGCGCGCTCACCGTCCTGTGGGCGCTCCTGACCGGCGCGCAGCCGTGGAACCCGCTCATGCTGGTCTTCCTCGCGGGGATCCTGATCGCCGTCGCGGGACTCGCGCTCACCGAGCGCCACAACACCGGCGGCGATGACCGCTCAGGCGCGGGAGTGACCGCTCAGGCGCGGGAGTGACCGCTCGGGGGAGCGGCTAGATCGAGTACTCGATCTGCGGCAGCTGCGCGGGCGCGGTGCCGCCCACGGGCTTCGCCGGCACGCCGACGAGCGTGACGCCCGACGGCGCATCCTTCAGCACGACCGCGTTCGCGCCGACCTTGACGTCGTCGCCGAGCGCGATCGGCCCGAGGATCTTCGCGCCCGCCCCGACGAGCACGCGGTGCCCGAGCGTCGGATGGCGCTTGACCGCCGCGTTCGCCGTGCCTCCGAGCGTCACGCCGTGGTAGAGCATGACGTCGTCGCCCGTCTCGGCCGTCTCGCCGATCACGACGCCCATGCCGTGGTCGATGAAGAACCGCCGCCCGAGCCTCGCGCCCGGGTGGATCTCGACGCCCGTCATGAAGCGCGCGAGCTGGCTGCCGGCGCGCGCGAGCGAGCGCGCACCGGCGTGCCAGAGGCGGTGATGGATGCGGTGGGCCCACACCGCGTGCAGGGTCGAGTAGGTGAGCGCGATCGTCAGCGCGCCGCGCGCGGCGGGATCGTGCCGCTTCGCGTTCTCGATGTCCTCGCGGATGTTGAGCAGGCCCACCGTGCTCCTCAGGCCAGGTCGGCGAAGATCGGCATCGAGAGGTAGCGCTCGCCGGTGTCGCACACGACCGCGACGATCGTCTTGCCGGCCGACTCGGGGCGGCGGGCGATCTCGAGCGCGGCCCACACGATCGCGCCCGAGGAGATGCCGGCGAAGATGCCGTCCTTCGCGGCGAGCTCGCGGCCGACGCGCACGGCGTCGTCGAGCTCGACGTCGACCACCTCGTCGTAGACGTCGGTGTCGAGCAGCGCGGGCACGAAGTTCGCGCCGAGGCCCTGGATCTTGTGCGGGCCGGCCTGGCCCTTCGTGAGCAGCGGCGAGTCGGCGGGCTCCACCGCGACGAGGTGCAGCTCGGGCTTGAGCTCCTTGAGCCGGCCGCCCGCGCCCGTGACCGTGCCGCCCGTGCCGACGCCCGAGACGAACACGTCGACGGCGCCGTCGGTGTCGGCCCAGATCTCCTCGGCGGTCGTCTCGCGGTGCACCTTGACGTTCGCCTCGTTCTCGAACTGGCGGGCGAGGATCGCACCGGGCGTCTCGGCGACGATCTGCTGCGCGCGCTCGACCGCGCCGCGCATGCCGTCGGGGCCGGGCGTGAGCACGAGCTCGGCGCCGTAGGCCTTGAGGATGTTGCGCCGCTCGACCGACATCGTCTCCGGCATCGACAGGATCACGCGGTAGCCGCGGGCCGCGCCGACGAACGCGAGCGCGATGCCCGTGTTGCCGCTCGTGCCCTCGACGATCGTGCCGCCCGGCTGCAGCTGCCCCGAGGCCTCGGCGGCGTCGATGATCGCGCGGCCGATGCGGTCCTTGACCGAGCCGGCCGGATTGAACGACTCCATCTTGACGAGCACGGTCGCGTGCGTGTCGTTCGTGCGGCCGAGCCGCACGAGGGGAGTGCCCCCGATCGTTGCCGTGATGTCGTCGAAGATGCGCGCCATTCGCTTTCCTTTCACCGGGTGGAAGCCAGGATTCTCACTGTACGGCCTCACGCTGAGCAACCCCTCGTACCGCCCTGCGCATTCCCGCACGTCTCGCCTCGCTGCTCGGGCTAGCGTGTTGGCGTGCTCCCCCTCTCGATCTCCGACGCCGTGCGCGACGCCCGCGCGCGGCTCTCCGCGGTCGGCATCGAGGGCCCCGACGCCGAGCTGCTCGCCGCGTGGGCCGCAGGGTCGTCCTACGGCGAGCTGCGCGTCGACATGGCGATGGGCCGTGACTTCGAGGCGGATGCGCTGACGCGGTTCGCGCGCGCCGTCGCGCGTCGCGAGTCCCGCGAGCCGCTCCAGCACATCACCGGCACGGCGCCGTTCCGGCACGTCGACCTGCGCGTCGGTCCCGGCGTCTTCACGCCGCGACCGGAGACGGAGCTGCTCGTCGACGTCGCGCTGCGGCACCTCCGCCGCGCCGAGTCGCCGCTCGTGCTCGACGTCGGCACGGGCAGCGGCGCGGTCGCGATCGCGATCGCGCGCGAGTCGAGCGCTCGCGTCGTCGCGGTCGAGCGGAGCCCCGCCGCCTACGTCTGGGCGCGCCGCAACTTCGACGAACTCGCGCCGGACGCCGCGCTCCTGCACGCTGACGCACGCGACCTCACGGCGCTCGCCTCGGTGGGTGTCACGCCCGGCTCGCTCGCGGCGTTCGTGAGCAACCCGCCCTACGTGCCCGAGGCATCCGTGCCCCTCGACCACGAGGTGCGGGGCTTCGACCCGCACGCCGCGCTCTACTCCGGCGCGGACGGGCTCGACCTCATCCGGAGCCTCGCGCCGCTCGCCGCCGACCTGCTCGCGCCCGGCGGGCTCGTCGCCTTCGAGCACGCCGAGCACCAGGGCGAGACGATCCGCGAGATGCTCGCCGACGCCGGCTTCACCCAGGCGCGCACGCACACGGATCTCGCCGGTCGCGACCGGGTGACGGCGGCGGTCCGGTAGCGCCGGCGGCCGACGCCGCCGAACTACCATGGAGAGGTGCCCGCGCTCTACGACTGCTCCGACCCCGCCTCCCTGCTCGACGGCATCCGCGCGGCCCGCACGGCCATCGCGGCGGGGCGCAGCATCGTCATCCCGACCGACACCGTCTACGGCATCGCGGCCGACGCGTTCTCGCACGAGGCGGTCGCGGGACTGCTCGCGGCGAAGGGCCGCGACCGCGGCTTCCCGCCGCCCGTGCTCGTCGCCGACCGCCACATGGCGGCGGCGCTCGCCGAGCGCGTGCCGGCCGAGCTCGAGCCGCTGCTCGACGCGCACTGGCCCGGCCCGCTCACGGTGATCCTGCGCGCGCAGCCCTTGCTCACGTGGGACCTCGGCGACACGGGCGGCACGGTCGCGATCCGCGTGCCCGACCACCCGATCGCGATCGGCCTGCTGCGCGAGACCGGCCCGCTCGCCGTCTCGAGCGCGAACCTGCACGGCATGCCCGCGCCGACCGAGGCGGCGGCGGCCGCCGAGATGCTCGGCGATCGCGTCGCGCTCGTGCTCGACGCGGGCGCCGTCGGCGGCTCCGCGGCGCCGGGGGAGCAGAACGGCTCGACGATCCTCGACTGCTCGACCGACGGCGTCGCCCGCATCGTCCGCCAGGGGGTCCTGCCGCGCGCCACGATCGCCGACGCGATCGGCGAGCTGCTCGCCTCGGGATGATGCCGTGATCTTCCTGCTCATCGCCGCCGTCGCGGCCGTCGTGACGTTCGTCGCGAGCCGCGTCGTGCTGCGGCTCGCGCTCAAGCACGGCATCCACCCACCGGTGCGCGAGCGCGACGTGCACTCGCGGCCCACGCCGCGGCTCGGCGGCGCGGCGATGTGCATCGGCGTGATCGCCGCGCTCGCGGTCGCCTCGTTCGTGCCGGAGTTCGCGGGGGTGTTCGCCGAGCCCGTGCGGGTGTGGACGCTGCTCGGCGGCGCGATCGCCATCTGCGCGATCGGTGTGCTGGACGACCTCGTCGACCTCGACTGGATGCTGAAGCTCGGCGCGCAGATCCTGGTCGCGACGGGCGTCGCGCTCTTCGGCGTGCAGATCGTGAGCCTGCCGATCGCGGGCATCGTCGTGCCCTCGGCGACCATGGCGATCTCGCTCACCGTGCTCATCATCGTGCTCGTCATGAACGCCGTGAACTTCATCGACGGCCTCGACGGGCTCGTCGCGGGCACGACGATCATCGGCTCGACGGCCTTCTTCGGCTACATCTGGATGATCAGCCAGAACTTCGCGCAGCAGAACGCCTACTTCTCGCTCGCGAGCCTCATCACCTCGATCATCGTCGGCGTGTGCGTCGGCTTCCTCCCCGTCAACTGGCACCCCGCACGGATGTTCATGGGCGACGGGGGAGCGCTCATGCTCGGCCTGCTGACCGCGGCGAGCGCGATCGCGGTCACCGGCCAGATCGACGTCGGCACGATGGGCGGCCGGAGCCAGATCCTGCCGGCCTTCATCCCGGTGCTGCTGCCGCTCGCGATCCTGCTGCTGCCGCTGACGGACTTCGCGCTCGCGGTCCTCCGCCGGGTCGCGAACGGCAACAGCCCGTTCGCCGCCGACCGGCGGCACCTGCACCACCGGCTGCTCGACATGGGCCACTCGCACCTCGGCGCGGTGCTCATCTTCTACTCGTGGACCGCCGTCGTCTCGATCGGCTGCCTGCTCTTTCTCATCGTCCAGTGGTGGGTGGCGATCGGTATCATGGTGCTCGGGTTCATCGTGTGCGCCCTGCTGACGGCCGCGCCCGTCGGCCGCAGGGTCTGGCGCACGTTCCTGCGGGTGATGCGCGAGCGTCGCGCTCGCCGCACCGGACTCCAGCCGACCAGCGCCAGCATCGACTCCCAGGGGGAATCCCGGTGAACACCACCCAGATCATGCAGCGCATCCTCGTGTGGGGAGCGATCCTCGCGGGTGCCGTCGCGGTCGTCGGCGGCATCGTCGGCTGGGTGCTCGCCGAGGGAGCGGGCCTCGCGTCGGCGCTCGTGGGCACCGCGCTCGCGATCGTCTTCTGCATGCTCACCGCCGGCAGCATCCTGCTCGCGCTCAAGGCGTCGAAGGGCCAGATGGTCTCCGGCGCCTTCTTCGGGATCGTGCTCGGCGGCTGGATGCTGAAGTTCGTCCTGTTCATCGTGCTCGTGTTCGTGCTCGGCGACCAGGACTGGCTGCACCGCGGCGTCGCCTTCGGGGCGCTCGTCGCCGCCGTCATCGGCTCGCTCGTCATCGACTGCGTCGTCATCGCGACGAGCCGCCAGCCGGTGATCGACAGCGCCGCCGACGACGAGACCCAGGGCCGGCCGGCCTCCGGCGCCCGCGCGTGAGCGCCGCAGGACGTCGAGCCATCCCGATCCCCTCTGATAGAGTCGTTGACGTTCCCCCAACTGCGCCGCTCGTCAACGAGCGCGTCTGCGCGAGGGGGCGCACCGCCGTCAAGAAGGCGCCAGGCGCCACGAGCTTGAGGAAGAGACGCTGAACGCCGTGTTGTCGATGCTGGCCTCTGCTGCCAACGAGCCAGAGCCGTTCCACCCGCCGTCGATCGCGGAGTTCTTCCCGCAGGTCTTCCTGTTCATGGAGCCGACGGTCGCGTGGCTCGGGAGCGAAGAGCCGATCTTCGGCATCAACCGCATCATGCTCATCCGCATCCTGGCGGCGCTCGCGATCATCCTGATCTTCGTGCTCGGCACGCGGAAGATGAAGCTCGTGCCGACGCGCGGCCAGAGCATCGTCGAGCTCGGCCTCGGCTTCGTCCGCGACGGGATCGTCTACGACCTGCTCGGCGAGAAGGACGGCCGCCGCTTCCTGCCGATCATCACCACGATCTTCTTCATGGTGCTGGCGATGAACATCACGGGCATCATCCCGTTCCTCAACATCGCGGGCACCTCGGTGATCGGCGTGCCGCTCGTGCTCGCGATCGTCTCGTACATCGCGTTCATCTACGCGGGCGTCAAGAAGCACCCTGGCGCGTTCTTCAAGAACTCGCTCTTCCCCTCGGGCGTGCCGTGGCCGCTCTACATCATCGTGACGCCGATCGAGTTCGTCTCGACCTTCGTCCTGCGCCCCGTCACGCTGACGCTGCGACTCATGATGAACCTGTTCGTCGGCCACCTGCTGCTCGTGCTGTTCTTCGCCGCGACGCACTTCTTCTTCTTCTCGGCCGGCGGCCTCTTCACGCTCTTCGGCGTGGGCACGCTCGCCTTCGGCTTCGCGTTCACCGTCTTCGAGATCCTCGTCGCGGTGCTCCAGGCCTACGTCTTCGCCATCCTGACCACCGTCTACATCCAGCTCGCGCTGGCTGAAGAGCACTGACCCCGGACCCTCCGGACAACCGAAAGGAACGACCGTGGACAACGCCACGACCATCCTCGCCGAGATCAACGGCAACATCGGCACCGTCGGCTACGGCCTCGCGGCCATCGGCCCCGCCATCGGCGTCGGCATCGTCGTCGGCAAGACGATCGAGGGCGTCGCTCGCCAGCCCGAGCTGCAGGGCCGCCTGACGGTCCTCATGTTCATCGGCATCGCCTTCACCGAGGCACTGGCGTTCATCGGCATCGCCACGTACTTCTTCATGGTCTGACGCCCTGATGCTCACCACTCCTCTCTTCCTCGCGGAAGAAGCGGGGGAGACCGCTCAGAACCCGCTGCTTCCGGCCCCGTACGACATCATCTGGTCGTCGGTCATCTTCGTCGTCCTCCTGCTGGTCTTCTGGAAGGTCGTCCTGCCTCGCGTGCAGGCGCTGCTCGACGAGCGCGCCGCCGCGATCGAGGGCGGCATCAAGAAGGCCGAGGAGGCACAGGCCGAGGCGGCTGCGGCGCTCGAGTCGTACAACACCCAGCTCGCCGAGGCTCGCGCCGAGGCCGCTCGCATCAAGGACCAGGCTCGCGCCGACGCCGCGCGCATCGAGGCCGACCTCAAGGCTCGCGCCAACGAGGAGGCCGAGCGCATCACCGCGCAGGCGCACCAGCGCATCGAGGCGGAGCGCCAGGCCGCGTTCTCGTCGCTCAAGACCGAGGTCGGCTCGCTCGCCCTCGACCTGTCCGAGAAGGTCGTCGGCGAGTCGATGGACGACGCGCGCTCGGCCGCGATCGTCGAGCGCTTCCTGGCCGACCTCGAGCGCGAGGGAGCGAACCGCTAGTGGGCAGCGCGACCAGCCAGGCGCGAGCCGGCATCGACGAGGCCGTCCAGGCCCAGCCGCAGGCGGGGCTCGAGGACGCGCGAGACCTCTTCCGGGCATCGCGCGCGCTCGAGCGCAGCCCGCAGGTGCTCTCCTCGCTCGGCGAGCCGGTGTCGACGCCCGACGCCCGCGCCGCCCTCGCGCAGCGCGTGCTCGGGCAGCTGGGTGGGGCGGCGATCGCGATCGTCGCGCACCTCGCGCGCCAGCGCTGGTCCGAGACGGACGACCTGCTCGTCGCGATCGACGAGGCGGCCGTGCGGATCGCCGTGCGCTCGAGCGGTGACGACGTCGCCGGCGAGATCGCCTCGTTCGGGCGCATCGTCTCGTCCGACCCGCAGCTCGAGCTCGCGCTCGGCGGACTGCAGGGCTCCGCGGACGAGAAGGCGGCCCTCGTGCAGCGGCTGCTCGCCGGTCGTGCGAGCGAGTCGACGCTCGCGATCCTCGACCACCTCGTGCGCGCCCCGCGCGGCCGCCGCATCGGCCAGCGCCTGCGCTCGGCCGCGACGCAGGTCGCCGCCGCGGCCGGCCGTTCGCTCGCGACGGTCACCACCGCCCGCGAGATCAACCCCGCCCAGCTCGACCGGCTCCGCGCCGGTCTCGAGCGCCAGTACGGCCGCACGCTGCAGCTGCAGCAGGTGGTCGACCCGGCCGTGCTCGGCGGGCTGCGCGTCTCGATCGGCGACGACGTCATCGACGGCACCGTCCGTTCCAAGCTCACCGACCTGCGCCTGTCGCTCGGCTAGGTCGAAGAAACCCGAACAGGAAGACACATGTCAGAGCTCACCATCAGCCCCGACGAGATCAAGGGCGCCCTCGCCGACTTCGTCTCGTCCTACGAGGCGTCGACCTCGACGACCGCCGAGGTCGGGCACGTCGTCGACGCGGCCGACGGCATCGCGCACGTCGAGGGCCTCCCCGGCGTCATGGCGAACGAGCTCGTCCGCTTCGCGGACGGCACGCTCGGCCTCGCCCAGAACCTCGACGAGACCGAGATCGGCGTCGTCGTCCTCGGTGAGTTCGACGGCATCGAGGAGGGCATGGAGGTCACCCGCACGGGTGAGGTCCTCTCCGTCCCCGTCGGCGAGGGCTACCTCGGCCGCGTCGTCGACCCGCTCGGCAACCCGATCGACGGCCTCGGCGAGATCGCCTCGAGCGGCCGCCGCGCCCTCGAGCTGCAGGCGCCCGGTGTCATGCAGCGCAAGTCGGTGCACGAGCCGCTCCAGACGGGCATCAAGGCGATCGACGCCATGATCCCGATCGGCCGCGGCCAGCGCCAGCTCATCATCGGCGACCGCCAGACCGGCAAGACGGCGCTGGCGATCGACGCGATCATCAACCAGAAGGCCAACTGGGACTCGGGCGACGTCAACAAGCAGGTCCGCTGCATCTACGTCGCGATCGGCCAGAAGGGCTCGACCATCGCATCCGTGCGCGGCGCCCTCGAGGACGCCGGCGCGATGGAGTACACGACGATCGTCGCCTCGCCGGCCTCCGACCCGGCCGGCTTCAAGTACCTCGCGCCGTACTCGGGCTCGGCCATCGGCCAGCACTGGATGTACGAGGGCAAGCACGTCCTGATCGTCTTCGACGACCTCTCGAAGCAGGCAGAGGCCTACCGCGCCGTGTCGCTCCTCCTGCGCCGCCCGCCGGGCCGCGAGGCGTACCCCGGTGACGTCTTCTACCTGCACTCGCGCCTGCTCGAGCGCTGCGCGAAGCTGTCGGACGAGCTCGGCGCCGGCTCGATGACGGGCCTCCCGATCATCGAGACGAAGGCCAACGACGTCTCGGCGTACATCCCGACCAACGTGATCTCGATCACCGACGGCCAGATCTTCCTGCAGTCCGACCTGTTCAACGCCAACCAGCGTCCCGCGGTCGACGTCGGCATCTCGGTCTCGCGAGTCGGCGGCGACGCGCAGGTCAAGTCGATCAAGAAGGTCTCCGGCACGCTCAAGCTCGAGCTCGCGCAGTACCGCTCGCTCGAGGCGTTCGCGATGTTCGCCTCCGACCTCGACGCGGCCTCGCGCCGTCAGCTCGAGCGCGGTGCGCGCCTGACCGAGCTGCTCAAGCAGCCGCAGTACTCGCCGTACCCCGTCGAGGAGCAGGTCGTCTCGATCTGGGCCGGCACGAACGGCAAATTCGACGCGGTGCCCGTCAACCAGGTGCTGCAGTTCGAGGCGGAGCTCCTCGAGCACCTGCGCGGCACGAGCACGGCGCTGACGACGCTGCGCGAGACGAACGTGCTCGACGACGCCACGCTGGCGACGCTCGAGGCCGAGGTCGACGAGTTCGCGCGCAACTGGCAGGGCAAGGATGCCGCGAGCATCACCGACCCCGGCACCGAGGCGAACAACCCGATGGTCGAGGACGTCAACCAGGAGCAGATCGTCAAGGGCCGTCGCTGACGCGAGCTCGCTGAGGAGGCGGAATGGGAGCCCAGCTCCGGGTCTACACGCAGAAGATCAAGTCTGCGCAGTCGACCAAGAAGATCACGAAGGCGATGGAGCTCATCGCTGCATCGCGGATCCAGAAGGCGCTCGCCCGCGTGCAGGCGTCGAACCCATACGCACGGGCGCTGACGCGCGCCGTGAGCGCGGTGGCCACGTTCTCGAACGAGCCGCACCCGCTCACGGTGGAGCGCCCGCAGCTCAAGCGCGCCGCGATCGTCGTCGTCACGTCGGACCGCGGCCTCGCCGGCGCGTTCAACTCGCAGATCCTCAAGGAGGCGGGTGAGCTGCGGGCGAAGCTCGAGGCGGAGGGCAAGGAGGTCGACCACTACCTGGTCGGCAGCAAGGCCGTCGGCTACTTCAAGTTCCGCCAGCGCCCGTACATCCGGGAGTGGACGGGGGAGTCGGACGTGCCCACGCCCGAGCTCGCGCAGGAGATCGCCGAGGCGGTGCTCGAGGCCTACGTCTCCGAGCAGGTCGACGAGATCCACGTCGTCTACAACCGCTTCGTCAGCATGATGACGCAGGACCCGACGACGGTGCGGCTGCTGCCGCTCGAGATCGTCGAGGCCGAGAGCGCCGACAAGGCCGAGCACTTCCCGCTCTACCAGTTCGAGCCCGAGCCCGCGCTCGTGCTCGACGCGCTCCTGCCCGTCTACGTCGAGAGCCGCATCTTCAACGCGCTGCTCCAGTCGGCCGCCGCCAAGCAGGCCGCGACGCAGAAGGCGATGAAGTCGGCATCCGACAACGCCGACAAGCTCATCATCGACTACACCCGCCTGCGCAACAACGCGCGCCAGGCCGAGATCACGACGCAGATCTCCGAGATCGTGGGCGGCGCGGACGCCCTCGCCTCGGCGAAGTAGCCACGAAAGGCAAGCACAATGACCATCACTGACACCCCCGTCGAGCAGCGCCAGGCTGCCGTCGGCCGCGTCGCGCGAGTGACCGGGCCCGTCGTCGACATCGAGTTCCCGCACGACTCGCTCCCCGAGGTCTACAACGCGCTCAAGACGACGGTCGACTTCCAGGACGGCTCGGAGCCGCAGGAGATCACGCTCGAGGTCGCCCAGCACCTCGGCGAGGACCTCGTGCGCGCCATCGCCCTCAAGCCGACGGACGGCCTCGTCCGCGGCCAGGAGGTGCGCGACACCGGCGAGTCGATCACCGTGCCCGTCGGCGACGTCACGAAGGGCAAGGTCTTCAACGTCATCGGCGAGCCGCTCAACCTCGGCGAGGGCGAGACCCTCGAGGTCACCGAGCGCTGGTCGATCCACCGCAAGGCGCCCTCGTTCGACCAGCTCGAGTCGAAGACGCAGCTGTTCGAGACCGGCATCAAGGTCATCGACCTCCTCACCCCGTACGTGCAGGGCGGCAAGATCGGCCTGTTCGGCGGCGCGGGCGTCGGCAAGACGGTCCTCATCCAGGAGATGATCCAGCGCGTCGCGCAGGACCACGGCGGCGTCTCGGTGTTCGCGGGCGTCGGCGAGCGCACCCGTGAGGGCAACGACCTCATCCACGAGATGGAGGAGGCGGGCGTCTTCGACAAGACCGCCCTCGTCTTCGGCCAGATGGACGAGCCGCCGGGCACGCGCCTCCGCGTCGCCCTCTCGGCGCTCACGATGGCGGAGTACTTCCGCGACGTGCAGGGCCAGGACGTGCTGCTCTTCATCGACAACATCTTCCGCTTCACGCAGGCCGGCTCCGAGGTCTCGACGCTGCTCGGCCGCATGCCGAGCGCCGTCGGCTACCAGCCGAACCTCGCCGACGAGATGGGCATCCTGCAGGAGCGCATCACCTCGACGCGCGGTCACTCGATCACCTCGCTGCAGGCGATCTACGTGCCGGCCGACGACTACACCGACCCGGCCCCGGCCACGACGTTCGCGCACCTCGACGCGACGACGGAGCTCAGCCGCGAGATCGCGTCGAAGGGCCTCTACCCGGCCGTCGACCCGCTCACGTCGACGAGCCGCATCCTCGACCCCCGCTACCTCGGCGAGGACCACTACCGCGTCGCGACGACGGTCAAGCAGATCCTCCAGAAGAACAAGGAGCTGCAGGAGATCATCGCGATCCTCGGTGTCGACGAGCTCTCGGAAGAGGACAAGATCGTCGTCAACCGCGCGCGCCGCATCCAGCAGTTCCTCTCGCAGAACACCTACATGGCGAAGAAGTTCACCGGTGTCGAGGGCTCCACGGTGCCGCTCAAGGAGACGATCGAGTCGTTCGACGCGATCGCCAAGGGCGAGTTCGACCACGTGGCCGAGCAGGCGTTCTTCAACGTCGGCGCGATCTCGGACGTCGAGGCCAAGTGGGCGCAGATCCAGAAGGAGAACGGCTGATGGCTCTGACCGTCAGCATCGTGTCGGCCGCGGCCGAGGTGTGGACGGGCGAGGCCACGCAGGTCATCGCCCGCACCACCGAGGGCGAGATCGGCATCCTGCGTGGTCACGAGCCCGTGCTCGCCGTGCTGGCCGAGGGCCAGGTGCGCGTCACCGACGCCTCCGGCACGGTGCACGCGGTCGACGCGGAGGACGGCTTCCTCTCGGTCGACCACGACCGGGTGGAGATCGTCGCGCGGAACGCCAAGCTCGCGTGATCGTCCTGCTGCCGCCCAGCGAGACGAAGGCGGCAGGCGGGAAGGGAGCGCCGCTCTCGACGGCCAGCCTGGGATTCCCCGGGCTGGCCGTCGGTCGTTCCCGGGCGCTCGCCGCACTTGACCGCCTCGTCGCCGAGGGCCAGGACGTCTCGACGCCCGCGAAGGCGCGCGCCGCCGCCGACAACGCCGCCGTCCGCTCGTCGCCGACGATGCCCGCGATCGAGCGGTACACGGGCGTGCTCTACGACGCGCTCGGCGCCGCCGAGCTGTCCACGGCCGCTCGCGCGTGGGTCGACGACCACGTCGTCATCCAGTCGGCCCTGCTCGGGTTCGTGCGCGCATTCGACCCCATCCCCGCCTACAAGGTGTCGGAGCACTCGAAGCTGCCCGGTGAGCGGATGCGCGACCTGTGGTCGGGCGCGGGCGGCGCGATCGAGGGCTTCGCGCTCGACCTGCGCTCGAAGGCCTACGCCGCGATCGCGCCCGTGCCGGGCGCCGAGCCGGTCGAGATCGTCTCGCCCGAGGGCAAGGCGCTCAACCACTGGAACAAGGCGGGCAAGGGCGCGCTCGTGCGCTCGCTCGCGCTCGCCGGCGTGCAGGCGGAGACGGCGGATGCGCTGCTCGAGTGGGCGGCGTCGGCGTCCGTGCCGCTCACCCGCGCCGAGCGCGGGCTGCGGCTCGTCGTGCAGGATCCGCGGCTCGTCGCGGCTGGCTGAACCGGTCGCAGGAGCTCTCCACAGGCGCCTGGCGATGTCAGTGGCCCGTGATGTGATGCGCGCATGCACGGCAGCACGGATCGCGAGGATGGCGTCTTCGACGCTGCCGCACTCGCCGCCGCCGGCGTCGATGCGCGGGCGGTGATCGCGCTCATCCGGGCCGGCGTCGTGCTCGACCCGCTCGGGCGCTCGGGCGAGGAGCTCGCGCTCGAGCTGCGGGAGCGCGATGCCGAGGCACGCGGCTTCCGGGTGATGCGCGCCTCGTTCGGCCTCGTGCGCAGCGGCAAGCTCGTCGCGATGCTTGCGTGGGAGCTGTCGCACATCGACGAGCCGCTGCCGCCGGAGCTCGCGCGCCTCGCCGCCGACGACGAGTTCGCGCACCGCATGCGCGCGATCGAGCTCCGCTCGGCTCGCATCGAGGGGGAGCGCCGCGCGCTCATGGCCAGCCACGTCCAGCGGGCGCTCGACGGCGACGGCGACACCGCGATGGCTGTGCGCGAGCTGGCGTCGATCGCCGCTGTCGCCCTGCACCTGTCGCGACGGAGCGTCGAGGCCCGCATGCAGGAGGCGTGGCACACCGTCACCGAGCTGCCCGTCGCCCACGAGTCCGCCGCCGCAGGCCGCATGACGCTCGCGCACCTGCGGGTGATCGAGGGCGAGACGCGCGGCCTCCGCGCGAGCGGCGACACCCGCGAGGACGACCGGCGCCGGGTCGAGCGAGAGCTCGTCGCGCTCGCCGAGACCACGTCGCCCGGCCGGCTGCGCGACCGCTCGAAGCGCATCGTCGACTCGGCGCTCACCGAGCCGCTGCAGCAGCGCCACGACAAGGCCAGGGAGCAGCGGGGCGTCCGGTTCGTCGACGTCGGCGACGGCATGGGCGACTTCATCGCGCGCGTGCCGGTCGTGCGCGGCATGGCGATGCTCGACCGCCTCGCGCAGGGCGCGCGGAGCAAGCCGAAGGACGACCCGCGCACCTTCGACCAGTTCTGCGCCGACGCGCTGTGCGAGGTCGTCATGGGCGGCGTCGTGCCCGACGGCGTGCACGGGCTCGACAACCTCACCGGCAACGTCTCGGTGCTCATCCCGGCGACGACGCTCATCGCCGCGGGCGGACCCGGCGACGGCCCGGCACTCGACCCGGCCGCGCTGCGGTTCCCCGCGGCGCTCGACGGCCGGGTGCTCGTCGACCCCGAGACCGCGCGGCGACTCGCGCTCGGCGCGACGATGTGGGAGCGGCTCTTCACCGACCCGGTCTCGGGCGTCGCGGTGACGGTCGACTCCCGCCGCCCGAGCGCTGAGCAGCTGCGCTGGCTGCGGGCGCGCGATGGCGGGTGTCGCACGCCGGGCTGCGCGTGCAGCGGGCGTCGCGCCGACCTCGACCACACGATCGCGTGGGCGCAGGGCGGCCCGACCGCGATCGACAACCTCGCGACGCTGTGCCGCAGCGACCACATGCTCAAGCACGCGTCGCGCTGGAGCATGCGGCAGCTCGAGCACGGCGTCATCGAGTGGACGTCGCCGCTCGGCGAGGTGATCGTCGACGAGCCTCGGCCGATCGGGCCGACGTTCGCCGAGCTCGAGCCCGCGCTGCCCCCGCCTGCGGGGCCACCGTCTCGGCACCCGTGGGCCGATCGACCGCCGCCAGACCCCGAGCTGGTCCGCATGATGTCGGGGAAGGTCCCGCTCGACGAGTGGGTGGCGTACTTCCTCACGCCCGTCGGCGGCGATGACCCGCCACCTCCGCCCGAGCCCTGGCCCGACGACGAGCCGCCCGCACCCTTCTGACTCGCTGCCCGCTGCCTCCTGGCCATCAGCCGCGCGGCTCGCGGTCAGGCGGGCGATCTAGCATCGCCGCATGCCTCCCCGCTCCTCGCGCACCGCTCAGGCCGCCGGTACCGATCGGGGAAGCGTGGGCGACCGCATCCTCGCCGCCGCCCGCGAGTACGGCTGGGACGACCTCCGGCCCGGGCAGCGCGAAGCGGTCGAGGCGGCCCTCGAGGGCCACGACGTGCTCGCCGTCATGCCGACGGGGCACGGGAAGTCGGCGATCTACCAGCTCGCCGCGAAGCTCCTCGAGGGGCTCACGGTCGTGGTCTCGCCGCTCATCGCGCTGCAGCGCGACCAGGTCGAGCAGCTCGAGGAGATGGGCGCCGACCCGGCGGTCGCCGTCAACTCCTCGCAGCGCGTCGGCGAGAACCGCGAGGCGTGGGAGGAGCTCGAGGCGGGCGACGCCGAGTTCGTCTTCCTCGCCCCCGAGCAGCTCGCGCGGGACGAGGTGCTCGAGCGGCTGCGCGAGCTGCAGCCGTCGCTGCTCGTCATCGACGAGGCGCACTGCGTCTCGGCGTGGGGCCACGACTTCCGGCCCGAGTACCTGCGGCTCGGCCACGTCGTCGAGGCGCTCGGGCATCCGACGACGGTCGCGCTCACCGCGACGGCCGCGCCGCCCGTGCGCGAGGAGATCGTCGAGCGGCTGCGCATGCGCGAGCCCCGCCAGGTCGTGCGCGGCTTCGACCGACCCAACATCGTCCTCGAGGTGCAGCGGCACAGCGACGACGACGCCAAGCGCGACGCGATCGTCGAGCGAGCGCTCGAGGAGTCGAAGCCGGGCCTCATCTACGTCGCCACGCGCAAGGACGCCGAGCGCTACGCCGCGGCGCTCGCCGAGGCGGGCGTGCGCGCCGAGGCGTACCACGCCGGGATGTCGCGGGCCGAGCGCGAGCGCGTGCACGACGCGTTCAGCGACGGCTCCGCCGAGATCGTCGCGGCGACGTCGGCGTTCGGCATGGGCATCGACAAGGCCGACGTGCGCTTCGTGCTCCATGCCGCGCCGCCCGACTCCCTCGACTCCTACTACCAGGAGATCGGCCGCGGCGGCCGCGACGGCGAGCCCGCGCTCGCGGCGCTCTTCCACCGGCAGGAGGACTTCGGCGTGCACCGCTTCCGCACCGGCGGCAGCGCGGATGTCGACATGCTCTCGGCGGTCGCCTCCCGCGTGCGGCGCGCGAAGCAGCCCGTGCCGCCCGAGCGGCTCCGCGAGCGCCTCGACGTCGGCGCGAGCCGGCTCACCTCGGCCGTCAACCTGCTCGAGCAGGCGGGAGCGGTCGAGACGACCGACGACGGCGACCTCGTGTGGCGCGAGGGCACCGTCAAGCCCGCCGTCGAGGAGGCTGCGCGCATCGCCGAGGCGCGGCGCCGCGTCGACCGCTCGCGCGTCGAGATGATGCGCGGCTACGCCGAGACGAGCGGCTGCCGGCGCCGGTACCTGCTCGGCTACTTCGGCGAGGAGCTGCCCGAGCTCTGCGGCGCGTGCGACACGTGCCGCTCGGGCTCGGCCGAGCGCGCCGTGGAGGCGCGGGAGGCGGCGGATGCGTCGAGCGAGTCGACGGGGGACTGGGCCGTCGGGCAGCGCGTGCGGCACGAGTCGTGGGGCGAGGGCGGCGTCGTGAGCGACGACGGCGACCGCATCACGGTGCTGTTCGACGAGGAGGGCTACAAGACCATCGCGCTCGAGGTCGTGGAGCGCTCGGGAGTGCTGCAGCACCTCTGACGTCGAGGCGGCCGCGGTGCCATGATCGACGCATGCCGAACCGGCCCGAGACGCTCGAGCGCATCCTGGACGCCCTCGACCCGCTGCCGATCCGCCTGCAGCCGATGTTCGGCGAGCACGGCCTCTACTGCGACGACCGCATCTTCGCCTTCGTGTGCGACGACACGCTGCTGCGGGGGCTCGTGCCCGAGGCTGCCGAGCTCACCGAGCCCCTCGCTCGCGCCGAGGCCTATCCCGGCTCGAAGCCCTACGGGGTCGTCGAGGTCGATCGGCTCGACGACACCGAGTGGCTCCACGAGACCGTGCAGACCATCGCGGCCACGCAGGTGCCGAAGCCGCGGAAGGCGACCAGGCCGCCGACGGCACGGAAGACGAAGCCCGCTCGGTAGCCGCGCAGGATCGGCCCCGGCGCGCGTCCTAGGCTGGAGCGCATGACGACGCGCACTCTCGGCAACTCCGGCATCGAGGTCTCGCCCATCGGGCTCGGCTGCAACAACTTCGGCCGCAAGGGCACGGTCACCGAGGACCAGGCGGGCACCGACGCCGTCATCCACGCCGCGATCGACCACGGGATCACGCTCTTCGACACCGCCGACATCTACGGCAACCCCGCGACGACCTCCGAGTCGCTCATGGGCGTCGCGCTCTCGAAGGCGGGCAGCGCCGCACGCGACAGGATCGTGCTCGCGACGAAGTGGGGCCACCAGGGCTTCGCGATCGAGGGCACCGAGGAGTGGGGCGCGAAGGGCGCGCGCGGCTACATCCGCAAGGCCGTCGAGGCGTCGCTGCGCCGCCTGCAGGTCGAGCACATCGACCTCTACCAGCTGCACACGCCCGACCCCGAGACGCCGATCGAGCAGACCGTCGAGGCGCTCGACGAGCTCGTCGCCGAGGGCAAGATCCGCGCCTACGGCCACTCGAACCTCTCGGCCGAGCAGATCCGCGAGGCCGCCGCGGTCGACACCCCGAACGGCTTCTCGACGGCGCAGGACGAGTACTCGCTCGTCGAGCGCGGCGTCGAGCGCGAGGTGCTGCCCGCGGTGCTCGAGGCCGGCCTCGGCTTCCTGCCCTACTTCCCGCTCGCGAACGGCCTCCTCACCGGCAAGTACTCGCAGGACGCCGCTCCCGCCGACGCGCGCCTCACCCGGCTCAAGCCGCAGCTGCTCGAGCAAGCCGATTGGGCCCGCCTCGAGCGCTACGAGGAGGTCGTGCGCGGCACGGGCCGCTCGATGCTCGAGGTCACGTTCCAGTGGCTGCTCGCGCAGCAGGCGGTCACGAGCGTCATCGCGGGCGCGACGAAGCCCGAGCAGGTCGCGCAGAACGCGGCGGCCGGCGAGGGCCAGCTCGACGCCGCGACGGTCGAGGCGATCTCCGAGATCTTCGCCTAGCCCGCGCCGACGTCTCGCAGGCGATTCGGCGGCGGCGAGGGGAATGCTCCCTCGCAGCGCCCGGATCGCCTGCGAGACGATGTGCCGGGGTGACCGGGCTCAGCGCAGCGCGGCGTAGCCCTGCTCGTCGCGCGCGTTCGCGGCGGCCCGGATGGTGCCGTCCGGCTCGTGCGACGCGAACGAGAGGCGTCCGAGCGACCAGGGTCCCGCATCCGTCACCACGTGCCCGCGCGAGCGCAGGTCGTCGATGACGGCCTCGCCGAGCCGCGACTCGACGTGCAGCCCGCCCGGCTCCCACACGCGCGGCTCGAACGACGACACGAGGTGCGTCAGGTGCCACGAGGGCGCGTCGATCGCCGCTTGCGGGTCGAGGCCGAGCACGCGCATGCCGAGCAGCATCGCGAACTGCCACTGGTCCTGCTGGTCGCCGCCGGGCGTGCCGAGCGCGGCGACCGCGCCGTCGTCGTCGACGAGCATGGTGGGCGAGAGGGTCGTGCGAGGGCGGATGCGCGGGGCGAGGCTCGTGGGCAGCCCCTCCTCGAGCCACAGCATCTGGGCGCGCGTGCCGAGGCAGAAGCCGAGCTCGGCGATCGTCGGGCTCGACTGCAGCCAGCCGCCCGAGGGGGTCGCGGAGATGACCATGCCGTCCTTGTCGACGACGTCGATGTGGCACGTGTCGCCGCGCGTGGGCTCGCCCGTGCCGGAGCGGGGCGTGCGGGGTGCCTCCTCGGCGACCCGCACCGCCGCGAGGCGCGGCTCGCCGCGCAGCGCGCCGGGGCGCAGCTCGAGCGACGCCCGCTCGCCGATGAGCGCGCGACGCTCCGCGAGGTAGGCGGCGTCGAGCAGCCGATCGATGTCGGCGCCGTCGCCGAACCACGCGTCGCGATCCGCGAGCGCGAGCTTCATCGCCTCGGCCGAGACGTGCACGATGTCGGCGGTGAACGCATCCGACCGCTCGGGCAGGAGCGGCTCGACGATGCCGAGCGCCTCGAGCATCGCCGGGCCCTGCGACCACGCGCCCGCCTTGTGCACCGTCGTGCCGCGCCACGGCATCGAGACGGTGGGCTCCCACGAGGGGCGCCACGCGGCGAGGTCGTCGCCCGTGAGGAGCCCCGCGTGCGCGGCCCCGGAGGAGTCCATCGCCGCGTGCCGCGAGTGCCGGTCGATCGCCTCGGCGACGAAGCCCTCGCTCCATGCCGCGATCGCCGCGTCGCACGCCGCCTCGCGCGAGAGGCCGCGGCCGGCGCCGGCGAGCCGGCGGTACGTCTCGGCGAGCGCAGGGTTGCGGATGACGTCCCACGGCTCGGGCGCCGGGTCGGCCCAGAGCGCCGCCGAGGCGGGCCAGTGCTCGCGGAAGAAGTCGGCGCGACCCGCGATCGTGCGGGCGACGCGCGGCAGCACGCGGTGGCCGCGCTCGGCGAGCTCGATCGCGTAGGCGAGCACGTCGGCGGGCGCCCACGTGCCGTGGTCGCGCAGCAGCGCGAGCCACGCGGGCACCGCACCCGGCACGACGGCCGCGAGGAGCCCCGTGCCGGGGATGTGCTCGATGCCCTCGGCGCGCATCCGCTCGATCGTCGCCGCGGCCGGGGTGGGGCCCTGGCCGGCGAGCACCCGCGGCTCGTGCCCGGGCACGCGCACGATCGCCGGCAGGTCGCCGCCGGGACCGTTGAGGTGCGGCTCGACGACGTGGAGCACGAAGCCCGCGGTCGCGGCGGCGTCGGCCGCGTTGCCGCCCCGCTCGAGCACCGACATGCCGCTCGACGAGGCGAGCCAGTGCGTCGAGGCGACGGCTCCGAACGATCCCTGCAGCGGCGGTCGGGTGCGCATCATGCCGACACGGTATCGACCTCCGACCGAGCGGGCGCCGAGCGCTCACCCTCGAGGGCGCGGGCGGCGCTCGCGGCAGGCTCGAGGTCGAGCCGCCGGAGGAGCTGCGCGTTGAGCGCGACGACGATCGTCGAGAGCGACATGAGGAGCGCTCCGACCGACATCGGCAGCACGAAGCCGACGGGCGCGAGCACCCCGGCGGCGAGCGGCACGGCGAGCGCGTTGTAGCCCGCTGCCCACCACAGGTTCTGCACCATCGTGCGGGCGCTCGCGCGCGAGAGCTCGACGACCGAGAGCACGCTCCGCGGGTCCGAGCTCGCGAGGACGACGTCGGCCGAGGCGATCGCGACGTCGGTGCCGGCGCCGATCGCGAGCCCGACGTCGGCGCGCGCGAGCGCGGGCGCGTCGTTCACGCCGTCGCCGACGAAGGCGACCGTGCGCCCCTCCTCCTGCAGCCGGGCGACCTCGCGCTCCTTGTGCTCGGGGCGCACGCCCGCTGCGACGCGGTCGATGCCGAGCTCGCGCGCGACGGACCGCGCGACGGCATCGGCGTCGCCCGTGACCATCGCGACCTCGATGCCGAGCCGGTGCAGCGCATCCACCGCCTCCCTGGACTCGGGGCGGATCGCGTCGGCGAGCCGCAGCGCCCCGACCGCCTCGCCGTCGACCACGACGTGCAGGATGATCGCGCCCTCGGCGCGCCAGGCCTCTACGGCCGGCAGCTCCGCGAGCGCCTCCTCCGCCAGCAGGTGCGGACCGCCGACGCGCACGCGCGCACCGTCGACGACAGCGGTGACGCCGACGGCGGGGGAGGAGGAGAAGCCGGATGCGCGGGGCACGGCGAGCGAGGCGCGCTCGGCCGCGCGCACGATCGCCCGGGCGAGCGGGTGCTCGCTCGGCCGCTCCGCCGCAGCGGCGAGCGCGAGCACCCGGTCGGCGTCGCCGTCGACCGCGTGCGCCTCGAGCACGGCGGGCTCGCCCTCCGTGAGCGTGCCGGTCTTGTCGAAGAGCACGACGTCGACGCGGCGCATCGTCTCGAGCGCGAGGCGATCGGCGACGAGCACGCCGCCGCGGGCCGCGCGCTCCGTCGCGATCGAGACGACGAGCGGGATCGCGAGCCCGAGCGCGTGCGGGCACGCGATGACGAGCACCGTCACGGTGCGCACGATCGCGTCGTCGGGCGCGCCGAGCGCGCTCCACGCGACCGCGGTGATCGCGGCGGCACCGAGCGCGAACCAGAAGAGCCAGCCCGCGGCGCGGTCGGCGAGCCGCTGCGCCCTCGAGGTCGACGACTGCGCCTCGGCGACGAGTCGGCGGATGCCGGCGATCGCGGTCGCCTCGCCGACCGCCTCGATGCGCACGCGCACGCCCGAGTCAGTCGCGACCGTGCCGGCGACGACCCGCTCGCCCGAGCTCCGTGCGACGGGGCGCGACTCGCCCGTGATCATCGACTCGTCGAAGCTCGCGCTGCCCTCGACGATCGCGCCGTCGGCTGGCACGCGCGCGCCGGGGCGGACGACCACGACGTCGCCGACGCGCAGCGCCGCGGGGGAGACGCGCTCGATGCCGCCCGGCGTCTCCCGCTCCGCCTCGTCGGGCAGGAGCGCCGCGAGCGAGTCGAGCGCCGACGAGGACTGCGCGAGCGAGCGCATCTCGAGCCAGTGGCCGAGCAGCATGACGACGACGAGCAGCGCGAGCTCCCACCAGAAGTCGAGGTGGTGATCGGCGACGCCGAGCGAGGCCGCCCACGAGGCGATGAACGCCGTCGTGAGCGCGAGCGCGACGAGGAGCATCATGCCGGGCCGGCGGCTGCGCAGCTCGCCGACGGCGCCGGTCAGGAACGGCCGGCCGCCGACGAGGAGCATGACGGTGCCGAGCACGGGGGAGACCCAGCGCAGCCACGGCGCGTCCGGCAGCGCGTAACCGACGATCGACGCGAACATGCCGCTCAGCAGCACCGTCGGGATCGCGAGCACGAGCATCCACCAGAAGAGGCGCCGGTAGAGCGCGGCGTGGTCGCCGTGCCCGGCATGGTCGCCGTGCCCGGCGTGGTCGCCGTGCCCGGCGTGGTCGCCCTGCTCGGCGTGGCCGGTGTGGCCGCCGTGCTCGCTGCGGTCCGCGTAGTCGTCATGCCCGCCATGCTGCTCGTGCTCGTGCTCGTGCTCGTGCTCGTGCTCGTGCTCGTGCTGGGTCGCGTGTGCCTTCGGTGCCGTGCCGTCCATGCGGCGAACATATACCCCCAGGGGTATCCGGCAACCGTCGATCGCCGTCGCTCTCCACAGGCCCTCGCCGAGCGCACTCGGCCCGCTCGCGGGATGCCGCACCCTGCGCGCATGGAGACCGTCAAGATCCGCACCCCGCAGTCGCTGCTGCGCATGCTGCCTCGCCTCGTCGGGCCCGTCGAGGCGCCATCGCTCGTCGCCCTGCCCTTCTCGCGAGGGCGCTCGGGCATGCCGATGGCACTCGACCTGCCCGATCGCCGCTCGGCCGCGCCGATCGCGCAAGCGGTGCGCCGCGGCGCTCGCGGCGCTGACGCGGTCGTGCTCGTCGCGTGCCTCGAGCAGCCGCTCGGCGCACGCCCCCTGCCGCACGCCGACGAGCTCGGCCGCGTCGCCCGCCGGCTCGAGCGGAGCGGCATGCGCGTGCTCGAGCTGCTCGCGCTCGCGCCCGACGCGTGGGGCGACTACTCGTCGCCCGCGGGCGCGCGCGGCCCGCTCGCCGAGCTCGAGCTGCTCGACGACCCCGCCCCGGGCGTGCCCGAGCCGCCGTCCCTCCCCGGCGTGCCGGAGGGCCGGGGGAGCGCCGCGGCGCTCGAGGTCGCCGCGTGGCTCGGCGAGCTGCTGGACGGCGACGTCGCCGCGGCGCGCGACGACCCGATCGCGGCGCTCGAGCTCGCGGTCTCGCTCGCCGACCGGCTCGACGTCGGGCCGGGCGTGCTCGGGGTCGATCCCGCGAAGGCGGCGGCGCTCGCGATCGCGCTCGTCGTGAGCCCCGCGCAGCGCGACCTCGCGATCGAGCTCGCGATCGACGGCACCGCCGCCGCCGAGCGCACGCTCGACGCCATCGAGGGCGACGCGGCGACGGAGGCCGCCGCGAACCGCTTCCTCGGCGTCGGGCCGGCCCCCGACGCCGACCGGCTCCGCGACCGGCTGCGCCGCTGGACGGCGATCGCCGAGGCGACGCCCCTCGAGCTGCGCGCACCGCTGCTCGTGATCGTCGGCTTCCTGCACTTCTTCCTCGGCCGGGGCCGCACCGCGGGGCGATGCGCAGAGCTCGCGATGGCGATCGATCCCACCCTCACCATGGCTCCGCTGCTGCGCGACATCGTCGACGCGAAGGGCGCGCCCGACTGGGTGCTCGGGACCGGGGAGGAGGTGGGCGCGCATCCAGCCACTCGGGAGTAGCGTCGGGCCATGGCGGCAGAGCGAGTGCACGACGTGCTGGTGGTGGGCGGGGGCAACGGCGGCCTCTCGGCAGCGGCCCACCTCCGGCGCCGCGGCTGCCCCGACGTCGGACTCATCGAGCCCTCCGAGCGGCACGTCTACAAGCCACTGCAGAACTACGTCGGCACGGGCCTCGCGAGCGACGATGAGCTGTCGAGGCCGCAGGCGTCGCTCATCCCCGAGGGCGTCGAGTGGCATCGCACCGCGGCGGTCGAGATCGACCCGGAGCGGCGGGAGGTGCGCTGCGCCGACGGCTCGGTCGTCCGCGGTCGCGACCTCATCGTCGCGACCGGCGCCGTCGTCGACTGGAGCCTGCTCCCCGGCGCGGCGGAGGCGCTCTCGAGCGGCCTGGCCGTCACCACCTACGTCGACACCGAGCTCGCCCGCACTCGAGATCGCCTCGCCGGGCTCACCGCCGGCCGCGCGATCTTCGAGCTCCGCGGGCAGCCGGTCTCCGGGCGCGAGACGGCGCTCAAGCCGCTCTTCATCGCGTGCGACACGTGGCGCGCGAACGGCGTGCTCGACGCGATCGAGGTCGTCCTCGTGCACGACGGTGACCGGCTGCACCCCGTCGACGCGATCGCGGCCGAGATCCGCCGCCACCTCGACCGCTACGGCATCGAGGCGCGGCCCTCGACGCACGTCGTCGCGATCCGCGGCCAGGAGGTCGACCTCGCGGGACCGCGCGGCACGACGCCCGAGCGTGCCGACCTCGTCCACCTGCACCCGCCCTACCGCGCTCCCGACGTCATCGGCGCGTCCGGTCTGGACGCCGACGGCACCGGGGGATTCGCCGCCGTCGACCCCGAGACGCTGCGCCACCCGACGCATCCGAGGGTCTGGGTCGTCGGCGACACCGGCGACCTCGGCGATGCGCGCACCGGCGGCGCGCTCCGCGAGCAGGTGAGGATCGCGGTCGAGAACATCCGCCGAGCGCGCGCGGGCGAGCCGCTCGAGCGCTACGACGGCTACACCGTCGCGCCGGTCGCCACCGCTCGCCGGAGCCTCTCCTTGGGGGAGTACGACCGCGAGCTGCGCCCGCGCCACTCGCTCCCGCTCCCGGCACGCGGCCAGATCCGCTCGAGCCCGCTCTGGTACGCGCTCGACCGCCACGCGCTCCCGCAGATCTACTGGCACCGCATCCTCAAGGGCCGCTTGTGAGGGCTCCCGGCCCGGTGCCGCTGAGCGCCGGGTGCGAGGAGCGGGCGCGCGGCGTGGGAGACTGGAGGACGTGACCCACATCGGAGCGGCGAGCGGCGAGCACGCGACACAGGGCCCCGAGGCCCAGCAGTTCGCGGTGCGCTGGGCAGGCATGACCGACACCGGCTTCCGCCGCCAGCACAACGAGGACTCCCTCATCACGCAGCCGCCGGTCTTCGCGGTCGCCGACGGGATGGGCGGCCACTCGCACGGCGACCTCGCGAGCAAGGCGGTGGTCGAGCGGCTCGCCGACCTGCGCGAGCTCTCGGCCGTCGAGCCGATCGACGTCGTCGACGCGCTCCGCCGCGCGACCGACGAGATCGAGCTGCTCGGCGTCGGCGAGGGCTCGGCGGGTACGACCGTCACCGGCTGCGCGTTCGCGCTGCACGAGGGCGCGCCCCACTTCGCGGTCTTCAACGTCGGCGACTCGCGCACGTACGCGATGCTCGGCGAGCGCCTCACGCGCATCACGGTCGACCACTCGGTCGTGCAGGAGCTCATCGACGCGGGCCTGCTCACCGAGGAGGAGGCCGAGACGCACCCGGAGGCGAACGTCGTCACGCGCGGCGTCGGCGCCGGCATCGACCCCGTGCCCGACTACTTCCTGCTGCCGATCATGCCGCAGCTGCGCCTGCTCGTGTGCTCGGACGGCCTGACGAAGGAAGTGCACGACGTCGACATCGAGCGCCTGCTGTGGGAGCACGACGACCCCGCCGCCGCCGCGCAGGCGCTCGTCGCCGCCGCCCTCGACTCGGGCGGGCGCGACAACGTCTCGGTGATCGTCATCGACGTCACGCGCGCGCCGAGCGTCGACGACGTCGACCGGACCGTGCCGCGCACGACGCTCCGGGACGAGGAGCCCCGGCGGTCCTGATGGCCAGGCGGCTCCCCTCCGCGCCGCCGGTCCTGCCCGGCTACTCGCACCTCCACGTGCTCGGCACGGGCGGGTACGCCGACGTCTTCCTCTACGAGCAGGCGCTGCCGCGGCGCCCCGTCGCGGTCAAGGTGCTGCTCGCCGAGCTCGTCGACGAGGACGTGCGCCGCTCGTTCCGCACCGAGGTCAACCTCATGGGTCGCCTCTCGTCGCACCCGAGCATCCTCACGGTCTACGGCGCCTCGGTCGCGAGCGACGGCCGCCCCTACCTCGTGATGGAGCTCGCGAACCCCGAGCTCGGCGAGCGCTTCCGCTCCGAGCCGCTCGCGCCCGAAGCGGCGCTGCGGGTCGCGATCCGCATCGGCGCCGCGGTCGAGACCGCGCACCGCGCGGGCGTGCTGCACCGCGACATCAAGCCCGCGAACATCCTCACGACGTCGTTCGGGCACCCCGTGCTGAGCGACTTCGGCATCGCGGGCCTCCAGCACGACGCGAGCGAGGCCGCGGGCGTCTCGGTGCCGTGGGCCGCGCCCGAGGTGCTGCGCGGCGAGACGGGCGGCACGATCGCGACCGAGGTGTGGTCGCTCGCCGCGACGCTCTTCTCGCTCATCGCCGGCCGCAGCCCCGCCGAGCAGCCTGGCCGTGCGAACGACCACGCGGCGCTCTCCGAGCGCATCATCGCCCACGACCTGCTGCCCTCGCGCGCGATCCCGGCGGCGCTGCGGCCCGTGCTCGACAAGGCGCTCGCGGCGCGGCCCGGCGACCGCCACGAGAGCGTCGAGGAGCTGCTCGGCGAGCTGCAGCGCGTGCAGCGCGAGCTCGGCTTCGAGGTCACCCCCATCGAGGTCGAGGTCGACGCGTGGGCCGCCGAGCCGATCGTCGAGGGCGACGAGGTCGAGGAGGACTCGGATGCGCTGCGGCTGCGGCAGCGCAGGTCGCGTCGCGCTCCGGGCATCACGGGCAGCCGCGTCGACATCTCGCAGTCGACGGGCCGGCGCCAGCCGCCGAAGCCGAAGCGCTTCGCGATCGGGCTCGGCATCGCCGCCGCGAGCGCCGTCGTGCTCGGCATCATCACCGTCGCCGCGTTCGCGCTCTCGAGCGTCTCGTCGCAGATCCCGCTCGTGCAGGACATCGCCGTGAGTCCCGAGCAGGGCCGGGTCGCGTTCGCGTGGGAGGACCCGGGCCTCGTCGACACCGACACCTACCACGTGCGCACCTCGACCGGGGATGCCGTCATCCAGGGCGGCCGAGAGTTCACGCTCACGGGCGCCGCGGGCGAGCGCCTGTGCATCTGGGTCGCGGTGAACCGCGACGGATCGACGGGCGAGTCGACCGAGGCGTGCGGGGAGCCGCTGCCGTGAGGCCGCGGCGATGAGGGAGCCGACGTGAAGGCGCGGGCCGGCCTCGTCCTCGGCGGGCTCCTCACCGCCGGGCTCGTCGCGGGCGCCGTGCTCGCGCCGGGCTACCAGGCGCTCGAGCCCGAGCTCGACGGCTCGAGCGTGTGGATCGCGAACGCGAGCGCGGGCGCGATCGGGCTCGCCAACACCGCCAACAGCACGATCGAGCGCACCGTGCAGGTCGGCGGCGTCGACGAGGTGCTCCAGACGCCCTCGGGCACCGTCGTCGTCGACCGCAGCGCGTCGACCGTGCGGGTCGTGCGTGAGGGCGAGTCGCAGGCAGGCCCCGCCGTGCCGATCGTCGCGGGGGCGGTCGTCGCGGCGCGCGACGACCGCGTCGTCATCACGTCGCCCGCGACCGGCGACGTGTGGCGCACGACGACGGGCGCGATCGCCGAGGGCACGCCGCTCGACGAGCCCGTCGTGGCGCTCGGCCGCGGCGGCGTCGCCGTGCTCGGCGAGGAGAGCCTGCTCGCCGCCTCGCCGGGCCTCGGCCGCGTGCTGCGCGTCGACGACGAGGGCGAGACGGTCTCGAGCGAGCGCGCCCCCGTCTCGCCCGCCGAGCCCGACCTGCAGCTCACCGCGCTCGGCGACGACTGGGTGCTCTACGACGCCGGCTCGGGCGTGCTCTCGACGAGCTCGTGGCAGCGCGCCCTCGACGAGACGGGCGTGCGGCTGCAGGAGCCCGGCCCGAGCGCCGCCGCCGTGCTCTACGCGACCGACTCCGCCCTCGTGCGGCAGCAGCTCGGCGTGCCTGCCGCGACGACGCTCGCATCGGGCGCGAGCGGCGAGCCGGCGAGGCCGGTCGTGAGCGACGGATGCGCCTACGCGGCCTGGCAGGGCGGCACCGGCTGGCGCTCGTGCGAGGGCGAGGAGCCGGTCGTGCTCTCGCTCCAGGGCGTGCCGATCGATGCGAGCCTGCGGATCGTGCAGCGCGGGAGCGCGACCGCGGTGACCGACGTCGGCTCGGGCGACGCGTGGTCGATCGACCGCGACGGCCGTCGCATCACGGGCTGGCAGCTCGAGGACGACGAGCCCGCGCCCGAGGCGCCGATCGACGGGGAGGCCGTCGAGGAGGCCGTCGAGGCCGCGCCCGAGCCTCCCGTCGCGGAGGACGACGACCTCGGGGCGCGCGCGGGGGAGGTGACGGTGCTGCCCGTGCTGCTCAACGACAGCGACGCCAACGGCGACCCCATCCTGATCACCGACGTCGCGCTCGACCGGGACGACGCATCCGCCACCATCACCCCCGACGGGCGGGGCATCCGCTTCGAGGCGCCGGCGGCGGGCGCGACCCGCATCGACTACCGCATCTCGGACGGCGCCGAGAGCGACCGCGCGGTCGCGACGGTCACGCTGCGCGAGGGCAACGAGCCGCCCGTGCTCGAGCGCCCCGTGCGCGCGACGCTCGAGGCTGGCACGACGATCGCGCTCGACGCGCTCGACGGCTGGGTCGATCCCGAGGGCGACGCGCTCGCGGTCGTCCGCGCCGAGGCCGCCGCTCCCGACCGCGTGAGCGTGCGCCCCGACGGGCGGCTCGAGTTCACCGACGGCGGCTCGGGCACCGAGCGGCGGGTGCTCGTGACGGTCACCGACGGCCAGGCCGAGGCGACCGCGGAGATCGTGCTGACGGTGCACGCCGGCGCGGTGCCGATCTCGGCGCAGCCCGTCACCGCCGTCACGCGCGTCGGCCAGCAGCTCGTGCTCGAGCCGCTCCTCGCGGCCCAGGGCGGCGCGGGCGAGCTGAGCCTCCACAACGTCGTCGCGCCGAACTACCCCGTGGAGCCGAGCTTCGCCGACGGCACCATCCGCGTGCAGCCGACCGACGCGGGGCTCATGCGCTTCTCCTACGTCGTCACCGACGGCACCGCGACGCAGGAGGGGCGCGTCGCCGTGCGCGTGCTCGAGGCCGCGGACGCGTCGAGCCCGCCCATCACGACACCGGCGCGCGCGGCGCTCCCGGCGCTCGGCACGGTCGAGATCGACGTCGACGAGCTCGCCCTCGACCCCTCGGGCGGCGTCGTCGCGCTCACCTCGGCTGCGAGCGACGACAGCGCCGTGCGGGCCGAGGTCGTCGACGCCGAGCAGCTGCGGCTCTCGCTCACGGACGAGCTCGCGCAGCAGGCGACGGTGCGCTACGCCGTCACGAACGGCGTGCAGAGCGCCGAGGGCGAGCTGCGCGTCTCGTCGAGCGGCTCGGCGGCGCTGCAGGCGCCGATCGCGCGCGACGACGAGGTGACCGTGCGGCCCGGCGGCCTCGTCGACATCCCCGTGCTCGTCAACGACGAGCAGCCCGACGGGCTCGCCCTGGAGCTCGATCCCGCGATCGTCGCCCCGCCCGAGGCGGGCCTGCTGTTCGTCGACGGCGACCGGATGCGGTTCGTCGCCCCCGACGAGCCCGGCACCTTCACGGCCGACTACGCCGTGCGCGGGCCCGACGGGCAATCGGCGACGGCCGGCATCACGATGCAGGTCGCCGAGGCGGCGCGCACGACGAACGCGGCCCCGGCCGCGCCGACGATCGAGGTGCGGGTCGTCGCGGGCGCGACCGTCGACCTCGCGCTGCCGCTCTCGAACGCCGACCCGAACGGTGATCCCGTGCAGCTGCTCGGACCCTCGACCGCGCCGACGCTCGGCTTCGTCACGCAGCTCGGGCGCTCGACGCTGCGCTACCAGGCGGGCGACTACTCCCGCGGCACCGACGAGTTCCGCTACCGCGTGGCCGACGACCTCGGCGCGACCGGGGAGGGCGTCGTGCGCGTCGTGGTCGTCGAGCAGGGGCCGGCGCTGCCGCCCGTCCTCGGCGCCGACTCGGCAGCGATGCGGCCCGACTCGACGCTCGTCGTGCCGGTGCTCGACAACGACCGCGACCCCGCCGGGCTGCCGCTCGAGATCGTCGACGTCGAGACCGCCTCGCCAGGTGCGACCGCGTCGATCCGCGAGGGAGCCGTGCTCGTCTCGGCCGCGCCCGACGCGACCGACATGGGCGTCGTCGTCACGGTCGAGAACTCCGCCGGCACGGCCGCCTCGAGCTGGCTCCGCATCGACGTCGAACCCGACGCGCCGCCGCCCGCGCCCGACGTCACCGACGTGCAGGTGCCGATCCAGTCGATCGCATCGGCCGAGGCGGTGCGGATCGACCCGCTCGCGCAGGCGACGGTGCGCGACGGCCGGGCGGACGTGCTGCGCGCCAGCCTCCCGCTGCCCGCGGAAGGGGTGACGCTGCGCGACGACGGCTCGATCGAGATCGCGATCGCCGACCGCACGCGCTTCGTGCCGTTCACGGTCGAGCGCGACGACGCCGAGGGCGCGAGCGCGACGGCCGTCATCGCGGTGCCGGGTCGCGACGACGCGCTCCCGCAGCTCAAGCCCGGCGTCGCGCCGCTCGAGGCGCGCGCGGGCGAGACGCTCGAGATCGCGATCGACGACGTCGTCGACACCGTCGACGGCGACGGCGCGATGCTGACCGACGCGAGCGCCGTTCGCGCAGCGCCGACGGACGGCTCGAACCCCGTGATCGACGAGAAGACGCTGCGATTCGTGCCGGAGCCGGGGTACTTCGGGCCCGCGAGCATCACGTTCGAGGTCACCGACGGCGAGAGCCCGACCGATCCCGACGGCCGCGTCGGCACGATCGTGCTGCCGATCGAGGTGCTGCCGGGCGAGAACGTGCCCCTCACGGTGCTCGGCTCGTTCGTGCAGCTCGAGCCCGGCACCGAGCGCTCGATCGACCTCGCCCGCATCACGCGCGCGCCCGACCCCGCCCGGCTCGAGGGCGCGACGTGGTCAATGCTCGACGAGGTGCCGAACGGCTTCCAGGCGGTGATCGACGGCTCGACGCTCACGGTGCGGGCGCTCGACCGCACCGACCGCGGCACGCGTGCCGAGCTGCGCGTCGGCGTGCGCGACGCGGCGGGCGAGGGGCTCCCCGGCACCGTCGCGCTCGCGGTCATCTCCACGACGAAGCCGCTCGTCGCGCCCGAGCCCGACGCCGTGACGGTGCAGCGCGGCACGAGCGCCGAGGTGCAGCCGCTCGACAACGACGAGGCGTCGAACCCGTTCCCCGAGACTCCCTTGCGGATCGGCGACCTGCGCGTGACGGGCGCCGAGCAGCGCGGCATCACGGCGGTGGTCGACGGGGCGACCGTGCGAGTCTCCGCCTCGGCGACCGCGGCGATCGGCACGACGATCGTGCAGGTGCTCGTGCTCGATGCCGCCGGCGTGCCCGAGCGCGGCGTGTGGAGCCCCATCGCGGTGACGGTGCAGGACGTGCCCGACGCGCCGGCGCCGCCCGTGCAGGCGTTCGACGAGCACGTCGACGGGGTCGTGACGATGGCGATCGATCCGCCCGCGAGCAACGGCAGCCCCATCACGGGCTACCGCATCGTGGGCAGCGGCGTCGACGTCGCGTGCGGGCCGACGCCGCGCTGCCGCATCGAGGGCCTGCCCGCGGGCGTCGACCTGCGGCTGCAGGCGATCGCGACGAACGCGCTCGGCGACAGCGCCCCGTCCGAGCCGTCGGAGCCCGTGCACGCCGACCGGCTCCCCGCGGTCGTGCCGGGCGTGCAGGCGACGCCCGCGAGCGCCCCAGGATCGGTGCGCGTCGTGTGGCAGGGCGTGCCGCAGCCGCCGGGCGGCACCCCGATCGAGGCCTACCTCGTGCGCGTCTCGGGCTCGGGCCTCGACCAGCTCGTGCGCGTCGGGCCCGCCGAGCGCCAGAGCGTCATCTCGGGGCTCACGCCCGGCCGCGCGTACTCGATCGAGGTCGCCGCCGCGAACCGCGCGGGCGTGCCCGACACCGCGTGGCGCTGGCCCGCCGCGCCCGTGCCGTTCACGGCCGTCGGCCTGCCGGGCACGACGCCCGTGCTTGTGACGGGCCACGACGGCGGGAGCGTCACCGTGCGGTGGGCCGCGGCGGATCCCGCGGGCGCGGCCGCCGTGCGCTACGCCGCCCGCGTCGTGCCGGTCGGCGAGCGGCCGTCGTGCTCGAGCGCCGGCGGCGGCAACCCCGGCGGGAGCGCGGCCCTCAGCGCGACCCTGCCCGTCGCGCAGGGCGCGCGCGTCATCGTCGCGGTCACCGCCGACAACGGCTGGCACTGCTCGGTCTCCGTCTCGGAGCCGGTGTTCGGCAGACCCGCGCCCGTGGACGCATCCGCCGTCGACGTGGTCACGGAGGTGCGCGAGGACGCCCTCGACGCGCGCCTCGATCGCGCCCCGGCGCTCGCGAGCGGCACGTGGCTCGAGGCGCGGGTCGCGGGCGGCCCCTGGCAGCGCGCGCAAGCCGGCACGTGGCTCACGCCCTCGAGCGCCGCGTTCCAGTACGGGGAGCAGGTCGGCGTCGACGTGCGCGCGTGCGCGCCGGGAGCGACCCAGGGCGTCTGCTCGGAGGCGACGGCCGTCGGCCCGGTCGTGCCGCTGCGGCTCCGCGCCACGATCGAGGCGTGCCGCCCGCTCGTGCCGCTCGAGGCGAGCGTCGAGGGCAACGCGACGCCGCTCGCGGTCGACGAGGTCCTCGCTCGCTACCTCGTCGGCGGCTCGTGGACGAGCGAGCGGCCGGCGACCCAAGCGGTGCCCGCCGGCGCGACGCGAGTGCAGGCATGGGGCCAAGTAACCTATCTGGAGTCCGGGCCTCACAGGGATCCGTCGCCGACCGAGGCGGATTGCGGGCTGTGACCGGCAGGGAGGAGCCCACTGTGGTGGACGCGAGGGCGGGGGCGGACGTGCGGGCAGTCGACGCGGGCGTCGACGTCTCGACCATCCAGGAGCTCGCCGAGCGGGTCGTCGAGCAGGTCGAGCGCGTGCTCGTCGGGAAGCCGCACGTCGTGCAGCTCTCGCTCACCGCGATGCTGAGCCACGGGCACCTGCTGATCGAGGACAACCCGGGCACCGGCAAGACCTCCCTCGCCCGCGCGCTCGCGACGGCGATCTCGGGGACGTCCAACCGCATCCAGTTCACCCCCGACCTGCTGCCGGGCGACATCACGGGCGTGAGCGTCTGGAGCCAGCGCTCAGGGGAGTTCGAGTACCGGCGGGGGCCGGTGTTCGCGAACGTCGTGCTCGCCGACGAGATCAACCGCGCGAGCCCGAAGACGCAGTCGGCGCTGCTCGAGGTGATGCAGGAGGGGCAGGTCACGGTCGACGGGATCGCGCACGCCGTGCCGCAGCCGTTCATGGTCATCGCGACGCAGAACCCGGTCGAGCACGCCGGCACCTACCAGCTGCCCGAGGCGCAGCTCGACCGATTCGCGCTCAAGGCGTCGATCGGCTACCCCGACCACGCGTCGACCCTGCGGATCCTCGCCGACTCGGGCGACGAGATCGCACCCGAGGAGATCGAGCCGGTCGCCGACGTGCGCCTCGTGCAGGCGCTCGCTCGCGCGGTGCGCGGCGTGCACGTCGAGGCGTCGATCGTCGACTACGTCGCGCGGCTCGTCGACGCGACGCGCGAGGCCGACGAGGTGCGGCTCGGCGTCTCGGTGCGCGGCGCGCTCGCGCTCGTGCGGACGGCGCGCGCGTGGGCCGCGATCCACGGCCGCGACTACGTGACCCCCGACGACGTGAAGGCGCTCGCCGTGCCGGCGCTCGCGCACCGCCTCGTGCTGCAGCCGGAGGCGGAGTTCGACGACGTCCGGCCCGAGAGCATCGTGCAGCAGCTCATGCTCACCGTGGCGCCGCCCAGGCGCTGACGATGCGCTGGCTCGACGCCGCCCTGCGCGCCATCACCCCGTGGGGCTGGGCGCTGCTCGCGGTCGTCGCGCTCGGCGTCTTCCTCGCCCGCTCCCTCGGTTGGGCGGAGGCGCTCGTCTCGGCCGTCGCGGCGGCGACGCTGCTCGTCGGCGCGATCCCGTGGATCGTCGGCGAGCGCTGGGCGCGCGCCCGCATCGGCCTGAGCGCCGAGCGCGTGCCGGTCGGCGCCGACGCGCTCGCTCTCATCGAGGTGTCGCGCCCGACGCGCGCCGCGACGCCGCGGCAGATCGACCTCGACATCGGCGACGAGGAGGCCGTGCTCGAGATCCCGTCGCTCGGCGTCGGCGGCAAGGTGCTGCGCTCCGTGCCGCTCGACACGAGCCGCCGCGGGCTGCGCACGATCGGGCCCGCGACGATCATGCGCACCGATCCCTTCGGCGTGCTCGAGCGCCGCCACCGGCTCACCGAGACGCGCACGCTCGTCGTGCACCCGCGCGTCGTGCGGCTGCCGGGCGGCGCGGGCGGCATCGTGCGCGACCTCGAGGGCGAGGCGGCCGCGGAGCGCACCGCCGACGACGTCTCGTTCCACAGCCTGCGCGAGTACGCGCCGGGCGACGACCGGCGGCTCGTGCACTGGCGCTCGAGCGCGCGCCACGGCTCGCTGCTCGTGCGGCAGTTCGAGCCCTCGCGCCGCGCCGACACGCTCATCGTGCTCTCGACCGACCCGCGCGAGTACGACGGCGACGACTTCGAGCTCGCCCTCTCGATCGTCGGCACCCTCGGCCTCGCCGCGATCGCCGACCGCCGATCGCTGCGCATCGTCGAGAGCCCGCGCGCGGAGCGCGGCCCCGTGCGGCCGATCGACGCCGCCACCCGCGACCGGCTGCTCGACGCGCTCGCGGTGCTCGAGCCCCGCGGCGGCGTCGGCATCGCGGCCGCGGCGCGCGCGTCGCGCAGCACCGCGCGCGGCAGCGTCGCGTGGCTCATCACCGGCTCGACCGTGCCGCCGCGGGAGCTGCGCACCGCCGCGAACGGCATGCCCGAGGGCGTCGTCTCGGTCGTCGTGCGCGCCGCGGTCGGCGCGGTGCCGACGAGGGCGCGGCTCGGCGACGCCGACGTCGCGACCGTCGGCGCGATCGAGGACCTCTCGCGCGGCATCGGCGACGCGGGGCGAGCGTGATCCGCCGCGCGCCGAGCGTCGGGCTGCTCATGCTCGCGATCGCGGCCGCGTGCGTGCCGATGTGGTGGATCTTCGGCACCCTCCAGCTCGTCGTCGCCGTCTCGGTCTCGCTGCTCGTCGGCGCCGGCATCGGCGTCCTCGGCGCGGTGCGCCGCTGGGGGTCCCTGTCGATGCTGCTCGTCGCGCTCGTCGCGCTCGCGGTGCTCGCCGTGCCGCTCACCGCCCCGCAGCGCATCGGGCGCGGCGAGTGGGGCGAGGGGCTCGTCGACGCGGCGGCCGCAGCGGTGCTCGCCTGGCGGAGGCTGCTGACGATCGGGCTGCCGGTCGGCACGAGCGACTCGCTGCTCATGGCGCCGGTGCTGCTCGTGCTCTTCGGCACCCTCATCGGCGTGTGGATCGCGCTGCGCTCGCGATCGGCGGAGTCGGCGGCGCTCGTGCCCGCGGTCATCGGCGTGTGGGCGATCCTCTGGGGGCCGCTCGCGATGCCCGTCCCATGGTTGCTCGGCATGATCGCGCTCGTGCCGATCGGGGCGTACATCACCGTCGTGCGGCAGGCGAGGCGCCGCAGCCGCGCACCGCGCGCACTCTCGTCGCTCGCGCGGCGCGTCGGCGCGGGCGTCGCGGTCGCGGTCGTCGCCGCGGCCGCGGCGGGCACGGCGGGTGCGCTCGTCGAGCTGCCGGAGCGCGTCGTGCTGCGCGGCGGGAGCACGTCGTCGGTGGAGCTGCCCGGCGCGTCGCCGATGGCCTCCTACCGCTCGTTCTGGGCGGAGGATCGGCGCGGTGCCCGCCAGCTCACCGCCACGGGCCTCGTGCCGGGGGACCGCATCCGCATCGCCGCCCTCGACGGCTACGACGGCGAGGTGCTCACGGTCGAGCGCGCCGGCTTCGAGCGCGTCGCGAGCGCCGAGGAGGGCAGCGGCCGGCTCGTCGGCATCACGATCGACGAGCTCTCGACCCCGTGGCTGCCGACGGTCGGCGTGCCGAGCGGGGTGCGCTTCGTCGGCGAGCGCGCCGAGCAGCTCGGCTCGACGCTCCACCGCGACCGCGACCTGCGCACGCTCATCGTCGAGGCGGGGCTGCGGCCCGGCGACGGCTTCCAGATGCAGGTCGAGCAGGGCGCGCCGATCGTGCCGCCCGAGCAGGTGCGGGAGCTCGTGCCAGCCGACCCGGTGCGCGCCGCGATCGAGCTGCCGGAGGAGATGCTCACCGCGCTCGCCGCCTGGACGCGCGACGCCGAGACGCCGGGCGCGCGCCTGCACGCGATGGTCGAGGGCATGCGCGCGAGCGGCTACATCAGCCACGGCGTGCTCGAGGACGAGGCGACCTCGCGGCCCGGCCACTCCCGCGAGCGGCTCACCGAGCTCTTCTCCGAGCCGATGATCGGCGACGCCGAGCAGTACTCGACGGCGGCGATGCTGCTCGCGCGCCAGCTCGGCTTCGACGCGCGCGTCGTGGTGGGCTTCACGCCCGACGCGATCGAGCCCGGCCAGCCGACGCCGGTCGTCGGCGCCGACGCGGATGCGTGGATCGAGGTGCGCACGTCGGCGGGCTGGGTCGGCATCGACGTCTCGCCCGCTCCGCGGCCCATCCCCGAGCAGGAGCAGGGCGCGCCGGCGATCGTGGAGCAGCCGCCCGCGCAGCAGGCGCCGGCACCCGCGCCGGGCGGGCAGCGCCAGGGTGCGGACGCGGCGGCGCCGAACGCGCCCGAGCGGAGCGAGGACGGCGCCTCGAGGCTGCTCGCGGCGCTCGGCGCGGCGAGCGCGGTGCTGGGCCTGCTCGCGCTCGTCGCCGCGCTCCCGGTCGGGCTCGTGGTCGCGAAGGTCCTGCGCCGCAGGCGCCGCCGCCGCGCCGACGATCCGCGCGACCGCGCCGAGGGCGCGTGGGCGGAGCTGGTCGACGGCCTGCGGGATCGCGGCGACGCGGCGCCCGACGCGGGCACGCGGCTCGAGCAGGCGGGCGACGACGACCGGATGCGCGAGCTCGCGCACCGCGTGGACCGCGCGGTGTTCGCGCCCAGGCCCCCGAGCGAGCCCGAGGTCGACGCCGCGTGGGAGCTGAGCGACGCGGTGCTCGAGCGCCGCGACGAGGACGAGGGCCGGCTGCGCCCGCTGCTCGCGCGGCTGAACCCCGCCTCGCTCGCGCGGCGCTAGCCGGAGGCGATGTCCACAGGCCCGCCGCGCGACGGCGCACCCCCGCGCCGTCGCGCGGCACCCTGCCGCCATGGAGTCGCGCATCCACCTCCCGCGCCCGCCCGTCGAGCCGGAGCCCGCCTCGTTCCCGCTGCTCGCGAGCCTCGCGCCCGTGCTCGGCGCCGTCGCGATGTGGCTGCTGCTGCAGACGCCGACCGTGCTCGTGCTCGCGCTGCTCGGACCGGTGATCGCGCTCGCGAGCCTCGGCGACGGCCGGCGCGTGCGCCGAGCGCGAGCGCGCCGCGAGGAGGCGCGCTGGCGAGCGGAGACCGCCGATGCCGCGGAGCGCATCGACCGGGCGGTCGGGGAGCGGCGGCGGGAGCTCGAGGTCGCGCACCCCGACGCCCGCCGCGTCGCGGCGCGCCCGCCGCACGACCCGCACCGCTGGCGGCGCGAGCGCGGTGCGCCGCTCGAGGTCGTGCTCGGCGTCGGCGCGCTGCCCTCGGGCATCGTCGTCGAGGGGGTCGTCCCGTCGAGCGATCCCGCCGCCGAGCGGCTCGGCGCGGCGGCGGAGGCCGCGAGGCTGCGCTCGGCCGCGGCGGTCGTCGAGGGGCCGGTGACGGTCGACGCGCGCGCGGGGATCGGCTTCGTCGGCCCGCTCGCGATCGCGGCCGCGCTCGCCCGCGCCGCGCTCGTGCAGGTGCTCGACGCCGTCGCGCCCGACGAGGCGGAGGTGATCGCCCCCGACGACGGGATGTGGGACTGGCTCGCGCCGCTCCCGCACCCCGTGCACCGGGAGCCGGGGCGGCACGTGCGCGTCGTCGGCGACGACGTCGACGTGACGATCGCGGTCGCGCCCGCGCCGTCCCTCCTGCCGCGCGAGTGCCGCGTCGTCGTGCGCGCCGCGCTCGACGCCGCCCGGCTCGCGAGCCGCGAGCTCGAGCCGACGGCGCTCAGCGTCCGCGAGGCGGCGAGCGCCGCCCGCTCGCTCGCGCTCGCGGCCGAGCACGCGGGGCTCCGCCGCGCCGGCGCGCTCCCCGCCCGGGCCGAGCTCGACGCGCTTCCGGCGGGCGAGCGCGGCCTCGAGGCGGTGTTCCTCGTCGCCGATGCCCCGATCGCGCTCGACCTCGAGCGCGACGGTCCGCACGCGGTCGTGGGCGGCACGACCGGCGCGGGCAAGAGCGAGCTGCTCGTCGCGTGGGTCGCGGCGATGGCGGCGGGCCGCTCGACCGCGGAGGTGTCGTTCCTGCTCGTCGACTTCAAGGGCGGCGCGTCGTTCGCCGCGCTCCACGCGCTCGCGCACGTCGTGGGCGTCATGACCGACCTCGACGAGGCAGGCGCGCGCCGAGCGATCGAGAGCCTGCGCGCCGAGCTGCGCCGGCGCGAGCGCGAGCTCGCCGAGCGCGGCGCGCGCTCGATCGAGGAGGCGACGGGGCTGCCGCGGCTCGTGATCGTCGTCGACGAGTTCGCGGCGATGCTCGACGAGCTGCCCGACCTGCACCGGCTCTTCGTCGACCTCGCGGCGCGCGGCCGCTCGCTCGGCGTGCACCTCGTGCTGTGCACGCAGCGGCCCGCCGACGCGGTGCGCGACGCGCTGCTCGCCAACTGCGGCATCCGCATCTCGCTGCGCGTCACGTCCGAGGCCGACGCCGTCGCCGTGACGGGGAGCCCCGAGGCGGCGGCGATCCCGCTCGAGGCGCGCGGCCGCTGCGTCGTGCGCGTGAGCGGCGGCGCGACGCGGCTCGCGCAGGCCGCGCTCGCCTCGCCCGCGCTCCTGCAGCGGCTCGTCTCGGCTTCCGCGGCGATGCCGAGGCCACCGCGGCCGTGGCGCGAGCCGCTGCCGGCGCGCGTGCGGCTCGCCGACGTGCCGCTTGCCAGCGGGGCCGTCGACGCGGCGGGCGACGCGGCGGGTGCCGACGGGCGCGGCGACGGGCGCGAAGTGCGGCTCGGCCTCGTCGACCGGCCCGCGCGGCAGGCCGTCGAGCCCGCGCGGTGGCGGCCGGCGACCGACGGGCCGCTCCTCGCGATCGGGGGCGCGGGCAGCGGTCGCTCGAGCCTCGCCGACCTCCTCGCGGGCCAGCTCGGCGTCGCCGTCGTCGATCGTGAGGACGCGCTGTGGGACGCGCTCGAGGAGCCCGGCCCGCTCGTCGTCGACGACCTCGACCTGCAGCTCGCGCGGCTCGGTGAGTCGCAGCAGGCGATCGCGGTGCAGCTGCTGCTGCGCCGCATGCGCGAGGGCGCCCCTGTCGCGCTGACCGCGCGCCGGGTCTCGAGCGCGATGAGCCAGGTCGCGGCGCTCGCCGAGACGCGCGTGCTGCTGCGGATCGCGAGCCGGCAGGAGCACATCGTCGCGGGCGGCGCGGGCGCGCTGCACGACGCCGGGCTGCCGCCCGGCGCCGGGTGGCTCGCCGACGAGCGCATCCAGCTCGCGCTGCCCGACGCGAGGGCCGTGCGGCGCGCACCGGTGTCCGTGCCGATGCCGGCCGGGCCCGTCGCGGTCGTGATGGGCGCCGGTGCCGCGCTGCCGCCGGCGCTCGCGAGCGCGGCGCGGCCGGCTTCCGGTGCGAGCGCCGCGGCGGTCGTCGGCTCGGTCGCCGAGTGGGAGGCGGCGTGGGGCGAGCTCGACCGGCTCCGCGCCGAGCGCCCTGTCGTCGTGCTCGGCGTCGACGAGCGAGCGCTCCGGCAGGTGCTGCGGCACGCGCCGCCTGCGCCGCCGATGCGCGAAGCGCCCGCCTGGGTGCTCCAGGACGGGCGCTTCGCGAGGCTCCGCTATCCGAGCAGCGACGCGACCGATGCGGGCTGAAGACCGAGCGCCGAGGCGACGCCCTCGTGCGCCACCCGTCCGCCCGTGGTGTTGAGGCCGGCCGCGAGACCGGCGTCGGCCTGCAGCGCGTCGCGCCAGCCGAGGTCCGCGAGCTTCAGGGTCGCGGCGAGCGTCGCGTTCGTGAGCGCCTCCGTCGAGGTGCGCGGCACGGCGCCGGGGAGGTTCGCGACGCACGCGAACACGGTGCCGTGCACGTCGAACGTCGGGTCGCCGTGCGTCGTCGGCCGGGAGTCGGCGAAGCATCCGCCCTGGTCGATCGCGATGTCGACGAGCACCGAGCCGGGACGCATCCGCTCGACCATGTCGCTCGAGACGAGCTTCGGGGCCTTCGCCCCCGGGATGAGCACCGAGCCGATGACGAGGTCGGCGTCGACGACCGCCTGCTCGACGGTGACGCGGTTCGAGTGCAGCGTCTGCACCCGGCCGCCGTAGATCGTGTCGAACTGGCGCAGCCTCGGGAGCGAGACGTCGAGCACCGTGACGCGCGAGCCGAGCCCGACGGCCATCTCGACCGCCGCCGTGCCGGCGACGCCGCCGCCGAGCACGACCGTGTGGCCCGAGCGCGTGCCCGGCACGCCGCCGAGCAGCAGGCCCGCGCCTCCTTGGGGCGCCGTGAGGAGCGAGGCGCCCTGCACGACCGAGAGCCGGCCGGCGACCTCGCTCATGGGGGCGAGCATCGGCAGCGAGCCGTCGGGCGCTCGCACCGTCTCGTACGCGATCGCGGTCGTGCCGCGGTCGAGCAGCGCCTGCGCGAGCTCGGGTGCCGCCGCGAGGTGCAGGTAGGCGAAGAGCGTCAGGTCGTCGCGCAGGAGGTCGAGCTCCGGCCCGACGGGCTCCTTGACCTTGAGCACGAGCTGCGCGCTCCAGGCCTCCTCGGCCGTCGCGACGATGCGCGCCCCCGCCGCCTCGAACGCCTCGTCCGTGATGCCGCTGCCGACGCCCGCGCCCGACTCGACGAGCACCTCGTGGCCGTGCGCGACGAGCTCCGTCGCGCCCGTCGCGGTGAGCGCGACCCGCGCCTCGTCGGTCTTGATCTCGCGCGGGACGCCGATCAGCATCAGGCCGCCTTCGTGCTCGCGATCGCGCGATCGATCACGTCGACCGCCTCGCGCAGCTGGTCGTCGGTGATCGCGAGGCTCGGGAGGAACCGCAGCACGTTGTAGTCGGTGCCGGCGGTGAGCACGAGCACGCCGTCCTCGCCGCACGCCTTCGAGATGGGCGCGGCGGGCACCGGGGCGCCCGTCGCGGGGTCGACGAGCTCGATCGCGAGCATCGCGCCGCGCCCGCGCACCTCGATGATCTCCTCGTGGCGCTCGGCGAGCTCGTCGAGCAGCGGCCGCAGCACGCGCTCGACCCGCTGCGCCTGGGCGTTGAGGTCGTGCTCCTCGATCTGCTCGAAGACGGCGACGGCCGCGGCGCACGAGACCGGGTTGCCGCCGAAGGTGCCGCCGATGCCGCCCGTGTGCACGGAGTCCATGATCTCGGCGCGGCCGGTGACGCCCGCGAGCGGCATGCCGCCCGCGATGCCCTTGGCCGAGAGCACCATGTCGGGCTCCCAGCCGAACAGCGACGAGGCGAAGGTCGCGCCCGTGCGGGAGATGCCCGACTGCACCTCGTCGGCGATCATCACGACGCCGTGCTCGGTGCACCACTCCTGCATCGCGGGCAGGTAGCCGTCGGCGGGCACGATGAAGCCGCCCTCGCCCTGGATCGGCTCGATCACGAGGCACGCGAGGTCGGAGACGCCGACGTGCTTCTCGAGGTAGTACTGGGTGCGCTCGGCCGCCTCGGCGCCGTCGAGGCCGTCGTGCAGCGGGTAGGAGCCCGGCGCGTGGAAGATGTCGGAGGCGAGCGGGCCCATGCCGGTCGCGTACGGCGCCGGCTTGAAGTTCATCGTCATCGTGAGGTTCGTGCGGCCGTGGTAGCCGTGCTCGACAACGGCGACCGCGCGGCGGCCCGTGAACTTGCGCGCGATCTTCACGCCGTTCTCGACGGCCTCGGAGCCGGAGTTGACGAAGAAGGTCTTCTTCGCGAAGTCGCCGGGCGTGTGCTTCGCGAGGTACTCGGCGACGCGCACGTAGGGCTCGTAGGGCGTCGTGCCGAAGAGCGAGTGGGTGAGCTTCCCGACCTGCTCGCGCACCGCGGCGACGACCGCCTCGTTCGTGTGGCCGATCGTGGTGACGCCGATGCCGCAGCCGAGGTCGATGAAGCGGTTGCCGTCGACGTCGGTGATGATCGCGTCATGCGCCTCGGCGATGAACACGGGCAGCTGGTGCGGGATGCCCTGGGGCACGGCGGCTGCCTTCCGCTCGAGCAGCGCGCGGCTGTTCGGGCCGGGGATCTCCGTGACGATCGAGCGGGAGGGCGCGGTGGCGACGGTGTCAGTCATGCCGCGATCCTACGCCCGACCGCGCTCCAGCGGGCGCTCCCGGCGGGCCGCGCCTACGCTGGGGCCATGCCGATGCGACACGCCTATGCCGTCGAGGTCGAGTGGACGGGGGCGGGAGCCGAGGGCACCGCGACGCACCGCTCCTATGCGCGCGACCACGTCGTGCGCGTCGAGGGCCTGCCCGACATCCTCGGCTCCGCCGACCCGACGTTCCGCGGCGACCGCGAGCGCCACAACCCCGAGCAGCTGCTCCTCGCCGCGCTCGCGCAGTGCCACATGCTCAGCTACCTCCACCAGGCGGCGAGTCGCGGCATCGTCGTGACCGCCTACCGCGACGCGGCGACGGGCGAGATGGAGACGAGCGGCACGGGCGGCCGCTTCACGCGCGCGGTGCTGCGCCCGGTCGTGACGATCGCCGACGCGACGCGAGCGGCGGATGCGCTCGACGCGCACGGGCAAGCGGGTCGCGATTGCTTCATCGCATCCTCCGTCGCCTTCCCGGTGCTGCACGAGCCGACGATCGTCGCGGGCGGCGAGGTCGTCGCGCAGCACGAGCGGGCTGCCGACGCCGAGGAGGTGCGCTGATGCGCCGGCGCGTGATCGTGCTCGGCTCGACCGGTTCGATCGGCACGCAGACGCTCGAGGTCATCCGCGCGAACCCGGGCCGCTTCGAGGTCGTCGGGCTCGTCGCGGGCACCGACCGCGCGGGCCTCGAGGCGCAGCAGGCGGAGTTCGGCGGCGAGGCCGCGCTCGGGGCCGACGCGGCGGTGACGATGATCGAGTCGGTCGAGTGCGACGTCGTGGTCAACGGCATCACCGGCTCCGTCGGCCTCGCGCCGACGCTCGCCGCGCTCGACGCGGGCCGGGTGCTCGCGCTCGCGAACAAGGAGTCGCTCATCGCGGGCGGCGACCTCGTCATGCAGCGCGCGGAGCCCGGCCAGATCGTGCCGGTCGACTCCGAGCACTCGGCGATCGCGCAGTGCTTGCTCGCGGGCGACGCGCGCGAGGTTCGCAGGCTCGTGCTCACCGCATCCGGGGGTCCGTTCCGAGGCTGGTCGCGCGAGCGGATGGCGGCGGTGAGCCCCGCGGATGCGCTCGCGCACCCCACGTGGGACATGGGCCCGATGGTGACGACGAACTCGGCGACGCTCGTGAACAAGGGTCTCGAGGTCATCGAGGCGCACTTGCTGTTCGACGTGCCCTTCGATCGCATCGACGTGACGGTGCACCCGCAGTCGATCGTGCACTCGATGGTCGAGTTCGTCGACGGCTCGACGATCGCGCAGGCCTCGCCGCCCGACATGCGGCTCCCGATCTCGCTCGGCCTCGACTGGCCGCACCGCGTCGAGGGCGTCGGCGCGCCGCTCGACTGGACGCGCGCGGCGACGTGGACGTTCGAGCCGCTCGACGAGGATGCGTTCCCGTCGGTCGCGCTCGCGAAGCGCGTCGGGCGGGCCGGCTCGACGTTCCCGGCCGTCTTCAACGCCGCGAACGAGCAGGCGGTGCAGGCCTTCCACCTCGGCGAGATCGGCTTCCTCGACATCCTGCCGGCGGTCGAGCGCGTGCTCGAGCAGCACGAGCCGGGCGAGCTGACGGTCGAGCACGTGCTGCAGGCGGAGCGCTGGGCGCGCCGGGCCGCGGACGAGATCTGCGGCGTCGGCCGGTGACGGTCGAGGTCCGACGAGCGACGGCGGCGGATGCGTCGAGGCTCGCGGCGTCGGAGCCTCCCGGCGCCGCTGTGGCCGCGTCGCACCTGCGCCGGCAGGAGGCGGGCGAGGTGCTCTTCCTCGTCGCGCTCGAGGACGGCGAGCCGCTCGGCTCTGGCGTGCTCGTGCTCGGCGACGTGCCCGAGCTGCGCCACCTCTTCGTCGACGAGGTCGCGCGCGGCCGTGGCATCGGCGCCTCGCTCATCGGCGCTGCCGAGCGGGAGGCGGCGGCGATGGGGGCGACGCTCGTCGAGCTCGGCGTGGGCGTCGACAACCCGAGAGCGGCCGCGCTCTACCGCCGCCTGGGCTACGTCGAGACGGGAGAGCGCTCGACGACGACGTACGAGTACGTCGACCGCGATGGCGTGCGCCGCACCGCGACGGAGACGGACGTGCACATGCGGAAGCGACTGCGAGGCTGACGCGGCGCACGGGGCGGGCGTCAGCCCGAGCGGTCGAGCACGGGGCGGGCGTCAGCCCGAGCGGTCGAGCACGACGCGCACGTCGGCGGCGTCGATCGCCGCGATGACCTCGCCGGCGTCGTCCCACCAGCGCGCGTAGTGGTCGGGGTCGCGGTTGATCTGCACCGCGTGCGCGACGCGCGTCGGCGCCATCGCGTCGCGGCCCTCGACGCGCGCGAGCGCCCGGTAGAAGAGCACGGCCGAGCCGTACGCATCCATGCGCACCTCGTAGGGCCCCCAGCCGTCGCGCTGCTGGAAGAGGCCGCGCGAGTCGGGCCCCGCCTCGTCGCCGCGATCGAGCACGCGCAGGCTCGACTCGCCCATCGCCGTCATGACCGCGAGCTGCACGTCGCGCTCGCCGAGGCTCAGGTCGCGGCCCGCGCGCATGACGATCGCGGCGCTCTCGAGCTGCGCGCCGCGCCACTCGCCGACCCGGGCGGGGAGCTCTCCTTCGACGCGCGCCGACTGCGGGGGCGGCACCGGCCCGGCGGGCGGCCGAGTCGCGACGAAGACGAGCAGCACCAGGAGGGCGACGCCCACGAGGCCCGCGATGAGGCCGAGCGCGTCGCCGCCGGGCGCGACGCGCTCGGCGACCGCGCGGCGGGCTCGAGCTGGCATGCGAGTGACGCTAGCCGCGTCGCCTATGCGCGCCACCGCATCCGCGTGCACGGCTGATAGGCGCCGGCAGTAGCCTGGCGGGCGATATGGAAGCCGTGCTGCTGTACGCCGTCGGCGTGCTCGTCGTCGTGATCGGCCTGGCCGTCTCGATCGGGCTGCACGAGATCGGCCACCTCGTGCCCGCGAAGCTCTTCGGCGTGCGCGTCGGCCAGTGGATGATCGGCTTCGGCCCGACGCTGTTCTCGAAGCGCTTCGGCGAGACCGAGTACGGCGTGAAGGCGATCCCGCTCGGCGGCTACATCTCGATGTCTGGCATGTTCCCGCCGCTCAAGGTCGGCGGCGAGTCGAGGGATGCGTCGACGGGCTTCTTCGACACCCTCGTCCAGGACGCGCGCGACTCGAGCGCTGAGACGATCCACGAGGGCGAGGAGGAGCGGGCGTTCTGGCGCCTCGCGACGTGGAAGCGCATCGCGATCATGCTCGGCGGGCCGCTCATGAACCTCGTGCTCGCGGTCGTGCTCTACGCGATCGTGCTGTGCGGCTTCGGCATCGCGGTGCCCTCGACGACCGTCGCGAGCGTCTCGGAGTGCGTCATCGCGGCCTCGGAGGAGCGGGCGGAGTGCGAGCCCGGCGACCCGCTCGCGCCCGCCGCCGAGGCTGGCGTGCAGCCCGGCGACACGATCGTCTCGATCGACGGGCAGCCCGCGGGCAGCTGGGATGACGTGCAGGCCGCGATCCGCGACCTCGCGGGGCAGCGGGTCGAGCTCGTCGTCGAGCGCGACGGCGCCCGGCAGGCGCTGCAGCTCACGCCGCTCGCGACCGAGCGCTACGTCTTCGACGACCGCGGCGATCCCGTCGAGGTCGACGGTCGGCAGCTCACCGAGACGGTCGGCTTCGCGGGCGTCGGCCCGCAGTACGAGGTCGCGCAGCAGCCCGCATCGGCGGTGCTGCCGGCGGTCGGCGACAACGTCTGGCGCGTCGGGCAGCTCATCGTCAACCTGCCGCAGCGGCTCGTCGACGTCGCCGCGGCGGCGTTCGGGCCGGGGGAGCGCGACCCGAACGGCCCGATGTCGGTCGTCGGCGTCGGCCGCATGGCTGGCGAGATCGCGGCGCTCGACCAGGTGCCGGTGCTCGAGCGCATCAGCGCGATGGTGCAGCTGCTCGCGAGCCTCAACGTCGCGCTGTTCGTCTTCAACCTCATCCCGCTCATGCCGCTCGACGGCGGCCACATCCTCGGCGCGGTCGTCGACGCGGTGCGGCGCGGCTGGGCGAGGCTGCGCGGCACGGTCGTGGCCCCGCTCGACACCGCGAAGTGGGTGCCGGTGACGCTCGTCGTCACGGGGCTGCTCGGCATCATGAGCGCGCTGCTCATCTACGCCGACATCGTGAAGCCCATCGCCCTGTTCGGGGGATAGCCGCTCACCGATGATCGAGTAGTCGCACGCAGTGCGACGCATCGAGATCCTCAGCAGCGGATCCGTCTCGATGCGGCCCTGCGGGCCTACTTGACGGGCGGAGGGAAGATCACGCCTCCGGCGTCGCCTGGTGGAAGCGCTGCCGCCAGCGCCCGCCGGCCCGCACCCACAGCGAGCTGCGGAGCGCGCTCGACCCGTCGCTCACCGAGCGCCACACCAGCAGCAGCGCGTCGTCGCCGAGCTCGTGCGTCGCGAGCACCTCGAGGTCGGTCGGCGCCGGCAGCGGCGCGATCTCGGCGAGCAGCTCGTCGCGGCTCCAGCGGCGGCCCGAGGCGCCGATCTCCTCCCACTCGGGGTGCAGCAGCGCCGCGACGCTCGCGGCATCCGCGCGCACCTCGTCGCTCAGCAGCGAGCGCTCGAGCCGCACGACCTCGGCCTCGGCGGGCGTGTCGGTGAGGAAGTCGAAGCCGTCGAAGAGGTCGGGAGACGCGGAGGCCTCGGCGGTGGCGGATGCGTCGGCGGGCGCTCGCGCGCCGGTCGCCTCCGCGGCGCGCGGCGTGGGCACCGCTGCCGGGGTCACGCCCCCGAACCCCGGTCCCGCATCCGGCACCGCCCCCCGCTGGTAGGCCGCCGCCGCGCCGTTCGCGAGCCGGTCGGCCGCCTCGTTGAGCGGATGGCCGGCGTGACCGCGCACCCACTCGAAGCGCACCGTGCCGCCCTCGGCCTTCCGCTCGGCCATCAGCCGATCGAGCTCCTCGAGCAGCTCGCGGTTCATGACCGGCTTGCCGTCGGCCTTCCGCCAGCCCTTCCGCTTCCAGCCCGCCATCCACTTCGTCACCGAGTTGATGACGTACTGGCTGTCGCACAGGATGAGCAGCTCGTCGACGCCGCGCGTCTGCCGCAGCAGGTCGACGACCGCCGAGAGCTCGCCGATGTTGTTCGTGCCGGTGCGCTGACCGCCCGCGGCCCATCGCGCGTCGTCGATGTACCAGCCCCAGCCGGTCGGGCCGGGGTTGCCGAGGGAGGAGCCGTCTGCCGCTGCCGTGATCACCCGACGATCCTGCCAGCCGCGCGCGCCGCGCTCCGCCGCACCCGCCCCTGCCCGCCCATGATCGGTTGACGGATGCGCTCGGCCACCCGACAGGACGCGTGCGCGCGGCAGGCGATCGTCATAGCCCCGCCGCGTAGGCTGGGGCGCATGGCAGCCATCAACCTCGGGAGCCCCGCGCCGCTCACGCTCGCGCCCCGACGCAAGACCCGGCAGATCAAGGTCGGCAAGGTGCTCGTCGGCGGCGATGCGCCCGTCTCGGTGCAGTCGATGACCACGACGAAGACGACCGACATCAACGCGACGCTCCAGCAGATCGCCGAGCTCACCGCGACCGGCTGCGACATCGTGCGCGTCGCCGTGCCGAGCCAGGACGACGCGGATGTGCTGCACATCATCGCGAAGAAGAGCCAGATCCCGGTCATCGCCGACATCCACTTCCAGCCGAAGTACGTCTACCAGGCGATCGACGCCGGCTGCGCCGCCGTGCGCGTCAACCCCGGCAACATCCGCAAGTTCGACGACCAAGTGGGCGAGATCGCCAAGCGCGCGAAGGCCGCGGGCGTGAGCCTCCGCATCGGCGTCAACGCCGGCTCGCTCGACCCGCGGCTGCTCGAGAAGTACGGCAAGGCGACGCCCGAGGCGCTCGTCGAGTCGGCGGTGTGGGAGGCGAGCCTGTTCGAGGAGCACGACTTCCACGACTTCAAGATCTCGGTCAAGCACAACGACCCCGTCGTGATGGTCAAGGCCTACCGCCTGCTCGCCGAGCGCGGCGACTGGCCCCTGCACCTCGGCGTCACCGAGGCCGGCCCCGCGTTCCAGGGCACGATCAAGTCGGCGACCGCGTTCGGCATCCTGCTGTCCGAGGGCATCGGCGACACGATCCGGGTCTCGCTCTCGGCGCCGCCGGTGGAGGAGATCAAGGTCGGCATGCAGATCCTGCAGTCGCTCAACCTCCGCGAGCGCAAGCTCGAGATCGTCTCGTGCCCCTCGTGCGGCCGCGCCCAGGTCGACGTCTACTCGCTCGCCGACTCGGTGACCGAGGGCCTCAAGGACGTGCAGGTGCCGCTGCGCGTCGCGGTCATGGGATGCGTCGTGAACGGCCCGGGCGAGGCGCGCGAGGCCGACCTCGGGGTCGCCTCGGGCAACGGCAAGGGGCAGATCTTCATCAAGGGCGAGGTCGTCAAGACCGTGCCCGAGGCGGAGATCGTGGCCACGCTCATCGAGGAGGCTCGCCGCATCGCCGACGAGCAGGGCCTGCCCGCGGGCGAGGCCCAGGTCGTCACCGCCTGACGTGAGCGCGACCCCAGCGGTCGACGAGCCGGGGCAGCCAGAGCGGCAGCACCCGGCGCAGCGCCGCACGCTCGCCGTCCTCTCGCTCGCGCAGGCGCTCGGCGGGCTCTCGAACGGCGTCGCGCTCGGCGTCGGCTCGCTGCTCGTCGCGCAGGTCACCGGTCGCGACGAGCTCGCGGGGCTCGCGGCGACGCTCCTCACGCTCGGCGGCGCGGCGCTCGCGGTGCCGCTCGCGCGGCTCGCGCAGCGCCGCGGCCGCCGCGTGGCGCTCACGAGCGGCGCGCTGCTCGCGCTCGCGGGCGCGCTCACGCTCGCGGTCGGCGGCACGATCGGCGCAGCCGCGGTCGTGCTGCCCGGGTTCCTCGTGCTCGGCGGCGCGATGGCCGTCAACCTGCAGTCGCGCTTCGCCGCGACCGACCTCTCGACCCCGCGGCATCGCGGCCGCGACCTCTCGCTCGTCGTCTGGATGACGACGATCGGCGTCGTCGTCGGGCCGAACCTCATCGGCCCCGGCGACGCGCTCGGCGTCGCGCTCGGCCTGCCGCCGCTCGTGGGCGCCTACCTCATCAGCGCCGCCGCGATGGCGGTCGTCGCGATCGTGCTGTGGACGCTGCTCCGGCCCGACCCGCTGCTCGAGAGCCGCATCGGCGTGCCCATGCCCGGCAGGCCGCCGCGGCTGCGGCTCGCCGAGCACCCGCGCGCCCTCGCCGCGGTGATCGCGGTCGCCGCCGCGCACGCGACGATGGTCGGCGTCATGGCGCTCACCCCGGTGCACCTCGACCACGCGGGCCAGCACCTCGGCGTCATCGGCTTCACGATGAGCGCGCACACCGCCGGGATGTACGCGCTCTCGCCCGTCTTCGGCTGGCTCACCGACCGCGTGGGCGCGCGCGCGACCGTGCTCGTCGGCGCCGGCATCCTGCTGCTCTCGATCGCCTCGAACCTCGCGCTGCCCGTCGACCTCGCGCCCGTCGGCCTCGCGCTGCTCGGCCTCGGCTGGAGCGCCGCGACCGTCGCCGGCTCGACCCTCGTCGCCGCCGCGGTCGAGCCGCCGCTGCGGCCGGCGCTGCAGGGCCGCTCCGACCTCGTGATGGGGCTCGCGGGAGCCGCGGCAGGCGCGACAGCCGGGCCCATCCTCGGGCTCGTCGGCTACGCGGGCCTCAACCTCGCGATGCTGCCGCTCATCGCCGCGATCGCGATCGCGGCGATCGCAGCGACCCGGGCACGCGTGCCGCAGCCCGCGTGAGGCACGGCGCCGTCATCGGCGCCGCACGGCATGAGCCGGTAGCGTGACCGAGGCGGCACCGCCGGCCGCCGACGGCCCACCCACCGACCGCCACCGATAGGAGCGCGCGTGTCCACAGCAGTCCCCGGCCGGGACCCCATCACGCCCGAGGAGCTCGAGCGCGCGAAGGGCATCATCCGCTCGATCGAGCAGTCGTTCCAGTCGACGGTCGTCGGCCAGCACCAGCTGCTGCGCTCGCTGCTCGTCGCGCTGCTCACGGGCGGCCACGTGCTGATGGAGTCGGTGCCCGGGCTCGCGAAGACGACCGCGGCCGCGACCCTCGCGAGGTCCGTCTCGGCCTCGTTCCACCGCATCCAGTGCACGCCCGACCTGCTGCCGAGCGACATCGTCGGCACCCAGATCTACGACCAGCACACGGGCGAGTTCCGCACGCAGCTCGGGCCGGTGCACGCGAACTTCGTGCTGCTCGACGAGATCAACCGCTCGAGCGCGAAGACGCAGTCGGCGATGCTCGAGGCGATGCAGGAGCGCCAGACGTCGATCGGCGGCGAGACGCACGCGCTGCCGCAGCCGTTCCTCGTGCTCGCGACCCAGAACCCGATCGAGCAGGAGGGCACGTACACGCTGCCCGAGGCGCAGCTCGACCGCTTCCTGCTCAAGGAGGTGCTCACCTACCCGTCGCCGACCGAGGAGGCCGAGATCGTGCGCCGCGCCGAGTCGGGCGTGTTCGAGCAGGGGCACGCCGAGCCGGTCGCGTCGCTCGACGACGTGCGGTTCCTGCAGGGGCTCGTCAAGCGCGTGTACGTCGACCAGGCGATCACCAACTACGTCGTGCAGCTCATGTACGTCACGCGCCACGCCGCCGATTACATCGGCGCGCAGCTCGCGGGCTACATCGAGTACGGCGCGAGCCCGCGCGGCTCGCTGTCGTTCTCGCAGGCGGCGCGCGCGCTCGCGCTCGTGCAGGGCCGCGACTGGGTGATCCCGGAGGACGTCAAGGATCTCCGGCACGCCGTGCTGCGGCACCGCCTCATCCTCGGCTACGAGGCCGAGGCCGACGGCGTGCAGACCGAGCAGATCATCGACGCCATCTTCGGCGCCGTGCGGACCCCGTAGGACCGGTCATGGAACGACGGCTGCGCAAGGTGAAGACGACCATGTCGATCCACGCGCACCGCCGCACCCTCGAGCTGCTCGAGGGGGAGTACCGGTCGATCCACCACGGCCGCAGCCACGACTTCGACGACCTGCGCGAGTACCAGCCGGGCGACGACGTCAAGGACATCGACTGGAAGGCGACCGCGCGCAGCCACGTGCCGCTCATCAAGCGCTACATCGCCTCCCGGCAGCACAACGTGCTCCTCGTCGTCGACTCGGGCCGCAACATGGCGGCGATCGCCGAATCGGGGGAGTCGAAGCGCGAGATCGCGATCCTCGTCGCCGGCGCGCTCGGCTACCTCGCCACCCGGCACGGCGACCGCGTCGCGCTGCTCATGGGCGACGCGGAGCGCACCGAGAGCATGCCGGAGGGCGGCTCGGAGGCGCACCTCGAGCGCATGCTGCGGCGCATCGACGAGGCGGTCTCGATCGACGGGCCGCTCTCGCGGCTCGAGGGCGTGCTCGAGCACGCCGTGCGGCGGATGCGCCGGCGCTCGCTCATCGTCGTGATCGCCGACGACCTCGCCTACACGCACGACCTCGACGTGCACCTCGGCCGGCTCCACACGCGCCACGAGGTGCTGTGGATCTCGATCGGCGACGCCGACCTCATGGCGCGCGCCGGCGACCACCGCGAGCTCGTCGGGGTCGACACCGGGCTCGGGCTCCCGTCGTTCCTGCGCCGCGACCGGGGCCTGCGCCGCGCCTTCGACGAGCAGTCGACGCTGCGCCGCGAGCGGCTCGAGGCCGGGCTCCGCTCGCTCGGCATCGCCTCGGTGCGCATCGGCGGGAGCGCGACCGCGATCGGCGGGCTCTTCCGCCTGCTCGAGAGGCACCGGCGTGCGCGTCGCTGAGCTCGGCGGCCTGCCCGCGCCCGACACCTACGGCCCGTTCGGCTACGGCCCGTGGTGGCTGCTCGGCGCGCTCGCGCTCGCCGCCGTGGTCGCGGCCTATGCCTTCGCGTGGCTCTTCACGCGTCCGCGCGGCATCCTCGAGCCGCCGCCGCCTCCCGCCGTGCCGATCGACGTGCGCAGCGTCAAGGAGAAGTACCTCGCGATGATCGACGAGGTCGCCGCGGAGCACGAGGCGGGCGAGATCGGCCCGCGCGAGCTCGCGCAGCGGCTGAGCCTCGTGCTGCGCTTCTTCGCGCACGAGTCGACCGGCGTCGTCGCCGAGGTCATGACGCTCCGCGACCTGCGGGACGCCGACCTCCCGGCGGTCGAGGGCGCCGTCGCCCAGTACTATCCCGCGTCCTTCCGGCGAGCGGCGAAGCACGAGCCCGAAGCGGCGATCGGCGCGGCGCGGCAGGTGGTGGCGACGTGGATGTGAGCCTGCTCTGGCCGTGGCTGCTCCCGATCGTCGTGGTGGTCGGGATCGCGCTCGCGATCGTCGGCCTGCTGCTGCCGAAGCGCCGCCGCGACCGCGGCCTGCCCGTCGCGCACGTCGACCGCATGACGTCGCTGCCCGCGTTCCGCGGCGCGCTCGCGCGCTACCGGCTCTGGATCGGCGCGGCGCTCGTCGCAGCGCTCGCCGGCCTCACCGTCGCCGGTGCAGTCGCCTCCCGCCCCTCCGGCATCCACGCGAACCAGGAGGAGGACTACAAGCGCGACATCGTGCTGTGCCTCGACGTCTCGGGCTCCATGGTCGACGTCGACGCCGAGATCCTCGGCGTCTACCAGGACATCGCGGCCTCGCTCGACGGCGAGCGCATCGGCATGCGGATCTTCGACGCCTCGAGCGTCATGGCGTTCCCGCTCACGAGCGACTACGACTACATCCAGGAGCAGCTCGGCCGCTACGTGCGCGCGCTCACCGGCACCCTCGGCCCCGACGAGCAGTTCAACTACCTCGCGGGCACCGCGAGCGGCCTCGGCGCCTCGCTCGTCGGCGACGGACTCGCGTCCTGCGTGCTCGACTTCGCCGACCTCGAGGAGAGCGAACGGCCCCGCTCGATCATCCTCGCGACCGACAACGTCGTGAACGGGCAGCAGATCTTCACCCTCCCGCAAGCCGGCCAGCTCGCGGTCGACAACGAGGTGCGCGTGTACGCGATCAACCCCTTCGACTGGGGCGGCGACATGGCATCCCAGGAGCTGCGCGAGATCGCCGAGGGCACGGGCGGCGCCTACTTCGCGCTCGACTTCGCGCAGACCGTGCCGCAGATCGTCGACCGCGTGAACGCGATCGAGGCCGGCTACATCGAGACGCCGCCGCAGATCCAGGTCGTCGACCGGCCCGGAGCGCTGCCGCTCGTCGTGCTGCTGCTCGTCGCGGCCGTCGTCGCGATGGCATGGAGGGCGCGGCTGTGATCACGTTCCACCCCACGCTCCCCGTGCTCGTCGCGGTCGTCGGCGCGCTCGCGCTCGCGCTGTGCGTGTGGCAGCTCGTCGCGGCGCGCGGCCGGAGGATCGCGTGGCTGCGCCGCTCCCTGCTCGTCGCGCTCGCGATCGCCATGGCGTTCCGCCCGGCGCTGCCCGGCGGCGAGGTGCCCACCGCATCCATCTCCGCCCGCGTCTTCGTCGTCGTCGACACCTCGCAATCGGTCGCCGCCGAGGACTGGGGTGGCGAGCCGCGCCTCGCCGGCATGCAGGAGGACGTCGTCGAGATCGCTCGCTCGTTCGCGGGCGCCGACATCTCGGTCATCTCGTTCGACTCGCAAGCGCTGCTGCGCGTGCCGCTCACCGACGACGGCTCCGCGGTCATCGAGATGGTGCGCGCGCTGCGCCCCGAGATCGCGCAGCAGTCGCGCGGCACGTCGGTCGCGGCGGCGCGCGACCTGCTGCGCACCGAGCTCGAGCGCTCCGCGGCGGCCGACCCGGCCTCGCCCGCGATCGTCTTCTACCTCGGCGACGGCGAGCACACGGCCGAGGAGCCGCCGCAGTCGTTCGCCGACGTCGGCGGGCTCGTCGACCGCGGGCTCGTGCTCGGCTACGGCACGGAGCAGGGCGGGCGCATGCGCATCTCGAGCTTCAACCCCAACGAGGACCGCTACCTGCAGGACCCCGCCGGCGGCGACGCGATCAGCCGCATCGACGAGGGCCGGCTGCAGTCGATCGCGAGCGAGCTCGGCGTCAGCTACCTCCACCGGCAGCCGGGCCTGCCGCTCTCCGACGCCCTCGGCCCCATGGCCGCGCTCGACGGCGCCGCGAACCTCGACCGCACCGAGGAGGCGCGGCTCGAGGTCGCGTGGGTCCTCGGCCTGCCGATCGCGCTCCTGCTCGCGTGGGAGGGGCTGAGCCTCGCGCGCTCGCTGCGCTCGACCCGCGGCATCCTGCGGACGGAGGCGCCGTGACCGTCCCGATCCCGCCGCGCCCGCGTCGCGTGCTCACCGACCGGCAGCGCCGGAGGCTCCGCTGGTGGCTCATGCTCGGCCTCATCCCCGTCGCGCTCGCCGTGCTCGTCGTCTCGACGAAGCTCATCAGCGTCAGCGCGCTCTCCGCGACCGCGATCGACCGCTTCGAGGGCCGAGCGTACGGCCAGGCGGCCGAGGCGGCGCGCGGGCTCGAGCTGTGGAACTGGGTCGAGCCGTGGAAGGCGCCCTTCGACCTCGGCGTCTCGCTCGCGATGGGCGGCGAGCTCGAGGAGGGCAGGGCGAAGCTCGAGGAGTCGCTGCGGCTCCACGGTGAGCCCGTCACCGCGGGCCAGGTGCACGAGCACTGCATCATCGTCGCGTCCCTCGCGACGACGATCGAGAAGCAGGGCGACGCGGCCCGCGAGGGTGACGACCGGGAGGGCGCGAACGCGTTCTACACCGAGGCGCTCGCGCTCATCGGCGCGACCCCGGGGGGATGCTACGACGAGCCGCGGGAGGGTGAGGCCGACACCGCCGCGCAGCTCGAGGCCGCCGTGCCGCGCATCGAGGAGAAGCTCGAGGAGTCGTCCTCCGGGGAGGGCGACGGCGAGGGCGAGGGCGAGGGCGACGCGGACGGCGAGGACGGGGAGCCGCAATCGCCCGAGGAGCGGCTCGAGGAGCAGAACCAGGGCGCCCAGACCGAGCAGCAGCAGCAGGACCAGTACGACCAGGACGGCGGCGAGCAGGGCGGCGGCTCGGGGGTCGAGCGGCCCTGGTGAGTCGGCCGGCATCGCCGGTCGCGCATAGGATCGCTGGGTGATCCGCCTCTCCGAGCTCTTCTTCACCACGCTTCGCGAGGACCCGGCCGAGGCCGAGGTCGCGAGCCACCGACTGCTGCTGCGCGCCGGCTACATCCGCCGCGCCGGGGCGGGTCTGTACTCGTGGCTCCCGCTCGGCCTGCGCGTGCGGCGCAACATCGAGCGCATCATCCGCGAGGAGATGGAGGCGGCGGGCGCGCAGGAGGTGCTCTTCCCGGGGCTCCTGCCGCGCGAGCCCTACGAGCGCACCGGCCGCTGGACCGAGTACGGCGACAGCCTCTTCCGGCTCCAGGACCGCAAGGGCGCCGACCATCTGCTCGCCCCGACGCACGAGGAGGTCTTCACGCTCCTCGTGCAGGACCTCGTCTCGAGCTACAAGTCGCTGCCGCTCACGATCTACCAGATCCAGGACAAGTACCGCGACGAGGCCCGGCCGCGCGCGGGCCTGCTGCGCGCGCGCGAGTTCACGATGAAGGACGCCTACTCCTTCGACGTCGACGACGCGGGGCTCGAGGCGAGCTACCAGCGCCAGCGCGCCGCCTACGAGCGCATCTTCGCCCGCCTCGGCCTCGAGCACGTCATCGTCTCGGCCGACGCGGGCGCGATGGGCGGCTCGAAGTCGGAGGAGTTCCTGCACCCGACGCCCGTCGGCGAGGACACGATCGTGCGCTCCGCGGGCGGCTACGCGGCCAACGTCGAGGCCTTCGAGACGCTCGCGCCCGAGCCGCAGCCGATCGAGGGTCTGCCTGAGGCGATCGTGCGCGACACCCCCGACACCCCGACGATCGAGACGCTCGTCGCCGACGCGAACGCGCGCTTCCCGCGCGAAGACGGCCGCGAGTGGACGGCCGCCGACACGCTCAAGAACGTCGTGCTGCGCCTCACGCACCTCGACGGCGCGAAGGAGCTCGTCGTCGTCGGCATCCCGGGCGACCGCGACGTCGACGAGAAGCGCGTCGAGGTCGCCTTCCAGCCGGCCGAGGTCTCGGCGGCCGAGGAGGACGACTTCACGGCCAACCCCGGCCTCGTGAAGGGCTACATCGGCCCGTGGTCGCCCTCGGGCGCCGTGCTGGGGGAGGAGGGTGCCACGCGCATCCGCTACCTCCTCGACAAGCGGGTCGTCGACGGCACGAGCTGGATCACCGGAGCGAACGAGCCCGGCAAGCACGTCTTCGGGCTCGTCGCCGGGCGCGACTTCGTCGGCGACGGGTGGGTCGAGGCGGCGAACGTGCGCGAGGGCGACCCCGCACCGGATGGGTCGGGTCCCGTCACGCTCGAGCGCGGCATGGAGATCGGCCACGTCTTCCAGCTCGGCCGCAAGTACGCCGAGGCGCTCGGCCTCAAGGTGCTCGACCAGAACGGCAAGCTCGTCACCGTCACGATGGGCTCGTACGGCATCGGCGTGACGCGCAACCTCGCCGCGATCGTCGAGAAGTCGCGCGACGAGCGCGGCATCGTCTGGCCGCGCGAGGTCGCGCCGTTCGACGTGCACGTCGTCGCGACCGGCAAGGACGCGGGCGTGTTCGAGATCGCCGAGGGCGTCGTCGCGAGCCTCGAGGCGCGCGGCCTCGAGGTGCTCTACGACGACCGGCCGAAGGTCTCGCCCGGCGTGAAGTTCGGCGACGCCGAGATCATCGGCGTGCCGCAGATCGTGGTCGTCGGCCGCGACGCGCCCGAGGGCCTCGTCGAGGTGTGGGACCGCGCGACCGGGGAGCGGCAGCAGGCGCGCATCGATGAGCTCGAGGCGGCGCTCGGGCGCTAGGCGTCGAGCGCCGCGCCCTCGGCGCCGCGGTGCCGGCGCGCGCCGAGGATGACCATGAGCACCGCAGCGACGCTCACGGCGGCGAGCACCGCGTCCGGGATCCACGTGCCGAGCGCCGCGACGTGCCACGCGAAGAAGAGCGGCATCGCCACGAGCGACAGTCGAGCGGCGAGGGATGTTGGTGCGGCCAGCACGGCGCCGACGCCCAGCGCGGCGGCCAGGCACGCGAACGACGCGATCATGATCGTCGCCTCCGGTGCGAAGGGATCGTCGACGAAGATCGTGCTCAGCCCGATGACGGCGCACATGGCGCACAGGACGATGAGGGTGCCCTGACCGGTTCGCACGAGGCGCGTGCGGCGGACGTCGCTCGCGGTGCCGCGGTCGCGGGTGTTCACGCTCATGATGGATCCGTTCCGCGGCCGACCCTCGGCCGCTCGACGCGACGGTAGGCGCCTCGCGCGGGCGAACGGGATGCGGCTGCCCTCAAGCTCGTTGCGGGCAGCCGCACGATCGACGTCCCGGTCTCGCGCGGGCTCGCCGCGCGGGCGGCGCGGTGGCAGGATGCCGACATGGCAGCGACGCCTCCAGCGCGGCCGGCGGTGACCGGCGTGCTCGTCGGCGCGCTCGCCGTCGCCATCGTCGCGAGCGCCGCCACCCTCGGGCTGCCCGCCGTGCCGGCGATGGAGGCGCTTCCGGTGATGCTCGTGCCGTGGATGCTCCTGCTCGCGGGCGCGCTCGGCAGCCGCTGGCGCGCCACCGGGTTCGTGTGCTCCCTGCTCGTCGCGATCGGGGTCGGGCAGCTCACGGCGGTCGCTCTCTCGGCGGGCGCGATCGTGCTGCAGCCAGGGATGCCGGGGACGGTGCTGCACCTGCTCTCCCAGCTGCTCTTCATCGCGAGCTTCGCGGCGCTCGTGCCGCTCGCCGCCGGCTACCCGGGCCCCCGCGCGCCGCGGTGGTCGTGGCTCGCCGCCGCGCCCCTCGTGCTGCCGCTCGTCGCGGCGCTCTCCGGTCCCACTCCCGCGGTGCTCGGCGGTCGCCCGCTCGAGCCGCTCGCGGAGACCCTCCCCGCCGCGATCGCCGACTGGGCCGCCGCCGTCTTCGCGCTGCCGATCGCGGCGGTCGCCGTCGGCCTCGCCCGCCTGCTCGCAGGTGACGCGGAGCTGCGCTCGCGGCTGCGCTGGCCGCTCGCGGCGCTCGCCGTCCTCGCCGCGGTCGTCGCCCTCGGGGCGGTCACCCCGGAGGAGTCGCGCATCGTCACGGATGCCCTCTTCCTCGTCACTGCGCCGCTGCTGCCGGTCGCGCTCGTCGCGGGCGCGATCGTCCGCACCGAGCCGGATGCCGAGCGCATGCACCGGGAGCTCGCGGAGATCGCCGCGCACGTCGCCGCCATCGGCGGCCGCCTCGAGCGGGCGGCGCCGACGGCCGCCGCCCCCGTCCCCGGATTGGACTCACTCACCCAGCGGGAGCGCGACGTGCTCGAGCGCATCGCCCAGGGCCGCTCCAACGCCTCGATCGCTCGCGACCTGCACCTGTCGGTCTCGGCGGTCGAGAAGCACACGAGCGCGGTGTTCGCGAAGCTCGCCATCGAGCCGTCGCCGGACGTGCACCGGCGGGTCGCTGCGGCGGCGGCGTGGCATCGCGCCGCCGGCGGCTGATGGGCGCCTCGATGCCACCTCCTCAGCGGCCGGTGCGGCGCTCCTCCTGCGGCGGCGCGACGGTCGTCCACTGGCCCGTGACCGACTCGACGTCCTGCCACACCTCGACCCCGCGGAGCTCCGGCAGCATGTCGCGCGTGAACACGGGGTCCTTGCCCGCCCGGCGCTGCTCGTCGAAGTTCTTCAGCAGCTTGAACGCGACGCCCGAGAGCAGGCCGATCGCGACGAGGTTGACGATCGCCATGATGCCCATGAGCAGGTCGGCGGTGTTCCAGACGGTCGCAGTCGCGACGACCGAGCCCGCGAACACCGCGACGACCGCGAGCGCGCGGTAGACGGTGAGCACGGTGCGGCTCTCGGTGATGAACTCGATGTTCGACTCGCCGTAGTAATAGTTGCCGATGATCGACGAGAACGCGAGCAGGAACACGATGACGGAGAGGGCGATGCCCGCCCACGCGCCGAGCTCGCCCGTGACGGCCTGGAACGTCAGGTCGATGCCGCCCTCGGCGCCCGCGAGGTCGGGCGTCGAGACGAGGATGATGAACGCGGTGATCGAGCAGACGAGGAACGTGTCGAAGTAGACGCCGAGCGTCTGCACGAGGCCCTGCTTCGCGGGGTGGGTGACGGCGGCCGAGGCGCCCGCGTTCGGGGCGGAGCCGAGGCCCGCCTCGTTCGAGAACATGCCGCGCTTGACGCCCTGCATGATGATCGTGCCGATCGCGCCGCCGGCGACCTGCTGGAAGCCGAACGCACCGGCGTAGATCTCGCCGAGCACGCGCGGCACCTCGGTGATGTTCATCCCGACGATGACGAGTCCGAGCACGAGGTAGAGCACCGCCATCGCCGGCACGAGCGACTGCGTCACCTTCGCGATGCGGCGCACACCGCCGAAGACGATGAGGGCCGTGAGCACGGCGACGACGGCGCCGATCATCCAGGGCAGCCAGGCGGCGTCGGTGCCGACGGTCGAGGTGACCGTCGCGACGATGGTGTTGGCCTGCAGCGACGAGAACGCGAACGGGAAGCAGACGATGAGGATGATCGCGAAGAGGATGCCCATCCAGCGCGCGCCGAGGCCGCGCTGCATGTAGTACGCGGGCCCGCCGCGGAAGCCGTCAGCGTCGCGGTGCTTGTAGAGCTGCGCGAGCGTCGACTCGATGAACGACGAGGCGCCGCCGACGAAGGCCATCGTCCACATCCAGAACACCGCGCCGGGGCCGCCGATCGCGATCGCCGTCGCGACGCCCGCGATGTTGCCCACGCCCACGCGGCTCGCCGCCGAGATCGTGAACGCCTGAAACGCCGAGACCGACTGGGTGCTGCCGTCGCGAGCCCGCGGCGTCTTGTCGGTGAGCACGCGGAGCATCGCCGGGACGAGGCGCAGCTGCACGACGCCCGAGCGGACCGTGAAGTAGATGCCGAGCAGGGCGAGCACCGGCAGGACGACCCACGTCCACCAGAAGTCGCCGGTCGCCAGGATCGCCTCGTCGAGAGCTGCCATGGCGCAGAGCATACGGGGGCGGTGCTCGGAGCCGGCCGGGCGGTAGACTGCTGGGTCGGCATCGCATGCCGGATGAGTCGTGACCCAAGGAGCCCACAAGTGAAGATCGATCTGACCGTGCTGAAGACCGTCGAGCGCGAGCGGGAGATCTCCTCGGACGAGCTGATCCGCATCATCGAGCAGGCGATCCTGCAGGCCCACGTCCGCTCGAGCGAGGGCAAGCCCGACCCGGCGGCCCCGCAGCCGCGCGTCGAGGTCGACCGCCGCACAGGCGAGGTGACCCTCTTCGAGCCGGAGCTCGACGAGGACGGCAACCGCATCGGCGAGTCGGTCGCGACGACCGACGACTTCAGCCGCATCGCCGCGACGGCCGCGAAGCAGGTGATCTTCCAGGCGCTGCGCGACAAGAGCGACGAGTCGGTGCTCGGCGCCTACAAGGACCGGGAGGGCGACATCATCGCCGGCGTCGTGCAGCAGGGCACGAACCCGCGCATGGTGCACGTGAAGCTCGGCGACGACATGGAGGCGCTGCTGCCGCCCGAGGAGCAGGTGCCGGGCGCCGAGTACAAGCACGGCCAGCGCCTGCGCGTGTACATCACGAAGGTCGAGCGGGGCCCGCGCGGACCCCAGGTGACGGTGAGCCGCACCCACCCCTCGCTCGTGCGCCGGCTGTTCGCGCTCGAGGTGCCCGAGATCGCCTCGGGCGCGGTCGAGATCGTCGCGATCGCTCGCGAGGCGGGCCACCGCACGAAGATCGCCGTGCGGGCGACGCAGCCCGGCATCAACGCGAAGGGCGCGTGCATCGGCGAGCTCGGCGCGCGCGTGCGGGCCGTGCAGGCCGAGCTCGGCGACGAGAAGATCGACATCGTCGACTACTCCGACGACCTCCCGGCGTTCGTCGCGAGCGCGCTGAGCCCGGCACGGGTGTCGGATGCGTTCATGCTCGACGCGAAGACGAAGGCCGTCCGGGCGCTCGTGCCCGACTTCCAGCTCTCGCTCGCGATCGGCCGCGAGGGCCAGAACGCCCGCCTCGCCGCGAAGCTGACGGGCGCGAAGATCGACATCCAGCCGGATTCGGTCATGGATGACTGAATCCGGCCGGATGGCGCTCTGAGCGGTCGGGAGCGGAAGGCCCGGTGGGCCTTCCGCGAGCGAGAGATCGACATCCAGCCGGATTCGGTCATGGACGAGGACTGACGGAGGCTCACGCTTGACTCCAGCGCCCGGGCGTGTCGTCCTGTAGAGTGGAACCCATCCGAACGTGTCTTGGCTGTCGCGCGCGCACCGAACCCGCACATCTCGTGCGGATCGCTGCTCAGGGCGGCACCGCGGTCGTCGACGAGGGTCGACGGCTCCCGGGCCGAGGCGCGTGGGTGCATCCGACGCAGCAGTGCGCGGAGCGCGCGATTCGCTCGCTCCCGCGGGCACTGCGCCAGCGGCACCTTGATACCTCGCCCATCGCACGGTGGGCGGACGGGCTCGCGTGAGTCCTGAACGAAGGAATGAACGGCACATGGACAACTGATGAGCAGCTCGAAATGAGACCCGTCAGCGATTGACGTCCGCCCTGTCCTGGGCGGACCAGGACAGGAGAGAAGTGGCAAACCCACGCGTTCACGAGATCGCCGCCGAGATCGGCGTCGAGAGCAAGGTCGCTCTGGCCAAGCTCAAGGAGATGGGCGAGTTCGTCAAGGGACCCGCCTCGGCGATCGCACCCCCGGTCGCCCGCAAGCTCAAGGCCGCCCTCGAGGCGGACGGCGTCGCCGCGCCCGCGGCCGCGCAGGAGAAGCCGGCGGCGAAGGCCCCGGCCAAGTCGGCCGCGAAGCCGGGTGCCGGGAAGGCGACCCCCGCCGCGCCGGCTCCCGCTGCGCCCGCCGCTCCGGCGGCGACCCCGGCTGCGCCCGCAGCCGCACCGGCGGCCGAGGCGCCGCAGGCCGCGCCCGCGCGCCCCGCCGAGGCGCCGGCCGCTCCGGCGACCCCCGAGAAGCCCGCCGAGGGCGGCGCCGCGGCGCCGACGCCCAACGCGATCCCGCGCCCGATGGGCCGCCCGGGAGCCCCGCGCCCCGGCAACAACCCCTTCGCGTCGACCCAGGGCATGGGTCGACCGCGCGGCGGCAACAACCCGTTCACGAGCAAGCAGGGCGCGGCGGGTCCGCGACCGGCGGCTCCGCGCCCCGGCGCCCCGCGCCCGGGTGCGCCCCGCCCCGGCTCGCCGCGTCCCGGCGCCCCGCGCGCCGGCGGTGCCGGTCGATCCGGCGGTCCCGGCCGTCCGGGCGGCTTCCAGCGCCCCGGCGCTCCCGCTCCCGGTGCTCCCGGCCGCGGCGGTCCCGCGTTCGCGGGTCGTCCCGGCGGCGGCGGCCGCGGTCGCGGCGGCACGGCCGGCGCGTTCGGCAAGGGCGGCGCCAAGGGCAAGTCGCGCAAGTCGAAGCGCACGAAGCGGCTCGAGTTCGAGATGCGCGAGGCGCCGTCGATCGGCGGCGTCAAGGTCCGGCGCGGTGATGGTGAGACGGTGCGCATGCGCCGCGGCGCATCCATCGCCGACTTCGCCGAGAAGATCGACGCGATGCCCGGTGACCTCGTGACCGTGCTGTTCCACCTCGGTGAGATGGCGACGGCGACGGAGTCGCTCGACGAGACGACCTTCGAGCTGCTGGGCGCCGAGCTGGGCTACAAGATCCAGATCGTCAGCCCCGAGGACGAGGACAAGGAGCTCCTCGAGTCGTTCGACATCGACATCGAGCAGGAGCTCGAGGACGAGACGGACGAGGACCTCGAGTACCGCTCGCCGGTCGTCACCGTCATGGGTCACGTCGACCACGGCAAGACGCGACTGCTCGACGCGATCCGCGGCGCGAACGTCATCGAGGGCGAGGCCGGCGGCATCACGCAGCACATCGGCGCCTACCAGGTGTGGCAGGAGCACGAGGGCGAGGACCGCGCGCTCACCTTCATCGACACCCCGGGCCACGAGGCGTTCACCGCCATGCGCGCCCGCGGTGCGCAGGTGACCGACATCGCGATCCTCGTGGTCGCGGCCGACGACGGCATCATGCCGCAGACGATCGAGGCGCTGAACCACGCCCAGGCGGCGAACGTGCCGATCGTGGTCGCGGTCAACAAGGTCGACAAGCCCGAGGCCAACCCGGCCAAGGTGCGCCAGCAGCTCACCGAGTACGGCCTCGTGGCCGAGGAGTACGGCGGCGACACGATGTTCGTCGACGTCTCGGCGCTCGCGCGCACCGGCATCGAGGACCTCCTCGAGGCCGTGCTGCTCACGGCGGATGCGGGTCTCGACCTGCGTGCGAACCCCAACAAGGAGGCGCGCGGCGTCGCCATCGAGGCGAAGCTCGACAAGGGCCGAGGCGCGGTCGCGACCGTGCTCATCCAGTCGGGAACGCTCCGGGTCGGCGACGCGATCGTCGCCGGCACCGCCTACGGCCGCGTGCGCGCCATGGTCGACGACCGCGGCGAGCTCGTGCACGAGGCCGGTCCCTCGATGCCCGTCCAGGTGCAGGGCCTCTCGAGCGTGCCGCGCGCCGGCGACACCTTCATCGTCACCGATGAGGACCGCACGGCTCGGCAGATCGCCGAGAAGCGCGAGGCCGTCGAGCGCAACGCGCAGCTGGCGAAGGCCCGCAAGCGCCTCTCGCTCGAGGACTTCAAGCTGGCGATGGAGCAGGGCAAGGTCGAGACGCTCAACCTCATCATCAAGGGCGACGTGTCGGGTGCCGTGGAGGCGCTCGAGGAGTCGCTCATGAAGATCGAGATCGACGACACGGTCGACCTGCGCATCATCCACCGCGGCGTCGGCGCGATCACCGAGTCGGACGTCAACCTCGCGACCGTCGACTCGGCCGTGATCATCGGCTTCAACGTCCGCCCGGACACGAAGGCCCGCGAGCGCGCCGCCCGAGAGGGCGTCGACGTGCGGTTCTACAACGTGATCTACGCGGCGATCGAGGACGTCGAGAACTCGCTCAAGGGCATGCTCAAGCCCGAGTACGAGGAGGTCCAGTCGGGTGTCGCCGAGATCCGCGAGGTGTTCCGCTCCTCGAAGTTCGGCAACATCGCGGGCTGCATCGTGCGCTCCGGCACGATCACGCGCAACGCGAAGGCCCGCATCATCCGCGACGGCGTCGTGCTCGCCGATGGCCTCGCCATCGAGTCGCTGCGCCGCTTCAAGGACGACGTGACCGAGGTCCGCACCGACTTCGAGTGCGGCATCGGGCTCGGCCGGTTCAACGACATCCAGATCGGCGACGAGATCGAGACGATCGAGATGGTCGAGAAGCCGCGCGCCTGACGCGCACCGACTGTGGGGCGGCCTCGGCCGCCCCACAGTCGTCTCATCCAGACTCGTCTCATCGACAGGAGGAAGCCATGGCAGAGAACCCCCGGGCGAGGAAGATCGCCGACCGCATCCGCGAGATCACGGTGCGCGCCCTCGAGCGCGAGGTGCGCGACCCGCGGCTCGGCTTCGTCACCATCACGGATGTGCGGGTGACGGGCGACCTGCAGCACGCGTCGATCTTCTACACGGTGTACGGCACCGACGAGGAGCGCGACGAGACGGCGAAGGCGCTCTCGAGCGCCAAGGGCGTCGTGCGGCGCGAGATCGGCAAGGGCCTCTCGCTGCGCCTCACGCCGTCGATCGAGTTCCACCTCGACGCGCTGCCCGAGAGCGCGGCGTCGATCGAGCACCTGCTCGACGAGGCGCGGCAGCGCGACCTCGCGGCGCAGCGGGCGGCGGAGGCTGCCGAGTACGCCGGCGAGGCCGACCCGTACCGCAAGCCGAAGGACCAGGACGAGGACGAGACGGCCGCGAGCTGAGCCCCTCGGCGGGCTGAGCCGCGACAGGCTCAGCCCGCCGCGACGTCCGCGAAGCGGAGGCTGCGCGTCGCGAGGTCGGCCTCGGTCAGCCGCGCGCGGATGCGCTCGCCCGGCGACGCCTCCGTCTCGCACATCGCCTCGGTCGGCGGGTCGATGAGCTGGATCGTCGCGCCCTCCTTCCGCGACTCGACGACGACCGCGTCGAACTCCTCGCCGACCCGGTGCCGCAGCACCGCGATCTCCACCGCGTCGACCGACTCGCGCTCGAGCGCACCCGCGATGCGGCTCGAGTCCTGCATGATCTCCGGCAGCCCCTCGAGGCCCTCCGCCGCCCAGCCGGGCACCTCCCGGCCGTTCGCGATCGCCTCGCAGTGCGCGAGCACGTAGCGGTCGACGAGCCGCCGCAGCGGCGCGGTCGCGTGCGCGTACGGGGCGCCGATCGCCGCTTGCACCCAGTCGGACGCATCCGCCGCTCCGTCGATCACGCGATAGGAAGCACCGCGGAAGAGCCGCCTCGCGGCCTGCAGGATCGCGAGCGTCGACGGCGCCGAGCGGTCGAGCCGCCGCAGGAAGTCGCCGTAGTGCTCGTCCTCGCGCCACGGCTCGCCGATCGCGGCGACCTCGGCGCGGAAGGCGCGCACATCCGCTTCGGGCGGGCGCGGCATCGTGCGGAGGATCCCCGCGCCCGCGCCGAGCATGAGGCTCGCGGCCTCCATGCCGGTCATGAGCGAGAGCTGCGCGTTCCAGCGCTCGACGGGCAGCAGCTCGCGGCGCACGAGGCGGTACTCGTCGCCGTCGCGCTCGATCTCCTCCTCGGGCATGTCGAGGCTCGCACCGCCCCGCTCCGCCTCGAGCGCGATGCGCAGCTCACCGACCTCGCGCAGCAGCCCGAGCATCGCGTCGCCCTCCTCGAGGAGCCGCTGCGCCTCGGCGTAGCTGCGCTGCGCGCGCGAGCGCACCCGCGCGCGCTCGAGGCCGACCTGCCGGGCGCGACCCGACGCATCCAGCCGGAACGACCACACGTAGGCCGCGCGCACCTCGCCCGCGAGCAGGCTCGCCGCGCCCTCGCTCACGACCGGCGGGTGCAGCGGCACGCGACCGTCGGGCGCGTACATCGTCTGCCCGCGGCGGCGCGCCTCGGCGTCGATCGCGCCGCCGGGCTCCACGAACGCGGCGACGTCGGCGATCGCGTAGTGCACGACGAAGCCGTCGCCGTCGCGCTCGACGTGGAGCGCCTGATCGAGGTCGGTCGAGCCCTCCGGGTCGATCGTGATGAACGGGATGCCCGTGCGATCGGCATCCGGCAGCCGCGGCGCGGCGGCGAAGGCCTCCGCCTCGGCGATCGCGGCGGGCGGGAAGGCCGCGTCGAGCCCGAGCTCGTCGCGGATCGCCTCGAGGGCGGCGGCGAGGTCGTCGCTCGGGGCGGTGACGCGCTGGTGTCGAGCCGGCATGCCGCTCAACCTATCCAGCGCGGCCCGAGCGTCAGTCGGGCAGCCGCACCGCGTCGCCCTCGCGCACGACGAGGCCGTCGGCGGCGAGCGAGGCGAGCGCGCGCTCGAGCTGATCGGCGTCGTGCCACAGCGCGTGCAGCTCCGCGGGGGAGAGCGGCACGTCGACGGCGCGGAGCGCGCGCAGCACCGTGCCGCGCGCCTGCCGGTCGCTGCCCTCGAACCGCGATTGCCTCGGCGCCCGCTTGCCCTCGAAGGGCGGGTAGCCCGCGGCCCGCCACGCGCACGCGTCGGCGATGGGGCACTCGTCGCACCGGGGTGCGCGAGCGGTGCAGACGAGCGCGCCGAGCTCCATGAGCGCGATGGAGACGACGGATGCGTCGGCAGGGGCCTCGGGCAGCAGCCCCTCGACGTCGGCGAGGTCGCGCTTCGCGGCGGGCCCCGCCGCGCCCCGACCGTGCACGGCGCGCGCGACGACGCGGCGCACGTTCGTGTCGACGACCGGGTGCCGGTCGCCGAAGTGGAAGACCGCGACCGCGCGCGCCGTGTAGTCGCCCACACCGGGCAGCGCGAGCAGCGACGCGACGTCGCGCGGCACCTCGCCGCCGTGCCGCTCGACGATCGCGCGTGCCGTGTCCTGCAGGCGCAGCGCTCGCCGCGGGTAGCCGAGCGTGCCCCACTGCCGCAGCACCTCGTGGGTCGGCGCGTCGGCGAGGTCGGCGGGCGTCGGCCAGCGCGCGAGCCAGCGGTCGATCTCGACCGCGACGCGCGCGGCTTGCGTCTGCTGCAGCATGACCTCGCTCACGAGCGTGCCCCACGCGTCGAAGTCGGGCCGCCGCCACGGCAGGTCGCGGGCACTCGACCGGTACCAGTCCGCGAGCGCGGTCGTGGAGCGGTCGCCGAGCATCCCGCCAGCGTAGACGCGCGGCGCGGTCCTGCCCTGCCGACGGGCGCCTCGATAGCGTCGAGGCATGACCCACGCTGAGCCGACGCCGCCCGCCCAGCCGCCGCAGCCGCATCCGCCGATGTGGCACGCGGCGCCGCCCGCGGTCGACCTCGCGGCGGCCGCGACCGCTGCGCGCGGTCGCAGCCTCGCGCCCGATCTCGCGCGCGGGCTCATGCTCCTGCTCATCGCGCTCGCGAACGTCCCGTGGCTGCTCCACGGCCGCGAGCACGGGCTGACGAACGCGCACCAGGTGGGCCACGACGGCGCCGACCTCGGCTACCAGCTCTTCTCGCTCGTCGCGATCGACGGGCGCTCCTACCCGCTGTTCGCGTTCCTGTTCGGCTACGGCATCTGGCAGCTCTACAGCCGCCAGTCCGCGGCCGGCACGCCGTGGCGCGATGCGCGGCGCATCCTGCAGCGGCGGCACGCGTGGATGGTCGCGATCGGCGCGGTGCACGCGCTGCTGCTGTGGTTCGGCGACATCGTCGGCGCCTACGGGCTCACGGGGCTCATCGTCGTCGCGCTGCTGCTGCGCCGCTCCGACCGGGTGCTGCGGATCGTCGCGTGGGTGCTCGCGGGCCTGCTCGCGGTCTTCGCGCTCTTCAGCCTCGCGAGCGGGCTGCTGCTCGGCTCGGGCATCGCGGGCGACGTCTCGGCCTTCGCCGGCGGCGCCCTCCCGACGCCCGCGGGGGAGCCGAGCTACCCGTGGTTCGCGCTGCAGAGCCTCGGCCTGTGGTTGCTCGCGACCCCCGGGCAGCTGCTCTCGCTCACCGTGCCGCTCGCGATCGTGCTCGGCATGCTCGCGGCTCGTCGGGGCCTGCTCGACCGTCCGCGCGAGCACCGCCGCGCGCTCTTGGGGCTCGCCGTCGCCGGCATCCCGATCGGCTGGGCCGGCGGCGCGCTCGCCGCGGCGCAGCACGCGGGTCTCGTGCTCGAGCCGGCCCTCTCGTGGGGCACCATGGGGGTCTCGACCCTCACGGGCGTCGCGGGCGGCGTCGGCTACGCGGCGCTCTTCGCGCTCGCCGCGGCTGCCATCGGCGAGCGGCGCGGCATCGTCGTGCGCGCGCTCACGGCTGTCGGCAAGCGCTCGCTCTCGAGCTACCTGCTGCAGTCGGTGCTGCTCGTGCCGGCGCTCGCCGCGTGGGGCTTCGGTCTCGGCGCGACCCTCACTCCGCTCGCGGCGGCCGGTGTCGCGATCGCCGCGTGGCTCGTGAGCGTCGTCGTCGCGCTCGTGCTCGAGGCGCGCGGCGAGCGCGGCCCCGCCGAGGCGCTGCTCCGGCGCCTCGCCTACGGCTCGCGGCCCGTCGCGCCGCCGACGCCCGTCGCGTGAGCGCCTAGGCTGACGCCATGATCGACCGCTCGCTGCTCATGAAGGCCGCCTCCTGGACGCCCGAGCAGAAGGCGCTCTACACCGACCTCGTCGACCAGCTGCTGCGCCGCAATCCGCGCGGTCGCCGGCTCGTCGCGGTCGAGGGGCGCGACGGCGTCGGGAAGACGCACTTCGCGGATGCCCTGCAGGTCGCGTTCGCGCGCGCGGGCGTCGAGGCGTTCCGGGCGAGCGCCGACGACTTCCACCGGCCGCAGGCGTTCCGCTACCGGCAGGGACGCGATTCGCCGAAGGGCTACTACGAGGACGCGTTCGACGTCGAGCTGCTCGACCGCGTGCTGCTGCACCCGTTCCGGATGGGCGGCTCGACCGGCTTCGTGACGCGCGCCTTCGACCTTCGCGCCGATCGCGCCGTCGAGATGGAGTGGGAGACGGCGGGCCCCGACGTCGTGCTCATCGTCGACGGCGTCTTCCTGCAGCGGCCGGCGCTCGCGGGCAAGTGGCACGCGGTCGTCTACCTCGACGCGGACGAGCGGACGAGGGGCGAGCGGATGCGGGCTCGGGACGGCGCGCATCCCGACCCGCGCCACGAGTCGCACCGCCGCTACCGGGAGGCGCACGACCTGTACGAGCGGGCGGTGAACCCGCGTCGGAAGGCGGCCTTCATCGTCGACAACAGCGACTGGCGCCGCCCGGTGCAGGTGTTCGCCGACTCCTGCTGACTAGGCGAGCTGCCGCACGACCGACGCGGGCAGGAAGCGGCCGGAGCGCTCGACCTCGTGCACGAGCTCGACGAGCGCCGCGTTCACGGGCGCCTGCCGGCCCGCGCGCGCCGCCGCGTCGACGACGGCGCCGTTGATCATGTCGACCTCGGTCGGCTGGCCCCGCCGGATCGACTGCTGCGTCGAGCCGAGGTTCGGCACCTCGCCGAGCCGCTCGCGGATGCGCAGCGGCACCTGCTGCGCGACGCGGTGCGGCGCCCACGCGAGCAGTCGCACGAGCAGCGGCGAGAGTCCCTGCATGGGCTGGAAGCGCACGCCGCTCGCGAGCCCGACGCGCGCGCACTCCCGCATCGAGGCAACCATGACGCGCCGCAGCCCCGGGTCGCCGATGACGTCCTGCACCGAGTGGCCGACGATCGCGGGGATCGCGTTCACCATGTTGATGAGCAGCTTCGTCCACTGCGAGCCCTCGAGGTCGGCGGTCGGCTCGATCGGCATCACCTCGCCGAGCAGCGCCGCGAAGCGCTCGCCCTCCGGCCCGCCGACGATCGTCGCGTTCGCGGCCGTGACGGTCACGACGCCCGGCTCGAGCGAGTTCGCGGCGATGAGCGAGAGCGCGCCGGCGACGCGCTCGTGCCCGAGCAGCCGCCCGGCGGTGCGCTCGCCGTAGAGCCCGTTCTGGGCGACGAGCATGGGCACGTCGCTCAGGTGCTCGAGGTTCGCCTCGAGCGCGTCTGCGGTGCCGGTCGCCTTGACGGCGAGGATCGCGACGTCGGGCGCCTCCCGGAGCCGCTCGAGCGCCGTCACGGCGGCGGTGTGCGTGCCGAAGCCGCCGCGGAGCCGCAGCCCGTGCTCGCGCATCGCCTCGAGGTTCGCGCCGCGCGCGGTGACGGTGACGTCGTGCCCTGCGGCCTGCAGCAGCGCCGCCATCGTGCCGCCGATCGCGCCGGCGCCGATCACGGCGACGCGCTGCCGTGCGGGCGGGGCCTCGTCGATCGCCATGCCGAGAGGCTATCGCCGCGCGGGGCGCTCGCCGTCAGGGGTGGCGGACGTGACGGCGATCGGGCACGGTGGAGCGGAGGGGGAGCGATGACGGGGTCCAGCGGGGCGCGGCGGCTGACCGCGAAGCGCTTCCACCAGCACGAGGGCGTCGAGGACTGGCGCGTGCTCTACCTCGGCGCGCACGCCCACTACGCGTGCGACTCGTTCGCGCACGCGGTGCGGCTCGTCCGCGCGATCGGCGACGTCGCCCAGGCCGTCGGCCACGAGCCGGACGTCGACATGCGGCCCGACGGCGTCACCGTGCGCACCGCGACCGGGCGCGACGGCAGCCTCGGACCGCTCGACGTGCAGCTCGCGCAGGGCGTCGCGAAGGCCGCGAGGCGAGAGGGCTGCCGCCCAGTCCCGTCGCGGCTCATGGCCATCGGCATCGCCGTCGCGCAGGATCGCGGCGCCGACGTGCGCCCCTTCTGGTCCGCGGTGCTCGGCTACGAGCCGATCGGCGCCGATGACGCGGTCGATCCGCAGCGGCGGAGCCCGCACGTGTGGTTCCACGAGCTCGACCCGCCGAGGCCCGGCCGCGGGCGCGTGCACATCGATGTCTCGGTGCCCGCCGACGCGGTCGAGCGTCGCGTCGCGGCGGCGCTCGCGGCCGGCGGCAGGCTCGTCGAGCGCTCGCCGCGCGGCTGGTGGACGATCGCGTCGCCCGAGAACCACGGCGTCGACATCACCGCGTGGCCCGACGTCGAGGACGAGGATGGCGGCGCCCAGGAGTCGACCGGGACGAGCGTCTAAACTCTCCTGGTGCCCTCCGATCCCGACGCCCCCGACGGCATCCTGCTCGTCGACAAGCCGCAGGGCATCACGAGCCACACCGCGGTGGGCCGCGCGCGCCGCGCGCTCGGCACCCGCAAGGTCGGCCACGCGGGCACGCTCGACCCGATGGCGACGGGCCTGCTCATCCTCGGCGTCGGCCCCTCGACGCGGCTCCTGACGCACATCGTGGGGCTCGACAAGACCTACACGGCCACGATCGCGCTCGGCACGGCGACGACGACCGACGACGCCGAGGGCGAGGAGACGACGACCGCGGATGCGTCGCACCTGACGCGCGACGACCTCACGGCCCCGATGGCGGCCCTCAAGGGCGAGATCGAGCAGGTGCCCTCCTCGGTGAGCGCGATCAAGGTCGACGGCGAGCGCGCCTACGCGCGCGTCCGCGCGGGGGAGGAGGTCGAGCTCGCCGCCCGGCCCGTGACGGTCTCGCGCTTCGAGGTGCTCGGATTCCGGCCCGGCGTGCGCGCCGAGGTCGACGTCGTCGTCGACTGCTCGAGCGGCACCTACATCCGCGCGCTCGCGCGCGACCTCGGCGCGGCGCTCGGCGTCGGCGGGCACCTCACCGCGCTCCGCCGCTCGCGCATCGGCCCGTTCGACGTCGAGGGCGCGCCGCTCGCGGACGCGCTGCCCGACGGCGCCCGCGCGCTGCTCGAGCCGCCCGCCCGGGCCGCCTCCCGCATTCTGCCCGTCGCCCTGCTCGACGACGAGCGCGCCGCGAACCTCGCGCACGGCCGCCGCACCGTCGCGCTCGAGGGCGAGCGCGGTCTCGTCGCGGCCGTGCACGGCGACCGGCTCGTCGGCATCGCGCGCGCCGAGGGTCGGCGGCTGCTGCCCGTGACGAACTTCCCGACCGGGGGCGCCTCGTGATCAGCTGGCTCATGCTCGCCCAGGCGATCGCCTTCGCGGTCATCGGCGCGACCGTCGCGATCATCGGGCTCATGAAGCGCCCGTTCAACGACTTCGTGCTCGGCGCCGCGGCGCTCACGCTGCTCGCGCTCGTCGTGCAGGCGATCGCGTCGATCGTCGCGCCGTTCACGGGCGCGGGCCCGACGGGCGACCTGCTCGAGTACTGGACCTACCTGCTCACCGCCCTCGTCATCCCGCCCGGCGCGGTGCTGTGGGCGCTCGTCGACAAGAAGGGGCAGTGGTCGACCCTCATCGTCGGCATCGGCATCCTCGCGTGCGCCGTGATGGTCTACCGCATGCACCAGATCTGGTTCGTGCAGATCGCGTGAGCCGCCGAGCGGGCGGGACGGCGGCGCGGGATCGCTAGACTCGACCGAGTGAATGAGCGCAAGCACGCCGGCATCGGACGAGTCCTCATCGCGGTGTACGCGGTGCTCGCGATGGCCGCGACCGGACGCTCGTTCGTGCAGATCGTCCAGCGCTTCGACGAGGCACCGCTCGCGTACTCGCTGAGCGCCGTCGCCGCCGTCGTCTACATCGTCGCGACCGTGGCGCTCGCGAGCCCGAGGGATGCGTGGCGTCGCGTCGCGCTCGCGGCCGTCTGCTTCGAGCTCGTCGGCGTGCTCGTGGTCGGCACGCTCTCGCTCGTCGCGCCCGAGCTCTTCGCGCACGACACCGTGTGGAGCCGCTTCGGCATGGGCTACCTCTTCATCCCGGCCGTGCTGCCGTTCCTCGGTCTGTGGTGGCTGCGCGCGAGCAGCGAGCGGGTGCCGGCGTGAGCGACCTCGTCGAGCGCGGGCTCGGCTGGGTCGAGCAGCTCGAGGCGGTGCCGAGCGCCGTCACGATCGGCAAGTTCGACGGCGTGCACATCGGGCACCGGCGCATCCTGCAGCAGCTCCGCTCGATCGCCGAGGCCGAGGGCCTCGTGCCGACCGTCGTCACCTTCGACCGCAACCCGCTCGAGGTCGTGCGGCCCGACCGCGCGCCGCTGCCGCTCGTGTCGCTGCGCCACAAGGTCGAGCTGCTGCGCGATGCGGGAGCCGACCGCGTCATCGTCATCCCCTTCACCGCCGAGACGGCCGCGCAGCCGGCCGAGGAGTTCTCGCAGCGAGTGCTCTTCGACGGGCTCGGCGCGCGCGTGCTGCTCGTCGGCGAGGACTTCCGCTTCGGGCACCGCGGTGCGGGTGACGCGGCGATGCTGCGCGCGCACGCCGAGCCGCGCGGCGCTCGCGTCGAGTCGATCGACGACATCTGCTTCGCCGACGGCCGCCGGGTCTCGTCGACCTGGATCCGCGAGGCGCTCAGCCTCGGCCGCATCCAGGAGGCGAACTCGATGCTCGGCCGCCGGCACGTGCTCCGCGGCGACGTCGTGCGCGGCTTCCAGCGCGGCCGCGCGCTCGGCTACCCGACCGCCAACCTCGGCACGCCCGTCGAGGGCTTCGTGCCCGCCGACGGCGTCTACGCCGCGATCGCCCGCGTCGACGCGGGCGCCTTCCCCGCGGCGGTCTCGATCGGCGACAACCCGACGTTCGACGGCGTCGCCGCGAAGACGGTCGAGGCCTACCTGCTCGACGTCGACCTCGACCTCTACGACCGGCCGATCGAGCTGGAGCTCATCGACTTCGTGCGCTCGATGCATCGCTTCGAGAGCCTCGACGAGCTCGTCGCGCAGATGGGCCGGGACGTCGAGCGCACGCGCGAGCTCGTCACGGCCGCGACCGCCTGACGAGCGGTGGCGACCGCGCCGGAGCGGCGCGGGGCCCCGGTCGGTAGACTGCCGTGACCCATCCGCCGCCCCGATCCGCGGGCGCGGCCCGGCCAGGGCAAGAAGGAACAGCGTGACATCGACCAGCGCAGCGCTCGCGCCCGCAGAGCGCGCCGTCCAGCTGCTCGGCAGCGACCTCTCCGAGGTGGCGCTCCGGCAGCACCTCGAGGGGCTCCCCGCCGTCGACGCGGTCGGCCTCGAGGCCCGCGCGGCACGCTTCGGCACCCGCTCGATCAAGACGACGTCGAAGGCGCAGGCCCTCGACCTCGCCATCCGCATGATCGACCTCACGACCCTGCAGGGCGCCGACACGCGCGGCAAGGTGCGCTCCCTCGTCGCGAAGGCGCTCGTGCCCGACGCGAGCGACCCCTCGACGCCCCGACCGGCGGCCGTGTGCGTCTACGGCGACATGGTGGGCCACGCCGTCGAGGCGCTCGGGCCCGCGTGGAGCGCCGGCAAGGACGACGGCATCAACGTCGCCGCGGTCGCGACCGCGTTCCCCGCCGGCCGCGCGAGCATCGAGGTCAAGCTGCAGGACACCCGCGACGCCGTCGCCGCGGGCGCCGACGAGATCGACATGGTGATCGACCGCGGCGCGTTCCTCGAGGGCAACTACGGCAAGGTCTTCGACGAGATCGTGCTGACGAAGGAGGCGTGCCGCCGCGCCGACGGCTCCTACGCGCACCTCAAGGTCATCCTCGAGACCGGCGAGCTCTTCACCTACGACAACGTGCGCCGCGCCTCGTGGCTTTCGATCCTCGCGGGCGGCGACTTCATCAAGACCTCGACCGGCAAGGTGCAGCCCGCGGCGACGCTCCCGGTGACGCTCCTCATGCTGCAGGTCGTGCGCGACTGGGAGCGGCTCACGGGGGAGCGCATCGGCGTGAAGCCCGCGGGCGGCATCTCGACCGCGAAGGACGCGATCAAGCACCTCGTCGCGGTCGCCGAGACGTGCGGCGAGGCGTGGCTCGACCCGAAGCTCTACCGCTTCGGCGCCTCGAGCCTGCTCAACGACGTGCTGCTCCAGCGTCAGAAGCTCACCACCGGCCGCTACTCCGGCCCCGACTACGTCACGATCGACTGAAGGCACCATGGCATTCCTCGACTACGCGCCGGCTCCCGAGTCGACGTCCATCCTCTCGCTGCGCGAGGACTACCGCCTCTGGATCGGCGGCGAGTGGGTGACGGGCGGCGGCGAGCCGTTCGCCTCCGTCTCCCCGAGCACCGAGCGGCAGATCGCGACCTTCGCGTACGCCGACGAGGGCGACGTCGATGCTGCGGTGCGCGCCGCACGTGCCGCCTTCCGCGACACGTGGGGCCCCATGTCCGGCCGCGACCGCGGCAAGTTCCTCTTCCGCATCGCGCGCATCCTGCAGGAGCGCGCCCGCGAGCTCGCGGTCGCCGAATCGCTCGACAACGGCAAGCCCATCCGCGAGACGCGCGACGCCGACATCCCGCTCGTCGCGCAGTGGTTCTTCCACTGCGCCGGCTGGGCCGACAAGCTCGACCACCTCGGGCTCGGCGCCGCGCCGCAGCCGCACGGCGTCGCCGCGCAGGTCATCCCGTGGAACTTCCCGCTGCTCATGCTCGCGTGGAAGGTCGCTCCGGCCCTCGCCGCGGGCAACACCGTCGTGCTGAAGCCCGCCGAGACGACGCCGCTCACCGCCATGCTCTTCGCCGAGGTGTGCGAGCAGGCCGGGCTCCCGGCCGGCGTCGTCAACCTCGTGACGGGCGACGGCGCGACGGGCGCCGCGCTCGTGCGCCACCCCGACGTCGACAAGGTCGCCTTCACGGGCTCGACCGCCGTCGGCCGCGAGATCGCGAAGGCGCTCGCGGGCACGAGCAAGAAGCTCACGCTCGAGCTCGGCGGGAAGGGCGCGAACATCGTCTTCGACGACGCGCCGCTCGACCAGGCGATCGAGGGCATCGTCGACGGCATCTTCTTCAACCAGGGGCAGGTGTGCTGCGCCGGCAGCCGGCTGCTCGTGCAGGAGAACGTGCACGACGCCGTGATGGACCGCCTCAAGGAGCGCATGGCGACGCTCCGGGTGGGTGACCCGCTCGACAAGAACACCGACGTCGGCGCGATCAACTCGAGCGAGCAGCTCGAGCGCATCACGCGGCTCGTCGACCGCGGCGTCGCCGAGGGCGGCGAGGCCTGGAGCCCCGCGTGCGAGCTGCCGCAGGAGGGCTACTGGTTCGCGCCCACCGTCATCACCGGCGTCGAGGCGTCGTCGACGATCGCGCGCGAGGAGATCTTCGGGCCGGTGCTCTCGGTGCTGACCTTCCGCACGCCCGACGAGGCGATCGCGAAGGCCAACAACACGCCCTACGGCCTCTCGGCCGGCATCTGGAGCGACAAGGGCTCGCGCGTGCTCGCGATCGCCGACAAGCTCCGCGCGGGCGTCGTGTGGACGAACACGTTCAACAAGTTCGACCCCGCGAGCCCCTTCGGCGGCTACAAGGAGTCGGGCTACGGCCGCGAGGGCGGCGTGCAGGGCATGCAGGCGTACCTGAAGGCAGGCGAGCGATGACCACGACGACGAAGACCACCACGCGCCTCGACGTGCCGAAGACCTACAAGCTCTTCATCGGCGGCGGCTTCCCGCGCAGCGAGTCCGGACGCGTCACCGAGGTGCGCGACGGCGAGGGCCGCTTCGTCGCGAACGTCGCGAAGGCGTCCCGCAAGGATGCGCGAGAGGCCGTGCGCGCGGCCCGCAAGGCCCAGCCGGGCTGGGCGGGCGCGACCGCGTACAACCGCGGGCAGGTGCTCTACCGCGTCGCCGAGGTGCTCGAGGGCAGGAAGGCGCAGTTCGTCGACGAGCTGCAGCGCACGGAGGGCCTCTCGGCCGCGCGCGCTCGCGCGCAGGTCGAGGAGGCGATCGACCTGTGGGTGTGGCACGCCGGCTGGACCGACAAGATCGCGCAGGTCGCGGGCTCCGCGAACCCCGTCGCCGGCCCGTACTTCAACATCTCGGTGCCCGAGCCGACGGGCGTCGTCGCGATCGTCGCGCCGCAGTCGCAGGGCCTGCTCGGCCTCACGTCGGTCGTCGCGCCCGCGCTCGTGATGGGCAACGCGGTCGTCGTCGTCCCCGCGGCGTCGTCGCCGCTCGTGGCGATCTCGCTCGCCGAGGTGCTCGCGACGAGCGACCTGCCCGGCGGCGTCGTCAACGTGCTCACGGGCGACCCGGCCGAGCTCGCGCCGTGGCTCGCGAGCCACGCCGACGTCAACGCGCTCGACCTCACGGGCGCGGGCGACCTCGACTGGGTCGCGCTCGAGGTCGCCGCGGCCGACACGCTCAAGCGCGTCATCCGCCCCGAGCCCGGAATCGCGCCCGAGACGCCGCAGCGCATCCTCGCCCTGACGGAGACGAAGACCGTCTGGCACACCAAGTCGCGCATGTAGCGGCGGGCATGTCGGTCTCGCACGAGCACGGTCACGGTGCTCACCACGGGGCCGCGGCCGGCTCGCGCCGGCTCGCGGTCGCGTTCGGCATCACGGCCGCGCTCTTCGCCGCGCAGGTCGTCGGCTCGATCGTCACGGGATCGCTCGCGCTGCTCGTCGACACCGTGCACATGCTCACCGACGTCGTGGGGCTCGGCATCGCCCTCGGCGCGCAGCGGCTGCTGCAGCGGCCGGCGAGCGGTCGCCGCACGTGGGGGCTCGTGCGCGTCGAGGTGCTCGCCGCGGCCGCGCAAGCTGCGGCGCTGCTCATCGTCGCGCTCGTCGTGGTCGTCGAGGGCGTGCGACGCATCGCCGAGCCGACCGAGGTGCCGGGGCCGCTGCTGCTCGTCTTCGGCGCGGTCGGCCTCGCGGGCAACCTCGTCGCGCTCGCGGTGCTCGCGGGCGGCCGCGGCTCGAGCCTCAACCTGCGGGCGGCGTTCCTCGAGGTCGTGAACGACGCGATCGGCTCGGTCGCGGTCATCGCGGCGGCCGTCGCTATCTGGCTGTGGGGCTTCCAGCAGGCCGACCTCATCGCGAGCGCGCTCGTCGCCGTGCTCATCGTGCCGCGCTCGATCGCGCTGCTGCGCGACAGCGGGCGGATCCTGCTCGAGTCGACGCCGCAGGAGCTCGACCTCGACGACGTGCGAGCCCACCTCATGGAGGTCGAGCACGTCATCTCGGTGCACGACCTGCACGCGTCGACGCTCGGCACGGGACTGCACCAGCTCACGGCGCACGTCGTGGTCGAGGAGTCGTGCTTCGCCGACGGGCACGCGCCGCGCGTGCTCGATCTCCTGCAGGAGTGCGCCGCGGAGCACTTCCCGCTCTCGCTCGAGCACGCGACGTTCCAGCTCGAGCCGCCCGGCCACGCCGACCACGAGCCGCACCTCCACGCCTGAGCGCCGTCGCGGCTGGGTGGTACCGATGTGTCGCTCGCCGCGGGCGCAGGCGACGATTCGGTACCACCATCGCGGCTGGGTGGTACCGGTGTGTCGCTCGGCGCGGGCGAAGGCGACGATTCGGTACCACCGTCGCGACTGGGTGGTAGGCATGCGTCGGCCGGCGACGCGTCGTACCGTCAGCGCTCGGGTGCCGGGAGCGCGCTCGCGAAGTCGACCCACCGCATCCGCTCGACGACGCCGTCGGCAGCCGCCGCGAGCCGCTCGTCGTCGGTCACGAGCACGTCGGCCTGCAGCGATGCGACGGCGAGCAGCTCGGCCGGCCCGATCTCGGCCCAGTCGAGCCGCGCGGCGATGCGCCACGCGACCGACCGCGAGACGCGGTCGGCGAGCAGCCGCACCTTGAGCGCTGCGATCGCCTCGAGCTGCGCACGGCCCTCGGCCTCGTCGAGCGTGCCCGCGCGCACCTCGTCGTAGAGCAGCTGCATCGCCTGCGAGCGCAACGCCCCGGTGCTGACGAGGGAGTGCTCGCCGACGTCGACGCGCTCGCGCACGATCCGCAGGGCCGTCGGTGCGTCGATCGCGAAGCGGGTCATCAGCAGCTCGACTCGATGAGGTCGGCGTACCAGCGGCAGCCGGCGAGCCACGTGTCGACCCGGATGCGCTCGTCGCGCGCGTGCAGCGTCAGCCGCTCCTCGCGCGTCATCTCGAACGGCGCGAAGCGGTAGACGCGGTCGGTCACGCGGTGCGCGTGGCGGCCGTCGGTGCCGCCGAGCATGACGTACGGCACGGTCTGCACATCGGGCCGAGCGCGAGCGATCGCGGCCTCGATCGCGTCCCAGCCGGGACCGTCGGAGGGGCTCTCGGGGCTCGGCCCGTGCCCGTGCAGCACTTCGAGCTCGACGCCCGGGTCGGCGATCGCGCGCCGCACGTGCTCGAGCGTCTCGTCGACCGAGGAACCGAGCGCGATGCGCGCGTTCACGACCGCGGTCGCCTCCTCGGCGAGCGCGTTCGGCGCCGCCGCGCCCTGCAGCTGCGTCACGACCGCGGTGGTCGCGAGCATCGCCCGCGTCTCGTCGCCACGCGCGAGGATCCGCTCGACGAGCGGCCGAGCCCGCCGCACCCGCCGCAGCACCGCGCCCTGCGCGCCCGGCGCATCCGCCCCGAGCAGCTCGAGCATGCGGAGCGCCGGCTCGGGCAGCGAGCGGGGGAAGGGGGAGCGGTCGAGCCGCCGGATGGCGCGCGCGAGCCGCGACGTCGCCGGCAGCCGCGGCGGCGTCGACGCGTGCCCGCCCACCTGGGCCACGCGCATCCGGATGTTCGCGAAGCCCTTCTCGGCCACTCCGACGACCGCGACGTCGCGCGAGAGCCCCGTGATCGGCGGCTCGATGATCGCGCCGCCCTCGTCGAGCGCCCACGCGGGCCGCACGCCGCGCGCGTCGAGCTCGGCGATCGCCGTCGCGGCGCCCGTACCCATCGTCTCCTCGTCCTCGCCGAAGACGAGCCACACGTCGCGCGCCGGCGCGAAGCCGGCCTCGAGCAGCGCGTCGATCGCGACGCAGATCGCGACGAGCGAGCCCTTGTCGTCGAGCGTGCCGCGCCCCCACACGTGCGTGCCGTCGCGGTGGCCGGAGTAGGGCGGATGCGTCCAGCCGGCTTCCGGGGCGGGCACGACGTCCTGGTGGGCCATGAGCAGCGCCGAGCGGCCCTCGCCGCGGCCCGGCCAGCGCGCGAGGATCGTGTCGCCGACGAGCTCGAGCTCGAGCGCGGCGAAGAGCCGCGGGAAGCGCTCCTCGAGCGCGGCCCGGAACGCGGGCAGCTGCTCGGGGCGCTCGGTAGGCACGCGCACGAGCGCGACGAGGTGGTCGACGGCGTCATCGGCGATCAGCACGTCGGCAGGCTATCGCCGCGACCGACGCCGCCGCGTGCCACTACCGTGGAGGCCGAGCCGAAGGAGGCCGGAAGTGTCCGTCGAGCACAACACCCGCGAGATCGAGGACGGGGTCGTCACCGACCTGCGCCAGCGGATGACCTACGGCTCCTACCTGGGCCTCGACACGCTGCTCGCGTCGCAGCACCCGCGCAGCCGCCCCGAGCACCACGACGAGATGCTCTTCATCATCCAGCACCAGACGACCGAGCTGTGGCTGAAGCTCGTCATCCACGAGCTCGACGACGCGCGCCGGCTGCTCGCGGCCGACGACCTCGGCGCGGCGCTCAAGCGCATCGCGCGCGTCAAGCACATCCAGGAGGTGCTGACGCAGCAGTGGTCGGTGCTCGCGACCCTCACGCCCACCGAGTACGCGCAGTTCCGCGGCGCGCTCGAGGGCGCGTCCGGCTTCCAGAGCGCGCAGTACCGCATGGTCGAGTTCGCGCTCGGCAACAAGCACGAGCGGATGCTGCAGGTCTTCGAGTCGAGCCCCGAGGAGCACGCGGCGCTCGCGGCCGAGCTCGAGCGCCCGAGCCTCTACGACGAGTTCCTGCGCTTCCTCGCGCGCCACGGCCACGACGTGCCGGCCGAGGTGCTCGAGCGCGACGTCACGAGGGCGCACGTCTACACCGAGTCGCTCGTGCCGGTCCTCCAGCGCATCTACGAGGGCGCGGCCGAGCCCGGCGCGGCCGACTGGCGCGCCTACGAGACGTGCGAGGAGCTCGTCGACCTCGAGGACAACTTCCAGTTCTGGCGCTTCCGGCACCTCCGCACCGTGACTCGCACGATCGGCCGCAAGACCGGCACGGGCGGCTCGAGCGGCGTCGACTTCCTCGCCCGCGCGCTCGACCTGACGTTCTTCCCCGAGCTCTACGCCGTCCGCACGCGGATCGGCGCGTGACCGCACCGGTCGTCGCCCGAGTCGCGCACGCGCGCATCGGCGGTCGGTGGGTGACGGATGCGGTGGTCGAGCTGAGCGCGACCGGCATGCGGCTCGTGCCGGAAGACAGGGCGCCGCGGCGCATCGCGCGCATCGAGGGTGCGCTGCTGCCGCCGCTCACCGACGCGCACGTGCACGTCGGGCTCTGCGCGGCGACGCGAGGCGAGCCGACCGCGCTCGGTCGCGTGCTCGACCTCGGCTGGGCGCCGAGCGAGCTGCCGGGGCTCAAGCGCGCCGTCGAGACCGCGCACCGGGGCGTCGAGGTGCGATTCGCCGGGCCGTTCCACGCGGCCGTCGGCGGCTATCCGTCGGATCGCTCCTGGGCACCGCCGGGATCCGTCGTCGAGCTCTCGACCCCGACCGAGGCAGTGCGCGCGGTGCGCGCCCAGGTGCAGGCTGGCGCAGCGGCGATCAAGATCACGCTCAGCAGCGACGACGGGCCCGTCCTCGGCGACGAAGCGCTGGCCGCGCTCGTCGCCGAGGCGCGCGCGGCCGGGCTCCCGGTCGTCGCCCACGCGCGCGGCGCGGGGCAGGTGGAGCGAGCGATCGCAGCCGGCGTCGACGTGCTCGCCCACGCGCCGTGGACCGAGCGCCTCGACGAGGCGGTGATCCGCGAGGCCGCGACCCGGCAGACGTGGATCTCGACGCTCGCGATGCACGAGCGCGACGGCGACGGACGAGCCCTGGCTCGCGCGACCGACAACCTGGCCCGCTTCGCTGCGGCGGGCGGGTCCGTCGCGTACGGCACAGACCTCGGCAACGGGCTCGACCGCTTCGACCTCGACCCGGCCGAGGTCGCCGCGCTCCGCCGGGCCGGCATCGACGGCAGCGCGCTCGTCGACGCGCTGCTCGCGGAGCGGCTGCTCCCGCCCGGCCCGATGATCGGCATCGTCGCGGCCGACGTCGTCGACGACGAGTCGCTGCTGGCCAGCCTGCACCGCGCTCGATCGCTGCCCTACACCTGGTTCGACCTGGAGGCATCCGCATGACCGACCTCGCCCGACGCGCCGCCGAGCTCGACGCCGCCGACCCGCTCGCCGAGCACGCCGACCGCTTCGTCCGCGGCGGCGACGTCCTCGCCTACCTCGACGGCAACTCGCTCGGACGGCCGCTCGCGTCGCTCCCCGAGCGCTTCGGCGACTTCATCGCCCGCGACTGGGGCGAGCGGCTCATCCGCTCGTGGGACGAGCAGTGGATGCGTCGGCCGTACGACCTCGGGGACCGCATCGGCGCGCTCGTGGGCGCGGGCCCCGGGCAGGCGTTCGTCGGCGACTCGACGACCGTGCTGCTCTACAAGCTCGCGCGCGCGGCCGTCGACGCGCAAGCGCAGCACGGCCGCACCGAGATCGTCATCGACGACGACAACTTCCCGAGCGACCGCTTCATCGTCGAGGGCATCGCCGCCGAGCGAGGCTGCACGATCCGCTGGATCGAGGCGGACCCCGCCGCCGGCGTCTCGCTCGAGCAGGTCGAGGCGGCGGTGGGTGAGCGAACGGCGCTCGTGCTGCTGAGCCACGTCGCCTACCGCTCGGGCTTCGTCGCCGACGTCGCCGGCATCACGCGCGCCGCGCACGACGCGGGCGCGCTCGTGCTGTGGGACCTGTGCCACTCGGCAGGCGTCATCCCCGTCGGCCTCGACGAGCACGGCGTCGACCTCGCGGTCGGCTGCACCTACAAGTACCTGAACGGCGGGCCGGGCGCGCCCGCCTTCGGCTACGTGCGCGCCGACCTGCACGAGCGGCTCGAGCAGCCGATCCAGGGCTGGATGGGCGCGGCCGACGTGTTCGCGATGGGGCCTCGCTTCGAGCCCGCCGCCGGGCTCGGCCGCTTCCTGAGCGGCACGCCGCCGGTGCTCGCGACCGTCGCGCTCGAGGCGATGGTCGAGCTCGTCGAGGCGGTCGGCATCGACGCCGTCCGGGCGAAGTCCGTCGCGCTCACCGACTTCGCCGAGGCCGCGCTCGCCGAGCACGTGCTGCCGCTCGGCGCGCGGCTCGCGAGCCCGCCCGCCGGGCCGCACCGCGGCAGCCACCTGACGGTGACGCATCCGTCGTTCCGGGAGGTCAACGCGAGGCTGTGGGAGCGGGGCGTGATCGGCGACTTCCGCGCGCCCGACGGCATCCGCATCGGGCTCTCGCCGCTCTCGACGACGTTCGCGGAGGTCGAGGTGGGCGTCGCCGCCCTTGGGGAGGAGCTGCGCCGGGCGCTGCAGCGGTCGGGGGAGGGCCGCTAGCCGCGGATGACCTCGTGCACCGCGACGGCGGCGTCGACGGCCTGCTGGCCCGTGAACGCCGCGTCGCCGCCGTCCCAGCCGACCGAGACGGTCTCGAACTGGTCGAACAGGTTGACGGTGCCCGAGAACGGCTCGCTCAGCACGGGCGGCTCGCCGACGCCCATCACGAACAGGCCGCGCTCGTTCGCACCCGCGTCGGGCACCATGAGGCGCGAGCCCGAGAGCGCGACGAGCTCGTCGGGGGAGAAGGTGATGCCGCTCAGCGTGAGCCGGAGCGTGTCGTCGCCCGCCGTCCACGCGCACTGCCGCTCGACCGCGACGTCCTCCTGATCCTGCGCGTCGCTCGCCGCCTGGTCGAACGAGAGGCCGCTCGTGAGCTCGGCAACCGCGCCCTCGATCTCGGCGCACTCGGGGAACTCGGTCGGCGGCGCGATGGGGTAGCCCTCGGGCGCGTCGGGATCGCCCTCGGCCGTGACCGGCGACTCGCTCGCTCCCGGGAGCGGCCCGAGCGCGGTCGGTGCCGGCGTGGGCTCGGCGCTCGGCTCCGGCGCGGTCGACGAGCAGCCGACGAGCGCGAGCGCGGCGAGGGCGGCGAGGGGGAGGGTCAGGCGATGCACCCCAGCACGATACCCGCGTCGCCCATGCGCGCGGGCTAGGCTCGGGGTCGGGAGAACCCCGCCCCCACGCACGCCACCGCGCCCGATCGGCGCGCCGCCACGGCAAAGGAGCCACCGTGACCGACACGCCCCTGTACAAGCTCGATCCCGCTCCGCAGGGCGAGCACCACTACGCCGGCCCGACCCGCCTCGAGCGCGACTCGCTCGGCGAGCTGCCGGTGCCCGCCGAGGCGTACTGGGGCATCCACACCGAGCGCGCGCTCATCAACTTCCCGATCACGGGCCGCTCCATCTCGGTCTACTCCGACCTCGTGAACGCGCTCGCGGTCGTCAAGCAGGCGTGCGCGCGCGCCAACCGCGAGATCGGCGTGCTCGACCCCGACAAGGCGGAGCTCATCGACCGCGTCTGCATCCGCATCCGCGGCGGAGAGCTGCACGACCAGTTCAAGGTCGGCGTCATCCAGGGCGGCGCGGGCACCTCGACGAACATGAACACGAACGAGGTGATCGCGAACGCGTGCCTCGTCGAGCTCGGCCGCAAGAAGGGCGAGTACGAGCACTTCCACCCGATCGACGACGTCAACCGCTCGCAGTCGACGAACGACACCTACCCGACGTCGATCAAGGTCGCGATGGCGTTCACGCTCCGGCGCCTGCTCGACGAGCTCGCGAGGCTCGCGGATGCGTTCGACCGCAAGGCGGTCGAGTTCCGGGACGTGCTCAAGGTCGGCCGCACGCAGCTGCAGGACGCGGTGCCGATGACGCTCGGGCAGGAGTTCCGCGGCTTCGCCGTGACGCTGCGCGAGGACCACGACCGCCTCGAGGAGACGATCAAGTGGCTCGGCGAGGTCAACCTCGGCGCCACCGCGATCGGCACCGGCATCACCGCCGACCCGCGCTACGCCGAGGCCGCCTCCCGCCACCTCGCCGAGCTCACGGGGCTCCCGATCGTGCCGGCCGCCGACCTCATCGAGGCGACGAGCGACACGGGCGTGTTCATGCTCGTCTCCGGCACGCTCAAGCGCGCCGCGGTCAAGCTCTCGAAGATCTGCAACGACCTCCGACTGCTCTCCTCGGGCCCGCAGGCGGGCTTCGGCGAGATCTTCCTGCCCGCGAAGCAGGCCGGGTCGTCGATCATGCCCGGCAAGGTCAACCCCGTCATCCCCGAGGTCGTCAACCAGGTCGCGTTCGCCGTCATCGGCTCCGACGCGACCGTGACCGCCGCCTCCGAGGGCGGGCAGCTGCAGCTCAACGCGTTCGAGCCCGTCATCGCGCACTCGATCCTGCAGAGCCTGCACTGGATGACGCAGGCGTGCCTCACGCTCCGCGTCAACTGCGTCGACGGCATCGAGGCGAACCGCGAGCGGCTCGACCTCATGGTCGGCAGCTCCGTCGGCGTCGTCACCGCGCTCACCCCCTACCTCGGCTACGCGGCCTCCGCGCAGCTCGCCAAGGAGGCGCTCACGGGCCACAAGTCGATCGCCGACCTCGTGGTCGAGGCGGGCCTCATGGAGCGCGAGCGCGTCGAGAAGCTGCTCGAGCCCGCGCGACTGTCGGGACTGCACCCGGCGACGGCGGCGATCCCGGTGATCCTGCCCGACGACGAGGGCTGATCGCCAGGGTCGCTCCTCGTCAGCAGCAGCGCTCGGTACGCTCGCCGGGTGAACGCCACCACGTCGTCGCTCTCGCCCCTGCGACGCAAGCAGGGCCCGAGCGCCGGGCTCGTGCTCGGCCTGGTCGGGATCGGCGTGCTCGCGCTCGCCTCCTTCGTCGTCATCTGGTTCCTCGGCGGCGCGATCGGCAGCCCGCTGCTCGTCGCGGTGTCGGGCGTCATGGCGCTCGTGCCGCTCGGCTTCGTGCTGTGGGCGGTGCTGGCGATCGACCGCTGGGAGCCCGAGCCGCGCGTGGCGCTGTGGTTCGCTGCGCTGTGGGGCGGCATCGCCGCGGTGCTGCTGACCCTCGCGCTCAACGGCTTCGTGCTCGAGCCGCTCGTCGCGCCCCTCCTGCGGACCGCCGAGCAGTACGAGCTCTACGCGACGGTCATCCAGGCGCCGGTGACGGAGGAGCTGTGGAAGGGCGTGCCGGTCGCGATCATGTTCCTCTTCTTCCGGCGCAGCTTCGACGGCCCGGTCGACGGCGTCGTGATCGCGGCGCTGTCGGCGGCGGGCTTCGCCTTCACCGAGAACATCCTCTACTTCGGCACCTCGCTCGCCGAGAGCGGCGACGGCTCCTTCATCTTCTTCCTGCGTGGCATCATGAGCCCGCTCACGCACGCGATCTTCACCGCGGTCGGCATCGGGCTCGCGCTCGGCTTCGCCGCGCGGCTGCGCTCGCGCTGGTGGATCCTCGTCGCGGGGCCCGCCGGCTGGTTCGTCTCCGCGGCGCTCCACGCGCTCTGGAACTCCGCGAGCTGGTGGGTGCCGGGCGGCACCGTGGGCTTCTTCGTCTACTACCTCGTCGTGCAGGTGCCGCTGTGCGTGCTCGCGGCGGTCGCGGTGTGGCTGCTGCTGCGGCAGGAGATCAAGCTCACGAGGCTGCGCCTCGACGACTACGGCCGCGCCGGCTGGTTCTCGAGCGAGGAGGTCGACCGGCTCGCCTCGAGCGAGGGCCGCGCGGCGCTCAGGGAGTGGGCGCGCTCGCGCGGCCTGCGCAGGTCGATGCGGGACTACATCCAGACGGCCACGCGGCTCGCCAACCACCGGCAGCACGCGCTGCTCGGCCGCGAGCGCGCCCGATCGCGGCTCGTCGCGGACGAGGCGACGCTGCTCGCCGACCTCATGCACCACCGCCGCACCATGGCGAGCGCGGCGGTCGGCCGACCGGTGCCGCTCGCGTCGGGCGAGCGGATGCCCGTCGGGCAGGGGCCCGTGCAGCGCTACGGCGCCATGCCGCCTCGACCGCCGCGCCCCTGACCTGGTAGCATCGTGAGGTTGCCGTTGACCGGCCGCGGATCCAGAGCGCTCATGCATCGGGCATGGGCACCGCGCTGCGAGGAGAGAGGGGTTCCGCATGGGCCTGAATGCAGAGATCAAGAAGTCCATCATCGAGGAGTTCGCCACCCACGAGGGTGACACCGGGAGCCCCGAGGTGCAGGTCGCGATGCTGTCGCGCCGCATCAAGGACCTCACCGAGCACCTGAAGACGCACAAGCACGACCACCACTCGCGTCGTGGCCTGCTGCTGCTCGTGGGTCAGCGCCGTCGCCTGCTCGGCTACCTCCAGGACGTCGACATCGAGCGCTACCGCTCGCTGATCGAGCGACTGGGCCTCCGCCGCTAGTCCGGCTTCGAGCGCTTCACGACAGGGCCGTCCCCACCGGGGGCGGCCCTTCGTCGTGCGTCCTGCCGTTCGGGGGTTGCGTGCGGTAGCCTTGGCGAGACCGCGAGTCGCGGTCGTCGTGCGCCCATTCGCACCCGCTCAGAGCTGGTCGTTGGTGGAGGGCGGCGAAGCATCCTTCGACGCTCTCCACTGATGACCACTCCGCGCAAGGCGAAGCGCACGACTGACATGTCGTGCCCCCGCAGGGCACAGGAGAGGAGAGGCCTTCATGGAAGGTCCTGAGATCACATTCGCCGAGGCCGTCATCGACAACGGCCGCTTCGGAACCCGCACCGTCCGCTTCGAGACCGGCCGCCTCGCGCAGCAGGCGCAGGGCTCGGCCGTCGCGTACATCGACGAGGAGACGATGCTGCTGAGCGCCACGAGCGTCTCGAAGCACCCCAAGGACTCGTTCGACTTCTTCCCGCTCACGGTGGACGTCGAGGAGCGCATGTACGCAGCGGGCCGCATCCCCGGCTCGTTCTTCCGTCGCGAGGGCCGCCCCTCGACCGACGCGATCCTCACGTGCCGCCTCATCGACCGGCCGCTGCGCCCCTCGTTCGTCGAGGGCCTCCGCAACGAGGTGCAGGTCGTCATCACGGTGCTCTCGATCGAGCCCGACGAGCTCTACGACGTGCTCGCCATCAACGCCGCATCCATGTCGACGCAGCTCTCCGGCCTGCCGTTCGACGGCCCGATCGGCGGCGTGCGCGTCGCGCTCATCGACGGCCAGTGGGTCGCGTTCCCGAAGCACTCGCAGCTCGAGCAGGCCGTGTTCAACATGGTCGTCGCCGGTCGCGTCGTCACCGCTGCCGACGGCAGCGAGGACGTCGCGATCATGATGGTCGAGGCCGAGGCGACCGACAGCGCCTGGAGCCTCATCGAGGGCGGCGCGCAGAAGCCGACCGAGGAGGTCGTCGCCGAGGGCCTCGAGGCCTCGAAGCCGTTCATCAAGCAGCTCGTCGCCGCCCAGGAGGAGGTCGCGAAGACCGCCGCCAAGGAGACGCAGCAGTACCCGCTGTTCCCGCCGTACTCGGACGAGGCCCTCGCGGCGGTCCGCGAGCTCGCGATCGAGCGCCTCGCGGAGGTGTACCGCATCGCCGACAAGCTCGAGCGCCAGGCGGCCGACGACCAGCTCAAGGAGCAGGTCAAGCAGCAGATCAACGAGCGCATCGAGCGCGGCGAGCTCGAGGCCGTCATCGCGACGCAGGTCTCGGGCGCCTACAAGGCGGTCACGAAGGAGGTCGTCCGCGGACGCATCCTCACCGATGGCATCCGCATCGACGGTCGCGGCCCTGCCGACATCCGTCCGCTCGACGCCGAGGTCGCGGTCGTGCCGCGCGTGCACGGCTCCGCGATCTTCCAGCGCGGCGAGACGCAGATCATGGGCATCACGACGCTGAACATGCTCAAGCTCGAGCAGCAGATCGACTCGCTGAGCCCGGTGACGAGCAAGCGCTACATGCACAACTACAACTTCCCGCCGTACTCGACGGGCGAGACGGGCCGCGTCGGCAGCCCGAAGCGCCGCGAGATCGGCCACGGCGCGCTCGCCGAGCGGGCGATCGTGCCCGTGCTGCCGAGCCGCGAGGAGTTCCCCTACGCGATCCGCCAGGTCTCCGAGGCGCTCGGCTCGAACGGCTCGACGTCGATGGGCTCGGTGTGCGCCTCGACGCTCTCGCTGCTCAACGCCGGCGTGCCGCTCAAGGCGCCCGTCGCGGGCATCGCGATGGGCCTCGTGACCGACGAGGTCGACGGCGAGACGCGCTACGCGGCGCTCACGGACATCCTCGGCGCCGAGGACGCGCTCGGCGACATGGACTTCAAGGTCGCCGGCACGCCCGACTTCATCACCGCGATCCAGCTCGACACGAAGCTCTCGGGCATCCCCGCCTCGGTGCTGGCCGGCGCGCTCACGCAGGCGAAGGAGGCGCGCACGAAGATCCTCGAGGTCCTGGGCGCCGCCATCGACGCTCCCGACGAGATGGCGCCCACGGCGCCGCGCGTCATCAGCGTGCAGATCCCGATCGACAAGATCGGCGAGCTCATCGGCCCCAAGGGCAAGACGATCAACCAGATCCAGGACGACACGGGCGCCCAGATCTCGATCGAGGACACCGGCATCGTCTACATCGGCGCGGTCGACGGTCCCTCGGCGGAGGCCGCGCGCGCCGCGGTCAACGCGATCGCCAACCCGCTCAACCCCGAGCTCGGCGAGCGCTACCTCGGCACGGTCGTGAAGACCGCGTCGTTCGGCGCGTTCGTCTCGCTGCTGCCGGGTCGCGACGGCCTGCTGCACGTGACCGCCATGCGGGCGCTCAACGGCGGCAAGCGCATCGAGAACGTCGACGACGTGGTCTCGATCGGCCAGAAGATCCAGGTGGAGATCACCAAGATCGACGACCGCGGCAAGCTCTCGCTCGAGGTCGTCGACGACTCGGAGCCCGTGGCCCCGGTCGCGGCGAAGAGCGACGACGCCGACTCGTCCGTCTCGTCGGTCTCCTCGGTCTCGGCCGAGTAGTCACCGCTCCCGAGAAGCCCTCGCCCCTTGCCGGGGCGGGGGCTTCTCGCATGCCGCGGCCGTAGACTGGCCGGATGCCTGCTGTCCCCCTCCCGCTCGACGTCCCCGAGATCGCCGTCGCCGCGGCAGGCGGCGCGGTCGTGCGCCGCAGCGTGCTGCCGAGCGGCGTGCGCGTGCTCACCGAGCAGATGCCGGGCGCGCTGAGCGCGACGGTCGGGTACTGGGTGCCGGTGGGCTCGCGCGACGAGACGGGCGATGCGCGCGGCTCGACCCACTTCCTCGAGCACCTGCTCTTCAAGGGCACCCGCTCGCGCTCCGCCTTCGACATCGCGGTCGCGTTCGACGAGGTCGGCGGCGAGCACAACGCGCTCACCGCCAAGGAGCACACGTGCTACTACGCGAAGGTGCGCGACGTCGACCTGCCGATGGCGATCGACGTGCTCGCCGACATGCTCACGTCGTCGCTGCTCGACGCCGACGAGTTCGAGCACGAGCGCGAGGTCATCCTCGAGGAGCTCGCGATGGCCGACGACGACCCCGCGGACGTCGCGGGGGAGCGGCTGAGCGAGCTCGTCCACGGCGCCGAGACGCCGCTCGGCCGCCCGATCGGCGGCACGCCCGACTCGATCCGCGCCGTCTCGCGCGACCGGGTCGCCGAGCACTACGCCGAGCACTACGCCCCGCGCGACCTCGTCGTCACGATCGCCGGCGCCGTCGACCACGACACGGCCGTCGAGCAGCTGCAGGAGGCGCTCTCCCGCTACGGCTGGTCGCTCGACGCAGCCGCGCCGCGCGAGCGCCGCAGCCGCGAGCTCGCCGCGCCCGGCACCGGCGGGCTCACGGTCGTCGCCCGGCCGCTCGAGCAGGTCAACCTCATGATCGGCATGCCCGGGCTCACCGCATCCGACCCCCGCCGCAGCACGATGGCCGTGCTCAACGCGGTGCTCGGTGCGGGGATGTCGTCGCGACTGTTCCAGGAGATCCGCGAGAAGCGCGGCCTCGCCTACTCCGTCTACTCGTTCGCCTCGGGCTACGCCGACGCTGGGCTCGTCGGCCTCGCCGCGGCGTGCGCGCCCCGGAAGACGCTCGAGGTCGCCTCGCTCATGGTGGGCGAGCTCGAGCGGCTCGCCGACGGCGCGAGCGACGACGAGCTGCGCCGCGCGAAGGGCCAGCTCGCCGGCGGCTCGGCGCTCGCGCTCGAGGACACCGACACGCGGATGTCGCGGCTCGGCCGCGCGGAGCTCACGCTCGGCGAGTTCCTCGACATCGACGCGACGCTCGAGCGCATCGAGCGCGTGACCGACGCCGACGTGCGTGCGCTCGCCGCCGAGCTCGCCGGCGGACCGCGCTCGATCTCGGCGGTCGGACAGGCTCCGGAAGGGCTCGAGCGGCTCGTCGTGTCCCCCGATGGCGCTACGGTGGGAGTGGCGGACCCCACCGCCCGCTGATCACGAAGGGCGCTCCAGCGCGCCCGCGCACGACCTGGGCGCGACGCTGCGCCCGCGGAAGGACCCCATGGCGCACCTGCTCTACCTCGTCCGGCACGGAGAGCAGCTCGACGCGGAGCACGGCGTCGAGGACGGCCGGCTCTCGGGCCGGGGGGTGCGGCAGGCGCACGCGATCGCGCAGCGGCTGTCGGGCGTCGTCTTCGACCAGGCGTGGACGTCGCCGCTGCAACGCGCGACCGAGACGGCCGCGATCATGCAGGAGCGGCTGCCGGCGGTGGAGTTCGAGAAGTCGGCGCTCCTGCTCGACTGCATCCCCTCGGGGCTCGAGGAGGACACGCCCGTCGGCTTCCACGGCTTCCTCAAGGCCGTCCGGCCCGCGGAGGTCGAGGCGGGCTCGGCGCAGATGCAGGATGCGATGGCGCAGTGGCTGCGCCCGTCGCGCGGCGACGTCAACGAGCTGCTCGTCACCCACAACTTCGTCATCGGCTGGTTCGTGCGCGAGGTCATGCAGTCGCCGAACTGGCAGTGGATGGCGCTCAACCAGGCGAACTGCGGGCTCACGATCATCCGCCGCCGCACCGGCAAGCCGCCGCAGCTGCTCGTGCACAACGACCTCGGCCACCTGCCGCCCGAGGACCGCACGGGCCTCCCGATCCCGCAGCCGTACTAGCCGCCACCGCTGGCTGAGCCGGTCCGCGCTCTCTCCGCTGGCTGAGCCGCTGCGCGCCGAAGGCGCACAGCGTGTCGAAGCCTCGCCGCGCAGCAGTCGGCTTCGACACGGTCAGCGCGCTCACGCGCGCGGACCGGCTCAGCCGGCCTGTGGGGCGACAACCGCCTTGCGGAACCAGGTCGTCGCGTTCGGGTTGTCGTTGTAGGCGGGGATCGACTCGTAGCCGCGCGTCACGTAGAGGCGGTTCGCCGGCCCGAGGGCCGCGTTCGTGTCGAGCACGACCTCGCTCGCGCCGAGCTCGACCGCGCGCGCCTCGAGCGCCTGGAGCAGCGCGGCGCCGGTGCCGCGGCCGCGGCCGGCCGGGGCGACGTAGAGGTGCTTGACCTCGAAGCGCGACGGGCTCAGCCGACGCAGGGCACCGCATCCGATCGCCCGGTCGCCGTCCCACGCGACGAGGAACGCGCCCTCGGGCGCGCGGAGCGTCGCCGGGTCGGCGGGCTTCGGCGTGTAGGCGCCGCCGACGAACGTGATCGCGCGATCGGCGAAGTAGGCCTGCAGGAGCGACTGGGCGAGCTCGGACGCGGGGTCCTCGAGGCGGATGTCGGCGTGCACCGGTCCACTGTACGGGCGCGCGGCGAGCGCGCTGCGGCCATCGCCCGAGCCGTAGGCTGGAGGGCATGGCATCGACGAGGCGCATCGGGATCGCGGGCGCGACCGGCAGGCTCGGATCGCTCGCGCTGCGGCTCGTGCGCGACGCCGGCGACCTCGAGCCGGTCGAGCTCGACGTGCGCGAAGGGCTCGAGCTCGACGGGATCGACGTCGTCTTCGACGCGACCGTGCTGGGCGCGAGCCAGCAGCTCGTCGACGCCGCGCTCGACGCGAGCGTGCCCGTCGTCGTCGCGACGAGCGGCTGGACGGAGGAGCGCATCGAGGCGCTCCGCGCCCGAGGCGCCGAGCGCATCCGCATCGTCCCCAACTTCTCGCTCGGGAGCGTGCTCGAGACGCACCTCGCGACGATCGCCGCGCGCCACTTCACCGCCGTCGAGGTCGTCGAGGCGCACCACGACCGCAAGCGCGACGCGCCGAGCGGCACCGCGACGCGCACCGCAGAGGCGATCGGCGCCGTGCGCGGCTTCGCGCCCGCGACCCCCGACGAGCCGGGCCGCGGCACCGTGATCGCGGGCGTGCCGGTGCACGCGCTGCGGCTGCCCGGTGTCGTCGCGCGCCAGGAGGTCATCTTCGGCGGTACGGGGGAGACGCTGACGATCCGCCACGACACGACGTCGAGCGACTCGTACGCCGCCGGCATCCTGCTCGCGCTCCGCGCCGAGGCGCAGCCGGGCGTGACGGTCGGCATCGGCGACCTGCTGGGGCTCTCGTGACCGACCGGCCCGCGGCGCGCTCGAGCGCGCGGAAGGGCTTCGCCCTCGCGATGGCGGCCGTGCTCGCGCTCTACGTCGTGCTCGCCGGCAGCCGCGCCGTGCAGTTCATCGCGACCGGGCAGCCGCTCGCGATCGCCGTCGGCGTCGCGCTCATCGTCTTCTTCCTCATCGGCGCGTGGGCGCTCGCGCGCGAGGTCGTCTTCGGCGTCCAGCTCGACCGCGCCGTGCGCGAGCTCGCGGCCGCGGGCGGCATGCCGCAGCCCCTGCCCGGCACGCCCTCGGGCCGCGCCGACCGGGAGGCCGCCGAGGGCGCGTTCCCGGTCGCGAAGGCCGACGTCGAGGCGCACCCCGAGTCGTGGCAGTCGTGGCTGCGGCTGTCGATGGCCTACGACGCGGCGCGCGACCGTCGGCGCGCGCGCATGGCGGCGCGCACGGCGCTCTCGCTCCGCAGGACGGCACCCCAGGAGGCACCATGAGTGGAGGCACCGTGACCGCGCACCCCTACGAGGAGCTGCTCGCCGACGTGATGGCGAACGGGCGGCACAAGGGCGATCGCACCGGCACCGGCACCCGGTCGGTGTTCGGCCGGCAGCTGCGCTTCGACCTCGCCGAGGGGTTCCCGCTCATCACCACGAAGCGCGTGCACTTCAAGTCGCTCGCGCTCGAGCTGCTGTGGTTCCTGCGCGGCGAGTCGAACGTGCGCTGGCTGCAGGAGCGCGGCGTCACGATCTGGGACGAGTGGGCGGACGCGGATGGGGAGCTCGGCCCGGTCTACGGGGTGCAGTGGCGCTCGTGGCCGGCGCGAGACGGCGGCACGATCGACCAGATCGCGCAGGTCGTCGAGTCGATCCGCTCGAACCCCGACTCGCGCCGGCACATCGTGTCGGCGTGGAACCCCGCCGACATCCCCGACATGGCGCTCGCCCCGTGCCACGCGCTCTTCCAGTTCGACGTCACCGACGGCCGGCTCTCGTGCCAGCTCTACCAGCGCTCGGCCGACATGTTCCTCGGGGTGCCGTTCAACATCGCGAGCTACGCGCTCCTGACGCACATGATCGCGCAGCAGACGGGTCTCGAGGTGGGCGACTTCATCTGGACCGGCGGCGACTGCCACGTCTACGACAACCACGTCGAGCAGGTCGAGCGGCAGCTCTCCCGCGAGCCGTACCCGCTCCCGACGCTGCGCATCCGCCGACGGCCCGAGGGCATCCTCGACTACGAGCTCGACGACTTCCAGGTCGTCGACTACCGGCACCACCCGGGCATCAAGGCGCCGGTCGCGGTCTAGATGATCGGCATGATCTGGGCCCAGGCCCGCGGCGGCGTGATCGGCGACGCGGGGGACATGCCGTGGTCGCTCCCCGAGGACATGGCGCGCTTCAAGGCGATCACGATGGGCCACCCGGTCGTCATGGGCCGGCGCACCTGGGAGTCGTTCCCGCCGCGCTACCGGCCCCTGCCGGGGCGCGAGAACATCGTCATCACCTCGAGCGACGACTTCGTCGCACCCGGCGCCCGCGTCGTCTCGAGCCTCGACGAGGCGCTCGCCGCGGCGCTCGCGATCGACGACGAGGTGTGGATCGTCGGCGGCGGTCGCGTCTACCGCGACGCGATGACGCGCGCCGACCGGCTCGAGATCACCGACATCGAGCTCGACGCGAGCGGCGACACGACGGCGCCCGTGCCGGATGCGTCGTGGCGCGTGGTGATGCGCGACCCGGCCGAGGGATGGCACGCGAGCCGCACCGGGCTGCGATTCGCGTATCGCACCCTCGAGCGACGGGCGGAGAGGCCGCGCGAGCGGCACGGTAGCCTGGTCGAGTGAACCCCAATCCCTTCGGCCAGGTGCTCGTCGCGCTCGTGACGCCGTTCTCGGCCGACGGCGAGGTCGCCTGGGACGACGTCGAGCGGCTCATCGACGACGTCGTGACGCACGGCGCCGACGGCATCGTCGTCTCCGGCACGACCGGCGAGACGTCGACGCTCACCGACCCGGAGAAGATCCGGCTCGTCGAGGTCGCGAAGGCGGTCGCGGGCGACCGCGCGAAGGTCATCCAGGGCGGCGGCTCGAACGAGACCGCGCACGCGATCGACCTCTACCGCCAGGCGGAGCGGGCCGGCGCCGACGGCGTCATGATCGTCACGCCGTACTACAACAAGCCGACGCAGGCTGGCGTGCTGACGCACTTCCGGCTCATCGCCGACGCGACCGACCTGCCGGTGATCCTCTACGACATCCCGGGCCGCTCGGGCATCCCGATCCGCTACGAGACGCTCCTGCGCGCCGCGAAGCACCCGAACATCCTCGCCGTGAAGGACGCCAAGGGCGACTTCGCCGAGGTGAGCCGCGTGCTCAACCAGACCGACCTGCTCTATTTCTCCGGCGACGACGCGAACGTGCTCCCGCACCTCGCGATCGGCGCCGCCGGCCTCATCGGCGTCACGGCGAACATCGCACCGAAGCCCTACCGGACGATGGTCGACGCGGTGAACGCGGGCGACCTCCGCACCGCGATGGCGCAGCACCAGGCGCTCGAGCCGCTCGTCCGCGCGACGATGACGCACGTGCCCGGCACCGTCTCGACGAAGTACATCCTGCACGGCCTCGGCCGCATCGGCAGCCCGCGCGTGCGCCTGCCGCTCGTGGGTCCCGAGGACGCCGAGGCGGCCCTCATCGAGGACGAGCTCGCGCTCGTCGCGGGCGTCGACGGGCTCGACCTGAGCCGCTTCCGCCCCGACCGCAACGCCGCCGCGGGCGGCGCCCTGCCGAAGGTGCACGGCACGACGCGCTGAGCGCGAGAGCCCGTGGTCGCATCCACCCCAGATCTTCCCGCGCGCGAGGAGCGCGCACCCCACATCCGCTCGCCCCGTGCGAGCCGCATATGAAGGAGGCCCATTGACGGCCATCACCCAGCCCCCCGCGCTCGCGGCGGGCACCCTCCGCTTCTTCCCGCTCGGCGGCCTCGGCGAGGTCGGCCGCAACATGACGGTGTACGAGCAGGACGGCAAGCTGCTCATCGTCGACTGCGGCGTGCTCTTCCCCGAGGAGCACCAGCCCGGCGTCGACCTCGTGCTGCCCGACTTCGGTCCGATCCGCGATCGCCTCGACGACGTCGTCGCCGTCGTGCTCACGCACGGCCACGAGGACCACATCGGCGCCGTGCCCTACCTCCTGCGGCTCAAGGCCGACATCCCCCTGCTCGGCTCGCAGCTCACGCTCGCGCTCGTCGAGGCGAAGCTCAAGGAGCACCGCATCCGCCCCTTCACCCACACGGTGAAGGAGGGCCAGGTCGAGCAGCTCGGCCCGTTCGAGACCGAGTTCGTCGCGGTCAACCACTCCATCCCCGACGCGCTCGCCGTCGCGATCCGCACGAGCGCGGGCCTCGTGCTCCACACGGGCGACTTCAAGATGGACCAGCTTCCGCTCGACGACCGCATCACCGACCTCCGCGCGTTCGCGCGGCTCGGCGAGGAGGGCGTGGATGCGTTCCTGGTCGACTCCACGAACGCCGACGTCCCCGGGTTCACGGCTCCCGAGCGCGAGATCGGCCCCGTCATCTCGCAGGTGATCGCGAAGACCTCCGGGCTCGTCGTCGTCGCCTCCTTCTCGAGCCACGTGCACCGCGTGCAGCAAGTGCTCGACGCGGCGCACGAGAACGGCCGCAAGGTCGCCTTCGTCGGCCGCTCGATGGTGCGCAACATGGGCATCGCGGCCGAGCTCGGCTACCTCAAGGTGCCCGACGGCGTCGTGGTGAGCCAGAAGGAGGCCGAGAACATGCCGCGCGAGCAGGTCGTCTTCATGTCGACCGGCTCGCAGGGCGAGCCGATGGCGGTGCTCAGCCGCATCGTCAACGGCGAGCACCGCATCGAGGTCGGCGAGGGCGACACCGTCATCCTCGCCTCGAGCCTCATCCCCGGCAACGAGAACGCCGTCTTCCGCGTCATCAACGGGCTCATGCAGCTCGGCGCGAAGGTCGTGCACAAGGGCTCGGCGAAGGTGCACGTCTCGGGCCACGCCTCGGCGGGCGAGCTGCTCTACTGCTACAACATCCTCAAGCCGCGGAACGTCGTGCCGGTGCACGGCGAGTACCGCCACCTGCACGCCGCGGCCTCGCTCGCGATCGACACGGGCGTGCCGCGCGAGCGCGCGTTCGTCGGCGAGAACGGCACCGTGTGGGACCTCGCGGACGGCGAGGTGACGGTCGCGGGCCAGCTCGAGATCGGCTTCGTCTACGTCGACGGCTCGTCCGTCGGCCGCATCGACGAGGCCGACCTCAAGGACCGCCGCATCCTCGCCGAGGAGGGCTTCATCTCGATCTTCGTCGCGGTCGAGCCGCAGACCGGCAAGGTGATCGTCGGCCCCGAGATCCACGCGCGCGGCTTCGCCGAGGACGACAAGGTCTTCGACGACATCCGCCCGAAGATCGTGAAGGCGCTCGCCGAGGCGGGCGAGCAGGGCGTGCGCGACCAGCACCAGTACCAGCAGGTCGTCCGCCGCACGGTGGGCCGCTGGGTGGGCACGCGCATCCGCCGCCGCCCGATGATCGTGCCGGTCGTCATCGAGGCGTAGCCGACACGTCGAGATCATCCTCGCGGGGGAGGGGCGAGCGCGCTCGCGTGCTCTAGCGTGACGAGCGAGGGCACGCAACGGATGCGCGCCGCCCCGCCCGAGAGGACGCCGCCGTGCCCGAGCAGGACCACACCGCCCCCGTCGAGCCGCCCGTCGTCGAGGCAGGGGGAGCGGCCGCCGTCCCGGCGCCGCTGCACGCCGAGCAGTCGGCGCACCGCCAGGCCCCGCCGCGCGAGGCGCGCGCGGCCGCGAAGCGGCAGGCGAAGCTCGAGCAGCTCGAGCGCTCGCGGCTGCGGAAGGCCGAGCGCGCCGCGCGCGGGCCCGGCGCGTGGCGCACGTGGGTGCTGCCCGTGCTCAAGCTCGCCGTGGGCGCGGCGATCGCGATCGCGCTCGTGAAGCTCGCGTTCTTCCCCGACGTCGAGGCGGTGAGCGCCGAGGACGGCCTCGTGCCCGGCGCCGCGTTCGAGGAGCCGCTCGCGACCGTCGAGCGCGGCTCGGTCGAGAACGCCGTCTCGATCGAGGGCATGATCGTGCCGGTCGAGGCGGTGCCGGTGCGCTCGACCCACGCGGGCACCGTCGCGCGCGTGAGCGCCGCCGACGGCGCGCAGGTCGCCGAGGGCGACGTGCTCTACACCGTGCGCGTCGAGACGCAGGGCGCGCCCGCGGCGGACGGCACCGTGCCGCCGCCCACCGCGCGCGTGCACAGCATCGTCGCGCCCGCCGCCGGCACCCTCACGGGCTTCGCCGTGCTCGTCGGCCAGAGCGTCGACGTCGCGGGGGAGACCGGCGCGGTGCAGCCGCCCGAGCACGTCGTGCGCGCGAGCCTCGGCGCTGCCGAGCAGTACCGGCTGACGACGCAGCCCGAGTCGGCGACCGTCACGATCGACGGCGGTCCGGCGCCCTTCGAGTGCGGCGCGGTCGCGATCGCCCAGCCGGTGGGCGAGCAGATCACGACGGGCGCGAGCGCGACCCTCACGTGCGCGGTGCCGGGCGACGTGCGCGTCTTCGTCGGCCTCGCCGCGAAGGTCGAGCTGAGCGCCGGCTCGGCGAGCGACGTGCTGCTGCTGCCGACGACCGCCGTGCTCGGGAGCGCCGAGACCGGCATCGCGTACCGGCCCGGCGCCGACGGCGCGCCGGAGGAGGTGCCGGTCGAGCTCGGGCTGAGCGACGGCCGCATGGTCGAGGTGCGCGCGGGGCTCTCGGAGGGGGATGCCGTGCTGCAGTTCGTGCCGGGCGCCGCCGACCCGTGCGCCGACCCGATGACGGCCGATCCCATGCTGTGCGGGTTCTGATGGTGCCGCTCCTGCGCCTGCGCGGCGTGACCCGCCAGTTCGCGACGATCGACGGCCCGGCCCTGCAGATCCTGCGCGGCATCGACCTCGACGTCGCGCCGGGGGACCGCGTCTCGATCGTCGGCCGCTCGGGCTCGGGGAAGTCGACGCTGCTCAACATCCTCGGACTCGTCGACCAGCCGACGACCGGGGCCGTCGAGCTCGACGGCGAGCCGGTCGCGCTCATGGGCGCCCGCGCTCGCGATCGGCTGCGGGGCGCGAGCGTCGGCTTCGTCTTCCAGCAGTTCAACCTCATCGAGGGGCTCACGGCGGCCGAGAACGTCGCCGTGCCGCTCCACTACGGCGCGGGCCGCCGCTACTGGCAGCGCGCCCACCTCGCGCGCGAGATGCTGCACCGCGTGGGGCTCGGGCACCGGCTCGACACGAGGGCGACGAACCTCTCGGGCGGCGAGCAGCAGCGCGTCGCGATCGCCAGGGCGCTCGTGCGCCGGCCGCGGCTCATCCTCGCCGACGAGCCGACGGGCGCGCTCGACATCGAGACGGGCTCGCGCACGATGGACCTGCTCGACGAGGTCGCGACCGAGGCCGGCGCCGCGCTCGTCACCATCACGCACGACCTCGCCGTCGCGGCCCGCGCGCGGCGCGTGCTGCGGCTCGCCGACGGGCGGCTCCGCGCGCTCGAGCCGAGCGCGGCGGGAGCGCTCTCGTGACCGACGTCGTCGCCGCGATCCAGGACGCGTGGACCGAGCTGCGCATCCACCGCGGCCGCGTGCTCATGAGCCTCATTGGCGTGACGGTCGCGATCGCCGCGCTCACCGCATCCGTCGCCGTCGGCGACCTCGCCCGATCGACGCTCGTCTCGTCGATGGAGGCCAACGGCGGCCGGGCCGCGACCATCAGCCTGTGGGTCGAGACGTCGTCGGCCGACGGCACGCCGGGCGACCCCGTCGCCGCGCTCGACGCGATCGAGACGGCCGTCGACCGCTACCGCATCGACTACGCGAGCGCGCGCATGAGCACGGGCCTCGCGCTCGGCGGCGCGGGCGCATCGGTGCAGATCGAGGCGGTCGACCCCGACTTCGCCGTCATGCGGCACCTCCGCGTCGCCGATGGGCGCTTCCTCAACGAGAGCGACCGCGCGCGGCTCGCGCCCGCAGTCGTCGTGAACCGCGGCACGCTCGAGCTGCTCGGCGGCGGCGGGCTCGACGCGCACCGCACGATCGAGCTCGGCGGCACGACGGCCGTCGTCGTCGGCCTCGTCGACCGCGGCCTCGGCGACGAGTGGCCGCAGGCGTGGATGCTGCCGCGCGACGTGCTGCGCATCGCCGGGGACGATCCGTCCGCGATGCACTCCTCCCTCTCCCTCGAGGCGTGGGTCCCCGCGGAGGCGGCTGACGAGGGGCTGCGGATGCTGCGCCAGGACCTGCGCGGCGCGCTCCCGGGCGCGATGGTCGACGGTAACCGCAGCGACTGGCAGGCGTTCGAGGGCTACGATCCGCTGCTGCCGCTGCAGCTCACGCTCGTCGGCACCGCCGTCGTCATCCTGCTGCTCGGCGCGCTCGGGCTCGTGACCGTCGCCGTCGTCTCGATCCGGCAGCGCGTGCGCGAGCTGGGCATCCGCCGCGCCTTCGGAGCGTCACGCTCCCGCATCTTCGTCGCCGTCATGCTCGAGTCGGTCGTCGGCACGGTCGTCGCCGGCACGATCGGCATCGCGCTGTGCATCTTCGCCTACCGGCTGCCGATCGTGCAGGACGCGCTCACCCAGGGCATCGGCGGCATGGTGCTGCCCGGCTTCCCGATGTCGGCCGCCGTGACCGGGCTCATCGTCGCGGCTGCCGTCGGCGCGCTCGCCGGCAGCGTGCCCGCGACGATCGCCGTCCGCTCGAAGGTGATCGAGGCCATCCGCTTCTGAGCGGAGCGCCTCCGGCCGCTCGTGGGCGCCGGCATCTAGGGTGTCGGCCATGGCCACGAGCACCAAGTCGACCAAGCCGTCCCCGCGCGGGCGCTCGACCGGCACGTCGACCTCCGCGACGACGAAGGTGCAGCGCGCGACCCGGCAGCCGAAGGCCCAGCCGGTGTTCGAGGACGACGGCCCCGGCCTCGCGCAGCGCGCGTGGATGGGCCTCGCGCACGCGACGGGCGGCGCGGCGCGCGTCTTCGGGCGCGAGTCGCTCGCGAAGGAGGAGCGCCGCGACGGCGTGCCCTTCCTGCTGACGATCCTCGCGGTGCTCGGCGCCGTCGTCGAGTGGATCCTGCCCGCGAACCAGGTCGCGCAGGCCATCTCCGCCTACACGTGGGGCGGGCTGTTCGGCCAGGTCGCGATCGCGCTCCCGGTCGTCTTCGTGCTCCTCGCGCTGTGGATGTTCCGCCACCCGGCCTCGGTGAGCGACAACGGCCGCGTCGGCGTGGGCATCGCGCTGCTGCTGATCTTCGTCGCGGGCCTGTGCCACGTCGTGCTGGGCATGCCGGATGCGTCGCTCGGCATGCCCGCGCTCGCCGACGCGGGCGGGATCCTCGGCTGGGTCGCCGCCGCGCCGCTCGCCGCGCTCCTCACCCCGATCGGCGCGGGCATCGTGTGCGGCCTCGTCGCCGCGCTCGCGGTGCTCATCATCACCCGCACGCCGCCGACCCGCATCCCCGAGCGGCTCGCCGACCTCTACGGCTACCTCTTCGGCGTCGAGACCGGCACCCCTGAGGAGCGCGAGGAGGCCCGCCGCGCCCGCCGCGAGGCCAAGGAGCTCGCGAAGGCCGAGGCCGCCGAGGCGGCCGAGGAGGAGCCGATCGAGGGCGACACCGGATCGCTGCCGTTCTGGCGCCGCAACGCGACCGGCCGCGAGGTCGACCCCGCCTACGACACCCCCGTCATGATCGACCGAGAGCAGCCGACGACGCGCGTCGACGCCGCGGCGGTCGCCGTGCCCGCCACGACCCCCGAGCCGCTGCCGGAGGTCGCCGACGACGAGCACGAGGAGTACGCGACCGCGGTGCTCGAGTCGCTCGAGCAGGCCGAGGCGGCCATGCGGAAGCACACGGGCGAGGTCGCGGTCGACGCGCCGGCCGAGCCCGCCGCCGCGGCCCCCGCCGTCGCCCAGCGCCCCTACCGGCTGCCGTCCATCGCCTCGCTCGCGCAGGGAGACCCGCCCAAGGCGCGCTCGGCGGCGAACGACGAGATCGTCGCCGCGATCACCCAGGTGCTCGGCTCGTTCAACGTCGACGCGAAGGTCACCGGCTTCTCGCGCGGCCCGACCGTCACGCGCTACGAGATCGAGGTCGCACCGGGCGTCAAGGTCGAGCGCGTGACGGCGCTGTCGAAGAACATCTCCTACGCCGTCGCCTCGAACGAGGTGCGCATCCTCTCGCCCATCCCCGGCAAGTCCGCGATCGGCATCGAGATCCCGAACCCCGACCGCGAGACGGTCAAGCTCGGCGACGTGCTGCGCTCGCGCGCGGCGGCCGACTCGAAGCACCCGATGACGATCGGCATCGGCAAGGACGTCGAGGGCGGCTACGTCGTCGCGAACCTCGCGAAGATGCCCCACCTGCTCGTGGCCGGCTCGACCGGCTCGGGCAAGTCGTCGTTCGTCAACTCGATGATCACGAGCCTGCTCATGCGGGCGACGCCCGCCGAGGTGCGCATGGTGCTCGTCGACCCGAAGCGCGTCGAGCTCACCGCCTACCAGGGGGTGCCGCACCTCATCACCCCCATCATCACGAACCCCAAGAAGGCCGCCGAGGCGCTGCAGTGGGTCGTGAAGGAGATGGACATGCGGTACGACGACCTCGCGTCGTTCGGCTACAAGCACATCGACGACTTCAACAAGGCCGTGCGCGCCGACGAGATCGTGCTGCCCGCCGGCAGCCAGCGCACGCTCAAGCCCTACCCGTACCTGCTCGTCGTCGTCGACGAGCTCGCCGACCTCATGATGGTCGCCCCGCGCGACGTCGAGGACTCGATCGTGCGCATCACCCAGCTCGCGCGCGCCGCGGGCATCCACCTCGTGCTCGCGACCCAGCGGCCGTCGGTCGACGTCGTCACGGGCCTCATCAAGGCCAACGTGCCGAGCCGCTTCGCGTTCGCCGTCTCGAGCGTCACCGACTCGCGCGTCATCCTCGACCAGCCGGGCGCCGACAAGCTCATCGGCCAGGGCGACGGGCTCTTCCTGCCGATGGGAGCCAACAAGGCGATGCGCGTGCAGGGCGCGTGGGTCGACGAGGCCGAGATCCAGCGCGTCGTGCAGCACGTGACGGGCCAGGCCCGCCCCGAGTACCGCGACGACGTCGAGGAGACCGCGCAGAAGCGCGAGATCGACGCCGACATCGGCGACGACCTCGAAGACCTGTGCGCCGCGGCCGAGCTCGTCATCTCGACCCAGTTCGGCTCGACCTCGATGCTGCAGCGCAAGCTCCGCGTCGGCTTCGCGAAGGCCGGCCGGCTCATGGACCTCATGGAGTCGCGCGAGATCGTCGGGCCCTCGGAGGGGTCGAAGGCGCGCGACGTGCTCGTGCCGCCGGAGGGGCTCGCGGCCGTGCTGGCGTCGCTCCGCGGCGAGGGACCGGCGCCCGCCGCCGGCTCGTCGCCCGCGGCCGCGGCGCCCGCGGCCGACGAGCGGCCCGCGCCGAGCGCGCCCGCCGAGCCCGACGCATCCGACGACGACGAGGGCGCGTGGGTCGAGACCGACGACCGCTACAGCGACTCCTTCGACGAGGCGAACCGCGACGGGCTCGAGGTGGTCGAGGCTGAGGGCGGCGACGACGACGCGTGGTCGCTCACCGGGCGCGACTGAGCCGCCGAGGCGCACCTCCAGGCGCGCCGGGTAGCCTCGCAGCATGCCGATCCTGAGCCCGTGGCGCGGGCGCGTGTGGCGCAGGGGCGATGAGCCCGCGAGCGTCGCGAGCGTGCCGAACCTCATCTCGGTCGTGCGCATCCTGCTCACCCCGGTCTTCGTCGTCGTCGCGCTCTCGAACCCCGAGCCGGGCCTCGCCCGCACGCTCGCGGCGGTGCTCTTCACCGTGCTCATCGCGACCGACTTCGTCGACGGGCGCATCGCTCGGGGCCGCGGGCTCGTGACCGACTTCGGCAAGCTCATCGACCCGATCGCCGACAAGGCGATCACCTCGAGCGCCTTCGTCGTGCTCTCGGTGCTCGGCGAGCTGCCGTGGTGGATCACGATCGTCGTGCTCGTGCGCGAGTGGGGCATCACGCTCTACCGGCTCGTCGTCTCGAGCCGCACCGTGATCGCCGCCGACTGGGCCGGCAAGGCCAAGACCATGGCGCAGGCGATCGCGCTGCCGCTCGCGCTGCTGCCGCTGCAGGCGTGGGTCGGCGACTGGGGCGTGTGGGCGTGCGTCGTCACGATGACGATCGCGGTCGCCCTCACCATCTACTCGGGACTGGAGTTCGTGTGGCAGACGTGGAGGAGCCGGTGATGGATGCGATGGAGCTGTCGGGCAGGATCGTCGCGCGAGCCGCGGCGCGGGGGATCTCGATCGCGGTCGCGGAATCGCTCACGGGCGGCCTCGTCGCCGAGACGCTCGTGCGGACGCCCGGCGCGTCGGGCGTGCTGCGGCTCGGCGTCGTCGCGTACGCGACCGAGATGAAGGAGCAGGTGCTGCACGTGCCGACCGACCTGCTCGAGGAGCGCGGACCCGTCGACCCCGACGTCGCGATCTGGATGGCGCGCGGCGTGCGCCATCTCGCCGCGCTCGACCGGAGCGCCTGCACGATCGGCGTCGCGACGACGGGCGTCGCGGGTCCCGGCGCGCAGGACGACCACGCGCCGGGGGAGTTCCACATCGGGATCGAGCTCGAGACGGTCGACGGGCTCGTCTCGCACGCCTCCTCGCACTTCGAGCCGGGCGAGCGCGAGCAGGTGCGGGAGGCGGCGCTGCTCGCGGCGCTGCGCGAGCTCGACGCCGCGCTCGAGCGCACCGACCTCGTGATGCACAGCGAATCCAAGGGATGAGGAGTGCTGGCTCGGAATGCGCGGTGGGAGCCTTGCGTTGTCACAGGTCGTAGGCATCGAGCGGGTCGCAGGCAGGCTGCGGCTAGCATGATGCATCCACGGTGAAGGGGGAGACCATGGTGCTGGTTCGACAGGAGATCGGCGACGTGCTGCGCGACGTGCGCCTGCGCCAGGGCCGCACCCTGCGCCAGGTCGCCTCCCGCGCCTCCGTCGCCCTCGGATACCTCAGCGAGGTCGAGCGCGGCCAGAAGGAGGCCTCGAGCGAGATCCTCGCGTCGGTCGCCGAAGCGCTCGACGTGCCGCTCTCGAGCGTGCTGCACGAGGTGGGCGACCGCCTCGCGGTGCTCGAGGGCCTCGGCTACCACGAGCTCGACCGCATCGGCGCGAGCGTGCCCGACACGCTGCCCGACGACCTCGTCGCGGAGTTCGACTCCGCGGTGCGCTGAGAGCCTGCGGATGCGGGCGAGCGAGCTGCAGCTCGCGCTCGAGGAGGAGTTCGGCTCGCTCGGAGCCGTGCTGATGGAGGACACGACGCTCTCGAGCCTCGGCGGGCGCACCGGCGCGGTCGCGCTCGCCGAGGGCGTGCCGCCGCGGCAAGTGTGGCAGGCGATCTGCGACGCGAAGGACGTGCCGGTCTCCCGCCGCCACGGCCGCGGGGTGCGCGAAGCGCGTCGCTGACGCGTCGCGACACGCCGCCGGATCGTTCGAAGATCCGTTCGATCCGCCCGTAGGCTGGTCGTGCTCGACGGGACTGTCCACAGGCCGGGCCCGGGGCCGCACGCATGTCAGCGGCCCGACGTAGCGTGAGCGCCATCACCGACACGGAAGGCAAGCACATGCCCACACCCGCAGACCGCGACAAGTCGCTCGAGGCGGCGCTCGCGCAGATCGACCGGCAGTTCGGCAAGGGATCCGTCATGCGCCTCGGCAGCGAGGAGCGCGCGCCCGTCGAGGTCATCCCGACCGGCTCGATCGCGCTCGACGCCGCGCTCGGCATCGGCGGGCTGCCCCGCGGCCGCATCATCGAGATCTACGGCCCCGAGTCGTCGGGCAAGACGACGCTCACGCTCCACGCGATCGCCAACGCCCAGCGCAACGGCGGCATCGCGGCGTTCATCGACGCCGAGCACGCGCTCGACCCCGAGTACGCCAAGAAGCTCGGCGTCGACATCGACTCGCTGCTCGTCTCGCAGCCCGACACCGGTGAGCAGGCGCTCGAGATCGCCGACATGCTCATCCGCTCCGGCTCGATCGACATCATCGTCATCGACTCCGTCGCGGCCCTCGTGCCGCGCGCCGAGATCGAGGGCGAGATGGGCGACAGCCACGTCGGCCTCCAGGCCCGCCTCATGTCCCAGGCGCTCCGCAAGCTCACGGGCGGTCTCAACCAGACCGGCACGACGATGATCTTCATCAACCAGCTGCGCGAGAAGATCGGCGTCTTCTTCGGCAGCCCCGAGACGACCGCGGGCGGCAAGGCGCTCAAGTTCTACGCCTCCGTGCGCCTCGACATCCGCCGCATCGAGACGCTCAAGGACGGCGCCGACGCGGTCGGCAACCGCACGCGCGTCAAGGTCGTGAAGAACAAGATGGCGCCGCCCTTCAAGCAGGCCGAGTTCGACATCCTCTACGGCGTCGGCATCTCCCGCGAGGGCAGCCTCATCGACTTCGGCGTCGAGCACGGCATCGTGCGGAAGTCCGGCGCCTGGTACACCTACGACGGCGACCAGCTCGGCCAGGGCAAGGAGAAGGCACGCCAGTTCCTTCTCGACAACCCCGACATCGCCGGCGCGATCGAGCGGCAGATCCTCGGCAAGCTCGGCATCGGCGCCGCCGCGCCCGAAGCGGGCGTCGAGTCGCTCGACGCCCGCCGGCAGGAGCGCCAGGGCGCGTGAGCGAGCCCGACCGGCTCGCCGGGGTCACCGAGCTCTCGAGCTGGATCGCCGGACGCGACGAGCGCACCGGCGACCAGCCCGAGGCGCCCGAGCCCGGCGCGCCGCGGAGCGGCACGCGCGGGCGCTCCGGCGTCGGCTCGCGCGGCCGAGGCGCCGAGCGGGATGACGAGGGGGCGCCGCTCGAGCCGATCGACGAGGAGGCGGCGCGCTCGATCGCGCTGCGAGCGCTCGGCCGGCGCGGAGCGAGTCGATTCGAGCTCGATCGCGCCCTCGCGAAGCGCGATGTCGGGCCCGACGTGCGCGCCGCGGTGCTCGACCGGCTCGTCGAGGAGCGCTACCTCGACGACGAGCAGCTCGCGCGCGACGAGGCCGAGCGGCTCCGCGAGCGCAAGCAGCTCGGCGAGCGCGGCATCGCCGCGGCGCTGCGCCAGCGCGGTCTCGACCCGGCCGTGCTCGACGAGCCGGACCGCGACGACGAGCTCCAGCGCGCGATCGATGCCGCCGCCGACCGGCGCCGCCGCATGGGCGCGCTCGACGACGAGACCGCAGAGCGGCGGCTCGCCGGCTGGCTCCAGCGGCGCGGGTTCAGCGGCGGCGCGGTCCGCATCGCCATCGAGCGCTCCCGCCCGCGCGGGCCGCGGTTCCGCTGACGCTCGGCCGGGCCGCTCCCGGGCCCGGCCACAGGATGCGGCTCATGGCTGAGCGATAGGTTGAGGGCATGAAGACCACCAAGCTCATCGCCGTCCCCGCGCTCGCCGCTGCTTCCCTCCTCGCCCTCACCGGTTGCATCCAGATGCCGCCCGCCGCGCCTGGCAACGACACGGGCACCGACAGCGGGAACGGCTCGGGCAGCTCCGCAGCCGATGGCCTCGAGGGCACCTCCTGGACCGGTGGCATCGACGGCGTCGTCGCGCCCTTCGGCTTCACGCTCAACGCCGACGGCACCGTCGACATCACGCAGTGGGGCGACACCGATCAGCAGTACGACTCCCCGCAGGACGTCTGGGAGGGCGACTCCTCCGACCTCACCGTCACCATCACTGGGCTCGAGGAGGGCGCGTTCGACCTGACGGTCACCGGCAGCGCCACGGATGGCCAGATGGACCTCTCGGGCGAGGGCACGAACGGCGAGAGCTACACCCTCACCGCCACGCAGGACTGACGCGTCGGGGCGGCCGCCGCTCGGTACGCTGGAGGGCATGTCCACGACCTCCGCGCTGCGCACCTACGAGGTGAAGACCTTCGGGTGCCAGATGAACGTGCACGACTCCGAGCGCCTCCGCGGCTCGCTCGAGGAGGCCGGGTACGCCGAGGCCGTCGACGGCCGCCCCGACGTCATCGTCATCAACACGTGCGCGGTGCGCGAGAACGCCGACCAGAAGCTCTACGGCCACCTCGGGCACCTCGCGAAGACGAAGCGCGAGCGCCCCGGGTTCCAGATCGCCGTGGGCGGCTGCCTCGCGCAGAAGGACCGCGCCACGATCGTCGATCGCGCACCGTGGGTCGACGTCGTCTTCGGCACCCACAACATCGGCTCGCTCCCGACCCTGCTCGAGCGGAGCCGGCACAACGGCGAGGCCGAGGTCGAGATCCTCGAGGCGCTCGAGGTCTTCCCCTCGACCCTCCCGACCAAGCGCGAGTCCACCTACGCGGGGTGGGTCTCGATCTCGGTCGGCTGCAACAACACGTGCACGTTCTGCATCGTGCCGTCGCTGCGCGGCAAGGAGCGCGACCGGCGCCCTGGCGAGATCCTCGCCGAGGTGCAGGCGCTCGTCGACGACGGCGCGCTCGAGGTGACGCTGCTCGGCCAGAACGTCAACTCCTACGGCGTCGAGTTCGGCGACCGGCTCGCGTTCGGCAAGCTGCTGCGCGCCGCGGGCGAGATCGACGGCCTCGAGCGCATCCGCTTCACGAGCCCGCACCCCGCCGCCTTCACCGACGACGTCATCGACGCGATGGCCGAGACCGAGGCCGTCATGCCGCAGCTGCACATGCCGCTGCAGTCGGGCTCCGACCGCGTGCTGCGCGCCATGCGGCGCTCCTACCGCTCCGCGCGCTTCCTCGGCATCCTCGACCGCGTGCGCGAGCGCATCCCGCACGCCGCCATCACGACCGACATCATCGTCGGCTTCCCGGGCGAGACCGACGAGGACTTCGAGGAGACCATGCGCGTCGTCGAGGCCTCGCGCTTCGCCTCCGCCTTCACGTTCCAGTACTCCATCCGCCCCGGCACGCCCGCGGCGACGATGCCCGACCAGGTGCCGAAAGACGTCGTGCAGGAGCGCTTCGAGCGGCTCGTCACGCTGCAGGACCGCATCTCGTTCGAGGAGAACCGCGCGCAGGTCGGCCGCACGGTCGACGTGCTCGTCTCGGTCGGCGAGGGCAAGAAGGATGCGGAGACGCATCGCCTCTCGGGCCGCGCCGAGGACAACCGGCTCGTGCACTTCGCGCCCGGTGCCGGATCGCCGCGCCCTGGCGACATCGTCACCGCGCGCATCACGCACGCCGCGCCGTTCCACCTGCTCGCCGACGAGGGGCCGATCGCCGTGCGCCGCACGCGCGCCGGGGACGCGTGGGATCGCAGCCAGGCCGACTCGTGCGGCGTGCCGACGACCGTGGGCGCCGGCGCTGGGACGGGTCGCCCGGTCTCCCTCGGCCTGCCGACGCTGCGCATCGGCACGTGACCCTCATCGCCGTCGTCGGCGCCACCGGCACCGGCAAGACGGCGAGGTCGCTCGCGATCGCCGACGCGGTGGTCGCGCTCGGCGCCCGCGCCGAGATCGTCAACTGCGACGCGATGCAGCTCTACCGCGGGATGGACATCGGCACCGCGAAGGCGACCGCCGAGGAGCGACGAGTGCACCCGCACCACCTGCTCGACGTGCTCGAGCCATGGCAGGACGCCGCCGTCGCCGCCTACCGCGACGAGGCGGCGCGCGTCATCGCCGGCATCGAGGCCCGCGGCGCCGTGCCGATCCTCGTGGGCGGCAGCGGGCTGTACGCCTCGAGCGTGCTCTACGCCTTCGAGTTCCCGGCGACCGACGCCGAGCTCCGAGCACGGCTCGAGGCGGAGCTCGAGGCCGCGGGTGCCGCGGCGATGCACGAGCGCCTGCGCGCGCTCGACCCGGCGGCCGCCGAGGCCATCGGGCCGCACAACGGCCGCCGGCTCGTGCGCGCGCTCGAAGCGGTGACGCTCACGGGCGAGCCGTTCCGCGTCGGCCTGCCCGACGAGCGCTCGCTCGCGCGGCCAACGATCATCCAGCACGAGCGCGTCGACCGGGCCGAGCTCGTCGCGCGGCTCGACGAACGGGTGCTCGGGATGTGGCGGCTCGGCATCGTCGACGAGGCGCGAGCGCTCCGGGAGGCAGGCATCGAGCGCGGCACGACCGCCCAGCAGGCGATCGGCTACCGCCAGGCCCTCGACCAGCTCGACGGCCGGATCACGGCGGTCGAGGCCATCGAGCGCACGCAGGCACTCACCCGCCGCTACGCGCGTCGACAGGTGTCGTGGTTCCAGCGCTACCCGGCCGCGCCGTCCGCAGACGCGGCCGAGCTCGCACAGCGCGCGGTCGCTAGCCTGGGGGGATGACGATGCACGCCACCGGATTCGCGAAGGGCCACGGCACGGGCAACGACTTCGTGCTCGTCGCCGACCCGGGTGGCGAGCGCCCGCTGCTGCCGGGCGAGGTGCGCGCGCTCGCCGACCGGCGCTTCGGCATCGGGGGCGACGGGGTCATCCGCGCTGTGCCGGCGGGCCGCACCGGCGACGCGGTGCTCGACGCCGCGCCCGAGGGCACGTGGGCGATGGACTACTGGAACGCCGACGGCAGCGCGAGCGAGATGTGCGGCAACGGCGTGCGCGTGTTCGTGCGGTTCCTGCTCGAGCAGGGGCTCGCCGAGCTGCCGGACGGCGGCTCGATCGACGTGGCGACGCGCGCCGGCGTGAAGCGAGTCGTGCGGCACGGCAGCCTGCTCGCGGTCGACCTCGGCCCGTTCGAGCTCGGCGGCACGCGGCTCGTGGCCGCAGACGGCCTCGACGTCGCGAGGCCCGGCCTCGACGTCTCGACCGGCAACCCGCACGTCGTCGTCGCCCTCGCCGACGCGGCCGAGCTCGACGCGCTCGACCTGCACCGGCCTCCCTCGCTCGACCCCGTCGCCGAGGACGGTGCGAACGTCGAGTTCGTCGTCCCCGGCGTCATCGCCGACGGCATCGGCTCGATCCGGATGCGCGTGCACGAGCGGGGCGTGGGGGAGACCCTCTCGTGCGGCACGGGTGCCGTCGCCGCGGCCCTCGCGACCCGGCACTGGTCGGGCGGGGCCGCCGACCGCTGGATCGTCGACGTGCCGGGCGGGCGGCTCGAGGTCGACGTCGACGCCCGCGGCCACGCATGGCTCACGGGGCCCGCGGAGATCGTCTTCCGCGGGGAGGCGCTCAGTCCGGCGCCGTGACGGCGATGATGCGGTACGTCTTCCTGGAGTCGGCGCGCTCGACGTCGAAGCCGGCGAAGCGCTCCTGCAGCCAGCGCAACAGCGAGTCGGCGCCGAGGTGCTTCTGCACGACGAGCCACGCCGTCGCGCCCGGCACGAGCCGCGGGATCCACGCCTCGAGCAGCTCGTGCAGCTGCTGCTTGCCGATGCGGATCGGCGGGTTCGACCAGATCGCGTCGAAGCGCACATCGGCAGGAACGCGCTCTGGCATCGACGGCACGATGTTCGATAGACTGAGCAGCTCGGCATTCCGCTCCACGAGCGAGAGCGCTCGGGCGTTGACATCGACGGCCCAGACACGGGCATCGGGGGAGCGGAGCGCGAGCGTCGCGGCGATCGGCCCCCACCCGCAGCCGAGGTCGAGCAGCTCGCCCGTCGCGGGCGGCGCGGGCACGGCGTCGAGCAGCACCGCGGTGCCGACGTCGAGGCGGTCGCCGGAGAAGACGCCGGCGGCGGTCACCATCTCCCGCTCTCGACCCGCGATCGGCACCCGGAGCGTCCGGACCGACTCGGGCGCGGCAGGATCGGGCGAGAAGTAGTGGTCCGACACGGATCCGACAGTACAGAAGGAAGCAACGCATGGCAGAAGCCCAGGACGGCACCGAGAGCGGGCGCGCGATGGAGCGCATCCTCGCGTGGGCCGAGCCCGGCGAGAGCGAGCTGCTCTCGGCGCGCGCGCAGGCGCTGCAGGACGATGACGCGCCGAGCGACCTCGACGGCGATCAGCTCGACCGCGAGGAGCGCGCGGCGCTCCGGCGCGTCGACGGCCTGCGCACCGAGCTCGAGGACGTCACCGAGGTCGAGTACCGGCAGCTGCGGCTCGAGAACGTCGTGCTCGTGGGCGTCTACAGCGGCAATGCGGAGGACGCCGAGAACTCGCTGCGCGAGCTCGCGGCGCTCGCCGAGACGGCAGGCGCTCGCGTGCTCGACGGCGTCCTCCAGCGGCGCCCGAACCCCGACCCGGCGACGTACGTGGGCCGCGGCAAGGCGGAGGAGCTCGCCGCGATGGTGAAGGAGCTCGGCGCCGACACGGTCGTCGCCGACAGCGAGCTCTCGCCGAGCCAGCGGCGCGCGCTCGAGGACCGCGTGAAGGTCAAGGTCATCGACCGCACCGCCGTCATCCTCGACATCTTCAGCCAGCACGCGAAGAGCCGGGAGGGCAAGGCGCAGGTCGAGCTCGCGCAGCTCGAGTACCTGCTCCCGCGCCTGCGCGGCTGGGGCGAGTCGATGTCGCGCCAGGCCGGAGGACAGGTGGGCGGGCAGGGCGCAGGCATGGGCTCGCGCGGTCCCGGTGAGACGAAGATCGAGCTCGATCGCCGGCGCATCCACTCGCGCATGGCACGGCTGCGCAAGCAGATCAAGGGCTTCGCTCCCGCGCGCCAGGCCAAGCGGGCCAACCGCGACCGCAACGAGGTGCCGAGCGTCGCGATCGCCGGCTACACGAACGCCGGGAAGTCGAGCCTGCTCAACCGCATCACCGGCGCGGGCGTGCTCGTCGAGAACGCGCTGTTCGCGACGCTCGACGCGACCGTGCGCCGAGCGGAGACGCCCGACGGCCGCGAGTTCACGATCGCCGACACCGTCGGCTTCGTGCGCGACCTGCCGCACCAGCTCGTCGAGGCGTTCCGCTCGACGCTCGAGGAGGTCGCGGAGTCGGACGTGATCGTGCACGTCGTCGACGCGAGCCACCCGGACCCCGCGTCGCAGATCGCGACCGTGCGGGACGTGCTGGGGGAGACGGGCGCCCGCTCGATCCCCGAGATCGTCGTGTTCAACAAGGCCGATCTCGTGAGCGACGACGAGCGGCTCGTGCTGCGGGGTCTGCAGCCCGACGCCGTCTTCGCCTCCGCCCGCACGGGCGAGGGCGTCGACGAGATTCTCGAGCGCATCGCCGAGCTGCTGCCGCGGCCCGACGTCGCCGTCTCGCTGCTCGTGCCGTTCGATCGGGGCGACATCATCGCGATGCTGCACGACCGCTTCGAGGTGCTGCGCGAGGACTACGAGGCCGAGGGCACGCGCGTCGAGGCGATGGTGAGCGAGGCTGCCGTCGGGCAGCTCGCGGAGTTCGTGGTCGCCTAGATCTCGATGCGGCGGCCTGCGGCCGCCTACTCCATCTTGCGCCCTTCGGACTCAACGCCGCTGCGCGGCATTGAGTCCTTCGGGCGCAACTACACCGCGCGGAGCACCGCGACGACGCGGCCGAGCACCTCGGCCTCGTCGCCGAGGATCGGCTCGAACGCCGAGTTGCGCGGCAGCAGCCACGTGTGGCCGTCGCGCTGCTTGAACACCTTGACGGTCGCCTCGCCGTCGAGCATCGCCGCGACGATGTCGCCGTTCACCGCGTCGCGCTGCTGGCGCACGACGACCCAGTCGCCGTCGCAGATGGCCGCGTCGATCATCGAGTCGCCGACGACCTGCAGCATGAAGAGCTCGCCGGAGCCGACGAGCTGCTTCGGGAGCGGGAACACGTCGTCGACCTGCTCCTCGGCCGTGATCGGGATGCCCGCGGCGATGCGGCCGACGAGCGGCACGAAGGCGGCCTGCTGGATCGAGCCGACCGACTCGTCGACGTCATCGTCGACGAGCACCTCGATCGTGCGAGGCCTGGCCGGGTCGCGGCGGATGCAGCCTGCGAGCTCGAGCTGCCCGAGCTGGTGCGTGACGCTCGAGAGCGAGGAGAGGCCCACCGCGTCGCCGATCTCGCGGTAGCTCGGCGGATACCCGCGCTGCTTCACGGCGCGCTGGATCACCTGCAGGATCGCCTGCTGCTTCTCGGTGAGCTGCCTCGTCATCGTTGCCCCGATCCCCGCGTGTCAGTGGTGCCTGATGGACTCCTGGTGGTTCGAAAGCGTATCCGAGAGGGCGCCCGGATCAAACGCACGTTCGAGCGAGTCGTGGAGAAATCTGCAAGACGGGGTTGACGCGTGCGGCAGTTCGAAACTACATTCGAAACAGAGATCCGCAGCCGGTGCTCCCGGCCGAGCGCCGGCTGCGGATCCCAGTCCTCGGACTGGATCGAGAGGAGGCACTCATGACCGCCATCGCCACCGCCACCACCGCTGGCGCCGCACCGATGCCGCGCCTGCGCATGACCGCGCGCGGCCGCCGCGCCCTCGCCATGCTCGTCGCCGCACCCGTGCTCGCCGTCGGCGCGCTCGCGGGCGCCGGCCTCATCGGCGATGCCGTCACCGGTGCCGTCGCCTCCTCCTCGACCTCGACCGCCGACTTCGAGCACATCACCGTCGTGCCCGGCCAGTCGCTGTGGCAGATCGCCGAGGCCATCGCGCCCGAGGCCGACCCGCGCGACGTCATCGCCGAGATCGAGCTCCTCAACGGCATCGCGGGCGCGATCCAGCCCGGCGAGCGGCTCGCGATCCCCGCGCGGTACGCCGACTGACCAGCACGCCCGGACCGGCTGGCTCGCGCGGGCGACGGCATCCGCCGAAGTCCTAGGCTGGATCGGTGACGAGCCTCGATGACCTCCCGATCCGCGACGACCTCCGCGGCCTGACGCCCTACGGCGCACCGCAGCTCGAGGTGCCCGTGCGGCTCAACGTCAACGAGAACGCCTACCGGGTGCCCGAGGAGGTCGCGCTCGACATCGTCCAGGAGGTCGCGCGCGCGCTGCCCGACGCGAACCGCTACCCCGACCGCGAGTTCGACGAGCTGCGCCGCTCCTTCGCGCGCTACCTCGGGCACGGCGTGACGCCCGAGCAGATCTGGGCGGGCAACGGCTCGAACGAGGTGCTCCAGCACGTGCTGCAGGCCTTCGGCGGGCCGGGTCGCACCCTGCTGTCGTTCACGCCTACCTACTCGATGTATCCGCTGCTCGCGCAGGGCGTGGGGATGCGGTGGGTCCCGGTGCCGAGGGACGAGGGCTTCACTGTCGGCCTCGAGACCGTCCGCGCGGCGATCGCGGAGCACGACCCCGACATCGTCTTCCTCTGCTCGCCGAACAACCCGACCGGCACGGCGATCGACCTCGAGACGATCGAGGCGGCCGCCGAGGCGGCGCGCGGCATCGTGCTCGTCGACGAGGCCTACGCCGAGTTCGCCCGGGATCGCGACCGCACGGCGCTCACGCTGCTCGACCGGCACCCGCGGCTGCTTGTCTCCCGCACGATGAGCAAGGCGTTCGCGTTCGCCGGCATGCGGGTCGGCTATCTCGCCGCGCACCCCGCGGTCATCGACGCGCTCCGCCTCGTGCGGCTGCCGTACCACCTCTCGGCGATCACGCAGGCTGCGGCCGTGGCGGCACTGCGCCACAGCGACGTCATGCTCTCGCGCGTCGACGACCTGCGCGCCCAGCGCGACCGCATGGTCGAGGAGCTCTCCCGGCTCGGCTACCGCCCCTACCCCTCGGACGCGAACTTCGTGCTCGTCGCCGGCGTCGACGAGCCGCAGGCGACCTTCCGCGCCCTGCTCGACCGCGGCATCCTCGTGCGCGACGTCGGGCTGCCCGGCACGCTCCGCATCACCGCCGGCACGAGGGCCGAGACGAGCGCGCTGCTGGCCGCGATGGCCGAGCTGCGGCCCGAGTAGGATCGAAGGATGCCCCGCACCGCAACCATCGAGCGCACGACGAGCGAGTCGAGCATCCGCCTGAGCGTCGACCTCGACGGCACGGGCGCCTCCTCGATCTCGACGACGGTGCCCTTCTACGACCACATGCTGACCGCGTTCTCGAAGCACTCGCTCATCGACCTGACGGTCGAGGCGAGCGGCGACACCGACATCGACGCGCACCACACGGTCGAGGACACCGCGATCGCGCTCGGCCTCGCCCTCGGCGAGGCGCTCGGCGACAAGCGGGGCGTGCGCCGCTACGGCGACGCGACCGTGCCGCTCGACGAGGCGCTCGCGCGCGCGGTCGTCGACCTCTCGGGCCGGCCGTTCCTCGTGCACTCCGGCGAGCCCGCGGGCTTCGAGCTGCACCGCATCGGCGGGCACTTCACGGGCTCCCTCGTGCGCCACGCGTTCGAGGCCATCGCGCTCAACGCGCGGCTGACCGCGCACGTCGAGGTGCTCGCGGGCCGCGACCCGCACCACATCGCTGAGGCGGAGTTCAAGGCCTTCGCGCGCGCGATGCGCGTCGCGGTCGAGCCCGACCCGCGCGTGACCGGCGTCCCGTCGACGAAGGGCGCACTGTGACCGCCCAGCGCAAGCGCGTCGCGCTGCTCGACTACGGGCTCGGCAACGTCCACTCGGCCGCGAAGGCGCTCGAGGCGGCCGGCGCCGACGTGCGCCTGACGGCCGACCGCACCGCGATCATGGAGGCCGACGGCCTCGTCGTGCCCGGCGTCGGCTCGATGGCCGCGTGCATGGAGGGCATCCAGGCGATCCACGGCGGCGAGCTCATCGGCCGACGGCTCGCGGGCAGCCGGCCCGTGCTCGGCATCTGCGTGGGCATGCAGGTGCTGTTCTCCTCGGGCGAGGAGGGCGGCGGCGACACCCGCGGCCTCGACGAGTGGCCGGGCACCGTGCGCCGCCTGCGCGCCGACGTGCTGCCGCACATGGGCTGGGCGCAGGTCGAGGCGCCGGAGCACTCCCAGCTCTTCGCCGGCCTCGCCGACGAGCGCTTCTACTTCGTCCACTCCTACGGCGTCACCGAGTGGGGGCTCGACCCCGAACCGCGCATGCGCCAGCCCGCCGTCACGTGGGCCGAGCACGGCGAGCGGTTCATCGCCGCCGTCGAGAACGGCCCGCTCGCGGCGACGCAGTTCCACCCCGAGAAGTCGGGCGAGGCAGGCGTGCGCCTGCTCGAGAACTGGGTCCGCGGGCTCTGATCCACCCCGGCCGCCGGCGCGACCGCGCCGCGGCCACCGTCCGGAAGGCAACGCATCCCATGACCGACTTCAACCAGTCGCCCAAGCTGCAGCTGCTGCCCGCGATCGACGTCGCCGGCGGCAAGGCGGTGCGGCTCACGCAGGGCAAGGCGGGCACCGAGACCTCGTTCGGGAGCCCCGTCGACGCCGCGGAGGACTGGATCCGGCAGGGCGCGGAGTGGCTGCACCTCGTCGACCTCGACGCGGCATTCGGCCGCGGCGACAACCGCGCCGTGATCCGCAAGGTCATCAAGGCGGCGAAGGGCCGCGTCAACGTCGAGCTCTCCGGCGGCATCCGCGACGAGGCCTCGCTCGAGGCGGCCCTCGCGACCGGCGTCAAGCGCATCAACCTCGGCACCGCGGCGCTCGAGAACCCCGAGTGGACCGCATCCGTCATCGCCGAGTACGGCGACCAGATCGCCGTCGGGCTCGACGTGCGCGGCACGACGCTCGCCGCGCGCGGCTGGACCGAGGACGGCGGCGACCTGTGGCACGTGCTCGACCGGCTCGAGGCCGCCGGCTGCAGCCGCTACGTCGTCACCGACGTGACGAAGGACGGCACCCTCAAGGGGCCGAACCTCGAGCTGCTGCGGCAGGTCGGCGAGCGCACGCAGAAGCCGATCGTCGCCTCCGGCGGCGTCGCGAGCCTCGACGACATCGCGGCGCTTCGCGAGCTCGTGCCGCACGGGGTCGAGGGCGCGATCGTCGGCAAGGCGCTCTACGCGGGCGCGTTCACGCTCGCGGCGGCGCTCGACGTCGCGGGCCAGTAGCCGATGCCGGGCCCGACGCCCGGCCGCGACGCCGACTCGGCCGGCCGCCCCTGGGCGGGGCGCTCGTTCCACCACCACCACTCGACCTACGCGGGCGACGACGGCTCGGCGCCCGAGGGCTACCTCGAGGCGGTGCGCGCGCTCGTCGAGGGGAGCGGGGCCCGCGGCGCGGTCGTCGCGGCGCTCCGCGGGCAGCGCGTGCTCGTGCCGCTGCTCGCGGCGGCGGGGGAGACGGGCGTCGACGAGCGCGGTCGCACGGTCGACAAGACGCAGGAGCTCTCGATCGTGACCGTGCAGGGCCCCGACGGCGCGCCGATCCTGCCGATGTTCTCGCACGTGCAGGCGATGCAGTCGTGGAACGCCGCCGCGCGGCCGGTGCCCTCGAGCGTGCAGCGCGCCGCGGCCGCCGCCCTCGACGGGCCCGCGCGCATCGTGCTCGACCCGGGCTCGGCGAGCGAGTTCGTGCTCGGCCGCACGATGCTCGAGGCGATGCTGACGGATGCGCCGTGGTCGTGGGGCGCGGAGGATCCCGCCGTGCACGAGGCCGTCCTCGACGCGCTCTTCGCGCAGCCCGCGGTGCAGGGCGTCGTGCTCGCGACCGGCGACCCGCTGTGCCGGCTCGCGGGCGCCGACCTCGAGGTGCACGCGCTCGTCGACGGCTCGGCGGATGCCGCCGAGCAGGTCGGCCGCGCGGCGCGCGCGCTCGGCGAGGCCGAGGTGCTGCGCGCGGGGGTCGAGAGCCTCGCGCTGCGCGTGCACCGCTGGGACGGCGGAGCCTCGCGGCTGCCGCTCTCGGCGCCGCCGCTCGCGGCGGTCACCCGCGCCGAGCGGCCCTGAGCCGACCGGCCGCTAGACGACCGAGCCGGTGTACTTCTCGCCGGGGCCCTTGCCGGGCGCGTCGGGGAAGGCGCTCGCCTCGCGGAACGCGAGCTGCACCGAGCGCAGCCCGTCGCGCAGCGGCGCGGCGTGGACGCTGCCGACCTCGGGCGCCGCCGCCGTGACGAGCCCCGCGAGCGCGTTGATGAGCTTCCGCGCCTCGTCGAGGTCGATCTGCTGCTCGGGGTCGTCGGCGAGGCCGACCTTGACCGCCGCGGCGCTCAGCAGGTGGATCGCGACGGTGTTGATGAGCTCCACCGCGGGGACGTCGGCGATGTCGCGCACCTCGTCGAGGCGGTCGTCATCGTGGTCGTGCTCGATCGCGTCGGTCATCGCGCTCTTCTCCTGAAGGCTGGGCTCTGGTAGAGTTCTGCAGGTTTCGGGCTCTCGCCCGGAGGTGAAAGAGGAGCAATCCCACCCGCAGCCGTTCCAGGCTAACGGGTCAGCGGCACGGCGTCGCGCGTCACTCGATGCGCCGGGGCTCGTGCTGAGCCACGTGGCACATCGCGCGTATCCGGCTCCTCGTTCGCCGTGCACCAGCACACAGCAGCAACGAGAAGGAGCCCGCGATCAGCGATCCCCGCATCAACGAGCGCATCCGCGTCCCAGAAGTACGACTGGTCGGCCCCGGCGGCGAGCAGGTCGGCGTCGTGAGGGTCGAGGATGCCCTTCGCCTCGCCCGCGAGGCAGAGCTCGACCTCGTCGAGGTCGCTCCCGCCGCGCGGCCGCCCGTGGTCAAGATCATGGACTACGGCAAGTTCAAGTACGAGCAGGCGCAGAAGGCGAAGGATGCTCGTCGCAACCAGGCGAACACGGTCCTCAAGGAGGTCCGATTCCGCCTCAAGATCGACGAGCACGACTACGAGACGAAGCGCAAGCGCGCGCAGGGGTTCCTCGAGGGCGGCGACAAGGTCAAGGCGATGATCCTCTTCCGCGGCCGCGAGCAGTCGCGACCGGAGATGGGCGCCAAGCTGCTGCAGCGCTTCGCCGAGGACATCCGCGAGTACGGCGTCGTCGAGTCGTCGCCGACGCTCGATGGCCGCAACATGACGATGGTCGTGGGCCCGCTGCGCTCGAAGGCCGACGCGAAGACCGAGCAGAACGCCGTGCGCTCCGAGCAGCGCAAGGCCGCGCAGGAGAAGCGTCGTCAGGAGTCGGAGCGGAAGGCCCAGCGCCAGGCCGAGCTCGAGGCATCGCGCCCCGCGCCCCGGCCGGCACCGGCGCGCACGCCCGCGCCGCCGAGCGGCGAGCCGCTGCGCGTGCCGCGCACCGAGTCGGATCGCTCGTCGCGCCCGGACCGCTCGTCGCGCCCGTCGAGCGACCGCTCCTCGAGCGACCGCCCGTCGCGCCCGTCGTCGGAGCGCGGCTCCGAGCGCTCGAGCGACTCGCGGCCGCGTCAGGCGCCCCGCACCATCGCGCCCACGCCGGCCAACGCGCCGCGCCCGGCGTCGATGCCCAAGCCCGCTGCCGCGCCCGCGGCAGGCACCCCCGCTGCACCCGCAGCGCCCAAGCCCGCTGCGACGCCCGCGGCCCCGAAGCCCGGGGCCAAGCCCGCGGCGCCCTCGGCGGCCAAGCCCGCGGCACCCAAGGCCAAGCCCGCAGGCAAGCCCGCGGACAAGCCAGCATCCGAGTAGGAGAGAAGAATGCCCAAGCAGAAGACGCACTCCGGTGCCAAGAAGCGCTTCAAGGTGACCGGCACCGGCAAGATCCGCAAGCAGCAGGCCGGCATGCGCCACAACCTCGAGGTCAAGTCGTCGGTCCAGACGCGCCGCCTCAACAAGGACAAGGTGCTCGCGCCCGCCGACGCCAAGACCATCAAGAAGCTGCTCGCCCGCTGACGCGCGCGACGAAGTAGAGACGAAGAGAGAGAACCACTCATGGCACGTGTCAAGAGGGCCGTCAACGCCGCCAAGAAGCGCCGCGTCATCCTCGAGCAGGCCGAGGGCTACCGCGGGCAGCGCTCGCGGCTGTACCGCAAGGCGAAGGAGCAGCTGCTCCACTCGCACGTCTACGCGTTCCGCGACCGCAAGGCGAAGAAGGGCGACTTCCGCCGCCTGTGGATCCAGCGCATCAACGCCGCGTCGCGCGCGAACGGCCTGACGTACAACCGCCTCATCCAGGGCCTCGGCCTCGCGGGCATCGAGGTCGACCGCCGCATGCTCGCCGAGCTCGCGGTCAACGAGCCCGCGACCTTCGCCGCGCTCGTCGAGTCGGCCAAGGCCGCCCTGCCCACCGACACGTCGGCTCCGCAGAGCGCGGCCTGACGTGCTCGACAGCCCCCGCGCGCCTCGCGTGCGAGCGGCTGCCAAGCTCCAGCAGCGAACAGCCCGGTCCGAGACCGGGCTGTTCCTGTTGGAGGGACCGGCCGCGCTCGACGAGGCGCTGCGCTTCGCGCCCGCGTCGCTCGTCGAGGTCTTCGCGACCGACGAGGCGCGCGAGCGCCACGCCGAGCTGCTCGGCCGCGTCGACGCGCGGCAGCTCACCGCGGTCTCCGACCGCGCCCTGAAGGCCATGACCGACACCGTGCGGCCGCAGGGCATCGTCGCCGTCGCGAAGCAGTCGCCCGTCGCCCTCGAGACCGCGATCGAGCGGGCAGCGGCGGCGGACCACCCGCTCATCGCGATCCTCCACGAGGTGCGCGACCCGGGGAACCTCGGCACGATCCTCCGCGCCGCCGACGCGGCCGGCGCATCCGCCGTCATCGTGACCGCGAACTCCGTCGATGCCTTCTCACCGAAGGTCGTGCGCTCGACGACCGGCTCGCTCTTCCACCTCGACGTCTCGGTCGGTGCCTCGACCGCGGATGCCGTCGCGGCCGCGCAGGCGGCGGGCCTCACCGTGCTCGCCGCCGACGTCTCGGGCGACGACCTCGTCGCGCTCCAGGGCGAAGGGATGCTGTCGGGCCCGACCGCGTGGCTGTTCGGCAACGAGGCACGCGGCCTCGACGAGGCGACGCTCGCGCTCGCCGATCGCGCGGCGCGGCTGCCGATCTACGGCCGCGCGGAGTCGCTCAACCTCGCGACCGCCGCCTCCGTGTGCCTGTACCAGAGCGCCTTCGCCCAGCGCGGCGTGTAACCATTCCATTGCGATCGGGCGCGCGCGGCCGGATCGACCGCTCGCGCCGTGCTTTGATGAGCGCATGCAGCCCCTCGTCGAGCTCGACCACGTCAACAAGCACTACGGCGACCTCCACGTCCTGAACGACATCGACGTCTCGATCCCCAAGGGCCAGGTCGTCGTCGTGATCGGCCCCTCGGGCTCGGGCAAGTCGACCTTCTGCCGCGCGATCAACCGGCTCGAGACGATCGACTCCGGCGAGATCCGCATCGACGGGGTGCCGCTGCCGAAGGAGGGCAAGGCGCTCGCGCAGCTGCGCGCCGACGTCGGCATGGTCTTCCAGTCGTTCAACCTCTTCTCGCACAAGTCCATCCTCGAGAACGTCACGCTCGGGCCCATCAAGGTGCGCGGCCTGAAGCGCAAGGACGCCGAGGAGCGCGCGATGCACCTGCTCGAGCGCGTCGGCATCGCCAACCAGGCGCACAAGATGCCCGCCCAGCTCTCGGGCGGGCAGCAGCAGCGCGTCGCGATCGCGCGCTCGCTCGCGATGGAGCCGAAGCTCATGCTCTTCGACGAGCCGACGAGCGCGCTCGACCCCGAGATGATCAACGAGGTGCTCGACGTCATGGTCGAGCTCGCCCACGGCGGCATGACGATGATCACCGTCACGCACGAGATGGGCTTCGCCCGCAAGGCGGCTGACCGCGTGCTCTTCATGGCCGACGGCAGGGTCGTCGAGGACTCGACGCCCGAGTCGTTCTTCTCGAACCCCCGGTCGGCTCGCGCCAAGGACTTCCTCTCGAAGATCCTCACGCACTGATCCGCAAGTCCCAGCAACCCCGAAGAAGGAGAAGCACCATGCGCAGCAAGCTCACGCTCGGCGTGGCCGCGTTCGCGGTCCTCGCGCTCACCGCGTGCGGCGGCCCCGCCGGCACGACCTCGTCCGAGGCGCCGGAGGAGCCGACCGACACCGGCTCGGCCACGACGTCCGACCACCCCTACGGCCTCGAGGTCGCGGAGTCGCCCGAGTTCGAGGCAGGCACGTCGATGGCGGAGTTCGCCGAGGCGGGCACCATCACGATCGGCACGAAGTTCGACCAGCCGCTCTTCGGCCTCGTCGGTCCCGACGGCGCGCCCGAGGGCTTCGACGTCGCGGTCGGCTCGCTCATCGCGGCCGAGCTCGGCATCGCGTTCGAGGACATCCAGTGGGAGGAGACGGTCTCCGCCAACCGCGAGACGTTCATCGAGAACGGCACCGTCGACCTCGTCGTCGCGACGTACACGATCAACGACGCGCGCAAGGAGAAGGTCGACTTCGCCGGCCCCTACTACGAGGCCGGTCAGGCGCTCATGGTGCAGGCGGGCAACCCCGAGGGCATCACGGGCCCCGACGACGTCGCGGGCCTCTCGGTCTGCTCGGTCGAGGGCTCGACGCCCGCGGCGCGCATCGTCGACGAGTACGGCGCCAACCTCCAGGCGACCGACACCTACTCGAACTGCCTCGACCCGCTGCGCAACGGCCAGGTCGTCGCGGTGACGACCGACAACGTCATCCTCGCCGGCTTCGTCGACCAGAACGCGGGCGAGTTCGAGCTCGTCAACGAGGGCGAGACCTTCACGTCCGAGCCCTACGGCATCGGCCTCACGAAGGGCGACGACGCCTTCCGCGACTGGATCAACGACGTCCTCGAGGAGGCCCAGGCCGACGGCACGATGGACTCGCTGTGGGAGCAGACGGCCGGCACCGTGCTGCCCACGCCGGAGTTCCCGGCGGTCGACCGCTACTGATCGATCCACGGCGCCGGGTGCGGGAGGACCTCCTCCCGCACCCGGTGCTCGGATGAGGGACTGATGCAAGCACTACTCGAGAACTGGCCGCTGTGGCTGCAGGGCATGTGGATGACCCTGCTGCTCACCGGCGCCACCACGCTGTTCGGGCTGCCGATCGGCATCCTGCTCGCCGGCATGCGCGTCTCGCCCGTCGCGGCGCTGCGCGTCGTGGCGACGGTGTGGACGGAGGTCGCGCGGAACACGCCGCTCACGCTCGTGTTCTTCTTCACGGCCTTCGTGCTCCCGAAGCTCGGCCTCATCCTCGACTTCCAGATCGGCGCGATCATCGCGCTCACCTACTACACGAGCGCGTTCTTCGCCGAGGCCGTGCGGTCGGGCATCAACTCCGTGCCGATCGGCCAGGCCGAGGCGTCGCGCTCGATCGGCCTGACCTTCGGCCAGACGATGAGCCTCGTCGTGCTGCCGCAGGCGTTCCGCAGCGTGCTGCCGCCCCTCATCAACGTCGTCATCGCGCTCATCAAGAACTCGTCCGTCGCGATGGGCTTCTTCGTCTTCGTGCTCGTCTCGGTCGCGCACCGGCTCTCGAACACGTACGGCGACCAGGCGCTGCAGATCTTCGTCGGCATCGCCTTCAGCTACCTGATCCTCACGGTGCCGCTCGGCCAGCTGGTCGACCACCTCGAGCGCAAGTGGAGCGTGCAGCGATGAGCGGCTCCGTCCTCTTCGACGCCCCGGGCCCGAACGCCATCCGGCGCTCGCGCATCCTCTCGATCGTCTTCGCCGTCGCAGCGGTCGCGGCGCTCGGCCTCGGCATCTACCAGCTCTGGCTCGGCGGCGCGTTCTACCAGGACCGCTGGGACATCTTCCTCACGCCCGAGCTCTGGTTCGGCGCGCGCGGTCTCATGGTGGGCCTCCGCACGACGCTCACGATCGCCGCGATCGGCGCCGTCGGCGCGCTCATCCTCGGCGTGATCTTCTCGATCCTCCGCAGCGCCCCCTCGAAGTGGGTGCGGGTGCCGGTGACGATCGTCCTGGAGTTCTTCCGCGGCATGCCCGTGCTGCTGATGATGCTCTTCATCCTCATCGTCTTCTCGACCGGCGCCTACTGGGCGGTCGTCTGGGCCCTCATCGTCTACAACGGCGCGATCATCGGCGAGGCGCTCCGCGCCGGCATGAAGTCGCTCCCGAAGGGGCAGCGCGAGAGCGGGCTCGCGATCGGCCTCACGCCGCTCCGCACCACGCTCTTGATCGAGCTGCCGCAGGCGTTCCGCATCATGCTGCCGATCATCCTGGCGCAGCTCATCGTGCTGCTGAAGGACACCTCGCTCGGCTACATCGTCGGCTCGCCCGAGATCATCCGCATCGGTCGCCAGCTCGTCGACTTCTACGACCGCCAGGGCGGCCCGTACGCGCTGTCGATGTTCTTCGTCATGCTCGCGATCTTCCTCGCGATCAACATCACGCTCTCGTGGCTCGTGCGCGTGCTCGCGCGCCGCATGGCGCAGCCGCGCCGCGGCGGACCGAACCTCGACGGCACGAAGACCGAGGCGATCCCGGTCTCGACCCAAGCGATGCGCGAGGTGAAGGACCCGCAGGCAGAGATCACACGGCTCCCCGGCGCCGGGATGGGCGGCCAGGGCTAGCAGGCGGCCCGGCGCGCGCCGAGCGCGCCGGTAGGATCGTCCGGTGCCCCAACCCGACGCATCCCCCGACCTGAGCGCGCGCGTCGACGCGGCCGTCGAGGCCGCGCTCGCCGCGATCGACGCCGCCTCGACGACCGCCGAGCTGCAGGCCGCGAAGTCCGCCCACAACGGGCAGGGCTCCGAGCTCGCCGGCCTCAACGCATCCCTCCGCGACATCGCGCCCGAGGAGCGCAAGGCCGCCGGCCAGACGATCGGCGCCGGCCGCGCTCGCGTCGCCGAGGCGATCGCCGCGCGCCAGGGCGAGCTCGCCGCGGCCGAGGAGGCAGCGCAGCTCGAGGCCGAGCGCGTCGACGTGACCGCGCTCCCGCGCCTGCGCGCGCCCGGCGGCCGGCACCCGCTCTCGATGCTCGCGGACGAGATGACGGATGTCTTCGTCGGCATGGGCTGGGAGGTCGCGGAGGGCCCCGAGCTCGAGCACGAGTGGTACAACTTCGACGCCCTCAACGTCGACCCCGACCACCCCGCTCGCGGCGAGTCGGACACGTTCTACGTCGCGCCCGCCGAGCGGCACCTCGTGCTGCGCACGCAGACGAGCCCCGTGCAGGCGCGCTCGATGCTCACGCGCGAGCTGCCGATCTACATCGTCGCGCCCGGCCGCGTCTACCGCACCGACGACATCGACGCGACCCACCTGCCCGTCTTCACGCAGATGGAGGGGCTCGCGATCGACAAGGGGCTCACGATGGCGCACCTCCGCGGCACGCTCGAGCACCTCGCCCGCATCATGTTCGGCGAGGAGGCGAAGATCCGCCTGCGCCCCAACTACTTCCCGTTCACCGAGCCGAGCGCCGAGATGGACGTGTGGCACCCAGGCATGCGCGGCGGACCGCGGTGGGTCGAGTGGGGCGGCTGCGGCATGGTCAACCCCAACGTGCTGCGCGCGACGGGCGTCGACCCCGAGGTCTACTCGGGCTTCGCGTTCGGCATGGGCGTCGAGCGCACGCTCCAGTTCCGGTACCAGCTCGACGACATGCGCGACATGATCGAGGGCGACGTGCGCTTCACCGAGCAGTTCGGGATGGTGATCTGATGCGGATTCCGCTGTCATGGCTCGCGGAGCACGTCGAGCTGCCCGCCGAGGGCGCAGCCGAGTGGCTGCACGCGACGCTCGTGCGCGTCGGCTTCGAGGAGGAGGCGGTGCACGGGGGCGAGCTGCGCGGCCCGATCGTCGTCGGCCGCGTGCTCTCGATCGAGGAGGAGCCGCAGAAGAACGGCAAGACCATCCGCTGGTGTCAGGTCGACGTCGGCGAGGCGAACGGCGGCGTGCGCGGCATCGTCTGCGGCGCGCTCAACTTCGTCGAGGGCGACCGGGTCGTCGTGACGCTGCCGGGCTCGGCGCTGCCGGGCGGCTTCGAGATCGCCGCTCGGAAGACCTACGGCCACGTCTCCGACGGCATGATCGCCTCCGAGCGCGAGCTCGGTCTCGGCGACGACCACGACGGCATCATGCGCCTCGACGAGCTCGGCATCGAGGGCGAGGTCGGGGCGGATGCGCTGGCGATCCTGGGCCTCGACGACCAGGCGGTCGAGATCAACGTGACCCCCGACCGCGGCTACGCGCTCTCGCTCCGCGGCATCGCGCGCGAGGTCGCCGCCGCGACCGGTCAGGCGTTCACCGACCCCGCCGAGACCGCGCTCGCCCGCGACGCCGGGCCGGAGGCATCCGGCTTCTCCGTCACGCTCGCCGACGACGCGCCGATCCGCGGCCGCGCCGGCTGCTCGCGCTTCGTCGTGCGCGTCGTGCGCGGCATCGACCCGACGCGCCCGAGCCCCGCGTGGCTCGCCTCGCGCCTCCGGCTCGCGGGCATCCGCTCGATCTCGCTGCCGGTCGACATCACGAACTACGTCATGCTCGAGCTCGGCCAGCCGATCCACGGCTACGACCTCGCGAAGCTGCGCGGCGGCATCCGCGTGCGCCGCGCGGAGCCGGGGGAGACGCTCGTGACCCTCGACGACGTGGAGCGGACGCTCGACCCCGAGGACCTGCTCATCACCGACGACCGCGGCGCGATCGGCCTCGCGGGCGTCATGGGCGGCGCCGAGACCGAGATGGATGCGTCGACGACCGACGTGCTCATCGAGGCCGCGACGTTCGACCCCGTCTCGATCAGCCGCACCGCGCGTCGGCACAAGCTGTTCTCGGAGGCGTCGAAGCGCTACGAGCGGGGCGTCGACCCCGCGGTCGCCGACGCCGCCGCCGCGCGCGTCGCGCAGCTGCTCGTCGAGCTCGCGGGCGGCACGCTCGACGAGCTCGGCACCGAGGTCGGCGAGGTCGCGTCGATGGAGCCCATCACGATCCCGGTCGGCTACTGGAGCGCGCTGCTCGGCGGCGACTACGCCGACGACGAGGCGCGCGCCGCGCTCGAGAGCGTCGGTGCGACGATCGAGGCGGGTGCGGATGCGTGGACGGTCACCCCGCCGACGTGGCGTCGCGACCTGACCGATCGCGAGGGCCTCGTCGAGGAGATCGGCCGCATCGTCGGCTTCGACCGCATCCCCTCGGTGCTGCCGGTCGCGCCGCCCGGGCGCGGCTACACGCGCGCCCAGCGGCTGCGCCGGAAGGTCGCCGACGCGCTCGCCTCGAGCGGCCACACCGAGGTGCTCGTCGCGCCCTTCGTCACCGAGCGGCAGGCGCGGCTCACGGGCCGCGCGCCCGTGCGGCTCGAGAACCCGCTCGACGGCGAGCGCCCGTGCCTGCGCACCGCGCTCGTGCCGGGGCTCGTCGACACCGCGCACCGCAACCTCGGCCGCGGGCTCACCGACCTCGCGCTGTTCGAGCTCGGCCGCGTCTTCCACGCGGTCGACGACCAGGGCACCCACGAGCTGCCGGGCGCCGAGTCGCGGCCGGCCGACGACGTGCTCGCCGAGCTCGACCGCCTGCCCGAGCAGCCGCTGCACGCGGCGGTGCTGCTCGTGGGGGAGCGGGTGCGCAAGCAGCCTGGCCGGCCTGCCGAGCGCTTCGGGCTCGCCGACGCGATCGAGGCTGCCGAGCGCATCGCCCGCACGGTCGGGCTCGAGCTCGAGCTGCGGCAGGCCGAGCGGCCGTGGCTGCACCCGGGCCGCACGGCCGAGCTGCTGCTCGGCGAGACCGTCGTGGGCGTCGCGGGCGAGCTGCTGCCGCAGGTCGCCGCCGACGCCGACCTGCCGCGCGGCGTCGCGGTCGCCGAGCTCGACCTCGACGTGCTCATCGAGCGCTCGCGCGTGCGCCTCGACACCCGCGTGATCGCGCCCGTGCCCGCGGCGACGCAGGACCTCTCGCTCGTCGTGCCGGTCGACGTGCCCGCGGGCGACGTGCAGCGCGCCGTGCGCGACGGCGCGGGCGCGCTGCTCGAGCACATCGCGCTCGTCGACGACTACCGCGGCAGCGGGCTCGGCGACGGGGAGAAGTCGCTCACGTTCGCGCTCCGCTTCCGCGCGGCCGACCGCACCCTCACGGCGGCCGAGGCGAGCGAGGCGAAGCTCGCGGGCCTCCGCGTTGCGACCGAGCGGCACGGCGCGCGGCTCCGGGAGTAGCATCCGGTCGTGGTCGAAATCCTCGTGCGCGGCGAGGCCGCGCTGCGCGCTCCCGCGGAGCGCGCGACCGTGACCGTGCACTCCCGCTGGCAGGCTGACGCGCCCGACGCGGCCATGTCGGCGGTGGCGGCCGCGCACGCGGGCGCGGCCGAGCGAGCGCGCGAGCTCGCCGCCGCCGGCGCGATCGAGTCGTGGCACGCCGACCGCGCATGGGTCTCGCACCACCGCGAGTGGGTCGGGGAAGGGCTGCCGCAGCGCCTCGTCTTCACCGCGTCCGCCGCCGTCACCGCGACGTTCGTCGACGTCGACGCGCTCGGCGCCTGGATCGGCGAGCTCGGCTCCGCGCCCGAGCACGAGGTCGGCGGCGTGACGTGGTCGCTCGCCGAGGAGACCGAGCGGCGGCTCGCGAGCCAGTCGCGAGCGCTCGCGGTCGAGGACGCCCGCGCTCGAGCCGCCGACTACGCGCGCGCCGCCGGGCTCGGCGACCCGGCGATCACGTCGATCCGGGAGCCTGACCCCGCCGCCCCGCGGCCGCTCGGCAGGGCCCGCGCGGGCGTCGAGGCGGCCATGCTCGCGAGCGCCGACGGCGGCTCGCCCGTCGCGCTCACCGCGGGCGAGATCGAGGTCGAGGCCGTCGTCGAGGTCGCCTTCCGGGCATAGCGGCATCCGAGGGGCCGATAGCCTGGGAGCATGAGCCTCTCCGTCGCCGTCGCAGGCGCGAGCGGATACGCGGGCGGCGAGCTGCTGCGGCTGCTCGCGCAGCACCCCGAGCTGGAGGTGCGCACCGTCACCGCGCACGCCAACGCCGGGCAGCCCCTCGTGTCCGTGCACCCGAACCTGCGCTCCCTCGCCACGCTGACCTTCCAGGAGACCACTCGCGAGGTGCTCGCCGGCCACGACGTCGTCTTCCTCGCCCTCCCGCACGGGCACTCCGCCGGCATCGCCGCCGAGCTGCCCGAGGAGACGCTCGTGGTCGACGCGGGCGCCGACCACCGGCTGCTCGACGCGGCCGAGTGGACCCGCTACTACGGCACCGAGCACGCCGGCACCTGGCCCTACGGCATGCCCGAGCTCATGCTCGCCGACGGCGGCCGCCAGCGGCGCGAGCTGCGCGCTGCCCGCCGCATCGCTGTGCCGGGCTGCAACGCGACCGCCGTGACGCTCGCCGCCGCGCCCGGCGTCGCCGCCGGCCTCATCGACCCCGCGGGGCTCACCTCCGCGCTCGCCGTCGGCTCCTCCGGCGCCGGCCGGGGTGCGAAGACCCACCTGCTCGCGAGCGAGCTCACCGGCAGCGCGACCCCCTACGGCGTGGGCGGCACGCACCGCCACCTGCCCGAGATCGCGCAGAACCTCCGCATGGTCGGGGCGACCGAGGTGCGGCACTCCTTCACGCCGGTGCTCGTGCCGATGTCCCGCGGCATCCTCGCGACCGTGACGGCGCCGCTCGTCGGTGACGCGAGCGCCGACCAGCTGCGGGGAGCGTGGCTCTCGGCCTACGCCGACGAGCGCTTCGTGCACGTGCTGCCCGCGGGCCACTACCCGCGCACCGCCGACGTCATCGGCTCCAACTCCGTGCACATCGGCGTCGGCCTCGACGAGGACGCCGGCCGAGTCGTGATGATCGCCGCGCTCGACAACCTGGGCAAGGGCACCGCGGGCGCCGCGATCCAGTCGGCGAACATCGCGCTCGGCCTCGACGAGCAGCTCGGCCTGCCGATCGACGGGGTCGCGCCGTGAGCGTGACCGCGGCCGCGGGGTTCCGCGCCGCGGGCGTCGCCGCGGGCGTCAAGTCGAGCGGCGGCGCCGACGTCACGCTCGTGGTCAACGACGGGCCGATCGACGCCGCGGCCGGCGTCTTCACCGCCAACCGCGCGAAGGCCAACCCGGTGCTGTGGAGCCAGCAGGCGCTCGCCGACGGCACCGCGCGCGCGGTGATCCTCAACTCCGGCGGCGCGAACTGCTTCACGGGCGCCTTCGGGTTCCAGACCACCCACCAGACGGCCGAGCGGGTCGCCGAGCGGCTCGGCATCGGCGCGGTCGACGTGCAGGTGTGCTCGACGGGCCTCATCGGCGTGGGCGACGAGTCCTTCCGGCAGGCGGTGCTCCGCGGGGTCGACCTCGCCGCGGACGCGCTCGGCGACGACGAGGCAGCGGGTCTCGCCGCCGCGCGGGCGATCATGACGACCGACTCGGTGCCGAAGCAAGCGGTCGACGCGCGCGGCGGCTTCACCGTGGGCGGCATGGCGAAGGGCGCCGGCATGCTCGCGCCCGGGCTCGCGACGATGCTCGTCGTGCTCACGACCGACGCGGTCGCCGATGCCGCCACGCTCGACCGAGCGCTCCGCGCCGCGACGCGCGTGACCTTCGACCGCCTCGACTCCGACGGCTGCATGTCGACGAACGACACGGTGCTGCTGCTCGCGTCCGGCGCCTCGGGGCAGCGCGCCGACGAGGCCGAGCTCACCGCCGCCGTCACCGCCGTCTGCGACGACCTCGCTCGGCAGCTGCAGGCCGACGCCGAGGGCGCGAGCCACGACATCGCGATCGAGGTCGTCGGCGCCGCGAGCGAGGACGACGCGGTCGTCGTCGGCCGCTCGGTCGCGCGCTCCAACCTCTTCAAGGCCGCGATCTTCGGCAACGACCCCAACTGGGGCCGCGTGCTCGCGGCGATCGGCACGACGGATGCGTCGTTCGACCCCTTCGAGGTCGACGTCGCCTTCAACGGGGTGCGGGTGTGCCACGCCGGCGAGCCCGACCGCCCGCGCGAGGAGGTCGACCTCACCCCGCGCGAGACGCGCATCCTCATCGACCTGCACGCGGGGGAGCACGCCGCGACGATCCGCACGAACGACCTCACCCACGAGTACGTCCACGAGAACTCCGCGTATGCCAGCTAGGGACGAGGCGCAGCTCGCGCAGAAGGCCGCGACGCTCATCGAGTCGCTCCCGTGGCTCGAGCGCTACCGCGGCGCGACGATGGTCGTGAAGTACGGCGGCAACGCGATGGTCTCGGCCGAGCTGCAGCGCGCCTTCGCGGAGGACATGGTCTACCTGCGGCACGTCGGCATCGCGCCCGTCGTCGTGCACGGCGGCGGCCCGCAGATCAGCGAGGCGCTCCGCATCCACGGCATCGAGAGCGAGTTCCGCGGCGGCTACCGCGTCACGAGCCGCGAGGCGATGGACGTCGTGCGGATGGTGCTCACGGGCCAGGTCGCGCGCACCCTGGTGTCGCTCATCAACGAGCACGGCCCGCTCGCGGCGAGCATGTCGGGCGAGGACGCGGGCCTCTTCACGGGCCGTCGGCGCGGCACCGTCGTCGACGGGGAGGAGGTCGACCTCGGCCAGGTCGGCGACGTCGTCGACGTCGACCCCGCGCCCGTGCGGCGGCTGCTCGACGCGGGGCTCATCCCCGTCGTCTCGTCGATCGCGCCCGACGGCGACCGGCCGGGGGAGTCGCTCAACGTCAACGCCGATGCGGCGGCCGCGGCGCTCGCGGCGGCGCTCGGCGCGCAGAAGCTCATCATCCTGACCGACGTCGAGGGCCTCTACCGCGACTGGCCCGACCGCTCGTCGCTCGTGAGCGAGATCACCGACGCCGAGCTCGAGGCGCTGCTGCCCTCGCTCGAGTCGGGCATGATCCCCAAGATGCAGGCGTGCCTCGACGCGGTCCGGGCGGGCGTGCCGAAGGCCGCCATCATCGACGGCCGCGCGCCCCACTCGATCCTGACCGAGATCTTCACGACCGCGGGATCCGGCACGGAGGTCGTGCCCGCATCCGCCGCACGGGCATCCCTTGCCCAGGCATCCCCCACCCCCGACCGAGGAGCAGCATGACCCGGCACTTCCTGCGCGACGACGACCTGAGCCCCGCCGAGCAGCGCGAGGTGCTCGAGCGCGCCGCCCGCATGAAGCGCGACCGCTTCGCCGAGCGCCCGCTCGAGGGCCCGCAGTCGGTCGCGGTCATCTTCGACAAGTCGTCGACGCGCACGCGGGTCTCGTTCCACGTCGGCATCTCCGACCTCGGCGGCTCGCCCCTCATCATCTCGACCGCCTCGAGCCAGCTCGGCGGCAAGGAGACGGCCGCCGACACCGCGCGCGTGCTCGAGCGGCAGGTCGCCGCGATCGTGTGGCGCACCTACGCGCAAGCGGGCCTCGAGGAGATGGCCGCCGAGACGACCGTCCCGGTCGTCAACGCGCTCTCGGACGACTTCCACCCGTGCCAGCTGCTCGCCGACCTGCTCACGATGCAGGAGCACAAGGGCGAGCTCGCCGGGCTCGAGGTCGCGTTCGTCGGCGACGGCCGCTCGAACATGGCGCAGTCCTACCTCTTGGCGTGCGCGACCGCCGGCATGCACGTGCGCGTCGCCGCGCCCGCGGGCTACGCGCCCGACCCGGACGTGGTGGCCGACGCCGAGCGCATCGCCGCGGAGACGGGCGGCAGCGCGACCGTCGGCGGCGACGCGGCCGCCGCCGTCGCGGACGCCGACGTCGTCGTCACCGACACGTGGGTGTCGATGGGCAAGGAGGACGAGAAGGCCGAGCGGGTCGCGACCTTCGGCGGCTTCAAGGTCGACCGCGCGCTCATGGCGCTCGCGAAGCCGGACGCGGTCTTCATGCACTGCCTCCCCGCCGACCGCGGCTTCGAGGTCTCGGCCGACGTCATCGACGGGCCGCAGTCGATCATCTGGGACGAGGCGGAGAATCGCCTGCACGCGCAGAAGGCGCTGCTGGCGTGGCTGCTCGAGAAGGCGGACGCATGAGCGAGCAGCAAAACGGCACGAACGAGGGCTCGCTGTGGGGCGGTCGCTTCGCCTCGGGGCCGAGCCCCGAGCTCGCGCGGCTCTCGAAGTCGACGCAGTTCGACTGGCGGCTCGCGCAGCTCGACATCCGCGGCTCGAAGGCGCACGCGAACGCGCTCCACGCGGCAGGGCTGCTCTCCGACGACGAGCTCGCCGGCATGCGCGCGGCCCTCGACGAGCTGAGCGAGCGCGTCCGGTCGGGCGCCTTCGTCGCGGCGGAGTCCGACGAGGACGTGCACGGCGCGCTCGAGCGCGGCCTCATCGAGATCGCCGGCGCCGACCTCGGCGGCCGGCTCCGCGCCGGTCGCTCGCGCAACGACCAGATCGCGACGCTCGTGCGCGTGTGGATGCTCGAGGAGACCGAGGAGATCGAGCGCGGCATCCGCGCGGTGATCGAGGCGCTGCGGCTGCAGGCCGACGCCCACCCCGATGCGGCGATGCCCGGGCGCACCCACCTGCAGCACGCGCAGCCGGTGCTGCTCGCGCACCACCTCCTCGCCCACGCGTGGCCGCTCGTGCGCGACCTCGAGCGCCTCGCCGACTGGCGCGAGCGGGCGAGCGAGTCGCCCTACGGCGCCGGCGCGCTCGCCGGCTCGACGCTCGGGCTCGACCCGGCCCTCGTCGCCCGCGAGCTGGGGCTCGCCGCCCCGAGCCCCAACTCGATCGACGCGACGAGCGCTCGCGACGTCGTCGCGGAGCTCACGTTCGTGCTCGCGATGACCGCGATCGACATCTCGAGGCTCGCCGAGGAGGTCATCCTGTGGACGACGCGCGACCTCGGCTTCGCGCGCCTCCACGACGGCTTCTCGACCGGGTCGTCGATCATGCCGCAGAAGAAGAACCCCGACATCGCCGAGCTCGCGCGCGGCAAGGCCGGCCGGCTCATCGGCGACCACACGGGCCTGCTCGCGACGCTCAAGGCGCTGCCGCTCGCGTACAACCGCGACCTGCAGGAGGACAAGGAGCCGGTGTTCGACGCGGTCGACCAGCTGCAGGTGCTGCTGCCGGCCTTCGCCGGGATGATCGCGACGCTCGACTTCGACGAGGACCGGATGCGCTCGGGCGCGGCGGCGGGGTACGCGCTCGCGACCGACGTGGCCGAGTGGCTCGTGAAGCGCCGCGTGCCGTTCCGCGAGGCGCACGAGATCGCCGGCGCGCTCGTGCGGCTGTGCGAGCAGCGGGGGATCGAGCTCGACGAGGCGAGCGACGAGGACTACCGCTCGGTGTCGGAGCACTTGACGCCCGAGGTGCGCGAGGTGCTGACGGTCGACGGCGCGATCGCGGCTCGCGACGGCGTGGGCGGCACCGCTCGCTCCGCGGTCGACGCGCAGCTCGCGTCGCTCGACGAGCGCTTGTCCCGGCTCTCGCGCGGCTGACGTTCGGTAGATTCGAACCGTGATCGACCTCGCTCCCATCCAGCTCGACCCCGCCTTCGACAACGTGTGGGACGAGCTGCAGTACCGGGGGAGCGTGCACGTCTCGACCGACCCGGAGGCGCTGCGCGCGCTGCTCGGCGGGGGACCGATCACCTACTACTGCGGCTTCGACCCGACCGCGCCGAGCCTGCACCTCGGCAACCTGGCTCAGCTGATCATCATGCGCCGGCTGCAGCTCGCCGGCCACCGGCCGCTCGCCCTCGTCGGCGGCTCGACCGGCCTCATCGGCGACCCGAAGCCCACCGCCGAGCGGCAGCTCAACGAGCGGGAGACCGTCGCGGAGTGGGTCACCTACCTCGGCGAGCAGATGCTGCGCTTCCTCTCCGACGAGGGCGACAACGCCGTGCGGCTCGTGAACAACCTTGACTGGACCGAGCCGCTCTCGACCGTCGACTTCCTGCGCGAGGTCGGCAAGCACTTCCGGGTGGGCACGATGCTCCGCAAGGACGCGGTCGCATCGCGCATGGAGTCGGACGAGGGGATCTCCTACGCCGAGTTCAGCTACCAGGTGCTGCAGGGCCTCGACTTCCGGGAGCTCTTCCTGCGCTACGGCTGCATCATGCAGCTCGGCGGCAGCGACCAGTGGGGCAACCTCACCGCCGGCACCGAGCTCATCCGCAAGGCAGAGGGCGTCCACGCGCACGCGCTCGGCTCGCCGCTCATCACCGACGCCGACGGCCGCAAGTTCGGCAAGAGCGAGGGCAATGCCGTCTGGCTCGACGCGAACCTGACGACGCCGTACGCGATGTACCAGTTCTGGCTCAACCAGGACGACGCGATCGTCGTGCAGCTCCTCAAGTCGTTCACCTTCCTGCCGTCCGCGCGCATCGCCGAGCTCGAGCAGGCGACGATCGACGCGCCATTCCGCCGCGAGGCGCAGCGCGAGCTCGCGGTCCAGGCGACTGCCTTCATCCACGGGCGCGAGGCGACCGAGCAGGCGGTCGCGGCGTCGCAGGCGCTCTTCGGCGCCGGGGATCTCGCGGCGCTCGATGCCGGCACCCTCGCCGCGGCGGTCGGCTCGCTCGACCGGCAGGCGACCGCGACCGATGACGCCCCGGTGCTGCAGCTGCTGCAGGAGACGGGGCTCGTCGACTCCCTCTCGGAGGGACGGCGCGCGATCGCGCAGGGTGGCGTCTCGGTCAACAACGAGCGCATCGACGACCCGGCTGCGACGCTCGAGGGTCGCTTGCTGCACGGCCGCTTCGCGGTGCTGCGCCGCGGCAAGAAGACGCTCGCCGGCGTCGACGCCGGTGCCTGACGCGCGGAACCGGCGCGACACGCCCGGGATGCACGCCGTTTGCGGCCCGCGTCCTCCAGCCGTGTAACGTATCCACTCGTCACCCCAAAGACGCAGAGCCGGACAGGCCAGCGGATCAAGAGGGACCACCCCCAGCAGAACGGCCACGCTTTCGCGTGCTTCGCCGAGACGCGGGTGCGGTGACAGACCACTTCAACGATGAATGTGCGGAGAGCACGGTCGGCAGCTGCCGGCCGCGCGAGACACCGACTTGACAGTCGCTCCGGAGCGTGTAACCTAGTCAGGTTGCCACGAGCCGGGCCGAATGCGAGCCCGGTGCAGCAGGAGCCGACTTGACAGTCGCTCCGGAGCGTGTAACCTGAAC
>NZ_KE384303.1:347145-372449 GCF_000425105.1 Agrococcus lahaulensis DSM 17612
GCCGACTTGACAGTCGCTCCGGAGCGTGTAACCTGAACGGGTTGCCACGAGCCGGGCCGAACAGCGAGCCGGCTCTCGCGGACGCCGACTTGACAGTCGCTCTGGAGCGTGTAACCTGAACGGGTTGCCACGAGCCGGGCCGAACAGCGAGCCGGCTCCAGCCGACGCCGACTTGACAGTCGCTCCGGAGCGTGTAACCTGAACGGGTTGCCACGAGCCGGGCCGAACAGCGAGCCGGCTCTCGCGGACGCCGACTTGACAGTCGCTCTGGAGCGTGTAACCTGAACGGGTTGCCACGAGCCGGGCCGAACAGCGAGCCGGCTCCAGCCGACGCCGACTTGACAGTCGCTCCGGAGCGTGTAACCTGAACGGGTTGCCACGAGCCGGGCCGAACAGCGAGCCGGCTCTCGCGGACGCCGACTTGACAGTCGCTCTGGAGCGTGTAACCTGAACGGGTTGCCACGAGCCGGGCCGAACAGCGAGCCGGCTCCAGCCGACGCCGACTTGACAGTCGCTCCGGAGCGTGTAGCCTGAATGGGCTGCCACGAGCCGGTCGATGTCCGGCGCGAGCGAGACTCCGCACGGCGTGTCGAATTGACACGGACCGGGAAGTGGCTAACATAGAGAAGTTGCCTCGGCGCAGACCCCCACGGGGAATGCACGAGAGCGTCTGATCCTTGAGAACTCAACAGCGTGCACAATGTCAAATGCCAAAAATTACTCGTAGTGCCTTCGGGCACACGATTCCTTTGGATGAGACGGATTGTCAGTAGACAGTCCATTTTGTCAGCATCAAACTCGCTGCCGCCCGGTTTTCCCCGAGCGGTACGCAACATTTCTTTACGGAGAGTTTGATCCTGGCTCAGGACGAACGCTGGCGGCGTGCTTAACACATGCAAGTCGAACGATGAAGGAGGAGCTTGCTCCTCCGGATTAGTGGCGAACGGGTGAGTAATACGTGAGCAATGTGCCCTTGACTCTGGGATAAGCGCTGGAAACGGCGTCTAATACCGGATACGACCCTCGGAGGCATCTCCTGGGGGTGGAAAGAACTTCGGTCAAGGATCAGCTCACGGCCTATCAGCTTGTTGGTGAGGTAACGGCTCACCAAGGCGACGACGGGTAGCCGGCCTGAGAGGGTGACCGGCCACACTGGGACTGAGACACGGCCCAGACTCCTACGGGAGGCAGCAGTGGGGAATATTGCACAATGGGCGCAAGCCTGATGCAGCAACGCCGCGTGAGGGACGACGGCCTTCGGGTTGTAAACCTCTTTTAGCAGGGAAGAAGCGAAAGTGACGGTACCTGCAGAAAAAGCACCGGCTAACTACGTGCCAGCAGCCGCGGTAATACGTAGGGTGCAAGCGTTGTCCGGAATTATTGGGCGTAAAGAGCTCGTAGGCGGTCTGTCACGTCTGCTGTGAAAACCCGAGGCTCAACCTCGGGCTTGCAGTGGGTACGGGCAGACTAGAGTGCGGTAGGGGAGATTGGAATTCCTGGTGTAGCGGTGGAATGCGCAGATATCAGGAGGAACACCGATGGCGAAGGCAGATCTCTGGGCCGTAACTGACGCTGAGGAGCGAAAGCATGGGGAGCAAACAGGCTTAGATACCCTGGTAGTCCATGCCGTAAACGTTGGGAACTAGATGTGGGGACCATTCCACGGTCTCCGTGTCGTAGCTAACGCATTAAGTTCCCCGCCTGGGGAGTACGGCCGCAAGGCTAAAACTCAAAGGAATTGACGGGGGCCCGCACAAGCGGCGGAGCATGCGGATTAATTCGATGCAACGCGAAGAACCTTACCAAGGCTTGACATATACCGGAAACGTCCAGAGATGGTCGCCCCGCAAGGTCGGTATACAGGTGGTGCATGGTTGTCGTCAGCTCGTGTCGTGAGATGTTGGGTTAAGTCCCGCAACGAGCGCAACCCTCGTCCTATGTTGCCAGCACGTAATGGTGGGAACTCATGGGATACTGCCGGGGTCAACTCGGAGGAAGGTGGGGATGAGGTCAAATCATCATGCCCCTTATGTCTTGGGCTTCACGCATGCTACAATGGCCGGTACAATGGGCTGCGATACCGCAAGGTGGAGCGAATCCCAAAAAGCCGGTCTCAGTTCGGATTGGGGTCTGCAACTCGACCCCATGAAGTCGGAGTCGCTAGTAATCGTAGATCAGCAACGCTACGGTGAATACGTTCCCGGGCCTTGTACACACCGCCCGTCAAGTCATGAAAGTCGGTAACACCCGAAGCCAGTGGCCTAACCCTTTGGGAGGGAGCTGTCGAAGGTGGGATCGGTGATTAGGACTAAGTCGTAACAAGGTAGCCGTACCGGAAGGTGCGGCTGGATCACCTCCTTTCTAAGGAGCATCTCGCCGGCACAGCCGGCGCAGAGCCACTACGGTCGCACACGTCGACCGGTGGAAGCTCAAGGGTGGAACATTGACATTGGCGCTCGATCGATCGAGCCCAGCGAAGTACAGCTGCTCCGGCAGCTCGGAACCGCGGGGCCTGGGAGATCGGGCGCATGCACGCTGTTGGGTCCTGAGGGACCAGACGGCGCCTATCGGCGTCTCTTCCCTCGGACCGGCCGGCTGACGCGCAGCGCGCGGAGGTCGACGGTACCGACCGTAAGTTGAGAACTACACAGTGGACGCGAGCATCTTAGATTCGAGCTTCGGCTCGAGTCTTGATGATCTGAATAGATCATTGGTCGCCATCGCCTCGGCGGTGGTGTCCTAACCAAAATACTCATGTATGTGGTCAAGTTTCTAAGAGCAAACGGTGGATGCCTTGGCATCTGGAGCCGATGAAGGACGTAGTAATCTGCGATAAGCCTCGGGGAGCTGATAAACGAGCTTTGATCCGAGGATCTCCGAATGGGGAAACCCCGCTGGGCGGCGTGCCGACCCAGTGACTCCCGCCTGAATATATAGGGCGGGTAGAGGGAACGTGGGGAAGTGAAACATCTCAGTACCCACAGGAAGAGAAAACAACAGTGATTCCGTCAGTAGTGGCGAGCGAACGCGGAAGAGGCTAAACCGATCGTGTGTGATAGCCGGCAGGCGTTGCACGATCGGGGTTGTGGGACATCTCAGCTGCTCTGCCGAGCAGCAAGCGTTACAGACCGCGGTAGGCGAAGAACTTGGAAAGGTTCATCGAAGAGGGTGACAATCCCGTAGCCGAAACCGCGCGATGGCGCGAGGTCCATCCCAAGTAGCACGGGGCCCGAGAAATCCCGTGTGAATCCGCCAGGACCACCTGGTAAGCCTAAATACTCCCAGATGACCGATAGCGGACAAGTACCGTGAGGGAAAGGTGAAAAGTACCCCGGGAGGGGAGTGAAATAGTACCTGAAACCGTTTGCTTACAAACCGTTGGAGCAGCCCTAGCAGCTGTGACAGCGTGCCTTTTGAAGAATGAGCCTGCGAGTTAGCGATATGTGGCGAGGTTAACCCGTGTGGGGTAGCCGTAGCGAAAGCGAGTCTGAATAGGGCGATTCAGTCGCATGTCCTAGACCCGAAGCGAAGTGATCTATCCATGGCCAGGTTGAAGCGAGGGTAAGACCTCGTGGAGGACCGAACCCACTTAGGTTGAAAACTGAGGGGATGAGCTGTGGATAGGGGTGAAAGGCCAATCAAACTTCGTGATAGCTGGTTCTCTCCGAAATGCATTTAGGTGCAGCGTTGCGTGTTTCTTGCCGGAGGTAGAGCTACTGGATGGCCGATGGGCCCCAAAAGGTTACTGACGTCAGCCAAACTCCGAATGCCGGTAAGTGAGAGCGCAGCAGTGAGACGGTGGGGGATAAGCTTCATCGTCGAGAGGGAAACAACCCAGACCACCGACTAAGGTCCCCAAGCGTGTGCTAAGTGGAAAAGGATGTGGAGTTGCTTAGACAACCAGGAGGTTGGCTTAGAAGCAGCCACCCTTGAAAGAGTGCGTAATAGCTCACTGGTCAAGTGATTCTGCGCCGACAATGTAACGGGGCTCAAGCACACCACCGAAGTCGTGGAATTCGCGCAACAGCTCGGCAGCTTCGGCTGTCCAGGCGTGCGGATTGGTAGGAGAGCGTCGTGTGGCGAGTGAAGCGGCGGAGGAATCCAGCCGTGGACGCCACACGAGTGAGAATGCAGGCATGAGTAGCGAAAGACTGGCGAGAAACCAGTCCTCCGAAAGACCAAGGGTTCCAGGGTCAAGCTAATCTTCCCTGGGTAAGCCGGGACCTAAGGCGAGGCCGACAGGCGTAGTCGATGGACATCAGGTTGATAATCCTGAGCTGGCGAAGAACCGCCCAAGTCAATCCAGTAATGCTAAGAGTCCGAATCCTTGGACTGAACCCTTCGGGGGGATGTCCTTGGGCTAGCACTCGACCCTTCGCTGGTGCGGCTAGCGTATTAACAGGTGTGACGCAGGAAGGTAGCAGAACCGGGCCGATGGTTGAGTCCGGGTAAGCCGTAGGGCGTGCGATAGGCAAATCCGTCGCACACATAGCCTGAGAGCTTTGCCGAACCCTAGAGGGAAGTCTGTGATCCTATGCTGCCTAGAAAAGCATCGACGCGAGGTTCAAGTCACCCGTACCCCAAACCGACTCAGGTGGTCAGGTAGAGAATACCAAGGAGATCGAGAGAATCGTGGTTAAGGAACTCGGCAAAATGCCCCCGTAACTTCGGGAGAAGGGGGGCCTGAGGCGTGACGGCACTAGCTGCCGAAAGCGTTTGAAGGCCGCAGAGACCAGTGGGAAGCGACTGTTTACTAAAAACACAGGTCCGTGCGAAGACGCAAGTCGATGTATACGGACTGACGCCTGCCCGGTGCTGGAAGGTTAAGAGGAAGGGTTAGCGCAAGCGAAGCTCAGAATTTAAGCCCCAGTAAACGGCGGTGGTAACTATAACCATCCTAAGGTAGCGAAATTCCTTGTCGGGTAAGTTCCGACCTGCACGAATGGCGTAACGACTTCCCAGCTGTCTCAACCGCGAACTCGGCGAAATTGCACTACGAGTAAAGATGCTCGTTACGCGCAGCAGGACGGAAAGACCCCGTGACCTTTACTACAGCTTGGTATTGGTGTTCGGTGTGGCTTGTGTAGGATAGGTGGGAGACTGTGAAGCCCGGACGCTAGTTCGGGTGGAGTCAATGTTGAAATACCACTCTGGTCACTCTGGATATCTAACTTCGAACCGTAATCCGGTTCAGGGACAGTGCCTGGTGGGTAGTTTAACTGGGGCGGTTGCCTCCCAAAAAGTAACGGAGGCGCCCAAAGGTTCCCTCAACCTGGTTGGCAATCAGGTGTCGAGTGTAAGTGCACAAGGGAGCTTGACTGTGACAGTGACAACTGGAGCAGGGACGAAAGTCGGGACTAGTGATCCGGCAGTGGCTTGTGGAAGCGCTGTCGCTCAACGGATAAAAGGTACCTCGGGGATAACAGGCTGATCTTGCCCAAGAGTCCATATCGACGGCATGGTTTGGCACCTCGATGTCGGCTCGTCGCATCCTGGGGCTGGAGTAGGTCCCAAGGGTTGGGCTGTTCGCCCATTAAAGCGGCACGCGAGCTGGGTTTAGAACGTCGTGAGACAGTTCGGTCCCTATCCGCTGCGCGCGTTGGAAGTTTGAGAGGATCTGACCCTAGTACGAGAGGACCGGGTTGGACGAACCTCTGGTGTGTCAGTTGTTCCGCCAGGAGCACCGCTGATTAGCTACGTTCGGGATGGATAACCGCTGAAAGCATCTAAGCGGGAAGCCGGCCTCAAGATGAGACTTCCGTGCCTTCGGGCGAGAGGCTCCCAGCCAGACTACTGGGTTGATAGGCCGGATGTGGAAGTGGGGACTAACGACCCATGAAGCTGACCGGTACTAATAAGCCGATGACTTGATAACATATACATGAGCTTGTTGCTCGCGTCCACTTTGTGGTTCTCGATGTACGGTCGAGGACTGCAGCCCTTCGCTTCATGCGAAGAGCTGTGCGAACTGAAACATCAATAGTGTTTCGGCGGCCATAGCGAGAGGGAAACGCCCGGTCACATTCCGAACCCGGAAGCTAAGGCTCTCAGCGCCGATGGTACTGCAGGGGGGACCCTGTGGGAGAGTAGGACACCGCCGGACTTCTTTTGGAAAGGGGCCCCAGATTCGTCTGGGGTCCCTTTTTCCGTTTCTGGACCCGGATGGAATGGTGCCGTGAACGACAAGGCAGATCGCAGCTCGCGCGATGGCGACCGCCGGCGCGACGCAGGAGACCGTCGACCGCAGCGAGACGGTGACCGCCGCCCGCAGCGCGATGGCGAGCGTCGCTTCGACCGCGACTCGCGTCCGCAGCGCGATGGCGATCGTCGCCCGCAGCGTGATGGCGATCGTCGTCCGCAGCGTGATGGCGATCGTCGTCCGCAGCGTGATGGCGACCGCCGCCCGCAGCGCGATGGCGACCGCCGCCCGCAGCGCGATGGCGAGCGTCGCTTCGACCGCGACTCGAGACCGCAGCGCGACGGCGACCGTCGCCCGCAGCGCGATGGTGACCGCCGGCCGCAGCGTGATGGCGAGCGTCGCTTCGACCGCGACTCGCGACCGCAGCGCGATGGCGATCGCCGTCCCCAGCGCGACGGCGGCGCGCGGTTCGGCCGGGGCGACCAGCAGCGACGTGACGACCAGCGCGCCCGGAACTCCGGTCCTCAGCGGGATGCCGCACGCCCCGGTCGCGACTACGAGCGCCGTGGCGACGGCACGGGCGAGAGCTTCAAGCAGGTGCGCGACGACGACTTCGTGCCGCCGCGGCTCCCGGACGACGTCGTTCCCGAGGATCTCGACATCGGCGCCCGCGCGCAGCTCAAGACGCTGACGAAGGAGAACGCGGAGCTCGTCGCCAAGCACATGGCGATGGCGTCCCGGCTCATCGACGACGACCCCGAGCTCGCGCACCAGCACGCGCTCGCCGCAGCGCGCCGTGCCGGACGCATCGGCGTCGTCCGCGAGACGCTCGCGATCACCGCCTATCAGCTCGGCGACTTCGCGCTCGCGCTCCGCGAGCTGCGCACGTACCGCCGCATCACCGGGCGCGACGACCAGCTGCCGCTCATGGCGGATTGCGAGCGCGGTCTCGGACGCCCCGAGAAGGCGCTCGAGCTCGCCCGGTCGGTCGACGCATCCACGCTCGAGACGCCGGTGCGCGTCGAGCTCGCGATCGTGAAGTCGGGAGCTCGCCTCGACCTGGGGCAGAAGGAGGCGGCGCTCGAGGAGCTCCGCATCCCGGAGCTCCGCAAGGACAAGGCGTTCGAGTACAGCCCCGCGCTCTTCGCGAGCTTCGGCGGCGTGCTCGAGGAGCTCGGTCGCGACGAGGAGGCGGCGGAGTGGTTCGCGCTTGCCGATCGCGCGATCGACGCGCTCGAGGATGCGCTGCGCCCCGGCGAGCTCGAGGAGATCGTCATCACGACAGAGCGGCTCGAGTCGCCGGTCCAGGAGGGCGTCGACGAGACGCCCGCCGCCGTGTCGGATGACGTCCCGCTCGATGACGAGGTCGAGGAGACCGCGGTGGAGGAGGCTTCGATCGTGGCCGCCGCGGACATCGAGACCGATGAGCCGACTGCGCGGGAGAGCTCGGTCGACGAGCCGATGGTCGAGGAGCCGATGGTCGAGGAGCCGGTCGTCGAAGATGAGCCGCAGCGCGACGAGGGCGCCGCGGCGGAATCGGAGGCCGGCATGACGGTCGCCGGCGACGACGCGCTGTTCGGCGACGCGCTCTTCGGCGACGACCTCATCGAGGGCGAGGAGCGTCCCGAGGGCACGCGCTGATGGGGCTGTTCCGGAAGGCGCAGCCGGCGGCGACGCCGCTCGACGGTGCCGACTACCTCTACCTCGACCTCGACGGCGTCGTCTACAAGGGACCGCTCGCGATCCCGCACGCGGTCGAGAGCATCGTGGCGACCGGACTGCCCGCCGCCTACCTCACGAACAACGCCTCGCGCACCGACGCGGAGGTCGCCGAGCACTTGCGCTCGTTCGGCCTGCCGGTCGAGGCGCGCGACGTCGTGACGAGCCCGCAGGCGGCGATGCTGCTGCTCGAGCGGCACCTGCAGCCGGGCGACCCGGTGCTCGTCGTCGGCGGCGCCGGCATCGTGGTCGAGATCGAGGCCCGAGGCTGGCGCGTCGTGCGCACCGCGGCCGAGCAGCCGAGGGCGGTCGTGCAGGGCTTCCACCCGACCGTCGGCTGGAACGACCTCGCCGAGGCGTCGTTCGCGCTCGCGCGCAAGCCCGAGCACGGCGGCATCCCGTGGATCGCGACGAACGGCGACTGGACGATCCCGGTCGCGGGCGGCATCGCTCCCGGCAACGGCACGCTCGTCTCGGCGGTGCACACCGCGGTCGGCAGGCTCGCCGAGTTCGCGGGCAAGCCCGAGACGCCCATGTTCGACGTCGCGGCCGAGCGCTTCGGCGCACGCTCGCCCGTCATGATCGGCGACCGCCTCGACACCGACATCCTGGGCGCCAGGCGAGCCGGCATCCGCTCGATCGCGGTGCTCACGGGGATCGACCGCGGGGCGAGCCTCATCGGCGCCGACCCGTCGATGCGCCCCGACCACGTGATCGAGGACCTTCGCGACCTCCAGCAGCCGATCCTGCCCGTGCGCGAGACGCTCGAGACGTCGACGCGCGACGTGTACTTCGAGGTCGGGCGCGCCGCGGTGCGGCGCTCGGGCGTCGACATCACGCTCGTGCGCGCCGGCGACCGGCCGGTCGACACCGTCCGCGCCGCGTGCGCTGCCGTGTGGAGCGCCGACCGACCGGTGCTGGGGCTGCGCGTCGCCGACGAGCTCCTCGCGCTCTGAGGCTGGACGTTCGCCAGGTGCGCCGTCCAGGTCGGCGCGCTGGAATGGGGGCATGCATCCCTCCACGACCGAGTCCGACGGCGGGCGCCGCGTGGGCGCCGTCCGCCGACGCCGTCAGGCGGTGCTCGAGCGCGACGTCGCCCCGGGCATCCACCGCCTCCAGCACGCGTCGACGAACGCCTACCTGATCGAGGACGGGGGATCGGTGACCCTCGTCGACTCGCTCTTCCCGCGCAGCCGACCGCACCTCGACACCGCCCTCGCGACGATCGGGCGCTCGATCGCCGACGTGCGCGCGCTCGTGCTCACGCACGCGCACTTCGACCACCTCGGGATGGCCGAGGGACTGCAGCGCGAGGGCGTGCCGCTGTGGCTGCACCAGGGCGATGCGCGCATCGCGCGGCACCCCTACCGCTACCGCACCGCGAACTCCCGGCTCTGGTACCCGTTCCGCTATCCGGGGTCGGTGCCGATCTTCGCCGCGATGACCTCGGTGGGCGCACTCGCGGTGCCGAGCGTGCGCGGCACCGTGCCGATCGAGGCGGATGCCGTGCTCGACCTGCCGGGCAGCCCGCGAGTCGTGCCGACGCCGGGCCACACCGACGGCCACGTCGCGCTGCACTTCCCCGACCGCGACGCCGTGATCAGCGGCGACGCGATCGTCACGCTCGACCCGTACACCACGAAGACCGGACCACGCGTCGTCGCCGGCGCCGCGACGGTCAAGCCCGAGGTCGCCCTCCGCTCGCTCGACGCGCTCGAGGAGACGGAGGCGACGCTCGTGCTGCCCGGCCACGGCGAGGTGTGGCGCGAGGGCGTGCGCGCGGCCGCGAGGGCCGCGAGGGCCGCCGGCATCGACTGAGGGCCGATGTCGCAGTCGCCCTCACGCGGGCGGCGGCTCCCACAGCGCCCGCCACGGCGCCATGCGCGCCTCGTCGCGGCGGATGCCGTAGGCGCGCCAGAAGGACGGCTCGGCCGCCTCGAGGCCGTTCCACTCGAGCGACCAGGACGCGATCGACAGATCCGCCCAGCGGTCGGTCACGCCGACGCGCCCGAGGTCGACGAGCCCAGCGAACGCGCCGTGCGCGATGAGGGTGTTCGGCGCGCACGGGTCGCCGTGGCCGACGACCGGATCCTCGACCGGTGCGAGCGCCGCCCACTCGGGCGCCGGGAACGGGCACGACGCCACGTCGATCGCGTGCAGCGCCCGCAGCCCCGCACCGAGTGCGGCCGCAGCCGCCGCGGGCGAGCGTCGGCCGGCCGGCGACACGATCGAGGCGGCGGGGATGGCTGCGGTGACGAGCAGCTTGCCGGCCGCGTCGCGGTGCTCGGCGAGCACGCGCGGCACCGGCACCGATCCGACGCCGCCGAGCCAGCGCATCCGCTCGGCCTCGGCGCGCAGCGACTCGATGCTGCCGGCGGGGTTCCACTTGGCGAAGACCGCGCCGTCGGGTCGCTCGATGCGCGCGGTGACGCCGCCCTGCTCGTTGCACCACACGAGCTCGAGCGGGTCGTCGCCCGCCACTGCCGCGATGGCATCGGGCACGCGGGTGCCTGCGGGCGGCACGTCGGCGGGTCGGATGCTCACGCCGTGACGCTAGCGTGGCGCCATGAGCGGGACGACTCCTCGGCGCGTGCTGGTGCTCGGCGGCACGCAGTGGCTCGGCCGCGCGATCGCGCAGGGCCACCTCGAGCGCGGCGCCGACGTGACGTGCCTCGCGCGCGGCGAGGCGGGCACGGTGCCGGGCGGCGCGCGCCTCGAGCGGGCCGACCGCGACGCCGCAGATGCGTACGCCGGGCTCGCGGGGGAGTGGGACGAGGTCGTCGACGTCACCCGCATCCCGCGGCACGCTCGCGGCGCGCTCGACGCGCTCGCCGATCGCGCGGCGCACTGGACCTTCGTCTCGTCGGTCTCCGCGCAGCGGCTCGAGGCGCCCGTCGGCGCCGACGAGGACGACGAGCTGGTGCCGGAATCGGAGTCGGAGGAGGACTACGGCGGCGCGAAGGCGTGGATCGAGCGCGCGCTGCGCGAGCGGCTCGGCGAGCGGCTCGCGATCGTGCGGCCGGGGCTCATCGGCGGGCCGGGCGACGGCAGCGACCGCTTCGGCCACTGGGTCGCGCGGCTCGCCCTCGCGGCGGACGGTCCCGTGCTCGTGCCCGCTCGCGACCAGGCGACGCAGACGATCGACGTGCGCGACCTCGCGACGTTCATCGTCGACCGGGCGCCCGGGATCGACGGCGTCGTGAACGCCGTGGGGGCCGAGCGGCGGCTGCACGCGCTCATCGAGGCCGCGCGCGGCATCGCGGGCCACGCGGGCGAGCTCGTGCTCGCGACCGACGAGCAGCTCGAGGCGACCGGCGTCGGCCACTGGGCCGGGCCGCGGGCGCTCCCGCTCACGCTGCCCGCCGCGCTCGAGCCGCACGCGCAGCGCTCGAGCGCGCGCTACCGCGCCGCGGGCGGCGAGCACCGCCCGCTCGAGGCGATGCTCGCCGACGTGCTCGACGACGAGCAGGGGCGCGGCCTCGACCGGCCGAGCGCCAACAGGCTCTCGCGCGCCGACGAGCTCGCCGTCATCGATTCGCTAGCCTCGACGTCATGACGGAAGAGCACCTCCTCGACGAGCTCGAGCTGCTCGAGCAGCAGCCGCTCGAGGAGCGCGCCGACCAGCTGGCGCGCATCCACGATCGGCTGCAGGCCGAGCTCGGGGCGGTGCGTGGCTGACGCCATCCGGCTCGATCAGGCGCTCGTCGAGCGCGGCCTGGCGCGCAGCCGCAGCCAGGCGCAGCAGCGCATCGCCGCCGGCCTCGTCTCGGTCGACGGGCGCGGCGTCGTGAAGGCGAGCCAGAAGGTCGCCGCCGACGCTGAGATCGCGATCTCCGGCACCGACGCGTGGGTCTCGCGCGCGGCGCACAAGCTCATCGCCGCGCTCGACGCCTTCGGGGTGGATGCGTCGGGTCGCGACGCGCTCGACGCGGGCGCGTCGACGGGCGGCTTCACCCAGGTGCTGCTCGCGCGCGGCGCGCGGCACGTCACGGCCCTCGACGTCGGGCACGGCCAGTTCCAGCTCGACGTGTCGACGCATCCCATCACCCTGCTCGAGGGGCGCAACGTGCGCGACCTCGAGCCCGGCTCGATCGAGCCGGTGCCGACGCTCGTCACCGCCGACCTCTCGTTCATCTCGCTCGCGCTCGCGATCGCGCCGCTCGTCGGCGTCGCCGCGCCCGGCGCCGACCTCGTCGTGCTCATCAAGCCGCAGTTCGAGGTCGGCCGCACGGGCGTGCGCGAGGGCATCGTCACCGACCCGGCGCTGCGCGCGCAGGCGATCGAGCGGGTGCTGTGGGCGGGGTGGGACGCGGGGCTCGGCACCGCGGGCCTCATCGCGAGCCCGATCGTGGGCGCGCGCGGGAACCTCGAGTACCTCGCGCACCTCTCGGCGACTGCCGGGTCGAATCCGACAGAATGGCTGGACGAGTGCGTGCGGCTGTCGAAGGAGGCGCGGTGAACGAGGCGGGGGATGTGGCGGAGCGCCGCTTCCTGCTCGCGTTCCACCCCGGCCGCGCCGAGGCGGTCGAGAGCGCCGTCACGATCGCGCGCCGGCTGCTCGCGGCGGGCGTCACGCCCGTCGTGCTCACCGACGACCGGCCCGTGCTGCTCGAGGCCGAGCCGGCGCTCACGGCGGTCGAGGGGTGGGACCGCTCGGGGCCGATCGAGGTCGAGCTCATCATGACGCTCGGCGGCGACGGCACGATCCTGCGCGCGGCGGAGCTGCAGCGCGAGCTGGACGCGCCGCTGCTCGGCATCAACCTCGGCCACGTCGGCTTCCTCGCCGAGGCGGAGGTCGCCGAGTCGGCGGAGGTCGTCGAGCGGGCGCTGCTGCGCGACTACGAGGTCGAGCAGCGGCTCACGCTGTGCGTGCGCGTCTTCCGCGGCGATGAGCTCGTGCACCAGACCTGGGCGGTCAACGAGGCCGCGATCGAGAAGTCGGGCTCGGGCCGCATGATCACGACGCTGCTCGAGATCGACAGCCGAGCGGTGTCGTCGTTCGGCACCGACGCGGTGCTGCTGTCGACGCCGACCGGCTCGACCGCCTACTCCTTCTCCGCCGGCGGCCCGATCGTCTGGCCGACCGCCGAGGTGCTGCTCCTCGTGCCGCTCGGCGCGCACGCGCTCTTCACGCGCCCGCTCGTCGTCGCGCCGACCTCGACGATGACGGTCACGATCGCCGAGGACTCCACGCACCCCGCCGTGCTGTGGTGCGACTCGCGCCGCTCGTTCGACCTGCCGCAGGGCTCGCGCGTCGAGGCGACCCGCGACGCGAAGCCGCTGCGGCTCGCACGGCTGTCGAAGGCGCCGTTCGCCGACCGTCTCGTCGCGAAGTTCCACCTGCCGGTGGAGGGATTCCGGCGGAAGCGGCTGTGACGCGCCTCGACGAGCTGACGATCCGCTCGCTCGGCGTCATCGACGACGCGCGCGTGCCGATCGGGCCCGGGTTCACCGCCATCACGGGCGAGACGGGCGCGGGCAAGACGATGGTCGTGCAGGCGCTCGCGCTCCTGCGCGGCGAGCGCGCCGACGCTGGCGTCATCCGCTCCGGCGAGGAGCGCGCAGCCGTGCAGGGCGTCTGGATCGTCGACGACGCGGATGCGACGGCGCTCGTCGAGGACGCGGGCGGCACGGTCGACGACGGCGAGCTCATCCTCGGGCGGGCGCTCACCCGCACGCCGGAGGCGACCGCCCGCTCGCGCGCGCAAGCGGGTGGCGCGGCCGTGCCCGCAGGACTGCTGCGCGAGCTCGCCGACCGGCTCGTCGCCGTGCACGGGCAGTCCGACCAGCAGCGGCTGCGCTCGGCGGAGGCGCAGTCGGCGGCGCTCGACCGGGCCGCCGGGGCAGCGCTGCAGGAGCTGCTCGCCGAGTACCGCGCGGCCCATGCGGCCTGGACCGACGCGCGCGAGACGGCCGAGCGCATCCGCGCCGAGCACGATGCGCGCGCCGCCGAGGCCGCGCGCATCCGCGAGGAGCTCGAGGAGCTCGAGGCCCTCGACCCGCAGCCGGGCGAGCAGGACGAGCTCGCGGCGCTCGCGCACCGGCTCGAGCACTCGGAGTCGCTGCGCGCCGACCTCGGCGAGGCCCACCAGGCGCTCTCGAACGACGACGACGCTCCCGACGCGGTGACGCTCGCCGGCCAGGCGCGCCGGCTCGTCGAGCGCGCCGCGGGTGACGACGCGGCGCTCGCGGAGGCGCTCGAGCTGCTCGTGCAGGCGGATGCGCTGCTGCAGGAGGCTTCGGCGTCGATCGTCACCGCGCTCGACGACCTCGAGCGGCCGGAGCGGAGCCTCGACGAGGTGCAGCAGCGGCGCGCCGAGCTCTCGGGGCTCGAGCGGCGGCTCGGCCGGCCGCTCGACGAGGCGCTCGAGGCGGCGCCGGCAGCCGCCCTGCGGCTCGCCGAGCTCGAGGGCGACGAGGCGGAGCTCGAGCGGCTCGAGGCCGAGCAGGCGCGGCACCTCGAGGCGGCGACGGCGCTCGCCGACCGCTTGAGCGCGCTGCGGCGCGACGCGGCGACGCGCCTCGAGGCGGCGGTCGGGGAGGAGCTCCGCGCGCTCGCGATGCCGAACGCGCGGCTCGTCGTCGAGGTCGCGCAGGCCGAGGCGCTCGGCCCCGCCGGCCGCGACCGGGTGACGATGCTGCTCGCCCCGCACCCGGGCGCCGAGCCGCGGCCCATCCAGCGCGGCGCCTCGGGCGGTGAGCTCAGCCGCATCATGCTCGCGATCGAGGTCGCGCTCGCCGACGAGAGCGTGCCGACGATGGTCTTCGACGAGGTCGACGCGGGCGTCGGTGGCACCGCAGCGACCGAGATCGGGCGGCGCCTCGCTCGGCTCGCGCAGCACTGCCAGGTGATCGTCGTCACGCACCTCGCGCAGGTCGCGGCCTTCGCCGAGCACCACGTGCGGGTCGAGAAGGGCACCGACGGCCGCATCACGGCCTCGCAGGTCGCCGCGGTCGAGGGCGAGGAGCGCCTGGCCGAGCTCGCCCGCATGCTCTCGGGCAGCGCATCCGAGACCGCGCTCGCCCACGCCCGCGAGTTGCTCGAAGAGTCGGGCGCGGTGGGTTAGGCTCGAAGCCCGTGAACCTCAGTGCGAGCGGGACCGATACGTCGGCCAAGGTGACCAAGCAGATCTTCGTCACGGGCGGTGTCGTCTCCTCCCTCGGCAAGGGCCTCACCGCCGCGTCGCTCGGCAACCTGCTGACCGCGCGCGGCCTGCACGTCGTGATGCAGAAGCTCGACCCGTACCTCAACGTCGACCCCGGCACGATGAACCCGTTCCAGCACGGCGAGGTGTTCGTCACCGACGACGGCGCCGAGACCGACCTCGACATCGGCCACTACGAGCGCTTCCTCGACGTCGACCTCTCGCAGGCCGCGAACGTCACGACGGGCCAGATCTACTCGCGCGTCATCGAGCGCGAGCGCCGCGGCGAGTACCTCGGCGACACCGTGCAGGTCATCCCGCACATCTCCGACGAGATCAAGCGCCGCATGCGGCTGCAGTCCGAGCAGCGTCCGCAGCCCGACGTCATCATCACCGAGATCGGCGGCACCGTCGGCGACATCGAGTCGCAGCCGTTCATCGAGTCGGCGCGGCAGATCCGCCACGAGCTCGGCCGCCAGAACGTGTTCTTCGTGCACGTCTCGCTCGTGCCGTTCCTCGGCGCCTCCGGCGAGCAGAAGACGAAGCCGACGCAGCACTCCGTCGCGACGCTCCGCTCGATCGGCATCCAGCCCGACGCGCTCGTGCTGCGCAGCGACCGGCCGGTGAGCGAGTCGAACCGCAAGAAGATCGCGCTCATGTGCGACGTCGAGGAGCGCGCGGTCGTCAACGCGATCGACAAGCCCTCGATCTACGACATCCCGAGCATGCTCACCGAGCAGGGGCTCGACGCCTACATCATCGAGCAGCTCGGCCTCACGGCGGGCGAGATCGACTGGTCGCGCTGGCAGCCCGTGCTCGACGGCGTGCACAACCCGAGGCACGAGGTCACGATCGGCCTCGTCGGGAAGTACATCGACCTCCCGGATGCGTACCTGTCGGTGACCGAGGCGGTCAAGGCGGGCGGCTTCGCGAACCAGACGAAGGTCAACCTCCGCTGGATCCGCTCCGACGACTGCGAGACGCCGGAGGGCGCGGCCGCCCAGCTCGGCGAGCTCGACGGCATCGTCGTGCCCGGCGGCTTCGGCATCCGCGGCATCGAGGGCAAGCTCGGCGCGCTCAGGTTCACGCGCGAGAACGAGATCCCCACGCTCGGCATCTGCTTGGGCCTCCAGTGCATGGTGATCGAGGCGGCGCGGAACCTCGCCGGCATCGAGGGCGCTTCCTCGACCGAGTTCGACGTCGACACCCCGGCGCCCGTCATCGCGACGATGGCCGAGCAGGAGCAGCACATCCACGGCGGCGACCTCGGCGGCACGATGCGCCTCGGGATCTACGAGGCGAAGCTCGCCGAGGGCTCGCTCGCGGCGCGGCTCTACGGCGCCGACTCCGCCGAGGAGCGCCACCGCCACCGCTACGAGGTCAACAACGCCTACCGCGAGCAGATCGCCGAGGCGGGGCTGCACTTCAGCGGCACGTCGCCCGACGGCCACCTCGTCGAGTACGTCGAGCTGCCCGGCCACCCGTTCTACATCGCGACCCAGGCGCACCCGGAGCTCCGCAGCCGGCCCAACCGCGCGCATCCGCTCTTCCGCGGCCTCGTCGCGGCAGCCCTCGACCGGCAGCGCGCCTCGAAGCTCTTCGACGAGACCGACGAGTCGATCGAGACTGCCTGATGCTCGCCGACGCGCTCGGGCGGCAGCCGGTGCTCGCGAGCGAGCGGCTGTTCTCGGGGCGCATCTGGGACGTCGAGCGGCACGAGCTCGAGCTCGGCGGCGAGCGGATCGTGCGGGAGGTCATCGTGCACCCCGGTGCGGTCGCGGTGGTCGCGCTGAACGAGCAGGGCGAGGTCATGCTCGTGCACCAGTACCGGCACCCCGCGGGCGGCACGCTGTGGGAGCTGCCCGCGGGCCTGCTCGATCTCGAGGGCGAGGACCCGCTCGTCGCCGCGCAGCGCGAGCTCGCCGAGGAGACCGACCTCGAGGCCGGCTCGTGGCGCACGCTCGTCGACCTCTCGCCGTCGGGCGGCGGCTCGACCGAGATGATCCGCGTCTATCTCGCGACCGACGTGCGGGAGCTCCCGGATGCGTTTGCGCGCGTCCACGAGGAGGCCGCGATGGAGCGCCGCTGGGTGCCGCTCGAGGAGGTCGTCGAGGCGGCGCTCGCGATGCGGCTGCACAACGCGACGCTCGTGTCTGGGGTGCTGGCCCTGCACGCCATGCGCGAGCGGGGCGTCGCCGCGCACCCGGCTGACGCGCCGTTCGACTGGCACCCCGCGCACCGGCCGTGACGCCGTGACCATGTCGCCGGCCGTTGCGGTCGAGCGGCTGCTGCGCCAGCTCGCGATCGAGCGGGGCCTCTCGGCGCACACGATCGCCGCCTACCGGCGCGACCTCGCCGGCTACGTCGCCGTGCTCGAGGCGCGCGGGGTGACGGATGCGTCGGCGATCGCGCAGGGCGACGTCGCCGCCTTCCGCGCGGCGCTCGCCGAGCGCGGCCTCGCCGCCTCCTCCGTCGCCCGTCACCTCTCGGCGGTCAAGGCGCTGCACCGCTGGCTCGTCGACGAGCGCGTCGCGAGCGAGGACGTCACGCGCGACGAGCGGCCGCCGAAGCTGCCGCAGCGGCTGCCGAAGGGCATCTCGGTCTCGCAGATGCAGCGGCTGCTCGAGACGCCGAGCGGCGACGACCCGGCAGGGCTCCGCGATCGGGCGCTGCTCGAGCTGCTCTACGCGACCGGCGCGCGCATCTCGGAGGTGCTCGGGCTCGACGTCGACGACCTCGAGAGCGAGCACGGGCTCGTGCGCGTCACGGGCAAGGGGGCGAAGCAGCGGCTCGTGCCGGTCGGCTCGTTCGCGCGCGAGGCGGTCGACGCGTGGCTCGTCCGCGGCCGGCCGGCGCTCGCCGCGAAGGGTCGCGGGGGACCGGCGCTGCTGCTCGGCGCGCGGGGCGGCAGGCTCAGCCGCCAGGCGGCGTGGGAGATCATCCAGCGCGTCGCGGAGGAGGCGGGCATCGAGCACGTCTCGCCCCACACCTTCCGCCACTCGTTCGCGACCCACCTGCTCGAGGGCGGCGCCGACGTGCGCGTCGTGCAGGAGCTGCTCGGGCACGCCTCGGTCGCGACGACGCAGATCTACACGCACGTGACCGCCGACACGCTCCGCGACATGTACACGACCGCGCACCCCCGCGCCCGCTGAGCACCTACCGCTCGGGGATCGCGCCGTCGGCGTAGAGCGAGCGCGGGTTCGAGCGGAAGCCGGCCCGCTCGTAGACGGGGATCGCGTCGACGCTCGAGTGCACGGTCACGTGCTCGAGCCCGCGCCGCCGGGCCTCGTCGAGCACCGCCTCGGCGAGCCGGCGGCCGAGTCCCGCGCCCCGGTGCTCGGGCACGACGTAGCAGCTCTGCAGGTCGCCCGAGCGGCGCTCGATCGCGCGCGGCGAGGGCACGCGCGCCTGGATCGCGAGCCACGCCATGCCGACGACCTCGCCGCTCGCGACGGCGACGAACGGCACGTGCGAGTCGGCGTGCGCGCGCGCCCACGCCGCCGCCTCGGCGGCGTACGCCGCCGGCTCGGGCAGCGGCTCCTCGCTCGACTCCCGCACCCACTGCCACCGGAGCCGCGCGACCGACTCGAGCTCCGCATCCGCCGCCTGCCGCACCTCGACGTCCATGCGCCCATCGTCGCACCCGCCGCGCGTGCCGCCCTCGGCATCCGCCGCCGGGTGCGCTTCCGCCCGACAGGGGCGGGCATGCCCGCCCCCGCGAGGCCGAAGCGCCCCTGTCGCCGGGGCGTCTGTCGCGCTCGCAATCCACTCAGCCTCAACCAGAGGTTGAGATACACGCCGTCCGCGCCTGCGGGGCGGAGGCGCGCCGCGTTCCTAGACTCGAAGGCATGAGCACGAGCAGCGAGACCCTGACCGGCCTGGAGGCGCCCGCGCTCGGGCCGACCGGGCGTCCCGCGCGCGACTTCCCCGTGCCGGCGCCGCTGCCGAGCCACGGCCCGGCGCGCATCATCACGATGTGCAACCAGAAGGGCGGCGTCGGCAAGACGACGACGTCGATCAACCTCGGCGCCGCGGTCGCCGAGTACGGCCGTCGCGTGCTCGCCGTCGACTTCGACCCGCAGGGCGCGCTCTCGGCCGGGCTCGGCGTCGACAACCACGACGCGACGACGATCTACGACCTGCTGCTGAACCCGCGCCTCGACCCTCGCGAGGCGATCCAGCAGACGTCGACGCCCGGCCTCGACGTCATCCCCGCGAACATCGACCTCTCGGCCGCCGAGGTGCACCTCGTCAACGAGGTCGCCCGCGAGCAGATCCTCGCGCGCGTGCTGCGCAAGGTCGCCGACGACTACGACCTCATCCTCATCGACTGCCAGCCCTCGCTCGGCCTGCTGACGGTCAACGCGCTCACCGCCGCGCACGGCGTGCTCATCCCGCTCGAGAGCGAGTTCTTCGCGCTCCGCGGCGTCGCGCTCCTCAAGGAGACGATCGACAAGGTGCAGGACCGCCTGAACCCCGCGCTGCAGCTCGACGGCATCCTCGTCACGATGTACGACGCCCGCACGCTGCACGCGCGCGAGGTCATGGAGCGGGTCGTGGATGCGTTCGGCGAGACCGTGCTCGAGACCGTCGTGCGCCGCACGGTGAAGTTCCCCGACGCATCCGTCGCCGGAGTGCCGGTGACGCAGTTCGCGCCCGACCACAGCGCCGCGGAGGTCTACCGCCAGCTCGCCCGCGAGCTGATCCACCGTGGCGCCATCGCCTGAGCCCGTCGCGCCCGAGGTGGGGGAGTCGGCCGCCGAGGAGGAGCGCCGCGGCTTCCGCCTCGCGCTGGACAACTTCGACGGACCCTTCGACCTGCTGCTGACGCTCATCGGCAACCGCTCGATGGACGTCACCGAGATCGCGCTCTCGCGCGTGACGGATGAGTTCATCGCCTACGTGCGCACGCTCGACATGCACGAGGAGCTCGAGCAGGCGAGCGAGTTCATCGTCGTCGCCGCGACGCTGCTCGACCTCAAGATCGCCTCGCTGCTGCCCGCGGGCGACGTCGTCGACAGCGAGGACGTCGCGCTGCTCGAGGCGCGCGACCTGCTCTTCGCCCGGCTGCTGCAGTACCGCGCGTTCAAGCAGGCCGCGGCGTGGATGGAGGAGCGCATCACGGCCGAGAGCGGGCGCCACGCGCGCTCGGTGCGGCTCGAGGAGCGCTTCCGGCAGCGCGTGCCCGAGCTCAAGTGGACGCTCTCGGCCGACGACTTCGCCGCGCTCGCGCTGCTCGCGCTCACCCCGAAGGAGATCCCGACCGTCGGGCTCGGGCACCTGCACGCGCCGCTCGTGTCGATCCGCGAGCAGGCCGCGCACATCGTCGCGACGCTCCGCACCGCGGGCACGACGACCTTCCGCGAGCTCATCGCGGGCGAGGCGACGCGCGGCGTCATCGTCGCGCGCTTCCTCGCCGTGCTCGAGCTCTACCGGCACGCCGCGATCGCCTTCGAGCAGGTCGAGCCGCTCGGCGAGCTCTCGATCAGCTGGACCGGCCACGACTTCCGCGACGAGGACCTCGTCGCCCTGGGGGCAGACTATGACCATGCCTGAGACGGATGCGGTGACCGACGACGCGCGCGTCGCCGACCGCTCGCACCTCCCGCTCGAGCGCCGCATCGAGGCGATCCTCATGGTCGCCGACGAACCGCAGGGCACGGTGCACCTCGCGACCGCGCTGCAGGCGCCGGTGAAGGCGGTCAAGGCGGCGATCGAGGCGCTCCGCGCCGACTACGACGGCGAGCCGGTGGGCGACCGACCGGCCGGCCCCGAGCGCGGCTTCGAGCTGCGCGAGGTGGGCGGCGGTTGGCGCATCTACGTGCGCGAGGCGTACGACGCCGACGCGGCCGACTTCGTGCTCACGCAGACGCCGACGCGGCTCTCGCAAGCGGCGCTCGAGACGCTCGCGGTCATCGCCTACAAGCAGCCGATCACGCGCGGCGCGGTCGCGGCGATCCGCGCCGTCAACGTCGACTCGGTCGTGCGCACGCTCCTAGGCCGCGGCCTCATCCGCGAGGCGTTCGCCGACTCCGAGACCGGCGCGATCCACTACGAGACGACCGAGCTGCTGCTGACCCAGCTCGGCCTCAACTCGCTCGACGAGCTGCCGCCGATCAGCCCGCTGCTGCCCGACGGCGAGGAGGACGTGCTCGCATGACCGATCAGAGCCGGCCGCCCGAGGGCGAGCGCCTGCAGAAGGTGCTCGCCGCCGCGGGCGTCGCGAGCCGCCGCGTCGTCGAGGACATGATCGTCGCCGGCCGCATCGAGGTCGACGGGAGCGTCGTCACCGAGCTCGGCACGCGCATCCGCCCCGACGCCCGGGTGACGGTCGACGGCACCGCCGTGCAGGTCGACGTCACGAAGCGCTACCTCATGCTCAACAAGCCCACCGGCGTCGTCTCGACGATGCGCGACGAGCAGGGGCGGCGCGACCTGCGGGAGTTCACCGACGAGGTGGGGGAGCGCGTCTACAACGTCGGCCGGCTCGACGCCGACACCTCTGGCCTGCTGCTGCTCACGAACGACGGCGAGCTCGCGCACGTGCTCGCGCACCCCTCGTTCGGAGTCGAGAAGACGTACGTCGCGAAGGTGCGCGGCGCGGTCGACCAGCGGGTCATCCGCCGGCTGCTCGACGGCTTCGAGCTCGACGACGGCGAGATCCACGCCGACGCCGCGCGGCTCGTCGGCCGCCCCTCGCAGGGCCACTCGATGGTCGAGCTCACCCTCCACTCGGGCCGCAACCGCATCGTGCGGCGCATGCTCGACCACGTCGGCCACCCCGTCGTCGAGCTCGTGCGGCGCTCGTTCGGGCCGCTCCACCTCGGCACCCTCCGGTCGGGCCGAGTGCGCGAACTCACTAGCATGGAGCGAGGCGCCATCCTCACCCTCGCGAGGTCGGAGCGCTGAACCGCCGCCGACCGCGGCCCCCGACACCAACCCTGGAGGAGCGTCCGTGACCCACCGATTGCGCGGTCCCGTGCGCATCGTCGGCACCGGGCTCCTCGGCACCTCGATCGGCCTCGGCCTCTCGGCGCGCGGCGTCGACGTGCAGCTGAGCGACGCGAGCCCGACCGCCGAGCGGCTCGCCGCCGACTTCGGCGCCGGCCGGCTCGCGCGGCCGGGCGACCGCCCGGAGCTCATCGTCGTCGCCGTGCCGCCGGACGTCACGGCGCGCGTCGTCGCTGCCGAGCTCGAGGCGTTCCCGGATGCGGTGGTCACCGACGTCGCGTCGGTCAAGGCCGTGCCGCTCGCCGAGCTCCGGGAGCTCGGCGCCGACATCAGCCGCTACCTCGGCTCCCATCCCATGGCGGGCCGGGAGCGCTCGGGCGCGCTCGCCGGCTCCGGCGACCTCTTCGTCGGCCGGCCCTGGGTCATCGCCGGCCACGACGACATCTCCTACGAGCGCGGCAGCCTCGTCGACGACCTCATCCTCGACCTCGGCGCCGTGCCGATCGAGTCGACGCCCGAGGAGCACGACCGCGCCGTCGCGATCGTGAGCCACGTGCCGCAGCTCGTCTCGTCGCTCATGGCCGCCCGGCTCGCCGACGCGCCCGACGAGGCGCTCCGGCTCGCGGGCGGCGGCGTCCGCGACGTCACCCGGGTCGCCGCCTCCGACCCGACGCTGTGGATCCAGATCCTCGGCGCGAACGCCCCCGCCGTCGTCGAGCAGCTGCGCGCGATGCAGGCCGACCTCGCGAGCCTCGTCGACGCGCTCGACGCCCTCGACGCATCCGGGAGCCGGAAGGCGGTCGCGGATGCGCTGCGCACGGGCAACGAGGGCGTCGCGCGACTGCCGGGCAAGCACGGCACCCACGCTCGCTTCACGCGCGTGCAGGTGCGCATCGATGACCGGCCCGGGCAGCTCGCGCGGCTGCTCGCCGACATCGGCGACGCCGACGTCAACCTCGAGGACGTGCGCATCGACCACGCCGAGGGCGCGCAGTTCGGCGTCGTCGAGATCACGGTGCTGCCCGACGCGCTGCAGCCGCTGCACGAGGCGCTCGAGCAGCTCGGCTGGCAGGTGGTCGCATGAGCGGCGACGTGCAGGCGGCGACCGTCGTCGCGATCGACGGGCCCGCGGGCAGCGGCAAGTCGTCGGTCGCGCGCGCCGTCGCGCGCGAGCTCGGCTTCCAGTTCCTCGACACCGGCGCCGCGTACCGCGCGCTCGCCTGGCTCATCCTCGAGCGGGGCGGCGACACCGACGACCCGGCGACCGTGATCGGCGCGCTCGACGCCCTCGACTCGCTCGAGCTCACCGTCGACGCCGCCGGCCAGCGCGTCGCGATCGCGGGGCACGACGTGACCGAGGCGATCCGCAGCGAGCGCATCTCCGTCGCCGTCTCGGGCGTCGCGCGCACGCTCCCGGCGCGCGAGGCCGTCAACGTGCGCTTCCGGTCGATCATCGCCGAGGCGCGGCCCGGCATCGTCGCCGAGGGCCGCGACATCACGACCGTCGTCGCGCCCGACGCCGACGTGCGCGTGCTGCTGACCGCCGACGAGGCCGTGCGCATCCGCCGCCGCTTCGGCGACGTGGGCGGTGACGAGCGGCAGGTGGGTGCCCGCCTGGCCGCGCGCGACGCATCCGACGCCAAGGTCGTCGACTTCCTGAGCGCCGCGGAGGGCGTGACGGTCGTCGACTCGACCGACCTGACATTCGACGAGACCGTGGAGGCCATCGTGCGCCTCGTGAACGAGGAGAGCCATGACTGACGAGCTGCACGGCGACGAGCGCGAGCTCGAGCCCGACTTCGAGGCCGAGGTCGAGACCGACGAGGCGCGGGTCTCCGCGCTGCGCGCCGGCCTCGCCGACTACGAGCTCGACGAGGAGGACGCCGCGCTGCTCGAGGCCGGCGACGAGGACGAGGACGGCTACCGCGTCGAGCCGGCGCTGCCGGTGCTCGCGATCGTCGGCCGCCCGAACGTCGGCAAGTCGGCGCTCGTGAACCGCATCCTCGGCCGCCGCGAGGCGGTCGTCGAGGACACGCCGGGCGTCACGCGCGACCGCGTCTCGTACAAGGCGGAGTGGAACGGGCGCCGCTTCACGCTCGTCGACACGGGCGGCTGGGAGCCCGACGCGCGCGGCATCGACCGCTCGGTCGCGCAGCAGGCCGAGATCGCCGTCGACCTCGCCGACGCGGTGCTGTTCGTCGTCGACGTCAACGTCGGCCCCACCTCGACCGACGAGCACGTCGTGCGCATGCTGCGGCAGTCGCAGCGGCCCGTGCTGCTCGTCGCCAACAAGTCGGACGACTCGCGCCGCGACCTCGAGGCCGCGTCGCTGTGGAGCCTCGGGCTCGGCGAGCCGCACCCCGTCTCGGCGCTGCACGGCCGCGGCGTCGCCGACCTGCTCGACCTCGCGATCGAGGCGCTGCCGGAGGTCTCGGCGGTCGCGAAGGAGGAGTTCGGCGGGCCGCGCCGCGTCGCGCTGCTCGGCCGCCCGAACGTCGGCAAGTCGAGCCTGCTCAACAAGGCCGCCGGCGAGGAGCGCGTCGTCGTCAACGAGATGGCCGGCACGACGCGCGACCCAGTCGACGAGCAGATCGAGCTCGGCGGCCGCGTGTGGCGCTTCGTCGACACCGCCGGCATCCGCCGCCGCGTGCACCTGCAGCAGGGCGCCGACTTCTACGCGACGCTCCGCACGCAGGCCGCGCTCGAGAAGGCGGAGGTCGCGGTCGTGCTGCTCGACGTCACCGAGGCGCTCTCGGAGCAGGACGTGCGCATCATCGACCTCGTGCTCGAGTCGGGGCGCGCGCTCGTGCTCGCCTTCAACAAGTGGGACCAGCTCGACGACGAGCGCCGCCGCTACCTCGAGCGCGAGATCGAGCAGGACCTCGCGCACGTCGCGTGGGCGCCCCGCGTCAACATCTCGGCGCGCACGGGCCGCCACCTCGAGAAGCTCGTGCCCGCGCTCGAGACGGCGCTCGAGTCGTGGGACAAGCGCATCCCGACCGGCAAGCTCAACGCGTTCATCGCCGACCTCGTCGCCGCGCACCCGCACCCGCTGCGGGGCGGCAAGCAGCCGCGCATCCTGTTCGCGACGCAGGCGGGCACGCGGCCGCCGACCTTCGTGCTGTTCACGACCGGCTTCCTCGACCCGCAGTACCGCCGCTTCATCGAGCGCCGCCTGCGCGAGGACTACGGCTTCGAGGGCAGCCCGATCGTGGTGAACATGCGTGTCCGGGAGAAGAGGGAACGCCGCTAGGCGCCGGCACCCTCGTTCGTCGAGTAGCGGCCGCAGGCTGCGTATCGAGACGCGTCACGGTCGTCTCGATACGGCCCTGCGGGCCTACTCGACG
>NZ_KE384303.1:372739-449460 GCF_000425105.1 Agrococcus lahaulensis DSM 17612
CGCACCCCCGTTCGTCGAGTAGCGGCCGCAGGCCGCGTATCGAGACGCGTCACGGTCGTCTCGATACGGCCCTGCGGGCCTACTCGACGAGCGGGTGCCCTGCGGGCCTACTTGACGAGCGGGTGATCTGCCGAGCGGGTGGCGCGTCAGCGCACCTGCCGCGCCTCGAACTGCATGCGCGGGTGCGCGAACGCATCCTGCGCCTGCACGATCCGCAGCTCGCGCTCGCCCGAGTCGAGCGTCACCTGCAGCAGGTCGAAGACGCTCGAGGCGGTGCGCTCGAGCGCGACCTTCGCCGAGCCGCTCTCGCGGTAGTGCGCGGTGAAGAGCGCGCTCGTGACGTCGCCGGAGCCGTTCGCCTTGAACGGCAGGTGCGGGGTCTGGAGGATCCACGCCCCCTCGCCGTCGACCGCGAGCATCTCGATCGTGTCAGCCTCGCGGTCGGGCCGCAGCACGCTCGTGACGAGCACCGTGTCGGGGCCGAGGTCGCGCGCGCGGTCGACCGACTCGAGCGTCGACTCGATCGTGTCCGGCTCCGTGCCGGTCATGAAGCCGAGCTCGAACTGGTTGGGCGTGATGATGTCGGCGACCGGCAGCGCGCGCTCGCGGATGAGCGGCGGGATCGTCGGGGCGACGAAGCAGCCCGACTTCGCGTTGCCCATCACCGGGTCGCACGTGTACGTCGCCTGCGGGTTCGCGGCCTTGACGCGCGCGACGGCGTCGAGCACGACCTCGACGATCGCCTCGCCGCCGAGGTAGCCCGAGAGGACGCCGTCGACCGTGCCGAGCACGCCGCGGTCCTCGATGCCGGCCACGACGGCGCGCACGTCGTCAGCAGGGATGAGCGGCCCGCCCCACGCGCCGTAGCCCGTGTGGTTGGAGAAGTTGACGGTGAGCACCGGCCAGACCTCGTGCCCCGCGCGCTGCAGGGGGAAGACGGCCGCGGAGTTGCCGACGTGCCCGTAGGCGACGTGCGACTGGATCGACAGGAACCTCATCCGTCGATTCTCGCACTGCGCGCCGGTCGCGCCGTGCGTCAGCGGTCGACGACCTCGATGCCCGCCGTCGTGGGGCCGAGCACCGTCGCGACGACGTGGTGCGCCGCGGTGTCGGGCTGGCGATCGATCGCGAGGCTCCAGAGCGCGATGGCGAAGCCCGTGCCCGCGAGCGCGACGCCGATCCACGCGGGCGCGAGGTAGCCGAGCCCGGCCGCGATGACGGCGCCCCCGAGGGCCGCGCCGATCGCGTTGCCGACGTTGAACGCCGCGTGGTTCGTCGCGGCGCCGAGCAGCTCCGCATCGCCCGCGATGCCCATGATGCGCGCCTGGATCGCCGGGTTGAGCACCGATCCGGCGCCGCCGATCATGAACGCGAGCGCGAAGAGCGCGACCGGCTGCCAGCCGAGCAGGCCGAACAGCGCGAGCGAGGCGATGAGCACGGGGAAGGCGATGAGGATCGTGCGGCGGATGCTGCGATCGGCGGCCCAGCCGCCGATCGCGTTGCCGATCGTCATGCCGACGCCGACGGTCGCGAGCAGCCACGCGATCGCCGGCTCGGGCAGGCCCGCGACGCGCGTGACGATCTCGGCCGCGTAGGAGTAGACGGCGAAGAAGCCGCCGAAACCGATGCAGCCGACCGCGATCATGAGCCACAGCCTGGGGTTCCGGAACGCCGAGATCTCGCGCTTCGCGCTCCGCGTCGGATCACCCGGCTGCCGGGGGAGCAGGATCGCGGCGAGCACGAGCGTGACGAGGAAGATGGCGGCGACGGCGACGTAGGTCCAGCGCCAGCCCGCCGCCTGCCCGAGCCACGTGCCGAGCGGCACGCCGATGATGTTCGCGATCGTGAGGCCCGAGAGCGCGAGCGCGACGCCGGCGCCCTGCCGGCCCGGCCCCATGATGCGCGCGGCGAGCAGCGCCGCGACGCCGAAGTAGGCGCCGTGCGGGATGCCGGCGACGAACCGCGCGGCGACGGTGAGCTCGAACGTCGGCATGAGGCCGCTCGCGAGGTTCGCGACCGCGAACGCGGCGGCGAGCAGCAGCACGAGCGACTTCTGCGACATCCGCGCCGCCCACGCCGACACGAGCGGCGCGCCCACGACGACGCCGAGCGCGTAGGCGGTGATGAGCCAGCCGGCGTGCGCGATGCCGCCCGCCGGGTCGGCGTCGAACGCGGGCACGAGGTCGCTCGCGGCGAGGGGGAGGATGCCCATCGTCGCGAACTCGGTCGTGCCGATCCCGAATCCGCCGAGCGCGAGGGTGAAGAGCGCGAGGGACCGTCGCGCGGGAGTCAGCTGCATGCTGCTGTCGATGCTACGCGCCGGGCTCTGGGGCGGATGCGCTCCGGCGGCCTCGCTTGCTACATTGGTAAGGCTTGCCTCACTTGAGGCGCACATCCCCGGGAGGCTTCGCATGGCAGGACCCGAGCGCGTCGCCGCGGTCGCACCGAAGTTCATCGAGCTCGAGGTGCTCGACAACCAGCAGGTGTCGCCCCACATCCGTCGCGTCACGCTCGGCGGCGACGAGGTCTCGGCGATGACGCCGCAGGGCTACGACCAGTGGTTCCGCTTCTTCATGCGCCGCGAGGGGCAGGACGTCCTGCGCGTGCCGAAGAGCCCCTCGACCTGGTTCCCGCAGTACCTCGCGATGCGCGAGGCGCACCGCCCCTGGATCCGCAACTACACCGTGCGGGGCTTCCGGCTCGAGGCGGGAGAGCTCGACATCGACTTCGTCTGCCACGAGGACCCGGGCCCGGGCGCCGCGTGGGCGATGGCCGCTGAGCGCGGCGAGCGAGCGGTGCTGCTCGACGAGGGCCTGCTCTACAACGACGACGGGCTCGAGGGCGACATCCTCATGGTCGGCGACGAGTCGGTGCTGCCGGCCGTCGCGGGCGTGTGCGACTCGCTCGCTGACGATGCGCGCGGCACGATCGTGCTCGAGGTCGGCCACCGCGACGACATCCAGGACTTCCACCGGCCGGCGGGCATCGACCTCCGCTGGGTCGAGCGCGGCAGCGTCCGCGAGGGCGAGGCGGCGCTCGAGGAGCTGCGCGGCCTGCGCATGCCCGAGCAGTTCGGCTACGCCTACGCGGCGGGGGAGCAGAGGCTCGCCACGGGCGCCCGACGCCACCTCGTCCGCGACCGCGGCATCGACAAGCGCCGCATCACCTTCACGGGCTACTGGAAGCTCGGCAAGGCCTACGTCTCCTGAGCCGAGCGGCGGAAAGTTCGCGCGAACTTTCGCCAGGGTGACGTTGCGGCCATCCTGACCGTCCGTTTCGACGGTGGTGACGCATCCGCTTGCCTAACGTGTAAGCCGTGGCATCCGCAACCGTTCCCGCCGTCGACAGCGCCCACCAGGCGTGGCTCGACCGCGTCGCCCTCGCCGAGTCCGCCGTGCCGATCATCGGGCGCCTCTACCGGGAGCGCGACGTCGTCACGCACGTGCACGGCAAGCAGCTCGTGAACCAGTCGCCGATCGAGATCCTGAAGGCGCACAAGTGGGCGCGGCGCGTGGGCGAGCGCGTCCTCAGCATCGAGGACTCGATGGTGGTGCTGCGCCTCGTCGACGAGCTCGGCATCCGCGGCGTCTCGCTCGACCTCGGCCTGCTGCTGGGCGATGCGCCCGAGAGCGGCCTCGAGGACTGGGCTCGCGAGCGCGTCGCCGAGCTGCCCTCGTGGGAGCAGGACCAGCCCACCGACGTGGTGCTCTACGGCTTCGGCCGCATCGGCCGGCTGCTCGCGCGCATCCTCATCGGCCACGCGGGCCGCGGCCTCGGGCTGCGCCTGCGCGCGATCGTCGTGCGCCGCGGCGGCGAGAACGACCTCGAGAAGCGCGCGAGCCTGCTGCGCCGCGACTCCGTGCACGGCGCGTTCCAGGGCACGATCGAGATCGACCGCGAGGCGAACACGATCCTCGCGAACGGCACGCTCATCCAGGTCATCTACTCCGACGACCCCTCGAGCGTCGACTACACGCAGCACGGCATCGAGCACGCGATCGTCGTCGACAACACCGGCAAGTGGCGCGACGAGGCGGGCCTCGCGCAGCACCTCGAGTGCCCGGGCGTCGACCGCGTCGTGCTGACCGCGCCGGGCAAGAGCCCGCTCAAGAACGTCGTCTTCGGCGTCAACCACGACACCATCGGCGCCGACGACCGCATCGTCACCGCCGCATCCTGCACGACGAACGCCATCACGCCCGTGCTCAAGGTCATCAACGACGCGTACGGCATCGAGCACGGCCACGTCGAGACGGTGCACTCGTACACGAACGACCAGAACCTCATCGACAACTTCCACAAGGGCGCCCGCCGCGGCCGCTCGGCGGCGCTCAACATGGTGCTCACCGAGACCGGTGCGGCGAAGGCCGTCTCGAAGGCGCTGCCCGAGCTCGAGGGCAAGCTGACGGGCAACGCGATCCGCGTGCCGACGCCCAACGTGTCGATGGCGATCCTCAACCTCTCGCTCGAGCAGGCCGTCGAGCGCGACGCCGTGAACGACCTGCTGCGCCGCACCTCGCTCACCGGCGAGCTGCGCGCGCAGATCGACTTCACCGACTCGGCCGAGGTCGTCTCCTCCGACTTCGTCGGCAACAACCGCGCAGGCATCGTCGACGGGCTGGCGACGATCGCGAGCGGCAAGCACCTCGTGCTCTACGTCTGGTACGACAACGAGTTCGGCTACTCGTCGCAGGTCATCCGCGTCATCGAGCACATGGCCGACCAGATGGCCAAGGCCCGGCAGCTCGCCCCGGCCTGACACGACTTGCCCCCGTCGGGACTCTCCTGGGTGGAGGCCCGACGGGGGCAAACCCCCTCGACGCACAGCACGCATCCGATAGCGTCGTCGCCATGCGCGAGGTGACCGAGGAGCAGCTCCGCGCGTGCTTCGTGAACGCGACGCGGCGCGAGCTCGAGCAGCTGCCCATGCCAGGGCTGCACGAGACCATCTGGGACGAGCGGGAGTACCTCGGCTGGCGCGGCGAGCGCTCGAGCCGGATCGGCTACATCGTCCACTGGCGCGGCGACGAGCTCGTCGGCGTCGTCGTGCGCGCGGCGCCCGGCGGCCTGCGGCCCGGCATCGCCGCGATGTGCTCGATGTGCCACTCGACGCAGCCCGCGACGCAGGTGCGGATGTTCAGCGCGCGGCTCGCGAGCCTCGAGGGCGACACCGGCAGCTCGATCGGCACCTACCTGTGCGAGGACCTCGCGTGCTCGCACATCATCCGCAGCGGCCCGCCGCACCTGACGAGCCCCGCGCGCATCGCCGCGCGCGGCGCCGCGCTGCTCGAGCGGCTCGAGCGCTTCACCGCCCGCGTCGAGCGCGCGACGCGGGAGGCGCGCGGCGGCTGAGCGCGGCGGGGTTCGATAGCGTCGGCGCGTGAACGACACGCAGCGCAGCGACGACTCCAAGCCCGCCACCGACACCGGCATCACGCAGCTCGACGACGAGCTCATCACCACGCGCCACACGCTCGCGACCGACGAGGGCGAGCTCGCCTACACGGCACGGTCGGGCCGCGTGGTGCTGTGGCAGGAGAAGACGGAGGACGACGTCTTCCGCGGCCGCCGCGCCCGCGCGCAAGTGGCGATCACCGCCTACACGCTCGACGGCGCCGACCCGACGCAGCGACCGGTCACCTTCGCGTTCAACGGCGGCCCCGGATCGGCGAGCGTGTGGCTGCACATGGGCGTGCTCGGACCGCGCCGCGTCGTGATGGGCGATGCCGGCTCGCTCGCCGCGCCGCCCTACGGCATCGCCGACAACCCCGAGTCGCTCCTGCGCGTCTCCGACCTCGTCTTCATCGATCCCGTCTCGACCGGCCGCTCGCGGCCCGCGGAGGGGGAGAAGGCGAAGGACTTCCACGGCTTCACCGCCGACATCGAGTCGGTCGCCGAGATCATCCGCCAGTGGGTGACGGCCGAGGGCCGCTGGCTCAGCCCGAAGTTCCTCGCGGGGGAGTCGTACGGCACGACCCGCGCCGCGGGCCTCGCGCATCACCTGCAGAGCGAGCTGGGCATGTACCTCAACGGGCTGCTGCTCATCTCGAGCGTGCTCGACTTCTCGACCGCCAACTTCGAGCGCGGCGGCGACCGGGCGCACGCGATGTACCTGCCCTTCTATGCCGCGACCGCGTGGCAGCACGGGTTCCACGAGGGCCGCTCGCTCGAGGAGGTCGTCGCCGAGGCGCACGAGTACGCCGCGCGCGACTACCCGTACGTGCTGGGTCGGGGCGCTCGCCTGACGGCGGAGGAGCGGGCGGATGCGGTGGCTCGCGTCGCGCACCTCACCGGCCTGAGCGAGACCTACGTCGACCGCGCCGACCTGCGCATCGAGCACTGGCGCTACTTCGGCGAGCTGCTGCGCGACCGCGGCCTCACCGTCGGCCGGCTCGACTCGCGCTTCACCGGTCCCGCGGCGAGCGGCATCGCCGAGCACATGGACGCCGACCCGTCGATGGACGCGATCCTCGGGCCGTACGCCGCCGCGTACCAGCACTACCTCCACCACGAGCTGGGCGTGCGCGACACCGGGCCGTACCACGTGTTCGGCAAGGACGTCATCGAGCACTGGAGCTACAAGGAGTTCGAGAACGCGCCCGTCTACGTCATCGACCGGCTCTCGCGCGCGATGCGGCAGAACCCGCACCTCGCGGTGCACTTCGCCTACGGCTGGTTCGACGGGGCGACGCCGTTCTCGGCCGCGGAGGACTCGGTCGCGCACCTGCAGATCCCTGCGGCCCTGCGCGACAACCTCGAGCACCGCTACTACGAGGCCGGCCACATGATGTACGTGCACGAGCCCTCGCGCGTCGCGCAGGCGGCGGACCTCGCCGACTTCGTGCAGCGCCGCTCCGGCCGCTCCGCTCCCTGAGCCGCTCCGCGCCGGAGGCGCAGAGCGTGTCGAAGGGGGAACCGACCTCTCCTGCATGCGGTAGGCTGTCTTGGTTGCCTCCGGGCGACTCGATCGCGAGAGCGACGGGCTGTGGCGCAGCTTGGTAGCGCACTTGACTGGGGGTCAAGGGGTCGCAGGTTCAAATCCTGTCAGCCCGACGGAAAAGCCCTGATGAGAAGCCATTCTCATCAGGGCTTCGTCATGTCTGGCGACGAGTTTTCGTTGGTCCCCCCGGTCCCCTGAGCAGACTGAGGGCACGTGTTCGTCGGCCGCCGAAGAGGCTCCTGGGTCTCGCGGCGGCTCCTCCTGTGGATAAGGGGACCAAAAGGGGACCAGAACGCCGATCGACGGCCTTCAGCGCCCGCTTCGAGGGCGGCCGCTTGCGAGCGTCGTGGTACGTCGACGGGGCGATCGTGGCGCCGTGCTCCGAGAGCACGCGGCAGATCGGCTCGACCCCGAACACGTCACGGTGCTCGTCGATGAACGCAGTCAATACTTCGGTGGGCGGCCTGGCTCCGCCGCGACGAACGCCGACGCCGCCTTGAGGATCTCGTTCGCCCGCCGCAGCTCCGCGTTCTCACGCTTCAGCTCGCGGATCTCGGCGATCTCCTGCGTCGTCTTGCCCGGCCGGTTGCCGCCATCGACCTCCGACTGCCGCAACCACTTCCGCAGCGTCTCGGGCGAACCGATGCCGAGCTTGCCCGCGATCGAACGGATCGCCTCGAACTCGCTCGGGTACCGGCCATCGACTCGACGACCGTCCGGACTGCGCGCTCCCGCAGCTCCCGCGGGTACTTGCTTGGACGTGCCATGACTCCATCCCTCAATCAATGGAGCCCCCGGACACCCCAGGGCGGTTCGCCCTAGCCCTGGGCCTCGCCGAGGCGCGCTTCGGGCGTGAGCTCGGCGCGGAGACCGCCGCCGGTCGCAGCCCGGGCAAGAGCGCGACCCAGCGCAGGTGCCTGCTTGAACAAATTGTGACCGGCCACGAAGAAGACAGAGCCTGCCTCCCACACGGCCACGCCGTCCTCACTCCACGGGAGGTCGGTCACCCAGCAGTGAAGGAAGTCGCGCGGCTCCGGGTGGAGACCGGGCAGCGCCCGTGTCACGTATTCGCGTGCGCGTTCGTCCAGCGATCGAATCGCCGCCGGGTCGATGAAAGTTCCGTCGTCGCGGACGCCGACGGTGTCGCTGAGTCCGACTGAATAGTTGCTGTTGCCCGGTAGCGGCGTCGCGTAGACGCCGACTTCGCCGAAGACGCCGCTGCTGTCCTGCAGGCACGCGACTCGTGCCGGGGCGGCGGCTTTCACGTCGAAGGTTAGCCTGACGTGTGCGGCAAGGCGAACCGGCAGCGACAGGCCGACGCTGCGTGCCAGGCGGGCGGTTTCGCGGCCCGCGCACACGACCACCTTCGAGTAGACAGCCCGGTCGGTGACGCTGCGCACCTCGACCGTCCCGTCGCCGCGGGGATCGATGGAGATGACCTCACCGGTGGTGACCGCATCTGCGAGGGCACCCGTGAGTGCCGAGATCGCGGCGCGGGTGCGGATCGCGCCGCCCGACTCGTCGAGCACCGCCGGCCCCGAGTACCCAGCGAGCAGCGGCATCCGCTGGGCGACCTCGGCCGCATCGATCTCGTGCGCTTCCACGCCGCCGACCTGGTCGAGCACCCGCAGCCGCGCCAGGGCGCTGTCTCCGATCGCCAGGACACCGTCTGATGAGACCAGCTCGACGTCGAAGTGCTCGGCCCACTCATCCCATACGCCGCGGCTTTCGCGTGCGAGAGCGACGAGTCGCGGGTCGTCGTGGGCATGCCGGAAGATCCGCGCCTCGCCTGCGGACTGACCCGTCCCGGGCAGACCAGCCTCGTACAAGCGCACCGACACGCCCTGCTCCCGCAGCGCGTACGCCGTCGACAGACCGACGATCCCGCCCCCGATCACTGCTACCTCGGGTGAACGCGTCGAGGCGACGCCGTCGTCAGTTCCTGTCATCGCGGTTCCTCGATGTGTTGGTGATGAGTGGCCGAGAGAGGAGGGGTCGCTGCGCGCGGTGACTTCGGGCTTGCACAGCCCGCTGACGTCGTGGCAGCGGCCCCTTCGCTTGCGGCCTATCGCTAGTACTCCCGGTCTGTGGCGTCAGGCGGGGAGCTTGGAGCCCAGTACGTCGAGCTTCTCGATCGTCGGTTCGGAGAACAATGTGCCGGTCTGCTCGCCGAGAGCTACCGCAACAGGGCCGGACAGGTGGGCGTCACGTCCGGCGTCATCGGGGAACACGTCGAAGATCCCGAACGAGGTCGGCCCGAGGCGGATCGCGAACCACGCGGTGGTCGCGTGCTCGTCCTCAACAAGCGCACGGCCGCTGTCGAGGAACTCCTCCACGTCGTCCTCTTTCCCGGGCAGCGCGTCAAACCTGACCAGCAATCCCTTGGTCACACTCATGACTTCTCCTCTTCCTTTGTCGGGGCGCCCCCGAGTCGGGACACTATCGCCTCGGGTGATGAGATTCTTGTCGACCACCACGCCTTGGTCGACGACGTCGGGGCCGGCGTTGCGCAGGTCGGTGCGAATGCTCGGGAACGACGTCTGGGTGCGACCGGCGGCCACGCCAGCCTCGACCAACGTCCACGGCGCGTGACAGATCGCTGCCACGGGCTTGCCACTTCCGACGGTATCGGGATCCTGCATACGCTGGTGTCGTCTTCGACGGAAGGGTCCATCGTGCATCCAGCAGCAGAGCAGCCCGCGCCGCAGCACAACCCGGGCGCTGACGAGCACAGCATCCCGGAGCTCGAGGCCGATCAGGCGGTGCCGCCGCGTCCTGAGGAGGAGATCGCTGACGTCCTGCGGTCGGAGCCGGACACGGCGGATCATCGGCAGCGGGACCGCTGACCGTGACCTCGGGGGAGCGCCCCCGCTCCGTGATCGAGGTCGAGCCGCCTGTCTATCGCGCGCCCATGCGGTCGAGGCTGCCCGCCGTCCCGGAGGGCGCGGGCGTCGAGCGGGCGCTCGCCCAGGGCCTCGTCGGCATGGGCGGCGCGCTCGACCCGGCGCCGCGCACCGTCGCCGAGGCGGCGACGGTCGCCGCCGAGCAGCACGACGAGCGGCTCGCCGCTCGCATCGAGCGCTTCGCCGACGCGCCCGACGGCGCCTTCGTCTGGACTCGCGACGACGACGGGCTCGCCTGGCTCGGGCAGTTCGCGGGGCCGTGGCGCTACGACGCGAGCCCGGATGCGTCGGCCGCCGACCTCGTGCACGTGCGGCCGTGCGAGTGGCTCGGCGCGCCGGTCGCCGACGCCGACGTGCCGCCCGCCGTGCGAGCGACCTTCTCGCGCGGCGGCCGCAACTGGCAGCGCACGCACGACCCGGCCGTCTCGCGACTCTCGGCGGCACTCTGGGCGCGCGGCGTAGGGTGACGCGGACAGGCGTCCCGCCTGCCGAGAGGAGCGCATCCGTGATCCCCACCACCACCGCCCACAGCGGCCTGCAGCTGCCAGTGCTCGGCTTCGGCACCTACAAGCTCAAGGGCCGCGCGGGCGCCGACGCGATCGGCCGCGCGATCGAGCAGGGCTACACGCTGCTCGACTCCGCCTTCAACTACGAGAACGAGGGCACGGTCGGTGCCGCCGTGCGCGCATCCGGTCGTCGTGACGACCTCATCATCACCTCGAAGCTGCCCGGCCGCCACCACGAGCGCGACGCAGCGCTCGCGACGATCGAGGAGAGCGTCGCGCGCACGGGCCTCGAGCGGCTCGACCTCTACCTCATCCACTGGCCGAACCCGCGCGTCGGCAAGTACGTGGATGCGTGGAGCGCGCTCATCGAGGCGAAGGAGCGTGGGCTCGTGCGCGCGATCGGCGTGTGCAACTTCCTGCCCGAGCACCTCGAGCGCCTGCAGGCGGAGACGGGTGTGCTGCCCGAGGTCAACCAGATCGAGCTGCACCCGTACTTCCCGCAGGAGGAGCAGCTCGCCTACGACCGCGAGCACGGCATCATCACGCAGGCGTGGAGCCCGCTCGGGCGGGGCAACGACCTGCTCGAGCGCGACGAGGTCGTGGAGATCGCCCGCGCGCACGGCGCGACGCCCGCGCAAGTGCTGCTCGCGTGGGCGATCGCGCGCGGCGCCGTGCCGCTGCCGAAGGCCGCGTCGGTCGATCGCCAGCGCGAGAACCTCGGTGCGCTCGACGTGGCGCTCGCGGAGGACGAGATCGCCGCGATCACCGCGCTCGGGCGGCCCGACGGGCGGCTCGCCGACCAGGACCCAGCGTCGTACGAGGAGATGTGACGCCGCCGCGCATCCATCACGAATGAACCACCGACCGAAGGGAGCGCACATGCGCGCCATCGTCCACGACCGATTCGGCGAGCCCGAGGACGTGCTGCACGTCGCCGAGCGACCCACGCCCGAGCCCGGGCCGGGCCAGGTGCGCGTGCGCACGACGCTCGCCACCATCCACAACCACGACCTCTGGACCGTGCGCGGCACCTACGGCTTCAAGCCCGAGCTGCCCGCGGGCAGCGGCACCGAGGCCGTCGGCGTCGTCGAGGCGCTCGGCGAGGGCGTCGACAGCCTCGCGATCGGCGACCGCGTCGTCGCAGGCGCCTTCGGCGTCTGGGCGGAGTCGTTCGTCGCCGACGCGCGCGGCCTCGTGCCGGCGCCGGATGGACTGCCCGACAGCGCGGCCGCCCAGCTCGTCGCGATGCCGTTCAGCGCCGTGAGCCTGCTCGAGAGCCTCGACCTCGCCGAGGGCGACGTGCTCGTGCAGAACGCCGCGAACGGTGCCGTCGGCCGCATGGTCGCGCAGCTCGCGCCCGGCCGCGGCATCCGCGTCATCGGCCTCGTGCGGCGCCGGGAGGCGGTCGAGGAGCTGCGCGAGGCCGGCATCGAGGGCACCGTCTCGACGTCGGAGGACCATTGGCGCGAGCGCGTCCGCGAGCTCGCGGGCGACGGGCGCATCGTCGCCGGCGTCGACTCGGTCGGCGGGCCGGCTGCCGGCGACGTGCTCTCGGTGCTCGATGAGGGCGGCACGCTCGTCGTCTTCGGCGCGATGGCCGCACCGACCCTCGAACTCTCCTCCGGCGACCTCATCTTCAAGCACACGACCGTGCGCGGCTTCTGGGGCAGCACCGTGGGCCGCACGATGGACGCCGCGACGCGCGAGCGGCTCTTCGCCGAGCTCGCGGAGCGCATCGGCGAGGGCACGCTCACGCTCCCGGTCTCGAGCACGCATCCCTTCGAGGACGTGCGAGAGGCGGTGCGCGCGAGCCTGACGCCTGGCCGCGTCGGCAAGGTGCAGCTGCGGCCGTAGCCCGGGTCGCGCCCACGAGACGATCAGGCGCTCTGCATAGTGTCGGGGCGGGGAGGAGCACCATGGACGACTCGACGGGCGACGCTCCGCGCCGCATCCTCATCACGGGCGCGACGGGCGGCATCGGCCTCGTGCTCTCGGAGCGGCTGCAGGGCGACTACGACGTCGTCATGCACGGCCGCACGCCGCGGAGCCCGCGGCAGGAGCGCGAGCTCCGCGAGGCCGACCTCACCGACTTCGACGCCGTGCGCTCGCTCATGGACGGCATCGACACCGTCGTGCACCTCGCCGGCAGCGCGAGCCCCGAGTCGACGTGGGACGACGTGCTCGGCGCCAACATCGTCGGCACCCGCAACGTGCTCGAAGCTGCCCGCGAGGCGGGCGTCCGCCGCGTCGTGTTCGCCTCCTCGAACCACGCGATGGGCATGTACGACCGGCTCGAGCAGTGGCCGGTCTACCCGCACCACTTGCCGCGCCCCGACTCGCTCTACGGCGTCTCGAAGGCGTTCGGCGAGACGCTCGGCCGCTACTACGCCGACGAGCACGGGCTCTCGTTCATCGCCCTCCGCATCGGCTGGATGACCGACGACCCGGCGAGCGCCGACCTCGACATCCTGCACGCGATGTGGTTGAGCGAGGACGACGCCGTGCAGGTGTTCCGCTGCGCGATCGAGGCGCCCGTCGACTTCGGGCTCTACTACGCGATCTCCGACAACCCGAACCGGCGGTGGGACCTCACGAACACCATGCTCGACCTCGGCTACCGGCCGAAGGACTCGTGGGCGGATGCGGCACCCGATGGCGAGGACGTCGTGCCGGAGGGGAAGTCGGTGCCCGACTCGTGGCCCGAGGGCTCGTAGGGGTCAGCTCGGCGACACGGCGTCGTCGGACGCACGCCCGATGAGCAGGTCGACGAGCCGCGCGGCGTCGTCGGCGGTCGACGAGGTGCGGCTGAGGGCGCGCAGCACGACCGCGCCGATGAGCGCCTCCGCGAGCTGCTCGGTCGCGACGCCCGGCCGCAGTCCCGTCGTGGTGCCGATCGCCGCGTCGAGGCGACCGGAGATCGAGGCGGAGCCGGTCAGGCTGTCGCGCAGCCGCGCCCCCACCTCGGGATGCTCCGCGGCCGCGGCGAGGAGCGAGAGGACGAGTCCCGGTTCGTCGTCGATCACCGCGAAGACGGTCGTGAGCCACGCGTGCATGTCGGCGCGCACGTCGCCCGTGTCGGGCAGCGCGAGCCGGTCGTCGAAGAGCAGGCCCTCGAGCAGGCACTCCGCGACGAGCGCGCCCTTCGAGCGCCACCAGCGGTAGATCGTCTGCTTGCCGACGCCGGCGCGCGCGGCGACGCCCTCGATCGTGAGGTGCTCGTAGCCGCGCTCGGCGAAGAGCGCCGCGGTCGCGTCGAGGATCGCGATGCGGGCGGCCTCGCTGCGGACGGGACCCGTGCGGGGGAGGGACATGGCACCTCCAGGGCCACAGGAAAGACGAGACGGTGCGTGTTATCTTAGGCCCCGCTTGTCGTCGTCGGGAGCGCTCGGCCTCGGCTCGCGCGCGGATCGGAAGGGCCTCATGGCCGAGCTGCTGCACCGCTTGGGAACGTTCGCCGCGCGCCGCGCGTGGACGGTCCTCATCGCGTGGATCGTCATCCTCGCCGCCGCGGTCGGCGGCTTCCTCATCGGCTTCAAGGGGCTCTCGTCGAGCTTCGACATCCCCGGCACGGCCTCCGGCGAGGTCGTCGCCGAGCTCGAGCGCGAGCTGCCGGACTTCGCCGGCGCGACCGGCACCGTCGTCGTGCACGCGACCGACGGCGCGATCACCGAGGAGCAGCGCGAGCAGCTCGCCGAGCTCATCGAGGGCGCGGAGTCGCTGCCCGACGTCTCGGCCGTCAACGACCCGTTCGCGACCGAGGCCGAGCGCGCCGACCAGGCGCAGCAGCTCGAGGACGGCCGCGCGCAGCTCGAGGCCGGGCAGGAGCAGCTCGACGCGGGCCTCGCCCAGCTCGAGGCGGGCGCCGCGCAGCTCGAGGCCGGTCAGGCGCAGCTCGACGCCGCGCGAGCGCAAGCCGAGGCCGCCGGCTTCCCGGCCGCGCAGCTCGACGCCCAGCAGGCGCAGCTCGACGCGCAGCGCACTGTCATCGACGAGCAGCGCGCGCAGCTCGACGAGGGGCAGGCCGAGCTCGACGAGCAGGCCACCCGGCTCGAGCGCGGTGAGGAGCTCCTCTCGCTCGCCGACGGCATCCGCCTCGTCTCCGAGGACGGCGCGACCGCCCTCGTGACCGTCTCGTACACCGAGACGCGCCTCGAGCTGCCGCAGGAGTCGAAGGACGCCACGATGGCGCACTTCTCCTCGCAGCCCATCGACGGGCTCGAGATCTCGTTCTCGACCGACATCGCGCAGGGCGTGCCCGAGATCCTCGGCATCGGCGAAGCGGTCGGCGTGGCGCTCGCGGCGGTCGTGCTCGTCGTCGTGCTCGGCTCGCTGCTTGCGGCCGCCCTCCCGATCGTCACGGCGCTGCTTGGCGTCGCGATCGGCGCGATGGCCGTGCTGTCGTTCTCGGGGGTCGTGCAGATGGCGTCGGTCACGCCGATCCTCGGCGTCATGCTCGGCCTCGCGGTCGGCATCGACTACTCGCTCTTCATCATCTACCGCCACCGCAAGCAGCTGCTGCGCGGCGCCGGCGTCGTCGAGTCGATCGGCCTCGCGAACGGCACGGCGGGCAACGCGGTCGTCTTCGCGGGCGTCACGGTCATCGTCGCGCTCCTCGCGCTCGGCATCACGGGCATCCCCTTCCTCGGCCTCATGGGCGTCGCGGGCGCCGTGAGCGTCGCGATCGCCGTGCTCATCGCGATCTCGGCAACGCCGGCCCTGCTGGGCCTCGCCGGCCGCCGCATCCTCAGCCGACGCGCGATCGCGAAGGCCGACGCGGCGGGTGACGGCGCGGATGCGCTGCGCTCGGTGCGCCCGATGTCGACCGCCCGCGCGGTCCTCGGCGCCGTGCTCGCCGTCGCGGTGCTCGCGACGATCGCGATCCCGGCGCTCTCGATGCGCCTCGGCTTGCCCGACGGTGCCTCCGAGCCCGCCGAATCGACCGCCTACCGGGCCTACAGCCTCACCGAGGAGGCGTTCGGCGAGGGGCAGAACGGCCCGCTGCTCGTCACCGCGACGATGCCGGGCGGCCTCGACGACGTCGAGGTCGAGCGGCGCCAGCTCGCGGTCGCGCGCGAGCTCGCGGCGAGCGACGACGTCGTGGCGGTCGCGCCCATCGGCGTCTCCGACGACGCCGCGGACGAGGCACGGCTCGCGGTCTTCCAGGTCGTGCCCGCCGAGGGCCCCAACAGCGAGTCGACCGAGGCGCTCGTGCGCGAGCTGCGCGAGCGGCCGGCGATCGAGGGCGACATGCCGCTCGGCGTCGCCGGCCAGGCGGCGAGCAACATCGACATCTCCGAGGGCCTCGCCGACGCGCTCCCGACCTACCTCGCGGTCGTCGTCGGGCTCTCGTTCCTCATCATGGTGATGGTGTTCCGCTCGCTCCTCGTGCCGCTCATCGCGACCGGCGGCTTCGTGCTCTCGCTCTTCGCGACCTTCGGCGCGGTTACCGCGGTGTTCCAGTGGGGCTGGCTCGGCGGCCTCTTCGGCGTCTCGGAGCCCGGGCCCATCCTGAGCTTCCTGCCCGTCATCCTCACCGGCATCCTCTTCGGGCTCGCGATGGACTACCAGCTCTTCCTCACGACCGGCATGCGCGAGGCGTACGTGCACAGGGCGGATGCGCGACTCGCGGTCGCGCGCGGGTTCCGGGCGGGGCGCAGCGTCGTCATCGCCGCCGCGCTCATCATGATCGCCGTCTTCGCCGGCTTCATCGCCTCGGAGTCGATCATCATCAAGGCGATGGGCTTCGGGCTCGCGCTCGGCGTGCTGCTCGACGCCTTCGTCGTGCGGATGCTGCTCGTGCCCGCGATCATGCACCTCGTCGGCCGCGGCGCGTGGTGGCTGCCGCGCTGGCTCGACCGCATCATCCCGAACGTCGACGTCGAGGGCGCGGGCCTCGAGCGGCGCCACCCGGGCGCGAGCACGGGCAGCGTCGACGCGGTCGCCGCCGGCGCGACCGCGCAGCGCTGAGGCGCGAGGCGGGGCTCAGAGGAGCGAGAGCTCCCGGAGCTTCGCCTCGACCTCGTCGTTCGTCGGCTCGACCTGGTGCGAGCCGTCGGGGAAGACGACGACCGGGATCTGCATGCGGCCCGAGATGCGCTGCGCCTCGCGCGTCGCCGACTCGTCCTCCTCGAGGTCGATGTAGTCGTAGGGCACCGCGAGCCCGTCGAGCTGCTGCTTCGTGCGCCGGCAGTCGCGGCACCAGTCGGCGCCGTACACCCGGATCGTCGTCGTGTCGGTCATGCCCCCACGGTACGTGAGCGCCGCTCGCTTCCGCCACGCACGAGCGCGGCCAGCAGCCGCCATCCGACCAGGAGCGCGAGCAGCGCGAGGGTCGCGACGACGACGAACGGGAGGGCCGTGCCATGCCCGCTGAGCGCGCGCAGCAGCATCCCGCCCACGACCGTCACGAGCCACACCGGCACGCCGGTGCGGAGCGGCGCAGCGGGCCGCCGCCACGCGAGCGAGACGAGCCATCCCGCGACGAGTGCGGCGAGGAAGGGCCAGGCCGTCGTCGCGAGGCCGATGCCGCCGGCGCCCAGCACACCCGCGCCGCCGTCGTCATGGCTCGCGCGGCCGATCGCCGCGAACGCGACGACGAGCGCGGCGTCGAGCGCGAGCGCTCCCGCGAGGAGGCGCGAAGGGGCTGCGGCGCGGCGGGTCACCCCTCGACCGTAGCTGCACGGCGCATCTGGCATGCTCGGCTCCATGGAGCAGGCCACCGCGACCGCACTCGACGTCGAGGCGCTGCGGGCGCGGTTCCCGTCGCTCGCCTCGGGCATCGCCCACTTCGACGGACCGGGCGGCACGCAGACGCCGGCCGAGGTCGGCGAGGCGATCGCCCGCACGCTCACCGGTCCGCTCTCGAACCGCGGCTCGAGCGTCGCGAGCGAGCGGAACGCCGACGCGGCGGTCGCCGCCTTCCGTGCCGCCTACGCCGACCTGCTCCGCGCCGACCCGCGCGGCATCGTCTACGGGCGCAGCGCGACGCAGCTCACCTACGACGTCTCCCGCGCGCTCGCGAAGCAGTGGGCGGCGGGCGACGAGCTCGTCGTCACGCAGCTCGACCACGACGCGAACGTGCGGCCGTGGCTCCAGGTCGCCGAGCGCGTCGGGATGACGGTGCGGTGGCTGCGGCTCGACCCCGCGACGGGGCAGCTGCGGCTCGACGAGCTCGACGAGGTCGTGACCGAGCGCACGCGCCTCGTCGCCGTCACCGGCGCATCCAACCTCATCGGCTCGAAGCCCGACCTGCCCCGCATCGCGGCCCGCGCGCACGAGGTCGGCGCGCTCGTGCACGTCGACGGCGTGCACCTCGCCGCGCACGACGCGATCGACGTCGCCGCGCTCGGCGCCGACCTCTTCGTCTGCTCGCCCTACAAGTTCTTCGGCCCGCACTGCGCGGTGCTCGCCGCGTCGCCCGAGCTGCTCGAGTCGCTGCACCCCGACAAGCTGCTGCCCTCGACCGACGCGGTGCCCGAGCGCTTCGAGCTCGGCACCCTGCCCTACGAGCTCATGGCGGGCGCGACTGCGGCCGTGGACGTCATCGCGAGCATCGCGGGTGCCCCGGTCGAGGATGCCCAGCGCGACCGCCGCGAGCGCCTCGTCGCCGCCAACGCGCTCGTCGAGCACCACGAGCGGCGCCTGCGCGAGCGCATCGAGGTTCACTTGCGCGCGCTCGAGGGCCGGCTGACGCTGCACTCGGTCGCCGAGGAGCGCACGTCGACGCTCTTCGTCACCTTCCGCGACCGCGACCCGTTCGCCGTCGCCCGCGCGCTCGCAGCGCGCGACGTGCTCGCGCCCGCCGGCACCTTCTACGCGCACGAGCCGTTCCTCGCGCTCGGCACCGGCGCCGAGGCGGGACTGCGAATGGGGCTCGCGCCCTACAACGACGACACCGACGTCGACCGGCTGCTCGAGGGGCTCGACGCCGCGCTCGCGTGATGGCGAGCGGGGGATAGCCCCCTGGTTGCGGCGCCGCACGCGTGCCTACGCTGAGCTCGACCCGCCCACCGGCCCGACGCGAAGGAGTCGATCGTGACCGACACCGCGAGCAGTGCGCCCGCTTCCGTCCCGGCCCCTGCGCCGAAGCTGCCGCCGCGCTGGTTCGTACGCTCCGCGTGGGTCGTGCACCGCGCGCTCTACCGCGTCACGAGCGGCCGCTTCGGCCTCGCGCGGCCGAGGCCGGGGAAGTTCGGCATGCTGCGCCTGCACACGATCGGCCGCCGCTCGGGCGAGCCGCGCGTCGCGATCGTCTCCTACTACGAGGAGGGCGAGGCTCTCGTGACGATGGCGATGAACGGCTGGGCCGACGCGCACCCCGCCTGGCTCCACAACCTCCGCGCCCACCCCGACGCATCCGTCGACCTGCCCGACGGTCCGCGCCTCGTGCACGCCCGAGAGGTGTCCGGGCTCGAGCGCGAGCGCCTGCTCGCGGGCTTCGACGCCTTCCACGAGGGGCCGGCGATGGCGGAGTACGAGCGGGCGCGCCGGCGCGCGACGCCCGTCGTCGTGCTCGAGCCGCGCGCGGGCTGACCCTTCGCGCCTCGCGCTAGGGCGCGAAGGCGAGGATGCGGTCGTCGCCCTCCGCGGGCCGGCCGCGGCCGTCGGTGCTGCCGGTGAGCGCCCAGACCGAGCCGTCCAGCGCGGCCACGACGTCGCGCATCCGCCCGTGCTCGCCCTGCCAGTGCACGCTCGAGACCGCGAGGTCGTCGATCGGCACGCGGCGCAGCGACTGCCCGCGCAGGTTCGCGATCCAGAGCGCGTCGCCCGCGAAGGCCATCCCGCTCGGGCTCGCCTCGGCGGGCCGCCACTGCTGCACGGGATCGACGAACCGGCGGTCGCCCGCGGCGCCCTCGACGACCGGCCAGCCGTAGTTCGCTCCCGCCTCGATCGCGTTGAGCTCGTCCCACGTGTCCTGGCCGAACTCGGTCGCGAAGAGCGCGCCGTCATCGCTCCACGCGAGGCCCTGCGGGTTGCGGTGGCCGAGCGTGTAGACCGGGGAGCCGGGGTCGGGGTTGTCGGCCGGCAGCGAGCCGTCGGGCTCGAGCCGCAGGATCTTGCCGGCGAGGCTCGCGGGATCCTGCGCCCGCGTCGGCACGCCCGCGTCGCCCGTCGTCGCGTAGAGCATCCCGTCGGGTCCGAACGCGATGCGCCCGCCGTTGTGGTTGCGGGCCGCGGGGATGCCGGTGAGCAGCTCCTCGGGCTCGCCGAGCGATCGCTCGCCGACGGCGCCCTCGAGCGTCGCGCGCAGGATGGCGTTGCCGTCGCTCCTCGTCGCGTACCAGTAGAGGTGCCCGTCGCGCGCGGCGATGCCGAGCAGCCCGCCCTCGCCGCCGGGCACGACGCCCTCGAGCTCGGCGATCGGGTCAGTGCTGCCCTCGGGTCGCACCTCGACGATGCGGGCCGAGTCGCGCTCGCTCACGAGCGCGCCGCCGTCGGGCAGGAGCGCGATCGACCACGGGCTCTCGAGCCCGGTCGCGAGCGTCTCGGGCGACTCGAGGCTGCCGGTGCGGATGGAGGAGGGCGAGGCGGATGCGTCGGGCACGGCGGGCGCGCCGGTCGCGGCCGGGTCGGTGCTCGTCGCGGGCCGCTCGGCGGGCTGCTCGACGGGCACGCACGCGGCGAGCGCGAGCGCGAGGACGAGGGCGAGCCCGACGGGCGGCGCGACGCCGCGGCGGCGACGGAGGCTCACGGTGCGGCTCCGCTCATGCTCGGCTCCCTCCCCGGGTGCGCTCAGCATACGCGCGGACGGGAGGTACGGTGGCGACCATGAGCACGCCTGCGGCAGGCTTCGCGCTCGACACGAGCGCCGACGTCGATGCGCGGCCGAGGCTGCCGTGGCCCGCGTGGACCGCCGCTGGGGCGCTCATCTTCCTCGCGGCGGTCGCGGGCGTGCTGTTCGCGCCCGCAGGCACGACCGTCGCGGTGTGGTGGCCGGCGGCGGGGCTCTCGGTCGCGTTCGCGCTGCTGCAGCCGCCGCGGCGCATCTGGATGGTGCTCGTGCTCGTGCTCGTCGCGACGACGGTCGCGAACACCGCGGGCGGTCGCACGCTCGTGCAGGCGCTCGGCTTCGGGGCGGCGAACGTCGCCGAGGTCGCGGTCATCGCGGTGCTGCTCGGCTGGGGCCGCGAGCACTTCCAGCTCTCGTCGCTGCGCGCCGGACTGCGCTTCGCGATCGCCATCAGCGTGGGCTCCGCCGCGGCCGGCCTCATCGCGGCGCTCTCGGTCACCGTGCTCGAGAGCGGCTCCTTCTGGCCGACGATCGTGCTCGTCGCGGCATCGCACGCGGCGGCGGTCGCGATGATCGCGCCCTTCGCCGCCCTGCCGCCGCGCGTGCCCGTGCGCGCGAGCACCGTCGAGATGGTCGCGCAGTCGCTCGTGCTCGTGCTCGTCCTCGTGCTCGTCTTCCAGCTCGACTCGAGCCTGCCGCTGTCCTTCGCGCCCTACCCGGTGCTCGCGTGGGCGGCGTTCCGCTTCCCGATCCGCGTGGTGCTCGTGCAGTCCCTCGTCGCGTCGCTCGCGATGCTCGTGCTCACGCTCGCCGGTCGCGGGCCGTTCGCGTCGGCGGCCCTCGACGTCACCGAGCAAGCGGCGGTGCTCGAGGTCTACCTGCTGACGATCGCGGGCTTCGCGCTCGTCATCTCCGCCGCGCAGTACGAGCTGCGCGCCGTCTGGCGACGCCTCGACGCCTCGGCGCGACTGCTCACGGGCAGCGTCGTCGAGTCTCGGCTCGGCCTCGTGCTGTGGCGCCCGGGCCGCGACGCCGCCCGGCTCGCGTGGGCGAACCCCGCGGCGCGAGCGATGCTCGACACCGAGCTCGACGGCGACGACTGGTCGGGACCGGTCGCCTCGGCGGCGGCCGCGGCGATGCGCTCGGGCGGGACGACGACCGCGACGACGGCCGCCGGCCGCACGCTCACGATCGAGGCCAACCCGATCGACGGCGAGGACGACCGCGTCGCGGCGCAGCTGCTCGACGTGACCGAGCTCCTCCGCGCCCGCCAGGCGGAGGTCGAGGCCGGGATCGAGCGCGAGGCAGCGCGCTCGATCCGCGAGGAGCTCGAGCGCCAGCGCGACGACTTCCTCGCCACCACGAGCCACGAGCTGCGCACCCCCATCACGAGCGTCGTGGGCTACGCGGAGCTGCTCGCCGAGTCCGCCGGGCTCGGCGCCTCGGAGCGGAAGTGGGTCGCCGTCATCGAGCGCAACGCCGTGCGGCTCTCCGAGCTCGTCGAGGACCTGCTGACGCTGAGCGGCGGCGCGACCTCCACGCCGCGGCCCAAGGAGCCCGAGCGCATCGACTGCCGCGAGCTCCTCGACGACGCGGCCGCGAGCCTCGCGCCCATCGCCGAGCGCAAGGCGGTGGAGCTGCTCGTCGACGTCGACGAGAGCGTCGCGCTCGGCTCGCGCAGCGACGCCGGTCGCGCGGTGTCGAACCTGCTCACGAACGCCATCAAGTTCACGCCGGCCGGCGGCCGCGTGCTGCTCGGCGCCGACCGCGACGGCGACGCCGTGCGCATCCGCATCGTCGACACGGGGCCGGGCATGAGCGAGGACGAGCTCGCGCACGCGTTCGACCGGTTCTACCGCGCGCCGAGCGCCGTGCGCGACAACGTGCCGGGCACGGGGCTCGGCCTCGCGATCGTCGCCGAGCTCGCCCGTCGGAACGGCGGCTCGATCGAGCTGCGCCGCGCCGACGGGGGAGGGCTCAGCGCCGAGCTGCGGCTGCCGGCCGCGCCGCCGCCGAGCGGCTGAGCGCGCGCTCGAGGTCGTCGATGAGGTCGGCCGGATCCTCGAGGCCGATCGAGAGCCGCAGCACGCCCGCGTGCGGCTTCGCCTCCGCCGCGACCGGCCGGTGCGTGAGCGACGCGGGGTGCTGGATGAGCGAGTCGACGCTGCCGAGCGAGACGGCGTGCGTGAACAGCTCCACCGACTCCGCGACCGCGGCGGCGCGCTCGACGTCGCCGACGTCGACCGCGATCATCGAGCCCGGCCCCGCCATCTGCCTGCCCGGTCCCACGAGGCCCGCGGGGTCGCATCCGTCGAGCCCGGGGTAGTGCACCTCGAGCACGCCGTCCATCGCGGCGAGCGCGCGCGCGACGACCTCGGCTCCCGCCTGCTGCGCTCGCACGCGCAGCGGCAGCGTCTGCAGCCCCCGGTGCATGAGGTAGGCGGCGAGCGGATGCGCGAGGGCGCCCGTGATGGCGCGGACGGGCCGGAGGGCCCGCGCCCACTCCTCGCTGCACGCCACGACGCCGCCGACCACGTCGCCGTGGCCGCCGATGTACTTCGTCGCGGAGTGCAGCGACAGCGCGGCGCCGTGCGCGAGCGGCCGCTGGAGCACGGGCGTCGCGAACGTGTTGTCGACGAGCACGGGCGCGTCGCCCGCGGCGGCGACGAGCGCCGAGAGGTCGACGAGCTCGAGCGTGGGGTTCGCGGGCGTCTCGACGACCACGAGGCCCGTGTCGGGGCGGCACGCGCGGGCGACCGCCTCGACCGAGTCCACGAACGTCGTCTCGGTGCCGAGCAGGCCCGTCGCGAGCAGGTGGTCGGTGCCGCCGTAGAGCGGCCGGAGCGCCACGACGTGGCTGCCGCGGCGCTGGCGCGCGGCCATGAGCACGGCGGTCACCGCCGCCATGCCGGAGGCGAAGGCGACCGCGCGCTCGCCGCCCTCGAGCTGCGCGAGCGCCTCCTCGAAGCGCGCGACGGTCGGATTCCAGAGCCGCTGGTAGACGGCCGAGCCGTCGCCGACGTCGCCGCCGGTCGCGAGCCGCTCGTACGCGTCGCCGCCCGTGAGGACGTCCGGCAGCGGGTTCGTCGAGGAGAGGTCGATGGGGATCGCGTGCACGCCGAGCGACCGGAGATCGTCGCGGCCGGCATGCACCGCGAGCGAGTCGGGTCGGAGGCGAGCGTCATTGCTCGTCGTCATGCATCCGATCATGCCCCAAGTGTCAAGTGATGGATGCGTCCCGCGCGGCCGGGCGGGCAGCATGCGCTCGCCGATGGCAGGATCGAGAGCCGTGACCCTCCTCGCCCAGCCCCTCCGCATCGGCGCCTTCGACGCCCCCAACCGGATCATGCAGGCGGCGCACTCGAAGCAGTACTCCGACCGCGTCGAGTCGGATCGCGAGACCGCCTACTTCGTGCGCCGGGCGCGCGGCGGGTGCGGGCTCTTCGTCGCGGGCAACCACCTCGTGCACCCGAGCGGGTCGACGCGCGGCTTCCAGGACGCCTGGCGACCGGAGGCGGTCGACGCGAACCGGCGCATGACCGACGCGATCCACGAGGCCGGCGCGCGGGTGCTCGTGCAGCTCAACCACCACGGCGCGCAGGCGTCGCCCGAGGGGCCGGACGGCCCGCGCGCGGTGCTCGCACCGAGCCGCATCCTCTCGCCCTCGACGGGCGTCGCGACGGCGGCGGCGACGCCGCGCGACCTGCGGGCGCTCGCGGAGGCGTGGGCCGACTCGGCCGAGCGCGCGAGGCTCGGGGGCTTCGACGGCGTCGAGGTGCACATGGCGCACGGCTACCTGCTGCACCAGTTCCTCACGCCGCTCACGAACCGCCGCACCGACGCCTACGGCGGCGACCTCGAGGGCCGCACGCGCTTCCCGCGCGAGGTGCTGCGCGCCGTGCGCGCCCGGGTCGGGGACGACTTCACCGTCGGCATCCGCATCGTGCTCGACGAGCACCGCGAGGGCGGGCTCGACGCGGCCGCGATGCGCGAGGTCGTCGCGGCGCTCCGCGACGAGGCGAGGATCGACTTCCTCGACACCGCGGCCGGCAGCTACCACGACGTCCACTGGGTGTTCCCGTCGTCCGCGATGCCCGTCGCGTGGCTGCGCGACGACGTCGCGGCGCTCAAGGCCGCGAACCCCGACATCCCGGTGTTCGGCGTCGGCGCGGCGCTGAGCGCCGAGCAGGCGGAGGAGGTGCTCGCGAGCGGCATCGCCGACATGGTCGCGCTCACGCGCGGCCAGCTCGCCGACCCCGACCTCGCCCGGAAGCTCCTCACCGGGGCGACCGAGGGCATCCGGCACTGCATCCGCTTGAACCAGGGGTGCCTCGGGCGCGGCAGCCAAGGGCTGCCCGTCTCGTGCACCGTGAACCCGGAGGTGGGCCGCGAGCTCGAACCGGTGCCGGCCCGGGCCGCGGCGCCGCGGCGCTGGGCGGTCGTCGGCGGCGGACCGGCGGGCCTCCGCGCGGCGCTCGACCTCGCCCGGCTCGGCCACGGGGTCACCCTGCTCGAGCGCGAGCACGAGCTCGGCGGGCAGCTGCGGCGCGCCGCACGCGTGCCGGGCCGCTCCTCCGTCGCGCTGCTCGTCGCCGACCTCGAGCGCGACGCGCGCGCGGCGGGCGTCGAGCTGCGCCTGGGCGAGCCGGCCACGCTCGAGCGCCTGCGCGCGCTCGGCGCCGACGCGGTCGTGCTCGCGACCGGCGCGGTGCCGCCCGAGCGCACCGCGCTCGCGGTCGACGAGGCGTTCGAGGGGGAGCGCCCGGCGACGATCGACGCGTGGCGGGCGATGGACGATCCCGCCGCCCTCGGCGATCGCGTGCTCGTCGTCGACGACGACGGCACGGCGCGCGCGTCCGGCGTGCTGCTCGCGCTCGCGGCGAGCGGCGCGGCGATCGAGGTCGTGACGCCGTTCGAGCGGCTGCTGCCGCACGTCCGCACCGGCTACGAGCGGCAGCTCGTGCTGCGCTCGCTCGCCGCGGGCGGCGTCGTGCGGCGCACCGCCGCCCGCGTGCGCCTCGACGCGGAGCGGGCGTGGGCGGTCGACGTGCTGACGGGCGAGGCGACGCGGCTCGCCGATCCGACGGCGATCGTCGCGCTCACCCCGCCGGAGGCCGTCGGCCTCGACGAGCACGACGCCGAGCGGCTCGAGGCATCGCTCGGCGTGCCCGTGCTCGCGATCGGCGACGCGCGAGCGCCGCGCGGCATCGACGCCGCGATCGCCGAGGCGTGGCAGCTCGCGCGCGACGCCGCCTGACCGACCCTGGCGCACGCCGCCCGACTGCGGCATGCTGACTCCACGCGGCCGCGCGGCCGCAGTGAGGAGCCGAGATGGCAACCCTGCTCAACCCCTACCTCGCGTTCGGTCGCGAGGCTCGCGAGGCGATGAACTTCTACCACGGCGTGTTCGGCGGCGACCTCGTCGTCAGCACGTTCGGCGAGAGCGGCATGGCCGACGACCCGGGCGACGCCGACCTCGTCATGCACGCGCAGCTCACGACCGCCGACGGCCACACGATCATGGCGAGCGACACGCCACGCGGCATGGACCAGCCGAGCGGCCGCCAGCAGGTCTCGCTCTCGGGCGACGACGACGCGACGCTCTCGCGCTACTGGGAGGGCCTGAGCGACGGCGCGACCGTGCTCGAGCCGCTCGTCGAGGCGCCGTGGGGCGACAAGTTCGGCATGCTCGTCGACCGCTGGGGCGTGCTGTGGATGGTCAACATCGCGCCGGTCGCGGGCCGGGGGGCGGATGTGTCGTCGGCGATCGACGACGACGGCGTCGCGACCGCGGGCGGTCACCAGGACACCGCGGAGCAGTGGCACTCCGAGGGCGCGACGCGCGAGCCGAGCTCCGGGCACGAGAACACCGCCGACCAGTGGCCGGCGGACGAGCAGCGGGACCCGGGCGCGCAGCGCTGACCGGCTGAGACGAACGCGGCGCCGGCACCGGGGCGACCCGGCGGGCGGCGCCGCGCTCGACTCGCGCGATCGCTAGGCGGGCCCGCCCGAGGTGGTGTCCTCCTCCGTCTCCGGGTTGTGGTGGTCGGGCTCGGGGCGCGCCGCGCCCTCGCGCGGCTCCTCGACCTCGTCGGGCTGCTGGCCATGCTGCTGGTCGGTCACGATGCCTCCTGTCGTCGTCGTGCCCCCGTCCTACCGCGCGCACCTGGGAGGCGCACGACCGCCGGGCGCGCTCCGGCGTATCCTGGTCGTACCCCGACCTGCGAAGGAGCAGCACCATGCCCGAGACGATCATCGCCGGATACGCGCGCACGCCGTTCGCGAAGTTCCTGGGCCAGCTGGCGCAGTCGAAGTCGACCGAGCTCGGTGCCCACGCCGCCCGTCACGCGATGGAGCGCGCCGGGGTCGCCCCCGGTGAGGTCGACGTCGTCGTCGTCGGCCAGGTGCTGCAGGCGACCGTCGGCCAGAACCCGCCGCGCCAGACCGCGGTCGCCGCGGGCGTGCCGATGTCGGTGCCAGCGCTCGGCATCAGCGCCGTCTGCCTCTCGGGGGCCGAGGCGATCGTGACGGGCCACCGCATGATCCAGCTCGGCGAGGCCGACGTCGTGCTCGCCGTGGGCCAGGAGTCGATGTCGCTCGCGCCGCACGCCGCGCCCATGCGCACCGGCTCGAAGTTCGGCGACACGAGCCTCATCGACACGATGCAGTTCGATGGGCTCACGGATGCGTTCGACCGCGTCGCGATGGGAGCCTCGACCGACGAGCACAACGGCCGGTTCGAGATCACGCGCGAGCAGCAGGACGAGTTCGCCGCCGCCTCGCACGCGCGCCTCGCCCGCGCCCAGGCGGACGGCACGCTCGACGGTGAGATCATCCCGTTCGAGGCGAAGGCCGGCCGGAAGACCGTCACGGTCTCGGTCGACGACGGCCTCCGCGCCGACACGACGGTCGAGTCGCTCGCGTCGCTGCGCCCCGCCTTCACGCCCGACGGTACGGTCACCGCCGGCAACGCATCCCAGATCACCGACGGCGCCGCCGCGGTCGTGCTCGTCTCGGACGCCTACGCCAAGCAGCAGGGCCTCACGGGCCTCGCGCGCATCGTCTCGACCGGCTTCGTCGCCGGTCCCGACGTCTCGCTGCACTCGCAGCCCGCCGACGCTATCGAGCAGGCGCTCGAGCGCGCGGGCCGCGCGACGAGCGACCTGCAGGCGGTCGAGATCAACGAGGCGTTCGCGGCGGTCGGCGTCGCCTCGACCCGCCAGCTCGGCGTCGACCCCGAGATCGTGAACGCGAACGGCGGCGCGATCGCGCTCGGCCACCCGATCGGTGCGTCGGGTGCCCGCATCATCGGCCACCTCGCGCGCCGGCTGCAGCAGCTCGGCACCGGCTCGCTCGGGGCGGCCGGCATCTGCGGCGGCGGCGGCCAGGGCACGGGCGTCGTGCTCGAGGCCATCTGACGCCGGGCGGCCGCTCGGCCAGCCGCGGCCCAGAGCCTCTGGCCTAGGCTGGATCGATGCGCTTGTCCGTGCTCGACCTCGCCCCCATCAACCCCGGAGAGACGGCGGGCGAGAGCCTGCACGGCTCGGAGCTGCTCGCCCAGGCGGCGGAGCGGCTCGGATTCGCGCGCGTCTGGTACGCCGAGCACCACAACATGGCGACGATCGCCTCGAGCGCGACGAGCGTGCTCATCGCCCACGTCGCAGCGCACACGTCGACCATCCGCCTCGGGGCGGGCGGCGTCATGCTGCCCAACCACTCGCCGCTCGTGATCGCCGAGCAGTTCGGCACCCTCGCCGAGCTGCACCCCGGCCGCATCGACCTCGGGCTCGGCCGCGCGCCCGGCACCGACCAGCGCACGTGGACGGCGCTGCGCCGCGACATCCGCGCCTCCGATCGCTTCCCCGAGGACGTCGTCGAGCTGCAGGGCTACCTGCGCGGCGAGCCGACCGTGCCCGGGATCAAGGCCGTGCCGGGCCACGGCACCGACGTGCCGCTCACGATCCTCGGCTCGTCGCTCTTCGGCGCGCAGCTCGCCGCCGCCCTCGGCCTGCCCTACGCGTTCGCGTCGCACTTCGCGCCGGATGCCCTGCACGACGCCGTCGCCGTCTACCGCGAGCGGTTCCAGCCCTCCGCGCAGCTCGCGGAGCCCTTCGTCATCGCCGGCATCAACGCGGTCGTCGCCCCATCGCGCGCCGAGGCGCTCGAGATGCAGCGCGCGGTCGCCCGGGCGCGGGTGCGCGGACTGCTGCTGCGCGACAGCCCGATCGCGCAGCAGGTCGGCGACGACGAGCTCGACGCGCTCGCCGCGAGCCCGCAGGCCGCGCCGGTGCAGAAGATGCTCCAGCACACGGCGCTCGGCACGGGCGAGGAGGCGGTCGCGACGCTGCGCCGGTTCGCGATCGAGGCCGACGCCGACGAGCTCATCATGGCGGTGCACGGCACGACCGCGGAGCGCGTGCGCGCGCTCGAGCTCATCGAGGGCGCGGGGGGCCTCGCCGCCTGATCGGGCGTGCGGATGCTGCGGACGCCGTCGTCCATGGCGGCAGTCTGCTCGCGCGGCGTGGGGCTGTGCAGCCCCCGTCGCGTCCGTCAGCGCGGGGGGAGCGCGAGCCGCGCGACGGTCGCGGCGGCCGCCTCGACGAGGCTCGCGGCGTCGCGCCGCAGCTCGTCGAGGCTCGCGGGACCGGGCGCGATCGAGAGCGCGGGCACGCCCATCGACGACGCGGCCGCAGCGTCGACCGAGCCGGCGATCACCGCGAGCGGCGCGCCCGCGCGACGGGCGGCGGCGTGCACGACCGAGACGACCTTGCCGAGCGCCGATTGGCCGTCGAAGCGGCCCTCGCCCGTGAGCACGAGGTCGGCGCCCTCGACCGCGGCGTCGAGCCCCGCGAGCTCCGCGAACCACGCGCCGCCCGCGACGATCTCGCCGCCCGTGAGCGCGCGCAGGACGCTCGCGACGCCGCCCGCCGCGCCAGCGCCCGGCACGTCGGCGATCACGGCCACATCGACGCCGAGCGCGGTCGCCGCGACGCGCGCGAAGCGCTCGAGCGCGGCGTCGAGCACCGCGACGTCGTCGGGGCTCGCGCCCTTCTGCGGCCCGAAGACGGCGGCGGCGCCGCCCGGTCCCGTGAGCGGCGCGTCGACGTCGGTGACGAAGCGCCAGCGCGCCGCGCGAGCCCGGGCGTCGAGGCCCGTCGCGTCGAGGTGCTCGAGCGAGCCGAGCCCGCCGCCGCCCGAGCGCACCGGCCGGCCCGACGCATCCAGCAGCTGCACCCCGAGCGCCGTGAGGAGCCCCGCGCCGCCGTCGGTCGTCGCCGAGCCGCCGAGCAGGAGCGTGAGCTCGTCGGCGCCGCGGTCGAGCGCGTCGAGCACGACCGCGCCGAGCCCGGCGGTCGAGGCGGCGAGCGGCTCGAGCGGCACGTCCTCGACCTGCGGCAGCCCCGCGGCCTGCGCGAGCTCGATGACCGCGTGCGAGCCCTCGAGCGCCCAGCGCGCGAGCGCCGGCCGGCCGAGCGCGTCGACCGTGGGCGTGGCGCGCTCCTCCCCGCCGCGCGCGAGCACGGCGTCGAGGCTGCCCTCGCCGCCGTCGGCCATCGGCAGGAGCGCGACGTCGGTGCCCGGCGCCGCGGCGCGGATGCCGCGCGCCGCCGCCTCGCACGCCTCGAGCGCCGTGAGGCTGCCCTTGAAGGCGTCGAACGCGACGACCGCGCGCGCCCGCTGCCGGCTCGCGGTCATCGCGTGAGCCCGTAGCGCTCGGCGAAGCGCGCGAGGATCGTCTGCGGGTGCGAGACGCTCGCGGCTCGCCCCGCGGCGACGAGGTCCTCGACCTCGTCGGGGGAGAAGTAGCCGTGGTCGCGGTAGACGCGGATGCGCTGCTCGAGGCCGTCGGCGTCGAGCTCCGGGTGGAACTGCGTGCCGACCACGTGCTGGCCCACCCGCACCATGTGCACGCACGTGGCCGAGACGGCGAGCGTCGTCGCCCCCTCGGGCGCTTCGGCGATGCCCTCCTTGTGGCCGCCGAACGCGGTGAAGGCGCGCGGCAGCCCCTCGGTGAGCCAGTCGTCGCCGATGAGGCTCAGCTCGACCGGCGCGACCGACTCGGCGATGCCGCGCACCATCCGGGCGCCGAGCGCGTGCACGATCGCGCCGAGCCCGAGGCACGCGCCGAGGTAGGGGATGTCGTCGCGGATGACGCGCTCGCCGAGGTGCGTGAGCCACGCGATCGTCGCGGCGTGGGCGGGCGGCCGGCGGTGCTCGTCGCTGAAGTTCGCCGGGCCGCCGCCGACGAGCACGGCGTCGACGTCGCGGAGCTCGAGCGGCGGGATCTCGCGATCGAGCCGCACGCGCTGGATGCGCGCCTCGTCGAGCGCGCCGAAGCGCACCATCGCCTCGAGCTCCGCGTCGGCGACCTCGTCCTCGGGCCGCGACTGCACGACCATGATCCGCCGCATCACGCCGCCTCCGCCCGCGAGCCGTCCGCCGCCCAGACGCCGCTCGAGCCGCGCCGGTGCGAGCCGATGAGGTGGGTGTCGACGATGCCGACCGCCTCCATGAGCGCGAACATCGTCGTCGGCCCGACGTGCGCGAAGCCGCGGCGCTTGAGCTCCTTCGAGAGCGCGACCGACTCCGGGCTCGACGTGGGCACGTCGGCGAACGAGCGCGGCATCGGCGTCGACTCCGGCTGGAACGACCAGATGAGGTGGGCGAGCCCGCCGTCCTCCCGCAGCCGCACGGTCGCGCGCGCGTTCCCGATCGTGGCGTCGATCTTGCGCCGGTTGCGCACGATGCCCGCGTCGCCCATGAGGCGGGCGACGTCGTCCTCGCCGAAGCGCGCCACCGCATCCGGCTCGAAGCCCGCGAACGCCGCCCGGAACGCCGGGCGCTTGCGCAGGATCGTCGCCCACGACAGCCCCGACTGGAACGCCTCGAGCGAGAGCCGCTCGAACAGGCCGCGCTCGTCGCGCACCGGCATGCCCCACTCGGTGTCGTAGTACTCGCGCAGCAGCGCATCGGTCGCGGCCCACGCGGGGCGGGCGAGGCCGTCGTCGCCCACGATGAGGTGCATGCAGGCAAGGCTAGCCGCGCGCCTAGGCTGGATCGGTGCAGACGGATGCGGTGCGACGGGCCTGGCGGGAGGGCGTGAGCGTCGTCGTGGCCACGAGCGCGTACGGGCTCTCGTTCGGCGCGCTCTCGATCGCCTCGGGCCTCGACCTCTGGCAGACGATGGTGCTGAGCCTCGTGATGTTCTCGGGCGGCTCGCAGTTCGCCTTCATCGGCGTCGTCGCCGCGGGCGGCGGCATCGCCGGCGTCGCGAGCGCGGCGATGCTCGGGCTGCGGAACGCGCTCTACGGCATGAGCATGCGCCGCGTCGTGCAGCCGCGCGGGGCGATGCTGCCGGTCGCGGCGCACGTCACGATCGACGAGTCGACCGCGGTCGCGCTCGCGCAGGACGAGCCGCGCGCGCAGCGCACGGGCTTCTGGGTGACGGGCGTCGGCATCTGGATCGGCTGGAACCTCGCGACGCTCGCGGGCGCGCTGCTCGGCGACCTGCTCGGCGACCCGCGGCAGTGGGGGCTCGACGCGGCGGCCGCAGCCGCGTTCGTCGGGCTGCTCTGGCCCCGGCTGAAGGCGCGGCAGGCGGTCGCGGTCGCGGCGGCGAGCGCGGTGCTCGCGGCGGCGCTGCTGCCGGTGCTGCCGGCAGGGATGCCCGTCATCGTCGCCGCGGTCGTGGGGGTCGTCGTCGGGCTGACGAACTGGCTCGGGCCGCGGCACGAGTCGGCGCTGCCCGACCCGGGGCCGCGCGGGAGCGGGAAGGGGCGGCGATCGTGACGCTCTGGCACCTGCTGCTGCTCGCGAGCATCGCGGTGCTCGCGATCAAGCTGCTCGGCTACGCCGTGCCGCCGGCCGTGTTCGACAGCCCGCGGCCGCGGCGCACGCTCGAGCTGCTCACCGTGTCGCTCCTCGCGGGGCTCGTCGCGGTGCAGGCGCTCGGCGGTGACGGCGGCATCGTGCTCGACGCCCGCATCCCCGCCGTGCTGGTGGCGGCGGGCCTGTTCGCGGTGCGCGCGCCGTTCATCGTCGCGGTCGCCGCGGCGGCCGTCACGGCGGCGCTGCTGCGGGCGTTCGCGGGCTTCCCCTGACCGGCGCGCCGGGCCTGCCGGATTCGCTAGGGTGGCCTCTCAGGCTCCAGACGTTCAAGGTCTGGTTCAGCCTCCGGATCGCTATGCTGAACGGCACTTGAGACCCTGGCCAGCGATGGCCCATCCGCGTGGAGGAAGCGCATGACCGAGCACGACGGCCGCCAGCCCGGCCGCGACGGAGAGAGCACCCAGTCGTGGGGTGACGACTACCGCGCGCAGCTCGCGTCGATGCTCTCCGGCACCACCCCGGAGGACCGCGAGGCGGTCGCCTCGCTCCCGTCGGGATCGGCGATCCTCGTCGTCCGCCGCGGGCCCAACGTCGGCGCCCGCTTCCTGCTCGACCAGGACTCGACGATCGCGGGCCGGCACCCGGATGCCGACATCTTCCTCGACGACGTCACCGTCTCGCGCCGGCACGCGGAGTTCGCCCGCTCCGGCACGACGTTCGAGCTGCGCGACCTCGGCTCGCTCAACGGCACGTACCACAACGGCGAGCGCGTCGAGCAGGCCGTGCTGCACGACGGCGCGGAGGTGCAGGTCGGCAAGTTCCGCCTCACCTTCTACCGCTCCCGCCTCGACCTCGAACCCCGGCAGTGAGCGCGCAGGCGGCGAGGAAGGCTGCCGCCCTCCTCTCGATCGGCCAGGTGCTCGCGAAGCTCGGGCCCGAGTTCCCCGACCTGTCGCCGTCGAAGCTGCGCTTCCTCGAGGACCAGGGGCTCATCTCCCCGCAGCGCACGCCCTCGGGCTACCGCAAGTTCGACGCGGCCGACGTCGAGCGGCTCCGCTACATCCTCACGCTGCAGCGCGACCACTACCTGCCGCTCAAGGTCATCCTCAGCCACCTCGACGACATCGACGCGGGCCGCTCGCCGCAGATCCCGGGCGCGAACGTGCGCGTCGAGGCGCCGTCGATCCTCGGCAGCGAGCGCCGGCTCTCGCGCAGCGAGCTGCAGGCCGAGGCGGGCGCCTCGAAGCAGCTGCTCGCCGACGCGATCTCGGCGCAGCTGCTGCCGGGTGCCGAGCCGTTCGGCGAGGCTGCGGTGCAGGCACTGCGCTCGCTCGTCGAGCTGCAGCGCTTCGGCATCGAGCCGCGGCACCTGCGCGGCATGCGCCAGTCGGCGCAGCGCGAGGCCGCCCTCATCGAGTCGGCGCTCAAGCCGATGCGCGGCCGCCGCGAGACGGGCAGCCAGGCCAAGGCGGCCGAGACGGCCCGCGACCTCGCCGGCCAGATCCAGGCCGTCCGCGACCTCCTGACCCGCGACGCGCTCGGGGCGTGAGCGCCCGCGCGTCCCGGCCGCGCGTCGGCGGCAGGGCGTAGACTCGACCCGACACGCCGCGCCGGTCGTAGGTTCCACGGGGTCGGGGCGACGGGTCGATACGGTGGGCGACAACACTCAACCTCGACTTGAAGGTTGGGGCTCAGCTCTTCGGAAGGGATCGGCGATGCGCGACGGCACCCGGGATGCAGACCAGGGCGGCACCTCCCGCATCGACGCGGGCCTGCTCTTCACCGACGGGCTGCCGCAGGAGCACGACGCGGTCGGCTACAAGGGCTCGATCGCGGCCGACGCCGCCGGCATCACCTACCGCCAGCTGGACTACTGGGCGCGCACCGGTCTCGTCGAGCCGTCGATCCGCCCCGCGCACGGCTCGGGCAGCCAGCGCCTCTACTCCTTCCGCGACATCCTCGTGCTCAAGCTCGTCAAGCGCCTGCTCGACACCGGCATCTCGCTGCAGCAGATCCGCGTCGCGATGCAGCAGCTGCACGACGCGGGCGTGCGCGACCTGACGCAGACGACCCTCATCTCCGATGGCGCGAGCGTCTACCTCTGCACCTCGAACGACGAGGTCATCGACCTCCTGAGCAACGGCCAGGGCGTGTTCGGCATCGCGGTCGGCCGCGTGCTGCGCGAGGTCGAGTCGCAGCTCATCGAGCTCGAGGGCACGCCCGTCGACGAGCGCCCCGTCGACGAGCTCGCCGCGCGCCGAGCGCGCCGCAGCCGCACCGCCTGACCCGCCCCGCGCATCCGCCCCTGCATCCTGAGCGGTCAGCTCCGCGCGTGAGCGGTCAGCTCCGCGCGTGAGTGGTCACCTCCGCGCGTGAGCGGTCACCTCCGCGCGTGAGTGGTCAGCTCCGCGCGTGAGCGGTCAGTTCGTCAGCTCGGCATGGGAGCGGACAGCTCCGCTCCTGACCGGCCGGGATGCGTGCCGCTTCCCGCGCGCGCTTGACCGCTCGAACGCGGAAGTGACCGCTCGATGGCGGAAGTGACCGCTCGAAGGCGGAAGTGACCGCTCGAGGCGCGGACCGCTCTCAGCGGGACTACTGCTGCTTGTCGGGGGCGGGGGAGGACTCGGCATCCGCCTCGGCGGCCGCCGCCTCCTCGAGCTGCGCCGCGGCGGTCGCGTCGACGGCTGCCGTCGGCGCCGGCACCTTGCGACCGGAGGCCGCCTCGTCGCCCGCGCGGCCCGAGGCCGTCAGCACGAGCTGCAGCAGCTCGTCGAACTGCAGCGCCATCTCCTGCGCGCCCTCGCCGGGCCACACGTGCAGCGGCCGGGCGGCGCCCTGCGCCTGCTGCATCGACGTGCGCTCGGGCAGCACCGTGTCGAGCACGAGCGGGCCGAACATGTCCTTGAGCTCCTGGATGCGGTACTGGTGCTCGAGGGACTGCGGGCGCGCGCGGTTCACGACGATGCCGAGCGGCTGGAGGCGCGGGCTGAGGCCGCGGCGGATCTCCTCGATCGCGCGCAGCGCGCGGTCGGCGGCTGCCACCGAGAACAGGCCGGGCTCCGTCACGACGAGCACGCGGTCGGACGCTGCCCACGCGGTGCGCGTGAGCGCGTTGAGCGACGGCGCGCAGTCGACCAGCACGAGGTCGTAGTCGTTCTCGACCGTCGTGAGGGCCGTCTCGAGCTTCCAGATGTCCTTGATCGTCGGGTGCGGCCCGTCGAAGTTGATCGCCGAGGGCGAGCCGATCAGCACGTCGATCGTGCCGCCGTGCCCCTGCGTCCAGCCCGACGGCGAGATGGCCTGCTGGACGACCTTGTCCTTCGGGTTCGCGAGCACGTCGGCGACGTTGAGCCGGCCCTCGATCTCGATGTCCATGCCCGTCGAGGCGTCGGACTGCGGGTCGAGGTCGACCACGAGCGTGCGGAGGCCCTTGGCGAAGGCGGCGGAGGCAAGGCCCAGCGTCACCGTGGTCTTGCCGACACCGCCCTTGAGCGAGCTGATCGAGAGTACGTGCACGGCGCCCAAGCCTAGCCCCACTACATTGAGAAGCCCGCGCCGCCGCACCCTGGAGGGTTCCTCTATGTTCTCGAAGCTCCTCGTCGCAAACCGAGGCGAGATCGCCATCCGGGCGTTCCGTGCGGCCAACGAGCTCGGCATCCGCACCGTCGCCGTCTACGCGCACGAGGACCGCAACTCCCTCCACTGCCAGAAGGCCGACGAGGCCTACCAGATCGGCGAGCCGGGCCGCCCGGTGCGCGCGTACCTCACGGTGAGCGAGATCATCCGCGTCGCGAAGGACGCCGGCGCCGACGCGATCTACCCCGGCTACGGCTTCCTGAGCGAGAACCCCGAGCTCGCGACCGCCGCCGCCGAGGCCGGCATCACCTTCGTCGGCCCCGGTCCCTCGGTGCTCGCGATGGCCGGCAACAAGGTGACGGCCAAGGAGCACGCGATCGCGGCCGGCGTGCCCGTGCTGCGCTCGACGCCCGCGACGACCGACATCGAGGAGCTGCTCGCGGGCGCCGACGAGATCGGCTTCCCCGTGTTCGCGAAGGCGGTCGCGGGCGGCGGCGGTCGGGGGATGCGCCTGGTCAAGCGCCGCGAGGACCTCCGGGAGGCGCTCGAGGGCGCGATGCGCGAGGCCGACAGCGCCTTCGGCGACCCGACGATGTTCATCGAGCAGGCGGTCGTGCGGCCCCGCCACATCGAGGTGCAGATCCTCGCCGACGCGACGGGCGAGACCGTGCACCTGTTCGAGCGCGACTGCTCGGTGCAGCGCCGCCACCAGAAGGTCGTCGAGCTCGCCCCGGCGCCGAACCTGACGCAGGAGCAGCGCGACGCGCTCTACCGCGACGCGGTCGCCTTCGCCCGCTCGATCGGCTACGTCAACGCCGGCACCGTCGAGTTCCTGCTCGACACCGCGGGGGAGCGCGCGGGCCAGCACGTCTTCATCGAGATGAACCCGCGCATCCAGGTCGAGCACACCGTGACGGAGGAGATCACCGACGTCGACCTCGTCGCGAGCCAGCTGCGCATCGCAGCGGGCGAGTCGCTCGAGCAGCTCGGGCTCACGCAGGACCGCATCGAGATGCGCGGCGCCGCGCTGCAGTGCCGCGTGACGACCGAGAACCCCGCCGACGGCTTCCGCCCCGACACGGGCCGCATCACCGCCTACCGCTCGCCCGGCGGCGCGGGCGTGCGCCTCGACGGCGGCACGATCAACCCCGGCACCGAGGTGAGCCCGCACTTCGACTCGATGCTCGCGAAGGTCACGTGCCGGGGCCGCGACCTCGACACCGCGATCCGCCGCGCGCACCGCGCGGTGAGCGAGTTCCGCATCCGCGGCGTCGCCTCGAACATCCCGTTCCTGCTCAACCTGCTCGACCACGAGGAGTTCCGCGCCGGCGACGTCTCGACGAGCTTCATCGACGAGCACCCCGAGCTCACGCGCATCAACCCGCCGAAGGACCGCGCCTCGAAGGTGCTCGCGTGGCTCGCCGACGTCACCGTCAACCAGCCGAACGGCGCGGCCGACGGCGTCATCAATCCCGCGATCAAGCTGCCGGCCTGCGACCTCGAGGCTGAGGCGCCCGCGGGCGAGCGCCAGCGGCTGCAGGACCTCGGCCCCGAGGGCTGGGCGCAGGCGCTGCGCGAGCGCACCTCGCTCGCGGTCACCGAGACGACCTTCCGCGACGCGCACCAGTCGCTGCTCGCGACGCGCGTGCGCACCGCCGACCTCGTCGCGATCGCCCCGCACGTCGCGCGCATGACGCCGCAGCTGCTCTCGATGGAGGCGTGGGGCGGCGCGACCTACGACGTCGCGCTCCGCTTCCTCGGCGAGGACCCGTGGGAGCGGCTCGCGCGGCTCCGCGAGGCGATGCCGAACATCCCGCTGCAGATGCTGCTGCGCGGCCGCAACACCGTCGGCTACACGCCCTACCCGACCGAGGTGACGACCGCGTTCGTCGAGGAGGCCGCCGCGACCGGCATCGACGTGTTCCGCATCTTCGACGCCCTCAACGACGTCGACCAGATGCGCCCCGCGATCGACGCGGTGCGCGAGACGGGCACCGCGGTCGCCGAGGTGGCGCTGTGCTACTCGGGCGACCTGCTGGATCCCGACGAGGACCTCTACACCCTCGACTACTACCTGCGGCTCGCCGATCGCATCGTCGACGCGGGCGCGCACGTGCTCGCGATCAAGGACATGGCGGGGCTGCTCCGCGCCGGCGCGGCGTCGAAGCTCGTCGCGGCGCTGCGCGAGCGCTTCGCGCTGCCGGTGCACCTGCACACGCACGACACCGCCGGCGGCCAGCTCGCGACGCTGCTCGCCGCCTCGGCGGTCGGCGTCGACGCCGTCGACGTCGCGAGCGCGCCGATGGCGGGCACGACGAGCCAGCCCTCGCTCTCGGCGCTCGTCGCCGCGATCGCGCACACCGAGCGCGACACGGGGCTCTCGCTGCAGGCGGTGAGCGACCTCGAGCCCTACTGGGAGGCCGTCCGCCGCCTCTACAAGCCCTTCGAGTCGGGGCTGCCGGGCCCCACGGGCCGCGTCTACCACCACGAGATCCCCGGCGGGCAGCTCTCGAACCTCCGCCAGCAGGCGATCGCCCTCGGCCTCGCCGACGACTTCGAGCGCATCGAGGACTGGTACGCCGAGGCGAGCCGCATCCTCGGCCGCCCGACGAAGGTCACGCCCTCGTCGAAGGTCGTCGGCGACCTCGCGCTGCAGCTCGTCGCGCAGGGCGTCGACCCCGAGGAGTTCGAGCGCGACCCGCGCAGGTTCGACATCCCCGACTCCGTCATCGGCTTCATGGCCGGCGAGCTCGGCGACCTGCCGGGCGGCTGGCCCGAGCCCTTCCGCTCGAAGGTGCTCGAGGGCCGCGACGTCGACATCTCGGTCAAGCCGCTCGAGCCCGAGCAGGCCGCGCGCCTCGAGCAGCCGGGCGCCGACCGCCGCGACGCGCTCAACGAGCTGCTCTTCGCCGGCCCGACGAAGGCCTTCAAGGAGACGCGCGAGCAGTACGGCGACCTCTCGGTCGTCGACACGATCGACTTCCTCTACGGCATGCAGCACGGCGAGGAGCACCACGTCGGCATCGGCCGCGGCGTCACGCTCAACGTCTCGCTCGAGGCGGTCGGCGAGGCCGACGACGACGGCATCGTGACGGTCATGACGGTGCTGAACGGCCAGCTGCGCCCCGTCTACGTGCGCGACCGCTCCGTCAAGGTCGACAAGCCCCAAGCGGAGAAGGCGGATGCGTCGGTGCCCGGCCAGGTCGCGGCTCCCTTCGCGGGGGCGGTCACCGTCAAGGTCGCCGAGGGCGATGAGCTCGCGGCCGGCGACCCCGTCGCGACGATCGAGGCGATGAAGATGGAGGCGGCGATCACGACCCCGGTCGCCGGCACCGTCGAGCGGCTCGCGCTCTCGGGCACGACGCCCGTCGAGGCGGGCGACCTCATCGCGGTGGTGCGGCCCGCGTGAGCGTCCGAGAGATCCGCGTCTTCGGCGACCCGGTGCTGCGCGAGCGCGCCGAGCCCGTCGATCCCGCCGACCCCGCCACGGCCGCGCTCGTGCAGGACCTGCTCGACACCGTGCAGCTGCCCGGTCGGGCGGGCGTGGCCGCGAACCAGATCGGGGTCGCGAAGGCGGCGTTCGCCTACCTCGTCGACGACGAGCTCGGCTACGTGCTCAACCCGCGCATCGACGAGGTGCGCGGCGAGCCCGAGCTCGTCGACGAGGGCTGCCTCTCGGTGCCTGACCTCGGCTTCCCGACGCCGCGCCACCCCTACTGCCGGGTGATCGGCGTCGACCTCGACGGGCGCGAGGTCGTGCTCGAGGGGGAGGGCCTCATGGCGCAGATGCTGCAGCACGAGATGGGGCACCTCGACGGTCGGCTCTACCTGCAGTCGCTCGAGAAGGAGACGCGCGCGGTCGCGATGCACGCCGTGCGCCAGGCCGACTGGTTCTGAGACGGCGAAGGGGGCCCCGCGGGGCCCCCTTCGCGGTGCGGCTCACTCGCCGACGTCGTGCGCCTTCGAGTCGGCGGCGTAGATGTCGTCGATCTCCGCCTGGAAGTCCTTCAGGATGTTGTGGCGCTTGATCGACATCTTCGGCGTCAGGTGGCCGTTCGCCTCGATGAACTCGACCGGGACGATCGTGAACTTGCGGACCGACTCGGCCCGCGAGACGAGCCGGTTCGCGCGCTGGATCGCCGAGCGCACCTCCTCGATGACCGCGGGGTGCTGCGCAGCCTGCTCGAGCGAGAGCGACTTGTCGTGGCCGTTGTTCTCGAGCCACGTCGGCAGCATCTCGGGGTCGAGCGTGATGAGCGCGGCGATGAACGGCCGCTGGTCGCCGACGACGACCGGCTGGCCGATGATCGTGTTCGACCGGATGGGGTCCTCGAGCATGTTCGGCGCGACGTTCTTGCCCGCCGCGGTGACGAGGATCTCCTTCTTCCGGCCGGTGATCGTCAGGTAGCCCTCGCTGTCGAGCGAGCCGATGTCGCCCGTGTGGAACCAGCCGTCCTCGGTGAACGCCTCCCTCGTGGCCTCCTCGTTCTTCCAGTAGCCCGCGAACACGGCGACGCCCTTGCCGAGCACCTCGCCGTCCTCGGCGATGCGCACGCCGTTGCCGGGCAGTGCCGGGCCGACCGTGCCGATCTTGAAGCGGTCGGGCACGTTGACGGTGAGCGGCGCGGTCGTCTCGGTGAGGCCGTAGCCCTCGAGGATGCGGATGCCGAGCGAGCGGTAGAAGTGCGCGAGGTACGTCGACAGCGGCGCCGAGCCCGACACCGCGTACTTCACCTGGCCGCCCATCGCGACCTTCAGCTTGTTGAGCACGAGGCGCTCGAGCACCTTGAAGCGCAGCTTGAGGCCGAGCGGCACGTGGCCCTCATCGAGCGCCTTCGAGTGGGCCACGGCCGCCTGCGCGGCGGCGCGGAAGATCTTGCCCTTGCCGCCCGCCTCCGCCTTCTGCTCGCTCGCGTTGTAGACCTTCTCGAACACGCGCGGCACGGCGAGGAAGAACGTCGGCTTGAAGGTGCCGAGCGAGGCGAGCAGCTTCTTCGTGTCGGCCTGGTGGCCGACGCGCACGCTCGCCGAGATCGCGAGCACCGAGATGAAGCGAGCGAAGACGTGCGCCTGCGTCACGAACAGGAGCGTCGACGAGCCGGGCCCGACGACGTCGGCCATCGCGACCGCCGCGTTGCGGCACAGCTCGACGAAGTTCGAGTGCGTCAGCATCGTGCCCTTGGGCCGGCCGGTCGAGCCCGAGGTGTAGATGAGCGTCGCGAGGTCGCTGCCGACCGCGAGCGAGCGGCGCCGCTCGATCTCGTCGTCGGCGACGTCCTTGCCCTGCTCGACGAGCCGGTCGAGGTCGCCGCGGTCGATGCGCCAGACGTCGGTCACGGCGGGGAGGTCGCCGTGCGCCTCGTCGAAGCGCGAGACGAGGTCGGCGTCCTCGAGGATGACGCGGGTCGCGCCGCTGTCGGAGAGGATCCACTGGATCTGCGACGGCGCCGAGGTCTCGTAGACGGGCACCATGCGGGCGCCCGCGTACCAGAGCGCGAAGTCGACGAGCGAGAACTCGTAGCGCACCTTGCACATGAAGCCGACGAAGTCGCCCGGCTGCACGCCCGCGGCGACGAAGCCCTTCGCGAGCGCGACGACCTGGCGGTGGAACTCGCGCGCGGTGACCTCGCGCCAGCCCTCGCCCTCGGGGATCGCGAAGAGGGAGCCTTCGGGGGTGCGGCGGACGGTCTCCTCGAGGAGATCGGTGACGTTGGCGTCGGGGTCGGCTGGGACGACCGGGGGCATGACGCCGTCAGGGACGGTGATCTGAGGCACTGGGACTCCTTCGGCTCTTGTGCATTCGCCTCATCATATTGCGGCGGTCTCGCGCCGGTCGCGGCGCGCATGTCCCTGTCGCCGGGCGGCCTGCCCTAGGCTCGCGTCCTGGAGGTGCGATGTTCTACTGGCTGCTGCGGCACTGGGTCGTCGGCCCGTTCATGACGCGGGTGTTCCGGCCCTGGGTCTCGGGGCTCGAGAACATCCCGGCGTCGGGCGGCGCCATCATCGCGGGCAACCACCTCTCGGTCATCGACTCCTTCCTCATGCCGCTCGTGCTCGACCGGCGGGTCTACTTCCTCGCGAAGTCGGACTACTTCAACGGCAAGGGGCTCAAGGGCCGGCTGATCCGCTGGTTCTTCCTCGGCGTCGGCCAGCTGCCGATGGATCGCTCTGGCGGCGAGAAGAGCTCGCAGAGCCTCGGCGCCGCGCTCGAGAAGCTCCAGGACGGGCAGCTCGTCGGCATCTACCCCGAGGGCACCCGCAGCCCCGACGGCAAGCTCTACCGCGGCCGCACGGGCGTCGCCCGCATGGTGCTCGACGCGCGCGTGCCGGTCATCCCGTGCGTCATGGTCGACACCGAGAAGATCATGCCGATCGGCAAGCGGCTGCCGCGCGTCGGCCGCATCGGCATCGTCTTCGGCGAGCCGCTCGACTTCTCGCGCTACTACAACCTCGAGGGCGACCGCTTCGTGCTCCGCTCGATCACCGACGAGATCATGGTCACCATCAACCGCATCTCCGACCAGGAGTACGTCGACATGTACGCCTCGAGCGTCAAGTCGCGCATCGACGCCGAGCGGCGGAGCGCCGCGGGGACGCCGGTGGCAGACCCCGCGCCTCGGTAGACTCGACAGGTGGCGCACTCGGCGCCACGTGAGGCAGAGGCACATGACTGACACGATCGCGATCCCGCATTCCGACGAGCGCCGCTCCATCGAGCAGGGCCTCGACGCGTATCGGGCCCTGCCGATCAAGCAGCAGCCGCGATGGCCCGACGAGGCTGAGCTCGAGCGCGTCCGCCGCGAGCTGCGCGCCGCGCCGCCGCTCGTGTTCGCGGGCGAGGTCGACATGCTGCGCGACCGCCTCGCGGCGGCGGCCGAGGGCCGCGCGTTCCTCCTGCAGGGCGGGGACTGCGCCGAGACCTTCGCGGGCGCGACGGCCGACAACATCCGCAACCGCGTCAAGACGATCCTGCAGATGGCGGTCGTGCTCACCTACGGGGCCGCGATGCCGGTCGTCAAGATGGGCCGCATGGCGGGGCAGTTCGCCAAGCCGCGCTCGAACGACCACGAGACGCGCGGCGACGAGACGCTGCCGGCGTACCGCGGCGACATCGTCAACGGCTACGACTTCACGCTCGACTCCCGCACGGCCGACCCCGAGCGCATCCTGCGCGGCTACCACATGGCCGCGTCGACGCTCAACCTCGTGCGCGCCTTCACGCAGGGCGGCTTCGCCGACCTGCGGCAGGTGCACTCGTGGAACAAGGGCTTCGCCGAGAACCCGCTCTTCGCGCGCTACGAGGCGCTCGCCGCCGAGATCGACCGCGCGGTGCGCTTCATGGAGGCCGCGGGGGCGAACTTCGACGAGCTCAAGGGCGTCGAGTTCTTCACCGGCCACGAGGGCCTGCTCATGGACTACGAGCGGCCGCTCACCCGCATCGACTCGCGCACGGGCCTCGCGTACAACACCTCGAGCCACTTCCAGTGGATCGGGGAGCGCACGCGCGACATCGACGGCGCGCACGTCGACTTCTTCTCCCGCGTCCGCAACCCCATCGGCGTGAAGCTCGGGCCTTCGACGACGCCCGCCGACATGGAGGCGCTCGTCGACAAGCTCGACCCGCACCGCGAGCCGGGCCGCCTGACGTTCATCACGCGCATGGGCGCCGGCCGCATCCGCGACGCGCTGCCGCCGCTGCTCGAGGCCTCGAAGTCGCTCGAGTCGACGCCGCTGTGGGTCACCGACCCGATGCACGGCAACGGCATCACGACGCAGAACGGCTACAAGTCGCGGCGCTTCGACGACGTCGTCGACGAGGTGCGCGGCTTCTTCGCGGCGCACCGCGCCGCCGGCACGTTCCCGGGCGGCATCCACGTCGAGCTCACGGGCGACGACGTCACCGAGTGCCTCGGCGGCTCGGAGGACATCGACGAGCTCGGCCTCGAGTCGCGCTACGAGTCGCTGTGCGACCCGCGCCTCAACCACATGCAGTCGCTCGAGCTCGCGTTCCTCGTCGCCGAGGAGCTGCGCGACGCCGGCCGCTCGCGGGACCGCGCGGCGAGCTGAGGCGCTCGAGCGGTGCCGCCGCGAGGCGGCGCCGCTCAGTAGGTCGCGTCGATGACGATCGTCGAGCCCTCGACGACCGGGCCGGGCGCGTCGGGGTCCTGCGAGAGGATCGCGGCGAGCGCCTGCAACGGCGACGGCACGTTCGTGCGGAGGTCAGGCACGAGGCCGGCATCGCGGATGGCCTGCACGGCTTCCGGGATCGGGTCGCCGACGACGTCGGGGACCTCGATCATGCGAGGACCGAGCGAGACGACGCCGCCGATCGTCGCTCCGCGGCGCACGAGGCCGTCGCTCGGGATCGCGACGGAGATCAGCTGCCCCTCCGGGACCTCGAGCGAGTGCTCCTCCGAGAAGTCGGCGGTGAGCCCCGCCTGCTCGAGCGCCGCGGCCGCCTCCGCGGCGCTCTGACCCGCCGCGGCGGGGATCGGGCCGAGGGAGACGCGCAGCGCGATGGGGGAGCGCTCCTCGAGCGACTCGAGCTCCGCGAGGTCGGTGCCGTCCGGCGCGAACGCCGCGAGCACGGTGTCGGCCGGCGCCTGGTCGAACACGAGGTCGGGCTCGCCCTCGGCGACGGTGAACTCCGCCGCCTCGATCGCGGCGCGCGCCTCCTCGAGCGGCATGCCCGCGAGGGCCGGCACCGCGAGGCTCCGCCTTCCGGAGGAGACGATGAGCCGCACGGGCTCCCCGTTCGCGAGCTCGGTGCCCGCGCCCGGATCGGTGCGGAGGGCGAGCCCCGCCTGCATGTCGTAGTCGGGCTCCTGCACGGTCTCCGACACCTCGATGCCGTGCTCCGCGAGCAGCGCGACGGCGGCGTCCGCCGGCTCGCCCGAGACGTCGGGCACCATCGATCGGCCGCCCGGACCGAGGTTGAACCACCAGCCGACGCCCGCCGCGACGAGGGCGCCGATGACGACGACCGCGAGCCACAGCATCCCGCGCCTGCGCCGCACGGTCGCGCGCCGCGCGAGCGCGCTCGCGGCGACCCCGTCGCCCGAGTCGTGCACGACCTCCGGCGCGGCCGCGATGCGGCGCGGGGGCTTCGGCCGCTCGATGATGGTCGTCGAGCGGTCGTCCTCCGAGAGGGCGGGGAGCAGCGCGGTGCGCGCGTCGAGGCCGCGGTCGCGGATCGCCTGCACCTCGGCGAGCATCTCCGTCGCGTCGGCGGGCCGCAGGTTGGGGTCGCGCTGGGTCGCCCAGTGCACGAGCGCGTCGAGCTGCTCGGGCACGCCCGGCGCCTCGGTCGACGGCAGCGGCACCTGCTCGTTCGCGTGCTGGAAGGCGATCTGCATCGGCTCGTCGCCCGTGAAGGGCTGCTTGCCGGTGAGCATCTCGAAGAGCATGATGCCGACGGCGTAGATGTCGCTGCGGGCGTCGGCGACGCCGCGCGTCACGAGCTCGGGGGAGAGGTAGGCGATCGTTCCGAGCAGCGCCTTGCCCGTCGCGGTGTTCGCCGTCGCGGCGCGCGCGAGGCCGAAGTCGCCGATCTTGATGCGCCCGTCGTGCGCGAGCAGGATGTTCTCGGGCTTGAGGTCTCGGTGCACGATCCCGGCCCGGTGCGCGGCCGAGAGCCCCGCGAGGATCGCCTCGAGCACGTCGAGCGCCTGCTCGGGCGTGATGCGCCCGCGCTCCGCGAGCAGGTCGCGCAGCGTGATGGAGGGCACGAGCTCCATGACGAGCCACGCGAGCTCGCCCTCCTCGCCCTGGTCGTAGGTGTTGACGACGTTCGGATGCGCGAGGCGGGCTGCCGCCTTCGCCTCCTGGATGAAGCGCTCCCGGAAGTCCTCGTCGTCGCTCAGGTGCGGGTGCATGACCTTGACGGCGACCTTCCGGTCGAGCCGCAGGTCGACGCCCTCGTACACGCTCGCCATGCCGCCGCGCGCGATGCGCTCGCCCACCTCGTAGCGACGGTCGATCATCCGTCCGATGACGGGATCGCGGGAGTCGACGGGCACGAAGCGAGGATAGGCGGCGGTGCGGCGTCCGACCGGCACCCACGCTGGCGGAGCCGGAGAATGCCAAGATGGAGGAGTGACGCAAGACACCGCATGGCTCTCCGTGCCCGACCTCGTGACACTGCTCGGTCAGCCCGTGGGGCGCATCCATCGCCTCATCGAGGAGCATCGCCTGCCCGCGACGCGGCGCAACGGCCCACTGCAGGTGCCGGCGCTGTGCGTGCAGGACGGCGAGCCGCTGCCCGAGCTGCGCGGCACGCTCCTCGTGCTGCTCGACCAGGGTTTCACCGAGGACGAGGCGATCGACTGGCTGCTCGCCGAGGACGACTCGCTCGGCGTGCCCCCGGTCGAGGCGATGCGGGGCGGCGCGAAGGCCGCGGTGCGCCGCGCGGCGCAGCTGCTCGGCTGAGGCTCAGCGGTCGCGCTTCGCGACCGTGTCGGCGAGCCGCTCGAGCTCGAGCATCGCCGCGCGCGAGAGCTCGCCCTCGTGGAGCGACTCGAGCGCCTCGCCGACCGCGCGATCGATGAGCGCCTCGAGCCGCGCGGGCGCCTCGGAGCGGGCGATCGCGTCCTGCAGGATCGCGACCTGCCGCTCGTCGAGCTCGCGGTCGCCGAGCAGCTCGTCGAGCATCGTGCGGATGCCGGGCGCGAGCCGCTGGCGCGCGATCTCGATGAGCACCGTGCGCTTGCCCTCGCGCAGGTCGTCGCCCGCCGGCTTGCCCGTGACCGCCGGGTCGCCGAAGACGCCGAGCAGGTCGTCGCGCATCTGGAACGCGACGCCGAGCGGCAGGCCGTAGCCGGCGAGGGCGTCGAGCTGCGCGTCGTCGCCGCCCGCGAGCAGCGCGCCGAGCGCGAGCGGCGCCTCGACGGAGTACTTCGCCGACTTGAACACCGCGACGGTGTGCGCCCGGTCGAGCAGGGCATCCGGGTCCTGCCGGATCCACGCGGCCTCCTCGAGCACGTCGAGGTACTGGCCGAACGTGACCTCCTCGCGCATCCGCCGGTACGCGTCGTGCACGCGCTCGCCGTGCGCGGCGCCGCGGCACGCCTCGACCATGCGGTCGTCGGCCCAGTTGAGCAGCAGGTCGCCGACGAGGATCGCGGCGCTCGTGCCCCACGACTCGGGCTCGCCGACCCACTCGCCCTCGCGGTGCATCGCCTCGAGCGCGCGGTGCATCGCGGGCCGTCCCCGGCGGGTGTCGGATGCGTCGATGATGTCGTCGTGCACGAGCGCGGCGGCGTGGAAGAGCTCCATCGCGGTCGCGACGCCGACGACGTCGCCCCACTCGGGGTCGCGCTCGGTGCCCGCCTCGTGCGTCGCGCCCGGCCGCGCGGCGGCGACGGCGTGCCAGCCCCACAGCACGAAGGCGCTCCGCACGCGCTTGCCGCCCGAGACCATCTCGCGCACGTGCCGCACGAGCGGCTCCGCGTCGGGGGAGATGCGGGCGAGGGCGCGCTCGCGCGCGTCGAGGTACTGGTGGATCGAGCCCTCGACTGCTCGGGCGAAGCGCTGCTGTGCGGACACAACCCACATGCTATTGACAGGAGTGATGCGTAGACTGGCGCTCCGCACCGGTCGGACGAAGGGGGGTGCGAGATGGGCCTCTCCGAGCACGAGCAGCGACTGCTCGACGAGATGGAGCGCAATCTCTACAAGCACGAGGCGGACATCGTCGCGACGACGAGCGGGCCTCGCACGGTCGACTACACGAAGGTGGCCGTCGGCGTCCTCGGCGTCGTCGCCGGCCTCGTCCTGATCGTCGTCGGCGTGCTCATGAAGATCGCCATCATCGGCGTCGCCGGCTTCGGCGTCGCGGTCGTCGGCGCCCTGTGGGCGCTCTCGGCCTCGCGGCCCGCGACGGGCGATGACGTGCCGCGCACCGGCGCGATGGGCGAGGGCCCCGCTGCGACGAAGCAGTCGACGAGCCTCATGGATCGCCTCGCCGAGGAGTGGGACGACCGCAACCGCTGAGCCCGCAGCGCTCACCTTCACGGTGAGCGCGGAGGGCTCAGGGTCGAGTAGCGCGCGGCGTCGCCGCGCGCGTATCGAGACCCACAGCTGACGCGAGCGTGGACCTCCGCGGCCAGCTCACCCACCCCCTCCACCTTCCTCCCCCCAGGGACCGACTCACCCGAGTCGGTCCCTTTTTCGCGCCCTGCCGCGCTGCCGCGACGTCGCGCGTGGCTTGAGCCGCCCTGGATCCCGGCGAAAACCCTCCACCGCGATCCTCCGCAGAATCCTGCGCAACACGCGGGCGGATGCAGAGCATTCCTAGGCTTGAGTGGCGCTCCGTGGAGTAGAGTGGAGGAAGTCGGGGAGACCTGGCGCAACTGCTCGCAGGCCGGACGAGAGGGGGCACCGTGTTCCTCGGCACGCACACGCCCAAGCTCGACGACAAGGGCCGCGTGATCCTCCCCGCCCGCTTCCGCCAGGAGCTCGAGGGCGGGCTCGTGCTCACCCGCGGCCAGGAGCGCTGCATCTACGTCTTCTCGATGCGCGAGTTCGAGCGCGTCCACGAGCAGATCCGGCAGGCGCCGCTCACCTCGGCCGGTGCGCGCGACTTCCTGCGGCTCTTCCTCTCGGGCGCCTCGAGCGAGCAGCCCGACAGCCAGCACCGCGTCACGATCCCCGCGAACCTCCGCGAGTACGCGGGCCTCGGCCGCGAGCTCACCGTGATCGGCGCGGGCTCCCGCGCCGAGATCTGGGACACGGAGGCGTGGAACGCCTACTACGCGGCCAAGGAGGCCGACTTCGCTGCGACGACGGAGGAGGTGATCCCCGGCATCTTCTGACCCGACCCGTGACCCTCAGCCGGTCGCCGCGCCGCACCTTCCCCGGTGGCGCGTCGCACGGATGGGGATCAGGGGCCGGGTCGGACCGCCCGAAGCCCATGGACGCATCCGACCTCCACATCCCCGTCATGCTCGAGCGCACCCTCGAGCTCCTCGCCCCCGCGATCGAGCGCGCCGCCGAGGAGGGCCGCACGCCGCTCGTCATCGACGGCACGCTCGGCATGGGCGGCCACACCGCGGCGATGCTCGCGGCGCACCCGACGCTCCGCGTCGCCGGCATCGACCGCGACCCCGACGCCATCCGGCTCGCGGGGGAGCGGCTCGCCCCCTTCGGCGATCGCTTCGTGCCCGTGCAGACCACCTACGACCGCATCGACCTCGCGCTCGAGGCCGCCGACGCCGGGCGCGCCGACGGCATCCTGCTCGACCTCGGCGTCTCGAGCCTGCAGCTCGACGACGCGGAGCGCGGCTTCGCCTACGCGAAGGACGCCCCGCTCGACATGCGCATGGGCCAGGCGGGCGACGTGACGGCCGCGTCGATCCTCGCCGAGCGCAGCGATCGCGAGCTCGCCCGGCTCTTCCGCGTCTACGGCGACGAGAAGCTCGCCGACCGCTACGCGCGGGCCATCGTCGCCGCGCGCGCCGAGGCGCCGATCGAGACCTCCGCGCGGCTCGTCGACATCCTGCAGGCCGCGACGCCCCGCGCGCTCGCCAACCAGGGCCACCCCGCGAAGCGCGTCTTCCAGGCGCTGCGCATCGAGGTCAACCAGGAGCTCGCGATCCTCGAGCGCACGATGCCCGCCGCGATCGACGCGCTCGGCGTCGGCGGCCGGCTCGTCGTGCTCTCGTACCAGTCGCTCGAGGACCGCGTCGTCAAGCGCGCGCTGCAGGCGGCGTCGACCTCGACCGCTCCGCGCGACCTGCCCGTCGAGCTGCCCGAGCACGCGCCGCACCTGCGGCTGCTCGTGCGCGGCGCCGAGCTCGCCGACGAGGCGGAGCGCGCCCGCAACCCCCGATCCGCACCCGTCCGCCTGCGCGCGGCCGAGCGCATCCGACCCGCATCGAACGACTCGACCACCGCCCCGACCCCCAGGGAGCAGCCATGACCAGCCTGAGCGTCCTCGACCTGCACGCACAGCCGCTGCCCGCGCCCGACGCGCCCGCCGAGCGGCACCTCCGCGCGCTGCCGACGCCCCGCGTCGCGCCCCGGCGCGCGCCGCGGCTCGTGCACGGCGTCATCGCCCTCGCGGGCCTCGCCGGCATCGTGTGCGCGCAGCTCGGCCTCTCGGTCGTCATCAGCGAGGGCGCGTATCGCATGAGCGCGCTCCAGGCGGAGTCGACGAGCCTCGCGCGCGCCGAGCAGAGCGTCGCGGAGGAGCTCGCCGTGCTGAGCTCGCCGCAGCACGTCGCCGTCGCCGGTGCCGAGCTCGGCATGCTCGCGGGCCAGCCCTCGCAGTTCCTCACCCTCGCGTCGACCTCGACCGCGGGCGGTCCCGACGCGCTGCACATGCAGGTGCCGGCCGTCGACGGCTTCGGCATGTACGTGCCCAACTCGCTCCTCACCGCGCAGCCGCAGGTCGCCGCATCCGTCGCCCACGTGCAGGCCGCGGCGATCGAGCCCTACCCCGGCATGCTGCTGCCGGCCGGCGCGAGCGCCCCCGCGATCGAGGCGACCGCGCCCGCCGCCGTGCAGGCCGTCGAGCCGACGACCGTCGCGCCCGGCACGCTGCTGCCGGCCCCCGGCCAGGAGTGAGCCGGCGAGGGCGTGGCGGCGCGGCCGCGCGCCCCGACGCCGATACCGTGCACGTCGACATGGATGCTCGGCCGCCGAGCAGGAAGCGCAGGTGAGCGTGGCCGCGAGCGCGAAGCGCAGCAGCGATCGGGTGCGGACCGTCGTGGTCGCCATCCTCACGTTCGCCCTCCTCGCCGCGTTCGTCGTGCGGCTCGCTGACATCCAGCTCGTGCGCGCCGAGGCCCTCAACGCCGAGGCGGATGGGCGGCGCGGGGTGACGCAGACGATCTTCGGCACGCGCGGGCCGATCGTCGACGCGAACGGCACCGTGCTCGCCGAGAGCGTCGATCGCTGGGACCTCACGATCTCGCCGCGCTACACGCGCGACCTGCAGCCCGGCATCGACCGCGTCGACGAGACGCTCACCGTGGGGGACGCGCTCGTCCAGATCGGCGCGATCACGGGCCAGGACCCGGTCGACCTGCAGGCGAAGATCCTCGCGGAGCTCGAGCGCGACCCCGACTCCGACTACCTGCTGCTCGTCGACGGGCTCGACGTCGCGCAGTTCGAGGCGGTGCGCGACCTCGGGCTGCCCTACGTCTACCTCCGCCTGAATCCGCAGCGCGTGTACCCGGCCGGCTCCGTGGCGGGCAACCTCGTCGGCTTCATGGGCGCCGACGAGCCGCTCGCGGGCGTCGAGCGATCCGAGGACGAGTGCCTCGCTGCGGAGGACGGCGCGCGCGTCTTCGACCGCGGCGCGGACGGCACGCCCATCCCCGGATCGATGACGACCCGGCCCGCCGTCGACGGCGGCTCGGTGCAGCTCACGATCGACGCCGACGTGCAGTTCCAGATGCAGCAGCTCACGCAGCAGTACACGTCGCAGCTGCGCGCGCGCAGCGGCACGAGCATCGTCATGCGCACCGACGGCTCGATCGTCGCGGTCGCCGAGTCGGCGACCGTCGACCCCAACGACCCCACCGCGAGCGACGCCCGCGACCGCGGCTCGCGCGCCTTCACCGCCGCGTACGAGCCGGGCTCGATCTTCAAGGCGTTCTCGTTCGCGGCGATGCTCGACCTCGGCATCATCACGCCGCGGGACGAGCTGAGCGTGCCGTGGACGTACACGGCGCCGGGCGTGCGCGTGCGCGACGCGCTCTCGCACGAGGTCAAGCAGTGGACGGCCGCGGGCATCCTCGTCAACTCCTCGAACTCCGGCATGGTGCGCCTCGCCGAGCCGATGTCGACCGCCGACTACTACGAGTACCTCGACCGCTTCGGCTTCGGCGAGACGACGGCGGTCGACTTCGCGGGGGAGCAGCCGGTGCCGCTCCGCAACCCCGCGAACCTCGACGCGCAGACGCAGCTCAACGTGCTCTTCGGCCAGGGCATCGCCGCGACCCCGATCCAGGTCGCGTCGGCCTACCAGGCGCTCGCGAACGGCGGCGTGCACCTCCCCGCCCGGCTCATCGCGGGCTGCACCGACGCCGAGGGGGAGGTCACCGTGCCCGAGGTGGGCGAGGGGGAGCGGGTCGTGAGCGACACGACCGCCCGCCAGACGCTCGAGGTGCTCGAGAACGTCGTGACCGACTACGGCTACGACACCTTCCCGATCGAGGGGTACCGCATCGCCGCGAAGACCGGCACGGCGCAGATGGCGTACGAGGACGGATCCGGCTACGACCCGAACCGGATGATGATCTCCGTCGCGGGCGTGTTCCCGGTCGACGACCCGCAGTTCGTCGTGCTCACGATGTACGACAGCCCTCAGACGATCCGCACGAGCGGCGGGGCCATCCCGGCCTTCCACGATATGGTGAACCTCTTGATCCGCCACTTCGACATCCCGCCCAGCACGACCGAGCAGCCGGAGATCCCGCTCGAGTGGACCGCCGATCAGCCATGAGAGCGTTGGATGAGGAGAGGATGTCCGTGGGACCCGTCGCACCGAGGATCCTGCGGCCCGAGCACCCCACGCCCAGGCCGCTCACCGGTCTCGTCGAGGCGTTCGAGCTGACGGTCGAGGCCGACCTCGACGGGATCGAGGTCACGGGCGTGACGCTCGACTCGAGCGACGTCGAGCCGGGCGACCTCTTCGCCGCGCTGCCCGGCGCCCGGCGCCACGGCGCCGAGTTCGCCGGGGCGGCGCTCGAGCGGGGCGCGGTCGCGATCGTCACCGACCCCGCGGGCGCCGCGATGCTCGAGACGGGCGCGCCCGTCATCGTGCTCGACGACCCGCGCGCGGCCCTCGGCGAGATCTCGGCCTGGGTCTACCGCACGGGCGAGGACCGCCCGCGGCTCTTCGGCGTCACGGGCACGAACGGCAAGACGTCGACCTCGTTCATGCTCGAGGGCCTGCTCGCCGACCTCGGCTTCGTCACCGGCCTCTCGACGACCGCCGAGCGGCACGTCGGCGACCTCGTCGTGACGTCGAAGCTCACGACCCCCGAGGCGAGCGAGCTGCACGCGCTGCTCGCTCGCATGCGCGAGGCCGGCGTGCGCGCCGCCGTGCTCGAGGTGAGCGCGCAGGCGATCGAGCGGCACCGCGTCGACGGCGTCGTGTTCGACGTCGTCGCCTTCACGAACCTCAGCCACGACCACCTCGACGACTACGGCTCGATGGACGCGTACTTCGACGTCAAGGCCGAGCTCTTCACGCCCGATCGCGCCGAGCGCGGCGTCGTGTGCGTCGACACCGAGTGGGGCCGCCGCATCGCCGAGCGCAGCCGCATCCCCGTCACGACCGTCACGAGCGAGCCGGGCGTCGACGCCGACTGGCACGTCGACATCTGGGAGGAGACGCCGTCGTCGACGTCGTTCACCCTCACGGGCATCGACGGCGGCGCGATCGAGGTGCAGGTCCCGTTCATCGGCCGGCACATGGCGATCGACGCCGCGATCGCGATCCTCATGCTCGTCGAGGACGGCTTCGAGATGGAGGCGATCGCCGAGGTCATCGACCGCGGCATGCGCCCCACGCTGCCAGGCCGCATCGAGCGCGTCTCGGGCGATGCGGGCCCGGCGGTCTTCCTCGACTACGGCCACAGCCCCGACGCCTTCGCGCAGACGCTCGAGGCGCTCCGGCGCGTCACCGAGGGCCGCCTCGTCATGCTCTTCGGCGCCGACGGCGACCGCGACGCGACCAAGCGCGCCGACATGGGCCGCATCGCGGCCGAGCTCGCCGACGCCGTCGTCGTGACCGACTTCAACCCGCGCACCGAGGACGCCGCGAGCATCCGCGCCCAGGTGCTCGAGGGCGCTCGCGCCGCCGCCGGCGGCAAGCCCGTGATCGAGTCGTCGCCCGAGGAGGCGGCGATCCGCGAGGCGCTGCGGCTCGTCGGCCCCGGCGACACCGTGCTGTGGGCGGGCCCCGGCGACGCCGACTACCGCGACGTCGCGGGGGTGCGCGAGCCGTTCGACGCGCGCGCCGAGGCGCGCCGCGCGCTCGAGGAGGCCGGCTGGCCCACCGAGGAGCGCGGCGAGCGCCCGGCGCGGGACGTGCGCTGATGCTCCGGATGCGCGCCCGCGAGATCGCGGCGGCCGTCGGTGGAGCGCTCCAGGGCGACGACGTGCTCGTGACGGGCTCGGTCGAGACCGACTCGCGCCTGGTCGCAGCCGGCGGCGTCTTCGTCGCGATGCCGGGCGAGTCGACCGACGGCCACCGCTTCGTCGACGCGGCCGTCGCCGCGGGCGCCGCGCTCGTCATCGCCGAGCGCCCGCTCGAGCAGGCCGTGCCGCACATCGTGGTCGACTCCGGCGTCGTCGCGCTCGGCGCGCTCGCCGCCGACGTCATCCGGCGCGTGCGCGAGGCGGGCGCGCTCACCGTCATCGGCGTCACCGGCTCGAACGGCAAGACGACGACGAAGAACATGCTGCAGGCGATCCTCGAGCAGCACGGGCCCACCGTGAGCCCGATCAAGTCGTTCAACAACGAGGTCGGCGCCCCGATGACGATGCTGCGCATCGACGAGTCGACGCGGTACCTCGTGCTCGAGATGGGTGCGAGCTACGTCGGCGACATCGCCCGCCTGACGGCCATGTCGCATCCGGACGTCGGGGTCGTGCTCAAGGTCGGGCTCGCCCACGCGGGCGAGTTCGGCGGCGTCGAGGCGACGACGCGCGCGAAGACCGAGATGGTGCAGGACCTCGACTCCCACCACGTCGCCGTGCTCAACCGCGACGACGAGCGCGTCGCGGGGATGGCCCGGTCGACGCGCGCGCGCATCGCGTGGTTCGGCACCTCGCCCGGCCCCGCCGACGAGCCGACGACCCTGTGGGCGGGCGACGTCGACTCGACGCTCGAGGGCACGATCGCGACCGTCCACCGCGGCGACGAGTCGTGGCCGCTGCGCCTGCGCATCCTCGGCGAGCACCACGTCATGAACGCGCTCGCAGCCCTCACCGTCGCCGACGCGCTCGGCCTCGACCTCGAGCGCGCCGTCGGGGCGCTCGGGAGCCTCGAGCGCGCGGAGCGCTGGCGCATGGAGCTGCTCGAGCCCGGTGGCGGCATCACGGTCATCAACGACGCCTACAACGCGAGCCCCGACTCGATGGCCGCCGCGATCCGCTCGCTCGCGCACATGACGCGCGGGGCGCAGCGCCGCTCGATCGCCGTGCTCGGCGAGATGGGCGAGCTCGGCGCGCTCTCGACCGAGGAGCACGACCGCATCGGCCGGCTCGCGGTGCGCGTGCGCATCGACCGGCTCGTCGTCGTCGGGAGCGCGGCGAAGGCGATCCACGACGCGGCCGAGCTCGAGTCATCGTTCGGCCAGGACACGGCGTGGGTCGAGACGGCAGAGGAGGCCGAGGCGCTGCTGCGATCGAGCCTCGAGCCCGGCGACGTCGTGCTCGTGAAGTCGTCGCTCTCCGCGGGCCTCAAGGACCTCGGCGACCGGATCGGGGGCCGCTAGATGCTCGTGCTCATCGCCTCCGCCGGCATCGCCCTGCTCGTCTCGCTGCTCGCGACGCCGCTGTTCATCCGCGGCTTCGCGCGGATCGGCTGGGGCCAGTTCATCCGCGACGACGGCCCGCAGTCGCACCACACGAAGCGCGGCACGCCCACCATGGGCGGCCTCATCTTCATCGTCGCGATCCTCGCGGGCTACTTCGGCGGGAAGCTCGTCGGGCAGGACCCGCCGACCGTGCCGGTGCTGCTCGTGCTGCTGCTCATCGTCGGGATGGGCGTCGTCGGCTTCGTCGACGACTTCCTGAAGATCTCGAACCAGCGCTCGCTCGGCCTCGGCGGCTGGGCGAAGGTGCTCGGCCAGCTCGTCGTCTCGGTCGCGTTCGGGGTGCTCGCCGTCACCGTGCCCGTCGGCCCGAGCGGCCGGCCCGTCGTCGACCCGGTCATCTCGGGCGTCCGCGACATCCCGTGGCTCGACCTCGCGCCGTGGGGCGCGCTCGGCGTCATCGTCTTCGTGCTGTGGATCACGCTCATCAACGTCTCGGCGGCGAACGCGGTCAACGTCACCGACGGGCTCGACGGCCTCGCGACCGGCTCGATGATCCTGTCGATGATCGGCTACGCCTTCATCGCCTTCTGGCAGTTCAACCAGTCGTGCTTCACGCCCGGCGCCGCGGAGGAGGATCTCTTCCGCTGCTACGACGTGGCGCAGCCGCTCGACGTCGCGACGCTCGCGGCCACGATCGCCGCCGCGCTCATCGGCTTCCTGTGGTGGAACACGAGCCCCGCGCAGGTGTTCATGGGCGACGTCGGCTCCCTCGCGCTCGGCGGCGCCCTCGCGGGCCTCGCGGTCATGACCGACACGCACCTGCTGCTGCTGCTCATCGCGGGCCTGCCGATCATCACGACGGGCTCGGTCATCGTGCAGCGCGCCTACTTCAAGATCACGGGCGGCAAGCGCATCTTCCTCATGAGCCCGCTGCACCACCACTTCGAGCTCAAGGGCTGGGCCGAGATCACGGTCGTCGTGCGCTTCTGGATCATCGCGGGGCTCTGCGTCGCGGCGGGCGTCGGCCTGTTCTACTTCCAGTGGCAGGTGGCGACGCCGTGAGCCGGCTCGACGACCTCACCTCCTGGCACGCGGACTGGCGGGGACTGCGCGTCGCGGTGCTCGGCCTCGGCGTGACGGGCTTCGCCGCGGTCGACACGCTCGTCGAGCTGGGCGCCGACGTCACGGCCATCGCCGAGCGCGTCGACGACGAGCGGCGCACGATCCTCGGCGTCCTGGGCGTGCCGATCGTCGAGGTCGGCCGCGAAGGCTCGCCGGCGGCGCTCGAGGAGGCCGAGCTCGTCATCGCCTCGCCCGGGCTGCGGCCCGACCACCCGTGGCTCGCGGCAGCGGCCGAGCGCGGCATCCCCGTGTGGGGCGACATCGAGCTCGCGTGGCGCGTGCGCGACAAGGTGCGCGCCGCCGAGTGGATCCTCGTCACGGGCACGAACGGCAAGACGACGACGACGCAGCTCACGGCGCACATGCTGCGCGAGGCGGGCAAGCGCGTCGCGCCGGTCGGCAACATCGGCACGCCCGTGCTCGACGCGGTCCGCGACCCCGAGGGCTTCGACGTGCTCGTCGTCGAGCTCTCGAGCTTCCAGCTCCACAGCCTCCCGACCGACGGCCCCGGCGCGCTGTGGCCGCACTCCGCCGCGTGCCTCAACATCGACGACGACCACCTCGACTGGCACGGTTCGGCGGATGCGTACCGCGCGGCGAAGGGCAAGGTCTACGGCAACGCGAGGGTCGCGGCCGTCTACAACGTCGAGGACGACGCGACCATGCGGCTCGTCGAGGAGGCCGATGTCGTCGAGGGCTGCCGCGCGATCGGCTTCTCGCTCGGCGTGCCCGGCCCGAGCGACCTCGGCATCGTCGACGGCGTGCTCGTCGACCGCGCCTTCCTCGACGAGCGCCGCTCGAGCGCGCTCGAGCTCGCGCACCTCGACGACCTCGAGCCCGCGGGGCTCCGCTCGCCCCACATGGCGCGGAACGTGCTCGCGGCCGCCTCGCTCGCGCGCGCGTTCGGCGCCGATCCCGCCCACGTGCGGGAGGCCATCCGCTCGTTCCGGCTCGACCGCCACCGCACCGAGCTCGTCGCGATCGTCGACGGCGTGCGCTTCGTCGACGACTCGAAGGCGACGAACCCGCACGCCGCCGAGGGCTCGCTCAGCGCCTTCGACCCCGTCGTGTGGATCGTCGGCGGGCTCTTCAAGGGCGCGGACGTCGCCCCGCTCGTCGCGAAGCACGCACGCCGCGTCGCCGCCGCGATCGTGATCGGCGTCGACCGCGCGCCCGTCGTGGAGGCGTTCGCGCGACACGCGCCCGGCATCCCGGTCGTCGAGGTCGACACGCCCGACACTGGATCGGTGATGCGGATCGCCGTCGAGGCGGCCGCATCGCACGCCGAGCCAGGCGCGACGGTCCTGCTGGCCCCGGCGGCGGCATCCATGGACCAGTTCGTTGACTACGCGGAGCGCGGCGACCGGTTCGCCGACGCGGTGCGGGAGAGGGGGGCTCGTGGCGACCACGACGGCTCCCGCCCCGGCGGCTGAGACCAGACCGGCCGGGATGGGCCGACGCGCGCTCGTGCGCGTGCGCGCCGTCTTCGGCGCACCGACCCTCAACGCGGCGCTGCTCTCGGGCACGACGCTCTTCCTCGTCGCCTTCGGGCTCATCATGGTGCTCTCGTCGTCGTCGGTCGAGGCCTACGTCGCGGGCGGCTCCTTCTTCACCGACTTCGCGAAGCAAGCGGCGTTCGCCGCCGTGGGCGTCGTGCTCATGCTGCTCGCCGCGCGCATGCCGGCCACGACGTGGCAGCGCCTCGCGTGGCTCGGCATCATGCTCGGCATCGCGCTGCAGGTGCTCGTCTTCACGCCGCTCGGCTTCGGCGCGAACGGCAACCGCAACTGGATCGGCATCGGCGGCTTCTCCCTCCAGCCGTCCGAGTTCGTCAAGGTCGCGCTGTGCGTGTGGCTCGCGATGATCATGACGCGCAAGCAGGCTCGCATCCACGGCTTCTGGCAGGCGTGGATCCCCGCCGGCCCCGTCGCGGCCCTCTCGATCGGCCTCGTCCTGCTCGGCAGCGACCTCGGCACGGTCGTCATCATGGCGCTGCTGTCGTTCGGCGCCCTGTGGTTCGCGGGCGTCAAGTGGTGGCACCTCGCCCTGCCGGCGGTCGGCCTCGGCCTGCTCGCCGTGCCGGTCGTGCTCTCGAGCCCCTCGCGCGTGCGCCGCGTGACGGCGTTCATCCAGGGCTGCACCGACGCCGACTACTACTCGGGCTGCTGGCAGCAGCTCCACGGCACGTGGGCGCTCTCGGCCGGCGGCCTCTTCGGCGTCGGCCTCGGCAACTCGAGCGCGAAGTGGTCATGGCTGCCCGAGGCCGACAACGACTACATCTTCGCCATCATCGGCGAGGAGCTCGGGCTCCTCGGCGCAGCCGTCGTCCTCGCGCTCTTCGCGCTCCTCGCGTGGACGATGCTGCGCATCGTGCGCGACGCGTCGCTGCAGATGACGCGCGTCGTCACCGGCGCCGCGATGGTGTGGCTCGTCGGTCAGGCGATCGTCAACATCGGCGTGGTGCTGGGCCTGCTGCCCGTGCTCGGCGTGCCGCTGCCGTTCATCTCCTCGGGCGGCTCGCAGCTCATCGCGGCGCTGCTGATCGTCGGCGTCGTGCTCTCGCTCGAGCGGGTCGACAACCCGACCGTGCGCGGCGCGCTCGCCGAGGCGCGGGACTGACGATGCGCGTCCTGCTCGCCGGCGGCGGCACCGCCGGCCACGTGAACCCGCTGCTCGCGACCGCGCAGCGGCTGCGCGAGCGGCGCCCGGAGGTCGAGCTCCTCGTGCTCGGCACGCGCGAGGGCCTCGAGCGCGAGCTCGTGCCGCGCGCGGGACTCGAGCTCGCGACGATCGAGAAGCTGCCCTTCCCGCGCCGCCCCGACCTCGCCGCGCTGCGCTTCCCGGGCCGCTGGCGGCGGGCCGTCGCCGAGGTGCGCGCGCTCATCCGCGAGCGGCGCATCGACGTCGTGGTCGGCTTCGGCGGCTACGCCTCGGCGCCCGCCTACCGCGCGGCGCGGCTCGAGCGCGTGCCGATCGTCATCCACGAGGCGAACGCGAAGCCCGGCATGGCCAACCTGCTCGGTGCGCGCTGGACCGAGTTCGTCGGCATCTCCTACCGCGCGACCCGGCTGCCGGGCGAGCTCGTCGGGATGCCGCTGCGCCCCGAGATCACCTCCCTCGATCGCGCGGGCCTGCGCCCCGAGGCGCTCGCCGAGCTCGGCCTCGCCGCCGACCGGCCCACGCTGCTCGTCACGGGCGGCTCGCAGGGCGCCCGGTCCATCAACCGGGCGATCGTCGCCGCGGCCGCCGACATCGTCGACGCCGGGTGGCAGATCCTCCACCTCTCCGGCGGCCGGCAGACCGACTTCGAGCCCGCGACCGTGCCGCACTACGTCGCGATCGAGTACCTCGACCGCATGCACCTCGCGCTCGCCGCCGCCGACCTCGTCGTGTGCCGCGCGGGGAGCCTCACCGTCTCCGAGCTCATGGCGGTCGGGCTGCCCGCGATCTACGTGCCGCTGCCCTACGGCAACGGCGAGCAGGGCCTCAACGCCGCCGACCAGGTCGCAGCCGGGGGAGCCGAGCTCGTCCCCGACGCCGAGTTCACGGCAGAATGGGTGCGCGCGCGGCTCGTGCCGCTGCTGCGGGACGCCGATCGCCTCGCGGCGATGGCCTCCGCCTCCGCGGGAGCCGGCGCGAGCGACGGCAGCGACCGGATGTGCGATCTCATCGAGCGGGCCGCCGCCACGAGGAGGCAGCCGTGATCGAACCAGACCTGACCCAGCCGATCCCCGAGTCGATCGAGCGCGTGCACTTCATCGGCATCGGCGGCTCCGGCATGTCGGGCATCGCGCACATGATGCTCGACGCCGGCATCGCCGTCTCGGGCTCCGACCGCTCCGGCTCCGCGACCGTCGATCGCCTGCGCGAGCGCGGCGCGCGCGTCGCGATCGGCCACGACGCCGCGAACCTCGCCGTCGAGGGGGAGCACCGCGCGGACGCGGTGGTCGTCACGAGCGCGCTGTGGCCCGACAACCCCGAGCTGCTCGCGGCGCGCGAGCACGGCATCCCCGTCCTGCACCGCTCGCAGGCCCTCCACGTGCTCGCGCGCGGCAAGCGCGTCGTCGCGGTCGCAGGCGCGCACGGCAAGACGACGACGACCGGCATGCTCGTGGTCGGGCTGCACGGCCTCGGGATCGAGGCGGGCTTCGTCAACGGCGGCGTCATCGCCGGGCTCGGCGTCTCGAGCGGTCACGGCGACTCCGACGTCTTCGTGCTCGAGGCCGACGAGTCGGACGGCTCCTTCCTGCTCTACGACGTCGCCGTCGCGCTCATCACGAACGTCGACACCGACCACCTCGACCACTACGGCACGCCCGAGGCGTTCGACGCCGCGTTCGCGGCGTTCGCGAACCGGGCGAGCGAGGCCGTCGTGATCTCGATCGACGACCCGGGCGCCCGCCGCGTGCGCGAGTCGATCTCGCACGAGCGCGTCGTGACCTTCGGCGAGGCCGAGGGCGCCGACGTGCGGATCCTCGACATCCGCCTCGGCGAGAGCGCCGAGTGCACCGTCGAGGTCGCAGGCACCCGCTTCGAGCTCTCCGCCGGCGTGCCGGGTCGCCACAACGCCGTCAACGCGGCCGGCGCCCTCGCGACGCTCGTCGCGCTCGGCGTCGCTCCCGCCGAGGCCGCGCGGGCGCTCGCCGCGTTCCGCGGCACCGGGCGTCGCTTCGAGCTCCACGGCGAGCGCCGCGGCGTGCGGGTCTTCGACGACTACGCCCACCACCCCGCCGAGGTCGACGCGGCGCTCACGGCCGCCCGCAGCGTCATCGGCGACGGCCGGATCATCGCCATCCACCAGCCGCACCTCTACACCCGCACGCGCGACATGGCCGGCGAGTTCGCGGCCGTCTACGAGCGCGTCGCCGACCACACCGTCGTGCTCGATGTCTACGGCGCGCGCGAGGACCCCATCCCCGGCGTCACCGGCGCGCTCGTCGCCGAGCGCTTCACCGACCCGGCCGACGTCGACTACCTGCCCGACTGGCAGCGCGCCGCCGAGCGCGCCGCCGCGCTCGCGCGCGAGGGCGACATCATCGTGACGCTCTCGTGCGGCGACGTGTACCGCATCATCCCGCAGGTGCTCTCGGCGCTCGAGGAGGGCGGCGAGGCGTGAGGCGACCCGACGGCTTCGAGCCGATCGAGCCCGAGCCCCGCGCACCCGAGGCCGAGGAGGCCGGGGAGCGGCCCGCCGACCTCGCCGAGCTCGTGCGCGCCCGCCGCGAGGCGCTCCGGCGCGAGGCGCTCGAGCGCGAGGCCGCCGAAGCCGTGCCGCAGCGGCGCTGGGCGCTGAGCGCCTACAGCGACCTCGACGAGGGGGAGGGGGCGGAGGCCGCCGGCACCGCCCGCGGGACGGCGCCGGTCGAGCCGCTCATCGAGGGCGGATCGCACGCCCAGCGCGTCGACAAGGCCTGGCGCGAGGCGGAGCGCGAGCAGCGGCGAGCCGAGCGCGTCGAGGCGCGATCGGCGGCGCGCACCGCGAGGGCGGCGAAGCGCGCGCGCGTCCGCCGCGAGCGCGCGGAGGTGCGGCGCTTCACCGCCGCGCGCCGCCGGCAGCTGCGCACCGCGCTGCTCGCGGTCGGCGGGCTCGCGGTCGCACTGGCCGTGCTCGTCGGGCTCGTCTGGTCGCCGCTCATGTCGGTGCGCGAGGTGCGCGTCGAGGGCACCGAGCGGCTCGGCGCGGCCGCGGTGCAGCAAGCGCTCGCCGACTCGATGGGCCAGCCGATCGCGACGGTCACGGAGGAGGGCGTCGCCGAGCGCCTTCGATCGATCCCGCAGATCGAGTCCTTCCGGGTCGACATCGTGCCGCCGTCGACCGTGATCGTCCGGATCGTCGAGCGCGAGCCCGCGGCGATCGTGCGGGGGGAGGCCGGTGAGGCCGTCATCGACGCGGCGGGCGTCGTCCTCGGCGGCGTCGACGAGTCGACCGCCGCGCTCCCGCGGCTCGACGGCGTCGCGGTGGGCACCGAGGAGTTCGAGGCGGCCGCGACGGTGCTCGTGTCGGTGCCGAGGAGCGTGCTCGAGGCGACCGCGACCATCGCGGCGCCGACGCCGTCCGACATCCGGCTCTCCCTCCACAGCGGCCAGACGGTGCTGTGGGGCGGCGCCGACGAGAGCCAGCTCAAGGCCGACGTGCTCGCCGCGCTGCTCGAGACACAGGACCCCGCGCTCGCGGTCGTGCTCGACGTCAGCGCCCCCGAGACGCCCGTCGTCCGCGGCTCCTGACCCTGCTCGGCGCTCGCTCGAGCATGCCGCGAGGGGCCGAGGAATCTGACGATTCTTTTTCTTGTCGCGGCGTGCGCCGACACACCGAGTCGCTCCCGGCCGAGCGCGCCCGCCGCCCGTACCGTCGGAGTCGTCAGCATGAAGTGAGGAATTCTCTAAACCTCAACTAGAGGTTGAGAGTTCGATCGAGGGGCCGGGACCGTGACTTCCAACAACAACTACCTCGCCGTCATCAAGGTGGTCGGCGTGGGCGGCGGCGGCGTGAACGCCGTGAACCGCATGATCGACCTCGGCCTGCGCGGCGTCGAGTTCATCGCCATCAACACCGACGCGCAGGCGCTGCTGCTCAGCGACGCCGACGTCAAGCTCGACGTCGGCCGCGAGCTCACCAAGGGACTCGGCGCGGGCGCCGACCCGGAGGTCGGCCGCCGCGCCGCCGAGGACCACGCGGAGGAGATCGAGGAGGCGCTCGCGGGCGCCGACATGGTCTTCGTCACCGCGGGCGAGGGCGGCGGCACGGGCACGGGCGGCGCGCCCGTCGTGGCTCGCATCGCGAAGAGCCTCGGCGCGCTCACCGTCGGCGTCGTGACCAAGCCGTTCTCGTTCGAGGGCCGCCGCCGCCAGGCGCAGGCCGAGGCGGGCGTCGAGGCGCTCAAGAACGAGGTCGATACCCTCATCGTCGTGCCGAACGACCGCCTGCTCGAGATCAGCGACATGGGCATCTCGATGGTCGAGGCCTTCGAGACCGCCGACCAGGTGCTGCTCGCCGGCGTGCAGGGCATCACCGACCTCATCACGACGCCGGGCCTCATCAACGTCGACTTCGCCGACGTGAAGTCGGTCATGCAGGGCGCGGGCTCCGCGCTCATGGGCATCGGCTCCTCCCGCGGCGCCGACCGCGCGATCAAGGCGGCGGAGCTCGCCGTCGCGAGCCCGCTGCTCGAGGCGAAGATCGACGGCGCGCACGGCGTGCTGCTGTCGATCCAGGCGGGCAGCAACCTCGGCATCCACGAGACCTACGACGCGGCGAAGCTCGTGCAGGAGGCCGTGCACCCCGAGGCGAACATCATCTTCGGCACCGTGATCGACGACACGCTCGGTGACGAGGTGCGCGTGACGGTCATCGCCGCGGGCTTCGACGGCGCCGGCCCGGTCGCGAAGGACGACGACTCGGTCATCCGCACCGCCGCGCGCACCGAGATGGGCCTGCGCGAGTCGTCGCACAGCGCCCCGAGCGCGCAGGAGGGCGCCGCGGAGCGCCGGCCGATCCCCGCTCCGCCCGTCGCCGACCACCTCACCGGTCCGGTGCAGCCCCTCACCCAGGTGGACGAGGAGGAGGACGAGTTCCTCCCCGACTTCCTCCGCTGACGTGACCGACACGCCCGCCGCGCGCCTCGCCGCGTTCCTCGACGAGCTCGAGGGCGCGCGGCGGGGGCGCGAGGTGACGCTCATCGTCGTGACGAAGCTCCACCCGGCGTCGCTCGTGCGCGAGCTCGCCGAGGCCGGGCACCGCCACTTCGGCGAGAGCCGGCACCCGGAGTCGCGCGACAAGGCGGCGGAGCTCGAGGACCTCGGGCTCACGTGGCACTTCGTCGGCCAGCTGCAGCGGAAGAAGGCGCGGCAGGTCGCCCGCTACGCCGACGTGCTGCACTCGATCGACTCCGTCGAGCTCGTCGAGGCGCTCGAGGGCGGCGAGCCGGGCGACGACCGCCCGGTGCGCGACGCGCTCGTGCAGATCAACCTCACCGACGACCCCGGCCGCGGCGGCGTCGCGCCCGCGGGGCTCGACGCGCTCGCCGAGCGCGTCGCCGCGTCGCCCGCGCTCCAGCTGCGCGGCGTGATGGCGGTCGCGCCGCTCGGCGAGGAGCCGGTGCGCGCCTTCGAGCGGCTCGCCTCGCTCGCCGAGCGCGTGCGCTCGGTCGACCCCGCCGCCGACTGGATCTCCGCCGGCATGAGCGGCGACTGGCGCGAGGCGCTCGACCACGGCGCGACACACCTGCGCATCGGCACGGCAATCACGGGAAACCGTGCGACCGGCTTATAGCGTGAACCCAGCCACGAGGAGGATCCCATGAGCAACGCACTCAAGAAGGCTGCGATCTACTTCGGCTTCGCCGAGGAGGACGAGCTGACCCAGGAGGTCCGTCCTGTCGAGCGGGCCGAGAACGAGGAGCGCGCGCCTCAGCCCGTGCGCGCGGCCGAGGAGCCGCGCCGCGCACCCGTCACGAAGCTCCGCGCGAGCCAGAAGGTGAACGACATGAGCGAGATCCTCACGGTGCACCCGCGCCAGTACAAGGACGCGAAGGCGATCGCCGAGGCGTTCCGCGCCGGCACGCCGGTGATCATCAACCTGTCGCAGATGACCGACGGCGACGCGCGTCGCCTGATCGACTTCTCCGCCGGGCTCACGCAGGGCCTCGAGGGCCGCATCGAGCGCGTGACGACCAAGGTCTACCTCCTCACCCCCGAGCACATCGCCGTCTCCGGCACGCGCTCGATCGACGAGGACGCCGACTCGGCCGTCTTCTCGCACTGACGCGCGCCCCGTGGTGCTCGTCTCGATCCTCGCCTGGATCGTCCACACCGCCGCGCTGCTCGCGTTCTACCTCCTCTTCGCGCGCATCGTCGTCGACCTCGTGCGGCAGGTGCGGCGGGACTGGCGGCCGACGGGCTTCTGGCTCGTCGTGTCGGTGTGGATCCTCCGGCTGACCGACCCGCCGCTGCGCTTCGTGCGCCGGTTCGTCAAGCCCGTGCGCGTCGGCGGCGCGATGCTCGACCTCGCGATGGTCGTGCTCATGCTCGCGCTGCTGCTCGTCATGACCATCGTCGGTCCCTTCCGGCTCCTGCCCGCCTGAGCGCTCGCTCGGTCGGGGCTTGGCTAGGATCGACAGAACGCCGTCCGCGGGCGGGTACAGTGAATCTGCGCTGCAGGCCCGCTCGGGCCGGGCAGCCGACGAAGAAAGGCAAGCCATGGCACTGACTCCTGACGACGTCGTCCACAAGCGCTTCGAGACGACGCGCTTCCGCGACGGCTACGACCAGGACGAGGTCGACGACTTCCTCGACGAGGTCGTCACCGAGCTGCGTCGCCTCATCGAGGAGAACGACGGGCTCCGGGCCGAGAACGAGCAGCTCCGCCAGGGCATCGCCCCCGCCGAGCCCGCGCCGGCCGCCGAGGTCGACACCGCGGAGCTCGACGCCCTCCGCAGCGAGAACGAGCAGCTCAAGCAGCAGCTCGCCGAGCGCGATGCCGCGCCGGTCGCGACCGAGCAGGCCGAGCCCGCCGCCGAGGTCGACACCGCCGAGCTCGACGCGCTCCGCGCCGAGAACGAGCAGCTCAAGCGGCAGCTCGCCGCGCAGCAGGAGGGCGCCGAGCCGGCCGCCGAGGCCGCGAGCCCGGCGCAGACCGAGGCCAACAGCCTCATCGCGCTCGCGACCCGCCTGCACGACGAGCACGTCGCCGAGGGCGAGCGCAAGCGCGATGAGCTCATCGCCGCCGCCGAGCAGACCGCCCAGCAGATCGAGGAGGCGGCCGAGGAGCGCAAGTCGCTGCTCGAGCAGGAGTTCGACCAGACCAAGGCCCGCCTCGACGAGCAGAAGTCGCTCCTCGAGCAGAAGATCGACGAGCTCAAGAGCTTCGAGCGCGACTACCGCCTCAAGCTGCGCGGCTACATCGAGAGCCAGCTCCGCGACCTCGACCGGTCGTCGTCGCTCGCCTTCGGCGGCCAGGGCGGCAGCTGAGCCGCTCGGTGACGCACGACGCTGCACCCGAGACCCCGGGCGCGGCCCCGGCGGCGCGCTCCTGGCGCACGCTGGGGCTCGTGCTCGGGGTCGCGGCGCTCGTCTGGCTCGCTGACCTGCTCTCGAAGGAGTGGGTCATCGCCGAGATGGCCGAGGGAGAGCGCCGGCAGGTGCTCGGCGAGCTGCTCCAGTGGCACTTCGTGCGCAACCCCGGCGCGGCGTTCTCGCTCGCGGCCGGCTCGACCTGGATCTTCACGATCCTCGCCGCCGCGGTCGTCGTCGTGATCATCACGCAGCTGCGGCGCATCCGCTCCATCTGGTGGGCTGCCGCGTTCGGCGGCCTCCTCGGCGGCACGCTCGGCAACCTCACCGATCGCCTCACGCGCGAGCCGGGCTTCTTCGTCGGCCACGTCGTCGACTTCATCCAGGTGTGGGGCTTCCCGGCGATCTTCAACGTCGCCGACATCTTCATCGTCTCCTCGATGATCGGCATCGTGCTGCTCGTGCTGCTGAACATCGGGCTCGACGGGCAGCGGCACACCGACGAGCCGAAGGCGGCGGATGCGTCCGGCGACGCGGGCGCGGACGCCGAGGGGCCGCGCGGCTGATGGAGTCCCGCTTCCTGCAGGTGCCGCCCGGGCTCGACGGCTCGCGCGCCGACGTCGGCATCGCGCGGCTGCTCGGCCTCTCGCGCACCGCGGTCGTCGCGATGCTCGAGAGCGGCGGCGCCGTGCAGGACGGCTCGGTGCTCGGCAAGTCCGACCGGCTGCGCGCCGACGCGTGGCTCGACCTCTCGTGGCAGCCGCGCGAGGAGCCGACGATCGTCGCGACGCCCGTGCCGGAGCTCGGCATCGTGCACGACGACGACGACATCGTCGTCGTCGACAAGCCCGCGGGCGTCGCCGCGCACCCGAGCATGGGCTGGCAGGGGCCGACCGTCGTCGGCGCGCTCGCCGCCGCGGGCTTCCGCATCGCGACGTCCGGCGCCGCCGAGCGCCAGGGTGTCGTGCATCGGCTCGACGCCGGCACGAGCGGCCTCATGGTCGTCGCGAAGAGCGAGCGGGCCTACTCGCGGCTCAAGGCCGCCTTCCACGACCGCGAGGTCGAGAAGGTGTACCACGCCGCGGTGCAGGGCCACCCCGACCCGCTCGCCGGCACGATCGACGCGCCCATCGGGCGGCACCCGAACCACGAGTGGCGCTTCGCGGTCGTCTCGAGCGGCAAGCACGCCGTGACGCACTACGAGACGATCGAGGCGTTCCGCGGCGGCAGCCTGCTCGAAGTGCAGCTCGAGACGGGCCGCACCCACCAGATCCGCGTGCACATGGCGGCCAGGAGGCATCCGTGCCTCGGCGACGCGATGTACGGCGCCGACCCCACCGTGAGCGCGCGGCTCGGGCTCGAGCGGCAGTGGCTGCACGCGGTGCGGCTCGGCTTCAAGCACCCCGGCACGGGGGAGTGGGCGGTCTTCACCTCCGAGCCGTCGCCCGAGCTCGCGCACGCGCTCGACGTGCTGCGGGAGGACTAGCAGGCGGCGAGCGCGCCGCCGCCCCCGGTGGGCGCCCGGAAGTAGGATCGAGGCGCCATGGCAGACTCCTTCGCGCACCTCCACGTCCACACCGAGTACTCGATGCTCGACGGCGCCGCTCGCATCAACGAGCTCATGAAGGCCGTGCAGGAGGAGGGGATGCCGGCGGTCGCGATGACCGACCACGGGAACGTCTTCGGCGCCTACGAGTTCTGGAAGGCGGCGCGCGCGCAGGGCGTCAAGCCCATCATCGGCACCGAGGCGTACATCACGCCCGGCACCCACCGCAGCGACAAGTCGCGCGTGAAGTGGGGCGGCGCCGACGCGTCGCCCGGCGACGACGTCTCTGGCAGCGGCGCGTACACCCACATGACGCTGCTCGCCGAGAGCAACGAGGGGCTCCGCAACCTCTTCCGGCTCTCGTCCTACGCCTCGATGGAGGGCTTCTACTTCAAGCCGCGCATGGACCGCGAGCTGCTCGAGCGCTACTCGACTGGCCTCATCGCGACGACCGGCTGCCCCTCGGGCGAGGTCCAGACGCGGCTGCGGCTCGGCCAGTTCGACGCCGCGCTCGAGGCGGCGGCGAGCTACCGCGACCTCTTCGGCGCCGACAGCTACTTCCTCGAGATCATGGACCACGGGCTCGAGATCGAGCGCCGCGTCAAGGACGACCTGCTCGAGATCGGCTCGCGCCTCGGGCTGCCGCTGCTCGCGACGAACGACCTGCACTACACGCACGCGGAGGATGCGAAGAGCCACGAGGCGCTGCTGTGCGTGCAGTCGGGCTCGACCATGGACGACCCGAACCGCTTCCGGCTCGAGGGCGGCGGCTACTACGTCAAGTCGGCCGCCGAGATGCGCCACCTCTTCCGCGACCTCGAGGGCGCGAGCGACAACACGCTGCTCGTCGCCGAGCGGTGCAACGTCGAGTTCGACGAGTCGGCGAACTACATGCCGCGCTTCCCGGTGCCCGAGGGCCACACGGAGGAGTCGTGGTTCCGGCACGAGGTGCAGGTCGGCCTCGAGCGCCGCTACCCGGGCGGCATCCCCGACGCCGTCCACCGCCAGGCCGAGTACGAGATGGGCGTCATCTCGAACATGGGCTTCCCCGGCTACTTCCTCGTCGTCGCCGACTTCATCAACTGGGCGAAGGACAACGGCATCCGCGTCGGCCCCGGCCGCGGCTCGGGCGCGGGCTCGATGGCCGCGTACGCGATGCGCATCACTGGCCTCGACCCGCTCGAGCACGGGCTCATCTTCGAGCGCTTCCTCAACCCCGACCGCGTCTCGATGCCCGACTTCGACATCGACTTCGACGACCGCCGGCGCCCCGAGGTCATCCGCTACGTGACCGAGAAGTACGGCTCGGAGCGCGTCGCCCAGATCGTCACCTACGGCACGATCAAGTCGAAGCAGGCGCTCAAGGACGCATCCCGCGTGCTCGGCTTCCCGTTCGGGATGGGCGAGAAGCTCACGAAGGCGATGCCGCCCGCGGTGATGGGCAAGGACATCCCGCTCTCGGGCATCTTCGACGAGAAGCACGAGCGCTACAAGGAGGCGGGCGACGTGCGGGCGGTCATCGAGACCGACCCCGACGCCAAGACCGTCTTCGAGACCGCGCGCGGCCTCGAGAACCTCAAGCGCCAGTGGGGCGTGCACGCGGCGGGCGTCATCATGTCGTCCGACCCGCTCATCGACATCATCCCGATCATGAAGCGCGAGCAGGACGGCGCGATCATCACGCAGTTCGACTACCCCGCGTGCGAGTCGCTCGGCCTGATCAAGATGGACTTCCTGGGGCTCCGCAACCTCACGATCGTCTCGGATGCGCTCGACAACATCCGCGCGAACCGGGGGGAGGAGCTCGACCTCGAGACCCTTGCGCTCGACGACCGCGGCGCCTACGAGCTGCTGCAGCGCGGCGACACGCTCGGCGTCTTCCAGCTCGACGGCGGGCCGCTGCGCTCGCTCCTGCGGCTCATGAAGCCCGACAGCTTCGGCGACATCTCCGCCGTGATCGCGCTCTACCGCCCCGGCCCCATGGGCGCCGACTCGCACACGAACTACGCGCTGCGCAAGAACGGCCTGCAGGAGATCACGCCGATCCATCCCGAGCTCGAGGAGCCGCTCGCCGACATCCTCGCCGAGAGCTACGGCCTCATCATCTACCAGGAGCAGGTGATGGCGGTCGCGCAGAAGGTCGCCGGCTACTCGCTCGGCCAGGCCGACATCCTGCGGCGTGCGATGGGCAAGAAGAAGAAGGCCGAGCTCGACAAGCAGTTCGAGGCCTTCTCGGGCGGCATGCTCGAGCGCGGCTACTCGGCCGCCGCGGTCAAGGCGCTGTGGGACATCCTGCTGCCCTTCTCGGACTACGCGTTCAACAAGGCGCACTCCGCCGCCTACGGCGTCATCTCCTACTGGACCGCCTACCTCAAGGCGCACTACCCGGCCGAGTACATGGCGGCGCTGCTGACGAGCGTCGGCGACTCGAAGGACAAGATGGCGCTCTACCTCTCGGAGTGCCGCCGCATGGGCATCACGGTGCTCCCGCCGGACGTCAACGAGTCGTCGCTCTACTTCACCGCCGTCGGCGACGACATCCGCTTCGGCCTGGGCGCCGTGCGGAACGTCGGCGAGGGCGTCGTCGACGGCATCATCGCGGCCCGCACCCGCGAGGGCGCGTACTCGAGCTTCCACGACTTCCTCAAGAAGGTGCCGCTCGGTGTCGCGAACAAGCGCACGGTCGAGTCGCTCATCAAGTCGGGCGCGTTCGACAGCCTCGGCGCGACGCGCCGCGCGATGCTCGAGATCCACGAGGATGCGGTGGATGCCGCCGTCTCGATCAAGCGGAACGAGGCCAACGGCCAGGTCGACCTCTTCGGCGACATCTTCGACGACCTCGAGACCGTCGCCGACCGGGTGCCCGACCGGCCGGAGTGGGGCAAGCGCGACAAGCTCGCGTTCGAGCGCGAGATGCTCGGCCTCTACGTCTCCGACCACCCGCTCTCGGGGCTCGAGCTCGAGCTCGCGAAGCACGCGACGCACCAGATCCAGGACCTCGCCGACACCGCCGAGGACGGCGACACCGTCACGCTGGCGGGCCTCATCACGAGCGTGCAGCACCGCGTCGCGCGCAGCTCCGGCAACCAGTACGGCATCTTCTCGCTCGAGGACTTCGGCGGTGAGCTCGAGGTCATGGTGCTCGGCAAGACCTACACCGAGTTCCGGCCGGCGCTCGTGCCCGACCAGGTGGTCGTCGTGCGCGGCCGAGTGCGCACGCGCGACGACGGCTTCACGGTGCACGCCAACATGATCGACACCCCCGACGTGCAGCCGGTCGACGAGAGCCGGCCGCTCGAGCTGCGGATCCCGGAGCGGCGCGCCTCGATGACGGCGATGCGCGAGCTGCGCACGCTGCTCGAGCGCCACTCGGGCCCTACCGACGTGCGGCTCGCGCTCGAGCGGCCCGAGGTGCTGCGGGTCTTCTCGCTGCCGCAGAAGGTGCGCGTCTCGAGCGACCTCTTCGGCGAGATCAAGAGCCTCCTCGGCCCCGCCTCGATCGCCTGACCCCGCCGCCGCACGCTCCAGTGGCGCTCGCGGTGGGTGAGTGGCGCCCGCGGTGGGTGAGTGGCGCCCGCGGTGGGTGAGTGGCGCCCGCGGTGGGTGAGTGGCGCCCGCGGTGGGTGAGTGGCGCCCGCGGCAGGTGAGTGGCGCAGGACGCCGCCACTCGGCGGCAGGGCAGGGGCGGCGCGGGCGGGCGCGGCGGATACGATGGAGGTCATGCTCCGACGACTCGACCTCACGACGCTGCCCGGGGATCAGGAGCTGCGCGCGCTGCTGCCGCGGCCGGCGGTCGACGTCGAGCGCGCGCTGCCCGCCGCGCAGGAGCTCATCGCCGACGTGCGCGAGCGCGGCGCCGACGCGCTCGTCGCGCAGGCCGAGCGCTTCGACGGCGTGCGGCCCGCCGACCTCCGCGTGCCGAGCGAGGCGGTCGAGCGCGCGCTCGCCGAGCTGGATCCCGCCGTGCGCACCGCGCTCGAGACGGCGATCGCCCGCGTGCGCGTCGGCTCCGCCGCGCAGGTGCCGCCGCCGAGCTCGGTCGAGCTCGCGCCGGGCGCGGTGGTCGAGCTGCGCTGGCAGCCGGTCGACCGCGTCGGCCTCTACGTGCCGGGCGGCAAGGCCGTCTACCCCTCGAGCGTCGTGATGAACGTCGTGGCGGCCCAAGCGGCGGGCGTCGGCTCGATCGCGGTCGCGAGCCCCGCGCAAGCCGAGCACGGCGGGCTCCCGCACCCGACGATCCTCGCCGCGTGCGCGCTGCTGGGCGTCGACGAGGTCTACGCGATGGGCGGCGCCGGCGCGATCGGCGCCTTCGCGCACGGCGTGCCGGGCATCGGCCTCGAGCCCGTCGACGTCGTCACGGGCCCCGGCAACGTCTTCGTCGCTGCCGCGAAGCGCGCCGTCGCGGGCCGCGTGCGCGTCGACGCCGAGGCCGGCCCGACCGAGATCCTCGTGATCGCCGACGACTCCGCGGATCCCGAGCTCATCGCGGCCGACCTCGTGAGCCAGGCCGAGCACGACGAGCTCGCGGCGGCCGTGCTCGTGACCGACAGCACCGACCTCGCCGACCGCGTCGACGCATCCGTCGCCCGCCGCGCCGCCGCGACCGCCGCGACCGAGCGCGTCTCGACGTCGCTCGCCGGCGAGCAGTCGGCGATCGTGCTCGTCGCCGACCTCGAGGCAGCCGCTCGGGTGAGCGATGCCTACGCGCCCGAGCACCTCGAGATCCAGTCGCGCGACGACGACGCCGTGCTCGCGCGCATCCACCACGCCGGCGCGATCTTCCTCGGCCCGCACTCGCCCGTGAGCCTCGGCGACTACGCCGCGGGCTCCAACCACGTGCTGCCGACCGGCGGCCAGGCGCGCCGCGTCGCGGGGCTCGGCGCCGCGACCTTCCTGCGGCCGCAGCAGGTCGTGCGCTACGACCGCGCGGCGCTCGAGGCGGTGCGCGCCGACGTCGTCGCGCTCGCGGGCGCCGAGGGCCTGCCCGCGCACGGCGAGGCGATCGACGCCCGGTTCGAGGAGGCGCGCTGATGCACTGCCCGTTCTGCCGCAACCCCGACTCGCGCGTCGTCGACTCGCGCACGACCGACGACGGCACGTCGATCCGCCGCCGTCGCCAGTGCACCGAGTGCGGGCGCCGGTTCACGACCGTCGAGACCGCGAGCCTCTCGGTCGTCAAGCGCTCGGGCGTGCTCGAGCCGTTCCGGCGCGAGAAGGTCATCGAGGGCGTGCGGAAGGCCGTGCGAGGCCGCCCCGTGACCGACGCCGACCTCGCGAGCGTCGCCCAAGCGGTCGAGGAGACCGTGCGCGCGACCGGCGCGAGCCAGATCGACGCGAACGAGATCGGCCTCGCGGTGCTGCCGCCGCTGCGCGCGCTCGACGAGGTCGCCTACCTCCGCTTCGCGAGCGTCTACAACGCCTTCGACTCGCTCGACGACTTCGAGTCGGCCATCCGCGCGCTCCGCGAGGAGCGCGCCGGCGCCGCGGCCGCCGACGACGGCGCCGAGGACGACCGGTGACCGCCTACGACCTGCTCTTCCGGCACGGCTTCGCGCGCGTCGACCCCGAGCGCGCGCACCACCTCGGCGCCGCCGCGATCCGCGCGATCGGCGCCGCGCGCCCCGGGGTGCGGACGGATGCGCGGCTCGCGACGCGCGCGCTCGGCCGGCAGTTCCCGACCCCCTTCGGCATCGCCGCGGGCTTCGACAAGGACGCGACGATGATCGCGGGCCTCGGCGCGCTCGGCTTCGGCCATGTCGAGGTCGGCACCATCACGGCGCGAGCGCAGCCCGGCAACGAGCGCCCGCGCCTCTTCCGGCTCGTCGACGACCGCGCGCTCGTCAATCGCATGGGCTTCAACAACGGGGGAGCGGCCGCCGCCGCCGAGCGCATCGCCGCCGCTCGCGAGGCGCGCTCGCGCCCGGTGATCGGCGTCAACATCGGCAAGAGCCGCGTCGTCGACGCCGACGACGCCGCGGCCGTCGAGGCCGACTACCTGCACTCCGCGCGCCTCCTCGCGCCGGTCGCCGACTACCTCGCGGTCAACGTCTCCTCGCCGAACACGCCGGGCCTCCGCGGCCTGCAGGAGGAGCGGGTGCTCGAGCCGCTGCTCGCCGCGGTGCGCGAGGCGGCCGCCGCCGTGCCCGTGCTCGTCAAGATCGCGCCCGACCTCGACGACGAGCAGGTCGCGGGCATCGCCGCGCTCGCGACGCGGCTCGAGCTCGCCGGCATCATCGCCACGAACACGACGATCCGCCGCGACGGGCTGCGGACGGCTGCGGATGCGGTGGCGCGCGCGGGCGCGGGCGGCCTGTCGGGCCCCCCGGTCGCGTCGCGCTCGCTCGCGGTGCTCCGCCTGCTGCGCGCCGAGCTGCCCGGCTCGATCGACGTGGTCTCGGTCGGCGGCGTCGAGACGGCTGAGGACGTCCGCGCACGGCTCGACGCGGGTGCCGCGCTCGTGCAGGGCTACACGGGCTTCATCTACCGCGGGCCCGGCTGGGCGCGCGAGATCAATCGCGGGCTGCTCGCGGGCTGATCGCGCGGCGCGAGGCGGCCGCCCGGCTCACTCCGGGTACTTGAAGAGCTTCGTCTTCGGCTTCGGCATGCGCATGAACGGCAGCTGCACCGACCGCATGGTCGCGTACCAGCCGTGCCCCTTCGCATCCTTCTCGCCGAACTTGCCGCGGATCGCGCGCCGCAGCTGCCACGCCATGAAGACGGAGTCGAGCACGACGATGATGACGAAGCCCCACAGCACGAGGTTCGCGATGAGGCGCCACTGCGGGTCGTTGAGGAACGTCATGACGAGCACGACGATCATCATCGGCATCGCGAGCGTGCCGATCGACAGGCGCGCGTCGACGAAGTCGCGCACGTAGCGGCGCACCGCGCCCTTGTCGCGCGCCGGCAGGTACTTCTCGTCGCCCGCCTCGAAGCCGCGGCGCGCCCTCTCGCGCTCCGCGCGCATCTTGTCCTGCATCTGGCGGCGGGCTTCCTTGCGGTCCTCCGGCACGAGCGGCCGGCGGTTGCGGGCGACCTGCTCCGACTGCTTGGGCGTGCGACGGCCCGAGGGCTCGGGAGCGGCGACGGCCTTGTCGTCGGCGGAACGGCGGAACAGGGCCACGGGGAGGTCCTTCTCGTTGTGTGCCAGGGGAGCCCCCATCCTACCGCCGCGCGCGTGCCGTGCCCGCGCCTAGGATCGAGCGCATGACTCTCGCCTCCGCTGACTCCAGCGCGCTCTCCGAGCGCGACCAGGCCATCCTCGCCGCCGTCGACGCCGGGTTCGCTCGCGCGGTCGAGGATCTCAAGGCGCTCGTGCGCATCCCCTCCGTCTCGTGGGACGCGTACGACCCCGCGCACGTGCGGGAGAGCGCCGAGGCGGTCGCCGCGCTCGCCGAGGGCACCGGCGTGTTCGAGCGCGTCTCGATCGAGCGCGCGCCGATCGGCGACACCGACCAGCTCGGCCAGCCCGCCGTGCTCGCGACGCGCGCGGCGCGGAACGGCAAGCCCTCGATCCTGCTCTACGCCCACCACGACGTGCAGCCGTGGGGCGACGAGGCGCTCTGGCGCACGCCGCCGTTCGAGCCCACCGAGATCGACGGCCGGCTCCACGGCCGCGGCGCCTCCGACGACAAGGCCGGCGTCATCACCCACCTCGCCGCCGTGCGCGCGCTCGCCGAGGTGCTCGACCCCGAGGTGGGCCTCGCGCTGTTCATCGAGGGGGAGGAGGAGCACGGCTCCCGCTCCTTCCAGCGCTTCCTCGAGCTCCACGCCGAGGCGCTGCGCGCAGACATCATCGTCGTCGCCGACAGCGACAACTGGTCGACGGAGACGCCTTCGCTCACCGTCGCGCTGCGCGGCAACGTCGCGCTCAACGTGCGCATCACGACGCTCGGCCACGCGAGCCACTCCGGCATGTACGGCGGGGCGGTGCCGGATGCGATGCTCGCGTTCGCGAAGCTCGCCGCGACCATCTGGGACGACGAGGGCTCGGTCGCGATCGAGGGGCTCACCGAGGCCGACCTCGACGTGCCCGAGCAGTCCGAGCAGCACCTGCGCGACGAGGCGGCGGTGCTCGACGGCGTCGAGCTCATCGGCACGGGGCCGCTGCTGCGGCGCCTGTGGGCGAAGCCTGCCGCGACGATCACGGGCGTCGACGCGCCGAGCGTGCCCGACGCATCCAACACGATCCTCCCGACGATGCGCTTCCGCCTCTCGACCCGCATCGCGCCGGGCCAGTCGGCCGCCGACGCGTTCGCCGCGATCGAGCGCCACCTGCGCGCGCACGTGCCGTTCGGCGCCCGCCTCGAGATCACCGACGTCGACCTCGGCGATCCCTTCCTCGTCGACGCGACGGGCTGGGGCGCCGAGGCGGCGAAGCGGGCGATGGCGGATGCGTGGGGAGCCGAGCCCGTCGAGGCGGGCATCGGCGGGTCCATCCCGTTCATCGCCGACCTCGTCGCCCAGTTCCCGGAGGCGCAGATCCTCGTGACGGGCGTCGAGGACCCCGGCACGATGGCGCACAGCCCCAACGAGTCGCAGCACCTCGGCGTGCTGCGCCGCGCGATCGGCGCCGAGGCGCTGCTGCTCGCGCGCGCGGGGGACCGCGAGGCGTAGGATGGGGGACGCCGGATGCGTCCGGCCGACTCGAAGGGAGCGAACCATGACGGATGTCGCGACGCACGGCGTCACGCTCACCGACACGGCCGCCGACAAGGTGCGCCGCCTGCTCGACCAGGAGGGCCGCGACGACCTGCGGCTGCGCGTCGCCGTGCAGCCGGGCGGCTGCTCGGGACTCATCTACCAGCTCTACTTCGACGAGCGCGTGCTCGAGGGCGACGTCGTGCGCGACTTCGACGGCGTCGAGGTCATCGTCGACCGCATGAGCGTGCCCTACCTCGACGGCTCGACGATCGACTTCGAGGACACGATCCAGAAGCAGGGCTTCACGATGGACAACCCGAACGCGCAGGGCTCCTGCGCCTGCGGAGACTCGTTCCACTGATGGTCCTGGTCACCTCGGCGCGGGGCGCGCGACGCGATGCGTCGCGGGGCTCCTGCGCCTG
>NZ_KE384304.1:0-125656 GCF_000425105.1 Agrococcus lahaulensis DSM 17612
ATGTCTCGATCAGCTTCGGCGACGACAGCCCGAACTCGCGGGCGAGCTCGACCTTCGGCTCGCCAGCGAGGAACCGGGTGACGATCGCGAACTTGGTCTCGAACGGGTACGACTGCGTCGTCTGCTTGGTCACCAGCGCTCCCCGGCCACGCACGCGCCAACGGCCGTACAGCCGCTTCACCGCCGACTCGCTCACGCCCATCTCCGTCGCGACCGACTTCTCACCGCGACCTTCCTCGAAGCACGCTACCGCGAACTCGCGCTGCTCCTCCGTCAGCGAACTTCGCTGATCCATATGACTGACCCCCGGGAGTCGGAACTGAATTTCTCAGTCCAACTCCCGGGGGTCAGTTCACAGGGGAGCGGCCCTCTCCGCGTCCCGGCGCGATTCGCCCGCTCGCGGTGCGCCGCCCGATCCCCGCCCCGCCCCGCCCCTAGGATCGCCCCGACCCGGCACCGTGCCGGTGCAGGAGGTTCCACCCATGAGCGACCAGCAGTCCACGTCGTGGCGCGACCGCTTCTTCGGCACCGCGCCGCTCTCCGAGGCGACGCCCGACGAGCGCATCGAGGCGACCGGCGATGCCGACGCGTCGGAGGTCTCGGCGGCGCACTCCGCGGAGCTCGCGCCCGACTCGACGGAGGCCGCGACGGCGACGGTCGACGAGCACGACGAGCACCAGCCGCTCGTCGAGCACGAGCCCGAGGCAGACACCGCCGTGCTCGAGCGGCCCGCGCCGAGCGACAGCCCGATCGAGCCGACGGTCATCGCGCCGTCGACGCTGCGCGGGCCCTCCCACTCCGCGGCGCACCCCGACGACTCCGCGCGCTCGACCGCAGCGGAGGTGCACGGCGAGGCCGCATCGAGCTCGCTCGAGGGCGAGCCGGTCGAGCCGGCGGAGCCTCCCGCGCTCGTCGAGCCCCGCCGCCCCTCGTTCGGCCTCCGGCGTCACGGGGATGCCGGCGCTCCCGGGGCGAGCCTCGCTGGGCTCACCGAGGCGAGCGTCGCGGCCGGTGCCGCGAGCGACGACCGCGACCGCCGCGAGTTCGTCGAGCCCGAGCCCACCCAGGCGATCGACGCCCAGCGTCGGGACGACGACGCGACGCGCGCCATGGACACCGTCGACGACCCCGCCGTCGGCGCGACCGACGACGCGCCGACGCGCGCGATGGACGCGCAGGCGGACGAGCCGACCCAGGCGCTCGAGCAGCCGCAGCTCCGCGACCGCTCCAACCGCTTCGGCATCGTGCGCGACGACGTGCGCGACGAGGTCCCGGCCTCCGCCACCGGCGGCGACGACGCGACGGCCGGCGCGGCGGCGAGCGGTGCCCCCATCGTGCTCGTCGAGGAGCCCGTGCCCCCGCGCCGCAAGGGCGCGCGCGGCGTCGGCCTCGCGGTCGTGCTGCTCGCGACGCTCGTCTTCGCGCTCCTGCTCGCCGCGGCCGCCTTCGCCGTCGGCTACCTCTTCGACCGGCAGTTCGACGCAGCCGCGACGCTGCAGTCGCTGTGGCTGCGACCCTCGTACCTGCTGCCGGTCATCGTCTTCTTCGTCGGCTACCTCATCCTGAGCCTCATCGCCAACCGCGCCGGGTGGTGGGCGCACGTGCTCGGCGGCTTCGTCGTCGCGCTCCTCACCTACGCCGCTCACATCGCCGGCGCGCACATGGAGTCGGAGGGCGGATGGGGCAGCTTCGCCGCGGTCGCCGGCATCGACGCCGCGTCGCTCGGGCAGCTCCTGCTCGCGCCGCTGTCGGTGCTCGCGTTCGTCATCGCGCGCGAGGTGCCCATCTGGGTCGGCGGCATCCAGTCGCGCCGCGGCCGCCGTGCGCGCGAGCACAACCGCCAGGCGATGGACGAGTTCAACAGCGAGCACGCGGAGCGGCTCGCCGCCTACGAGCGCGCCCGCGGCTGATCGCGGGGCGGCGGAGGGGCGGCCGAGCCAGTCGCCCCTCCGCCTCTTCGCCGAGAGCTCAGGTCTGACACAATAGGGCCGCCGTCCCCCAGCCGGGTGCGGCTACCCGTGCCGTCGGAAGGGGATGCCCTGTGCTCAGGTCTCTCTCGCGCCATCGCAAGTCGACGGCGGCCGGAGCCCTGATCACCGCCGTCTCGGTCGCGCTCGGCATCGTCGCGTTCACGCACGAGGGCTTCACGACGACCGACGTCGACCTCAACGACGGCGGCGTCTGGGTCACGAAGCAGTCGTCGCAGCAGCTCGGCCGCATCAACGTCCAGGCGGAGGAGCTCGACGCCGGCCTCATCTCGCCGACCGCGACGTTCGACGTGCTGCAGGACGGCGACGACGTCATCCTCCACAACCAGGAGGCATCCGTCGCCCTGCTCGTCGACCCGACGCAGGTCGTGACCGGCACCGCCGTGCAGCTGCCGCCGCAGGCCGGCATCGCGCTCGGCGGCGGCGTCGTGGCGATCGTCGACCCTGCCGACGGCGCGCTGTGGGCGATGGGCTTCGACGACATCGGCGGCTTCTCGCCGGAGCACACCGACCCGGTGGCGGAGCTCGGCGCCGGAGCGGCCGTCGCGGTCGGCCGTGACGGCACGGTGCACGCGGTGTCGATCGCGGATGCGCAGGAGCTCACGCTGCCGCTCGTCGACGGCGCGCTCGGGGAGCCCGAGCTGCGGGAGCGCGATGAGCTCGGTGCGATGGAGGAGCCGGTCGTCACGACGGTCGGCGACCGCGCGGTCGTGCACGACGAGGCGACCTCGACCCTGCTGCTGCCGGGCAGCGCGGTGACGACCCCCGAGGGCGCCGCGGTGCAGCTCGACGGCGACCGCTCCGACCGCGTCATCCTCGCCACGCCCGACAGCCTCATCCGCCAGCCGCTCGGCGGCGGCGACGCCGAGGTCGAGCAGATCGCGGGCGGCGGAGAGGCCGTGCGGCCCGTGCAGCTCGGCGGATGCGTCTACGGCGTCTGGCCCGGGAGTGCCCAGTTCGTGCGCGACTGCGACGACGACGCGCGCGACCTGCGCGCGCAAGTGCCCGAGATGGACGGCTCGCCCGCGACGTTCCGCGTCAACCGCGACGCCGTCGTGCTCAACCAGTTCGTCGAGGGCGCATCGTGGTTGCTCTCGGACACGCTCATCCTCGTCGACAACTGGGAGGACCTCGTGCCGCCGCAGGACGAGAGCCGCTCCGACGAGGAGGACTCGGAGTCGACCGACGACCTGCTGACGAACCAGCCGCCGCCAATCAACGAGGAGAACACGGAGCCGAGCGCCGAGGACGACCGCTTCGGCGCGCGCCCGGGCACCTCGACCCTCCTGCCGGTGCTCTGGAACGACGTCGACGCCGACGGCGACGTGCTCACGGCGCGCGTCGTGGGCGACCTGCCGACGGGCGTCTCGGTGGCGCCGGTCGCGAACGACTCCCAGCTGCAGGTGCAGCTGCCGCCCGACCAGGCGGCCGGAACCTTCACGTTCGGCTACGAGATCCACGACGGCCGCGAGGGCCGCGACCAGGCGACGGTCACGCTCACCGTGCGCGGCGAGGGCGAGAACGACGTGCCGGAGGCGCTCCGCGCGCAGGCGTTCGCCGTCGAGCAGGGCGGGGAGTACGAGTACCAGGTGCTCGCCGACTGGGTCGACCCCGACGGCGATGACATGTACCTCGTGGGGGCGACGACCGACTCCGGCGACACGATCCAGACCGACCCCTCCGGCAGGCTCGTCTACACCGCGACCGGCGAGATCGGCCTCCAGAGCGTCTCGATCACGGTCTCGGACGGGCGCTCCGAGACGACGGGCGAGATCACGGTCGACGTGCGTGAGCGGGGCACGGCGAACCCGCTCGCGAACGCCGACTTCATCACGACGATCGAGGGCCGCGAGGCCACGATCCGGCCGATGCTCAACGACTTCTCCCCGTCGGGGCGGCCGCTGCGCCTCGCGTCGGTCGAGCCGGCCGCGAGCCTCGACATGACGTGGGACGCGACGACCGGCACGGTCAAGGTGCAGGGCGGGCCGGTCGGCACGCACTACTTCACCTACCTCGTCGCCGACGGCGCGCTCTCGAGCCAGGGCCGCGTGCGCGTCGACATCCGCACGCCCGACGAGGAGGCCCGGCCCGTCGCGGTGCGCGACATCGCGCTCGTGCCGCAGCAGGGCACGGCGCTCGTCGACCTGCTCGCCAACGACGTCGACCCTGCGGGCGGCGTGCTCGTCGTCCAGCAGTTCGAGATCGAGAACGGCGCGCCGATCAGCGTCGAGCTGCGCGACCGCCGGATCGTGAGCATCGTCGACAACCGCGGGCTCGAGTCGCCCTTCCAGTTCACCTACACCGTCTCGAACGGCCGCTTCTCCGAGACCGGCACGGTCGAGGTCATCCCCGTCGTGCCGCCCGCGCGGCCGCGCGCGCCGAAGGCGGTCGACGATGCGATGACCGTGCGCGCGGGCGACTACGGCACCCTCGACGTCCTCGACAACGACTTCTCGCCCGACGGCACGCCGTTCTGGGTCGCCGAGCGCGTCGTCTCGACGAGCTTCGCCTCGGAGGCGGAGGGCGTCGCGTTCATCTCCGAGGGCCGGCTGCGCGTGCACGCGCTCGAGGGCGGACCGACGCGCGCGACGGTCGTCTACGAGGTCGAGGACGACTTCGGCAACCGCGACTCCGCGACGGTCGCCGTGACGATCGTGCCGCGCGACGCGGAGTCGAACTCCTCGCCCGCGCCGCAGACGGTCACGTCGCGCGTGCTCGCGGGCTCGACCGTGCGCATCCCCATCCCGCTCGACGGCATCGATCCGGACGGCGACGGCGTCGAGCTCGTCGGCTACGACACCGCGCCCGAGGGCGGCCGCATCCTGCCGACCGTCGGCCCCGACTACTTCGACTTCGAGGCCTTCCCTGACAGCGCCGGCACCGTCGAGTTCACCTATCGCGTGCGCGACCGCTGGGGCGCCGAGGGCACGGCGACCGCGATCATCGGCATCGCGCAGGCCGCCGACATCAACCAGACGCCCTTCGCCCAGCCGGACTACGTCGACGTGCGCCCCGACCGTCGGATCGCGATCCCGGTGCTCGAGAACGACTCCGATCCGGATCAGGATGCGCTGAGGCTCCTCGTCGACGGGCTCGAGGGCACCGAGCAGCTGCCCGACGCCGAGGTCAACACCGAGCGCGACACCGTCGACCTCCGCTCGCCCTCGGAGCCGGGCACCTACCAGTTCACCTACTCGGTGGTGGATGCGCGGGGCGCGAGCGCGACGGGCTCGGTCATGCTCACGGTCACCGAGGACGCGGAGCTGCTGCCGCCCATCGCGCGCGACGACCCGCTGCCCCGCGATCAGGTGGAGCTCGGCCAGGCGTTCGACGTGCCGGTGCTCGACAACGACCTCGACCTCGACGGCGACCCGAGCGAGCTCGAGCTCTCGATCGTGACGGGCGAGGCGGATGTCGTGCGCGGCACCGTCCAGGTCGTCCCGACCGAGGCGTTCCAGGTCGTCACCTACCGCGTGACCGACATCGACGGGCTCACCGCGGAGGCCTTCGTCGCGGTGCCGCCCGTGCGCGACCGCGCACCCTTCCTCTCGAAGACCGAGCCCGCGCAGGTCGGCTCGGGCCTGCCGCTCGAGCTGCCGCTGCGCCAGTACGTCACGACCTCGAACGGCGCGGCGCCGCGCATCACGACGGGCGACAGCGTCTCGGCGGTCAACCATGACGGCTCCGAGAGCATCGTGGACGAGCACACGCTGCGCTTCCAGTCCCCGCAGGGTTACGTCGGTCCCGCATCCATCACGTTCGAAGTCACCGACGGCACGGGCCCCGACGACCCGGAGGGCAACACCGCGGTGCTGACGATCGCGATCGAGGTCACGCCCTCGAGCGTCGTCGCACCGACCTTCGCCGGCGCGATCCTCCGTCCCGAGGCGGGGGAGCAGGCGGCGGTCTTCGACCTCCGCGACGCGACGCGCGACCCCGACCCCGGTGACCTCGAGGCGATGGTCTTCGAGCAGCGCGGCGGGTCGATGGCCGGCGTCTCGGTGTCGCTGCAGGACGGCGTCTTCACCGCGACCGCCGACCTCACGACGCCGCCCGGCTCGAGCGGCTCGTTCCAGATCGTCGCGATCGACCCGCACGGCAACGAGGCGCCCGGCACGGTCGTCGTCGAGGTCGTCGCCACGACGCGACCGCTCGCCGAGGCGCGTGCCGACAGCGGCGAGGCGACGCAGGGCATCGCGCTCACGACCGACGTCATCGCGAACGACTTCAACCCCTTCGCCGATCGCGGCGAGCCGCTGCGCGTCATCTCCGCCGAGACGGTCGCGGGGCAGGGCCAGGTCTCGCACAACGACCGGGAGGTGACCGTCACCCCGGGCGCCGACTTCAACGGCGTGCTCACCGTGCGCTACACGGTCGAGGATGCGACCGAGCTCACCGCGCGCCACGTGACGGGCACGCTGACCCTCAACGTGAAGGGCCGCCCCGACGCGCCGCCGCGCCCGAACGTCGACGCGACGGGCGACTCGCAAGTGACGCTCACGTGGGGTGCCCCGCCCTCGAACGGCGCGCCGATCACGGGCTACGTCGTCAAGTCGGTCGACGGGGCGATCAGCTTCCCGTGCCCCGCGACGACGTGCACGGTCACCGGCCTCACGAACAACGTGACGTATCGCTTCCAGGTCGTCGCGCAGAACGAGGTCGGCGACTCCGACCCCTCGGCGGCCTCGAACGAGGCGCGCCCCGACGTGCGCCCCGAGCAGCCGGCGCCGCCCTCGGCCGTCGACGGCGACACGCAGGTCGCGCTCACGTGGGTGCCGCCCGTCAACCGCGGCTCGCCCATCCAGGAGTACCGGATCGAGATCTCCCCGCCCGCGCCGGGCGGCGTCGTGCAGCAGACGGTCAGCGGCGGCAGCACGCGCCACACCTGGACGGGCCTCGTCAACGGCACCTCGTACATGTTCCGCATCCAGGCGGTGAACCTCGCCGATGAGCCGAGCGACTTCTCCGCTTACTCGCGCGCGGTGACGCCCGCGGGCCCGCCGATGCAAGTCGGGAACGTCTCGGCGACTCCCGACCGCTCGATCCCGGGCGAGGTGCAGGTACTTGTGACTTGGCAGGCGCCGAACAACAATGGCGCGCCCATCACGTCCTACACGGTCACGCCCTCGAATGGCGCGCCCGCTATGCAACCGACGACGACGAGCCAGAACTTCGTGTTTGCCGCGACGGGCGAGAACGTCACATTCACCGTAACCGCGACAAACCGCGCGGGTACCAGCGTTGCATCGCTGCCCTCCGCACCTGTTCGTGTGATCACAGCGCCCGACGCGCCCTCTAACGTGGCAGCGACGGAGGGTAACGAGAACTCCGTCGTCACTTGGACGCCCGGCGATCCAAACGGTCTGCGCGCCAACGAGGTTCGCTTCGAGGTACGCGTTCGTGGCACGACTCAAGTACAGAGCTTCGGCCCCGGAGGGACGTTCGCCGGATTAGCGAACGGGGGACGCTACACCCTTGAGGTTCGTGCAGTTGCCCAGACCGACGGTTTCAGCGAGGGGAGCGGCTGGGTTTCGAGCAACGCAATCTCGCCCTACGGCCAAATCGGCGCTCTCGACGTTGTGCCGATTGCTGAGGAGGAACAGGTCCGCTTCCGAATCTCGCCGGCCGCGAAGAACGGTCGTGACGTCCTAACGCAATATCAGGTCGATGGGGGCAGTTGGACGACGTGGTCTGGAGGCGATGTGACTCGCGCGGCCCGCGGCGGACAGACCGTTTCGATCACGGTGCGAAGCACCACGAACCTTCCGGACGACGGGATCCACGGCACGCAGACGAGAACGGTAACGGAACGGGCCACAGCCGAGGTGCGGCGTAATCCATCCATCTCTTTGAGTCGCGGTGATGTCGCTCATCCGGGGTCGTGCACGAGCGGCAACGGCGGCAACTGCTATTTCTACCAACTGAACTGGTCCGACTTAACGCCCGGAACGTACCAGTTTGCCTGTTTCAACCGCGCTTCAAACGGCGGGGCGCCGTTCGTACCTGAGTCGGGGCAAGGCACCTTGACGATCAACACGATCACGACGCCCAACGGCTCAACGCAGTTCCGTAGCGGGTCGACCCGGCTCTGCTATAGCGGCTATGGCGGGCCGGCCTGGATGACGCTTAGCGGTGGGCCGGACAACGTCAACCTTCGTACCCGCGAAGTCCCTTGGCCATGACGATGAGTACCTCTTCACCGCATCGAAAGGAACGTCCATGAGCAGCTCCATGACCCGCGAGCAGGCCGCCTGGTTCGCCGAGACGTTCACGCGCCTCGTCGACAACGTCGGCAGCGTCGTCCTCGGCAAGGAGGACGTCATCCGGCTCGCCTTCACCGCGATGCTCTCCGAGGGCCACCTGCTGCTCGAGGACGCGCCGGGCACGGGCAAGACGCAGCTCGCCAAGTCGATGGCCGCGACCGTCCAGGGCACGAACCACCGCATTCAGTTCACGCCCGACCTGCTGCCCTCCGACGTCACCGGCGTCACCGTTTACGACCAGAAGACGGGGGAGTTCGAGTTCCACAAGGGTCCGATCTTCGCCTCGATCGTGCTCGCCGACGAGATCAACCGCGCGAGCCCGAAGACGCAGTCGGCGCTCCTCGAGGTGATGGAGGAGGGCCGCGTGACGGTCGACGGCACGCCCTACTCGGTCGGCCGCCCGTTCATGGTGATCGCGACGCAGAACCCGATCGAGCAGGCCGGCACGTACCGGCTGCCCGAGGCGCAGCTCGACCGGTTCCTCATGAAGACGTCGATCGGCTACCCGGGGCGCGAGCAGACGGTGCGCATCCTCGCGGGCGCGTCGAACCGCAACGCCTCCTCGACCGTGCAGCCGGTCATCACGACGAGCGCGATCGCCGAGATGATCGACCTCGCCGCGACCGTCCACGTCGACGACGCGGTGCTCGACTACGTAGCGCAGCTCTCCGAGCACACGCGCGACTCGAAGGACACGAGGCTCGGCGTCTCGGTGCGCGGCGCGATGGCGCTCATGCGCGCCGTGAAGGTGTGGGCCGCGTCGAAGGGCCGCGCGTTCGTGCTGCCCGACGACGTCAAGGAGCTCGCGCAGCCGGTGTGGGCGCACCGCGTCGTCATCGACCCCGAGGCGGAGTTCTCGGGCGTCACGGGCGACCGCATCATCGACCGCGCGCTCGCCGAGATCTCGGCTCCGCAGGACCGGCAGCACGCTGCGTGACCACGGCGCCCGAGCGGGCGACCTCGGCCCCCGCACCTGACCCAGACACCGGCTCGACCACCGGCCGCACCGCGTCCGAGACGACGCGGCTGCGCCGCGCCGTCGAGCGGGAGCGCACGCCCTGGCAGCGCCTCGCCGCGCGCGTCGTCGGCGAGGACTCGGTCGCGGCGGAGTGGCTGCGCCGGGGCGGCCGCATCGCACGCGAGCGCGTGTGGCCGGCGATCGAGCCGATCACGGGCTTCGGCTGGGCGGTGCTCATCGCGACCGCGCTCGCGCTCGCGACCGGGATCGCGCTCGGCTGGAAGGAGCTCATCGTCATGGGCATCGCCGGCGCGCTCCTGCTCGGCGCGGCGATCGCCTTCATCGTCGGCCGCAACCGCTACCGGATCGAGCTTGACCTCGCCTACACGCGCGTCGTCGTCGGGGAGCGGGCGCTCGGGCGCATCGAGATCCACGCCGCCTCGACCAAGCCGCTCCTGCCCGCGACGATCGAGGTGCCCGTCGGCAAGGCGCTCGCGTCGTTCCACCTGCCGCGCATGCAGCCCGGCGACGTGCACGAGGACGTCTTCGCGATCCCGACGAGCCGCCGCACGATCCTGCAGGTCGGTCCCGTGCGCTCCGTGCGGGGCGACCCCGTGGGGCTCCTGCGCCGCCAGGTGAAGTGGACCGATCCCGTCGAGCTCTACGTGCACCCCAAGACCGTGCAGCTCGACGAGACGGCGCCCGGCCTCATCCGCGACCTCGAGGGCATCACGACCCGCGACCTCACGAACAGCGACATCGCGTTCCACGCGCTGCGTGACTACGTCGCGGGCGACGACCGGCGCTACATCCACTGGAAGTCCTCCGCGCGCACCGGGCAGCTCATGGTGCGGCAGTTCGAGCAGACCCGTCGCAGCGTGCTCGCGCTCGGGCTCTCGACGTCGCCCGACGACTACGCCGACCCGTCGGAGTTCGAGACCGCCATCTCGATCCTCGGCTCGCTCGGCCTCCAGGCGATCCGCGACGAGATGGATGTCGCGGTGCAGACCTCGCGCAGGACCGTGCCCGCGAGCACGGGCAAGCGCCTGCTCGACGCGCTCTCGGGCGTCGAGTGGTCGCCGCGCGACGACCGCTTCCTCGACCTCGCCGCGACGATCGCGCGCGACCACGCGGGCGCATCCGTCATCATGCTCCACGCCGGCGCATCCATCGACGCCGCGCTCGTGCGCCGCGCGCGCACGCTCCTGCCGCCGCAAGCGCGGATCATCGTGTTATCGGTCGTGCAGGGCGCGAGCCCGAAGCTCCAGCCGATCGGCGACGTCGCGCTCGCGACCATCGGCTCGGTGAGCGACCTCCCGCGCGTGATGCGAGGGGTGGCGCTGCAATGAGCGACGAGCGGATGCTGCCGCGCACGCCGCGGCAGGCGGCGATCGACTGCGCGGCCGTCTTCGCCGTGATGCTCGCGGCGACCCTCTCCTTCGGCCCCGTCTTCGGCGGCACCGCGTACCTCGTCGCTGGCCTCGGCGGCGCGATCCTCGGGATCGCGGTCGGCGTCGCGACCTCGCTGCGCCCGCTGCGCGGCTGGCTCATGACAGCGGCGGGCTTCGTGCTCGCGCTCGTCGTCTTCGGGCCCGCGCTCGCGGTGCCGCGGCGGACGATCGCGGGCGTCATCCCGACCCTCGAGGGCTGGCGCGAGCTGCTGCTCGGCGTCGTCTTCTCGTGGAAGGGCCTGCTCACCGCCGAGCCGCCTGCCGAGGGCTTCCCGAGCCTGCTCGTCGTGCCGTTCCTCACGACGCTGCTGTGCGCGACGGTCGCGACCGTGCTCGCCCTGCGGCTCGATCGCGGTGCCCCGTTCGCGATGGTGCCCGGGATCGTGGCGCTGCTCGTCGGCATCGCCTTCGGCACGAAGATCGCCTTCTGGCCCGCCGCGCTCGGCGCGCTCGTCGCGGGCGTCATCCTCGCGTGGTGCGCGTGGCGGCGCGCGACGTGGCGGACGGGCCTCAACGAAGAGGTCGAGGTCACGAACGACAGCCGGTTCCGCGTCAAGGCGCGCAAGCAGCGCGCGCGCGGCGCGATCGCGATGATCGCCGGCGCCATGCTCGTCGCGGCGCTCGTGAGCATCCCGGTGCAGCCGGCGAGCCGCGCGGTGCTGCGCGACGCCGTCGAGCCCCCGATCGAGCTCGCCGAGTACCCGAGCCCGCTCGCGGGCTTCCGCAACTGGCACAAGAACTTCGAGGACGAGACGCTCCTGACCGTCAGCGGCATGCCCGAGGGCGCCCGCCTGCGGCTCGCGACCTTCGACTACTACGACGGCAGCGTCTTCGCGGTCGCCGGCTCCGAGCAGGCGAGCGGCTCCGGCTCGTTCGCGCGCATCGGCGACGAGGTGCTCGTCGCGCAGTCGGGCGAGCCCGTGAGCGTGCGCGTCGAGGTGCAGGACTACTCCGGCATCTGGGTGCCCGACGTCGGCTACATGCAGTCGCTCGCCTTCGAGGGGGAGCGCGCCGCCGGCCTGCAGGGATCGCTGCACTACAACGGCCAGACGGGCACGGCGATCGCGCTCGACGGCCTCGGCGCCGGCGACGCGTACGAGCTGCAGGCGATCGTGCCGCCGCAGCCCTCGCACGAGGAGCTCGAGGGCGTGCCGATCACGCGCGTGCAGGTGCCCGAGCCGGCGGTCGTGCCCGACCTGCTGCAGGCGTGGGTCTCGCAGCACGGCGCCGGCGGCCAGAGCGCCTTCGAGAACCTCGAGACGATGCTGCGGCTCATGAACAACGGCAGCTTCAGCCACGGCCTCGAGGGCGACATCCCCTCGCTCGCCGGGCACGGCGCCGCGCGGATCCAGGACATGTTCGACCAGGAGGTGCTGCTCGGCGACGACGAGCAGTACGCGACCGCGTTCGCGCTCGCGCTCTCGCGCATCAACGTGCCGTCCCGCGTCGTCATGGGCCTCTACCCCGACGACGGCTTCAGCGGCAGCTCGGAGCCGGTCGAGCTGACCGGCGGCGACGTCCACGCGTGGGTCGAGGTGCCCTTCGAGGGCCACGGATGGGTGCGGTTCGACCCGACGCCGCCGGAGGACAACGACGAGATCCAGCCCGAGCCCGAGCCGCAGCCCGAGCCGAAGCCCCAGGTGCTGCAGCCGCCGCAGCCGCCGGAGGAGCCGGCCGAGATGTCGCCCGACACGGTCGCCGACGAGGGACAGGAGGAGGACGACGAGGAGCCCGAGGACCGCTCGTGGGTCATCTGGCTGTGGGTCGCGGGCGGTGTGCTGCTCCTGCTGCTCCTCCTGCTGCTGCCCTTCATCGTCGTCGGCGCGCTCAAGGCGGCCCGCCGCAAGCGCCGCCGTCGGGCCGAGCGCGAGAGCGACCGGCTCTCGGGCGGCTGGCACGAGGTCGTCGACGAGGCCGTCGACCTCGGGCTCGCGGTGCCCGCCGGCGTGACGCGGCGCGAGGTCGCCCGCGCGGTGGCGGATCGCTACCCTCGATCGAGAGCGACCGACATCGGCGACTTCGTCGACGAGGGCGTGTTCGGGCCGGGCGAGCCGGATCCGGCGGACGTCGATGCCTTCTGGCTCGACGTCGAGCGGAGCGTGCAGGGCATGCGCGCCGAGGCCACGCCGCGGGCGCGCCTGCTCGGCAGGCTCTCGATGCGGTCGTTCGCCCGGCGGAGGCGAGAGCGGAGACGACGGTGATCTGGGAGATCGACGAGGGGCGCAAGCGCATCGAGGGCCTCGACGAGGCCGGCCGCCCCGATCTCGCCTACGCAGCCGCCCTCGGGCTCCGCCCCGCGCCGCTCGGCCGCCGGGCGCTCGCGTCGATCATCGAGCTCGCCCTCTACGCGCTGCTGCAGCTGCCGTACTGGATCGTCGCCCTGCCCTCGCTCGTGCGGCTCGCGACCGGCGCGCTGCAGCCCTACGGCCTCGCGACGCATCCGAACCTCGTCTGGATGATCGTCGCGACCGCGGTCTCGACCGTGCTGTCGACCGCCTTCGTGATCGTGCAGATCGTGCTCCACGGCCGCCGGGGCGTCACGCTCGGCAAGGCGTTCACGGGCATCCGCTCGATCCACGTCGCGACCCTCGAGCGGCCGGGCATCAAGCGCTCGCTCGGCCGCGCGCTGCTGGTGGGCGCGTGCTTCCTCGTGCCGCTCGTCGGGCCCGCGCTCGTGTTCTGCTCCGTCTGGTTCGACAGCGAGCAGCGCGGCCGCAGCTGGCTCGACAAGGCCGCCGGCACGTGGTTCGTCGACGTGCGCGGCGGGCTCGACCCGTACCACGAGAAGAAGATGCGCATCGCGCGGAAGACGGTGCAGGCGGAGCCCGAGGCCGCGAAGGCGCCGCTCCCGTCGCTCGCGACGCCGGCCGACGCGGCCGCGGCGGCCTACCGGCCCGGCGCCCGCACGAGCTCCGGCGTCGTCGGCGCGGCGCGGCCGCAAGCGCCGGGAGCGCCGCAGATCGGCCTCGCGACCTCGGCGTCGGAGCCGACCCCGACGCACACCGTCCCGGGCATGCCTGCGGGTGGCGCGCGCCTCGGCGGCTACCGCCCGGGAGAGCTCAGCGGCTCGGCCCCCGCCCGCTCCGCGCCGCGACCGAGCACGCCTGCCGTGCCCGAGTCGCAGCAGCCCGCGGCGCAGCGCTCCTCGCCGCCGCTGGGCGGCGGCATCGTCGACAGCGTGCCCGGACGGTCGCCCGCGCAACCGGCGGCGCCGGCCGCGCCGATCGACGAGCAGACGATCATCGAGCCGGAGCTCGAGGCCGGGTTCGATGACGCCGACGCGATCGACGACCGCACGGTGCGCCGCGTCGAGGTCGCCGAGCCGGACGAGGATCTCGAGGCGACGCGCGCCCGCCCAGCCGCGCGCGCGGCGGTCGCGACGCTCGCCTTCGACACCGGCGACCGGTTCGCGATCACGGGGGCGGCGCTCATCGGCCGCAACCCCGCGCCGAGCGCGGGCGAGGTCGTCGACCACCTGCTGCCGATCGCCGACGACTCGCGCTCGATCTCGAAGACGCACCTGCTCGTCACCGCCTCGCCGCTCGCCGCGGTCGACCGTGCCTCGACGAACGGCTCGAGCGTCGTGCGCGCGGGCGCGGAGACGCCGCTCGAGCCGGGTCGCGCGTTCCCGCTCCAGCCGGGCGACGTCGTGCGCTTCGGCGATCGCTCGCTCACGGTCGAGGCGGCGTCGTGAGCGCGATCGGCGAGTTCCGCTTCAGCCACCCGTCGATCGCGCTGCGGTGGGCGGCCACGACGCACCCCGGGATGCGTCGGAGCGTCAACGAGGACTCGGTGTTCGCGTCCTTCCCCGTCTTCGTGGTCGCCGACGGGATGGGCGGGCACGCCTCGGGCGACGTCGCGAGCGCGCTCGCGATCGAGGCGTTCCGCGGCCTCAAGGGCCGCACGCTCGCCGACGTCGAGTGCGTCGAGACTGCCGTGGAGCACGCCTTCGAGAGCGTGCACGCGAACGCGATCGGGGAGCCCGCCGGGGGCTCGACGCTCTCGGGCACCGTGCTCGTCGACGTCGACGGCGTCGCGCACTGGCTCATCCTCAACGTCGGCGACTCCCGCACCTACCTCTACGAGCAGGGGCGCCTCGAGCAGGTCACCGTCGACCACTCGATGGTGCAGGAGATGGTCGAGACGGGTGCCCTGCGCCGGGCCGACGCGCGCCGGCACCCGAACCGCAACGTCATCACGCGCGCGCTCGGCGCCGGCGAGCGCCAGCCCGCCGACGTGTGGCTGCGCCCGGCCGAGCGCGGCCAGCGGCTCGTCGTGTGCTCCGACGGGCTGACGGGCGAGGTCGACGACCACGAGATCGCCGAGCTGCTCGGCGACGTCTCGTCGCCCGCGGCGGTCGCCGCGCTGCTGCTGCGCCGCGCGCTCGACGCGGGCGCCCCCGACAACGTCACGGTCGTCGTCGTCGACGTGGATGCGGTCGCCCTCGCCGACGAGGAGCTGCACGACACGCACGCCCGCACGCTCGACGACACCATCCCGAGGGGGGGCCTGCGATGAGCGCACGCCTGGAGTACGCGCCCGGCGAGGCCTGGTGCGTCGCGGCGGGCGCCGCGGTCGTCGTGTGCGAGCGCGACCTCCCGCCCGTGCGCGCCCGCGCGCTCTACGACGCGGTCGCGACCGTCGGCGGCGCCGAGGCGCTGCGGCGGATCCTCGAGCTCGAGCCGACGGCGCTCATCGGGCTCGTCGACACCCCGGGCGCACGGGTGCTGCTGCGCCGCCACGGCGTGCCCGCGACGGCCGACGACGCGGCGCTGCCCGATCGCTTCGGGGCCGATTGGGCGCTCGACGAGACGGCGCCCGACGCGGTCGTCGACGCGGGCGGGCTCGCCGCGCTCGCGGGCCAGACGCTGCCGCTCGAGGGCGGCGTCGCACGCGTGGCCGCCGTGCGCATCGCGCCCGGGAGCGCGGATGCGGAGCGCGAGCCGGCCGCGCCGGCGCCGGTCGCCGAGACCCCCGACGATGCCCGCTTCGGCGCGTTCGGCCAGACCCTGCCGCCGCGCGCGGTCGCCGCCGAGCGGGCCGAGCCGGAGGCGGGCACCGCGCCCGCCGCGGAGCCCGCCGAGCCGAGCGCTCCTGCCGCGCCTGTCGCGCCCAGCGCCCCGGCCGTCGAGCCGGGCGCGCCCACCGGGCCGAGCGCGCCCGCCGCTCGCGAACCGGAGCACGAGGGGCCGATCGGCGGGCTCATCGACTCGGTGCCCGGGTTCATCAAGCCCGCCGTCGACGTGAGCGAGATCGCCCCGGCGCCGCGCGCAGCGGCCGCCTCTCGCGAGGCGGCTGAGGCGCCGCCTCGACCGGGCGGCGCGGACGCGCCCGCGCTCGCGACGCACTCCGTCCCGCACGCGCAGCCCGCCGCATCCGCCCCCGCCGCCCTCGAGGCGGGCGACCACGACGGCATGACGATCACCGCGGAGCAGGCGCGCCGGCTCCAGGCCGAGCGCGCCGCCGCTGCGCAGCCGCCGGCAGCCCCGGCGCAGCCCGTCGGGCCGCCGGCGACGGGTCCGCTCGTGCTCTCGACGCTGTGCGCGTCGGGCCACGTCAACGCGCCCGGCACGACGGCGTGCATCGTGTGCGGCGCGCCCGTCGACGACCGCAGCGCCGCCCAGCGCCGCCGGCCCGAGGTCGCGGTCGCCGCGCTGCCCTCGGGCGAGCGCGTGCCGCTCGGCCGCGGCGTCGTGCTCGGCCGCCGGCCGCGCTCGCGGCGCGTCGAGGACGGCCGCGTGCCTCGGCTCGTCACGGTCGAGAGCCCGAGCGAGGACATCTCGCGCAGCCACCTCGAGCTGCGCGTCGACGACTGGAACCTCGTCGCGGTCGACCTGTCGTCGACGAACGGCACGCTGCTGCTGCGCGAGGGCTCCGCACCCCAGCGGCTGCGGCCCGAGGCGGCGACGATCCTGCAGCTCGGCGACCGCCTCGACCTCGGCGACGGCGTCGTCGTCGCGATCGAGCCCGCTCGCCCGGAGGACGCGCAGTGAGCCCGAAGCGCGCTCCCTCGGCCCCGCCCGAGCTGCCCGGCTACGAGTACGTCTCGCTGCTCGGCTCCGGCGGCTTCGCCGACGTGTTCCTCTACCAGCAGCTGCTGCCGTCGCGGCAGGTCGCGATCAAGGTGCTGCTGCCCGACGCGGTGAACCGCGAGCTCATCGAGAACTTCCGCCACGAGGCGAACGTCATGGCGCAGCTCTCGACGCACCCGTCGATCGTGACCATCTACGGCGCGGCCGTCGCGCCCGACGGGCGCCCGTACCTCGCGATGGAGTACTGCTCGAAGCCCAACCTCGGCGTGCGCTACCGCCGCGACCGCTTCGCGGTGCCCGAGGTGCTCTCGCTCGGCGTGCAGATCGCCGGCGCCGTCGAGACCGCCCACCGGGCCGGGATCCTGCACCGCGACATCAAGCCCGCCAACATCCTCGTCACGGCCTACAACCGACCCGCGCTCACCGACTTCGGCATCGCGACGAGCGCGAGCGGCGCCGACGACGCGACCGGCATGTCGATCCCGTGGTCGCCGCCCGAGGCCTTCCAGGACCCGCCCCGCTCGACCCCCGCATCCGACGTCTTCTCGCTCGCCGCGACGCTCTCGACGCTCCTCGCGGGCAGGACGCCGTTCGAGCTCCCCGGCGGCAGCAACTCGAGCGTCGACCTCATCGACCGGATCCAGAGCGGCGAGATCTCGCCGCTCGCGCGCCACGACGTGCCGCCGCGGCTCGAGGCCGTGCTCGCCTCGGCGATGGACCCCGACCCCTCGCGCCGCTACGCCACGGCGATGGCCTTCGGCCGCGCGCTCCAGCAGGTCGAGGCCGAGATGGCGCTGCCCGTCACGCCGCTCGACGTGCTCGACGACTCCCTCGACGCGGGCGCCGTCGATGAGGAGGACGGCGGCGCGACCCGCATCCGCGGCGTCGTCTCGATCGATCCGCACGCGGGCGAGGCCGCTCCCGCGATGCCGACCGGCACCGCGCCCGACGCGACGATCCGACGCCCGAGGCCCGGCCAGGCGGCGGGCGCGGCGGCCCCGGCTCCCGCGTCGGAGCCGGAGGCTGCCGCTCCGGACCGGCGGCGCCGCGCGATCGCGTCGGCCGTGGGGGCGGGCCTCGTCGTGCTCGTCGGCGGCGGCATCGTGTGGATGGCGGTCGCGGGCAGCGCGCCGACCCAGCCGCCCGCGAACCCGAGCCAGACGATCGCGGTGCCCGCCGCCCCGCAGCGGCCGCCGGCGCCCATCAACGTCGTCGGCACCGTCGAGGGCGACTCCGTCACCTTCACGTGGGTCAACGCGCAGCCCCAGCCGGGCGACAGCTTCCGCTACCGCTACGAGCCGAGCGACGCCGACCCGACGATCTCGACGGCCGCCGCCGAGTCGGTCACCCTGCAGCGCGACAGCGACGGTGAGTCGTGCATCCTCGTCACGCTCGTGCGCTCGGACGGGCGGCAGTCCAACGATGCGAAGGGATGCGTCAATGGTTGAGCAGGCGCCGAGGCTGCAGCTCGAGTTCGCGGGGGAGTGGTTCACGCTCGACCCCTCGCGGCCGTTCGTCATCGGCCGCGAGGGCGACCTCACCGTCGACGACAACCAGTACCTGCACCGCGCGTTCCTCGAGGTGCACCACCGCGACGGCCTCTGGTGGCTCGCGAACGTCGGCTCGCGGCTCTCGGCCACCGTCTCGAGCGCCGGCGGCGCGGTGCAGTCGTGGCTCTCGCCCGGCGCGCGCCTGCCGATCGTGTTCTCCGACGCATCCATCGTCTTCACCGCCGGCCCCACGACCTACGAGATCGGCGCGCACATCGACGACGCGTCGTTCTCGCTCTCGACCGAGCACCGGCGGCGCTCGTCGGGAGAGACGACCGTCATGCCCGTCGGGCTCACCGAGCTGCAGAAGCTGCTCATCGTCGCGCTCGCCGAGCCGATGCTGCGCCGCGATGGCGTGGGCGTGAGCGAGCTGCCCTCGAGCGCCGCCGCCGCCGAGCGGCTCGGCTGGACGATGAGCCGCTTCAACCGCAAGCTCGACAACGTGTGCGACAAGCTCGACCGGATGGGCGTGCAAGGGCTGCGGGGCGGTGTGGGGAAGCTCGCGAGCAACCGTCGCGCGCGGCTCGTCGAGTACGCCGTCTCGTCGCAGCTCGTCACGCGCGCCGACCTCGCGCTGCTCGACGACGCGGCGCTCCGCGAGACCGACGAGGACTGAGGACGACGGATGAAGGTCAAGCTCACCCTGCACCGCCCGACGACTGAGGCGACCGACGTCGTCATCACGGCCGACTCGACCGCGACCGTCGAGGACGTCGCGCGGCAGATCGCGCTCGCCGACCCCGCGCGCTCGATCCCGTTGGCCGAGGGCGACACCCTCTCGCTCGCCGTCGCGCCGCCGACCGAGCTGCAGCTCGTGCAGCTGCAGCCCGACGCGCTCATCGCCGAGGCGCCCATCGGCAGCGGCTTCCACTCCCAGGTCGTCAACCTCGGCGCCGACGCCCGCCGGCGCGGCGGGCCCGCCGGGAGCGCGCTCGAGGCGATCGCGGTCCTGCGCGTCATCGCCGGCCCGCTCGCGGGTCAGGAGTTCCAGCTCGGCCGCGGCCACGCCTCGATCGGCCGCGACGCGGCGAACGACATCGTGCTCGCCGACCCGCTCGTCTCGAAGCGGCACGCTCGCATCGAGGTCGGCACCCACATCGAGGTCGTCGACCTGAACTCCGCGAACGGCATCGTCGTCGACGGCGGCCTCGTCTCGCGCTTGCGCGTCGTCCCCGGCGCGCCCTTCACGCTCGGCGACTCGACGCTCGCCGTCCGGCTCGTCGGCGCCTTCGACGCCTCCGGGCCCGACCCCGTGCTCGAGCGCGGCGGCGCGCTCATGTTCAACCGGAGCCCGCGCGTCGAGGCGCGCTACCCCGGCACCGCCTACAAGGGGCCGCGGCTGCCGAAGGAGATGGTCGAGCGCATCTTCCCGTGGCCCATGCTCGTCACCCCGATCCTGCTCGCGGGCGCGTTGTTCGCGATGACGAACAACCCGCGCTCGATCCTCATCGCGCTCATGACGCCGCTCATGCTGCTCGGCAACTTCATCAACATGCGCACCCAGAACGGGCAGAAGCGCAAGCTCGAGGTGCAGCTGTTCGAGACCCGCTACGAGGAGCTCGAGGAGACGCTCTACCGGGAGAAGCCGATCGAGGAGCGCATCCGCGGCCTCGAGGTGCCGCCCGTCGCGGAGGTCTTCGAGCACGCCATGCGGCTCGGCCCGATGCTCTGGACCCGCAGGCCCGAGCACTGGAACTTCCTGTCGGTGCGGCTCGGCACGTGCCGTGCGGAGTCGCGCAACTCGATCAAGGACGAGGAGTCGCAGGACGGGCTGCCGGAGTACATCGAGCGCGTCGAGCGGCTCCGGGAGCGCTACCGCTACGTCGACGACGTGCCGATCGTCGAGTCGTTCTCGAGCGTCGGCTCGATCGGCGTCGCGGGCCCGAAGTCGCTCGCGTCGGACGCGCTGCGCGGCTTGGCCGTGCAGCTCTACGGCCTGCACGCGCCCAACGAGGTCGTGACGGTCGCGATCTGCGACGCGGAGTGGACGGGCGAGCTCGAGTGGATGAAGTGGCTGCCTCACACGACGAGCGAGACGAGCCCGTTCAAGGAGATGCCGCTCGCCGACTCCGCGACCGCGGGAGCCGCGCTGCTGAGCGCGCTCGAGGAGCTCGTGCTCGGCCGCTCGAAGCAGGCGGCCGCCGACCGCAAGACGCCGTTCGACGAGGACTGGCACCCGATGCGCTACGGCTCCGACGTCGAGCGTGCCGCGAAGGACACCGTCACGAGCGTGCAGACGTCGGTCGTGCTCGTCGTCACGAACGACGCCCCCGTCGACCGGCCGCGGCTCACGCAGATCCTCGAGCGCGGCGCCGCGGTCGGCATCTACGGCGTCTTCGTCGCGCCGACCGTCGAATCGCTGCCCGCGGTGTGCCGCAGCTACATCGACGTCTCGGCCGGCCTCGAGGACGCGAAGGTCGGCACCGTGCGATCGGGCGTCGAGTACGAGGGCGTCAAGGTCGAGGGCGTCTCGAGCGAGTACATGGACATGCTCGCGAAGCGCCTCGCGCCCGTCGTCGACGCGAGCATCGTCGTCAACGACTCCTCCGACATCCCCGACTCCGTCATGTTCCTCTCGCTCGTGGGCCCGGAGCTCGCGGAGGACCCGAACGCGGTCATCGACCGCTGGCGGCAGAACAACACGATCCTCGACCGCTCGGGCGAGCCGAAGCCGCGGCTCAAGAAGGCCGGCAACCTGCGCGCGATCATGGGCCAGGGCGCGAGCGACGCGATGACGCTCGACCTGCGCACGCAAGGCCCGCACGCGCTCGTCGGCGGCACGACCGGCGCGGGCAAGTCGGAGTTCCTGCAGGCGTGGGTGCTCGGCATGGCGAGCGCCCACAGCCCCGACCGCGTGACCTTCCTCTTCGTCGACTACAAGGGCGGCTCGGCCTTCGCCGACTGCGTCGAGCTGCCGCACTGCGTCGGGCTCGTCACCGACCTGAGCCCCCACCTCGTGCGCCGCGCGCTCACGAGCCTGCGCGCCGAGCTGCACCACCGCGAGCACCTCTTCAACCGCAAGAAGGCGAAGGACCTGCTCGAGCTCGAGAAGCGCCAGGACCCCGAGACGCCACCCGCGCTCGTGCTCGTGATCGACGAGTTCGCGGCGCTCGCGGGAGAGGTGCCCGAGTTCGTCGACGGCGTCGTCGACATCGCCCAGCGCGGTCGGTCGCTCGGCATCCACCTCATCATGGCGACGCAGCGCCCAGCGGGCGTCATCAAGGACAACCTGCGAGCCAACACCAACCTGCGCGTCGCGCTCCGGATGGCCGACGAGTCCGACTCGAAGGACGTCGTCGACGACCCCGTGGCGGCGTCGTTCCCGCCCTCCATCCCCGGCCGCGGCATCGCGAAGACGGGACCGGGCCGGCTCGTGCCGTTCCAGTCGGCCTACGCGGGCGGCTGGACGCGTCCCGACGAGGTCAAGGCCGCCGACGTCAAGGTCGCCGAGCTGCGCTTCGGCTCGGTGCAGCGCTGGGAGCCGGATGCGGCGCCCGAGTCCGACTCGCACGACGAGGACCTCGGCCCGAACGACCAGAAGCGCATCGTCGCAACGCTCATCCGCGCGACCGAGCGAGCGGGCATCCCCGCGCCCCGCCGGCCGTGGCTCGACGACCTCGAGACGACGGTCGACCTGCGCGAGCTCGCGATCGAGGGCGACAGCCGCATCGTGCTCGGCAAGGCCGACATCCCCGAGCGCCAGCGGCAGGACCCGGTCTACTTCCACCCCGACCGCGACGGCTCGATGCTCGTCTACGGCACCTCGGGCTCCGGCAAGTCGACGCTGCTCAAGACCATCGGGATCGCCGCGGGGATGCGCCCGGAGCTCGGCAGCGCGGAGGTCTACGGGCTCGACTTCGCCTCCGGGGCGCTCAAGTCGATGGAGCAGCTGCCGCACGTCGGCTCGATCATCGCGGGCGACGACGCCGAGCGCGTGCAGCGGCTGCTGCGCTCCCTCGGCCGCGAGCTCGACCGGCGCGGCAAGGCCTTCGCCGAGGCGAACGCCGCGAGCCTCACCGAGTACCGCGAGCTCGTCGACCCGAAGGCGACCCGCATCTTCCTGCTGCTCGACAACTTCCCGCAGTTCAAGGCCGACTGGGAGGTGACGAGCGCCCGCTCGCCGTTCTACCAGGTCTTCATGCGCATCCTCGGCGAGGGCCGGCCGCTCGGCATCCACGCGATCGCGACCGCCGACCGCTCGGGCGCCGTGCCGACCGCGGTCAGCTCGAACGTGTCCCGCCGCGTCGTGCTGCGCCTCTCGGACGAGTCGGGCTACATGCTCGTGGGCGCCCCGAAGGACGTGCTCGACGACCAGTCGGCGCCCGGCCGCGCGATCATCGACGGCCTCGAGATGCAGGTCGCGACCCTCGGCGGCACGCCGAACGTCGCCGAGCAGACGAAGCTCATGGGCCAGCTCGCCGACGCGCTGCGCGCGCAGGGCGTGCGCGACGTCGAGGAGATCGGCGCGCTGCCCACGCGGCTCGAGCTCGGGCAGCTGCCCGCGCGCGTCGACGACTTCCCCGTCATCGGCGTCGCCGAGGATACGCTCGCGGCGCGCGACTTCGATCCCATCGGCACGTTCATCGTCGCGGGCCCGCCCGGTTCGGGCAAGACGAACGCGATGAAGGCGCTCGTCATCGCGATGGAGCGCTTCGATCCAGAGGTCAAGCTCTTCCACTTCGCCGGCCGACGCTCGGTGCTCGCCGACTTCCGCCCGTGGGTGCGCAGCGCGACGAGGCCCGACGACGCGAAGGCGCTCGCGACCGAGCTCGCCGAGATCGTCGCCGACGAGTCGATCCCCGGCCGCATCATGATCGTGATGGAGAACGTGCCGCAGTTCGCCGACTCCGACGCGGAGCGCGCGCTCAAGGGCCTCTTCCAGGCGATCAACCGCAGCGACCACCTGCTCATCGGCGACGCCGACGTCACGCAGGTCACCGGCGGCTTCGGCTTCATCGGCGACTTCAAGGCGGGCCGCAAGGGCATCGTGCTCAAGCCGGATGCGTACGACGGCGACTCGGTCTTCAAGGTGCCGTTCCCGAAGGTCAAGCGCTCGGACTTCCCCGAGGGCCGTGGCATCTTCGTGCAGCAGGGCCGCGCGGTCACCGTGCAGCTGCCGCTCGTGCCCGACGACGCCGCGCGGCCGCCGGCGCCCGCATCGGCGGATGCGTCCTCGGCGCCGGAACCCGAGGCCGCGTCGGTGGGCGCGGAGGGCTGACCCATGGGGACTCCTCCCCATTGAGTCCCCAGGCGCGCTTTCGTACCTTGGCTCCAGAGCGGCCCGCAGCGGGCCCGCGAACCAGACCTCGAGAGGATCAGATCCATGAGCGATTTCGGCGCATCGTATGCAGAGATGGAGTCCGTGGCGGGCAAGCTCGACACGGGCAAGGAGGACATCTCGGGTGTCCTGAAGGACCTGAAGGGTCAGGTCGACACCCTGCTGGGTGAGGACTTCAAGACGCAGCACGCGTCGGGCAAGTTCGGCGAGGGCTACGAGGAGCTCACGTCGGGTCTCGAGAAGGCGATCGAGGGCATCTCCGAGATGGGCGAGGCGCTGCGCGGCATGATGCAGGCGATCCAGTCGCTCGACGAGCAGCTCGCCGGCAGCTGAGCGTCTCGAGGGGAGGGGTCGGCCGCGAGGCCGGCCCCTCCTCTCGTCCGCGGCCACGCAGGCCACGGGCAGGTGGGGAGTCCTCCCCATCGCCCTCGACGCATCCGCCGCCTACGTTGAGGAGCGGGAGCGGCGCCGCCGCTGACACGACACGGGGAGAGACATGGACGACGTGCTGATCACGTTCGACGAGCTGCTCGCGCTCCGGCAGCAGCTCGACGCCATCATCGTCGAGCTCGAGAGCGCGGGCGACCGGTCGAGCGAGCTCGAGGCAGCCATCGGCACCCCGTACGGCCGGTGGGAGCTGCGCTCGAACGCGGGCGACTTCGAGAGCCGCTGGAACGACAAGCGCGTCGACCTCGCGCGCGACATGACGAAGGTGCGCGACCACGTGCAGGGCGTGCTCGAGGGCTTCGCGGAGTTCGACGAGGAGGCCTCGCTCAAGCTCGAGGCCGCGGACGTCGCAGGCTGACCCAGGACGACGAGGAGACGAGGATGCACGCTGGACCGCAGTCGCCGAAGGGCCGCTGGATCGACTACGTGGAGGGCGACCCCGAGGGGATCGTCGCGCGCGGACGGTCGATCGAGTCGCTCGGGCAGGCCATGAAGGCGAGTGCGACGACGCTCGAGCAGGTCAAGAGCGGCGCCGACGGGCAGCGAGGCCTCGCCGTCGAGAAGCTGCGCGAGGTGGTCGGCGACTCGCACGGGCTGCTGCGGCAGGCGGGTGAGCTCTACGAGCCGACCGGGCCGGTGCTCGTCGCCTACGGACAGGCGCTCGCGGCCGTGCAGCCCAGGATCCGCGCGCACGTCGACACGTGCGCCGAGCTGTGGGCGACGTTCTCGGCGCTCCCCGGCTCGGTCGAGCCGCGCGGCACGGGCGGCTGGTTCCAGCCCGAGCCCGACAGCCCCGAGGCCGAGCAGCAGGCGGAGGAGGACGCCGCGAAGCTCGCCGCCTACCGCGCGTGGGAGGACGAGGCCGGCTACTGGGACGCCGACTACGACACGTGGGAGGAGGCCTTCGAAACCGCCGCGAACGAGATCGGCGACGTGCTCGAGGGCAAGGTGAAGGACGGCTTCTGGGACAACGTCGACGGGTTCGTCGCGGGCCTCCAGAAGGTGCTGAGCTGGGCGGGCCTCGCGGTCGGCATCCTCGCGATCATCTTCGGCGGGCCGATCCTCGCGCTCATCGGCGGCATCATCGGCCTCGTCGCGCTCGGGCTCACGATCTACCAGCGCATCCGCGAGGATGTCGGCGACAAGGAGCTGATGTTCGCGATCTTCGCGGTGCTGCCGTGGGGCAAGCTCGGCAAGATCACGAGCGGCAAGTTCAGCTTCGTCGACGACATGTTCGGCGGCGCGCTCGGCGCGACAGCGTGGCGGAACGCCGGCTCGCAGGCGAAGGAGCTCGGCTTCGCCTACCTCTTCCACGGCCGCGGGGCGAGCGGCGCGCTCGGGAGCCTGCGCCAGCTCGCGACCGGCAACAACCCCAACGGCTTCGGCGACGTGTTCCTCCGCCTCCTCACAGGCAGGGACGCCGCGGCCTACGAGAAGCTGAACGACACGATCACCGGCGTCGTCCCCGCGCTCGCCACGGCCTCCGACCTCCTGCACGGCCTCTTCGCCGTGCCGCTCAAGTACGACGGCTGGATCTCGATGTTCACGGGCCATGAGACGATCAAGGAGAAGGTGCCCGCGATCGACGTCGTCTGGTGATGCGGGCTCGCTCGAGCGACGAGAGGTGGGATCGGTGACGGCCACGTGGCGGATCTCGGCGAGCTCGGCAGCGCCCGGCTGGCTCGGCATGCCGCCGCTGGGCGGCGACGACGGCGACTGGGTCGCCACGAGCACCGAGGCGCTCCGAGCGACGTTCGGGGAGCGCTGGAGCGCCGACCTCGACCGCGCGGTGCCCGCGCTCCTGCAGGCGGGGCTCGACCGGCGGGAGGCCGATGACCTCCTCTCCTGGCAGCTGTGGCCCGTCGCGCTGCCGGTCTTCTCGATCGTGCGAGCGCGCGTCGTCGACAGCGCCGCGCTGCCCGACTTCCACGCGGCCGGCGCCGCGGTGCAGCCGATCGAGAGCTCGACCCTCGGGCCCGGCGTGCAGGTGACCGCGCACGTGCGGCTCCCCGACGCGGACGCGGCCGCGGCGTTCGCCGTGCTCGTCTTCGACGACGGCGACGCCGCCTTCGCGCTGTCGATCGACCCGACGGTCGCCGAGGTCGCCGACCTCTCGGCGCCGGCGCTGCTCGACCTCGTCGACCGCGCGCGGCTCGAGCGACCCGACGGCTCGGCCTTCCGCGCGAGGCCGCCGGCGGGACTCGTCGCCGACGGCGCCGGCTGGGATCTCGGAGGCGTCCGGTGAGCCTCCGGCACGAGAGCGCCCTCGCGTGGGCCGACGACCTCTCGGCCGCCGCCGAGCCGCGGCTCGGCATCCTCGAGGCCTACGCGCTGCAGCGCCACCCCGCCGCCCTCGAGCACATGGGCGACGACGGCGCGGGCCTCGCGCGCGTCGCCGCTGCGAAGGGCAGCGGCATGGCCGGCCTCTGGCTGCTGCTGCCGCTCCTGCTCGCCGTCGTCGCGCCCGTCATCGGCTTCGCGGCGCTGCTCGGCGATCCGCTCGGCGTCCATCGCCTCGACGGCGACGTCTCGGTCCCCATCGCCGGCGCGAGCTTCGCCGTCGCCGGCATCGTGCAGGTCGTCGCCGCGGTGCGGTGGCTGCGCGGGCCGCGCCCGCGCGATCGCCAGCTGCTGCTGCTCGGCTTCGGCACCGCGATCTTCGCCGCGCTCAGCTGGTGGGTCATGGGCTCGGCCGCCTCGCTCGCCTCCGTCGCCGGCGTCGGCGCGTGGCGCACCGCGGTGCTCGTCGCGGGTGCGCTCGGCCTCGTGCTCGGCGTGCTCGTGCTCGCGCTCGGCCGCAACGGTGGCCGGGCAGCGCCCGCGGCGCCGTCTGCGCCCGCCGGTGACGCGGCGCTCGGGGCGGTGCTCGCGGGGATCCCCGACGACGAGCTGCGGCGGATCCGCGAGGATCGCGACGCCGCGATCGACCTGCTCGCCCAGCGCGGTCGGCTCGCGCCCGAGGTCGCCGACCGTGCCCGCCGGGCCGAGCTCGGCACGCTGCACCGCATCGACGCCGACCTGCGCGCGAGGTGAGCCGACGCGCCCGCCGTCACGACGCATCCAGGACCGAGGAGGACGCATGAGCGAGCGGACCGACCTGCGCGCGGAGCTCGGAGCCGCGCCCGACCCGGAGTTCGAGCTCGAGCTGCCGCCCGGCTGGGCGCGGCACGCGCCGGACCGCGCGACGCAGGACGCGATGGCCGCCGGCATCCGCGAGCGCATGCTGCGCGCGCACCGGCCCGACCTCTACGCGCAGGCGCAGCGCATGCTGCAGGACTCCTTCGAGGCGATGCAGCGCGGCGACGTCGTCGCGTTCTTCACGCCGACCGACGACGGCGACGAGACCCTGTGGCTCTCGGCGTCGATCCTCGCCTCCATCCGCCGCGCCCAGCCCGACGTCACGCTCGACGAGGCCGTGCGCCACGCGATCCTCGAGTACGACGCGGCGCCGCTCGACGAGTCGAAGCGCATCGTGCGCTTCGAGCGCGACCGGCTCGAGAGCGTGCAGGGCGAGTCGCTCCGCGTGCTCACGGTCGTCTACCTCACGCCCGTGCCCGGCACGCAGCGCCGGCGCGCGCTCCAGCTGACCGCGACGATCAACCGGCCGGTCGACGTGGACGTCGAGGATCCGCTCGTCGACGCCCAGCGCCTCCTCCTCGACGCGTGCGTCTCGACGCTGCGCTGGCGGCGCCCGCAGGCCTGACCGGTGCGGCCGCCGCCGACGGGCGCTCATCCGGCGCTCGCGGATCGAGTCGCGGCCGACGCTTGACCGTGCACGGCCGGTGGCCCTACCATTGACCGGGTGTGCGCACACGCGCGCCCTGCGTCATGCGCGGGGAGCGGGAGGGCAGCACTCGGGCAGCGGGCACCGGTCCGCGAGCCCCCACGGCATATCCACCACCTGAGAAGAGCGCGCGAGAGCGCGTGCGGTGGATCACCGATGGAGTCGGCCGAGCCGACGAACCACATCGATATCGCTGTCACCGTGCAGCAGGAAGAAGCAACGTGCCCACCATCCAGCAGCTGGTCCGCAAGGGCCGGTCGCCGAAGGTCTCGAAGACCAAGGCGCCGGCGCTCAAGGCGAACCCCCAGCAGCGCGGCGTCTGCACCCGCGTCTACACCACCACCCCCAAGAAGCCGAACTCGGCGCTCCGCAAGGTCGCTCGCGTGAAGCTCTCGAACGGCACCGAGGTCACCGCTTACATCCCCGGTGAGGGCCACAACCTCCAGGAGCACTCGATGGTGCTCGTGCGCGGCGGTCGAGTGAAGGACCTCCCCGGCGTGCGCTACAAGATCGTGCGCGGCGCGCTCGACACCCAGGCCGTGAAGAACCGCAAGCAGGCTCGCAGCCGCTACGGCGCGAAGATGGAGAAGAAGTAATGCCTCGCAAGGGTCCCGCCCCCAAGCGCCCGGTCGTTGCTGACCCCGTCTACGGCGCACCGATCGTCTCGCAGCTCGTCAACAAGATCCTCCTCGACGGCAAGAAGGGCCTCGCCGAGCGCATCGTCTACGGCGCGCTCGCCGGTGTCGGCACCAAGTCGGGCCAGGACGCCGTCGCGGTGCTCAAGAAGGCGCTCGACAACATCCGCCCCACCCTCGAGGTGAAGTCGCGCCGCGTCGGCGGCTCGACCTACCAGGTGCCCGTCGAGGTCAAGCCGCACCGCGCGAACACCCTCGCGCTGCGCTGGCTCGTCTCGTACGCCAAGGCGCGTCGCGAGAAGACCATGACCGAGCGCCTCATGAACGAGATCCTCGACGCCTCGAACGGCCTCGGCGCCGCCGTGAAGCGCCGCGAGGACACGCACAAGATGGCCGAGTCGAACAAGGCCTTCGCGCACTACCGCTGGTAATCCAGCACTGGTGAGGGCGGGGCCCACCGGCGCCGCCCTCACCTCACCAACTCACCCGCTCCATCCACCATCGGAGGAACCCTGTGGCACAGGACGTGCTCACCGACCTGAACAAGGTCCGCAACATCGGCATCATGGCCCACATCGATGCCGGCAAGACCACGACGACCGAGCGCATCCTGTTCTACACGGGCGTCAACCACAAGATGGGCGAGACGCACGACGGCGGCGCGACCACCGACTGGATGGAGCAGGAGCAGGAGCGCGGCATCACGATCACGTCGGCCGCCGTGACGTGCTTCTGGAACAACAACCAGATCAACATCATCGACACCCCCGGCCACGTCGACTTCACGGTCGAGGTCGAGCGCTCGCTCCGCGTGCTCGACGGCGCGGTCGCCGTCTTCGACGGCAAGGAGGGCGTGGAGCCCCAGTCCGAGACGGTGTGGCGCCAGGCCGACAAGTACGACGTGCCGCGCATCTGCTTCGTCAACAAGATGGACAAGCTCGGCGCCGACTTCTACTTCACGGTCGACACGATCGTGAACCGACTCGGCGCGCGCCCGCTCGTGATCCAGCTGCCGATCGGCTCGGAGAGCTCCTTCGAGGGCATCGTCGACCTCGTCGAGATGAACGCGAAGACCTGGCGCGGCGACGCGAAGGGCGACGTCAAGATGGGCGCCGAGTACGCGATCGAGGAGATCCCGGCCGACCTCAAGGAGAAGGCCGAGGAGTACCGCGCGGCCCTCATCGAGACGATCGCCGAGGCCGACGACGCGCTCATGGAGAAGTTCTTCGAGGGCGAGGAGATCTCGGTCCCCGAGATCAAGGCCGCCATCCGCAAGATGACGATCAACTCCGAGCTCTACCCCGTGCTGTGCGGCTCGGCGTTCAAGAACCGCGGCGTGCAGCCGATGCTCGATGCGGTCGTCGACTACCTCCCCTCGCCCGTCGACGTGCCCGCCATCCCCGGTCGCGACGTCCGCGACGAGGAGGTCGTCATCGAGCGCCACGCCGACCGCGACGAGCCGTTCGCCGCGCTCGCGTTCAAGGTCGCGGTGCACCCGTTCTTCGGCCGCCTCACCTACGTGCGCGTCTACTCGGGCCACGTCGAGTCGGGTGCCGCCGTCGCGAACTCCACGAAGGGCAAGAAGGAGCGCATCGGGAAGATCTTCCAGATGCACGCCAACAAGGAGAACCCGGTCGACTCGATGACCGCCGGCCACATCTACGCGGTGATCGGCCTCAAGGACACGACGACCGGCGACACGCTGAGCGACCCGTCGAACCAGGTCGTGCTCGAGTCGATGACGTTCCCCGCGCCCGTGATCGAGGTCGCGATCGAGCCGAAGACGAAGGCCGACCAGGAGAAGCTCTCCACGGCCATCCAGAAGCTCGCCGAGGAGGACCCGACCTTCCGCACCGAGAACAACCCCGAGACGGGTCAGACCGTCATCAAGGGCATGGGCGAGCTGCACCTCGACATCCTCGTCGACCGCATGAAGCGCGAGTTCAAGGTCGAGGCCAACGTCGGCAAGCCGCAGGTGGCCTACCGCGAGACGATCAAGGGCACGGTCGACAAGTACGACTACACCCACAAGAAGCAGACGGGTGGCTCCGGCCAGTTCGCCAAGGTGCAGATCAAGCTCGAGCCGCTCGAGATCACCGCGGAGCAGACGTACGAGTTCGTGAACGCCGTCACCGGCGGTCGCGTGCCCCGCGAGTACATCCCCTCGGTCGACGCGGGCATGCAGGACGCGATGCAGGTCGGCGTGCTCGCCGGCTTCCCGACCGTCGGCGTGAAGGCGACGCTGCTCGACGGCGCCGCGCACGACGTCGACTCGTCGGAGATGGCGTTCAAGATCGCCGGCTCGATGGCGTACAAGGAGGCCGCGCGCAAGGCGCAGCCGGTGCTCCTCGAGCCGCTCATGGCGGTCGAGGTGCGCACGCCCGAGGAGTACATGGGCGACGTCATCGGCGACCTCAACTCGCGTCGCGGGCAGATCCAGTCGATGGAGGACGCCCAGGGCGTGAAGGTCGTCAAGGCCCTCGTGCCGCTGTCGGAGATGTTCGGCTACGTCGGCGACCTGCGGTCGAAGACGTCCGGCCGTGCCGTCTACTCGATGGAGTTCTCGACCTACGCCGAGGTGCCGAAGGCCGTCTCGGACGAGATCGTCCAGAAGAGCAAGGGCGAGTGAGTGCCCGGGGCGGCGAGAGCCGCCCCGGCCCCACCGACCGGCCGCGGTTTTCGATGAGACCGCGGCGCAAGTACGATAGATCAACACCACCGAACGCTCTGCCGCGAAGCGGCGGTGCACTCATGAGAACAGTCCTAGGAGGACATAGTGGCTAAGGCCAAGTTCGAGCGGACCAAGCCGCACGTCAACATCGGAACGATCGGTCACGTCGACCACGGCAAGACGACGCTGTCGGCTGCGATCTCCAAGGTCCTGGCGGACAAGTACCCGTCGGCCACCAACGTGCAGCGCGACTTCGCCTCGATCGACTCGGCTCCCGAGGAGCGCCAGCGCGGCATCACGATCAACATCTCGCACATCGAGTACGAGACGCCGAAGCGCCACTACGCGCACGTCGACGCGCCGGGTCACGCCGACTACATCAAGAACATGATCACGGGTGCGGCCCAGATGGACGGCGCGATCCTCGTGGTCGCCGCCACCGACGGCCCCATGGCGCAGACCCGCGAGCACGTGCTGCTCGCGAAGCAGGTCGGCGTGCCCTACCTCATGGTGGCGCTGAACAAGTCGGACATGGTCGACGACGAGGAGATCCTCGAGCTCGTCGAGCTCGAGGTCCGCGAGCTGCTCTCGAGCCAGGACTTCGACGGCGACAACGCCCCGGTCATCCGCGTCTCGGCGCTCAAGGCGCTCGAGGGCGACGAGAAGTGGACGCAGGCGATCCTCGACCTCATGCAGGCCGCGGACGACAACATCCCCGACCCGGTGCGCGACCGCGACAAGCCGTTCCTCATGCCGATCGAGGACGTCTTCACCATCACCGGCCGTGGCACGGTCGTGACGGGCCGCGCCGAGCGCGGCACGCTCGCGATCAACTCCGAGGTCGAGATCGTCGGCATCCGCCCGACGCAGAAGACCACGGTCACGGGCATCGAGATGTTCCACAAGCAGCTCGACGAGGCATGGGCCGGCGAGAACTGCGGTCTGCTGCTCCGCGGCACGAAGCGCGAGGACGTCGAGCGCGGCCAGGTCGTCGTGAAGCCGGGCTCGGTCACGCCGCACACGAACTTCGAGGGCACGGCGTACATCCTCGCCAAGGACGAGGGCGGCCGCCACAACCCGTTCTTCACGAACTACCGCCCGCAGTTCTACTTCCGCACCACCGACGTCACGGGCGTCATCTCGCTGCCCGAGGGCACCGAGATGGTCATGCCCGGCGACACCACCGACATGACGGTCGAGCTCATCCAGCCGATCGCCATGGAGGAGGGCCTCGGCTTCGCGATCCGCGAGGGCGGCCGCACGGTCGGCGCCGGCACGGTGACGAAGATCATCAAGTAGTCTCCGGACTGCTCAACGGGGGCTCCTGCATTCGCAGGGGCCCCCGTTCTCGTCGTGCAGCGTGCTGCTGAGGGTCTGCGGCGGAGAGCGCCGCGCATCGATATCGTGCACGGATGCAGCCGAACGACTACGCCGCGCTCTCGAAGGCGCTGACCGGGTGGGCCGCTCAGGCGGACGGCGTGCTCGGCCTCGTGCTCGTCGGCAGCACCGCCGACGGCGCCCGCTCACCCGACGCCTGGAGCGACCACGACTTCTTCGTCGTCGCCGCACCGGGGGCGGCCGAGCAGCTCCGCGCGAGCAGCGCGTGGTTGCCGCCGCGCGGCACCCGGATCGTGCTGCACGAGCGCGACACCGAGCACGGCGCGTGGGTCGTCTTCGATGACGGGCACCTGCTCGAGTACGCCGTCTTCACGCCCGCGGAGCTCGCCCTCGCCCGCGCTGACGCATACCGGATCGCCGTCGACCGCATCGGCGGCCTCGAGTCGCGGCTGCGCCACTCGCTCGAGCCGCCGCGCCGAGACGCGCGTACCACCGCGACCCGGCTGCACCGAGCGCTCCTCGTCGGCGGCGGCCGTGGCGCGCGCGGCGAGCGGCTCGCGGCGCGCAGGCACTTGCTCGACGCCGCCGGAGCGCTCCTCGAGCTCGCGGGAGCGCTGCCCGCGAGCGGCACGGACGCCGACGCGCTCGGCCCTCGTGATCCGCACGATCCGTGGCGGCGCGCCGAGGCAGCGCAACCGGCGATCGCCGCCGAGCTCGAGGCGGCCCTCGCCAGGTCCGACCTCCGCGCCGCGGTGGCGATCGCCGACCTCGCCGCGCGCGTCGCCGGGTCTGCGCCCTGGTGGCCCGCGTCGCTCGCGACCGCCGTGCGCGATCGGCTCGCTGCCGGGCTGTGAGGAGCGCGCGCCCGCGCGTGGGGCGACTAGCCTGTCGGCATGGCAGGGGCGGAGACGAAGCCGACCGACGCGAGCGTCGCCGACTTCCTGGACGCCGCGCAGCCCGCGCGGCGCGCGGAGGACGCGAAGCAGCTCGTGGCGCTCATCCGCGAGGAGACGGGCGCCGAGCCCGTCATGTGGGGGCCGTCGATGATCGGCTTCGGCTCGTTCCGCTACGTCTCCCCCTCCGGCTCCTCGACCGGCGACTGGCCCAAGGTCGCGCTGTCGCCGCGGAGGGCTGCACTCACGCTCTACGGGCTCAAGGACCGCCCGGAGGGCGAGGCGCTGCTGCCGGAGCTCGGCGAGTACACCGAGGGCGCGGGGTGCGTGTACGTCAAGCGCCTCGACGGCATCGACGAGGACGTGCTGCGCAGGCTCGTCCGCATCGCATGGCATCGCGAGCACGACGGGACGCGCGATGCCTGAGGCGGTCGGCACGCTCGGCGCGATCCTGCTGCTCGTCGGCGCCGCGTTCAGCGTCATCGTCTGGCCCGCCTTCCTCCGGCGCGTCGCGCGCGATGAGCGCGCCCGCGACTCGGCGGGGCGGCCGACGAGGTTCCTCACCGTGCACGTGACCCTCGTCGCGATCGCGATCGTCATCGCGATCGCGCAAGCGGTCGCCGGCATCTGGTGGCTCGCCGTCTCCTGAGCCCCGCCGTCCCCGAGCGCGGGGAGCGCGCTCCCAGCCGCGTCGGGTTGGCTGGTCGCAGCGACCGCGATCGCGGCCGCGCGAGAGGAGAGCTGCAGCATGGCTGGATTCGAGGACCTCGCCGACGAGGCGCGCGAGCAGCGCGACGACGAGATGCGGGGCACGCGATCGCCCGCGAACGAACTCATCGGCGCCGATGGCGCCGGCTCGGACGAGACGAGCACCGACCCGAACGTGCCGAGCGCCGATACCGAGGCGACGAGCGGGGCCTGGGCCGCCGCTGATCACACAGGCTCGGAGGAGGGCGGCGACGGCTTCGGGCCCGAGGGCACCCGCTCGCCCGCGACCGAGCCCGAGGCGATGGGCACGGGCGAGGCCGGCGACGCAGACGTCGAGGCGAGCGGCTTCGGCGACCCCTTCGACGGCGGCGCCGTCGACGTGCGCGGCGACTGACTGATGCCGCTCCCAGCCGGCGGTGCTTGGCTGGGAGCGGAGCCGGCGCACCGGTGCCGGCCGTGACCTGGAGGTGCGAGCATGGCAGACAGCCCCATCCGCGACGGCGGCGACCAGCCCCTCGACGACGAGCCCAAGCGCCCCGACGGCACCGACCCGCTCGACACGGTGCCCGTTCGCCGCGGCGGCGACCACCCGCCGGAGGACGACCGCCAGCTGCCCGCGGGCGGCGAGCCGGGCCTGCCCTACCCGAACGCGGACCGCGACGGGCAGTCGGACTTCGTCGCCGACGCGACCGGCGAGCGCTACGAGCGCACCGTCGACGAGGGGCTCGAGCGCATCGACGAGCAGCGCGCGCGCATCGAGGAGCTCGAGGCCGAGCAGCCCGGCGCCGCCGTCGGCTCCTCCGGCTCGTCGCTGCAGCCCGGCCCCGGCGCGGCCGCCGTGCCGGGCGGCGCGGTCGGCTCCGGAGACGCGGGCGTCGCTGAGCCCGACCCGGCCACGCCCGACCCGACCGCGCCCGGAGCGCCCGCGGCGCCGCAGGGCCCCGGCACGCTCGATCCCGCCGCCCCGGTCGGGGATCCGGCAGGCGATGCGAGCGCCCTCGACGACATCGACCGGGCGCAGCCCTGAGGGGGAGACGTGCAGCACGACGACATCGAGCCCATCGACGGCATCGAGGACATCGAGGAGCCCGAGCGCTCCCGCGACGACGACGAGGCGCCGGAGCTCGCGCTCGACGCCGACGTCCCTGATGGGATCTCGGGTGACCTCTCGGGGCGCTCGTACGACGAGCTCTCGGACCTCGCGCGAGCCGCGATCGAGCGCGACGACGCGACCGCCAAGCCGGAGCACGAGCCCGACGACGCGGCGGCCGCGGTCGTCGAGACCTCGGAGCCCCCGGGCCCGGACGCCGATGAGCGACCGGTCTGACGTCGAAGACGTCATGGGACGCCCGGTGACGCACGGCGACGCCGTGTGACGCGGCGTGACGCGGCGGGCTGAACGGCCCGCCGCGTCCGTGCGAGCGTGTGGATCCCGAACCGAAGGAGCACCGCATGCCCGTCACCACCGCATCCACCGTCACCGTCACCGCCGCCGAGCGCGAGGAGCGCCTCGAGCACGCCGAGCGAGCGTGGGGCGACCGGCTCGCCGCCGATTCCGGCACCGCGCGCCTCGCGGTCGCCGCGACGGGTGAGCCCCAAGGCGCCGTCGCGACCCGCGTCACCGCCGGCCGGCACTCGTGGGTCATCGACGAGCCCGCGGGCCTCGCGGGCGACGACGCCGGCGCGAGCCCCGTCGAGGCGGCGCTCGGTGCCCTGCTCGCGTGCCAGACGGTCGTGTACCGCCTCTACGCTCAGCGGCTCGGCGTGACGATCGACCGGCTCGAGCTGCGCGCGGAGGGCGACCTCGACGTACGCGGCCTCTTCGGCGCCGACGACGTGCGGCCCGGCTTCGCAGGCGTGCGCGTCGTCGTCGACATCGACGGGCCGCACGAGCGCGAGCGCTTCGAGGAGCTGCAGCGCGTCGTCGACGCTCACTGCCCCGTGCACGACCTGTTCTCGAACCCGACGCCGATCGAGACCCGCCTCGCCTGAGCGGGGCGAGTCGCTCAGCCGCCGCCGAGCCTCCGCGTGAGCTCGGCGGCGGCATCGGCGCAGCGTGCGCCGAGCACCGCCCAGTCGCCCGCAGCGGCGTCGGCGAGCCGGAACGTCAGCCCGACCGCGGCCGCGGGGTGCCCCGCCGCATCCCGCGCGGCGGCCGCGACCGAGCCGTAGGACGCATCCACCTCGCCCTCCTCGATCGCGAAGCCGCGCCGGCGCACGGCCGCGAGCACCGCGGTGAGCGCCGCGCGCGTCGCCGGCCGCTCGCCCTCGAGGTCGCGATCGTGCGGCAGCAGCGCCCGCACCTGGTCGGGACCGAGCGCGGCGAGCATCGCCCTGCCCGTCGCGGTGCGCACCGCCGGCAGCCGCACGCCGACGCGCGAGACCGTCACGGGCGAGCGGCGCCCCTCGCCGCGACCGGCGTAGGCGACGTCGCGGCCCGAGAGCACGGCGAGGTGGCTCGTCGCAGGGAGCCCCGCGGCGGTGACGAGCCGGTCGAGGATGGGCTGCGCGAGCCGCTCGAGCCGCGTCGCCGCCGCGACCCTCGAGCCGAGCTGCTGCACGCGCGCGCTCGGCCCCCACGCGCCGAGCTCGGGGTAGTGCACGAGGAAGCCCTCCTCGCGCATGACCTGGAGCAGCTGGTACGCGCTCGAGCGCGGCAGCCCCAGCTCGCGCGCGATCGTCGCGGCCCGCACGGGACCGGGCTGCTCGGCGAGCAGCGCGAGCACGCGCAGGGCGCTGCGCGCCGCCGGCATCCTCGGGGCTCCCACCGTGCCGCCTCCCGCATCCGAGTCTGAGATCTCAGACACCAGTATGCGGCGAGCGGATGCGCCGAGCGGTCGAGCGCGCTGGGATGGGGTCGTGGCAGTGGTCATCGGCGACAACCCCCTCACCCGACGCGAGGTCGTGCAGGTCGCGCGCTTCGACGCCCCCGTGGCGCTCAGCGACGCGGCGCTCGCGCGCATCGACGCGGCGCGCGACGTCATCGACGCGCTCGCGGCCGACGAGCGGCCCCACTACGGCATCTCGACCGGCTTCGGGGCGCTCGCGAACACGGCGATCGCGCCCGGCGACCGCACGCGCTTGCAGCAGTCGCTCATCCGCTCGCACGCCGCCTCGAGCGGCGAGGCGGTCGAGCGCGAGGTCGTGCGCGGCCTCATGCTCCTGCGGCTCCAGACGCTCGCGACGGGCCGCACGGGCGTCCGCCGAGCGACCGCCGAGCGCTACGTCGGCATGCTCAACGCCGGCATCACGCCGGTCGTCGGCGAGTACGGCTCGCTCGGCTGCTCGGGCGACCTCGCGCCGCTCTCGCACGTCGCGCTCGCGGCGATGGGGGAGGGGGTCGTCGAGCTCGGCGGCGAGGTGATGGATGCGTCGACCGCGCTCGAGCGCGCCGGGCTCGCTCCCGTCGTGCTCGCCGAGAAGGAGGGGCTCGCGCTCGTCAACGGCACCGACGGCATGCTCGCGATGCTGTGCCTCGCGCTCGCCGATCTCGACGAGCTGCTCGACGCGGCCGACCTCGCCGCGGCGATGAGCGTCGAGGGGCTGCTCGGCACTGACGCGCCGTTCGCGCCCGAGCTCATGGCGCTGCGCCCGCATCCCGGGCAGGCGGCGAGCGCGGCGAACATCGCGGCGCTGCTCGAGGGCAGCCCGATCGTCGCGAGCCACAAGGGCCCCGAGGACACGCGCGTGCAGGACGCCTACTCGCTGCGCTGCGCGCCGCAGGTGCACGGCACCGCGCGCGACACCGCCGCCCATGCCGCGCGCGTCGCCGAGATCGAGCTCGGCAGCGCGATCGACAACCCGGTCGTGCTGCCCGACGGCCGGGTCGTCTCGAACGGCAACTTCCACGGCGCGCCGATCGCGGCGGTGCTCGACTTCCTCGCGATCGCGATCGCCGACGTCGCCTCGATGAGCGAGCGCCGCTCCGACCGCTTCCTCGATCCCGCGCGCTCCTTCGGCCTGCCGCCGTTCCTCGCCGACGACCCGGGCGTCGACTCGGGCCTCATGATCGCGCAGTACACGCAAGCCGGCATCGTCTCCGAGCTCAAGCGGCTCGCGGCGCCCGCCTCGGTCGACTCGATCCCCTCGAGCGCGATGCAGGAGGACCACGTCTCGATGGGCTGGGGCGCTGCCCGCAAGCTGCGCCGCGCGATCGACGGGCTCGGCCGCGTGCTCGCGATCGAGGTCATGACGGCGGCGCGCGGCATCGAGCTGCGCGGCGACCCGCCCGGGCCCCGGACCGGCCGCGTCGTCGAGCAGCTGCGCAGGAGCGTGCCGGGCATCGGGCCCGACCGCTTCCTCGCCCGCGACATCGAGGCATCCGTCGCCTTCGTCGTCGGCGGCGGGGCGCTCGTGGCGGCGGACCTGCTCGGCTCGGCCGACGCTTGGGCTCCCGCTGCCGCCGCCGCGCGATGACGCGCTTGCACGACGGAGACGGAACGATCGACAGGGACAGGAGGACGCCATGGAGGGCGCACGAGAGGTGAGGGCGCACCTCGGCAGCGAGCTGCACGCGAAGGGCTGGCCGCAGGAGGCGGCGCTGCGGATGCTGCAGAACAACCTCGATCCCGAGGTCGCCGAGCACCCCGACGAGCTCGTCGTCTACGGCGGCACGGGGCGCGCGGCGCGCGACTGGCGCTCGTTCGACGCGATCGTGCGCGAGCTCGAGTCGCTCGAGGCCGACGAGACGCTGCTCGTGCAGTCGGGGCGGCCCGTGGGCGTCATGCGCACCCACGAGTGGGCGCCGCGCGTGCTCATCGCCAACTCCAACCTCGTCGGCGACTGGGCGACGTGGCCCGAGTTCCGCCGGCTCGAGGCCGAGGGGCTCACGATGTACGGCCAGATGACGGCCGGCAGCTGGATCTACATCGGCACGCAGGGCATCCTGCAGGGCACGTTCGAGACCTTCGCGGCCGTCGCGCGGAAGCTCGGGCGCGAGTCGCTCGCGGGCACCATCACGCTCACCGCGGGGCTCGGCGGCATGGGCGGCGCTCAGCCGCTCGCGGTGACGATGAACGACGGCGTCGCGATCTGCGTCGAGGTCGACCGCTCGCGCATCGCGCGCCGCATCGAGCACCGCTACCTCGACGTCGAGGCGGAGGACGTGGCGGATGCGCTCGCTCGCGCGATCGAGGCGAGGGACGCCGGGCGGGCGCTCTCGATCGGCCTGCACGCGAACGCCGCCGACGTCGTGCCGGCGCTGCTCGCGATGGGCGCGCCGATCGACGTCGTCACCGACCAGACGAGCGCGCACGACCCGCTCGCGTACCTCCCGAGCGGCGTCGCGTTCGACGACTGGACGGCCGAGCGCGAGAGCGACCCCGCGGCCTTCACCGAGCGCGCCCGCGCCTCGATGGCGCGCCACGTCGAGGCGATGGTCGGCTTCCAGCGCGCGGGCGCGGAGGTCTTCGACTACGGCAACTCGATCCGCGCCGAGGCGCAGCTCGGCGGCTTCGCCGACGCGTTCGCGTTCCCCGGCTTCGTGCCCGCCTACATCCGGCCGCTCTTCTGCGAGGGGAAGGGCCCCTTCCGCTGGGCGGCGCTCTCGGGCGACCCCGAGGACATCCGCCGCACCGACGAGGCGATCCTCGAGCTCTTCCCCGACGACGCGCACCTGCACCGCTGGATCCGCATGGCGCAGGAGCGGGTGCACTTCCAGGGGCTCCCCGCGCGCATCTGCTGGCTCGGCGCCGGCGAGCGCCACCGCGCGGGGCTGCGCTTCAACGAGATGGTCGCCGACGGCACGCTCTCGGCGCCGATCGTCATCGGCCGCGACCACCTCGACTCCGGCTCGGTCGCGAGCCCCTACCGCGAGACCGAGGCGATGCGCGACGGCTCCGACGCGATCGCCGACTGGCCGCTGCTCAACGCGCTCGTCAACACCGCCTCGGGCGCGAGCTGGGTCTCGATCCACCACGGCGGCGGCGTCGGCATCGGCCGCTCGATCCACGCGGGGCAGGTGACGGTCGCCGACGGCTCGCCGCTCGCAGCCGCGAAGCTCGAGCGCGTGCTCTCGAACGACCCGGCGATGGGCGTCATCCGCCACGTCGACGCGGGCTACGACGAGGCCGAGCGGTTCGCGCAGCTGCAGGGCATCCCGATCCCCATGCGGCGAGGGGCGTGACGATGGCGACCCTCGTGACCGGCATCGGCGAGCTCACGACGAACGACGACGAGCTGGGCCGGATGCGCGACGCGGCGCTCGTGCTCGAGGGCGAGCTCGTGGCGTGGGTCGGCCCGGCCGCCGAGGCGCCGGCGGCCGACGACGCCGTCGACGTCGGCGGCCGCGCGGTGCTGCCCGGCTGGGTCGACAGCCACACGCACCTCGTCTTCGCGGGCGACCGCACCGCGGAGTTCGAGGCGCGGATGGCCGGCGAGCCCTACGCCGCCGGGGGCATCGCAGCGACGGTCGCCGCGACGCGCGAGGCGAGCGACGCCGAGCTCGCGGCGACCCTCGACCGGCTCGCCGACGAGGCGCTGCGCGGCGGCACGACCGCGATCGAGGTCAAGACCGGCTACGGCCTCACGATCGCCGACGAGGCCCGCTCGGCGCGCATCGCCCGCGGCCGCGCCGACGCGGTCACGTTCCTCGGCGCGCACCTCGTGCCCGAGGGGGCGGATGCCGACGGCTACGTCGACCTCGTCGCGGGCGAGATGCTCGAGGCCGTCGCGCCGCTCGTCGACGCCGTCGACGTGTTCTGCGAGCGCGGCGCGTTCGACGAGGCGCAATCGCACCGCGTGCTCGAGGCGGGGAAGGAGCGCGGCCTCGCGATGCGCGTGCACGGCAACCAGCTGGGCCCGGGCCCGGGCGTGCGGCTCGCGGTCGAGCTCGGCGCGCTGAGCGTCGATCACGTCGCGTTCCTCGACGACGACGAGGTCGCGCTGCTCGCCGACTCGTGGCACGGCGGCCGCGGCACGGTCGCGACGGTGCTGCCCGCGTGCGACCTCTCGACGCGCATGCCGCTCGCGCCCGCGCGGCGGCTCCTCGACGCCGGCGCCGTCGTCGCGATCGCGAGCAACTGCAACCCCGGCTCGAGCTACACGACCTCGATGGCGTACTGCGTCGCGACCGCCGTGCTGCAGATGGGGCTCACGGTCGAGGAGGCCGTGCGCGCCGCGACCCTCGGCGGCGCCGTCGCGCTCGATCGCGACGCGCCCCGCTTCGACCGGCACGGGCAGCCGCTCCCGCCGCTCGGCCGCCTCCGCCCCGGCGCCCGCGCCGACCTGCAGGTGCTCGACGCCCCCTCGGCGACGCACCTCGCCTACCGACCGGGCGTGCCCCTCGTGCACGCGGTGTGGCGCCGCGGCGAAGCGGTCCTCCGCTCGCGCTCCTAGGTTCCTCAGGGACGCGCGCCGTAGTCTCGCGCCATGACGGTGCGACTTCGCGGCCTGTCGACGGCAGTGCCGCCGACGCAGCTCCAGCAGACCGAGGTCGCGGAGGTCTTCGGCGGCCAGCCGGGGCTGAGCCGCCTCGCCCAGCGCATCGTCTCGACCTCCTTCGGCCTCTCGGGCATCGAGCGCCGCTACACCGTGCTCGAGGAGCTCTCGACGAGCGGCCCCGAGGTCGCGGAGCCCGAGTTCTACGACCGCTCGAGCGGGCTCATCCTCGACCCCGGCACGCGGCTGCGCAACGACCGCTACGCCGAGCACGCGACGCGCCTCTACGTCGAGGCCGGCCGGGCGGCGCTCGCGGCGACGCCCGGCATCGAGGCGGGCGACGTCACGCACGTCATCACCGTCTCGTGCACGGGCTTCTACGCGCCCGGGCCCGACTTCGTGCTCGCGCGCGACCTCGGCCTGCCCGCCGGCGTGCAGCGCTACCACCTCGGCTTCATGGGCTGCTACGCGTCGATGCCCGCGCTGCGGCTCGCGGCGCAGCTGTGCGAGGCGGATGCGTCGGCGGTCGTGCTCGTCGTGAGCGTCGAGCTGTGCACCCTGCACCTGCGCACCTCCAACGACCCCGACACGATCGTCGCGACCTCCCTCTTCGGCGACGGCGCCGGCGCCGGCATCGTCACGGCGAGGCCGCTCGAGCCGGGGGAGCGCGCGCTGCGCCTCGACCGCTTCGCGACCCGCACGACGCCCGAGGGCGAGGGCGACATGGCGTGGCGCATCGGCGACCACGGCTTCGAGATGGTGCTCTCGAACGCGGTGCCCTCGCTCATCGGCGAGCACGTGACCGGCGCGATCGAGCCGCTGCTCGAGCCCGAGCCGTCGCTCGTCGAGGCGCTCCGCGGCGGCGACGTCGGCGGGCCGATCGAGCACTGGGCGATCCACCCCGGCGGCCGCAGCATCCTCGACCACGTCGAGTCGACGCTCTCGCTCTCCGAGGCGCAGCTCGAGCCCGCGCGCGACACCCTCCGCGACTTCGGCAACATGTCGAGCGCGACCGTGCTGTTCGTGCTGCAGCGCATCCTCGAGGGCGGGGCCGCGCAGGACGGCGACCGGGTCGCGGCGATGGCGTTCGGGCCCGGCCTCACCGTCGAGTCGGCGCTCCTGACCGTCGAGGGCTGAGGCGTGCTGCCGCAGCTGCGCCGGCGCGACCCCGACGTGCGGGAGGAGATGGACGACCCCGCGTGCGACCCGCGGGCGCTCGAGCGCACCTACGCGCGCTTCGGCATCGTCAACGCCGTCGTCTCGGCGCCCCGCGCCGTCTACCGCGAGTGGGTGCGGCCGCGACTCCGCGCGGGCGGGACGGTGCGGCTGCTCGACGTCGGCACGGGCGGCGCCGACCTCCCGCGCCGGCTGCTGCGCTGGGCCGCCGCCGACGGCGACCTGCGCGTCGTCGCGATCGACCCCGACGCGCGCTCGATCGCGTACGCGCGCGCGCTCCCGCCGGTGCCGGGCCTCGAGCTGCGGCAAGCGACGACGCTCGACCTCGCGCGCGCGGGCGAGCGCTTCGACGTCGTGCTCTCGAACCACGTGCTCCACCACCTCTCGGGCGCCGAGCTGGGCGCGATCCTCGCCGACTCCGAGGCGCTCCTGCGGCCCGGCGGCGTCGCGGTGCACGGCGACATCGCGCGCTCGGCGCTCGCCTACGCCGCGTTCGCCGCGGGCACCGCGCCGTTCCAGCCGACGCTCCTGCGCGGCACCTTCATCCGCGCCGACGGGCTCGCCTCCATCCGCCGCAGCCACACGGCGCGCGAGCTCGCCGCCGCCGCGCCGCCCGGCTGGTGCGTGCGCCGCGGCATCCCGTACCGGCTCGAGCTCGTCCGGCGAGTGCCGTGACCGAGCGCCGCGACGTCGCGATCGTCGGCGGCGGCGCCGCCGGCCTGCTGCTCGGCTGCCTGCTCGCGCAGCGGGGCATCGACGTCGTCGTGCTCGAGCGCCGGGCGTCGCCGTCGCGCAGCTCGCGCGCGATCGGCATCCACCCGCCCGGCCTCCGCGCCCTCGACGCCGCGGGCGTCGGCACCGCCGTGCGAGCCGAGGGGCACCGGGTGCGGGGCGGGATCGCGCTGGCCGGCGGCCGGCAGCTCGCGCGGCTGCGCTTCGACGACCTCATCCACACGCTGCCGCAGCACCGCACCGAGGCGCTGCTGCGCGAGCGGCTCGCGGCGCTCGCCCCCGGGGCGCTGCGGCAGGGCACGGAGGCCACCGGGGTCCGCGCCGCGGCCGACGGCGTCGCGCTCGAGACGGCGGAGGGCCGCGTCGACGCCCGCTGGCTCGTCGGCGCCGACGGCGTCCGCAGCACCGTGCGCGAGCTCGCCGGCATCGGCGTCCGCGCGCACCGCGGCACGGGCCCCTACGCGATGGCGGACGGCCCCGACGGCACGGGCGCGCGCGGCATCGCCCTGCTCCACCTCGAGCGCGACGGCATCGTCGAGTCGTTCCCGCTCCCCGGCGGCGCCCGCCGGTGGGTCGCGCGGCTGCGCGAGCCCGAGCCGACCATGACCGCCGAGCGCCTGCAGGCCATCCTCGCCGCGCGGCTCGCCGAGCCGCCCCGACTGCCGTCCGATGCCCCCGCGAGCGCGTTCGTCGCGCGGCAGCGGCTCGCGACGACGTTCGCGCGCGGCCCGATCGCACTCATCGGCGACGCGGCCCACGAGGTGAGCCCGATCGGCGGGCAGGGCATGAGCCTCGGCTGGCTCGACGCGCTCGAGCTCGATCGTGCGATCGCGGCCGCGGCCGGCCCCGATCCCTTCGCCGCCTACGCGGCGGCGCGGCGGCGCGCCGCCCTGCGTGCCATGCGGCGCGCGGCGTGGAACATGGGCATGGGCGCGCCCGTGCAGCCCGCGGGTCGCGCCGCGCGCCTCGCGCTCGCGCGAGCGCTCGGGCTCCCGCCCGCCCGCGGCGCGCTCGCCGCCGCGTTCACGATGCGCGGGCTCTAGGCCGCGCTCGCCGGGGGCCGCGAGGCGAGGCCCGCGAGCGCCTCGAGCACGCACACGGCGACGAGCCGCACCGTGCGGCCGTCGGGGGCGTCGGCGGATGCGTCGACCTCGGTGAAGTCGATCGAGGTCACCTCGGGTGCCGATGCGAGCGCTCGCACGAGCTGCCGCAGCTGCCACGCGGAGAGGCCTCCGGGGACCGAGGCCGGACAGCCGGGCGCGACGGCGCGGTCGCACGCGTCGACGTCGACGTCGACGTGCACCGGGCCGCCGGCCGCGCCCGCGGCCGCGATCGCCCGCGCGGCGATCTCCCGCATCGAGGCCTCCTCGCACGCATCGCGGCGGACGACGGTGATGCCGGCCTCCGCCGCCCGCCGGGCGTACGCATCCGAGTTCGCGAAGTCCTGGATGCCGATCTGCACGACGCGCCGGCCGTCGAGGCCCGCCTCGAGCAGCCGCCGCACGGGGGAGCCGTTGCTGCGGCCGTCGCGCAGGTCGTGGTGGGCGTCGATCGTGATGAGGCCCGCCGTGCCGATGCGCTCGCCCCACGCGCCGAGCGCGGCCGGCACGGTCGCGGCGTTGTCGCCGCCGAGCGCGAGCACGAGCCGGGCGCGCGCGGCGGCGCGCGCGACGAGCGCCGCGGCGGCCGGCTCGTCGCCGTCGGGGTCGGCCGCGTCGCCCGCGTCGGCGATCCGCAGCGCCGCGGCGTCGGCGCCCTCCGCGTGCGGCGAGCTGCGGCGGAGCGCTGCGCGCACCGCTGCCGGAGTGCCGTGCGCAGCGGTGGGGCTGATCGACGTCGCGTGCGTGCCGAGGCCGACGAGCGCTGCGTCGAGCGCGCCGTCGACCGCATCGATCGCGGGCCAGCCGCCCGCGCGCGGCCAGCTGGGGTCGTGGGGCAGGGCGTCATCGCTCATGCCGCGACGCTAGCAACCCGCACGCGGCTCCCAGCCTGCGCTCGCCCCGCTGTGCTCCCATGGGGGCCCGGCGCCGCGATGGGCGCGGCGCCCCGATCCACGAGGAGGCGCGCATGGGTCTCGACGACCTCGCGAACAAGGGCAAGGAAGCCATGGGCGGCGAGCAGGGCGAGCAGATGAGCGACAAGGGCATCGACGGCGCGGGCGACGCGTTCGACAAGGCCACGGGCGACCGCTTCGCCGAGCACACCGACAAGGCGCAGGAGAGCGCCGACGGCGCCGTCGGCCAGGACGGGCGGCAGTAGGGCGCTCGAGGGCGGGGACGGCTGCGGCTCGTCCCCGCCCTCCTCCATGCCCGGCTGAGCCGAGCCCGAGCGCCCGACGGCCTCGACGCATCCCCCGACTCCCGCCGAACGACGCGGCGCGCGGGGCGACACGCCCGGGTTGCACGGACATTCGCATCCGTGCGAGAATCGTCAGGTTGCAAACGCGGCGCTCTCCGCCGCTCACTGCCCTGCAGTGCACTGGACGATCACGATCCTGGGCCGCGGGCAGCCAACAAGGCTTCACCGTCGCTGAGCAGGGCTCGTCCATGCTCGACGGCGGTGCGCGCTCCGCGAGGGGCATTGACAGAAGAACAGCGGTGCACTGACAGGTGCGTTGCGAGCAGCCGTAGAACGCTGCGTCGACAGGAAGAGAGTCAGCCATGGCGGGACAGAAGATCCGCATCCGACTGAAGTCGTACGACCACGAGGTCATCGACTCGTCGGCGCGGAAGATCGTCGACACCGTGACCCGTGCGGGCGCGACGGTGGTGGGCCCCGTGCCGCTGCCGACCGAGAAGAACGTGGTCGTCGTGATCCGTTCGCCGCACAAGTACAAGGACAGCCGCGAGCACTTCGAGAAGCGCACGCACAAGCGTCTCATCGACATCATCGACCCGACGCCGAAGGCCGTCGACTCGCTCATGCGCCTCGACCTGCCTGCTGACGTCAACATCGAGATCAAGCTCTAAGGAACGCCATGTCGAAGATCATGACGACGCGGGGCCTGCTCGGCACGAAGCTCGGGATGACCCAGGTGTGGGACGAGCAGAACAAGCTCGTCCCCGTCACGGTGCTCGAGATCACGCCGAACGTGGTCACGCAGATCCGCACGCCGGAGAAGGACGGCTACGCCGCGATCCAGATCGCTGCCGGTCAGATCGACCCGCGCAAGGTCAACCAGCCCTCGGCCGGTCACTTCACCGCCGCCGGCGTGACGCCGCGCCGCCACCTCGCCGAGGTCCGCACGGACGACGCCGGCGAGTACGAGCTCGGCCAGGAGCTGAGCGTCGACCTCTTCGCCCCCGGGCAGAAGATCGACGTCGTCGGCACCTCGAAGGGCAAGGGCTTCGCCGGTGTGATGAAGCGCCACAACTTCGCCGGCGTCTCCGCATCGCACGGTGCGCACCGCAACCACCGCAAGCCGGGCTCCATCGGCGCCTCGGCCACGCCGAGCCGCGTCTTCCGCGGCACGCGCATGGCCGGCCGCATGGGCGGCGCCCGCGTGTCGGTGCTGAACCTCACGGTCCACTCGATCGACGTCGAGCAGGGCCTCATGCTCGTCAAGGGCGCCGTCCCCGGCGCTCGCGGTCGACTCGTGTTCGTCCGCAACGCTGTGAAGGGAGCCTGAGCATGACCGCACAGGTCGCCATCGTCAACGCCGAGGGCAAGCAGGCCGGCTCTGTCGAGCTGCCCGCGAGCATCTTCGACGTGCAGACGAACGTTCCGCTGATCCACCAGGTCGTCGTCGCGCAGCTCGCGGCCGCGCGCCAGGGCACGCACTCGGTCAAGGGCCGCGGCGAGGTCTCGGGCTCCGGCACGAAGCCCTTCAAGCAGAAGGGCACGGGCCGCGCCCGCCAGGGCTCGATCCGCATGCCGCAGCACCGCGGCGGCGGCATCGTCCACGGCCCGGTGCCGCGCGACTACGCGCAGCGCACCCCCAAGAAGATGATCGCCGCAGCCCTGCTCGGCGCTCTCTCCGACCGCGCCCGCGGCGGCCGCCTGCACATCGTCGAGGCCTTCGGCGCTGCCGAGGCCCCGCGCACCCGCGTCGCCGTCGAGACGCTCAAGGCGCTCGGCGTCGCGAAGAACGTGCTGGTCGTGCTCGACCGCTCGGAGGAGAACGCGTTCCTCTCGGTGCGCAACCTCACCGAGGTGCACGTGCTCGCGTGGGACCAGCTCAACGCCTACGACGTGCTCGTGAGCGACGACATCGTCTTCTCCAAGACCGCCTTCGAGGCGTTCGTCGCGGCGAAGACCAAGGGGGAGGCGCCCGCCGCCGCGGCCGCCGAGGCAGACAAGGACGAGAACCGATGAGCGGCAACAAGGACCCTCGCGACATCATCATCCGACCCGTCGTGTCCGAGAAGAGCTACGCGCTCATCGACATGGGCAGCTACACCTTCGAGGTCGACCCCCGCGCGTCCAAGACCGAGATCAAGCTGGCGATCGAGAAGATCTTCGGCGTCAAGGTCGCCCGCGTGAACACCCTCAACCGCGTCGGCAAGGCGCGCCGCACCCGCTTCGGCATCGGCAAGCGCAAGGACACCAAGCGCGCCATCGTCAAGCTGAAGTCCGGCTCGATCGACATCTTCACGGCTGTCGGCTGAGGACGGAAGGAACAAGAGCATGGCAATCCGCAAGTACAAGCCGACGACCCCCGGTCGTCGTGGCTCCTCCGTCGCCGACTTCGCTGAGATCACCCGGTCGACGCCCGAGAAGTCGCTGCTGCGCCCGCTGCCCAAGACGGGTGGCCGCAACAACACCGGTCGCATCACGACCCGCCACATCGGCGGCGGTCACAAGCGCCAGTACCGCGTCATCGACTTCCGTCGCAACGACAAGGACGGCGTGAACGCCCGCGTCGCGCACATCGAGTACGACCCGAACCGCACGGCGCGCATCGCGCTGCTGCACTTCGAGGACGGCACGAAGCGCTACATTCTGGCCCCGAACAAGCTCTCGCAGGGCGACGTCGTGGAGTCGGGCGCCGGCGCCGACATCAAGCCGGGCAACAACCTGCCGCTGCGCAACATCCCCACGGGCACCGTCGTGCACGCGATCGAGCTCCGCCCCGGTGGCGGCGCGAAGCTCGCGCGCTCGGCCGGCGCCTCGGTGCGCCTCGTCGCCAAGGACGGTCCCTACGCGCAGCTCCGCCTGCCGTCGGGCGAGATCCGCAACGTCGACGCGCGCTGCCGCGCCACGATCGGCGAGGTCGGCAACGCCGAGCAGTCGAACATCAACTGGGGCAAGGCCGGCCGCAACCGCTGGAAGGGCATCCGCCCGACCGTCCGCGGCGTCGCGATGAACCCGGTCGACCACCCGCACGGTGGTGGCGAGGGCAAGACGAGCGGTGGCCGCCACCCCGTCAGCCCCTGGGGCCAGGCAGAGGGCCGCACGCGCCGCCCGAACAAGCCGAGCGACCAGCTCATCGTCCGTCGCCGCCCCACCGGCAAGAAGAAGCGCTAGTAGGAGAGTCCGATGCCCCGCAGCCTCAAGAAGGGTCCGTTCGTCGACGACCACCTCCTCACCAAGGTGGTTCGGCAGAACGAGGCCGGCAGCAAGAACGTCATCAAGACGTGGTCGCGCCGCTCGATGATCGTGCCGGCCATGCTCGGCCACACGATCGCCGTGCACGACGGTCGCAAGCACATCCCGGTCTTCGTCACCGAGACGATGGTCGGCCACAAGCTGGGCGAGTTCGCGCCCACCCGCACCTTCCGCGGTCACGTGAAGGACGACAAGAAGGGCCGTCGCCGCTGACGCGGCGACGGAGAAGGAGAAGGCAATGGTTGAGTCGATCGCTCGCGTTCGTCACATCCGCGTGACCCCTCAGAAGGCCCGCCGCGTCGTCGACATGATCCGCGGCAAGCAGGCCGAAGAGGCCCTCGCGATCCTGAAGTTCGCCCCGCAGGGCGCCTCGGAGCCCGTGTTCAAGCTCGTCGCCTCGGCGATGGCGAACGCCCGGGTCAAGGCGGACCAGGCGAACGAGTACCTCGACGAGCAGGACCTCTACGTGGCCCGCGCGTTCGTCGACGAGGGCACCACGCTCAAGCGGTTCCAGCCGCGTGCACAGGGTCGCGCGTTCCGCATCAACAAGCGGACGAGCCACATCACCGTCGTGCTCGCGACGCCGACCACGGAGGACGAGAAGTAATGGGACAGAAGGTCAACCCGTACGGCTTCCGCCTCGGCATCACCACCGACCACGTGTCGCGCTGGTTCGCCGAGTCGACGAAGCCGGGGCAGCGCTACGCCGACTACGTCGCCGAGGACGTCCGCATCCGCAAGATGCTGAAGACGAGCCTCGACCGCGCCGGCGTCGCCCGCATCGAGATCGAGCGCACCCGCGACCGGGTCCGCGTCGACATCCACACCGCCCGCCCGGGCATCGTGATCGGCCGCCGCGGCGCCGAGGCCGAGCGCATCCGCGCCGACCTCGAGAAGCTCACCGGCAAGCAGATCCAGCTGAACATCCTCGAGGTCAAGAACCCCGAGGCCTCGGCGCAGCTCGTCGCGCAGGGCATCGCGGAGCAGCTCAGCGCTCGCGTGGCGTTCCGCCGCGCGATGCGCAAGGGCCTCCAGTCGGCGCAGCGCGCCGGCGCCAAGGGCGTGAAGATCAAGGTCTCGGGCCGCCTCGGCGGCGCCGAGATGAGCCGCAGCGAGTCGTACCGCGAGGGCCGCGTGCCCCTGCACACGCTCCGGTCGAACATCGACTACGGCTTCTACGAGGCCCGCACCACCTTCGGCCGCATCGGCGTGAAGGTCTGGATCTACAACGGTGAGCTCACCAACCGCGAGCTCGCTCGCGAGCAGGCGAACCAGAAGCCGCAGCGAGAGCGTCGGGGCCCCCGTCGCGACGCGCCGGCCGCAGCAGGAGTCGAGGCGTAATCATGCTCATCCCCCGTCGAGTCAAGCACCGCAAGCAGCACCACCCGAAGCGCTCGGGCCAGGCGACCGGTGGCACGAAGGTCAGCTTCGGCGAGTTCGGCATCCAGGCGCTCACGCCTGCGTACGTCACGAACCGGCAGATCGAGTCCGCGCGAATCGCCATGACCCGTCACATCAAGCGTGGCGGCAAGGTGTGGATCAACATCTACCCCGACCGTCCCCTCACGAAGAAGCCCGCCGAGACCCGCATGGGCTCCGGCAAGGGCTCGCCCGAGTGGTGGGTCGCCAACGTCAAGCCGGGCCGCGTCCTCTTCGAGGTCGCCGGTGTCGACGAGCAGCTCGCGCGCGAAGCGCTGACGCGAGCCATCCACAAGCTGCCGCTCAAGGCACGCATCATCAAGCGCGAGGAGGCTGACGCATAATGGCGATCGGTTCCAAGGAGCTCATGCCCGCCGAGCTCGCCACCATGGACGACGAGCGACTCGTCGTCGAGCTGAAGCGGGCCAAGGAGGAGCTGTTCAACCTGCGCTTCCAGTCGGCCACCGGCCAGCTGGACTCGCACGGCCGCCTGCGCGCCGTCAAGCGCGACATCGCGCGGCTCTACACCGTGATCCGCGAGCGCGAGCTCGGCATCAGCGCCTCGCCGGCGCCGGTCGAGAAGCCCGCGGACAAGAAGAAGTCGAAGAAGGCCGACGAGGCCGCGACTTCTGAGAAGGACGAGAAGGCTGAGGACAACTGATGGCTAGCACCGAGCAGAAGGACGAGACCGTCCAGCGCGGCTACCGCAAGTCGCGCATCGGCTACGTCGTCTCCGACAAGATGGAGAAGACGGTCGTCGTCGAGGTCGAGGACCGCGTGAAGCACCCGCTGTACGGCAAGGTCATCCGCAAGTCGTCCAAGGTCAAGGCGCACGACGAGCAGAACGCAGCCGGCATCGGCGACCGCGTCCTGATCGCAGAGACCCGCCCGATGAGCGCGACCAAGCGGTGGCGCATCGTCGAGATCCTCGAGAAGGCCAAGTAGGCCTCGGCCTCGAAGGAGATCCAGAATGATCCAGCAGGAATCCCGCATCAAGGTCGCCGACAACACCGGCGCCAAGGAGCTCCTGACCATCCGCGTGCTCGGCGGCTCCGGCCGTCGCTACGCCGGCCTCGGTGACACCATCGTGGCCACGGTCAAGGACGCCATCCCCGGCGGCAACGTCAAGAAGGGCGACGTGGTCAAGGCCGTCGTCGTCCGCACCGTGAAGTCGACGCGCCGCGCCGACGGCTCGTACATCAAGTTCGACGAGAACGCGGCCGTCATCCTGAAGAACGACGGCGACCCCCGCGGCACCCGCATCTTCGGTCCGGTCGGTCGCGAGCTCCGCGACAAGCGCTTCATGAAGATCGTGTCGCTCGCACCGGAGGTGATCTGACCCATGGCCAGCATCAAGAAGGGCGACCTCGTCGTCGTCATCGCCGGCGCGCGCGAGTCGCGCGGCGGCGACCGGGGGAAGACCGGTCGCGTGATCGAGGTGCTGCCCGAGCAGAACCGCGTGATCGTCGAGGGCGTCAACCTCGTCACCAAGCACATCAAGGTCGGGCAGACCAACCGCGGCACCCGCACGGGCGGCATCGAGACCCACGAGGCCCCGATCCACGTGTCGAACGTCGCGCTCGTCGACCCCGAGACCAAGAAGCCCACCCGCGTGCGTCGCGAGGTCAAGAGCGTCGAGAAGAACGGCGTCACGACCACGACGAAGGTCCGCGTCGCGACGAAGTCGGGCAAGGAGATCAAGAGCAATGACTGACACCGCTGTGCGCCTCCCGCGGCTCAAGCAGCAGTACCGCGAGACGATCGTCCCGTCGCTCCGCGAGGAGTTCGGCTACGCGAACGTCATGCAGGTGCCGGGCCTCACGAAGATCGTCGTCAACACCGGCGTCGGCGAGGCCGCGCGCGACTCGAAGGTGATCGAGGGCGCGATCCGCGACCTCACGCAGATCACCGGGCAGAAGCCGATGGTCACGAGCGCCCGCAAGTCGATCGCGCAGTTCAAGCTGCGCGAGGGCATGCCGATCGGCGCGCACGTCACCCTGCGCGGCGACCGCATGTGGGAGTTCCTCGACCGCCTGCTGACGCTCGCCCTCCCGCGCATCCGCGACTTCCGCGGCCTGAGCCCGAAGCAGTTCGACGGCAACGGCAACTACACGTTCGGCCTCCAGGAGCAGTCGGTGTTCCACGAGATCGACCAGGACAAGATCGACCGCGTCCGCGGCTTCGACATCACCGTCGTCACGACGGCGAAGAACGACGACGAGGGTCGCGCGCTGCTCAAGGCGCTCGGCTTCCCCTTCCAGTCCTGACCCATCGGCGCCGCCGGCGCCGAGCACATTCAAGGTCGCTGTCCGCGGAACGGGCAGCGAAACCAGAACGGAGAACATCCATGACGATGACCGATCCGGTCGCCGACATGCTGACGCGTCTGCGCAACGCCAACACGGCGATGCACGACGAGGTCACGCTGCCGTCGTCGACCCTGAAGGCGAACATCGCCGAGATCCTCGAGCGCGAGGGCTACATCACGAGCTGGAAGGTCGAGGACGCGCGCGTCGGCAAGACCCTCACGCTCGGCCTGAAGTACGGCCCCAACCGCGAGCGCGCGATCTCGGGCATCAAGCGGGTCTCGAAGCCGGGTCTGCGCGTCTACGCGCGCTCGACCGAGATCCCCCAGGTGCACGGCGGCCTCGGCGTCGCCATCCTGTCCACGAGCTCGGGCCTCCTCACGGACCGTGAGGCCGAGCAGAAGGGCGTCGGCGGGGAAGTCCTCGCCTACGTGTGGTGAGCTGACATGTCACGAATCGGACGTCTCCCCATCGACATCCCCGCGGGTGTCGAGGTCACGGTGAACGACGGCGTCGTCACCGTCAAGGGCCCGAAGGGCGAGCTGCAGCTGCAGGTCGCGCAGCCCATCGAGGTCGAGGTCGCCGACGGCCAGGTGCAGGTCACCCGGCCCGACGACGAGCGCGAGTCGCGCTCGCTGCACGGCCTCACCCGCACCCTCATCGCGAACGACATCGTCGGCGTGACCGAGGGCTACTCGAAGGCCCTCGAGGTCGTCGGCACCGGCTACCGCGTGCAGGCCAAGGGCACCGGGGTCGAGTTCGCGCTCGGCTACTCGCACCCGATCAGCGTCGAGCCGCCCGCCGGCATCACGCTCACGGTCGAGGGCAACAACAAGGTCACCGTCAGCGGCATCTCGAAGCAGGCCGTGGGCGAGGTGGCGGCGAACCTCCGCAAGCTGCGCAAGCCGGAGCCCTACAAGGGCAAGGGCGTGCGGTACGCGGGCGAGCAGATCCGCCGCAAGGCTGGAAAGGCTGGTAAGTGATGGGCATCGGTACCCGAGGCAAGAGCAAGTCGGCTGCCCGCGGTCGTCGTCACGCACGCCTGCGCAAGAAGATCGTCGGCACCGCGCTGGTGCCGCGCCTCGTCGTCACCCGCTCGGCACGCCACGTGTTCGTGCAGGTCGTCGACGACTCGCGCGGCGTCACGGTCGCGTCCGCGTCGACGATGGAGGCCGACCTCCGCGCCTTCGACGGCGACAAGACCGCGAAGGCCAAGCGCGTGGGCGAGCTCGTCGCCGAGCGCGCCAAGGCTGCCGGCGTCGAGTCGGTCGTCTTCGACCGCGGCGGCAACCGCTACGCCGGCCGCGTCGCGGCGATCGCCGACGGCGCACGAGAGGCAGGGCTGGGACTGTGAGCGAAGAGAACAAGGACACGCAGGTGACGGACACCACGCAGCAGCCTGCTGCTGAGGCCGCGACGACGGCCGACCACCGCGACGAGCCGCGCGAGCAGCGCCGGGGGAGCCGCGACCGCGGCACCCGCAACGAGCGCGGCCGCCGCGACGACCGCACGGAGAACCAGTTCCTCGAGCGCGTCGTCACGATCAACCGCGTCTCGAAGGTCGTCAAGGGCGGCCGCCGCTTCAGCTTCACGGCGCTCGTCGTCGTGGGCGACGGCGACGGCCTCGTGGGCGTCGGCTACGGCAAGGCCCGCGAGGTGCCGACGGCGATCTCGAAGGGCGTCGAGGAGGCGAAGAAGAACTTCTTCCGCGTCCCGCGCATCGGCCGCTCGATCCCGCACCCCGTGCAGGGCGAGGCCGCTGCCGGCGTCGTGCTGCTGCGCCCCGCCGCCGCCGGTACCGGCGTCATCGCGGGTGGCCCCGTGCGCGCCGTGCTCGAGTGCGCCGGCATCCACGACGTGCTGAGCAAGTCGCTCGGCTCGTCGAACTCCATCAACATCGTGCACGCCACCGTGGCGGCGCTGCGGATGCTCGAGGAGCCCCGCGCGGTCGCCGCTCGCCGTGGCCTCGACCTCGACCGCGTCGTGCCCGAGCGGCTCGCGCGCATCGAGGCCGAGTTCGCCAAGCACGAGGCCGAGATCGCGAAGGCGGCATCCAAGTGAGCAAGCTGAAGATCACGCAGATCAAGTCCGTGATCAGCGAGAAGCAGTACCAGCGCGAGACGCTCCGCTCGCTGGGCCTCAAGCGCATCGGCCAGTCGGTCGAGCGCGAGGACAACGAGCAGAACCGCGGTTACGTCAACACGGTTCGGCACCTCGTCAAGGTCGAGGAGATCCAGAATGACTGACAAGAACGAGTCGACCGAGCTCCCGTCGCTCAAGGTGCACCACCTCCGGCCCGCGCCGGGCGCGAAGACCGCCCGCACGCGCGTCGGCCGCGGTGAGGCGTCGAAGGGCAAGACGGCCGGTCGCGGCACGAAGGGCTCGAAGGCCCGCTACCAGGTGCGCGCGGGCTTCGAGGGCGGCCAGCTCACGAGCGTCATGCGCGCTCCGAAGCTGCGCGGGTTCAAGAACCCGTTCCGCACCGAGTACCAGGTCGTCAACGTCGGGCAGCTGCAGTCGCTCTACCCGAACGGCGGCGACGTCACGGTCGCGGACCTGGTCGCCAAGGGCGCCGTCCGCAAGAACGAGCTCGTGAAGGTGCTCGGCGGCGGCGAGCTGAGCGTCGCGCTGACGATCGACGTCGACAAGGTGTCGGCGGCTGCCGAGCAGAAGATCGTGGCCGCAGGCGGCTCCGTCAAGTAAGTAGGCTGAGGGGCGGTCCGTTCGCGGGCCGCCCCGATCGCCATTCCCGGAAGGCTGCACGTGTTCAGTGCCATCGCACGCATCTTCAAGACGCGAGACCTGCGTCGGAAGATCCTCTTCACGCTCGCGATCGTCGCGATCTTCCGGCTCGGGTCGTTCATCCCCGCGCCGTTCGTCGACTACAGCAACGTGCAGCAGTGCATCGCGGCCAACTCCCAGGCCACCGGGCTCTACCAGCTCGTCAACCTCTTCTCCGGCGGCGCCCTGCTCCAGCTGAGCATCTTCGCGCTGGGCATCATGCCCTACATCACCGCCGCGATCATCGTGCAGCTGCTGCGCGTCGTGATCCCCCACTTCGAGACCCTCTACAAGGAGGGCCAGCAGGGCCAGGCGAAGCTCACGCAGTACACGCGCTACCTGACCATCGCGCTCGGCGTGCTGCAGTCGACGACCCTCATCACGGTGGCGCGCTCCGGCGCCCTCTTCTCCGCGACCGGCGGCCCGTCGCTCCCGCAGTGCCAGAACCTGCTGACGAACGACTCCTGGTGGTCGATCGCGCTCATGATCATCACGATGACCGCCGGCACGGGACTCATCATGTGGCTCGGCGAGCTCATCACCGAGCGCGGCATCGGCAACGGCATGTCGCTGCTCATCTTCACGTCGATCGCGGCGACCTTCCCCGGCGCCCTCGGCATCATCTTCGAGACGCAGGGCGTCAACACCTTCATCATGGTGCTGCTCGTCGGCGTCCTCATCATGGGCCTCGTCGTCTTCGTCGAGCAGTCCCAGCGCCGCATCCCGGTGCAGTACGCCAAGCGGATGGTCGGGCGGCGCATGTACGGCGGCCAGTCGACGTACATCCCGATCAAGGTCAACATGGCCGGCGTCGTGCCCGTCATCTTCGCCTCGTCGCTGCTCTACCTGCCGGCGCTCGTCGCCCAGTTCAACATTCCGGCCGACGGCACGGCGCCCGCCGACTGGGTGCTGTGGGTGCAGGCGAACTTCACGACCGGGGACCACCCGCTCTACATGCTGGTGTTCTTCCTGCTGATCGTCGGCTTCACGTACTTCTACGTCGCGATCACCTTCAACCCGGAGGACGTCGCCGACAACATGAAGAAGTACGGCGGCTTCATCCCCGGCATCCGCGCGGGCCGCCCGACCGCGGAGTACCTCGACTACGTGCTGACGCGCATCACGTTCCCGGGGTCGCTCTACCTCGGCCTCATCGCGCTCATCCCCCTCATCGCGCTCGCGACGGTCGGGGCGAACCAGAACTTCCCGTTCGGCGGTGCGTCGATCCTCATCATCGTCGGCGTCGGCCTCGAGACGGTCCGCCAGATCGACGCGCAGCTGCAGCAGCGCCACTACGAAGGGCTCATCCGCTAAATGGCGAACCTCCTCATCGTCGGCCCGCCCGGAGCGGGCAAGGGCACCCAGGCCGCTCGGCTGGCCGCGGCACTGCAGGTGCCGGCGGTCTCGACCGGAGACATCTTCCGCCAGAACATCAAGGAGCAGACCGAGCTCGGCAAGCGCGTCACGGCGATCCTCGACGCGGGGGAGTACGTGCCCGACGAGCTCACGAACGAGCTGGTCGACGACCGGCTCGCGCAGCCCGACGCCGAGCGCGGCTACCTGCTCGACGGCTACCCCCGCACCGCGGGGCAGGTCGAGTACCTCGACGGCGTGAACCTCCGCCGCGGCGAGCAGCTCGACGCGGTCGTGCGGCTCATCGCCGACACCGACGAGGTCGTCCGCCGGCTCTCGGCCCGCGCGCTCGAGCAGGGCCGCAGCGACGACACCGAGGATGTCATCCGCCACCGCCTCGACGTCTACGAGCGCGAGACGGCACCGCTCATCGCGATCTTCGAGGAGCGCGGCCTCGTCGTCGAGGTCGACGGCATCGGCGCGGTCGACGAGGTGACCGAGCGCATCCTCGCTGGCCTCGCGGCCCGCGGCATCGAGGCCTGATGCGCGGCCGCGGCCCCTACAAGTCGCGCCGCGAGCTCGCCGGCATGCGCGAGCCGGGACGCATCACCGCGCTCGCGCTCGAGGCGGTCGAGCGCGCCATCGCGCCAGGGGTCACGACGCTCGAGCTCGACGCGATCGCCGAGCGCGTCATCCGGGAGCACGGGGCCGTGCCGAACTTCCAGCTCGAGCCGGGCTACGAGCACACCCTCTGCACGAACGTGAACGACGTCGTCGTCCACGGCATCCCGAACGACACCCCGCTGCAGCCGGGCGACCTCGTCACCGTCGACTGCGGGGCGACGATCGGCGGCTTCCACGGCGACGCCGCGATCTCGGTCGTCGTGCCGGGAGGCGACCCATCGGTGACGGATGCGCGGCAGCGGCTGAGCGACGTCACGCACGACGCGCTGTGGGCCGGGATCGCGGCACTCGCCGGCGCGAAGCAGCTCGGCGAGGTGGGCGCGGCCATCGAGGAGCACATCGAGGCGCACAGCGACTACGGCATCAGCGAGGACTACATCGGCCACGGCATCGGCCGGTCGATGCACGAGGAGCCGCCGGTCTTCAACTACCGCACGCGCGTCATGGGACCGGCCGTCAAGCCGGGCCTGTGCGTCGCGATCGAGCCGATCATCCACGCGAAGGGCACCGCGACGACCGTCGACGCCGACGGCTGGACGGTGCGCAGCGCCGACGGCTCCGACGCATGCCAGTGGGAGCACTCCGTCGCGGTGCACTCCGGCGGCATCTGGGTGCTCACCGCGCTCGACGGTGGCGCGGAGCGACTCGCGACGCTCGGCATCGTGCCGGTGCCGATCCCCGACCGCTGAGCGCCGGTCGCCGACGTCACGCGGCACGGCGACTGCCGAGCTGCTCGCGATAGCTCCGCACGACATCGACCGTGACGCCCAGCTCCTCGGCGAGCTCGACGTCGTCGCGCGCCCACCTGCAGGCCGCCGCGAGCGCAGCGGGGTCGATCAGCACGCGTGCCGCGAACCGCTCCGCCGCGCGCTCGTCGGCGGCAGATGAGCCGACGTGCATGAGCGTCGCGTGGCCGAGCTCGTGCGCGAGCACCGATCGCTGCTCGACGGGCGTGAGCCCGCGAGCCAGCATGATGCGCTCGCGAGCGTGGTCGTAGGCGCCGAGGCAGCCGCTCGGCAGCGCCGCGACGTGCACCTCCAGGCCGATCTCGGCGCACAGCCGGACGAGCTCACTCAGCGTGGGGCTCGTCCCTTCGAGCGATGCCGCGCCGCGCTGCAAGTCCATGGATGTCCCGCTCCTCGAGTCCGCCCTCGTCGTGGATGGCGGTGACCCTAGGACCGACCGCTGACACCTCGCCGGCCCGCACGTGCGCCGCGAGCGTCGCGATGGCGGCGTCGGCCGCGAGGTGCCTGCGATCGGCGGGCACGCTCGAGAGCAGCTCCGACATCACGGCGATCCAGAGCTCCACCTCCGGGTCGCGCTGCTGCGCGTCGGTCGCGAGTCCCAGCGCCGCGAACAGCCGCCGGAGGACGTCCTCCTGCGGAGCCCCCGTGCCTCGCTCGATGTTGCTCACGGTCGTGCGGTCGACCTCCGCGAGGGTCGCGAGCGCCTTCTGGCTGAGGCCGCGACGCAGGCGGGCGGGTCGGACGAGCGCGGCGTAGTGAGCGCGCTCGCTCGCGCTGGCCCCTCGAAGGTGGATGGACATCGCTCGACCTCTCTCGCGCACCTCCACCATTATCAGCACGAGTGCCGAGGTACCGGCCTGATATTCGACAGATCTTCGACATCCTTCGCGCTGGCCCCGACTGCACTGTGGACAAGTGCTTGCGCATCGGTCGAAAACATGGCACAGTTTGCGACATGTCGGTCGAATCGCGAATCGGGGCCTCACTCGCAGCCCTGCGCGGCAGCGCCGGCATGACGCAGCAAGCGCTCGCCGCTCGTGCCGGCACCCCGGTCGCGACGGTCGTCGGCGTCGAGCAGGGCTCGATCGAGCCTCCGGCGTCGCTCGTGGCGCGCCTCGCGGCGGCGGTCGCCGCGCAGCTGCGGGAGGAGGGCGAGTGATCGCGTCGCGTGCGACGCCCACGATCTCGTGCCGAGCGGCACGAGCACCCGGCGGTCGGGTGGGATGAAGGAGTCAACTCATGCACATCGAATCGAAGCGCGGCCGTGCGGCCGTGTGGACGGCATCGGCGGCCGTGACGGTCGTCGGCCTGGCGGCGGCAGGCGTGTCGCTGTCGTGGCTCATGGCCAGCTTCGGCCTGTCCGGCATCGCAGCCGCGCAGGTCGTGGCAGCCATCGAGATCGGCGGGGCGGCGCTCGCCGTCGTCGCCGCGCTCTTCTCCGGCGGCCTGCTCGGGGCCGTCATCTCCACGGTCACGTGGTACCTGAAGCGGAAGCTCCGCACGCTGGCCATCCGATGAGGCACGGCACGGCCGGCACCCCGAGCGGGCCGGACTCGCTGCGGCTCGCGCTCGCGGTGTCGGCCGTGCTCGCCTCCGGCCTGCTGGGCGCGACCTCCGCAGCCACGGCCGCGGCGTCCGCCGACATCGCGGCGGCCAACGCCACGGCCGTCGCGGGCGGGTCGATCGACTCGACCGTGCTCGCCGCGGACGGCAGCGCGCTCGGCATCGCGACGAGCAACCTCGGGGCCATCGCACTGCTCGCAGCGGGCGCCCCGGTGCTGGGCTCGCTCACGCTCGTGGGCATCGCCCTCATCGGCATCGGTCTCGGCGTCTCGGCGGCATCGGTTGTCGCCGCGCTCGGGGCGACGGAGACCCTCGCGCGCGTCGCCCCGTACGTCGTGTTCGAGGCCGCCGCGGTGCTGCTCGCCGCCACGGCCGGGCTGCTGCCCGTCGCACACGCCGCCGTGGCATCGCTGCGCACAGGACGGCCGCCGGCTCGCGCGTACGCGGACGGGCTCGGCTACGGTCTGCGCCTCACGGCAGTCGCCGCCCTCCTCATCGTGCTGGCGGCGCTCACGGAATCGATCTGCGTCGCTCGCGGCGCGTGAAGGGAGGAAGCCATGGACGCACAGGTCGAGGCGAGCGTCGCTCGCCCGGCGCTCGAGCGGTCGACGACCTCACCGGTGGTGTGGTGCGTCGTGCTCGCGCTCGCGAGCGCACTGCTGCTCGTGCGCCTGCCGCTGTTCGTCGACGTCGCCGCGAGCGCGGGGCAGGAGGCCGCCGACGCGCTGGGAGACCCCGCGCTCGCGGCGGCCGCGACGACGGTCGGCGCGGTCAGCGCCATCGTGCTGCACGTGCTCGTGCTCGTCGTGGCGGCGGTGCTCGCGACGCTGCTCGAGCGCTGGCTCGGACCGGCGGCGCTGCGGCCTGCGCGCGGCGCCGGCAGGGTGCGGCTCGGCGTCGCGGGCGTCGTGCTCGCGGTGCTCGTCCTCGGCCAGCAGATCGCGGCGCTCGCCTCGGGTCTCGCGGCCGTGCCGCGCGGCTGGCAGCTGTGGGCGGCCGCCGCGGCGGTCGCGGCGAGCGCACCGCTCGCCTTCCCGGCGGCGCGCCGCTCGGCTCGTGACTACCTGCGCGCGCTCGCCGCGGCGGCGGCGACGGGGGTGCTCCTGTGCCTCGGGTGACGCGTGCGACCTTCCGGATCCCCGAGTTCGGCATCGCGCTGCCGCTCTCGCCTGCCGGCGTCCGCTGGATCGCGCTCGCGCAGCTCCTCCTCGCCACCGGCGTGCTGAGCGCGGCGGCGACGACCGACGTCGCGCCGGACCTCCGCTCGGCGAGCACATGGCTGACGCTCGCCGTCTCCGCCTGCGCGCTCACGACGAGCGTCCCGGCACTGCTCGACGGGCGCTTCCGCTTCCCTGTCGCGGGCGCGGGGTCGATCGCCACCGCCCTCGTCGCGATGGTGCTCGTCGGGCTCGTGCGCACCGTGCCCGCGCACCTGTTCGGGTGGTCGCTGCTCGCTGTCTCGATGCTCGCCGTCGCCTACCACCTCGTCGGCTCCGCGCACCGGGCGGCGGCACGCTCGCGCGAGCCATGAGCGTCGCGCGCGCGAGGGCCCGGTCGGGTGCGGCGACGGCCGCCGAGGTGGCCTGGGTGGTCGCGCACCACGCGCTCCCCGGGTGGCTGCTCACCGCGCTCTCGAGCAGCCTGCGGCTGCCGGTGCTCATCGGGTCGCTCAGCGCCCTCGTCGGCGCCGCGGCGGTCGTCGCCGCCGCGGTGCACCTCGCGGTGCGGCTGGCGCCCGAGGTCGCCGTCCCGGTGCTGCTCGTCGCCCTCGCGCTCGCCCCCCTCGCGCGCGTCGCCTTCGGCGCGACCCCGCCGCTCGTCACCTCGCTCGACGCGGTCGCCGGGCTGCTGCTCGCCCTCGACCTCGGCGGCCGCCGAGCGTGGAGCGCCGTCGCGGTCCTCGCGCCCATGCTGCTCGGCTCGACCGTCGTGGCCGGCGCCGCGGCGCTCTCGCTCTCGACCGCTGGCGACGGGCGCGCGACCGCGGTGCTCGCGGCGGCTGCCGCGGGCCTCGGCGCTGCCGGGGCGGCCGCGGCGCTCGGCGGGGGACGACCGCTGCTCGACGGCGTGCTCGGTCGGCTCGCCGCGGTGCTCGCGGCCGGCGCCGCGGCCTGGGCGGCGCTCGCGGTCGGGCGCGCTGCGTCGGTCGCAGTCGAGGCGCTCGTGGCGGCCGCCTCGGCGATCGCGGCGTCGCCGCCCCTCCTGCTCGCGATCGCTGCGGCGCCCGCGCTGTGGATCGCCGGAGAGCTGCTCGCGCAGGACGCCCGGCCGTTCGGGCGGCTCGCGCGCGAGCTCGTGTCGTGCGGCGCGCCCGCGACCGCGGTCTCGGCGGCGCTCGCGGCAGCCGCACTCACGACCGGATGCGCGGCGGCGCCGCTGCCCGGGGCGCTCGCGGTGCTCGCCGGGGCCACCGCCGAGCAGGCGTGGACCGCCGCCGCGGTCGGGTGGTACGTCGCGGTGTCGGCGTCGACGGTCGTGCTCCTCGAGCCGGGCACCGAGCGCCCCGTGGCGCGAGCCCTGGGGTTCGCCGTGCTGCTCGCGGCGCCGTGCGCCGTCGCGACGGGTGGCATCGCCGCTGCCTGCCTGCCGGGGGCGGGCGCGGCCCTCGTCGCGGTCGGCGTCGCGGCGACGCTCGGCAGGTCGCGGTGACCGGCATCGTCGTCGAGGGCGTCGGCAGCGTGCCGATCGGCCGCTCGCGCGTGCGGGTGCCCGACCTCGAGGCGCGCGCACCGCGGCTGCTGCGCCTCGTCGGCCGGAACGGCATCGGCAAGAGCACGGTCGTCGAGCTGCTCGCCGGCGCCTCGCGCCCGCCGCGCGGCCGGGTCCTCGTCGCGGGGCGAGCGGCGAGCGATCCGCTCGCGCGCGCCGCACGCACCGTGACGCGCACCGAGCCCGCGCTGCTGCCGGCCCTGAGCCTCGAGCGCCACGCGCGCCTGTTCGGCCGCGCGGCGGGCGTCGGCGCCGATCGCGCGATCGCCGCGCTCGCCGACGCGGGGCTCGAGGGGTGCCTCGCGATGCGCACCGACGCGCTCTCCACCGGCCAGCGGCGCAGCGCGTGGGTCGCGCTCACGACCCTCCGCGAAGCGGGCGTCATGCTCCTCGACGAGCCGTTCCTCGGCCTCGACGGCGACGCCGCGGCTCGGCTCGCGGCGACCGTCGAGCGCTGGGCGTCGACGAGGCTCGTCGTGCTCGTCGACCACGGCGATCGCGAGCTCGCCGCCGACACCACCGTCGTGCGCATGGAGCCCGCGTGAGGCCGGCGATCGAGGTCGCGACGCTGCGCTGCGGCTTCGGCGGTCGCGCCGTGCTCGACGGCGTCGCCTTCCACGTGCCATGGGGCAGCGTGACGGGCTTCGTGGGCGTCAACGGCGCCGGCAAGACGACGACCCTGCGCTGCCTCCTCGGGCTCGAGCGCCACGAGGGCAGCGCTCGCATCGCGGGCGTCCCGTACCGCTCGCTCGGCGCGCCGCTGCGCGCGGTCGGCTACTGCCCCGATGCGCTGGGAGCCGCGCCGGGGGCGACCGCGCGAGCGCACCTCGTGCCGCTCGCCCTGCGCGCGGGGGTCGCACCCGACGCGATCGCGCGGACGCTCCGAGCCGTGGGGCTCACGGAGGCGCGCGGCCCGGTGCGCTCGTTCTCGCTCGGGATGCGCCGCCGCCTCGCGATCGCGGGGGCCATCCTGACCGCGCCGCGCATCCTCGTGCTCGACGAGCCCTTCGACGGCCTCGACCCGGCGGGCCGGCGGTGGCTCTCGGCACTCCTGCGCGCGCACGCCGACAGCGGCGGCGCCGTGCTGCTGTCGGCGCACGCGCTCGACGAGATCGAGCCGCTCCTCGACCGGCTCGTGTGCCTGCACGGCGGCCGCACGCGGTTCGAGGGCGACGCGGATGCGTTCCTGCGCCGTCACGCCGCGCCGGTGGTGATCGTGCGGTCGCCCGAGGCCGAGCGCCTCGCGGGAGCGCTGCGCGAGGCCGGCGCCGTCGTGCACGGCCGCTCGACGGGCGCGCTCGCGGTGCGCGGGCTCGATCCCGAGCGCATCGCTCGCGTCGCGTCGCTCGCGGGCGTGCTCGTGACGGAGCTCTCGCCGCGCCGGCTGTCGCTGAGCGCCGCATTCGCGGCCGCGATCGAGGAGGGGTCGTGAGCGCCCTGCGCGAGGCGAAGGCCGAGCTCGTCGCGATGCTGGGGGGCCGGCGACCCTGGCTCCCGCTCGCGCTCGCCGTCGTGGGATCCGCGCTCGCGGGGCTCGCGGCCGGCGGGCTGCTCGCGCAGACCGGGGCGTCGAGCGATCTCGAGGCCGCGACCGTCGTCGTCGCGCGCGGATCGGCCGCGCAGCTCGCGATCGTCGTGCTCGCGAGCCTCGGCGTCGCCGCGCCCTACCGCGACGGCAGCTGGATGCACGCGGCGCTCGCCAACCCGAGCGCGGCGCGCCGGCTCGCGCTCTCGATCGCCGCGATGCTCGTGCCGGCGCTCCTCCTCGCGGTGCTCTCGAGCGCCGCGGCGCTCGCGGGCGCGGCCGCGCTCGTCCGGCCGGGCGCCGGTGCCGTGCTGGTGGCCGCGGGCATCCACCTCGCCACCTCGGCCGCGTGGGCGGTGTGGATGGCGGCGCTCGCGCACGCCTCGCGCTCGCCGATGCTCGTGCTCGCGGCGGGCCTCGCGCTGCCGCTGCTGGTCGAGCCGGGCATCGCCGGTGCGCTCGCCCTCGCGAGCCTCGACGGCCTCCGCTGGCTGCTGCCGGGCCAGGCGCTCCGCGCCCTCGCGGAGGGGATCGTCGCGGACGGCGCCGTGCTGGCGCGGATCGACGCGGCGGCGATGCGACTGGGCGGGGCCGCGGCCGTCGGCTGGACCGCCATCGTGGTGCTCGCGGCATGGGCGCGGATGCGGGGGAGCGGCCGCCGCTGACGGCGCTCGATCCCTGCCGACGGTCGGGGAACCGGTGGTACCGTGAGCGCCACCCGGCGTCCCGCCGGACGAGTCAGAGGAGCAGCATGGCCGAGCGCACCGTCACCGTCGAGTCGTCGAACGGCCTGCACGCGCGACCCGCCTCCCTGTTCGCCCAGGCCGCCGCCAAGGCATCCGCCCCGGTCACCGTGGCCGTCGGCGACAAGCAGGTGAACGCGGCGAGCATCCTGTCGGTGATCTCGCTCGGCGTGAACAAGGGCGACACCGTGACGATCGCCTCCGACGACGAGGCCGCGCTCGACGAGCTCGAGCAGCTGCTCTCGACCGACCACGACGCGTAGGCGCCGCGAGCCCTGATCCGCCACCGAGCGCAGGAGCCGAGATGACCACCACCACAGCAGCGACGGCGTCCGGCAGCGGCGCCCGCGTCCGCGTCCAGCGGTTCGGCACGTTCCTCTCAGGCATGATCATGCCCAACATCCCCGCGCTCATCGCGTGGGGCATCCTCACGGCCTTCGTCATCGATGTCGGGTGGACCCCCAACGCCGCGCTCGCGACGATCGTCGGCCCCGCCATCCACTACCTCCTGCCGCTGCTCATCGCCGGGCAGGGCGGGCGCATGGTGTACGAGACGCGCGGCGCGGTCGTCGGCGCGTTCGCGACGCTCGGCGTGATCGCCGGCTCCGACTGGCTCATCGACCAGTTCAACGCCGCCAACCGGCCGGCCGAGGGGCAGGGCGAGCTCGGCTACGTGCACATGTTCATCGGCGCGATGATCATGGGCCCGCTCGCCGCGTGGGTGATGAAGAAGCTCGACGCGCTCTGGGACGGCAAGATCAAGGCCGGCTTCGAGATGCTCGTGAACATGTTCTCGGCGGGCATCGTCGCGTTCGCCATGGGGGTCGCGGGCTTCTACCTGCTCGCGCCCGTCGTCAACTGGATCATGGACGTCGTCGGCGGCGCCGTCGGCTGGCTCGTCGAGACGGGGCTGCTCCCGCTCGCCTCGATCCTCATCGAGCCGGCGAAGGTCTTCTTCCTCAACAACGCGATCAACCACGGCGTGCTCACGCCGCTCGGCATCGCCGAGTCCGACGCGGCCGGCAAGTCGATCCTCTTCCTGCTCGAGGCGAACCCCGGACCGGGCCTCGGCGTCCTGCTCGCCTTCACGTTCTTCGGCGTCGGCGCCGCGCGCGCCACCGCGCCGGGGGCCGCCGTCATCCAGTTCCTCGGCGGCATCCACGAGGTCTACTTCCCCTACGTGCTCATGAAGCCCGCGCTGCTGCTCGCCGTCGTCGCGGGCGGCATGACGGGCGTCGCGACGAACATGGTCTTCGGCGCCGGGCTCCGCGCTCCAGCCGCGCCCGGCTCGATCATCGCGGTGCTCGCCCAGACCGCGAACGACAGCTTCCTCGGCGTCATCCTCTCGGTGGTGCTCTCCGCCGCGGTCTCGTTCGCCGTCGGCGCCCTCATCCTGCGGCTCGGCCGCAAGCGCGACCTCGAGCGCGAGGCCGCTGGCGACGACGCGCTCGGCGCCGCGGTCGCGCAGACGCAGGCGAACAAGGGCAAGTCCTCGGAGGCCCTCGCGGGGCTCGCCGCCGCCGGCGCCGCCGGCGCCTCCACGAGCGCGACCCCCGGCTCGACCGCGCTCACCGCCGAGCCGATCCGCTCGATCGTGTTCGCGTGCGATGCGGGGATGGGATCGAGCGCGATGGGCGCGAGCGTGCTCCGCAACAAGATCAAGAAGGCGGGCATCGAGGGCGTCGAGGTCAAGAACGTCGCGATCGCGGCGCTCGAGACCGACGTCGACCTCGTCATCACGCAGCAGGAGCTCACCGAGCGCGCTCGCCAGCGCACGCCGGGCGCGACGCACGTCTCGGTCGACAACTTCATGAACAGCCCCAAGTACGACGAGGTCGTCGAGATGGTGCAGCGCGCCAATCGCGACGGCAGCGACACGACCGCGTAAGGAGCGCCATGCCCGTCCTCACCCTCGAGCAGATCACCACGAGCCCGCGAGCGACCACGAAGGATGAGGCGATCCAGGAGGCGGCCGACATGCTCGTCGCCGCCGGCGCCGTCACGCCCGACTACGCCGACGCCATGCGCGCTCGCGAGGCCAGCGTGTCGACCTACATGGGCAACCTGCTGGCGATCCCGCACGGCACGAACGAGTCGAAGGACTCGATCCTCGCCTCGGCGCTCTCGGTCGCGCGCTACGAGAGGCCGCTCGACTGGGACGGCAACCCCGTCAAGTTCGTCGTCGGCATCGCGGGCAAGGACGGCGGCCACCTCGAGATCCTCTCGAAGATCGCGATCGTCTTCTCCGAGGAGGACGACGTCGCGAAGCTCGAAGCGGCGCCCGACGCCGCCGCGATCCTCGAGCTGCTCGGCGACGTCAACGAGTGATGCGCGCCGTCCACTTCGGCGCCGGCAACATCGGCCGCGGCTTCGTCGGCCTCATCCTGCACCGCGCGGGCTTCGAGGTCGCCTTCGTCGACGTCAACGCCGAGCTCATCGGGATGCTGCAGGCGGCGGATGCGTACCAGGTGCGGGAGGTCGGTCCCGAGGCGCGGATGCACACGGTCACGGGCTTCTCCGGCATCGACTCGAGCGCCGACCCGGATGCCGCGGCTCGCGCGGTCGCGGAGGCGGACGTCGTCACGTGCGCCGTCGGGCCGACCGCGATGCGCTTCATCGCGCCGGCGATCCGCGCGGGCCTCGAGCAGCGCGAGGGCGCCCCGGTCGTCGTGATGGCGTGCGAGAACGCGATCGGCGCCTCCGACACCCTCCGCGAGCACGTGCTCGCGGACGCACCGGAGCTCGCCGATCGCGCCGTGTTCGCCAACACGGCCGTCGACCGCATCATCCCCCCGCAGGATCCGCACGGCCTCGACGTCGTCGTGGAGGACTTCTTCGAGTGGTCGATCGACCGCACGGCGTTCGAGCGCGCGGGGATCGCGGCGCCCGACATCGGCGACGCCCACTTCGTCGACGACCTCGAGCCGTACATCGAGCGCAAGCTCTTCACCGTCAACACGGGCCACGCGACGACCGCCTATGCGGGCTGGGCCGCCGGCGTCGACACGATCGCGGCCGCGCTCGAGCGGCCGGAGATCCGCGCGGCGGTCGAGGCGGCGCTCGGCGACACTTCGAGGCTGCTCATCGCGAAGCACGGCTTCGACGAGGCCGAGCACGCCGCGTACGTCGCGCGGGCCATCGCCCGGTTCGAGAACCCGGCGCTGCCCGACACGTGCGAGCGCATCGGGCGCCAGCCGCTCCGCAAGCTCTCGCGCCACGAGCGCTTCGTCGAACCGGCGGTGCAGCTCGTCGACCGCGGCGAGGCCCCCGACGCGCTCGTCGCGGCCTTCGGCACGGCGCTGCGCTTCGACGCGCCCGGCGACGAGCAGGCGGTCGAGCTCCAGGCGCTGCTGGGCTCGCTCGATCCGGCGGCGTTCGTCGCGCACGTCACCGAGCTCGAGCAGGACCACCCGCTCTCCGCGCGGCTCGTCGACGTCGTCCGCGAGGCGCAGGCTCGCTGACCGGCGGCGCGGTCGCCGTCTGGGAGGATGGGGCGGTGACGATCGAGCGGACGTGGCGGTGGTGACGAGCACGTCGAGACGTCGGGGCCGCTCGAGCGCGAACCCGCGGCAGCGGCTGCTGCACGGGTGGGACTGGGCGGATGCCCGGATCGAGCTCGACGAGCTGCGACCCGGCAGCCGCGTGCTCGCCGCCGCGGGCGCCGGCGAGGTCGTCGCCGAGCTCGCAGCCGCCGGCCACCGGGTCTCGGCGATCGCCTCCAATCGCACGCAGCTCGACTACGCCCGCCGACGGGTCGCGGGCGGCGCGTTCGAGCCGGGCGCCGCCGAGCGCCTGTTCGACATCGGCCGCGGCATGGTCCGCGCGGCGAGCCCCGCGTGGAGCCGCCGTCGCGTGCGGCAGTTCCTGCAGGAGCAGGATGCGCTGCGCGCCGCCGAGCACTGGCGGTCGCGGCTCGACAACCGCACGCTCGCCTCGATCCTCAAGACGATGCTCGGGCCCGCCGGGGCGCTGTCCGCCCTCGTGCTGCGCGACTTCTCGACGCCGCTCCCGCCGCACTTCGACGAGGCGATCCGCGGCCGCATCGGCCGCGCGCTGCGCAAGCACGCGCCGAGCGGCAACCCGTTCGCGTGGCGCCTGCTGCTGGGGGAGGAGCTGCCCGGCCACGCGCTCCCGCGCGTCGACGCCGACGCGATCGAGTGGGTCGACGAGCCGCTGCTCGACCACCTCGAGCGGGCGGAGCCCGGCGCCTACGACGCGATCACGATCTCGAACGTCGTCGATGGCGCCGACGAGCGATGGGTGCGCGACCTGCGGAAGGCCGCGGTCCGCGCGCTCGTGCCCGGCGGCCCGCTCATCGCCCGGTCGTTCGCGACCACGATGGACGACGACGCGGCGAAGCGCGCGCGGCGCGACCGCGCGATGCTGTGGGGGTCGATCGTGGTCCAGCGAAGCGGCTCGTAGCGGCTCCACCGCGCGACACGCCCGGCTTGCACAAACCGCTGCGCCGCGCGTAGGCTTGATCGTTGGTGTCGTGCGCCCTCTGCGCGCGTCACTCGCATGACTGGCGACCAGGACTTGTAGAAGAGGATATGGCCAAGAAAGACGGCGTCATCGAGATCGAAGGCTCGGTGAGCGAGGCGCTCCCCAACGCGATGTTCCGCGTGGAGCTCTCGAACGGGCACATCGTGCTCGCACACATCTCCGGCAAGATGCGGCAGAACTACATCCGCATCCTGCAGGGCGACCGGGTGATCGTGGAGCTCAGCCCCTACGACCTCACCCGCGGTCGCATCGTCTACCGCTACAAGTAGTCCCCTGGTCGCTGGATAAGGAACGGCTCGCGCGACCGCGCGAGCACGAGGCCAGCGAGGAAGCAATCATGAAGGTCAACCCCAGCGTCAAGCGCATCTGCGGCAAGTGCAAGGTCATCCGCCGCCACGGTCGCGTGATGGTCATCTGCCAGGACCCCCGCCACAAGCAGCGGCAGGGCTGATGCCGCAGCGCTCAGATCGGCAGGGCCGATCTGAGCGCGGAGGCATCAGGATCGAGTAGCGCGCGCCGCAGGCGCACGCGTATCGAGATCTGAAGCACAGCAAGACCCCACAACTGAACACGCACCGAGACTCGGTATCGATACGCCGGCTCCGCCGGCTACTCGACCAGCGGGAGGGTGCCGGCTCCGCCGGCTGCTCGACCAGCGGGGCTGCGGTGCACATCCCAGCAGCGGTAAGAGCCCCACGAGGGGCGACACCTTGGGGAGAGGCCCAGGCACCTCCGCTGCTCCACACCTCTCATACTCCTGAGGAGACACACGATGGCACGCATCGCAGGTGTCGACATCCCGCGCGAGAAGCGCGTGGAGATCGCACTGACGTACATCTACGGCGTCGGCCGCACCCGGTCGGTCGCGACGCTCGAGGCCACGGGCATCGACCGCAACACCCGCGTCAAGGACCTGACCGACGACCAGCTCGTCGCGCTCCGCGACCACATCGAGGGCACGTTCAAGGTGGAGGGCGACCTCCGTCGCGAGGTGGCCGCCGACATCCGCCGCAAGGTCGAGATCGGTTCGTACGAGGGCATCCGCCACCGCCGCGGCCTTCCCGTGCGCGGTCAGCGCACCAAGACGAACGCGCGCACCCGCAAGGGCAAGAAGCAGACGGTCGCCGGCAAGAAGAAGGCCGGCCGCTAGGCCGCGTGGAGGTAGAGAAACATGGCAGCTCCCAAGTCCGCGGTCCGCAAGCCGCGCAAGAAGGACAAGAAGAACGTCGCCGTGGGCCAGGCCCACATCAAGTCGACGTTCAACAACACGATCGTCTCGATCACCGACACCACCGGCGCCGTCATCACGCAGGCCTCGGGCGGCGCGGTCGGCATGAAGGGCTCGCGCAAGTCGACGCCCTACGCCGCCCAGCTCGCCGCCGAGTCGGCTGCGCGCCAGGCGCAGGACCACGGCATGAAGAAGGTCGACGTCTTCGTCAAGGGTGCCGGTTCGGGCCGTGAGACGGCGATCCGCTCGCTCCAGGCCGCCGGCCTCGAGATCGGCGCGATCCACGACGTGACGCCGCAGGCGCACAACGGCGTTCGCCCGCCGAAGCCGCGCCGCAACTAGTCGCTCCTGCCGGGCAGGCGAGCCTCGCCTGCCCGGCATTCCGCCGTCACTGAACACGCGAGTCATATAGCGGACTCGCGACCGAAAGGAACCGACACGTGCTGATCGCCCAGCGCCCCACTGTCTCCGAGGAGTCCATCGCCGAGCACCGCTCGCGGTTCACGATCGAGCCGCTCGAGCCGGGCTTCGGCTACACCCTCGGCAACTCGCTCCGCCGCACCCTCCTGTCGTCGATCCCCGGTGCGGCCGTCACGAGCATCCGCCTCGACGGCGTGCTGCACGAGTTCTCGACGATCGCCGGTGTCAAGGAGGACGTCACCGAGATCATCCTGAACATCAAGCAGCTCGTCGTCTCGTCGGAGCACGACGAGCCCGTCGTCGCCTACCTCTCGCGCCAGGGCGCGGGCACGGTGACCGCCGGCGACATCACGACGCCCGCCGGCGTCGAGATCCACAACCCCGAGCTCGTGCTCGCGACGCTCAATGACTCGGCCAAGCTCCAGCTCGAGCTGACCGTCGAGCGCGGCCGCGGCTACGTCTCGGCGGCGCAGAACCGCGACGAGTTCGCCGAGGCCGGCGTCATCCCGGTCGACTCGATCTACTCGCCCGTGCTCAAGGTCACCTACCGCGTCGAGGCGACGCGTGCCGGTGAGCGCACCGACTTCGACTCGCTCGTCGTCGACGTCGAGACGAAGCCGGCCATCTCGCCGCGCGACGCCATCGCGTCGGCCGGTCGCACGCTCGTCGAGCTGTTCGGCCTCACGCGCGACCTGAACGCCGAGGCCGAGGGCATCGAGATCGGCCAGGCGCCCGCCGAGGCCATCGGCTCGGGCGAGCTCGCCACGCCGATCGAGGAGCTCGACCTGTCGGTGCGCTCCTACAACTGCCTCAAGCGCGAGGGCATCAACACGGTGTCGGAGCTCGTCGCGCTCAGCGAGACGCAGCTCATGAACATCCGCAACTTCGGCCAGAAGTCGGTCGACGAGGTGCGCGACAAGCTCACCGAGCTCGGCCTGTCGCTCAAGGATGCGGTGCCCGGCTTCGACGGCGCGCACTTCTACAGCGGTTACGACGAGGACGCTCGCTGACGCGGGCCGATTGACGATCAAGGGATAAAGGAACCATGCCCAAGCCCACCAAGGGTCCCCGCCTCGGAGGCGGTCCGGCGCACGAGCGCCTGCTGCTCGCGAACCTCGCGGCCGCGCTGTTCACGCACAAGTCGATCAAGACGACCGAGACGAAGGCCAAGCGCCTCCGCCCCGTCGCCGAGCGCCTCATCACGTTCGCCAAGCGCGGCGACCTGCACGCGCGTCGCCGCGTGCTCGCCGTGATCGGCGACAAGGGCGTCGTGCACGAGCTCTTCACCGAGATCGCGCCGCTCGTCGCGGAGCGCGAGGGCGGCTACACCCGCATCACGAAGCTCGGCTACCGCAAGGGCGACAACGCCCCGATGGCGCAGATCGAGCTCGTGCTCGAGCCGGTCGCGAAGAAGCCGTCGAAGTCGAAGGCCGCCGCCGCAGCGACGAGCGCCGCCGCCGACCAGGAGGCCGCGGAGGCCGCTGCCGCCGCCGAGCAGGTCGTCGAGGCCGCCGAGGAGACCCCGGAGGTCGAGGGCGTCGAGGCGAGCCCGATCGCCGAGGCCGACAATGCCGGCATCGAGGGCTCGCCCGCCCAGCAGGGCGCGGTGCAGGCCGACCAGGCCGCCGCCGAGGCCGCGAGCGCCGCCGCGACCGACGCGCAGGCGCAGGACGACGGCCAGCTCGCCGCGACCCGCACCGAGGCCCAGCAGGGCCGCGACAACAAGTAGTCGCACGCCACGATCGAAGGGCCCCGCAGAGCGGGGCCCTTCGTCGTCTCAGCGGCCGGCCGCCGCCGACCGCGCCCGCTCGATGTCGGTCGCGGCGAGCACGAGGCCGAGGTGCGAGAACGCCTGGGGGAAGTTGCCCCAGTGGTGGCCCGTCGCCGGATCGATCTCCTCCGCGAGCAGCCCCACGTCGTTCCGGAGGGCGACGAGCCGATCCATGAGCGCCGTCGCGTCGTCGAGCCGGCCCGCCCCCGCGTAGGCGCTCACGAGCCAGAAGCCGCATAGCACGAACGGGTGCTCGCCGCCCGCGAGTCCGTCGAGCCCCGTCGTGCGGTACCGCAGCGGCAGGCCGTCGACGAGCAGCTCCTGCTCGATGCGAGCGATCGTGCCGAGGAAGCGCGGATCCGTCGGCTCGACGATCCCGATCGTCGGCAGCTGCAGGAGCGAGGCGTCGACGTCGCTCGTGCCGTAGTGCTGGCGGAACGAGCCTGTGGACTCGTCGAAGCCGCGCGTGAGGACCTCCTCGCGCAGCGCATCCCGCAGCTCCGCCCAGCGGCTCGCGTCGCCGTCGCAGCCGTCCTCGATCGCGCGCACGCCGCAGTCGAACGCCGCCCACATCATCGCGCGCGAGTGGGTGAAGAGCTGCGGCTCGCCGCGCATCTCCCAGAGCCCGTGGTCGGGCTCCCGCCAGTGGGTCGCGAGCTCGTCGAGGAGCGCGCGCTGCATGTGCCACGAGTCGTGGCTGTCGGCGATGCCGAGCTCGCGGAGCCGCTGCAGCGTGAGCATGACCTGCCCGAGCACGTCGTGCTGCCGCTGGTCGGCGGCGCCGTTGCCGATCCGCACGGGCCGCGCGCCGCCGTAGCCCGGCAGGTGCGGCAGCTCCCGCTCGAGCAGGTCGCGGCCGCCGTCGCGGCGGTACATGATGCGCATGTCCTGCGGGTCGCCCGCGATCGCGCGCAGCAGCCAGTCGCGCCACAGCCCGACGCGCTCGACGAGCCGCACCGCGAGCATCGCGTCGACGGTGAGCGAGGCGTCGCGCAGCCACGTGAAGCGGTAGTCCCAGTTGCGCACGCCGCCGGGATCCTCCGGCAGCGACGTCGTGGGCGCGGCGAGGATGCCGCCGGTCGCGTCGTCGGTGAGCGCGCGCAGCACCAGCACGCTCGACTGCACCGCCTCGAGGTAGGGGCCCTCGTAGTCGAGCTCGGCGAGCCACTCGGCCGACTCCGCGACCGTCGTCGCGACCACCTCCGGCTCGCCGACGGGCTCGGCGATCGGCAGCCAGGAGTGCTGCCAGCAGAGGTCGAGCACGAGCCGCTCGCCCGCGCGCACCGTGAACGTGCCGCGGTGCGCGTGGTCGCTGCTGCGCGGCAGCGGGCCGCCGCGCAGCACGAGCCGGTCGGGGCCGGCGATCGCGACGAGCACCTCCTCGTCGCGATCGCGCACGCGCCGCACCCACGGGGGCACGGCGCCGTAGCCGAAGCGGACGACGAGCTCCTGCTCCATCTCGACCTCGCCCGCGACGCCCTCGATGATGCGCACGACATCGGCACGCTCGTCGCCCGTCGGCATCGCGTCCGTCACCCGCACGGTGCCGCCGGCCGTCTCGTGCGTCGTCTCGAGCACGAGGCTCCCGGGCAGGTAGCGGCGCGTCGTCGTCGCCGGCGCCGTCGGGCCGATGCGCCAGTGGCCGTTCCGCCGGTCGCCGAGCAGCGCGGCGAAGCACGCGTGCGAGTCGAAGTGCGGCAGGCACAGCCAGTCGATCGAGCCGTCGCGGCCGACGAGCGCGGCGGTCGAGCGGTCGCCGATCATGGCGTAGTGCTCGATGGGCGAGGGCTCCGGGGCAGGCATGGCGAGAGGCTATCGAGGCCACCTCCGCGGCCCGTGAGCGCAGGCGACCGCGGCTCCGGCAGGCAGCGCGCGTGCATAGGCTGGGCGCATGCCGCGCCTCCGCCTCGACCTCGCGTACGACGGCGGCGGCTTCGCCGGTTGGGCCGCGCAGCCCGGGCTGCGCACGTGCCAGGGCGAGCTCGAGCGGGCGCTCTCGACGATCGCGCGCGAGCCGATCCGGGTCACGGTCGCGGGTCGCACGGATGCGGGCGTGCACGCGAGCGGGCAGGTCGCGCACGCCGACGTGCCCGACGCGTTCGCGGCCGGCGCGCTCGAGCGGCCGGAGCGCCTCGCGCACCGGCTCTCGCGGCTCGCCGCGCCGGAGGGCGACCTCGTGGTGCGCGCCGTCAGCCTCGCGCCGCCCGGCTTCGACGCGCGGTTCTCGGCCGTCTCGCGCTCCTACCGCTACCGCATCGTCACCGGCCCGGCCGACCCGCTCGAGCGCCGCACCGCCGCGCACGTGCCGCAGCAGCTCGACCTCGACGCGATGCGCCGCGCGGCGGATGCGCTCGTGGGGCTGCGCGACTTCGCCGCGTTCTGCCGGCCGCGCGAGGGCGCGACGACCATCCGAGAGCTGCGCGAGTTCTCGTGGGCGCGGCACGGGCAGCTGCTGACGGCGTCGCTCACCGCCGACGCCTTCTGCCACTCGATGGTGCGCGCGCTCGTCGCGGCGTGCGTGCGCGTGGGGGAGGGGCGACTGGGGCTCGCGCAGGCCGCCGCGCTCCTCGATGAGCGGCGGCGCTCACCGCTCACGGGGCTCATGCCCGCGCGCGGCCTCACGCTCGTCGCGGTCGGCTATCCGCCCGACGAGGGGCTCGCCGAGCAGGCCGAGCGCACCCGGGCGCGACGGAGCGCATCCGACCTCGACGAGTGAGGCCGGCCGACCGGCTCAGCGCAGCGCGGCCCGCAGCTCGTCGACGGAGTCGACGACCCGCCACGCACCCGCGGCCTCGAGCTCGGCGCGCGAGCCGTAGCCGTAGGCGACGCCGATGCCCTTGATGCCGAGCTCGGCGGCCGAGGCGATGTCATGCTCGCGGTCGCCGACCATGACGACGTCGGATGCGTCGAGGCCGATCGAGGCGACGGCCCGTTCGATCACGCTCGCCTTCGAGTGGCCGAGCAGCTCGGGGCTGCGGCCGTGGACGCCGCGGAAGCGGTGGCGAAGCCCGTAGTGGTCGATGACGCGCTCCGCGTCGGGCTGCACCTTGAACGTCGCGACGGCGAGCGGCGTGCCGGCGCCGTCGAGGTCGGCGAGCAGCGCGTCGACGCCGGGGTAGAGCTCGCTCTCGAAGAGCCCGGTCTCGAGCCGGTCGCGGAACGCCGCGAGCGCGCGCTCGACGGTCGGCTCGTCGTGGCCGGCCTCCTTGAGGCTCTGCCCGACGGGCGGGCCGAGCCACGCCTGCAGCGCCTCGTCGGTCGGCTGCTCCCACTCGAGCACGGCGTGCATGTGCCGGAGGCTCGCGAAGAGCCCGGGCTTGGAGTCGGTGAGCGTGCCGTCGAGGTCGAAGACGATGCCGTGGGGAGCCATGTCCTCCCATCCTCCCAGGGCCGCCTCGACCTCGCGAGCGCGGTTCGCGCCCGGCGTAGGATCGACGACGGCCGCGACCGAGCGACGGCCAGTCGAGGAGTGGTGATGACGGAGCAGTCGTCGTTCGATCAGGTCTTCCGCGGGTACGACCGCGAGCAGGTGGACGGCGCCCTCGCGGCGCTGCGCGCCGAGCTCGACGAGGTGCGGCGCTCGGCCGAGGCGCGCAGCCTCGAGGCAGAGGCTCGCGCGCAGCACTTGAGCGAGGACCTCGACGCGGCCGTCGCCCGCGCCGACCAGGCCGAGGCGCGCATGCTGCGGCTCGCGCAGCAGGTGCAGACGCTCGACGACGACGCCGATGAGGCCGACGAGGACGACTCGAAGGAGGGCCGCCAGACGCGCGTGCGCTTCGCCGAGATCCTGCGCGTCGCGGAGGACCAGGCGTCGTCGCTCGTCGAGAACGCCTCGAGCGCGGCGCAGCGGATCCTCGACGACGCGAACGCCGACCGCTTGGCGCTCCGCCGCGACGCCCAGGAGGAGGCCGCGCGCGTGCTGCAGGAGGCGCAGCACGAGGCCGAGCTCGTCCGCCGCCGCAGCGAGACCGAGCAGACGGCGCACCGCGCCCGCATCGAGACGGAGCTCGGCTCGATCGGCGAGAAGGTCGCGCAGGCCGATCGCGAGGCGCAGGTGCTGCTCGGCGAGGCCGAGCGCGCCGCCGCGGCGCTGCGCGCGCAGGTCACGCGCGAGACCGACGACCTCAAGCTCGACGCCGACCGCATCGTGCGGGAGGCGAAAGCCCGCCGGGTCGAGCTCGACGCTGCGCTCACCCGCCGGCAGGACGACGCGCAGCAGGAGTTCCTGCGGCTGCACAACCAGGCGGTCGCGCACGCCGAGCGCATCACCGCCGACGCGAACGAGAAGGTCGCCTCGGCGCTCGCGCACGCGAAGCACGTCGCCGAGCAGTCCGAGGCGTACGAGCGGCTCTCGAAGGCGCAGGCCGCCCAGATCGAGGCGAGCGCGAAGGCGCGCGCGTCGGCGATGCTCGACGAGGCGCGGCAGCGCGCGCAAGCGATCGTCGACACCGTCACGAAGCACACGAAGGACGTGCTGCGCGACGCCGAGGACCGCGCTCGCGGCCTGCGCTACCAGCAGTCCCAGCTCACGGGCTTCATGGCCGAGGTGCAGTCGCTCATGCACGTCGCCGACGCCGCCGACCCCCGCACGTGGAGCAGCGCCGGCGCCGAGGATCGCGGAGCGGCGACGGTCGCGTCCGACCCGACCGCGGATGCGTCCGGCCAGGCGGCGGATGCGTCCGGCCAGGCGGTGCCGACGGTCGCGGCCGAGGACCGGGCCGTCGTGCCCGACGCCTTCACCGCATCCGCCCCCGTCGTCGACCCGCTCGACGGCCTCGTGCTCGGCTCGCCGATCGAGGCGGAGGCGATCGAGGAGCCCGCGACGCGCGAGGAGGTCGTCGAGGTCGTGTGGCACGAGGACGACGAGGAGTACGACCCCTCGATCGACCGCTGACCGCCGGTTGACCTGCCAGGGACCGAGCGGCTATGCTCGATCCTTGGTGCGCACGCCCGTGCCCACCCGAATGAGCCCTCCACCGGATGGTTGCCCGGCATCGCCGTGCAACACCTCGGAGCGGGATTCACGACCATCCATTCGATCAGTGAGGCACTCATGACTCGCACGTATTCGCCCAAGGCGGCGGAGGTCCAGCACGACTGGATCGTCATCGACGCCACCGACGTGGTCCTCGGCCGCCTGGCCAGCCACGCAGCCGCCATCCTCCGCGGCAAGCACAAGGCGACGTTCGCCCCCCACATGGACATGGGCGACTTCGTCATCGTCGTCAACGCCGAGAAGGTGGCGCTCACGGGCCAGAAGCTCGCGAAGAAGGTCGCCTACCGCCACTCCGGGCAGCCCGGCGGCCTGAAGGCGGTCGGCTACGCGGAGATGCTCGAGCGCTACCCCGTCCGCACCGTCGAGAAGGCGATCCGCGGCATGCTGCCGAAGAACTCGCTCGGCCGCGCCCAGATCAAGAAGCTCAAGGTCTACGCCGGCCCCGAGCACCCGCACGCGGCGCAGCAGCCGACCCCCTACACGTTCGACCAGGTCGCCCAGTAGGGCGCGAGGAGACACCAGACATGGCGAAGATCGCAGACTCCATCGAGGCTCCCGAGAGCTTCTCGACCGAGACGCCGGCGGCTGAGGCTCCCCGCGCGCCCCGCGTCGTCAACATCGGCGGCCAGGCCGTCGGCCGTCGCAAGCAGGCCATCGCCCGCGTGCGGCTCGTCCCCGGCTCCGGCTCGTTCACGGTGAACGGCCGCACGCTCGAGGACTACTTCCCGAACAAGCTGCACCAGCAGCTCATCAACGACCCCTTCGCGCTCCTCGAGCTGCAGGGCTCGTACGACGTGATCGCCCGCATCTCGGGCGGCGGCCCGTCGGGCCAGGCCGGTGCGCTCCGCCTCGGCATCGCCCGCGCGCTCAACGAGATCGACGTCGAGAACAACCGCCCGGAGCTCAAGAAGGCCGGCTTCCTCTCGCGCGACGCGCGCGTCATCGAGCGCAAGAAGGCCGGCCTCAAGAAGGCCCGCAAGGCACCGCAGTACTCGAAGCGCTGATCGATGTCGCGCCTCTTCGGCACGGATGGCGTTCGGGGTCTCGCAGGCCTCGACATCACGGCAGAATCGGCGCTGGCGCTGGCACAGGGCGCCGCACTCGTGCTCGGGCGAACCGCCCGGCAGGAGTCGCGGCGCCCTGTCGCCGTCGTCGCGCGGGACCCCCGGGTCTCGGGTGAGTTCATCGCCGCGGCCGTCTCGGCGGGGCTCGCCTCGAGCGGTGTCGACGTGCTCGACGCCGGCGTGATCACGACCCCAGCCGCCGCCTACCTCGTGCAGGACATCGAGGCCGACTTCGGCGTCATGGTCTCCGCCTCGCACAACCCGGCGCCCGACAACGGCATCAAGTTCTTCGCCCGCGGCGGCCGCAAGTTGCCGGACGCGGTCGAGGACGAGATCGAGCTGGCGCTCGCCGGGGCGCCGCTGCGCCCGATCGGCGCCGAGGTCGGCACGATCCGCCGCTTCTCGGACGCCGAGGACCGCTACCTCGTGCACCTGCTCGGCACGCTCGACGTGAGCCTCGAGGGGCTGCACGTCGCGCTCGACTGCGCGCACGGCGCCGCCGCGGGCGTGAGTCCGCGCGCGTTCGCCGACGCGGGGGCGCGCGTGACCGTGATGGGCAACGACCCCGACGGGCTCAACATCAACCGCGAGGTCGGCTCCACCCACCTCGAGCAGCTGCGCGAGCTCGTCGTCTCGTCGGGCGCCGATCTCGGCATCGCCCACGACGGCGACGCCGATCGCTGCCTCGCGGTCGACGCCGACGGCAAGGTCGTCGACGGCGACCAGATCATGGCGATCCTCGCCCTCTCGGGCAAGCGCCGCGGCCGACTCACCGACGACACGCTCGTCGCGACCGTGATGTCGAACCTCGGCCTGCGGGTGGCGATGGAGCGGCACGGCATCGAGCTCGTGCAGACCGCCGTCGGCGACCGCTACGTGCTCGAGGCGCTCAAGGAGTACGGGCTCGCGCTCGGCGGCGAGCAGTCGGGGCACATCATCTTCTCCCGCTACGCCACGACCGGCGACGGCATCCTGACCGGTCTGCAGATCGCCGCCGAGATGGCGCGCACCGGCAAGCCGCTCAGCGAGCTCGCCGCCGTGATGGAGGTCTACCCGCAGGTGCTCGTCAACGTCTCGGGCGTCGATCGGCTGGGCCTCCGCGGCAACCAGCCGATCGCCGACGCCGTCGCTCGCGCCGAGGCCGAGCTCGGCGCCAACGGGCGCGTGCTGCTGCGCCCCTCCGGCACCGAGAAGATGGTGCGCGTGATGGTCGAGGCGCAGGAGCACCACATCGCGCAGTCGATCGCCGACGAGCTCGCGGAGCTCGTCCGCTCGGAGCTCGCGGTCAGCGCCTAGCGCGACCGCGAGCTCCGGCTCGTCAGTCCTCGTCGCTCGCGAGCGGCCGCTCGAGCCGCAGCTCGCGCGTCGGCTCCGCCGTGCCCTGCCGGTGCTCGCGCCGACGGGCGGCGCGCGCGATGAGGAACAGGATCGTGCCGACGACGACGTAACCGCCGGCGATGACCCACGTCTGCAGGCTCTGCTGCGTCAGGAGCGCGATCGAGGCGATGAGCGCGAGCACCGAGACGATGCGCGGCGTCGTGAAGTGCTTGTGGGCGACCGCGTCCTTCTTGAGCACGAGCACCGAGACGTTCGCCGAGATGAACACGAGCACGAGCAGCAGCACCGTCGTGTCGGCGAGCGTGCCGACGTCCCCGATGAACGACATGGCCATCGTCACGGCGCCCACGACGAGGATCGAGACCCACGGCGTGCGACGGTTCGGCAGCACGGCGCCGAAGGCCCTCGGCAGCAGCTTCGCCTCGGCGAGGCCGTAGGTCGCGCGCGAGGCCATGACGATGAAGAGCAGCGCTCCGTTGCCGATCGCGACGAGCGCGATGACCGCGAAGAGCCACGACGGGAAGGCGAGGCCCGAGGCCTCGATGACCTCGAGCAGCGGCCCCTCGGAGGTCGCGAGCTGGTCGAGCGGCACGACGATCGCGGCGCCGAGCGCGATCAGCAGGTAGACGACACCGGCGGTGAGGATCGCGCCGAAGAGCGCCCGCGGGTAGGAGCGGCTCGGATCCTTCACCTCCTCGGCCATGTTCGCTGCGGCCTCGAAGCCGAGGAACGAGAAGAACGCCGTGATCGTCGCCGCGAAGGCGCCGGAGAGCGGCGGCACCTCCTCGGCGAAGGTCGTGAGGCGCGCGGGCTCGCCGCCGCCCGAGCCGAACACGATCGCCGCCACGACGATGATGATGATGAGTCCCGTCATCTCGACGATCGTCGCGCCGACCTTCGTGATGAGCGACTCGCGCACGCCGCGGAGGTTGACGAGCACGAGCAGCGCGATGAAGCCGATCGCGACGGGGATCGTGGGGATGTCGGGCACGAGCGCCTGCAGGTAGTCGCCCGCGAACGCGTTCGCGAGCGCCGCGGCGGTCGTGATCCCGGCCGCGAGCATGAGGAAGCCGATGAGGAAGGTGACGTAGGGCTTGTCGAACGCGCGCTCGGCGTAGCGGGCGGCGCCGCCCGCGTGCGGGTACTTCGTGATGAGCTCGGCATAGGTGCCCGCGGTGAGCAGGGCGAGCACGAGCGCGAGGATGAGCGGGACCCAGAGGACCCCGCCGACGTCGGCCGCCATGGTGCCGACGAGCGTGTAGATGCCTGCGCCGAGGGTGTCGCCGACGATGGAGAAGAACAGCAGCAGCGTCGTGATGCCGCGCTTCAGCTTCGTCGCGTGACCCGCCGGCTCCGCGGTCGTGGTCGTTGCCATGCGCGACAGCATCCTCCGGGCGACCCGGGAGGTCGCCCGGCCGCGGCTAGGCCTCGAGCGCGCGCGCCCGGAAGGCGGCGACGTTCGTGCGCGACTGGCAGCGCGTCGAGCAGAACCGGCGCGAGCGGTTGCGCGAGAGGTCGAAGAACATCCGCTCGCAGCGCACGTCGGCGCAGCGCCGGCACCGCTCGAGGTCGTCGAGGCGCACGAGGTCGCCGAGCGCCATTGCCGCGTCGACCGCGATCGCGTCGGCGAGCGAGGCACCGTGCGGCAGCCCGTGCAGATGCCAGTCGAAGTCGTCGTGGCGCACGAGCCGAGGGCGCGCGTTCGCCTCCTCGAAGATGCGGTTGACCATCCTCGCGACCGCGTCGCGCTCGCCGTCCCACATGCGCTCGACCTGGTCGATCCTGCGCCACGTCGCCTCGAGGTCGGTGCGCGTCGCGCCGCTCGCGCCCGGGAAGCCCCACGCGGCGCACACCTCGCGGAGGCTCACCGCCGTCTCGAGCTCCGCGTCGCGGCGCCGGTTGCAGACGTCCGCGATGAACTCGAGCGAGTGGACGAGCTCCTTGGGATAGGGCAGCGACACTGGTTGACCTCGGTTAGGATCGCGACTGTCAGGCCCGACGGTCGTGACACCGTGCCGTCGTGAGCACGATGCTAACCGAGACAGGGGCCCCGCCGATGCACGCTCGTCGATCGATCGGCCTCGCCTTCGCGCTCGCGAGCGCGGCATCCTTCGGCATCTCCGGCATCCTCGCCTCCTCGCTCCTCGACGCGGGGTGGACCTCCGGCGCCGTCACGACCGTGCGCATCACCGGCGGCGCGCTCGTGCTGCTGCCCCCGACGCTGTGGCTGCTGCGCGGTCGGTGGGATGCGGTGGCCCGGTCGTGGAAGGAGGTGCTCGTGCTCGGCGTGCTCGCGATCGCGCTGTGCCAGCTCGCGTTCTTCAGCGCCGTCGCCTACATCCAGCCCTCGCTCGCGCTCCTCATCGAGTTCCTCGGCCCGGTGCTGCTCGTCTTCGCGACGTGGGCGGTCACGCGCCGCGCGCCGGCGTGTCTCACCCTCGCGGGCGCGGGGGTGGCGCTCGTCGGCCTCGCGCTCATCTCGGGCGTCGGCGGCGACGCGCTGCACCCGATCGGCGTGCTGCTCGCGCTCGGCTCGGCGATCGGCAACGCCGCCTACTGGGTCGTCGCGTCGAAGCCTGACTCCGAGCTGCACCCCATCGCGCTCGCGGGCCTCGGCATGGTCGTCGGCGCGATCGTCCTCGGCGCCGCGTCGATCTCGGGGCTGCTGCCGTTCGAGGCGACCGCCGAGCCGGTCGTGCTCGGCGGTGCGACGGTGCCGATGTGGGTCGCGGTCGGTCTCGTCGTGCTCGTCTCGACCGCCGCCGCCTACGTGCTCGGCATCCTCGGCGGCCGCCGGCTCGGCGCGACCCTCGCGAGCTTCGTCGGCTACTCCGAGACGATGTTCGCGATCGTCTGGACCGCGCTGCTGCTGTGGATCCTGCCGACGCCGCCGCAGCTGCTCGGCGCGGCCGCGATCATCGCGGGCGTCGTGCTCGTGCGGCTCGGCCAGACCGGGCGCTCGCGAGCGGCCCGCTCGCCGAACGTCGTGGAGGGCGTGCCCGCACCGTAGCGCGCGGCCCCGAGCGGTCACTTCCGCCCGTGAGCGGTCAGCTCGGCGCGTGAGCGGTCAGCTCCGCGCGTGAGCGGTCAGTTCGGCGCGTGAGCGGTCAGCTCGGCGGAGCCGGGTCTCGATACGCCGCCTTCGGCAGCTACTCGACCTGCGGGGGTGGGGCTACACCTTCCGCAGCAGCACCGAGCGGATCGTGTGGTCGTCGTCCTTCCGCAGCACGAGGTCGGCGCGCGACCGCGTCGGCAGGATGTGCTCGACGAGGTTCGGGCCGTTGATCGAGTCCCAGATGTCCTGGGAGTACGCGCGCGCCTGCGCATCCGTCATGTCCGCGAAGCGGTGGAAGTACGACTGCGGGTCCTGGAACGCGGTCGCCTTGAGGGTGAAGAAGCGCTCGATGTACCACTCCCGGATCGCGCGCGTGCGCGCATCCACGTAGACCGAGAAGTCGAACAGGTCGGAGACCGCGAGGTGCGAGCCCGTCGGCGGCGGCTGCAGCACGTTGAGCCCCTCGACGATGAGGATGTCGGGGCGCCGCACGACGATCTCCTCGCCCGGCACGATGTCGTAGGAGAGGTGCGAGTAGACGGGCGCGCGCACCTCGGCCTCGCCCGACTTCACCCGGGTCACGAACTGCAGCAGCGCGCGCCGGTCGTACGACTCGGGGAAGCCCTTGCGCCCCATGATGCCGCGCTGCTCGAGCACGCGGTTGGGGTGCAGGAAGCCGTCGGTCGTCACGAGGTCGACGCGCAGCTCGCCCTGCCAGCGGCCGAGCAGCTCCTTGAGCAGCCGCGCGGTCGTCGACTTGCCGACCGCGACGGAGCCGGCGACGCCGAGCACGAAGGGGGTCGGATGCGTCGGGGCGCCCAGGAACTCGGTCGTCTCGCGGTGCAGGCGGGCGGCGGAGTCGCGGTAGAGGCTGATGAGCTTCGACAGCGGGAGGTAGACCTCGGCCACCTCGCGCAGCTCGAGCCGGTCGCCCGTGCCGCGGATGCGCCGCACCTCGGCCTCGGTGAGCGGGTCGGGCACGTGCGGGGCGAGCCTCGCCCAATCGGCGCGGTCGATCTCGACGAACGGCGAGCTGATCGGGTGCGACATCGAGCGCGACTCTACCGCCGGTAGGATCGAGGGCATGTGTGGAATCGTCGGATACACGGGTGAGCGCGGCACGGTCGATGTGCTGCTCGAGGGGCTGTCGCGGCTCGAGTACCGCGGCTACGACAGCGCCGGGGTGTCCGTCATCGACGGCGAGCACATCGCGCTGCGCAAGAAGGGCGGCAAGCTCGCCGTGCTGCGCGCGAGCCTCGAGGACGCGCCGCTGCCCGCGTCGGCGACCGGCATCGGCCACACGCGCTGGGCGACGCACGGCGGCCCGACCGACGAGAACGCGCACCCGCACATCGGCGACGACGGTCGGCTCTCGCTCATCCACAACGGCATCATCGAGAACTTCGCCGAGCTCCGTGCCGAGCTCGAGGCGGCCGGCGAGGCGTTCGCGAGCGAGACCGACACCGAGGCGGCCGCGAAGCTGCTGGGCCGCGCCTACCGCGAGACCGGCGACCTGACGGCCGCGATGCGCCAGGTCGTGAAGCGCCTCCACGGCCAGTTCACCCTGCTCGCGATGCACGCCGAGCAGCCGGGCGTCGTCGTCGGCGCCTCCCACAACTCGCCGCTGCTCGTCGGCTACGGCGAGGGCGAGCACTTCCTCGGCAGCGACGTGAGCGCCTTCGTGAAGTTCACGCCGAGCGCCGCCGCCCTCGACAACGACCAGATCGTCACGATCACGCGCGACAGCGCATCCGTCACCGACTTCGACGGCAACGCCGTCGAGCCCAAGCGCTTCGAGGTGAGCTGGGATGCGTCGGCCGCCGAGAAGGGCGGCTGGAACTCCTTCATGGCGAAGGAGATCTCCGAGGGCCCCGAGGCCGTCGAGAACACCATGCGCGGCCGCCTCGCCGACTCGCGCGTCGAGCTCGACCTCGGCGCGCTCGACGACGAGGTGCTGCGCTCGATCGACCGCATCGTGATCGTCGCGTGCGGCACCGCCAACTACTCGGGCCTCGTCGGCAAGTACGCGATCGAGACCTGGGCCCGCGTGCCCGTCGAGGTCGACCTCGCGCACGAGTTCCGCTACCGCGACCCCGTGCTCGACGAGCGCACGCTCGTCATCTCGATCTCGCAGTCGGGCGAGACGATGGACACGAAGATGGCCGTGCAGCACGCGAAGGCGCAGGGCGCGCGCACGCTCTCGATCTGCAACACGCAGGGCGCGACGATTCCGCGCGAGTCGGAGGCGGTGCTCTACACGCACGCCGGCCCGGAGGTCGCGGTCGCGTCGACGAAGGCGTTCCTCGCGCAGGTCATCGGCCAGCTGCTCTTCGGCCTCCACCTCGCGCGCGTGCGCGGCACGATGGCCGACGAGGCGATCGCCGAGGTCATCGCCGAGATGCGCGAGCTGCCCGCCGAGCTGCGCCAGGTGCTCGCCGAGCAGGAGGCCGTGCACGAGCTCGCGCACTGGATGGCCGACAGCCGCTCGGTGCTCTTCCTCGGCCGCCACGTGGGCTACCCCGTCGCGCTCGAGGGCGCGCTCAAGCTCAAGGAGATCAGCTACATCCACGCTGAGGGCTTCGCCGGCGGCGAGCTCAAGCACGGCCCGATCGCGCTCATCGAGCCCGGCCAGGTCGTCTTCGTCGTCGTGCCGAGCCCGCGCAACGAGCCGCTCCTGCACTCGAAGATCGTCTCGAACATCCAGGAGATCCGCGCGCGCGGCGCCCGCGTCATCGTCGTCGCCGAGGCGGGCGACGCGGCGGTGCTGCCGTACGCCGACGTCGTGCTGCGCGTGCCGCTCACGCTGCCGATGCTCGAGCCCGTGCTGCAGGTCGTGCCGCTGCACATCTTCGCGCTCGAGCTCGCAACCGCGAAGGGCCTCGACGTCGACCAGCCGCGGAACCTCGCGAAGTCCGTCACGGTCGAGTGACGCTCGGCAGCTGAACGGGCGCGGATGAGCGGGGTCGGCTCGTGATCGTGGGGCTCGGCGTCGACGTCGTCGACGTCGCCCGCTTCGAGCGCGCCGTCACGCGCACGCCCGCGCTCAAGCCGCGGCTCTTCGCGCCCGAGGAGCTCGTCCGCGGCGACGGGCAGGAGCGCGGGCTCCACTCGCTCGCCGCGCGCTTCGCCGCGAAGGAGGCGGCGATCAAGGCGCTCGGCGCGCACGCCGGGATGCGGTGGGTCGACCTCGTGGTCGTGCCGTCGCCCGAGGGGGATCCCGAGCTCGAGGTGCGCGGCACCGCTGCGGCGCGGGCCGCGGCGATCGGCGCCCGGCGGCTGCACCTCTCGATGAGCCACGACGGCGGCGTCGCGACCGCGACCGTCATCGCGGAGGACTGATGCGCGCCGAGGTCGATGCCGCGGCGATCGCGGCGAACGTGCGCGCGCTCGCCGCCCGCGTCGGCGTGCCGGTGCTCGGGGTCGTGAAGGCCGAGGGCTACGGGCACGGCGCGCTCGGCTCGGCGCGGGCGATGCTCGACGGCGGCGCCGCGATGCTCGGGGTCGTCGACCTCGCGGAGGCCGTCGCGCTGCGCGACGCGGGCGTCGACGCGCCGCTGCTCTCGTGGCTGCACGGGCCGCGCACCGACTTCCGCATCGCCGCGCGGCGCGGCATCGAGGTCGCGGTCTCGTCGATCGCGCAGCTCGAGGCGGCCGCCGATGCGGGCGCGACGATCCACCTCAAGCTCGACACGGGCCTCGGCCGCAACGGCGTCGCGCGCGGCGACCGCGCGGCCGCCCTCGCTCGCGCGGTCGAGCTCGTCCGCGGTGGCGCGCGCGTGCGCGGGCTCATGTCGCACCTCGCCGGCTCGAGCCGCGAGGACGACCTCGCGCAGGCCGCCGACTTCGCGACCGCGGCCGCCGACGCCGAGCCGCTCAACATCGAGCTGCGGCACCTCGCGGCCTCCGCGGCCGCGCTCGCCCTGCCCGAGGCGCGCTTCGACATGGTGCGCCTCGGCATGGCGGCCTACGGCGTCGATCCCGCGGGCCCCGGCGCGGGCGACGGCGCGGCCGCGGCAGCGCTGGGCCTGCGGCCCGCGATGCGGGTGACCGCGACGTTCCGCGACGGCGTCGCCGAGGGCGGGCTCGACGCGGGCCTCCTGCCGGCGGTCGGCGCCCCGGTGCGCGTCGGCGATGAGCTCGCGCGCGTCGCGGCGGTCACCGCGGGCGCCCTCCGCATCGAGCCGCCGCTCACGGGCGAGGGCGTGCTCTTCGGCGACCCCGCGGCGGGCGAGCCGAGCGCCGACGCGTGGGCGCTCGCGGCCGGCACCATCACCTACGAGGTCGTGACGCGGATGGGTTCGCTCGCCCTCGGCGCGCACGTCACGGCTCCCGATCCCGCGCTCGCGCCGCGGCGCGCGCTCGAGCTCGGGCTCGACGGCACGCCGCAGCGGCTCCTCGGCGAGCTCGTGGGCGTCAAGCGCGTCGAGGCGGGACTCGGTGTCTCCTACGGCGGCGAGCACGTCACCGAGCGCCCCACGACGCTCGCGCTCGTGGGCCTCGGCTACGCCGACGGCGTGACGCGCGCCGCGAGCGGCCGGCTGGTGGTGCTCCGAGGCGGGGCCGAGCCCATCCGCGGGCGGGTCGCGATGGACCAGGTCGTGCTCGACATCGGCGACCGCCTCGCGGCCGTCGGCGACCCCGTCTCGATCGAGCACGCATCCGCCCCCGAGCTCACCGGCATGATCGGCCCGCGCGTCGCGGTCGAGGTCGCGGGGGACGTGCCCGACGCCGACGCGATGGAGGTGCTCGGCGAGCGCATCGGGAGGAGCCTCGTCGCGGGCGACGCGGTGCTGCTCATCGGCCCGCTCGGAGCGGGCAAGACGACGCTCACGCGCGGCATCGGCCGGGCGCTCGGCGCGCGCGGCACGGTGCAGAGCCCCACGTTCGTCATCGCCCGCACGCACCGCACCGAGGCCGGCCCCGACCTGCAGCACGTCGACGCCTACCGGCTCGGCGACGAGGGGAGCGAGGCGCAGCTCGACGACCTCGACCTCGACCTCGACGGCGCGATCACGGTCGCCGAGTGGGGCGCGCCGCTCGAGCACGCGCTCGAGTCGTGGCTGCGGGTCGAGATCGAGCGGCCGGAGGCCGGCCCAGGGGAGGACGACATGGACGACGAGGCGGATGCGCCGCGACACGTGCGCTTGAGCGGTCACGGCCCCGCGTGGGACGCCGCGCGGCTGCGCGCGCTCGCGTTCGAGGGAGCGGCGCGATGATCCTCGCGATCGACACCTCGCTCGGCACCGCGGTCGCGGTGCTCGACGGCGACGACATCGTCTTCGAACAGCGCTCCGACGACCGGCGCGGGCACGCGGAGCGGCTCGGGCCGATGCTCGAGCGCGCGCTCGAGGGGCGCAGGGGCGCGATCGAGCTCGTCGTCGCGGGCATGGGGCCAGGCGCGTTCACGGGGCTGCGGGTCGGCATCGCCGCCGCCCGGGCGACGGCGATGGGGCTCGGCGTGCGCTGCCTCGGCGTCGCGAGCCACCTCGGTGCGACGAGCGGCGACGCGCAGGTCACGACCGACGTCCGCCGGCGCGAGCGCGCGTGGAGCATCGTCGCGGGCGGCGCCGTCGTCGACGGGCCGCACCTCGCGCCCGCCGACGCCGTGCCCGCGCCCGGGGGCCAGCACGCGGGCCTGACGCGCATCGACGCCGAGGCGATCGACGCGGGCCTGCTCGCGCGCGCCGCCGCGCGCGGCGCCGCCGAGGTGACCGAGGCGCTCTACCTCCGCGAGGCCGACGCGGTGCCCTCGGCGGGCCCGAAGCGGGTGTCGCAGTGACCGCAGACCTCCCCGAGGCGGGCGTGCGCATCCGCACCGCCGACGCCGCCGACCTCGACGCGATCATGGCGCTCGAGCGCGCCTCGTTCGGCGCGAGCGCGTGGGAGGCAGGGACGATGCGCGCCGAGATCGCGAGCGAGTGGGGCCGCTACCTCGCCGCGGTCGAGCCCGGCGGGCGGCTCGTCGGCTACGCCGGGCTGCGCGCCGTGGGCGTCGAGGGCGACGTGCAGACGATCGCGGTCTCGGCGGATGCTCGCGGCCGCGGCGTCGGGCGCGCGCTGCTCGCCGAGCTGCTCGCCGAGGCGGAGCGCCGCGGCGTGCAGGAGCTCTTCCTCGAGGTGCGCGCCGACAATCCCGTCGCGCGCGGTCTCTACGAGTCGGTCGGCTTCCGCGAGATCGGGGTGCGGCCGCGCTACTACCAGCCGGAGGACGTGGATGCCGTGGTGATGAAGCGGGAGACGCGATGACCGAGCGCGCACCGGTCGTGCTCGGCATCGAGACGAGCTGCGACGAGACGGGCGTCGGCATCGTGCGCGGCACGGAGCTGCTCGCGAACCGCATCGCGTCGTCGATGGAGCTGCACGCGCGCTTCGGCGGCGTCGTGCCCGAGATCGCCGCTCGCGCCCACCTCGAGCAGATGCAGCCGACGATCCTCGCGGCGCTCGACGACGCATCCATGACCCTCGACGACATCGACGCGATCGCCGTGACGGCGGGGCCCGGCCTCGCGGGTGCCCTCATGGTGGGGATCGGCGCCGCGAAGGGCCTCGCGACCGCGCGGGAACTGCCGCTCTACGGCGTCAACCACCTCGTCGGCCACGTCGCCGCCGACGTGCTCTCGGGCGAGCCGCTCGAGCTGCCGACCGTCGCGCTGCTCGTCTCGGGCGGCCACACGTCGCTCCTGCTCGTGCGCGACCTCGCCGGCGACGTCGAGCTGCTCGGCGAGACGATCGACGACGCCGCCGGGGAGGCGTTCGACAAGACCGCGCGCCTGCTCGGGCTCAGCTATCCCGGCGGGCCCTCGATCGACGCCGCCGCGGTCGGCGGCGACCCCCACGCGATCCGCTTCCCCCGCGGCCTCACGGCGCCGAAGGATCGCGAGCGGCACCGCTTCGACTTCTCCTTCTCGGGGCTCAAGACCGCCGTCGCGCGGCACGTCGAGCGCGCCGAGGCGGCGGGGGAGGCGCTGCCGATCGCCGACGTCGCGGCGAGCTTCCGCGAGGCGGTCGTCGACGTGCTCGTCGCGAAGGCGCTCGACGCGTGCGCCGAGCTCGGCATCCCGCGGCTGCTGCTCGGCGGCGGCGTCGTCGCCAACCGCCGCTTGCGCGAGGTCGCCGCCGAGCGCGCCGCCGCGCAGGGCGTCGACCTGCGGATCCCGCCGCTCGACCTCTGCACCGACAACGGCGCGATGATCGCCGCCGTCGGGGCGATGCTCGTTGCGCGCGGCGACGCCCCGAGCCCGGCGGGATTCGCCGCCGAGTCGACGCTCGACGCGGGCACGGTGCAGGTGTGAGCGCGGTGCAGGTCACCGACGCACCGCACAGGCGCGACTGGCAGGATCGGAGTCGAGACGGAGGAGGCGCAGCATGAGCCAGGCCGCGTGGCAGCAGCAGGGGTGGGGTGCCCCGGCGCCGACCCAGCCCGCCCCCGGACCGCAGCCGACGGCGTGGAGTGCGCCGACGCATCCGGGACCCACCACGAGCACCCTCGCGGTGCTCGCCATCATCGCTGCCGCGTGCGGCGCCACGATCCTACCGGGCATCGGCTCGATCGCGGCGATGATCATGGGCGCGATCGCGCTCGGCCGGATCAGGCGCACCGGCGAGGACGGCCGGCTGCTCGCCATCTGGGCGATCATCCTCGGCGCCGTGACGATCGTCGCGATGCTCTCGGCGACGATCACCGGCATCGCGATGATCGTGCAGCTCGCCGAGCAGGTGCAGCCGGGCCTCTAGGCGATACGTTGATCACGCGCATCCGCGCGCGTGCCAAGGAGGAGCCCGTGACCGACCAGTTCTCGCAGGCCGACGACCGATTCCGTCGGCCCGACCAGGAGGGCGCCGAGCCCCAGGCCGGCGAGCAGCCCACCGCGGACTTCGGGCAGCAGGCGGCGCAGCCGGCCTACGACCCGCAGCCCGACGCCCCCGCGTACGGGCAGCAGGAGTCGGGCTTCGGCCAGCCGCCCGCCTACGGGCAGCAGCCGTCGTTCGGTGACCAGGGCCAGCCGTTCACGCAGCAGCCCTACGGCCAGCCGGCCCCGCAGGGCGAGGCCTACGGCCAGTCGGCTCCCGCGACGGGGTACGGGCAGCAGCCCTACGGCGAGCAGGCCGGCTACGGCCAGCCGGCGCAGCCCGCCTACGGCCAGCCGGCGCCCGCCTACGGCGAGCAGGCTCCCGCCTCCGGCGAGCAGGCTCCCGCCTACGGCGGTGAGCAGTCGCCGTACGGCCAGCAGCAGCCCTACGGCAGCGCGCCGGCCTACGGCCAGCAGCCCGCCTACGGCCAGCAGCCGGCGTACGGCCAGCAGCCCTACGGTGCCGACTCGGGCGGCTACGGCCAGGCGCCCGCCTACGGCGACGCCGCCGCCGGCGGCTACGCGCCCGCCGCCTACGCCGCGCCCGGCGAGAAGAAGCTCAAGGGGATCACCGTCTGGGCGCTCGTGCTCTCGGGGCTCGGCCTCCTGCTCTCGTTCGTCTTCGGGCTCGGCCTCCTGCCCGCGCTCGTCGGCGCGATCCTCGGCTTCGTCGCGATCCGCAAGAACCCCGAGGGCAAGCCGTGGCCGCTCGTCGCGGGCATCGTCGGCGCCGTCGCGGTCGTGATCTCGATCATCGTGGGCGTCGTCAACCTCATCCGCATCGCGCAGTGGATCGAGTACTACTCGATCATGGGCGGTTGAGCGAGCCCGCTCTTCCGCGGCCGGCGCGCGGCGCGCGCCGGCTGAGCGACCTCACGTGGGTCGCGCTCATCCTCTCGGGACTCGGCCTCGCTCTCGCGTTCATGAGCGGGGCGGGGCTCCCCGTCGCCGCCGGAGGCGCCGCCTGCGGGCTCTTCGCCCTCCGGCGGCGCCCCGACGACCGCCCGTGGCCGTACGTCGCGGTCGCGGCGGGATCGGTCGGCACGGTGCTCGGGCTCATCCTCGCGATCGTGACGGCGGTCGAGTGGCTGCCGGTGCTGCCGGGGATGCTCGTCGGCTGACCGCCGCAGCTCCGCTCAGGCGCGGTCGGCGAGGATCGCGCGGTGGCGGCCGCCCACGCGCGTCGCGAAGAGCGTCGCCCGCTCCTCGCCCTTGAGCTTGAGCCGCTTGCGCAGCGCGGCGGGGTCGACGTCGGCGCCGCGCTTCTTGATCTCGAGCTCGCCGATGCCGAGCTGCCGCAGCCGCTGCGCGATCCGCCGCTCGTCGAGCGGGAGCGTCTCGCGCACGCGGAACGCCTGCGCGAGCGGCGTCTCGACGAGCGCGTCGCCCGTGAGGTAGGCGATGCCCTCGCTGACGCTCCGGGCGCCGAGCCGCTCGGCGAGCGTGCCGATGAGCTCTGCGCGGATGACCGAGCCCGCCGGTTCGAAGAGCCACTCGCCGAGCTCGCCGGGCTCCGGATGCGTCGGCGCACCCACGAGCTCCTCTGCCACGCCGTCGCCGAGCACGAGGGCGCTGCGCCGGGCGGCGGGACGGGCCAGGGCACCGGTCCACACGACCGCCTCGACGGTCTCGAGGCCGTCGGTGACCCATTGGTGCTCGGCGTCCGGCGGCAGCAGGGCGCGGTCGATGCCCGGCGCGAGCTTGACGCCCGCCGGCTGCGCCGCGGCGCGCGCGAAGACCCGGTCGAGCGAGGGCGACCAGTCGGCGGGGTCGCGCAGCCGGCTCGCGCCCTCGCGCCGCGCCGGGTCGAACCAGAGCGCCTCGGCGTCGGTGGGCGTCTCGAGGGCGTCGCCGTGCACGACGGTCGCGTGCCAGGCCGCGAGGTTGAAGGCGGCGATCGCGGCGGTCACCTCGTCGCGCTCGACTGCGGTCACCCCGAGCCCGAGCGTCGCGAACGCGAGCGCGTCGGCGCCGATCCCGCACCCGAGGTCGGCGACCGAGACGATGCCGGCCGCGCGCATCCGGCCCGCGTGGTGCGCGGCGACCCGCAGCCGCGTCGCCTGCTCGAGCCCGGCCTCGGTGAAGAGCATCCCCTGCGCGAACTCCCCGAACTTCGCGCGCGCGCGGCGGCGCAGCCGCGCTTGGCTCAGAACGGTCGCGACGAGCAGCGGGTCGTGCCCCTCGGCGCGCAGGCGCGCGACCTCCCGCACGACGTCGGCGCCGTCGAGGCCCGCCTCCGCGCGGTCGAGCAGCGCGAGGCCCTCCTTCGACAGCAGGAGTCGCAGCGCATCGGCGTCCATCGCTCTCATCCAACACCACGGCTGGCTCGCGAACCCCGGTCGGTTGGCACTCATGTTGACCGAGTGCCAACTCTCCGCCTAGTCTTGGAGCGGCGCCCGGCATGACCGGGCGCGCCCCAGAGTCTGACAAGAAAGAGGCAACCGTGTCGGTTTCCATCAAGCCGCTCGAGGACCGCATCGTCATCAAGCAGGTCGAGGCAGAGACGACCACTGCAAGCGGTCTCGTCATCCCTGACACCGCCAAGGAGAAGCCCCAGGAGGGCGAGGTCGTGGCGGTCGGCCCCGGCCGCATCGACGACAACGGCAACCGCGTGCCGATCGACGTGAACGTCGGCGACAAGGTGCTCTACTCCAAGTACGGCGGCACCGAGGTCAAGTTCGGCGCAGACGAGTACCTCGTGCTCTCGGCTCGCGACGTGCTCGCGATCGTCGAGCGCTGAGCCAGCACTGAACGCAGCGGCGGCGCCCCTTCGGGGGCGCCGCCCTTCGCGATTGAAGGGGACGATGCCCGAGCAGCGCACCACCGGCGTCTGGTACGCCGTCTTCGCCTACGCCTTCTGGGGCGTGGTCCCCGTCTACCTGCAGCTCACGAAGGGCATCGACGGCTTCGAGCTCATCGGCTGGCGAGTGCTCGCCTCCGTCGCGGTCGGCGTCGGCCTCGTCGCGATGACGCGCGGCTGGGCGCGCATGCGGGCGATCCTGCGCAACCGGCGCGACACCTGGACGCTCGTGCTCGCGGGCCATGCGGTGCTCGTCAACTGGACCGCCTTCATCGTCGCGGTGCTCTCCGACAAGGTGCTCGAGACGAGCCTCGGCTACTTCCTCAACCCGCTCGTCTCGGTCGTGCTCGCGGTGCTCTTCCTCGGCGAGCGGCTCCGGCCGGCGCAGTGGGTCGCCGTCGGCCTCGGCGCGGTGGGCGTGCTCGTCATGGTCATCGGCTACGGCGAGGTGCCGTGGTTCGGCCTCACGGTCGCGCTCTCGTTCGGCGTCTACGGACTCATCAAGAAGCGCGTCGGGGGATCGGTGGATGCGCTGTCGGGCTTCACGATCGAGACCACGGCCGTGATCCCCGCCTCGCTCGTCATGCTCGCGGTCGCCGTGAGCATCAACGGGGTGACGGTCGGCGCGGCGGGCCCGGTCGGCATCTGGGCGACGGTCGGCCTCGGGCTCGTGACGGCCCTGCCGCTGCTCGCCTTCTCCGCCGCCGCGCGACGCATCTCGCTCACCGCGCTCGCCTTCACGCAGTACCTCGCGCCGATCATCTCCTTCCTCTTCGGCGCCTTCGTCATGCTCGAGCCGATGCCGCTCGAGCGCTGGATCGGCTTCGCGCTCGTGTGGCTCTCGCTCGTGCTCGTCTCGATCGACCTCGTCGTCGGGCGCTTCCGGCGCCCACGCCCCTTACCGCCCGCAGCCTGATCGCCGCTCAGGTGCGGCCGAGGAATGGCCGTGGCCGCGCGCAAGCGGGCCCGCGTGCGCCAAGACCGTTACCAGGACGTAACGCGGACGCGCCGAAATCGGCGCGATGCTCGCTTACTGTGGTGCAAACGCGCGCGCCAGCGCGCGTCCCACGCAATTGAGGAGCACAATGCAGTCCTTCCTTCGCACCAAGGGGCCCAAGCCCCGGCGCTTCGCGGCGCTCGGCGCCGCGACCGCCGGCGTGCTGCTGCTCGCCGCATGTTCCGGCGGCGGCGGCGGCGCCGCCACGCCGTCGGGCTCGGCCGGACCCGAGGGCAACGGCGAGGTCGACACGGAGTTCGTGGTCGGCACGATCCTGCCCCAGACGGGCAACCTCGCCTTCCTCGGCCCGCCCGAGTTCGCGGGCGTCGACCTCGCGGCGGCCGATCTCGAGGCCGCCGGCTTCGAGTTCACGATCGACGTGCAGCACCGCGACTCGGGTGACACGACGACCGACATCGCGACGGCCTCGGCGGGCGAGCTGATCTCCGCCGGTGCGGACGTCGTCGTCGGCGCGGCGTCGTCCGGCGTGTCCTTCACGTTCATCGACCAGCTGATCGACGCGGGCGTCGTGCAGATCTCGCCGGCGAACACCTCGCCCGACTTCTCGGACTACCCGGACGACGGGTTCTACTGGCGCACCGCTCCGTCCGACGTGCTGCAGGGCCGCGTGCTCGGCAACCTCATGACGGGCGACGGCGCGGCGAGCGTGGGCTTCATCACGATCAACGACCCGTACGGCACCGGTCTGCAGGAGAACGCGGCGATGGCGGTCGAGGCGGCCGGCGGCACCGTGACCGGCAGCGTCCTCTACAACCCGGGCGACACGAACTTCACGACGCAGGTGCAGGAGATCATGGCGGGCCAGCCCGACGCGATCGCCATCATCGCCTTCGCCGAGACGGCGCAGATCGTGCCGGAGCTCGTGACGCAGGGCTTCCCGGCCTCGGGCATGTACTTCGTCGACGGCAACCTGTCGAACGACTACAACTTCCCCGAGGGCACGCTCGACGGCGCGAAGGGCACGCTCCCCGGCAACCCCGCCGACGAGACGTTCCGCGACCGCCTGCTCGAGCAGGACCCCAACCTGCAGGACTTCTCGTACGGCCCGGAGTCGTACGACGCGGTCATCCTCGCGGCCCTCGCGGCCGCGCAGGGCGGCAGCGCCGACGCGGAGACGATCCGCGACAACCTGCAGTCGGTCTCCGAGGGCGGCACGAAGTGCACCGACGTCGCGGAGTGCCTGCAGCTGATCGCCGACGGCGAGGACATCGACTACGACGGTCCCTCGGGCCCGATCGAGTTCGACGAGAACGGCGACCCGACCGAGGCGTACATCGGCATCTACCAGTACGGTGCCGACAACCAGTACACCTTCCTGAACGCGGAGTTCGGCTCGCTCAACGAGTGATCTGACGCGCTCGAGGAGGGCTCCGCTGCGGCGGGGCCCTCTTCGCGTCTCCGCCCGCGCCCGCTCGCTGAGCCGCCTCTCCCGCTCGCTTGAGCCGCCTCTCCCGCCTGCTGAGCCGCTCCGCGCGCGCAGCGCGCAGAGCGTGTCGAAGCGCACCGGCGACTCGCTCCCACGATGAAGGCCCCCGCAGCAGCGGGGGCCTTCATCGTCGATCCGGGCCTACGGCCCCTTCGGCTCCTCCGTCACGACCGGCGGAGCGGTCGTCGTGGCGACGTCGGGCGTGGGCTCGACCGTCGCCTGCGACGACGTGCGAGCCTTCTCCTCGACGTCCGTCGCGAGCGTGCCGAGGTAGAGCTGGATGACCTTCGGGTCGTTCAGCATCTCGCGGCCGGTGCCCGTGTACGCATCCTTGCCCTGGTCGAGCACGTACGCGCGGTGCGCGATCTGCAGGCAGCGCCTGGCGTTCTGCTCGACCATCACGATCGTCACGCCGTGGCTGTTGATCTCGGCGACCCGCAGGAACGTCTCGTCCTGGCGCACGGGGCTCAGGCCTGCGCTCGGCTCGTCGAGCAGCAGCACCGCGGGGTCCATCATGAGCGCGCGACCCATCGCGACCATCTGGCGCTCGCCGCCGGAGAGGCTGCCCGCGCGCTGCTTGCGCCGCTTCACGAGCTCGGGGAAGAGCGCGCCGACGAACTCGAAGCGCTCCTTGAACATCTTCGGCTCCTGGAAGAGCCCCATCTCGAGGTTCTCCTCGATCGTGAGCGACGGGAACACGTTGTTGTTCTGCGGCACCATGCCGACGCCCTTGCTCACGAGCCTGTCGGCCTTGAGCCCGGTGATGTCGTCGCCGTTCAGCAGCACCGACCCCTCGCGGATGTTCACCTGGCCGAAGACGGCCTTGAGCAGCGTCGACTTGCCGGCGCCGTTCGGGCCGATGATGCCGATGAGGTCGCCCTGGTTGGCGACGATCGAGCAGCCGTTGAGGATGTTGACGCCCGGCAGGTAGCCGGCCACCAGGTCCTTGGTCTCGAGCACCGGAGTGGTCGTGGCACCGGTCGTGGTCATCGCTGGCCCTCCTCGTCGTCGGTCGTGACCCGCGTCGCGCCGCCGGTGCTGGTCTCCGTGCCGGATCCGGCGGTGTCGGATGCCTCGGGGTCGACCGGCACCTCCTCCTCGGCGTCCTCGTGGATCTGCGCGACCTGCTGGTTCGTCAGCGTGCCGAGGTCGGTGTCGTGGTGCGCGCCGAGGTATGCGTCGACCACGGCCTGGTCCTGCATGATCGTCTCGGGCGGGCCCTCGGCCACGACCTTGCCCTCGGCCATCACGATCACCCAGTCGGAGATGTGGCGCACCATGTGCATGTCGTGCTCGACGAAGAGCACGGTCATGCCCTCCGCCTTGAGTCCCTTGACGTGGTCGAGCAGCGACTGCGTGAGCGCCGGGTTGACGCCTGCCATCGGCTCATCGAGCATCACGAGGCTCGGCTCGCTCATGAGCGCGCGCGCCATCTCGAGCAGCTTGCGCTGCCCGCCCGAGAGCGACGCGGCGTAGTCCTCGCGCTTCGCGTCGAGCTTGAAGCGCTCGAGCAGCGCGTCGGCGCGCTCGGTGTTCGCCTGCTCCTGCTTCGCCCACAGCGGCTTCAGCAGCGCCGCGAAGATGCCCTCGCCGCGCTGGTCCCGCGCGCCGAGCAGCATGTTCTGCAGCACGGTCAGCCGCCCGAGCGACTTCGTGAGCTGGAACGTGCGCACCATGCCGCGCCGGGCGACCTTGTGGCTCGGCACGTGCGCGAGCGACTGGCCGTCGAACGACCACGAGCCCTTGTTCGGCCGGTCGAAGCCGGTGAGCAGGTTGAAGAACGTCGTCTTCCCCGCGCCGTTGGGGCCGATGAGCGCCGTGATCATGCCGCGCGGGATCTCGACGTGCTCGACGTCGACGGCCGTGAGGCCGCCGAACTGGCGCACGACCCCGTCGGCGACGACGATCGGGTCGACCTTCTTGCAGCCCGGGCCGACCTCTCCGTCGACGAGCGGGTGCGTGGTGGGAGGCGTGGTCGTGTCAGACATTGAACGACAGCTCCTTCTTGTTGCCGAGGATGCCCTGTGGTCTGAAGATCACCAGGACCATCAGTGCGATGCCGATGAGCACGAACCGGATCTGCCCTGCCTGCGAGCCCGACATGTCGCCGAAGACCCCCATGCCGTGGAGCAGGTTGATGACGCCGCCCGTGAACGAGAGCAGCACCCAGAAGAGGATCGAGCCGAGCAGCGGCCCGAACACGGTCGCCGCTCCGCCCAGCAGGAGGGCCGTCCAGATGTAGAACGTCATCGTGGTGGCGAAGTTGTCGGGCTGCACGGCTCGAGGCAGCACGAACATCACGCCGGCGACCGCGCCGAGCACGCCGCCGAGCACGAGCGCCTGCATCTTGTAGCCGTAGACGTTCTTCCCGAGCGAGCGCACCGCATCCTCGTCCTCGCGGATGCCCTTGATGACGCGGCCCCACGGGCTGCGCATGAGGAGCCAGACGAGCACGAGCGCGACGATCACGAGCGACCACGCGACGATGCGAACCCAGGTGTCGTACGCCGTGGCCGTCCACGGCCCGAACCCGTACGTCGTGCCGGTGAGCGGGTTCATCGCGTCGAAGTCGCCCTTGTAGTCCGCGCCACGGAGGCCCTGGGAGCCGCCCGTGATGGCGGTGAGGTCCTGCGTGCGCACGGAGAAGCGGATGATCTCGGCCGCCGCGATCGTGACGATCGCGAGGTAGTCGCCGCGGAGCCGGAGCGTCGGGATGCCGAGGATGAGCGCGAAGATCACCGCCGCGACGACGGCCACGAGCACCGCCGCGATGAAGGAGAGCCACACGGGCCAGCCGAGGGTCGCGGTCGGGTCGACCATCATCGTGAAGATCGCGAACGCGTACGCGCCGATCGCCATGAAGCCCGCCTGGCCGAAGTTCAGCAGGCCGGAGTAGCCGAAGTGGATGTTGAGGCCAATCGTCGCGAGCGCGAACGCGGCGGTGGTGGGCGAGAGGATCTCGCTGGCGGCGGAGTTGATGATGGAGAGGAAGTCCATGTCAGCCGATCCTTTCCCGTCGACCGAGGATGCCCTGCGGCCGGAACAGCAGCACCAGGATGAGCACGAGCAGCGCGATGGCGTAGCGCAGGTCCGGTGCGATGAAGAGCGTCGAGATCTCGGTCACGAGGCCGATGATGATGGCGCCCACGAGCGCGCCGAACGCGCTGCCGAGGCCGCCGAGGGTGACCGCGGCGAACAGCAGCAGCAGGATCGTGAAGCCGACGTCCCACTTGATGTTCGCGCCGATGAAGTAGGTGTAGAGGATGCCCGCGCCACCGGTGAGGAGGCCGGCGAGCACCCACACGATGCGGATGACCCGGTCGACGTCGATGCCCGAGGCGGATGCGAGGCCCGCGTTGTCGCTCACCGCGCGCGTCGCCTTGCCGATGCGCGTGCGGGTGAGGAAGAGGCCGACGGCGACGAGCACGACGATCGCGATCGCGGAGCTCACGACGCCAGAGGTGCGCATGAGCACGGGGCCGATCTGCAGGACGTCGCCTCGCTCGACCGAGAGGCCGTACGTGCCGCCGCCGATGAGGAACTGGTAGAAGTAGCGCAGCGCGATCGAGAGGCCGATCGTGACGATCAGCACCTGCACGAGGCCGACGCGTCGCCTGCGGAGCGGCTTGAAGATGGCCCAGTCGTGCGCCCAGCCGAGCGCCGCCGATGCGATGAGCGTGACGACCACCGCGATCCACGCGGGCCAGTTCACGAGCGTCGTGGTGACGTAGAAGACGATGCCGCCGAAGGTGAGCAGCTCGCCGTGCGCGAAGTTGTTGACGCCCGTGGTGCCGAAGATGAGGGTGATGCCGATCGCGGCGAGCGCGAGCAGCAGGCCGAAGCTCAGGCCCGAGATGACGCGCGCGAGCAGCTGCGAGCCGAAGTCGTTCGAGCTCGCCCCGGTGTCGGAGGTGCCGCCGGGCGTCTCGCCGTCTCCCGGAGCGGGCGCCTCGCCGCTGCCGGGGCTGCCGCTCGATCCGGTGCCCGGGTCGGCGCCAGGGCTGCCGCCCGTCGAGGGGCCGAAGGGGAACAGCACGCCGACCGCGGTCGAGCCGCCGACCTCGAACTCCCGGCTCTCGAAGCTGGGGTCGCGCAGGGTGAGTCCCTCCGGCAGCGTCGACGTGTCGATCGACACCGTGTAGGTGCCGGTCGACGGGACGCCGATCATCCAGCGCCCGTCGGCGCCCGTGGCGACGGTCTCGTCGACGCCGTTGCCGGTGACGGTGATCTCGACGCCCTCGACGGGGGTCTGCCCGTCACGGATGATGCCGTTGAAGTTGTAGGGGGAAGCCTGCTCGGTCTGGGGGAGCGGCGCGGCGGCGACCGCGGTCGCACCACCAGCCACCATGCCCATGACGGCCAAGGCCACGGCGATCACTCGCCGCAGCCCGCGCCGTTGCGGTCTGCTGGACGTCTTCACATGTCCTCCATGCTGTGGGGCGACGAGTCCAGCAGGAATGCGGATCGCGGGATGCCCGTTACATCGGTGGTGTCACAGTAGCGGCGGCCGTGCCGCTTCTCGTCCAATTGAGGCGCTCCTCGCGGCAACTTCGCCGAGATGCCGCTGGACCGTAACCGAATCGATACGATGGGGGCGATGGAGATGCGCAATCCGTTCGGGCCGATCGGCCTCACCTACGACGACGTCATGCTGCTGCCGGGGCGGACGGACGTGATCCCGAGCGAGGCGGACACGGGCACGCGGCTCTCGCGCCGCATCCGGCTCGGCATCCCGCTCGTCTCGAGCGCGATGGACACCGTCACCGAGGACCGCATGGCGATCGCGATGGCGCGCCAGGGCGGCATCGGCATCATCCACCGCAACCTCGCGATCGCCGAGCAGGCCGCGATGGTCGACCGCGTGAAGCGCTCGGAGTCGGGAATGATCACGGATCCCGTGACGACGCATCCCGACGCCACGATCGAGGAGGTCGACCGCGTCTGCGGCGAGTTCAAGATCTCGGGGCTCCCGGTCGTCGACGAGGCCGGCGTGCTCGTCGGCATCGTGACGAACCGCGACATGCGCTTCGTGCCGCGCGACGAGTTCGCGACGACGCTCGTGCGCGACATCATGACGCCCTCGCCGCTCAAGACGGCGAAGGTCGGCATCTCGCGCGAGGACGCGTTCCAGATCTTCCAGCAGACGAAGCTCGAGAAGCTGCCCCTCGTCGACGACGAGGGCCGCCTCGGCGGGCTCATCACCGTCAAGGACTTCGACAAGATCGAGCAGTACCCGAACGCGACGAAGGACCCGCAAGGCCGGCTCCGCGTCGGCGCCGCGATCGGCTTCTTCGGCGACGCCTTCGAGCGCGCCGAGGCGCTCGCGGAGGCAGGTGTCGACGTCATCGTCGTCGACACCGCGAACGGCGAGAGCCAGGGCGTGCTCGACATGGTCGCGAAGCTCAAGGGCGACAGCCGCTTCGACGAGATCGACATCATCGGCGGCAACGTCGCGACCTACGAGGGCGCCGCGGCGCTCATCGCCGCGGGTGTCGACGCCGTGAAGGTCGGCGTCGGACCGGGCTCGATCTGCACCACGCGCGTCGTCTCTGGCGTCGGCGTGCCGCAGGTCTCGGCCATCTACGACGCCGCGCGCGCCGCGCACGACGCGGGCACCGACATCCCGATCATCGCCGACGGCGGTCTGCAGTACTCGGGCGACATCGCCAAGGCGCTCGTCGCGGGCGGCTCGTCGGTCATGCTCGGCTCGCTGCTCGCCGGCACGAACGAGAGCCCCGGCGACCTCGTGCTCGTCAACGGCAAGCAGTACAAGACGTACCGCGGGATGGGCTCGCTCGGCGCGATGCAGACGCGCGGCAAGAAGACCTCCTACTCGCGCGACCGCTACTTCCAAGCCGACGTGCCGAGCGACGAGCAGCTCATCGCCGAGGGCATCGAGGGGCAGGTGCCCTACCGCGGCCCGCTCGGCTCGGTCGCGTACCAGCTCGTCGGGGGCTTGCGGCAGTCGATGTTCTACACCGGCGCGCGCACGATCGAGGAGCTGCAGCAGAAGGGCCGCTTCGTGCAGATCACCGCGGCGGGGCTCAAGGAGTCGCACCCGCACGACATCCAGATGGTGGTCGAGGCGCCGAACTACCGCCGCTGAGCGGGCGACCCTCGCGCTGACCGGGGCGGCTACGCCCGACCAGGGCCGGCTACGCCCGACCAGGGCCGGCGCGCCTGGCCCGGTCGGGCGCAGCGGCCCCGCTCGGCGCGGCGCGCACCTCACCAGCCGGGCAGCAGCACCGAGCGCACCGGGATGTGCGCGCGCTCGAGCATCGGACGCAGGAGCGCGGGGCGGAACGCCTGCTCCCACATCCAGTGCAGCGTGTCGATGTGCTCGCGCAGCGCGTCCTCGCGCTGCTTCTCGGCGATCACGGCATCCACCGGCTGCATCCCGTTCGCCTCCGCGATCACGCCGTACTTCCACGCGCCGTCGAACTCGCCGCCGAGGGGGCGCATCCCCGGCCGCTCCCACAGGAAGTCGGGGAAGCGCGGGCCGACCCGCGTCATGATGCGCACCTGCAGCTGCGGCGGGGGCGCTCCGAGTCGATGGATGGCGACCCGGCTCCACGACTCGCCCACCGACTGGCACAACGGGTCGGCGAAGCGGATCGCCCACTCGGCGCGGCGCCGGCCGCGCGGGCCCTGGCGACCCAGGGCATCCGTCACCGCCTCCTTCGTGACGATCTCGCGCCGGAGCGCCTCGTCGAGCGCGCTGACCGCATCGCCCTGCCGCCCGACCCGGCCAAGGTGCGCCAGCGCATAGGCGGGAGCGCAGCGGGCGATGCCGTCCTCGACGATGACGTCGTCGTCGTCGAGCGCGACCCGCGTGCTCGCGACGCCGCTGCGGCGACCCGTAGCGCCGAGGTCGCCGATGATGTGCACCGCGTCCGGTCGGCCGTGCGGGAGGTCGGCGAGGGCGAGCGCGGACTCGCGCGCGAAGACCGCGCCGGGGCGCGAGAGCGCTACCGCGCGCACGTGGAGAAGGTGGCGCTGGTGCTGCGGGAGGTCCGCGAACGTCGCTGCGTCGACGTAGGCACCGCGGCGGATGCGCTGCAGCTCGGGCATCCGTCGCAGGCGCTGTGGCTCGCCCGGGTCGGGCGTGAGGATGTCGACGGTCACGGCCGCACCCTCGCGCACCCGGCGAGTGGCCGCGCGCCTCGGCCCGCGCGCTGTGGAGAGCGACGCTCGCGCTCGTGCCGGCGAGCGAGCCGGTGACGCTCGGCGAGCGGGGCGCGTCCGCCCGACAGGGGCGGGCGCGCCGGCCCCGCTCGGGCGCAACGGCCCCCTTCGAGCGACGGACGATCGCAGAGGGGGTTGTGTCGCTCGCAGACGCGATATAGCGTGTGTCACAAGACGCGTTATATCGCGTCTCCGATCAGGCGAAGGAGCCAGAGATGGACGAGCAGTTCGAGAGCGGCGACACCCGGCCGCGCAGCGCATCCGGTGCCTCGGCGTCGGGCGCCGACCGGATCATCGAGCAGTGGGTCGTGCGCGAGGGCGAGAGCCGCGTCATCGACCTCGACGAGGTGCGGGCGCTCCGCGTCGGCATCGTCGGCGGCAGCGTCGACATCGTGGGCCACGAGGAGCCGACCGCCCGCGTCGAGGTGCACCGCGTCGAAGGGCGCGACCTCACGGTCAAGCTCGAGCACGGCAGGCTGTCGATCGCGCACCCGCGCGTGAGCTGGGACGACGTCTGGCAGTCGGTCAAGGCGCTCGTGGGCGTGCGCGCCAAGGTCGAGCTCTCGATCCTCGTGCCCCGCGACGCGACGCTCTCGCTCGGCCAGGTGAGCGCATCCGCCCTCGTCTCGGGCCTGCGCTCCACCGCGACGCTCAGCACCGTCTCCGGGCAGCTGCAGGTCGAGTCGCACGAGGGCGAGCTCGAGCTCAACACCGTCTCGGGCGACGTGGAGGTCTCGGGCGGCAGCGGCCGGCTCTCGGTCAACGGCGTCTCGGCCGACGTCACCGCGAGCGGCGCGCTCGAGGAGGTGGGCGTCGACACCGTCAGCGGCGACGTGCTGCTCGACGTGCACGGCTCGCCGCACTCGATCGCGGTCAACACCGTCTCGGCCGACGTGACGCTGCGCCTCGACGCGGGCCAGGGCGTGCGCGTGACGACGCGCACCGTCTCGGGCAGCGGCTCGGTCGCCGGGCACTCGCTGCCGCGCCGCGGTGGCACCGAGACGCTCGACGGCACGAACCTCTTCGGCTTCACCGCCAACACGGTCTCGGGCGACGTCACCGTCGTGCGGAGGGACGCGTGAGCCCCGCGGTGTTCGGCCACGGCGCGCTGCGGCTCTACCTGCTGAGCCTCCTCGCCGAGGCGCCCCGCCACGGCTACGAGCTCATGCAGGCGCTCGAGCAGCGCTTCGGCGGCACCTACTCGCCCTCCGCCGGCACGATCTACCCGCGGCTCTCGAAGCTCGAGGAGGAGGGGCTGCTGACGAAGACGGTCGAGGGCCGCAAGACCACCTACTCGATCACCGAGGCCGGCCGCGCCGAGCTCGGCGCTCGCGAAGCCGAGCTGCGCGACCTCGAGAGCGAGATCACCGACTCGGTGCGGCGGATGGCCTCCGACGTCCGGGCGGGCGTGAAGAGCGCGATGCAGGCCCTCCGCGCCGACCTCGCGGCGGCCGAGCGCGACGCGCGGAGCGCCGCGCGCGAGTCGCGACCGACCGCGCCGCGCGAGCCCGACGCATCCGCCCCCGTGCCCGAGGCGCCGCCGTCGCCCGAGGCGCCGCACGTGCCGGCGCCGCCCGACGCGCCCGACGAGCGCGTGCCGAACCCGTGGAACGCGCCGCCGGCGGAAGACGATCGAGCGGATGCGTCGCACCCGGCCGAGCGGGCCGCGGCGCGCATGGCGGTCCACGACGTCGACCTCGCGCTCGGCGAGTTCCGCCAGCAGGTGCGGGCGGCCGTGCGCGCCGACCGCGGCGAGCGCATGACGGCCGAGCGCGCGGCGACCGTGCGGCGCGAGCTCGAGGCGGCGCTGCTGCGCATCAAGAGCGCGCTCGGGGGCTGAGCGGCCCTCGACGGCGCCGGGTTAGGCTGGGGGCGTGACGGAGATCGAGATCGGCCGCAGCAAGCGCGCCCGCATGGGCTACGGCTTCGACGACATCAGCATCGTGCCGTCGCGCCGCACGCGCGACAGCGACCTCGTCTCGCTCCAGTGGCAGATCGACGCGTTCCGCTTCGAGATCCCGGTGCTCGGCGCGCCCACCGACTCGGTCATGAGCCCCGCGACGGCGATCGCGCTCGGCCGCGCGGGCGGCCTCGGCGTGCTGAACCTCGAGGGCGTGTGGACGCGCTACGACGACCCCGAGCCGCTGCTCGCCGAGATCGCGCACCTGCCGGCCGACCTCGCGACGAGCCGCATGCGCGAGATCTACGCCGAGCCGATCAAGCCCGAGCTCATCCGCGACCGCATCGCGCAGATCCGCGACGCGGGCGTCGTCGTCGCCGGCAGCCTGAGCCCGCAGGCCGTGCAGCAGCACTACGAGGCGGTGCTCGCGGCGGGCGTCGAGCTCATGGTCATCCGCGGCGCGACCGTCTCGGCCGAGCACGTGTCGGCCGACGCCGGCGCGCCCCTCAACCTCAAGCGCTTCATCTACGAGCTCGACGTGCCGGTCGTCGTCGGCGGCGTCGTCACGTACACCGCCGCGCTGCACCTCATGCGCACGGGCGCGGCGGGCGTGCTCGTCGGCTTCGGCGGCGGCGCCGCCTCGACGAGCGAGAAGGTGCTCGGCGTCGCAGCCCCCATGGCGACCGCCGTGAGCGACGTCGCCGCCGCGCGCCGGGACTACCTCGACGAGTCGGGCGGCCGCTACGTGCACGTCATCGCCGACGGCTCGCTCGGCACCTCGGGTCAGATGGTCAAGGCGCTCGCGTGCGGCGCCGATGCCGTCATGCTCGGGACCGCGCTCGCGCGGGCGACGGATGCGCCGGGTCGCGGCTGGCACTGGGGCCCGGAGGCGCACAACCAGAAGCTGCCGCGCGGCAACCGCGTGCAGGTCGACCAGGTCGGCCCGCTCGACGTCGTGCTGAACGGACCGTCGCCCGTCGCGGACGGCACAGCTAACATCATGGGCGCCCTCAGGAAGGCCATGTCGACCACCGGCTATAAGGATCTCAAGGAGTTCCAGCGGATCGACGTGGTGCTGGAGGCCAACCCACAGCGCTAACAGCGCCGCTCCGGGCGACGCGAACGAGGAGGATCCATGTCTGAGACCACCAACAGCGTGAGTCGGTCGAGGAAGCTCGGCCCCGAGGAGCGTGCCGCTGCGATCGCCTCGATGCGGGAGCGCGAGGTCGACGTGCTCGTCATCGGCGGCGGCATCGTCGGCACCGGTGCGGCGCTCGACGCCGTCACGCGCGGCCTCCGCGTCGGCCTCATCGAGGCGCGCGACTTCGCTTCCGGCACCTCGAGCCGCTCGTCGAAGCTCATCCACGGCGGCATCCGCTACCTCGAGCAGCTGAACTTCGGGCTCGTGCGCGAGGCGCTCATCGAGCGCGGCCTGCTGCTGCAGCGCATCGCGCCGCACCTCGCGAAGCCCGTCCGCTTCCTCTACCCGCTCGAGACGCCGCTCATCGAGCGCGCCTACATCGGCGCGGGCATGGCGCTCTACGACGTCTTCAGCTACACGGGCTTCATGAAGCCGGGCGTGCCGCTGCACCGCCACCTCACGAAGAAGCAGGTGCTCAAGAAGATCCCGTCGCTCGACCCCAACGCGTTCGTCGGCGGGCTCACGTACTACGACGCCCAGGTCGACGACGCGCGCTACGTCGCCGAGCTCGCGCGCACCGCATCCTTCTACGGCGCGCACGTCGCGAGCCGCGTGCGCGCCGAGGGCTTCCTCAAGGTGGGGGAGCGCGTCGTCGGCGTGCAGGCGCACGACTACGAGACGGGCGAGCAGTTCGAGATCCGCGCGAAGCAGGTCGTCAACGCGACCGGCGTGTGGACGGGCGAGACGCAGGCGATGGTCGGCGAGCGCGGAGAGTTCAAGGTGCGCGCGTCGAAGGGCGTGCACCTCGTCGTGCCGCGCGATCGCTTCCACTCCGAGATGGGCCTGCTGCTGCGCACCGCGAAGAGCGTGCTCTTCGTCATCCCGTGGGGCCGCCACTGGATCATCGGCACGACCGACACCGACTGGAACCTCGACAAGGCGCACCCGGCGGCGACGGCGGCCGACATCGACTACATCCTCGACAACGTCAACAAGGTGCTCGCGACGAAGCTCACGCGCGCCGACGTCGAGGGCGTCTACGCGGGCCTGCGCCCGCTCCTCGCGGCCGGCGGCGACGGCACCTCGACGGCGAACATCTCGCGCGAGCACCACGTCTCCCACACCGTGCCGGGCCTCGTGCTCATCGCGGGCGGCAAGTGGACGACCTACCGCGTGATGGCGAAGGACGCGATCGACGAGGCCGTGAGCGCGATGGACGGCAAGGTGCCCGAGTCGTGCACCGACCAGATCCCGCTGCTCGGCGCGACCGGCTACCGCGCCGCGTGGAACAAGCGCGCGAAGATCGCGCGCGCCTTCGGCATCCACAAGCACCGCGTCGAGCACCTGCTGAACCGCTACGGCGTGCTCACCGACGAGATCCTCGACATGATCCGCAAGGACCCGTCGCTGCTCGAGCCGCTCCCCGGTGCCGACGACTACATCGGCGCGGAGGTGCGCTACGCGTGCACCCATGAGGGCGCGCTGCACCTCGACGACGTGCTCGCCCGCCGCACCCGCATCTCGATCGAGTCGTGGGACCGCGGCGTCGCGGCGGCGCCCGTGGCCGCGCGGATCATGGCGGATGCGCTCGGCTGGGACGACGCGCGCGTCGAGAAGGAGATCAACACCTACAACAAGCGCGTCGCCGCGGAGATCGCGAGCCAGGAGCTGCCCGACGACGAGTCGGCCGACCGGGCGCGCACGGAGGCGCCCGAGATCGTGCCGCTCAGCGCCCTCCCGACGGCCGACGCGGTCGGCACCCGCCCGCAGGACGCGACGCCGGCCGGCCGCGGAGCGGGTGCGCCGCCGATCGTCGAGTAGCCGCCGGAAGGGGAGCGGCGGCCAAGCCGGCGGAGGCAGAGCGCGCCGGTAGACTGGACGCGCCGTGAGTGCCCCTCTCCCCACCTTCTCCGACGTCGCGAAGCGACCGCGGTGGATCGGCGTGCTCGTGCTGTGCATCGTCGTCGCGGGTGTCTTCGCGCTGCTCGGCCAGTGGCAGATCGAACGGGCCGTCGAGCAGGGCCAGGCCGACGAGCGCGACACCGAGACCGCGGTGCCGCTCGAGGCGGTCGCCGAGCCCGGCTCCGCGCTCACGAGCGAGGCGGGCGGGCGCATGGTCGCCTTCTCGGGCACCTGGACCGATGACTTCGACACCCGCGTCGGCCGCGACCAGCACGGCGACCAGGGCAGCTGGGTCATCGGCCGCGTGCTCGTCGAGCAGCCCGCCGGCGGCAGCGCGTCGCTCGCCGTCGCCCTCTCGTGGCTGCCCGATCCCGCCGCGGCCGAGGCGCTCGCCGACTCGCTCGAGGCCGGCGACTCGGGCGAGCTCGTCGGCCGCCTCATGCCGCCCGAGGCGCCCACGATGGGCGACGTGCAGGGCGGCACGCGCGAGGCGATGAGCGTCGCCGAGCTCGTCAACGAGTGGGACGACTACGACGGCGTGGTCTACGGGTCGTACGCGATCCTCGACGAGCCGTCGGCAGCCGCATCCGACGCCCTGGTCGACGGGGCCGAGCCGATCGTCTCGGTGCGCCCCGAGGTCGACGCGCAGCTCAACTGGCTCAACGTCTTCTACGCGATCGAGTGGATCGCCTTCATGCTCTTCGCCTTCTACCTCTGGTACCGGCTCGTGAAGGATGCGCTCGAGCGCGAGATCGAGGACATCGAGGATGCAGAGGCTGCGGCCGCCGAAGCGACCGAGCCCCGCCGATAGGCTGGTAGCCGTGCCCCGCCCCATCGAACAGCTGCCGCAGATCCGCTCCGCCATCCGCTTCTACCGGGTGATGTCGTGGGTGACGGGCCTGTTCCTGCTGCTGCTCGTCGCCGAGATGGTGCTGAAGTACTCGCCCACCCACGTCGAGGTCTTCGCGGGTGGCTCGGGCGGCCTGCTCTCGCTCCAGCGCGTCGTGCCCGGCGACGGCTGCCAGTGGTACTCGCTCTTCGTGCCCGGCGGCATGGGCTGCGAGATCACGTCGCTCGGCGACGGCTTCAACATCTCGCTCGCGATCCTCATCGTGCACGGCTGGATCTACGTCGTCTACCTGCTCGCGTGCTTCCGCCTCTGGAGCCTGCTGCGCTGGCCCTTCAAGCGCCTGCTCGCGATGGCCGCCGGCGGCGTCGTGCCCTTCCTCTCCTTCTTCGTCGAGCGCCGCATGCACGACGTCGCGGTCGCCGACCTCACCCGCCTCGAGGCCGAGCGGGCCGCGAGGGACGCCGCCGCTCCCGCTCCTGCAACCACTCCGGAGGCTTGATGTCCGACACCGCTCAGCGGCCCGTGCTCGTGATCGACTTCGGCGCCCAGTACGCGCAGCTCATCGCGCGCCGCGTGCGCGAGGCCGACGTCTACAGCGAGATCGTGCCGTCGACGATCAGCGCCGAAGAGGTGCGCGCGAAGGACCCCGCCGCGATCGTCCTCTCGGGCGGCCCCTCGAGCGTCTACGAGGAGGGCGCCCCGCGCCTCGACGAGGAGATCCTCGAGCTCGGGGTGCCGACCTTCGGCATCTGCTACGGCTTCCAGGTGATGGCCGCGCAGCTCGGCGGCAAGGTCGCGAAGACCGGCAACCGCGAGTACGGCTCGACGAGCGTGCGCGTCGACGGCGGCGGCACGCTCCTGAACGGCCAGCCCGACGCGCAGACGGTGTGGATGAGCCACGGCGACTCGGTCGCGGAGGCACCGGAGGGCTTCACCGTGCTCGCGTCGACCGCCGACACTCCGGTCGCCGCGTTCGAGGACCGCGAGCGGAAGATGGCCGGCGTGCAGTGGCACCCGGAGGTCAAGCACTCCGAGCACGGCCAGCGCGTGCTCTCGTCGTTCCTGCACGACATCGCGGGCCTGCCTGGCGACTGGCAGACCGGCAACGTCATCGAGGAGCAGGTCGCGCGCATCCGCGAGCAGGTCGGCTCCGACAAGGTGCTGTGCGCGCTCTCGGGCGGCGTCGACTCCGCTGTCGCCGCTGCGCTCGTGCACAAGGCGGTCGGCGACCAGCTCGTGTGCGTCTTCGTCGACCACGGCCTGCTGCGGCAGGACGAGCGGCGCCAGGTCGAGGAGGACTACGTCGCCTCGACGGGCGTGCGGCTCGTGACGGTGGATGCGCGGGAGCGGTTCCTCGGGGCCCTCAAGGGCGTCACCGACCCGGAGCAGAAGCGCAAGATCATCGGCCGCGAGTTCATCCGCGTCTTCGAGCAGGCCGAGCGCGACCTCGCCGCCGAGGCCGCGAGCGAGGGCGAGCCGATCCGCTGGCTCGTGCAGGGCACGCTCTACCCCGACGTCGTGGAGTCGGGCGGCGGCACGGGCGCCGCCAACATCAAGAGCCACCACAACGTCGGCGGCCTGCCCGACGACCTGCAGTTCCAGCTCATCGAGCCGCTGCGGGCGCTGTTCAAGGACGAGGTGCGGGCGATCGGCCGCGAGCTCGGCCTGCCCGAGGCGATCGTGGGCCGCCAGCCGTTCCCCGGCCCGGGTCTCGGCATCCGCATCATCGGCGAGGTCACGCAGGAGCGGCTGGACACCCTGCGGCGCGCGGACGCGATCGCGCGCGCCGAGCTCACCGCCGCGGGCCTCGACCAGGAGATCTGGCAGTGCCCGGTGGTCCTGCTCGCCGATGTGCGCTCCGTGGGCGTGCAGGGCGACGGCCGCACCTACGGCCACCCGATCGTGCTGCGCCCCGTCTCCTCCGAGGACGCGATGACCGCCGACTGGACGCGGCTGCCGTACGACGTGCTCGCGCGCATCTCGAACCGCATCACGAACGAGGTGCCGGAGGTCAACCGGGTCGTGCTCGATGTGACGTCGAAGCCGCCGGGGACGATCGAATGGGAGTAGAGCTGGTGTGAGCGCGTCGTGCACGCCGCTCCTCAGCTCAGACAATGAAGAGGTCCGGACACCCCGATGGGGCGTCCGGACCTCTTCATAACTCGCACCCCGCGGCGTGCACGACGCGCTCGCGGGATGGAGGTAGGGCCGCGCAGCGGCGCTCGCACGGGATCAGACCCGGATCAGCGCTATGCCCGCGGTGCCCTCGAGCGGCTCGAAGTCGGCGTCCTGCGTCACGATCGGAAGGCCATGAGCGGCGGCGGTCGCGGCGATCCACAGATCGTTGACGTTGATCCGTCGTCCCGCCTCGACCAGGTGGACGCGGAGTCGCGCCCACTGGGCGGCGACGTCGGCATCGACGGGAAGCAGCTCGATGGTGGAGGCCGCCTCCAACGTCGCGAGCCGCCGCGCTCGAGTCTCGACGTCGGCGGCCACGAGGACTCCGGCCTGGAGCTCCGCGATGGTGATCGGGCTGATGGCGACCTCGTCTGGAAGCTGATCTGCGCGCACCTGGCGCCCCGACTCGAGGGCGATGAGCACGCTCGTGTCGAGCAACCCCTTCGGCGAGGGAGGCATCAGCGGATCGGCCCGAGGTCGTCGGTCGTGTCTCCGGCAAGCCGTTCGAGCTCGTCGCGCAGACCTGGATCCGCTTGCGCGCGCCCGAGCAGCCGCACGAGCTCGTCGCGGGTCATCGGGCGTCGGTGGTCCTCGCGGATCGGCATCAGCTTCGCGACCGGACGGCCGCGCGACGTGATCGTCACGGGCTCACCGCCAGCGACTCGACGCAGCACTTCGGCGGTGCGATTGCGGAGCTCGCGGGCGGCGATCTCGGTCATGCGACGAACGTAGCACCTCGTAGCCCTTCGTGCGATGGCGGCTTGTGAGCGGACTCGCACACCATGCCGCAGTGCGCACAGCGCTCGCCGCCTCGACCGCTCTGCTGTGGATGCGGAGACGCTCGACGTCGCGTCCCTGCGGGATCTGCCGAACGGATGCACGGCGCGGCGGAGGATGATGGGCGCATGGGAGAGCCGAGGGGGCGGGATGTGGCGGCCCGGGTCGTCGCCCTCTGGACGCTTGCGATCGGGTTCGGCGCGAGCGTGCTCGTCGGGCTGTCGCCGACCAGCTGGCTGCAGGCGCGGCTGCGCTACGCGTGCGAGTTCGAGGCCGAGGAGTGGGTGTGCGACGGCAACGCGGCGCTCCTCGCCGCCGGCGCGAGCAGCCTCGTGCTCTCGACGCTCGCGCTCGGCAGCATCGCCCTCATCGTGCGGGCGACGTGGGACCGGGTGCGCCTGCGCGCCGAGCGGTTCGGCTGGATCGCGCTCATCGCGGTGCTGCCGACGCTCATCCTGTGCGGCCTGCTGCTCCTCGACGCCGCCACGCACGAGCCGGCCGGCGTCGAGCTCGACGACAGCCGCCTGGCGATGTGGATCGAGAGCGCGATGATCCCTGCCCTCGCCACCGCGGTCGCGGGCGTGCTCGCCGGCTCCGGACTGCGGATGCGCGCCCGCGGCCGCCCGCGGCGCGTCGCCTTCGTCACGATCCTGCCGGCGTTCGCGCTGCTGCTCGTCGCCGCGGTCATCTCGTTCCTCGGCACGCTGCCGACGGGGATCGTCGCGGCCTCCGCCATCGGCGCCGGTTGGTACCTCGCGGCAGCGGCGTGGCCGGGCGCCGCGAAGCAGACCGTCGGTGATGTCGATCCCGACCGTTCCCGTTCGACGTCCTGAGTGAGAGGGTCGAGACCGACCCACCAGATGACGAGGAGTCGAACCATGCAGTACATGCTCATCATGCGCGCGAACGACGAAGCGGTCGACGCGTACAAGGAGATCCCCTTCGAGCAGGTCATCGAGCGGATGGGGAAGTACAACGAGGCGATGATGGAGGCCGGCGTCATGATCGGCGGCGAGGGCCTGAGCGACGCGAGCGAGGGCTTCGTCGTCGACTTCAGCGCCGACCCGCCGCTCGTGACCGACGGCCCCTACGGCGAGACGAAGGAGCTCTTCAACGGCTTCTGGATGCTCGAGGTGTCGTCGAAGGAGGAGGCCGCCGAGTGGGCCAAGCGCTGCCCGCTCGGACCGGGCGCGAAGCTCGAGGTGCGCCGCGTGCAGGGGCCCGACGACTTCCCCGCCGACAACGAGTGGATCCAGAAGGAGGAGGGCTGGCGCGAGGAGCAGGCCGCGAAGCGCGCCGCGAACACGCCGGGCGGCAGCGCCGGCTGATTGCGAGCCGACCCGCGGATCGGCATCATCGGCTCATGAGCCTCGAGCTGGCACGGCGGCGGGCGGCGCGCGACATCGCGACCGCAGCGCTCGTCGCCGGGCTGCTCGCCGCCGTCCTCACCGCGATCGCGGCTATCGGCTGGTTGCGGGACGGCCTCCGCTACGGGTGCTCGCCGGCGGCGACCGGTGGTCGGGTCGAGTGGCACTGCGGCGACGGGCTCGTCCTGATGGAGCCCGGCGTCGCGATCGTCGCCTCCGGCGCGATCGCGCTGCTCGTGGCTGCGCTCGTCGTGCTGCTCGCAGCCTCCGACGATCAGCCGCGCGCGCACCGGCCGGTGGTGCTCGCGCTGCTCGCTTGCCTGCCCACGATCGCGGTGTGCCTGCTGCTGCTCTCGATCGCGAGCGGGCACGACGCCGCCGAGCCCGTGGCGCCCAGCCGCGTCGCGCTCTGGCTCCAGCACGCCATGCCCGCGCTCCTCGCCACCGCGGCGGCGTCCCTCGTCGCGGCAGTGGGGGTGCGGCTGCGCGCCGCCGGTCGACGGCCCACGCTCGCGAGGGTGCTCGTGCTCTGCGCGCTCTGCCTGCTGCTCGGCGCGGTGGCGCTGTCGATGCTCGGCACGCTGTCGACGGCGGTCGTGGCCGCGTCGATCATCGCTGCCGGCTGGTGGACCGCCGGTGCGGGGCTGCCCGCCGAGGGCGAGGCGGCGCCTGCCGATCGCCCAGCCGTCGGCGCGGAGCACTGACGGCGTGCCCAGGGGAGACGCTGCCCACTCCGCCCGGCGCTCCGTCGCGGCCGTGTGGCGCATCGAGTCGGCCCGCATCGTCGCGACGCTCACCCGCTTCACGGGCGACTTCTCGCTCGCCGAGGACCTCGCGCAGGAGGCGCTCGCCGACGCCCTCGAGCAGTGGCCTGGGCGCGGGGCCCCCCGCAACGGCGCCGCGTGGCTCACCGCGGTGGCGAAGCGCAAGGCGATCGACCACTGGCGGCGCCGGGAGCGCTACGACGACCGGCTCGCCGCGATCGCGCACGACCTCGAGCGCGAGCAGGACGAGGCGGCGGATGCGATGCCCTGGGATCCCGACGAGATCGACGACGACGTGCTCCGGCTCGTGTTCACCGCGTGCCACCCTGTGCTGAGCCCGGCCGCGCGCGTCGCCCTCACGCTGCGCGTCGTCGCGGGGCTCGAGACGAGCGAGATCGCCCGAGCCTTCCTCGTGCCGGTGTCGACCATCCAGCAGCGCATCGTGCGCGCGAAGCAGGCGCTCGCCGACGCGGGCGTGCCCTTCGAGGTGCCGACCCGCGCGGAGCGCGCCGAGCGGCTCGGCGCCGTGCTGCAGACCGTCTACCTCCTCTTCACCGAGGGCCACGCGGCCACGGCGGGCGACGACTGGATGCGCCCCGACCTCGCGCGCGAGGCCCTCCGGCTCGCGCGCACCCTCGTCGCCCTGCAACCCGACGAGCCGGAGGTGCACGGGCTGCTCGCGCTGCTCGAGCTCACCGCCGCGCGCTTCCCTGCGAGGCTCGACGCGAGCGGCGAGCCGGTGCTGCTCGCAGACCAGGACCGCCGGCTGTGGGATCGCGGTGCGATCCGGCGCGGTCGGGCTGCCTTGCGCCGAGCCGAGAGCTTCGGCCGGGGTCTCGGGCACTACGGATTGCAGGCGGCGATCGCCGAGTGCCACGCCGCGGCACCCGACGTCGGCTCGACCGACTGGGCGCGGATCGTCGCTGCCTACGAGGCGCTCGAGCTGCTCACTCCGTCGCCGGTCGTCGCGCTCAACCGCGCGGTGGCAGTGTCGATGGCGGAGGGGCCGGCGGCGGCGCTCGCGATCGTCGACGAGCTCGCAAGCGAGAAGGCGCTCGTGATCGGGCACCTGCTGCCGTCGGTGCGCGGCGAGCTGCTCGCCCGCCTCGGCCGCGTCGACGAAGCGCGCGAGGCGTTCGCGCTCGCCGCCGACCGGGCGCAGAACGAGCGCGAGCGCGCCGTGCTGCTGGCCAAGGCTGCCGCCGGGCGCTGAGCCCCGCCGGTCACATCGGCAGCGCGAGGCAGAACGCTCGCACCGCGGCCGTGAACGCGGCGGGCCGCTCGAGGTTGCTGAGGTGTCCCGCGCCTTCGAGCACGAGCAGCTGCGCCCCGGGGATCGCCCTGGCGAACTCGTTCGCGACGCGGAGCGGCGACCGCGCGTCGAGCGCGCCCCAGATGAGCAGCGTCGGCACCGCGATGCGGGGCAGCTCGTCGCGGAGGTCGGCGTCGGCCATCGCGCGGAGCTGCCGGCGCAGCGTGGCTGGGCGGGTCGAGGCCGCCATCGCGCTCGCGAGACGGGCGGTCTCGGCGGGCGGGTCGGCCGCGAACAGACCGGGCGGCAGCTCAGGCAGGCCCGAATCGGCTGCGTCGAGCTGCCGGGCCGCGGCGTCGACGCGGTCGCGCAGCTCGACCGGCGGCAGCGAGCCGCGCCAGCCCGCGTAGGTGTCGGCGAGGATGAGCGCTCGAACCCGATCCGGATGCCTGCGGTGCAGCTCGAGGGCGATCGTGCCGTCCCACGAGATGCCGCCGACGACGGCCGGCTCGCCCGCGACCGCCTCGGTGAGCGCGGCGAGGCAGTCGGCGTAGTCGCCGAGCCCGAAGCCCTCCGGCACGTCGGAGGAGCGGCCCTGCCCGGGCTCGTCCCACGCGATGACCGTGAAGTCGCGCGCGAGGTCCGCGAGCTGCGGGGCCCACGCGCGATGGTCGTCGCCGGCGCCATGGGCCAGCACGATCGGCGGCCCGTCGCCGACGCGCTCGAAGGCGACGTCGACCTCGCCCACGCGGAGCGTCTCCACGCCCGACACGCTACGCCGTGCGCGGTCTCGCTGACAGCCGCGCATATGGGGCCGACAGGGAGGGCTACTACCCTGGGTGGGTGACGACGACGAGTGCCGAGGCGACCCTGAACGAGGAGCGGATCGCGCTGCTGCGCGCCGACTTCCCGATCCTCGCGGAGCAGCCCGGCGGCGTCCCCCTCGTCTACCTCGACTCCGGTGCGACGAGCCAGCAGCCGCGGCAGGTGCTCGAGGCCGAGTGGGCGTTCCGCACCCAGCGGAACGCCGCCGTGCACCGCGGCGCGCACACGCTCGCGGCGCTCGCGACCGACGACTACGAGCTCGCGCGCGAGCGCATCGCGCGCTTCGTGGGCGCGAAGCCGACCGAGATCTCCTGGGCGATGAACGCGACGGATGCGCTCAACACCGTCGCGCTCTCGCTCGCCGAGGCGAACCGGGCCGGCGCGACCGACCCGGCCCTCCGCATCCGCGAGGGAGACGAGATCCTCGTCACCGAGGCGGAGCACCACGCGAACCTGCTGCCGTGGCAACGGCTCGCCGACGAGACCGGCGCGACGCTGCGCTGGATCGAAGTGGACGACGACGGCGTCTGGACGCTCGAGGACGCGCTCGCCGCGATCACCGAGCGCACGCGGCTCGTCGCGATCGCGCACGTCTCGAACGTCACGGGCCTCATCGCGCCCGTCGAGGCGATCGCCCGGGCCGCGCACGCGGTCGGCGCGCTCGTGGTGCTCGACGCATGCCAGTCGGTGCCGCACCGGCCCGTCGACCTCCACGCCCTCGGGGTCGACGCCGCGGCGTTCTCCAGCCACAAGATGCTCGGCCCCGGTGGCGTCGGCGTGCTCTACCTCGCGAGCGCGCTGGGCGCCGCGCTCCCGCCCGCGCGCGTGGGCGGCTCGATGATCACGACCGTGACGATGACCGAGCGCGACTACCTGCCGGCGCCTCAGCGCTTCGAGGCCGGCACGCAGCCGGTCGGCGCGATCGTGGGCCTCGCCGCCGCGGTCGACTACCTCGAGGCGGTCGGGATGCGCGCGATCGAGCGGCACGAGGTCGCGCTCGGCGAGCGGCTCGCCGCCGGCGCTGCCGCGATCGACGGCGTCCGCCTCGTCGGGCCACAACCGGGCAGCGAGCGCGCCGGCCTCGCGAGCGTCATCGTCGACGGCGTGCACGCGCACGACGTCGGCCAGGTGCTCGACGCCGCCGGCATCGCCGCGCGCGTCGGCCACCACTGCGCCCAGCCCCTCCACCGCCGCCTCGGCGTCGCGGCGACGACCCGCGCATCCACCTACCTCACGACGACCGAGGCCGAGGTCGATCGCTTCCTCGACGTGCTCTCGAGCGTGCGCTCCTACTTCGGGGTCGTGCGATGAGCGCCGCCCCGCGCGACCCGCTCGCCGGCCTCTACCAGGAGCTCATCCTCGAGCACGCGAAGCGCCGCTCGGGGGAGGGCGTGCTCGAGCCCGCCGACGCCGAGCGGTTCCTGCGCAACCCGACCTGCGGCGACGAGATCCGCCTGCGCGCGCGGCTCGACGGGGAGACGGTGGATGCGGTCGGCTGGGAGGGGCAGGGATGCTCGATCTCGCAGGCCTCCGCCTCCGTGCTCGCGGAGGACGTGCCCGGGCTCACGGCTGCAGGCGCGCGATCGCGCATCGAGGCGCTCCGCGAGCTGCTGCGATCGCGCGGCTCGGTCGAGCCGGACGAGGCGCTGCTCGGCGACGCGGTCGCGTTCGCGGGCGTCGCGAGGTTCCCGATGCGGGTGAAGTGCGCGATGCTCGCGTGGGTCGCGCTCGAGGAGGCGCTCGACGAGCTCGACGCCCGCTGAGCGGGGCGTCACGCGGCGTCACCTCGCGCCGGCCGGCATGTCGGCTGTGATGGGATGAGATGTCCCCCAAGGAGGTTTGACATGTCCAGCACCACGCCCGTCGGCGAGCGGATCGGCCGCGTCGCCGGCACCTGGTTCCCGCTCGTCGTGCTGGCCGCGGCGGCCGTCGCGATCGTCGTCCCGCAGGTGTTCCTGCCGATCGGGCCGTGGGTCAACACGCTGCTCGGCATCATCATGCTCGGCATGGGGCTCACGCTGAAGCCGGTCGACTTCACCGTCATCGCGAAGAAGCCCAAGGCCTTCGTCGTCGGCGTCGTCGCGCAGTACGTCATCATGCCGCTCGCGGCGATCGGCCTCGCGCTCGCGTTCCAGCTGCCGCCCGAGCTGCTCGTGGGCGTCGTGCTCGTCGGCTCCGCGCCCGGCGGCACCGCCTCGAACGTCATGGTCTACCTAGCGAAGGGCGACACCGCGCTCTCGGTCGCGATGACGACCGCGTCGACCCTGCTCGCGCCCGTGCTCACGCCGCTGCTCGTGCTGTGGCTCGCGGGCTCCTACCTGCCGGTCGACGCGTGGGGCCTGTTCCAGTCGATCATCTTCATCGTGCTGCTGCCCGTCATCGCGGGCGTGCTGCTGCGCATCCTGCTCCCGCGCCTCGTGCAGGCGATCCTGCCGTGGCTCCCGCTCGTCTCGGTCATCGGCATCACGCTCGTCGTGCTCGCCGTCGTGGCCGGCTCGGCCGCGACGATCCTCTCGGTCGGCCTGCTCGTCGCGCTCGTCGTCATCCTGCACAACGGCGTCGGCTACGGGCTGGGCTTCCTCGCCGCGAAGGCGGTCGGGCTCGACGAGAGCGCCCGGCGGGCCGTCGCGATCGAGGTCGGCATGCAGAACTCCGGGCTCGCCGCGGGCCTCGCGCGCACGCACTTCTCGCCCGAGTCGGCGCTGCCCGCCGCGATCTTCTCGGTCTGGCACAACGTCTCGGGCTCGCTGCTCGCGTCGTTCTGGTCGCGCCGCCCGCCGAAGGACGCCGCCCGCCTCGCGGCGGCGGAGGACCAGCCCGTCGCGAGCTGACCGGACCGCGGATGCGCCCTGTCGCCCCTCGTGGGCGGCGGGGCGTACGCTTCCCAGCACCGACCGAGAGGGGCTGCGATGGCGCTGCGCTGGTATTCGAACGTGATCGAGTCGACCGACCCGAGGAGGCTCGGCGCCTGGTGGCGCGAGGCGCTCGACTGGGAGATCATCCACGACACCGACGACGAGGTGGTCGTCATCCCGAAGCAGGCGGAGGAGATCGCCGCGAAGCTGACCTTCCACCAGTTCCCGCCGGGGCTCGTGTTCGTGCGCGTCGATCACGAGAAGGCGACGAAGAACCGGCTGCACATGGACCTCGCCCCGCACACGAGCGACGACCGCGACGCCGAGATCGCGCGACTCGAGTCGCTCGGTGCCCGGCGCATCGACATCGGGCAGGGGCCCGACGTGTCGTGGACCGTGCTCGCCGACATCGACGGCAACGAGTTCTGCGTGCTCTCGAGCCGCGACATGTAGCGCGGCAGCGCAACGCGCCGGGTCGCATGCACCTGGTGCTGATGCTGGGCGCCCTGGGTGCGCGAACGCCCCGACTCACCGCTCTCAGCTGAGACGGGTCGGGAGTCGCTCGAAGGCGCAGAGCGCGCGCACCAACGTCCGGCTCACAAGAAAGCGATCCGGCAGGGACGCGCGCCAACGACCGGATGCGATATCGGACGCGCAGTGAAGGGCGTTCAGTCAGTCCTTGAAAAATTGCCGCAGCCCCAAAGTTGCACCTATGCTCCGAGTAGTAATCGCCCGATTGCAGAGATCGACAAGGGAGTCATCTTGAAGAAAAATCGCGCGCGCAAGCGCATTACACTGCTGGCAGTTGCACTGGGAGTCTCGCTCGTAGCCGGAGCGTCGCCGGCGTCAACCGCACCGGCTTCAGCCGTTGTCGATGACGGAGGTGGACAGATCATGCTGGTTGGAAGCCGTTACGTGAATGGCATCTCGTGCCGATTCAACTGGCCTTTCAGCGTGCAGTGGCCTCACATCACCGCTACCGCACGAGGCACGGTGACGGCGGTTCTCTACAACGATTATGGCTTCACTCGCACTATCACGCTCGGGACGAGCAGCACCACCCGGAGCTGGGACATGAGCACCGCCCCTACCGCAGGCTTCAACTACGCACACGTGCGAGCGACCGGCGGCGTGGAGAGAGCCGGCGCTTATTGCGGAGGCTGACTCGCGCCGCAACCGTTGACATCGGCGCACCGGAGCGGGCGGCTCTCGCTTTTCACATGGCACGAAGCCTTAGAAATCGATAGCTAAGAAGGCGCCGGAGCGGCCAGGTCAGACGGCACAGAAGGGCGCCCGGATCACCGAGGATCCGGGCGCCCTCACCCACCCGATCGCTAGTCGCCGCTGCGCAGGATGGCGATGATGCGCAGGATCTCCACGTAGAGCCAGATGACCGTCATGGTGATGCCGAAGGCCGCCGACCAGCCGTACTTCTTGTGCACGCCCCGCTTGACGCCGAGCTCGATGCCCTCGAAGTCCATCACGAGCGAGTAGGCGCCGAGCAGCACCGCGAGCGCGCCCAGGATGACGCCGAGCGGGATCCCCATAATCTCGACCGAGCTGCGCCAGCCGAACATGCCGGTCGGAGCGACGAGCATGCCGATGAAGTTGGCGAGCGAGAAGAGCCCGTAGCCGATGATGACGATGAAGAAGATCTTGTTGAGCTTCGGCGACGTGCGGAACACGCGGAAGCAGTAGCCGACCAGCGTCACCGCGAACACGCTCGCGGTCGCGAGCAGCGCCTGGAAGATGATGCCGCTGTACATGAACTCGAGCACGGCGGAGAAGCCACCCAGGAAGAGGCCCTGCGCGGCGGCGTAGGCGAGCACGAGCGCGGGGCTCGGCTCCTTCTTGAAGATGTTGACGAGCGCGAGCACGAAACCGACGAGCGCGCCGCCGTAGGTCAGCAGGTAGAACAGCGGCGACGAGCCGCCGATGAAGCCCATGGCGAGCGTGATCGCGAAGCCCAGCGCGGTGACGCCGAGCGTCATGGCGGTCTTCGTGATGACGCCGTCGTACGTGAGGCGCTCGGTCTCGAGCGGGCCGGCCGCCGGGGCGTTGAACTGCTGGTTCAGCTGGTCGGGCGACGGCATCGGCTGCTGGCCGTACGGCGTGCCGTACTGCTGCTGCTGCCCGTAGGGCGCGCCGCCGAACTGCTGCTGACCGTACGGTGCCTGTCCGTAGGGCGCCTGGCCGTACGGTGCCTGACCATACGGGGCCTGGCCACCGGGGATGGCCTGGGCCGCGCGCTGCGAGTTCTCGGTGAACGCGGGCGAGTTGCGGAACGCGGGGTTGCCTGCCAAGGGTGTTGCTCCTGTCGAGTGCATGCGGCCGCCTCAACGGGCGGTCGCGCTCAGCGTAGCGAAACGAGCCAGCATTTCGCTGTGTCGCTGGGCCCGTTCGCCCAAGGCAGACTGAGCGCATGCGGCCCACCACGCTCATCGCTCACCGCGGCGCTTCCGGCTGGGCGCCCGAGCACACCGAGACGGCGATCCGCCTGGCTGCAGAGCTCGGTGCAGACGCCGTCGAGCCCGACCTCGTCGCGACTCGCGACGGCGTGCTCGTCGTGCGGCACGACAACGAGCTGGGCGAGACGACCGACGTCGCCGCGCGACCGGAGTTCGCCGATCGCCGGCGCCGGCAGTCGATCGACGGCGAAGAGCTCGAGGGCTGGTTCGTCGAGGACTTCACGTGGGCCGAGGTCGCGACGCTCCGCGCTCGCGAGCGGCTGCCGCGCCTGCGCCCGCTCGGCGCCCGGCTCGACGGCCGCGACCGCGTGCTGCGCTTCGAGGAGCTGCTCGCGATCGCCGACGAGACCGGCCTCGGCGTCGTCGCCGAGCTCAAGCACGCGACGCACCACGCCGCGCTCGGCCTGCCGCTCGACGAGCTCGTGGCGGATGCCGTGCGCGGCACCCGCTGGCAGGCGCCGGGCGCGCTCGTGGTCGAGTCCTTCGAGGAGACCGTGCTGCATGGCGTGCGGCAGCGCGGCGTCGAGGCGCGGCTCGTCTACCTCATGGACCACGACGGCACCGCCGCCGACCTCGTGGCGGGAGGCGACGCATCCGCCCCGACCTACGCCGAGCAGCGCGAGGACGCGGCGCTCGCGGCGCTCGCGAGCCGCGTCGACGCGATCAGCGTCGCGAAGTCGGTGCTCTTCGAGCGCGGCGGCGACCTGCTCGGCACGAGCGGCCTCTTCGAGCGGGCGCGCGAGGCCGGCCTCGGCACGATCACCTGGACCCTGCGGCCCGAGAACGCCTTCCTCGAGCCCGAGCACCGGCTGGGCGACCACGACGCGGCGTGGGGCGACTGGACGACCGAGTGGGGGATGCTCGCGGCGCTCGGGCTCGAGGCGGTCTTCGTCGACCACCCCGACCTGTGGCGCCGCCTCACAGCGCTGGGCGCTCCGGCGGCTCCTCCGACGGCACATCGTCGACCGGCAGCACGCTGATCATGCCGTTGGGCTCGAGCCACGCGCGCTTCACCTGCGAGACGTCGGAGAGGCCGTGCAGGCGCAGCTGCGACTCGAGCTCCTCCTGGCTCATGAACTCGCGCTTGAGGGCTCGGCGGTTGAGCCTGCCGTCCTCGATGAGCGGCTTCGGCCGAGCCTTGAGCAGGCGTCCGAGCGCTGGCCAGCGATAGCCGACCGCGTCGAGCGCGACGCTCCAGAACAGGATCGTGCCGACGAGCACGAGGCTGTCGCCGATCGAGGCGGCGTCGCCGCGCAGCCCCGCGCCCGCCGCGTCGGCGACGAGCACGACGATGAGGATGTCGGTGATGCCGAGCCCGCCCGACTCGCGCTGCCCGACGACGCGCATGAGCAGCGTGAGCGCGAGGAACGTCACGGTGCCCCGCACCACGATCTCGAGCACCGGCACCGTCAGGCCGAAGACCTCTCCCCAGTCCGGCATCGCGCACCCTCCCCGTGATCGTGCGGTCACCCTAGTCGCGCGAGGTCACGGCCCGCGGAGAGGCTCCGTCCACGGCGGATGCGTCACGACCGTCGGCCGTGTCACCCCCGGCTCGTAGACTGGTCACGACATGACGGATCTGTGGGGCCTGGGGGACGAGGGCTTCGGGGAAGTGCAGCGGCCGACGCCCCTCGGACCGCGCGGCGAGTCGATCCCCGAGGAGCTGCTCGAGGGCCTCAACCCCCCGCAGCGCGAGGCGGTCGAGCACCGCGGGCCCGCGCTGCTCATCGTCGCCGGCGCCGGCTCGGGCAAGACCCGCGTGCTCACGCACCGCGTCGCGGGGCTGCTCGCGACGCGCGAGGCGTGGCCGAGCCAGATCCTCGCGATCACCTTCACGAACAAGGCCGCCGCCGAGATGCGCGAGCGCGTCGAGCGCCTCATCGGCGAGGAGTCGCGCGGCATGTGGATCTCGACGTTCCACTCCGCGTGCGTGCGCATCCTGCGCCGCGAGGCGGAGGAGTTCGGCTTCAAGCAGTCGTTCACGATCTACGACTCGGGCGACGTGCGCGCGCTCGTGAAGCGGCTCATCAAGGAGCGCGGCGCCGACATCCAGGGGCTCACGCCCGGCGGCGTCGCCGCGCGCATCTCGAAGGCGAAGAACGAGCTGCACGACGTCGACTCCTGGGCGCGCACCGCCAACCTCGAGAACCCGCTCGACGCGGCGTTCCTCGAGCTGTGGCGCGCGTACGACGCCGAGCTGCGGCGCGCGAACGCGTTCGACTTCGACGACCTCATCTCGCAGACCGTCTTCCTGCTGCGCGCGTTCCCGCACGTCGCCGCGCAGTACCGCAAGCGCTTCCGCCACATCCTCGTCGACGAGTACCAGGACACGAACGCGGCGCAGTACGCGCTCATCCGCGAGCTCACGCAGCCCGTGACGCGCGCCGACCTGCCCGACCTCCGCGCCGACCTGCCCGGCGCATCCCTCACGGTCGTGGGCGACTCGGATCAGTCGATCTACGCCTTCCGGGGCGCCGACATCCGCAACATCACCGACTTCGAGCGCGACTTCGCCGGCGCGCGCGTCATCATGCTCGAGCAGAACTACCGCTCGACGCAGAACATCCTCTCGGCCGCGAACGCCGTGATCGGCAACAACTTCGACCGGCGCGAGAAGCGGCTGTGGACCGACTCGGGCGACGGCGAGAAGATCGTCGGCTTCACCGGCTACTCGGGCCACGACGAGGCGCAGTTCGTCGCCGACGAGATCGTCGAGCTCACCTCCCGCGGCATGGCCTACAGCGACATCGCCGTCTTCTACCGCACGAACGCGCAGACGCGAGCGCTCGAAGAGGTGCTCATCCGCACCGCCATCCCGTACAAGGTGATCGGCGGCACGAAGTTCTACGAGCGCGCCGAGATCAAGGACGCGATGGCGTACCTCATCACGGTCGCGAACCCCGCCGACTCGCTCAGCCTGCGCCGCATCATGAACGTGCCCAAGCGCGGCATCGGCCCCGCGACCGAGGCGGCGCTGCAGGCCTTCGCCGACGAGCGGCAGATCACGCTCCGGGATGCGATGCGTCGCGTCGACGAGATCGCCCTCGGCCCGAAGGTGGCCGCGGCGATCAAGGACCTCGCGGCGCTGCTCGACGAGTGGAGCGACCGGCCCGAGGCCGATCCCGGCGAGGTGCTGCGCGAGCTCATGAGCCGCTCGGGCTACACCGACCAGCTGCGCCGCTCGCCCGACCCGCAGGACGCCGCGCGGCTCGAGAACGTCGAGGAGCTCATCGCGGTCACGCGCGAGTTCCGACGGCAGAACCCGAGCGGCAACCTCGTCGACTTCCTCACCGAGACGGCGCTCGTCGCCGCCGCCGACGAGCTCGACGACTCCGGCGGGCAGGTCTCGCTCATGACGCTGCACACCGCGAAGGGCCTCGAGTTCGAGGCGGTGTTCATCACGGGCGTCGAGGAGGACCTGCTGCCGCACCGCATCTCGGCGAACGAGCCGGGCGGACCGGCCGAGGAGCGGCGGCTGTTCTACGTGGGCATCACGCGCGCCCGCCAGCGGCTGCACCTCTCGCTCGCGATGACGCGTGCGCAGTTCGGCGAGGTCAACCCGGCCGTGCCGAGCCGCTTCCTCGAGGAGATCCCGGCCGACCTCATCGACTGGCGCACCGCGCCGGTGACGGTGCGGCAGGCGTCGTCGCAGCGCGCGGTCGGGCGCTGGCGCGACGAGCCGCGCGAGTCGTTCGTGACCGGCTTCCGCGAGCCCAAGGCGCTGCCGAAGGGCCCGAAGCGCGAGTTCGCCAACACCATCACCGAGGTGCGCGACAACAGCGGCATGGAGCTCGCGCCGGGCGACCGCATCCGCCACAAGGACTTCGGCGAGGGCCGCGTGCAGGCCATCACGGGCGCCGACAAGAAGCGCGTCGCCGAGGTGCTCTTCGACTCGGCCGGCCGCAAGCGGCTGCTCGTGAAGATCGCGCCGATCGAGAAGATCGGCTGACCGCCGCTGCACCGTCGGTCGGCCTCACGCCGTTGGTCGAGTAGCCGGCGCAGCCGGCGTATCGAGGCCGATCGGTTCCATCTCGATACGGGCCTGCGGCCCTACTCGATGAGCGGG
>NZ_KE384304.1:125821-147000 GCF_000425105.1 Agrococcus lahaulensis DSM 17612
TCCATCTCGATACGGGCCTGCGGCCCTACTCGATGAGCGGGGGTGGGGCCGGCGCAGCCGGCGTATCGAGAACCGGGGCGGGGCTAGAGCGACTGCGTGACGAGCAGCACCATCGCGACGAGCGTGAGCGCCGCGCCGCCGACGATGATCGGTCGGAACCGGCGCGCCATCGTGCGCGGCGGCCGGTCGTCGTCGAAGCGCTCGAAGTAGGGGTCGAGCTCCGGCGGCACCCGCTCCTGCTCGCGGCTCTGCTCCTGCATGCTCCCAGCCTCCCACGACATGACGGATGCCGTCCCGGCGTGTCCGGGACGGCATCCGTCGTGTGGGCCGCGCGTCAGTCGCGGGCGTCGTCCGCGCGCCGATCCGGGTCCCGGTCGACCTTCGGCAGCGCGGTCGTCGAGAGGCGGCCGCGGTCGGGCTGCGGGTGCGGCTCGTGCGACTCGATCTCCTCGTCGATGGCCGCGATGGCCGTCGTGTCGGCGGCGGGGAGCGCCGCCTCGAAGCGCGCGCGGCGGCGCTTGAGCCACAGCGCGAGCACGATGATGAGCGCCATCGCGATGTAGGCGACGATCGCGAACGGGCTCTGCACGAGGTAGGCGGGGTCGCCCTGCCCGATCTGCATCGCCTTCCGCAGCTGCTCCTCGGCCATCGGCCCGAGGATCGCGCCGACCACGAGCGGCGCGATCGGGAAGCCCAGGCGTCGCATGAAGAACCCGAGCACGCCGAGCACGAGCAGCACGCCGATGTCGAACACGGTGAAGTTCGCCGCGTAGGCGCCGAGGCCCGCGAAGACGAGGATGCCGGCGTAGAGGTAGGGCCGCGGGATCTGCAGCAGCTTCACCCACATGCCGACGAGCGGCAGGTTGAGCACGAGCAGGAGCGTGTTGCCGATGTAAAGGCTCGCGATGAGCGCCCACACGAGCGCCGGCTGGGTGTCGAACAGCCGCGGGCCCGGCTGGATGCCGTAGCTCTGGAACGCGCTCAGGATGATCGCGGCGGTCGCGGTCGTCGGGATGCCGAGCGTGAGCAGCGGCACGAGCACGCCGGCGGCGGCGGCGTTGTTCGCCGACTCCGGCCCCGCGACACCCTCGATCGCGCCCTTGCCGAACTGCTTGCGGTACTCCGGCTTGGCGAGGCTCCGCTCGGTCGCGTAGGAGAGGAAGGTCGCGACGTCGGCGCCGCCGGCCGGGATCGAGCCGATCGGGAAGCCGATGCCCGCGCCGCGGAGCCACGGCTTCCACGAGCGCGCCCAGTCGGAGCGGCGCATCCAGGTGCGCCAGCCGCGCGTGATCGGGATGATGGGGATCTCGCCGTTCCGCAGCCGCGAGCCGACGTAGAGCGCCTCGCCGAGCGCGAAGAGGCCGACCGCCACGAGCACGACGTCGATGCCGTCGCCGAGCTGCGGGATGCCGAGCGTGAACCGCGCCTGACCGGTGAGCGTGTCGACGCCGATGAGGCCGATGAAGAGCCCGATCGAGAGCGAGACCATGCCGCGCCATGCGCTGTCGCCGAGCAGCGCGCCGACCGTGAGGAAGGCGATCACCATGAGCGCGAAGTAGTCGGCTGGGCCGAGGCTCACGGCGAAGCGCGCGACTACGGGCGCGAGCAGCGTCAGCAGCACCGTCGCGATCGTGCCGGCGATGAACGAGCCGATTGCCGCGGTCGCGAGCGCGGCCGCGCCGCGGCCGGCGCGCGCCATGCGGTTGCCCTCGAGCGCCGTGACGATCGAAGCCGACTCGCCCGGCGTGTTGAGCAGGATGGAGGTCGTCGACCCGCCGTACATGCCGCCGTAGTAGATGCCCGCGAAGACGATGAACGCCGCGGTCGGCTCGAGCGAGTAGGTGATGGGCAGCAGCAGCGCGACGGTCATCGCCGGGCCGATGCCCGGCAGCACGCCGACGGCCGTGCCGAGCAGCACGCCCAGGAGCGCCCACAGCAGGTAGATCGGCTGCAGCGCGGTCGCGAAGCCCTCGAGCAGCAGGGTCCAGGTGTCCATCAGAGGCCGATCCAGGAGGTCAGGGTGCCGGTCGCCGGCAGCGAGAGGCCGAGCAGGGTGCCGAACACGACCTGCGTGACGACGCCGAGCGCGAGCCCGATGAGCACGGCGACCCACCAGCGCTTCGCGCCGAGTGCGAGCGACGCGCCGGTGAAGAGGATGGTGACGCCGAGCGGCCACCCGAGGTGGGGGATCGTGAGCATGAGCGAGAGGAAGCTCAGCACGACGATGCCCGTCGAGCCCCACGAGGTGCCGTGCTCGAGGTCGATGTCCTCGCCCTCCTCCGCGTGGCCGAAGCGGCCCCGCAGCTGGCCGACGAGCACGGCGAGCGCGCTGACGAGCATGAGCCCGCCCACCGCGTAGGGGACGACGCGAGCGCCGAGGGTGTTGGTCGAGCCGGGAGGCTCGCGGATGGTCGTGGTCGCGATCAGCACGGCGATCGAGAGGAGCGCGATGAGGCCGACGAACGCCATCGCCTCGATCCGGGCCGAGCGCGACGCCGCCGACGCGCCCGAGGAGGCTGCGCCGGCGGACGTCGCGGTGCTCATTCGATGAGCCCGATCGTGCGGAGCGTCTCCTGCGTCTGCGTGATGTCGGCGGCGAGGAACTCGTCGAACTCGTCACCCGCGATGAACGCATCCGTCCACCCGTTGGTCGAGAGGATCTCGGTCCACGCGTCCTGCTCGTGCAGCTGCGTCACGAGGTCGACGAGCGCGGTGCGCTGCTCGTCGCTGATGTCGCCGGGCGCGATGACGCCGCGCCAGTTCGTCACCGTCACGTCGATGCCCTCGTCCTGGATGGTCGGCACGTCGGGCAGCGCCTCGGCGGGCTCGGCGCTCGAGACGGCCAGCGCGCGCAGGTCGCCCGAGAGCACCGACTCCGAGAACTCGCCGACGCCCGAGATGCCGGCCTGCACGGTGCCTCCGAGCAGCATCGTGAGCGCCTCGCCGCCGCCGGAGTTGGCGATGTAGTTGAGCGTCGAGGGCACGTCCGCCGCGTCGACGCCGCCCTCGGTGAGGAGGAGCCCCGCGAGGATGTGGTCGATGCCGCCGGCCGAGCCGCCCGTGACGGCGATGCCCTGGCCCTCCTCGACCACGGCGTCGACGAGGTCCTGCAGCGACTCGTAGGGCGAGTCGGCCGGCACGACGATGACGAGCGGCTCCTCCGTGAGCTTGGCGATCGGCGTCGTGTCCTCGATGCGCGTGCTCGAGGCGTTCGTCTCGACGGCGCCGACCATGACGGAGCCCGTGATCATGAGCGTGTTCGGGTCGGTCTCGGTCGCGAGGCTCGCGAGGCCGACCGTGCCGCCGGCGCCGCCGATGTTCTCGACCGGCGCGGAGCCGACGAGGCCGCTGTCGGTGAGCACCTGCGAGAGGGCGCGAGCGGTCTGGTCCCAGCCGCCGCCGGGGTCAGCGGGGGCGATGACGTTCACGGCGGTGATCGCCGCGGCCTCGCCGTCACCCGCGGGCTCGCTGCCCGCGGGGGCGCCGCCGCCCGACGAGCAGGCCGCGAGGGCGAGCATCGCAGTCCCCGCGATGCCGACTCGGACGATGGTCGAGAAGCGCGTGCTGCGCGCGGTGCTGGGGTGCATGGACCGTCTCCTCCTTGAGCGCCCGGCGCCATGCCGGGTCACGATCTGCCAGGACGCTAACCGGGCCGGATGCGCTGGGGCGCGTTGTGGTCGATGTGTGCGTTTCGGTCGTTTCGGTCACGATCGGCCGCGCGCCGACGCGCCTACCATGGGGCCGTGAGGAGAGCGATGAAGCTGCGCACGCAGCTCGTGCTGCTGCAGAGCGCCATCATGCTCGTCGTCATCCTCGGCTCCGGCGTCGCCGCGGCGTGGCTGCAGGAGCGCTCGCTCCGCGAGGCCTACCTCGATCGCATGATCGGGGTCGCGTACTCCGTCGCGCAGCTGCCGTCGGTGACCGAGGCGTTCGACGACGCGGATCCGGCAGCCGTCATCCAGCCGATCGCCGAGACGGTGCGGGAGGCATCCGACGTCACCTACGTCGTCGTCTCGAACGTCGAGGGCATCCGCTACTCCCACCCGAACCCCGATCGCATCGGCGAGGTCGTCTCGACGCCGCCCGACGCGGCCCGGAGCGGCGAGCTCGTCACGACGACGGAGACGGGCACGCTCGGCACCTCCTGGCGGGCGAAGGTGCCCGTCTTCGGGTCAGACGGCGCGATCATCGGCCAGGTCTCCGTGGGCATCCTCGAGTCGGAGCTGCACGCCGAGTGGCTCAGCACCATCTGGATCCTCGGGCTGTGCCTCGCGGTCGCGGCGATCGTCGGCGTGCTGCTCGCGGGCTGGGCCGCGGCGCAGGTGCGGAAGCGCATCTACGGCGTCGAGCCCGATGAGATCAAGTCGATGCTCGAGACCCGCAACGCGACGCTCCACGGGATCGGCGAGGGACTCGTCGTGCTCGACGACTCGGCGACCGTCACGCTCTGCAACGACTCGGCGCTGCGGCTGCTCGGCCGCGAGGGCGATGACCTCTCGGGCGTCGCGATCGCGGAGGTGCTCGACGGCCAGCTCGAGCTGCTGCTCGCCGACGCGGGCGAGCAGCAGCTCGTGCTCGCGGGCGAGCGGATGCTCGTGGCGCGCGCCGACCCGGTGGTCGTCGACGGCCGCACGGTCGGCACCGTGCTCATCCTGCGCGACCGGACCGAGCTCGACGCGGCGCTGCGCGAGCTCGCCGGTGCGCAGGGCATGACCGAGACGCTGCGCGCGCAGCAGCACGAGTTCGCCAACACGCTGCACACGCTCGGCGGCCTGCTCGAGCTCGGCGAGACCGAAGCGGCGATGCAGGTGATCGAGCGCGCGGGCGCGGGCGGCGCGCTGGCCGCGCTCGAGCCGGCGAGCGGCATCCTCGAGCTCGAGGTCGCGGCCCTCCTGCTCGCGAAGCGCGCGCAGGCGCGCGAGCACGGCGTCGAGCTCATCGTCTGCGAGGGGTCCAGGCTGCGTCCCGCAGCGCCCGCCGGCGACGCGAGCGACTGGGTCACGGTGCTCGGCAACCTGCTCGACAACGCGATCGAGGCGGCTTCCGGCGGTCGCGTCGAGGTGACGATCGACGACGCCGACACCGACGCCGGCCGTGTCGTGACGATCGTCGTCGATGACGACGGGCCCGGCGTGCCGGAGGGCCGACGCACGGCGATCTTCGACCTCGAGGAGTCGACGAAGCCGCGGGCGGCTGGGCTCGCGCGCGGCTACGGGCTCACCCTCGTCCGCCGCGTGGTCGACCGGCTCGGCGGCAGCGCGGCCGTCGAGGCATCGCCGCTCGGCGGCGCGCGCTTCACCGCCACGCTGCCGGTCGCTCGCCGCGAGGTGCCGGCGTGAGGACGCTGCGGGCACTCATCGTCGAGGACGATCGGGCGGTCGCGATGGTCACGCGAGGGTTCATCGAGCGCCACGGCGCGTTCCTGGTCGCGGGGCAGGCGGGCACCGGCCGGGACGCCCTCGAGGCGATCGAGGCCATCCGCCCCGACCTCGTGCTCCTCGACGTGCACCTGCCCGACGCATCCGGGATCGAGGTGCTGCGCGTCGCCCGGGCGCGCGGCTTCGCCGGCGAGGTCGTGGCGGTCACGGCGGCACGGGATCTCGAGACCGTGCGCGCCGCGCGCGCGTTCGGCGTGCGGCACTACCTCGTGAAGCCGTTCGGCCTCGAGGCCATGCGCGAGCGGCTCGAGGCGATCCGGGCGGAGATCGAGCGGGCCGAGGCGCTCGGGCCCGCGGCGCTCGACCAGCGGGCCGTCGACGCGATGCTGCAGCCGGCCGACCGGCAGCGCCCGGCGCCGCCCGGTTCGCAGCTCACGCTCGAGCGGGTCGCGGCCGCGCTCGAGGGCGCGGTCGAGACGGTGAGCGCCGCCGAGCTCGCGGAGCGGCTCGGCATGTCGCGCGTGAGCGCGCGCCGCTACCTCGAGCGGCTCGTGCTCGACGGCCGGGCGGAGGTCGCGCCGCGGTACGGCGGCACGGGGAGGCCCGAGCTGCGCTACAGCCCGCGGCGCTGACGCCGCCGCTAGTGCACGGGCGTGCCCACCAGCGCGCCGATCGCCCAGGTCGCCGCGAGCGCGAGGATGCCCCCGATCAGCACGCGGAACATCGCGACGCGCTTGCCCGAGGCGCCGATCCGCGCCGAGACGAAGCCCGTGATGAGCAGCGCGACGACGGTCGCGATCGCGATCGGCCACGGCATCCACGCGCCGGGGGAGAGCACCGCGGCGAGCAGCGGGATGAGCGAGCCGATCGTGAAGGCGACGGCCGAGGCCAGCGCCGCCGACCAGGGGTTGTTGAGGTCGTCGGGGTCGAGGTTGTACTCGATGCTGAGGTGCGCCCGGAGCGGATCCTTGTCGTGGAGCTCCACGGCGGCGGTGTGCGCGGTCGCCGGCGAGAGACCGCGCTCCTCGAACATGTGGGCGAGCTGGTCGATCTGCCCGTCGGGGTTGTCGGCGAGGAACTGCTCCTCCCGCCGGATCGCGCCGCGCTCGCTGTCGCGCTGCGACGAGACGGAGACGTACTCGCCGACGCCCATCGAGAACGCGCCCGCGACGAGCGCCGCGACGCCGGCCGTGAGCACGCCGGCCGGTGACGTGCCGGCGCCCGCGACGCCGACCATGAGCGCAGCGGTCGACACGATGCCGTCGTTCGCGCCGAGCACGCCGGCGCGCAGCCAGTTGAGCTTCGACGCGCTCGATCCGACCGGCGGCGGCAGGTCGGGACGGCGCTGGAGCGCAGGATCCATGGATGTCCTCCCGGGCATCCATCGTCCGGTGCCCGCGAGGGCGCCGCAAGCAAGGCGGCACTCCGGCGGAACCCGCCCGGAAGCCGAAGGCGCGGGCTTCGGCGGGCCGAAAGCGACGGGGCCGCATGCCGCGCGGCACTAGGCTGGGGGACGGCGATTCCCCATCAGCACACCGATTGGATGACGCGTGGATCTGTACGAGTACCAGGCAAGGGACCTGTTCGAGCAGCACGGGGTCCCCGTGCTGCGCGGCATCACGGCCGACACTCCCGAGGAGGCGCAGGCGGCTGCCGCGGAGCTCGGCGGCGGTGTCGTGGTCGTGAAGGCGCAGGTCAAGACGGGCGGTCGCGGCAAGGCCGGCGGCGTGAAGCTCGCGAAGAGCCCCGAGGAGGCGAAGGCCGCCGCAGAGGCGATCCTCGGCCTCGACATCAAGGGCCACACCGTGCACCGCGTGATGGTCGCCGAGGGCGCGGCCATCAAGGAGGAGTACTACTTCTCCGTGCTGCTCGACCGCGCGAACCGCTCGTACCTCGCCATGTGCTCGTACGAGGGTGGCATGGAGATCGAGCAGCTTGCCGAGGAGCGCCCCGAGGCGCTCGCCAAGGTCGAGATCGACCCGGCGACCGGCATCGACCAGGCGAAGGCCGAGGAGATCGTCCGCGCCGCGAGCTTCCCCGAGGAGCTCGTCGCGAAGGTCGCACCCGTCATCGTGAAGCTCTACGGCGTCTTCACCGGCGAGGACGCGACGCTCGTCGAGGTCAACCCGCTCGTGCTCACCGAGGCCGGCGACGTCATCGCGCTCGACGGCAAGATCACGCTCGACGAGAACGCCGCGTTCCGTCACGAGGCGCACGCGGAGCTCGAGGACAAGGCGGAGACGAACCCGCTCGAGGCGAAGGCCAAGGAGGCCGACCTCAACTACGTCAAGCTCGACGGCCAGGTCGGCATCATCGGGAACGGCGCCGGGCTCGTCATGTCGACGCTCGACGTCGTCGCCTACGCGGGCGAGCGCCACGGCGGCGTCAAGCCCGCCAACTTCCTCGACATCGGCGGCGGCGCATCCGCGCAGGTCATGGCCGCCGGCCTCGACGTCATCCTGAACGACGAGGACGTCAAGAGCGTGTTCGTCAACGTCTTCGGCGGGATCACCGCCTGCGACGAGGTCGCGAACGGCATCGTCAAGGCGCTCGAGATCCTGGGCGACGAGGCCTCGAAGCCGCTCGTCGTGCGGCTCGACGGCAACAACGTCGAGGAGGGTCGGCGGATCCTCGCCGACGCGAACCACCCGCTCGTGACGGTGGTCGCGACGATGGACGAGGCCGCCGACAAGGCCGCCGAGCTGGCTGCGGCATAGGAGAACCGGAAGAGATGTCGATCTACCTCAACAAGGACAGCAAGGTCATCGTCCAGGGCATCACCGGCGGCGAGGGCTCGAAGCACACCGCCCGCATGCTCGCGGCCGGCACCCAGGTCGTCGGCGGCGTCAACGCGCGCAAGGCCGGCACGACCGTCTCGCACACCGCGAAGGACGGCTCGACCGTCGAGCTGCCGGTCTTCGGCTCCGTCGCCGAGGCGATGGCCGAGACGGGCGCCGACACGTCGATCGTCTTCGTGCCGCCGGCCTTCGCGAAGGACGCCGTCATCGAGGCCGTCGACGCGGGCATCGGCCTGCTCGTGGTCATCACCGAGGGCATCCCGGTGCAGGACTCGGCCGAGTTCTGGGCTCACGCGAAGGCGAAGGGCACGACGCGCATCATCGGCCCGAACTGCCCGGGCATCATCACGCCCGACGAGTCGCTCGTCGGCATCACGCCCGCGAACATCACGGGCAAGGGCCCGATCGGCCTCGTCTCGAAGTCGGGCACCCTGACCTACCAGATGATGTTCGAGCTGCGCGACATCGGCTTCTCGACCGCCATCGGCATCGGCGGCGACCCGATCATCGGCACGACGCACATCGACGCGCTCGAGGCCTTCGAGGCCGACCCCGAGACGAAGGCGATCGTCATGATCGGCGAGATCGGCGGCGACGCCGAGGAGCGCGCGGCCGACTTCATCAAGGCCAACGTGACGAAGCCCGTCGTCGGCTACGTCGCCGGCTTCACGGCCCCCGAGGGCAAGACGATGGGCCACGCCGGCGCGATCGTCTCGGGCTCGTCCGGCACCGCCGAGGCCAAGCAGGTCGCGCTCGAGGCGGCCGGCGTCAAGGTCGGCAAGACGCCGTCGGAGACCGCTCGCCTCATGCGCGAGGTCATCGAGTCGCTCTGAGCGACCGCTCGACGAAGGACCCCGGCTGCGGCCGGGGTCCTTCCTCGTTCCCGGCCGCCGCTCGGGCGCGCGGTCTAGGGTGGCTGCACGACCCGAGGAGGCAGCCATGCATCACGACGCGAGCAGCGAGCACGACGGCGAGGGCACGAAGAAGCCCGGCGGGCTCGGCGACGACGGCACGATCCCCGCGAACCCCGACGGGCTCGGCGCGACGACGACCGACGAGGAGTCGACGTTCGAGCCGGAGGAGGACGAGGCGGCCGACGACCAGGCGGCGAAGCCCGACGTCGACTGACGACGCCTCGCGCCCGGCGCGCGGGCGGTGCAGAGTGTCATCATGACGATCCTCTGCGCGACGTGCGGCGTCGAGACCGCCGAGCCGCTGCCCGAGACGTGCCGCATCTGCGCCGACGAGCGGCAGTGGGTGCCGCTGCACGGGCAGATCTGGACGAGCGTCGAGGAGCAGCACGCCGACGGCATGCACATCGACGTCGTCGAGCTCGAGCCCGGGGCGTGGGCGCTCACCTCCGACCCGGCCGTCGGCATCGGCCAGCGCTCGATCCTCGTCCAGACCGACTCGGGGAACGTGCTGTGGGATCCGCTCGGCACCATCACCGACGACGCCGTCGAGCAGGTGCGCGAGCTCGGCGGCCTCGCCTACGTCGCCGCGTCGCACCCGCACATGTTCGGGGTGCAGTGCGCGTGGGCGGACGCGCTCGACGCGCGCGTGCTCGTGAACGAGCGCGACGCATCCTGGATCGCCCGCCGGCACGAGCGCATCGACCTGTGGGACGGCGAGCTCGAGCTGCTGCCGGGCGTGCGGCTCATCCGCTTCGGCGGCCACTTCCCCGGCGCCGCGGTGATCGTCTGGGAGCGGGGGAGCGGCGGTGAGGGCTCGCTGCTCGCGGGCGACACGATGCAGCCGAAGCCCGACCGGCGGAGCGTCGCGTTCATGCGCTCCTACCCCAACAACATCCCGCTCTCAGCCGGCGTCGTGGGCCGGCTCGCGGAGCAGGCGGCGACGCTGCGCTTCCGCCGCGTCTACGGCAACATCCCCGGCCAGGTCGTCGAGGACGGGCCGGAGGCGATCGCGCGCAGCGCGCGGCGCCACATCGAGTGGGTCACCGGGGTGCACGACGACCTGACGTGAGGGCGCCCGACCGGGCACGAGCGAGAGGGGCGGATGCGCCCGAGCGGGGTCGGCGCGCCCGACCCGCTCGGGCGCATCCGCCCCCCTCGGTCTCGCGTCAGCGCAGGTGCGCGAGGATGCCGTTGAGCGTGGCGCTCGGCCGCATCGCGGCGTCGGCGAGGTCGGTGTCGACCCGGTAGTAGCCGCCGAGGTCGACGGGCGAGCCCTGCACCTCGAGCAGCTCGCGCTCGATCGCGTCGGTCTGCTCGACGAGCTGCTGCGCGACGGGCGCGAACGCCTCCGCGAGCTGCGCGTCCGCGGTCTGGGCCGCGAGCTCCTCGGCCCAGTAGCGCGCGAGCCAGAAGTGGCTGCCGCGGTTGTCGATCTCGCCCACCTTGCGCGAGGGCGACTTGTTCTCGTTGAGGAACGTGCCGGTCGCCGCGTCGAGGGTCTCGGCGAGCACGCCCGCGCGAGCGTTGCCGGTCGACTCCGACAGGTGGCGGAACGACTCCGCGAGCGCCATGAACTCGCCGAGCGAGTCCCAGCGCAGGTGGTTCTCCTCGACGAGCTGCTGCACGTGCTTCGGCGCCGAGCCGCCCGCGCCCGTCTCGAACAGCCCGCCGCCGTTGAGCAGCGGCACGACCGAGAGCATCTTCGCGCTCGTGCCGAGCTCGAGGATGGGGAAGAGGTCGGTGTTGTAGTCGCGCAGCACGTTGCCGGTGACCGAGATGGTGTCCTCGCCGCGGCGGATGCGCTCGATCGAGACGCGCGTCGCCTCGACGGGGCTCAGGATCTGGATGTCGAGCCCCTCGGTGTCGTGCTTGGGCAGCTCGGCCTCGACCTTCTTGATGAGCTCGGCGTCGTGCGCGCGCTCGGCGTCGAGCCAGAAGATCGCGGGCGTCGACGAGGCGCGGGCGCGCGTCACCGCGAGCTTCACCCAGTCGCGCACCGGCACGTCCTTCGTCTGGCACGCGCGCCAGATGTCGCCGGCCTCGACGTCGTGCGAGAGCAGCACCTCGCCGGCCGCGTTCACGACCTCGACGCGGCCGTCGCGCTCGATGCGGAACGTCTTGTCGTGCGAGCCGTACTCCTCGGCCTTCTGCGCCATGAGCCCGACGTTCGGCACCGAGCCCATCGTCGTCGGGTCGAAGGCGCCGTTGCGCTGGCAGTCCTCGATCACGACCTGGTAGATGCCGGCGTACGACGAGTCGGGGATGACCGCGAGCGTGTCGGCCTCCTCGCCGTCCGGGCCCCACATGTGGCCCGACTGGCGGATCATCGCGGGCATGGATGCGTCGACGATGACGTCGGAGGGCACGTGCAGGTTCGTGATCCCGCGGTCGGAGTTCACCATCGCGAGGCGCGGGCCATCGGCGATGCCCTGCTCGATCGCCGCGCGCACCGCGGCGGCCGTCTCCTCGCCGAGCTCCGAGAGGCCGGAGAGGATCGAGGCGAGGCCGTTCTCGGGCGAGAGGCCAGCCTCGGCGAGCTGCTCGCCGTACTGCTCGAACACGGCGGGGAGGAACGCGCGCACGACGTGGCCGAAGATGATCGGGTCGGAGACCTTCATCATCGTCGCCTTGAGGTGGGCGGAGAAGAGGATGTGCTCCTCACGAGCGCGGCGCACCTGCGCGGCGAGGAACGCGTCGAGCGCCTTCGCCGACATGAACGTCGCGTCGACGATCTCGCCCTCGAGCACCGCGAGCCCGTCCTTCAGCACGGTCGTCTCACCGTCGTTCCCGACCAGGCGGATCTGCAGGGTGTCGGCCGCGGGCATCGTGACCGACTGCTCGTTCGAGCGGAAGTCGCCCGCATCCATCGTCGCGACGGCCGTCTTCGAGTCGGCCGACCACGCGCCCATCGAGTGCGGGTGCTTGCGCGCGTACTCCTTCACCGAGCGCGGCGCGCGCCGGTCGGAGTTGCCCTCGCGGAGCACCGGGTTGACGGCCGAGCCCTTGACCGAGTCGTAGCGGGCGCGCGCGTCGCGGTCGTCGTCGGTGACGACCTCGTCGGGGTAGTCGGGCAGCGCGATGCCCTTCGACTGCAGCTCGGCGATCGCGGCCTTGAGCTGCGGCACCGACGCCGAGATGTTCGGCAGCTTGATGATGTTGGCCTCGGGGGTCTTCGCGAGCTCGCCGAGCTCGGCGAGCGCGTCGGCCTCCTGCTGCTCGGCGGGCAGGCGGTCGGCGAAGGCGGCGACGATGCGGCCGGCGAGCGAGATGTCGCGGCGCTCGACCTCGACGTCGGCGGCCGCGGCGAAGGCCTCGACGATCGGCAGGAACGAGTGCGTCGCGAGCATCGGCGCCTCGTCGGTGTACGTGTAGATGATCTTGGCCATGCGGCTCGAACCCCTCGCGGTCTCGGATTGACGGCGGCCTCGAGAGCGTGCGCGGGCCGCGCCGTGCGCATCCAACCTATCGCGACCGTGCCCGTCCGCCGCGCGGCGGAAGGGGACGGGGCGGATGCGTCGGTAGGGTGCCAGCCGTGCGTCGCGTGTGGGCCGGGATCGGCCAGGCAGTCGAGTCCGCCGCCATCGCAGCGGTGGGCCTCGTGCTGTGCGCGCTCGTGCTGCTCGCCGTCTGGGGCGTCGACCAGGGCTTCGCCGGCGACCCGCTCGTGCAGTGGCGCATCGCCGCCGACGCGTGGCTCGTCGGCCACGGCGTCGACCTGTCGCTCGAGCTCGGCCGCGACGCGGTCCTCGCGGTCGGCATCGAGGCGGCGAGCCGTCCGTTCGCGATCACGCTCGGCGCCTGGGGCATCGGCCTCCTCACGCTCTGGCTGCACTGGCGCAGCGGCCGCCGGCTCGCCGAGCTGCCGATCGTCGACGCGGTCATCGCGACGGTCAGCGGCGCGCTCGCGACCGGCGCCGTCGGCCTGCTCGCGGCGGTGAGCGCGCAGCACCCCGTCGCATCCCCCGACCTCGCCCAGGCCTTCGCGCTGCCCGCGCTCGTCGCCCTCGTCGGCATGGTCGCCGCGATCGTGCGCGTGCACGGCCACGACTGGCTGCACGCGGCGGCTCGCGCGCTCACGATCGAGGACCGCTGGCTGCGCCCGATCCGCGCCGCGCTCCGCACCGGTGCCGGCGGCGCGGTCGCGGTGCTCGGCATCGGCGGGCTCGTGCTCGGCATCGGCCTCTTCGCGCGCTTCGCCGAGGGGCTGCTCGTGATGGAGTCGCTGCAGGTGACGCACCTCGGCGCCTTCGTGCTCTTCCTCCTGCAGCTCGTGCTCGCGCCCGTCGCGATCGTGTGGGCCGCGGCGTGGGCGATCGGGCCCGGCTTCATGATCGGCACCGGCTCGCACGTCTCGCCGCTCGGCACCGACCTCGGGCCGATCCCCGCGATGCCGCTGCTGACGGCGATCGACCCCGAGGCGGCGCCGTGGATGCTCGCGGTCGTCGCGCTCCCGGTCGTCGCGGCGGTCGTGGTCGGCGCCCTCGCGCGGCAGTCGATCCTCGCCGGCACCGCCGAGCGCCCCGTGCACTGGTGGGAGCTCGCGATCGCCGGCGTCGGCGGCGGCGTGCTCGCCGGGGCGATGCTCGGCCTCGCCGCGATGCTCGCGAGCGGCTCGATCGGGCCCGGCCGGCTCGCCGAGACGGGACCCGACGCGGTGCTCGTCGCCGCGTGGGGTGCGCTCGAGGTCGGCGTCGGCCTGCTGCTCGGCCTCGTCGTGGGCGGCCGCGGCGTCGGCTCGCTCGCCCGCGAGGGCGAGGGCTCGACGATCCGCGACGTGCTCGGCCTGCGCGTCGGCAAGGGCGGGGCGGATGCGTCCACGGGCGAAGCGGACGCCGACGAGCAGGAGACGCGGCCGGTCGCGCCGCTCGCCGATCCGCAGGACGCCTCGCCCGTCGTCCCCGTCCCGACCGAGGATCAGGCCGCGACGCACGCGGCCGATGCCGTCGAGGAGCCCGCCGGCGGCGCCGGGGCGACCGACGGCGGCGCCGAGCCGGCGCGCGAGGGCGACGCACCGCATCCGACCCCGTCTGCCGACGGCGAGCGCCCTCGGTAGGCTGGAGGACGTGCTCCGCGTCGTCGTCCTCGTCTCGGGCAGCGGCAGCAACTTCGCCGACCTGCTCGATCGCGCCCGCTCCGGCCGCGTCGCCGTCGAGGTGATCGCCGTCGGCGCCGACCGCGAGTGCGGCGGCATCGAGATCGCGCGCGCCGCCGGCATCCCGACCTTCGTCGAGCCGTTCGCGCCGCCGCGCGAGGCGTGGAGCGAGCGGATCGGCGACCGCGTCGAGGCGTTCGAGCCCGACGTCGTCGTGCTCTCGGGCTTCATGCGGCTGCTCTCGGCCGAGACCGTGTCGCGCTTCGAGCCGGCGCTGCTCAACACGCACCCGGCGTTCCTGCCCGAGTTCCCCGGCGCGCACGGCGTGCGCGACGCGCTCGCGGCGGGCGTCACCGAGACCGGCGCGAGCGTCATCATCGTCGACAGCGGCGTCGACACGGGTCCGATCCTCGCCCAGCAGCGCGTGCCCGTGCTGCCCGACGACACCGAGGCGACGCTCCACGAGCGCATCAAGGCCGTCGAGCGCGACCTGCTCGCAGGCGTGCTCGCGGGCATCGCCGACGGCTCGATCGACCTCGCCGACCACGGCCTCGAGTACAAGCTCGACCGGCCAGAGACCGCACCGGAGGAAGCCAAGTGAGCGGACCCCAGCACGACCCCAGCCTCTACCGCGAGCGCGACGCGGTGCCCTTCCGGCGCGCGCTGCTCTCGGTGAGCGACAAGACGGGCATCGTCGAGCTCGGCGCCGCCCTCGCCGAGGCGGGCGTCGAGCTCGTCTCGACCGGCTCGACCGCGCGGATGCTCGCTGACGCGGGCCTGCCCGTCACGGAGGTCGCGGCCGTCACCGGCTTCGCGGAGGCGCTCGACGGTCGCGTCAAGACGCTGCACCCCGCGATCCACGCGGGCCTGCTCGCCGACCTCCGGCTCGAGCACCACGAGGCGCAGCTCGCCGAGCTCGGCATCGCGCCGTTCGAGCTCGTCGTCGTCAACCTCTACCCGTTCGTCGAGACCGTGCGCTCGGGCGCGGCCGACGCCGACATCGTCGAGCAGATCGACATCGGCGGGCCCGCGATGGTGCGCGCGTCGGCGAAGAACCACGCGAACGTCGCGATCGTCACCGATCCGCGCGTCTACCCGCTCATCGCGAAGGCCGCGGGCACGGGCCTCAACCTCATGCAGCGCCGTGCGCTCGCGCGCGACGCGTTCGCCCACACCGCCGCCTACGACCGCGCCGTCGCGCGCTGGTTCGCGGGGGAGCCGGTCGACGAGCCGAGCGCGGCCGCGGCGGCTGCTGCGCCGGTGCCCGCTGCCGAGGCGCCCGCAGCCGCCGAGGCGCAGGCCGCCCCGGCGACCGCGACGAGCGCGCCCGAGTCCGTCGACGCATCCGCCCCCGACACCTCGAGCGCGAGCGGGCTGCTGCGCGCGGTCGGCGCCGCGAGCCTCGTGCAGGGGCTGCGCTACGGCGAGAACAGCCACCAGCAGGCGGGCCTGTTCGCGCTGCCCGGCGGTCGCGGCATCACGCAGGCCGAGCTGCTGCACGGCAAGCCGATGTCGTTCAACAACTACGTCGACGCCGACGCGGCGCTCCGGGCGGCGTACGACTTCGTCGAGCCGGCGGTCGCGATCATCAAGCACGCGAACCCGTGCGGCATCGCGATCGCGGCGCCTGGCGCGGCCGATGCGATCGCCTCGGCGCACGAGCGCGCGCACGCGTGCGACCCGGTGTCGGCCTTCGGCGGCGTCATCGCCACGAACCGCACCGTGACGCGCGCGATGGCCGAGACGGTCAAGGACATCTTCACCGAGGTCGTCGTCGCGCCCGACTTCGAGCCCGAGGCGCTCGAGCTGCTCACGGCCAAGAAGAGCATCCGGCTGCTGCGCCTGCCGGAGGGCTACGCGCGCGAGGGCTCGGAGCTGCGGCAGGTCTCGGGCGGCGTGCTCGTGCAGCAGCCCGACACCTTCGAGGGCTTCTCCTCGCACACGTGGCGCCGCGTCGCCGGCACGCACGTGCCCGACGACGTGCTCGCCGATCTCGAGTTCGCGTGGCGCGCGGTGCGCTCGGTGAAGTCGAACGCGATCCTGCTCGCCGCGGGGCTCGCCTCCGTCGGCGTCGGCATGGGGCAGGTCAACCGCGTCGACTCGTGCGCGCTCGCGGTCTCGCGGGCAGGGGAGCGGGCCGCCGGCTCGGTCGCGGCATCGGATGCGTTCTTCCCGTTCGCGGACGGCCTCCAGGTGCTGCTCGACGCGGGCGTGCGCGCGGTCGTGCAGCCGGGCGGCTCGGTGCGCGACGAGGAGGTCATCGCGGCGGCGACCGCCGCGGGCATCACGATGTACTTCACCGGCGAGCGGCACTTCGCGCACTGACGCAGGGCGGCGCGCGCTAGCCTCGCCCGCATGAGCGCGGGCACGATCGACGACCTCCGGCGCGCCCGCCGCGTCGTGTGCTTCGGCGCGACCGGGTCGGGCAAGTCCACCATGACGGCGGCGCTCGCGACCCGGCTCGGGCTGCCCGCGGTCCACCTCGACGACCTGTGCTGGGATCCCGGCTGGGTCGAGGTGCCGCGGGACGAGCAGCGCGCGCGGGTGCTCCCGATCCTCGAGCGCGACGCGTGGGTCATCGACGCGCTCCGGTCGTCGATCGCCGCGGAGGCGCTCGACCGGGCCGACGCGATCGTCGCGCTCGACTACGAGCGGCGCGTCTCGCTCGCGCGACTCGTCCGCCGCACCGCCCGGCGCATCCGCACGCGCGAGCGCGTGTGCAACGGGAACGTCGAGACGCTGCGGCTCGCCGTCGCGCGCGACTCGGTGATCGTCTGGCACTTCCGCTCGTGGCGGCGCAAGCGCCAGCAGGCGCGAGCGCTGCACGCCGACGCTGCAGCGCCCCCGGTGCTGCTGCTTCGCAGGCCCGACGAGGCGGAGCGACTGCTCGAGGCGCTCGGCCGCGACGGGCGCGAGCGCGAGTCGTTGGGAAACGCCGATCGGCGGTAGACACGCCGCTATGCATCTGCTTAGGATCGAAGGCTGTCCGCGCCACCCAGGTGCGACCGACGCCAGGAGGCTGCCATGAGCACGACGACGACCACCGCGATCGCTGCCGCCCCGGCCCTCCGCGTCCGCCTCACGGGCCTCGCAGCCTAGGGCGCAGGGCACGCCCCGCCGCGAGCTCCGCTCGCCCTCGCGTCGCACGCCGACGCCGCTCAACCCCAGCGACCCACCCGTCGCGCCCCACCATCGCCGGCCCACCACGCCTGCGACCGCGAAGGATCCCCTCATGTCCTCGACGTCTCCGGATCAGACCGAGACCAGGCCCATCGGCCACCTCCGCGCGCTCTCGCGCCTGTTGCCGTTCCTCAAGCCCGTCCTGCCGCGCCTCCTGTGGGGCACGGGTGCGGCGCTGCTGTCGGCGCTCCTGAGCCTCGCGACCCCGATCGCGATGCGCGCGCTCGTCGACGGCCCGCTCGCCGCCGCCGACGCGGCCGCGGTCTGGCCGGTGGGGCTCGCCATCCTCGCGCTCGGCCTCGGCGAGGCGTTCTTCGTCTACATGCGCCGGCTGCTCGTCACGCTGCCCTCGACCAAGGTCGAGGCCTCGATGCGCCGCACGCTCTACGCGAAGCTGCAGGCGCTGCCGGTCGCCTTCCACGACCGCTGGCAGTCGGGCCAGCTGCTCAGCCGCGCGGTGCAGGACCTCGGCATGATCCGCCGCTTCACCGCGTTCGGTGCGCCGCTGCTCGTGGTCAACTCGATCACGCTCGTGGTGGGCATCGGCGTGCTCTTCTACTGGAGCCCGCTGCTCGCGGGCGTCTTCGTGGTGCTCTCGGCGCCCATCGTGCTCGTCGCGCTGCGCTTCGAGCGCCGCTACTTCTCGATCTCGCGCTCCGCGCAGGACCAGGCGGGCGACCTCGCCACGACCGTCGAGCAGTCGATCCACGGCATCCGCGTGCTCAAGGCGTTCGGCCGCGGCCGCCACGCGCTCGAGGGCTTCACCGACCAGGCGAAGCGGCTGCGCGAGACCGAGATCGACAAGGCCCGCATGGACGGCAACCTGTGGATGTGGCTCACGATCGTGCCGTACGTCTCGTACGCGGTCTGCCTCTTCCTCGGCGTCTGGCTCGCGGCGAGCGGCCAGATCACGGTCGGCACGCTCTTCGCGTTCTTCGCCGTCGCGATGGTGCTCAACTGGCCCATCGAGTCGATCGGCTTCCTGTTCGCGTTCCTCATCGACGCCTCGAACGCATCCCGCCGCTTCCACGAGATCCTCGACAGCGAGAACACGATCGTCGACCCGGCGGAGCCGAAGACGATCCGCGAGCCGAAGGGCCGGCTCGTGTTCGAGGACGTGCACTTCCGCTACCAGGATGCGCAGCCGCACGAGCGCGACCTCGTCGACGGCGCGAACCTCGTGATCGAGCCGGGCGAGACGATGGCGCTGATCGGCGTCACGGGCTCCGGCAAGACGACCCTCACGGCTCTGCCGACCCGCCTCTACGACGTCACCGGCGGCCGCGTGCTGCTCGACGGTGTCGACGTGCGCGACCTCACGCTCGAGGAGCTGCGCACCCACATCGCGATGGCGTTCGAGGACGCGACGCTCTTCTCGGCGTCGGTGCGCGACAACGTGCTCATGGGCGCGCCGGATGCGTCGGAGGAGGCCCTCGACCGCGCGCTCGCGATCGCCCAGGCCGACTTCGCGCGCAACCTGCCGGACGGGCTCGACACCGAGATCGGCGAGGAGGGCCTCTCCCTCTCCGGCGGCCAGCGGCAGCGCCTCGCGCTCGCTCGCGCCGTCGCGGCCGATCCCGCGGTGCTCGTGCTCGACGATCCGCTCTCGGCGCTCGACGTCGAGACCGAGGCGCAGGTCGAGGATGCGCTGCGGCACGTGCTCGAGCGCACGACCGCCCTCATCGTCGCCCACCGCCCGAGCACGGTGCAGCTCGCCGACCGCGTCGCGCTCATGCGCGACGGCCGGATCGTCGACGTCGGCACCCACTCCGAGCTGCTCGCACGCAGCGAGCACTACCGCTACGTGATCTCGAGCCTCGAGGAGGCCGAGCGCGACCGCCAGTCGATCGCCGCCGTCACCGGCTCGATGGAGGTCATCGACCTCGACGAGCTCGGCGCCGAGTCCGAGGAGGTGTCCCGATGACCGTGCAGGGCGTGCAGGGCGAGGACCGCACCGACTACACGAAGGCCGAGTCGAAGGCCATCCGCGCGCGCTCGCGGCGGCTGCTCGGCTCGCTGCTGAAGCCGCATGTCGGCCGCGTCGTGGTGACGCTCCTGTTCGTCGTCGTCGCGGCCGCCGCGAACATCGCGGGCCCGCTGCTGATCGCCTACGGCATCGACGTGGGCCTGCCGGCGATCATGGAGCGCTCTGACTGGATGCCGCTGTGGGTCGCGACGCTCACGTACATCGCGGCGGCGATCACCGCCGGCGTGCTCATGTACCTCTACACCGTCGGCATCGCGCGGATCAGCCAGACGGTGCTGTACGAGCTGCGGCGGCGGCTGTTCGCGCACGCGCAGCGGCTGAGCCTCGAGTTCCACGAGTCCTACACCTCGGGCCGCATCATCGCTCGCCAGACGAGTGACCTCGAGTCGATCCGCGATCTGCTCGACCAGGGCCTCAACGAGCTCGTGCGCGGCGTCCTGATCATGGGATTCACCGCGGGCGCGATGACGCTGCTCGACCCGCTCTCGGGTGCGATCATCGGCATCGCCCTCATCCCCGCGATCATCCTCACCCGCTGGTTCCAGCTGCGCTCGACGGTGCTCTTCCGCGAGACCCGCACGACCAGTGCGCGCATGATCGTGCACTTCGTCGAGACGATGACCGGCATCCGCGCCGTGAAGGCGTTCCGCAAGGAGGTCGCGAACCAGCGCGAGTTCGACGAGCGCGTCGACGACTACCGCGACGCGAACTACCGCACGATCAACATCTTCGGCATCTACGAGCCGGGGATCATGATGATCGGCGCGATCACGATCGCGGCGCTCGTGATCGTCGGCGGTCTCCGCGTCGTGGAGGGCACGATGCAGATCGGCGCGCTGCTCGGCGTCGCCCTCTACGCGCGCAACTTCTTCCAGCCCATCCAGGGCATCGGCATGTTCTTCAACGGCTACCAGTCGGCCTCGGCGGCGCTCGAGAAGATCTCGGGCGTGCTTGAGGAGGAGCCGACGGTGAAGGAGCCGGTGCAGCCGAAGGCGCTCCCGGCCTCGCGCGGGCAGATCGACTTCGACGGCGTGCGCTTCGCGTACGGCAACGGCAAGGTCGTGCTGCCCGACTTCGACCTGCACATCCCCTCCGGCCAGACGATCGCGCTCGTCGGCACGACCGGGGCGGGCAAGTCGACGCTCGCGAAGCTCGTCTCGCGCTTCTACGACCCGACCGACGGCGCGGTGAAGCTCGACGGCGTCGACCTCCGCGAGCTCGCGAACGACGACCTGCGGCGCGCGGTCGTGATGGTGACGCAGGAGGCCTACCTCTTCTCGGGCACCGTCGCCGACAACATCGCGCTCGGCAAGCCGGGCGCGAGCGACGAGGAGATCGAGGCGGCCGCGCGCGCGGTCGGTGCGCACGGATTCATCGAGGCGCTGCCCGACGGCTACGCGACCGACGTCAACAAGCGCGGCGGCCGCGTGAGCGCGGGGCAGCGGCAGCTGCTGTCGTTCGCGCGCGCGTTCCTCGCCGATCCGCGCGTGCTCATCCTCGACGAGGCGACCGCGTCGCTCGACATCCCGTCGGAGCGGCTCGTGCAGGAGGGCCTCACGACCCTGCTCGCCGACCGGACGGCGATCATCATCGCCCACCGGCTCTCGACCGTCGCGATCGCCGACCGGGTGCTCGTGATGGAGCACGGCCGGATCATCGAGGACGGCTCGCCCGCCGAGCTCATCGAGCAGGGCGGGAAGTTCGCGTCGCTGCACCGGGCGTGGCGGGAGTCGCTCGTCTAGCGCTGACCCTCGTTCGTCGAGCAGGCGCCGTAGGCGCCGTATCGAGACGTCTCGATACGCGGCCTGCGGCCGCTACTCGACGAGCGGG
>NZ_KE384304.1:147360-273318 GCF_000425105.1 Agrococcus lahaulensis DSM 17612
GCGGCCGCTACTCGACGAGCGAGTGGGGTCGACGAGCGGGTCGGCTAGGGCCGGGTGAAGCGGTCGAGCGCGACCGCTTGCCACGGGCCGAGCTCGAGCGCGGCGACGCCGCCGGCGACCTCGACGACGGATGCGCAGTCGGGCACGACGACGTCGCAGTAGTCGCCGTCGGGCAGGCCGACCGGCACCTCGACCGAGGTCGGCTCGTCGTCGAGCTGCACTGCGAACGCCCCCGTCTCGCCGCGAAGCGAGACGAACACCGAGTCGATCGACGACTGCTCGGTGACGGGCGCGTCGACGACGCGCGTGCGCCACGAGACGAGGTCGAGCATGCCGGGCCAACGGTGCTGGCACACCCACTCGCCGTCCTGCCACCCGCCCTCGGGGTCCGGTCGCGCATCCGCCGTGCACGACGCATCCGCCACCGACCCGTCCGCCTCGAGCACAGGCCCCGCGTCGCGATCGGCGAAGGCGTAGCCCGAGTAGAGCGTCGGCGGGCCGTAGTCGCTCGCGAGCATGACCGCGGTCGCCGCGGCGAACGCCCCGCCGTCGCGGTAGGAGAGGGTCTGCCCGTTGCGCTCGGTGTCGTGGTTCGCGACGAACGTGCGCTGGCCCTCCTCGAGCAGGCCGTAGCCGGCGGGGGAGAGGTCGGCGAGCGCCCGCGCCTGGCCGCCGCGCACGAAGGCGCCGACGCGCTCGGCCCAGCCGAACTCCCACACGGTCGAGAAGCCGGTGTACTGCTCGGGCGTCACGGGCTCGCCCGCACCGCGGATCACCTCGCTGATGACGGGGGTGCCCTCGGGCAGCGCCGCGACGATCGCCGCGACGTCGTCGGGGTCGATGTGCTTGGCGGCGTCGATGCGGAAGCCCGTCACCCCGAGCGAGAGCAGGTCCTCGAGGTAGGCGACGATCGTCGCGCGCACGGACTCCGACTCGGTCGCGAGGTCGGCGAGGTTCTCGAGCTCGCAGTGCTGGATGACGAAGGGCTCGCGGTAGGCGTCGATGTCGTCGTCAGGCGTGCGGTTGCAGTCGTGGAAGTCGGCGCGGTCGTAGAGGCCCGGGTACTCGTAGTGCTCGAACGCGGTGCCGGCCCAGCCCGTGCCCGACTCGACGCCCGCCATGTGGTTGATCACCGCATCCGCGTAGACGTCGACGCCCGCCTCGTCGCACGCGGCGGTCATCGCCGCGAACTCCTCGCGCGTGCCGAGCCGCGACTCGACCGCGTACGAGACGGGCTGGTAGCTCCACCACCATTCGGTGCCATCGGCACCGGGCAGTCCGGCCGTCGCGCCATCGACGTGCTCCTGGGGCGGCGAGGTCAGCACCCACGCGACGCCCGCGTCGCCGAGCGCGGGGCACTCCGCGGCGATCGCGTCCCACGTCCACTGGAACATCGCGACGCCCGCGTCGCGGCGCTCGGGCGGGGCGGATGCGCAGCCCGCGACCGCGAGCACGGCCGCGGTGGCGACCAGGGCGGCCAGGCGTCGCACGAGCGGCACTCGCTCGAGTCGGCTACAGCGTCTTGCGGCCGATGGCCTCGCCGTACTCGTTCTCGCCGATGACCTCGAAGCCGACGGCCTGGAAGAACTTGCCGGGGCCGAGGTCGCCCTCCTCCCACACCGCGAAGAGGTGCTCGAAGCCGAGGCGCTTGGCCTCCTCGGCGACCTGCTCGACGGTGAAGCTGCCGACGCCGCGGCGCTGCGCCTCGCCCGCGACGTACATGCGCAGGATGCTCGAGCGGTACTCCTCGCGGTCGACCTCGGGGTCGAAGTTCGCCATCACGAACGCGACGGGCTCGTCGCCGTCGAAGACGACGCGCTGCCACGCGCTCTGGGTGTTGACGAACTCCTCGAGGCGCGCGTTGGCGGCGAGGAAGGCCTCCTGGCCGCGCTTGAGCGTCATGCCGTTCGCCGCGACGATGTTGGCGGCGTTGAGCTCTTCGAGGCGCAGTGTCGTCATGCGCACACCGTACCAGCGCGATGCCGGGGGCCGAATGGGCGTTGGATGAACGCTCGGAGTCGGCTGGACGCTCAGCCGATCGGCGTGATGCGGATGCGCTCGGCGAGCTCGGCGGGGTCGGCGATCGAGCCTGCCTGCGCGTCGAGCACCGCGGCCGCCGACCACGCGGTCGCGCGCGCGAGCTGCTCCTCGAGCGTCGCGCCCTCGCCGAGCGCTTGCGCGAGCGCCGCGACGGCGGCGTCGCCCGCGCCGGTCGGGTTGCCGTCGAGCACGTGGTCGAGCGCGGCGTGCCACGCGCGTCCGTCGGGCAGCACCGCGAGCATCCCCTCGATGTCGAGCGACGCGAAGACCGTGCCGGTGCCGAGCGCCGCGAGCCGGCGGGCGGCGTCGAGCGGGTCGGTGCCGCCCATCGCGTCGAAGAGCTCGTGCCGGTTGGGCTTGACGGCCGTCGCGCCCGAGGCCATCGCGTGCCGCAGCTGCTCGCCGCCGACGTCGACGATCACGGGGCGGCCGGCGGCGAGGGCGATGTCGACGACGGTCGCGCAGAAGCGGTCGGGGGTGAGCGGCGGGAGCGATCCCGACGAGACGACGACGCGCGCGGCGGGCGCCTCGGCGCGCACGATCTCGAGCACTCGCGCCCAGTCGCCGTGCTCGATCGGCTCGCCGGTCTCGTTGAGGTTGGTGGTGCCGGCGGGCGTGACGATCGCGGTCGTGCGCCGCGTGGGCGCGGCGACCTCGACGAGCCGGTGCGGGATCCCGGAGCGATCGAGGTCGTGCACGAACAGCGACTGCACCGGGCCGCCGACGGGCGCGACGACGATCGCGCGGCCCCGCTGCTGGTGCAGCACGCGCGCGACGTTCACGCCCTTGCCGCCCGCGCGGGCGAGGCCCGTCGGCACGCGGTGGCTCGAGCCGGGCCGCAGGTCGTCGATCGTGTAGGTGATGTCGATCGCGGGGTTCGTCGTGACGCACAGCACGTGGGCGCCGGTCGAGCGGTCGGTGTCGGCGGTCGGTGCGAGGGTCTCGGATGCGTCGTCGGGGTGGGGAGCGTCGGTCGCCATCCGGCCTCCTCGTCGCGGTCGCAGGGCTCAGCGGACTCGGACCGATCTTCGCATGGAGCGCGGTCGCCGACACGCCGGAGGCGGTTGACCGGTTCGAACACACGTTCGAGAATGGGGGGATGAGGATGGCGTCCACGAGGCTCGAGCGCCGCTCGGGCGAGGAGCGCACCGCGACGATCGAGGCGCTGCGCGAGCGGCTGCGCGGCATGCAGCAGGCCGTGCCCGCGGCGGCGCCGACGGTCGACGACGCGGCGCCCGCGGGGCTCGACGAGGTCGTCCGCAGCCTCCGCCCCGGTGCCGCCCACAGCATCCAGTCGCGCAGCCTCGCACTCGCGTGCCTCGGCGCGGCGCTGCCGGCCGGCGCGTGGGGCGCGATCGTCGGCATGCCCGACCTCGGCATCGAGGCGGCCCGCGACCTCGGCGTGCCGATCGACCGCATCGCGCTCGTGCCGCAGCCGGGTCGCGCGTGGCTCGACGCGGTCGCGAGCCTCGCCGAGGCGATGCCGGTCGTGCTCGCCGCCTCACCGGCTCGCGTGACGCCCACCGAGGCCGCGCGGCTCGCGGCGCGGCTGCGGCAGGCCTCCTCGACCCTGCTCGTCGTCGGCGCGTGGCCGAACGCCGCGACCGTCGTGCGGAGCGTGCGCGCCGAGTGGCAGGGGCTCGCCGACGGCGACGGGCGGATCGCCGCGGGCAGCCTGCTCGTCGAGGCGGCCGCGGGCGGCGCGCCCCGACGGGCGCGCATCCCCATCGCCGGCCGGCCCGCCGTCGAGCTCGAGGAGGAGCAGTCGCTGCGCCTGCCCGCGGCGTGATGCCTCCCGCCTGGGAAAGCACTGAGAAATCCTTGCCGTTCGCGCAGGCATTCCGTACGGTGGCGAGCAGGAGACCCGAAGGTCACGACTTCGAGGAGCAGCCATGGCGGCGAGCAGAGCAGGGGCACGGCTCCGCGTGCTGCGCCTGGCCCTCGCCGCCGGCGCCGCATCGCTCGGCGCCGTCGGCCTCTCCGTGCTGCTGGGCGGCTCGGCCGCCCACGCCGACGACGACGATCGCGGTGCCACCACCGGACTCCTCGGCGACGTCGGCGACCTCGTGGGCGGCGCCGTCGGGCTCGTCACCGAGCCGGTCGACGCGCTCGTCGGCGGGCTCGCGCCCGTGACCGATCCGGTCGAGGCGCTCGTCGAACCCGTCGTCGCGCCCGTCGCCCCGGTCGTGGGCGCCGTCGTCGAGCTCCCGGGCGAGGTCGTCGGGGCCGCGAGCCCCGTCGTCGCACCCGTCACCGGCGCCCTCCAGCCCGTGCTCGAGCCCCTCGCGCCCGTCACGCAGCCCGTCGAGCGACTCGTCGACACCGTCCTCATCGACACGGTCCGCGGCGACGTGCTCGCGCCGGTCATCGGCGCCGTCGACGAGACCGTCGCCGAGCTGCCCGTCGTCGACGAGCTGCTCGGCGAGCGCCCCGTCGCGGGCATCGTCGACCCCGTCGTCGACGCGATCGACGAGACGGTCGTCGACGTCATCGCGCCCGCTCCGGCGCCCGGACCGGGTGCTGAGCCCGAGCCGGGCACCGCCCCCGTCCCCGGTCCGAGCCCCGCTCCCGGCCTGACCCCGGCGCCCGGCGCCGGCCCCACCCCCGCGCCGGGCGCCGGACCCGCGGTCGGCGAGCAGCCCGGCGAGATCGTCGCCGAGGCACCCGCGCTCGGCGACGCGGCCGCCGGTGCCGACGCATCCGCCCCCGCGCCGCCCGGCGAGCGCGCGCCCCTGACCCTCGAGCGCCTCGTCGCCGACGCGCTCGACTCCGTGCCGACGCCGGCCGTCGCGCCCGTCGAGGCCGTGCCCGCCGCGCCGCTCGCCGCCGAGCCGGCCGCGCCCCACGCGCCGATCGGCGCCGAGCCCTCGGCCGTCCTGGCCGGGGGAGCGAGCGGCGCCGCCGCCGGCGGCGCGGCCCAGCCGCTCGCCGTCACCGACAGCCACCGGCTGCCGCAGCTCGCCGAGGGCGAGCTCCGCGCGGCAGCGGATGACCGCCTGCCCGACGCCCCGGTGGAGGAGCACACCGCAAGCCCTGATTGAGCGATCCGAGGCCGCGCCCTGCGCGCGGCACGCAGCCGTCCCGGAGCGGGCCGGCGGATCACTTCAATCAGAAGGGCAAGAGAACTATGCGCAAGCTCGCATGGCGAGCGCTGGCGACCACAGCGCTCGCGGGCGGCCTCTGGGCCGCAGGCACTGGCATCGCCAGTGCGGTGGATGCCGACGCGACGATCAGCGTCGGCTCGCAGGACCTGGCGGTGGCGACGGCAGCCGTGCCGATCGACCTCGCCGGGATCGAGGTCGACGCCATCGCGGACGTCGACCTGCTGGGCGACGAGGGGCTCGTGTCGGCGGACGCCGACGTGACCGCGGTCGTCGGCGGACTCCTCGACACGACCGTCGATGCGGTCGTCGATGTCGGCGGCGTCGCCGACGGGCTGCTCGGCGGTGCCGAGGCGGTCGTCGACGCGGATGTGGTCGTCGACCTGGGTGGCTCGGCTGCCGAGGTCGTGGCGGACGTCGACGCTGTCGTCGACCTCGTCGGCGACGGCGCGCAGGACGGCGCCGGCGTGGTGACGGATGCCGATGTGGACGCGGCCGTCGACCTCGGCGGCATCGTGGGCGACGTGCTCGGCGATGCGGTGCCCGAGGGCACCGATGTCGTCGTCGACGCGGATGTCGTCGCCGATGTCGGTGAGCTCGTCGGCGTCGACGCCGACGCGTGCGTCGTCGCCTCGCTCGGCGGCACGCCGCCGACGTGCGACGCGCCGGCTCCCGCCCCCGCGCCGAGCGTCGGCGAGGAGGCCGACCGGCCGCACCAGCCGACGCTGATCGACGCGGATGCGTGCATCGACGTCGCGGTGCTCGGCTCGAGCTGGCCCTCGTGCGGCCTCCCCGCCGCGCCCGGCGCCGGTCCCGGCGTCGCGCAGCCGACGGAGCCGACGCTCATCGACGCCGATCTCTGCGCCGATGTCGCGGTGCTCGGCGCGGGTTCGGGCTCGTGCGCTCCGACGGAGGCGCCGGGTGCTGGCGCTGGCGAGGGTGAGCAGCCTGGCTCGCCGTCGCTCATCGACGCGGATGTCTGCGCCGACGTGGCGCTGCTCGGCTCGGGCTCGGGCTCGTGTGCTCCGGCGGTGACGCCGGGCGCCGGTGAGGGCTCGGACCGCCCCGAGCAGCCGTCGCTCATCGACGCGGACGTGTGCCTCGACCTGGGTCTGCTCGGCTCGACGTCGGGTTCGTGCGCGCCGGCAGCGGCGCCGGGTGCCGGTGCGGGTGAGGGTGAGCAGCCCGGCTCGCCGTCGCTCATCGATGCGGATGTCTGCCTCGACCTGGGTCTGCTCGGCTCGACGTCGGGTTCGTGCGCTCCGGCGGTGGCGCCGGGTGCCGGTGAGGGCTCGGATCGCCCGGAGCAGCCGTCGCTCATCGACGCGGACGTGTGCCTCCGCCTCGGTCTGCTCGGCGCTGCGCCCGCCGGGTGCGCGACGGGCGGTGACTCGGGATCCGACGGCACGTCGAACCCGCCGCTCATCGACGCCGACGTGTGCGTCGCCCTGTCGCTGCTCGGCGTCGCCTCGCCGGGATGCGCGGAGGCGGCCCCGGGTCAGCCGGGTGAGCCCGGTCAGCCCGGTCAGCCGGGTGAGCCCGGTCAGCCCGGTCAGCCTGGTGAGCCCGGCCAGCCTGGTGAGCCCGGCGAGCCCGGCGAGCCCGGCGAGCCCGGCCAGCCTGGTGAGCCCGGCCAGCCTGGTGAGCCCGGCCAGCCTGGTGAGCCCGGCCAGCCTGGTGAGCCCGGCCAGCCCGGCCAGCCTGGCCAGCCTGGTGAGCCCGGTGAGCCGGGTCAGCCTGGCGCGCCCGGTGAGCCTGCCCCGATCGACAAGGGCGACATCCCGGGTGACGAGGCCGCGGACGACGCCAAGACGGATCGTGCGCTGCCGGTGACGACGGATGCCGCCGCGGAGGCGTCGGCGGCGATGCTGCCGCGCACAGGCGGCAGTGCCGGCGAGGTGCTGCTCCCGGCGCTCGCCCTGCTCGCGGCCGGCGCGCTCCTGCTGCTGCGCCGTCGCTCGCGCATGGTGAGCTGAATCGGGCAGGGGTGTGGGGCGCGCGAGTCGCGTCCCGCGCCCCTGCATGCCCGCGCTCGCGCGCGATCGCGACACACCGCATCCGCTTGACGCTGATCGAACGTGTGTTCGATCATGAGGTGTGACGATCGAGGCGAAGGGCGAGGCCGGAGCGCGAGTGCGCGGCGGCCGCATCGGGGTGCTCAAGGTGCCCGACTGGTCGGTCGTCGTCGCGCGCCAGACCGGCGCGCTGCCCGCGGGCGGCGAGCAGGGATCGCCCGGCGCGATCGTGCACGCGCTGCGCATCGTCGCGTGCGACGCCGAGGCCCGCGCCGACGGCGTGCGAGTGGGGATGCGGGTGCGCGACGCGCAGGGCGCATCGCCCTTGCTCGCGCTCGCGCCCGCCGATCCGGTGGGCGAGGCGCTCGCCTTCGAGCGCGTCGTGCGTGCGGTGCTCGCGGTCGTGCCGACGGCGCAGCCGATCGGCGACGGCGCGCTCGCGTTCCGGATGCGCGGGGCGAGCCGGTTCTACGGCTCCGAGTCGCGCGCGATCGAGGCCGTGCGCGGCGCGCTCGCCCCGCTCGGGCTGACGGCAGCCTTCGGCGTCGCCGACGACCGCTTCTCGGCGGAGCTCGCCGCCGGCGCCGGTGCCGAGACGATCGTGCCGGCGGGGCGCAGCCGCGAGTTCCTCGCCTCGCTGCCCGTCGGGGTGCTCGGCGACGACGAGCTGCCGAGCATGCTCCACCGGCTCGGCGTGCACACCCTCGGCGGCTTCGCGCAGCTGCCCGACGCGAGCGTGCGCGACCGCTTCGGCGAGGCCGGGCTCGTCGCGCTCGCGAGGGCGCGCGGCCTCGACGACCGGCGCGTCGACGACAGTGGCCTCGGCGAGGAGCGAGTGCTGCGGCTCGCGTTCGAGCCGGGCATCGAGGGCGTGCACGAGCTCGCGCTCGCGGTGCGCGAGCCGGTCGAGCGCTTCGTGCGGCAGCTCGCCGAGCAGCGGCTCGTGTGCAGCGAGATCCGCATCGTCATGCGCGGCGAGGAGGGCCGCGTGAGCGAGCGGCTCTGGCGGCAGCCGGGGTTCCTCCGCGCGGGCGACATCGTCGACCGGATGCGGTGGCAGCTGGGGGAGAGCGACCTCGGCTCGGCGCTCGTCGAGGTGCAGGCGCTGCCCGAGCGGCTCGACGCCGACGTCGAGCACATGCCGGGCCTGTGGGGCGGCGGCGACATCGACGACCGCACGAAGCACGCGCTCGAGCGGCTGCAGGGCATGCTCGGCCGCGAGGCGGTGCTCACCGCGCGCCCCGGCGGCGGGCGGCTGCTCGCCGAGCGCGGCGTGCTCACGCCGTGGGGCGACGCGCCCGCGCCGCAAGCGGCGGGGCCGTGGCCTGGCGCGCTCCCGCCGCCGCGGCCCGCGGTCGTGTTCCGGCCGCCGCTGCCCGTGCGGCTGCTCGACGCGGCCGGCGAATCGGTCGACGCCGCCGCCCTCGACGAGCGGCAGGGGAGCCCGGCCGCCTTCTCGCCTCCCGCATCCGCCCGCCGCCGCGTGGTCGCGTGGGCGGGGCCGTGGCCGATCCGGCGCCGCGAGCTCGGCGACGTCGTGCACCGCGTGCAGATCCTCGACGGCGAGGGGGAGGCGTGGGTGCTGCTGCATGCCGATGGGTCGTGGCTCGCGGAGGGGCGCTACGCCTGACGGCTCTCGGCGAATGGTTTCGACTCGCTCAGCCGCCTGCGGCGGCGGAGCGGCTCAACCAGCGGAGGTGTCGGAGGGATCCGGCTCGCCCGGCAGCGAGTGCTCGGCCTTGCCGCGCCACGAGCGCCACGCCCAGATCGTGAAGCCGAGCACGACGCCCCACGCGATGACGACGATCGCGCCCGCCCAGAACGACGGCGCGGCGATGAAGGCGCCGATCGAGACGAGCGAGACCTGGCCGGGCACGGAGGCGACGAGCGACGCGATCGAGAAGACGCGGCTCGGCACCCCGAGCGCGCCGGCGCCGTAGTTGACGGGCCAGTAGGGCATGCCCGGCATGACCCGGAGCGTGAACACGGCCGCGAAGCCGCTGCTCTCGTCGAGCCGATCCTCGAGCTTCTCGGCGTGCCGGCCGAGCAGGCGCATGACGGTCGTGCGCCCGACCGCGCGCGCGATCCAGTAGGCGCCGACGCTGCCGATGACGGCGCCGACGACCGAGAGCAGGCTGCCCGCCAGCACGCCGAACAGCAGGCCGCCGACGAGCGCCATGATCGTCACCGGGATGGGCGTGAGCGCCACGACGGCGTAGGCGGCGACGAAGACGAGCCAGCTCCACCAGCCGAAGCCCTCGATCTGCGCGCGGAGGTCGTCGAGGTCGGGCAGCCGCACCGTCGCCGCGACCCAGATGATCGCCGCGACGACCGCGACGAGCGCGGCGACGCGGAGGATCGTGCCGCGCCGTGAGCCGCGTCCCACCGACCGCGCACCGTCGCGGCCGGCGTCGGAGCGGCCGGGAGCGCGCGTGGCAGACATGCGGCAAGCCTAGGGCGGGGCGATCGGGCGACCGGTGGGAGCTGTGGCGCGAGTGGGCGGCGACGGGTAGCATTCGAATATACGTTCGAATGAGGCCGATGCCTCGACGACACGCGGGAAGGAGGCGAGGCGATGGGCTGGAACAACCCCGCGATGCCGTGGCGAGAGCTCGAGGGCATCCTCTCCGACCGCGACGTCAGCGCGGGCCGCACGCCGCACGCGCGCGACCTCGACGAGGCGCGGCGCCGGCGCGTGCGCGTGCCGCAGCCCGGCGCCGTCACGCCCTACGCCGAGCTGCACGCCCACTCGCACTACTCGTTCCTCGACGGCGCCGCGAGCCCCGCAGAGCTCGTCACCGAGGCGCGCCGGCTCGGCCTCGAGGCGCTCGCGCTCGTCGACCACGACGGGCTCTACGGCGCGGTGCGCTTCGCCGAGGCGGCCGCCGAGGCCGAGCTGCCGACCGTCTTCGGCACCGAGTTCTCGATCGGCCTCGACGAGCCGCAGAACGGCGTGCCCGACCCGGGCGGCAGCCACCTCGTCGCGCTCGCGACCGGCCCGGCCGGCTACACGGCGCTCGCGACCGCGCTCACCGACGGCTACCTCGCGACCGACGCGAAGGGCGCGCCGGGTGAGAAGGGCAGGCCCGTCTTCGAGCTCGAGCGGCTCGCCGAGACGGCGCGCGGCGAGTGGATGATCCTCTCGGGGTGCCGCAAGGGCGCCGTCCGCCAGGCGCTCGGCGACGCCGACCCGGATGGGGCGGATGCGGCGGGCCGCGAGCTCGACCGGCTCGCGTCGCTCTTCGGCCGAGACCGCGTCGTGGTGGAGCTGAGCGACATCGGCGACCCGCGCGACTTCGAGCGCAACCGCGCGCTCGCGGCACTCGGCGAGGCGCGCGGCCTGCCGGTGATCGCGACGACGAACGCGCACATCGCGAGCCCCGCGCAGCAGCGGCTCGGCGACGCGGTCGCGGCGGTGCGCGCGCGCCGCTCGATCGACGAGCTCGACGCGTGGCTGCCCGCCGGTGGCGTCCCGTCGCTCCGCGCGGGCGACGTGATGGCCCGCCGCTTCCGGCGCTTCCCCGGCGCGATCGACACCGCCGCCGCCCTCGGTCGCGAGCTCGCCTTCGACCTGCGCGCCGCATCCCCTCGCCTTCCCCGGGTGCCGGTGCCCGAGGGGCACTCGCCCATGAGCTGGCTGCGCGCGCTCGTCGCCGAGCGGCTGCCGCGCGTCTACGACGTCGACGGCGCGGGCCGCCCGAGCCCCGAGGTCGAGGCGCGGCTCGAGCACGAGCTCGGGCTCATCGATCGGAAGGGCTTCGCCGGCTACTTCCTCATCGTCTTCGAGATCGCCGACTTCGCGCACCGGCAGGGCATCCTCTGCCAGGGCCGCGGCAGCGCGGTCGCGAGCGCGGTGTGCTTCATCCTCGGCATCACCGCCGTCGACCCCATCCGCTACAAGCTGCCGTTCGAGCGCTTCATCTCGATGATGCGCGAGGAGGAGCCCGACATCGACATCGACTTCGACGCCGGCAGGCGCGAGGAGGTCATCCAGCACGTCTACGAGCGCTACGGGCGCCGCAACGCCGCGCAGGTCGCGAACGTCATCACCTACCGGCCGAAGTCGGCGGTGCGCGACGCGGCGAAGGCGCTCGGCTACGCCGTCGGCCAGCAGAACGCGTGGTCGAAGTCGGTCGAGTCGTACTCGAAGCCCGACGTCGACGGGATGCCCGAGGACGTCGCGCTGCTCGCCGCCGAGTTCCTGCACGCGCCGCGCCACCTCGGCATCCACTCGGGCGGCATGGTGCTCACCGACGAGCCAGTCGGCTCGGTGTGCCCGATCGAGCCGGCGCGCATGCCGGGCCGCACGGTGCTGCAGTGGGACAAGGACGACTGCGAGTGGATGGGCCTCGTGAAGTTCGACCTGCTCGGCCTCGGCATGCTCGGCGCCATCTCGCACACGCTCGAGCTCGCGCGCGAGCACCTCGGCGAGGAGTGGTCGATCGCGTCGATCCCCGCCGAGGAGGCGGGCGTCTACGACATGCTGTGCGAGGCGGATGCGGTGGGCGTGTTCCAGGTCGAGTCGCGCGCGCAGATGGCGACCCTCCCGCGCCTCAAGCCGCGCTGCTTCTACGACCTCGTGATCGAGATCGCGCTCATCCGCCCCGGCCCCATCCAGGGCGGCGCGGTGCACCCCTACATCCGCCGCCGCACGGGCGCCGAGCCCGTGAGCTACCCGCACGAGCTGCTCGTGCCGGTGCTCGAGCGCACGCTCGGGGTGCCGCTGTTCCAGGAGCAGCTCATGCAGATGTCGGTCGCGGTCGGCGGCTTCGACGCCGCCGAGGCCGACCAGCTGCGGCGCGCGATCGGCTCGAAGCGCTCGCGCGAGCGCATCGAGGCGCTCAAGGCGAAGCTCTTCGCCGGCATGGCCGCGAACGGCGTCGACGACGCGACGGCCGAGTCGATCTACCGCAAGATCGAGGCGTTCGCGGGCTTCGGCTTCGCCGAGTCGCACTCGCTCGCGTTCGGCAAGCTCGTCTACGCCTCCTCGTGGCTCAAGCTGCACTACCCGGCGGCGTTCCTCGCGGGGCTGCTGCGCAGCCAGCCGATGGGGTTCTGGTCGCCGCAGACGCTCGTGAAGGATGCGCTGCGGCACGGGGTCGAGACGCTGCGCCCGTGCGTGGTGCGCTCGGCCGCCGTCGCGGGCCTCGAGCGGCACGGCGAGCGCCGACCCGGGCTCGACGCGTGCCTCGAGCGGGAGCAGCCGCCCGTGCCGCCCGTCGCGACCGAGTCGCTCGCCGCGCGCGACGGGCACCGCCGCGACGCGGGCTTCGCGGTGCGGATGGGGCTCGCGAGCGTCGCGGGCGTCGGCGAGGCGGCGGCCGAGCGCATCGTCGCCGCGCGCGAGGCGGCGCCGCTGCAGGGCATCCACGACCTCGCACGCCGCGCCGACCTCGACCGCGGCGAGCTCGAGGCGCTCGCGACCGCCGGCGCGCTCGACGGGCTCGGCGTCAGCCGCCGAGAGGGGCTGTGGCTCGCGGGCCCCGCCTCGGCCGAGCGGGAGGATCAGCTCGAGGGCTCGCAGCTCGTCATCCAGCCGCCGCTGCTGCCGATGCTCTCGGCCTCCGAGCAGGTGGCGCTCGACATCTGGTCGACGGGCGTCGCGACCGACGACCACCCGGTGCGGCACGCGCGCCCCATGCTCGACGCGCGCGGCGTGCTCCCGATCGCGCGGCTCGCCGACGCCGAGCCCGGCCGGCGCGTGCAGACGGCGGGCATCGTCACGCACCGGCAGCGGCCGAGCACCGCGCAGGGCGTGACCTTCATGAACCTCGAGGACGAGACGGGGATGCTCAACGTCATCATCTCGAAGGGGCTGTGGGCGCACTCGCGGCAGGTCGCGCGGCACTCGCCCGCGCTCATCGTGCGCGGCATGCTGCAGCGCACGCCCGAGGGCGTCATCGCGGTGCTCGCCGACCGGCTCGACCGCTTCGAGGTGCCGAGCCCCGGCTCGCGCGACTTCTCCTGACCGCGACGACGAGGGCCCGCGCCGAGCCGGTGGCTCGGGCGCGGGCCCTCGTCGCAGCCGCTGTCCGCGGCTGCTCAGCGGCTCAGCAGCCGGTGCGCCACGCCCCCGGCGACAGCGAGGGCAGGCCGCCCACGTTGTAGACCGTCGTCGGCTCGAGCTCGGCGATGCGCTCCGCGACGTCGAGCGTCACGCACGAGCGAGCTGCGAGCAGCACCGGGGCGTCGTGCGCGCCCGCGACCATCGAGGCCGAGAGGGCGTCGGGGAAGTTGAACCCGGTCGCCATCGCGATCGCCTGGTCGTCGCCTCCCGCGACGAAGCGCTCGACGAGCATGGCGTTCGTCGCGTAGCGGTCGGAGCCCGCGAAGCGCTCGACCGCCGTCACCCCGCGGTAGCCGACGACCGCGGCGTCGCTCACCGAGGCGCGTGCGCCGAGCACCGTCGCCGAGTCGACCTCGAGCGACTCGAGCGCGGCGACCGTGTACGGGCTCGCCGAGGCCTGCGGCGTCAGCAGCACCGGCACGTCGCCGATGGCCGAGGCCGTGCCGCTCGCCGAGACGGCGTCGGCGAACAGCTGGCCGCTCGCGATGAACGCGTGCTCGGCCGTGCCGAAGTACCGCTCGGCGACGAGCGCCGCCGTCTCGTAGCGGTCGGCACCGGCGATGCGCTCGACGGTCGCGCCCGGCACGATGTCGAGCACGCTCCGCACGACGGCCGACGACACCGACGAGGGGCCGCCGAGCACCGTGACCCGCTCGGGCTGCAGGCGCTCGAGCTCCTCGGCGGTCACGTCGAGCAGTCGGCCGCCCGGCGTGAGCAGCAGGCTCTCGCCGGCGCGAGCGGCTGCGGGACCCGCGGCGAGCGCGTCGGCGAAGATCTGGCCCGACGCGAGCACGACATCCGTGCCCGGCTCGAACGTGTCGGCCGACACGAGCGCGTTCGTCTCGTAGCGGTCATCGCCCGCGTAGTCGACGACGGTCGCCTTGACAGGCGGCAGCGCCTCCCACGCGAGGCCGATCACGACGGCGTCGTGGTCGCTCGCACGGTAGGGGTCGGGCGCGAAGAGCGCGTCCTGCGCCGGCTGCTTGAACGCCATCGTGTAGTCGATGAGGCTCACCTCGTCGGCGTTCGCGTGCCACGCGGCGGCGCCGGCGACGAAGGGCATGAGCCCGGCGTCGGCGAGGCCGTAGTCGAGGTAGCCGAGCTGGCCGTCGAAGACGTACGTGTACGCCTCCTCGCCCTGGAACTCCTCCAGCAGATCCGTGTAGCCGGCCGCCTCGAGCGTCGTGATCGGGTCCTCGTGGTCGTAGGCGTTGAGGTCGCCGATGATGAGGGAGCCCTCGGCGCCCTGCCCCGTCGGGTCGCCCTCGAGCCAGTCGGCGAGCGCCGCGGCTGCCGCGGTGCGCACGTCGTTGCAGTTGCCCTGCTCGGGCGCGCCCACATCGCCGGGGCACGCGGAGCCCTTCGACTTCAAGTGGTTGACCGCGACGGTGAGGATGCGGTCGGTCTCGAGGTCGCGGAACGACTGCGCGAGCGCGGGGCGGTTGTAGGCGGTGTCGAAGCGCGGGTCGATCGACTCGTCGAGCGCCGCGAAGGCGCCGGCCGGCTCGACGAGCGCGGGCTGGTAGATGAGCGCCGTCGTGATGGCGTCGGTGCCGAGCGTGCCGGTGTCGATGCCGGCCCAGCGCTCGTCACCCGCGACCTCGTTGAGCGCCGCGACGAGCGTCTCGAGCGCGACGCCGTCGTTGTTCTCGATCTCGAGCAGGCCCACGATCGCCGAGTCGAGCTCGTCGATCGCGGCGACGATCTTCGCCTCCTGGCGCTCGAACTCCTCGGCCGTGACCGCACCGCGGTCGTCGAGCGTCGTGAAGTAGTTCAGCACGTTGAACGAGGCGATCTCGAGCGAGGCGCCCTCGATCTCGGGCGCAGCCGGGCGCTCGTTCACCGGGGTGTAGGTGCCGGGCTCGGTGGGCTGGAGCTTCCACGCCGAGTTGCGGAAGTCGAGCACGCCCGTGAGGCCCGTGATCGTGTCGCCGCCGCGGAAGTCGTTCTCGAGCGTGAACTCCTCGAGGTTGCCGGGGTGGATCGCCGGGTCGGCGTTCTGCGACGAGCGGCCATCGTCGACGGTGATGCGGTTCTCGGCGTTCGCGGCGCGCACGGCGGCGGCCTCGGCCGAGCCGGGCGCGGCGACCGCGGTCGGCTGCATCTGGCGATCGGTGCCGAGCACGACCTCGCCGTAGCGGCCGAAGTTGAAGTACTCGAGGATCGAGAGCTCCTGCGGGAGCGTCACGAGCATGCCCTCGAAGCGCTCCTCGTCGGCGATCGGCAGCTCGAGAGCGACGGGCGCGGGCATCGTGCCCTCGCCGCAGTCGAGGATCGAGGCGTTCGAGAGCTGCGTCTGGCCGAAGGCCTCGCCCGCGGTGCCCGTGACGGTCACGAGGTCGCCCTCGGCGACGTCGGTGGCACCGGGGCCGTAGACGAAGACGGCGTCGCTCGTGGTGGCGTCGCCGTCACCGGCGTCCTGCAGGTGGAAGCCGTCGAAGCCGCCCTCCTGCCAGTCGCCGACGACCGTGCCGCGCACGGTCACGAGCTGGCCCGCGACGGGCGTGGTCTCGCCCGCGCCCTGCACGGAGCCGATCGTCACCGCATCCGACTCGCACGTGATGTCGGTCGGGGGCTCCTGCACCTCGACGACGCGGTTCGCGGTGCCCGGGGTGTTCCACGCCTGTCCGGCGTCGGGCGTCGAGCCCTCGAAGCCGGCGATGCCGGCGCCGTTGAAGGCGTTGCGCACCCAGTCGGCCGCGCTGTCGGTGTCCGTGCCGTCGGGCACGCGGCTCGCGCCGCCCACGGTCGTCGAGCCCCCGTCGAAGCCCCGGTCGAGGATCGTGCCCCACGCGAGATCGCCGGCGTCGGCGTCGAGGACGCCGACCGCGTCGATCACGGTGAACCCGACACCCTCGTCGATCACGCCGTCCTTGTCGGCGTCGACGACCTGGCCGCCGGTCGCGGTGCCCTGCACGAGCAGGATCGAGGCGGAGCCGTTCTGGATGCCGTTGGTCGCGTAGCGCAGCACGCCGAAGCCGCTCGCGTCGATCGCCGGCGCGGCATCGGCCCGGATGACCTTGCCCTGGTTGCTGTTCGAGTCGCCCTCGACGAGGACGATCATGTGACCGCTCAGGTCGGTGGCCGGGGCCGCGTGGATCTCGACGAACTCAGCGTTCGTGTCGGTCCCGTTGACGTCAGCCGAGAACTCGTTGATGACAGGGTGCTCCGCGGCGACAGCCGGGGAGGCGACCAGGCCCGTGAGGGCCAGCGCGGCGACTGTTCCAGTGCCGAGCATCGTGCGTGCGCGCATAGATCCACTCCGTTGAGGTGCAGGGTGCTCCTGAACCTAGCCGCACCCGGCGACATGCGCACCGTTGCGAGGTGAACAGCGGGTGACACGCCGCCCGCGACGCGTCAGCGGAAGATGATCGTGCGCTGCCCGTCGAGCAGCACGCGGTCCTCGGCGAACCACTGCACGGCGCGCGAGAGCGTGCGCGACTCGACGTCCTGGCCGATCGCGACGAGCTGCGCGGGGCTCTGCGTGTGGTCGACGCGCTCGACGTTCTGCTCGATGATCGGGCCCTCGTCGAGATCGCTCGTGACGAAGTGCGCGGTCGCCCCGATGAGCTTCACGCCGCGCGCGTGCGCCTGCCGGTAGGGGTTCGCACCCTTGAAGCCGGGCAGGAAGGAGTGGTGGATGTTGATGAGCCGGCCCTCGAGCGCCTCGCACAGCTCGGGGGAGAGGATCTGCATGTAGCGGGCGAGCACGACGAGCTCGACGCCCTCCCGCTCGACGACCTCGAGCATCCGTCGCTCGAACGCGGCCTTCGAGTCGGCGTCGACGACCGGCGCGTGCTCGAAGGGCACGCCGTAGAACGCGGCGAGGCCCGCGAGGTCGGGGTGGTTCGACATCACGAGCGGGATGTCGACCGAGAGCTGCCCGGCGCGCTGGCGGAAGAGCATGTCGTTGAGGCAGTGGGCGGCCTTCGACACGAGCACGAGCGTCTTGAGCGGCCGGGCGACGTCGTCGAGCTGCCACTGCATGCCGTAGCGCTCGACGACCGGCGCGAGCTGCACCTCGAAGTCGCCGCGCTCGGCCTCGGCCTCGACCTGCAGGCGCATGAAGAAGCGGTCGGTGTCGGCGGAGGAGAACTGCTGCGACTCGGTGATGTTGCCGCCGCACGCCACGATCGCGCCGGTGATGGCGTGGACGATGCCGGGCCGGTCGTCGCAGACGATCGAGAGGATCCAGTGGTTGGCGCTCATCCGCTCGATCCTACGAGCGATCGCACCTCACTCCGGCCGCGACCCCTCCGGCCACTCCGGCTCGGGCAGCGCGTCGGCGACGAGGTCGAGGAGCGCGTCGACGTCGGCGGGGCGGTAGCGCGCGCCGCTCAGCGCGATCGTCGAGGGGAGCGAGACGGCACCCGCGATCACCTCGGCGAGCGCGGCCTCGCCGCCCGCGGACTCGGGGTCGGCGGCGAAGGCGAGCACGCGTGCGCGCCACGCGTCGACCGCCGGAGCGGGGTAGCCGGGCTGCCACGCGCTCGCGAAGTGCAGGGGCAGGGCGGTGATCGCCTCGGAGGTCAGCACAGGGCAAGCGTAGGGGCGCTACGCGCCCGCGGGACCCCGGAGTGCCGCGGCCTCGAGCGATCGCAGCGCCGTCTCGGCGCGATCGAGGAAGTCGTCGACCTCGAGCTGCGCGTAGCCCTCGCGGAACGTCGTGACCGCGAAGCGCTGGGCCGGGATGTCCTCGGCGAGCACCTCGATGCCGTCGCCGGCGCCCTCGGCGTAGGCCCGCAGCGTGCGCGCGACGCGGTCGAGGAAGCCGTCGACCGCGTCCATGTCGTAGCCCGGGCCGAAGCGGGTGGTCGCGAACGCGGCGGCGATGACGTCATCGGCGGTGAGCACGGGCCGATGCTATCGGCGGCATAGGCTTGCCGGTCGTGAGCGAGCAGTCGACGACCCAGGCGGGGAAGGCAGCGGACCGCTTCCCGACCGCCGCGCTCGCGGTGCTCGCGCTCGCCGTCTTCACGAACATCTCCGTCGAGATGCTGCCGATGGGCCTGCTGCTGCCGATGAGCCGCGAGCTCGGCGTCAGCGAGGGCGCCATCGGGCTGCTCGTGACCATCTTCGCCTTCACCGTCGTCGCGTCGTCGACGACGCTCGTCCGCCTGACCCGACGCATCCCCCGTCATCTGCTCGTCATCTCGGTGCTCGTGGTGTTCGGCCTCAGCTGCTTCGGCTCGGCGCTCGCGCCTGACTACGCGTGGTCGGTCGCCTTCCGCGTCATCGGCGGCATCGCGCATGGGGTCTTCTGGACGGTCGTCGGCGCCTACGCCGCCTACCTCGTCAAGCCGCACCAGCTCGCGCGCGCCGTCGCGATCACCTCGGCGGGCGGCTCGTTCGCGTACGTGCTCGGGCTGCCGCTCGCGACGCTGCTCGGCCAGCTCATCGGGTGGCGCTGGTCGTTCGCGCTGTTCGGCGCCGTGTGCCTCGCGGTCGCGGTCGCGGTGTGGCGGCTGCTGCCGCCCGTCGACCACCTGCGCGATCGCGCGACGACCTCGACCGGATCGATCGCGCTGCCCGACCCCGGGCCTGGCAAGAGCGTGCGCGGCGTCGCGCTCGCGATCCTCTCGACGACCGTCGTCATGCTCGGCCACTACGCGCTCTACACCTACGTCTCGCCGTTCCTCGTCGATCACGCGGGCGTGCCCGAGTCGTGGCTCTCGGGCGCGCTGTTCGGCTACGGCGTCGTCGGCATCGCGGCGGTGCTCGCGATCGCGCTGTGGCTCGGCAAGCGGCCGACGGCCGCGACGCTCGCGATGCTCGTCGCCGGCATCGCCGCGATGCTCGCGCTCGGGCTCTCGCAGCACGTCGTGCTCACGGTCGCGGCGGTGATGCTGTGGGCGTTCTCGCTCGGCGCGCTCCCGGCGCTGCTGCAGACCCGGCAGCTGCAGGCGACCCCCGAGCGGCTGCTGCAGCAGGCGACCGCCTGGTACACGACCGGCTTCAACGTCGGCATCGGCGCGGGAGCGCTGCTCGGTGCCTTCGTGCTCGACGCGATCGGCGTCGGCGCGCTGCCGTGGGCGCTGCTCGTCGGGCTCTCGATCGCGCTCGTGCTCGTCTCGAGCGACGTGGCGCTGCACCGGCGCGACCTCGCGCGGCTCGGCTGACGCCCGGTTCAGAGCCCGGCGGGCACGGCGGCCGCGAGGGCCGAGCGCACGGCCGCGATCGCGGGGTTGCCCTCGGAGGCGGCGCGGGCGGCGGTGAAGACCTCGCGGCGCGGGGCGCCCGGGAGCTCGACGATCCGGAAGCCGACCTCGGTGCCGACCCACGTGAGGTCGTTCACGACGCCCACCGCGTGCCCGGTCTCGATGAGCCGCATCTGCGCCTGGAGGTCGGCGGTCGCGAACCGCACGTCGGGCTCGAAGCCCGCGACCCGGCACTGCTGCTCGGCGAAGTGCCGGGAGGCGGCGCCGACGGGCTCCATGACCCACGCGTGCCCGGCGGCATCCGCGAGCCGCTCGATGCGGGACTCGGGCGGCACGGCGAGCCGCAGCGCGTCGGTCGTGAGCAGCTGCCGATCGAGGCCCGCGTGCTGCGGCGCGGCGTGCCCCGGGTACTGCTCGGCGACGACGAGGTCGAAGTCGCCGACGAAGGTGTCGTAGAGCGCCGTCTCGGGCTCGCGCTGCACCATCTCGACCCGCACCTCCGGCGCCTCATCGGCGAGGATCCGCAGCATGCCGGGCACGAGCCCGAGCGCCGCCGACTGGAACACGGCGATGCGGACGGTGCCCACCGGGCGGCCGAGCGATGCCGCGACGGCGCGCTCCGCGGCCTCGAGGCCCGTGAGGATGCCCTCGGCGTGCTGGGCGAGGAGCTCGCCCTGCGGGGTGAGCGCGAGCCGCCTGCCCTGCTTGCGCGTGAGCGGCACGCCGACCTCGCGCTCGAGCGCGGAGAGCTGCTGCGAGACGGCGCTCGGCGCGTAGGCGAGCGCGGTCGCGACGGCCGCGATCGTGCCGCGCAGCCGCAGCTCGCGCAGCAGTCGCAAGCGGCGGACGTCGAGCATGGGGCCTCCAGCAACCATCGTTGATCGCGACGGATATCCGTCGTGAACCGTCACTGTACGCGACGGGTGCGCGAGCGCATACTGGCCGCGGCGTGCCATCGCACGCAGACGACGACGCGAGCCGCACGATGGCAGAGGGAGGGCAGCCGCATGGGCGCAGCAGCCACCGACACGACAGCGATCACGAGCGCCGAGACGACCGCCGAGCGGCACGACGCGGTCGGGCCGAGCACGGGCCTCGACGCCGCCGAGCTCGAGCGCATGCGCGCGCTCGCTCCCGCGATCGTCGCGCAGGTGCGCTCCTGGCTCGAGGAGGCCGAGCGCATCCCCGCCGACGCGAGCGCCGAGCAGCTCGCGGGCGTGCTCCGCGACCCGAAGGGCCTCGACTTCGCCGTGCGCTTCGTCGACGGCGTCGTGCGCCCCGAGGACGTGCACGTCGCTGCGCAGACGCTGCGCGAGATCGGCGGCATGGCGCCCGGCTTCCTGCCCTGGCCCATGCGCCAGGCGCTGAGGCTCGGCGGCGGCGTCGCGCCGCTCGCCCCGCACGTCGTCGTGCCGATCGCGCGGCGCGTGCTGCGCGAGATGGTCGGCCACCTCATCATCGACGCGACCGACGCCCGCCTCGGGAAGGCGATCGAGCGCATCCGCGCCACGGGCGCTCGCCTGAACGTCAACCTCCTCGGCGAGGCCGTGCTCGGCGACCGCGAGGCGAAGCGCCGCCTCGAGGGCACGCTCGCGCTCATCGAGCGCCCCGACGTCGACTACGTCTCGATCAAGGTCTCGGCGACGACCGCGCCGCACCAGCCGTGGGCGTTCCAGGAGGCCGTCGAGCACGTCATCGAGCGGCTGCTGCCGCTCTACCGCCGCGCGGCCGCGACCGGCACCTTCATCAACCTCGACATGGAGGAGTACAAGGACCTCGAGATGACCATGGCGGTCTTCACGCGGATCCTCGAGACCCCCGGCCTCGAGCAGTACCGCGGCGGCATCGTGCTGCAGGCCTACCTCCCCGACGCGCTGCCGGCGATGCAGCGCCTGCAGGCGTGGGCCGCCGAGCGCGTCGCTGCGGGCGGCGCGCCGGTGAAGGTGCGCCTCGTGAAGGGCGCGAACCTGCCCATGGAGCGCGTCGAGGCCTCGCTGCACGGCTGGCCGCTCGCGACCTGGCACACGAAGCAGGACAGCGACACCCACTACAAGCGCGTGCTCTCGTGGGCGCTCACGCCCTCGCGCATCGCGAACGTCGAGCTGGGCGTCGCGGGCCACAACCTCTTCGACGTCGCCTTCGCGTGGCTGCTCTCGAAGGAGCGCGGCATCGAGCGCGGCCTCGACTTCGAGATGCTGCTCGGCATGGCGCAGGGCCAGGCGGAGGTCGTGCGCCGCGACGTCGGCGGGCTCCTCCTCTACACGCCCGTCGTGCACCCGAGCGAGTTCGACGTCGCGATCGCCTACCTCATCCGCCGCCTCGAGGAGGGGGCGAGCCGCGAGAACTTCATGTCGGCGGTGTTCGAGCTCGCGAGCGACGAGGCGCTCTTCGAGCGCGAGCGCGACCGCTTCCTCGCCTCGCTCGACGCGCTCGCGGCGCCGGCGCCGTCGACGCACCGGACGCAGGACCGCACGGCGGTGACGACGGCGGATGCGGTCGACGCCCCCGAGCGCGGGTTCCGGAACGCTCCCGACTCCGACCCGTCGCTGCCGGCGAACCAGGCGTGGGCCGCGGGCATCCGCGAGCGCGCGAAGACCTCGCAGCTCGGCGTCGACCTCGTGGAGGCGGCGACGCTGCGCGATGCGGCCGAGCTCGAAGCGACGATCGAGGCCGCGATCGAGGCGAACGCCGCGTGGCGCTCGCTCTCGGGGGACGAGCGCGCCGCGATCCTGCACCGCGCGGGCCGCGAGCTCGAGGCGCGCCGCGCCGAGCTCATGGAGGTCGCGGCCGCCGAGGCGGGCAAGACCCTCGACCAGTCCGACCCCGAGGTCTCGGAGGCGATCGACTTCGCGCACTACTACGCCGAGCGCGCGCGCGACCTCGACCGCGTCGACGGCGCCGTCGCGGTGCCGTCGCGGCTCATCGCGGTCACCCCGCCGTGGAACTTCCCGATCGCCATCCCCGCGGGCTCGACGCTCGCGGCCCTCGCCTCCGGCGCATCCGTCATCGTCAAGCCCGCGCGCGCGACCGCCCGCACGGGCGCCGTGATGCTCGACGCGCTGTGGGCGGCGGGCGTCCCGCGCGAGGTGCTGCACTTCGTGCAGTTCGCCGACCGCAGCCTCGGCGACCGGCTCATCGCCGATGAGCGCGTCGACCGCGTGATCCTCACGGGCGGGTTCGAGACCGCCCAGGCCTTCCGACGCATCCGCTCCGACCTCGACCTGCTCGCCGAGACGAGCGGCAAGAACGCGATCATCGTGACGCCCTCGGCCGACTTCGACCTCGCGGCGAAGGACATCGTCGCGAGCGCGTTCGGCCACGCGGGCCAGAAGTGCTCGGCGGCGTCGCTCGCGATCCTCGTCGGGCAGGCGGGCCGCTCGAAGCGCCTGCACAGCCAGATCGTCGACGGCGTGCGCTCGCTCGACGTCGGCTACCCGTGGGACGCCGACAGCCAGATGGGGCCGATCATCGCGCCGGCGGAGGGCAAGCTGCTCGAGGGGCTCACGACGCTCGGGGAGGGAGAGTCGTGGATCGTCGAGCCGAAGCAGCTCGACGAGAGCGGCAAGCTGTGGAGCCCGGGCCTGCGCGCCGGCGTGCAGCGGGGGAGCGAGTACCACCGCACCGAGTACTTCGGGCCGATCCTCGGCATCATGCGCGTCGAGACGCTCGAGGAGGCGATCGAGCTCGTCAACGACGTCGACTACGGGCTCACCTCGGGCATCCACTCGCTCGACCCCGACGAGATCGGGCTGTGGCTCGAGACCGTGCAGGCGGGCAACCTCTACGTCAATCGCGGCATCACCGGCGCGATCGTGCAGCGCCAGCCCTTCGGCGGCTGGAAGCGCTCGGTCGTCGGCCCGACGACGAAGGCGGGCGGCCCGAGCTACCTCTTCCCGCTCGTCGACTGGCGCACGGCCGAGGCGCGCGAGACCGCCCCGATCGAGCTGCCCGCGGTGCAGGCGATCGTCGACGCCGTCGAGTCGCTCGTGAAGGCGACGGATGCGTCGGTGACGGCCGCCGAGGCGGCGGCGCTCGCGCGCGCGGCCGGCTCCGACCAGCACGTGTGGGCCACCGAGCTCGGGGTCGCGAAGGACGTGCAGGGGCTCTCGGCCGAGCGCGACATCCTGCGGCACCTGCCGATGCCGGGCGTGACGATCCGGCTCGCGGAGGGCGGCCGCGTCGCGCAGCTCGCGCGCTCGGTCGTCGCGGCGCTCCGCGCGGGTGCCGAGGTGCGGGTCTCGACCGCGATCGAGTCGGCGCCCGCGGTGCGGGCGGCGCTCGCGGCGGCGGGCGTGCCGGTGACGGTCGAGGACGACGCGGCGTTCCGCCGCTCGGCGCAGCGGCTCGAGCAGGGCCGCATCCGCTACCTCGCTGCCGACGACGCGGTGGCCGCCGGCGTGCGGTCGCTCGCCGAGGCGGTCGAGGGCCGCCCCGACCTCGCGATCGTGTCGCACCCCGTGACGGAGGCGGGCCGCGTCGAGCTGCTGCCCTTCCTGCGCGAGCAGGCGATCGCGATCACGGCGCACCGCTTCGGCACGCCGAACCACCTCACCGACCACTTGATCTAGGGCGCGCCGGTCAGCGGCGAGTGCGGCCTCGCGCGCCGCTGACCGGCGACCCAGACCCCACATCGGCAGCGAGACCCGAGATCTCGGGTCCGCTGCCGATCTCGGGTCCGCAGCGACTCCACTCGACCCGCTTTCGGCGACTCGACCCGGTCTCGGCGACTCGACCGGTTCCCGCGGCGACTCGACCGGTTCTCGCCCACTCGATCCGTTGCAGCAGGTCCTGTCGACGAGAAGCGGTCGAGTCGCGCGAGGGCTTCGCGGCTGTGGCGAGCAGCCCCGTCAGAGCACGAGGTGCTGGCGGCCGTCGAGCAACTCGCGGGCCGCGTCGAGGTGGCCCGCGTGCGTCGCTGCGTCGAGGATCACGTGCAGCAGCACCGCCTCGAGGTCGGCGAACCGCTCCGCCTGCCAGTCGGGCTCGCGGTGCCGCGGCGCAGCATCGAGCGGCAGCGCCGCGAGGATTCCGTCGGAGCGCGCGATCGCGTCGCGGTACTCGTCGAGCACGGCATCCGTCGACTCGTGCGGCTCGACGCGCCAGTCGGCGGGCCTCCCCTCGTCGAGCTCGGGCCGATCGATGGGCCAGTAGTCGAGCGGCTCGCCGGCCATGACGGTGTGGATCCAGTAGCGCTCGCCGCCGAGCGTGAGGTGGCGCACGAGCCCGATCGGCGACCAGCCCGACGGCAGCACCGCCGCCCGCAGCTGGGCGTCGGTCAGCCCGTCGACCGCGGCGAGCACGTGCCGCCGCTGTGCGTCGAGCGCGCCGAGCAGCAGCGAGCGGGAGCGGTCGCCGTCGTCCATGCGCCGATCCAAGCACGCCCGAGTGTCCGCCAGCGCGCATCCGCCAGCGCGCATCCGCCGTTGCGCATCCGCCGTTGCGCATCCGCCCGCGCGACTGGCGCCGTCGCCGCGAACCGTTACGGACCCCATCTCGGCAGCCGGACCCGTGATCCCGGGTCCCGCTGCCGGGACGGGGTCCGCGGAGCGCTCGAGCGCAGCCGGCCGGCTCAGCCTGCGGCCCAGCCCCCGTCGTTCGGGATGATCGCGCCGTTGACGTTCGAAGCGGCATCGGACGCGAGGAACGCGGCGAGGTTCGCCTGCTCGATCGGCTCGGCGTTGCGGAGCGCGCCCTGGTGGATCGGCCCGAGCGCGGCGAGGCCATCGTGGTCGATGCCGCGCTGCACGTCCTCGGTCATGACGTTGGTCGCGACGCCGCCCGGGCAGATCGCGTTCGCGCGGATGCCCTGCTTGCCGTACATGTAGGCGGTGTTGCGCGTGAGGCCGACGAGCCCGTGCTTCGAGGCCGTGTAGGCGGCGCCCGCCGCCGCCCCGCGGATGCCCGCGGCGCTCGAGACGTTGACGATCGAGCCATAGTTCTGCGGCAGCATGACCCGCAGCGCCGCGCGCGTCAGGTAGAACGGCGCGTTGAGGTTGACGCGCATGATGCGGTCCCACAGCGCGTCCTCGACGTTCGCGGCGCCCGCGAAGTGGTCCATGATGCCCGCGTTGTTGACCAGCACGTCGAGCCGCCCGTAGCGCTCCACTGCCGCTGCGACGACCGAGTCGGCGACGGCGACGTCGCCGATGTCGCCGATCAAGGCGGATGCGGTGCCCCCGGCCCCCTCGATGCTCGCGACGGTCTCGTCGGCGGTCTGGGCGATGTCGCTCACCACGACCTTCGCGCCGAGCTCGGCGAACAGCTGGGCGGTGGCGCGGCCGATGCCGCTGCCGCCGCCGGTGATGACGGCGACCTTGCCGGTCAGGTCGATGACGCTCATGCAGTGCTCCTTCTTCGTCGAACGGGTCGAGCGCCAGCATCCGGCCGCGAGCACTGCCTTGTCAATGAACTTCCCTCAGCCCACGCATCCGTCGTCGCCATCCGCGCGCGGGTACGATGGGAGCGGCCGTGACTGGCGCAATGGTGGAGCACCACCGGGGAGCGGCCGAGCAGCCGCCGCGCGCCTGGGCATCCGAACCAGCGAAGCGCGCCAGCGCCCCAGCGAAGGAGCAACCGTGACCGACCGCCTGCCCTCCACGTTCAACTCGCCGCTCACGGAGGTCGATCCCGAGATCGCCGCGGTGCTGCAGCTCGAGCTCGACCGCCAGCGCGACTACCTCGAGATGATCGCGAGCGAGAACTTCGTGCCCGTCGCGGTGCTCGAGGCGGCAGGCAGCGTGCTCACGAACAAGTACGCCGAGGGCTACCCGGGACGCCGCTACTACGGCGGCTGCGAGCACGTCGACGTCGCCGAGTCGCTGGCGATCGAGCGCGCGAAGGCGCTCTTCGGGGCCGAGTACGCGAACGTGCAGCCCCACTCGGGCGCGACCGCGAACGCGGCCGTGCTGCACGCGATCGCCCGCCCCGGCGACACGATCCTCGGCCTCTCGCTCGACCACGGCGGCCACCTCACGCACGGCATGAAGATCAACTTCTCGGGCCGCCTCTACGACATCGTCGCCTACGGCGTCGACGAGGCCACGAGCCGCGTCGACATGGAGGAGGTGCGCCGCCTCGCGCAGGAGCACAAGCCCAAGGTCATCATCGCCGGCTGGTCGGCCTACCCGCGCCAGCTCGACTTCGCCGCCTTCCGCGAGATCGCCGACGAGGTCGGCGCGCTCCTGTGGGTCGACATGGCGCACTTCGCGGGCCTCGTCGCCGCTGGCCTCCACCCGAACCCGGTGCCGCACGCGCACGTCGTCTCCTCGACCGTGCACAAGACGATCGGCGGCCCCCGCTCGGGCTTCATCCTCACGAACGAGGCCGACATCGCGAAGAAGCTCAACTCCGCGGTCTTCCCCGGCCAGCAGGGCGGCCCGCTCATGCACGTCATCGCGGCGAAGGCGACCGCCTTCAAGCTCGCCGGCTCCGAGGCGTTCAAGGAGCGCCAGGAGCGCACCCTCCGCGGCGCGCGCATCCTCGCCGACCGCCTCATGCAGGACGACGTGCGGAATGCGGGCATCACCGTGCGCTCGGACGGCACCGACGTGCACCTCGTGCTCGTCGACCTCCGCGACGCGGCCATCGACGGCAAGCAGGCGGAGGACCTCCTCCACGAGATCCGCATCACGGTCAACCGCAACGCGGTGCCGAACGACCCGCGCCCGCCGATGGTGACGTCGGGGCTCCGCATCGGCACGCCGGCGCTCGCGACCCGCGGCTTCGGCGACGAGGAGTTCACCGAGGTCGCCGACATCATCGCGCTCGCGCTGCTGCCGGGGGCAGACCTGGATGCGCTGCGCGCGCGGGTGGCGAAGCTCGCCGACGCGTTCCCGCTCTACCCGGGCGTCGGTCCCTCCGGGCAGCCCGAGGCGGTGCACGAGCTCGGCTCGAGCGTCGACCGATGACCGCGCAGCTCCTCGACGGCAACCGCACCGCATCCGCGATCAAGGACGAGCTGCGGGAGCGCGTCGACGCGCTGCGCGGCAAGGGCGTCACGCCGGGGCTCGGCACGCTGCTCGTCGGCGACGACCCGGGCAGCCAGTCGTACGTCAAGGGCAAGCACCGCGACTGCGCCGAGGTCGGCATCGAGTCGATCCGCGTCGACCTGCCCGCGAGCGCGTCGAGCGCCGACGTCGAGGCCGCGATCCGCGACCTCAACAGCGCGCGCGAGGTGACCGGCTACATCGTGCAGCTGCCGCTGCCCGCGGGGCACGACGAGCACGCGATGCTCGGGCTCATGGATCCGGCGAAGGATGCCGACGGCCTCCACCCCGAGAACCTCGGGCGGCTCGTGCTCGGCGTCGACGGCCCGATCGACTCGCCGATGCCGTGCACGCCCGCGGGCATCGTGCAGATGCTGCGACGGCACGACATCGAGATCGCGGGCGCGACGGTCGCGATCGTCGGCCGAGGCCTCACGGTCGGCCGGCCGCTCGGGCTGCTGCTCACGCGCAAGGGCATCGACGCGACCGTGACGCTGTGCCACTCGCGCACGCCGGATCTCGCGGCGCAGGTGCGGGAGGCCGACATCGTCGTCGCGGCGGTCGGCGTGCCGGGGCTCATCAAGGCCGACTGGGTCAAGCCCGGCGCGGCCGTGCTCGACGTCGGCATCACGCGCGGCCTCTCGGCCGAGACCGGCAAGGTCAAGCTGCTCGGCGATGTCGACCCCGGCGTTCGCGACGTCGCCGGCTGGATCTCGCCCGTGCCGGGCGGCGTCGGCCCGATGACGCGCGTCATGCTGCTCGACAACGTCGTGCAGATGGCGGAGAAGGCGGTGCGCTCCCGCTGACCCCCGCCCGTCGAGTAGGGCCGTAGGCCCCTCCCGTTCGTCGAGTGGCCCGCGGAGCGGGCGTATCGAGACGGGAGCGACCTGGTCTCGATACGCCCGACCTGCGGTCGGGCTACTCGACCAACGGGGTGGGGCGGGGACTGCTCGACCGACGGGGTGGGGCGGCGGCTGCTCGACCAACGGGAGGAAGGGGCCGCTCAGCGCGTGTACGCCGCCCGCAGCGCCGGGTAGTAGTCGTCCCACTCGGGCATCGGCCGCCCATCGAGGGCGGCGACGAGCCGGTCGAGGTACCACTCCCACCCCGGCCCGACCTCGGGCAGCGCCGCGAGCGCGACGTCGTGGTGCGTGAAGCGCACCGTCGTGCCCGAGCCCTGCTCGTGCCCGCCGTCGACGAGCTCGACCTCGAGGCTCCACGAGCCGTGCTCGTCGTTCGTGAGCACCGCGAGGTGCTCGGGCGCGGCGCAGTCGAGGATCTCGACCGCGATCGTGGCGTCGCCCTCCTCGGCGCTCATCGCGACGACGACCTCGCCCGAGTCGGGGTCGCCCGCGTAGGCGCCGAACCACATCCCGAGCTCGCGCGACTCCGCGAAGTAGGGCCAGACGGCGAGCGCGTCGTGCGCGACGCGGCGCTCGAGCACGAGCTCGCCCGACTCGCCGTGCTCGATCACGATGCCCGTCGCCTCGATCGCCATGCGGCTCCCTCCGGTCGGGCCGAGCCTACGCATCCGCCCCACCGCACGCCAGAGCCGCTACTGCCCGATCGCGTCGACGTACAGGCGGATGCGGTCCGAGTAGGTCGCGGCGTTCCTCGCGATCGCGCGCCGCTCGTCCTCCGTCGTCTCGCGCCGCACCTTGCCCGGCACGCCCGCGACGAGCGAGTTCGCGGGCACGACGGTGCCCTCGGTGACGAGCGCGCCCGCGGCGATGATCGTGCCGGAGCCGATGACCGCGCCGTTCATGACGGTCGCGTGCATGCCGATGAGCACGTCGTCCTCGACCGTGCAGCCGTGCACGACCGCGTTGTGGCCGATCGAGACGCGGGCGCCGATCGTGAGGGGCGAGCCCTTGTCGACGTGCAGCGAGCAGCTGTCCTGCACGTTCGAGTCGTCGCCGATCGTGACGGCCTCCTCCTCGGCGCGCAGCGACGCGCCGGGCCAGATGCCGACGCGCTCGCCGAGCGAGACGGCCCCGGCGATGACCGCGCCGGGCATCACGAGCGCGCTCGGCGGCACGTGCGGCTCGCGGTCGGGCAGCGGGATGATCGTGGCGCGCTCGTGGACGGTCATGGCGCCAGGCTACGCGGCTACCGTAGGGGCATGCGCACGTCGCCGAGGAGGGTCGAGTCCCTCGAGCCGCAGCAGGTGTTCGTCTTCGGCTCGAATGCCGAGGGGATGCACGGGGCCGGTGCCGCGCGCACGGCCATGGAGCGCTTCGGCGCCGTGTGGGGCGAGGGGCACGGGCTGCACGGTCAGTCGTACGCGATCGACACGATGAGCGGGCTCGGCGTGATCGAGCGCGAGGTCGCGACGTTCCTGGGCTTCGCCGCCGAGCATCCCGAGCTCGAGTTCCTCGTCACCGAGATCGGCTGCGGCATCGCCGGGTTCACGCCGGAGGAGATCGCGCCGCTCTTCCGCGGCGCGGGCGACAACGTGCTGCTGCCCGAGCGCTTCGCGGCACTGCTCGACCGGGGCGCCGACTAGCGTTGGAGCGGGCGCGCGGCGCCCGCGCCCCCGTAGCCCAACCGGCAGAGGCAGCGGACTTAAACTCCGCCCAGTCTGGGTTCGAACCCCAGCGGGGGCACGCTGCGGCGGTAGTCGCCGCTCTGGGTGCGCTCGACGAGCCCCTCCCGGGCGAACGCGTCGAGCCAGCCGCGCATCGGCCATTCGCCCCAGCGGCCGCGGAAGAGCGCGCCGTTGCGCAGGATCGCGTCGAGGTGGCGCCGCGGCGGGTCCTCGATCGGGTGGTGCTGGTGGAACGCGCGCGCGCCGCCGATCCACGCCATCGGGATGCCGAGCTCGCGCGCTCGCCACGCGAAGTCGGTGTCCTCGCCGCCGTAGCCGACGTAGCCCTCGTGGAAGCCGCCGATGCGGCGCCAGAGGTCCGCGTGCAGCGCGAACGACAGCGACCAGAAGAGGTCGTGCGAGCCGCCGAGCAGGGTCTCGCCGGGCGCGGGCGCGGGACGTGCCGGATGCGGGCGGTCGAGCGAGGGGAGCCGGTCGAGCTCGTAGCCCTCCGGCGGCGCGGGGTCGAGGTAGGTGACGGGGCCGGAGAGCAGGCTCTCGCGCGTCTCGGGCGCTGCCGCGGCGCGCGCGTACGCGCCGACGAGGCCGGGCGCCGGCAGGCAGTCGACGTCGAGCAGCACGAGCACGTCGGCGCCCGCGTCCAGCGCCGCTTCGACACCGAGGTTCCGAGCCCGCGCGAGCGGGAGGCCCCGCTCGTCGCCGCTCGTCTCGACGACGCGCACGTCGCCCCGCGCTCGCGCGGCGCTCGCGAGCGCCGGGTCGTCCATCGTGACGAGGATCCGCTCGTCGGGCCGCCGCTCCGAGCGCGCGAGCGCAGCCTCCTGCAGCGCCCAGTGGTCATGCCGGCCGTGGGCGATCGTGATGACGGCGACGCGTGTCATCGGGCGCCGCCCCGATCGCTCACCGCGGCGATGACCGCGGCGGCGCGCTCGGCGCCGCGGCCGTCGTTCCACGCCTGCCAGCCGCCGGCGTCGAGCGCGACCGCGCGCTCGAGCAGCGCGGACCACCCGGTCGTCGGCCACTCCGCCTGCACGAGCGCGGGCCAGCGCTCGTCGGCGAGCACCGCGGCCGTGCAGCGCTGCTCGTCGTGCGGCCGCTCCTGCGGGATGACGATCGCGGGGCGCCGCGCGGCGGCGACCTCGGCGATCGCGCTCTCGCCCGCGTGCGTGACGACGACGGTAGCGCCCAGCAGCGCCGACCACGGGTCGTCCGTCCACGATCCGTTCGCGCCGAGGTGGGTCCACTCCCAGCCGGGAGCGTCCTCGCGGGCGCGAGCGACCGCATCCGCCGTGAACGTGTCGCCGCCCGCGCCGCCGAGGACGACGACGCGCCGGCGGGCGTCAAGCGGCGCCGGCGCTCTCGGCGCGAACCGGGAGATCGCCCCGACCGCGTGCACGCGGCCCGCGAGCCCCGGCGCGCCGCCGAGCAGGCCCGCTTCCGGCGGCCACGCGCCGATGATCTCGGCGGCGATGGCGTAGCCGAGCTCGTGCGCCGGGTCACGGCGATCGCCGGGCATCGCGATCGTGACGACCGGCACGCCGTGCAGCCGCGCGAGGAGCGCGACCTCGACCGACACGTCGACGACGATCGCGTCGGGGCGGTGCTCGTCGATCCACTGCGCGATGCGCGCCATGCGGGCGCGCAGGCCCGAGTGGTCGAGCGGCACCCAGTGCAGGCGCCCGCGCGCCTCGGCGTCCACGACCGGCGCGTCGGCGTCGTCGGCGGGCAGCTGCACCCAGTCGCCGGGCCAGTCGGGTGGCGCGGGCAGGCTCGAGAGCCCGGTGAGGGGCCTCCCGAGCGCGGTGGCGATCGCGGTCGCGCGCGAGAGGTGGCCGCGCCCGTGGTGGTGCACGTAGTAGCCGATCACGCCGCTCGCCGCTCGCTCGCGAGGGACTCGTAGCAGCGCTCGTAGGCGTCGACCATCGCCTCGATCGAGCAGTGGGCGAGCGCGTGCGCGCGGGTCTGCTCCCTCGAGAGCCCGCTCGCCTTCCGCATCGCGCGCGCGAGCTCGGCGACGTCCTCCGACGCGCACAAGCGGCCGCTCTCGGCGGAGATCACCTCGGTCAGCCCGCCGCGCGCGAGCGCCGCGACCGGCGTGCCGGTCGCCATCGACTCAGCCGCGACGAGGCCGTACGGCTCGTCCCACGACGGCGTCACGACGGTCACGGATGCGTGGCCGACGGCCTCCGCGAGGGCGTCGGAGCCGAGGTGGCCTATGTAGCGGATGCGCGGGCCGAGCTGAGCGTCGAGGTGCGGGGCGACCTCCGCCTCGAAGTACGCCTCGTCGAGCACGGGCCCCGCGAGGTCGAGCGGCATGCCCGCGAGCTGCGCCGCGCGGATCGCGAGGTGCGGCGCCTTCTCGGGCACGAGCCGGCCGAACCAGATCGCGGGCCCGCCGCCCGGCCCCGGCCGCCACCGCGCGGTGTCGACGCCGTTGAGCACGACCGACGCGGGCACCGAGTGCTGCCACTGCCGCGCGGTGAAGCCGCTCACCGCGACGAACCGAGAGCGCTCGGAGGCATAGGGGAGCGCCGACTCGAGCCACGGCGTCGGCGGCGTGTGGAGCGTCGTGAGCATGGGCACCTCGATCGCGCTCGACATCGCGACCGGCAGGTGATGGAGCGAGTTGTTGTGGATGACGTCGAAGCGGTCGGCGCCGGTGGCCGCGAGCTCGAGGCACAGGGCGAGGTAGGCGTGGTGCTCCTGCATCCACTGCAGGGGCGGGGCGCCGACGTCTCGGCGGGCGCCGGGCGAGGGCTCGAAGCGCTCGGCGACGAGCGTCTGGGCGCCGAGAGCGGGGTCGGATCCCTCGCCGGCGAAGAGCGTCACGGAGTGCCCGCGCTCGATGAGCGCGCGGGTGAGCGCGTGCGTGTGGGCCTCGAGCCCGCCCACGAACGGCTCGGCGACCGGGAAGCGGCTCGAGGCGATGAGGCAGATGCGCAGCCCGCTCACCGCACGAGCTCTTCGTAGAGCTGCGCGTGCGCGCGGGCGACCGCGTCGCGCTCGGCGATGCGGTCCTCGATGCTCGCCGGCGCGGGCGAGCCGGCGGCGTAGGCCGCGAGCGCGGCGGCGCGGAGCGAGTCGGGATCGAAGTCGTCGTCGCGGTTGCGGTACTCGAAGACGGGGCCCTGCTCGCGGTAGTAGCCGCAATCCGGCGCGATGACGGCCGTGCCGAGGTCGCGGCACGCCTCGAGCCAGCCCGAGTGCGTGCCGAAGCGGTAGGGCAGCACCGACACGTCGAGCGACGAGAGGTACGCCCACAGCGCGGCGTCGTCGAGGAAGTCGTGCACGTGCAGCTCGAGCAGCCCCGCTGCCGCCTGCTGCTCGAGGAGTTCGGCGAGCGGTCGGTCGTACCGCTCGCCCGGGCGCAGCACGTCGGTGTGCCCGTTGACCTGCAGCACCGCGCCGGGCAGCTCCCGCACGATCTCGCTCAACGCGCGCACCACCGGCAGCGGGTTCATGCTCGCGCGCAGGCTCTTGACGTGCACCGCGACGCGGAACGGGTCGCCGTCCGAGCGCGGTCGGCGAGCGGATGCCTTGCGCATCGTCTCCAGGTCGACGACGTGCGGGTGCGGCAGCACTCGCGCCTCGACACCCCAGCGGCGACGGATCTCTTCTGCCGCGCCGGGCGTGAGGGTCACGAGGGCATCGGCGGCCGGCACGAGCACGTCGAGCTGTGCGTCGTGCGCGTCGCGGCTCTCGTGGTGCGGGTTGCGGAGGTCGTGCACGGTGTAGACGAGCGGGCGACCGGTCTCGCGCAGCGCCTGCACGAGCTGCTCGAGCTGCGCCGGCGTGCGCGCGTCGAAGCCGAACTGCAGGTGCATGACGTCGAAGCCCGGATTCGCGCGGACCCACGCCGGCTCGAGCATCGTCGGCGGCCACCACTTGGCGCCGGCGGGTCTCGCGGGATCGTCGGGGTCGGGGTCCTCGAGCCGCGTGATGCGCGGCACGTCGTCCGCGTCGTGCACGGGCGCGAGGTGCTGCACGTACACGTGCGACGCCGGCACGGACGCGACGCGGATGGTGCGGCGGTCCTCGCGCAGCGCGCTCGCGGCCGCAGCGGTCGACGGCGAGCCCGTCAACGCTCTCGGCTCCGCGTTCCTGCCGACGGCACCGCTGTCATCCCGAGCTCCCGCATGCACAGCATCCTGGGCGGTCATCCCTGGAGAAGTGCTCACAGACCTGAGCATCGCTCGCCACAACGTGGCCCCAGAACGTTGCTCCTCCCAGAGAAGTGAAGTAGAACCGCTTCTCAGGGGGACCATCCCAGTCCTGCGATCGACCCCCGGACGGAAGGGGATCGATGTCGACCATCGCCGACGCCGGCACCGGCAAGCGCAAGGCGCGCGCCACCAAGCCGCTCAAGCAGAAGATGGGGTCGCTCCGCCGCAAGGAGGCGGTCGCGGGCTACCTGTTCATCTCGCCCTGGATCATCGGCTTCCTGATCTTCACGCTCGGCGCGATGGTCTACAGCCTCGTCATCTCGTTCAGCTACTACCAGCTCGCGACCGACACGGCGCGGCCGGCGGGCTTCGCGAACTACGAGCGGCTCTTCGAGGACCCGAAGGTCATGGGCTCGCTCGGCAACACGCTCTTCTACGCCGTGCTCGCCGTGCCCTTCGAGATCGTGCTCGCGCTCGGCCTCGCGATGCTGCTCAACAGCGTCCGGCGGGGCGCGGGCTTCTTCCGCACCGTCTTCTACCTGCCGAAGATGACGCCGACGGTCGCCACCGCATCCATGTTCCTGCTGCTCCTCAACGGCAACCAGGGCGCGATCAACCGCGGGCTCGCGGCCATCGGCATCCAGGGGCCGCAGTGGCTGCTCGACCCCGACTGGGTGAAGCCGTCGATCGTGCTCATGACGCTGTGGGGCGTCGCCGGCACGATGGTGATCTTCCTCGCCGCGCTGCAGAACGTGCCGACGGAGCTCTACGAGGTCGCCGAGGTCGACGGCGCCGGGCCGTTCCGGCGCTTCTGGAACATCACCCTGCCGATGATCTCGGGCGCCGTGTTCTTCAACGTGCTCGTGCTCACGATCGCCGCCTTCCAGGTCTTCGACCAGGCCTTCCTGCTCTTCCACCGAGATCAGGTGCAGGGGTCGTCGGATGCGTCGCTCTTCTACGCGATCTACCTGTTCCAGCAGGCGTTCCGGCAGTTCGACTTCGGCTTCGCCTCGGCGATGGCGTGGCTGCTGTTCGTCATCATCGTCGCGATCTCGCTCATCCAGGTGAAGGTCGGCAACCGATTCGTCTACTACGAGAGCGAGCGCTGAGATGGCTACGCAGACGTCGATCAAGACCGTCCAGGCGGCCGGCGCGATCGCCGAGGTGCCGCCCGAGGACGTGCAGGTGCGCCGGCGCAGGAAGTGGTTCGGGGATGCGCGGGGCCAGTCGCTCACGCCCATGGGCTGGGTCGGCCAGATCGTGCGCTGGGTGCTGCTGCTGCTGTTCGCGGCGCTGTTCATGTACCCGCTCGCGTGGCTGCTCGCCGCGAGCCTCAAGCCGCGCGGCGAGGTCTTCGACAACCGGCTCATCCCCAACACCTTCGTGCCCGAGAACTACCTCGTCGCGTTCGACGAGATGCCGCTCGCGAACTGGATCGGCAACAGCATCTTCATCGCCGTGCTCGCGGCGGTGCTCGTCGCCGTGTCGAGCTCGCTCGTCGCCTTCGGCTTCGCCTACTACCGCTTCCCGGGTCGCGGGATCCTCTTCGGGATCGTGCTCGCGACGATGATGCTGCCGGGCGCGGTGACGCTCGTGCCGCAGTACCTCATCTGGAACCAGCTCGGCTTCGTCGGCACGCACGTGCCGCTGTGGGGCGCGAACCTCTTCGGCTCGGCGTTCTACATCTTCCTGCAGCGGCAGTTCTTCCTCGGCCTGCCGCGGGAGCTGTTCGAGGCCGCGAAGCTCGACGGGCTGAGCGCGTGGGGCCAGTTCTGGCGCATCGCGATGCCGCTGTCGGTGCCGTCGTTCGTCATCATCCTGCTGTTCGAGTTCCAGGCGAGCTGGAACAACCTGCAGGCCGCGCTCATCTACCTCAACACCGGGTCGCAGGAGGGGTACACCGTGCCGCTCGGCATCGCGAGCGCGATGACGAAGTACAGCCCGACGGCCGGCGGCCAGGGCGACTACCAGTACGTCATGGTGGCCGCGGTGCTCGTCACGATCCCGATGCTCATCCTGTTCGCCTTCGGGCAGCGCTCCTTCATCACCGGCATCGCGACGACCGGGCGCAAGGGCTGAGCAGAGCCGGCTCGCGCTGCTCGCGCGAGGCCGACCCGACCCGGCCTGCCGAGCGTGGTACCGCATGGTCGCTCGCGCGGTCCACGGGCGACACTTCCGTACCACCCAGCGTGCGAGGTGGCACCGGATGGTCGGTCGCGCGGCCGGCGGGCGACACTTCGGTACCACCCAGCGCGCGCGTCGATGACGTGTCGGCGCCGTCTCGCGCCGCGCCTCGTCGCTCGGCTCGAGCACGCGAGAGGGGCGCCCGACCGTCAGGTCGCGCGCCCCTCTCGCGGTGCGAGCGACCTACTGGCCGCCGACCACCTGGTCGTGCGCGCGCATCGCGGCCTCCTGCGCCTGCGCGAGCGCCTCCTCAGGGCTCGACTCGCCGAGGAGCGCCGAGGTCACGGCGTTCTGCAGCTCCGACTGGATCTGCTGGCCCGCGGGCGAGGCGCCGAACGACTCGCCATCCTCGGCCACCTCGTAGTAGGTCGAGATGACGTCGTCGAAGCCGGCGAAGCCCGCCGCGTCGGCGAACTGCTCACGCAGGTCCTGATCGACGTCGGGCGAGCCCGTGAAAAGGCCGGTGTTGATGCCCTGGCGCTCCGGGTTCGACGCGGTCGTCTCCGCGCGCGCCTCGCCGGCGGCCTGCCATGCCTCGGGGGAGGTGAGCTCGAGCGCCCACGCGCAACCGGCCGAGGGGTTCTGCGCGTTCGCCGGGATGACGAACGCCTGGCCGGAGGCGGCGGTGATCGGCTCGCCGTCCTGCGCCATCATCGGCACCGCGGCGATCTCGATCTCGCCCGCGTAGGGCGTCAGCACGTTGGGGTACCACTGGTCCCAGATCGCGGCGCCGACCGTGTCGTTCACGAAGGTGTTGCCGTCGCCGAAGACGTCGAAGGAGTCGACGAAGCTCTTGACGTTCGCGTAGCCGCCCTGCGCGTCGTAGAGCTCCTGCAGGAACTCGACCGCCTCGACGTTCTCGGGGCGGTCGAGGCTCGGCCGGCCCTCGTCGTCGACGATGCCGCCCCCGAAGCTCATCATCCACAGCGCCGCCTTCGAGACGCCCTGCGGGTCGAAGCCGATGCGGGTGGGGTTGGTGCCCTCGAGCACCGTCATCCGCTCGGCAGCGGCGAGCAGCGCGTCGGGGTTCGAGGGGTCGATCTCCTCCTCGGTGACACCCGCGTCGTTCAGCACGCGCATGTTCAGCAGCACGGCCGGCGGCTGGTAGAACTGCGGCACGCCCCAGACCTGGTCGTCCCACTCGACGTCGTCGACGACCTGCTCGTACCAGCGGTCGTCGGGCTCGACGCCGTGCGCCTCGAAGCACGCGTCGAGCGGCATGATGAGGCCCTGCGCCGCGTAGGTCGCGACGAAGTTGCGGTCCATCTGCACGACGTCGGGCACCTGGCCCGAGGCCGCGAGGGTCGTGAACTTCTGCGCGTCGAACGACGTCGCATCGATCTCGATCGTCGTGTCGGAGGCGCCGAGCACCTCCTCGGCGTGATCGAGCCGCGACTGGCCGACGTCGTCGGCGTTCTCGAAGCCCCACGCGCTCACCGTGCCGGAGTACTCGGTCGAGAACTCCGCGGCCGCGGCGTCACTGCCGCCTCCGCCGCCGCACGCCGTCAGTGCCAGCGTCGCCGCGAGCGCCGCAGCACCCGCACCCAACCTTCTGCTCGTCATCCTCATGCCTTTCGACCGATCCCCGCGAAGGGGGCGGTCCGGCACCCATGCCGGGCCGCTCGTTGGTCGGAACATACACCGGCTCGGCTGGAGAAGTGGGGGACACCCGAGAAGTCGCGTCCCCCATCTCCTATGCTCGCGGCATGCGGCCTCCCACCGGACAGCAGTTCACGATCGCCCACGACGTCGAGGGCAAGCGGATGCGCGCGACCGTCACCGAGGTCGCGGCGGGCCTGCGCGAGCTCACGATCGAGGGGCTCGACCTCATCGAGCCGTTCCCGGAGGACGCCCGGCCGGCGAAGGCCCAGGGCATCGTGCTCGCACCGTGGGGCGGCCGTGTCGCGGGCGGCGACTGGCGGCTGCGCGGCGAGGTCCAGCGGCTGCCGATCACCGAGCGCGACAAGGGCAACGCGAGCCACGGGCTGCTGCGCTTCGCGCCCTACCGGCTGCTCGAGCAGTCCGCATCGCGGGTGCTGCTGCAGGCGACGATCTACCCGCAGGCCGGCTTCCCGTTCCTCATCGACACCTTCGTCTCGTACGAGCTCACCGACGACGGGCTCGTCGTCACGCACGAGGCGATCAACGGCGGCGCCGAGCGCGCCCCGTGGGCGTGCGGAGCGCATCCGTTCCTCGCGGTCGGCGGCACGCCCGCCGACCGCTTGACCCTCACGGTGCCCGCCGAGCGCGTCTTCAACGCCGTCGACCTGATCCCGACCGACGAGACGCTCGTGGACGCGATGGATGCGTCGGCCCCCGACCTGCGCGGAGGGCGCCGGCTGTCGGAGCTCGACATCGACCACAACTACGCCGGGCTCGAGTTCGTCGACGGCGTCGCGACGTCGTCGCTGCTCGACGAGCGCGGCCGCGGCGTCGAGCTGTGGCAGGACGACGCGTACCCGTACACGGTCGTCTTCACCCCGCGCGAGTTCCCCGCCCCGGACGGCCCCCGGCACGCGGTCGCGGTCGAGCCGATGAGCGCGCCCGCGAACGCGCTCAACTCGGGCCACGGGCTCGTGTGGCTCGAGCCGGGGGAGTCGTGGCGCGGCCGCTGGGGCATCGCGCCGGTGGGCATCTGAGTCGGCGGCATCGGAGCTCCCAGTCGGCTCCCACGCGGCTCCCACCCGCCGTGGCTAGCGTCGTCCGCATGGCCATCGACTCGAAGCTCCGCGCCCCCCTGTTCATCGCCCTCGCAGCGACGGGCACCCTCGCCCTCGCCTCGTGCTCCGGCGGCGCCGGCAATCAGCAGCCGCCGCGCTCGGCCGAGCCCGTCGCGACGTCGGCCGTGCCCGACGCGAGCGAGAGCGGGAGCGGGGCGAGCACCGAGCCGAGCGAGACCGGGCGCGGGATCGAGGGCATCGAGTCGGCGATCGCCGCGATCGAGCGTGCTGAGGAGGAGACCGGCGGCGTCGCCTACGAGATCGACAACGAGGACCAGGACCGCGCCTGGGAGATCGACATCGCCGACGGCACGCGCCAGATCACGGTGATCGTCAGCGGCGACGGCTCCTCGATCGTCTCGACCTCCGACGACGCCGAGGAGGTCGACGCCGACGACCGCGCCGCGCTCGACGCTGCCGGCATCACGCTCGTGGAGGCGCTCGAGGCAGCGGCCGACGAGATCGGCGAGAGCAGCGCCTTCGACGACGCCTCGCTCGAGGACGAGGGCGACGCGCAGGCGTGGCAGGTCTCGTTCGAGGACGGCGGCGAGGTCTTCGTCTCGATCACGGACGGCTCGATCCTCCGCGTCGACGGCGTCTGATCCTCGCGCACGGCCGCCCCGCACCGAGCGGGGCGGCCCTCGCATGCCCGCGGGGCTATAGTTGATCCCGGTACAGAAATAGCGATCGGCGGGCGCCGCCGGTGACGGGAAGCGGACAGACCATGCAAGCGAGCGGCGCGCCGATCGTCGAGCTCGCCGCCGTCTCGAAGCGCTACCGCGGTGCCGACGACCCGCGCCCGGCGCTCGACGACGTCGACCTGACGATCCGCCGGGGCGAGATCTTCGGCGTCATCGGCGAGAGCGGCGCGGGCAAGTCGACGCTGCTGCAGGTGCTCAGCGGGCTCGTCGTGCCCGACGCGGGACGCGTGACGGTCGCGGGCCGCGACGTCGGCGCGCTCGGCCGGCGCGGGCTCCGCGAGCTCCGGCGCGAGATCGGCGTCGTCTTCCAGGGCATCCACCTGCTGAGCAGCCGCACGGTCCGCGACAACGTCCGGCTCGCGCTGCAGCTCGGGCCCCGCAGCGAGCGGCCCGCACGAGCGGCGCAGGCGACGGCGATCGACGAGATGCTCGAGTTCGTGGGCCTCGGCCACCGCGCCGACCACTACCCCGCACAGCTGAGCGGCGGCGAGCGGCAGCGCGTCGGGCTCGCGCGAGCCCTCGTCGGACGACCGGCGCTGCTGCTGTGCGACGAGCCGACCTCGTCGCTCGACACCACGACGACCGCCGACGTGCTGCGGGTGCTCGAGAAGGCGCGCGACGAGCTCGGCTCGACCGTCATCGTCATCACGCACGACCTCGACGTCGTCAAGGCGCTGTGCAATCGTGCGGCGCTGCTCGAGCGCGGCGCGGTGCGGGAGCTCTTCGCGGTGGCGCGCAGCGACTACCGGTCGATGCCGAGCTACCGCGAGCAGGTCCGCCGGGAGCTGATGTAGGTGGAGTGGATCACGGCGCTGCTCGCCCAGCACGGCGACGCGATGGCGGAGGCGCTCGCCGAGACCGGCTACATGCTCGTCGTCTCGCTCCTCGCGGCCGTGCTCGTCGGGCTCCCGCTCGGCATGACGGTCTTCCTCACCGGCCGCGGCGGCCTCGCCGAGCACCGCCCGGTGTGGTCGATCGCGAACATGTACATCAACATCGTCCGCTCCTTCCCGTTCCTGCTGCTCGTCGTCTTCCTCATCCCGTTCACGCGAGCCGTCATGGGCACGAGCTTCGGCACCCAGGCCGCGACCCTCCCGCTGTGCTTCGTCGCGGTCGCGATCTACGCGCGGCTCGTCGAGCAGATCCTGCGAGAGATCCCGCCCGGCATCTCGCTCGTCGCGCGCACGATGGGCGCGACCGTGCCGCAGGCCGTGCTCCGCGTGCTGCTGCCGGAGGCGCGCTCCGGCCTCGTCTACGCGCTGACCTCCGCCGCGATCAGCCTGCTGTCGTACTCGACCGTGCTCGGCGTCGTCGGCGGCGGGGGGATCGGCGACTTCGCGATGCGCTACGGCTACCAGGAGTACAACGACGCGCTCATGTACATCACCATCGCCGTCATCGTCGTGTGCGTGCTCGCGCTGCAGGGCATCGGCCACCGCATCTCCGTGCGGCTCGACCACCGCTGAGCCGCCCCGACCTCGAACCACTGAAGAAAGCAGGACCACCGTGCCCTCCACGACCATCCGCTCCACCGCCCTCCTCGCCGCCGCGACGGCCTCCGCCCTCCTCCTCGCGGGCTGCGGTGCCCAGCAGTCGGCCGCCCCCGGCGCGACCGACGCGGCGGGCGCCGAGCCGACGACGATCCAGGTCGCCGCGGTCACGTCGCCGATGACGGATGTCGTCGAGGCGGCGGCCGAGGCGATCGGCGACGGCTTCGAGATCGAGCTCGTCGAGGTCTCGGACTACGTCACCGCGAACACGCTGCTCAACGACGGCGAGATCGACGCGAACTTCTCGCAGCACGTGCCCTACATGGAGGAGTTCAACGCCGCGAACGACGGCACGCTCACCGGGGTGCAGCCGGTCTACAACTTCGTCATCGCGTTCTACTCCAAGACGCTCGACGACATCGCCGACCTCCCGGTCGGGGCGACCGTCGCCATCCCGGACGACGCGTCGAACACCGGCCGCGCGCTCAAGCTGCTCGCGAGCGAGGGCGTCATCGAGCTCGACCCCGCGGTCGACCCCTACGAGGCGACCGTCGACGACATCGCCGCGAACCCGAAGCAGCTCGAGTTCCTGCAGCTGCCGATCAGCTCGCTCAACACCGCCTACGAGGAGGCGGACCTCGTCTTCCAGTGGCCGTCCCACATCTCGGCACTCGGGCTCAACCCCGAGGACGACGGCCTCATCACCGAGCTCGACGACCACTTCGCGCTCAACGTCGTCGTGCGCGAGGAGGACGCCGACTCCGAGGCGACCGCCGCGCTCATCGAGGCCTTCACGAGCGACGAGGTGCGCGAGGTGATCGAGTCGAATGAGACGATCGAGGTCGCCTTCTAGGCGTCACGCGGGCTCGACGGGCTGGCGGAGGATCGTCCGCCGCCTCGCCGGCTCGACCCTGCGGGCGTCGCTGAGGTAGATCTCGTGGTGGCGCCCGCGGGGGCGGAGGCCCTCGGCGGGCAGGATCTCGTCGTGGACGCGTGCGAGCACCGGACCCTCGTCGTCGAACGCGCCGACGTGGAGCGTCTGCGCGCAGCGGCCCTCCTCGAGCCGCTCGAGGCGCACGTCCGCGAGCCGGGCCGCGGCGCCCTTCGCGTCGGCCCGCTCGCGCGCCGCCTCGAGCATCGCCTCGTCGATCCAGTCGGGCTGCAGGATGAGCAGCGTCCAGTCCCACCGGGTCTTGTCGCGCGCATCCGTGAACGACGACCAGTCGTTCGCCGACCACAGCCCCTCGAGCGGCATCACGACGAAGTCGCGGTCCAGCTCCCGCTTGCTCGCCGTCTTGACCGCGTAGGCGAGCGGGTAGAGCGCCGTGACCGCCTCGGCGAAGGCCGGCCCGTTCGGGTCGCCGTGCCCGTCGATCGCGAGGTACGACAGGGGCGGCACGTCGACGAAGCGCACCTCGCCCGGCGCGGCCCGGTACGCGTCGAGCTCGCGCTTGAGGTCGACCTTGGCGTGCATCGTCCTCCTCGACGAGGGGAGTGGGCCCGGTGGGGCTCGAACCCACGACCAGCGGATTAAAAGTCCGATGCTCTACCGACTGAGCTACAGGCCCGCGCCTCAAGGATAGGTGCGCTCGAGGTGCCGAGCGCGCGCTGGGCAGGGTCAACCGCTAGGCGGATCTTCGGGCCCGCCCCCTGTCGTGCGGGTCGACCATCCGCCAGTCTTGTCGCGTCCCCGCTCCCGATGGAAGCCGCAGCCTGTGAACACGCCCGCGCGCACCGCGACCCGCACCGACGACGAGATCGACGAGACCCGCACCCTCGTCGGCGAGCCCGACCGCCAGCGGCTGCTCTCCACGACGGACACCGGGCGAGGGCTCACCGCTGCCGAGGTCGCCGAGCGCGTCGCGGACGGCCGCGTCAACCGGCTCGCGAACGCCTCGAGCCGCTCGCTCGTGTCGATCCTGCAGGCGAACCTCTTCACGCTGTTCAACCTCGTGATCGCGGTGTGCACCGCCGTGCTGCTCGTGCTCGGCCGCTGGCAGGACGCGCTCTTCTCGTTCGCCGCGATCTCGAACGTGCTCATCGGCGTCGTGCAGGAGTACAGCGCGAAGCGCAAGCTCGACGATCTCGCGCTCCTGCACGTCGCGCGCAGCACCGTGCTGCGCGACGGCGCCGAGCGCGACGTCGCGATGGAGGAGCTCGTGCAGGACGACATCCTGCTGCTGCGCCGCGGCGACCAGGTGCCCGCCGACGGCGTCATCGTCGCGACCGACGGCATCGACCTCGACGAGTCGCTCCTCACGGGCGAGTCGGAGCCGCAGCTCAAGCACGCGGGCGACGGGGTGCTCTCGGGCTCGGCCGTCTCCTCGGGCTCGGCCGCCGTGCAGCTCACGAACGTCGGCGGCGACTCGTTCGCCGCGAAGCTCACCGCCGAGGCGCGCCGCTTCTCCCTCGTGCACTCCGAGCTGCGCAGCGCGCTCAACCGGGTCGTCAAGTGGATCTCGATCGCGCTCGTGCCGCTCATCGCGATCGTGCTCAACGGCCAGATGCAGGCGCGCGGCGGCTGGGAGGCGGCGATCGCGAGCGGCGAGTGGGAGGACGCCGTCGTGCTCGCGATCGCGGCGATCTCCGCCTCGGTGCCGCAGGGACTCATCCTCATGACCTCGATCGCGTTCGCCGTCGCGGCCGTCAAGCTCGCCCGCAGCCAGGTGCTCGTGCAGGAGCTCGCGGCCGTCGAGGGCCTCGCGCGCGTCGACGTCATCTGCCTCGACAAGACCGGCACGCTCACCGAGGGCGACATCGAGCTGCTCGAGGCGACCCCGATCCTCCCCGACGGCACTGTGGCGGATGCCGTCCCGGCGACCGCGCTCGAGCGCGCGTCGGGCGCGTGGCCGCTCGCGCTCGCCTGGTTCGGCCACGACGAGAACGCGAACGCGACCGCCGCCGCGATCCGGCCGCTGCTGCCCGACCCGGCGCTGCGGCCGAGCGCGATGATCGGCTTCTCCTCGGCGCGCCGCTTGAGCGCCGTCGCGTTCGACGACGGGCCCGCGCTCGGCACGTGGGTGCTCGGCGCCCCGGAGTCGGTGCTCGGCGACGACGGCGAGAGCCCGGCCGCCCGGCGCGCGCTCGAGATCGCCGCCCTCGGTCGCCGCGCCCTCGTGCTCGGCCACGCCGCGCATCCCATCGACCCCGAGGGCGCCGAGCGGCTCGAGCTGCCGCCGCTCACCCCGGTCGCCGTGCTCGCGTTCGGCGAGCACGTGCGCGACGACGCGCCCGCGACGCTCGACTACTTCCGCGAGCAGGGCGTCGAGGTGCGCATCCTCTCGGGCGACCACCCGCGCACCGTCGGCGCCGTCGCCCGCCAGGTCGGCGTGCCGCTCGAGGGCGATGCGTTCGACGCGCGGCAGCTGCCCGCCGACCGCGAGGCGCTCGCGGCGGTGCTCGCCGAGCACCACGTGCTCGGCCGCGTGACGCCGGGCCAGAAGCGCGGCATCGTCGAGGCGCTGCAGGCGCAGGGCCGCACGGTCGCGATGACGGGCGACGGCGTCAACGACGCGCTCGCGCTCAAGACCGCCGACCTCGGCATCGCGATGGGGGAGGGCGCCGCGGCCACGAAGGCCGTCGCGAGGCTCGTGCTGCTCGACGGCCGCTTCTCGCACCTGCCGCGCGTCGTCGACGAGGGCCGACAGGTGATCGCGAACATCGAGCGCGTCTCGCGCATCTTCCTCACCAAGACGACCTACGCGTTCACGATGGCGCTCGTGTTCGGAGCGCTCCTCATGCAGTACCCGTTCCTGCCGCGGCAGCTCTCCGCGACCGACGGGCTCACGATCGGCATCCCCGCCTTCTTCCTCGCGCTCATGCCCGCCGCGACGCGCTACGTGCCCGGCTTCCTCTTCCGCAGCCTCCGGTTCACGGTGCCCTCCGGCATCACGATCGCGCTCTCGGTCGTCGCCGCGACGATGCTCGGGCGCGAGGCGGGGCTCGACGAGCGCCAGGTGCAGACCGCAGCGGTCTTCACGCTCACGGTCGGCGGGCTGTGGGTGCTCGGCATCGCGTGCCGGCCGTTCACGGCGGTGCGGGCGCTCATCGTCGCGGTCATGATCGCGGGGCTCGTGGCCGCCGTGACGGTGCCGATCGTGCGCGACTTCTTCGAGTTCCAGCTGCCGCCGACGCCCATCATCGCGTGGTCGATCGCGATCGGCCTCGCCGCGAGCGGGCTCATCGAGGTGTGGCACCGGCTCGCCCCGAAGCTGCCGCCCGCGATCGTGCGCTCGACCTAGTCGCACCTGCCGCGCACAGGCGGCATCCGCGATGATGGTGGGCGATGGCCGACGACTTCCACCGCCCCACCCGCTTCTCGAACGACTGGTTCGAGCGGATCGAGGGCGACGTCGATCCGGTGCTGCGGCTGCAGCTCGCGGCCGACACCGCGCAAGCGCTGCTCTCGCGCGTGCGCGGCGGCGCCGATCCCGAGGTGGTCGAGCGCATCCTCACCCTCGCGCGCGAGGACGGCATCGACACGGTCGCCGAGCTCTGGTCGCACGCCCGGCCGCACTCGCTGCCCGGCGCGCTGTGGCGCGTCAACCTGCTGCACGCGCTCGTGACCCAGCGCGCCGCCGAGGCGGCGGTGCTCTACCAGCACGGGGCGGATGCGCTCCAGACGGCCGCGCCGGTCGTCGCGGGCGTGCCGGCACCGGCGAGCCCCGAGGAGCTGCGCTCGCTCTCCGAGACGATCCTCCGCGGCGTCTTCACCGGCGACTTCGCGCTCGCGCTCGACCGCGCCGCCGCCTTCGCCGTCGTGACGGCCGCGGGGGCGGTCGAGTCGGCGCACGTCGACGAGCCGACGAACCCGGAGCGGGCGCGCGAGCGCACCCGCCTCGCCGCGGCGCTCACCGACGTCGCCGACGACCTGCGGGTGTGCGCGCGCCTGTGGCGCGACGACTCGCTCGCATGACCCGCCCGGCTCGCCCGACGCATCCGATCGACGCCGTAGGCTGAACCGGGTCCGCGCATGGGGCGCGGCCGGAATCGGAGATCGCCATGGCACGTCGCCCGCTCGCAGCCGCACTCGTCCTGGCCGCCGGCGCGCTCGTGCTCACCGGCTGCATCCCCGAGCCGCCGGCAATTCCGAGCTCGCCCGCGCAGCCGGCCGACCCGCAGCCCGCCGACCCGCAGCCCGTCGACCCGCAGCCCGTCGACCCCGACGCCAGCGCACCCGCCGGCGACGCGAACACGGCGCTCGGCGAGACCGTGACGGTCGACGACAACGCGGGCGACTCGTGGTCGTTCGCCGTGACCGGCATCGAGGAGAACCCGCCCCTGGAGGCCGGCTCGCCCGAGAGCGGCACGCGCTTCATCGCGCTGCTCGTCGATGGCGAGCGAGTCGAGGGAGGGGTCGACTTCTCGTCGCTGTTCTGGATCTCGGTGATCGGCAGCGACGGCGAGCAGTACGCCTGGGAGGACACGCTGCACGCGACCGCCGAGAACGACATCTTCTTCGCGGTGGATGACGCGTTCACGGGCGCGAGGGCGCTCATCCAGCTGCCGGAGGGTGTCGACCCCCAGCTCGTGGTGCTCCGCTCCGCCTACGGGTACCCCGCGGTCGACGACGTCGTCGTCGACGTGCGCTGACGCATCCCGCCATCGCGTTCGCGCTGAGCGCACGCCCAGGCGTGTCGACCTCGCGCTCGCTACGCTGGTACAGCCGGGCCGCGTAACCCCGGGCTCCAATATTCGCCGCTTCGAGCGGCCTTCCGCCGAGAGGCGTTCGCGGCCCGGCTTCATCGTTCCCGGGCGCCGCCGCGCCCCGGCCGAGTTCACCGGCTGTTCACCTCGCGGGCGGCTCCCCGCCACCCGGTCTTCCTACCGTGGTCGAGGCGCGCGGTTGCGCGCCGTCCCAGGGTCCCCAGCCCTGCACCGACCTTCCGAAGGGAACACCGTGAAGTTCACGAAGCTCGGCCGCGCTGCGGTCGTCGCCGCAGCAGGCGCGCTCCTGCTCAGCTCCTGCGCCGCCAACGAGCCGGCCGCCGACGAGAGCGCCCCCGCGGGCACGCAGGCCGCGGGTTCGACCCTCTCCGGCGACCTCGCGGGCGCGGGCGCTTCGTCGATGGGCGCGGCGCAGGAGGCCTGGATCGCCGGCTTCCAGACCGAGAACCCCGACGTCAACGTCACGTACGACCCGGCAGGCTCCGGTGCGGGCCGCGAGCAGTTCATCGCGGGCGGCGTCTCGTTCGCCGGCTCCGACGCGTACCTGAAGGACGAGGAGCTCGAGGGCGAGTTCGGCGCGTGCGTGCCCGACACCCTGCCGGTCGACCTGCCCGTCTACATCTCGCCCATCGCGGTCATCTTCAACGTCGAGGGCGTCGACTCGCTCAACATGGACGCCTCGACGATCGCGAAGATCTTCTCGGGCCAGATCACGAGCTGGGACGACCCGGCGATCGCCGAGCAGAACGAGGGCGTGACGCTGCCCGCCACCCCGATCCAGCCGGTCCACCGCTCGGACGACTCCGGCACCACCGAGAACTTCACCGAGTACCTCGCCGCGACCGCCGCCGCCGACTGGACCGAGGGCGTGTTCGAGACGTGGCCGTCGTCGGTCTACAGCACGAGCGAGGGCGCCCAGGGCACGTCGGGCGTCGTCGACGCCGTCTCGAACGGCACCGGCACGATCGGCTACGCCGACGCCTCGCGCGCCGGTGACCTCGGCACGGTCGCGCTCAAGGTCGGCGAGGAGTACGTGCCGTTCACGGCCGACGCCGCTGCCGCCGCGGTCGACGCGTCGCCGCGCGTCGAGGGTCGCCACGACGGCGACATCGCCGTCGAGCTCGACCGCACGACGACCGAGGCGGGCGTCTACCCGCTCGTGCTCATCTCCTACGCGATCGCGTGCACCGAGTACCAGGACGCCGAGGCGGGCGAGCTCGTCAAGGCGTACCTCTCCTACGTCGCGTCGGAGGAGGGCCAGGCGGCGGGTGAGGCGAACGCCGGCAACGCCCCCATCTCGGATGAGCTGCGCGAGGAGATCCTCGCGGTCGTCGGCTCGATCCAGTAGTCATACTGGTCTCAGACCCCGCGGCAACGCCGCACTCGACCGGCTGGGGCGCTCGTCGCCCCGGCCGGTCACCCATGACCGGCCCATCCCGATTCGCTGGAGCCCCATGACCACCGCAGCACCGGCCGCGACGAGAGCATCCGCCCCCAACCGTCCGGCCGACGTCATCTTCAAGGCGGTCTCGACGACCGCCGGCGTGCTCATCCTCATCGCCCTCGCCGGCGTCGCCATCTTCCTCGTCGCGCAGGCCGTGCCCGCGATCATCGGGCCGCTCCCGGAGGACGACAGCTTCTGGGCGTGGGTGTGGCCGCTGACGTTCGGCACCCTCTGGTCGGCGTTCCTCGCGATGGTGATGGCGGTGCCGATGGCGATCGCGATCGCGCTGTTCATCACGCACTTCGCGCCGCGCCGCCTCGCCTCGATCCTCGGCTACGCGATCGACCTGCTCGCGGCCATCCCGTCGGTCATCTACGGGCTGTGGGGCATCGCGGTGCTCGCCCCCTTCATGCAGCCCGCCTACACCTGGCTCGCCGACAACCTCGGCTGGATCCCTCTCTTCTCGCCGCCCGCCTCCGGCACCGGCCGCACGATCCTCACCGCGGCGATCGTGCTCGCGGTCATGGTGCTGCCGATCATCACCGCCCTCTGCCGCGAGATCTTCCTGCAGACCCCGCGCCTGAACGAGGAGGCCTCGCTCGCGCTCGGTGCGACCCGCTGGGAGATGATCCGCATGGCGGTGCTGCCGCACGGCCGCTCGGGCATCATCGCCTCCTCGATCCTCGGCCTCGGCCGCGCGCTCGGCGAGACGATGGCGGTCGCCATGGTGCTCGCCTCCGCCGGCGCGGTCACCTTCGTCGTGGTCGGCTCGCAGAACCCTTCGACGATCGCGGCGAACATCGCGCTGCGCTTCCCCGAGGCGCACGGCATCACCGTCAACATGCTCATCGGCTCCGGCCTCGTGCTCTTCGCGATCACGCTGCTGGTCAACGCGCTCTCGCGCTGGATCATCGCCAAGACGACCGTCGACGGAGGTCGCTAGACCATGACCACCACGATCAGCGCGCCCCGACAGGCGCAGAACCCGCTCACCGCCGGCCAGCTGCCGCGCTGGAGCCCCTGGGCGACCCTGCTCGGCGCGCTCCTCGTCGGCGCCGCCGTCGCGGGTCTCGTCGCAGGCGCTTCGGGCACCCAGTTCAGCATCGTCGCGACCGCCGTGATCGGCTTCGTGCTCTACCTCGTCGCCATCACCGTCGTGAGCCAGCTCATCGAGGGCGGGCGCAAGGCCACCGACCGCTTCGTCACCGGGCTCGTCACCGGCGCGTTCCTGCTCGCCCTCATCCCGCTCGTCTCACTCGTCATCACGGTCGTCGCGAACGGCATGGCGCGCTTCGACGTCGAGCTCTTCACCTACTCGATGCGCAACGTCGTCGGCGAGGGCGGCGGCGTCCTGCACGCCATCATCGGCACGCTGCTCGTGACGCTGTGGGCCGCGATCATCTCTGTGCCGGTGGGCATCTTCACCGCGATCTACCTCGTCGAGTACGCCAAGGGCAGGCTCGCGAAGGCGATCACGTTCTTCGTCGACGTCATGACGGGCATCCCCTCGATCGTCGCGGGGCTCTTCGCCTACGCGCTCTTCGCCCTCTTCTTCGGCGAGGGCGTGCGCTCGGGCATCGGCGGCGCCGTCGCCCTCAGCCTGCTCATGATCCCGACCGTCGTGCGCTCGACCGAGGAGATGCTCAAGCTCGTCCCGAACGACCTGCGCGAGGCATCCCTCGCCCTCGGCGTGCCGAAGTGGCTGACGATCGCGAAGGTCGTGCTGCCGACGGCGCTCGCCGGCATCGTGACGGGCGTGACGCTCGCCGTCGCCCGCGTCATCGGCGAGACCGCGCCGCTGCTCATCATCGCCGGCTTCACGACGAACATGAACTACAACGTGTTCGAGGGTCGCATGATGACGCTGCCCGTGTTCGCCTACAACCAGTACGTCAGCCCCGGTGTCCAGGAGCAGGCGTACTTCGACCGCGCGTGGGCCGCGGCGCTCATCCTCATCCTCATCGTGATGATCCTCAACATCGTGGCGCGACTCATCGCCCACTTCTTCGCTCCGAAGGCCGGAAGGTAACCCGCACATGTCCAAGCGCATCGAGATCAACGACCTCGACGTCTACTACGGCTCGTTCAAGGCCGTCGAGGGCGTCTCGCTCGAGATCGAGCCCCGCTCGGTCACGGCGTTCATCGGCCCCTCCGGCTGCGGCAAGTCGACCGTGCTGCGCACGATCAACCGCATGCACGAGGTGATCGCCGGCGCCTACGTCGACGGGGAGATCCTGCTCGACGGCGCCAACCTCTACGGCTCGGGCGTCGACCCGGTCAACGTGCGCCGCCAGATCGGGATGGTCTTCCAGCGCCCGAACCCGTTCCCGACGATGACGATCCGCGAGAACGTGCTCGCCGGCGTGCTGCTCAACAACCGCCGCATGTCGAAGAGCGACCAGGACGACCTCGTCGAGCGCTCGCTGCGCGGCGCGAACCTCTGGAACGAGGTGAAGGACCGCCTCGGCATCCCGGGCTCGGGTCTTTCCGGCGGCCAGCAGCAGCGCCTCTGCATCGCGCGTGCCATCGCGGTGAGCCCCGATGTGCTGCTGATGGACGAGCCGTGCTCGGCGCTCGACCCGATCTCGACGCTCGCGATCGAGGACCTCATCGAGGAGCTCAAGCAGGAGTACACGATCGTGATCGTGACCCACAACATGCAGCAGGCGAGCCGCGTCTCCGACAAGACGGCGTTCTTCAACATCGCCGGCACGGGCAAGCCGGGCAAGCTCATCGAGTACGACGAGACGACCAGGATCTTCTCGAACCCGTCGGTGCAGTCGACGGAGGACTACGTCTCCGGTCGCTTCGGCTGATCACCCGCCCGCCGCAGAGTGCCTGCACTCTGCGCGTCCGAGCGCGCAGAACCGCAGAGTGCCGGAACTCTGCGCCTCGCCCGCCGCGGCGAACGCAGAGTGCCGGAACTCTGCGCTCGGCTGAGCGCGGGGGAGCGGGCCGTCAGTCGGCCGGCGGGCCGTGCGTCTCGAGGGCGACGAGCGACGGCTCCGAGCCCGCACTCACGTGGAGCACCGTGAACTCGGCCGTGTGCAGCATCGACGCGCGGTGCGTGCGCTCCGTCTCCGCCGCATCCGTCACGTGCACGACCGCCGACACGATGTCGCCGATCACCGGCGCGTGGCTGCAGAGCACGGTGCCGCGCCGCTTCCGCACCGCCTTCGCGATGCGTCGCTCGATCTCCTCGCGCTGGCCGACGGGCCACTCCTGGCTCAGCTCGTGCCGCGCCTTCGCCTCGACCCCGAGCACCGCCTCGAGCGGCTCGACGGTCTGCAGGCACCGGAGCGCGTCGGACGAGAGGATGCGCTCGGGCCCGAAGGCGGCGATCCCGCGCGCGATCGACGCCGACTGGCGCTCGCCGCGCGACGTGAGCGGACGCGCGGCATCCTCGCCGTCGAAGGAGTAGGGATCCGCGGCCTTCCCGTGCCGCAGCGCGACGATCGGGAACGTGCGCTCCTGGCCGCGCGCGAGGCGCTCCTCGAAGCGCGCGATGATCGCGGCATCGTGCTCGTAGCTCACGCGCCGCCGCGCCTCGGCGAGCGGCAGCCAGTGCAGCGCCATGATTTCGTCGTTCGGCTCGAACGGCCCCGGGCCGGCGTCGCCGAGCGGCGCCTGCCAGTAGTAGACGACCTTGTCGCGGCCGTCGGGCAGCCGGTACTCGCTCGTGCCGAGCGGCGCGCCGAGGATCACGGCGCAGCCGGTCTCCTCCTCGATCTCGCGCGCGGCGCACTCCGGCAGCGACTCGCCCGGGTCGAGCTTGCCCTTCGGCAGCGACAGGTCGCGGTGCTGCGTGCGCTCGACGAGCAGCGCCTCGACGCCGTGCTCGCCCCGCCGCCAGACGAGGGCGCCTGCGGCGAGCACGGGCGGGCCGGCCGGAGCCGGGCTCACCGGCTGCCCGCGCGTTTGCGGCGCTGGATCTGGATCATGCGGTCGCGGTGCAGGTCGTCGAGCGGCGCGCCGTCGTCGTCGTAGAAGCGGCGCGTCCACGTGCCGTCGGCCTCCGCCCACCACGACGCCGTCTGCGGCGACATCGCGCGGTCGAAGTGCTGCGAGATGTCGCGCATGTGCTCGGTCGAGGTGAGCTGGATGAGCGCCTCGACGCGGCGGTCGAGGTTGCGGTGCATCATGTCGGCCGAGCCGATGAAGACCTCCTCGGCGCCGTCGTTCCAGAAGGCGAAGACCCGCGAGTGCTCGAGGTAGCGCCCGACGATCGAACGCACCGTGATGTTCTCGCTCAGCCCCGGCACGCCCGGCTTGATCGAGCAGATGCCGCGCACCCAGATCTGCACCTCGACGCCCGCGCGGCTCGCGCGGTAGAGCGCGTCGATGAGCTGCTCGTCGACGATCGCGTTGATCTTGAAGCGGATGCGCGCCTTCCGGCCGGCCTCGGCGGCCTCCGTCTCGCGCTCGATGCGGTCGAGCAGCCCCTTGCGCAAGTGGCGCGGGGCGACGAGCAGCCGCTGGTACGACTTCTCCTTCGCGTAGCCGGAGAGCTCGTTGAAGAGCCGCGTGATGTCGCGACCGACCTGGTCGTTGTCGGTGAAGAGCCCGAAGTCCTCGTAGATGCGGCTCGTCTTCGGGTTGTAGTTGCCGGTGCCGATGTGGCAGTAGTGGCGCAGCCGCCCCTGCTCGCGGCGCACGATGAGCATGAGCTTGCAGTGCGTCTTGAGGCCGACGATGCCGTAGACGACATGCACGCCCGCGCGCTCGAGCTGCTTCGCCCAGCGGATGTTCGCCTGCTCGTCGAAGCGCGCCTTCACCTCCACGAGGGCGAGCACCTGCTTGCCGGCCGCGGCCGCGCGGATGAGCGCCGCCACGACGGGGGAGTCGCCAGAGGTGCGGTAGAGCGTCTGCTTGATCGCGAGCACGTCCGGGTCGTCGGCCGCCTGCTCGAGCAGCGCCTGCACGCTCGTCGCGAACGACTCGTAGGGGTGGTGCACGAGCACGTCCTTGCGCGTGATCGCCGCGAAGAGGTCGGGTTTCTCGTCCTGGTCGCCGGGCAGGAACGGCGCCGCGGTGACGGGCACGCGCTTCGTGTAGCGCAGGTCGGGCCGGTCGATGCCCGCGAGCTGGAAGAGCCCGGTGAGGTCGAGCAGCCCCGGCAGCCGGTAGACCTCGTGCTCGGTGATGCCGAGCTCGTCGACGAGCAGGTCGAGCGTGTCTGCGTCGATGTCCTCCGCGACCTCGAGCCGGATGGGCGGCCCGAACTTGCGCCGCGAGAGCTCCTCCTCGAGCGCGCTGATGAGGTTCTCGGTGTCGTCCTCGTCGATCGAGACGTCCTCGTTGCGCGTGACGCGGAAGACGTGGTGGTCGATGATGCTCATCCCCGAGAAGACCTCGTCGAGGTTGTTCGCGATCAGCTCCTCGAGCGGCAGGAAGCGCTGCGCGCCGTCGGGCGCGCGCGAGAGCTCGATGAAGCGCGGCAGCACCGCCGGCGCCTTGAGCCGCGCGAACTGCGGCTCGTCCTCGCCCGGCACCTGCACGCGCACCGCGAGGTTGAGCGAGAGCCCGGAGATGTAGGGGAACGGATGCGCGGGGTCGACCGCGAGCGGCATGAGGACGGGGAAGATCTCGGCCTCGAAGCGCGCCGACATCGCCGCGCGCTCGGCGTCGGTGAGGTCGCGCCACGTGACGACGTGGATGCCGGCCTCGGCGAGGTCGACCTGGAAGGACTCGCGCGCCGCGAGCGCGTGCCGCAGCTGCAGTTCGTGCGCGCGCTGCACGACGGCGTGCAGCAGCTCCTGCGGCGAGCGGCCCACGTTCGTCGGCACGGCGAGCCCCGTCGCGATGCGGCGCTTGAGGCCCGCGACCCGCACCATGAAGAACTCGTCGAGGTTCGAGGCGAAAATCGCGAGGAAGTTGGCGCGCTCGAGCAGCGGCACGCGCGGGTCCTCGCCCATCTCGAGCACGCGCTCGTTGAAGGCGAGCCAGGAGAGCTCGCGGTCGAGGAAGCGGTCGGCGGGCAGGCCGTCCTCGGTCGCGGTGCCCTGCAGCTCCGCCGACCAGCTCGACTCGTCGTCGTAGTCGTCGAAGTCCGCCTTGTTGGCGTCGTGGAAGCTGCGCTCCTCGCCGAGCATGCGCGCCGGGCGCTCGCGGAGCGCCTCGGAGCTCGCGGGAGCGCTGGTCGCGGTGCTGTCGGTCATGGCGCCATCCTCTCAACCCGAGGTGCCATCGTCCTGGGTGGTCGCCCGGCGCCGCCATCGCACGTCGATCGCCCACTGCGAGAATCCTGCCCGCCGGTAGAGCCCGAGCGCAGCCTCGTTGTCGCCCTCGACGTACAGGTGGGCCGTCGTCGCGCCCACCGCGCGCATCCGCGCGAACGCGGCCTCGAGCATCCTCCGCCCGATGCCCGCGCCCTGCCGCCCGGGCGCGACGCCCAGCACGTAGAGCTCGGCGACGTCGCCGTCGGGCTTGACCCATGCGAAGCCGTCGAGGCCCGCCACGCCCGGCAGCACGACGAGGTTCGCGTCGTCGTGCCACGGCTCGGCCATGCGGTCGGCGAGGTCGCTCGCGCTCATGCGCCCCTGCTCGGGGTGGTCGGCGAACGCGGCGGCGTTGAGGGCGAGCAGGGCGGATGCGTCGTCGGGCTCGAACGCGCGCACGCCGTCGGGCAGGCGGTCGGGCGCCGCGCCGTCGGCGGCGGGCGGCACGGGGGAGCGCAGCTGCAGCAGCTCGCGCACGCGCCGCATGCCGAGCCGCTCGGCGATCGCGCGCGCCGCGGGCAGGTCGCCGTGCGCCCACGCGTCGAAGTCGCCGAGCTCGGCGGCGACGCGCTCGGCGAGCGCGAGCCCGAGCCCGCGGCCGCGGTGCTCGGGGTGCACGGCGAGCTCGACCTCGCGGTCGGCGTCGCTCACGACCGCGAGCGCGGTCTCGTCGCCGATGGCGCGCCGCTGCCCGCGGGCGAGCTCGACGAGCGCCTGGTCGTTGAAGGGCGGCATGCCGTCGTGCGCGGCGCACGCGGCGCCGAGGGCGCGGGCGATGTCGATCATGCGGTCTCCAGGTCGAATCGGTAGCCGACGCCGCGCACGGTGCCGATGAGCCCCTCGAGGTCGCCGAGCTTCGCGCGCAGCCGCCGCACGTGCACGTCGACGGTGCGCGTGCCGCCGAAGTAGTCGTAGCCCCACACCTCGCTCAGCAGCTGCTCGCGCGTGAAGACGCGCGAGGGGTGCGCGGCGAGGAACCGCAGCAGCTCGAACTCCTTGTAGGTGAGGTCGACGGGGCGGCCGTCGACGCGCGCCTGGTAGCTCGCCTCGTCGATGGTGAGCCCGCTCGCGACGATGGGCTTGGCCTCGGCGCGGGCGCTCAGGGCGAGGCGGATGCGCGCCTCGAGCTCGGCGGGACCGGCGGAGTCGAGCACGACGTCGGTCACGCCCCACTCGCCGCTCACGGCCGCGAAGCCGCCCTCGGAGAGCACGAGCAGCACGGGCGCCGCGTCGCGGTCGAGCAGCCGGCACAGCGCCTTCGCGCTCGCGAGCTCGACCGCGCCGTCGACGACGAGCACGTCGGCGGCGGGCGCGTGCGCGACGGCCTCCGCCGTGCCGGGGAGCGTCGTCACGCGGTGCTCCAGCAGCTCGAGACTGGGCAGCGCTCCCCGATCGCGGCGGGTGAAGATCACGACGTGCGCCATCAAGCCTCCTGCCGGTTCCGATCCTAGGGTCTGCGCGGAGCGCCTCCCGACGGCGCCGCCGCGGCCGCCGGCCGGCCCCTGTTCGACCGCCACAGGCGACTGCGGCATGATGAGGCCATGGCGAGCAGGGCCACGTCGTGGCGGTGGGGGAGCGTGTGGCCCGTGTGGCTGCTCGCGGCCATCGGCGCGATCGCGGTCGGCGTCCTGCAGCCCTCCGACGGCATCGTGTGGATGCCGATCGTGCTGGGCTTCTGCACGCTCACGGCCTTCGCGATCCAGCTCGGCGGGCCGACGGAGCCCGGGCTCGTCGCGCGGCTCTCGGCGGCGGTGTTCGGCTCGGTCGTCGTGCTCGCGATCGCCTCCGCCGTGCTCGTGCCGCTCACCCACCTGCTCTAGCGCCCGCGCGCGCTCGGGGCGCGGGGGTAGGATCGAGCCATGGACGCCATCCCCATCATCGCCTTCGAGATCTTCTACCTCGGCCTGCTCGGGCTCGCCATGGTCGCGATCCTCGGCGTCTCCTACGTGGTGATCCGCAACCTCTTCAAGGGCCAGCGCTAGCGCGGTGCTCGAGCTCGACCCCACGCTGCCCGCGGAGCTCGGCCCGCTCCAGTGGCTCGTCGGCGACTGGGAGGGCACCGGCGTGCTCTCCTTCCCGGTCGGCGACCGCACGGTCGAGCACGAGTTCGGCCAGCGCGTCTCCTTCGCCCACCACGGGCATCCCTACCTCTCGTACGAGGCCTACGCATGGCTGCTCGATGACGAGCTGACGCCGCTCGCGGCCGAGACCGGGTTCTGGCGGCTCGCGCGCCCCGCCGAGGCCGCCGACCCTGGACCCGGCATGCTGCCGCCCGAGGGCGAGCCGGCGTTCGGCACGCTCGACGCGGTCGAGTCGCTCCGCCGCCCCGACGGCGCCTTCGACATCCAGGCGCTCATCGCCCACCCCGCGGGCGTCGCCGAGCTCTACCTGGGCACGATCGCCGGCCCCCGCATCGACCTCGCGACCGACGCGGTGCTGCGAGGCGCGAGCGCGAAGGAGCACACCGCATCCACCCGCATGCTCGGGCTCGTCGAGGGCCACCTGCTGTGGGCGTGGGACCTCGCGGCGCTCGGCCGCGGGCTCGAGAGCCACGCTTCCGCCCGGCTCGGGCGCGTCACGCCCGCGGGCGGCGACGAGGGGTGAGCGTGCTCGCGACGATCGCGTCGCGCATCCCCGGCGCGGTGCTCGACGAGGCCACCGGCGTGCCGCTGCACGTCGGCAACCCGATGGCCGAGCAGCGCAGGCTCCGCGCCGGCGCCCTCGTGCTGCTGCCACGCGACGTGCTGCGGCTGACCGGGCCCGACACGCTGCCGTGGCTCGACTCGATCTCGAGCCAGGCGATCGCGGCGCTCGCCGACGGCGCCTCGAGCGAGACGCTCGTGCTGTCGCCCGAGGGCCGGATCGAGCACGCGCTGCGGCTGCGGCGCGACGGCGACGCGCTGTGGGTGATCGTCGACGCCGGCAGCGGCGACGCGCTCGAGACCTGGCTGACGCGGATGCGCTTCTTCAAGCAGGTCGAGATCGAGCGTCCCGAGGCGGTCGTCGTGGGCACCGCGGGGGAGCCCGCCGGCGCGGTCGCGTGGCGCGACGCCTGGCCGGAGGTCGCGCCCGGCGGCGTGCGCTACGGCGAGCCGACGGGCGAGCCGTGGAGCTGGTCGGAGTCGGTGCTCACCCCTTCCGAGGCTGCCGGGCTCGAGCCGGAGCGCTTCGTCGGCTCGCTCGCGGCCGAGGCGCTGCGCATCGCGGCAGGCCGGCCGGGTCTCGCGGAGGTCGACGAGCGCTCCATCCCGCACGAGCTCGACTGGCTGACGACCGCGGTGCACCTGCAGAAGGGCTGCTACCGCGGGCAGGAGACGGTTGCGAAGGTGCACAACCTCGGCGCGCCGCCGCGCCGCGTCGTGCTGCTGCACCTCGACGGCTCGCAGAACGCGCCCGTCGCGGCGGGCGACGCCGTGCTCGCGGGCGACAAGGAGGTCGGCGCGGTGACGTCCGCGGCGATCCACGACGAGCTGGGCCCGATCGCGCTCGCGGTCGTGAAGCGCTCGGCTCCCGCCGACGGCGACCTCGTCGTGCGCTCCGCGGAGGGCGTCGACGTCGCGGCCGGGCAGCAGGTGTTGGTGCCGCCGAGCGCGGGCCACGCGAACCGCCCGCCGCGGCTGCCGCGGCTTGGCGCGGTCAAGCGCCCGACGCGCCCCGACGCTCCGCCCGCGTAGCGCGCCCGCTCGCGTCGCCTCGCGCCGAGCGCCTCTGCTGCGCCTAGCCGAACGGACCCGTCCTCGGCACGCGGCGACTCGACCCATTCCCGTCGACTCGACCCCTTCCCGGCGACTCGACCCGCTGCAACGGCTCCGCTCGGCGAGCACGGGTCGCGGCGCCGCGGCAGCTCGCTCCGGCGCGGCAGCATCACGGGCGCGGCGCGACCGCCTCCCACGCGACCGTCAGCTCCCCGAGCCGCCACCGCGCGGGGCCACCGTGCACCGGCCAGCCGGTGTCGCGCATCCGCCCGACCGTCGCGACCCACCGCTGCGTCGCCCCGAAGTCGGCGAGCGGCGCGTGCGAGGCCCACGCGCGGTCGAGCTCGGTCAGCAGCGCGTGCACTCGCTCGCCCGGCACGTTGCGGTGGATGAGCGCCTTCGGCAGCCGCTCCGCGACGACCGACGGCGCCTCCATCGCATCCGAGCCCAGCTCGTCGACCTTGAGCGCGATCGTGAGCGAGCGCGGGCCCGCGGCATCGAGCGCGACCCACGAGCACACGCGGCCGACCTCGTTGGAGGTGCCCTCGACGAGCAGTCCGCCGGGCGCGAGCCGACCGAGCATCGCCGCCCAGTGGCCGGCGACCTCGTGCTCGTCGTACTGCCGCAGCACGTTCATCGCGCGGATGACGTGCGGCGGACGCGGCGCCGGCACCTCGAAGCCCCCGAGCGCGAACGACACCCGCGCGTCCGCCGCGATCGCCCGCCCGTAGCGCGAGGGCCCCGCAGCGCGCGCCGCCTCGAGCTGGGCCGTCGCGAGCGCGACGCGCTCGGGGTCGATTTCGAGCCCGAGCACCTCGACCGAGGGGTTCCCGCGCGAGAGCCGCTCGTGCAGCTCGAGGCTCGTCGTCGCGCTCGCGCCGTAACCGAGGTCGACGACGAGGCAGCCCGGCACGCGCGCGGCCGGCTGCGCGGCGATCCAGCGGTCGACGCGACGCAGCCGGTTCACGCCGGTCGTGCCGCGCGTGATGCGTCCCGTCGGCTTCGCCACCCGACCATTGTCGCGCCCGCCGGGGCGCGGCTACGGTGACGGGCATGGATGCGTGGCGCCGGGCGGTCGAGCACGTCGCGTCGCGCTCGACGGGCGGACCGCTCCCCGCCGACGCGCGCATCACGGTGCACTTCCACCCCGATCGCCGCATCGGCGGCGAGACCGTGCTCGAGCGCATCGCCGCCGAGGGGGCCTACCGCTCGCAGTTCTCCACCGGCATCTCGAACGGCGGCCTCACCGCGCATCCGGGCGGCGACCGCTGGCGGTGGGAGTCGCGCATCTTCGGCCGCGCCTACGACGACGCTGCGCCCGAGGAGCGGCCGGTCTACGGCGCGGTCGAGCACCGTCGGCGCGAGACGGGCGGCGCGATCCGCTTCGGCTCGTCGTGGCTCGAGGTCGCGCGCAGCGCGTGGCCGCGCGTCACGCTCTGCTGGCCCGACTCCGTCGCCGAGCCCGAGCGCTTCGGCACCGCCGAGCGGGCGGGCGACCTGCTCGCGCTCGCGGATGCGTCGGCGGTCGACCCGCTCGACGACTACGTCGAGGCGCACGTGCACGGCGGCCTCGAGATCGCCCGCGACGTCCAGCGGCTCGTGCTCGACCCGTCGTTCCGCGGCACGGAGCTCGAGCGGGTCGCGGCCGAGCTCGGCGTGCCGGTCGCGTGGCACCCGGGGCTCGAGCTCGACGTCGACCGCATCGAGGAGCTCGAGGCCTACCGCGGCATCGACGCCCTCGCGCTCGCCGTGGAGCTCGCCGTCGACGGCCGCATCGACGCGCGCATCCTGGGCGAGGCGGCCGAGGGCCGCGACCCGCAGGCGATCAAGCGCGTCTGGCACCTCATCGCCAGGTTCGGGCACCGCGCGGCGAGCTGACTCGCGCCTTCCGCGGCTCGAGCGGGGCCGCTGCGCCCGACCGGGCACGGCGCGCCAGCCCCGCTCGGGCGCAGCGGCCCCGGTCGCGCTCGAAGGGATGGGCCGGGTTAGGCTGGCGGCATGACCGAGCGCACCCTCATCCTGCTCCGCCACGGCCAGTCGACCTGGAACGAGAAGAACCTCTTCACCGGCTGGGTCGACGTGCGGCTCACGCCGAAGGGCGAGGAGGAGGCGAAGCGCGGCGGGGAGCTGCTGCGCGAGCGCGACGTGCTGCCCGACGTGCTCTACACGTCGCTGCTGACGCGCGCGATCCAGACGGCGAACATCGCCCTCGACGCCGCCGACCGGGCGTGGATCCCGGTGCACCGCTCGTGGCGCCTCAACGAGCGCCACTACGGCGACCTCCAGGGGAAGGACAAGGCCGAGACCCTCGAGCAGTACGGCGAGGAGAAGTTCATGACCTGGCGCCGCTCGTTCGACACGCCGCCGCCCGAGATCGCCGACGACAACGAGTACTCGCAGGCCGGCGACCCTCGCTACGCCGACATCGACGGCGAGATGCCGCGCACCGAGTGCCTCAAGGACGTCATCGAGCGCTTCCTGCCCTACTGGGAGTCGACGATCACGAAGGATCTCGAGGCCGGCCGGACGGTGCTGGTCACCGCGCACGGCAACTCGCTGCGCGCCCTCGTGAAGCACCTCGACAAGATCTCCGACGACGACATCGCGGCGCTCAACATCCCCACGGGCATCCCGCTGCTCTACCGCCTCGGCGACGACAACATGCCCGTCGCGCCGGGCGAGTACCTCGACCCCGAGGCGGCGGCGGCCGGCGCGGCTGCGGTGGCGGCTCAGGGCAAGCGCTAGCCCGATCCCGAGGCCCGAGACGGGCCTCGGCGCTGGCCCCAGGCACGCGAAGAGGGCCCGACCGCAGCGGTCGGGCCCTCTCGCGCCTGGGCGTCAGCCCTCGGTCGGCGCCGCCGGGTGCACCGGCTCGGGCGCCATCTCCGGGTGCGCGTCCTCGTCGCCGACCCAGTCGCCGGTCGCGAGGTACTTGACCTTCTTCGCGATGCTCACGCCGTGGTCTGCGAAGCGCTCGTGGTACCGGCTCGCGAGCGTCGCATCCACCGTCGTGTGCGCCGCGCCCTGCCACTCGGTGCCGAGCACGTGCGCGAACACGTCGCGGTGCAGCTGGTCGACGATCTCGTCGGCCTGCTCGATCTGCTCGCCGATCGCGAGGTCCTGCGTCTCGAGCAGGTCGCGCAGCAGCTTCGCGATCTCGATGTCCTTCGCGCCCATCTCGGCGAAGGTCGGCGCGAGCGAGTCCGGCACGACGTTCATCGGGAAGCGGTAGCGAGCGAGCAGCGCGATGTGCCGGGCGAGGTCGCCCATGCGCTCGAGCGACGCCGAGATGCGCAGCGCCGAGACGGTGATGCGCAGGTCGCGGGCGACCGGCGACTGCCGGGCGATGATGTTGATCGCGAGCTCGTCGAGCGCCGACGCCTTGTCGTCGATGATCGGGTCGGTCGCGATCACCTGCTCGGCGAGCTGCACGTTCGAGTCGCCGAAGGCGCGCACGGCCGCCTCGATCGAGACCACGACGTGGTTGGCGATGTCGACGAGGCGCTCCTGCACCTCGGCGAGCTCCTGCTGGAAGACGTCGCGCATTGCTCCTGCTCCTTCGGTGCGTCGACGCTCGACGGCGTCGAGCGGCGGCGGCACGGTACGGACTGCCAGTGTCCTCGGGCCAGGTTACCGGGCGGTGTCCGCCCGCTGAACCGCGGGAGCCGCGCGTCGCGCTGGCTACGATGGGGGCGTGGATGCGTCCTGGTACGTGCTCCTGGCGCTCCTGCTGGGCTTCGGTCTGGGGGCGCTATCGGTGCATCTGCTCGGCGTCGCGGCACAGCGAGGGCGCCAGGTCATGGCGATCGCGAGCGAGCCCATCCCGGACGGCATCGCCGCGATGGTCGACGTGCTCGAGTCGGCGGGCGTCGTGCTCGACGGCTCCAACCAGGTGCTGCTCTCGTCGCCCGGCGCGGTGACGCTCGACCTCGTCGACGGGCGAGCGCTGCGCAGCCACGACATCCTCGACGCCGTCCGGCGCGTCTGGCGCACTGGGCGCGAGGAGGTGCTCGACCTCGTGCACCGCCGCGGCCGCATCGGCACCGGCACCGAGCTGCACCTGCGCGTGCGGGTCGCGCCGCTCGGCAACCGCTTCATGCTCGTGCTGGCGACCGACCGCACCGAGGAGCTGCGGCTCGCGGGCGTGCGCCGCGACTTCGTCGCGAACGTCAGCCACGAGCTCAAGACCCCCATCGGCGCCGTCGCGGTGCTCGCCGAGGCGATCGAGGCGGCCGCCGACGACCCCGATCGCGTGCGCGCCTTCGCGCAGCGCATGCAGGTGGAGGCGGACCGGCTCGGCCGCATGACGAAGGAGATCATCGACCTCTCGCGCATCCAAGCCGACGACCCGCTCGACCGGCCCGAGCGGGTCGGCATCACCAAGGTCGTCGAGGTCGCCGTCGACCGCACGCGCGTGCTCGCCGACGCGAAGCGGATGCGCGTGGTCACGCGGGTGCTCGAGGACGCCGAGGTGCTCGGCTCGGCCGAGCTCATCACGATGGCGGTGCAGAACCTCGTCGCGAACGCCGTGCAGTACTCGCCGGAGGCGACGCACGTCGGCATCGGCGTGCGCGTCGTCGACGGCGTCGTCGAGATCGCGGTGACCGACAAGGGCGTCGGCATCGCGCCGGAGGACCGCGAGCGGGTGTTCGAGCGCTTCTACCGCGTCGACCCCGCTCGCAGCCGCGTGACGGGCGGCACGGGCCTCGGCCTCAGTATCGTGAAGCACGTCGCCGTGAGCCACGGCGGCGAGGTCACGCTCTGGTCGCGCCCCGGTCAGGGCTCGACGTTCACCCTGCGACTGCCCGTCGCCGACACGCCTGCCCGCGAGGAGACTGCATGACGCGCATCCTGATCGTCGAGGACGAGCTCGCGCTCGCCGAGCCGCTCGCCTACCTGCTCGAGCTCGAGGGGTACGAGACGGCGCACGCGGCTGACGGCGACGCGGCGGTCGAGCGCTTCGAGCGCGAGGGCGCCGACCTCATCCTGCTCGACGTCATGCTGCCGGGGCGCAGCGGCACCGACGTGTGCCGGCACATCCGCCGCTCGTCGAAGGTGCCGATCATCATGCTGACGGCGAAGGACTCGGAGGTCGACACGATCGTCGGGCTCGAGCTCGGCGCCGACGACTACGTCACGAAGCCGTACTCGACCCGCGAGCTCGTGGCGCGCATCCGTGCCGTCCTCCGCCGCCGCACCGCGGAGGAGGAGGACGAGGACGACGACTCGGTCGTGGAGGTGGGGCGGGTGCGGCTCGACGCCGACAGCCACACCGTCACGGTCGACGGCGCGGAGGTCGCGATGCCGCTGCGCGAGTTCGAGCTGCTCGAGTACCTCATGCGCAACGCCGGTCGCGTGCTCACGCGCGGCCAGCTCATCGACCGGGTGTGGGGGAGCGACTACTTCGGCGACACGAAGACGCTCGACGTGCACATCAAGCGCCTGCGGGCGAAGATCGAGGAGGAGCCCTCGAGCCCGACGCAGCTCGTGACGCTGCGGGGGCTGGGCTACCGCTTCGAGCGCGCTGGAGCGTGAGCCTACTGGGCCGGACCGAAGTCGGCGTAGTCGGGGAACTCGGTCGAGTGCACGGGCACGCCCACGCCCGTGGGCTCGGCGCCGTCGGCCTGGAACGAGACGTTGCGCAGCCCGCCGAACTCGATCTCGCCCACCTCGAACAGGAGCTGCTCGCCGTCGGGGAAGCCGAAGGTCGTCGTGCCCTCGCCGACGCGCACCTCCTCGGCCTCGTCGTCGACGCGCACCTCGACGAAGGTCGCCTCGCCGGGGTTCGTGAAGGTGACGAGCAGGTTGAGCGTGTCGCCGTCAGGGTCGCCGATGAGCAGCGCGTTGTGCCACTCGACCGTGCCGGTCGAGCCCGAGACGCCGTCGGAGGGGTCGTACTCGATCGTCGTCGCCTGCGGGGTCAGCAGGTTGCAGCCGGTGGCTGTCAGGACGACGACGGCGGCTGCGGCGGCTGCGGCGAGGGGGCGGTGCTGCACGGGATCCCTTTCGACGATGGCCGCGGGCGCAGAGTGCGCGACCGCGGTCACGACCACTCTAATACCCGCCCGATGGGCGCTCCATGCGGGCGCGAGGGGCGTGATCCAACCACGCCGCGCGGGACTGGGCGAGCGACACGCTGTGATAAAATCGAGGTTCTGGCTATGACGAGGAGCATTCGATGAACTTTGAGGTCGGAGAGACGGTCGTCTACCCCCACCACGGCGCCGCGACGATCACCGAGGTCAAGGTGCGCAAGATCAAGGGCGTCGAGACCACCTACCTCAAGCTCAACGTCGCGCAGGGCGGGCTGACCATCGAGGTGCCGGCGCAGAACGTCGACATGGTGGGCGTCCGCGACGTGATCGGCGAGGAGGGCCTCGACAAGGTCTTCGAGGTGCTGCGCGCCGACTTCACCGAGGAGCCCACGAACTGGGCCCGCCGCTACAAGGCGAACGTCGAGAAGCTCGCCTCCGGCGACGTCATCAAGGTGAGCGAGGTCGTCCGCGACCTCAGCCGCCGCGACCAGGACCGCGGCCTCTCGGCCGGCGAGAAGCGCATGCTCGCGAAGGCGCGGCAGATCCTCGTCTCCGAGCTCGCGCTCGCCGAGCACACCGATGAGGACGCCGCCGCGGCGCGCCTCGACGAGGCGCTCGCCCCCGCGAGCTGAACGCAGACCTTCAGCCACACACCTGGCGCGAGGCACCCGATCTCTCGATCGGGTGCCTCGATCCACGTCCGGGGCCGGTCGCGCGAGCCATCTAGGCTCGAGCGCGTGACCGACACCGCCATCATCGTCGTCGCCGCGGGCAGCGGCACGCGCCTCGGCCGCGGCGTGCCGAAGGCCTTCGCCGAGCTCGCGGGCGCGACGATCCTCGAGCACGCGCTGCGCGACCTGCAGTGGGTCGGGGCGCTGATCGTCGTGGTCGTGCCGACCGGGTACGAGGCGGATGCGTCGGTGATCGCCGCGCGCGCGGGGATCGACGCGCTCGTGGTCGCGGGCGGCGCGACGCGGGCCGACTCGGTCGCGGCCGGACTCGAGGCCGCCGGCGACGTCCGCTTCGTGCTCGTTCACGACGCGGCTCGCGCGCTGACGCCCGCGACGCCCTTCTCCCGCGTGCTCTGTGCGCTCGCCGAGGGCGCTGGCGCGGTCGTGCCGGTGCTCCCGGTGGTCGACACCGTGCGCGCCGTCGACGGCACGGCGCGCTCGGGCGGCGCCGAAGCGCTCCAGTCGCTCGGCGCGGTCGTCGAGCGCTCGGGCCTGCGCGCCATGCAGACGCCGCAGGGCTTCGACGCCGCGCTGCTGCGGCGGGCGTACGCCGAGGCGGGCGATGCGCGCGCGGCTGCGACCGACGACGCGCAGCTCGTGCAGATGCTCGGCGTCGAAGTCGTCTCGGTGCACGGCGATGAGCTCGCGTTCAAGATCACGACGGCGGCGGACGCCGACCGCGCGGAGGCGCTGCTCGCGCCGGAGGGGAGTGGCGTGGACGAGCTGCGCACCGGGATCGGGGTCGACGTGCACGCGTTCGGCGGCGGCGGCCCGCTGATGCTCGCAGGCCTCGAGTGGGAGGGGCAGGGCCTCGCCGGCCACTCCGACGGGGATGCGGTGTGCCACGCGATCGTCGACGCGCTGCTCGGCGCCGCGGGGCTCGGCGACATCGGCGGGCTGGTCGGCGTCGACGACCCGCAGTACGCGGGCGCGCGCGGCGAAGTCTTCGTGCGCCGCGCGCTCGAGCGGCTCGGGGCCGAGGGCTGGGCGCCCGTGAACGTCGCCGTGCAGGTGCTCGGGGTGCGGCCGCGCATCGGCTCGCGCCGCGAGGAGGCGCAAGCGGCGCTCAGCGCGATGCTCGGCGCGCCGGTGAGCGTGAGCGGCACGACGACCGACGGGCTCGGCGCGATCGGCCGCGGCGAAGGCGTGCAGGCGATCGCGACCGCCCTCATCCGCCGTCGCTGACCCGCCCCTCTCTCGTTTCGCAGGCGATCCGGGCTGCCGGAGGGAGCATTCCCCTCGACCGGCCTGGATCGCCTGCGAAACGGAAGCGCCAGTAGCCTTGGGCATCGTGACCGTGCGCATCTACGACTCGAAGCAGCAGGCGATCGTCGACCTGCAGCCGCGGAGGCCCGGCGAGGTCTCGATGTACGTCTGCGGCCCGACGGTGCAGTCGTCGCCGCACATCGGCCACGTGCGCAGCGCCGTCGCCTACGACGTGTGGCGCCGCTGGCTCGAGCACCGCGGCCACCGCGTCACGTTCGTGCGCAACGTCACCGACATCGACGACAAGGTGCTCGTCAACGCGGTCGACGAGCCGTGGTGGGCGCTCGCCTACCGCATCGAGCTCGAGTTCTCGGCGGCCTACCGCGCCGTCGGCGTCGCCGCGCCCACCTACGAGCCGCGAGCCACCGCATCCGTGCCCGAGATGCACGCGCTCATCGCCGAGCTCATCGAGCGCGGCCACGCCTACCCGGCGCTCGACGGCTCGGCCGACGTCTACTTCGACGTGCGCTCGTGGCCGGAGTACGGCGCGCTCACGCGCCAGTCGATCGACAAGATGGAGCCGGCCGCCGACGCCGACCCGCGCGGCAAGCGCGACCCGCGGGACTTCGCGCTGTGGAAGGCGCAGAAGGCCGAGGAGCCGGCCTCGGCGTCGTGGGACTCGCCGTGGGGCCGCGGCCGCCCGGGCTGGCACATCGAGTGCTCGGCGATGTCGCGGCGCTACCTCGGTGACGCGTTCGACATCCATGGCGGCGGGCTCGACCTGCGGTTCCCGCACCACGAGAACGAGCTCGCGCAGTCGACCGCCGCGGGTCTGCCCTTCGCGAGCGTGTGGAGCCACAACGGCCTCGTGCACGTCGACGGCGAGAAGATGTCGAAGTCGCTCGGCAACTCGATCTTCGCCGCCGACCTCGTCGAGGCGGTGCGCCCGATCGTCGTGCGCTACTTCCTGCTCGCGCCGCACTACCGCTCGACGATCGACCTCCGCACCGCGGGCGGCGACCTCGAGGGGGGCTCGCTCGGCGAGGCCGAGGCGGCGTTCGGCCGCATCGAGTCGATGCTCGAGCGGGTCGCGCGCGTCGGGGCACTGCCCCAGTCCGACGTGCCGGAGGCGTTCGGGGCGGCGATGGACGACGACCTCTCGACCCCGCAGGCGGTCGCGGTGCTGCACGAGTCGACGCGCGCCGCGAACGCCGCGCTCGACGCGGGCGAGACGGATGCGGCGCTCGCGCGAGCGGGGGAGGTGCGGGCGATGCTGCGCGTGCTGGGCCTCGACCCGGCCGACGAGGTGTGGCATCCTGGAACGTCGGCCGCGACCGGGGCGCTCTCGAGCCTCGTCGAGTCGCTGCTGGCAGAGCGCCGCGAGGCGCGCGCGAAGAAGGACTTCGCCGCCTCCGACCGCATCCGCGACGCGCTCGCCGCCGCCGGCATCGCCGTCGAGGACGGCAAGGACACCACCACCTGGAGCATCTCATGAGCAAGTCGCAGCGATCGCCGCGGAAGAAGGGCCCGCAGAAGGGCACCGGCGGCCACGGCCGGAAGGCGCTCGAGGGCAAGGGACCGACGCCCAAGGCGGAGGACCGCTCCTGGCACGTCGCCGGCAAGCGCAAGTCGGCGCGCGAGCGCTTCGAGGCGGCCGCGCAGAAGGGCCGCCGGCCCGAGCCGCCCCGCCACCGCAAGCCCTCGTCGGCGAAGGACGACTCCGAGCTCGTCACCGGTCGCAACAGCGTGCTCGAGGCGCTGCGCACGAAGACGCCCGCGACGACGCTCATCCTCGCCGCCCGGCTCGAGATGGACGAGCGCGTCAAGGAGATCCTCTCGATCGCCAACAAGCGCGGCCTGCCGGTGCTCGAGGTCATGCGGCCCGAGCTCGACCGGCTCTCGGGCCACGACGCCGTGCACCAGGGCGTCGCGCTCAAGGTGCCGCCGTACCAGTACGCGCACCCGATCGAGCTGCTCGAGCAGATCGTCGACCGGCAGCAGACGCCGCTGCTCGTCGCGCTCGACGGGGTCACCGATCCGCGCAACCTCGGCGCGATCATCCGCTCGGCCGCGGCGTTCGGCGCGCAGGGCGTCATCGTGCCGCAGCGCCGCTCGGTCGGCGTGACGGCCTCGGCGTGGAAGACGAGCGCCGGCGCCGCCGCGCGCGTGCCGGTCGCGATGGCCACGAACCTCACGACGACGCTCAAGGAGCTGAAGTCGCAGGGCGTGTTCGTCATCGGGCTCGACGGCGACGGCGACGTGCCGCTGCACGAGCTCGAGCTCGCCGAGGGGCCGCTCGTGATCGTCGTGGGCAGCGAGGGCAAGGGGCTCTCGCGGCTCGTCGCGGAGACGTGCGACGCGATCGTCTCGATCCCCATCTCGTCGGCGACCGAGTCGCTCAACGCCGGCATCGCCGCATCCGTCACGCTCTACGAGGTCGCGAAGCGCAGGGCCTCGCGCTGATCGAGCAGCGGCCGCCCCTCTGCGACCGGGGCGGTTCCGCCCGACGGGGGCGGGCACGCCAGCCCCGCTCGGGCGGATGCGCCCCGGTGGGCGGTACGTCTCGCTGGGAAGGTCAGACGCGGTCGCGCCAGTCGCCCTCGTCGTCCTCCTCGTCGAGGAGGCCCTGCGCGGTGATGATGGGCATCGTCATCGTGAGCGGCAGGTCGAGCAGTGCCGCCTCGTCGCGCCGGAACGCGAGCTGCGTCGCGATGTACTGCTCGGCCGCCTCGGCGAGCGGCACCTCGCGCTGCTCGCGCTCCGAGAGGAACCAGCGGTGCTCGAGCACCTCGTGGAAGATCTCGGCGGGCTCGAGCTTGCCTCGCAGCTCGACGGGCACCGACTCGACGATCGGCTGGAAGACCTCCTCGAGCCACTCGTGCGCGAGCGCCTCGTCGCCGACGTTCGGCCGCAGGTCGTGCTGCGTCGCGACGTACTGGTCGAGGTCGTTGAGCAGCCGCCGCGCCTGGTTCTCCTGCGCGTCGATGCCGGTGAGCGACTGCAGCCGGCGGTGGTGGTGGCCGGGGTCGACGACCTTGGGCTGGATGCGCACGGTCGTGCCGCCGTCGCCCGTGCGGATCGCGAGCTCCCCGATGTCGTAGCCGAGCGCGTTGAGCCGCTCGATGCGGGCGGCGATGCGCCAGCGCTCGTCGGCGGGCAGCACCTCGTCGCTGTGCAGCTCGTGCCACAGCGAGCGGTACTGGTCGACGATCGAGCCGGCGACCCGCACGGGGTCGATCGACTCGTCGAGCCGGTCACCCGCGGCGAGGTCGAGCAGCTCGCCCGCGATGTTGACGCGCGCGATCTCGAGGTCGTCCTCGCGGCGCCCGTCCGAGAGCCCGCCGGGCAGCAGCGTGCCGGTCTCGGCATCGACGAGGTAGGCGGCGAAGGCGCCGGCGTCGCGCCGGAAGAGGGTGTTCGAGAGCGACACGTCGCCCCAGTAGAAGCCGACGAGGTGGAGCCGCACGAGCAGGCCCGCGAGCGCGTCGACGAGGCGCTGCGCGGTCGGCTCCTTGAGCGAGGAGGAGTAGAGCGCGCGGTAGGGGAGCGAGAAGCGCAGGTGGCGGGTGACGAGCGCTGCCGCGAGCGGGTTGCCGTCGGCGTCGACCCGGTCGGCGATCACCGCGAGCGGCTCGACGCACGGCACCTCGAGCCGCTGCAGCGTGCGGAGCATCCCGTACTCCCGGGTCGCCATCTCGGGCGTCGTCTCCTTGATCGCCACGACGCGGCCGCCGAGCCGCGCGAAGCGCACGAGGTGCCGCGAGATGCCCTTCGGCAGCTGCACGACGTCGGCGTCGGTCCACTGCTCGAGCGGCTCGTCCCACGGCAGGTCGAGCAGCGTCGCGTCCATCACGGCGGAGGTGATGCGCAGGTCGGACCGCATGCCGCCATGGTAGGCGAGACCGGGCGTGCGCGCTCGGGTCGATCGCACGCATCCGTCGACGACGACGGCCCCGTCGCCAGGACGGGGCCGTCGCTCGGTGTCGGTCAGAGGCGGTTGCCGCTGTCGGAGTCGAACAGGTGCATGTGCTCCGGGTCGGGCGTGATGTACACGGTGTCGCCGAGCGAGGCGTGCGTGCGCCCGTCGACGCGCGCGACGATGTCGACGCGCTTGCCCTCGACGTCGGCGTGGCCGTAGAGGTAGCCGTCGGCGCCGAGCTCCTCGACGAGGTCGACGAGCACCGGCAGGCCGTCGCCGCCCGACTCGGCGACCGAGATGTCCTCGGGGCGCACGCCGACGACGACGTGGCCCTTCGCCGCCGCGAGCTGCTCGCGCGGGACGGGCGTGATGTGCGAGCCGAACTCGATGCCGCGCTCGGTGACGGGCAGCTCCATGAGGTTCATGGCGGGGCTGCCGATGAAGCCGGCGACGAACTGGTTCGCGGGCTGGCCGTAGAGCTCGCGCGGGGTGCCGACCTGCTGCAGCACGCCGTCCTTGAGCACCGCGATGCGGTCGCCCATCGTGAGCGCCTCGGTCTGGTCGTGCGTGACGTAGACGGTCGTGACGCCGAGCCGCCGCTGGAGCGAGGCGATCTGCGTGCGCGTCTGCACGCGCAGCTTGGCGTCGAGGTTCGACAGCGGCTCGTCCATGAGGAACACCTGCGGCTGGCGCACGATGGCGCGGCCCATCGCGACGCGCTGCCGCTGACCGCCCGAGAGCGCCTTCGGCTTGCGGCTCAAGTAGGGCTCGAGGTCGAGCAGCTTCGCCGCCTCCTCGACGCGCTTCGCGCGCTCCTCCTTCGCGACGCCGGCGATCTTGAGCGCGAAGCCCATGTTCTCGGCCACGGTCATGTGCGGGTAGAGCGCGTAGTTCTGGAACACCATCGCGATGTCTCGGTCCTTCGGCGGCATGTCGGTGACCTCGCGGTCGCCGATCAGGATGCGGCCGTCGTTGACCTCCTCGAGGCCCGCGAGCATGCGGAGGGTCGTGGACTTGCCGCAGCCCGAGGGGCCGACCAGCACGAGGAACTCCCCGTCGCCGATCTCGAGGTCGATCGCGTCGACCGCGGGGCGGGTGCCGCCGGGATAGACCCGGGTGGCCTTGTCGAACGTCACAGACGCCATTGTCGATACTCCCTTTCCACCGGCAGGTACGTGCCGGACGATCCGTCGTGGTGAGGACGGGCAGCGATGCCCGCGCCTCATACTGGCACGCCGGGCTGCCGGTACCCTAGAAGACGGCGCGCTCTCCCCAGCGGCGCCCACCGCCGTGACCACGGCCGACCCAGGACAAGGACGCATGAGCGAGAAGCTGACGAAGAACGAGCGTCGCGCGCAGGCCCGCGAGCAGGCCCGCCGGATGCAGGAGGAGCGCCGCAAGAAGGAGCGCCTCAAGAAGGGCCTGACGATCGGCGGCATCATCGTTGCTGCCGTCGCGATCGTCGCCATCGTGGCGGTCGTGATCGTCAACAGCATCCGCCCCGCGGGTCCCGGCCCCGAGAACATGGCGAGCAACGGCATCGTGATCGGCCAGGGCTTCGAGGCCGAGCGCACCGCGGCGACGCCGCCCGAGGCGGAGCCGACGCCGACCGAGCCGCGCGACGACATCATCCAGATCCGGATCTACCAGGACTACATGTGCCCCGCGTGCGGCGCCTTCGACGAGGCGAACCGCGCGACGCTCGAGCAGCTGCTCGAGACGGGCGCCGCGACCGTCGAGGTGCACCCGATCTCGATCCTCGACCGCACCTCGCTCGGCACGAAGTACTCGACGCGCTCCGCCTCCGCCGCCGCGTGCGTCGCCGAGCACGCGCCCGACCAGTTCTGGGCGTTCAACTCCGCGATGTTCGACAACCGCCCCGAGGAGGGCACGCCGGGCCTGACGAACGACGAGATCGTCGGCGTCGCCGAGTCGGCCGGCATCGACACCTCCGGCGGGCTCGCCGAGTGCATCACCGAGGGCCGCTTCATGAGCTGGGTCGAGGACGCCACCGTGCGCGCCGGCACCGAGCCGCTGCCCGGCACCGACGGCGAGGTCGCCGACCGCACGCCGACGGTCATCGTCAACGGCGAGCGCTACCCGGGCGCGCCCGGCGACGCGGCCGGCTTCCAGGCGTTCGTCACGGCCACGGCCGGCTCGCTCACCGAGTCGACCGAGGAGCCCGCGGAGTCGCCCGCCCCGAGCGACGGCTGAGCCCGTGCGCACCCTGTCGGCCGGTGGCGCGCTCGTCGCGCTCGCCGTGCTGGCAGGGTGCGCGGCGTCGCCGCCCGCGCCGATCACGACGATCGGCGAGCTCGGCGCCGCTTACCTCGACGCGGGCGGGCAGTGCGACGACCTCGTCGAGCAGTACCGCGAGGATCCGGACGACCCGGTCGTCGCGACGTGCGGCGCCGACACCGAGCTCATCCTCGCCGGCACCCCCGACGAGGCGCTCGCGGTCGCGACCGAGCGCCAGCTCCAGGAGCAGACCGTGCTGGTCTTCGACCGCTGGGTGATCCGCGACCCCGACCTCGAGACGATCCAGCAGGAGCTCGGCGGCCAGATCGTCACGCTCGCGCCCGCCGACGGCCCGGCGAACATGGCCGACGCGATCGCCTTCGACGCCGACGGGGCGATCGAGCGCGACCCCGTGCCCGCCGAGGGTGCGCCCGAGGCCCTGCCCGACGCATCCGCCGTGCCGGACGTGCTCGTCGTGATCGACCCGGCCTGCGAGTACTGCGACCGGCTGCTCGAGGCGAGCGGCGAGCGGCTCGCGGAGATGGCCGACGCCGGCGAGGCGCGCGTGGCCTACTTGCCCGTCTCGCTCGGCGACGCGATCGGCAACGGCTACGCGTCGACGCTCGGCGCGAACGCGCTCGCGTGCGTGGCCGACGCGGAGCCCGAGGCCTATCGCGACTTCCAGACCGCGCTGCTGTCGATGCTGCAGCGGCAGCCGTTCGACGCGGCGTCCGTGTCGGCGCTCGCGTCCGAGCACGGCGCGGAGGTCGGCGACTGCATCGCCGAGGGCCGCTTCGCGTGGTGGGTGCGGCAGGCGACGGTCCGCGCGATCGAGGAGCCGCTGCAGGGCGTCGAGCCGCTGCGGGGCGTGCCGACCGTCGTCGTCGACGGGTTGACGTTCGACGGTGACGTGGCAGACGCGGATGCGTTGGCGGCGTTCATCGCGGAGCGCCGGTAGCCGACAACCTGCCTCGCGCGCGTCGCAGCGCGATCGCTCAACCGGCTCCGTGCGTCGCCGAGCGGTCGAGAAGGCACCGGTGCGCAGCTGGCCGGTTGAGCCAACTGCGCCGTGCGCCGCGCCTGGCTGGCGGGTCAGGACGCCTGCGCATCGCGACGGCGCATCGCGGGTGGCCTATTGAGGCGGCGAGATGTCCGCGCGGAAGCGCTCCGTCACGTCGACGCCGAGGGATGCGGCGTCCTTGATGCGGACCAGGGTTCCGTTGATGTGCGCCGAGAAGCGGCCGACGCCCTCCATCTCCGCTACCGGGACCTCTCGCGCCCATGCGACCTCGTAGGTCTCCCAATCGAGCGCGAGGTAGACCATGACGTCGAAGTCGTACGAACGGATCACCGAGAAAGCAGCGCCGGCTTTCATCCCGGGCCGCACGGTCCGTGTTTTCACTTGATATCGGGTGCCGTCCGGCCCTCTCAAGTCGTAGGACTTCACGGAGTTCGGCATTCGCGACGCGCTGTAGACGTGGGCAGCCAGATACTCGGCGTAGTCGCCGACCGGCGCGTTGCGCGTGCGAACGACTCCTCGCCGCTCCAGCTCCGTCAGCGTGGCTCCGTAACGCACGAGCAGTTCACGCGTCGGCACTCCGGCGAGCTCGCTCATCGCCGCAGCGCATACGCGGTCGCGAGACTCGGTGCGGAGGGAGCCCCCTGTCAGGATCGAACTGACGACCTACGCTTTACAAGAGCGTTGCTCTACCACTGAGCTAAGGAGGCGCGGCGCGGGTTCGCCCGCGGCGCCCCGCCATTCTAGGCTTGTCCGGTGAGCCGCTTGCGCCCTTGGGATCCCGAGCGCGACGCCGCCGCCGTGCTCGCCGCCTTCCTCGGCTCGCCCGACCTGCACCGGCAGGCGCCGCCCATCGCGACGCTCGCCGACGCGCGCGGCTACCTCGAGGCGGTCGCCGCCGAGGCGCTCGCGATCGACCTCGAGGGCGAGGCGGTCGGATGCGTCATGGCCGCCGAGCGGGACCCGCACCACGGCACCGCCTGGATGTCGTACTGGCTCGCGCCCGCCGCGCGCGGGCGCGGGCTCGCGAGCCGCGCGCTCGACGCGCTGTCGCGGCGGCTCTTCGCCGACGGCCTGCACCGGCTCGAGCTCGGCGCCCGCGCGAACAACCCCGCCTCGATCGCGGTCGCCGAGCGCGCCGGCTACGTGCGCGAGGGCGTCGAGCGCGAGCGGCTGCGCTACGTCGACAGCGACGGCACGGCGACGCGCTTCGAGGTCGTGCGCTTCGCCCGCCTCGCGACCGACCCGGCGCCCGCCCTCGCGCCGCTGGAGGGCGCATGATCCACCTCCTGTGGCTGCTCGCGTCGATCGCCGCCGGCGCGGGCGTCGCGGTGCAGAGCCGCATCAACGGCGAGCTCGGCGCGCGGCTCGATCACGGCATGCTCGCCGCCCTCGTCTCCTTCGGCGTCGGCCTCGCGCTGCTCGCCGTGCTCCTGCTCGTCTCGCCCGGCGCGCGTGGGGGCGTGCGCCGGCTCCTCGGCGTCCTCCGCGACGGCTCGATGCCGTGGTGGTACGCGACGACGGGCCTCCTCGGCGCGTTCCTCGTCGCGACGCAGGGCGTCGTCGTCGGCACGACCGGCGTCGCGCTCTACACCGTGGGCGTCGTGGCGGGGCAGACGACGAGCGCGCTCGCGGTCGACCGGGCCGGCTTCGGCGGCCTCGCGCGGAAGCCCATCACCGCGCCGCGCGTCATCGGGGCGCTCCTCGCGCTCGTCGCGGTCGGCATCGCGCTCGTCAGCGCGGGCGAGCTGCAGGGCGCGTGGCTCGTCGTGCTGCCGTTCATCGCGGGACTCCTGCAGTCCTTCCAGCAGGCGTTCGGCGGCCTCGTGCAGCGGCACTCGCGCTCGGCGATCGCGCAGACCGTCTCGAACTTCCTCGTCGGCACGCTCGCGCTCGCGGTCTTCGTCGGCATCCAGTCGCTCGCCGGCGTCACCGCGAGGCCGCTCCCGGCGGAGCCGTGGCTCTACGCCGGCGGCATCCTCGGGATCGTCTTCATCGGCCTCATGTCGATCGCGGTGCACCACCTCGGGGTGCTGACGATGGGCCTCGGGGTCATCTGCGGGCAGGTCGTCGCGTCGCTGCTGCTCGACTGGCTCTTCCCGGCCGGCCATCCGGTGACGGCGTGGTCGCTCCTCGGCGCCGGGCTCACGATCGCCGCGGTCGCGGTGTCGTCGATGCGCCGACCCGCGCGAGCGGCTCGACCGGTCTGAGGCCGGCGCCGGCCGCCGTCAACGCAGCCCGAGGAAGCGGGCCGCGACCTCGCCGCCCTCGATGCCGAGCGTCCACTCGGGGCGCCGCAGCGCATCCGCCGTCACCCGCAGGTCGAGCTCGCGCTCGACGACGCCCTCGCGGGGCGAGTGGCGGCCCTCGCCGTTGGGCTGGTAGCCGAGCGCGCGGCTCACGCCGAGCGACGCGGCGTTCCAGTCGTAGGCGGTCGTCTCGGCGACCTCGGCGCCGAGCGAGTCGAACGCCCACAGCAGCGCCGCGAGCCGCATCTCGGTGCCGTAGCCGCGGCCCTGCGCATCGCGCCGCAGCCACGAGCCCGTCTGGATCGTGCGCTCGTCCGGGAACCGGCGCGCGACGACGTCCTGCGCGCCGATGAGCGCGCCGTCGGCCCACACGCCGAGCATCACGACCCAGTCGTCGCGATCCGCGCGCAGGCGCGACTGCCAGATCCAGCGCGCCGAGCGCACGGGCATGTCGGGCGCCTCGTCCCACGGCGTGCCGAACGGCGTGCGCGGCGCGTGGTCGTGGATGCCCGACGCGGCCGCGGCGACGTAGTGCGGGATGTCGGCGTCGGCGAGCGGCCGCAGCTCGAGCCGCGGGGTCGTGAGCCTGAGGCCGAGCAGCGGCCAGATCTCGTCGAGCGCCATCACGTCGCCACGCTAGCGGCGACGGCGAGCCCTCAGGACTCGGGCGTGAAGCTGAGCGCGACCGAGTTCATGCAGAAGCGGTCGCCCGTCGGCGTCTGCGGCGCGTCCTTGAACACGTGGCCGAGGTGGCTGCCGCACTTCGCGCAGCGCACCTCCGTGCGCACCATGCCGAGCGAGCGGTCCTCGACGAGCTCGACCGCGTCCTCGCGCGCGTCGAAGAAGCTCGGCCAGCCGCAGCCGGAGTCGAACTTCGTCTCGTCGTCGAAGAGCTCGTTGCCGCACGCGCCGCACGCGTAGACGCCCTGGCGCGACTCGTCGAGCAGCGCGCCCGTCCAGGGCCGCTCGGTGCCGGCCTCGCGCAGCACGCGGTAGGCGTCGGGCGAGAGGGCCTCGCGCCACTCGGAGTCGGAGCGTTGGATGCGATCGGTCATGCCGCAAGCCTACGCGCGGCACCATTGCGCCGACTGTGTTTCGCGGCGGGCGGAACCCCGCGGCGCCCGTAGGATCGGCAGCATGCCGACCGAGCCGCGACCCGCCAGCGCGCCGGACGCCGACGACTCCGCGGCGCCGGACTCCGCAGCCCTGGCGTTCGCGGCCGCCGACTCCGTCGTCGAGCCCGCGGCGCACGCGCCGTCGACGGATGCGTCGGCGCACGACCTGCAGTCGGCGCGCGAGCAGCGCATCCGCCGCGTGCTCGACTTCGAGGCCCGCTGGACGAGCCACGGGGGCGCGAAGGCGCGCGCGATCCGCGCCGAGTTCGGCTGGACGACGACGCGCTACTACCAGGTGCTCGACGGGCTGCTCGAGACCCCGGAGGCGCTCCACCACGACCCGATGCTCGTGCGGCGGCTCCTCCGCGTGCGCGAGGGCCGATGAGCCGCACGCAGCGCGTCGGCGCCCACCGCTCGAGCGCGTCGCGGCGCACGCCGCGCTGGGTGATCCTGCTGTGCGCGCTCGCCGCCACGATCGTGCTCATCGCGATCGGCCTCTTCCTGCTCGACCGGCTGCGCCCGCAGTCGGCACCGTCCGCGCCGGTCGCGAGCGAGGCCGCCGAGGTCGTCTCCGACCCGGGCCAGGTCGCGCCCGGGGTGGACGCATCCATCACCGTCCTCGACCAGTCGGGCGAGCACGAGCTCGCGGCGGGCGTCGGGCAGGCGCTCTCGAACGCCGGCTGGAACGTGCTCGCGACCGGCGGCTCGACGGGCGGCGACGTCGAGCGCACCGTCGTCTGGTACGACGACGAGTCGCTCGCGCCCATCGCGCGCGGGCTCGCGCAGGGCCTCGGCGTCGGCGAGGCGCGGCTCTCGGACGGCCGCATCACCGGCACGCCGATCACGATCGTGCTCGGTGCGGATGCGGTGGGCACGGCCCCGAGCGCCGAGCCGCAGGAGGGCGGTGCGGTCACGCACTCGCCCACGCCGACCGCGCCCTGACACGGGCCCTCGGGGCGGCTTGCACTCGACAGGGGAGAGTGCCAGACTCGGGTACTGGCACTCTTCACATCGGAGTGCCAGATGAACGTCCACAGCGTCCAGGAGGGACGAACTGCAATGGCAAAGATGATCGCATTCAACGAGGAGGCCCGTCGCGGGCTGGAGCGTGGACTCAACACGCTCGCCGACGCGGTGAAGGTGACCCTCGGCCCGCGCGGCCGCAACGTCGTGCTGGAGAAGAAGTGGGGCGCCCCCACGATCACGAACGACGGCGTCTCGATCGCCAAGGAGATCGAGCTCGAGGACCCCTACGAGAAGATCGGCGCCGAGCTCGTCAAGGAGGTCGCGAAGAAGACCGACGACGTCGCCGGTGACGGCACGACGACGGCGACCGTGCTCGCGCAGGCGCTGGTCCGCGAGGGCCTCCGCAACGTCGCCGCGGGCGCCGACCCCATCAGCCTCAAGCGCGGCATCGAGAAGGCCACCGCCGCCGTGAGCGAGCAGCTGCTCGCCAACGCCAAGGAGGTCGAGACCAAGGAGGAGATCGCCGCCACGGCTTCGATCTCGGCCGCCGACGAGGAGATCGGCGCGCTCATCGCCGAGGCCATCGACAAGGTCGGCAAGGAGGGCGTCGTCACCGTCGAGGAGTCGAACACCTTCGGCACCGAGCTCGAGCTCACCGAGGGCATGCGCTTCGACAAGGGCTTCCTGTCGCAGTACTTCGTGACGGACCCCGAGCGCCAGGAGACGGTCTTCGAGGACCCGTACATCCTGATCGTCAACTCGAAGATCTCGAACATCAAGGACCTGCTCCCGATCGTCGACAAGGTGATCCAGGCGGGCAAGCAGCTCGTCATCATCGCCGAGGACGTCGAGGGCGAGGCGCTCGCGACGCTCGTCGTCAACAAGATCCGCGGCATCTTCAAGTCGGTCGCCGTCAAGGCGCCCGGCTTCGGCGACCGCCGCAAGGCGATGCTCGCCGACATGGCGATCCTCACGGGCGGCCAGGTGATCTCCGAGGAGGTCGGCCTCAAGCTCGAGAGCGCGACGCTCGACCTGCTGGGCCGCGCGCGCAAGGTCGTCATCACGAAGGACGAGACGACGATCGTCGAGGGCGCCGGCGAGGCCGAGGCCATCGCGGGCCGCGTCCGCCAGATCCGCTCGGAGATCGAGAACACCGACAGCGACTACGACCGCGAGAAGCTGCAGGAGCGCCTCGCGAAGCTCGCCGGCGGCGTCGCTGTCATCAAGGCGGGTGCCGCGACCGAGGTCGAGCTCAAGGAGCGCAAGCACCGCATCGAGGACGCCGTCCGCAACGCGAAGGCCGCCGTCGAGGAGGGCATCGTCGCCGGTGGTGGCGTCGCGCTCATCCAGGCCGCGAAGACCGCGTTCGAGGGCCTCGAGCTCGAGGGCGACGAGGCGACGGGCGCGAACATCGTGCGCGTGGCCGTCGACGCGCCGCTCAAGCAGATCGCCACGAACGCCGGCCTCGAGCCGGGCGTCGTCGCCGAGAAGGTGCGCGGCCTCGAGGTCGGCCACGGCCTCAACGCCGCGACCGGCGAGTACGTCGACATGCTCGCCGCGGGCATCGCCGACCCGGTGAAGGTGACGCGCTCGGCGCTCGCCAACGCCGCGTCGATCGCCGGCCTCTTCCTCACGACCGAGGCCGTCGTCGCCGACAAGCCCGAGAAGCAGCCGGCGATGCCGGCCGACCCGACGGGTGGCATGGACTTTTGAGTCCGCAGGCGTCAGGTCCGCGCAGCGGACCTGACGCCGGAGGACTCAAGGTCGAGTAGTGGCGGCCGCAGGCCGGCACGTATCGAGACCCACGAGCTCCACCGATCGAATGGCCCCAGCAGCAATGCTGGGGCCATTCGCCGTCTGATGGTCTCGATACGCCCGGCCTGCGGCCGGGCTACTCGACCAACGGGTAGGGCGGCCGGGCTACTCGACCAACGGGGCGGCGTGGCCCGCGGCCGGGCGACTCGACCAACGGGGTGGCGTGGCGCTACCCCGCGAACAGCCGCGTGTTGCCCTGCTCCACCTCGTCGTACTGGCGGCCTGCCATCGCGAGCGCCTCGTTGATGCTCGCGAGCGACTCCTCGACGCGCAGCTGCGTCGCTCGCCAGTCCTGCACGACGCCCTGGAAGGCGATCGACGCCTGGCCCGTCCACGAGTCCTGCAGCGCCTGCAGCTGCGCGAGCATCGCCGCGGACTCCGACTGCAGCCGCGACGCGGTCGACCGCACCGCGAGGTGCGCGCCGTGGATGGCGTCGCCGTCGACGACGTACCTGCTCATGATCCCCTCGATCCCGCGCGGAGCATCCGCGCTCGGGCCAGACGGTAGGGGGATGCGTCGGGTCAGCGTCGCGCGGCGGCCCTCGCTTGTGGATGGTCGCCCGTGATCGTGTTGGGCGAGTCCGCGGGGCGCAGCTTGTGGCTGAGCGCCATGACCGCCTCGTCGGAGGCGAGCGGGATGGCGATGCGGAATGTCGCGCCGCCGCCCGGCGTCTCGACCACGTCGATGCGGCCGCCGTGCGCGCGCACGATGCCGCGCACGATGGCGAGGCCGAGGCCCGAGCCGCCCGTCTCCCGCGCGCGCGACTCGTCGGTGCGGAAGAAGCGCTCGAAGACCTTGCTGCGCTGGTCGGCCGGCACGCCGGGCCCGTGGTCGATGACCATCACGACCGCGCGGCGGCGCCGAGCGGTGACGCCGACGGCGAGCTCGATCGGCGATCCCTCGGGCGTGTAGCGCAGCGCGTTGCCGATGAGGTTCGAGATCACCTGGCGCAGCGCGTGCTCGTCGCCGAGCACGATCGCGGGCGGCGTGAGCGGCGGCGGCGTGAAGATCGCCTCGGGGAGCGCGTCGTCGACCTCGTCCTCCACGGGACCCATCGAATCCGCGTCGATCGGGAGCACGTGCACCTGGCGGTCGGGCGAGCCGGCGCGCGTGTCGGAGGCCGCGTCGTTGACGAGCGGCACGAGGTCGAGCGGCTGCAGGTCCATCGGCCGGCGCTCGTCGAGCCGCGCGAGCTGCAGCAGGTCCTCGACGAGCCGCGCCATGCGCTTCGCCTCGCCCTCGATGCGCTCCATCGCGCTCGCGACGTCCTCCGGCCGCGAGATCGCGCCCATCCGGTAGAGCTCGGCGTAGCCGCGCACCGACACGAGCGGCGTGCGCAGCTCGTGGCTCGCGTCGCCGACGAACTGCCGCATGTGCTTGACCGATTCGTCGCGCTGCTCGATCGCGGCCTCGATGCGGTCGAGCATGCCGTTGAGCGAGCGCTGCAGCGAGCCGACCTCGGTGCGCGGGTGCTCGGTCGTCAGGCGCGTCTCGTAGTCGCCGTCGGCGAAGCGCTCCGCCTGCTTCGCCGTGCGCCGCAGGCTGCGCAGCGTCGAGACGGCGAGGATGCGGGTGAGGGCGGCGCCGAGCACGACGGCGAGCACCGAGAAGCCGGCGAAGACGAGCATGAACGTGCCTGTCGTCACCTCGAGCTGCTCGGTGTTCACCGCGACGACCGAGATGAGCAGCTCGCCGGTGCCCTCGACCGTCGTCGGCGCGACGAGCGCGCGCCACGACGACTGCCCGTCGATCGACGGGATCGTGAACGCGCGCGGCTGCTCGACGATCGTCGCGAGCGAGAGCCCCGCGAGGTCGGGGTTCTCGGGATCGGGCAGCTTGTTGTCGCAGACGATGACGCCGTCGGCCTCGGCGACGCCCAGGTAGTAGGTGTTCGGCATCCGCTGCGCGAGGTCGCACTGCTCGGGCGAGTCGCGGCGGGTGACCGGCTCGCTCGTGAACGCCTGCAGCGCCTCCTCGATCTCGGCGTCGATGTCGGCGACCTGCGCGTCGCGGATGATGCTGAGCGTGCCGATGCCCGCGAGCACGAGCCCGAAGGTCATCACCACGACGATGAGTGCACTGATCCGCCCGGCCAGCGTCGTGCGGCCGAGCAGGCGGGCCAGCGCCCGTCGCACCTACGCCTTCGGGGACTTCAGCATGTAGCCGAAGCCGCGCTTGGTGACGATCATCGGCTCGCTCGAGCCGTCGTCGATCTTGCGGCGGAGGTAGGAGATGTACGACTCGACGATGCCGACGTCGCCGTTGAAGTCGTACTCCCAGACGTGGTCGAGGATCTGCGCCTTCGAGAGCACCCGGTTGGCGTTGAGCATGAGGTAGCGCAGCAGCTTGAACTCGGTGGGGGAGAGCTCGATCTCCTCGCCGCGCACGGTGACCTCGTGCGTGTCCTGGTTCATCGCGAGGTCGCCGACGTGGATCGTCGCGTCGTCGGTCTCGGCCATCGTGCGGCGCAGGATCGCCTTGATGCGGGCGATGATCTCGTCGAGCGAGAACGGCTTCGTGACGTAGTCGTCGCCGCCGACCGTGAGGCCGTTGATCTTGTCCTCGGTGTCGTCCTTGGCGGTGAGGAAGAGGATGGGCGAGGTGAAGCCGGATGCGCGCAGGCGCTTGGTCACGCCGAAGCCGTTGATGTCGGGGAGCATGACGTCGAGCAGGATGAGGTCGGGCTCGTCCTCGAGGACGGCGGAGATCGCGGCGGCTCCCGCGCCGACGGCGCGCACGTCGAAGCCGGCGAATCGCAGGCTCGTCGTCAGCAGGTCACGGATGTGCGGCTCGTCGTCGACGACGAGGATCTTGGCGTTCGGCTCGGTCATGCGATCAGTCTCTGGTGGTCTCCTGAGTGGAACCTGGGAGTCGCCGGAAAGCGCTCAGACCGCGGCGCGATCGGCGACGCCGAGCTCGTGCTCGTCGAGGATCGTGTAGGCGTAGCCCTGCTCGGCGAGGAAGCGCTGCCGGCCGAGCGCGAACTCCTGGTCGACGGTGTCGCGCGCGACGATCGTGTAGAAGCTCGCGGTGCGGCCGCCCTTCGGCCGCAGGAGCCGGCCGAGGCGCTGCGCCTCCTCCTGGCGCGAGCCGAACGAGCCCGAGACCTGGACCGCGAGGGATGCGTCGGGCAGGTCGACGGAGAAGTTCGCGACCTTCGAGACCACGAGCACGCGCTCCTCGCCGGTGCGGAAGGCCTGGAAGAGCTCCTCGCGCTCCGCGACGGGCGTCTCACCGGTGATGAGCGGCGCGTCGAGCGCGGCGGCGAGCTCATGCAGCTGGTCGAGGTACTGCCCGATGACGAGCGTCGGCTCGTCGGGGTGCTGCGCGAGCACGCGGCGGACGGTGTCGATCTTCCGCGGGCTCGACGCGGCGATGCGGTAGCGGTCGCGGTCGCCCGACGCGGCGTACTCGAGCCGCTCGTCCTCGTCGAGGTCGATGCGCACCTCGAAGCACTCGGCGGGCGCGATGAAGCCCTGCGCCTCGATCTCCTTCCACGGCGCGTCGAAGCGCTTGGGTCCGATGAGGCTGAAGACGTCCGATTCGCGGCCGTCCTCGCGCACGAGCGTCGCGGTGAGGCCCAGCCGGCGCCGCGCCTGCAGGTCGGCGGTGAGCTTGAACACGGGCGCGGGCAGCAGGTGCACCTCGTCGTAGACGATGAGGCCCCAGTCGAGCGCGTCGAGCACGCCGAGGTGGGCGTACTCGCCGCCGCGCTTGACGGTGAGGATCTGGTAGGTCGCGATCGTGACGGGCTTGATCTCCTTCGACGCGCCGGAGTACTCGCCGATCTCGTCCTCGGTGAGGCTCGTGCGCGCGAGCAGCTCCGCCCGCCACTGCCTCGCCGAGACGGTGTTCGTGACGAGGATGAGCGTCGTCGTGTCGGTCGCGGCCATCGCCGCCGCTCCGACGATCGTCTTGCCCGCGCCGCACGGGAGCACGACGACGCCCGAGCCGGCGTCGGCGAAGTGCGTCACGGCATCCGCCTGGTACGGGCGCAGGGTCCAGCCGTCCTCGACGAGCTCGATCTCGAGCGGGGTGCCGGGCGTGTAGCCCGCGAGGTCCTCGGCGGGCCAGCCGAGCTTGACGAGCTCCTGCTTGAGCTCGCCGCGCGCCCAGTCGACGACGCGGATGCCGCCGTCGGCGGGCCCTGCGAGCAGCGGCGCGATCTTCTTCGAGCGCCGCACCTCCTCGAGCACGGGCCGGTCCTGGCTGCGGAGGACGAGCCCCTCGTCGTCGCGCTCGATCACGAGCCGGCCGTAGCGGCCGATCGTCTCGCGGATGTCCTGCGCGACGCCCGCGGGCACCGGGAACTTCGCGTAGCGGTCGAGCGTGCCGATGATCTCGTCGGCGGTGTGGCCCGCGGCGCGCGCGTTCCACAGGCCGAGGCGCGTCACGCGGTAGGTGTGGATGTGCTCGGGAGCGCGCTCGAGCTCGGCGAACACCTGCAGCGCCTGCCGGGCCGCGGCCGCGTCGGGGTGCGCGACCTCGAGCAGCACGGTCCGGTCGGACTGGACGATGAGGGGGCCGAGAGTCATAGCGTTCCAGCCTACTGCCCGTCGGGGTACAGCGCGGTGGAGCTCAGGAGCGACGACGCTTTCGCGTCGTCGCCGCGACCCTAGCGCCGACGTCCGTCCCGGACGTCGGGATCACCCCTAGTTCGCGACGCCGAGCCCCGCGACCTTCGTGATCGCGCTGAGCGGGAGGGTGCGCTCGACGTCGCGGTTCGCGTCCCGCGCGCGCAACCTGCCGTTCGCGACCGCGAGCGGCACGAGCTCGACGTCGACCGGCTCGCTCGACGTCGTCACCGTGAGCCGCACGGGCATGCGCTCGCGCACCGCTGACTGCAGCTGCCGCTCGAGCCACGCGCGCTCCTGCTCGCCGACCTCGAAGCCCGCGTCGCGGAGGCGCGCGACGAGCCGGTGCCGCTCGCACTCCCGGCGCGGCGCGCGCTCGGGCCGGCGCAGCACGAGCTCGCCCTCCTCGTCCTCGAGCACCGCGGGGTAGCGCTCCTCGAGCAGCGCCTCGAGCACCTCCTCGGCGCTCAGCCGGAAGGTCAGGCGGTGCGGGCCGGTCTGCACGGGGCCCGCGGTGACGAGCGCGCGATCCACCGCGATCGTGCGGATGAGCTGCTCGTCGTCGCTGCGCACCTGCGCGCGGGCGCCGCCCTCGGCCGTCGGGTCGACGGAGCGCACGCGCAGGCTGCCGAAGCGCGCGGCGGTGTCGCGCACGAGGTAGGCGACCGGTTGCGGCACGCCGGTGAGCGAGATGCCCGCGAGGAACTCGAGCACCCCGTCGGCGCTCTCGCCGCTCGCGAGCCCAGCGGCGACGCTCTGCGCCGTGATGCGCCACTGCGAGGCGATGCCGGCGCGCTCGATGCGGGCGATGCCGCGCAGGCGCGCGTCGACGGCGGCGCGGAGCGGCCCGGGGGCGACGGCCGAGAGGTCGGGCTGCAGGTAGACGGATGCGGTGGCGGGCGGCACGTGGGCGGCGAGCGTCTCGCGCGCGGCACCCGGGTCGTGGGCGAGCGCGGCGGCGAGCGTCGTCGGGAGCCTGCCGTCGACGAGCCCGAGCCGGCGGGCCTGTCGCGCCTGGCGCTCGCGGACGGCCCGCACGGCGTCGTCGGCGAGCGGGAAGTCACCGGTCGCGACGGCCGAGAGGTCGTCGGTCGCCTCGAGCCAGGCGGTCGCGACCCGGAGCCAGCGGTCGGGCACGGGGGAGGCGAGCCACTCGTCGGCGTCGACGGTCGCGCGGAGCCGGCCGTCGTGCTTGTCGACGAGGCCCGCGGCGCTCGCGAGCTCGAGCCGCTCGTCGAGCTGCCCCGGCTCCGCGTCGATCGAGGCAGCGAGGTCGCGCACGACGGCGGCGGGCAGCTGCGCGCGCGAGCGGAGCGTGATCGGGTGGTCGGCGATGCGGTGCACGAGCTCGGCGATCTTGATCGCCTCGTCGATCGCGAGCTGCGGCGCGGTGGGGGAGTCGGTGGGTGCCGCGTCGATGGGCGCCGCGTCCGCTGCGGCGCTCGGGGCGCGACCGTCGAGCGCGTCGGCTGCGAGCGCGGTGACCGGCGGCAGCGCGACGCCGTCGACGCCGAGCAGCAGGGCGTCGAGCCTCGGCGACGACGTGCCCGTGGCGAGCCCGGCGAGCTCTGCGCCCGACCGCCACCGGAGCGCTAGCGCGATCGACGCATCCGTCAGCAGGTGCTCGGCGAGGTCGAACGTCGACGCGAGCTGCGGGGGTGCCTGCCGCTCGGTGACGAGCAGGTCGAGCGCGTCGTCGGGCATCGCCTGGATGCGGGCCGCGAGCGCGACGACGTCCATCAGCGCCTGCGGGACTTGCCCGCCGCGCTCACGATGACGAGCACCACGAGGCAGACGATGGCGAGGGGGAGCGCGATGAGCGGGAGCCAGTAGGCGTACTGCCAGGCGATGCCCGCGAAGAGCTCGACGCTGTCGCGGAACGCGACATGCAGCATGGCGCCGGCGAAGCCGAGCACCGCGATCGCGGCGAGCGCGACGACCAGGAACGCCAGCACGCGCTCGACCGCGTCGCGCGGCGATCGCGCGACCGGCGCCTGCTGCTGCGGCGCCTTCTTGCGGGGGCGCTGCGTCGGGTTGCTGCTGGCCTTCGGCATCCCACCAGGATACCGCCGTGGGAGGCCGCCCCGGCACGCCCACTACGCTGGGTGCCGTGCGGCGGGGTGCCGCACCTCGATCCTGAGCGGGAGGGTGCCATGCCGACGGGCAGGGTGAAGTTCTTCGACGAGGCCAAGGGCTTCGGCTTCATCGCCGGCGACGACGGCGTCGAGGTGTTCCTGCACGCGTCGGCGGTGCCGGACGGCGTGCAGGTCAAGCCGGGCTCGAAGGTGGAGTACGGCATCGCCGAGGGCCGTCGCGGTCCCCAGGCGCTGTCGCTGCGCGTGCTCGGCGGCACGGCCGTCAAGGCGGCGCGGCGCGACACCGAGGACATGGCGATCATCGTCGAGGACCTCGTGCGGCTGCTCGACACGATCGGCAACGACCTGCGGCGCGGCCGCTACCCGAGCGCAGCGCACGGCTCGACCGTCGCGCAGATGCTCCGGAGGGTCGCTGATGACCTCGACGCCTGATCCCGTCGGCACCGCGCCGAGCGCGGACGACGCGCCGCTCGAGATCGTGCCGGTCTACGACGGCTCGGCCCCTGCGGCGGACGCGCCGGAGGCGACGGAGGCACCTGAGGTCGCCGAGGCATCGGAGGCGCCCGACGTCGACGGGCCGACGACGGCCGACGATCCCACCGCCGACGAGCCCGCCGAGGCGGCCGACGAGCAGCCCGCCGCTGCCGCGCCCGTCGTGCCGACGCCGACGGTGCCGTCGATGGAGGAGCTCGAGCTCGCTCTCTCGGCGCTCGACGAGGTCGCGCCGAAGGGCGCGGTCGGCGAGGTGCAGGAGGCGCTCGCCGAGGGCGACCACGTCGTCGCGATCCGGCACGCGTCGCGGCTGCCGGGCTACCCCGACTGGTCGTGGACCGTGCTGCTCTCGCGCGGCATCGAGGGCGGGCCGACCGTGCTCGAGGTCGCGCTGCTGCCGGGCGAGGGATCGCTGCTCGCGCCCGCGTGGGTGCCGTGGTCGGAGCGGCTCGCCGACTACCTCGCGGCCAAGGAGGCCGCCGCCGAGGAGGGCGACGACGAGGAGCTGGAGGCGGATCTCGAGTCCGACCTCGACGACGACCTCGACGACGACTTCGACGACGACTTCGAGGACGTCGACGACGACGGCGACGGGCACGGCGACGACGCCGACGGCATCGCCGACGAGGAGGAGTAGCCGCCCGGGCTACCGCGCGTCGAGCAGGAAGTCGAGGCAGCGCGTGAGCTGCACGACGTCGGACGGCTCGATCGCCGCGAAGGTCGCGACCCGCAGCTGGTTGCGGCCGAGCTTCCGGTAGGGCTCGGTGTCGACGACGCCGTTCTGCCGCAGCGCCTTCGCGAGGGCGGCCGCGTCGACCGACTCGTGGAAGTCGATCGTCACGACGACGTTCGAGCGGTGCGACGGGTCGACGACGAAGGGCGTAGCCTCCGGCCGAGCCTCGGCCCACGCGTAGAGCGTGCCGGCCGACTGGGCCGTGCGCGCCGCCATCGCGGGGAGGCCGCCCTGCTCGAGCATCCAGCGCAGCTGCTCCTGCAGCAGCAGGAGCGTCGAGAGCGCGGGCGTGTTGAGCGTCTGGTCGAGCCGCGAGTTCACGACCGCCTGCTGCAGCGACAGGAACTCGGGGATGTAGCGGCCCGAGGAGGCGACGCGCTCGATCCGCTCGATCGCGAAGGGCGACGCGATCGCGAACCACAGGCCGCCGTCAGAGGCGAAGTTCTTCTGCGGGGCGAAGTAGTAGAGGTCGGCAGCCGAGACGTCGACCGCGAGACCGCCCGCCGCGCTCGTGGCGTCGACGACCGCGAGCGCGTCCGCCTGGGCCCCGATCACGGGGTGGAAGACGCCGGTCGAGGTCTCGTTGTGGGGGTAGGCGACGACGTCGACGCCCTCGACGGGGTCGAGTGTCGGGCGCGAGCCCGGCTCGGCGCTCGCGACGCTCGGGGCCTCGAGCCACGGGGCGGCGGCCGCCTTCGCGAACTTGCCGCCGAACTCGCCGAAGACGAGGTGGTGCGAGCGGTGCTGGATGAGCGAGAAGGCGGCGGCATCCCAGAACGCGGTCGAGCCGCCGTTGCCGAGCAGCACCTCGTAGCCGTCGGGGAGCGAGAAGAGCTGCCCGAGCTGCTCGCGCACCGAGCGCACGAGCGCCTTGACCGGCGCCTGCCGGTGGCTCGTGCCGAGCAGCGCCATGTTGGCCTCGAGATGCGCGACCTGCTCGGGCCGCACCTTCGAGGGCCCGCAGCCGAACCTCCCGTCGGCGGGGAGCAGCTCGGCAGGGATGCGCAGATCGTTCACACCGATGATCCTACGAGCGGCTGAAGCATAGGGTGGGATGGGTTGGAATGCGCCAGGGATGGCTGAGGCAGAGGAAGCGGTACTGGGCGTGGCGGATCTCGTCGATACGACAGAGATGTACCTCCGCACGATCCTCGATCTCGAGGAGGAGGGCATCACGCCCTTGCGCGCCCGCATCTCCGAGCGCCTGAACCACTCCGGCCCGACCGTCTCGCAGACGATCAACCGCATGTCGCGCGACGGACTCGTGATCGTCGGGGCGGACCGGCACCTCGAGCTGACCGAGGAGGGGCGCGCGCTCGCGATCCGCGTGCTGCGCAAGCACCGGCTCGCGGAGCGGCTGCTCGCCGACGTGATCGGCCTCGACTGGAGCCTCGTCCACGACGAGGCGTGCCGGTGGGAGCACGTGATGAGCGAGCAGGTCGAGCGCCGGCTGCTGACGCTGCTCGGCAACCCGACCGAGTCGCCCTACGGCACGCCGATCCCGGGTCTCGACGAGCTCGGGCTGCTGCCCGCCGAGCCGTTCCTCGACGGCGTCGTGATGGCGACGGATGCGCGGGGCGAGCACGTGGTGCGCAGGCTCGGGGAGCCGATCCAGTCGGACGTCGAGGGGCTCGGCGAGCTGCAGGCCGCCGGTCTCGTGCCCGGGGCGACCGTCGTCGTGAGCGCGGCCGCCGGGCGCATCCGCCTCGAGGTCGCGGGCGGGGAGGCGATCGAGCTGCCCGTCGAGCTCGCCCGCCACATCTACGTCACGGCCCCCGCTGCCGCGTGAGCCGCACCGCCGGCTGAGCCGTCGCGCGCCGCGCTCAGCGTGTCGAAGCCCCCGCCTCGCATCCGTCGACCGGTTCCGTGCGTCGCCGAGCGATGCGGGAGGCTCGGCCGCGCACGGAACCGGTCGAGCGGTGGCTGGATCCTCGCGTGGCGTGCACCGTGATGCGCTCCTCGCGCGGACCGCGTCGAGGTGGACGCTGTTCAGCCCCCGTCCAGCCCGCTCGGAGGCTCGCCGGCAGCGTGTGGACGATTGCGACGATCCGGTCGCGCTCGGGTACTCTCGCACGGTCAGCCCCGCTCCTCGCGGCGCGGGAGCGGCAATCGGCGCTCCGCAGGTACGACGCTTTGCGCAGCAGTTCATGGCCCGCTTGACCCGGAGTGACAACGAGGTAACGGTTTGGTAACGTTGCCCGGAGCGCCGCTTGGCGGCGCATCGTTCCCACGGAAGTTTTGGAGTAACAGCCTGTGACGAGTTCTACCGAGATGTCGGCCGACCAGCCCGGCAAGAAGCGCATCGACCGCGCTGCCGTCGCGCGCAACGCCCGACGCGTCGGCGTGATCGCTGTGGCGGCCGCGCTCGCAACCCCCTTGGCGCTGCCCGCCTTCGCCTCGAGCAGCGACAATGCCTCAGACCAGTCGTACTCCGCGCTCGTGGCGCAGGACGCACAGTCCGTCGCGGGGGTCGTGACCGCCGGCGAGAGCCCGCTGGGTGGCGCTCGACTCGAGGTCTCCGCGACGACGGCGGCGGAGCTCGAGCAGATCCGTGCCGAGCTCGAGGCCGCCGCGGAGGCCGAGCGTCGCGAGCAGGCTGCAGCGGCTGAGCGTGCGACGGCTGAGCGTCAGCAGCGGGCCGCCGCGACTGCGGGCACTGCGGGCACCGCAGGCACCGGGGGCACCGCGGGCGGCTCTTCAGCGCCCGCTACTCAGGCAGCGCCGGCTGGCGCGACCGGCAGTGTCATCGCCGATGCGGCGCTCGCGCAGGTCGGGGTCTCGCAGGACTGCGTGCAGCTCGTGCGTCGCTCGATCGCTGCCGTCGGCCTCCCGTACTCGGGCATGCAATCGCTCTTCAACCTCGGTCCGACCATCCCGATGTCGCAGGCTTCGCCTGGCGATGTCATCTACTACGCGGACGGCGGCACGGGCCGCGCGCACATCGGCATCTACATCGGTGGGGGCCGCGCGGTGCACGGTGGCTGGTCCGGCTTCAACACGGTCGTCGCCGGCGTCGACATCGGTGGCTCCGCCCCGGTGTTCATCGACATCACCTGATCCTCAGAGCAGCGAAGCGCCCGTCCGATCAGGACGGGCGCTTCGGCGCTCCCAGCGCGGGCGCTCGCCTCAACGGAAGCGAACCGCTGCCGCTCGAAGGATCTGGCGGACGCACCAGGCGGCGGAGAGCCGACCGGCCGGACGTCCGAGCCAGACACGCTTCGGCGGCCGGTCGTCGTCGATCCACGCGGTGAGCCGGCTCCGCGCGCGTTCGAGCGGCGTCAGGAGGAATCCGAGGCGGTACGCGCCGATCACGAGCAGTCGCTGCTCGACCGTCTGCCACGACTTGCTCGCGTGGGGAGTCCGCTCGACGACGACCTCATCGAGGAAGAGCTCGATTCCCAGCACGCTGCCGCGCATCACGACGTGTGCACCGACATCCCGCGATCCTCGCTCGTCGAGCTCGAGCTGCATCGAGCCACCGGCCAGCATCGCCGACGAGCCTGCCATGTGTGCCGAGAGGTTGCGGTGGTCGTCGAGGAAGGCGAAGACCTCGGGCGCGCTCGCGGGCAGCTCGATCGACCTCTCCGCGTGCATGCTGAAGCTCGGGGGCTCGCGCGAAGGTTCCGGCATGCCACCACGATGCCGGGCGAACGACCGATGCGCGAGAGCCGGTCGAGATCACGACCGTGCAGCGGCGACGCCGATGTCGTGCCTGACGCGCGTCGCGCGTGCTCGCCGATCGGGGCCCGCCGTGGGTGCGCTCACCACCGTCGCGGGCGGGTCCGAGGTGGCGCCGCGAGGGACAGCGACACGATGACGCAGCCGACGGCGCGGCCACGCGGTAGGCTCCTTGAGCCTGGCCTCTGTAGCTCAATGGAAGAGCATCTCCGTCCTAAGGAGCTGGTTGGGGGTTCGAGTCCCTCCAGGGGCACCGTGTGCTGTCTCCGGACATCCGTCCGGATGAGCAAGAGCCCCGACCGTGCCGATCCTCGAGCGCAGCTGGATCGCCGCCGCCACTCGGGCGCGGCTCGGTCGCGTGAGAGCGCGCTCGGGCGTGCGCCACCGGCGCGCGAGCTGGGATAGCGTTCGGCCATGGGGGCGGACCGATGAGCCACGGCGCGGCGCCGAGCCGGTCGACCGCGCCGGAGAGCGGCGTCATCGGAGTGCGAGCGAGAGCAGCGCTGGCCGCGACCATCATTGTCGCCGTCGCGCTCGCGCTCGGCTCGGCGGCCCTCGTGCTGCTGCTGCAGCGGTCGTTGAGCGCGAGCGTCGAGTCGTCGGTGCAGGACCGCGTCGAGGAGGTCTTCGCCGCGCTCGAGGCGATCCCGGCTGCGACCGATCCGGATGCGCTCGCTCGCTCGCTCAGGTCGATCGCCCAGACCGCATCGCGACAGGGGACGGTCGTGCAGATCCTCGCCGCCGACGGCGACGTCGCAGGACAGTCGGCTGAGCTCGAGGGTGAGGCCGCGCTCGGGCGGCCGGCCGACCCCGCCGACGGGATCGCCTGGGATGACGCGACGCTGCCGGTGGAGGAGGAGGAGGCCTACCGAGTCGCGCGAGCCGCCTTCGCCGCTCCGACCGGGATCTACACGGTCGTCGTCGCGCAGTCGCTCGAGTCGGTGGGGGAGAGCACCGCGGCGGTGCTGCCACTGCTGGCCATCGGCTACCCGATCCTCGTGCTCGTCGTGGCCGGCTCGACGTACTGGCTCGTGGGGCGCTCGCTGCGGCCCGTCGAGGCCATCCGCGCCAAGGTCGCGGCAATCGGCGGACGGCAGCTGACCGAGCGCGTGCCAGTCCCCGCGGCGAAGGACGAGATCGCCCGACTGGCCTCGACCATGAACGAGATGCTCGCGCGGCTGGAGAGCGCTCAGCTCTCGCAACGACGGTTCGTCGCCGACGCCAGTCACGAGCTGCGCAGCCCGATCGCCACCATCAAGGCGATGGGCGAGACCATCGTCGCCCATCCCGAGGGTGCGCTCTCAGCGACGGCCGCTCAGGCGTTCGTCGAAGAGGCGTCGCGGATGGAGCGGCTCGTCAGCGGGCTGCTCCTGCTCGCCCGAGCCGACGAGCGAGGGCTCGCCGGCGAGTGGCAGGACGTCGACCTCGACGATCTGCTCGCCGCCGAGCGAGACCGGGTCCGGTCCACGACCTCCCTGACGGTCGAGGCGAGCATCGAGGCGGTGCGCGTCTCCGGATCTCCGTCACAGCTCGCCCAAGCGGTCCGGAACCTCGTCGACAATGCCGTGCGGCACGCGCGCCGGTCGGTGGTGCTCAGCCTGCGAGCCGCAGGGAGCGCTGCCGTCATCGAGGTGAGCGACGATGGCCCGGGCATCCCCGCCGCTGACCGCGAGCGCGTGTTCGACCGCTTCGTCCGTCTCGATGAGAGCAGGGCCCGCGACGAGGGCGGCACCGGGCTCGGGCTCGCGATCGTCAAGGAGATCGTGCGCGCCCACGGGGGCGGCGTCGAGGTCGTCGACACTCGCACGGGAGCGGTGCTCCGCGTCACGCTGCCGCGGCAGCGCCCTGCGTGATGCCCCGAGCGTCGGTCTCGCGAGTCACTCGCGCGCCACGAGGCGATAGCCGACGCCTCGCACGGTCCTGATCGACGTGCGCCCGAACGGCTGGTCGATCTTCTTCCGCAAGTAGCCGATGTAGACCTCCACCACGTTGTGGTCGCCCTCGAATGCCGCGTCCCAGACGGCCTCCACGATCTGCGTCCTGGTCACGACCTCGTCGGCGTGTCGCATCAGGAACTCGAGCAGGCCGAACTCCCGGGGCGTGAGCGCGATCTCCGTCCCGCCTCGCTCCACCCGGTGGCGCACCGGATCGAGCGAGAGGTCGCCGACGCTCAGCGCGACCGGCCGTTCGGGTGCACCGCGGCGCACGAGCGCCCGGAGCCTCGCCACGAGCACGATGAACGAGAACGGCTTGATCAGGTAGTCGTCAGCGCCGAGGTCGAAGGCATCCGCCTGGTCGTACTCGCCGTCCTTCGCGGTGAGCATCAGCACCGGCGTCCAGACGCCCGCAGCCCGCATGCCCTCGCAGACCTTGTAGCCGTTGAGGCCGGGCAGCATGATGTCGAGCACGACGACGTCGTAGTGCTGCTCCTTGGCCTTCCACAGCCCATCGACGCCGTTGTCGGCCCAATCGACGTTGAACCCTTCGGCGGTCAGGCCGTGCCGAACCGCCTCGGCCAGCCGTCGTTCGTCCTCCACGAGCAGCACGCGCATGCGATCCATTGTGACTGCCGCAGGTCGGAGTCCGCGCAGCCGACGCTCGGCTCGTTCGAGGGCTCGACGACGATGACGGCGGCGAGGGCGAGCAGCGCCCAGGGCCGTGCTGCGGTGCGGAGCGAGACCGGGTCGAGCAGGCCTGCGAGGAAGACATCGTGGACGTGCGGTTCTCCTGCTCGGTTGGCGGGCGTCGCACGTGACACCGCCTGCGGAGCGCGATGCTCCGCCGGCGGTGGTCGGGTGTCAGCTGTTGGGGTCCTCGGCGCCGTTCTCGCCGGTCTCGTCCTGCTCGCTGCCGTTCTCGGTGGCCTCGTCGGTGCCCTCGGGCTCGTCGGCCTCCTGCGCGAGCACGCTCGCGTCGCCCGCGTCGACCTTGACGTCGATCACGGAGCCGTCGGCCTCGGTCACCTGGACCTCGTAGAGGACGTACCCGTTCTCGTCCTCGAGCACCGCGTCGCCGGCGGTGCCGGGCACCGCGGCGAGCGCCGCTGCCGTCGCCTCCTCGGGTGTGACCGTCGCGAGGCCCTGCAGGCTCGCGGCCTCCTCGGCCTCGGACAGCTCCGTGTCCGACCCGTCGGGGGCCATCGCATCCTGCGGCGCCTGCACAGAGCCCGTGTACGACGGATCCTGCTCATCGGTCGCCGAGGACGACGGCTGCGTGCTGTCGGGGTTCGCCGCCATGGCGAGGCCGGCTCCACCGAAGGCGAGCGTCGTGGCGATGATGCCGGTCACGGCTGCCTTCTTCTTGAGGTTCTTCATGATGTGCTCCTGTTCGGTCTCCGGACCCTGGCGGGCCGGTCCGACCCGCTGATCGAGTCGATGCGACGAGACTCCCGGATGGGCACTGAGGCGACTCTGAGACCGACTGAGAGCGCCCTCAGGTGCGAGCAGCGCGAGCGCGCGGCACCAGGAGCGCTGTGCCAGGATCGCCTCAGGGCCCAGGGGAGGAGTGCCGATGCAACGCGATCGCGACGAGCCGAAGGCGACGGGCTCCGACGCCGAAGTCGCGGGCGAGCGGCACGTGGGCGCGAAGGACCTGACGAGCTGGTCGACGCGCGCGGGCAGGGTCGGCGCCGCACTCGTGCACCGCGTGAGCGACCTGCTCGGTCCGCACGCGGCGCTCGTGCTCATCCTGGCGGTCGGCGCGGCCGTCGCGGCGCTCGCGACCCTCGCGGCAGCATGGGTGTACGACGCGGTGACGGAGCCGGACGGCGTCGCCGGCCTCGACCGACCGGTGCTGGCCGCGTTCGAGGCGGTCAGATCACCCTGGCTCGATGCGGCCGTCACCTGGTACACGAACCTCGGTGGGCCGATCGTGATGCCGGTGATCGCCGTGCTCGCCATCGTCATCCTGAGCCTGCGTCGGCGCAACTGGGCGCCGGTGCTCATCATCGGCGGTGCGGGCGCGGGGTCGCTGCTCATGACGATCGTGGGCAAGGGGCTCGTCGCGCGGGTGCGGCCCGGGTTCGACCACGCCGTGCCGCCGTTCGAGCGCTCGCCCTCGTTCCCCAGCGGGCACGCGCTCAACGCCACGGCGATCGCGGGCGCGATCGCCTACATGCTGCTCCTGCGCCAGTCGAAGCGCGTCATCCGCGCCGCGACCATCACCGTGGCCGTCGTGTTCGCCGCCAGCATCGGCATCAGCCGCATCTACCTCGGCCACCACTGGTTCACCGACGTGCTCGTGGCGTGGGTGCTCGGCGTGGGGTGGCTCGCGGTCGTCATCACCGCGCATCGGCTCTCTCTCACCGCGCGTCGGCGGCAGCAGACGACTCCCACCGGCTAGCGGTCGGGTGCCCGTTCGAATCTGCCCTCCGGCTCACTCGCTCGTGAGCCCGGAGTAGGCGTGCAGACCCTTGAAGAAGAGGTTGACGACCGTGAAGTTGAACAGCACGGCGGCGAAGCCGACGATCTGCAGCCAGGCCGAGCGCGAGCCGCGCCACCCGCGAGTCGCTCGCGCATGGATGTAGCCCGCGTAGAGCACCCAGATGATGAAGGTCCACACCTCCTTCGTGTCCCAGCCCCAGTAGCGCCCCCACGCGTACTCCGCCCAGACCGCGCCCGCCACGAGGGTGAAGGTCCAGAAGATGAATCCGATCACCCCGACGCGGTAGCCCAGGTCTTCGAGCTGCTCGGCGCTCGGCAGTGATCGCAGGAAGCCGTTGGTCCGCCGCTCCTTCACGAGCTGGACGACGCTCAGCCCGGCGCCGAGGGCGAAGAAGCCTGTCGCGAGGGTGGCGACGAAGACGTGGATGACGAGCCAGTAGGTCTGGAGAGCAGGGGGGAGGGGGACAGGCGGAACGTAGAAGTTGACCGTCGCGGTGCCGAGGAACACCACGGCCAGACCGGAGATGAACACGCCGAGGAACCTGAGGTCTCGCCACAGGCGGGAGAGCACGAAGACGCCGACGATGATCGCGACGCCCGTCAGCGCGAACTCATACATGTTCGCCCAAGGAACGCGGCCGGCGGCCAGCCCCCGCATGACGACGCCTGTGACCTGGACCGCCCAGGCGATCACCGTCAGGGCGAAGCCGATCCGGGCGCCGCGGCCAGCCTCGGCGGCAGCCGTGGAGGGCGACGGCTGCCCGCCTGTCGAGGAGCCGCCGCCGACGCTCACCAGCTCGCGGGGAGCGGGGGACCTGGCAGCCGATCGCTTCGCCACGTCGACGGCGAACGCCACGAAGGCGAGGGTGTAGACCGCCATCGCGGAGTAGACGGCCAGCAGTGCTGCCGCATCCCATTGATCCATCGTCACGTCGTGATCCTCTCTCGGGTTGGTTGCGTCGCTGCGGTGTCGTCGCGCAGGCGATCCGCAAGTGCGTCCACCGCGCGCTCGAGCATGGGGTCCTCGCCGCGCGCGAGCCCTGCGAGCTCGAGTCCCGCCTCGGTCGCCTTGACCCAGAGCCGACGGCGCGGGATGAGGAGCGACGCGAGCAGCGAGAGGATGAGCGCGATCGTGATCCAGAGCACCGGCGTCTGCGTGTAGTCGACGTGGACCTCGATGACCCCGTACCGCAGCACGTCCTCGAACGCGATCGTGCCGAGCCCCCCGGGGATCTCGAGCGACTGGCCGGGCACGAGGATCAGGGATTCCGCTCCGGAGTCGCCGCCGGCGATCTGCGTCATCTCGTCGGTCGCGAGCGAGTACACCGAGCGCGGGATGCCGGCATCGAGCCCGAGGTCTCCGGTGAACGCCTGCAGGGAGAGCACCGGATTCAGCACGTCGGTGTAGCCGGAGGCGAGTGCTCCGGTGCTCAGCTCCACCGCTGTCGGGTAGAAGAAGCCGCGCAGGCCCAGCTGCTGCTGCAGGCCGTCGGGCAGCTTCATCACGCCGAGGCTCGTCATCAGGTCGTCCTGGGCGAGGAAGGGGGTGTACTCGTCGTAGACGACGTTCCCGTCGGGGTCGCGCACCGAGATGCGGGGCGCGTAGCCGTTCGAGATGAGGTAGAGGTCGGCGCCTGCGACCGAGAGCGGCTCGTTGACCTTGATCTGCGCCTTCCGCTCACCGCTCGGCTCGTTGACGGCTACTCGCGCGGTGAAGTCGAGCGGAGCCCCCACCGCATGGCGGTTCTCGGTCTCGTACTCGACCTCGAGCTCGTCGAGACGGACGGCGAACGGCTCCAGCGACCCCTCGTCGAACCACTGTCCAGCCGAGAAGGTGTCGTAGCTCGAGAGCGTGTTCGCGAAGCCGCGGCCCTCGACGAGGAGTCGCTGTCCCTCGTAGCCGAAGCCCGAGCCGATGCCCACGACGAGGATCATCGCGAGCAGCGACGCGTGGAACAGCAGGTTGCCGGTCTCGCGGAGGTAGCCGCGCTCAGCAGAGACGCTCTGCCCGTATCGCGCGGTGCGGTACCCGAGGCGCCGCAGCATCCGCTCAGCGCGATCGAGGTCGGCTGCGCTTCCCGGCACGGTCTGGAATCCGACGAGCCGGGACAGGCGCGCCGGTGTCTTCGGCGGCGCGGCTCGCATGGCCTTCGCGTGATGCACGAGACGGGGGATGACGCATCCCACCAAGGACGTGAACAGCAGGATGTAGATGGCCGAGAACCACGGGCTCGTGTAGACGTCGTGCAACGAGAGCGCGTCGTACAGCCAGACGAGCCCCGGATTGTCGGAGCGGACCTGGATGACTCCGTTCGGGTCGCTCGATCGCTGAGGCACGAGGCTGCCCGGGATCGCGGCGAGTGCCAGCAGCAGCAGGAGGACGATCGCGGTCCTCATCGAGGTCAGCTGGCGCCACAGGAATCGCGCCCAGCCCGCGGGCCCTAGACGCGGCCCCCCGGCGATCGGCACAGCACGGCCGGGCGCATCCACGTGGTCTCCCGGCCGCAGCGGGCCCGACTCAGATGATCGTGGCATACGACGCGATCCACCCTTGCATCTCGTTCATGATGAGGTCCCAGACGCCCGTGACCATCAGCAGGCCGATGAGGATCAGCATCGCGCCGCCCGCGATGTTGATCGCCCGCACGTGGCGTCGCATCCACGCGATCGTGGAGCCCATCCACCCGAGTCCGGCCGCGAGCAGCAGGAACGGGATGCCGAGGCCCAGCGCGTACGCGAGTCCCAGCACGGCGCCCTGCCCTGCGCTGCCCGTCGTGACCGTGAGGGCACTGATCGCGGCGAGCGTCGGGCCGGAGCAGGGAGTCCACCCGAGCGCGAAGATCACGCCGACGAGCGGCGCCGTCCACATGCCGCCCGCCTTCAGCTGCTGCGGCTTCCAGACGCGCTGCAGGAAGCGCATCTGACCGATGAACACCAGCCCCAGCACGATGAGCAGCACGCCGAGCACGCGGACGAGCAGCGAGGACCACACGAGGAGGAACGAGCTCACCGCCCCGACGAGCGCGGTGCCGAGCACGAACACCGCCGTGAAGCCGCCGACGAACAGCGCCACGCCGGCGATGAGCCGACCGCGTCCGCCGTCCTCGCCGACGAGCGACCCCATCAGGCCGAGGTAGCCCGGCACGAGCGGGAGGATGCACGGGCTGGCGAACGACACGATGCCCGCCAGCAGGGCGACGGGCACAGAGAGCAGCAGCTCGCCGCTCAGCACCGCCGCGGCTGGGTCGAGCGCTCGCTGCGCAAGCAGCTGGATCATCGCTCGAGCTCCTCCCGCAGCAGCGTCGACAGGATGCTGGTGTCGGTGACCGCGCCGGAGACGCGCGCGGCGACGCGCCCCTCGGCGTCGAGGATGATCGTCGACGGGACCGCGTTGGGGGCCACGACGCCTGCGAACGCGAGCTGACCCTGCGCGGAGACGTCGTCGAGGATCGACGGGTACTCGATCGCGAACTCCTCCTCGAACGCCATCGCCTGCGCACCGCCGTCCCGGACATTGATGCCGATGAAGTCCACCCGGTCGCCGTACTCGGCGTGGAGCTCAGCCAGCACGGGAGCTTCCACGCGGCAGGGCGGACAGGCGGCGTACCAGAAGTTCACGAGCGCGACCCCGTCGAGCTCCGTCGAGTCGAACTCGCCGCCGGTCGCGAGCGGTCCGCTGAACGACCCGGGAGGCGTGCGCTGATCCCGCGGGATCTCCGTGACGATGCCATCGCCCGCGATGTAGCCCGCGTCGCCCGCTTGCCCCGCGGGCCCTTCCGCGCTCGCACAGCCGCTGAGCAGCAGCACGGCGGCTACGCCGACCGCGACAAGACCGCGACGAATCGAACCCAGCATGTTTCCTCCGATCAGCTCTCATCAGCGGTCAGGACTGCAACGGACGCCAGGTCTGTCCCTGGTCGCTCGTGCGCTGGAGTCCTGACTCCCCAGCGACCACGACGTCGCCATCGGGCAGCAGCGTGAGCGCGGAAACCTGCTCCGGCGTTGTTCCCATCGCGCGCCACGCCTCGTCAGGACCGGACTCCCACAGCGCGCCCTGCTGGTCGACGCCCACGATGGCGTCGCCTGAGCCGCCCAGCAGCACGAGCGCCGGGGCATCGGCAACCGGCTCGAAGGTCCCGCCTCCATCCAGACTGCTCGAGAGCCCGGCGAAGCTCGTCATCAGCAGGCCTCGGTCGGCGGCGAGCAGGTCGTACGTGTCGACGGCAGCGCCCTCGCGCCAGCTGACACCCATGTCTTCGCTGATCAGCAGCTGTCCGGCGTGCGATCCGACGATCGTCTCCGCCTTCGGATCGTAGGTCAGCGCGTGGAAGTCGGCCACACCCTCGAGCGAGACGGCATCCCAGCTCTCGCCGAGGTCGTCGCTGCGGATGAGGCCCACATTGGGGCCGCGGAGGGGTTGAGGTCCGCTCGTGCCGGGGTGGCCCGACGCGAGGAGAGCGTGCTCGGCGACAGCCATCCCCATGAGGTCGATCCTCAGGTCCCCGGCGGGACCGCGGACATCACCGTCGGCGAGGTCGACGGTGAACAGTCCGTTGTGCGTCGCGACCAGCAATGACTGGCCGTCAGGGCTGGTGGCGAGCTCGTGCACGTGATTGTCCTCGGTGAGGGCAACCGAGGGTGGGGGCGCGGCGCAGGAGGCGAGAGCGCCGATCGAGGTCGAGAGGGCGGCGGCCGCGAGCAGGCGGCGACCGATTCGAATATTGGTGGGCATGATGTGTCCTTCGTGGCATCCGGAAGCTGAAGCGCGCATGGCGGCGCGGCGGCAGGCGTCACCGCCCGCACGACTGATCGGGGCGGCGACACCGGCCGCCCCGATCAGCGAAGGGTCAAAGCTCGGAGAGCATCGACTCCATCTCGGCGATCTCGGAGGACTGGTCGGCGATGATCCGCTCGGCCATCTCGACCGCCTCGGCGTCCTGGCCGTCGGTCACCTCGGTGCGCGCCATCTCCACGGCGCCCTCGTGGTGCATGATCATCTGCTCGAGGAAGAGCCGCGACGCCTCGGGCCCCGGGGCTTCCTCCAGCAGTGCCATGTCGGATTCCGACATCATCCCGCTGTCACCGCCGTGATCCATGCCGGCGTGCTCAGACGAATCCACTCCCCATTCGGCGAGCATCGCCTCGAGCGTCTCGATCTCCGGCTGCTGCGCGGCTCGGATCCGCTCTGCCAGCTCGAGGACGCCCTGATCGACATCGTCCTTCGCCAGCACCATCTCCGACATGTCGATCGCCTGCTGGTGGTGCACGATCATGCCGCTCGCGAACACGATGTCGGCCTGGTTGAAGGCCGCCTGCGCCGTCGCGGAGGCGGAAGGGGTCGTCGGCTCGCTGCTCGGAGCCGGGTTGCTGCTGGTCGCGCAGCCGGTGAGCACCAGCGGGATCGCGACGGCGCTCAGTGCGAGCGCGCGGAACCTCATGGTCATGTCTTGCATCTCTTTCAGTGGTGGAGCATGGTCGGTTCGGAGCTCGGATGCACAGGGCAACCGAGTCGCGCGATCATGTCCGACTGATCGAGAGCAGGATGAGGGACGGTCCCGGCACTGCACGAGCTGCAGCAGCAGTCGCTCGCAGAGGCGGCGCGCCAGCCCGGATCGTCCATCGAACGCGGGCCAGCGGAAGTAGCGCCACGACGGCCAGTAGGGCGATGACGCAAGTCACCACCATCAGACCGAGCTCATCGCATGCCACCATGCCGCAATCGAGCCCGACGGGAGCAGGTTGTTCTGCCGCCGCCGTCGTGTGCACGACCGCGGGCGCGCTCGCGTGCGGGGAATGGTGCGATCCACCGCCGAGCACGTGCATGGCCAGGAGGCCCGCGATGACCGCGGCCACGGCGACCGCCATGGCGAGCATCGTGCGGGCTCGGATCGGAGCGGGCATGGTCATGCTGCGCAAGGCATCCATGGCCACCTCCTCCGATCTGCATCGGAGACGCTACCGGGTGAGCCTATGAGGTCCGCCAGCGTGCCGCTGACCAGCCACGACCAATACGGTGTCGTCATGACACGCGCGAGGAACAAGCGGCGGCAGCGTGCAGCTGACGGGCACGCACTCACCGTGGTGGTGTGCAGGGGCGGCGACTGCGGAAGTCGAGCGAAGCATCCCGGCGTGGACCACGTCGGACTCCTGCGCGAGACGAGGGAGTTGGTCGGGCGGTCGGCGCAGGTCGCGCCGAGCAAGTGCTTGGATGCCTGCGAGCACTCGAACGTCGTGGTCGTCGTCCCAGCGGCCGCGGCATCGGAGGGCGAGCCGGTGTGGATCGGGGACGTGAACGACTCGGATGTCAACGCGGCGCTCTGCGAGTACGTCCGATCGGGAGGGCCAGGAATCGCCGACCTCCCGATCGAGCTCGAGCTGCGCCAGTTCCGCGCCACGCGACGAAACCGCGAGGAGCTCGACGTCGAGACGTCGATCACGGACGCCTGACGTGCAACGACCAGCCGGGGCAGCGGTCGCTCAGGGCCGCTCGAGGCTGAGCTCTCGAGTCTGCAGCCACAGGATCGGGTCGAAGGAGACGTAGTCCGCGTTCTTCAGCTCGAGGTGCAGATGGGGACCGGTGGAGCGGCCGGAGTTCCCGACCTGGCCGATGACGGTCGTGACGTCGACGACCTGACCCACTTCGACCTGGATCGAGCCGGGCACCATGTGCGCGTACCAGGACTGCACGAACTGGCCGTCGATGTTGTGATCGATGAAGACGACGTATCCGCCGCCACCGGGGTTGTCGCCCTGCCAGACCTCGGAGACGACGCCGTTCGCGATCGGTCGGATCTCGGTGCCGAGTCCCGGCGCGATGTCGGTGCCTCCGTGGAATCCACCGGCCCGGTTGCCGAACGGGCTCGTGATCCGCAGCTGCGCGAGGCCCGGGAACGGGCTCTGCACGTAATCCGTTCGGAGCATGCTCCAGACGTCGGGCAGCGCCGGGTCGCCACCGTAGGAGGATCCGCGGGGCTCTGCATCGGCCACCGACTGGTACCGCGCGAGCTCGTCGTCGGAGATCGTGGCGGCCGCGACGGGATCGGTGACGATGATGTCGTCGCGCGTGAACACGGTCTCGCCCTCGGCATCGATCGGTGCGAGCTCTTGCGACTCCGGCTCGATCGATGCCACCTGGGGATCGAGCCGGTCGGGCGCCTGCATCGCTTGCGCCGGGAGCGTCGTCACCACGACGAGTGCTCCGATGAACGCGAGCGCGCTCGCAGCGGTGACCTTCCTCGCGATTCCTCGAGCGCTCCCGATGCGCCGCGGGCGTGGGGACGCGTGGGGCGTCTGCCGTACCTCGCGCGCGGTCAGCCGCACGGGGCGTCGGGCCGGCGCCCTCGCCGACGGGGCTTCGTCGGCGCCGAGAGCGGGGTTCGGGGCCGATGCCGCCCGTTGCGCCGGGACGGCTTCCGCCATGGTGACGTGCAGCTCACGCGCGGTCTGCGTTGCTCGCGCTCGCAGCGCCGCACGAGTCGTGTAGAGGGGCGGAGCGCCGTGACGCACGGTGACTCGTGCACTCGCGCGAGCCTCGGCGCCCGTCATGGCGATGGCTTGGGCGGCACGCTCGCGCTCGCGCAGCGCTCGGCGGGTGGTTGCGCCCTCGGTGGGAGCGCACGACTCGACCGACGGTTCTGGGGCGGGGTTGGTCACGCTGGGCGGGTCCTCGATCGGCGTCAGGCGGGGTTCGCGAGCCGCACCAGCTGTCGGCGCATGCGACGCTCCAGGCAGTCGAAGAGCGCGCGAACCGCTCAAATGTAACGGATGGGTAACGATTTCGCCACCTGGGTGGCTTGGGCGCCCGAGTGGGAACGGACCCTGTGAGTTTACAGGGTGACGAGCACCGCCCCGGTGGGTTGGATGGATTGCATCACTCACCACGCTAGAAGGAGAGAACCATGACTCACCACGTAGAAGCGATGCTCGACACCTACCCGAGCGATCTCGGCGGCATCGACAAGCAAGCGCTCGCAGCCTGCATCGAGGCGTGCTTCGAGTGCGCACAGACATGCACGGCATGTGCTGACGCCTGCTTGGCGGAGGACATGGTCGCTGAGCTCACCAAGTGCATCCGGATCAACCTCGACTGCGCTGACGTATGTGAGACGACGGGCCGAGTGCTCTCGCGTCAGACCGGTTCCGACGCAGCCGTCATCCGCGCGCTCCTGGAGGCATGCCGGGCGGCGTGCAAGGCTTGCGCGGATGAGTGCGAGCAGCACGCGCAGATGCACGAGCACTGCCGCGTGTGCGCGGAGGCGTGCCGACGCTGTGAGCGCGCGTGCGCCGATCTCTTGGCCGCGCTCGGCTGAAGCGACCGCCCTCCAGCGTCTCCGCTCGCAGCGATGGTTCTACGAAGGTGACTGCGCTCGCTGGCTTGACGCGAAGGGACGAGTTGCGGAGGCCCCAGCAGTGGGCAGGGCGGCGAAGGAGGCAACGACGCCCCGCTTGCGCGGGCCGACGCACCGATGTCGCGATCGCCTGCGCAGGCGGGAGCCTCGCCAACGGTTGCGCGCAACCCGTGCTGATGTGCTCAAGTGCGCCGAAGTCGCCGCGCTGGCGATCAGGAGCGCAAGAGGCGCGCGAGAGCGAGCTGCCCTCGCAGATGCGCTTGGGGCACGCTGGTGAAGCCCCCGCGCGACAGGGCGACGCTGTCACTCGAGTGCTACTCGAGGTTCACCTCGCCTATCTGCAGCCAGAGCACCATGCTGGAGCCCGGTCCGAACAGCTGCGGCGACATCGACCGGCGAGCCTGCACCGCGAACACTCGGCGCTGGCGGGTCGCTCGTTCCGTGGGATGGTGGAGGCATGCCCACGGCATGAGCTCCGATGGCCCAGGAACCGCCGGTTCCAGCCTATGAGCCGGAGACCGGGAGTCTTCGGCGTCGGTGCGAAGACGAGAAGGGAGTGCCGATCATGGCGACGATGAAGCACGACGATGAGTACCAGCATGAGCGAGGAGGTCACGTCGAGGACAAGCATCAGTCCAGCACCGGTGCGAAGGCATACCTCCGCTTCGCCGCCATGATCCTTACCGGCATGGTCATCATGTACGGGGCGATGTACGCCGGCTCCTGGGAGTGGGGCCACGTCCGCTGGAGCGAGAGCCGCCTGTTCATGGCATTGACGATGGGCGGCGCGATGGCGCTCGTCATGCTCGCGTGGATGCTGCGGATGTACAAGAACCCGAAGGGCAACATCGCGGTGATCGCGGTCAGCGTGCTGCTGCTCGGGGGTGGCATCGTCCTCGACCGCACGCAGGCCACGGTCGATGACACTGATTTCATGAGCGCGATGATCCCGCACCACTCCCTTGCCATCACGCGCTCCGAGCGCGCCGGCATCGAAGACGTGCGGGTGTGCGAGCTGGCGGTCGAGATCAGCGAGGCGCAGCGGCGGGAGATCTTCGAGATGGACTGGCTCATCGGAGACATCGAGACCAATGGCGTGGCGAGCACGCAGGAAGAGGCCGAGGCTCGTCCCGTGCCGGCATATGAGGAGCCGGCAGAGCGCCAGTGCGCGAGCTGACTGCAGCATCGACCGCGTGGTTGGCGCAAGGATCTGCTCCTGCAGCATGCAGGCATTGATGCCGAGTAGGGCGCCGGCGCCCCCGCCCCTTTCAGCAACCGCTTCGAGAAGGATGGGTCTGTGCAGCATCATCGATCACCGAGCCGCCGGCGCGTCGGTGCGGCCGCTGCGCTCTCCGCCGCGATCGTGCTGGCCGCCACTGCGTGCGCCGCCACGGGCGCGACCGCGGCGTCCCTCACGACGGACAACCACATCCATAAGCTCATCCCGAGCGAGGACGGGTTGTCATTGCTCGTCGGCACCCACAACGGACTGTTCACCGTCGACCTCGGTTCCGGTGATGTGGTCGGCCCAATGGGCGAGCACGTCATCGACCTGATGGGCCTGACCCGCGCCAATGGTGAACTGCTCGCCTCCGGCCATCCCGGAGCCTCCGGGCCACAGCATCTGCAGGGGCCGAACCTCGGCTTGATCAGGAGCTCCGACGAGGGCGAGCGCTGGGAGGCCGTGGCGCTCGAGGGCGTGGCCGACTTCCACGCGCTCACGTACGACCGGTTCGCGGGTGCGGTCGTCGGTGCGCACGCGGGTCAGATCCTGATCAGCGACGATATGGGCGTGTCCTGGCGCGAGGGCGCCGCCGAGGAACCCTACGACCTGCTGGCCACCAGCGACGGACTGCTGATGACGAGCATCGCCGGTCTCGGCGTCAGCACCGACATGGGTCAGAGCTTCCAGCCGGTCGAGGGCGCCCCGCCCCTGGTGCTGCTCGCCGGCTCCGAGGACACGGTCATCGGTGTCGACCTCGTCGGCACGCTGTGGCGATCCGGCCCTGCGCAGCGGTGGACGGCCGAGGGCACGACTCCAGAGCAGATCCACGCCCTCACACTCCTGCCCGACGGCGAGGTGATCGTGGCGACCGAGTCCGGACTGCAGCGCACCGGTGACCTCGGCCAGACCTGGCAGTCACTCATCCCCTGAGCGCAGGCCGCGGTGCGGTCGGTGCCTACCGGCCGCCCGCGAGCTGGGTCTTGATGGCGAGGATCTCGGGTGCGGTCGAGAGCCCGACCGCGCCCGTCAGATTGCCCTCCCTGTCACGGAAGGTCGTGATGAGGCTGCCGTCGGGGGACGATGCCGTATCGATGACCGGATCCGGAGCCGCGGCGCCGACACCCATGATCGACAGTCCGTGCACCTGCAAGCTGAAGCCGGATACCGGGCGATACGGGCCCGGGTCCTCACCTTCACCGAGATCGTGCATGATCGTCCGCGCGGCATGGGCGCCCTGCGCAACTGCGTCGTCCCAGTGGTCGATGCGGCGCAATGTGCCGTCCGGCATCGTGTGCGCTGAGGCCGCGCCGGCCGCGTACACCCGGGGGATCGTAATCGACCGCAGGCGGTCGTCGACCCTGATGCCCTCAGCATCGCTGGACGCCCATGACGTATCGGGCGCTGTCCCTTGGGCCACGATCACCAGTTCAGAGCGCAGCTCGCTGCCATCGTCGAGCCGCACGCGGGTTCGCGACCCCGACGGCGGCAGGACGATCACGGCACGGCCGAAGTGCGCGGTGACGTGCTCGGCGTGCAGGTCGCTGAGCCGCGTTGCGATCGGGCGCCCGAGCACACGCGCGAGTGGCACGTCGGATCGCGCCACCAGATGCACGTCGGCTCCTGCCGTGGCGAAGTAGCTCGCGACCTCCGACCCCACCAGCCCGGCGCCGAGCACCGTCACGGTGCGCCCCGTTGGATCACCGCCGACGTGGTCGCGGATCCGCATGGCGTCGTCCGCGCTGTGCAGTTGGAAGACGCCTGTCCGTTCGCGGTCGAGCAGCGGCCGTGGCGTGCTCCCCATCGCGAGCAGCAGGGCGCGGTAGGTCGGCGTCCGGCCGTCCTGCAGGCGGACGGCGCACCGATCTGCGTCAACTGCGGTTGCGCGCCCCTGCTCGAGCTCGACACCGAGCGGTGACAGATCCTTGAGCGCAGCCTGTCCCACGGTGAGCAGGCCGGGCAAGATCCCCTTGTCGACCAGGGTGCGGTTGTATGGCGGATGCGGCTCGCCATGGACGACGTGCACAGAGCCGGCGAAGCCGAGGTCGCGCAACATCACCGCTGCCGAGTGACCGGCGGCCCCGGCTCCAACGATCAGCACGTCAGGCTCGAGCATCGACTTCATGGTCACTCCTTGACCGCATTTCCGACCGGGTATATGGTCAAGGCAAATCAATACCCCCCAGGGGTACCTTGTCAAGCGAGAGGGAAGACACCATGAGCAGCTCCGAGTTCAAGGTCACCGGCATGACCTGCGGCCACTGCGAGGTCGCGATCCGCGGGGAAGTCGAGCAGGTTGCGGGGGTCGAGAACGTCGAGGTGAGTGCACAGACCGGCCGGCTGGTGGTCACCGGCTCGCAGTCCATCGACGACGCAGCGATCCTCGCCGCGGTCGACGAGGCTGGCTATGAGGCAGCCCCGCTGCGATGAATGCACCGGCCCGGTTGGGCATGTACGGAGCTGGCCTCGTGCTCGCCTTCGGTGCGACGTTCACCATCGCCGGCGCATTGGCTCCCGATGACGCTGTCGAGAGCTGGTCACACGGCAGCCGGGCCGGTCACGGTGATCCAGCCGCCGGTGTGGCGACACCGTCGCGAGCCCCGCAGCAAGCGCAGGAGGTGGGCGTGACCGGCACGACCATTGCCCGATCGGGCTTCACGATCGGGCCGATCGAAGCGCCTGCGGCGACGGGCGAGACGGGCTCGCTCTCGTTCCAGATCCTCGACCGCGTCGGCGAACCGCTGACCGAGTTCGAGACCGCTCACGGGAAGGACCTGCATCTGATCACGGTCCGCGCCGACGGCAGCGAGTACCGTCACGTGCATCCGGAGCTCGATCGGACGACAGGGACCTGGTCGCTGCCGTGGAGCTGGGACAGCGCTGGCAGCTACCGGGCGTACGCGGACTTCGTCACCGCTGACAGCACAGCCGTCACGCTCTCGCGCGTGGTCGACGTCGCGGGCGTCCTCGAGCCACAGCCTGCGACCGCCGTCAGCAAGCGCGACACCGTCGACGGCTTCGACGTGACGATCACCGGCGAGCTCGCGGCGGGCGGTGCGAGCGACCTGAGCGTCGAAGTGACCCGAGACGGTGATCCCGTCACCGACCTCGAACCGTACCTCGGAGCGTTCGGCCATCTGGTGGCGCTCCGACAGGGCGACCTCGCCTATATGCACGTGCATGCCCACGGCGACGAGCCGCAGCCCGGGGATGTCGCGGGCCCGGACGTGGGATTCACCGCAGAGACGCCGACCGCCGGCCGGTACCTGCTGTATCTCGACTTCCAGGTCGATGGACAGGTGCACACCGCGCAGTTCGTGCTCGACGCGATCGCTTCAACAGACACCGCGGTCGCCACGGAGGAACCCGTTGGCACTGATGGTCCGGAAGACACCGACCGCGACACTGAGCACGACGAGCACTGACTAGGAATCCGCTCCGGATGCGCGCTGCGCCCGGTGCACTCACGAGGAGACGTTCATGACCGACTTGCAGCCGACGGCCGCGGATTCCAGCGTGGAGCTGGAGATCGGCGGGATGACATGCGCGTCCTGCGCGATGCGGATCGAGAAGAAGCTGAACAAGCTCGAGGGTGTCACCGCGACCGTGAACTACGCGACCGAGAAGGCCAAGATCTCGGCACCCGAAGACTTCGACACGGCGGTGCTGATCGCAGAGGTGGAGAAGACCGGCTACACCGCAGCGCTTCCTGCTCCGGTGCAGTCCTCGGCGGCGGAGGATGACATCGAGGCGCCGGATGCGGAGCTCGTGAGCCTGCGGCACAGGCTCATCGGCTCGGTCGTGCTCACCGTTCCGGTGATCGCGATGGCTATGGTGCCGGTGCTGCAGTTCACGTACTGGCAGTGGCTCTCGCTCGCGCTGGCAGCGCCGGTGATCGTGTGGGCGGCGTGGCCGTTCCACAAGGCGGCGTGGACGAACCTGCGGCACGGAGCCGCGACGATGGACACGCTCATCTCGATGGGGACGAGCGCCGCACTGCTGTGGTCGGTCTACGCCTTGTTCTTCGGCACCGCGGGCATACCCGGCATGACGCACCCGTTCGAGCTCACCGTCGCACCCAGTGATGGTGCCGCGAATATCTACCTCGAGGTCGGCGCGGGAGTGACGATGTTCATCCTGGCTGGCCGCTACTTCGAGAAGCGCTCGAAGCGGCAGGCCGGCGCCGCGCTGCGCGCGCTGCTCGACCTGGGCGCGAAGGACGTCGCAGTGCTCCGCGATGGCGTGGAGATCCGGATCCCGACCAGGGATCTCGTGGTCGGCGACGAGTTCGTCGTCCGGCCGGGCGAGAAGATCGCCACCGATGGCACCATCATCTCCGGCACGTCGGCCGTCGATGCCTCCATGCTGACCGGCGAATCCGTGCCCGTCGAGGTCGGGGAGGGCGACACCGTCACGGGAGCCACCGTCAACGCCGGCGGCCGACTCGTCGTGCGCGCGACGCGCGTCGGCTCCGACACGCAGCTGGCCCAGATGGCGAAGCTCGTGGAGGACGCGCAGTCCGGGAAGGCCGAGGTGCAGCGCCTGGCCGACAAGATCTCCGGCATCTTCGTGCCGATCGTGATCGTCATCGCCGTGGGCACACTGGGCGCCTGGCTCGGGGCGGGGTTCCCCGCGGCGGCCGCCTTCACCGCCGCCGTCGCCGTGCTCATCATCGCGTGCCCATGTGCCCTCGGGCTCGCGACCCCGACCGCGCTGCTGGTCGGGACCGGCCGCGGCGCGCAGATGGGGATCCTCATCAAGGGACCCGAAGTGCTCGAGTCCACGCGCCGCATCGACACCATCGTGCTCGACAAGACCGGCACCGTGACCGCGGGCAAGATGACGCTCACCGATGTGCACACCGCCGTCGGCACCGACCGGAGCGAGCTGCTGCGTCTCGCCGGCGCGCTGGAGGACGCCTCCGAGCACCCGATCGCGCAGGCCATCGCGAAGGCCGCCACGCAGGAGCTCGGCGCACTGTCCACCCCGGAAGGCTTCACGAACATCGAGGGCAAGGGCGTGCAGGGCGTCGTCGATGGACATGCGGTGATCGTCGGACGCCCCTCGCTGCTGGCCGACTGGTCCATGCATCTGCCTGCCGATCTCGCTGAGGCGAAGGACGCCGCCGAGCAGCAGGGGAAGACCGCGATCGCCGCCGGCTGGGACGGTCAGGCGCGCGGCGTGCTGGTCGTCGCAGACACCGTCAGGCCGACGAGCGCGGCCGCCGTGGCGCACTTCAAGCGCCTCGGGCTCACGCCGGTGCTGCTCACCGGCGACAACCAGGCGGTCGCCGAGCGGATCGCGGCCGAGGTCGGCATCACCTCGGTGATCGCGGAGGTGCTGCCGCAGGACAAGGTCGACGTCATCACGCAGCTGCAGCGAGAGGGCAAGTCCGTCGCGATGGTCGGCGATGGCGTCAATGACGCCGCTGCCCTCGCCCAGGCCGACCTCGGTCTCGCGATGGGCACCGGTACCGATGCCGCGATCGAAGCATCCGACCTCACGCTCGTCCGCGCCGACCTGCGCAGCGCCGCCGACGCCATCCGGCTCTCCCGGAAGACGCTCGGCACCATCAAGGGCAACCTGTTCTGGGCCTTCGCCTACAACGTCGCGGCGATCCCGCTCGCGGCGCTCGGCCTGCTCAACCCCATGCTCGCCGGCGCGGCGATGGCGTTCTCCAGCGTCTTCGTCGTCGGCAACAGCCTCCGCCTCCGCCGCTTCAAGAGCGAGGCGGTGGACCCCACACCGACAGCCACGACCGAGCCGGAGCCTGCAGCTCGGTCGGCAGTCGTCACCACCCATCACTGAGAGGAACTCCATGTGCAACACCGGTCACGACCACAGCCACGGCAGCCATGACCACGCCGGCGACCACGAGGCTCACAGCCACGGCAACCATGACCACGCCGGCGACCACGCGGCTCACAGCCACAGCCACAGCGCCGATGCGCACGGGAAGGGTGCCGCGGCCGGTGACATCGCCGAGTGCCCGGTCATGCCCGGCAGCACGATCCTGAAGGGCGACGCCGAGGCCGCCGGCCTCGTCCGCGACCACGACGGCGAGCGCTACTACCTGTGCTGCGCCGCTTGCGGACCGCTCTTCGACGCCGATCCCGCGAAGTACGCTTCCGTAGCCTGAGCCGCGTCGTGCCGGACCTGTTGCGAGAGAGGTCCGGCACGGCTTCCTCGAACTCGAGAGGATGAGACCATGACCCACCCGCACGCGCATCAAGGCCACCCGACGGATCCCTCCGAGGGTACCGCGCACCCCCAGCATCAGTCCCATGGTGCGCACGATCGGATGGGTGGGCACGCGTCCGCAGCGACCGACGGTGCCGTTGTCCGCGAGGCTCGCGTCGACGACTCGCACGCCGGCCACGGCGGGCACGAGCAGCACGGCGGGCACGAGCAGCACCGCGGTCACGGCGCTCACGGCGATCACGGTGATCACGTCGGGCAGTTCCGTCGACTGTTCTGGATCATGCTCGTCCTGGCGATCCCGACCGTGGCGCTCTCCGGCATGTTCGCCATGGTGCTCGGCTACGAGCTGCCGGACGTCTCCTGGCTCGCGTGGGTCTCCCCGGTGCTCGGCACGGTGATGTACGTGTGGGGCGGCAAGCCGTTCCTCGTCGGTGCGCTGAGCGAGATCCGCGCGCGCAAGCCGGGGATGATGCTGCTGATCGGTCTCGCGATCACGGTGGCGTTCGTCGCCTCCTGGGGCGCGAGCATCGGCGTGCTGCACCACGAGCTCGACTTCTGGTGGGAGCTCGCGCTGCTGATCGTCATCATGCTGCTGGGGCACTGGATCGAGATGCGCTCCCTCGCGCAGACCACTTCCGCGCTCGACTCGCTCGCCGCCCTGCTGCCGGATGAGGCGCACCGGGTCGAGGGCGACATCGTGGTCGTGGTGTCCCCCTCCGATCTCGTCGTCGGCGACGTCGTCGTCGTCCGCCCGGGCGGCAGCGTGCCGGCCGACGGCAGGATCGTCGACGGCCGGGCCGCCATGGATGAGTCGATGGTCACCGGAGAATCCCGCAGCGTCACTCGCGCGGTCGGCGATTCCGTCACCGCGGGTACCGTCGCGACTGATTCGGGCATCCGCATCGAGGTGACGGCGACCGGCGACGACACCGCGCTGGCAGGCATCCAGCGGCTGGTCACGGAGGCGCAGAACTCCTCCTCCCGCGCGCAGCGCCTCGCGGACACCGCTGCGGGTTGGCTGTTCTGGTTCGCGATCGCAGCGGCAGCGATCACGGCGTTCGTCTGGTCGGTCGTGGGGCTTCCGGATGCGGCCGTGATTCGCACCATCACCGTGCTCGTCATCGCGTGCCCCCACGCGCTCGGCCTCGCCATTCCGCTGGTGGTCTCGATCGCGACGGAGCGAGCGGCGCGAGGCGGGGTGCTCGTGAAGGACCGCCTCTCGCTCGAGAGCATGCGGACGGTCGACACCGTGCTGTTCGACAAGACCGGCACGCTGACGAAGGGCGAGCCGACGGTCGCCGAGGTCGCCGTCGTCGACGGCCACGACGCGGATCGGGTGCTCGCGCTCGCGGCGGCCGCGGAGGCAGACAGCGAGCACCCGCTCGCGAAGGCCATCGTCCGGGCCGCCGCCGCTAAGAGCCTCGTGGTGCCGCGCAGCAGCGACTTCTCATCCTCCCCGGCCGTCGGCGTGACGGCCAGGGTCGACGGGACGACCGTCCGCGTCGGCGGCCCCTACATGCTCGCCGAGGAATCCGCGAGCGAGCTCGGCATCGCCGACGAGTGGCGCACCCAGGGGGCGATCATCCTGCACGTCGTCCAGGACGGCGCGGTCATCGGTGCGCTGCGGCTCGCGGATGAGATCCGCTCGGAATCCCGACAGGCCATCGACGCGCTGCACGCGCTCGGCGCCCAGGTGGTCATGATCACGGGCGACGCCGAGGCGGTCGCGCAATCGGTGGCGCAAGAGCTCGGCATCGACCGGGTCTTCGCGGGTGTGCGCCCGGAGGACAAGGCGGCGAAGGTGCAGGAGCTGCAGCACGAGGGGCGGAAGGTGGCGATGGTCGGTGACGGTGTGAACGACGCTCCGGCACTCGCGCAGGCCGACGTCGGACTCGCGATCGGCGCCGGCACCGATGTCGCGATCGCGTCAGCCGGAGTGATCCTGGCCAGCGATGATCCGCGCTCCGTGCTCTCCGTGATCGAGCTGTCGCGCGCCGCGTACCGGAAGATGAAGCAGAACCTCTGGTGGGCGGCGGGCTACAACCTCATCTCCGTTCCGCTCGCGGCGGGCGTGCTCGCCCCCATCGGATTCGTGCTGCCCATGTCAGTGGGCGCCATCCTGATGTCGCTCTCCACGATCATCGTCGCGCTCAACGCGCAGCTCCTGCGCCGCCTGGACCTGCGGCCCGAGTCCACTGCGCACGCAGTGCTCCAGCGATGAGCACGACAGAGCGAGAGGCGAACATGAAGGAACCCGGTCAGGGCCTCTCGCAGTGCGACGAGGGAGAGCACGGCTACATCACCGACAAGGATCGATACCTCGCTCGGCTCAGGCGGATCGAGGGGCAGGCTCGAGGCATCCACCGGATGGTCGACGAGGAGCGGTACTGCATCGACATCCTCACGCAGATCTCCGCCCTGACGGGCGCCCTGGAGAACGTCGCCGTGGGGCTGCTCGAGGATCATCTCCGGCACTGCATCGCCGATGCCGCTCGCTCGGGTGGCGACGTGGCCGACGAGAAGATCAGAGAGGCATCGCAGGCCATCCAGCGGCTCGTCCGCTGACCATTGCCCGGCAGGTCGTGTGCAAGGCCCGCAATCGCGGCGACCAGACCATGGGACCACCGGGCGCGGTGCGGTCGCGACTCAGGGCCCACCGCATCCGCTTCCATCGACCCGAGGGCGGGCGCATGAGCATGTCAGCGACCGAACGTCCGCCCGCGAAGGCCCGGGTCGTCGACGGCCGCGCGCCGCGTCAAGCCGAGCGGCGCGTATCGCGAGCGTCTCGCCGGGTCTGCAGCATCGCCTCGACCTCGGCGCACAGCTGCTGGTGCAGCGCTGCGATCGGTCCGGACCGCGGTCGAGGGCCCAAGTGCTGGAGCTCCTCGAGCAGGCTGCGCAGCCGCACGCCCTCGTCTCCAGAGCCACCCTCCATGCCCTGCGCGATCGTCATGGAGCCCAGCGAGCGCGGCCCGCTCGCGGTGCGGTGCGCGCGGTCCTTGAGGTACAACGATGTTGCTCTTGAGCGCGCAGCGAGACGGGGCGTGACGCGCGGGCTCGAGGCGTGCAGAATGCCTGCATGTCGTTCCAGGCGTACCTCGATGCGATCGAGGACAAGACCGGCCGCACACCCCGCGAGCTCCTCGAGCTCGCGAAGGAGCGCGGCCTCGACGGCCCCGACGTGAAGGCGGGCCAGATCCTCGAGTGGCTGCAGGCCGACTACGGCCTCGGGCGCGGTCACGGCATGGCGCTCGTGCACGTCATCAAGAAGGGTCCGCAGATCGACGCGAAGCACGTCGGCTCGAGCGGCTCGCACCGCGACGAGAGCGACACGCTCTGGCTCGACGGCAAGGCGACGAAGCCGGTGTGAGCCGGGCGCGGGCGCTCGGCGCGGGTACCATCGAGGGCGGCGCGATCGCGCAGGGGCGCGCCCCGCGCGACCCACCGCATCCGCCCCCCAATCGACCCGAGAGCGACCGCATGAGCATCACCGCGACCGAGCCCACGCCCGCAAAGGCCACCGACGGGGTCGCGTGGGACGCGCAGGTGCTCGAGGGCCAGCCGCGCGCGCACTACATGCAGTCGGATGCGTGGGCTCGCACCCGCGAGGAGAGCCCGTGGCGGGCGCTCCGCGACGTCGTGACGGTGCCGACGACGGGTGGCGGCTCGCGCGAGCTGCCGATCCAGCTCTTCGAGCGCTCGGCGCCGCTCGCCGGACGCATCCTCTTCCTCCCGCGCGTGAGCGGCATCGACGCCGCCGCGGTCGACGCGATCACCGCGCGCGCGAAGGCCTACCCGAAGCGCTGGTTCGGCCTCAAGATGGAGACGTTCCAGACCGAGGACCCCGAGCTCATCGCCGCGTTCGAGCGCAACGGCTGGGTGCGCGCCGCCTCGAGCCAGTACCAGCACGCCGTCGCCGTCGACCTCTCGGGCTCGCTCGACGAGGTCGCCGCGCGCTTCAAGAAGCGCGCCCGCAACAGCTACCGCGCCGCCGAGAACAAGTTCGGCGTGACGGTGCGAAAGACCGAGATGACCGCCGAGAACGAGGCGGAGATGCACCGCCTCATCGGCGAGACGAAGGAGCGCTCCGGCGGCTACTTCCGCCACCCCGAGTACTTCCAGCGCATCTGGGACGTCTACAAGACCGTCGGCCAGGGCCACTTCTACGTCGCCGAGTACGAGGGCGAGGTGCAGTCGATGGCCTTCGTCATCCGCTTCGGCGACACCGCCTGGTACAAGGACGCGGGCTCGATCCGCGAGAACGCGAAGATCTTCGCGCCCTACCTCATGCAGTGGAAGATCATGCAGGACCTCCACGAGCAGGGCGTCACGCTCTACGAGCTCGCGAACGTCCCCGACCCGGCCGAGTGGGAGACGAGCGACATCCGCGGCCTCTACACGTTCAAGACCGCGTGGGCGCCCGAGCCCGTGAAGTACATGCCGACGTTCGAGCTGCCGCTCAACGGCCGCTACAAGCTCTGGCACAAGGCGGGCCGCTGGCTGCGCGCCGTCTACACGCGCCGCACGGGCGACGCCTGGTTCTAGGGCGCGACCTTCCTGCGCGCGGAGCGCCGGAGCGCCGCCGTGGGCATCGCCGAGTGCCGGAACTCTGCGTGATCGCGCGCCGAGGATCGCAGAGTGCCGGAACTCTGCGCGAGCGCACGCCGAGAATCGCAGAGTGCCGGAACTCTGCGCGCACGCCGGGGCCGGGCCGCTGCGCCGAGAGGGCCAGCTGCCGCGGCAGTTCGCGGGTTTCCCGCAGTGTCACCCGGCCGACGCCGGACCCCGCGGCTATCGTGACTGCGTGCGCGAAGACGAGATCGAGTTCCAGGGCGACGAGCCCGTCGACGCCGCGACCCCGGAGCCGGCCGTCGAGCCGGCGTCCGGACCCGATCGCTCGCTCACGGGCGAGGCGCCCGTCGTCGCGCCCGAGCCCGCCGTGAGCCGTCGCGACGGCGAGTGGGCCGGATGGGCGGATGCGCTGCGGCGCGTGGGCGGGCGGAGCCCGCTGACCGACTTCATCGACACCACCGCGACCCGCATCGAGCTCTCGGCGACGCATCCGGGCGGTCTCGCGCAGTTCATCACCGGCCGCCCGACGGCCCTGTCGAGCCTCATCCGCGACGACCTCGCGCTGCGCGCCGCCCGCTCGGCCGCCGCCGCGATCGCCTCGAAGGGCATCGAGCTCGCCGCCGCCCGCTCGATCGACGCCGTCCACCTCGGCATCGGCATGGCGCGCTTCCCGCACGGCGACCGAGAGGTCTACGGGCCGGTGCTGCTGCGCCCGCTCATCGTGCGCCGCCGCGGTCGCGACTTCGAGCTGCAGCTGCTCGGCCAGCCGTTCGTCAACCCGCGGCTCGCGAGCATCCTGCGCGGCCACCACGGCGTGCAGCTCGACGAGCGCCGCCTCATCGAGCTCGGCTCGGGCGAGGGCACCTTCACGCCCAACGCGGTGCTCGACGCCGTGCGGCAGGCTGCGGCCCACGTGCCCGGCTTCACCGTCGAGGCGCGGCTGCTCGCCTCGACGTTCGCCGACGTCGGCGAGCCGATGGCCGTCGACCTGCAGCAGGCGCCGCACGACGTGCTCGACGCCGTGCGCGGCGACGAGCAGGCCCGCTGGCGCGTGCGCGAGGGCCGCAGCGGCATCGACGAGACGCCGCAGGATCAGCGCGACCCCGAGATCGACCGGCTCGTGCTCGACGCCGACCACGAGCAGGACGCCGTGATCGCCGAGGCCGCCGCCGGCAACTCGATCGTCGTCGAGGCGCTGCCCGGCACGGGCCTCACGCAGACCGTCGTCAACGTGCTCGCCGCGCTCGTGAGCGACGACAAGCGCGTGCTCGTCGTGAGCCCCCGCCGCGCGACGCTCCGCGACATCGCCGACCGGCTCGCGAGCACGAAGCTCGAGGCGCTCGCCGTCTCCGAGGCGACGCTGCGCCGCGACCTCATCGCCGCGATCCGGCGCATCGAGCAGTCCGGGCGGCCGGAGACGGCCGAGATCGACGAGGCGATGCTGCGCCTCCGGAAGGTGCTGCTCGACTACCGCACGGCGCTCCGCCGCGTCGATCCCGAGCTGCAGGTGAGCGTGCTCGACGCGCTCAAGGAGCTCTCGCGGCTCGCGATGCTCCCGACGCCGCCCTCGACGCGCGCGCGGCTGAGCGAGCAGGCGACCCGCACGCTCGCGACCGACCGCCCGCGCGTGGCCGCGACGATGCGGAAGGCCGCGGCCCTCGGCCAGTTCAAGTACGGGCCGAGCGACACGCCCTGGTACGGGGCGTCCTTCCAGACCTCCAGCGACGCATCCGCCGCCCTCGCCGACGCGCAAGCGCTCGCCGGCACCGACGGCGACGGCGAGCTCGCGAGCCTCGTCGCGAGCGCCCGCAAGGTGATCGGCGACACGAAGCTGCGGCCCGCGGCGACGCTCGCCGAGCTCGCGATCCAGGTCGCGCTGCTCACCGACGTTCGCGCGACGCTCGACGTCATGACGCCCTCGATCTACGACCGGCCGCTCGGCGAGCTCATCGCCGCGACCGGTCCGAGACGCGAGGCGATCCAGTCGCTCGGCGGCATGCAGCGGCGCCGGCTCAAGAAGCTCGCCGAGGAGTACGTGCGGCCCGGCGCGCACCTGCCCGACCTGCACGACGTGCTCGTCGCCGCGCAGCAGCAGCGTCGGCTGTGGGCGAAGTTCGCGCCCGACGGCTCGATCCCGACGGTGCCCGCGGGCCTCGGCGCGCTCGACGCGACGCTCCGCGAGGTCGAGGGCAAGCTCGCTCGCCTCGACGCGGCGCTCAGCCCCGAGGTGAAGAGCGTCGACCTGCCGCTGCCCGAGCTCGAGCACCGCATCGCCGAGCTCGCCGCCCCGAGCGACGCGCTCCAGAACATCACCGAGCGCGCCGAGCTCATGACGGGCATCGAGCGGCTCGGCCTCGACGCGCTGCTCGCCGACTTCGCCGACCGGCACGTCGCCGACGACCAGGTCGAGCACGAGCTCGACCTCGCGTGGTGGCAGTCGGCGCTGCAGTCGATGATCGCGAAGGAGCGCGCGCTGCTGCGCGGCAACACCGACGTGCTGCGCCGGCTCGAGCAGGACTTCGCGCTCGTCGACGAGGCGCACGTCGACGCCTCGAGCGCCCGGCTCGCGCACCAGATCGCGCGCGGCTGGCGGCTCGCGGTCGACGACCACCCGGACGAGGCGGATGCGCTGCGTCGCCTCATCAAGGCGGGCCCGGTCGACGCCGACGAGCTGCAGCGGCTCGCGCCGCACCTCACCCGCTCGGTCGCGCCCGTGTGGCTCTCGTCGCCGTACGACCTCCACCGGGTGCCCAAGCGCATCCCCTTCGACGCCGTCGTGATCGCCGACGCCGGCGCGATCACGATCGCCGAGGCGGCCGGTGCGATCAGCCGCGCGCGGCAGGTCATCGCTGTCGGCGACTCGGTGACGCAGACGCCCGCGCCCTTCGACGTCGGCATCTCGACGCTCGGCGTGCGGCCGAGCGAGGAGCTCGCGACGCCCGACGAGCTGCACGCCGAGTCGGCGCTCTCGCGGCTCGGGGCGGTGCTGCCGATGCTGCGCCTCACCCGCTCGTACCGCACGGGCGGCGCCGACCTCGTGACGGCCGTGAATGAGCGCTTCTACGAGGGCCGCATCGAGGCGCTGCCGTGGGCGGGCGCGTACCTCGGCCACCGCTCGCTCATCTCCTCGATCGTGCACGGCGCGCACGGCCTGCCGCAGCAGGGCGCCGCGACGGTCGAGAGCCCCGACGGCGAGGTCGACCGCGTCGTGCAGCTCGTGACGCAGCACGCGCGCTCGCGGCCGCAGGAGTCGCTCATGGTCGTGACCGCGAACGAGCGGCACGCCGTGCGCGTGCAGCAGGCCGTGATGGCCGCGCTTGCCGGCTCGAGCCAGCTGACCGACTTCGTGGTCGCCGACCGCGACGAGCCGTTCGTCATCGTCGACATCACGCACGCGGCGGCGCTCAGCCGTGACCGCGTCATCTTCTCGGTCGGCTACGGCCACACGAAGCACGGCCGCAACGTCGACTTCGGCACGCTCGGCCAGCCCGGCGGCGAGCGGCTGCTCGCGGTCGCGATGACGCGCGCGCGGAAGGCGCTGCAGATCGTCACGGCCTTCGACGCGGCCGAGCTCGACCCCGAGCGGCTCGAGCACGGCGCGGCGATGCTGCGCGAGATCCTGCTCGACGCGGCCGCCGAGGCGCCGCGGAAGGCGTTCTTCGGCGGTGACCCGCTCATGATCGACCTCGCGACGCGCCTGCGCCGGCGGGGCCTCCGCGCCGACGTCTCCTACGACGGCCAGCTGCCGCTCGTCGTCGCGAACGGCGGCGTGTGCGCGGCGATCGAGGCCGACCACGACGACGGCGACCGCACGCTGCGCGAGGCGCTGCGGCTGCGGCCCGAGATCCTCCGCCGCTTCGGCTGGCACACGATGCGCGTGCACGCCTTCGAGCTCTTCACCGACCCCGAGGGCGTCGCCGACCGCATCGCCGAGCTCGTCGGGGCGGATGCGTCGCGGTCGTGACCGCCGACGTGCCGACCGCTGACGGCCGGGAGCCCGAGGCGACGAAAGCCAAGCGCGCGGAGTCCGCGCGCCTCGTCATCCGCAAGCGCGGCCGCCGCGTCACGACCGACCCGGTGCCGGGCTACACCGGCGGGCCCGAGCCCGAGCCGCAGCAGCCCTCGAGCGAGAACGACGCAAGGCTGAAGGGCGACGTCCCGCCGCACTGGGGCTGACGCGCGTCAGGTCCGCGGCGTCGACGCCATCGACATCCGCACGGCACCGACGAGCACGAGCACCGGCATCGCGACGAGCCCGCCGACGACGAGCGCGGTGCCCGGTCCGCCGAGCATCGACAGCAGGAGGCCGAGGTAGATCGGCACGAGGGCCGCGAGCAGCCACACGAGCAGGCGCTCGCCCTCGCGGTAGACGCGCTGCGCGTTCTCGTCGGTGAGGTGGGCGAGGTAGTTGAGGTGTCGCGGCTTCGTCGAGAGCCACGCGAGCAGCGCCGCGAGCACCACCATGACGCCCGCGAGCAGGAGCACGCTCGACCGGCTGCCGAACGCATCCGCCTCGCCCGTGGCGTCGAAGTGCGTCGGGATGGTCTCGGGCAGCGCGGTGTAGCGCAGCAGCAGCCAGAGGGTGATCGCGGCGACGCAGAGCAGGGCGAGGATGCGCAGGGCCCGCGTGCCCGCGCCGGTCGCGTAGGTGCGCGCCGGCCTCGGCGCAGCCGAGCCGCTCACGCGCCCGGTGCGGTGCCTGCCTGCTGCGCGCGCAGCAGCTCGCGGATGTCCTGCAGCACCTCGACGTCGGTCTCCGCCGGCTCCTCGGGCTGGATGCCGCGGCGACGGTCCATCCGCTCCTTGAGCTTCGCCATCGGGAAGATGAGCACGAAGTAGACGACCGCGGCGATGATGAGGAAGTTGATGACCGCCGCGAGCAGCAGGCCGATCCGGAACGGGCCGACCGTCGCGTCCGAGAGCGCGTCGGCGTCGAACGCCATCGCGAGCAGCGGGTTGATGATCGCCTCGGTGAAGGCGGTGACGATGCCGGTGAACGCCGTGCCGATCACGACGGCGGTCGCGAGCTCGACGACGTTGCCGCGCAGCAGGAACTTCTTGAAGCCGTCGAGCATGGTCAGGAGGCGCTGGTCGAGCCGCCGGTCGCGGCGGGCGCGGCGCTCTTGGCAGGAGCGCTCGACTCCTTCGCGCTCGAGCCCTTCGACGCATCCGCGCCCTTGCCGCTCGACGCAGCGCTCGAGCTCGAGCCCGTCGAGCGCGAGTCGGTGCGGTAGAAGCCGGGCCCGTTGAAGGTCACGCCGATCGACCCGTACTGCTTGCGGAGCGCGCCGCCGCACCGCTCGCACGTGGTGAGGGCGGGCTCGTCGAAGCTCTGGCGTGCGTCGAAGGCGTGGCCGCAAGCGGCACAGGCGTAGGCGTAGACGGGCAAGGCTCAGCTCCTCGAAGTGGTGAAGATCCCGGACTGCGTGACGACGCCGTCGACGGGCTGGTCGTACGCCGCGTGGGGAACGCTGTCGAAGAGCTCCTCATCGTGCACGACCGCATAGACCGGGGGACATTCTGCCATGGCGGCGATGGTCTTGTCGAAGAATCCGCGGCCGCCGCCGAGCCGCGAGCCGTCGCGGCCGACCGCCGTCGCGGGGATGAGCATGAGGTCGATCGACTCGACCGCCGTCGGCGGGAGCGACTCCGAGGTGGGCTCGGGGATGCCGAGGGTCGCCTCGACCGTCTCGGTCCCGTCGTGCTCGGCCCAGTCGAGCAGCCCGTCGGCGCGGATCACCGGCAGCAGCACCCGCACGCCCGCGCTCGCCGCCCACTGCAGGAACGCGCGGGTGTCGGGCTCTTGCGGCAGGGAGAGGTAGGCGGAGATCGTGCGGGCGCCGAGCTGCTCGGTGAGGCGCTGCAGGTTGGCCGTCAGGCCCTCGGAGCGCTCGGCGGCGAAGTCCTCGCCGCGCTCGGCCCGCTCGGTGCGCAAGCGGCGGCGCAGCGCGCGCTTCGCGTCCTCGACGGCGGTCTCGTCCTCGTGCTCGCTCATGCGGGTGAATCTAGCGCGGGATGCTTCCGGGCCCGATCCGAGTTGCACCCGGCATGGGATGCGGCCGCGACGGCGGCCCGGGGGTCACCAGCCGCGCGTCCGGCGCTCCGGCACGGCGCGGAACGCCGGATCGACGGTGACGAGCTCGAGCCCCTCGACGAGTGCCTGCGCGGCGAGCAGGCGGTCGAAGGAGTCGCGGTGATCCCACTCGAGGCGCCCCGCGACGAGTGCGTGCTCCGACGTGATCGGGAGGGCGGCGAGTTCGGCGGCGCGCAGCTCGTCGTCCCACGGATCGAGGAGCCGCCTCACGCCCATGCGGTGAGCTCGTCCTCGGGCAGTGCGTCGTCGAAGTCGTCCGGCACGTGGAGCGCGACTCGCCCGAAGGCACGTGCGGCCGGTCGCACGGGCACCAGGCGCACGCGCGGCGTGCCGGCGTTCGTGATGACGATGTCCTCGCCGCGCTCGGCGCGCGCGACGAGCGCAGAGAGGTGCGTCTTCGCCTCGTGCATGCTGACCGTCGCCATCCGGCTGCCTCCGCTGGTGAGTCTATTTGTTGGGTCGACCACCGGTCGAGCGATCGCGCGCACGCGTGCGTCTAGGCTCAGGAACGTGTTCGACAGCGCGCCCCGCCTCTCGCACGGGCCGGTCACCGTGCGGGGCATCCGCATGCGCGACGCGAAGGCGCTCGAGGCCGAGCTCATCGCCAATCGCCCGTGGCTCGAGCGCTGGGAGGCGACGCTGCCGGGCTCGCGGCCGAGCGGCCGCTTCGACACGAAGTCGTCGATCCGCTCGCTGCTCGAATCCGACCGCGAGGGCACGGGGCTCGCCTTCGCGATCGAGGTCGACGGCGAGTTCGCCGGGCAGCTGAACGTCGCGAACATCTCGGGCGGCGCGCTCTCCTCCTCGACGCTCGGCTACTGGATCGCGCGCCGGTTCGCCGGCCGGGGCGCGACGACGATCGCGGTGGCGCTCGTCACCGATCACCTCATGCTCGGCATGGGCCTGCACCGCGTCGAGGTGTGCATCCGGCCCGAGAACATCGCGAGCCTGCGCGTGGTCGAGAAGCTCGGCTTCCGCTACGAGGGCTGCCGCCGCCGCTACATCCACATCGACGGCGACTGGCGCGACCACCTGTGCTTCGCGCTCGTGCGGGAGGAGCTGCCCGAGCCCGTGCTGCAGCGCTTCCTGGCCGGCCGCGTGCCGCCGTTCGACCGCTCGGTCTACCCGGTCGAGGTCGGCGGCGACCCGCGCGCCGACCGCTCGGCGTAGTTCCTCGCGCGACTCGTCGCGAACCGCCGCGCCGCCTCCCCGGCCTTGCCGTCGCGGAAAGATACCGTGCTGGCCATGCCAGAGTTCGCAGGTCTCGGGACGTCGCTCGTCCTCATCGTCGCCGTCGTGCTCTGGGTCGCATACCTCGTGCCCGTGTGGACGCGGAAGCGCGAGTACCTCGCGACCGAGCGCAACGCCATCCGGCTGCAGCAGACGCTCCGCATCATGGCGGAGTCGCAGGAGGCGCCCGAGGAGGTGCGGCTCGAGGTCGACGCCCGCACGGTCGCGGTGCAGCAGAAGGCCGTCGCCAAGGAGCAGCGGCTCAAGCAGGCGCTCGAGCACGCGAAGGCCGTCGCTCGCGCGCGCGAGCTCGACGAGCAGATCAAGGCGGTCGAGCGCGAGGTGCGCGCGGCCGTGAAGTCGTCGATGTCGCGCACGCAGCGCTTGCGCCGCACGCGCCTCGCGTGCTTCGCGCTCGTGCTCGTCGCGCTGCTGGGCGTCGTCGCCGGTGCGCTCGTGCCCGCGATGCAGGTGCTCGTCGCGGTCGGCGCCGCCGTCGCGGTGCTCGGCGTCGTGGGGCTCGTGGCGGTCAACGCGTCGGCGCAGCGGATGCGTCGGGTCGCGGCGTCGACGGCGCCCCAGGTGCGCACGCTCGTCGAGGCGCGGAAGGTCGCCGCCGAGGCTGTCGCGGAAGAGGAGCGGGTGGCTGAGCAGGTCGTGGCGCGCCAGTCGGGCCGCATCGGGAGGCTTGCGACGGCCGAGGTGCTCGAGTCGCGCTCGTGGTCGCCGCAGCCGGTGCCCGAGCAGCGCGCGCGCGTCGAGTACAAGGCGAGCGACGACCTGCTGCAGCGCGCCCGCGAGCAGCTCAACGCCGACCGCCGTGCCCTCTCGGGACCGGTCGCGCGCGTGACGCGGCTCGAGCCGAGCTTCGACGAGATCGTCACGGGCGAGATCGCCCAGACGCCGACCGAGACGGAGCGCCGGCTCGCGCCGACGCAGCCCGCGCTGCCCATCCGCGAGCTGCCCGTGCGGGAGGCGGTCGCGCAAGCCGAGGCGCTCGAGGTCGTGCGCGCCGAGGAGCCGCTCGAGACGCAGCAGGACGAGCACCCCATCCGTCGCGAGCAGCCCGCGCGTGGGGCGCCCGCGACGAGCGGCTCGCGCTTCGCCTCGATGGGCCTCGTCGACGACGACCTCGCGGACGTCGACGTGCACGCGGCGTTCGCGCGCCGCGTGGGCTGAGCCCCGGGGCCGTCGGCTCAGGCCTGCACGAGCTGCACGCGCGCGGCGTCGGGCCGCCGCGTCGCGACGTGGCGCGGCACCGTCGACGAGATCAGCAGCCCCGCGAGCAGCAGCACGAGCGCGGTGAGCGAGCCCGTCCAGGGCGGCTCGCCCGCCGATGCCGCCCGGAGCCCCAGGAGCGTCGCCTCGACCGCGGGGTTCGCGGCGACGGCGAGCAGCACGAGCACGGGCACCGCGGCGATCGTCCCGGCGGTCCAGTGCGCGCGACCGCCCGGAACGCGGCGTAGAGCGCGACGACGAGGGCGAGCGGCCACAGCGACCCGATCCAGCCGGTGGGGCCGGCATCGCTGATCGCCGCGAACGCGGCGGCGGGCTCGCCCGTCGCGGGCAACCCGAGACCGGCGCACGGCTGCCACGTCAGGAAGACGATCGCGGCGAGCGCGAGCCCGCTCACGATGGCGACGGTGCTGGTGACGAAGGGGATCGCTCGGTCCATGACCATATGCAACAGCGTTCGGTAACACTGATCGACAACCGCGTGCTCAGCGTTTCCCGAGGGCGCGCCGCGGCGGTCGCGGCTCGATTTCGCCGAGCGGCCCCGCGTCCTATACGCTGTTCCAGTCCGGGCCCGTGGCGCAGTTGGTAGCGCGTCTCGTTCGCAATGAGAAGGTCGGGGGTTCGATTCCCCCCGGGTCCACCGCACGCACAAGGCTCGAACCCTTGCCAACAGGAACGTTGGTCGAGGTTCGGGTCTTGTGTGCGTCTGCCCAGGTCAGCGCGTTGGCGTTGACCTGCGGATCGAGGAGCATCTCGAAGGGCAGGTTGTGCTCGACGCGCAGCTCGTTGTCTTCGTCGATGTAGATCTTGGTGAAGAACGCCTGGTTGCACAGCCGCCGGTTGGTGTCATCGCAGCGGGTGTAGATGTCGGCGCAGTTGGCGAGCAGGCCGAGGGCGTCGTAGAGGTGGCCGCGGGCGTCGGCGTAGTCGCCGAAGTGAGCGTCGATGCGACGGGTCACCTGGTCGAGTTCAGCGACGATGCGGTCCTGCTCTCGCTTGAGCACTGAGAGCGGGATCGCGTCTGCATAGTGCGCCTGCATGAGCCGGTCTTGCTCGCCTTCGAGCCGGTCGCGGTTGGTGGTGAGGCGTTCCAGTTCCTCGATATCGGCGGCCATGAGCCGGTCGAACTCGTGGTGGAGCATGCCCGCGAGCGCGTCCTGCTGGGCGGGCGTGATCTGGACGCGGCTGTAGTAGTCCTCGACGAGCTCCTCGACATCCTCGATGAGCATCGCCTGGCGCGTGCAGTCGGTGCGTTTGGAGTGCCGCCCGGAGCACACGAAGTGAACCGTCCCCGGTTTGATGCCGGTTCCTTTCGAGTCTGGAAGGAAGATAGTCATCATGCCGAAGCAGATCCCGGAGGAGACGAAGCAGCGAGCGATCCGGCTCGTGCTCGACCACCTCGATGAGTACCCGAACCTGACGACCGCGTGCGAGACGGTCTCGAAACGGCTCGGCTTCGGGGCCGAGTCGCTGCGCCGATGGGTGCGGCAGGCTCAGATCGACGCCGGCGAACGGCAGGGCGCCTCGACGAGCGAGTCGGAGCGGGTGCGGCGGCTTGAGCGGGAGAACCGTGAGCTGCGTGAGGCGAACGCGATCCTCCGCGACGCGGCG
>NZ_KE384305.1:0-20018 GCF_000425105.1 Agrococcus lahaulensis DSM 17612
TTCCACGCCCGGTAGGTTCGCGCGGCGACCTCCACGCCCTGCTCCCGCAGGACCTGGCAGACCGACTCGACCGCGCGGCCCTTGGCCCGCTGCTCGTCGATGAAGCCGACGATCAGCGGCGTCGGGGGTCGAGTTCCCCGGCGAAGAAAACCGCCGCGTCGCGCAGGATCGCGTTCGCCTCACGCAGCTCACGGTTCTCCCGCTCAAGCCGCCGCACCCGCTCCGACTCGCTCGTCGAGGCGCCCTGCCGTTCGCCGGCGTCGATCTGAGCCTGCCGCACCCAGCGGCGCAGCGACTCGGCACCGAAGCCGAGCCGCTTCGAGACCGTCTCGCACGCGGTCGTCAGGTTCGGATACTCATCGAGATGGTCGAGCACGAGCCGGATCGCTCGCTGCTTCGTCTCCTCCGGGATCTGCTTCGGCATGATGACAATCTTCCTTCCAGACTCGAAAGGAACCGGCATCAAACCGGGGACGGTTCATTCCGCCGCGGCCTGGAGGAGCGATACCAGTGGTGCGAGTGGAGGTACTACCCGACTTGACTGGATACCGGGGATATCAACCTAGGTCGTGAGCTCCTTCGCGAAGTCCTCTGGTTCTGAGGTCGACGCGCTCCACGCGCATGAACCCTCGACGCGCTATCGACGAGCGGGGGCGATCTCCTCGATCAGGCTGGCGATGCGTCCGCGGATCTCGTCGCGGATGGGGCGCACGTCCTCGATGCCCTGACCCGCGGGGTCGTCGAGCTCCCAGTCCTCGTAGCGCTTCCCCGGGAAGATCGGGCAGGCGTCGCCGCAGCCCATCGTGATGACGACGTCGGACTCGCGCACGGCGTCGACGGTCAGCACCTTCGGCTGCTCCGCGGTGATGTCGATGCCTTCCTCCGCCATCGCGGCGACGGCAACCGGGTTGATCTGGTCAGCAGGCATCGAGCCTGCCGACCGGACGTCGATGCGGCCTTCGCCGAGGCTGCGAAGGTAGCCGGCGGCCATCTGCGAGCGGCCGGCGTTGTGAACGCAGACGAACAGGACGGTGGGCTTGGAATCGGTCATGGGTCTTTCCGTTCAGCGGGTGGGGGAGAGGTCGGTGAGGAGCTGCTGGACGCGGGCTGCGATGTCGTCGCGGATCGCTGCAACGCCCTCGGGGGAGGCAAGGGCGGGGTCGCCCACGGCCCAATCCTCGTAGCGGACGCCGGGAATGACGGGGCACACGTCGCCGCAGCCCATCGTGATGACGACGTCCGCGGCACGGACTGCGTCGTCGGTCAGCGGCTTCGGGAAGGCGGTCGCCGCGGTGGGGGCGTCGATCTCCTCGAGGAGGGGTCGCACGTTCGGGTGGACGTCGGCGGCGGGCGTCGAGCCGGCGGAGCGTGCGACGACGCGACCGCCGGCGTACTGATTGACGAGCGCGGCCGCGAGCTGGGAGCGGCCAGCGTTCGCGACGCACACGAACAGCACCTGCGGCACCGAGCCACCGCGATCGCGCTCGAGGTCGCTCAGGCGCTGCCTGGCGAAGCGCTCCGTCAACGGCACCAGGTGCGCGGTGACGCGAGCCGTGCGAGCGAGTCCCGTGTAGGACTCTCGGACGATGGATGCGACGACGTCTGCGCTGAGGGCTGGATGAGTGGCGGCGAGGGTGTGGGCGAGGTGGTCGAGCGCCTCGTCGACGTCTGCCAGGCCGCGGTAGCCGTCGCGGACGGCGGGATTCACGGCGGCGGGCGCGAACGAGTCGAGCAGTGTGGTGACGGCGGGCTGGAGTGCGGGGGTGATGCGGTACCAGACCCAGGTGCCGCGACGTTCGGAGGTGACGACGCCGGCGTCCTTGAGAACCTTGAGGTGATGCGAGACGGTCGGTTGCGACACCTCAGCGAGCTCGGCGAGGTCGCACACGCACGACTCGCCGCGTCCGTCGGTGGCGATCGCGGACAGCATCCGCAGCCGCAGCGGGTCGGAGAGCGCCTTCAGCGTCGTCGCGAGCGATCCGGCAGCGGCCTCGCTGATGGCGTGCGTGTCGGCGGCGACGCAGGCGTCCGTGGTGGTGGGAGTGCTCATCGTCGAGTCCTCTCGATGGGCCGCGCGGCCGCGGTGGAATCCGGGTCGGTGGCGGTGGGGTCGGTGCGGAACCAGGATCGGGCGATCCAGAGCGAGACGTAGACGAGGCCCACGAGCACGGGGACCTCGATGAGGGGGCCGACGACGCCTGCCAGCGCTTCGCCGGAGGTCGCGCCGAAGGTGCCGATCGCGACGGCGATCGCGAGCTCGAAGTTGTTGCCGGCGGCGGTGAACGCCAGCGTGGTGGCGCGGGCGTAGCCGAGGCCGAGCAGCTTGCCGGTGACGATGCCGATGGTCCACATGAGCGCGAAGTAGGCCAGCAGCGGCAGCGCGATGCGCACCACGTCGAGCGGCTGCGAGGTGATCGCGTCGCCCTGGAGGGCGAACAGCAGCACGATCGTGAACAGCAGACCGTAGAGCGCCCACGGTCCGACCTTCGGCAGGAATCGGTCCTCGTACCAGGCGCGTCCCCGGCGGCGCTCGCCGATCCACCGCGACGCGAATCCGGCCAGCAGCGGCAGGCCGAGGAAGATCAGCACGTTCAGGGCGATCTTGCCGATCGAGACGTTCAGACCCTGCGAGTCGAGGCCGAGCCAGCCCGGCAGGACGGTCAGGTAGAACCAGCCGAGCAGGGCGAACGCGACGACCTGGAAGGCGGAGTTGATGGCGACGAGCACCGCGGCGGCCTCTCGGTCGCCGCATGCGAGGTCATTCCAGATGACGACCATGGCGATGCAGCGGGCGAGGCCGACGATGATGAGGCCGGTGCGGTACTCGGGCAGGTCCGGCAGGAACGTCCAGGCGAGCGCGAACATGAGCGCAGGCCCGACGATCCAGTTGAGCAGCAGCGATGCCAGCAGCAGCTTCCGGTCGCCGGTGACCGCGGCGACGCGGTCGTAACGGACCTTCGCCAGCACCGGGTACATCATCACCAGCAGGCCGAGCGCGATCGGGATCGAGATCCCGCCGACCTCGAGCGCGGCGAGCACGTCGGACACGCCCGGCAACGCGGAGCCGATGACGAGCCCGGCGACCATGGCCAGGCCGATCCACGCGGGCAGCCAACGGTCGAGCGTAGATAGGCGACGCATCGCGCCCGTCCCGGTCGCGTCGGTCATGCCACGACCGCCTCAGGGGCTGCAGCCGGAGCGTCGGCGTCGAGGGCGGAGAGGTAGTGCTGCGCGTCCTGCGCGGCGGCGCAGCCGGTGCCGGCTGCGGTGATCGCCTGCCGGTAGGTGTGGTCGACGAGGTCGCCGGCGGCGAACACGCCCGGCAGGTTCGTGCGGGTGGAGGGGTGGTCGACGAGCACGTAGCCGTCGGCGTCGACGTCGACCTGGTCGGCGACGAGCTCGGAGCGCGGGTCGTGACCGATCGCGACGAACACGCCGGTCGCGTCGAGTACGCGCTCGGCGCCGGTGACGGTGTCGCGCAGCGTCACGCCCTCGATCTTCGCATCGCCGACGAACCCCGCGATCTCGCTGTTCCAGGCAACCTCGATCTTCGGGTCGGCGAGGGCACGAGCAGCCATGATCGCCGACGCGCGAAAGGTGTCGCGGCGGTGCACGATCGTCACCTTCGACGCGAACCGGGTCAGGAACAGCGCCTCCTCCATCGCCGAATCGCCGCCACCGACGACGACGATCTCTTGCTGGCGGAAGAAGAATCCGTCGCAGGTCGCGCACCACGACAGGCCGTGACCGGTCAGGCGCTCCTCGTCGGCCAGCCCCAGCTTGCGGTAGGCAGACCCCATCGTGAGGATCGCAGTGCGAGCGAGGACCGCCTCGCCAAGCCCCGTCTCGACGCGCTTCACATCGCCCGCCAGATCGACCCGCACCGCGTCGTCGAACACGATGCGCGCACCGAACCGCTCGGCCTGCGCACGCATCGACTCCATCAGGTCAGGGCCCTGGATGCCGTCGACGAAGCCGGGGAAGTTCTCCACCTCGGTCGTCGTCATGAGCGCGCCGCCGGCGGTCACCGACCCGGCCAGCACCACCGGCTCCAGGCCCGCGCGCGCGGCGTACACCGCTGCGGTATAGCCGGCCGGCCCCGATCCGATGATCACGACATCCATGATCTGATTCGACATGCCTCTATATTGAGGTTCGTCGAATCAGCGCGCAAGTCGCGCCGGATGAACATCAGGTGACGGGGCGCGCGCCGATCTGGACCAGGGCGGGCGCGGGCGCGCAGCATCCGGAGGCGGCAGGCGCGTCGAACGCGCTCGCGCCGCCGCAGACGCCGGTGTCGGGCAGGACGAGCTCGTCGCGGGCTGCAGCCTCATGGTCGCCAGCGATGTGCGCTGCGACGCTGCGGACCTGCTCGTATCCGGTGAGCGCGAGGAACGTCGGGGCGCGACCGTAGGACTTCGCGCCCACGACGAAGAGGTTCGCGTCGGGCTGGGCGAGCTCGGCCGCGCCGGTGGTACCGACCGAGCCGCAGGAGTGGAGGTTCGGGTCGATCGACGCGGCGATCCCGTCGACGGCGTCCAGCGACGAGTCGATCGCCAGTCGCAGCTCAGACAGGATCGACAGGTCGGGGCGGAATCCCGTCAGCGCGAACGCATGGCCGACGTCCTGGATGACGCGTCCGTCCTCGCCGACGATCGCGAGCCCGTCGCCGCTCTGCCGCACCTCAGCGACCCGGAACCCGCTGACGAGGTCGACGCGGCCGGCGTCGACGGCGCGACGCGCCCGCGCGCCCAGCGCTGCCCGCTCGGGCAACTCGTCGCCGATGCCGTCGCCGAACACGTTCGCCGTCGAGCCGCGGCGCAGCAGCCAGGTGATGCGCGTATCGGGTGCGCGTCGCGCGAGGCGATCGAGCTGCAGCAGCGCATGCGTGGCCGAATGGCCGGCGCCGACGACCACGACGTGCTGACTGGCGAACGCCTGAACATCGTCCGGGATCCGGTACGAGATCCGGTCGGCTGCAGCACGCTCGCCGATGGCGGGCACGCCATCCGCGCCCATCGGACCCGGCTGCCCCCACGTGCCGCTCGCGTCGACGACGGCGCGTGCGCTGATGCGCTCCTCGCTGCCGTCTGCGCCGGTGACATGCACGATGAACGGAACCTCCACGCGACCCTGCGAGACGACCTTGTCTCGGCCCTGCTTCGTCACCGCCGTCACCCTCTGGCCGGTGCGCACCCGCTCGCCCAGGGCGGCAGCCAAGGGTGCGAGGTAGCGCTCCACCCACTGCGCACCTGTCGGGTAGGCGCGCTCGGGAGCGACCCACCCAGACCGCTCGAGCAGTCGAACCGCTGCGGCGTCCACGAGCTCATCCCATGCCGAGAACAGCCGAACATGGCCCCACTCGGCCACCGCTGCGCCAGCAGATCCGCCGCGCTCGAGCACCACCGCCTCGACACCCCGCTCCGTCAGATGCGCCGCCATCGCAAGTCCCTGCGGACCCGCACCGATCACGACCACCGGCTGCTCAGCCATCACCACTCCTAGGATCGAAGAACGTCGATGCGATGAGCATGCAGCATCCATCGACGAACGTCAATCAATGTGTCAGGATGGTGCGCGTGACGACCACGACCGCCGCCGACGCGTGCTGCACTCCTGTGGGAGAGGCGGCGATCGATGCCGCCGCCGCTGAGCAGCTCGCAGTGCGCTTCAAGGCGCTCGGTGACCCGACGCGTGTGCGTCTGCTGTCGCTGATCGCTGCGAGCGACGGGGGAGAGGCGTGCATCTGCGACCTCACCGAGCCGGTGGGACTCTCCCAGGGCACGGTGTCGCACCACATGAAGATCCTCGCCGAAGCGGGCTTCGTCACTCGGGATCAGCGCGGGCGCTGGGCGTACTACGCGATCGCACCCGGTGCCCTTGACGCCACTGCGTCGTCCCTCCGCGCACTCTGACGTGACCGCCTCCGTCGACGAGCGCCTCGACTGGCGTCTCGCCGCCCTCGCCGTCGGCCAGGTCATCAGCTGGGGCTAAGCGCCGGTCAGAGGTTGATTCCTTCGTGCCTACCCGGTCGCACGGGGAGGCGTATCGCCACGACGTGAGTACTTCATCCCTCTTTCGATCCGACATAATGTGCATTATCGGCGGCAGCGGCACACCGCGAGCAGGGGTGCCGGGTCCGCCTTAGCTGCGGGCGAGCGCCGCGAGCCGCTCGCCCGTGAGGCGCTGCGTCGTCCACTCGTCGAGCGGCGCCGCGCCGATCGCGCGGTAGAACCCGATCGACGGCTCGTTCCAGTCGAGCACCGTCCACTCGAAGCGCCGGTAGCCGCGCTCGACGCACTCCGCCGCGAGCGCCGCCATGAGCGCACGCCCGTAGCCGCGGCCGCGCTGCGCCTCGTCGACGTAGAGGTCCTCGAGCCAGATGCCGTGCGTGCCCGTCCAGGTGGAGTACGTGAGGAACCAGATCGCGATGCCGACGATCGCGCCCTCGCGCTCGACGACGTGCGCGAACGCCCGCGGCTCGTCGCCGAAGAGCGTCGCCGTGAGCATCCCCTCGGTGTTCTCCACCGCATCCGGCTCTCGCTCGTAGACCGCGAGCGCGTGGATCATCGCGAGGATGCCCGGCTCGTCGCCGGGCTGCGCACGGCGCAGCTGCGCGCCGTCGGAGAGGCTGCGGGAGGTCACCCACGGAGCCTACGCGGTGGCGACCCCTGGCGTTCCCGGCGCGCGCCGCTACGCTGTGCGGCCAGGAGGTCGCGATGGAGCGGACCGAGTCGGACATCAGGGCGTACGTCGACGCGCACGCCCGCGAGCTCGTCGCGGAGCTCGCGGCCTGGGTGCGCATCCCCTCGGTCGCAGGCGTCGCCGAGCGCGAGCACCACCTCCGCAGGTCGGCGTCGTGGCTGGCCGGCGAGCTGCGCGCCGTGGGCTTCCCGTGCGCCGAGATCTGGGGCGGCGCGGACGGGCCGGCGGTCTACGCCGAGTGGTGCGAGGCTCCCGGCGCGCCGACCGTGCTCGTCTACAGCCACCACGACGTGCGCGCCGTGAAGGACGAGAACTGGGACGAGACGGCGCCGTTCGAGCCGGTCGAGCGCGACGGTCGGCTGTACGGGCGCGGCACCTCGGATGCGAAGGGCCAGGTCATGGCGCACCTGTGGGGCGTCCGGGCACACCTGGCTGCGAGCGGGCGCGAAGCCCCGGCCGTCAACCTGAAGCTCCTCGTCGAGGGCGAGGAGGAATCCGGCTCCGCCGGTCTGGCCGCGATGCTCCACGAGCACCGCGAGCGGCTCGCAGCGGACGTCGTGCTCTTCTCCGACACGCTGCTGTGGCGCGCCGACCACCCGGCGCTGTGCACGAGCATCCGCGGCATGCTCGGCGCGCGCATCGAGGCGTACGGCCCGCTGACCGACATCCACTCGGGCGCCGTCTCGGGAGCGGCACCGAACCCGGCGATCGAGCTCGGCCGGCTGCTCTCCCTCCTGCATGACGACGAGGGCAGGATCGCGTTCCCCGGCTTCTACGACGACGTCGAGCCGATCCCCGAGCAGCGACGGGCTGAGCTCGCGGCACTCCCCTTCGATGAGCGCGACTGGCTCGAGCGCTCGCACACCCGCAGCATCGGCGGCGAGGCAGGATTCACCGTGCTCGAGCGGCTGTGGGAGCGGCCGGCCCTCGAGGTCATCGCACTGACGGCCGGCGATCCCGTCGGGGTCAAGCGCGCCGCTGTCCCGTCGATGGTCTCGGCCGACCTCAGCATCCGCACCGTCGCCGGCCAGCGGGTCGAGCGCGTCGCCGAGCAGCTGCGGAGCTGGCTCGAGTCGAGCATCGGGGACCGCTTCGAGTGCAGCCTCGAGGTGCAGCAGGAGACCGCGCAGGAGAGCTACCGCACGCCCGACTCCCCCGTCGTCGACGCGCTCGCGAGCGCCATGGCCGCCGGCTTCGGTGTCGCGGAGGTCGGCAGGATGGGCAACGCAGGAGGCGGCCCTGCCGAGCTGCTCGCCCGCTCCCTCGAGGTGCCGATCGTCTTCTTCGGCACCGGACTCGTCGAGGACAACTGGCACGACAGCGACGAGAGCGCGTCGATCGAGATGCTCCTCGCCGGTGCCGCGACGCTCGCGCACCTGTGGGAGGAGCTCGGAGTCGGCTGAGCCGCTCAGCCGCGGACGTCCGCCTCGCCGGCTCGGTCGGCCTCGAGCGCGGCCGCGATCGCCCTGCCGTGCGCGGCGATCGCGGCCGCGTCTGCCGGCCGGCCGGGCTCGAACGGGAGCTCGAGCCGATCCCGGCTGCGGTCGAGATGGCGCGGGATCACGTGGAGGTGGAAGTGCGGGACCGTCTGCCATGCGGCGGAGCGGCTGCACTGCAGCAGGTTGACGCCCTCGGCGCCGAGCGCGGTCAGCGCCGCCCGCGCGAGCCGCTGGGCGGCGAGGACCGTGGCGGCGAGGTCGTCCGCGGGGATGTCGAGGAGGTCGGCGCTGTGGCGCTTCGGGATCACGAGCATGTGCCCGTCGGCGCCCGGATCGATGTCCATGAAGGCGACGGTCGTCGCGTCCTCAGCGACCCGCTCGCACGGCACGGTGCCCGCGGCGATCCCGCAGAAGACGCATCCGTCGCTCGCGCCGTGCTCCCGCTGCTCGCTCACGGCACGGATGCTACGCGCCGGCGACCTCGTGGTGGTCGTCGACGTGCTCGATCGCGGCGACCATGCGCTCGAGGAAGCCGGCCACGGCTTCGGTCTGCTCGTCGTCCATCGCGTCGATGACGTCGATCATCCGTCGGTGCATCGCGCCGAGCGTCGCGCGCACCTCGTCGTCGGTGTCCTTCGTCGGCACGACGATCGTCGCCCGGCGGTCCTCCGGATGCGGCTCCCGGCGCACGTGGCCGCTCTTGACGAGCCGGTCGACGAGCGCGGTGACCGAGGGCGACGCGAGGCCGAGCGCCGACGCGAGATCGCGCTGCCGCAGCAGCTCACCGCGCCGCTCCGCCTGCAGCAGCAGGCGCAGTGCCAGCAGGTCGGTCTCGCCCATCCCCATCGACGACCGCGTGCGCGCTCGCATCTGCGCTTCGGCCGCGCGGTAGCGCCGCAGCAGGTTGAGCACGTCGACGCTCGTCGGCCTGCCGTGCTCCGGGTACCAGTACCCCGAGCTCGCAGCCCCGCGTCGATCGATCTGCGTCATCCCGCTCCTCCCCCGGATCGATGGCCCGGATGATCTCACCACCACCATACCATTCGGACGTGATACATTTTGATCATCGAACTAATGATCGTGACGAAGGAGCAGGACATGACCGACACGCTGGCTCGCCCCGAGGTCTCGGTCGCTGCTCCCGACTCGGTGACCGGGGCCGCGGGCGCCATCTCGTGGGCGTCGCCGGGCAGCGGGCTGTGGGTCGCCACCCGCACGGATCGCGAGGGCACGACGTTCCTCGGCTTCGTCGAGGAGACGCTCGAGGAGTTCGTCGCGGTCGACGGCGCCGGTCGCTCGCTCGGCCGCTTCAGCGACCTCCGCGAGGCGCAGGCCGCGTTCGCGGCGGGCAACCCCTCCCCCGCGCTGACGACCGGCCCGATCCGCTGGATCGACGTCGGCGCGCGAGTCGTGACCCGCTCCAGCCTGCGCTTCGGCTGACCTCCGCTCGGCGCTTCAGCGCTGCCGAGGGCTTCGGCTCGCTGCGTCGTCCCGCGCGTCAGCCCTCGCGCGAGCGGCGCCCGATGAGCGAGCGCAGCGCCACGAACACCACGACCGCGACGACGGCGACGATCGCGAGCTTGCCGATGAACCACAGCACGCTGAAGACGACGTCGACGACGATCCACGCGATGATGACGGCGAGGATGGCGCAGATGACTGCCCACGCGGTGCGGCTCATGCTCCGAGGCTAGTCGACGCCCGCTCCGAGCGCGCCCAGCAGGTCGTCCGCCAGGTCGTCGATGTGCTCGATGCCGACCGAGAGGCGGATGAGGCCCTCGGGGATCGTCGGCGCCTCGGTCGCCCAGCGCCGCCGCCGCTCGAGGGTCGACTCCACGCCCCCGAGGCTCGTCGCCGGGATCCAGAGGCGCACCCGCTCGACCGCCCGGTCGGCGGCCTGCGCATCTCGCAGCACGATCGCGAGCACGGTGCCGAAGCCGGGGTCGCGCACCTCGACGACGCCGGGCGCGCGCTCGAGCCGGGCGGCGAGCTCGCGCGCGTTCGACGCCGCTCGCTCGAGCCGCACCGAGAGCGTGCGCAGCCCCCGCAGCGCGAGGAACGACTCCATGGGGCCGGGGATCGCACCGTGCAGGCCGCGGTGGTGGCGGATGCGCGCGGCGAGGTCGGGATCGTCGGCGACGACCGCGCCGAGCACGATGTCGCTGTGTCCCGCGATGAGCTTCGTGACGGAGTGCACGACGAGATCCGCGCCCTGGCCGAGCGGGCGCTGCAGCAGCGGCGTCGCGAAGGTGCTGTCGACGACGCTCAGCGCACCGGCCGCCCGCGCCGATGCGGCGAGGCGCTCGACGTCGGCGACCTCGAGCGCCGGGTTCGTGGGCGACTCGATCCACACCATCGCCGCCCCGCGCATCGCCGCCTCGACCGCGTCGGCGTCGGCGATGTCGACCCGACGCACCTCGAAGCGACCGGCCTCCGCGCCGCCGTCGAGCAGCGCGAGTGTGTGCTGGTAGGCGTGCCGCGGCACGACGACCGCGCCGCCGTGGGGCACGAGCGCGGCGACCGCGCTCACCGCCGCCATGCCGCTCGCGAACGAGACGCACTCCCCGCCCTCGAGCGCGCCGAGCGCATCCTCGAACGCCGTCCACGTCGGATTGCCGTAGCGCGCGTACTCGGGGTCGCCGCCCGCCACGAAGGCGCTCGCGAAGGTCACCGGCTCGCTGAACGGCGCACCGGGCACATGGCGGGGGCGGCCCGCGCTCACGACGACGGTCTCGGGGCGCAGGCGCTGATCTCGCATTGCGTCATCCTCCCACCGCGAGGGGCCGTCGGCCTCGCGCGGCGCCTCGTGTCGGCGCCCTCGGCTACCGTCATCGCGTGGCGACGATCCGCTCCATCTCGCGCGAGGAGGCGCGTCGCATCGCGGTGCGCGCGCAGCTGCTCGACGCCGACCGCGCGCTCGTCGACGGCGCGGAGGATCTCGCCGAGGTCGTCGCGCAGCTCACGCTGCTGCCGCTCAACCCGACCGACATCGTGTGCCCGTCCGCCGAGCACATCGCGCGCTCGCGGCTGCCCGGGATCGACCCGGGCGGCGTGCGGCGCGCCGTCGAGGTCGAGCAGTCGCTCTTCGAGCACCTCGGCCCGCACCGGCACCCGATGGAGGCGTGGGCGATCGGGCTGCGCGCGATGCGCGACCTCCCGTGGCTGCTCGCGCTCGGCCGCGCAGCCGACGCGATCGGCGAGGCGAGCCGCGCGTGGCTCGAGGCGAACGGCGGCTTCCGCGAGCGGGTGCTCGAGCAGCTCCGCGCCGACGGCCCGCTCCCCCAGGGTGACATCGCCGACACGGTCGACGTGCCCTACCGCTCGAGCGGCTGGAACACGGGCCGCGACGTCGCGATGATGCTCGAGCTGCTGCAGGTGCGGGGCGAGGTCGTCGTGGTCGAGCGGCTCGGGCAGCTGCGCGTGTGGGACCTCGCCGAGCGCGTGCTGCCGCCCGTCGAGGCGCCCGACGCCGCCGCCGCGCTCGAGACGTGGCGGCGCCGCTGGCTCCGCTCGCTCGGCCTCGCCCGGGCCACCCACGTGGGCGAGGCCGGCGAGCCCGTGCGCGTCGAGGGCACGCGCGGCGAGTGGCGGCTCGACGTCGGCGCGAGCGGCACCGGCTTCGCGGGCCGGGTCGCGGTGCTCTCGCCGCTCGACCGGCTCATCGCCGACCGGCGCCGCATGCGCGACCTGTGGGGCTTCGAGTACGCGCTCGAGCAGTACACACCCGCCGCGAAGCGCCGCTGGGGCGTGCACGCGCTGCCGATCCTCGACGGCGACCGGCTCGTGGGCAAGGTCGACGCGCGCTCCGACCGCGACGCGGGCGCGCTGCGCGTCGCGCGCATCCACTGGGACGTCGAGCCCGACGGCCGGCTCCGCTCCGCGGTGCTCGACGAGCTCGAGCGCTTCGCCGCGTGGCTCGGCGGCCGGCTCGCGCTTGCCGACGGCGCGGCGGAGCCTCGCTAGCCTGGCGCCGTGCCCGCCATCGCCGTGATCGGCAATCCCATCGCCCGCGGCTTCGCGCGCGGCGTCGATGCGGTGCTGCGCGAGGCGGCGCGATCGGGCGCGGACGCGCGCGTGCTGCCCACCGAGCCGCTCGCGACCGGCGGGCCCCAGGCGCGCGAGGCGCTCCGGTCGGGGGCGGATGCGGTCGTCGCCGTCGGCGGGGACGGCACGGTGCGCGAGGTGGCGGCCGTGCTCGCCCACTCGGGCGTGCCGCTCGGCATCGTGCCCGCCGGCACCGCCAACCTCTTCGCCCGGAACCTCGACGTGCCGCTGCGCGACGCCGCCGCGGCAGCCCGAGCGGCCGTCTCCGGCCCCGTCTCGCGCGTCGACCTCGGGCGCGTCGTGCTGAGCCGCGCGGGCGCGCGCGAGGAGGAGCGACCGTTCCTCGTCGTCGCGGGCGTCGGGCACGACGCGCTCGCCGTCGAGGCGGCGTCGCTGCTCGCGAAGCGGCGCCTCGGCTGGAGCTCCTACATCGCCGCGGGGCTCGGCCGCCTCGGCAGCCCGAGCTTCGCCGTCCGCGGTCGCTTCGACGGCGGCCCCGTCGAGTCGACGCGCGCCTGGAGCGTGCTCGTGCACAACGCCGCGCGCATCCCCGCCGGTCTCTCGGTGCTGCCGGGCACGCGGCTCGACGACGGCGCGCTGCACGTCGCGACCGTGAGCCCGCGCCACCTCGCGCACTGGGGCCGCATCGCGGCAGCCGGTGCCGGCATCGCCCGCGCCGAGGGCGTGCTGCGCCACCGCACGGTCGAGCGCGTGACGCTCGGCGCGGTCGACGGGCCGCTGCCCGTGCAGATCGACGGCGACGCGGCGAGGCCCGTCGATCGGCTCGACGCGCGCATCGACCGCGCCGCGCTCAGCGTGCGGGTGCCAGGATCGGGGGCGTGACTCCCGACCAGGCCCTCGCGCGGCTCCGCAGCGCCCCCGCAGGACGGCTCGAGCCGTTGCTCGCCCAGATCGACCTCGAGCGCACGGTGGCTGCGATCGTGGGGAATCGCGTCACCGGCCTCTTCCGCCGCGCGCAGCGCGAGGCGCTCGTCGAGCTCCTGTGCGTCGAGCGCGTGGCCGAGCTGAGCCCGCGGATGCGCGCGAAGGTCGTGCACGCGCTGCGCGAGCTCGCGCCCAGCGCGGTCATCTCCCACGGCATCCGGTCGTGCCTCCTCTCCCTCACCGGGGAGCCGTTCCGCGACATGAAGTACCTGCTGAACTCGACGGGCGACCGGCACGACCTCGAGCACGTGGTCTTCGAGCGGCTCACGCCCGAGGATCGCGAGGCGGTGCTCGCCCACATCGCCGCCGAGGCGGTCGACTCCCCCGTGCACGACCTGCGCATCCTGTGCGACATCGACGACACCGTGCGCGCGATGCTGCACGAGACCCGCTTCCCGCGCGGCTCCGTCTACCCCGGCGTCGTCGAGCTGCTCATCGAGCTCGACGAGGGCCACGCCTCGCAGCCCTCGCGGCCCGGTGACCTGACCTTCGTGACGGCGCGGCCCGAGGGGCCGCGCGGCCTCATCGAGCAGTACACGCGGAACGGGCTCTCGGGCCTCGGGCTGCCGCCCCACGCCGTGCTCGGCGGCTCGTTCCTCAACCTCTTCACGAAGCAGTCGATCCAGGCCCGCAAGCTGCAGAACTTCGTGCGCGAGCGCGCGCTCTTCCCCGAGTGCCGCTTCATGTTCATCGGCGACAGCGGGCAGGCCGATCCGCAAGTCGGGGTCGAGATGCTGCGGCTCGGCGGGGTGCACGGCGTCGCCGTGCTCATCCACGAGGTCGTGCCGGTCGAGGGTGCGGTGCGCGCCGAGCTCGAGGCGGCCGGCATCCGCTTCTTCCGCGGCTACGACGAGGCGGCGCGCATCGCGCACGACCTCGGCCTGCTCGACGCCGCCTCGCGCGACCGCGTGCTGCTCGCCGTCGCCGCCGACGGCGCGCCGATGACCTGAGCTCAACGCGCGCCGTGCTCGACGAGCGCGATCGTGTTGCCCTCGCTGTCGAGCACGAACGCCATCCGCTCGACCGCGCCGGCGGGTCCGAGCGCGTCGTCGCCGTGGGTGAAGATGACGTGCGGCTCGCTCACGATGCCGACGCCGGATGCGCGGAGCCGCTCCACGCGCTCGTCGAGATCGTCGACGGCGAAGTAGAGCAGCGCCGAGGGAGCGCCGCGCTCGAGCAGCAGCCGCGTGTCGCCGAGCACGAGGAACGCGAGGCCCGGCGGGTCGAAGGTCGCCGCGATCGGCACGCCGAGCAGGTCGGCGTAGAAGGCGGCGGCCCGCTCGAGATCGACGGCGCGCTGCGCCACCTGCACGAGCGGGCCGTCGCCGATCACGTCAGCCCCCGTGGTTCTCGGCCGTCGGCAGGTGCTTGCCCCACCAGCGCAGCACGTGCTCGAAGCGCTCGACGCGATGCCGCGGCTGTCCCGAGCGGGTGAGCTCGTGGTTCTCGCCGGGGAACAGCAGCAGCGCCGTCTCGACCCCCTGCCGCTTGAGCGCGGCCCAGTACCGCTGGGCCTGCTCGGGCGGGCAGCGCCAGTCCTGCTCGGAGTGGATGACGAGCGTCGGGGTGCGCACATCGCCGACGCGCGCCATCGGGCTCTGCGCGCGCATCTGCTCGGGGTCGGTGCCGGTGTACTCGCCCCCGAAGAACCAGCCGATGTCGCTCGTGCCCATGAACGACTCCGGGTCGAGGAAGCCGCGCTCGACGATCGCGGCCGTGAAGCGGTGGTCGTGCGCGATCGTCCACGCCGTGAGGTAGCCGCCGTACGAGCCGCCCATGATGCCGAGCCGCTCGCGGTCGAGCTCCGGGTGCGCGTCGAGCGCGCCGTCGAGGAAGTCGAGCACGTCGTGCAGGTCGACGGTGCCCATCCGCTGCTTGATCGCGACGCCGTGCTCGCGGCCGTAGCCGGCGGAGCCGCGCGGGTTGCACTGCACGACCGCGTAGCCCGCGTCGACCGCGACCTGCGCCTCGTCGAAGACGCCGACGCCGTACTGCGCGAACGGCCCGCCGTGGATGTTGAGCAGCACCGGGTGGGGGCCCTCGCCCTCGGGTACCCACACCCAGCCGTGCACGGGGCGGCCGTCGCGCGCGGTGATCTCGTGCTCGGTCGGCAGCACGACGCCCGCCTCCACCAGCGGTGCGCCGAAGTCGGTGATGACGCGCACGCCGCGCTCGTCGAGCACGGCCACCTCGCCGGCCGACGTCGGCGTCACGACGGTCGCGACGGTGACACCCGCGCCGACGCCGTGGCCGACGACCTCGAGGTCGCCGCCGATGAGTTCGCGCGAGCCGCCGCCCGTGACGTGCACGAGCCGGTTGCGGCCGCGCGTGCGCTCCTGCACGAGCACGCCGTCATCGACGACCGTCGCGTGGCTCCCCTGCTCGCCGAGGTCGACCGACTCGCCGTCCGTGACCTCCTCGGCGTGCGCGCCGGGGTGCTCGAGCACGAACAGCTGCGTGCTGCGGGCGACGAAGTCGCGCCCGCTCTCGCCCATGTGCTGCGCGAGCAGCACGAAGCCGCCGTCCGGGGTCGGGCGCACCTCGCCGACCGAGAGGCCGGCGCGCGAGGAGAGGATCGTGTGGGGCTCGCCGTGGGCGACGGCGGCGTCGAACTCGACGACCGCGTTCACGAGGTCGTCGTCGCGCGAGTCGTGCCGCGCCGTGACGCACAGCACGCGCGCCCCGTCGACCGAGAACACCGGCGCCGAGTGGTCGAACTCGCCGTGGCTCAGCTGCATCGCCTCCGGCGCGAAGGGCGCGTCGTCGCGCGTCTCGGCGGTGTCGTGCGGGTGCGGAGCGCGGTCGTAGCGCGGCTCCGCGTCGAGCTCGGGCAGCTGCGAGACGAAGAGGTGCGAGCGGCGGCCGATGAGGCTACCAACGCCGTTCGCGAGGTTGCGGTTGCGCGTGATGAGGCGCGGCGACTCCTGCGCCGCGCCGAGGCCCTCGACGCTCCCGTAGCGGCCGGGCTCGACGACCGTCGCGGTGAACGCGATGCGGTCGCCCTCCGGCGAGACGGCGAACTCCCGCACGCCGCCCGGCTGGGCGGTCGCCTGCACGGCCTCGCCGCCGTCTGCGCGCATCGCCCACACCTGCGGCTTGTCCTTCGAGTCGTCGCGGAGGAAGAGCACCGTGGCACCGTCGGGCGTGAGCTGCGGCTCGCGATCGGCGACCCCGCCGGTGAGCCGGCGCCGCGTGCCGTCGGCGAGCGAGACGCGCCAGAGCTGCCCGACGTTGCGGTTCGCGCGCAGGCTCGGGCGGCTCGAGGCGACGATCGCCCACGCCCCGCTCGGGTGCACGGCCGGGCGCGAGAGCGAGACGAGGTGCTCGATGTGCTCGGCGCGCATCAGCCGCGCACCCCCTCGGCCTCGCCGAAGCCCGAGACGTCGCCGACGAGCCGCGTGCTGTCGGCGGGCACGGGCTCGACTGCGGCGAGCGCGACCTCCCTCGCGAACTCGTCGACGTCGTAGAGGCGTCCCGCCTCCTCGCGGCGGCTCGCGATCGCGCCCGGGTTCGCGCGCTCGAGCAGCGTCGCGGTGATCGTGCCCTCGATCATGTCGCCCGAGACCACGACGAGCTCGATGCCGCGCTCGGCGAGCGACGGGATCCGCTCGCGCAGCGCATCCTCCCCCGCGCGCTTGGAGCGCGCGACGGGCTCGTACTCGGGCATCGTGGGCGTCGTCCGGATGAAGTGCGCCTGGTGGCTCGTGACGAACACCACGCGCGCGCCATCCCGCAGCACCGGCAGCGCGGCCTCGAGCAGCCCCACTTGCGCATCGCGGTTGAGGCGCATGGCGTAGTCCTCGCCCATGCCGCTCTCCATCCCCCCGGATGCGTTCATCACCAGGATGTCGAGGCCCCCGAAGCGCTCTCGCACGGCCTCGAACATCGCCGCGACGCTCGCGGGGTCGGTGAGGTCCGCCTGCACCGCGAGCGACTGGACGCCGTGCGCCTGAGCGGCGGCCGCGACCCTCTCGGCGCGCGGCGCCTTCGCGCGGTAGTTCACGACGACGTCGGCTCCCGCCGCGGCGAGCAGCTCGACGGTCGCGGCGCCGATGCCGCGGCTCGATCCGGTGACGAGGGCCGTGCGGCCGGCGAGCGAGCCGGGCGCGAGCGGCGCGGTCTCCTCTCCGGCGGGATCGGGATTCGTCGCGTCGGCATTCGGCACAGGGATCTCCTTCGTTCGAGTCGACACTACTGCGCGCGCCGTGCCGCTCGTGCGCGCCTCGAGCGCTTCTCGCGTGCGCTCAATATGCTGGGCCCGTGGACCTTGCCCAGTACGCGTGGATCGTGTGGCTCGTCGTCGCGCTCATCTGCTTCATCATCGAGATGGTCACGCTCGAGTTCACGTTCCTCATGATCGGCATGGCGTCGATCGGGGGCCTCGTCTCGAGCATCACCGGGCTGCCCGTCTGGGCGCAGGTCCTGATCGCGGCGGCCGCCGCGCTGCTGCTGCTCCTGCTCGTGCGACCCAAGCTGTTGCAGCGCCTGCACGAGTCCGGCGAGGTCAACCTGCAGGGCGTCGACGCCCTCATGGGCATGGCCGGCGAGGTCACGCGCACGTTCGTGCGCGGTGCCGGCGAGGTCACGCTCGCGAACGGCGACGTGTGGACCGCGCGCCTCTCCCCCGCGGTGCAGCCGCGGGATCCCGACGTCGGCGAGCGCATCGTCGTCACCGCCATCGAGGGGGCGACCGCCATCATCGTCCCCGCCCAGCGATAACCGCCCGACAACCCAAGGAGCCCCCATGCCGATCGACGGAGGATCCATCCTCAACGTATTCCTGCTCGTGCTCGTCGCGCTCATCGTCCTGTTCGTGCTCGTCACGCTCTTCCGGTCGATCCGCATCATCAAGCAGGGCTTCACGGGCGTGGTCGAGCGGCTGGGCCGCTTCCACCGCGTGCTGCAGCCGGGCCTCAACTTCCTCGTGCCGTTCATCGACCGGGTCTCCTACTCGGTCGACATGCGCGAGCAGGTCCGCTCGTTCCCGCCGCAGCCCGTCATCACCGAGGACAACCTCGTCGTCTCGATCGACACGGTCGTGTACTTCCAGGTGACCGACGCGCGCGCCGCGACCTACGAGATCGCCGACTACCTCTCGGCCGTCGAGCAGCTCACCACCACGACGCTCCGCAACGTCGTCGGCGGCATGAACCTCGAGGAGGCGCTCACGAGCCGCGACACGATCAACGGCCAGCTGCGCAACGTGCTCGACCAGGCGACCGGCAAGTGGGGCCTGCGCGTCGGCCGCGTCGAGCTCAAGGCGATCGACCCGCCCCACTCGATCCAGGACTCGATGGAGAAGCAGATGCGCGCCGAGCGCGACCGCCGCGCCGCAATCCTCACCGCCGAGGGCTCGAAGCAGTCGCAGATCCTCGAGGCCGAGGGTCTCCGCCAGTCGGAGATCCTCCGCGCCGAGGGCCAGGCGAAGGCCCAGGTGCTGCGGGCCAAGGGTGACGCCGAAGCGCAGGTGCTGCTCGCGAAGGGTGAGTCCGAGGCGATCGAGCGCGTCTTCGCCGCCATCCACGAGGGCGACGCCGACGACAAGCTGCTCGCCTACCAGTACCTCCAGACGCTCCCGAAGCTCGCCGAGGGCGACGCGAACAAGCTCTGGATCATCCCCTCGGAGCTGACGGATGCGCTCCAGGGCGTCGGGCGCGGATTCTTCGAGGGGCGCGCCCAGGTGCCGTTCCAGAAGGGCCCGTCGAAGCACGACGGCGAGGCCGCGGAGCCGTCGATCCTCGACGAGACGTTCCAGGCCGACTCGGTGAGCGACGTCGAGGTGCCCTCGATCGCCGAGACGCTGCAGGCGAGCGGCATCGACCCCCGCGGTGCGGGCTCGACCGACACCGTCTCCTCCTCGACGTCGCTCGCGGACGAGACGCCGAGCACCGACTACGGCGAGGCGGTCGAGGCGGCGCGCCAGGCGGCGAACGAGGTGCCGGACGCCGAGCCCGGCGCTCGGGGCGCCGACGACGCGACCGACGGCAGGGCGCCGCAGGCGTGACGCGCCTGTGCCCGTGACCGGCTACCTCGATCCGCGACCGCCGCGCGTGCTCGCGCACCGCGGCCTCGCGCTCGAGGCGCCCGAGAACACGATGTCGGCGTTCATCGCGGCGGTCGACGCCGGCGCGAGGTTCCTCGAGACGGACGTGCACGCGACGGCCGACGGCGTCGCCGTCATCGCGCACGACCCGTCGCTCGACCGCGTCGCCGGCCGGGACGTCGTGATCGAGCAGACGCTGTTCCCCGACCTGCAGCGCGTCGATCTCGGGCAGGGCGAGCACGTGCCCGGGCTGCGGGAGGCGCTGCTCGCGCTCCCCGACGCCCACTGGAACATCGATCTCAAGACGGATGCGTCGGTCGTCCCCGCGGTCCGCGCGGTCGTCGAGGCCAAGGCGACCGATCGGGTGCTGCTCACGTCGTTCTCCGAGCGGCGGCGCCGCCAGGCGGCGGAGCTCGTGCCGGGGGTCGCGACGAGCGCGTCGCAGTCGATGGTCGCGAAGGCGCTCGTCGCGCAGCGGCTCGGGCTCGCGGGACGGCTCCGCCGGATCCTCGCGCCCTTCGTCGCGGTGCAGGTGCCGCGGCGGCATCGCGGCGTCGAGATCGTCACCGAGCGCAGCGTGCGGGCCTTCCAGTCCGCGGGCGTCGAGGTGCACGTGTGGACGATCAACGACGAGGCAGAGATGCGGGAGCTCCTGGAGCTCGGCGTCGACGGCATCGTCACCGATCGCTGCGACCTCGCGCTGCCGCTCCTCCCGCCCACCCGCTGATCGGGCAGCGGCGTCCCCCCCCCGTTGATCGAGTAGCGGCCGAAGGCCGCGTATCGAGATCCGGCTCGCGGCGCTCCTTCCCGTTGATCGAGTAGCGGCCGGAGGCCGCGTATCG
>NZ_KE384305.1:20288-109453 GCF_000425105.1 Agrococcus lahaulensis DSM 17612
CCTTCCCGTTGATCGAGTAGCGGCCGAAGGCCGCGTATCGAGATCCGGCCGGCGTCTCGTTGCGGCGCCTGCGGCGCCTACTCGACGAGCGGGTGGGGTGGCGGCGTCTCGATACGGCGCCTGCGGCGCCTACTCGACGAGCGGAAGGGGGCGGCGGCTGCTCGACGAACGGAAGGGGCGGCGCCTGCTCGACGAGCGGATGGCGCGATGCCGCGCCTCAGCGCGGCGGCTTCGGGAGCGCGCGCACGCCCGAGAGCGACCACTTCGTGACCGCGCCGACCGTGCCGAGCTCGTCGCCGAGCCGCATCTTCGAGCTGCCGGTCGCGCGCTCGATGAAGTGGATCGGCACCTCCGCGATCGTGCCGCCGGCTTGCGCGACGCGCACCGCCATCGCGACCTGGAACGCGTACGCGTCCACCTGGATCGCGTCGAGGTCGATCCGCTCCAGGATGCGCGTGCGGTAGACGCGCAGCGAGCTCGTGAGGTCCTGCACGCCCGTCTGCAGCATGCTGCGCGCGTAGACGTTGCCGATGCGCGCTGCGAGCCGGCGCCGGAGCCCCATGTTGCGCACGTCGCTGCCCTCGACGAAGCGCGAGCCGATCACGAGGTCGACGCCGTCGGCCGAGACCCCGAGCAGCTCCGGGAGGTCGTCCGCGTCGTACGAGCCGTCGGCGTCGGTGATGACGACCCGGGTGGCGCCGCGGGACATCGCGAAGCGCATCCCCTCGATCACGGCGGAGCGGTAGCCGCGCTCGGTGCGGTGCACGACCATCGTGCCGGCGTCGCGCTTCGAGAGGCTGTCGGCGAGCTCGCCGGTGCCGTCGGGGCTGCCGTCGTCGACGATGACGAGCTCGGCGTGCGGCACCGATTGCCGCAGGCGCCCGACCGTCCGCTCGAGGCCGTCGATCTCGTTGTAGGTCGGCACGACGATCATGACGTCAGGCATGCGGCCTCCTCGCTGCTGTCCGGTTCGCGACCCCGAGGCCCGCGAGCGCGAGCGCGGCGCCGATGGTGAGCGCGAGGTCGATCCATGCTCCCAGACGGATGCCTAAGGTCACGGTCGTCGACAGCGGCAGGTCCGCGAGCATCGTGCCGGGCTCGTACTGCGGCAACCGGTCGATCTCGGCGCCGTCGGGGCCGATCATCGCGCTCGTGCCGACGGTGGAGATGTTGACGAGCGCACGGCCCGCCTCGGCGGCGCGCAGCTGCGCGATCGCGAGCTGCTGCACGTTCTCGGCCGAGCCCTCGCCGAAGTCGGCGTTGTTCGTCGGCGCGAGGATGATCTGGGCGCCGTGCTCGAGCACCATCTCGCGCGCGAGGCGGTCGTCGATGATGTCGAAGCAGATCGCGAGGCCCGCGGTCGTGCCCGCGATGTCGAACGCGTTCGCGCTCGACGGGTCGATCGAGTAGTCGCGCGGGATGTACTGCAGGAAGCCGAGCGCCTCGAGGATCGGCTCGAAGAACCCGCGCGCGGGCAGGTACTCGGCGAAGGGCACGGGGTGGCGCTTGCGGTACTCGGCGACGGCGCCCTCGCCCGGCTCGACCTGGATGAGCGCGTTGTACGTGTCGTCGCCGTCGCGCGTGATGGTGCCGGTCACGAGCGGGGCGTCGAAGCGCTGGGTCACGCGCTCGAGCGCCGCCATGGTCGCGGGCGTCTCGTCGGCGTACCACTCCGCGGCGTTCTCGGGCCACACGAGCAGGTCGACCTCCTCCCCCTCGAGCCCGCGCGTCGCGTCGAGGTGCTGCTCGAGGATCTGACCGGGCACGCGCGGCGCGAGCAGGCCCGCCTCGCTGTCGCCCTGCACGGCCCCGACCCGGATGCTGCCGGTCGGCTCGACGGGGAACCCCGGGATCGCGACGAGCAGGATGAGCGCGGCCGCTGCGATCGTGAGCCGGCGGCGGAGGATCGTGCGGTGATGCAGCACGAGCTGCACGAGGAGCGCCGAGGCGGCGGCGAGGAGGAAGGTGAGGCCCGAGAAGCCCACCCAGCTCGTCGTGTCGGCGAGCGGGCTCGCCGCTTGCGAGTGCGCGAGCCTCCCCCACGCGAAGCCGCCCCACGGCACGCTCGACGAGAGCGACTCGCGCGCCGTCCACACCGCGCCGAGCAGCACGGGCATGCCGGCGAAGGCGCCGAGCGGCCCTCGCATGCGCGGCTCGCCCCACCGCCACGCGAGCGCGAGCGCCATGCCGCCGAGCCCCCACCACGCCGCCATCCACGCCGTGAGGGCGACGAGCGGGACGAGGCCGAGGTAGACGGTGATCCACTGGATGTGGAGCAGGAAGAAGATGGCGCCGGTCGTGCAGCCGAGGCCGAAGGCGGCGCCGAGCGAACGCCCGCGCAGCGCGACGAGCGCGAGGCCGACGGCCGGCACGATGAGCGGCCACCAGCCGAACGGCTGGAACGCGAGGGGCATGATCGCGCCCGCCGCGATCGCGGCGGCCCACGCGGGGGCGAGCGGCAGCGGTGCGCGCGACCGCGACCGGCGCGCGGCCGCGGTCGTCTCCCTCGTCGCCGTCACAGCGCCGACCCCGACGCCTCGACGACGCCGCGGCGGATGCGGTCGACGGCCTCGTCGGCAGTGCGGCGCAAGCGCTTCGGCGCGACCTGCGCGAGCTGCTCGAGCACGTCGATCGTCTGCTTCGTCCAGCGCACGAAGTCGCCCGCGGCGAGCTCGGTGTCGCGCAGCACGCCCTCGAGCGGGTAGCCCCGCGCCCAGCGGTGCATCGCGAGCGTGAGCCCCGTCTGGAGCGGCATCGAGCCCGGCAGCCGGTGCGACTGCTCGAGGTCGTCGAGCTGCGCCCACAGCCGCTGGGTCGCGTCGAGGGCCTCGACGAACGGGCCCTTCGGCAGCATCCGCTCCGGCAGCATGCCCTCGTCGCGGCGGCCCTCGAAGACGAGCGCGCTGGCCATCGCCGCGAGCGCCGGCGCATCGAGCTGCGCCCACAGCCCGCGCCGCAGGCTCTCGGCGGTCAGCAGGTCGCGCTCGCCGTAGATCCGGCGCAGCACCTCGCCGGCCTGCGTGACGCGCTCGCCGTCGTCGGTCTGCTCGATGTAGCCGAGCTCGCGGAGGATCTCGGTGATGCGGTCGAAGGCCTGCGCGATCTGGCCCGTGCGGCGGTCGATCTGCCGCTCCGCCTTCTCGATGTCGCGGCGGAGCCGCCAGTAGCGCTCGCCCCAGCGCGCGTGCTGCTCGCGCTCCGGGCACGCGTGGCACGGGTGCGCGCGCAAGCGCCGCCGCACGCCCTGCAGCTGCCGCTGCAGCCGCTGGTGCTCCCCGTGGCTGAGCCCGGCGCGAGCGGCATCGCCCTCGAGGTCGCTCACCTCGCGCCGCAGCGCCGCGTACTCCGAGAAGTCGCCGAGGTGGCAGCGCATCGACTCCTCGTAGCCCGCGAGGCTCGCGCGCTGGTCGACGACCCGCCGCGCGAGCTGCACGACCGAGCGATCGGCCTGGAACTGCGCGAACGAGGTCTCGAGCACCTCGCGCGTGCCGGCGACGCCGAGGCGGTCGACGAGGTTGACCGCCATGTTGTACGTCGGCCGGAAGCTCGAGTGCAGCGGGTAGGTGCGCCGGGAGGCGAGCGAGGCGACCTCGACCGGCTGCAGCTTGCCGTTCCAGATGACGACGGCGTGGCCCTCGGTGTCGATGCCGCGTCGGCCGGCGCGACCGGTGAGCTGCGTGTACTCGCCCGGCGTGATGCGCACGCGCGCCTCGCCGTTGAACTTCTCGAGCTGCTCGAGCACGACGGTCCGCGCGGGCATGTTGATGCCGAGCGCGAGCGTCTCGGTCGCGAAGACGACCTTGAGCAGCCGCGCGCGGAAGAGCTCCTCGACGACCTCCTTGAACACCGGCAGCAGGCCGGCGTGGTGCGCCGCGACGCCGCGCTCGAGCCCGTCGAGCCAGTCCCAGTAGCCGAGCACCGCGAGATCGGCGTCGTCGAGCAAGCGGGTGCGCTCGTCGACGATCGCGCGGATCTCGGCGCGGTCCTCCGGCGTCGTGAGCCGCACGCCGCCCGAGACGACCTGCTGCACGGCCGCGTCGCAGCCTGCCCTCGAGAAGATGAAGTCGATCGCGGGCAGCATCTCGCGGTCGTCGAGCATCGCGATGAGGGCGACGCGGTCGACGCGCGCCGGGAAGCCGCCGCCCTGGCCCGGCCGGCGACCGCCCTTCGGCGGGCGGCGCGAGCGGTAGCGGTTGTGCCCGCCGCGATCGCGGTGCCCGTGCGCCGCGGAGTCGGCGAGGTCGGTGCCGCGCGCGAGCTCGACGAGCTCGCGGCCGGGCCGGTGCGTCTCCTCGCCCGCCTTGGAGTCGAACAGGTCGACGAGCCGGCCGCGGATGTGCACGTGCGCGTCGAGCGGCACCGGCCGGTGCTCGCTCACGATCACGCGCGTGTCGCCCCGCACGGCATCGAGCCACGCGCCGAACTCCTCGGCGTTCGAGACCGTCGCCGAGAGCGAGACGAGCCGCACGTGCCGCGGCAGGTGGATGATGACCTCTTCCCACACGGGCCCGCGGAAGCGGTCCGCGAGGTAGTGCACCTCATCCATCACGACGTACTCGAGCTCCGAGAGGTTGCGCCCCTCGTAGAGCATGTTGCGCAGCACCTCGGTCGTCATGACGACGATGCGGGCGTCGCCGTTGATCGAGGTGTCGCCGGTGAGGAGACCCACGGATGCGTTCCCGTAGACCTCGGTGAGCTCGCGGTGCTTCTGGTTCGACAGCGCCTTCATCGGCGTCGTGTAGAAGACGCGCCCGGTGGGCGCCTCCATGGTGATGCGGATCGCGAACTCGGCGACGACGGTCTTGCCCGCGCCCGTCGGAGCGGCGACGAGCACGCTCGAGCCGGCCTCGATCGCCTCGCACGCCTCCCGCTGGAACGGGTCGAGCCCGAACGGCATCGCGCGCGCGAACGCCTCGGTCGCCGCGCTCACGCTGCAGCTCCGCTCGACTCGAGCGCCGCCTCGCGCTTCGCGCGCCGGCGATCGACGAGGAGCGCGATGCCGGCGGCGGCGAAGTAGAGCACGACCATCGGCACGGCGATGATGAACATGCTGAGCACCTCGCCGGCCGGCGTGACGAAGGCGCCGAAGAGCGTCGCGGCGAGCACCGCCCAGCGCCAGCCCTTGATGATCGCCGCGCCGCTCAGGACCCCCGCGAGGTTGAGGAAGACGACGACGACCGGCAGCACGTAGGAGACGCCGACGGCGAAGACGAGCTTGAGCGAGAAGTCCCAGTAGTCGGATGCGCCGAGGAAGGCCGTGAACCCATCGGGCGTGAAGCCGACGAAGAGCCGGATGATGCGCGGCAGGACGAACCAGCCCGTCGCGCAGCCCGCGACGAAGAGCGGCACCGCCGCCGCGATGAAGCCGAGCACGTAGCGCCGCTCGATCCCCCGCAGCGCCGGCACGACGAACGCGAGCAGCTGCCAGATCCAGATCGGGCTCGAGAGGATGAGGCCGAGGAAGAACGCGATGCGCATCTGGACGTCGAGCGCCTGCGTGATGTTCGTCACGTTGAGCTCGACCGGGAGCCCCGAGGCCTGCAGCTCGTCGAGGGGCGCGCTGAGCAGCTGCAGGAGCGGCGCGGCGAGGAAGAAGCCGCCGATCGCCGCGAGCACGAAGGCGACGCCCGAGATGAGGAAGCGCCGCTTGAACTCGCGCAGGTGACCGGCGAGGCGCATGGTGGCCTCAGGGTTCGACTGGCGCCCCTTGCGGGCCATGCGCTACTTCCGGTCGGAGCTGGAGGCCTGGTCGTCGGTCTCGGAGGACGCGGGCGCGTCGGAGCCGTCGCCCTTGACCTCCTTCTTCAGGATGTTGACCGACTGGCCGAGGCTGCGCGCGAGCGCCGGGAGCTTCGAGGCGCCGAAGATGAGCACGACGATGATGAGGATGATCCACCAATGCGATGCCGCATTGTTGAAGAAACCGGGCATGATCGTCCTCCGCGCTCGTCCGACTCCCCTATCCTACCGTCTCCGGCCTATGCGTCCCCCAGCGCGGCGACCGCGAAGCGGTGCATCGCTCGCCGCAGGCTCGCCGGCGCGATGATCTCGGCGTCGCCGCCGCACGCGGCGACCGCGCTCAGCACGCTCGCCTCGCTCCACAGCTCGATGTCGAGCCGCACGCGGTCGCCGTCGACCGCGACCGGCTCGCTCGTGGCGTAGTCGGCGAGGAGCGCCGCCGCGGCGCGCGTCGCGACGATCTGCGCCGTGCCCGAGACGGGGCGCTCGAGTGCGGGCATCGCCTCCGGCCAGGGCAGCTCGGTGCGGTCGATCGACTCGATGCGGTCGAGCCGGAAGGTGCGCGCGTCCTGCCGATCGAGGTCGAAGCCGCGCACGAACACCTGGCCCTCGCGCAGCTCGAGGCGCGTGGGCGCGACGCTGCGCCGCTGCGAGCCCTCGCCGGGCTTGCGGTAGCCGATCGAGAGCACGGTCCGGGCACGGATCGCGTCGCGCACGAGCTGCGCCGCGCGCGGCACCTCGAGCCGGTCGACGGCGACGGTGTCGGCACCCCGCGACGCGGCGCCGCGCAGCTTCGCCTGCAGCGCCTCGACGCGCTCGGGAGCCGCGTCGGTGTAGCCGGCGACGAGCGAGAGCCCGGCGATGAGCGCGCTCGCCTCGCGCGGCGACAGCCGCACCGTCTCGTCCTCGAAGGCGGGGCGCATCGTCACCGAGATGACGTCCTGCTCCTCGAACGCGTCGAAGTCGATGTCGAAGCGGATGAAGTCGCCGGCGCCGTCGGGCACGCCCGACATGAACACGCGGCGCACGGCCTCGCGGATGCGCTCGTCCGCGACGCCGAAGTGCGCGGCCGCCTCGGCGACGGTGACCGAGCCGGATGCGGTGACGTACTGGATGAGGGAGAGCAGGAGCCCGATCCCGCGCTCCACGCGCGACGCGCTCATGCGGCATCCCCCTGGTCGGCGTGCGCGTCGCGCACGCGCTCGAGCCGGGATCGCACGAGCGCGCGCTGCTCCTCGGGCCAGACGACCTGCACGTCGGCTCCGAACGCGGCGAGCTCGTCGGCGAGTAGGTGCCGATCAGCGTGGTGCACGACGAGCAGACCGTCCTCCTCGGTCGTGCCGGGCCGATGGCGCAGCCGGATGTCGGCGTCGCTCCCCGGCACCGCGAGCACGCCGACCGATGCGCCCGCCCAGATCTCCTCGAGCTTCGCGATCGCGCCGCTCGCCGCGTCCGCCGGCACCTCGAAGGGCGTGCGCGCGGCGCGGTCCTTCACGGGCGAGACGATGCGCTGCATGAGGAAGGTGCGGGAGTCCTCCGCGTCGAGGTCGTAGCCCACGAGCATCCAGCGGCCGCGGAACAGCACGGTCGCCCACGGCTGCACCGTGCGGGTGCGCGGTGCGCGCTCGCCCGGCTTGAGGTAGTCGAAGACGACCTCGCGGCCCCGGTCGGCGGCGCGCTTGAGCGCTTGGAACGCGCTCTCGCGCGGCCGCTGCCGCGGCAGCAGCACCTCGGCGGCGGCGGGCTCCTCCGTGCGGCCGGGCGTGCGCTCGAGCGGGAGCCCGCCGCGGAACTCCGGGTCGGCGCGCAGCTTGAGCGCTGCGCGCTGCGCCTCCTCGGTGAGCCCGCCCTCGTGCCACACGCGCAGCGCGAGGTCGAGCAGCTCGCGCTCGTCGGCGTCGAACTGGAGCTCGGCCGGATCGCCGAGCACGCCGTCGAGCACGCGGTAGCGCGCCTGCTGGTTGCTGTCGTCGCCCGGGGGCTGCACGACGTCGATGACGATGCCGTGCTCGCGCAGCGCATCCTTGTCGCGCTCGAACATGCGCTCGAGCGCGTCGCCGGGAGGCTGGCCCTGGTAGCCGGCGACCCGCTCGAACAGCTCGTGCTTCGTGAAGCCGGCGCGCGCGTCGACGAGCGCGAGCAGCAGGGAGAACTGCCGCTCCTCGGCCTCGATCCTCGCCATCAGCGCGCGGGGGTCACTCGGCGGGGTCGACCCGGTCGAGGATGTCGATGACGAACAGCAGGTGCTGCCCCTCGCCGATCGACGCCGGCCTCGTGGCGGGGTCGTCGTAGCCGAGCTCCTGCGGGATGGAGACGACCACCTGGCTGCCGACCGGCTGGCCGACGACCGCGTCGACGAAGCCCGGGATGAGGTTCGCGTCGGAGATCGTCATCTCGGTGGGGCTGCCCTTCTCCCACGACGAGTCGAAGACCTCCTCGGTCTCCCAGATGATGCCCGTGTAGTGCAGCAGCACGGTGTCGCCCTCGGCGACCTCGGGGCCGGTGCCCTCGATGCTCTGCATGACGGTGAGCTCGGCCGGCGGGGGCGAGCCCGGGAAGGTCACGCCGGGCTGCCCGTCCGGCGCGAGCGCGATCGCGGGCATGCCCTGCTGGCCGGGGCGCGGGTTGCCCTCGGCGCGGCCGGGCCGCACGTCGCTCACGCCGAGAACGACGACGGCGGTGTCGGCGGGGGTGATGTCCATCGACTCGGACGCCGCGCCCGGGCCGAAGAGCTCGGCGATCGTGGTCGTGAGCACGACGTGGCCGCCGGGGGCGGCGCACGCGACGGCCTGCGCGAGCACCGAGTCGCCGCCGACGCTCAGCCGCAGCGGGTTCGCCGCTGCGGCGCCGGAGCCGCCGGCGTACGAGGTCGAGATGAGCTCGCCCGTCTTGCCCGAGTAGACGACGTAGTTCGTGTCGACCGTGTCGCCGTCGGCGGCGCGCTCACCCTCGCCGCCCAGCACCTGCGCCTGGTTGCCGTCGGTCACGAGCGGCACCTGGAAGCTCGCCTCGGGAGCGTCCCCGGACGCGTCGACCGAGACCTCGCCGGTCGCGGCGCCCGGCTGCAGCAGCGGCTCGCAGCCGTCGAGGCCGCCGGCGGGCGCCTGGCACGCGGTGAGGCCGGCCGCTGCGACGAGCAGCGCGGCGATCGAGAGGGGGCGAGTGCGCACGGCGAAGCCTTTCGAGGTGGGTGAATCGCGCTCAGTCTAGCGGCGGCGGGGCGCTCGACCCGGCCTCGCCCTCGCCGAGGATCGCCTCGGCCTGCCGCTTCGCGTCGCGTGCGGCGCGTCGCAGCCGCTTGTCGCTCGGCGTGCGATCGCCGAGCGCGCCGGGCGTCCACGCCTCGATGTCGGCCTCGGCGAAGTCGGCCTTCGCGGCGCGGCGGCGGAACGAGGGCAGCTCGACGCCGTCGGCGACGCGGCGCGCCGTCATGAGGAAGCCGGTGTGCGCGACCATGCGGTGGTCCGGGCGCACCGCGAGGCCCTCGACGTGCCAGCCGCGCACGAGGGTCTCGGTCGAGACGGGCGCGGTGAAGCGGCCGTCGGCGCGGATCGCCTCGACGGTGCGGGAGAGCTGCGTCACGGTCGCGACGTACGCGAGCACGAGCCCGCCGGGACGGAGGGCTCGCGCGGTCGCGTCGACGCACTCCCACGGCGCGAGCATGTCGAGCAGCACGCGGTCGGCCTCGCCATCGGCGACGTGCTCGGGCAGCGCCTCGGCGAGGTCGCCGAGCACGGTCTCCCAGTTCTCGGGCCGCTCGCCGAAGAAGCCGGTGACGTTCGCCTCCGCGACGTCGCGGAACTCCTCGCGACGCTCGAACGACACGAGCCGGCCGGTGCCGTGGAGCGCGCGCAGCAACCAGAGCGACAGGGCGCCCGAGCCGACGCCCGCCTCGACCACCGTGAGGTCGGGGTGGATGTCGGCGAAGCCGAGGATGTGGGCGGCGTCCTTCGGGTAGATGATCGCGGCGCCGCGCGGCATCGACATGACGTAGTCGTGGAGGAGGGGCCGGATCGCGAGGTACGGCGCCTCGCCGACGTGCACGAGCGAGCCGTCATCGAGCCCGATGAACGACTCGTGCGCGAGCGCGCCGTGCTGCGTGTGGAACTGCTTGCCCTCGGTCAGCACGATCGTGCTGAGCCGCTGCTTCGGTCCGGTGAGCTGCACGACGTCGCCCCACTGGAAGGGACCGGTCCTGCCCATCACGAGCGGGCCTCCGCGATCGCGGCGGCGAGGTCGGCGGGCGTCCGCCCAGCGAGCGAGGGCCAGTGCACGAGGCCGGGCACGCCCTGCAGGTCGACCGCGTGCGGCACGCCGATCGTGACGAGGCCGGCCGCGAGCGCGCTCGCCGCGCCCGTGCGCGAGTCCTCGATCGCGACCGCGTCGGCGGCGCCCACGCCGAGCAGCTCGAGCCCCCGCCGGTAGGGTTCCGGGTCGGGCTTGCCGCGCTCGCACTCGTCGCCCGCGACCGTCGCGTCGAACGGCGCTCCGCCGAGCGAGCGGGCGAGCGCCGCTTCGACGCGGTCGACGATCGAGCGCGTCGACATCGTCACGAGCGCGGTCGGCACGCCCTCGTCGCGGAGCGCGCGCAGCAGCTCGAGCGCGCCCGGCCGCGCGGGGAGGACGTCGTCCATCCACGCGAGCACCTCGCCCACGAGCCGGTCGACGATCTCCTGCTCCCCCATCGGCACGCCGCGGTCGATGAAGTAGCGCGCGCCGTCCCACAGGTCGGAGCCGACGAGCGCCTCGGCGTCGGCGGGCGTCCAGTCGACGCCGTGCTCCTCTGCGAGCCGCGCCTCTGCGGCCATCCACGCGGGCTCGGTGTCGACGAGCGTCCCGTCGAGGTCGAACAGCACGGCACCGATCGGTCGCGAGGGGGCTGGGGTCACCGCGCCAGCCTAGTCGGCCGGCAGTAGAGTGGGCGTCCGACGTGAGGAGGTGCCGGGCGTGGCACGAGGACCCATCGAGGGCCGCATCATGGTCGTCGCCTTCGAGGGCTGGACGGATGCCGGCGATGCGGCGAGCACCGCGGTGCGGCGGCTCGTCGAGGCGTGCGAGCTCGAGGCGTTCGACGAGATCGAACCCGACGAGTACGTCGACTTCGCGATGCACCGACCGGTCGTGCGCACGCTCGACGACGGCACGCGAGCGCTGCAGTGGCCCTCGACCATCGCCTACGCCCCCACACGCCCGTCGGCGCGGAAGGCGCTCGCCGCCGACGCCGGCCTCGACGTCTCGAGCGGCAACGAGGGCGAGGTGTTCGCGCTCGTCGGCGCCGAGCCGAGCCGGAACTGGGCCGCCTACGCGGCGGAGTTCCTCGAGATCGTCCGGGGCTGCGAGATCGAGGCGATCGTCTTCGTCGGGGCGATGCTCGCCGACGTGCCGCACACCCGGCCCATCGCGACCTCGATCTCGAGCGACAGCCGCGAGCTGCAGTCGCGGCTCGGCGTGCTGCAGAGCGAGTACGAGGGGCCGACGGGCATCATGACGGTGCTCTCCCTCGCGGCGCAGGACGCGGGCATCCAGACGGCCTCGCTCTGGGCATCCGTGCCCCACTACGTGCACAACGCACCCGCCCCGAAGGCGGTCATCGCCCTCCTCGACCGGCTCTCCGAGATGATCGACGTGACGATCCCGCTCGGCGACCTCATCGAGCAGTCGGGCGAGTGGGAGCGCGGCATCGACGAGATCACCGAGCGCGACGACGACATGCGCGCATACATCGGCAAGCTCGAGGAGCAGCGCGACGCCGTCGAGAGCCCCGAGGCATCGGGTGAGGCGATCGCCCACGAGTTCGAGCGCTTCCTGCGCGACGAGAACCGGCGCCCGCGGCCCGACCCGCAGGGCGACGGCGACCGCCCGGACGACGCGCCGCCCGTCTGACGCCTAGCGCGGCTCGACGGAGCGGAGATCGATGCCGAGCAGCGCGTCGATCGCGGCGAGGCTGCCCGCGTCCGCCGGGGCGCGCAGCGCGAACGCGTCGACCGCCTGGAGCGCCGCGGGCGTGTTGAGGTCGTCGTGCAGCGTCACGCGCAGCCACGGCACGACGCTGTCGTCGCGCGAGGGGTCGTCGGCAGGGATCGCCGCCCACTCGAGCCACCGGTCGAGCCGCGCCTCGGCGGCCTCGAGCTCGCCCGGCATCCACTCCCAGTCGGAGCGCCAGTGGTGGTCGAGCAGCGCGAGCCGGATCGCCGCGGGCCGCGCGCCCTGCTCGCGCAGCCGCGAGACGAGCACGAGGTTGCCCCGCGACTTCGACATCTTCTCGCCCTCGAACGCGACGAGGCCGGCGTTGAGGCGCACCTCGCTGAAGAGGTCGGCGCCGAGCGCGAGCGCGTGGTGGCCCTGCATCTCCTGGTGCGGGAAGCGCAGGTCGCGGCCGCCCGCAGCGACCGTGAAGGGCGCGCCGAGCTCCGCCATCGCGATGACGGTGCACTCGACGTGCCAGCCGGGCCGGCCGCGGCCGAGCGGCGAATCCCACGCGGGCTCCCCCGGGCGCTCGGCGCGCCACAGCAGCGGGTCGAGCGGCGAGCGCTTGCCCGGCCGGTCGGGGTCGCCGCCGAACTCGCGCGTGAGCTCGAGCATCGCCGCCCAGTCGGTGCGGCTGCCCGCGCCCATGGGGAACTGCCGCTGACGGCTCGAGTCGAAGAGCACGTCGACGCCCGGGGCGTCCTCGGCCGGGAGCGTGTAGGCGTCGCCAGTCTCGAGCATCCGCTGCACCGCCTCGGCGATCGGGGCGATGCGCTCGGTGACGGCGACCCACGAGTCGGGCGGGAGCACGCGCAGGGCCGCCATGTCCTCGCGGAAGAGCTGCTGCTGCGCCTCGGCGAGCTCTCGCCAGTCGACCCGGTCGCGCGCCGCGCGCTCGAGCAGCGGGTCGTCGACGTCGGTCGAGTTCATCGCCGTGCGCACCTCGAGTCCCGCGTCGAGCCACACGCGCGTGAGGGTGTCGAAGGCGAGGTAGGTGAAGGCGTGCCCGAGGTGGGTCGCGTCGTAGGGCGTGATGCCGCACGTGTACATGGATGCCGTGGGCCCGGCGGGCACGACCGCCCGGCCGTCGCGGCGCACGTCATGCACGCTCGGCCGCTCCCCCTCGCCGTGGCCGAGCTCGGCGAGGGAGGGCACCACGGGCCGCTGCCAGGAGCGCATCAGAGGGCCTCGATCCAGCCTGCCGAGAGGGCGATGAGGAGCACCGCGCCGAGCGCGATGCGGTAGATGACGAACGGCGCGAAGCTGCGGCGCGAGATCCACGCCATCAGCCAGCGGATGACGGCGAGCCCCACGACGAAGGCGACGGCGGTCGCGAGGATCGTCGGGCCCCAGCCGAGGCCGATCGACGAGGGCTCGGTGAACGCCTGGTACGCCTCGTAGAAGCCCGAGCCGAAGACGGCGGGCACAGCGAGGAAGAACGCGTACTTCGCGGCGGCGGGCCGCTCGTAGCCGAGCGCGCGGCCCATCGTGACCGTCGCGCCCGAGCGCGAGACGCCCGGGATGAGCGCGAGCACCTGCGCGACGCCGATGAGCAGGCCGTCGCGGTAGGTCGTCGTCTCGAGCGTCTTGGTGCGCTTGCCGAGCATGTCGGCGAGGCCGAGGATCACGCCGAAGACGATGAGCACCGTCGCGGTGATCCAGAGGCTGCGCAGCTGGTCGCGGATGAGGTCCTGGAAGAGCACGCCGGCGATGACGATCGGCACGGTGCCGATGATGACGAGCCAGCCCATCTTGACGTCGGGATCGTCCTTCGCGACCGTGCCGCGGAAGGAGCCGAACCACTTCGCGATGATGCGGGAGATGTCGCGCCAGAAGAAGATGACGACCGCGAGCTCGGTGCCGATCTGCGTGATGGCGGTGAACGTCGCGCCGGGGTCCTCCGCGCCCGGGAGCAGCTCGCCCGCGATGCGCAGGTGGGCGCTCGACGAGATGGGCAGGAACTCGGTGGCGCCCTGCAGCGCTCCGAGCACGATCGCGATCAGCCAGTCCATGGTCCCTTGGTCGGTAGGAGGTCAGTAGGTCAGCAGCAGGTCTTCGAGCACATCGGTGCCGAAGTCGAGGGCATCGAGCGGCACCCGCTCGTCGACGCCGTGGAACATCGCGGCGAAGTCGAGGTCGGGGGTGAGCCGCAGCGGCGCGAAGCCGTAGCCCGCGATCCCGAGCTCGGCGAGCGACTTGTTGTCGGTGCCGCCCGAGAGCATGTACGGCAGCACGGGCGCCTCGGGGTCGAAGCGGCCGAGCGAGGCGGCCATCGCGTCGACGAGCGCGCCGCCGAAGGGGTGCTCGATGCCGATGTCGCCGTGCACGAGCTCGATCTCGATGTCCTCCCCGACGAGGACCCGGATGGCGTCGATCGCCTCCCGCTCGCGGCCCGGCAGCGGCCGCACGTCGATGCGCGCCTCCGCGACGGAGGGGATGACGTTGTGCTTGTACCCCGCGTCGAGCATCGTCGGGTTCGCCGTGTGGCGCAGGCTCGAGCGCAGGAAGCGCGAGACGGTGCCGGTGCGCTCGGCGACCGCATCGGGATCGTCGTCGTCGACGCCGAGCAGCGCCGCGACCCGCGCGATGAGCTCGCGCGTCGTCTCGGTGAGCTCGACCGGGAACTCGTGCGCGCCGACCGCCGCGACCGCGGCGGCGAGCTTCGTCACGGCGTTGTCGCGCATGTGCTGCGAGCCGTGCGCGGCGGTGCCGCGAGCGCGCAGCAGGATCCACTGCAGCGCCTTCTCGCCCGTTTGCAGGAGGTAGGCGCGGCGGCCGCCGACCTCGATCGAGTAGCCGCCGACCTCGCTGATCGCCTCGGTCGCGCCCTCGAAGAGCTCGGGGTGGTTGCGCACGAGCCACTGCGCGCCGTAGGCGCCGCCCGCCTCCTCGTCGGCGAAGAACGCCACGACGAGGCCGCGGCGCGGGCGCCGGCCGCTCGCGAGGATGCGCTCGAGCGCGGCGAGGATCATCGCGTCCATCTGCTTCATGTCGACCGCCCCGCGGCCCCACAGCAGGCCGTCGCGGATCTCGCCCGCGAAGGGGTCGACGCTCCACTCGCTCGCGTCGGCCGGCACGACGTCGAGGTGGCCGTGCACGACGAGTCGCGGCAGGCTCGAGTCCTCGCCGTCGATGCGGGCGACGACGCTCGCGCGGCCCGGCGCCGACTCGAAGGTCTCGCTCTCGACGCCCATCGACGCGAGCACCGCGCTCACGTAGGCCGCGGCATCCGCTTCACCGGAGGAGCGTCCGCCGCCCCAGTTCTGCGTGTCGATGCGGATGAGGTCCCGCGCGAGCTGCACGGTGCGGGAGAGGCCATCGGTCACCGGTCAAGGCTAGCCGCCCCACGCGCCCGGGCCCGTGCACGCCGGGTGGTCAACGGGGCCCTCGGGAGCGTGCTAGAGTCATTTCTCGGTCCTGCAGAAGGAACCGACACCTGCGCGGGTGGCGGAATTGGCAGACGCGCTAGCTTGAGGTGCTAGTGCCCGTATTAGGGCGTGGGGGTTCAAGTCCCCCCTCGCGCACGAGAGAGGCCCGGAGCGATTCGCTCCGGGCCTCTTCCCGTTCCTGGGGGAAGACCCCCTCCCGCCGTCCGGTCGGCGCGGCTAGCGTGAGGCCATGGCCTCCATCTTCGACTCCATCCGCCGGGCGGGCTTCCGCCGCGGCCCGCAGCGGATCCTCGGCGGCATCTGCGGCGGCATCGCCGCGAAGACGCACATCAACGTGTGGCTCGTGCGACTCGTCACGCTGCTGCTGTTCGCGCTGCCGGTCGTCGGCTGGGGACTCTACGCGGTCGTGTGGGTGCTGACGCCGAACCACCGCGGCTCGATCCCGCTCGAGCGCTGGCTCGGGCGGGGCTGACTCAGCGCTCACTCGCCGGCGAGCAGTCGCGAGAGCACCGCTCGACCGAGCGCGGCGTGCTCGGCCCTGGGACTCCCGATCATCAGCAGCCCCTTCCAGACAGCCCAGCCGCGGCCACGAGCCCACGTCGCGTCGTCGACCGCCAGCTCACGGCGGAACGTCCTCGCGGCGGCGCCGCGCAGGTGCGTCCATGCGATGCCGGTGTCGCACGCCGTGTCTCCGACGCCGGCGCAACCGAAGTCGATGACCGCCGCAAGCCGCCCGTCCTGCACCAGGAGGTTCGCGGTCGCCACATCGCCGTGGAACCACGCAGCTCGGTCGGGCAGCGGAGCGGCGAGCGCATCGCGCCAGACGCGGGCCGCTCCCTCGCGCTCGCGTCCTCGCAGCCGCCTCAGCAGGTCGCCCACCTCGTCGTCCCAGTGGCTGAGCGGTCCGCCGCGGAACGCGCTGTGCGGCCCGGGCGGCGGCGCTCCCGCGGTCGCGGCGCTTCGCAGGCGGACGAGGAACGAGGCGAGGTCGCCCGCGAGACGCTCCCAGTCGTCGACGTTCGCGCGCGTGGCGGGAACGCCCTCGATCCAGCCGTAGATCGACCACGGGGCATGAAACTCAGCGGTCGCCCGCCCTCGGCCGAGCACGGCCGGGATGGGCAGCGGTACGACGGGCGCGAGGCGCGGCAGCCACGATTGCTCCTTCTCGACCTGTGGCACGTACTCGGGCGCGCTCGGCAGCCGTACGGTCATCGCGTCGCCGAGCCGGAACATCCGGTGGTCCTTGCCTCCGCGCTCGACGGGGCATAGCGGCAGCCGGCTCCAGTTCGGGAACTGCTCCTGGAGCAGCCCGCGGACGAGTCGGGCATCGATGCGGAGGTCAGTCACCGCCGGAGGGACCCGTGTCGTCGCGCTTGCGCTCTCGCCGCAGCATGCTCGCCGGGGCGACGGCGGCGGCGCCGAAGCGGTCGTGCACCGCGTCCATCGCGCGCTCCGCGCTCCCCCACGTCTCCGTGTCGTCCCACAGCAGCCCGTGGTCGGCGGCGTCCTGCACCGAGCTCGCCCGCACGCCGAGGAGCCGCACGGGCGGGAGGTCGCCGAGCGCGTCGAGCAGCGACCAGGCCGTCTCGACGAGCACGCGCGTGACGTCGGTCGCCTCCGGGAGCGTCCGTGAGCGGGTGATGGTGCGGAAGTCGTGGAAGCGGACCGTGAGCGTGACGGTGCGCGCCTGCACACCCGCGTCGCGGAGGCGCCGGCCGACGCCCGTCGCGAGCCGCAGGATCTCGCCCTGCAGCTCGGACCGGTCGACGACGTCGTGCGAGAAGGTGTGGTTGTGGCCGAAGGTCTTCTCGTGCCCGCGCTCGCGCACCTCGCGCGCATCCCGCCCCCACGAGAGCTCGTGCAGGTGGCGGCCGGTCGCCTCGCCGAACCACGCTTCGAGCCGCTCGAGCGGCGTGCGGGCGACGTCGCCGACGGTGTGGAGCCCGTAGCGCGCGAGCCGCTCCTGCTGCTTGGGCCCGACGCCCCAGATGGCGCTCGCGGGCTGCGGGTGGAGGAAGGCGAGCACGTGCTCGTCAGGCACGACGAGCAGCCCGTCGGGCTTCGCCCGGCCGGAGGCGAGCTTCGCGACGTGCTTCGTGCTCGCCGCGCCGACGGAGGCGACGAGGCCCGTCTCGGCGCGGATGCGGTGCCGCAGCGCGGGCCCGATGCGGTTCGCGCCGCCGGAGAGCCGCCGGAGCCCCGCGATGCCGACGAAGGCCTCGTCGATGCCGAGCCGCTCGACGTCGGGCGAGACGTCGTCGAGGATGCTCATGACGTGCTTCGAGAGCCGCGAGTAGAGGTGGAAGTCGGGCTCGAGCACGATCGCGTTCGGGCACAGCCGCAGCGCCCGGCCCATCGGCATCGCGGAGTGCACGCCGTACTTGCGCGCCTCGTAGGTCGCGGCGGTCACGACCGAGCGCGACGAGTCGTGGCCGATCACGACGGGGAGCCCCACGAGGTCGGGCCGGGCGAGCAGGGACGCGGAGGCGAAGAACGCGTCGAGGTCGACGTGCAGGATCGTCGCGGTCGAGTCGTCGACGTCGGGGCCCGAGACGAGCCGGTTCGACCCATCCTGCTTGCTCACGCATCCATCGTCCCACGCGGGGGTGACACGGCTCGGTCGACGGTGGTCGGTCGCAGGGCAGGATGGAGGGTATGCAGCACCCAGGCCTCGAGCACCCCTACACCCGCTACGTCGCGCTCGGCGACAGCTTCACCGAGGGCGTCGGCGACGAGGAGCCGAGCCTGCCGAACGGCGTGCGGGGCTGGGCCGACCGGGTCGCGGAGGAGCTCGCCCGCTCGCGCCCCGACCTCGAGTACGCGAACCTCGCGATCCGCGGGCGGCTGCTGCAGCAGATCGTCGACGAGCAGCTCGAGCCGGCGATCGCGCTCCAGCCGGACCTCGTGACGATCTCGGCGGGCGGCAACGACCTCATCCGGCCGGGCGGCGACCCCGACGCGCTCGCGGCGCGGCTCGACGAGGTCGTCGGCCGGCTCCGCGCGACCGGCGCCGAGGTCGTGCTCTTCAACGGCCCCGACATCGCGATGACCCCGGTGCTGCGCTCGATCCGCGGCAAGGTTGGCATCTACAACGCGAACCTGCACGGGGTCGCGGCCAAGCACGGCGCGGTGATCGCCGACATGTGGTCGGCGCGGCAGTTGCAGCAGCCGCAGATGTGGGCCGCCGACCGGCTCCACTTCTCAGCGCTCGGCCACCACGCGATCGCGATCATCGTGCTCGACGCGCTCGGCGTGCGGCACGCGCTGACGCCGATGGAGCCCGAGCCGCTGCCGCTGCGCTCGTGGCAGCGCATGCGGCTCGACGACCTCCACTGGGCGCGCGAGCACCTCGCGCCGTGGGTGCTCCGGCGGCTGCGCGGCCAGTCCTCCGGCGACTCCATCTCGCCGAAGCGGCCCACCGCGGCGCCGGTGCTGCTCCCCCGCGGCGACGAGGGCGATCGCGACTAGTCGAAGTACCAGCCGAGCACGGTGGGGGCGTTCGCGATGCGCCACCAGGCGTCCGGCGGCGCCAGCAGGCTCGCGGTGCGCACGGGCACGGTCGCGTCCCCGCGCTCGAGCCTCGCCTCGCCGACCGGCTGCGGCACCGCGCCCGCCTCGATCGCGTCGACGCTCGCGCTCCAGCCGGGGGCGTCGTCGGCGAACACGAGCGCGTCGAGCGGGCCGGTCGTCACGGCGCGCGTCGTCGCGCCCCACGGCGCGCGGTACTCGGCGACGACGGTGCCCGACTCGACAACCGTGCGGTTCGCGAAGTTCGGCCACACGCTCTCGAGGAGCGAGATCATCGCGGCATCGGTCTCGTCGGCGGCGATCGTGCCCATCACGACGCCCACGATGCGGCGCTCGTCGCCGTCGACCTCGCGGATCGCCGTCACGAGCAGGTTCCTGCCCCACACCTTGAGCGTGCCGGTCTTGCCGGCGTCGATGCCGTGCTGGCCGAGGATGCGGTTGGTGTTCGGAGCGATGCCGATGCCGGGGATGCGCACGGACTCGAGCTGCATGCTCGCGAGCACGACGGGGTCGTCGACGGCCATGAGCGCGATGCGGGTGAGGTCGCGCGCGCTCGAGACGGAGCGGGCGTCGAGGCCCGCGGGATCGGCGAGCACCGTGTCGTCGAACCCGTGCCGATCGGCCCAGGCGGCGGCGGCTGACTCGAAGCCGTCCATGTCGCCGAACGCCCAGTTCGCGAGCGACCAGATCGCGTTGCCGGCCGAGTCGACGAGCGACCACTCCACGAGGTCGCGCTGCGTCACCTGCATGCCGTCGAAGACGGGCGCGATGGGCGCGTTCTCCCGCAGCGCCCGCGCCTGCGCGGCGACGTCGTCGCCGTCGAGCGTGATGACCGCGCCTCGCGAGTCCGCCTCGATGGGGTGCGCGTCGAGCACGACGAGCACGGTGACGAGCTTCGCGACGCTCGCCATCGGGTGCGCATCCTCGCTCCCCCACGCCTCCCACGAGTCGGCTCCGCCGTCGATGCCGACGACGCCGTAGCCGGCGGCGCGCGCCGCCTCGGGCCAGTCGACCTGCGCGGCAGGCAGCTCCGCCGGAGCGGCCTCCACCGGCTCGCCGGCGACCGCGGGCGCCGGCGCCACGAGCACGGCGGCGGCGAGCGCGACCGCCGCGACGAGCGCGACGGCGAGGAGCGAGCGCAGCAGCACGACGAGCGGATGCGTGCGCCGAGCCGGCGCGGCGGCTCGCGAGCTCATCGCAGCGCCCACATGGCGACGGCCGCCGAGGCCGCGACGTTGAGCGAGTCGACGCCGTGGTGCATGGGGATGCGCACGACCCGGTCGGCGGCGGCGATCGCGCGCGCCGAGAGGCCCGGCCCCTCCGAGCCGAAGACGAGGGCGACGCGCTCCGCGGGCGCCGCCGCGTACGAGTCGAGGTCGACCGCGTCGTCGCGGAGCGCCATCGCGACGACCTCGAAGCCCGCGTCGTGGAAGACCGGGATGGCCGCCTCGAGGAAGTCGATGCGCGTCCACGGCACCTGGAGCACCGTGCCCATCGAGACGCGCACGCTCCGCCGGTACAGCGGATCGGCGCACGTCGAGGTGACGAGCACGGCGTCGCCGCCGATCCCCGCGACCGAGCGGAACGCGGCGCCGACGTTCGTGTGGTCCACGAGGCCGTCGAGCACCACGACGCGACGAGCGCGCGCGAGCAGCGCCGACGCATCCGGCAGCTCGGGGCGCCGCATCGAGGCGAGCGCGCCCCGGTGGAGGTGGAAGCCGGTGATCTGCTCGAGCACGCCCTCGTCGCCGACGAAGACCGGCACGTCCAGCCCGCCGACGAGCCGCTCGACGTCGGGGAGCCACCGCGGCGCGACGAGCACCGAGCGCGGCTCGTGGCCCGCACGGAGCGCGCGCTCGAGCACCGTCTGCGACTCGGCGATGTAGAGGCCGCGCTCGGGCTCGGTGCGGCGCCGGAGCGCGACGTCGGTGAGCCCGACGAAGTCCTCGAGCCGGGGGTCGGCGAGCGAGTCGATCGACACGATCCGCATGCGCTCCCAGCCTTCCCCCGTCGGGCTCGAGGATACCGGGGCTAGGGTGACGGCGTGCTCGACACAGCCATCGACCTGCTGCGCGGACGCCGCATCGCGGTGGTGACCGGCGCGGGCATCTCGACCGACTCCGGCATCCCCGACTACCGGGGCGAAGGCGCGCCGCCGCGCAACCCCATGCTGTTCGAGACCTTCCTCGCGAGCGTCGACGCGCGACGCCGCTACTGGGCCGGCAGCCACCTCGGCTGGCAGCGCTTCGCCTCGGTGCAGCCCAACGAGGGCCACCGCGCGCTCGCGCGGCTCGAGCGCGCGGGGCTCACGACCGGCATCGCGACGCAGAACGTCGACGACCTGCACGAGCGCGCGGGCTCGACGAACGTCACGCACGTGCACGGGCAGCTGCACACCGTCTCGTGCCTCGACTGCGGCACGACGTTCGACCGGCACCGCATCGCCGACGAGATCGAGCGGCTGAACCCCTGGATCCGGATGCCCGAGCAGGTGCGGCTGCAGCCGGACGGCGACGTCGAGATCGACGCATCGCAGCGCTTCGAGGTGCCCGCGTGCCCCGTGTGCGGCGGCATCCTCAAGCCCGACGTCGTCTTCTTCGGCGAGCTCGTGCCCGTCGACGTCTTCGCCGCGGCGCGCGACATCGTCGCGGCCGGCGAGGTCGTGCTCGTCGCCGGCTCGTCGCTCGTCGTGAACTCCGGCACGCGGCTGCTCGAGGTCGCGCGCCGCGAGGGCGTGCCGATCGTGATCGTCAACCGCGGGCCGACGAAGTGGGACGGCCGTGCGGCGGCGCGCGTCGAGGGCGGCACGAGCGAGACGCTCACCGCGATCGCCGACGCGCTCGGCGCGCCGGCCTGAGGCACGCGGCGTCCGCGGGTCAGCGCGAGCGCCCCCGCGGCGACGCGGCGGCGACCTCCGCGAGGAAGGCGCCGAGCCGCTCCGCCGAGGCGCGCCAGCTGAAGCGCGCGGCCTGCTCCAGGGAGGCGCGCGAGACGGCCGCCCACTCCCCCTCGAGCGCGCGCACGGCGCGAGCGAGCGCATCCGCGTCACCCACCGGGAAGTAGCGCGCCGCGTCGCCCCCGACCTCGCGGAAGATCGCGGTGTCGGCGACGACCGCGGGCACGCCGAGGCTCATCGCCTCGAGCAGCGGGATGCCGAAGCCCTCGTCGCGGGACGCGTGCACGAGCGCCGTCGCGCTCCGCAGCAGCTCGGCGTACTCGGCGTCGGTGACGCCGTCGTGGAAGACGACGGATGCGCCTGCCGCGAGCCGGGTGAGCCGCTCGCGCGTCGCGGGGTCGACGCGGCTGCAGAGGTGCAGCTCGTGCTCGGGCAGCAGGCGGGCGGCGGCGACGAGCGTCTCGACGTCCTTGTAGGGCATGAACGAGCCCATGTAGACGAGCCGCCGCGTGGGCGGCGCCGCGTGCGCGACGGGCTCGCCGAGGGGCGCGAACGCGTTCGGCACCACCGCGACCGGGCGGCGCGTGAGCCGGTGCCGCTCGATGAGGCCGCGGGTCGTCTCGGAGACGGTCGCGACGCCGTCGACGGCGTTCAGCAGCATCCGCTGAGGCGCGAACGAGCGGTGGTAGAGCCGCCACAGCAGCCGCACGGGCGCGGGCAGGTTCGGCGGCGGCGTCGGGTGGCGGTAGTAGATGAGGTCGTGCACGGTCGTCACGAGCGGCCACGCGCGGCCGATCGAGCCGATCGTCTGCATGGGCGAGAACGCCACGTCGGCGGGCACGCGCCGCAGCCGCCACGAGGCGAGGGGCTCGAGCGGGCCGGTCGGCGAGGGGCCGAGCACGTGCGGCAGGCGCGGGAGCATCGCGAGCTGTCGCTCATCGCTCACGAGCATCGTGACGTCGTGGTCGCGCGCGAGCTCGGCGACGAGCTCGGCCGAGAAGCGCGAGATGCCGTCGTGCCGCTCGAGGCGCACGTAGCGGCAGTCGAACAGGATCCGCATCAGCGCGCGGCGCCCTCGGCGAGGAAGCGGCGGATGACCGCGGCGGCCTCGCGCGGCCGCTCGTAGTGCACGAGGTGGCCGGTGCCGCGGAGCACCGCGAGGCGCGCGTCCGGGAAGCGCGCCCGCAGCCGGTGCTGCTCGCGCAGCGGCGTGATGTCGTCGCGGTCGGCGGCGATGAGCTGCACCGGCTGCGCGATGCGGGCGGCGACCTCGCTGACCGTGTGGCGGATGGATGCGTCGAAGGCCTCGAGCACCGACCGGCGCGAGGCGTAGCTCGAGAAGTAGGCGTCGTGCTGCCCGTGGATCCAGGCGCGCAAGCCCCCGTCGCGCGTCTTCGCCATGAACGCGCTCATGCCGCGCACGATCGGCGGCGCGCCGAGCAGCGTGAGGCCCGCGCGCTCGGGCAGGGCAGCCGCGACCCGGTAGTAGCCGAGCGCGAGCGCCGACCCGAGCCGATTGGGGCCCGAGAGCGCGGGCGTCGCGATGGGGTTGACGAGCACGATGCGGCTCGCGTCGAGCCCGCTCGCGGCGGCGTGGGCGACGACGATCGAGCCGAAGGAGTGGCCGAGCACGGCGGCACCCGGCGCCTCGCTCGCGACGAGGGCGCGGAGCCACGCGGCGTAGGCGTCGATGGATGCGGTGGACAGGGCATCCGACTCCCCGAAGCCTGGGAGGTCGGGGATGATGACCCGCATGCCGGGCAGGTGCGCGGCGATCGGCTCGAGCCCGTGGTGGTCACCGCGGAAGCCGTGCACGAAGAGGATCGGGGTCGCATCCGGCTCGCCGTACTCGAACAGCGCGGTGCGGACGCCGTCCACGTCGATCGCGCGCTCGCGCTGCGGGAGCGCGTCGAGCAGCGCCCGGTAGGGCGACGGGCGGGACGCGCGTTCCACTGGCACCGGTCGAGCCTACCCGCGGGTGTGGGCGGTGCGGGCTACCGTGGGCGCATGACGGAGACGAGCGTGCAGCTGCGGAGGCCGATCCTCCAGGTGAGCCCCGAGGCGCCCGATCGCTGGATCGACCGGCTCGCCGTCTTCGACCTCGAGACGACGGGCATCGATCCCGCGCAGTCGCGCATCGTCACCGCGTTCGTCGGCGTGCTCGATGCGAGCGGCGCCGTCATCGAGGGCCGCTACTGGATCGTCGACCCGGGCGTCGAGATCCCGGCCGCGTCGACCGCCGTGCACGGCGTCACGACCGAGCGGGCGCGCGCCGAGGGCGCGCAGGCGCCGATCGCGGTGCAGGAGATCCGCGACGAGCTCGCCCGGCACTTCGCCGCGGGGCTCGCGGTGTGCGCGTTCAACGCCGCCTACGACTTCTCGCTCCTCGCAGCTGAGTGCCGTCGGTACGGCATCGAGCCGCTCGACGCCCGGCCCGTCATCGACCCGATGGTCATCGACCGGCAGGTCGACCGCTACCGCCGCGGCAAGCGCACCCTCTCGGTCGCCGCCGAGGTCTACGGCATCGAGCTCGTCGACGCGCACGACGCGAGCGCCGACGCGATCGCGGCGGGGCGCCTCGCGCAGGTCATGACCGCCCGCTACCCCGAGCTGCGCATCGACCCGATCTCGCTCCACGAGCTCACCGAGCGCTGGGCCGACGAGCAGGCGGCGGGCTTCGAGGAGTTCAAGCGCCGCAGCGACCCCACGTTCAGCGCGGGCCGCGGCTGGCCGCTGCGCGCCTGACGGCCATGCTGCTGGCACGGAACGGCGAGGATGCTGATCGCTCATCGGCGCGGTACCGGCTGCTAGCGTCCAGCTCGTGACGTCTGCAGCGACTGCGGTCGAGTGGTTCCGGATCGACGAGGGCTGGGACCGGTCCCCGATCACCCCTGACCTGGCCGCGGAGCTCTTCGCCCAGCTCGGCACGACCGGGTTGGCGTCCTGGGCGCCGATCACCGGTGTCGAGGTCGTCATCGCCACGTTGAACGGGCGCGCGATCGGTTCCGGCGCCGCCGTCCCGGAGCTCGCAGCATCGGTCGCAGAGCGAACCGGTGCCGAGGTGCAGTGGGGTCGGTTCGCCGGAGGCCCGGACAGTGGCTCCGTCGCTGCCGCAAGGGACCGCGTCACGGGGGCCCAAACCCTGACGACGGCGATCTACGTGCTCCCCACGACGCTGAACGCACTGGGCGTCGATCGGTGGCTACCCACCGATCCCATCCACGCCATCGTGCCGAGCGCCGCAACGCACGTCGTGCTGGAAGGCCGGAGCGTCTTGCTCACTGACGATCCAGCGGCTTGGAACTGGGCGCCGTACGTGCGGCCCGTCGTCGCCGTCACCGCTCACGCGCATGGGTCGATTCTGGAAGTCTTCACGCCGAGCGGCTACCACGAGGGTTGGAAGCACCGCTGGCGCTCCGTGATCGCCGATCTCGATCTCCGCTGGTTGCATGTCCTCCCGTTCGGCGATCCCACGCTCTTTGGCCCCGAGCTGGCCGCGCTGCGTGCCGAACCTCGCTCCTGGCATGGTCTGCATGGCTCGAGCGACGCCACGATCGACCGTGTGCTCGCGGAGCTGGGCAGGAGCCAGGAGGACGCCGCGGCGCTTCGTGCTCTCGCGAGGGAGCCCTGGTCTGAGGCCCTCCCGCACCGACTGATCGGCATACTCGGGCTACCGGCATCCGCCGGAGAACTCCTGCACGAAGGTGCCCCTCCGGATGCCGAGCTCATGCCGATCGGGCAAAGGTGGTCATGGAGGTCGTTGCGACGAGGACGAGGTCGGGCTCTGATGACGTGATGTCTGCGCCTGAGCCGACGTCGTTGCGCGCTGACGAGCACGGAGCGGTGCAGGCTGCGGCGACACGACGGAGGGCGACGAGCCGAAGCCCGTCGCCCTCTCGTGCGTGCTGCTGCGATCAGCCGCCGAAGCCCTTGTAGCGGTTCTTGAACTTCTCGACGCGGCCGGCCGAGTCCATGATGCGCTGCTTGCCCGTGTAGAACGGGTGCGAGGCCGACGAGATCTCGACGTCGATGACCGGGTAGGTCTCGCCGTCGAGCTCGATCGTCTTGTCGCTCGTGATCGTCGAGCGCGTGAGGAACGTCTCGCCCGAGGCGAGGTCGCGGAACACGATCGGGCGGTAGTCGGGGTGGATCTCGGTCTTCATGGGTTTCCTTGGTCGCTCGGGCGCGGAAGTCTTCGGTCGGCGTGCGGGCCGACAGACGAGTGTATCAGGTGGGATCGGCTCTCGGGTGGCTCAGCGCTTCGCGCGCGCCGACCAGCGGCCGCCCTCGTGCGCGACCGCGAGCGGGATGCCGAAGGTCTCGGTGAGGCGCGCATCCGTCAGCACGTCGTCGAGCGGCCCCGCCGCGACGATGCCGCCCTCGCGCAGCAGCATCGCGTGCGTGAAGCCCGGCGGGATCTCCTCGACGTGGTGCGTGACCATGACGATCGCCGGCGCGAGCGGGCTCGAGGCGTACTCCTCGAGCGAAGCGAGGAGCGACTCGCGCGCGCCGAGGTCGAGGCTGCCGGCCGGCTCGTCGAGCAGCATGAGCTCGGGGTCGGTCATCACGGCCCGCGCGATCTGCACGCGCTTGCGCTCCCCGTCGGAGAGCGTGCCGAACGGTCGGGTCGCGAGGGCGCTGAGGTCCCACGCGTCCATGACCTCGGCGGCGCGCTCGAGGTCGAGCGACTCGTACTGCTCGCGCCACCGGCCGGTCACGGCGTAGGCGGCGGTGAGCACGACGTCGCCGACGCGCTCGGAAGCGGGGATGCGGCGCGCGAGCCCCGTGGCCGCGAGGCCGATCCGGGTGCGGAGCTCGAAGACGTCGACCTTGCCGATGCGCTCGCCGAGCACGTGCACCTCGCCGGAGGTGGGGTGCGTCGCGGCGGCCGCCAGCTGCAGGATCGTCGACTTGCCGGCGCCGTTCGGGCCGAGGATGACCCAGCGGTCGGCCTCGTCGACGCTCCAGGAGATGCGGTCGAGGATCCGGTTGCCGTTCCGGACGAAGGAGACATCGCGGAGCTCGAGCACGTTCGCCATGGCTTCGAGCCTATCGACCGGCGCGCTCGGCGATGACGCGCTCGTAGACCTCGCGCGTCTCGGCCGCGATGCGGTGCCAGTCGAAGTGCTCGGCGGCGCGAGCCCGGCCGGCCTCCCCCATGCGCTTCGCGGCCGCGGGATCCGCGACCATGCGCGAGAGCGCGTCCGCGAGGTCGGCGACGAAGCGGTCGGGGTCGGTCGGCGTGCCGGTGCCGTCCTGCACCTGGTCGATCGGCACGAGGTAGCCCGTCTCACCGTCGACGATGACCTCGGGGATGCCGCCGGTCGCGCTCCCGACGACGGGCGCGCCGCACGCCATCGCCTCGAGATTCACGATGCCGAGCGGCTCGTAGACGCTCGGGCACACGAACGTCGTCGCGTGGCTCAGCAGCACCCGCACGTCGTCCCTGGCGAGCACGTCGTCGATCCAGACGACGCCGCCGCGCGCCGACCGGAGCTCCTCGACGAGGCCCTTGACCTCCGCGAGGATCTCCGGCGTGTCGGGCGCCCCGGCGACGAGCACGAGCTGCACGTAATCGGGCAGCGAGCGGGCCGCGCGCAGCAGGTGCGGCAGGCCCTTCTGCCGCGTGATGCGGCCGACGAAGACGACCGCGGGGCGGTCGGGGTCCATGCCGAGCTCGCGCGCGCGATCCGCGTCGGGCAGCGGCGCCCACGCCTCGAGGTCGATGCCGTTGTGGATCGTGACGACCCGCTCGGGATCGAGGGCCGGGTAGGAGCGCAGGATGTCGGCGCGCATGCCGTCGGAGACCGCGATCACGCGGTCGGCGGCCTCGTAGGCGCGCCGCTCGATGTCGCTCGAGATGCGGTAGCCGCCGCCGAGCTGCTCGGCCTTCCACGGGCGCAGCGGCTCGAGCGAGTGCGCGGTGACGATGTGCGGGATGCCGTGCAGCTCCTGGGCGAGCCGGCCCGCCTCGTTCGCGTACCACGTGTGCGAGTGCACGAGGTCGGCGTCGGCGACGGCGTCGGCGATCTGCAGGTCGACCGCGAGCGTCTGCAGCGCGCCGTTCGCGTCGGCGAGCTCCGCGGGCACGTCGTAGGCGGTCACGCCCTCCTCGTCGCGCGGGGCCCCGAAGCACCGCACCCGCACGTCGATCGAGTCGCGGAGCGCCTTGACGAGCTCGGTGACGTGCACCCCCGCTCCCCCGTAGATCTCCGGCGGATACTCCTTCGTGAGCAGGTCGACGCGCATGCCCTCACAGTACGCCAGCGGCTCTCGACGATCATCCGGCTCCTGGTCAGCGTGCAGACAAGAACCGTAGGGTGAGCCCATGGACAAGAAGGTCTTCGGGATCGTGCTCGCCGGCGGCGAGGGCAAGCGGCTCATGCCCCTCACCGCCGACCGGGCGAAGCCGGCGGTGCCGTTCGGCGGCGCCTATCGCCTCATCGACTTCGCGATCTCGAACCTCATCAACTCGAGCCTGCGGCAGATCGTCGTGCTGACGCAGTACAAGTCGCACTCGCTCGACCGCCACATCTCGCAGGTGTGGCGCATGTCGTCGATGCTCAACTCCTACGTCACCTCGGTGCCGGCGCAGCAGCGCACCGGCAAGCACTGGTTCGCGGGCAGCGCCGATGCGATCTTCCAGTCGCTCAACCTCATCGCCGACGAGAAGCCCGACATCGTCGTCGTCGTGGGCGCCGACCACGTCTACCGGATGGACTTCCGCGACATGATCGACGCGCACATCGCCTCGGGAGCGCGCGCGACCGTCGCGGGCATCCGGCAGCCGCTCGAGCTCGCGCACCAGTTCGGCGTCATCGAGGAGGACGACGAGAAGGCGGGCTACATCCGCGCCTTCCACGAGAAGCCCGCCGACGCATCCGCCTTCGCCGTCGCCCCCGGCGAGGTGCTCGCCTCCATGGGCAACTACGTCTTCGACGCCGACGCGCTCGTCGAGGCGGTGATCGCCGACAACCGGCTCGAGGACTCGAACCACGACATGGGCGGCGACATCATCCCGTGGTTCGTCGAGCGCGGCGAGGCCGCGATGTACGACCTCAAGAACAACACCGTGCCGGGCGCGACCGAGCGCGACAAGTACTACTGGCGCGACGTCGGCACGATCGAGTCGTTCTTCGACGCGCACATGGACCTCATCTCGGCGCTGCCGATCTTCAACCTCTACAACCGCGAGTGGCCGATCTACACGCAGACGGTCAACGCGCCGCCGGCGAAGTTCACGAGGGATGCGTGGGGTCGCGCCGCCGACGTCAACGAGGCGATCGTGGGTGCGGGCTCGGTCGTGCAGGGGGCGAGCGTCGTGCGCAGCGTCGTCTCGCCGTGGTGCACGATCGACGCGGGCGCGACCGTGTCGGACGCGATCCTGTTCGACCAGGTGCACGTGGGCGCGGGCGCCGTCGTGCGGCGGGCGATCATCGACAAGGGGGTCGAGATCGGCCCCGGCGTGCAGATCGGCGTCGACCACGAGGCCGACCTCGCGCGCGGCTTCTCCATCTCCGCCTCCGGCATCGTCACGGTGCCGAAGGGCTCGACGATCCTGTGACGGCGGCACCGCTGCTCGTCGTCACCGACGTCGACTCGACGCTCATCCGCGACGAGGTCATCGAGCTGCTCGCGCGCGCGGTCGGGCCTGACGCCGAGCGGCACGTCGCGGCCGTCACCGAGCGCGCGATGCGCGGCGAGCTCGACTTCGCCGCCTCGCTCGCCGAGCGCCTGCTCATGCTCGAGGGGCTGCCGGTCTCGGTGCTCGACGCGGCCCGCGAGCAGGTGACGGTCACCGACGGCGTCCCGGAGCTCATCGCCGAGGTGCATGCGCGCGGCGGCCGCATCGCGGCGGTCTCGGGCGGCTTCCACGAGGTGCTCGACCCGCTCGCGGCCGAGCTCGGCATCGACCACGCGCGCGCGAACCGGCTCGAGGTCGCGGATGGGCGGCTCACCGGCCGCTCGATCGGCCCCGTCATCGACGGCGCGGCCAAGCGCGACACGCTCGAGTCGCTGCGGCTGAACCTCGGCGTGCCGCGCGAGCGCGTCATGGCGGTCGGCGACGGCGCGAACGACGTCCTCATGATGGAGGCGGCGGGCATCTCGGTCGCCTTCTGCGCGAAGCCGCTCGTGCGCGAGGTGGCGACCAACGCGATCGACGTGCCCGACTTCCGCGAGCTCATCCCGATCCTGCCGGGCTGAGGCGCCCGTGGCCCCTCCCGCCGAGCGCGTCGCGATCGTCTCCGACATGCACGGCAACCTGACGGCGTTCGAGGCCGTGCTCGCCGACGCGCGGCGGCGCGGGGCGGATGCGGTGTGGTGCGGCGGCGACCTCGTCGGCAAGGGGCCGCGGGGCCGGGCGGTCGTCGAGCTCGCGCGCGAGGCCTGCGATGTCGTCGTGCGCGGCAACTGGGACGAGGCGGTCGCGACCCCGGAGCGCTCGCCGTGGACGGCGCCCGCGTGGTACCGCGACGAGCTCGGCGCCGACGCCCTCGCGTGGCTCGCCGCGCTGCCGTTCCATCACGACGCGCTGCTGGGCTCCCGCCTCGTGCGCCTCTTCCACGCATCCGCCGACTCCGTCCACCACCGCGTGCGCTCGGACGCCGACGACGCGACGTACGACGCCATGTTCGAGGCGACGGATGCGACGGGTGCCGTGCCGCGCGCCGACGTCGTCGCGTACGGCGACCTGCACGACCAGTGGCTCGACATCCGCCGCGGCCGGTGGCTGCTGAACGTCGGCAGCGCCGGCAACGAGCTCGACGGCGACCCGACCGCGGCGTACGCGCTGCTCGAGGCGGGCGACGCCGGCGCTCTCTCGGTGCAGTTCGTGCGAGTGCCCTATGACATCGAGGCCGAGATCGCCGTCGCGCGCGCCGCCGGCATCCCGTTCCTCGAGCACTGGATCGCCGAGCTGCGCACGGGCGTCTACCAGCGCCGCGCCTGAGCGCCGCGGCCGCCGGACGTCGGCTAGTGGCCCATGCCGAGGCCGCCGTCGACGGGGATGACGGCACCGGAGATGTAGGCGGCCTCGTCGCCCGCGAGCCAGCGCACGACCCCGGCGACCTCCTCGGCGCTGCCGTAGCGCGCCGCGGGAATCGCCGCCTTGTACTCGGCCTGCGTCTTCTCGTCGAGCTCCGCCGTCATGTCGGTCGCGATGAAGCCGGGCGCCACGACGTTCGCCGTGATGCCGCGGGCGCCGAGCTCGCGCGTGATCGAGCGGGCGATGCCGACCAGGCCCGCCTTCGAGGCGGCGTAGTTGACCTGACCGGGCCCGCCGTAGAGGCCGACGACGCTCGAGATGAGGATGACGCGGCCCCACTTGGCCCGCAGCATGCCCTTCGAGGCGCGCTGCGCGACGCGGAACGCGCCGCCGAGGTTCGTGTCGACGACCGCCGCGAAGTCCTCCTCGCTCATGCGCATGAGCAGCGTGTCGCGCGTGATGCCCGCGTTCGCGACGACGACCTCGACCGGGCCGAGCTCCTGCTCGATGCGCGTGAAGGCTGCGTCGATCGAGGCCGCATCCGTCACGTCCGCCGCGACCGCGAGCGCGCCCTCAGGGCCCGAGCCGTCGCGCGAGGTGATCGCGACGCGGTGACCGACGTCGAGGAAGGACTGGGCGATCGCGCGGCCGATGCCGCGGTTGCCGCCGGTGACGAGCACGGTGCGAGGGGTCATGCGAGCCAGCCTAGAAGACCGGGCGATCCGAGGAGGCGGGGCGGCCCGAAAGACAGGGCTGGCGCAAAGGGCGCGCGCGTAGAGTGGTGAGGCCATGCGAGCACGGTCCGCGTCGATCACCGACCTCCCGATCTCCCCAGACGAGGATCGTGAGAGGCGCTTCCGCATGTACCTGTACATGATGCTGGTGCGCGTCGGCTGCCTCGGCATCTTCTTCGTCGTGCCCGGCTGGTGGAAGCTCGCGCCGGCGCTCGTCGCCGTGCTCATCCCCTACTTCGCGGTCGTGGTCGCCAACGTCTCGACGCACGCGCCCGTCGAGGTGCGAGAGGCCCCCAACGCGCTGCCCGCCGGGCCGTCCGGCGCGAGCGGCTACGCCGACGACGAGCGCATGTGGCGCGGCCCCGCTGCTCCGGATCCGCTCGCTGGCTCGGCTCCTGCCGACCGCGACGGACCTGCCGAGGGAGCCGGCCGATGAGCCTGCTCGGCATGCTCGACGGCGGCGCCGGCACGCCGGACCCGACCGCCGTGTGCTCCGCGGCCGGGTGCTCGGCCGCGGCCTCGCACGCCCTGCACTGGCGCAACCCGCGCATCCACGACGCCGACCGCGTGAAGACGTGGGCGGCGTGCGCCGAGCACCGCGAGAGCCTCGCCGCGTGGCTGCGCTCGCGCGGCTTCCCCGTCGTCGAGACCGCGTTCGGCGAGACGGTCGAGCGAGTCGCCTGATGCTCACCCTCCTCCGCCAGCCCCGCTGGCTCGGCTACGTCGCGCTGGCGACGATCTTCGCGGTCGCGTGCTGCCTCTTCGGCGTCTGGCAGTGGAACCGCCGCGAGGAGGCGCTCGCCGCGATCGAGCGGCTCGAGTCGAACTACGACCGCTCGCCCGTCGCGGTGGCCGAGGCCATCGCCGATCCAGCGGCGTTCGACCCAGCCAAGCAGTGGACGCCTGTCGTGCTCGAGGGCGAGTACCTGCTCGACGAGCAGCTGCTGCTGCGCGGCCGCTGGCGCGGCGGCGAGGTCGGCTTCGACGTCATCGCGCCGTTCCGCACGACCGATGGCACCGTCTTCGTCGTCGACCGCGGCTGGATCGACCAGGCCTCGGGCGCCGAGCGGCCCGTCACCGAGCCCGCGACCCCAGCTGGGCCGACGACCGTCGTCGCGCGGCTGCGCCCGAACGAGGGCGACATCCCCGGGCGCGGCGCACCCGAGGGGCAGATCGCATCCGTCAACCTCCCCGCGATCGCGGAGGGCATCGACGGGGAGGCCTACGTCGGCGCCTACGGGCTGCTCGTGAGCGAGGACGGCGATGCGCCGACCGACGTCGCGATCGCCACGCGCCCTGTGCTCGACGAGGGCCCGCACCTCTCCTACACGCTGCAGTGGTTCGTCTTCGCGCTCTTCGGCTACGCGGCCGTCGCGTGGGGCATGCGCGAGGAGCTGCGCGGGGACGCCCCGCCGCCGAAGCCGAAGCGCGAGCGGCGCTCCGACGCCGACGTCGAGGACGACATCCTGGACCGCGCCTGACGGCTCGAGGGAGATGCGGGTCAGTCGCGGACCGTCGGGATCGCCTGCGTCTTGAGGGACGGCACGCGCCAGTCGAGCAGCTCGCTCGCGATGCGCAGCGCGCAGACGACGAGCGCGATGCCGGTCAGCACCGCCCAGTGCCCCCAGCCGAGCCACTCGGCCGTCGCCGCGGCGCTCGAGCCGAGCAGCGCCGGCAGCAGGTAGAGCCGCGAGTCGCGCCGGAACACCGCGGGGATGTCGTTGGCGAGCGCGTCGCGCAGGATGCCGCCGCCGATGCCCGTGAGCATGCCGACGAACGCCGCGCCGACCGGGTCGACGCCGTGGTGCACGGCCTTGGTCGCTCCCGCCACGACGAAGATGCCGAGGCCGATCGCGTCGAAGATGAGCACGGGCCGGTCGAGCTTGTCCATCCACCGGTGCAGGAGGAAGACGGCGAGCGCGCCGAGCAGTGCGGCGCCGATCATCCACCACTCCTGCAGGACGGCGACGGGCGTCGCCCCGATCAGCAGGTCGCGCAGCATGCCGCCGCCGGTGGCGGTGACGACGGCGAGGCCCGCCATGCCGACGAGGTCCATGCGCTTCTGCACCGCGAGCAGCGCGCCCGAGATCGCGAACGCGACGATGCCGATCGCGTTGAGCGCGCCGCCGACCGCCGACAGCCAGCCGACCGGCTCATCGAGCATGCGGGTCCTCCCTCGCGCCTGCGGCCAGGCTAGGCCAGGCCGATGAGGTCGAGGTACTCGGGGCTCCAGAGGTCCTCGGTGCCGTCGGGCATGATGAGCACCCGCTCGGGGTCGAGCGCCTCGACGGCGCCCTCGTCGTGGCTCACCAGGATGACGGCGCCCTCGTAGGCGCTGAGCGCGCCGAGGATCTCCTCGCGGCTCGCGGGGTCGAGGTTGTTCGTCGGCTCGTCGAGCAGCAGCAGGTTGGCGCTCGAGACGACGAGCATCGCGAGCGAGAGGCGGGTCTTCTCGCCGCCCGAGAGCACGCGCGCGGGCTTGTCGGCGTCGTCGCCCGTGAAGAGGAACGAGCCGAGCACGCGGCGCGCCTCGGTCGAGGTGATGTCGGGCGACGCCGAGAGCATGTTCTGCAGCACGGAGCGCTCGACGTCGAGCGTCTCGTGCTCCTGCGCGTAGTAGCCGACGCGCAACCCGTGGCCGCGCTCGATCTCGCCCGTGTCGCTCTCCGAGACGCCCGCGAGGATCCGCAGGAGCGTCGTCTTGCCCGCGCCGTTGAGGCCCAGGATGACGACCCTCGAGCCGCGGTCGACCGCGAGGTCGACGGCCGTGAAGATCTCGAGCGAGCCGTACGACTTCGACAGGTCGCGCGCCATGATGGGCGTCTTCCCCACCGGTGCCGGCTTCGGGAAGCGCAGCTTCGCCACCCGGTCGACCGCGTGCTCCTCCTCGAGCCCGGAGCGCATCCGCTCGGCCCGGCGCGCCATCTGCTTGGCCGCGACGGCCTTCGTCGCCTTCGCGCCCATCTTCGCCGCCTGCAGCTCGAGCTGGCTCGCCTGCTTCTCGACGTTCGCGCGCTCGCGCTTGCGGCGCTCGGCATCGGCCTCGCGCTGCCGCAGGTAGAGCTTCCACGACATGTTGTAGATGTCGATGACCTGGCGGTTCGCGTCGAGGTAGAAGACGCGGTTGACGGTCTCCTCGACGAGCTCGACGTCGTGGCTGATGACCATGAGCCCGCCCGAGTAGCCCTTGAGGAACTCGCGCAGCCACACGACCGAGTCGGCGTCGAGGTGGTTCGTCGGCTCGTCGAGCAGCATCGTGTCGGCGCCCGAGAAGAGGATGCGCGCGAGCTCGATGCGGCGTCGCTGGCCGCCGGAGAGCGTCTCGAGGGGCTGGTCGAGGATGCGGTCGGGCAGCTGCAGGTTCGACGCGATCGCCGCGCCCTCGGCCTCGGCCGCGTAGCCGCCGAGCGCGAGGAAGCGGTCCTCGAGGCGGCCGTAGCGGCGCATCGCCTCGTCGGCGACCGAGCCGCCCTCACCCATCTGCTCGGTCGCGAGGCGCATGCCCTCGACGAGCTCGCCGAGGCCGCGGGCGTCGAGGATGCGTCGGCGCGCGGTCTGCTTCGGGTCACCCGAGCGCGGGTCCTGCGGCAGGTAGCCGATCTCGCCCGAGCGCTCGATGCGGCCCGAGAAGGTGTGGCCGTCGCGGTCGTCGCTCACGCCCGCGAGCACCTTCGTCATGGTCGTCTTGCCGGCGCCGTTGCGGCCGACGAGGCCGATCTTGTCGCCCGCGTCGATGCGGAACGAGACGTCGCTCATGAGGGTGCGCGGGCCCACCGAGAGCTCGAAGCCTGACACGGCGATCATGCGCGCGGGAGCCTCTCTGATGGGGATGGGGGTGGCGGGTCCGTCGAGCGGACCAGCCCACCAGCCTACCAGCGACCGGCGCGCAGCCTCAGCGCCAGGGACGGGCGAGCTCCCCGATGAGGTCGGTGAGCGCCGCCTGCAGCAGTGGGCCGAAGCTCACGCGGCGCGCGCCGCCCGCGCGCGTCGCCGCGAGGTCGCCGAAGATCGATCCGCGCACGGGGTGCGCGGTGACGTTGACGGGCAGCGAGACGCGCTCGAGGATCGCACCGAGGGCCGCCTTGCTCGGCGGCACCACCGGGTAGAGGCTGCGCGCGCCGGCCTGCTCCATGAGCTCGCAGCGAGCGATCGCCTCCTCGAGCGGGTCGCGACCGTGCAGGTGGGGGCGAGCGAACGCATCCGTGCGTGCATTGATGACGACGTCGACGCCCGCGGCGTCCGCGGCGGCGCGGAGCCCCGCGATGTAGTCGGCGTGCTCCTGCGGCTCGCGCATGCGGCCCTCGGCGTGCACGGTGTCCTCGACGTTGAGCCCGACCGCGCCGGCCTCGAGCAGCCGCTCGATGAGCTCGGCGGGCGGCGCGCCGTAGCCCGACTCCATGTCGGCGCTCACGGGCACGTCGACGGATGCGGTGATGCGCTCGATGCCCTCGAGCGCGTCGTCGAGGCTCATGCCCTCGTTGTCGCCCTGCCCGCGCGACTCGGCGAGTGGGTGGCTGCCGATCGTGAGCGCCTCGAAGCCGGCGGCGACGAGCGTGCGCGCCGACCACGCGTCCCACGCGGTCGGCAGCACGACGAAGTCGTCGTGCATGGTGAGGAGGGCGGTGGCCTTGCCGGCGAGATCGCTCATGCCGGGATCCTACGAGCCGCGGCCCTACAGTGGCTCCATGACCTCTGTCGCGCTCCCGCTCCCCCGCCGCACCGTTCTCGCCGACGCGCTCGTCGGTCACCGCTCGCTCATCAAGGACGTCCTGCTCGTCGCCGCCGGCATCACCGTCGTCGCGGCGCTCGCGCAGGCCGAGATCCCGATGTGGCCCGTGCCCGTCACGGGGCAGACGCTCGGGGTCATGCTCGTCGCCGCGTCGCTCGGCTTCCGCCGCGGCGTCGCCGCGATGGTCGGCTACCTCGCGCTCGGCGTCGCCGGTGCGCCGATCTTCGCCGGCTTCACGGGCGGCCTGCTCGCGGTCGGCAAGCCGAGCTTCGGCTTCATCATCGGCTTCATCGCGACCGCTGCGGTCGTCGGCTGGCTCGCGGAGCGGCGCTGGGACCGTCGCCCGCTGCTCGCGATCGCGCTCTTCGGCCTCGCGAGCCTCATCCCGTTCGCCTTCGGCATCCCCTACATGGCGGCCGTGCTCGCGGCGATGGGCACGCCCGTCGGGATCGCGGGCGCGCTGCAGCTCGGCTTCGTGCCGTTCATCGTCGGCGGCATCGTGAAGTGGGCGCTCGCGGCGGCGATCATGCCCGCCGCGTGGGCCGGCGCGCGCCGCATCGACCGCTCGATCGACTGACGACGACCGCCCGGGCTCGACGCCGCAGCGTCAGCGGTCGGCGCGCTCGACCCGCGGATCCGGCAGCAGCACCTCGACCGAGGGCTTCCGGCGCGCCCGCGCCCAGACGACGAACCCCCACACCGTGAACCCGCCGTAGAAGGCGTACATCGCCGCCGTCGCCCAGTAGCCGGCAGACAGCAGCAGCGGCACGCCGACGAGGTCGACGAGCACCCAGATGAGCCAGAACTCCGTCCAGCCGCGCGCCATCCCGTAGGTCGCGAGCAGCGAGCCGACGAAGGTCCAGGCGTCGGCCCACACGGGCTCGTAGGATCCGAGCGCCGCGAAGAGCGGCGTGAGGGCGACCGTACCGACCACGAGCACGACGCCGAGTCCAGTGCGCTCCCGCCACGTGGCCCAGCGCGGCACGATCTGCCCGTCGGCGGCGCGCGCCTGCCGCCAGCGCACCCAGCCGTAGACCGCGACCGCGATGAACATCACCTGCCGGCCGGCTTGGCCGAGCAGCGTGGGCAGGGTGTGGGCCGGGTCGAGGATCGCGCCGAGGAAGACCGTGAGCAGCAGCACGTTGCCGACGATGCCCACGGGCCACGCCCAGACGCGCCGCAGCATGCCGCCCACCGCGCTCGCGAGTCCGAAGGCGTTGCCCACGACCTCGCGCAGCAGCAGCTCCTGCCCTCCGCCCACGGGGATCGTCGCGCCGTAGATCGCGGCGAGCCAGTCGAGGTCCATCCCTCCAGCGTAGGTCCGCGCGAGGCTCGCGCAGCGCGTAGCGTTGGAGGCATGACCGACACGCAGACCGCACCCGCCGCCGACGAGGGCGATCGCGCGACCTTCGCCGCACTGGGCCTGCCGCCCGAGATCCTGCGCGCGCTCGACGACGTCGGCTACGAGACGCCCTCCGCGATCCAGGCCGAGACGATCCCGCTCCTGCTCCAGGGCCGCGACATCATCGGCCTCGCCCAGACGGGCACGGGCAAGACGGCCGCCTTCGCGCTGCCGGTGCTCTCGGCGATCGACGTCGCCCGGCGCGAGCCGCAGGCGCTCGTGCTCACCCCGACGCGCGAGCTCGCTGTGCAGGTGTGCGAGGCGTTCGAGCGCTACGCGGCGCATCTCGGCGGCGTGCACGTGCTGCCGATCTACGGCGGCCAGGGCTACGGCGTGCAGCTCTCTGCGCTCCGCCGCGGCGTGCACGTGGTCGTCGGCACACCGGGCCGCATCATGGACCACCTCGCGAAGGGCACGCTCGACCTCTCGAGCCTCACCCACGTCGTGCTCGACGAGGCCGACGAGATGCTCCGGATGGGCTTCGCCGAGGACGTGGACGAGATCCTTCAGCAGACGCCCGCGGAGAAGCAGGTGGCCCTCTTCTCGGCCACGATGCCGCGACAGATCCGGGCCATCTCGCAGCAGCACCTGCGCGAGCCCGCCGAGGTCACGGTGCGCGCGAGCACGACGACGGCCCCGAGCATCACCCAGCGAGCGCTCATGGTCTCGTACCAGCAGAAGCTCGAGGCGCTCACGCGCGTGCTCGAGGTCGAGCCGTTCGAGGCGGCGATCGTCTTCACGCGCACGCGCAACGAGACCGAGACGGTCGCGGAGCGCCTGCGCGCGCGCGGCTACGCGGCGACCGCCATCTCGGGCGACGTCGCCCAGCCGCAGCGCGAGAAGACGATCGAGCAGCTCCGCTCGGGGGACCTCGACGTGCTCGTCGCGACGGACGTCGCCGCGCGCGGCCTCGACGTGGAGCGCATCAGCCACGTCATCAACTACGACCTGCCGATCGACACCGAGTCGTACGTGCACCGGATCGGCCGCACCGGCCGCGCGGGCCGCACGGGCGACGCGATCAGCTTCGTCACGCCGCGCGAGCGGCGGATGCTGAGCGCGATCGAGAAGGCGACGCGCGGCACGGTCGAGATCATGCCGATGCCGAGCGCGGGCGAGGTGAACGCGACGCGCCTCGCGCGCTTCGACGACGCCATCACTGCCGCCCTCGGCGAGACGGAGCGCATCGAGCGCTTCCGGGAAATCATCGCGCACTACGTCGCGCACCACGACGCGCAGCAGGAGGACGTCGCCGCCGCGCTCGCCGTCGTCGCGCAGGGCGACACGCCGCTGCTGCTCGACGCGGAGGCGGACCGCGCGCTCCAGGCGCCCAAGGAGCGCGCCCGCGACCGCGATCGCGACGCGGGCGGCGACCGTCCCGAGCGCGGCTCGCGCCGCGGCCCGTCGGACGCGACGACCTACCGGCTCGCCGTCGGGAGCAAGCGCGGCGTGGAGCCGCGGCAGATCGTCGGCGCGCTCGCGAACGAGGGCGGCCTCGGTCGCGACGACTTCGGGCGCATCACGATCCGCTACGACTTCACGCTCGTCGAGCTGCCGGAGCTCTCCCCCGGTCAGCTCGAGCGGCTCTCGCAGACGCGCATCCTCGGCGTGCCGATCGACATCCGTGTCGACACCGGCCGTCGCGAGCGCGACGAGCGCGGTCCGCGCCGCGACCGCGACGATCGGGCGCCCCGCCGGGAGCGCGACGAGCGGCCGCCGCGCAAGCCGCGCCACGGGCGGGATCGGTGACCCGGGAGGCCACCGCCGACCCCTCGCCCGGCAGGCGGGCGAGCCTCGAGGTGCTGCGCGCCGAGGCTGCGGACGAGCGCTCGGTACTCGTCGAGGAGCGCTTGCGATCCGGTGAGGACCCGTGGGAGTTCATGTCGCAGCTGCCGAGCGTCGACGAGCTCGTCGTGCTGCTCCTGCGGTCTGAGCGGATCCTCCCGCCGCATGCCGTGCGCCCCGATCACGAGGTGAGCGACCGAGTGCTCCGGCGCATCGTCGACGACTACCCGCAGCTCGCGCCGACGGTCTGGTCGATGCTCGAGCCGGCCGAGCCGGAGCGGGCGTGGGCGCCGCGCGTGCGGCGCGACGCCGCGTGACCGCTGCCGGCTGATCGCCTCTCCGGTGGGATCTTCAACCGGAGAGCTGCTGGGGCGCGACACATATCGGCTCGCCCTACCGGCTATCCGGTTGAAGACCGCTCCGCCGCCTCAGACCGCGACGAAGGGGACGACCGTCGTGGTCGTCCCCTTCGTGCGCAGTGAAGCCGAGCTCGCTCGCTCCCGCTTGCGACGGCGCTAGGCCGGACGGTCCACTGGACCGTCCGGGTCCTGCTGCCTCGGCTCCGAGCCGACCTCGGCGGAAGCTAGATCGTAAAACCTAGCGCCCTCATCATCTCGCGGCCGTCCTCCGTGATGCGCTCCGGGCCCCACGGCGGCATCCACACCCAGTTGATGCGGAACTGCTCGACGATGCCGTCGAGCTTCTCGGCGATCTCCGACTCGATGACGTCGGTGAGCGGGCACCCCGCCGACGTGAGCGTCATCGAGATGACGAGCGCGTCCTGCTCGTCATCCCACGCGAGGTCGTAGACGAGGCCCAGGTCGACGATGTTGACGTCGAGCTCCGGGTCGACGACGTCCTTGAGCGCGTCGGTGACCGCGTCGAACTTCGCCGCATCGATCTCGACGAGTGCCATCAGACGCCTGCCTTGAGGTAGCGGTCGTAGCCCTCCTCCTCGAGCCGGTCGGCGAGCTCGCGGCCGCCCTGCTCGGCGATCCGTCCGTTCACGAACACGTGCACGTGGTCGGGCTGGATGTAGCGGAGGATGCGCGTGTAGTGCGTGATGAGGAGCACACCGAGGCCCGTCTCCCCCTTGATGCGGTTGACGCCCTCGGAGACGATGCGCAGCGCGTCGACGTCGAGGCCCGAGTCGGTCTCGTCGAGGACGGCGAAGCGCGGGCGGAGGAGCTCCATCTGGAGGATCTCGTGGCGCTTCTTCTCGCCGCCCGAGAAGCCCTCGTTGACGTTGCGCTCGCCGAACGACGGGTCCATGCGCAGCTTCTCCATCGCGCCGCGCACGTCGCCGATCCACTCGCGCACGCGCGGGGCCTCGCCGGAGATGGCGGTCTTCGCGGTGCGGAGGAAGTTCGAGACGGTCACGCCGGGGATCTCGACCGGGTACTGCATCGCGAGGAACAGGCCGGCGCGAGCGCGCTCGTCGACGCTCATCTCGAGCACGTCCTCGCCGTCGAGCGTGATGGAGCCGCCGTCGACGGTGTAGCGGGGGTGGCCCGCGAGCGTGTACGCGAGGGTCGACTTGCCGGAGCCGTTCGGCCCCATGATCGCGTGGATCTCGTCGGAGTTGATGGTGAGATCGACTCCGCGGAGGATCTCCTTGCTGCCCTGCTCGGTCTCGATCGAGACACGCAGGTCCTTGATGTCCAGGACGCTCATCGCGCTTCCTTCCTTCGCGGCTGCCGCCGCGCTACAGCTTCACGGGATTCTGGACGTCGACGAGCACGTCGTCGCCGTCGATGGTCACGGGGAAGACCGGCACCGGCTCGTAGGCGGGCAGGTTCTTCGGCTTGCCGGTGCGCAGCTCGAACTGCGAGCCGTGCGCCCAGCACTCGATGGCGTCGTCCTCGACGAAGCCCTCCGAGAGCGAGATCTCGCCGTGCGTGCAGGTGTCGCCGACGGCGTGGATCTCGCCGGCCGAGTCCTTCACGATCGCGATCGCGACGCCGTCGAGCTCGACGCGCACCGCCGAGCTCACGGCGACGTCGCCGACGCCGCATGCCCGCTGGGCGGTCATGCCCCCGCCTTCGAGGCGGGAGCGAGGCCGGCGCCGCGGCGCAGCTCCTCCTCGATCGCCTCGGCGAGCCGCTCCTCGATCTCGGGCACGCCGATCTTCTGCACGATCTCCATGAGGAAGCCGATCACGACGAGGCGGCGCGCCTCCTCCTCCTCGATGCCGCGCGACTGCAGGTAGAAGAGCTGCTCGTCGTCGAAGCGGCCGGTCGCCGAGGCGTGGCCGGCGCCGGCGATGTCGCCGGTCTTGATCTCGAGGTTCGGGATGCTGTCGGCGCGCGCGCCGTCGGTCAGCACGAGGTTCTGGTTCTTCTCGTAGCTGTCGGTGCCGGTCGCGTCCTGCCCGATGAGCACGTCGCCGATCCACACGGACCGCGCGCCCTCGCCCTGCAGCGCTCCCTTGTAGAGCACGTCGCCGCGGGTCTCGACGCCCTCGTGGAACATGAAGACCTGGCTCTCGATGTGCTGGCCGCTGTCGGAGAACGACAGGCCGAACATCTCGCCCTCGGCGCGGTGGCCCGCGAGGCGCATCGACGGGTTGACCCGCACGACGCCGCCGCCGAAGGAGACGACCATGTGCTTGAGGTACGCGCCGTCGCCGACGACCGCCTGGTGGGCCGAGGCGTGCACCGCGTCGTCCTGCCAGTCCTGCACCGAGACGAGGGTGAGCCTGGCGCCCTCGCGCACGATGATCTCGAGGTTCTGCGCGTAGCGCGCCGAGCCGGAGTGGTGCAGCACGATCGTGCCGACCGAGCCGGGCATCGCCTCGACGACGATGTGCGCGTTCGCGCGGCGCTCGGCGCCGGTGCCGTGGAGGCGCGCGATGACCGGCTGCTCCTGCACCTGGCCCTCCGGGAGGCGGATGTGCAGGGCGTTCTCGCAGCGCTTCCACGCGATCGCGCTCACGACGTCCTCGGGGCGGAACACCTCGCCGCGCGGGGCGGCGTCGTGGCCCGTCGACTCGACGAGCAGGCCGGCCGCCTCGAGCTCGGCGAGGCCGTACTCGATCGCGGGCTCGGCGCCCGTCTCGGTCTCCTCGTCGACGAGGAGCGGCGCGAGCCGCTTCAGGTCGGAGAGGCGCCAGTTGACCTCGCGGCCGGTCGGCGTGCCGAAGTCGGCCGGGTCGAACGACGTCGGCCGCTCGGAGCGGGTCTGGATCGGGACGAAGCGGTCCTCCGTCGCGAGGTGTGCGGGGGTGGTCTCAGTCGCGGTCATGTCAGCCGACGGATCCTTCCATGCTCATCTCGATGAGCTTGTTGAGCTCGAGCGCGTACTCCATCGGCAGCTCGCGCGAGATGGGCTCGATGAAGCCGCGCACGATCATCGCCATCGCCTCGGTCTCCTCGAGGCCGCGCGACATCAGGTAGAACAGCTGCTCCTCGCTCACCTTCGACACCGTCGCCTCGTGGCCGAGCACGACATCGTCGACGCGGATGTCGATGGCCGGGTAGGTGTCGGAGCGCGAGATCGTGTCGACGAGCAGGGCGTCGCACACGACGCTGTTCGCGGAGTGGTGCGCGTTCGCGTCGACCCGCACCTCGCCGCGGTAGCCGGAGCGGCCGCCGCCCCGCGCGATCGACTTCGAGACGATCGACGACGTCGTGTACGGCGCCATGTGGATCATCTTCGCGCCCGCGTCCTGGTGCTGGCCGGGGCCGGCGAACGCGACCGAGAGCGTCTCGCCCTTCGCGCGCTCGCCCACGAGGTAGATCGAGGGGTACTTCATCGTCACCTTGGAGCCGATGTTGCCGTCGATCCACTCCATCGTCGCGCCCTCCTCGGCGATGGCGCGCTTCGTCACGAGGTTGTAGACGTTGTTCGACCAGTTCTGGATCGTCGTGTAGCGAACGCGGGCGTTCTTCTTCACGATGATCTCGACGACCGCGGAGTGCAGCGAGTCGCTCGAGTAGATCGGCGCCGTGCAGCCCTCGATGTAGTGCACGTACGAGCCCTCGTCCGCGATGATGAGCGTCCGCTCGAACTGGCCCATGTTCTCCGTGTTGATGCGGAAGTAGGCCTGCAGCGGGATCTCGACGTGCACGCCCTTCGGGACGTAGACGAACGAGCCGCCCGACCACACCGCCGTGTTGAGCGCGGCGAACTTGTTGTCGCCCGTCGGGATCACGGTGCCGAAGTACTCCTCGAAGAACTCCGGGTGCTCCTTGAGCGCCGTGTCGGTGTCCATGAAGATGACGCCCTGCCGCTCCAGGTCCTCCTGGATCTGGTGGTAGACGACCTCCGACTCGTACTGCGCCGCGACGCCGGCGACGAGCCGCGCGCGCTCCGCCTCGGGGATGCCGAGCCGGTCGTACGTGTTGCGGATCTCCTCGGGGAGGTCCTCCCACGTCTGCGCCTGGCGCTCGGTCGAGCGCACGAAGTACTTGATGTTGTCGAAGTCGATGCCGGAGATGTCGGCACCCCACGTCGGCATGGGCTTCCGCTCGAACAGCTGCAGCCCCTTGAGCCGGCGCTCGAGCATCCACTCGGACTCGTTCTTGAGCGCGGAGATCTCGCGCACGACTTGCTCGTTCAGACCACGCTTCGCCGTGGCTCCAGCCTCGTCGGAGTCGTGCCAGCCGAACTCGTACTGACCCAGGCTCTCGAGCTCGGGCCGGTCGATCAGGACATCGGACATCGCTCCCCCTTCCATCCACGGATTGCAACCCAGCGGTGCTCCTCGGCATTCCGCGCGACTCGCGAACCGCCGCGGTCGGCCATACTTGAAGGGCCGTCGCACACGCCTCGCCGAAGACCGGCGCAGGGGTTCGGAGCCGATGGGCTCCCCACGATCCTACCGCGAACGGCATGAGAGGTGCACTGTGCTGGAGCGCTCACGCGGCCTGATGGCCGCGGCCTGGGCCACCCTGGTCTCGCAGATCGTCATCGTCGGCACAGGCGGCGCCGTGCGCCTGACGGGCTCGGGGCTCGGATGCACGACCTGGCCCAACTGCGAACCGGAGTCGTTCGTCCCCGTGCCCGAGCAGGGCATCCACGGGGTCATCGAGTTCACGAACCGGGTCTGGGGCGCGGTCGTCGTGGCGATCGCCGTCATCATGCTCGTGATGGCGATCCGCCGCCGGGTCGATCGCTCCATCGCATGGCTCGCCGGACTCGTGCTCGGGCTCAGCATCGCGCAGGCGCTCATCGGCGCCGTCGTCGTGTGGATGGAGCTGCGGCCCGACACGGTCGGGGTGCACTTCTTCCTCTCGGTCATCCTCGTCGCGCTCTCGGCGGTGCTGGTCTGGAAGGTCGTCGTCGGTCCGTCGGGGCCCCGCGTCGCGCCGCGCTGGCAATCGGCGCTCGTACACCTCATGACGTTCGCGCTCGTCGTGGTCATCGTGGTGGGCGTGCTCACGACCGGCTCCGGACCCCACGCGGGCGACGGCGGCGCGGCCAGGAACGGCCTCGACCCCGCGGTGATGCAGCACGTGCACGCGTGGCCCGGCTACGTGCTCCTCGCCCTGACGATCGCCGTCGTCGCCGTCGCCTGGCGGCGCGGGCCCCGGCTGCACCTGCGCTGGTCGCTCGCCCTGCTCGGCGTGATCCTCGTGCAGGTCGTGGTCGGCATCGTGCAGTCGCGGCTCGGGCTGCCGATCATGCTCGTCGGCATCCACATGGTGCTCTCGGTCGTCTCCGCGGCGATCGGCGCCGCGGTGGTGCTGTCACTGCGGCCGCCGCGGCCGGTCGACGAGCACGCGGCGCGCGCCGACGCGACGGCGGTCGTGCCGGCATGAGCGGCGACCGGCCCGTCGACGGCGCGCTCGGCGAGGTCGAGCACGGCGCGCGGCTCGGGGTGCTCGACATCGGCTCGAACACCGTGCACCTGCTGCTCGTCGACATGCGCCTCGGCGGCCGGCCCGTGCCGACGCGCTCGCACCGGCTGACGCTGCGGCTCATGCGCTACCTCGACGAGGACGGCGCGATCACCGACGAGGGCGTCGCGGCGCTCCTCGCCGCGATCCGCGAGTGCGTGGCGATCGCGCGCAGCGAGCCGCTCGACGACTTCGTCGTGATGGCGACGAGCGCCCTGCGCGAGGCCGCGAACGGCGAGGAGGTCGTCGCCCGCATCGAGCGCGAGGCCAAGGTGACCCTCGACATCCTCTCCGGGCCCGACGAGGCGCGGCTGACGTTCCTCGCGGTGCGCCGCTGGTTCGGCTGGGCGGCCGGGCGCATCCTGCTGCTCGACATCGGCGGCGGCTCGCTCGAGATCGCGATGGGCGACGACGAGGAGCCGGCGATCGCGCTCTCGGTGCCGCTCGGCGCCGGGCGGTCGACGGTCGGCTTCTTCCGCTCCGACCCGCCGTCGCTCGCCGACCAGCGGGCGCTGCGCATGTACGCGAAGGCCGTGCTCGACGACGCGGTCGCGCAGGTGCAGCCGTTCGGGCGGCCCGATCACGTCATCGGCTCGTCGAAGACGATCCGATCGCTCGCGCGGCTCGCGGGCAACGCGCTCCCCGGCATCGGCGACGGCGACCGCGCGGTGCTCACGCGCCGCCAGCTCGACGACTGGGTGCCGCGCATCGCGCGCATGGACGCCGCGTCGCGCACGGCGCTACCGGGCATCACGGCCGATCGCACCTTCCAGATCGTCGCGGGCGGCATCGTGCTGTCGGAGGCGATGCGCGCGTTCCGCGTGAAGGAGCTCGACGTGAGCCCGTGGGCGCTCCGCGAGGGCCGCCTGCTGCAGATGCTCGACCGCGTCTGACGCTCAGCGGCTCGCGATCGAGACGACGGCGCCGATGAAGGCCGGCGCCGCCGCGATGGTCGCTGCGCCGAGCAGCACGCGGCCGACGAGCACGCCGCGCCTCGAGCGCCGCGCGGCGACGAGCGCGGGCAGGGCGCGCGGCAGCGCCGCGACGACGAGCGCGCCGAGCGCGAGCACGATGCCGATCGGCAGCAGCACGACCGCCGCCGAGCGCGAGGACGGTGCCGCGGCGGCCGCTCCCAGCGCTCGACGCGAGCGCGCGGCTCGCCCGCCCCGCGATCGCGGCGAGCGCCGTGCCGTGCAGGAGCGCCAGGAGCGCGAACACGAGCACCGAGAGCCAGCCGGGGCCGAGCAGGTCGAAGTCGAGGTTGTCGGCGCGGAGCGGATCGACGAACGGCGAGCCGACGACGAGCAGCACGAGGCCGAACGCGGGGCCGGCGAGCCGGCCGCGCGGGAGCCACGGCGCCGCGAGCAGGTAGAGCGCGGCCGAGACGACCGCGATCGGCAGCGCGCCGAAGGTCGCGTACGCGAGCGTGCCCTCGAGGGTGATGTCGCCCACCACCGCCTGTCCCTCGGTGAACCGGCCCACCGCATCCGGCGAGGTGGCCGCGAGCAGCCGCATGGCGAGCCGCCCGCCCGCGCCGAGCACGAGCACGCCGGTCGCGACGCCGACGACCGTGAGGATCGCCGCCCATCGCGCGTAGTGCGCGAGCGCCGCGCGCCGCGGGTGCTCGGCGTCGACGCGCGGCCGCGCCGGCTCGACGAGCGGCTCAGCGCTCCAGGCGACGGCCATCGCGACGCCCGCGACGAGCAGGGCGCCGCACACGACGATGAGCAGCATGCGACCTCAGCTCGGTTCGGCGGAACTGAGCAGAACCTACTGCGCCGCGAGGCGCGGCGGTCAGAAGGGCAGCAGCGGGTCGACGCCGACCGCGAGGAAGATGAGCGTCAGGTAGGTGTTCGAGGCGTGGAAGACGCGCATCGCGCGCACCTCTCGCTCGCCCTTGATCGCGCGGTGGTAGAGGCCGTGCGACTCCCCCACGAACCACGCGCCCGCGAGCACCGCGACGCCGGTGTAGAGCCACCCCATCCCGCCGACCGGGATCAGCAGCAGGGTGCACGCGAGCGAGGCCCACGCGTAGAGGATGACCTGGATGCCCACCATCGGCCGGCCGCGCACGACCGAGAGCATCGGCACGTCGGCCGCCTCGTAGTCGTCGCGGTACTTCATCGACAGCGGCCAGTAGTGCGCCGGGGTCCAGAGGAACACGAGCGTGAAGAGGATCCACGCGGGCCAGTCGAGCGATCCCGTCACGCCGGCCCAGCCGATCACGACCGGGAAGCAGCCGGCGATGCCGCCCCAGACGATGTTCTGCTCGGTGCGGCGCTTGAGCAGCATCGTGTAGATGAGCACGTAGAAGCCGATCGCGGCGACCGAGAGCGCCGCGGCGAGCCACGTGGCGAAGACGCCGAGCACGAGTGTCGAGACGACCGCGAGCGTCCACGCGAAGACGCGCGCCTCGCGCACCGAGAGCGTGCCGGTCACGAGCGGGCGGTGCTGCGTGCGGTGCATGACGCGGTCGATGTCGCGGTCGAGGATCATGTTGAACGCGTTCGCGCTGCCCGCGCTCAGGAAGCCGCCGACGAGGGTCGCCACGAGGGCGCCGAGCGGCGGCACGCCGCCGGCGGCGAGGAACATCGTCGGCAGCGCCGTGACGAGCAGCAGCTCGATCACGCGCGGCTTCGTCAGCGCGACGTACGCGCCCGCCTTGACCTTGAGCGTCGCCCGACCGGGAGCCTCCGGCGCCGCGGGGGCCGAGACGCCTGACGAGGTCGCGTTCGACATGCAGCGGGGTCCTGTTCGAGTGATCGGGTGCGGGCGAGGGCCAACGGCCATCCTATCTGACTCGCGGCGTCACCTCGCGGGATCCGCCCGGGACGCGCATGCGCCCGCTCACTATGCTGAGGAGGACGCCCACCGCCCGCATCGCCGCGGCTCCGCGCCGCCGGAAGAAGGAGCCGCATTGGCATTCGAATGGACCACTGACGACCAGCGCGCCGTCGACACCGCCCGCCTGCTGGCCGCGGACGCCGTCGAGAAGGTCGGCAACGGCCACCCCGGCACGGCGATGAGCCTCGCGCCGGTCGCGCACCTGCTCTACCAGCACGTCATGGACCGCGATCCGGCTGACGACCGCTGGCTCGGTCGCGACCGCTTCATCCTCTCGGTGGGCCACTCCTCCCTCACCCAGTACGTGCAGCTCTACCTCACGGGCTCCGGCCTCGAGAAGAGCGACCTCGAGGCGCTCCGCACGTGGGGGTCGCTCACGCCGGGCCACCCCGAGTACCGCCACACGAAGGGCGTCGAGATCACGACCGGCCCGCTCGGCCAGGGCCTCGCATCCGCGGTCGGCTTCGCCTACGCGCAGCGCTTCGAGCGCGAGCTGCTCGACCCCGAGACGCCCGACGGCGAGAGCCCGTTCGACCACTACACGTACGTGATCGCCGGCGACGGCGACCTGCAGGAGGGCGTCACGAGCGAGGCCGGCTCGCTCGCGGGCCACCAGCAGCTCGGGCGCCTCATCGCCATCTACGACTCGAACGCGATCTCGATCGAGGACGACGTCGACATCGCGTTCAGCGAGGACGTCCGCGCGCGCTACGAGGCCTACGGCTGGCAGGTGCTCGAGGTCGCGTGGCGGCAGGGCGACAGCCCGACCGCCGACGAGTACGTCGAGGACGTCGAGGCCCTGCACGCCGCGATCGAGGAGGCGAAGGCCGAGACCGGCAAGCCCTCGCTCATCATCCTGCAGACGATCATCGGCTGGCCCGCGCCGACGAAGCAGGGCACGGGCAAGGCGCACGGCGCGAAGCTCGGCGCCGACGAGGTCGCCGCGGTCAAGGAGCTGCTCGGCTTCGACCCCGAGCGCTCCTTCCACGTCGACGACGCCGTGCTCGAGTACACGCGCCAGCACGCCGCGCAGCGCGCCGAGCACGCGCGCGACGCGTGGCAGCGCCGCTTCGACCTGTGGGCGAGCGCGAACCCGGAGCGCAAGGCGCTGCTCGACCGGCTGCTCTCGGGAGCCCTGCCCGAGGGCGTCGAGGATGCGCTCCCGACGTTCGAGGCGGGCACCGAGGTCTCGACCCGGGCCGCGTCGGGCAAGGTGCTCAACGCGCTCGCCGACGTGCTGCCCGAGCTGTGGGGCGGCTCCGCCGACCTCGCGGAGTCGAACAACACGACGCTCGAGAGCAAGGGATCCTTCGCGCCCGCCGAGCGCGCGACGACGTCGTGGCCCGAGGCCTCGCCGCGGGGCCGCACGATGCACTTCGGCATCCGCGAGCACGCGATGGCCGCGATCCTCAACGGCATCGTGCTGCACGGGCCGACGCGCCCCTACGGCGGCACGTTCCTCATCTTCAGCGACTACCAGCGCCCCGCGCTGCGGCTCGCGGCGCTCATGGGCGTGCACCCCATCCACGTCTGGACGCACGACTCCGTCGCGCTCGGCGAGGACGGGCCGACCCACCAGCCGATCGAGCAGCTCGCGACACTCCGCGCGATCCCCGGCTTCGAGATCGTGCGCCCCTCCGACGCGAACGAGACGGCATGGGCCTGGAAGACGATCCTCGAGCGGCGCGACCAGCCGGTCGGCATCGCCCTGACGCGCCAGAACATCCCGGTGCTCGAGCGCGGCGACGGCGACGCGACCGAGGAGACCCTCGCGCACGCCTCGAACGTCGCGAAGGGCGCGTACGTGCTCGTCGAGGCGGCCGGCGGCTCCCCCGACGTCATCCTCATCGCGACCGGCTCCGAGGTGCAGCTCGCGCTCCAGGCGCGCGATCAGCTGCAGGCCGACGGCGTCGCCGCGCGCGTCGTCGCCGCCCCCTCGCTCGAGTGGTTCGCCGAGCAGCCCGCCGAGTACCGCGAGTCCGTGCTGCCGGCCGCGGTGCGCGCGCGCGTCTCGGTCGAGGCCGGCTCGCCGCTGACGTGGCACCCGATCGTCGGCGACGCGGGCCGCTCGGTCGCGATCGACCACTTCGGCGCGAGCGCCGACTGGAAGACCCTCTTCCGCGAGTTCGGGATCACGGCCGAGGCCGTGGTCGAGGCGGCTCGCGCATCCATCGAAGCGGCTCGCTGAGCGGGCCGGCAGGAGGCAAGCACATGAACGAGAACACCCGGGCGCTCTCCGAGGCGGGCGTGAGCATCTGGCTCGACGACCTCTCGCGGCAGCGCATCGACAGCGGCACCCTCGCGGCGCTCATCACCGAGCGCGACGTCGTCGGCGTCACGACGAACCCGACGATCTTCGCGAACGCGATCGCGCAGGGCGAGTCGTACGAGGCCGCGATCCACGAGCTCGCGGCCGACGGCGCGGGCGTCGACGAGGTCATCACGGCGCTCACGACCCGTGACGTCGCGGACGCGTGCGACATCTTCGCCGACCTCTACGCATCCACCGACGGCTTCGACGGGCGCGTGTCGATCGAGGTCGATCCCGGCCACGCGCGCGACACCGAGGCCACCGTCGCGCAGGCCGCCGAGCTGCACCGCCTCGTCGACCGCGAGAACGTGCTCATCAAGATCCCCGCGACGCAGCAGGGCCTCGAGGCGATCGCCGCGACGATCGCGGCGGGCATCAGCGTCAACGTCACGCTCATCTTCTCGCTCGAGCGCTACCGCGACGTCATCAACGCGTACCTCACGGGGCTCGAGCGCGCGCAGCAGGCTGGGCGCGACCTGTCGAAGATCCACTCCGTCGCGTCGTTCTTCGTCTCGCGCGTCGACACCGAGATCGACAAGCGCCTCGACGCGATCGGCACGGACGAGGCTCGCGCGCTCAAGGGCAAGGCGGGCATCGCGAACGCGCGCCTCGCCTACCGCGTGTGGCAGGAGTCGTTCGGCTCCGAGCGGGCGAAGGCCCTGCTCGAGGCCGGCGCGAACACGCAGCGGCCCCTGTGGGCGTCGACGGGCGTCAAGGACCCCTCGCTCCCCGACACGCTCTACGTCACCGAGCTCGTCGCGCCGCACACGGTCAACACGATGCCGGAGAAGACGCTCGAGGCGGTCGCCGACCACGGGCGCATCGAGGGCGATCGCGTCTCGGGCCGCGGCGACGAGGCGGATGCGGTGCTCGACGCGCTCGAGCGCGTCGGCGTCTCCTACACCGAGGTCGTGGAGCTGCTCGAGACCGAGGGCCTCGAGAAGTTCGACGCGTCGTGGGCCGAGCTCGTCGAGACCGTGCGCGGTCACCTCGAGCAGGCGGGAGCGGGAGCATGACCTTCATCATCACGGCCTCGGGCGCCGCGCAGGAGGCGATCGACCGCGTCGTGCCGCAGCTCGTCGTCGACGGCGTCGCGGGGCGGCTCGTCTCGGGCGACGCGACGCTGTGGGGCGAGGCGGCCGAGGCCGAGGCCTCCGTGCGGCTCGGCTGGGTCGACGCCGCGGCGTCGAGCGCCGGCCTCGTCGACGACATCGAGGCGCTCCGGAAGCAGCTGCGGCAGCGCGGCGTCGACCGCATCGCGCTCGCCGGCATGGGCGGCTCGTCGCTCGCGCCCGAGGTCATCACGCGCACCGCGGGCGTGCACCTCACGGTGCTCGACTCGACCGAGCCGGGCCAGGTGCGGCGCGCGCTGCGCGACGGCCTCGCGCGCACGGCGCTCGTCGTCTCGTCGAAGTCGGGCTCGACGCTCGAGACCGACAGCCAGCGACGCGCCTTCGAGCAGGCCTACCGCGATGCGGGCATCGACCCGGTCGAGCGCATCATCGTCGTGACCGACCCCGGCTCCCCGCTCGACCAGGACGCGCGCCGCGCGGGCTACCGCGTCTTCAACGCCGACCCGAACGTCGGCGGGCGCTACTCGGCGCTCACCGCCTTCGGCATCGTGCCCTCGGGCCTCGCGGGCGTCGACGTGCGCTCGCTGCTCGACGAGGCGCTCGCCGCGCTCCCCGAGATCACCGAGGACGCCGACGACAACCCCGGGCTGCGGCTCGCCGCCGCGATCGCCGGCACGAGGCCGCTGCGCGACAAGCTCGCGTTCGTCGCCGACGGCACGCACATCGTCGGCCTCGGCGACTGGGCCGAGCAGCTCATCGCCGAGTCGACCGGCAAGGACGGCGTCGGCATCCTGCCGGTCGTGCTCGAGAAGGACGCGCCCGAGCTCTCCGCCGACCTCCCCGACCTGCAGGTCGTGCGCCTCGTCGGCTCCGCCCGCGAGGCGCAGCACGTCGAGCCGGGCGAGATCGAGGTCGCCGGCACGCTCGGCGCGCAGTTCCTCGTCTGGGAGTTCGCGACGGCCGTCGCCGGCCGGCTGCTCGGCATCAACCCGTTCGACCAGCCCGACGTCGAGTCGGCGAAGGTCGCCGCGCGCGGCCTGCTCGACGCGCTCGAGCCGCCGGCGGCTCCCGAGCACGTCGACGCGGGGATCGAGCTGCGCGGCACCGCCGGTGTCGTGCACGACTCGGTCGACGCATCCATCGACGCCCTGCTCGCCCAGCTCACGGGCGAGGGCTACCTCGCGATCCACGCCTACCTCGACCGCATCGGGCAGCCGCGGTTCGAGCGGCTGCGCGAGGCCTTCGCGGCGCGCACCGGCCGACCCGTCACGTTCGGCTGGGGGCCGCGCTTCCTGCACTCGACCGGGCAGTACCACAAGGGCGGCACGCCGAACGGGGTGTTCCTGCAGCTGCTCGGCCAGCCGCACGAGGACCTCGAGATCCCCGGTCGGTCGTTCACCTTCGGGCAGCTGCTGCAGGCGCAGGCCTCGGGCGACGCGAGCGTGCTCGCCGAGCACGGCAGGCCCGTGCTGACGCTCACGCTCGACGACCTCGACGAGGGGCTCGACCGGCTCCTCGCCGCCGCTCGCCGATGACCGTCGCGACGGCCGAGGCCGTCACGATCGCGGCGGGCCAGAACCCCCTGCGCGACCCGTCCGACCAGCGCCTCACGCGCATCCCCGGTCCGAACGCCATGACGTTCTTCGGCGTCACGGGCGACCTCGCGCGGAAGAAGCTGCTGCCGGCGGTCTACGACCTCGCGAACCGCGGCCTGCTGCCGCCGGGCTTCGGCCTCGTCGGCTTCGGCCGCCGGGACTGGGACGACGAGGCCTTCGCGCGCATGGTGCGCGAGTCGGTGCAGCAGCACGCTCGCACCGCCTTCCGCGAGTCGGTATGGCGGCAGCTCGCCGAGGGCGTCCGCTTCGTGCAGGGCGACTTCGACGACGACGCGGCGTTCGACCGGCTCGCCGAGGTCCTCGCCGAGCTCGACCGCACGCGCGGCACGATGGGCAACCACGCCTTCTACCTGTCGATCCCGCCGAACGCGTTCCCGCTCGTCACGCAGCAGCTCAAGCGCTCCGGCCTCGCCGAGGCCGACGGCGAGCGGTGGCGGCGCGTCGTGATCGAGAAGCCGTTCGGGCACGACCTCGCATCGGCGCGCGAGCTCAACCAGGTCGTCGAGTCGGTGTTCCCCGCCGACAGCGTCTTCCGCATCGACCACTACCTCGGCAAGGAGACGGTGCAGAACATCCTCGCGCTGCGCTTCGCGAACGCGCTGTGGGAGCCGATCTGGAACGCCAACCACATCGACCACGTGCAGATCACGATGGCGGAGGACATCGGCGTCGGCGGCCGCGCCGGCTACTACGACGGCATCGGCGCCGCGCGCGACGTCATCCAGAACCACCTGCTGCAGCTCTTCGCGCTCACCGCGATGGAGGAGCCGGTCTCGTTCGACGCCGCCGACCTGCGGGTCGAGAAGGAGAAGGTGCTGCGCGCCGCGCGCGTGCCGCTCCCCCTCGAGCACTCGAGCGCCCGCGGGCAGTACGACGCCGGCTGGCACGGCGGCACGCTCGTGAAGGGCTTCCTCGAGGAGGAGGGCATGCGGCCCGACTCCGCGACCGAGACCTACGCCGCGATCAAGCTCGAGGTCGACACCCGTCGCTGGTCGGGCGTGCCGTTCTACCTCCGCGCAGGCAAGCGCCTCGGCCGCCGGGTCACCGAGATCGCGATCGTCTTCAAGCGAGCGTCGCAGTACCTCTTCGAGGAGTCGGACATCCGCACGATGAGCGAGAACGCGCTCGTCATCCGCGTGCAGCCCGACGAAGGCGTCTCGATGCGCTTCGGCTCGAAGGTGCCGGGGCCGGGGATGCACGTGCGCGACGTGACGATGGACTTCGGCTACGGCCACGCCTTCACCGAGGAGAGCCCCGAGGCGTACGAGCGCCTCATCCTCGACGTGCTGCTCGGCGACCCGCCGCTCTTCCCCCGGCACGAGGAGGTCGAGCTCGCCTGGAGGATCCTCGACCCGATCGAGGAGCACTGGGAGGCGCAGGGCGGCCCGATCGACCAGTACGAGCCCGGCTCGTGGGGACCGCGGAGCGCGCACGAGCTGCTCGCCCGCGACGGACGGCACTGGAGGCGCCCGTGATCATCCGACTCTCCCGCACGACGACCGCCGAGGTGCAGCGGCGGATGCTCGAGATCCGCGAGGAGGGCGGCGTCGTCGCCCTCGGCCGCGTGCTCACGCTCGTCATCCACACGCAGATCGGCGCCGAGGAGGAGGCGATCCGCGCCGCCAACCAGGCCTCGCGCGAGCACCCGATGCGCGTCATCGTCGTCTCCCGCAACCCCGACCACGTGAACGCCGACGAGGAGCCGCGGCTCGACGCCGAGCTGCGGGTCGGCGCCGACGCGGGCGCGAGCGAGGTCGTGCTCCTGCAGTGCTACGGCGAGCTGGGCTCGCACCTGCTCGGCATCGTGCAGGGGCTGCTGCTGCCCGACGCCCCCGTCGTCGCGTGGTGGCCGAGCTTCATGCCCGAGACCCCCTCGGCGTCGCAGCTCGGGCAGATCTCGCAGCGCCGCATCACCGACTCCGGCAAGCAGGCCGACCCGCACGCCGCGATCCTCAGGCTCGCCGGCTGCTACCGGCCCGGCGACACCGACCTCGCGTGGACGCGGCTGACGAACTGGCGCGCGCACCTCGCGGCGCTGCTCGACCAGCCGCCGTTCGAGCCGGTGCACGGCGGCGTGGTCTCGGGCGACCTCGGCAACCCGAGCGTGCACCTCATGGCGGCGTGGCTGCAGCTGCGGCTGCGGGTGCCGATCGAGAAGGTCGAGGCAGGCGAGACGCCGACCGGCTCGAGCGGCCTCCACGCCGTCGAGCTGCACCGCTCGAGCGGCGAGTCGTCGCTCACGCGCGTGCGCGACTCCGTGGGGATCCTCCGCCAGCCCGGCCAGCCGGAGCACCACGTCGCGCTGTCGACGCGCGGGCTCGAGGACCAGCTCGCCGAGGAGCTGCGCAAGCTCGCACCCGACGACATGTACCGCCAGGTGCTCGCTTCGACTCTCGAGGAGGCAGCGTGAAGCCCGTCGTGCACCAGGACCGCGCCGCGCTCGTCGGGGCCGCGGCGGGATCGCTCGAGGCACTCATCGCCGAGCTCGTCGAGCGGCAGGGCCGCGCGACGATCGCCCTCACGGGCGGCTCGGTCGGCACCGAGCTGCTCGCGGCGCTCGCCGATCGCCCGATCGACTGGGCGCGCGTGACGCTGACGTGGAGCGACGAGCGCTTCGTCGAGGCCGACTCGAGCGAGCGCAACGCGATGCAGGCGCGCGAGGCGCTCATCGACCGCGTCGAGATCCCGAGCGCGAGCGTGCTCGAGCTCCCGGCCGCCGACGGCCGCTCGCTCGACGAGGCGGCGGAGGCGGCGACGGCGATGCTGCGCGAGCTCAGGCCCATCGACCTGACGCTCCTCGGCATGGGACCCGACGCGCACGTCGCCTCGCTCTTCCCCGGTCTGCCGGGCGTGCACGCCGAGGGGACGGCCGTCATCGCGGTGCGCGACTCCCCCAAGCCCCCGCCCGAGCGCTTGAGCTTCACGCTCGGGGCGATCAACGCATCCGATAGGGTCTGGCTCGTCGTCGCTGGCGAGGACAAGGCGGATGCCGTGGCGCGCGTGCTCGGCGGAGCCGACCTCGCCGAGGCGCCCGCCGTGGGCGTCGCGGGGCGGCTCGAGACGGTCATGCACCTCGACGCGGAGGCGGCTTCGCGGCTCTAGCCCGGCGACCGAGTGGCGCCCGCGGCGCCTGGGCGGCGCCTGCGGTGCCTGAGCGGCGGCTGCGGGCTCCCCTCAGTCGCGGGAGCCGCCAGTCAGACCCGGGAGGCGCCACTCGCATGCGGGAGGCGCCGATCAGCGCAGGCGGGCACGGGGATGCGAGAGCGGCCGCCCTGCCGGAGCAGGACGGCCGCTGCGTCTCGATGCCGATCGATCAGCGCGTCAGGCGCGGCCCTCGGCGGCGCGCAGCTTCTGCAGCGCCTCCTCGAGCAGCTCCGCCGCCTCCTCGGGCGTGCGGCGCTCCTTCACGTACGCGAGGTGCGTCTTGTAGGGCTCGTTCTTGGCGACCTGCGGCGGGTTGTCCTTGTCGCGGCCGGCCGGGAGCCCGGTCGACGGCGAGTCGATGACCTCGGGGATCTCGTCCTCGGGCAGGTCGGCCGCGAAGTAGCGGACGGTCTCGTTGCCCATCGCGTCCCAGTAGGAGACCGCCACGCGCTCGGCGTGGAAGCCCCGGTCCTGCTCGCCCATGGGGCCCGCGCCGACGCGCGAGCCGCGGATCGCACTGCCTCCGGAAGCCATCAGATCCCCGCGAACTTGGTGATGAGGCCGAGCACGACGATGGATGCGACCCACGTCAGGCTGACGGCGACGGTGATGGTGTTGAGGTTCCGCTCCGCCACGCCCGACGAGCCGAGCGACGAACCGACGCCGCCGCCGAACATGTCGGAGAGCCCGCCGCCGCGGCCCTTGTGCAGCAGGATGAACAGCGTCAGCAGCACGGATGTGACGCCGAGGATCACCTGCATGATGATCTGGAGAATCTCCACTAGCCCTCTTTCCGGTGTCGTGGCCCGGGCGACGCCCGTCCACGAGAAGTCCAACGAGCATCCTACCGCAGGGATTCCCGCGGCGGTCGGCTCGCGCGTCGGCGTCAGGTGCCGACGTGGTGCTGGAAGCGCGCGATCGCCGCGAACTCGGCCGCGTCGAGGCTCGCGCCGCCGACGAGCGCGCCGTCGACGTCGGGCTCGCGCATGAAGCCGGCGATGTTGCCCGATTTCACGCTGCCGCCGTAGAGGATGCGTGTGCTCGCTGCAGCCTCGTCGCCCCGCAGCTCCGCGATCGTCTGCCGCAGCGCCTGCGCGACCTGCTGCGCCTGCTCGGCGGTCGCCGCCTTGCCGGAGCCGATCGCCCAGACGGGCTCGTACGCGACGACGATCTCACCAGCGGCCGGCAGCTCGGCGAGCGCCTCGCGCAGCTGCTGCACCGGCACCGCCGACGCACCGTGCTGCTCGAGGTCCGCCTCCGTCTCGCCGACGCAGATGATCGGCGTCACGCCGTGGCGCACCGCGGCTGCGGCCTTGCGGCCGACGAGCGCGGAGCTCTCGCCGTGGTCCTGCCGGCGCTCGGAGTGCCCGACGATCGCGTACGAGCACTCGAGCTTCGCGAGCATGGATGCGGCGACCTCTCCCGTGTGCGCGCCCGAGTCGTGCTCCGAGACGTCCTGGGCGCCGAAGCGCAGCTCGAACTTCTCCGCGGACACGAGCGTCTGCACGCTGCGCAGATCGGTGAACGGCGGGAAGACGGCGACCTCGACGGCGGCGTGGTCGTGCCGCGCGTCCTGCAGCGTCCACGCGAGCTTCTGCACGAGCGCGATCGCCTGCAGGTGATCGTTGTGCAGCTTCCAGTTGCCCGCGATGAGCGGCGTGCGGTTCACCATCCGAGGACCTCCAGTCCGGGCAGTCGGGATCCCTCGAGGAACTCGAGGCTCGCGCCGCCACCGGTCGAGATGTGGCCGAACGCGTCGTCGTCGAAGCCGAGCTGCCGCACGGCCGCGGCGGAGTCGCCGCCGCCGACCACCGCGAGGCCGTCGGTCTCGGTGAGGGCCTGCGCGACCGCCTTCGTGCCGGCCGCGAACGCATCCATCTCGAACACGCCCATCGGGCCGTTCCAGAAGACGGTGCGGGAGCCGCGGATGGCCTCGGCGAAGGCGGCTGCCGTGTCCGGGCCGATGTCGAGGCCGATGCCGGCGCCGCCGAAGCGCGACGACTCGATCGCGTCGGCCGCGACCGTCTCGTGCTCGGCTTCGGCGGCGAAGCGCTCGGCGACGACCACGTCGGTCGGCAGCAGCAGCTCCACGCCGCGCTGCTCGGCGTCGTCGATGTAGCCGCGCACGCGCTCGACCTGGTCCTCCTCGAGGAGGCTCGAGGCGACCCCGAGGCCCTTCGCCGCCAGGAACGTGAAGAGCATGCCACCGCCGATGAGGAGGCGGTCGACGCGCGGCAGGAGGTGCTCGATGACGCCGAGCTTGTCGCTCACCTTCGAGCCACCGAGCACGACCGCGTACGGCCGCTCGGGCGACTCGGTGAGGCGCGAGAGCACCTCGAGCTCGCGCTGCACGAGCAGCCCGGCGGCGCTCGGGAGCGCTTGCGCGATCTCGAAGACGCTCGCCTGCTCGCGGTGGACGACGCCGAAGCCGTCGGAGACGAAGGCGTCGGCGCCGGCCGCGAGCTCCGCCGCGAACGTCGCGCGCTCGGTCGCGTCCTTGCTCGTCTCGCGCGGGTCGAACCGCAGGTTCTCGAGCAGCGCGAGCTGCCCGTCGGCGAGCCCGATTCGCACGCGCGCCGCGTCCTCCCCCACCGTGTCGGCTGCGAAGGCGACCTCCGCACCCAGCAGCTCGCCGAGCCGCTCGGCGACCGGCGCGAGCGAGTACTGGGGGTCGGGCTCGCCCTTCGGCCGGCCGAGGTGCGACATCGCCACCACCTTCGCGCCCTGCTCGAGCAGGGCGCGAAGGGTGGGCAGCGACGCGACGATGCGGCCCTCGTCGGCGATCCGACCGTCCGTGAGCGGCACGTTGAAGTCGCACCGGATGAGGACGGTCCTGCCGGTGAGGTCGCCGAGCGAGTCGAGCGTGCGCAGGGTCATCAGAGCTGCGAGCCCACGTGCTCGGCGAGGTCGACGAGGCGGCAGGAGTAGCCCCACTCGTTGTCGTACCATGCGGAGACCTTGACCTGGTCGCCGATCACGCGCGTGAGGCCGGAGTCGAAGATCGACGAGAACGAGTTGCCGACGATGTCGGCCGACACGATCGGGTCCTCGGTGTACTGGAGGTAGCCCTTGAGCGGGCCCGACTCCGCGGCCGCGCGGTAGGCGGCGTTGATCTCGTCGACCGTGAGCCCGTCGCGCGTCGTGATCGTGAGGTCAGTGATCGAGCCGGTCGGCGTCGGCACGCGCAGCGCGTAGCCGTCCAGGATGCCCTTGAGCTCGGGGATGACGAGGCCGATCGCCTTCGCCGCGCCCGTGCTCGTCGGGATGATCGAGAGCGCCGCGGCTCGCGCGCGCCGCAGGTCGCTGTGGGGACCGTCCTGCAGGTTCTGGTCGGCGGTGTAGGCGTGCACCGTCGTCATGAGGCCGCGCTCGATGCCGAAGGTGTCGTGGAAGACCTTCGCGAGCGGGGCGAGGCAGTTCGTCGTGCACGAGGCGTTCGAGATGACGTGGTCGGTCTCGGGGTTGTAGTCCTCGTGGTTGATGCCCATCACGAACGTGGGGGCGGGGCCCTTCGCGGGCGCGGAGAGGATGACCTTCTTCGCGCCGGCGGCGATGTGGGCGGATGCGTCCTCGACCTTGGTGAAGCGGCCGGTCGACTCGATGACGACGTCGATGTCGAGCTCGCCCCACGGGAGCTTCGACGGGGCCTTCTCCTCGAGCACGCGCAGCTGGTCGCCGCCGACCGTGATCGTGCCCTCGTCGAAGGTGACGGGAGCATCGATCGGTCCGGCGACGGAGTCGTACTTGAGGAGGTGGGCGAGGGTCTTGTTGTCGGTGAGATCGTTGACCGCGACGATGTCGATGTCAGCGCCCTGGGCAAGCGCTGCACGGACGAAGTTGCGGCCGATCCGGCCGAAGCCGTTGATGGCGACCTTCAGTGTCATGGTTTGGGGTTCCTGCCTGTCGGGTGGAGGGATCCCGGGCGCGTGCCCGGGGTCCCGGTCACGGGGTGACGATTCGCTAGCGGAGGATCAGACCGGAGGTCTGCGAGCGGGCGGCCTCGAAGCGCGCCTGCGCGTCCTGCCAGTTGACGATGTTCCAGAACGCCTTGACGTAGTCGGCCTTGACGTTGAGGTAGTCGAGGTAGAAGGCGTGCTCCCACATGTCGAGCATCAGCACGGGGTGCGTGCCGACCGGCACGTTGCCCTGCTGGTCGAAGAGCTGGAAGACGTTGAGCCGCGCGCCGATCGAGTCCCACGCGAGCACCGACCAGCCGGAGCCCTGGATGCCCGTCGCGTTCGCGCTGAAGTGCGCCTGGAACTTCGCGAAGTCGCCGAAGAACTCGGCGATCGCGGCCTGCAGCTCGCCCTCGGGCTCGCCGCCGCCGTCGCCTGAGAGGTTGTTCCAGAAGACGGTGTGGTTCGTGTGCCCGCCGAGGTTGAACGCGAGGTCCTTCTCGAGCTTGTTGACGTTGGCGAGGTCGCCCGCGTCGCGGGCCTCGGCGAGCTTCTCGAGCGCGGTGTTCGCGCCGTCGACGTAGGTCTTGTGGTGCTTGCTGTGGTGCAGCTCCATGATCTTCGCCGAGATGTGGGGCTCGAGCGCCGCGTAGTCGTACGGCAGCTCCGGCAGGGTGTAGACGGCCATGGCTGGCTCCTCTCTCGCGCACTGCGCGTGCGGATGGGTCGACCCGATCCTATCCACGCCGGCCTGATCGCGAGCAGGGTCTCGGCGAGCGGCTCAGACGTCGTCGATGTCGTCGGGCACCGCGTCCTCGGTGCTCGGGATGCCGCGCTCCTGCGCGGCGCGATCCGCCATCGCGAGCAGCCGCCGGATCCGCCCCGCGACCGCGTCCTTCGTCATCGTCGGCTGCGCGAGGTGGCCGAGCTCGTCGAGGCTCGCATCTCGGTGCTCGAGCCGCAGGCGTCCGGCGTACGCGAGGTGCTCGGGCACCTCGGGACCGAGGATGTCGAGCGCCCGCTCGATGCGCGCGCACGCCGCGACCGCCGCCTGGGCGCTGCGGCGGAGGTTGGCGTCGTCGAAGTTCACGAGCCGGTTCGCGGTCGCGCGCACCTCGCGGCGCTGCCGCAGCTCCGCCCACGCCTGCACGGTCTCGAGCGCCCCCATGGTCGTGAGCATCCGCGAGATCGGCTCGCCCTCGCGGATCACCACGCGGTGCGCGCCGCGGACCTCGCGCGACTTCGCGGGCACGCCGAGCCGGCCGGCCGCGCCGACGAGCGCCATCGCCGCCTCGTTGCCGGGGCAGGCGATCTCGAGCGCGGCCGAGCGGCCGGGATCCGACAGCGAGCCCTGCGCGAGGAACGCGCCGCGCCAGACGCCCGCGAGGTCCTCGAGCGAACCGGTGGTGACCTTGTTCGGGAGGCCGCGCACGGGCTTGCGCCGCGCATCCATGAGCCCCGTCTGCCGCGCGAGCGTCTCGCCCTCGGCGATGACGCGCACGAGGTACGCCCCGCTCGAGCGGCTCGACGACGACGAGATGCGGGCGATCTCGGCCTTGACGCCGTAGAGCTCGAGGATGCTGCGCGCGAGCCGGCGCGCCGCGGCCGCGGAGTCGAGCTCGCTCTCGACCGCGACGCGGTTCGAGATCACGTGCAGGCCGCCGGCGAAGCGCAACAGGGTCGCGACCTCGGCCGCCTTCGTCTGGGGTCGCGTCACGCGCACGCGCGCGAGCTCCTCCTTGACGTCGTCGGTGAGTGTCACGCCGGTTCCTCTCGTCATTCGCGTCCCAGATCCCTGTGCTTGACCGCGACCCGCACGCCCGGTTGCCCCGAGAGGCGCGAGGCGAGGTACTGCGCCATCGCGACGGAGCGGTGCTTGCCGCCGGTGCACCCGACGCCGAGCACGGCGTGCAGCTTGTTCTCGCGCGCGAAGCCGGCCAGCACCGGCTCGAGCGCCTCGACGTACCGATCGGCGAACTCGCGCGCCCCCTCCTGCTCGAGGACGAAGTCGGAGACGACCTCCTCGGTGCCGTTGTGGCCGCGCAGGTCGGGGTTCCAGAACGGGTTCGGCAGGAAGCGCATGTCGGCGATCAGGTCGGCGTCGACCGGCAGTCCGTACTTGAAGCCGAAGCTCATGACCGTGAGCACGACCTCGAGCTCGCCGCCCGGGGCGAAGCGCTCCCCCACGCGCGTCGTGAGCTGGTGCGGGTTGAGGCCCGTGGTGTCGAGGAGCTGGTCGGCCATGCCGCGCAGCGGCTCGAGCCGGTGGCGCTCCATGCGGATGCCGTCGAGGATCGTCCCGTCGCCCTGCAGCGGGTGCGGCCTGCGCACCTGCTCGTAGCGGCGCACGAGCTCGGCGTCGCTCGCCTCGAGGAACAGCACGCGCACGGAGTGCTCGTTGCGCAGCATCTCGACGAAGCGCTTCGCGTCGTCGAAGAGCACGCCGCCGCGCACGTCGACGACGATCGCGAGCTTCGCCTCGGTCGCGTCGCCCGCCGCGGCGGTGCGCACGAGCGCGCGGAGCATGCTCGGCGGCAGGTTGTCGACGACGAACCAGCCGAGGTCCTCGAGCGCGTTCGCGACCGTCGTGCGTCCTGCACCGGACATGCCGGTGATGATGACGATCTCTCTCGCGTTCACAGCCTGCCGTTCCTCACCCTCGCGTGTCGGCCTCCATCGTATCGGCGCGCAGAGCACGTGCGATGGCCTCGGCGAGCGCCGGGCCGACGCCCGGCACCTCGCGCAGCTCGTCGGGCGACGCGGCGCGCACGCGCTTCGCGGAGCCGAAGTGCTTGAGCAGCGCGCGCACGCGCGAGGGCCCGAGGCCGGGGATGCCGCTCAGCTGCGACTGGATCGCGCTCGAGCGCTTCTGCCGCTGGTAGCTGATCGCCACGCGGTGGGCCTCGTCGCGCAGCCGCTGCACGAGGTAGAGCGCCTCGCTCGAGCGCGGCAGGATCACCGGGAACTCGTCGTCCGGCAGCCACAGCTCCTCGAGCCGCTTCGCGATGCCGGCGAGCGCGACGCCCGTGACGCCCTGCTCGTCGAGCGCGCGCTTCGCCGCCTGCACCTGCGGCCGGCCGCCGTCGACGAGCAGCAGCTGCGGCGCGTACGCGAAGCGGGTCGACGTGGCGTCCGGGTCGCCCTCGACGAGGTACTTCGCGCGGCGCGTGATCACCTGATGGATCGAGTCGGTGTCGTCGGTCGTCTGCGCGATCGCGAAGCGGCGGTACTGGTCCTTCCGCGGCAGCCCGTCCTCGAAGACGACCATGGAGGCCACGACGCCCTGGCCGCCGAGGTGCGAGACGTCGAAGCACTCGATGCGCAGCGGCGCCTCCGCCATGCCGAGCGCCTCCTGCAGGTCGGCGAGCGCCTGCGAGCGCGTGACGTAGTCGCTCGTGCGCTTCGTGCGCGCGACCTGCAGCACGTGGGCGGCGTTGACCGTCGCGGAGTCGGCGAGCTTGCGCTTCTCGCCGCGCTGCGGCACCCGCACCTCGACGCGACCGCTCAAGCCGTGGTCGACGCGGCGGTCGGTGAGCCATGCCTCGACCTCGGCGACGCTGTCGGGCTGCTTCGGCAGCAGCACCTCGCGCGCGGGCGGGTCGCCCTCGTCGTAGGCGATGCGGAGGATCTGCGTCGCGAGCTCGCTGTCGTCGAGGTCGATCTCGGTGTCGACGACCCACGACTTCGTCCCCCGGATGCGTCCTCCCCGCACCGCGAACAGGTGCACCGCCGCGCTGAGCTCGTCGTGCACGAGCCCGAAGACGTCGGCATCCACGTGGTCGGAGAGCACGACGCTCGTGCGCTCGAGCACCGACTCGAGGGCGGCGAGCTGGTCGCGCAGTCGCGCGGCGCGCTCGAACTCGAGCCTCGCGCTCGCCCGCTGCATCTCCTCGCGCACGCGATCGACGAACTCCTGGTCGCCGCCGTTCATGAACGCGACGAGGTCGCGCGCGATGTCGCGGTGCTCGGCGTGGGTCACGCGCCCGACGCACGGCGCCGAGCACTTGCCGATGTCGCCCAGCAGGCACGGCCGACCCGAGCGCTCGGCGCGGTCGTACACCGACTGGCTGCACGAGCGCATCGGGAAGGCCTTCAGCAGCAGGTCGAGCGTCTCGCGGATCGCCCAGACCTTCGTGTAGGGGCCGAAGTAGCGCGCGCCGCGGATGCCGCGATTGCGGGTGATGAGCGCGCGCGGGACGTCCTCGCCCATCGTCACCGCGAGGTACGGGTACGACTTGTCGTCCCGGAACTGCACGTTGAAGGGCGGCTCGTACTCCTTGATCCAGGTGAACTCGAGCTGGAGCGCCTCGAACTCGCTCGCGACGATCGTCCACTCGACGCGGACCGCCGTGAGCACCATGCGGCGCGTGCGCTCGTGGAGCGCCTCGAGCGGCTGGAAGTAGTTCGAGAGCCGCTGCCGCAGGTTCTTCGCCTTGCCGACGTAGAGCACGCGCTCGTGCTCGTCGCGGAACCGGTAGACGCCGGGCGCGGTCGGGATCGTCCCTGGCGCCGGCTTGTACGGGACGGTGCGCGGCGCGCGTGCCGCGGTCATCGCACTCCCGCGCCCAGGATCTCCTTGAGGAACGCTCCCGTGTGGCTCGCCTCCACCTCGGCGACCTTCTCCGGCGTGCCGGTCGCGACGATCGTGCCGCCGCCCGAGCCGCCCTCGGGACCGAGGTCGATGACCCAGTCCGCGCTCTTGATGACGTCGAGCGAGTGCTCGATCGTCAGCACGGTGTTGCCCTTCTCGACGAGGCCGTCGAGCACCTCGAGGAGCTTCCGCACGTCGTCGAAGTGGAGTCCGGTCGTCGGCTCGTCGAGCACGTAGATCGCGCGGCCCGACGTGCGCCGCTGCAGCTCGGTCGCGAGCTTGACGCGCTGCGCCTCGCCGCCCGAGAGCGTCGTCGCCGACTGGCCGAGCCGCACGTAGCCGAGGCCGACGTCGACGAGCGTCTTGAGGTAGCGGTGGATCGACGAGATCGGCGCGAAGAACTCGGCGGCCTCCTCGATCGGCATCTGCAGCACGTCGGCGATCGACTTCCCCTTGTAGTGCACCGAGAGCGTGTCGCGGTTGTAGCGCGCGCCGTGGCACACCTCGCACTCGACGTAGACGTCGGGCAGGAAGTTCATCTCGATCTTGAGGGTGCCGTCGCCCATGCACGCCTCGCAGCGACCGCCCTTGACGTTGAACGAGAAGCGGCCGGCGAGGTAGCCGCGCGCCTTCGCCTCGGCCGTCTCGGCGAACAGGTTGCGGATCTTGTCGAACACGCCGGTGTAGGTCGCCGGGTTCGAGCGCGGCGTGCGGCCGATCGGGCCCTGGTCGACGTGGATGACCTTGTCGAGGTGGTGGAGGCCGGTCACGCGCGTGTGCCGCGCGGGCACCTGCCGGGCGCCGTTGAGCGCGTTCGCGAGCACCTTGTGGAGGATGTCGTTCACGAGCGTCGACTTGCCGGAGCCCGAGACGCCCGTGACCGCGACGAACACGCCGAGCGGGATGTCGACGTCGATGTGCTTGAGGTTGTTGGCGCGCGCGCCCTCGATGCGCAGCATCCGCTCCGGGTCGACCGGTCGACGCTCGGTCGGGGTCGGGATCGTCTCGCGCCCCGAGAGGTACTTCCCGGTGAGCGACGTCGGGTGCTCGAGCAGCTCATCGAAGCCGCCGGAGTGCACGACCTCGCCGCCGCGCTCCCCCGCCCCTGGGCCGATGTCGACGATCCAGTCGGCGGTGCGGATGGTGTCCTCGTCGTGCTCGACGACGATGAGGGTGTTGCCGAGGTCGCGCAGGGCCTCGAGCGTGCCGATGAGCTTGCGGTTGTCGCGCTGGTGGAGCCCGATCGACGGCTCGTCGAGCACGTAGAGCACGCCCGTGAGCCCCGCGCCGATCTGGGTGGCGAGGCGGATGCGCTGGGCCTCGCCGCCGGAGAGGGTCGCGGCCGCGCGCGAGAGCGAGAGGTAGCCGAGCCCGACGCGGATGAGGAAGTCGAGCCGCGCGCGGATCTCGCGCAGCACCGCCGCGGCGATCGTCGCCTCGCGCTCGTCGAGGTCGAGGCCCTCCATGTAGGCGTGCGCGTCGTCGAGGCTCATGTCGGAGACGGTCGCGATCGACGAGCCGTGCACGAGCACGCTCAGCACCTCGGGCTTGAGGCGCGCGCCGCCGCACTCGGGGCACGGCACCTCCCGCAGGAACTCGCCGTGCTTCGCCCGCACCCAGTCGCTGTCGGCCTCCTCGTGCTTGCGCTGGATGTAGGGCATGACGCCCTCGTAGCCCGTCGCGTACTTGAGCTGCCGGCCGTAGCGGTTGCGCCACTGCACCATGACGTTGCCCTCGGTGCCGTGCAGCACCACCTGGCGCACCTCCGGCTCGAGGTCGCGCCACGGGGTGTCGAGCGAGAAGCCCATCTCGCGCGCGAGGCCGGCGAGCAGCCGCTCGAAGTAGGTGTAGAGGCCCTTCCCCGACTGGGTCCAGGGCAGGATCGCGCCCTCGCGGATCGAGAGCGCCTCGTCGGCGATCACGAGCTCCGGGTCGGCCGACATCTTCGTGCCGATGCCGGTGCACTCGGGGCACGCGCCGAACGGCGCGTTGAACGAGAAGGTGCGCGGCTCGATCTCGGTGAGCGAGACCGGGTGGCGGTTGGGGCACGAGAGCTTCTCGCTGAACGTGCGCGTGCGCGCGGGATCGCTCGCCTCGAGGTCGACGTAGTCGATCGTCACGAGCCCGTCGGCGAGCCGCAGCGCGGTCTCGAGCGAGTCGGTGAGCCTCGAGAGCATGCCCGGCTCGGCGACCATGCGGTCGACGACGACGGAGATGTCGTGCTTGTTCTGCTTCTTGAGCGCGGGCGCCTCGGCGAGCTGCACGAGCTCGCCGTCGATGACCGCGCGCGAGTAGCCGGTCGCGACGAGGTTGCGCAGCAGGTCGGCGAACTCGCCCTTCTTCTGCTGCACGACGGGCGCGAGGATCTGGAAGCGGGTGCGCTCGGGCAGCTCCATGAGCTCGTCGGCGATCTGCTGGACGGTCTGCCGCTGGATGCGCTCGCCGCAGATGGGGCAGTGCGGCACGCCGATGCGCGCCCACAGCAGGCGCATGTAGTCGTGCACCTCGGTGATCGTGCCGACGGTCGAGCGCGGGTTGCGGTTCGTCGACTTCTGGTCGATCGAGACGGCGGGGCTCAAGCCCTCGATGAAGTCGACGTCGGGCCGGTCGACCTGGCCGAGGAACTGCCGCGCGTAGGCCGAGAGCGACTCGACGTAGCGGCGCTGCCCCTCCGCGAAGATCGTGTCGAACGCGAGCGACGACTTGCCCGACCCGGAGAGCCCGGTGAACACCACGAGCGAGTCGCGCGGGATGCGCAGATCGACGTCCTTGAGGTTGTGCTCGCGCGCGCCGCGGACGTGCAGCTCTGAAGTGCTCGTGGTGGTGGATGTCACCCAACGAGTCTACGAGCGGCCACCCACACGCGCCCCGGGCGTTCGCCGACGGCTCACTCGGAGATGCGCGCGATCGCGTCATCGAGCGCCACGCTCTCGCCCTCCGCGACGAGGTGCTCGAGAGCACCGGCGCGATCGGCCGCGACGCGCGTCTCGAGCTTCATGGCGTCGAGCACCGCGACCGCGCGGCCGGCCTCGACCCGCTCCCCGTCGGGGACGAGCCATCGCGCGAGCGTGCCCGGCACGGGGGCGCGCACCGTGCCCTCCGCCTCGGGCTGCTCGGCGCGGGAGGACGCCGGCTCGGCCCGCGCGGCGACGGCGAGCAGCGCATCCGGGAGCCCGAGCACGACGCGGCGACCGTCGACCTCGATCGGCACGCGCGTGAGCCCGCCCGCGGGCGCGATGGCGGCCCGCAGCTGCGGCTCGAGCCGCGGCATGAGCTCGTCCTCGATCCACTGCGTCGAGACGGCGAGGCCCTCGGTGGAGAAGGCCGGCTCGTCGAGCAGCGCCTCGGCGAGCGGCGCGATCGTCGCGACGCCCCGCACCTCGAGCTCGCCGAGCGCGCGGCGGAGCCGCACGAGCGCCGCGTCGCGGTCCTGCGCGTGCACGACGAGCTTCGCGACGAGCGAGTCGAAGGCCGCCTCGACCGCGTCGCCGGCCTCGACGCCCGCGTCCCAGCGGACGCCGGGACCTCCCGGCACCCGCAGCGACGCGATGCGACCGGGGCTCGGCAGGAACCCGCGGCCCGGGTCCTCCGCGTTGATGCGCAGCTCGATCGCGTGGCCGAGCGGCTCGGGGGTCGCGGCGATCGAGGGGCCGAGGCCCTCCGCGATGCGCAGCTGCTCGCGCACGAGGTCGACGCCCGTGACGGCCTCGGTGACCGGATGCTCGACCTGCAGCCTCGTGTTGACCTCGAGGAACGACGCGGTGCCGTCGGCGCCGAGCAGGAACTCGACCGTGCCGGCGCCGCGGTAGTCGACCGCGGCGCAGATCGCGCGCGCCGCCTCGTGGATGCGCTCGCGCTGCGCGCGCTCGAGGCGGGGCGCGGGCGCCTCCTCGACGAGCTTCTGGCCGCGGCGCTGGAGCGAGCAGTCCCGATCGCCGACGACCACGACGCCGCCGCGGCCATCGCCGAGCACTTGCGCCTCGATGTGGCGCGGGCGCTCGAGGTAGCGCTCGACGAAGCACTCGGCGCGACCGAAGGCCGCGGCGGCCTCCCGCGCGGCCGTCTCGAACGCATCCGCCACCTCGTCGATCGAGCGCGCGACCCTCAGCCCCCGTCCCCCGCCGCCGAACGCCGCCTTGATCACGATCGGCAGCCCGTGCTCGCGCGCGAAGGCGACCGCTTCGCCGGCGTCGGCGAGCGGCCCGTCCGAGCCCGGCACGAGGGGCGCGCCGACGCGCCGCGCGATCGAGCGCGCGGTGACCTTGTCGCCGAGCGCGTCGATGCTCTCGGGGGTCGGGCCGATCCACGTGAGCCCCGCGCCCTCGACGGCCCGGGCGAACGCGGCGCTCTCGGAGAGGAAGCCGTAGCCGGGGTGCACGGCGTCGGCGCCGGTCGCCCGCGCCGCCGCGAGCAGCGAGTCTGCGTCGAGGTAGGTCTCGGCCGCCGTCGAGCCGCCGAGCGCGACCGCCTCGTCGGCGTGCCGCACGTGCATCGCGTCGACGTCCTGGTCGGCGTACACCGCGACCGACCGGTAGCCCGCCTCGGCGCACGCGCGCGCGATGCGCACGGCGATCTCGCCGCGGTTGGCGATCAGGACCTTCTGCATGGCGACTCCTCGAGGTGGGTGGGCGGCCGCTCGACGCGGAACCGGATGCAAGCGCCCGGCGGCAGCTGCCCCGCGAGGTCGAGGTCGTCGTCGACGACGGCGCCGATGACGGGGTACCCGCCCGTGAGCGGGTGGTCAGGCAGGAAGAGCACCGGCTGGCCGTCGGGCGGCACCTGGATGGCGCCCGTCACGCAGCCCTCGCTCTCGAGCTCCCCGTCCCGCGCCCGCTCGAGCGCGATCGCGCCCGCGAGGCGGAGGCCCACGCGGTCGGAGCGCGGCGTGACCTCCCAGTCCTGCGCCTCGAGCGTCTCGAGCGCCGCGGCCGTGAACCACTCGGCGCGCGGGCCGAGCACGACGCGCAGCTCGACGGTCTGCCCGGCGCGCGGGAGCGGTGCGCGCGGGGCGCCCGTCGGCGCGACGGCCGTCGCGCCCGCCGCGGGCCCGTGGAGCGGCAGCTCGTCGCCCGCCCCGAGCGGGGCGGGGCCGAGCCCCGCGAGCGTGTCGCTCGAGCGGCTCTCGAGCACCGGGTCGAGCACGATGCCGCCGCGGATGCCGATGACGACGCGCAGCCCGTCCCGCACCGCGCCGATGCGCAGCTCGTCGCCGTCGTCGATCGCGACCGGGCGTCCCGGCTCGACCGGGATGGAGGCATCCGGGCGCTCGGCGTCGACGACGGATGCGTCGGCGAGCGCGCCCGTGAGGGCCACGACCGCGGGACCGCGGAAGCGCAGCGACGCGCCGCCGCCCGCGAGCTCGAGGCCCGCGTCGTGCGGCGGATTGCCCACCGCGCGGTTCGCCTCGCGCAGCGCCCGCCGATCGGCGGCCCCGGAGGCGGAGACGCCCTGCGCAGCCAGGCCGGGCCGACCGAGGTCCTGCACGAGCAGCTGCAGCCCGGGCCGCACGACCTCGAGCGCATGGCGAGCGCGCTCCGCGTCGCGAGGCGGGCGACGCTCGACCGGCGCGGCCTCGACGAGCTCACGGGCGGCGCGCGCGAAGCGCACCGCCGTGCCGGGCGCGAGCAGCGCCGGCGGTTCGCGCTCGAGATCCCACAGGACGGCGTCGGTGCGGCCGATGAGCTGCCAGCCGCCCGGACTCTCCTTCGGGTACACGCCGGAGTAGCGGCCTGCGAGCGCGACGGAGCCGGCCGGGATGCGCGTGCGCGGCGCGGACCGGCGAGGCACGTCGAAGCGCGGATCGTCCCCGACGAGGTAGCCGAAGCCCGGCGCGAAGCCGGTGAAGGCCACCCTCCACGCGGCGGCGAGATGGCGCTCGACGACCTCCTCGGGCGAGGCGCCGAGCACGCGCGCGACCTCGTCGAGGTCGTCCCCGTCGTAGCGCACCGGGATCGTCACCGAGCGCTCGCCGCCGTCGATCGCGGCCGTGGGCTCGATCGCGAGCAGCCGCTCGGAGAGCACCGCCGGGCGGATGAGCGCAGGGTCGAAGCGCACGAGGATCGTGCGCGCACCGGGCACGAGCTCGCGGACGCCCGGGAGCGCCGCCGCCTCGATCGCCGGGAGCAGCCGCATCGACTCGTCGAGGTCGGCGGACTCGAGCAGCAGCGCGGTGTCGGCCGCGGGCAGCACCCTCACCCGGTCACCTCACGCGCCGGCGAACGGCGCGATCGCGACGCCGGCCGCCTCGAGCGCCGATCGGGTCGCTCTCGCCATCGCCACCGCTCCCGCGCTGTCGCCGTGCACGCAGATCGAGTCGGCCGCGACCGCGACGTCGCTCCCGTCGACGGCGCGCACGACGCCCTCGAGGGCGAGCCGGGTCATCCGCGCGGCGACGACCGCGGGATCGTGCAGGACGGCGCCCGGCTCGGTGCGCGGCACGAGCAGCCCATCGGGCGCGTACGCGCGATCGGCGAACGCCTCCGCCGCCGTCGGCAGCCCCTCGCGCTCGGCGACTCGGAGCGCGACGCCGCCCGCGAGGCAGAGGAGCACGAGCGACGGGTCGACGGCTCGGACGGCGCGGACGACGTCCCGCGCCTGCCGCTCGTCGTGCGCGATCGCGTTGTAGAGCGCACCGTGCGGCTTGACGTAGGCGACGCGGCCGCCGACCGCGGTCGCGAGCGCCTGCAGCGCGCCCAGCTGGTACTCGACGTGCGCCTGCAGCGTCGTCGACTCGACGTCGACGGGCCGCCGGCCGAAGCCCTCGTAGTCGCGGTAGCCGGGGTGCGCGCCGATCGTGACCCCGTTCGCGACGGCCGCCTCGAGGGTCGCGCGGATGCCCTCGGGCGTGCCGGCGTGGAAGCCGCACGAGACGTTCGCGCTCGAGACGATGCGCAGCATCGCCGCGTCGTCCCCGACGATGCGATCGGGCGCGTTCTCCCCCAGGTCGCTGTTGAGGTCGATCGTGGGCATGGCGACATCCTCGGGCATCGGGCGGGTGGGCGTCGACTCGGGGCCGCTCGCTCCTCCTAGCTCGCCTGACGCATCTGCCGCAGGTCCCGCTTGAGGTCGTGCAGCTCGTCGCGCAGCCGCGCCGCGAGCTCGAACTTCAGCTCGCCCGCCGCCTCCGTCATCTGCGCCGTGAGGTCGGCGATGATCGCCTCGAGCTGCGAGGGTCCGTCGAGGCTCGAGCGGTCCTTCGCGAGCCGCGGCGTCGGCGCCCCTCGCCGGCCGCCCTCGAGCAGCTCGGCGGTGTCGGCCTGCTCGCGCGCGAGCACGTCGGTGATGTCGGCGATGCGCTTGCGCAGCGGCGTCGGGTCGATGCCGTGCTCGACGTTGTACGCGATCTGGATCGCGCGGCGGCGCTCGGTCTCGTCGATCGCGCTCTGCATGGAGTCGGTGATGCGGTCGGCGTACATGTGCACCTCGCCCGAGACGTTGCGGGCGGCGCGGCCGATCGTCTGGATGAGCGACGTCGACGAGCGCAGGAAGCCCTCCTTGTCGGCGTCGAGGATCGAGACGAGCGACACCTCGGGCAGGTCGAGGCCCTCGCGCAGCAGGTTGATGCCGACGAGCACGTCGAAGAGGCCCTGCCGCAGCTGCGTGAGCAGCTCGACGCGGCGGAGCGTGTCGACGTCCGAGTGCAGGTAGCGCACGCGCACGCCCGCCTCGGTGAAGTACTCGGTGAGCTCCTCCGCCATCTTCTTCGTGAGCGTCGTGACGAGCACGCGCTCGTCGCGCTCGGCGCGCACCCGGATCTCCTCGAGCAGGTCGTCGATCTGCCCCTTCGTCGGCTTGACGACGAGCTTCGGGTCGACGAGCCCCGTCGGGCGGATGATCTGCTCGACCACGGTGTCGGCGAGCGACATCTCGTACTTCGCGGGCGTCGCTGAGAGGTAGACCTTCTGCGGCGTGCGCTCGAGGAACTCGTCGAACTTGAGCGGGCGGTTGTCGAGCGCGCTCGGGAGCCGGAAGCCGTGCTCGACGAGCGTGCGCTTGCGGCTCGCGTCGCCCTCGTACATCGCCCCGATCTGCGGCACGGTCACGTGCGACTCGTCGATCACGACGAGGAAGTCGTCGGGGAAGTAGTCGAGCAGGCAGTGCGGCGGCTCGCCCTGCTCGCGGCCGTCGATGTGCCGCGAGTAGTTCTCGATGCCGGAGCAGAAACCGATCTGCTCCATCATCTCGAGGTCGAAGGTCGTGCGCATCCGCAGCCGCTGCGCCTCGAGCAGCTTGCCCTCGCGCTCGAGCACCTTGAGCCGCTCCTCGAGCTCGGTGCGGATGCGCTCCATGGCGCGGTGCATGCGCTCGGTGCCCGCGACGTAGTGGCTGCCGGGGAAGATCGAGACGGCGTCGTGCCGCTGGAGCACCTCGCCCGTGAGCGGGTGCAGGGTCGAGAGCGCCTCGATCTCATCGCCGAAGAGCTCGATGCGGATCGCGTGCTCCTCGTACATCGGGATGATCTCGATCGTGTCGCCGCGCACGCGGAACGTGCCGCGCGAGAAGGCGACGTCGTTGCGCTGGTACTGCATCGCGACGAAGCGGCGCAGCAGCGCCTGCCGGTCGATGCGCATGCCGACCTGCAGCGCGACCATCGCCTCGAGGTACTCCTCGGGGGTGCCGAGGCCGTAGATGCACGAGACGGTCGAGACGACGACGACGTCGCGGCGCGAGAGCAGCGCGTTCGTCGCCGAGTGCCGGAGCCGCTCGACCTCGGCGTTGAGCGACGAGTCCTTCTCGATGAAGGTGTCGGTCTGCGGCACGTAGGCCTCTGGCTGGTAGTAGTCGTAGTACGAGACGAAGTACTCGACGGCGTTGTGCGGCATGAGCTCGCGGAACTCGTTCGCGAGCTGCGCCGCGAGCGTCTTGTTGTGCGCGAGCACGAGCGTCGGGCGCTGCACCTGCTCGACGAGCCACGCGGTCGTCGCGCTCTTGCCCGTGCCGGTCGCGCCGAGCAGCACGACGTCGGTCTCCCCTCGCTCGAGCGCGGCTGCGAGCTCGCGGATGGCCTTCGGCTGATCGCCGGAGGGCTCGTACTCGCTCACGACCTCGAACGGCCGCACGGCACGCGTGGGTTCCATGCCTCCAGCCTAGGAGCGGCCGCCCACACCGTCGCTGTGGAGGCCCTCGCCCGCCTCTCCGCGGAGCCGGTCCCACAGCGCGTCGGATTGGGCGAGCGTCCGCTCGAGGTCGCCCGCGGTGTCGATCACGACGTCGGCGATCGCGAGCCGCTGCTCGTCGCTCGCCTGCGACGCGACGCGGGCCCGCGCATCCGCCTCGTCCATGCCGCGCAGCGCGACGAGCCGGCGGACGCGCACGTCGGCGGGAGCGTGCGCGACCACGACGAGGTCCCAGGGGTCGTCGGGCCGCGCCTCGACGAGCAGCGGCACGTCGTAGACGACGACGGCGTCGGGGTCGGCGTCGAGCGCGGCGCGGAAGCGGCGCGCCGACTCCCGTCCGACGGCCGGGTGGACGATGCCGTTGAGCCGCCGCCGCGCGGTCTCGTCGGCGAAGACGATCGCGCCGAGCGCGGGCCGGTCGAGCGAGCCGTCGGGCAGCAGCAGGTGCTCGCCGAAGGCCTCAGCGATCTCGCGCAGCACCGGCTCGCCGGGCTGCTGCAGCTCGCGCACGAGCGCGTCGGCGTCGATGACGACCGCTCCGCGCTCGGCGAGCCGGCCGGCGATCGTGGACTTGCCGGAGGCGATGCCGCCGGTGAGCGCGACGAGAGGCATGCTCCGAGTCTCGCACAGCGGTTGCTGAGCAGAACTCAAGCAATGCCTCCGCTGCTCCTGACGCAGCAGGGCAGACGTGCGGCGTACCGTCGTGGCGAACGGCACGAGGAGTCACGCTGAAGGGCCGAGGATGATCGCAATCCGCCGCATCGCCATCGCGGTGCTCGCGGTCGTGGGCGTCGCGCTCGCGGCCGGAGCTGTCGTCTGGGCGGCGGCGCTCAGCGGGCTCGCCCGGCCGGTCACCGTCACCACGTCCGCGATGCAGCCGAGCCTCGCCGTCGGCGACCTCCTCATCGCGACGCCGGTGCCGGTCGAGAGCCTGAGCCAAGGCGCGATCGTCGCGGTGCGAACGGGCCCCGAGGGCCCGCTCGAGCCTCGGCGCCTCGAGGCGTTCGAGCCGGGCGCCCGCGGCACGTGGACCCTCACGACGCGCGTCGATGCGATGGAGGGGACTGCGACCGAGAGCGTCGGCGCGCAGGCGTGGACCCCCACGCTTCGCGTGCCCCTCGCCGGCGGGGTCGTCATGTCGCTGCGCGAACCAGCGGTGCTGCTGCCTGCGCTCGCGCTCGTCGTGCTGCTGCTCGCCGTCGTCGCGCTCGCGCCAGCCCGCGCGAGGCCCGCGGCGCGCTCGCTCGCCGCCGGCGGGCGGGGAGCGCTTCGATGATGCGGGACGCGCGCGGTACATTGGGCGAGATCGCACCGGGTCGCGCGGTGCTGGATGCGGGAGAACCGATGCACGAGGACGTCGCGGTGGTCATCGAGGATGGCGAAGACATCCGTGAGCTGCTGGCCCAGGTGCTGACGCAGGGCGGCTTCACCGTCCACACGGCGGCCGACGGCCCCAGCGGCGTGGAGCTCGTGCGCCAGCACGACCCGATCGTCGTCACGATCGACGTGAACATGCCCGGGATGGACGGCTTCGAGACGGCTCGCCAGGTGCGCAGCCTCACGACCGCCTACATGGTCATGATCACCGCGCGCGGCGACGAGATCGACACGCTCGTCGGCCTGCAGGCCGGCGCCGACGACTACGTCGTCAAGCCGTTCCGGCCGCGCGAGCTGCGCGCCCGCATCGAGGCGATGATGCGGCGTCCCCGCGCGCTCGCATCGACGCATCCGTCGGCGCCGCGCCCGCCGCAAGCGGCTCCCGTGCCCCACCGCGTCCCCTCGGCGCCCGGCCAGGCCGGCGCTCCGCTGCTCGACGACGAGCCGGAGACGGCGATGCTCGAGCACCGCGGGCTGCGCCTCGAGCCCGGCGCGCGGGTCGTCGAGCTCGACGGCCAGGAGATCGAGCTGACGCGCAGCGAGTTCGACATCCTCCGGATGCTGCTGGGCTCCGGCCGCCGGGTCGTGAGCAAGCTGCAGCTCGCGGGCATGCTGCGGGGCGAGCGGGGCGAGCCTGACCACTTCCTCAGCGAGCACGACGCGCGAGCGATCGAGGTGCACGTCGCGAACCTCCGTCGCAAGCTCGGCGAGTCCCCGTCGGAGCCGCGCTGGATCGAGACGGTCCGCGGCGTCGGCTACCGCCGCACCGCCTGACCGCGGTCGGCGTCCTCCCCCTCGCCGTCCTCCCCCGCCACGACGACCGAGACGTCGTCGCTGCCCATCGCGCGCCGCGCGGCGGAGCGCGCCGCCTCGACCAGGACGTCGCGGTCGTAGCCGGTGATGCTCGTGAGCGCGACGCCCATGCCGATCGGCGGCACGACCGGCACGCCGGCGGTGCGGAGCTGATCGAGCATCGCGCGGTGCATGCGGGCGGCGAGCTGCCGCGCGTCGGCCGGTGACGACGGCTGGAACGCGAGCAGCAGCAGGCCGCGCTCGTCGCTCCCGAGCGCCGCGGTCGTCGGCGCGAGCCGCCGGACGGCAGCGCGGGCTGCCTGCCGGACGTGCTCGGCCTCGTCGACGCCGAACGCGGTCGAGATGCGCGAGAGCGCGTCAATGCGCACCGCGAGGACGGCGAAGAGCTCGCCGCGGCGGTTCGCGCGCATGAGCCGCCCGCCGAGCACGCGCGAGAACGACGGCGCGAGCAGCACGCCGTCGGGAGCGATCGCCATGAGCGAAGAGTCCTCGGTGCCGCGCAGCCGGACCTGCTCCGCGCGCAGCACCGAGGTCACGACGACGACGACGATCGTGAGCGCGATCGTGGCGATGCCGGCGACCCCGGCATCGGACCAGATGCGCAGGGGCTCGCCGCCGGCGCCTCCAGCGACGCCGGCGAGGAGCCGCGCGAGCTGGAAGACGGCGACGACGGCGAGCACGCCGCCGAGCGCTACCCCGGTGCGCGTGCGCCGGAGCGCGCCGCGCAGGGCCTCGGCTGCGCCGAGTCCGGCGAAGGCGGCGTTCGCGGCGAACATCACCCAGCGCGCCGACCAGCCCTCCTCGCCCGTGCCGACGAGCAGCACCGCGAGGAGCGCGAGCAGGGCGGCGAGCGCGACGATGAGCGCGACGCGACCGCTGCGACGGCCGTTGAAGACCCGGCAGCCGATCCACAGCAGCCCCATGCAGGCGACCCACGCGCCGTGGCCGACGCCGACGGGCCACGAGCCGACCCCGATGACCGCGTCGACGACGAACGCCTCGGTCGCGATCATCGCCGCGAGGAACCCGAGCGCCCACACGCGGCCGGCACGGTCGTCCTTGCGGACCATCGTCTCGAGCACGAACAGCCCGCCCGCGACGTGGACGACGAGCGCCGTGATGAGGATGACGGTGTCTGGATCGAGGGTCATGCGGTCGCTCCCGTGGTGCGTCGAGGCAGTCGGACGACGAAGGTGGCGCCGCTGCCCGGCTCGCTCTGGACGGTGATCTCGCCGCCGTGCGCGCGCACGAGATCCCGGCTGATCGACAGGCCGAGGCCGTTGCCCGTCGCCCTGCCGGAGGGCTGCGCGCGATAGCGGCGCTCGAAGAGCCGCGGCAGCGCGTCCTCCGCGATGCCGGGCCCGTCGTCGCGGACGACGAGCCACACGTGCTTGTCGTCGGCCGTGACGCCGACCTCGATGAGGCCGTCGCCCGTGTGGTAGTTCACGGCGTTGCCGACGAGGTTGTCGACGACCTGCCGCATGCGGTGCGGGTCGAACTCGGCCTCGGCAGCCTCGATGCCCGAGCTGTCGATGCGGATGTTGCGCTCTGCGGCGCGCGGCTCGAGCGCCTCGACCGACGCGAGCACGACCCGCGCGAGGTCCTCGCGCACGGGCCGCACGTCGAAGCGGCCAGGCCCGTCGGCGGTCGCGGCGAGGATGTCGCCGATGATGACGAGCAGTCGCGAGGCGTTGCGCTCGGCGATCTCGAGGCTCCGGCGCGCGCCGGGACCGACGTCGCCCGAATCGAGCGCGAGGTCGAGGTGGCCGAGCACGCTCGTGAGCGGCGTGCGCAGCTCGTGCGAGACCGAGGCGACGAGCTCGTCGCGGATGTGCACGGCCTGCTGCTCGGCCGTCACGTCGCGCGTGACGAGGATCGCGCCCACGTCGGCGCCGTTGATGTCGAACAGCCGGCGAGCAGTCGACAGCAGCGCGCGGCGCTGGTCGCCCGGCGGCCCCTGCCAGTGCAGCAGGTTCTCGAAGGTCTCGCCCCGACGAGCGCGAGCGACGGGCACGGCCCCGGGCTCGGTCGGCGTCACGCCGTCGGCCTCGAACAGCTGCGCGTCGTCCGCCGGCGTCATGAGCCGCGCGTGGGCGTCGTTCTCGACCGAGATGCTGCCGTCCGCGCCGATCCGCACGACGCCGAAGTCGACGGCGTCGAGCAGCTCGCTCACCGCATCCTCCTGCCGGCGCGCGCGCTCGACCGCGTGGTCGAGGTAGTCGGCCTGCTCGTCGAGCAGCGACCGCTGCGCCGCCGAGCGGCGCGCGGCGATGAGGGCGACGACGGATGCGGTCGTGAGGGCGAGCGGGCCCAGCACGTCGCGCAGACCGGTGCCGAAGTCGTCGGCGAGGAGGTGGGCGATCCAGAAGAGGAGCGTCGAGCCGCCCGCGCCGAGCACGAGGCCGGGCCAGCCGAGCACCGTCGCGAGCCACGTCGCCGGCACCATCCACAGCAGCCACGCCTCGCCGTCGTGGTACGAGAGCTGCAGCAGCAGCACCGCGACGAGGTCGCCGACCGGCACGATCGCGATCCACCGCACCGCCAGGCGGTTCCACGGCACGACGAGCGCGGCGATCGTGAGCGCGAACACGAGCAGCATGCCGCCGAAGAGCAGCTCGCCCTGCCGCACGTCGCCGACCGCGATCATGAGCGAGCTCGCGGTCAGTGCGGCGACGGCGAAGAGCAGCTGGTTGACGGCGGTCGCGCGCTCGCGGGTACGGTCAGGGCGCGCGCCGTCGGCGCGAGCAGTCGTGACCGCCGCCATCATGCTCTGACGCTACCGCGCACGAGCCGCTTCCCCCGCAACGCCCTGCGGCAGCGGGGGTGCCATCCCCGGACGACGGCTAGCTCGAGGCGGTCGCGGCCTCTGCCGGCACCGGCTCGACCGCGTGCATGTGCCACGCGCCGCGCCACCGCTCGACGCGGCCGGTCTCGTCGCGCTCGGCGATCGCCTCCTCGTGGCCGGACCCCATGCCGGTCGCCGCGGCGATCGTCACGCGATCGGCACTCCGCGGGGTGAGCACGTCGACCGCGGCGAGCGGGTCGGCCGCCGTCGGCGCGATGCCGAGCAGCCGCCCGCCGAGCTCGACGACGTCGAGCCGGCCCCAGATGCTCGCGAACGATCCCTCGAACGAGCGCGCGAGCGCGAGCTCCGCCTCGTCGGGCTCGGCCGCGGGCGCGAGCGCCGCCTGCACGATGCGGGCGACGCCGACGGCGAGCTCCTCCGCCGGCGCGTCAACCGCGTTCGCGAGCACGCTCACGACGACGTCGCGCTCGGCGTCGACGAGCGTGCGCGTCGCGTGCCCCGTCCACGCGCCGCCGTGCCCGTGCCACGTGCGCCCGTCGACCTCGCGCAGCATGAGCCCGAGGCCGTAGCCCGCCACCGCGCCGTCGCGACCCGTCGTCGACCACTGGCGCTGCCGCATCCGCCGCCGTCCCGTGGCGCTCAGCAGCCGGTCGTCGGCGTCGGCGACCGCGCGCAGCGCGTCCGAGAGCTCGGCGGCCGTCGAGACGGCCCCCGTCGCGGCGGCGAGCGCGCGCGACGACGGGCTGCCGAGCGGCGCGCGCTCGTCGCTCGAGTGCAGCGCCGAGTGGCCGGTCGCGAGCGGTGCAGAGGCGCCCTCGATGTCGGCGCTCGTCGCCTCGAGCCCGAGGGGCGTGAGCACGAGGCGCGCGAGCGCACGGGCGTACGGCTCGCCGGCGACCGCCTCGATCGCGAGGCCGAGCAGGCCGAAGCCGATGTTGGAGTACTTGAACTCGGCGGATGCGTCGAGACGGCGGACGCCGGACGTCGCGATCGCGAGCAGCCGGTCGGCGTCGGGGAAGTCATCGGCGAGCTGCCAGAACGCGACGTCGTCGCCGTCCCGGGTCGCTCCGCTGCCGTGCGAGAGGAGCTCCCGCACGGTCAGGGCCGCGGCGTCGGTGCCGGCGAGCGCGGGCACGAGCCCGCCGAGCGCGTCGTCGAGGCGGAGCGCGCCGTCGTCGACGAGCCGCATCGCGGCGATCGCGGCGAGCGACTTCGAGTGGGAGGCGATGCGGAAGCGGTGCGCGGCCGTGAGCGGCTCGCGCGTCGCCTCGTCGGCGAGGCCGTGGGCGCGCTCGAGCACGAGCTCGCCACCGATCCGCACGGCGACCTGCACGCCCGGCACGCGCAGGCGCCAGCGGCGGTAGGCCAGCCAGCGGTCGGCGTAGTCGAGGGCGTGCGTCATCGCGTCGTCGGCGGGCATGCCTCGATCCTGCCACCCCGCGGCGCGCCCCCGGGAACGCAGAGCGGGCCGCGCCCGAAGGCGCGGCCCGCTCTGGCGGTGCTGACTACTCCGCGGAGCCGGTGAGCTTCTCGCGGAGCGCGGCGAGCGCCTCGTCGTCGGCGAGGGTGCCGGCGCCCGAGTCGTCGGAGCTGCTGCCGAAGGACGATGCGCCCGAGGGCACGTCGTTCGAGGTGAGCTCGGCGTCGCGGGCCGCGGCGACCTGCGCCTTGTGCGCCTCCCAGCGCGCCTGCGCGGCCGCGTACTCGGCCTCCCAGGCCTCGCGCTGCGCCTCGAAGCCTTCCTTCCACTCGTTCGTCTCGGGGTCGAAGCCCTCCGGGAACTTGTAGTTGCCCTGCTCGTCGTACTCGGCGAGCATGCCGTAGAGCGCCGGGTCGAAGTCGGTGCCCTCGGGGTCGACGCCCTCGTTCGCCTGCTTGAGCGAGAGCGAGATGCGGCGGCGCTCGAGGTCGATGTCGATGATCTTCACGAAGACCTCGTCGCCGACCGCGACGACCTGGTCAGCCGTCTCGACGTGCTTCGCCGAGAGCTCCGAGATGTGCACGAGGCCCTCGATGCCGTCCGCGACGCGCACGAACGCGCCGAACGTGACGAGCTTCGTGACCTTGCCCGGCGCGACCTGGCCGATCGCGTGCGTGCGGGCGAAGATCTGCCACGGGTCCTCCTGCGTCGCCTTGAGCGACAGCGAGACGCGCTCGCGGTCGAGCTCGACGGTGAGGATCTCGACGGTGACCTCCTGGCCGACCTCGACGACCTCCGAGGCGTGCTCGATGTGCTTCCACGAGAGCTCGGAGACGTGCACGAGACCGTCGACGCCGCCGAGGTCGACGAACGCGCCGAAGTTGACGATCGACGAGACGACGCCCTTGCGGACCTGCCCCTTCTGGAGCGACTGCAGGAACTGGCCGCGCGAGGCCGACTGCGTCTCCTCGAGGAGCGCGCGGCGCGAGAGCACGACGTTGTTGCGGTTCTTGTCGAGCTCGAGGATCTTCGCCTCGAGCTCCTGGCCGAGGTACGGCGTGAGGTCGCGGACGCGGCGCAGCTCGATGAGCGAGGCCGGCAGGAAACCGCGGAGGCCGATGTCGACGATGAGGCCGCCCTTGACCACCTCGATGACGGTGCCGGTGACGACGCCGTCCTCGTCCTTGATGCGCTCGACATCGCCCCAGGCGCGCTCGTACTGCGCGCGCTTCTTCGAGAGGATCAGGCGACCCTCCTTGTCCTCCTTCTGGAGGACGAGCGCCTCGACGGTGTCGCCGACCTCGACGACCTCGGAGGGGTCGACGTCGTGCTTGATGGAGAGCTCGCGCGAGGGGATGACGCCCTCGGTCTTGTAGCCGACGTCAAGGAGGACCTCGTCGCGGTCGATCTTGACGACGGTGCCCTCGATGAGGTCGCCGTCGTTGAAGAACTTCAGGGTCTTCTCAACGGCGGCCATGAAGTCATCGGCCGAGCCGATGTCGTTCACAGCGACCTGCTTGGGAGCCGTGGTCGTTGCAGTGGTCATAGAGTTCAAGGTGCCTTTATGGGGGATGTCGGGCTGCGGGCATGAGGATGCCCATCCAGCGGTTCGGATTGATTGCGCCACACGAGTGGCCCGTCGATCCTACACGCGGATGGGCATCCCGGACAACCGCGCTTAGCCGCGCAGGACAGCCTCCCGCAGCGTGTCGAGGCCGACGCCGCCGATGTTGAGCACGCGCATGTGGAAGCGCTTGAGTTCGAAGGCGTCGCCCTCGGCGTCCTTCGCCGCATCGCGGATCTGCTCGAAGATGCGCTGGCCGATCTTGTAGGACGGCGCCTGGCCCGGCCAGCCGAAGTAGCGGTTGACCTCGAAGCGCACGAACGGCTCGTTCATGTTGACGTTCGACTTCATGAACTCGAAGGCGTAGTCGAAGTCCCACTCCCCCGTGCCGTCGAGGCGCGGCTTGCCGAGGTGCACGCCGATGTCGAGCACGACGCGCGCCGCGCGCATCCGCTGGCCGTCGAGCATCCCGAGCCGGTCGGCCGGGTCGTCGAGGTAGCCGAGCGACTCCATGAGCCGCTCCGCGTAGAGCGCCCAGCCCTCGGCGTGGCCCGAGGTGCCGGCGAACGCACGGCGCCACAGGTTGAGCTGCGAGCGGTTGTACGTCGCCTGCGCGATCTGCAGGTGGTGGCCCGGCACGCCCTCGTGGTAGACGGTCGTGAGCTCGCGCCACGTGTCGAACTCGGTGACGCCCTCGGGCACCGACCACCACATCCGCCCCGGCCGCGAGAAGTCGTCGGCCGGACCGGTGTAGTAGATGCCGCCCGTCTGCGTCGGCGCGATCATGCACTCGAGCGCCTTGATGGGCTCGGCGATGTCGAAGTGGCTGCGGCCGAGCTCCTCGATGGCGCGGTCGCTCGTCTCCTGCATCCACGCCTTGAGCGCATCGGTGCCGTGCAGCTTGCGGCTCGCGTCCTGGTCGAGGTGCGCGATCGCCTCCTGCACGCTCGCGCCCGGGAGGATCTCGTTCGCGATCGCCTCCTGCTCGGCGCGCATGCGGTCGAGCTCCTCGATCCCCCACGCGTACGTCTCGTCGAGGTCGACGGCGGCGCCGAGGAAGCGGCGCGACATGAGCGAGTAGAAGTCGCGGCCGACGGCGTCGACGGGGTTGGCGGATGCGGCGAGCTCGGTGCGCAGGAACTCCGCGAGCCGCGCGTGCGCCTCGGTCGCCTCCCCCGCCGCCTTCGCGAGGTCGTCGCGGAGCGAGGCGGGCAGCTCCTGCTCCCCTGCCTTCGCCGATGCGGCGAACTCGTGGAAGAAGCCCGTGCCGGGCGCGTAGTCGGCGAGCTGCTCGAGCACGTTGTCGATCTGCCGCGCCGCCGGCGTGTTGCCGGTCGCGATGCCGCCCCGCAGCGAGGCGATGTAGCCGTCGATCGCGGCGGGCACGTTGCGCATGCGCTGCGCGATCGTCGACCAGTCGTCCTCGCTGCCCGTCGCCATGAGGTCGAAGATGTCGCGGATGCCGGAGGCCGGGCTCGCGAGGTTGTTGAGGTCGCGGTCGCCCCAGCCGGAGGCGTGCACGTCGAGCTCGAGCTGCAGCTCGCGCGAGAGGTCCGTCTTCGTCACCCAGTCGACGTCGTCGACGGGCTCGGCGGCCTGGAGCGCGGCGAGCACCTCGCGCGCGAGCGCGGCATCGGCGTCGCGGCCCTCGGGCGAGTAGTCGCCGTAGCCTGCCTTGTCGCCCTCGAGGCCGACGTACACGTTGATCTCGGGGTTCAAGGCGGCGGCGCGGTGGACGTAGTCCTCCGCGATCCGGTCGATCTCGGTCTGCTGGCGCGACGGCGCGCCGACTCTCTCGTCAGTCATGCCGCAAGCCTACGCATCAGCGGAGGGCGGTCATGACCTCCCGCTCGAAGAGCTCGATGCCGTCCTGCTCGAAGGCGACCTCGGGCATGTAGGCGATGAGCGTGCCGAGTCCCGCCTCGCGGAGCGCCCCGACGTGGTCGACGACCATCTGCGGCGTGCCGACGACGGCCCCGCGGGTCGAGAAGCCCGTGCCGGCGTGCTCGGCCGCCATCGCCGAGTCGGCGCGCGCGTTCACCTCCTCGACGACGCGGCGCGCCTCGGCCTCGCTCTCGCGCACGACGATGTTGAGGTTGGAGGTGAGCCGCACCTCGGCCGGGTCGCGCCCCTCCTTCTCGAGGTGGCGCAGCAGCACGTCGCGCTTGCGCGCGAACTGCTCGGGACCGCCGCCGAAGTTCGTCGCGTCGGCCCACTTCGCCGCGTAGCGGAGCGTGCGCTGCTCGCCGCCGCCCGCGATCCAGGTGGGGATGCGAGGGCGGCCGTCGCGGCCCGTCTGGAGCGGCTGCGGCCGGCAGATGGCGCCGTCGACCGAGAAGGTCTCCGACTCGAGCGTCGCGCTGCCCTCGGCCCACAGGCGCTGGATGATCTGCACGCCGTCGCGGAGCGCCGAGATGCGCTCGCCGACGCCGGGGAAGCCGTAGCCGTAGGCGCGCCACTCGTGCTCGTACCAGCCGGCGCCGATGCCGAACTCGAGCCGGCCGCCCGAGATGACGTCGACGGTCGCGGCGACCTTCGCGAGGTAGGCGGGGTTCCGGTAGCCCATGCACGTGCACATCTGGCCGAGCCGCACGCGGCTCGTGCTCGCGGCGAGCGCGGCCATGAGCGTCCACGCCTCGTGCGTCGCCTCGTCGGTCGGCTGCGGAGTGGTGTGGAAGTGGTCGTAGACCCATACCGAGTGCCACGGGCCCGCGTCCAGGCGCTCCGCGACCTCGAGCATCCGCCCCCACTGCTCAGCGGGCTCGATGCCGACGAGGTCGAGGCGCCATCCCTGCGGGACGAAGAGGCCGAACTGCAGCGCGGAGTCGTTCACGAGCCCAGCCTAGGCCTCGGTCCCTGCCGGTCCCTGAGGGTCGGATGCCGTGGGCACGGCGGGCACGGACGCCGTCGGCTCAGTGCGCGGCGGCGTCCCAGTTCGCACCGACGCCGACCTGCACCTCGAGCGGCACCGAGAGCTCGGCGGCGCCGCCCATCTCGTCGCGCACGATCGCCTCGAGCGCCTCGCGCTCGCCGGTCGCGACCTCGAAGACGAGCTCGTCGTGCACCTGCAGCAGCATGCGCGAGCCGAGCCCCTCGTCGGCGATGCGGCGGTCGATCGCGATCATCGCGCGCTTGATGATGTCGGCGGCCGAGCCCTGGATGGGCGAGTTGAGCGCCTGCCGCTCGGCGTTCTCGCGCAGCACGCGGTTCGACGAGGTCAGGTCGGGGAACGGGCGGCGGCGGCCGAAGATCGTGGTCGTGTAGCCGTCGTCCTTCGCCTGCATCACGACGCCGCGGAGGTAGTCGCGGATGCCGCCGAAGCGCTGGAAGTAGTCGAGCATGAGCTGCTTCGCCTCGGCCTGCGAGATGCGCAGCTGCTTCGAGAGCCCGAAGGCGCTCAGCCCGTAGGCGAGGCCGTAGCTCATCGCCTTGACCTTGACGCGCTGCAGCGGCGTCACCTCGCTCGGGTCGACGCCGAAGATGCGGCTGCCGACGAAGCGGTGCAGGTCCTCGCCCGAGAGGAACGCCTCGATGAGGCCCTCGTCGCCCGAGAGGTGCGCCATGATGCGCATCTCGATCTGCGAGTAGTCGGCGGTGAGCATCGTCTCGAACTCGGGGCCGTGCACGAACGCCGAGCGGATCTCGCGGCTCACCTCCGTGCGCACCGGGATGTTCTGCAGGTTCGGGTCGTTCGACGAGAGGCGGCCGGAGGCGGAGCCCGTCTGGTCGTAGCGCGTGCGGATGCGACCGTCGTCCTGGATCGCCTTGAGCAGCGACTCGATGATCTGCGCGAGCTTCGAGGTCTCGCGGTGCTGCAGCAGCAGGCCGAGGAACGGGTGCGGGTTCGTCTCCTGCAGGTCGGCGAGCGCTTGCGCGTCGGTCGAGTAGCCGGTCTTCGTCGCGCGCGTCTTCGGCATGTCGAGCTCTTCGAACAGCACCGCCTGCAGCTGCTTCGGGCTGCCGAGGTTGACCTCGTGGCCGATCTCGGCGTAGGCGGCTTCGGCGTGCGCGGCCGCCTTCGCGCGCATGTCGTCGAGGATGCGCTGCAGCACGTCGCGGTCCATGTGCACGCCCTGGCGCTCCATGCGCACGAGCACGGGCATGAGCGGCAGCTCGATGTCGTCGAGCACGCCGAGCGTGCCGGGGTCGAGGCGCGGGCGCTGGGCGCGCGCGAGCTCGCCCGTGAGCCACGCGACGGTGCCGAGCTGCTCGGGCTCGACCTCGGGCACGAGCTGGTTCGGGTCGGGAGCCGGCAGCGTCGCGCCGAGCAGCGCCTCGGTCTGCCAGTCGAGCTCGAACGTCTTGGGCGGCGCGGTCGGGGTCTGCAGCCACGCGGCGACACGCGTGTCGTGCGCCGCGCCGCCGAGGCGGAGCCCGGCGCGCTCGAGGAGCTTGATGGATGCCTTGACGTCGTGGAGCGCCTTCGGGGCGTCCGACGCGAGCCACTCGACGAATCCGTCGTAGTCGGCCGTGCCGGCCTTGTAGGGCACGTAGGCGCTCGCGCCCTCGGTCGCGACGCCGAAGCCCGCGATGCCGCCGGCGCCGTCGGGGGCGATCGAGACGGCGACGGTGCCCTTCGCGCGCGAGAGCCACAGGTCGAGCTCCTCGTCGACGAGCTTCTGCACGGCGGGCGCCTGCACCTCCGGCTCGAGCGCGGCTGCCGGCTCGCCGGTGCCCTCCTGCTTGAGCACCCGGTCGAGCAGCGTGCGGAACTGCAGCCGCTGGAAGACCTCGCGCAGCTTCGCCTCGTCGACCGGGCCGCGCACGAGCTCGTCGAGCTCGACGCCGAGGTCGACGTCGGTCAGCAGCTGGTTGAGGCGGCGGTTGCGCTCGGCGCGCTCGCGCTGCTCGCGCAGGTTGTTGCCGACGACGCCCTTGATCTCGTCGGCGTGCGCGAGCAGGTTCTCGACCGTGCCGTACTGCGTGATCCACTTGACCGCGGTCTTCTCGCCGACCTTGTCGATGCCGATGAGGTTGTCGCTCGACTCGCCGACGAGCGCGGCGATCTCGGGGTACTGCGCCGGCTCGATGCCGTAGCGCTCGCGCACCGTCTCGGGCGTGTAGCGCTTGAGCTCGGAGACGCCGCGCACCGAGGGGTAGAGCAGCGTCACGTCGTCGTTGACGAGCTGGATCGTGTCGCGGTCGCCCGAGACGACGTAGACGTCCATGCCGGCCTTCGCGCCCTCCACCGACAGGGTCGCGAGGATGTCGTCGGCCTCGTAGTCCTCCTTCGAGAGGGTGCGCACGCCCATCGCGTGGAGCGCCTCCTCGAGCAGCGGCACCTGGCCTTTGAACTCCTTCGGCGTCTCGTCGCGCGTGCCCTTGTACTCCGCGTACTCGCGGGTGCGGAAGGAGTAGCGGGAGATGTCGAACGCGACCGCGAGGTGGGTCGGCCTGTGGTCCTGCAGCAGCTTGAGCAGCATCGACAGGAAGCCGTGGATGGCGTTCGTGTGTTGCCCTTCGCTGTTGACGAAGTTCTCGAGCGGCAGGGCGAAGAACGCCCGGAACGCGAGGGAGTGGCCGTCGACGACCATGAGGGTAGGCTTCGGATCCGACACGGCAGTCAGCCTAGCCGGGGCTGCCGACACCCCCGCCGAGCGAGGAGCGCGCGTGAGCCCGGAGCCGATCGAGCACGAGGTCGACGACGCGACGCGAGCCGTGCTCGCGCACCTCGAGGGGCGGCCGGGCGGCGAGCTCGCGCAGCGCATGCAGATCGAGTTCCTCAAGCTCTCGGCCGAGCACTCGGTCGCGCGTATGCCCGCGGAGGGCAGCCGGCAGCCGGCCGGCTTCGTGCACGGCGGCGCCTACTGCGTCATCGCCGAGACGCTCGGCTCGGTGAGCGCGAACATCCACGCGGGTGAGGGCCGCTACGCGGTCGGCACCGACATCAACGCGACCCACACGCGCTCGATCACGAGCGGATGGGTGACGGCGGAGTGCACGGCCGTCCACCTCGGGCGCTCCATGACGGTGCACGAGATCGTCTGCACGGACGACGAGGGCCGCCGCGCCTCGACCCTCCGCATCACGAACTTCATCAAGACCCGCTGACCCGCCCGCCCCGCTGAGTGGCGCCTCCCGCGCCTGAGTGGCGCCTTCCGCGCCTGAGTGGCGCCTCCCGCGCCTGAGTGGCGCCTCCCGCGCCTGAGTGGCGCCTCCCGCAGGTGAGTGGCGGCTGCCGCAGGTGAGTAGGGCCTCCCCGCCTGAGTCGCGCCTCCCCGTGCAAAACGCTGACCCTCCCTACGCTGCGGTCCACGAGCTGCAGCGCCGGTGGGCCGCCACGATCTCGCCGAGGATCGCCTTGCCGCCGTCCACCAGGTCGTCCTTCGTCACGACGATGACGTGCCAGCCAAGTGCCCGCAGCTTCTCGCGGCGGATGCGGTCTCGCTCCTGCTGCGCCGTATCCGTGTGGTGCTCGCCGTCGTACTCCACGGCGAGCTTGAGGTGCGGCCAACTGGCGTCGAGCCGAGCGACGAACAGACCGGTCGCGTCGAACACCTCGAACTGGAGCGTCGGCTCCGGCAGCGCGCCCATGATCATGAGACGCACGAGTGTCTCGCGCGGTGACTCGGAGCCGACCCGCACGAGGGCGACCGCCTGTCGTGCGCGGTGAAGCCCGCGCGCTCCCGGGTAGCGCCGCAGTGCATCCGTCAGGTCCTCGACGGTGAGCGGATCGCGACGCTTGGTCGAGACGAGCCAGTCGCCGACGGTCACGAGCTCCTCGAGACTCAGCAGCGAGGCGAGGTGCACGAATGTGTCAGCCCTCGACTCGACGCGCATCCCGTCGACCTCCTCGACCGCCGACTTGAGGCGGTGCCCGACCACGCCGGGACGCTGCATGCGGGAGCGGCCCGTCGGCGACGCGAGATGGACCCGACCCTCGCGCTCGAAGCGAGTGGGCAACGGCATGCCATGGACGCGTGCGGCGGTGGTGTGGGAGAAGAACTGGTCGTCCCCTGCGAGGACGCGCACTGCCTCGAGGAGCGCCTGATGCTCGTCGCCGACGGCCGCGGTGATTCGCGCGCCTCGCGCCGGCGCAGTGAACGCCATGGAGCGGAGCTCGGCAGCGGAGTACCCGCGCTCGAGTCCCTCCCGGATGGTGAAGCCGTGTGGACTGTGCATGCCGAGCATGCTGATGCCATCCGGCCGCTGGCGCTCGCCCGCCACCGTCGGCTGTGGAGAACATCGCGACGAGCGGATGTTCGCGGCGCCACTGGAACACCGAGTTCGCCACTCACGTGCGGGAGGCGCCACTCTGAACCGTCCCCGGTTCTCTGCCGCTCCTATGCGGGTGCCAGCACCGGGTGTGATGGCGTTTCGAGGTCAGCGTAGTACGCGGCCTCGAACTCCTCGGGAGGGACGTCGCCGAGGGTGGAATGCAGGCGCCTGGCGTTGTACCAGTCGACCCATTCAGCGGTGACCCATTCGACGTCCTCCAGCTGCTTGAGCGGACCGGTCCGGAAGGGCGAGTCGTCGCGAATCGCTTCGGTCTTGAACAGCCCGATCGTCGACTCGGCGAGGGCATTGTCATACGCGTCGCCGATCGAGCCGATCGACGCAGCGATGCCCTCCAGGGCGAGCGTCTCGGCGAAGCTCACG
>NZ_AULD01000015.1 GCF_000425105.1 Agrococcus lahaulensis DSM 17612
GCTCAAGCCGCCGCACCCGCTCCGACTCGCTCGTCGAGGCGCCCTGCCGTTCGCCGGCGTCGATCTGAGCCTGCCGCACCCATCGGCGCAGCGACTCGGCCCCGAAGCCGAGCCGTTTCGAGACCGTCTCGCACGCGGTCGTCAGGTTCGGGTACTCATCGAGATGGTCGAGCACGAGCCGGATCGCTCGCTGCTTCGTCTCCTCCGGGATCTGCTTCGGCATGATGACTATCTTCCTTCCAGACTCGAAAGGAACCGGCATCAAACCGGGGACGGTTCACTACCGGTTCGCGAACATGGCAGGCGAACTCGACTACGTCACCATCGGCCGCTCCTATCCCGGCGTCGTGACCCCCAGCAGTAAGGGCGACTTCAAAGTGAACACCCGCCCGGTCGACGGCGCGGGCTGGAACGACCACTTCTGGCACCTCAACGCCGCCCGCACGGCGACCGAGCCGATGCAAGACCGGACACGCTACGACCTGCGCTTTCGCATCACCCCGCCCGAAGACGGCAGCGAACCGGAGCCGATGACTCTCGCCAGCCGGGCGCTCCACCACCGGTCGCTGCTGTTCACGCTCCGTGTCGGGTTCATCGGGGACCAGCCCGCCAGTATCTGGAAGTTCGAGGGAGCAAGCCCGTTCGCCCGCCCACACGCCGCCAACGACTACAACCGCGTCCAGCTCGACGCCCGCGGCACCGCGACCCTCACCCTGCGTGACGTCCACGGTGGCCTCTTCAACGGCTTCGCCTGGAGGTGGGACGCCTGACCGAGGCCACAGGGTCTTCTCGAAAAGGCCAGGTCATGAGATAATCACAGGTAGATCGCAGCGTCCGGTCGACGCGACACATGCTCCCGGCTGCATCGCCCCTCAGGCTCATGCCGCGCATGGCACCCGACCGACGTCAGTGCCTGGCGCTACGGTGAGGTTAACCCGCAACCCTAACTTAAGACGCGCCCCAGGCGCAGGAGACGAACCACATGGCACCGACCACCAAAGAAGGACAGCGCGCCGAACTGCACAAGACCATCTGGCGCATCGCGAACGACCTCCGCGGCTCCGTCGACGGCTGGGACTTCAAGTCGTACGTGCTCGGCATGCTGTTCTACCGGTTCATCTCCGAGAACCTCACCGCCTACATCAACAAGAGCGAACGCGAAGCAGGCGACCCGAGCTTCGACTACGCCCAACTCGGCGACGCCCAGGCAGAGTTCGGCCGCAAGGAGACGGTCGAGGAGAAGGGTTTCTATATCCTCCCGTCCGAGCTGTTCCAGAACGTCCGAAGGCGTGCTGCCAACGACGCCAACCTCAACGAAACCCTCGCACGGGTCTTCAAGAACATCGAAGGCTCCGCCGTCGGCACCGACGCCGAAGACGACCTCAAAGGCCTGTTCGATGACCTCGATGTCAACAGCTCGAAGCTCGGCGGCACTGTCGCCAAGCGCAACGAGAAGCTCGTCAAGCTGCTCGATGCGATCGGTGACCTGCCGCTGGGGAACTTCGAAGACAACTCGATCGACCTCTTCGGTGACGCCTACGAGTACCTCATGCAGATGTATGCCTCCAGCGCCGGAAAGTCTGGTGGCGAGTACTACACGCCGCAGGAGGTCTCTGAACTCCTCGCCCGCATCACCGTGGTCGGCAAGACGAGCGTGAACAAGGTCTACGACCCCGCTGTCGGATCCGGGTCGCTGCTGCTGAAGTTCGCGAAGGTCCTCGGCAAAGACAACGTCCGTCAGGGCTTCTACGGCCAGGAGATCAACCTGACCACCTACAACCTCGCCCGCATCAACATGTTCCTGCACGATGTGAACTACGAGAAGTTCAACCTGGCCCACGGCGACACCCTCATCGACCCGGCGCACTGGGATGACGAGCCGTTCGAGGCCATCGTCTCCAACCCGCCGTATTCGATCAAGTGGGACGGCGACGCGAACCCGCTCCTGATCAACGACCCGCGCTTCGCGCCAGCCGGGGTGCTCGCACCGAAGTCGAAGGCCGACCTCGCGTTCACCATGCACATCCTGTCGTGGCTCGCCGTCAACGGCACCGCGGCGATCGTCGAGTTCCCCGGCGTGCTCTACCGAGGCGGAGCTGAGCGGAAGATCCGCAAATACCTCATCGATAACAACTATGTGGATGCTGTCATCCAGCTGCCGCCGGACTTGTTCTTCGGCACCACGATCGCAACCTGCATCATCGTGCTCAAGAAATCCAAGACCGACAACTCTGTCCTCTTCATCGACGCATCCGCCGAGTTCAAACGCGTCGGCAACAAGAACAAACTCACCGAAGCCAATCAGCAGCACATCCTCGACACCTTCACCACCCGCGAGGACGTCGACCATGTCGCCGCACTCGTGTCGAACGAAGACATCGCGGCCAACGACTACAACATCGCCGTCTCCTCCTACGTCGAGCAAGAAGACACCCGCGAAGTTGTCGACATCACGGAACTGAACGCTGAGATAGCACGCATCGTCGCCCGCCAGGCAGAGTTGCGTACCTCCATCGACGAGATTGTCGCTGACCTGGAGGGCACGGCGTGAGTCGCATCGACGAGCTGATTCACCAGCTATGCCCGGACGGGGTCGAGCTCAAGGCTCTAGGCAAGGTCGGCCAATTCATTCGAGGTAATGGCTTACAGAAAGTTGATCTTCGCGAGGAGGGTGTTCCCGCGGTCCACTACGGCCAGATCCACACCCACTACGGCGTATGGACAACCGAGACTAAGTCGTTCACTGACGGGGAGATCGCCGCGAAGCTACGTCACGCTCGACCAGGCGACCTGCTTATCGCGACGACCAGTGAAGACGACGATGCAGTCGCGAAAGCTACGGCGTGGCTCGGCAACACCGACGTTGTTCTGAGCGGTGATGCATACATCTACCGGCACGACCTGGATCCAAAGTACGTGTCGTACTTCTTTCAGTCGACTTCATTCCAGGATCAGAAGCGCAGGTTTATCTCCGGCACGAAGGTTCGCCGAGTCTCGGGCGATTCATTGGCGAAGATCCAAATCCCCGTGCCGCCTCTCGAGGTGCAGCGGGAGATCGTGCGAGTACTGGATCAGTTCACTCAGCTGGAAGCGGAGCTGGAAGCGGAGCTGGAAGCGGAGCTGGAAGCCCGACGGCGGCAGTATGAGTACTACCGTGCCGTGTTGCTGAGCTCGTCAGATGACGCAGGCGTCCGGGACGTTTCGCTCGGTGAGATTATCCGGTTGAACTTTGGGGCGCGAATCACGAAGAAGGACAACGCAGGCACTATTTATCCAGTTTACGGGGGTGGCGGCGAGAGCTTCCGGACTAATGCTTTCAACCGCGAAGACGAATGGGTGATCTCGCGCTTTGCGATGTCCGCGAACTGCGTCAGGCGGGTTGCGGGCAAGTTCTGGATGCTTGACTCGGGCTTCACTTTCGATGTAACCGATGCATCCGTCGACAAGGACTTCGTGGGCCAGCTCCTCCTGAGTATGCAACCGACCATCTTCGCGACTTCGACGCAGTCTGCGCAGAAGAACATCGATGTGGACGGCTTCAAGCGCTTGCGTGTCCAGGTGCCCTCGCTCGAAACGCAGCGGCGGGTTGCTTTAGCGTTGGCGAGCTTCGACGGAATCGTGAATGACCTGTCCAGTGGTCTACCTGCCGAACTAAACGCGCGTCGCAAGCAGTACGAGTACTACCGCGACAAGCTTCTCACCTTCGAGGAGGCTGCCGTATGAGTGATCTAGCTCCTCGGAAGTACGATCCGATCGCGGTGTCGTCTGAGAGCACGGTTGTTGCTGAGTACATTCCTGACGCGGCTGGTGCTGGGTCGTATCAGTCGGAGGCGGAGCTTGAGCGTGAGCTGATCCGGCTGCTTGAGTCGCAGGCGTACGAGTATCTGCCGATCACATCGGAGGCGCAGCTGGTCGCGAATCTGCGTACCCAGCTTGAAGTGCTGAACTCGGTGACGTTCTCCGATGCTGAGTGGGATCAGTTCTTCTCGGAGCGGATAGCGGGCGCGAACGACGGCATCGTCGAAAAGACCGTCCGTATCCAGGAAGACCACGTTCAGCTGCTGAAGCGTGATGACGGTTCGGTGAAGAACATCCTGTTGATCGATAAGCAGAACATTCACAACAACCGTCTGCAGGTGATCAACCAGTATGAGATCGGTCAGGGCGAGGGAGGCTCCGCGCGGTCGAACCGGTATGACGTGACGGTACTCGTCAACGGCCTGCCGATGGTGCACATCGAGTTGAAGCGTCGCGGCGTGGATATTCGTGAGGCGTTCAACCAGATCGACCGGTACCAGCGCGACAGTTTCTGGGCGGGCTCTGGGCTCTTCGAGTACGTGCAGCTGTTCGTCATTTCGAACGGCACGTTGACCAAGTACTACTCGAACACCACTCGTCGCCAGCACCTGAGTGAGGCGGCTGGTTCCAAGCGGGTGCGGAAGACGTCGAACAGTTTCGAGTTCACGTCGTGGTGGGCGGATGCGCAGAATAAGCCGATCCAGGATCTGTCGGCGTTTGCGAAGACGTTCTTTGCGAAGCACTCGCTGCTCAACATCCTGACGAAGTACTGCGTGCTGACCGCCGACCGGATGTTGCTCGTGATGCGCCCCTACCAGATCGTCGCGACCGAGCGGATCCTGCAGAAGATCGAGATTTCCACCAACTACAAGACCCTCGGCACTGTCGCCGCGGGCGGCTACGTGTGGCACACGACCGGGTCTGGCAAGACCCTGACCTCGTTCAAGGCTGCGCAGCTCGCCTCGAAGCTGCCGAGCGTGGACAAGGTGCTGTTCGTGGTAGATCGTAAGGATCTCGATTACCAGACGATGCGGGAGTATGACCGGTTCGAGAAGGGTGCGGCGAACTCAAACACCTCGACCAAGGTGCTCAAGAAGCAGCTCGAAAACCCGGGTGCGCGGATCATCATCACGACGATCCAGAAACTCTCGACATTCATCGCCGCGAACAAGGGGCATGCGATTTACGACGGGCATGTCGTGATAATCTTCGACGAGTGCCACCGGTCGCAGTTCGGTGATATGCACACCGCGATCACGAAGGCGTTCAGGCGGTACAACCTGTTCGGTTTCACAGGTACTCCGATCTTCTCCGCCAACTCCGGCAGTGGCGGGAACCCGCAGTTGAAGACCACTGAACAGGCGTTCGGGGAGAAGCTGCACACGTACACGATCGTCGATGCGATCACGGACAAGAACGTGCTGCCGTTCCGGATCGACTACGTCAACACCATCAAGGTCGGCAATGTCATCGACAAGCAGGTCTCGGCGATCGACACCGAAAAGGCGCTCCTCGCACCGGAGCGAATCAGCGAGATCGTGAAGTACACGCTCGAGCACTTCGATCAGAAGACCAAGCGTGCTGAGCACTACACGCTCGGTGAGCGTCGCGTGCGTGGCTTCAACGCGCTGTTCGCGACCGCATCCATCGAGGCCGCCCGAACGTACTACAACCACTTCCAACTGCAGCAGGAAGGCCTGCCATCAGACAAGCGACTGAAGATCGGCCTGATCTACTCGTACGGTGCGAACGATGCTGTCGAAGATGGCGCGCTCGATGAAGAGGGCTTCGACACCGGTGCGCTGAGTATGGACGCGCGGTCGTTCCTCGAAGATGCGATCCAGGACTACAACGACATGTTCGGCACGTCGTTTGACACTTCCGCCGACCGGTTCCAGAACTACTACAAGGACCTCTCGCTCAAGCTCAAGACCCGCGAGATCGACCTGGTCATCGTCGTAAACATGTTCCTCACCGGCTTTGACGCGACCACGATGAACACCCTGTTCGTCGACAAGAACCTGCGCGCGCACGGGCTCATCCAGGCGTACTCACGCACCAACCGCATCCTCAACTCCGTCAAGACATACGGCAACATCGTCAGCTTCCGCGACCTCGAAGAAGAGACCAACGACGCGATCGCACTGTTCGGCAACAAGGACGCTCGCGGTGTGGTGCTTCTCAAGCCGTACAGCGAGTACTACAACGACTACGCCGAGAAGGTCACCGAGTTACTGAACGCTTTCCCACTCGGGGAGCAGATCATCGGCGAGGCTGCTCAGAAGGAGTTCATCAAGCTGTTCGGCGCGATCCTGCGCCTGCAGAACATCCTGACTTCGTTCGACGAGTTCGAGGGGTCTGCCCTGCTGACCGATCGTCAGGGTCAGGACTACCGCAGTGTCTACCTCGACCTGTATGCGGAGTTCCGCAAGGACAAGGACGCCGACAAGGAACAGATCAACGACGACGTCGTCTTCGAGATCGAGCTGATCAAGCAGGTCGAGATCAACGTCGACTACATCCTCATGCTCGTCCAGAAGTACCGGGATGAACGCGGCGATGGTGATGACAAGGAAATCCGCGCCGAGATCACCCGCGCCGTTGACGCCAGCCCGACCCTGCGCAACAAGAAAGACCTCATCGAAGACTTCGTCGACTCCCTCTCCGTGGACGGGGAAATTGACCAGGAATGGCGCGCCTTCATCGCAGCCAAGCGCGAAGCCGAACTCGAGACGATCATCAACGAGGAGAACCTTCGTCCCGACGAGACCCGCGTCTTTGTCGAAACTGCGTTCCGCGACGGACAGATCCGCACCAGCGGCACCGCGATCACGAAGGTACTGCCTCCAGCGTCGAGGTTCTCCGCTGACGGTGGCCATGGCGAGAAGAAGCAACGCGTGATTCAGAAGCTCGGTGCTTTCTTCGAGCGGTTTTTCGGGCTGAGCGCCGGGGGTGGCGACTGATGCTGAAGCGAATCGAGTGGATGAAGGACTGTGGGTTCTTCGAGAATTACCAGTGGGACTCGACGCTGCCTGATCTTGCACGCATCAACGTCATCTATGGCCCGAACGGTACAGGCAAGACCTCGCTGGCCGGGGCCTTTGACGGGCTACGAAATGCGGCAGACGCAGAAGGTTTTCGACGTCTCTCTGTGTTAATTGACGACGGCGTAGCACGAACAACCCACGGCAGTGATGATGATCTCTTCGATCGCGTCCACGTCTTCAGTGAGGCTTATGTCGCCCGTAGCCATAACTTCACCGCGGGTAACGCTGAAATGCCCGCCATTCTGACACTCGGAGAGAAACCCGCCGACGCAGAGCGGCAGCTTGAAAAGCTCCAAGAGGAGCTGGCGAGCAAACTTAGGGAACGTGAAGACCAAACGAAGATCGAGCGCGACGCCAACCATGCCATCAATACTGCGTACGGCACCGTGTCCCAGCAGGTCGTTGACGCCGCAAGTAAAGCCGGTGGTCGGTGGCATTCGAGGAGCAACTTCAGCGCTGGTATGGTGCGTAACGCCTTCGCAGGATCTCACGCTGCCTGGAGACTACTCACTGAGCAGGAGCTGCAGAACAATATCGGAGTCGTTAACTCCGACAAGGCCGATGCGATACCCGAGAATCAGCTTACGGTTGCCGCACCTGATGGGCTGCGCCAACGTCTGGCGATTGCGCTTTCCACAACCCCAACGACCATCATCCTCGACACGTTGGAAGCCCATCCAGATGCGACGAGTTGGGTCGATGAAGGACGGCATCTCCACGGCGGCGTCGAGACCTGCATCTTCTGTGGCGCTCCGCTTTCTGACGAGCGGCGCACCCTCATTGACCAGCACTTCTCTGATGCCGTTCAGCGTCTGCAGTCGGATCTCCACTCCGCGGTCACTGACCTTCGAGCCGTAACAACTTCTGTAGACGCTGCGATTGCAGGTCTCCCAAGCAAGGGTCTCTTCTTCGGAGACCTCCGGCCACGCTACGACGAGGCGAACATCGAGGTTCGGACGGAACTGACAGCCCTCAAGTCCTGGGCGACCGAAGTACTGGCAAGAGCCGAGACGAAGCTAAACAACGTCCTGTGCCCAGTGGATACGGTCGTAGCGGAGCCACCAACAGTGTCGGCGACGGCAATGCTCAGGCTCAGAACTGAGCACAACGACCGTGTCAGCCAGCACGACCAACTGGTCCAGGCGGCAGCACAGGCAATCGAACTGCACTACCTGAAGGCGTCGGAGTCGAGCGTCAGCGACAACTCTGCCAAGTCCACCAAAGCCAAGACTACGGGTGAGGCTCTCGACGAGACGATTGCTGGAATCCGTTCCGACATCGCCTCGCTCGAAACCGTTGACGGTGACCCGATGCCGAGTGCGAAGATTCTCACTGACGAGGTGACGCGACTGCTCGGTCGCAACGAGCTCAAGTTCGAGTTGGTGGACGGGCGTTACCGAGTCACCCGTGACGGGCAGCCTGCTCAGGGACTGAGTCTCGGCGAGCGAACCGCCATCACGCTGATTCACTTCCTGGAGCAAGTCGCCAAGTTCGACTCGTCAAAGGGGAAGCCCATTGTGATCATCGACGACCCCGTCTCGAGCCTCGATAGCGACATCTTTATGGGGGTCTCCACCTATATTTGGACTGAGACGATCGTGAAGGATCACGTCGCCCAGCTATTCCTGCTCTCGCACAACTTCGAGCTGTTCCGCCAGTGGGATATACAGATTGAGGCCCTACACAACAGCGGCAAGATGGAAGACGGTCGCAAGTTCAGGGACGTCTATCCGACCGAGTTCTACGAGATTCGCTCACGGCATCTAACGCAAGGCGGTACGACGAAGCGGCGTCCGGTGCTTGCAAAGTGGCCGCCATCAGAGCGAGCACGCAAGATGATTCGCTCGACTTATCACCATGCATTCATGGCTCTGGCCGATGCACGGCTCCAGCTTGCCGAAGACGACTCCATGGAGAACCGGCTTGACGCTCAGTTGCTATTTCCGAACGTCATTCGGCGGGTTCTCGAGAGTTTCCTTGCATTCAAGCATCCCGAGTGGGTCGGCAATCTCAATAGTGCGATGCGGAAGTCGGCTGACCTGCTGCGAGCGGCGGGCTATCAGGGCGACGCGGACGCGCTTCGCCTTCGACTTACGAGATACGCTCACGCCTATTCGCACAGCGAGTCGCCGGCAACCGATATCACGGTCAGCCCCGACGAGGTTGCATCCGCTATCGCTTCGGTGTTCGAGTTCATGCACTGTTTGGACGAAGCTCACTTCGCCGGGCTTTGCGAGGTCACTGGCATCTTGCCAACAGTCTTACTGCCTCCCGTGCCGCAGGTGGCGGAGGAAGTCTCGTGAGTCAACGAGGATCATCCAACTCGAGTAGTTACCGCATCCTGACCATAGATGGGGGCGGCATCAAAGGTGTATTCGCGGCCTCCCTTCTGGCTGAGTTTGAGAAGACGCTTGGCAAGCCGATTGCTGAGCATTTCGACCTGATCGCTGGTACCTCGACCGGTGGCATCATCGCTATTGGCTTGGGGCTAGGGCTTTCAGCTCAGGAGATCCTCGACTTTTATGAGAAGAACGGTCCAGCAATCTTTGCAGGGCGTCGCCGTCGCTCGTTACGTCCGCTGTTCGTAGCGAAGTACAATTCCAGACCTCTACAAGATGCTCTGATCGAGGCATTTGGCGACAAGCTACTCGGCGAAAGCAAAACCCGGTTGCTAATTCCTTCCTTGAATTTGGAGACCGGCGAGGTCCACGTCTTCAAGACTGCGCACCATACGCGCTTCGTTCGGGATTATAAGGAGAAGGCAGTTGATGTCGCGCTGGCTACGGCTGCCGCTCCGACCTATTTCCCTACCCACCATCTGGGGACCGGCGAGCCGCTCGTGGACGGCGGGATGTGGGCGAACAACCCGATGGGAGTCGCAGCGGTTGAGGCGCTTGGCGTTCTCGAGTGGCAGCGTGGAGACATCAACCTCTTGGGGATCGGGTGCACGGAGTCTCCACCAGACACCGCGAATCGGCGATCTCGCGGCCTCGTCAATTACTGGGCAAAGCGGCTCGTGAGCATCTTTATGTCCGGCCAGTCTTCGTCCTCTTTGGGGACAGCTCAACTGCTACTCGGTCACAACAACGTGCACCGTATCTCTCCGCATGTCGGTGGTGGGCGCTACAAGTTGGATGGAGCCAACGCGATTAGTTCACTAAAGGGACTCGGGGCATCGGAGGCTCGGAAGGAGTACCCGAAAGTGCAGTCGATGTTCTTCACTGGTCGGCGTCAGCCCTTCGTGCCGTTGAAGGAGGTCGAACGATGAAGCTGATTAAGCACTTCGACGCCTTCCTCAAGAACAGGGTCAATTTGAGTGACGGGCGCATCGAGACGCTCGACAAGCGGGTTGACGCAGTGAGTAGTTTTCTTTCGAGTGACGACGACGTCATCTCGAACAACTACATCGACCTGATTCCGCAGGGTTCCTACGCCCATCGCACGATCATCAATCCGGTCGACGCGAACGACGAGTTTGACGCCGATGTATTGCTGGATATGAACGAAGTCGATGGCTGGGAGGCAGAGGACTACGTCGAGCATCTCTACCAGGTCTTCCGATCGAACGGCACCTACAAGGACAAGGTCAGTCGCCGAAGCCGATGCGTCACGGTGAACTATGCGGGTGAGTTCCACATGGACGTGGTGCCGTTCTTGACTCGGCACGGCGAGCGGTTCATCACGAACCGCAGCACCAACCAGTTCGAGCGTACGAACCCTGAGGGGTTCAATGAGTGGCTCGATGGCCAGAATCGCATCACGAGCGGGCGACTGGTCAAGGTCATCCGCTTGCTCAAGTACATCCGGGACTTCAAGAACAACTTCTCGGTGAAGTCCGTGATCCTGACGATCTTAGTTGGCGAGCAGGTGAACGATGCGGCGCTCTGGGCAGACCCAGATCACTATAAGGACGTGCCGACGGCGCTCGTTAACCTCCTGACAGACCTCAACGACTACCTGCAAGCGAATCCGTCGATGCCGAGCATCGATGACCCAAGTTGTCCGACAGAGAACTTCAATCATCGTTGGGATCAAGATCAGTACGCCAACTTCCGTAACTGGATTGCGACGTACACCAGCTGGGCGAAGGATGCCTACGATGAGACAGACGTAGACGAGAGTCACACGAAGTGGCGGAAGCTTTTCGGCGACAAGTTCGGCACCTACGATACGAACAGCTCTAAAGCATCGGAGGCCCACCGTTCGATTGCGGGTGTCCGCGATACAGAGGAGTTCATCGAGCACAAGTTCGCAGGCGTTGCACTCAACCCGGCCTATTCCATCAAGCTGCAGGCAAAGACCGTAAGTCGAAACGGGTGGCGCAACTTTGTGCTCGCGACCCGCGGCAACAAAGTTAGCCCTGGGCGAAGCATCAAATTCAGTATCAAATCGTCGAACCTTCCTGGCTCGTACGAGCTGTGGTGGAAGGTTCGAAACGTCGGAGCGGAAGCGATCGCCAAGAACATGATCCGAGGGCAAATTGAGCCAGACGATGGAAGCCGCTCCCGAACGGAGCCCGCAAGTTTTCGAGGGAGCCATTACGTCGAAATCTACGCAGTCCAGAACGGTGTCGTCGTTGCCAAAGATCACCACCCAGTTCTCATCCAGTGACAAGGGTCGACTGCTCAAGTTCCTTACCGCGTACGTGTCGGCACGCCTCTCTTGCGCAATTGGGCTAAGACCGTGCTGGCGTGCACGTCAAAGCGCTCACTTACTTTGGCCAGCGAGAGACCAGACTGATATAGCCGCACCATCTCAAGCGCCTGCTCCTCGGTCGGAGAGGCACGACGCAGAGATATACCTCGCCGCTTCAAGAGGGCGCTGACCGTGACTCGGTGACATTTGAATTCGTCGGCAAGCTCGTAAACTGTCTTCCCTGCCGTGTAGCCTTCAACGATTCGATCGGCACCTTCACTAGAGATACGAGGTTGAGCTTTACGCGGAGTCCGTGAGGTCGACTCTGATCGTTCCTGGTACGAACTGCGACGAAGGTGCCGATGGGCCTTCCGCAGTTCGTTTGCATGCGAGGAGAATAGGTCCACCAATGTGATGACGCGGGACATCGTTCATAGATGTCCCGCGTCATCGTTCATATCGGGGAGAAGCCCTGGCCATCGGCCGGGGCTTCTGTCGTTCTCGCGAGCCGCGCGGTTGACGTCGACCTGCCGCCGAGGGGACTCCATCGGAGGGTTGATGTCGAGCCGTGGACGTCATTCCAACGTCCGATGCGAACCGTCGGCCTGAGGCATAGCGTCGTAGGCGAACCGATGATCGCTGCCGCTTGTGCGGGCGCGGAAGGGAACCCTGCATGCTCTCCATCTCCGGCCGCTCGCGGCACGCTCGACCCGGAGCGCGCTCGCGCGGGACCGCGCCGGTCGTTGCAGGCCTGGCGCTCGTGATCGGTTCGGCGGTGCTCGTCGGATGCACGCCCGCAGCAGCCACCCCGGAGGAGCGGGCGACCACTGCTCTGGACTCAGCATCGGACGAGCTCAGCGCAATCGTCGCGGGCTTCGCTCCCGAGGACTGCATCGATGGGGCGCTTCCCGTCAGCGTGGAGGAGGAGCGGCTGACGGCGGTCTTGCCCGCCGCGGACGACCCGTCGCAGGCGGCCGACCGCTCGTTCGCGCGCACGATGGTCGAGGGCGCCGGGCTCGGCGACTTCACCGCTGCCTTCGCCGAGGAGGTCTGCGGGCAGGAGTCTCTCGCCGATGCAGTGGCCGTCATCGAGCGGCTGGGGTCCACGCTGTGGCAGGACGCCGTCGCTCGCGCGCAAGCGATCGGCGAGGTCGACGGGGACCTGCCCGCGAGCGATGACCGCCCGCTCTACTGGGCGCGCCTCGAGGCCATGGCCGTGCTGCACCAGTGGAGCCCGGGCTTCGCGCTCTCCACCGAGGAGCGCGCGTCGCTGGTCGACGCCTTCGACCGCGCGGCCCGCGGCATGCTCGACATCGACCTACCTGCCGGCGACCAGGTGACCCGCGTGCTGGTGAGCGGTTTCGACCCCTTCACCCTCGACGGCGGCGCGACGGGCGACGCCAGCGGGACCGTCGGCAACCACATCCGCCACGGCAACCCGTCGGGCGCGATCGCTCTGGCGCTCGACGGCACCACGACGGCCGCGCCCGACGGCAGCACGGTGCACTACGAGGCGTACACGCTGCCGGTGAACTACCCCGAGTTCGAGCGCGGGTATCTGGAGGACACCGTCGGGCCGCTGCTCGGGGCAGGCGACGACTGGCTCGACGCATCGATCACCGTGAGCCAGGCGGGCGGCTCGTTCTTCGCGCTCGAGCAGTGGAACGGCCGCTATCACGGCGACGTCGCCGGCAACGACGGCTTCGCGCCCTGCCCGCCCGCCGCGTTGACCGGAACCCCGCAGCTGGCGCAGGACAACGACGGCTGCAACATCCAGGTGCCGGAGCGCTGGGGCGGCGGCGACAGCCTGACGGATCCGCCGCAGTGGACCGAGACGACGCTGCCGATCGAGCAGATGATCGCGGCGCGCACCGGCGCGGACGTGCCCCGCCCGGCCGGCAGCAGCTGGGAGGACGAGTCGGTCGCCTTCGGCGTCGTCTGGAACACCAACTACACCTACTTCCCGGACTGCGAGTCCGCCGACCTGGCGGACGCCTGGCAGCGCGAGGAGGCGTACCCGCCCGCCGTCGAACCGACGCCCCCGCCCGCGGACTCCTGTGCGCGCAGCGGGGGAGGCGGCGCCTACCTCTCGAACGAGTCGGGCTACCGCAACACGCTCCTGCGCGATCGGGCCGGCCTCGACATGCCCGCGGGACACATCCACACGCCCGACATGCAGCACTTCGACACGGACTTCGCCGTGACGGATGCGACGTTCGAGGCGTGGCGGGACGCCATCGTCGCGCAGGCACGCGAGCTCATCGAGGTCGTGGGGGGCGCACAGCTGACGAGCGCGCCGCGCGTCAAGGCTCCGCAGCCGCTGGCTGCGTCGGCGCGGCGAGTCCGGGCTCCTCAGTGCTCGGCACGACCGCGACCGGGCACGGCATGTTCATCAGGAGATCGTGGCTGACGGAGCCGAGCAGGAGCCCGGCGAGCCTGCCTCGCCCATGCGTGCCGACCACCGCGAGCCGCGCCCCCTCCGCGCGCTGCGCGAGCACGACGGACGCGCGGCCGTACTCGAGGATCGCCTCGACCGGGAGGGCCGGGTGCATTGCGCTGAGCCGTGCCACCGCGCGGTCGAGCACAGCCCGTTCGCTGGATTCGAAGGCTTCGATGGGGGACTCCATCGCCTCCCAAGCGCCGTTGACGAGCGGAGGGACGTCCCACGCCCGGACCGCGACGAGGGTGTCCCGCTCGCGCTCGGCCTCGCCGGCCGCGAACGCCATGGCCGCGCCGCCGGTCTCGTCATCGACGCCGACGACGACCCGCGCGCCGCCTGGCCGCCAGTCGACGGGCACGACGACGAGCGGGCAGTGCGTCCTCGCTGCGACGGCGAGCGGCAGCGTGCCGTGGATGAGCCCGACCGCTCCGCGCGTCTTGTGGGAGCCGATCACGAGCAGGTCCGCACGCCGCGAGGCCGCCTCCAGACCCGGGAGCCGGCGCGCGTGCTGCACGGTCGTCGAGACCTCGGCGGAGACACCGCTGAACCTGATGCGCTTGCCGGCCTCGTCGACGATGCGCTCGTGCTCTAGCAGCACCGGATCGGCGTTGGTCTGGGGGAACCAGTCGATGTCGACCACGGTGGTGATCTCCACGTGCATGTCGACGCTGCGCGCCCGGTCGACCACCCAGTCCAGCGCCGCTGCGCTCGCCGCGCCGCCGTCGACGGCGACCACGATGTGGTGAGGCATCCCGCACCCCCGTCCTAAGTCGGATAGCCCCATCATGCGGTAGGAAGCTTCTGGCCGGAAGGGTTGGCAGGTGCATCAGCGGCTGCTGACGGGCTCGAATGGGGCGCAGGATGAGACCGCCGTGGGCGTCGCGGAACGGCTCGAGCGGCCAACATGACTGATATTGCGCTTCTATAAGCCGGTGGCTTATCAACGATCGATATCAGTCGTACACTTATGTGCATGGGACGAGACGCCGTGGCTGTGATCGCCGACATCATCGGCTCGCGCGAGCTGCCTGACAGGCGAGCCGGGCAGGAGCAGGTGCTGCGCGCCTTCGCGCGGGCCGAGGAGCACGCCGGCGCCACGGTGCCCGCCTACGCCGCGGTGGGCGACGAGTTCCAGGCGGTCTACGACAGCGCGGAGCAAGCCGTCGTGTCGACGACGATCGTCGCGCTCTCGCTACCCGAGGGGCTCGAGCTGCGCTTCGGCATCGGCGCGGGGGAGGACCGCATCGTAGACGAGAGCGGCAGCGTGCCGATCAGGGACGGCAGCGCCTGGTGGCGGGCTCGAGAGGCGATCGACCACGTCAAGCAGGCCCAGCGCTCGGGGCGCAGCCGTGCGACGACGGCGTTCGTGCACGACGGTGGCGGCGAGGAGCGAGCCATTCGGGGGCTCCTGCTGCTGCGCGACCACATCGTCGGCGACATGCGAGCGCGCGACCGGCGGATCGCACTCGCGGGCCTCGAGGAGGTGCCACAAGCGCGCACTGCCGAGGCTGAGGGCATCCGCCAGTCAGCCGTCTCGCAGAGCTGGCACCGCTCGGGCGCGGCGGCGGTCGTCGAGATGCTGCGCCAGCTCGAGGGAGCCCGGTCGTGACCGCGGCAGCGATCATGCTCGTCATGGGGCTCGGGCACCTCGCGCTCAGCGCCCGGTCGCTCGCCACGGGGCACGCGGCCGACGAGGCGCCGGCCGCCGATGCCTCGCGAACCCCTCGCATCGCGCTGCGGGGAGCCGACTGGGCCTGGGCGGGCGCCGCATGGGTGATCGCCGCCGTCGCGCTCCTCTCGACCGGGCTGCCCTGGGCGTCGGCCGTCGTCGCGCTCGCGGTCTCCACCGTTGCGACCGCGCTGCTTGCCGCTCGAGCGCGGCTCGCCGCCATCTCGGGGTTCGTGCTGACCGCTGCCGCGATCGCGCTCGCGGTGCTGCTCGATGGCTCGGGCATCGACGCCGACGCGCCGCTCGCTCGCGCCCTCGACGGCAGCGTGCACGCGGACGCGCTCGCGCCGACCGTCGTCGTGGTCGCCGCCGCGGCGCTGCTCTTCCTCGGGCCGACGAGCAACGCGCTCGTGCGCGCGGTCGTCGGCGCGGCACGCCGCACGGATGAGCCGAGCGACGCGCCGCCGCGCCCGAGCGCGGCGTGGCGCGTGCTGCGCCGCGACAAGGAGCTCGCCGTCGTGCGGAAGGACGAGCCGGAGGCGACCGCGAGCGGCTTCCGCGGCGGGCGCGTCGTCGGCCCGCTCGAGCGCGTGCTCGTCTTCGCGTCGCTGCTCGCAGGGATGCCGGTCGTCATCGCGGGGCTCGTCGCGGCGAAGGGCGTCGTCCGCTTCCCCGAGATCTCGGCCGACCGCTCTGGCGGCACGAAGGCGGAGGAGTTCCTCGTCGGCACGCTCTGCAGCTTCCTGCTCGCGAGCCTGGCGGTGCTGACGGTCGTCGCTCGGCCGCAGTAGGCGGGCGTCAGCCGCCGAGAGCTGCGCAGACGTCGAGCTGCCGGCCCGACACGCGCTCGACCGTGAACGTCGAGCCGTCCGCGCCGACCGAGAGCACGACGCGGCCGGAGTGCACCGTGGTCGACGGACCCGCGGGCGTGTCGGTGGGGAAGAGGATGAGCGCGTTGTGCCCCGTGAGGATCCTCGTCTCGGAGCCATCGGCGTTGGCGTGCGTGCGCGTGACGCTGCCGTTCGATCGCGTCGACAGCGAGGCGCCCGTCTCGGCATTCGTGAACGTCAGCGAGGAGCCGGTCCCAGCAGTGATCGTCCGCACCCGCCCGTCGCGGTCGGTGAACGTCTTCGTCAACTGGCGCCCGTCGCCGAAGATCGCGATGTCGAGGGCGAACGAGCACGCACTGCCGGCGGGCAGCGGGATCACCGTGGGCGGGTCGGCCGCGTTCGCGCTCGAGCCGGCGCTGAGCAGCAGGAAGGCGGTGGCTGCGACCGCAGCTGCGCTCTTCGTCGTGGTCCTCATGGTGCCGACCTCCTCACGCCGCTGCTGCGGCGCGGTCTCTGGATGGGAGCGTTGCCGCCGAGAGGGTCGCTTGCTCGACGCGTGCGGCCGTCCCCAGCGGGTCCAGTGAACGCCCGGCGCGGGTGCCGGTCAAGACGCGATCGGCCGGCGCGCGCGTAGGATCGTCGCGTGGCGCACGACGAGCTGCCCGTGCAGGAGCGGGACGACCTGGCGCTCGAGCGCCAGGTGTGCTTCGCGCTGTCGGTCGCATCCCGCAGCGTCGTCGGCGCCTACCGCCCCGTGCTCGAGCCACTCGGCCTCTCGCACCCGCAGTACCTCGTGATGCTCGCGCTCTGGGGCTCGCGCTCGCTCTCGCTGCGCCAGCTGGCCGAGCAGCTGCGCCTCGAGCCGGCGACGCTCTCGCCGCTGGTCAAGCGGCTCGAGGCCGCGGGTCTCGTCGCGCGCGCGAGGCGCGCCGACGACGTGCGCACGCTCGACATCACGCTCACCGAGCGTGGCGCGGAGCTGCGCGAGCAGGCGCTCGCCGTGCCGGGGGAGATGATGCAGCGACTCGGGCTCGACCGCGACGAGCTCGAGCAGCTGCACCGCCTCATGACGCGGCTCATCGCGGCGGTCGACGGCGCCGAGGCCTGACGCCCGCTCAGGCGTTCGCGAGCACCACGAAGGCGATCACGGCGGCGGTCGTGCCGACGACCGTCACGGCTGCCGCGCAGTAGCCGACGACCCGCCAGGCGAGGATGTCGCCGCGCGTGAAGCTCTGCGGGTCGCGGTCGTGGGGCCAGCCCTGGTGGCGCGCGGTCGGCTCCTGCATGGTCGGACCGGTCTCCTCGGATCGCCGAATACTTAGCGCACTAAGCATATCGTCGATCCGAGCCGCGCCCGACCGGTCGGCGCGAGACAGAGCCTCAGTCCTCCTGCGCGACCGGCTCGAGCGTGAGGAACAGCCCGCCGTAGGGCGGCAGGCTCACGCTGAAGCTCTGCAGGTCGTCGACGTGGGCGATGCCCTCGCCGGTCGCGGCATCGATCACCGCGTGCTGCGTCGGCAGCGCCTCGGAGTGCACGGTGCCGTCGACGCCCTCGCCCGAGAAGTTCAGCACCGTCACCTGGATCGGCGCGTCGTCGGCGTCGGGCTTGCCGTCGTCGAGCCGGTGCACGAGCACGAGCATCGCGGGGTGCGCGACGTGCGGCACGTCGAGCTGCGTCGCGGTCGCAACGCCGTGGTCGCGGCGGATCCGCAGCACCTCGGCGAGCCGGTTCACGAAGGATCCCGGCTGCTCGATCTGCGCGGGGAGCGAGCCGTAGAGCGAGCGGCCGCGGGGCATGCCGGCCGACGACGTCATGGCGTCGGGCGCAGCGTCGATGAGGTCGTGCGCGCCGCGCTCGATCCAGCGGGTGTCGCCGGTGTCGATGAGGTCGCGCACGTCGTCGGCGGGGAGCGTCAGCATGCCGGTGAGGTCCCACCCCGAGAGCGCGAAGACGCCCGGCTGCCACGCGTTGTACTTCGCGAGCAGGATGTGGGCGTCGCGGATCGCGGGCACGGCGTCCTCGGTGATGTCGTCGAGGGTCGCGAAGCCCTGCGTCGCCGCGATGAGCGACGCGGTCGTGCAGGCGATGCCGTTCTGCGTGAAGACGCGGTTGTAGTCGGCCTGCTCGGTGAGCGTCTCGGTGAGCTCGGCGCGGATGAGCTCGGCGAGGTCGCCGCCGGTGATCTCCTTGTGGCGGAAGGGGTAGACCTCGTCGCGGTGCCGCGTCGCCCAGTGCACGAGCTCGTAGGTGAGCTCGTCGTGGTTCTGCAGGCCGTGCACGAGCCCGACCGGCTCGACGCCCAGCTCGAGCGACGACATGAGCGTGAGCCGCAGGAATTCGGTGTCGCCGGTCGCGAGCGCGTGGTGGTAGCCGGGGCGGCTGACGAAGTCGTAGGAGAGATCGGCGCCGACCGCGCTCGTGTCGCGGATGTCCTCGATCGTGAGGTTGAGCTCCTGGAACGTGAAGCCGCCGACCTTCCGCACCATGCCGGCGATGATGTGGTTCGCGGCGTGCGAGAGCGGATGCCCCTCCGACCAGGCGGGCAGGCCCTCCGCGCTCTTCTCGACGCCGAGGAAGCCGTTCGCGTCGAGGCGCAGGGCGCTCGTGCCGAGGTCGCCGAGCGAGTGGAGCGCGTCGCCGATCACGAGCCGCATGCCCGCGAACGTGGGGTCGAGCCAGTTGATCGAGGGCTGCCCCTGCTTGAAGTAGTGGAGGTAGACCCAGCGGCGCTCGACGCCGTCGACGCCGAGCACGGGCGGGGTCGCGCTCCAGTTCGTCTCCTTCACGCCGGGCATGTAGAAGATGACGCGCTGCAGCTCGCCGATGATGTAGCCGCGGTCGCTCAGCTCGCGTTCGGCGGCCGCGTCGAGGTTCGCCGCATCGCGGCCCTCCGGCACCTCGGGCAGCAGGTGCCAGTCCTCCGGCGGGATCTCGACCATGTGATAGATGCCGGGGTAGTCCTTGAACGCCATCTCGGCGAGCCGGAAGTCGGCGCCCTTGCCCGTGTGGCCCGGCACGATGTCGTCGATGATCGAGCCGCTGTGGTCGTCGGCGACGTCGGAGAGCCGACGGAACGCATCCTCGTCGCCGAAGGCGGGATCGATCTGCGTGCTGATCCGGTCGAAGTGGCCGTCGACGCTCGGCGTCTCCATCCAGCCGGTGATGCCGCCGGCGCGCTTGACGGGGCCGGTGTGGAGGCCGTTGATGCCGATGTGCTCGAACGCCTCCCAGAGCGCCTCCTCGCCGAGCGCGTCGAGGAACGACTGGCCGGGCTTCGTGATGAGCGAGATCGGGTAGGCGGTGAACCACACGTCGGCGACGCCGATCGCGCGCCGCGCGTCGGGGCGGGCATAGGGATTGCGCCACATCGACGGCTGGCCCGAGAGCTGCCGGCTGAGCACATCCGCGTCCTTGAGCATCGACTGGCGCACGAGCCACTCGACGTAGGAGGGGTTGGATGCGTTGGCGGTACGGGGGTCGGTGCGGAACCGCCGCACGCTGCCGCTGCGGAACTGGTCGCGCGGGCGCAGGCGACGGGGACGAGCGGGGTAGCGCTGCTCGTCGTAGGTGATCTCGGTGCCGTGCTCGTCGGGGTCATCCACGCATGCAGTCCTATCACGCCAGGGTGGGCGCTCCCGTGGTGCGAGGATCGACCCATGCGCGCCCTCCTGATCGATGCCGTCCGCTCGAGCCCCGCGGTGCGCGAGGCGCCCGCGCCGGCCGCTCCCGCGGGCGGCGTGGTGGTCGAGGTGCACGCGACGGGCCTGTGCCGCAGCGACTGGCACGCGTGGGCCGGGCACGACGACATCGCCTTCCCGCACGTGCCCGGTCACGAGCTCGCGGGCGTCGTCGCCGAGATCGGCGAGGGGGTCGAGCGGTGGCGCGTCGGCGACCGCGTGACGGTGCCGTTCGTGTGCGGCTGCGGGCGATGCGAGTGGTGCCTCGCGGGCGATGCGCAGGTGTGCCCGGCGCAGCAGCAGCCGGGCTTCACGCACTGGGGCTCGTTCGCCGAGCGCGTCGCGCTCCACGCGGCCGACGCCAACCTCGTCCGGATCCCCGACGGCGTCGACTTCGCGACCGCGGCCGCGCTCGGCTGCCGCTTCGCGACCGCCTACCGCGCCCTCGTGGCGCGAGCGCGCGTGCAGGCGGGGGAGTGGGTCGCGGTCGTCGGCGCCGGCGGTGTCGGCCTCAGCGCCGTGATGATCGCTCGCGCGCTCGGCGCACGGATCGTGGCGGTCGACCGCAATCCGGCGGCGCTCGAGCTCGCCGCCTCGCTCGGGGCGGAGGCGACCGTGCTCGCCGACGGGCGCGACGTGCCCGCGGACGTCACGGTGATCACGGGCGGCGGCGCGCACGTCGCGGTCGACGCCGTCGGGAGCGAGCAGACGGCGTCGGATGCGGTGCTGGGCTTGCGCCGTCGCGGCCGGCACGTGCAGATCGGCCTCCTGCCGCCGGTCGACGGGCACCCGCGCGTGCCGATGGATCGCGTGATCGCGTGGGAGCTCGACGTGCTGGGCAGCCACGGGATGGCGGCCGCCGACTACCCGGGGATGCTCGAGCTCATCGAGCGGGGCGTGCTCGAGCCGCAGCGCCTCATCGAGCGCACCGTCTCGCTCGCGGAGGCGGCGGCGCTGCTGCCGGGCTTCGACCGCTCGAGCGCCGCGGGCGTGACGATGATCGACCCGCGCCGCTGACGAGCGACTAGGAGAGCACCGCCCAGCCGCGCGGGCCGAGCCCCACGGCGCCGCTCGAGAGCTCGCCGTCGCCGGCCTCGACGCTCGTCGCGTCGGCGGCCGGCAGCCGGACCGGCTCGTCGGCGAGGTTGAGCGCGGTGATGACGCGGTCGCTCGCGGTCGCCGTGCGGAGCACGATGGATGCGTTGTCGACGTGCACGACGTCGGTCTGCGCGCGGTGCACCCACGCGTGCCGTCGGCGGAGCGCGAGCAGCGCCGCGTGCACGCCGTACGCGCGCGCCGCCGCGGGCTCCAGCGCGTCGGGCGCCGACGGCTCCGCGGGGAACTGCGGCCGCACGGCGTCGTCGCCGCCGAGCCGCTCCTCCTTGCGCCCCGTGAAGCCGAGCTCATCGCCCGCGTAGACCGACGGCGTGCCGGCGACGGTCGCGAGCACGGCCATCGCGTGCGGCACGAAGGCCGGGCCGACCGCGGTCGCGATGCGGGTGACGTCGTGGTTGCCGATGAAGGTCGAGGGCACGAAGTCGCGCACGAGCGCGCTGTGGCGCTCGATCGCGTGCGCGAGCTCGTGGCAGTTGCGGTCGGCGATGCCGTGCCAGATGCCCTGCCACAGCTCGTACTGCGTGAGCGAGTCCATCGTCGACGCGCGCACGATCGCCGCGGCATCGCCGTGGATGACCTCGCCGGTGAAGTAGGCGCCGGGGAAGCGCTCGCGCACGCGCGGCAGCACGCGCGCCCAGAACGCCGGCGGCACGGCGTAGGCCGCGTCGAGCCGCCAGCCGTCGATCCCGCGCTCGAGCCAGTGGGTCATGACGTCGACGACGAGGTCGGCCACGGCATCCGACTCGTGGTCGAGCGCGACGAGCTGCTCGTGCCCCTCGAACACGTCGGCGGGGACTTGCTCGCCCGGCGACCAGGCGTCCCAGTGGACGCGGAAGAGCCCGGCGGTCTCGGCCCCCGGCCCGTGCGCCTCGAGGGCGCGGAAGGCGGGATGCGCGCGGCCGACGTGGTTGAAGACACCGTCGAGCAGCACGCGGATGCCGCGCTCGCGGCACGCGGCGACGAGCCGGTCGAAGTCGGCCTCGTCGCCGAGCCGCGGGTCGATGCGGAAGTGGTCGATCGTGTCGTAGCCGTGCGTCGCGGAGGCGAAGATCGGCCCGAGCTGCAGGCCGTTGAGCCCGAGCGCGACGAGATGGTCGAGCCACGCCTCGAGGTGGCCGAGCCGGTGCTCGATCGCGGTCTCGGCCGGCGGCGCTTCGGGGCGGATGGGCGCGCCGACGAAGCCGAGCGGGTAGACGTGCCACCACATGACGTGCTGCACCCAGTCGGGCTCGGCGTGCGGTCGCGCTGCGGGATCGGTCACCACTCCATCCTGCACCGCCGCTGCTGTCAGGCCTCTCCGAGCAGCGACAGGCCGGCCGCGACAGCGAAGCCGACGACGGTTGCGAGGCCCGTGAGCGACTGCGCCTTCTCGCGCGCCTCGGGGATCATCGCGTCGATGAGCATGACGAGCAGCGCGCCGGCCGCGATGCCGTCGATCGTGCCGACGACTGCCGGCGATGCGGCGTCGGCGAGCAGTCGGCCGGCGACGGCCGCGAGCGCGCAGACGACCGCGACGGCGGCCCAGAGCCCGAGCACGAAGCGCCTCGAGCGGCCGTCGCGCAGCATGTCGGCGGATGCGCCGATCGACTCGGGTAGGTTGGAGACGAAGATCGAGACGAGCAGCGCCACGCTCACGCCGCCGCCCGCCGCCAGGCCGATCCCGAGCACCGCTTGCTCGGGGATGCCGTCGAGCAGCGCGCCGACCGCGAGCGGGAAGCCGGCCGCGCCGCCGCCGCGCCGGCCCGACCAGCGCTCGACGGCGCGATCGGCGGCGAAGTAGGCGAGCGCACCGAGCGCGAGGCCGATCCCGACCCCGACGGGGCCGCCCTGCTCGACGCCGGCCTCGGCGAGCTCGAACGCGACCGAGGCGATGAGCGCGCCCGCTCCGAAGGCGAGCACGACGCCGACGGTGTGGTCGGACCACGGCCGGACGACGGCGAGCAGCGCCCCCGCGAGCAGGGAGCCGGCAGCGATCCCGCCCCACAGCAGCGCCTCGAGCACCGCTCCTCCTCCTGCCCAGAGCCCGGCTCAGCCCGCGAACTCCCGCACCGGCAGCCCCGTGACGCCGGGATCGACGGCGAAGAGCGCGCCGGCGGTCGGCTCCTCGTCATCGGGGAGGTCCTCGCGCGAGCTGGTGATGAAGAGCCGGTCGAGGCGCTCGCCGCCGAACGCGCACGCGGTGACCTTCGTCACGCCGGGCACCTCGATGCGCCCGTCGAGCGTGCCGTCGGGACGGAACCGCAGCACCGCGCCCTGGTTCACGGCCGCGACCCACACGCATCCCTCGGCATCGACCGTGAGCCCGTCGGGGTGGCCGTCGTCGGGGAGCGAGGCGAGCTCGCGCCGGTTTGTCAGCCCCGTCTCGCGCGCGTAGTCGAAGACCGCGACGGCGCCCGTCGGGGTGTCGTCGTAGTAGGCGAGCGAGCCGTCGGGGCTCCACTCGAGGCCGTTGGAGACGGTCACGCCGGTCAGCACCGTGCTCGTCGCGCCGTCGGGATCGAGGCGGTGGAGGGATGCGGCGCCGGGGGACTGGTCGTAGGCCATCGAGCCGCAGTAGAAGCGCCCGTCGGGATCGCAGCCGCCCTCGTTCATGCGGATGTCACCCGACGACCAGAGCTCCGGCAGCCGGTGGATCGTGCCGTCGAGGTCCTCGAGCGCGAAGCCCCGCTCGATGCCGATGACCGCGCCGCCGCCGCGCCGCGGGCGCACGCACGCGACGATGTCGTCGACGTGCCGCCGCTCGATGCCGGTCTCGGTGAGCGTGAGGATGTCGCCGGCGAGCATGTCGAGCCAGCGCAGCCCGCCCCACCACTCCGACCAGACGGGCCCCTCGCCGTGGTAGGCGATCGGGTCGGTGATCTGCTCGGCGCGCATCGGCTCTCCTTCGCTCGGGACTGGAGCCAGCCAAGCGCGCCGACCTGGGAGCCCGCGGAGGAGCGGGGCGCCGTCAGCGCTTGACCGCCGCGATCCGCTCGACCGTGCCCGCCTTCAGCCGCTCGGCCTCGACGACCTCGAAGCCTGCTGCCTCGACGAGCGGCCGCTGCCGGCGCGTGAAGTGCTCGCCCGCGACGCGGATCGTCAGCTGCTCGACGAGCCGCTGACCCGCGCGCAGCGGCCACGCGGTGCTCGCGACGTGGTCGAGCAGCAGCAGCGCGCCGCCGGCCACGAGCACGCGGTGCATCTCGGCGATCGCGGCCTCGGGCCGCGGGATGCTGCAGAGGCCGAGCGCGCACACGACGGTGTCGAACGACGCGTCGGCGAACGGCAGCCGCTCGGCGTCGCCCTCGACGAGCTCGACGACGCGGCCGAGCTCCGCCGCGCGCCGCCGCGCCTCGGCCAGCATGCGCGGGCTCAGGTCGAGGCCGGTGACGGATGCGTCGGGCGGGTAGTGCGGGAGGTTCGCCCCGGTGCCGACGGCGACGTCGAGCACGCGGCCGCGCGCCCTCGCGCCGAGCCACTCGTGGCCGCCCGCGAACCAGAGCCGCTCGAGCGGCCGCACGCCCCGGTCGTAGCGGGGCGCGGCCTCGTCCCACAGCCGGCGCTGCCGCGCCGTCGGATCCTCGCGCCTCGCCATCGCCGATCCTCCTCGTCGGCGATGCTCGTCGCCCGCGCCGCGGTCGTCAAGACGGCAGCGGCAGCCCCTCGAGCGCCCGCACGTCGACGTCCTGCACGGCGATGCCCGCGCGAGCGGCGGCGGCCGCCGCGATCCCTGCCGCCTCGCCGAGCATCTGGTACTGCGGCTCCATCCGCACCGACGAGAACGCGACGTGCGACGCCGAGAGGCACACGGGCACGAGCAGGTTCTCGCAGTCCTCGCGCCGCGGCGTGAGGCTCCGGTACGGGATCGGGTAGCGCGGTGCCGGCACCGAGAGGTAGCCCTCCGTGACGACCATCGCGACCGGCCGCGGATGCTCGTAGACCCAGCGCCAGCCGCGCTGCACCTCGCGGATGTCGAGGTGGTACGAGCCGAGGGCCACGGCGTCGTCGTGCGGCCGCGCATCCAGCACGTCGTGCTCGGTGAGCACGTGCGCGCCGATCATCCTGCGGGCCTCGCGCACGTAGAGCTGGTGGGGGAAGTGCGCCGTGTCGGCGAACTCGTCGGCCGGCAGCCCCCACCGCGTGAGCTCGTCGCGCACGTGGCGCGGCACGGCCGGATCGCTCGAGAGGAAGTGCAGGAAGCCGCGGGCGTGCCGCTCGTGGTGGAGCCGCAGCTGCTCGCGCCGCTCCGGGCTCGCGAGCGGGTACTCCCACGCCGAGCCGTCGAGCACGCTGAGCGAGAAGGGACCGAGGGAGTTCGCGTCGCACTTGCCGCCCGGCAGGTTGGGCTCGAGCCCGAGCAGGCGCTCGGCGGTCACGTCGACGCGATCGCGCCGCCAGCGGGCGAAGAGGCGGCGCCCGAGCTCCCAATGGGCCTCGTCGTAGTCGTCCGGACGGGAGAGGGGGATGCGGTCGGTCGCCGTCGTGAGGCACACCCGGTAGCCGTACGACATGACGCCGCCGTCGCCGGCGCCGACGGGCGCGAGCGGCTGCGGGCGGATCTGCGGCAGGAGCGGGCCCTCGATGAAGCCATCGGGATCGTCGGCGAAGGGCGAGATCCACGGGGGCATGACGTGCCGGCCCGGCACGAGCTCCTGCCGGCCGGCGAAGCGCTCGCCGTGCAGGGCTCGGTCCTCGCGCCCGACCGCGGCCGGCACGCCGACCGCTGCCAGCAGGTCGCCCTCGTAGCTCGCGTCGATGAAGACCGCCGCCTGCGCTTCGAGCGACGGCACGGACGGGGCCGAGCCCGGCCCGAACGACGCCGCCCGGATGCGGCCGAGCTCGAGGTCGGCGGCGACGACCCGCGCGTGGAGCTGCACCTCGACGCCGGCCTCCTCGAGCCAGCGCACGAGGATGGCCTCGGCGACGTGCGGCTCGGGCCCCGCGAAGCGGCCGGGGGCGACGCCGTAGTGCTCGGCGACGGCGGTGCGCAAGCGCTGCGCGGCGCCCGCGATCGCGCGGAGGTCGCCGATGTCGGTGTAGCTGAGGCCTCCGCTCGTCATGCCGCCGAGGTGGCCGCCCGGCTCGACGAGCAGCACCGCGGCGCCGTGCGCGGCCGCGGCCACGGCCGCGCACACCCCGGCCGCGGTGCCGCCGTAGACCAGCACGTCGGCCGAGCGCCGTGCGGGCTCCGTCGCCATGCCGCGATCCTAGGGGGCCGGCCGGACGGGAATAGTTCTGATTTGAAGTGGTTGGATCGACTGTGCGGGTTCGGATCCCGCGCGACAGCAGCTCGAAGCGTCGCACCACGCGACGCCGATCACCATCCAAGGAGACGATTCATGTCGAAGATCGCCATCATCACCGGCAGCACCCGCCCCGGCCGCATCAACCGCGGTGTCGCGGACTGGGTCCTCGAGCTCGCGCAGCAGCGCGGTGACGCGGAGTACGAGCTGGTCGACATCGCCGACTACGACCTGCCGCTCTACGACGAGCCGCTGCCCGCCGGCTACCAGCAGTACACGAAGGACCACACGAAGGCGTGGTCGGCGAAGATCGCCGAGTTCGACGGCTACGTGTTCGTCACGGGCGAGTACAACCACTCGGTGACGCCGGCGCTCGCGAACGCGATCTCCTTCCTCAACGCCGAGTGGAACAACAAGGCAGCCGGCATCGTCGGCTACGGCTCGGCGATGGGCGTCCGCGCGATCGAGCACCTGCGCGGCATCCTCTCCGAGCTCCAGGTCGCGCACGTGCAGAAGACGGGCATGTTCTCGCTCTTCACCGACTTCGAGAACTTCTCCACCTTCAAGCCGACCGAGCTGCAGGCCGAGTCGGTGCCGCCGATGCTCGACCAGCTGATCGTCTGGACGAAGGCGATGGAGTCGGTGCGCGAGGGCGCGCTCGTCAACGCCTGACGCATCCTGCCGCGAAGCGGGCTCCCGATCGGGGGCCCGCTTCGTGCTTGTCACGGGCGGTGCTCGTGTGGTGCGCTTGCGCCGTGAGCTTCTTCTCCGCCGAGCCCGAGCCTCCCGAGCCCGACGAGCCGACGCAGCCCGAGCGCCCCGCGTGGTGGGGGCCGCCGGACGACGAGCTGCCGGCCATCGTGCCGGCCACCGAGGTGCTCGCGGCGACGCCGCGCCTGAGCATCGCGCTCGCGGGCGCGTTCGTCTACCGGGCGGGGCTCGAGCTGCGCATCGAGCGACGCCTCCGCCGCGGGGACCTGCCCGCGACCGAGTGGCACCGGCTCGTCGCCGCCTTCATGGAGCACGGCCCCATGCCGGGCCCTGAGGATCCGGCGGCGCGCCTGCGCTTCGGGCTCGTGCTCGGCGATGGCACCCGAGTGCTCGACGACCAGCTCTTCCGCCCGCGCTCCGACCCGATGGAGCGACCCGAGGGGCACACGCTCATGCGCATGGGCGGCGGCGGCGGGGGCGGCGACCGCAGCTACACCGGTAGCGAGACGCTCTGGCTGTGGCCGCTGCCGCCGGACGGGCCGCTCGAGCTCGTCATGCAGTGGCCGGCGCTCGGCGTCGACGAGACGCGCGCCGTGCTCGACGGCACCGCCATCCGTCGGCGTGCGGACGACGCGGTGGCGGTCTGGCCGGAGGAGTGAAGCGGATGCGTCCGGTCACCCTCGAGCGCGACCGGACGCATCCGCCCGCTCGTCAGGGGAGGACGTTGCGATCGGCCGCGGCCGACGGGCTCACGTCGACCGGCTGGTCGCGCTTGATCGCGACGATGCGACCCGTGCGGGTGAACTCCTCCTGCACATCGTCGTCGTGGCGCTGCGTCGCGAGGCTCACGAGCATCGCGACGAGCAGGTTGAGCGCGAAGCCCGGCACGATCTCGTAGAGCGTGAAGAAGGCGATGTCGGTCGCCTGCTCGATCGCATCCCAGATGAACACGGTCGCGGCACCGACGATCATGCCGGCGAGCGCGCCCCAGCTCGTCAGGCGGCGCCAGAAGAGGCTCAGCAGCACGATCGGGCCGAACGCGGCACCGAAGCCGGCCCATGCGAAGCCGACGAGGCCGAGGATCGTGTCGGACGGGCTGATCGCGAGCACCGCGGCGATCGCCGCGACCGCGAGCACGCACGCGCGGCCGAGCAGCACGAGCGTGCGCTGCGAGGGCTGGCGCTTGACGAAGACCTGGAACAGGTCCTCGACGAGCGCCGACGAGCACACGATGAGCTGGCTCGAGAGCGTCGACATGATCGCCGCGAGCACCGCCGCGAGCACGAGGCCCGCGACGAACGGGTGCAGCAGTGCCTGCGACATCGCGAGCACGATCGTCTCGGGGTTGTCGAGCCCGAGGCCCGACTGCTGCACGTAGGCGATGCCGATGAAGCCGGAGACGACGGCGCCGACGAGCGAGATGATCATCCACGAGATGCCGATGCGGCGGGCGGGCCGTGCCGCCGGCACCGACTTGAGGGCCATGAAGCGCACGATGATGTGCGGCTGGCCGACGTAGCCGAGCCCCCACGCGAGCGAGGAGACGATGCCGAGCACCGCGAGGCCGTCGAGGTCGGCGGGGATGAGGCCCTGCAGCTCGGCGCCGGAGTCGGCGATGCCCTCCTGCACGCCCGCGAGCCCGCCGACCGTGAAGAACGCGATGACGGGGATGATGATGAGCGCGAGGAGCATCATGAGGCCCTGCACGACGTCGGTGAGCGATGCGCCGAGGAAGCCTCCGAAGAGCGTGTAGAGGAGCGTGACGCCGCTCACGAGCAGCATGCCCCAGACGTACTCGGCGCCGAACGACGACTCGAAGAAGACGCCGCCGGCCACCATGCCGGAGGAGACGTAGAACGTGAAGAACACGAGGATGATGAGGCCCGAGACGATGCGGAGCGAGCGGGAGCGGTCGCGCAGCCGGTTCTCGAAGAAGCTCGGGATCGTGATGGAGTTCTTCGCCACCTCGGTGTAGGCGCGCAGTCGCGGTGCGACGAACTTCCAGTTGAGGTAGGCGCCGATCGTCAGGCCGATCGCGATCCACGCCTCGATGAGCCCTGCCGCGTAGATCGCGCCGGGGAGGCCCATGAGCAGCCAGCCCGACATGTCGGACGCGCCTGCCGAGAGCGCCGCGGTGACGGGGCTCAGCTCTCGGCCCGCGAGCATGTAGTCCTCGTGGCTCTTCGTCTTCCGCGCGGCGTAGACGCCGATGGCGATCATCGCCGCGAAGTAGAGCCCGATGGCGAGCAGCTGGAAGGTCACGTCAGACATCGTCGTCTCCTCTGTCGGTGCGCTGCCCAGCCTATCCGGACGCCGTTCCGATGACGTCCGCCCTCTTCCGCTCGCGGCGCGAGCGATATATCGTTCGGTATCGCTCACGCGACGACGAGGAGGTCATCGTGCACGGTGAAAGGAGCGGCTACGGGCCGCCGAGGAACGGCTTCGAGCGCGGCAGGGACGGCTTCGGCTCCGGCCGCGACGGCTACGGGCCGCGGGGCTTCGGGTTCGGGCCGCCGGGAGCTGGCATGTGGGAGGCGATGGAGCAGCTGCGCTCGGCGTTCGACAAGCGCGGGGGACCGACGCGCATGGGCCGCGGGGACGTGCGGGCCGCGATCATCGCGCTGCTCGCCGAGCGACCCATGCACGGCTACCAGATCATCCGCGAGATCGAGGAGCGCAGCGGCGGCGCGTGGCGGCCGAGCGCCGGCTCCGTCTACCCGACGCTGCAGCTGCTCGCCGACGAGGGGTTCATCACGGCCGAGGAGGCGAGCGGGCGGAAGACCTACTCGCTCACCGAGGCGGGGCGCGCGGAGGCCGACGAGGCCGCAGACCGCCCGGCGCCGTGGCTCGCGACCGAGCGCGGGCCCGGAAGCCACGGCGCGCTCCCGCGAGCGGGCATGGACCTCGCGCAAGCGGCGGCCCAGGTGCATCGCTCCGGCAGCCCGGAGCAGGTGCAGCAAGCGGTGGAGGTGCTCGACGCGGCACGGCGTAGGCTCTACGCCATCCTCGCCCAGGACTGACCCGGATCCCGCCGCGGCGGGCGCAAGGAGTGGCCATGCCCGACGCCGGCAGCACGCGAGCGCGCTACCGGCGCATCCTGCGCTTCGCCGCTCGCCACCTGGCGGTCGTGTGGTGGTTCGAGCTCGTGCTGCCGCGCTTCGGCCTCGGCGCGCTCGCCGCCCGCGGCCGCAGCGCGCGGCTGCGGCGGCTCGCGCGCCGCTTCCACGTGCTCGCCGTCGACCTCGGCGGCCTCATGATCAAGGTCGGCCAGTTCATGTCGTCGCGGCTCGACGTGCTGCCGCCCGAGATCACGCGCGAGCTCGAGGGGCTGCAGGACGAGGCGCCTGCCGTGCCGTTCGAGGCGATCCGGGCGCTCGCCGAGGCGGAGCTCGGGATGCCGCTAGAACGCGCGCTCGCGTGGATCGAGCCCGAGCCGCTCGCGGCCGCCTCGCTCGGCCAGGCGCACCGCGCCCGCCTGACCGAGGCCGACGCATCCGAGACCGGCATCGACGCGGCGATCGTCAAAGTGCAGCGACCGGGTATCGACGCGATCGTCGCCGTCGATCTCGCGGCGCTGCGCCGCGTCGCTCGGTGGCTCAGCCGCGTGCGGGTCGTCGCGACCCGCGTCGACGTGCCCGCGCTCATCGAGGAGTTCGCCGTCACGAGCATCGAGGAGATCGACTACCTGCACGAGGCCGCGAACGCCGAGCGCTTCGCCGAGTCGTTCGCGGGCGACGCGCGCGTCGGCGTGCCCGAGGTCGTGTGGGAGCGCACGAGCCGCCGCGTGCTCGTGCTGCGCGACGTCGCGGCGATCAAGATCAACGACCGCGAGGGGCTCCTGGCGGCGGGCATCGACCCCGCCGAGGTCGCCGCGACCTTCGCCGCCGTCATGTTCGACCAGCTCTTCTCGCACGGCTTCTTCCACGCCGACCCGCACCCGGGGAACCTCTTCGTCACCCCGGCGGGGCCGGATGCGTCGGGAACGGATGCTTCGAGCCCGGCCTGGCGCATCACCTTCGTCGACTTCGGGATGATGGGGGAGGTGCCGCCCGGCACGCGCGCGGGGCTGCGTCGCATGCTCATCGCGGCCGCCGGGCGCGACGGCCGCGGCCTCGTCGCCGCGATGCGCGACCTCGGCGCGCTGCTGCCGACCGCCGACGCCGACGCACTCGAGCGGGCGATGGCGCACGCGTTCGCACGCTTCGGCGGCATGGGGTTCGCGGAGCTCCGCGAGGTCGACCCGCGCGAGTTCCGCGACTTCGCGGTCGAGTTCGGCGACCTGCTGCGCACGATGCCGTTCCAGCTGCCGGAGGACTTCCTGCTCATCGTGCGCGCGATGTCGCTCACCTCGGGCATGTGCTCCTCGCTCGACCCCGCGTTCAACCTGTGGGACGCCGTCGAGCCCTACGCCGCGAGGCTGCTGCGGGAGGAGCGCGGCGGCCTCGTGCGATCGCTCGCGCAGGAGGCGCTCGACGAGGCCGCGGTCGCCGTGCGGCTGCCCGCCCGCATCGACCGCGTCGTCACGCGGCTCGAGGAGGGGCGGCTCGCCGTCACCGCTCCCGCGCTCGAGCGGCGGATCGCGCGCGTCGAGCGAGCGCTCCGGCGGCTCGTCTCGGCGATCCTCTTCGCGGGCCTGCTCGTGGCCGGCGCGGTGCTGCTGCCGCAGGACGGCGTGCTCGGCACGACGCTCATGGTCCTCTCGGCCCTGCCTCTCACGCACGTGGTCGTCGCCGGGCTGGTCGCGAGAGCCAGGCGGCACGGGCCCCGCTGACGGCCAGCGCGATCGATCAGCTGCTCGAGCCGCCTCCCGAAGAGCCGCCGTCGTCGAGCACGAACGTGACCTCGAGGTTCACCTGCCACGACGTGATCTGCCCGTCTGCGATGTTGACGACGTGGTCCTTGACCCACGCGCCCTCGATGCCGCGCAGCGTCTCGTTGGCGCGGGCGATGCCCTGCCGCACGGCGTCCTCGAAGCCCTCGTCCGAGCGCGAGCTGATGGTGGTGATGCGAGCGATCGAAGCCATGATCGTGGTCCTCCTTGACCGATGCGAGGGATCTCCTCGCGTCGAGCCAAGCGCGCATCGGGCAGGAGCGCTAGCCCCGTGTCCCGGCGTCCCACCGACGTGTGACGAAGCGTGACTCGGGCGGCTTCCGGCGCCGCTCCCGCCGGGGATAGCGTGCGGGCACCGACCAGGAGGAATCCCATGACCCGCATCGACGTCTCCCACGCCGGCAGCCTGCCGCGCACGCCACAGCTCATCGCCGCGAACGCGGCGCGCTCGCTCGCCGACGACGGCTTGACCCTCGAGCGCCCGCCCGAGTTCGAGCGCCTGCTCGCGGCCGCGGTCGCCGACCTCGTGCGGCGCCAGCGCGACCTCGGCATCACGATCATCGGCGACGGCGAGTACGGGAAGACGATGTCGAGCGCCCTCGACTACGGCGCGTGGTGGAGCTACGTCTTCCAGCGGGTCGCCGGCCTCGAGGTCACGGGCGAGGACATCTTCACCCAAGCCCCGCAGCGCTCCGCGCCCGGGGACATCCGGCTCACGTCGTTCCCGGACCGCCGCGACTGGGTGCGCTTCGCCGACGCATACCTCGATCCCGAGCACCCGCTGCTCGACTCGACCCCCGCGACGGCCTTCCCGGCGACGACGGGGGACCTGCGCTACATCGGGCAGGACGCGCTCGCGACCGACATCGCCAATCTGCGAGCCGGGCTCGATGCGGCCGGCGCCGACCAGGGCTTCCTGACCGCGCTCTCGCCCGGCTCGGCGTCGCGCATCGCGAACCGCCACTACGCGACCGACGAGGAGCACATCTGGGCGTGGGCCGAGGTGCTGCGCGAGGAGTACCGCGCGATCGTCGACGCGGGGCTCATCGTGCAGATCGACGACCCGTCGCTCGCCGAGAACTGGGACCAGATCAACCCCGAGCCGTCGATCGAGGACTACCTGGCGTTCACGCGCATCCGCATCGACGCGCTCAACCACGCCATCCGCGGCCTGCCCGAGGAGCAGGTGCGGCTCCACATCTGCTGGGGCTCGTGGCACGGCCCGCACACGACCGACGTGCCGTTCCGCGACATCGTCGAGCTCGTGCTCGAGGCGAACGCGGGCACCTACTCCTTCGAGGCCGCGAACGCGCGCCACGAGCACGAGTGGCGCATCTGGGAGGACGTCGAGCTGCCTGCCGGCAAGCGGATCGCTCCCGGCGTCGTCGGCCACGCGACGAACGTCGTCGAGCACCCGGAGCTCGTCGCCGACCGCATCGAGCGCTTCGCGCGGCTCGTCGGCCCTGAGCGCGTCGTCGCCTCGACCGACTGCGGCCTCGGCGGCCGCATCCACCCGTCGATCGCCGCGGCGAAGCTCGAGGCGCTCGGACAGGGCGCGCGGCTCGCCCAGCAGCGGCTCGGGGCGTCGACCGCGATCGTCTGAGGCTGCGCTCGCTCGACGCCGTGATCCTGCTTCGTCAGGGCCCCGGCGTCGAGCGCTGCCCACCGGGGCCGCCGCGGCGCGCACCGGCACCGGAGCCCGCCCGCCCGCGTCAACCGTGCAGCGGCGCCAGCGCCCCGAGGAGGTCGGCGACGATGTCGTCGGCGCGCTCCAGGCCGATGGAGAGGCGCACGAGCCCGGGCGTGATGCCGATCGTGCGTCGCTCGTGCTCGGCGAGCTTGCCGTGGATCGTGCTCCCCGTGTGGATCGCGAGCGTGCGCACGTCGCCGATGTGCGTCATCTGGCTCACGAGCTCGAGCCCGTCGAGGAACGCGCGCGCTGCGTCGCGGCCGCCCGCGAGCTCGATCGAGACGACGGATCCCGCGCCGCGCGGGAGCAGGCGCGCCACGAGCTCGTGCCGGCCGTCATCGAGCCCGGGATAGTGCACGCGCGCGACCGCCGGGTGCCGGTCGAGCGCCTCGACGACCGCGCGCGCATTGGCGACGTGCCGCTCCATGCGCAGCGAGAGGGTCTCGATGCCGTGCAGCAGCAGGAACGCGCTCGCCGGCGGGAACGTCGGACCCTGCTCGAGCACGACCACGGAGCGCAGGAACGCCCCGAACGCCGCGTCGCCCGATCGCTCGACGAAGGAGGGCGCGCCGTGCGGACGTGGCTCGTGCAGGTGCGGGAAGCGCTCGGCCGCCCACGCGAAGCCGCCGCCGTCGACGATCGCGCCGCCGATGACGGAGCCGTGCCCGCCGAGCCACTTCGAGGTCGAGTGGATGACGACGGCCGCGCCGTGCTCGATCGGCCGGCAGAGGTAGGGGGTCGCGACGGTGTTGTCGACGACGAGCGGCACGCCCGTGCGCGCGGAGACGCGGCCGAGGAGCGCGAGGTCGGCGACTTCGCCGAGCGGGTTGGCGATCGACTCGGCGTAGATGGCGCGGGTCGAGGGGCGCACGGCCGCGACCCAGCGCTCCTCGACGGCGTCGAGCGGCAGCTGCTCGAACTCGAGGCCCTGCCGCCGCAGCACGCCGCGCATCATCTCGCGCGTGCCCTCGTAGAGCCGGTCGGTCGTGAGGATGTGGTCGCCCGCTTGCGCGAGCGCCCCGAGGGCGGCGGCGATCGCCGCTTGCCCGCTCGCGACGAGCACGGCGTCGACGCCTCCCTCGAGGTCGGCGATGCGGCGCGCGGCGACGACGTTCGTCGGGTTGTCGTTGCGCGAGTACGCGCGCCGGGCGCTGCGACCCGCGAAGCGCTCGACGCCGTCGTCGAAGCTGTCGAAGACGTACCCGGCGCTCTGGTAGATCGGCGTCACGCGAGCGCCCGCCTCGCCGTCGAGGATCGCGCCCGCGTGCACCTGCCGGGTCTCGAAGCCCCACTCGCGGCTCATCGGGCGACGCCCGTCGTGATCGGCGCGAGCGCGTCGGCGAGGCGGTCGACGAGCTCCTCGAGCACGGCGGCCGGCGTCGCGAAGACGAGCCGCACGTGGTCGTCGAAGCCCCGACCGCAGAGCGCGCCGTCCGTGAGCGTGACGGCCGCGCGCTCGCGCACGAGCTCGGCCCTCGATCTCGGCGGCAGCTCGAGCCTCGCGAGGTCGAGCCACGCGAAGTACGTCGCCTCGGGTGGCGTCCACCGCACGAGCGGGAGCCGCTCGTCGAGCAGCCGCCCGAGCAGGTCGCGGTTGCGCTGCAGGTAGCCGAGCGTCTCCGCGAGCCACGGACCGCCGTCGCGGTACGCGGCCGTCGACGCGATGGCGCCGAGCGTCGAGGCGCCGTGGGGGACGGCGAAGCCGAGTCGTCGGTAGACCGCCTCATCGGCGTCGTTCGAGGTGATGAGCTGCGCGGCCTTGAGACCCGCGATGTTCCACCCCTTCGAAGCGCTCGTGCCGGTGACGGTGTGCGCCGCGGCGGCATCGCTCACCGACGCGTACGGCACGTGTTCGTGACCGTCGAAGCGCAGGGGAGCGTGGATCTCGTCGGCGAAGACGCGCCCGCCGTGAGCGTCGACGACCCGGGCGATCGCCTCGAGCTCCGCGCGCGGCACCACGGCGCCCGTCGGGTTGTGCGGGTTGCACAGCACGAGGGTGCGCGCGCCGGCGGTGAACGCGCGGTCGATCCCCTCGACGTCATGGCACCAGCGGCCGCCGACCTCGACGCCCGGCACCTCGATGACCTCCCGGCCGAGCGCGGCGAGGGCGGTGTGGAACGGCATGTACGCGGGCGTCGGGACGATGACGGGCGATCCCGCCGGCGAGTACAGGGCGACCGCGACGCCGAGCGCCGCCATGACGTCGGAGACCGCGTGCACGCGCTCCGGATCGACGGCCCAGCCGTGCTCGCGGCGCTGGAACGTCGCGGTCGCCTCCGCGAGGTCCGCTGCCGTCGCTGGGGAGAGGTAGCCCAGCACGTCGTCGCGCACGGCGCGCTCGAGCGCCTCGCGCACCGCGGGAGCGGTGCCGAAGTCCATCTCGGCGACCCACGCGCCGATCGTGCCGGGGTGGAGGCTCCACTTGCGGCTCGACGGCCGCTCGAGACAGGAGCGGTCGATCCGGTCGTAGGGGTGCTCGTCCCGCGTGCGCATGCCGCTCCCTCCGCCGCTCGCTCGAGCGGGCGGGGCCAGCCTCGCATCGGCGGCGCGGGACGCCGAAGCCGCTCGGTAACGCGGCGCAACCTGCGGCGGCGCCGCGCTACTCCGGATCGCCCGCGACGGCGCGGTGGCGCGCGGCGAGCGCGAGCGCCCAGAGCGCGAGGACGACGACGCCGCTCACCGCGGCGGCCCAGACTCCGGCGCCGAGCGAGACGACGAGGGCGAAGATGAAGCTCGTGACGCCCACCACGAGCAGCGAGACGACCGCGATCGTCGCGATGAGCAGCCGGTCGCTCACCCGCACGATGCGGCTCTTGACGCGCTTCGCGAAGTGCAGCCGGTGCACCATCACCGGGGTCAGCCCCAGCAGCGTCGCGGCGGCGGAGGCCCCGACGAGCACGAGGTAGTGCACGACCTCGTGCGGCTCGAGATCGCGGAAGGCGTCGGTGAACGCGACGGCGAGCAGGAAGCCGGAGATCAGCTGCGTGCCGGTCAGCGCGACGCGCAGCTCCTGCAGGATGTCGTTGAAGTTGCGGTCGGCCCGCTCCTCCGGCGTCTCGTCGCGCCCGTGCCGGCCGTTCGCCGTGCTCGAGGCCGCGCTCGCGTGCTCCTCCATGCTGGGCATCCTGCCACCGCGGAGGCGTCAGTGGTCGCGCAAGCGCTCGACGAGCTCGGCCTTCTTGAGCTTCGACGTGCCCTCGATGCCGAGCTCCTTCGCGCGGTCGCGGAGCTCGTCGACGGTGCGATCCTCGTAGCGCTCCGCGTCGCCGCCGCGCTCGCCGAGCTTGTCCCGCCCGTCGCGCGCGGCCGCGTTCGCGATCCTCGCCGCCTTCTCCGACGAGTTCCCCTCGTCCTTGAGCTTCCGGTAGAGCTCCTCGTCCTTGATGCTCGAGTTCGGCATCCGATCCTCCTCGCCTCCGCGCCCGACGGATGCGGGCGCCCGGTGGGCGGCGATGCTACGCCCGTCGGCTGGAAGCGCCTCGGGAGGGGAGCGCGAGCAGCGCGATGCCCGCCGCGACGACCGCGAGCCCTGCCCAGCCGACGGTGCTCGGCCGCTCGCCGACGACGAGCACCGCGAGCAGCGTCGCCACGACCGGCTCGGCGAGCGCGAGCGTCGTCGCGCTCGACGAGGAGAGGGCCCGCAGCGCGTACCCGAAGAGCAGGTAGGCGAGTGCCATCGGCACGAGCGCGAGGTAGCCGATCGTCAGGAGGCCCGCGGGCGCGCTGAGCGGGCCGAGCCCGACAACCGCGAGCCAGCCGAGGCACACGGCGCCGCCGACGAGGAAGAGCGCGCCCATCGCGCCGGACGCCGGCTCGCCGCGACCGATGATGCGCGCGCCGGCGAACGCGTAGAGCGCGTACCCGAAGCCCGCCGCGAGGGCGAGCGCGACGCCCGCGAGCGCGCCCGACGCATCCGCCGCGCCGACGCCGCCGTGCCCGCCGATCGCGAGCAGCACGATGCCGACGAGCGCGAGCGCGGTCGCGAGGCTCCAGCGGCGATCCGGACGGCGGCGATCGACCGCCCACTCGAGCAGCGCGGCGAAGATCGGCCCGGAGCCGAGCGCGACGACGTTGCCGACCGCGACGCCCGCGAGCGCCATCGACGGGTAGTAGGCGGTCGGGTAGAGCACGACGCCCGCGGCGCCCGCGAGCACCCAGCCGAGGTGCGCGCGCTGCCGCAGCACGCCGAGCACGCGGCGCGCCGAGACGAGCGCGAGCACGACGCCGCCGATGCCGAAGGTCGCGAGCCCGATCGCGAGCGACGACGAGCCGGCGGGCGCGAAGTGCGCGACCGTGCCGGTCGTGCCCCACAGCACCGCCGCGAGCAGCACCGCGACCGCGTGCGAGGCGCCCGGCACCGCGATCGCGCGCGGCGGGGCGGCTGGCTCGGGCACCCTCGATCCTAAGCACGAGCGGCGCCGCCGCGTGCGAGCATGGCGGCATGGGCAACCGCATCTCCGAGCTGCTCGCCGGCGCCGGCCTCATGCTGCGCGGCTTCGGCACCTGGGCGCGCGATCCGCGGCTCATGCTGCTCGGCGCCGTGCCCGCGCTCATCGTCGGCGCGCTCATGCTCGCCGTCGTGGTCGTCGTGAGCTTCCAGGTGGGCGGATGGGCGACATGGCTCACGCCGTTCGCCGACGGGTGGGACCCGGGCTGGGCGGGCGCGCTGCGCGTCGCGCTCGCGCTCGGGCTCATGGTCGGCGTCGTGGTGATGTGCGTGCTGACATTCGCCGCGATCACGCTCGCCGTCGGCGATCCCTTCTACGAGCGCATCTCGCGCACGGTCGACGAGCGGCTCGGCCGTGCGGGCGAGGCGCCGGAGCTCGGCTTCTGGCGGTCGGCGGCGAAGGGCGTGCGCGACGCGGTCAAGCTCATCGCCATGGCGATCGGCACGGCGGCCGTCGTCTTCGTCGTCGGGCTCGTGCCGCTCGTCGGCACGGTGCTCGGCCTCGTCGTCGGCGCGGTGCTCGGCGGCCGGGCGCTCGCGCGCGAGCTCACGGGCTACGCGGGCGACGCGCGCGGACTGAGTCTCGACGAGCGTCGCGCGCTGCTCGCGGCGCACCGGTGGCGCTCGACGGGCTTCGGGATGGTCGCCTACGTGCTGCTGCTCGTGCCGGTCGTCGCGGTCGTCGCGACCCCCGTCGCGGTCGTCGGCGCGACCCTGCTCGTGCGCGACCTCCGCGGCGAGCCGACGACCGCTCCGTCGCCCTCGTCGTAGGCTGGGGGATCCCCCGACCGAGAGGTTCCATGCCCGCTGCAACCGTCCGCCGCGCGACCCCTGGCGAGATCGCCGACTGGGATGCGCTCATCGAGGCGAACCCCGACGGCGGGCACATGGTGCAGTCGAGCGCGTTCGCCGCGACGAAGCGCTTCGACGGGCTCGAGCCCGTGCACCTCGTGATCGACGCCCCGCTGCCCGCCGGGGCGCCGTCAGGGGAGTCGACCGAGCGCATCTACGCCCTCGCGCTCGAGGGCAAGGTGTCGCTCGGCCGCTACTGGTACCTGCCGATGGGGCCGACGGCGACCGACATGGCGCCCGTCGTCGAGGCGCTCCGCGCGTTCGCGAAGGCCGAGCCGGGCCTGCTCGTCGTGAAGGTCGAGCCGCACCTCGAGCGCAGCCCCGAGCGCATCAACGAGCTCGTCGCGCTCGGCCTCGAGCAGAGCCGCGACATGCAGGTCATGACCCACACCGTCGTGCTCGACCTCGCGCAGGGGGAGGAGGCGCTCTTCGCGTCGTTCTCGCAGATGATCCGCCGGCAGGTGCGCGGCGCGATCAAGAAGGGCTACCGCGTCGAGCGGCCCGAGCCGAGCCCCGAGACCTTCGACCGCATGCACGCGATGATGCTGACGGTCGCGGGCGGCAAGGGCATGGCGGGCATGCGCGAGCGCGCCTACTACGACCGCTTCTGGAGCGAGTTCGCCAAGGCCGGCACCGGCCGCTTCTACTTCGGCTACGACGACGACTCCGGCGAGCCGCAAGCCGGCATCTTCGTCACGACCGCGGGTCGCACGGCCGTCTACAAGGACGGCGGCTCGCGCCCCGACCGCAAGATCAACGGCGGCTCGGCGCTGCTGCTGTGGACGGCGATGCAGGACGCGATCGCGGACGGCAAGCTCGCCTTCGACCTCGCCGGCACGCCGCCGCCCGAGCGCGCCGACGACCCGACGCATCCCTTCCACGGCCTCGCGCAGTTCAAGCTGCGCTTCGGGCCGATCACGAGCTTCCTGCCGTCCTTCGACCTCGTGCTGCACCCCGTGCGCCATCGCTTGTGGGAGGACGTCGTGCGGCGCGTCGAGTGGCGCATCAAGAAGGGCCCGGACACGCTGCGATGACCGACATGCGACTGCGACGGGCGACCGAGGCCGAGCTGCGCGACTGGGACGAGCTCGTGCTGTCGAACCCCGACGGCGGCCAGTTCACCCAGACGCTCGCGTTCGCCGAGCTCAAGCGCTGGGACGGCTTCGAGACCCACCACCTCGTCTTCGACGCCGAGCAGCCGGTCTACGCGCTCGCGCTCGAGCGCGACGCGTGGATCGGCCGCTTCTGGTACTTCCCGTGCGCGCCCTTCCACCCCGACATGGCGGCCGTCGTGCGCGCCGTGCGCGCCTTCGTCGAGCGCGAGCACCCGCGGCTCATCTCGGTCAAGCTCGAGCCGAGGCTCCCGCGCGACGCGACGACGCTCTCGATGCTCGCGGATGCCGGGCTCGCGCAAGCGGAGGACGTCCAGCTCCACACGCACACCGTGATCATCGACCTCGAGCGCACCGAGGAGGAGATCCTGGCCTCGTTCTCGAAGACGGCGCGGAAGCTCATCCGCCGCGCCGAGCGCGACGGCTTCACGGTCGAGCGCGTCGAGGGCGACGAGGCGCTCTTCGACCTCGCGTGGCAGCGGATGCAGACGATCCGCGGCGGGCAGGGCCTCGAGGGCATGCGCGGCGAGGACTACTACAAGACGATCTGGCGCGCCTTCACGAAGCGCGGGCAAGCGGACTGGTGGCTCGGGCACGACGGCGGCGAGGGGCCGCAGACGGTGACCTTCACGATCCCGTTCGGCCGCATCGCGATCGACAAGGACGAGGGCTCGCGGCCCGATCGCCGCATCGAGGGCGGCGCGCACTACGGCCGCTGGATGCGCGCGCGGCACTACCGCGAGCGGGGCTTCGCCGGGCTCGACATGATGGGCGCACCGCCGACGTGGGCGAAGGACGACCCGGACCACTGGATGGCCGGGCTCAGCCGCTTCAAGCAGCAGTTCGGCGAGGTCGTCGACTTCGCGCCGAGCCACGACCTCGTGCTGCGGCCCGGCGCGCAGCGGCTGTGGCGGAAGGCCGTGCGCCCCGTCGAGTGGCGCGTGAAGAAGCGGTACACGGGTGTCTGGTGACGGCACGTCTAGTGGCGGCACGTCTGGTGATGGAGGAGTGATGCAGGGCTCGGGCTTCGCGCTGCGCGACGCGACCGCGGCGGAGATCGCGGACTGGGACGCGCTCGTCCTCACGAACCCGGACGGCGGGCAGTGGACCCAGTCGAGCGCCTACGCGACGCTCAAGCGCACCGAGCGGCTGCACCCGCGGCACCTCGTGCTCGAGGGGCCCGAGACGGTCTACGCGCTCGCGCTCGAGCACCGCTCGCTCGCGGGCCGCTTCTGGTACTTCGCGACGGGGCCCGGCGCCTCCTTCGAGCACTTCGGCGCGATCGCCGACGCCATCCGCGCAGCACGCGACGGCGCGGCGAAGGGCGTCTACGCCGTCAAGGTCGAGCCGTTCGAGGTCGACACCCCCGAGCGCCGCCAGGCGCTCGCGGCCGCCGGCTACCGCGCGGCGAACCCCGTCCAGCAGAACACCTACACGGTGCTCGTCGACCTCACGCGGCCGGTCGACGAGATCTTCGCCGGCTTCAAGAAGAGCCTGCGCAACCACATCCGCTACGCCGAGCGCAACGGCTACCGGGTCGAGAAGGTCGAGCCGGGCGAGGAGACGTACCGCACGATGTACGCGCTCATGCAGACCGTCTCGGGCGGCAAGGGCGTCGAGGGCATGAAGCCCTACGAGTACTACCGCACCCTGTGGGGCGCCGCCGTCGCGCAGGGGAGCGGCCACTTCTGGTTCGGGTACGACGGCGCGCACGACGGGCCCCAGGCATCCGCCTTCATGATCCGCTTCGGTCGCTACGCCCTCGCGAAGGACGGCGGCTCGGTGCCCGACCGCGCGATCCGCGGCGGCGCGCACCTCATCCGCTGGAGAGCGATGCAGTGGTTCAAGGAGCAGGGCGCGGAGGTCTACGACGCGTACGCGACCCCGCCGTCGTGGCAGGCGGACGACACCTCGCACCGCCTGCACGGACCGGGCGTCTTCAAGCGCGTCTTCGGACCGATCGTCGACCACGTGCCGACGCACGACCTCGTGCTCGACGCGCGCCGCTACCGCCTCTTCCTGCGCCTGCTGCTGCCGATCGAGCGCCGGGTGCGGCGCCGCCCGTGGGGCATCTGGTAGCGCGAGCGGCTCGGGTCAGCTCACTGCGCGGCCGCAGATCTCGTCGAGGGTCGTGCCGAGCAGCTCGGCCGAGCGGCGGTACTTGCGCAGCATCTTCTCGCGCGTCGCGGCGTCGGGCATCGCGTCGAGGCGCCACTGCTGCGCGTTGTCGCGGAGGTCGGCGCGCTTGACCTCGAGCGCGAGCTCGTCCTCGAGGATGCGCGCCATCCACTCGCGCATCGGCTCGTCGTCGCGACGCGTCATCGCGTCGATCGCGCGCATGATGCGCGGCGGGAATCGCTCCCCGACGAGCTCCTGCACGGTGATCGACCCCCACTCGAGCACATCGTGGAGGATCGCGACCGTGCGCTCCTCGTCGCCCTCGACGTCGAGCATCACGCGCATCGCGTGGGCGACGTAGGGCTCGCCCTGACGGTCGGTGCGACCGTCGTAGGCGCGCGCGGCGACCGAGATCGCGTGCAGCAGGTCACCGTCCACCATGCCTCCGAGGGTATCCGGCGGCTATCCTGATCGCATGTCACGCGTCGCCGACCCCGCACAGCTCGCTCGCCTGCTGCGCGGCACCTGGGCGATCCGCGCGACGACCTTCCCGTACTGGACGCACGCGCAGCGCAAGAACCCGCGGGTGACGTTCGAGCTCGTGCAGAGCTCGCCGCTCCAGCTGCGCGAGGTCTACGAGTACCACCGGCCCGACAAGGGCGACCGCGAGGTGATCGCCGAGGCGCTCTGGGCCGGCCGGCACTTCTCGTGGCGCATGCTCGGCCGCTCGCGGCTGCTCTCGAGCGCCTACGTCGTCTCCGACACGCCCGCGACGCCCGACATCGTCGCGATCCACTACGGCAAGTCGTCGCTGCTCGGGCAGAGCGCGGTCTCGATCCTCGCGCGCGCCCACCTCGACCCCGACGCGGTGCGCCGCGCGGTCGCGATCGACACGCACTCGTTCGAGCTCACCGCCGAGGAGTTCTGGCGCCTCCAGTGGCTGACGCCCTACGCGCCCTCGGCGCCCGCCTCGAGCGACTCCCGCGCCTGACGCACGTCCTCGAGCAGCGCGCCGATCAGCACCCAGTGGCGCGGGTGCGGCCGGGGCACGGCGATGGGTGCGGTGAAGCCCGGCCCCTCGATCGCGGGCAGGGTCGTCGTGCGCCCGTCCTCGAGCGCCTGCCGGTCGACGAGCACGCGCACCTCGCGGGCGATGCGGCGCGACTCGCCCGCGATGCGGCGCACGCTCGCGTCGTCGACGAGGGATGCGTCGAAGCGGTCGACGATCGTGCGCGTCATCCCGATCGCGCGGTTCACGAGCACCGTGAGCGTGAGCAGCAGCCGCTCGTCGCGCTCGATGCGGTCGCTGAGCCGCCGCGCCCTGGGGTTCAGGCGCGTCGACTCCTCGAGCGCGTCCATGGCAGCGCGCGTGCGCTTGATGCCGGCCCGCAGCTCGCGCGCCTCGGCGAGCATCGCCTCGCCGCGCTCCGCGTCGGCGACGGTGAGGGCGTGGGCGATGCGCTCGAAGGCGTCCGCGACGGCGTGGGCGAGCTCGCGCATCGAGCGCTCGGCCGGTTCGTGGTGCACGGGCGCCACGACGACGAGGTTGATGACGAGCGCCACGACCGCGCCGATGATCGTCTCGACGACGCGCTCGAAGCCGAACAGCGGCCCGGTGCCCGCGCCGAGCGCGAGCAGCACCATCGCGCTGATCGGCAGCTGGTTCGCGGCCATCGGCGCGAGCCGCAGGAGTCGCGCGAGCACGACGCCCAGGAGCGACACCGAGAGCACGACGAGCCCCGTCGTGGGCAGGACGAGCGTGGCGAGCCACGCGAGCAGCACACCGCCGATGACCCCGACCGAGCGCCCGATGCCCTTGCCGAGCGACTGGTTGACGCTCGGCGCGACGACGAGCAGCGCGGCGATCGCCGCGAAGATCGGCAGCTCCATGCCGAGCAGCAGCCGACTCGCCGCCCAGGCGATGACGATCGCGACGGCGACCTTGAGCACCTGCAGCCACGATTCCTGCTCGCCGGTCGTGAACCGCTCGAGCCACCGCATGGATCCACGATACGCATCTCTCGGCGCACGCCCGGCTGCCGGGGTGTTGGATGGGGCCCATGCTCGACAATCCCGCCGGAGTGCTCTCGAGGCTCGTCGCCGAGAGCGGCAGGGAGCTCGTCGACTTCCAGCAGAAGGATGTCGAACCGGTCAGCGAGGGCTTCGTGGTCGGCTACGCGTGCGGTGTCCGCACGCGCGAGGACGCGATCGAGCGACTGACGATCTACGTCAACACCTCGCCGAGCGCGCCCGTCGACGAGCACACCGTCGAGCTCCTCGATGCGGCGGGCCGCCGGCTCACCGCGTGGGTGTACCCGCAGGACCCGTCGCTGCCGTCCCTGCCCGCCGTCTCGTACCCGGAGGCCGCAGGCGTCGTGCTCGCGAAGTTCGGCATCGCCGCCGAGGGCGCGACGCTGCGGATGGAGGCGTACCGCCCCGGCAAGCGGGCGGTGCTGCAGGTCGCGACCGCGACCGAGCGCTGGTTCGCCAAGGTCGTGCAGCCGTCGCTCGCCGCGACCATCCACGACCTGCACGAGCGCTTCCGCGCCGCGGGCGTGCCCGTGCCGCGGTCGATCGGCTTCTCCGACGCCGGCCTCGTGCTGCTCGGGGAGCTCCCCGGGGTGCCGGCGATCGACGTGTTCGAGCGCATCGACCGCGCCCGGTTCGCGCGCGGCCTCGACGAGCTCACCCAGCACATCGCCCAGGTGCCGGTGACGGTCGGCGCGCGGGAGTCGCTCGCTCGGCGGGTCGACTGGTACGCCGAGCGGATGGAGGAGACGGCGCCGGTGTTCGCGCGCCAGACCACGCGGCTCGCCGCGATGATCGCGGAGCGCTACGCCGCGACGAGCGTGCCCCGGCCCGTCACGATCCACGGCGACCTCCACCTGGGCCAGATCTTCGTCGCCGAGGACGACCCGTCGCGCATCACGGGCATCCTCGACATCGACACCGCGGGGCTCGGCGACCCCGCCGACGATCGCGGGGCGCTCTTCGGGCACGTCGTCGTGTCGTCGGTCGAGCGGGAGGCCGGCTCGCCGGGGGTCGCGGCCCTCGCGGCCTTCGCCGACGAGCTGCAGTCAGGCTGGCGCGGCGACGAGCGCGTGACCGCGATCGCAGCGACGCACCTGCTGGGCCATGCGCTCGCGAACGCCGGCCGCGGCGACGACCGCGGGGCGGCTGCGGCGCAGCGGCTGCTCGAGCGCGCCGCCTCCGTGCTCGGCGCGCCGCCCGCCTAGCGGTCGAGCAGGGCGCGCACGCGCGGCACGACCTCGGTGCCGAGCAGCTCGATCGAGCGCAGGTTGTCCTCGTGCGACGTGCCCGAGTCGTACTTGAGGTCGAACCGCTCGACGCCGAGCGTCTCGACCGCCCAGCCGATCTTCTGCGCGACGGTCTCGGGACTCCCGACGAAGATGGCGCCGTGCTCGGCAGCGCTCGCGTCGAACTCGCGCTCGGTCGCGTCGCCCCAGCCGCGCTCGCGCCCGATGCGGTTGCGGTAGACCATCCACTGCGGCATGAGGATGCGCTTCGCCTCCTCGTCCGTCTCGGCGATGAGCCCGGGGGAGTGCATCCCGACGCGACCGCCCGAGTGCCCGAACTGCTCCATCGCGCGCCGGTAGAGCCCCGAGAAGGGCGCGAACTGCGCGGGGCTGCCGCCGATGATCGCGAGCATCATGTCGAAGCCGTGGCGAGCGGTGCGGATGACGGAGTCGGGCGTGCCGCCGACGCCGACCCACACGGGGATGCGACCGCCGTGCTCGGCCGCGTGGGAGCGCGGGTGCACGCGCTGCTCGGTGAGCGACGAGCGCAGCCGGCCCGACCACGTGACGGGCTCCTCCTCCACGAGCTCGGCGAGCAGCTCGAGCCGCTCGTCGAAGAGCGCCTCGTAGTCCTCGAGCCGGTAGCCGAACAGCGGGAACGACTCGACGAACGAGCCGCGGCCGACGATCATCTCGGCCCGGCCGCTCGAGATGCCGTCGAGGGTTGAGAACTGCTCGAACACGCGCACGGGGTCGTTCGACGAGAGCACCGTGACGGCCGTGCCGAGGCGGATGCGCTCGGTCACGCTCGCGAGGGCGCCGAGGACGATCTCGGGCGCGCTCGCCGCGAAGTCGGCGCGGTGGTGCTCGCCGACGCCGAAGAACGACAGCCCGGCGCGATCGGCGGCGATGCCCTCGGCCACGACGTCGCGGAGCACGCGCGAGTGGGGGATCGGCGCGCCGTCCTGCTCGGGGACGGCGGCGAACGTGTGGACTCCGAAGTCGAGGGGCATGCCGGGGACAACGACGGAGGGCCCGGGAATCATCCCGGGCCCTCCGTCTCGGTCGCCGACCTAGTGGTCGTCGTGCCGCTTGGCGATCTCGAGCTCGCGCGGCGTCACGGGGCTCACGCGGTCCTCGAAGAACCAGCGGGTGAGCGCTGCCCGCAGGTGCGTCGCCGGCGTGATCCTGCCCTTCGCGTTCGGGCGCACCATGACCGGCGCGTACGACTCGTAGGCCTTGAGCTTCCACGCCTCGTACTCGTCGAGGGGCTGGTGCACCTCGATGTACTCGCCGCCGGGGCGGCGCACGATGCGGCCGCTCTCGTAGCCGTGCAGCAGGATCTCGCGATCCTTCTTCTGCAGGCCGAGCGCGATGCGCTTCGTGAGCCAGTACACGACGACCGTGCCGACGATGAGCATCGCCTGGAGGGCGTAGGTGACGTGGAACACGTTGAGGCGGAAGTGCGTCGCGATGAGGTCGGACGAGGCAGCCGCCCACATGATCGCGTAGAACCAGACGCCGGCGGCGCCGATGGCCGTGCGCGTCGGGTTGTTGCGGGGGCGCTCGGCGATGTGGTGCTCGCGCTCGTCGCCCGTGATCCACTGCTCGATGAACGGGTAGATCATCACGATCACGATGAACAGCCCGAGCACCGCGATGGGCACGAGGATGTTCCACGAGATCGTCCAGTTGAAGATCTCGGTCTCCCAGCCCGGCATGAGGCGCAGGGCGCCGTCGGCGAAGCCGATGTACCAGTCGGGCTGCGTGCCGGCCGAGACGGGCGATGGGTCGTAGGGCCCGTACTCCCACAGCGGGAGGATCGTGAAGGTCGAGGCGATCGCGACGAGCACGCCGAACACGATGAAGAAGAACGAGCCGGCCTTCGCGGCGAACAGCGGCATGATCGGCGCGCCCACGACGTTGTCGTTGGTCTTGCCGGGGCCCGCGAACTGCGTGTGCTTGTTGACCACGAGCAGCACCATGTGGATGCCGATGAACGCGATCACGAGCGCCGGCAGCAGCATGATGTGCAGCACGAAGAGCCGCGGCACGATGTCGTCGCCCGGGAACACGCCGCCGAAGAGCAGGTACGAGATCCAGGTGCCGACGATCGGGATGCCCTTGACCATGCCGTTGATGATGGCGAGGCCGTTGCCCGAGAGCAGGTCGTCGGGGAGCGAGTAGCCGGTGAAGCCCTCGGCGAGCGCGAGGATGAACAGGATGAAGCCGACGACCCAGTTGATCTCGCGCGGCTTGCGGAACGCGCCCGTGAAGAACACGCGCAGCATGTGCAGGCCAATCGCGGCGATGAACAGCAGCGCCGCCCAGTGGTGCAGCTGGCGCATGAGCAGGCCGCCGCGCACGTCGAACGACAGGTCGAGGGCCGAGGCGTATGCCGCCGACATCGCGACGCCCTTGAGCGGGACGTAGGAGCCGTCGTAGTGCACCTCGGTCATCGACGGCTCGAAGAAGAACGTCAGGAACGTGCCCGAGAGCAGGATCGCGACGAACGAGTACAGGATGATCTCGCCGAGCATGAACGACCAGTGGTCCGGGAAGACCTTCCGGCCGAGGGTCGCCACGAGGGTCGAGATGCTGGTGCGCTCGTCGAGGTAGTTCGACGCCTTCGCGGTGAGGCTGGGGCGCGTGGCGGTCGCGGTCATGCGCGGGTCTCCGTCTCAGCGGCCGACACCGGCACGTGGTCCGGGTCGATGTGGTTCAGGCGCTCCCAGAACGACGGGCCGATGGGCTCGGTGAAGTCGCGCTGGGCGATGAGGTAGCCCTCGTCGTCCACGGTGATCGGCAGCTGCGGGAGCGGCCGCTTCGCGGGGCCGAAGACGACCTTCGCGTGCTCGGTGACGTCGAACGTCGACTGGTGGCACGGGCAGAGGAGGTGGTGCGTCTGCTGCTCGTACAGCGCCACGGGGCAGCCGACGTGCGTGCAGATCTTGGAGTAGGCGACGATGCCGTCGTACGACCAGCCCTCGCGGCCGGGGGCCTCCTTGAGGCGGTCGACGGGGAGCCGGACGAGCAGCACCGCGGCGAGCGCCTTCTTGTCGAGGTAGCCCTCGTTGTGGCCGATGTCCTTGAGCGACTCGGGGATCACGTGGAACGCCGAGCCGATCGTGACGTCGTCCGCGCGGATGGGCGTGCCGGTCGGGTCGAGGGCGAGGCGCTCGCCCGAGGTCCACATCGTGTGCGCGATCGCCTCGACGGCATCCTCGGCGGGCGCGAGGTCGCGGAAGAGCACGATGGCGGGCAGCGGCATGAGCGCGACGGCGCCGATGAGCGTGTTGCGGATGAGCGTGCGGCGGGAGAAGCCCGACTCCTGGTCGCCGAGCTGGAAGATCTCGACGGCGCGGGCGCGGCTCTTCTCGGAGCCGCGCGACAGGTGCCGCTCCTCGACGACCTCGTGGCTGCTCATGAGCTGACGCGCCCAGTGCATGCCGCCGATGCCGACGGCGAGCAGCGCGAGCGCGATCGCGAGGCCGAGGAAGAGGTTGTTCGCCCGGACGCTCGCCATGTTGCCCGGCTCGATCGGCAGCGCGATGTACGCGACGATCGCGAGCACCGAGCCGAGCATCGAGATCAGGAACCAGGCGACGACCTGCCGCTCCGCGCGGCGCTCCTTCTCGGGGTGGAGGTCGGTCTGGCGCGGCCGGTGCGGCGGCAGGCCCGGGTTCGTGAAGCCGTCCGACTGCTCGATCGCTGCGCCACGGTCGTAGGCGACGACGCTCTGCTCGCTAGGAGCCGACTGGTCTTCAGCCGACATGCTGTTCCTCTCGTTGTCGTTCGCCATGGATCAGTTCGGCCTCGAGGTGAGCCACACGGAGACGGCCACGAGGCCGCCGAGGCCGAAGATCCAGATGAACAGGCCCTCCGACACCGGGCCGAGGCTGCCGAGGTCGAAGCCGCCGACCGACGGGTTCTCGTCGAGGTAGTTCAGGTACGCGATGATCTCGCGCTTCTGCTCCGGGCTGATGTTCGCGTCGTTGAAGACCGGCATGTTCTGCGGGCCGGTGAGCATCGCCTCGTAGACGTGCACGGGGTCGATGTCGCGCAGGTGCGGGGCCCACTTGCCCTCGGTCAGCGCGCCGCCGGCGCCCGCGACGTTGTGGCACATCGCGCAGTTGATGCGGAAGAGCTCGCCACCGCGGGCGATGCCCTCGTCGTCGACCTGGCTGATGTCGAGCCACTGCTCGTCGGGCACGTCGGGACCGGGCGCGAGCGCGGCGATGTACTCGCCCATCGCGTCCGACTGCTCCTGCGTGAACTGCGGGTCGCGCTGCTCGGCCTGCGGGCCCTGGAAGGCCATCGGCATGCGGCCGGTCATGACCTGGAAGTCGACGGATGCGGCGCCCACGCCGATCAGGCTCGGCCCGGCCTCCGTGCCCTCGGCCTCGAGGCCGTGGCACGAGGCGCAGTTGGCGCGGAAGAGCAGCTCGCCGTCCTCGGCGGTCAGCTGCTGCGCGTGCGGGGCGACGGCGGGCTCAGCGTTCGCGACGCTGCTCACCGCGACCGACGCGCCGCCAGCGACGACGAGGCCGATCATGAGCAGGGCGGCGCTGGCGAGCGGGTGCCTGCGTCCGGTCTTCTTGCGTGCTGTCAAGATCCTCACCCAACCGTTACTTGAGCCAGTAGATGACGAGGTACAGGCCGATCCAGACCACGTCGACGAAGTGCCAGTAGTAGGAGATGACGTGCGCGCTCGTCGCCTCCTTGTGTCCGAAGCGCTTGACCGCGTAGGCGCGGCCGATCACGAAGAGGAAGGCGAAGAGCCCGCCGGTGACGTGCAGGCCGTGGAAGCCCGTCGTGAGGTAGAACGCCGACGCGTAAGAGTTCGACTGGATCGCGACCCCGTGGTGCACGAGCTCCACGTACTCGAAGACCTGCAGCATGATGAAGATCGCGCCCATCGCGTAGGTCAGGTAGAACCACTCGACCATGCCCCACTTGGAGAACTGCAGCGCTCGACCGGTGCGGAACACCTGGTGGTGCTCGGCGGCGTTCGCGCCCGCCTGGCACGTGAAGCTCGACAGCAGCAGGATCGTCGTGTTGATCGTGGCGAAGAGCACGTTGAGCTTCTCGGCCTCGGTCGCGAACAGGTCGCCCGACATCGATCGGAGCGTGAAGTAGATCGCGAAGAGGCCGGCGAAGAACATGACTTCGCTGCCGAGCCAGACGATGGTGCCGACCGCCACGGTGTTCGGCCGGCGGATCATCGGCGCTGAGGGCGACGAGGAGAGCGCAGTAGTGGACACGATGTCCATCCTAGTGACAGTTCTACGCGCCGTAGTGACCCGACGAGCCAGTCGAGCGCAAAAAGATAGGCTCGAGCCATGGATCGCCTCTTGACCTGGCCGTGCGTGCTCGAGACCCTGCTCGAAGGCGACGACCTGGCGATCCGGCAGGCCGAGTGGGCGATGGCCGAGGTGGTCACCGGGCGCGCCTCGGAGGCGCAGATCGCGGGCTTCCTCATCGCCCTGCGGGCGAAGGGCGTCGTCGCCGAGGAGCTCGTCGGCTTCCGCGACGCCATCCTCGAGGCGGCCGTGCCGCTCCCGGGCGACACGCGCGTCGTCGACATCGTCGGCACGGGCGGCGACCGCCAGCACACCGTCAACATCTCGACGACCGCGAGCATCGTCGTCGCCGCCTCGGGCGTGCCGGTGCTCAAGCACGGCAATCGGGCGGTCTCCTCCTCCTCGGGCGCGTCGGACGTGCTCGACGCGCTCGGGCTCGTGCCGGCCGACGACGACCCGGCGGTCGTGCGCCGCATCCTCGAGCGCGCGGGCATCTCGTTCGCGTGGGCGACGCGCTTCCACCCCGGCTTCCGCCACGCGGGACCCGTGCGCGCCGGGCTCGGGGTGCCGACGGTCTTCAACTACCTCGGCCCGCTCGTCAACCCCGCGCGCCCCGAGGTCTCGCTCGTCGGCGTCGCCGACAAGCACATCATCGAGCAGTTCGTCGGCGTCTTCGCGACCCGCGGCGCGACCGCGCTCGTCGTGCGCGGCGAGGACGGGCTCGACGAGCTCACGACGACCGGTCACTCCGAGCTCTGGGAGGTCGCTCGCGGCGACGTCGTGGAGCACGACATCGACCCGCGCGAGCTCGGCATCCGCCGGGCGAGCCTCGACGACCTGCGCGGCGGCTCGGCCGAGCACAACGCCGACGTGCTGCGCCGCACGATCGCGGGCGAGCAGGGGCCCGTGCGCGACGTCGTGCTGCTCAACGCCGCCGCCGCGCTCGTGGCCTGGCGGCTCGACGGCGACCCGCGACAGAAGGACCGCCCGCTCGTGGAGCGCTTGCGCGAGGAGCTCGACGTCGCCGCCGGCGCGATCGACTCCGGGGCCGCGACGCGCACGCTCGAGGCGTGGCGCGCCGCGGCTGCGGCATGATGCCGAGGTGAGCAGCCGGGTCATCGAGCGCGCCGAGCGTCAGACGACGTGGTCGAGCGCCGAGGTGTGGCACGCGTGGCCGCTCGCGTGGGCCGACCGCACGTCGCGCTCGCTGCTGCTCGTCGCGCTCGCCATCAGCGGGCTGCTCTCGTGCTACGGGCTCACGCTCCTGCTGCACCGCCCGCCCGAGCTCACGCCGTCGCTCACGCTGCGCGGCATCGGCGCGCTGCTGCTCGTGCTCGCGGCGATCGTCGCGCCGGCGTCGCGCAGCTACCGGCTCGGCGCCTTCTACTGCATCGTGCTCTTCGCGTGCACGCAGGCGGCGGTGCTGCTGCTGCAGTCGACGTCGCTCATCGGCGCCTCGACCTACGGCGCGCTCGACGCGATCGACTTCATCTCCTTCGGCACGCTCGTCGTCGCCTGGATGCTCGTGCGCATGCGGCATCCGCTCACGATCCTCGTCGTCGTGACCGGCTACGCGATAGCGGGTGCCGCCTTCTTCGCCAGGGCGCTGCCGGCGATCCGCGAGCGGCTGTTCGACCACCCCTGGCAGGAGGCGTCGAGCTCGATCGACGAGGCGATCGGGCGCACCGGCGCGCTCGTGCTCGTCATCATGCTCGTGCTGCTCGCGTGGTGGCTCGACGGCTGGATGCGCGCGCTCCTGCCGGTCGCGCACGTCGCGGAGCCGCACGGCTCGGGCCGCGCGCACCGCACGGGCGAGCGCCCGCGCGTGCGCGTCGCGGTGGTCGCGATGCTCTGCTGCCTCGACCTGCTCGCCCTCGCCGTCGCGATCTCGGCGAAGCAGCCGACGTCGCGCGGCAGGCTCTCCGAGGCCGACGACTGGTGGTGCTCGGTCGTGATCGCCGTCTCGACCGCGCGCACGGCGCTCGTGATCCTCGCGATCGCCGCTGCCGTCATCTGGATCAGTGACCCGGTGCAGCGAGCGGTCTGAAGCCGTCGCGCACGCGAGAGCGGGGCGGCTCCCGCCACCCCGCTCCGTGCCTCCGCTCCAGCGGTCAGTCGACGTCCTCGTCGACCCAGTCGAGGGTCTTCTGCACCGCCTTCTTCCAGTTGCGGTACGTGCGGTCGCGCGCCTCCTGGTCCATCTGCGGCTCCCAGCGGCGGTCCTCCTGCCAGTTCTGGCGCAGCTCGTCGAGCGAGCCCCAGAAGCCGACCGCGAGCCCCGCGGCGTAGGCGGCGCCGAGCGCGGTCGTCTCGGCGACGACGGGCCGCACGACCGGCACGCGCAGCAGGTCGGCCTGGAACTGCATGAGCGTGTCGTTCGCGATCATGCCGCCGTCGACCTTGAGCTCCGTGAGGTCGACGCCGGAGTCGGCGTTGACGGCGTCGACGACCTCGGCGGTCTGGAACGCCGTCGCCTCAAGCGCCGCGCGCGCGATGTGGCCCTTGTTGACGTACCGCGTGAGCCCCACGAGCGCGCCCCGCGCATCCGGCCGCCAGTAGGGCGCGAACAGGCCGGAGAACGCCGGCACGAAGTACGCGCCGCCGTTGTCGTCGACGCTCTTCGCGAGCTCCTCGACCGCGGGCGCGTTCGGGATGATCCCGAGGTTGTCGCGCAGCCACTGGATGAGCGAGCCCGTGACGGCGATCGAGCCCTCGAGCGCGTAGTGGGTGGGCTCGTCGCCGATCTTGTAGCCGACGGTCGTGATGAGCCCGTTCTTCGAGTGGACGATCTCCTCGCCCGTGTTGAAGATGAGGAAGTTGCCGGTGCCGTAGGTGTTCTTCGCCTCGCCCGTGTCGAACGCTGCCTGGCCGAACGTCGCCGCCTGCTGATCGCCCAGGATGCCGGTGATCGGCGTCTCGCGCAGGAGCGACTCCGACGCCGCGACGCCGAACTCGCCCGACGACGGCCGGATGTCGGGGAGCATCGAGCGCGGCACGCCGAAGTCGGCGAGGATCTCGTCGTCCCACTCGAGCGACTCGAGGTCCATGAACAGCGTGCGCGACGCGTTCGTGACGTCGGTCGCGTGCACGCCGCCGTTGACGCCGCCCGTGAGGTTCCACAGCACCCACGAGTCGGTCGTGCCGAAGAGGAGGTCACCGGCTTCGGCGGCCTCCCGCGCGCCCTCGACGTTCTCGAGGATCCAGACGATCTTCGTGCCCGAGAAGTAGGTCGCGAGCGGCAGCCCGGTCCTCTGCTTGTAGCGGTCGGTGTCGCCGTCGGCGAGGCGGTCGACGATCTTCTGCGTGCGGGTGTCCTGCCAGACGATCGCGTTGTAGACCGGCTCGCCCGTCTGCTTGTTCCACACCACCGCGGTCTCGCGCTGGTTCGTGATGCCGATGGCCTTGACGTTGTGCCGGGTGACGTTGGCCTTCGAGAGCGCCTGGCCGATCACCTCGCGGGTGTTGTTCCAGATCTCCATCGGGTCGTGCTCGACCCAGCCGGCGTGCGGGAAGATCTGCTCGTGCTCGAGCTGGCCGGTCGAGACGATGCTGCCGGCGTGGTCGAAGAGGATGGCGCGGGTCGAGGTCGTGCCCTGGTCGATCGCGATGACGTAGTCGGTCATCAGTGCTCCTTGGTTCGGTGACGGATGCGGTGGTGGAAGCAGAGGAGGGAGCCCGGCGGGCCCCCTCCTCGACCGCTCAGGCTGCGAAGCCGGCGACGCCGGCGATCATCGTGGGCGCGAGCAGGCCGGCGAGCACGCCGCCGACGACCGGGCCGACGACCGGGATCCACGAGTAGCCCCAGTCGCTCGAGCCCTTGCCCCTGATGGGCAGCACCGCGTGGGCGATGCGCGGGCCGAGGTCGCGCGCGGGGTTGATGGCGTAGCCGGTCGGCCCACCGAGCGACGCGCCGATCCCGACGACGAGCAGCGCCACGGGGAGCGCGCCGAGCGAGGCGAGGCCGGCGGGCACCGACGCATCCGCATCGCCGTTCTGCACGCCGAACGCGATGACGACGAACACGAGCACGAAGGTGCCGATGATCTCTGTGATGAGGTTCCAGCCGGTCGAGCGCAGCGCGGGGCCGGTCGAGAACGTGCCGAGCTTGGCGCCCGGGTCCTCCTCGACGTCGAAGTGCTGCTTGTAGGCGAGCCAGCACAGCACCGCGCCGAGGAAGGCACCGAGGAACTGGCCGGCGAGGTACATCGGCAGCAGCGCCCAGTCGTACTCGTTGCCCTTCACGAGGTCCTGCGCGAGCAGTCCGAGGGTCACGGCCGGGTTGATGTGGGCGCCGGAGTAGATCGACACGATGACGCCCGCGAAGACCGCCAGGCCCCAGCCGAAGTTGATCATGAGGAAGCCGCCGCCGAAGCCCTTCGTGCCCTTCAGCACGACGTTCGCGACGACACCGCAGCCGAGGAGCACGAGCATCGCGGTGCCGACCAGCTCTGAGAGGAATACCAGACCGGGGTTCAGATCCACAGGTCCCTGCTTTCTCTTCCACGAGCGTCATCGCTCGTACCGCTCGCTCGAGCGGTAGCCACACTGTAACCGGGCACCGCCCGATCTTGCGCAACCGGTTGCGATTTCCTCAGATCCATCGCGAGATCAGCATCCTGGGCGTACGGTGTGAGCGACCGACACCCCGAGGGAGAGGACCGACGTCGTGAAGAAGCTCATCAACGATCCCGGCAAGACGGTCGACGAGGGGCTCGCGGGCTTCGCCGCGGCGCACCCCGACCTCGTGCGCCTCATCGTCGATCCGCCGTTCGCGGTCGTGCGCGCCGACGCGCCGCTCAACGGGAAGGTCGGCATCGTCTCGGGCGGCGGCTCCGGCCACGAGCCGCTGCACGCCGGCTTCGTCGGCCCCGGCATGCTCGACGCGGCGGTGCCGGGCGCGATGTTCACCTCGCCGACGCCCGACCCCATCCTCGAGGCGACGCGGCAGGTCAGCGCGGGCGCGGGCGTGCTGCACATCGTGAAGAACTACACGGGCGACGTGCTGAACTTCGAGACCGCCGCCGAGCTCGCGCTCGCCGAGGGCATCGAGGTGCAGTCGGTCATCGTCGACGACGACGTCGCGGTGAAGGACTCGCTCTACACCGCGGGGCGTCGCGGCGTCGCCGGCACGCTGCTCGTCGAGAAGCTCGCGGGCGCAGCCGCGGAGCGCGGCGACAGCCTCGACCGGGTCGCCGAGATCGCCCGCACCGTCAACAGCAGGGTGCGCTCGATGGGCATGGCGCTCGCGCCGTGCACGGTGCCGCACGCGGGCGAGCCGAGCTTCCAGCTCGCCGAGGACGAGGTCGAGATCGGCATCGGCATCCACGGCGAGCCGGGCAGGGAGCGCATCGCGCTCGAGCCCGCCGACCGCATCGTCGACCGCCTGATCGAGCCCATCCTCGAGGACCTGCCGTTCCAGCAGGGCGATCGCGTCGTGCTGCTCGTCAACGGCATGGGCGGCACGCCGCAGTCGGAGCTCTACATCGTCTTCCGCCGGGCGGCGGAGGTGCTCGCCGATCGCGGCATCGTGCTCGCCCGCTCGCTCGTCGGCTCGTACGTCACGAGCCTCGAGATGCAGGGCGTCTCGCTCACGCTCCTGCAGGTCGACGACGACCTGCTCGAGCTCTACGACGCCCCGGTGCAGACGGCGGCGCTGCGGTGGGGCCGGTGAGCACCGAGGGATCCGTGGCGCTCGACGGCGCGTGGACGCGCCGCTGGATCGAGGCGGTCGCCGCCGAGGTCTCGCGCCGGAAGGCCGAGCTCACCGCGCTCGACCGCGCGATCGGCGACGCCGACCACGGCGAGAACCTCGACCGCGGGTTCCAGGCGGTGCTCGGCAAGCTCGACGCGCTCGACGACGGCGCGACCCCCGCGGCGGTGCTCCGGCTCGTCGCGACGACGCTGATCTCGACGGTCGGCGGAGCGGCGGGGCCGCTCTACGGCACGGCGTTCCTCAAGGCGTCGATGGCGGCGGGCGATCGCGACGCGCTCGACGCGGCGGCGCTCGTCGAGGTGCTGACCGCGGCGCGCGACGGCATCGTCGCGCGGGGCAAGGCGGAGTCGGGCGACAAGACGATGGTGGATGCGTGGACGCCGGCCGTCGAGGCGGCGTCCGCTGCCGGCGACGACGTGCGGGCGGCGCTCGCTGCCGCGGCCGAGGCCGCCGCCGAGGGCGCGATCGCGACGGAGCCGCTCGTCGCCCACAAGGGCCGGGCCTCCTACCTCGGCGAGCGGGCCGTCGGGCACCGCGACCCGGGGGCGGAGTCGACCGCGCTCATCCTCGCCGCGGCGGCGGAGACGCCGTGACCGTCGGGCTCGCGATCGTCTCGCACTCGGCGCGCATCGCCGAGGGCGTCGTCGAGCTCGCGGCGCAGATGGCGCCGAGCGTCGCGATCGCCGCGGCCGGCGGCACCGACGACGGCTCGCTCGGCACGAGCTTCGACCGCGTGCAGGCCGCGATCGCCGAGGCCGACTCGGGCGACGGCGTCGTCGTGCTGTGCGACCTCGGATCGGCGGTGCTGACCGCCCAGACCGCCCTCGACTTCGCCGAGGCGCCCGAGCGCATCCGCATCGCCGACGCGCCGCTCGTCGAGGGCGCGGTCGCCGCCGCGGTCGCCGCCGAGGGCGGCGCGGGCCTCGAGCAGGTCGTGGCGGCCGCCGAGTCGGGGCCGCAGGGGGCGGCGCGGCCGGAGCCCACCGAGGGCGGGGGCGCGGTCGTCGAGCCGGAGGACGGCGCGGCGGTGCTCGAGCTCGAGCTCGAGAACGAGCACGGGCTGCACGCGAGGCCGGCGGCGCTGCTCGTGCGCGCCGCGGGCGGCTTCGAGGCGGAGGTGACGGTGAACGGCGTCGACGCCTCGAGCCTGCTGCGCGTGCTCGCGCTCGGCCTCGACCGGGGCGCGATCGCGCGCTTCGAGGCGACCGGGCCGCAGGCGCGCGAGGCGATCGCGGCGATCCGCGAGCTCGCGGAGAGCGGGTTCGGGGAGGGGTAGTCGCTAGGCGCGGTGCGCGGCGAACTCGTCGAGCGCCGCCCGGGCGACGACGAACGAGCACTGGGGTCGGATGCGCTTGCCCTCGGCGATCGTCGCGCGGAGCGCCTCGTCGACGAGCCGGGAGCCGATGCCGCGGCCACCGAAGGACGGGTCGACCTCGGTGTGGGGGAAGGCGCGGACGTCGTCGGCGTCGCGGTAGTCGGCGAAGCCGGCGAGCGCGCCGTCGACGCGCGCCTCGAAGCGCTGCGATGTCGGGTTGTCGACGATCTCGATCTGCTCGCTCATGGCCGCGAGCGTAGCCCGCGAGGCTGGGTGCGCCGTGAGCGGCGGGGTGCGGCATGCTGGAGCCATGCAGCTCGACCCGCGACGCATCCTGATCTTCCGCACCGTCGCGCGCGAGGGCTCCGTCTCGGGCGGCGCCCGGGTGCTCGGGTGGACGCAGCCGGCCGTGAGCCAGCACATCCGCCTGCTCGAGGAGGAGGTCGGCCAGGCACTGCTGCTGCGCTCGTCGACCGGCGTCACGCTCACCGAGGCGGGGGAGCGCCTGCTGCGGCACGCCGACGGGATCGCCGGGCTGCTCGGCTCGGCGGAGGCCGAGCTCGCGTCGCTCGCCGAGGGCGCCGGCAGCGTCACGATCGCGGCGTTCCCCTCGGCGCTCGCCGACTTCGTGCCCCGCTCGATCGCGGCGGCGCGGCTCGCCGTGCCGGGGCTCACCGCGCGCGTCATCGAGCTCGAGCCGCCGGAGGCGATCGATGCGGTGCTCGCGGGCGACGCCGACGTCGCGGTCGCGTTCGAGTACGACGAGCTGCACGACGACGTGCAGCTCGCGCGCATCGAGCTCGGGCCCGACCCCTCGCGCATCGTGCTGCCCGCCTCGCACGAGCTCGCGGACGGCGCCCCGGTCGACATCGCGGCGCTCGCCGGCGCCGAGTGGGTCGGCGGGTGCGAGCGATGCCGCTCCCACCTCGAATCGCTCGCGACCGACGCGGGCTTCGCCCCGCGCATCCACTTCGAGACGGACGACTTCGTCGCCGCGCAGTCGTTCGTCGCGGCGACCGGCTCCGTCACCCTGCTGCCCGACATGGCGCTGCGGGTGCTCACGCGCGACGACGTCGTCGTCGCGCCGCTCTCCGACGGCTCGGGCCGCACCGTCTCGCTGCGGCACCGGCACGGCGCCGAGCGGGTGCCGGCCGTGCTCACGGTGCTCGAGGCGATGCAGCGGCTCTGGGCCGAGGGGCGCTGAGGGTCAGGCGCGCGCGGGCTGCGGGACCGCGCGGCCGAGGCCGAGCCGCTGCTGCAGGCTGACCGCGAGCAGCGCCTGCCCGAGCACGTACATCACGAGCACCGCGAACGCGCGGAGCGCATCCGGGATCTCGATGAGGAACAGGCCGATGCCGAGCACGAGCACGCTCGAGAGCAGCAGCAGGCCGCCGAGCAGGCCGGCGGTGTCGATCGCCGCGAACGCCGCGACGGCGGCGATGAGGAGCGCGTAGAGCAGCACGGGCACCGCGAGCGGACCCGCGCCGATCGCGATGACGCCGCCCGAGATGGCGCCGACGAGGCCGTAGCCGATCGCCGCCCAGCCCCACGCGAGCGAGCGGCGGCGCGACGGCCACAGCGCGGCCAGGAACGCGACGGCGGCGAGCAGGAACATGCCCAGCAGCACGATCGTCTCGCCGGTCAGGGAGCCGAGGCCGTCGCCGAGCCAGCACAGCTGCACCGCGGTGACGTGGCAGACGCCCGTCGCGCTCCGCCAGGCGCCCAGCACGAGCAGCGCGACGGCGATCGGCAGCGCGAGGAGCCACATCGTCAGGTCGCGCGCGAGCGTGAGGAGCGCAGGCTCGCCCACCTCGAGGTCGAGCAGCAGCGCCGCCGCGAGGTTGATCGCGAGCGCCGTGCCGGAGACCGCGAACCCCGCGCGGAGGGCTCGAGGCAGCGGCGGCATGCCAGCCATGCAACCACGGGCCTCGCGATCGGGCGCGGCGGCGTGCGCGTGTCGAGGCCGGTGCTCCGCGATCGCCGTTCCGCGTCGGCGCGGCGCTCGACTAGCATCGACTCGTCAGGCGCCCTCGGCGCCGGTCACGACAAAGGCGACCACGCGCTCCGCGCGCGACACACATGGACCCTCGCAGACGAGGCTCCGTGCGTGCCGCGCGAGCCTCCGGAACCCCTGGAGCGCATCGTGCCCGACACCGCCGCCTCGACCGCCGACCGCGCCGCGACCGCGGCGACCACCGTCTCCGCCGCCATCGCCGCCGAGCTTGAGCGCCACGCATCCGTCGTGTTCGCGCTCATGGGCAACGGCAACGCCTGGTTCCTCGACGCCGTCGTGCGGCGCGGCGCCATGGCCGTCACGACCGTGCGCCACGAGGCGGCGACGGTCGCCGCCGCCGACGCCCACCACCGGGCGAGCGGTGCGCTGGCGATCGCGACGACGACCTACGGGCCCGGCTACACGAACGCCATCACGCCGCTCGCCGAGGCGGCGATCGCGCGCGTGCCGCTCGTGCTGGTCGTCGGCGACCAGCCGATCGCCGGCCCGCGCCCGTGGGACGTCGATCAGCGGGCGATCGCGACCGCGGTCGGCGCCCCGACGATCGTCGCGACGCGCGCCGACGCAGCAGCGGCGGCCCGTCGCGCCGTCGAGACGGCGCTCGTCGAGCGCCGCCCGGTCGTGCTCGCCATCCCGTACGACATCGCGCACCTCGAGGTCGAGGAGGGCGCGGCCGAGTCCGTCGCCGAGGCGGTGGCGGAGCCGTTCCTCTCGATCGACGCCGAGCAGCTCGCCGGGGTCGCCGAGCAGCTGCTCGAGGCGCGGCGGCCGCTCCTGCTCGCGGGCCGCGGCGCCCACCTCGCCGGCGCCGCCGAGCCGCTGCGCGCCCTCGCCGCGGCGCTCGGCGCCCGCACCGCGTCGAGCGTGCTCGGCAGCGGCATCTTCGCCGACGACCACCGGCACCTCGGCATCTCGGGCGGCTTCGCGTCGGAGCGGGCGGCGGCGGCGATCGAGCGCGCCGACGTCGTGCTCGTCGTGGGCGCGGGCCTCAACCAGTTCCAGACCCGCTTCGGCGACGCCTTCGCGCCCGACGCGCGCGTCGTGCAGGTCGACGTGCTCGAGGCCGCGACGAACCCGCGCGTCGACGAGCACGTGCGCGGCGACGCGCGGCTCGTCGCCGACGCGCTCGTCGCGCTCGTCGGGGCCGAGGGGGCGGATGCGCGGGGCGACGAGGGGTGGGCCGAGGCCGGCTTCGGCGACGTCACGGGAGCGCAGCGCGACCGCGAGCCGGGCGACCTGCTCGCGCCCGACGGCCGCCTCGACCCGCGCAGCCTCTTCCACGCGCTCGAGCGCATCCTGCCCGAGGATCGCGTCATCGTCTCGGACGGCGGCCACTTCATCGGCTGGGCGCCCACGCACCTCTCGGTCGCCGACCCCGAGCGGCTGCTCCTCGTCGGCACCGCCTTCCAGACGATCGGGCTCGGCTTCCCGAGCGCCGTCGGCGCGGGGGTCGCCCGGCCGGAGTCGACGATCGTGCTCGTCTCGGGCGACGGCGGTGCGCTCATGGGGATCGCCGACCTCGACTCCGTCGTCCGCTCGGTGCGGCGCGGCGTCATCGTGCTCGTCAACGACGCCGCCTACGGCGCCGAGATCCACCAGTACGCGGTGCGCGGCGTCGCGGAGGAGCCGATGCTCATCGAGCAGGTCGACTTCGCCGCGGTCGCGCGCGGCTTCGGCGCCGAGGGCGCGGTCATCGAATCGCTCGACGACCTCCGCCACCTCGAGGCGTGGCTCGCGAGCGGAGCGGAGGGCGTCTTCCTCGCCGACTGCCGCGTGAGCCGCGAGGTCGTCGCGCCCTACATGCTCGAGGTCGTCGACGCCGCGAAGCGAGCCTCGGGGCGCTGACGCCTCAGCGCTCGTCGAGCTCGAGCAGCCGGCGGAAGAGCGAGAGCACCTCGTCGGGCAGGAGGGGCTCGGCGACCGTGACGTCGCAGCGCGTCTCGATCGTCACGCGCCACAGCGGCGCGTCGGGCAGCACCTGCCCGTCGAGCTCGGCGAGCACACCCGAGGCGACGAGGGTGTCGAGCCGATCGCGATCCTCGCCCGGGATGATCTCGAGCTCGAGCGTCGCGGCGCGCGTGCGGCCGAGCATCCCGCCCGTCCGCGCGACGCGCACCGCGTCCTCGATCGGCGCGTCCGGCTCCGCGCCCTCGGTCACGCCGACCTCGCGCCACGCCGCGCGCACCGCCTCGGTCTCGCGCGCATCCGCCCCGAACCTCGCCTCGGCGGCCGCCTCGGTCGCCCGTGCGAACGCGACGAAGTCGGCCTCGGCCGAGAGGCCGCCGGTGAGCGCGTCGAACCAGATCCGGCCCGGCGCCTCCCACGAGGGGCCGCCGATCGCGGTGGCGACGAGGTGGAACGCGCGGTTGGGGATGCCGGAGTTGATGTGCACGCCGCCGAGGTCGTCGCGCGTGACGACGAAGTCGCGCATGTGGCCCGGCTGCGGGTCCTTGCCGAGCACGGGGTCGTCGAAGGCGGTGCCGGGCGCGGCCATCGAGCGCAGCGCGACGCCCTGCACGCGATCGGTGAAGACGCCCGCGCCGATGAGCCAATCCGCCTCGACGGCGTCCTGGCCGAGCGAGTGCTGCTTCACGAGCGAGCCGAGCACGTCGGCGATCGACTCGTTGAGCGCGCCGGGCTGGTCGCGGTAGACGAGGTCGGCGGTCGCGGCGATCACGCCGTGCCCGAGCTCGTGCCCGATGACGTCGATCGCGCCGGTGAAGCCGGCGAACACCTCGCCGTCGCCGTCGCCGAACACCATGCGCTCGCCGTCCCAGAACGCGTTGTCGTAGCGCGTGCCGTAGTGGACCGTCGCTCGGAGCGGCATGCCGCGCCCGTCGAGCGAGTCGCGGCCGAAGGCCTCGAGCAGCATGCGCCACGCCGCGCCGAGCCCGTCGTAGGCCTCGTCGGCGGCCGTGTCGCCCGTCGCGGGGCCGCCCTCGGTGCGCACCTCCTCGCCCGGGAGCGTCGTCGTGCCGCGCGCGTCGCTGATGACGCGATCGGGCGAGGGCTCGCCCGGCACGCGCGCCGGTGCCGGGAGCCCGATGCCCTGTCGGGAGCGACCGGCTCGCTCGCCGCGCACGTCGCGGTCGACGCCGAGCGTGCGCTCGGCGATGCGCGCGGCGGGCACGTCGGCGGCGGCGAGCCGCTCGAGCAGGTAGGGCGGCACGATGCCGCGGCGCACGGCGTGCACCGCGTCGTCGGCGCGGGGCGCGGCCGAGCGGGCCTCGAGCGCGTCGTGGATCGCGGGCGCGATGAGCCCGGCCCACAGCTCGTAGCCGGCGGCGGAGGGGTGGAAGCCGTCGGATGCGTGCCACTGCGGCTCGAGGATCGCGGGCGTGGGGAGGTGGAGCACGTCGGGCGCCGCGGCGGCGATGCGCTGGAGGGCGTCGTCGAGGCTGCGCGCGTGGCCGCCGAGGAGCGAGCGGATCGGCTGCGGGAGCCACTCGAAGGTGTCGATCTGCGGGGCGCCCGCGACGCACAGCACGCCGCTGGGCCGCAGGTGGCGCCGGAGGCCGTCGAGGAGCGAGCGCACGGTCGCCGTGAACGCGCCTCGGCTGACGAGCTGCAGCGCGTCGTTGGCGCCGACGAGCAGCAGGATGGCGTCGAAGGGCTCGTGCGCCTGCCGGTCGAGCACGGGGAGGTGCCGCTCGAGCACCGCCGCGGCCGTCGACCCCTCCTGCCCCTCGATGCGCCACGCGACGCTCCGGTCGCCGAGCGATGCGAGCCGCTCGGCGAGCCGCACGGCGAGCGCCTGTTCGAGCCGCTCCGAGCCCACGCCGGTCGCGGTCGAGTCGCCGACGAGCAGCAGCCGCAGCGGCTCGGCGCCGCTCGCCGGGCCTACCGTGCCCCAGCGCCGCCCCTGCGGCTCGGGCAGCCACACGAGCGCCGACTGCAGCTGCTTGGCCTGCCGCAGCAGCACCGGCGCGAGGGCGAAGGTCGCTGGCCGCGCGAGCCGGTGGATGCCGCGCTCCGCTCGGCGCAACGCGGTCGCGCCGAGCGCTCCGAGCCGTTCCGCGAATCCCATCGACGCCCCCTCGTCCTCCGATCGCGGCGATGCTACTCCCGGCCGCTGACGGTCGGCTCGTCGCCCGCGGCCACCGATCGCGCTACCGGCCCACGCGCATCCGCACCTCGACCTCGTCGCCGAGCCCGACGCCCTCCGCCCGCTGCACGGCGACCTTGAGCGGCAGCAGGTAGCGCCCGTCGCGCGGGAAGAGGGAGGTCGTGAACGACGTGCCGCCGATCGTCGCCTCGACCGGGATGACGCCCCACCCGTACGTGAGCTCGCGCGCGCTCTCGTGGATGAGCTCCGACTCGTCGGGCGGCACGGGGAGGAAGACGAAGGGCGGCGGCCCGCGCCACTCGATCGCCGTCGACGAGAACTCGAGCTCCATGTGGGCACGCTAGCGGCGAGGGCGGGCGCGGGGGAGGAGCGAGCCCGGCCGATAGCCTGGATGCCATGCCCAGAAGCGCCGCCGTCTCCATCGCCGCCGTCGTCGGCGCCCTCGTCCTCATCGTCGGCGTCGCGCTGCTCGTCGTGCGGCCGTGGGAGCCGCCGACCGCAGCGCCCGCGCCCGCGCCCGGCTCGAGCACCGCGACCGCCGAGCTCGTCGAGGAGTCGACCCACCTGCTCTCGGACGCCGGCGAGGGCGCGCCCGTCGTCGTCGAGTTCTTCGACTACGAGTGCCCCGCGTGCGGGCAGTTCGCGCCCATCGTCGACGACCTCGTCGAGCGGCATGGCGACGAGGTGACGTTCGCGGTGCGCTACTTCCCGCTCCCGAGCCACCCGAACGCGATCCCCGCAGCGGTCGCCGCGGAGGCGGCCGCGCAGCAGGGCGCGTTCGCCGAGATGCACGCGCTGCTGTTCGAGCGGCAGTCGGAGTGGGCGGGCTCGGAGGGCGCCGAGGCGACGTTCCGCGGCTACGCGGAGGAGCTCGGGCTCGACATGGCGGCCTTCGACGAGGCGGTCGCGGCCGACGCGACGCTCGACCGCGTCGCCCTCGACGCGAACGCCGGGATCGCGCTCGGCGTGCCCTCGACGCCGACGTTCTACGTCGACGGGGAGCAGCTCGAGCTGCGCGACTTCGGCGACCTCGAGGCCGCGATCGAGGCGGCGCTCGCCGAGTAGCGGAGCCGCGCCCGTCAGGCGGGGCGCAGCCGCAGCGTGTGCGCGTGCCCCACGACCGTCGCGACGATCGGCGGGTCGAAGCGCGCGTACTTGCGCCGGTACTCGTCGTCGATGACGCGCTGGTCGAGCCCCGAGCCGTCCTCGATCACGACGTCCTGCTCGACGTCGCCGCAGCGGATGCGGCCCGCGCCGCGCTCGAGCGCCCGGCGGTACCAGCCGTTCCGCTCGCCGTAGGCCGAGCGGACGATCACCTCGCCGCCGACTGCGACGGCCCAGATCGTGATCGCGGGGCTCAGGCTGCCGTCGGGACGCCGGGAGGAGAGGTGCAGCTCCTCGGTCATGCCGATCACGGCGAGGTCCTCGGGGTCCCACGGCGCGCTCATGCCGCCATCCTGTCGCAGTGGCAGGATGAGCGCCATGCTCGAGCGGCGAGGCGCGGCGGCGGCCTGGAGCGCCGTCGTGCTGCTCTCGATCGCGGGCTGCGCCGCGTCGCCCGGCCGGGCGCCGAGCGCGATGCCGGCGGCCGAGGCGAGCATCGTGCTCGAGCTCGTGCAGCTGCGCGGCGACGTCGCGAGCGGCCACGTCGAGCTGCGCGTGACGAACGGCGGAGCGGCGGAGCTCGAGGTCGCGCGCGCCGCCTACGAGTCGAGCCGCTGGAGCGCGCCGATGGAGCGCGCGGAGGGCGACGCCGTCCCCGCGGGAGCCTCGCGCAACCTGCGGCTGGAGCTGCCGCCGCCGACGTGCGACGAGGGACCGCTCGAGCACCGCGCCGTGCTCGAGCTCGCCGACGGGCGGGTCGTCGCGGGCGTCCCCGGCGACCCGCTCGGGCAGCTCGAGGCGATCGACGACGCGGCGTGCGCGCTGCGGTCCTTCGAGCGCGACGTCGCGGCCGTGCGGTGGCTCGACCCGGCGATCCCGGCGGATGGGTCGGGTGCGGCGATCGTGCGGCTCGAGGTCGTGCCCGTGGCGGGCGAGGGCGCCGCGGGCGGGAGCGTCGACGAGGTCGGCGCGACGGTCCTGCTCGCGCCCGTCGACGCATCCGGGAACCGCATCGAGTCGCTGCCGGTCGGCCTCGCGATCGAGCCGGGCGGCGAGCCCGCGGTCGTCGAGGTGCCGCTCACGCCCGGGCGGTGCGACGCGCACGCGATCGCGGAGGACAAGCAGGGCACGCTGTTCCGCATCCGGGTTACGAGCGCGGGCGAGCCGGCCGAGCTCGTGCTGCCGAGCCCCGACGCGCAGCGCGACGCCCTGCTCGCGTGGGTCGTCGCGCGCTGCGCCGCGCAGCCGTGACGCGGTCGAGCCTCAGCGGCGCGCGCGGCGCACGTCGATGCGCGAGGTGCCGATCTCGTCGCCCGCCTTCCAGTCGGCCCAGCCCGGCTGGTCGGCCATGAACGCCTCGATCTCGTCCTTCGACGCCTCGAGCCGCGGGTCGTGCCGGAGGTAGTGGCGCGTCTCGCGCGCGACGAGGCCCGAGAGGATGAGCAGGCCGATGAGGTTCGGCAGCGCCATGAGGCCGTTGGCGATGTCGGAGAAGGTCCACACGAGCGAGAGCTCGGTCGTGCAGCCGACGAAGACGACGAGCGAGAAGAGCACGCGGAAGGGCATGACGAGCCGGCGGCCGAAGAGCCGCTCGACGTTGCGCTCGCCGTAGTACGACCAGCCGAGGATCGTCGAGTAGGCGAACAGGACGAGGCCGATCGTGACGACCCAGTGGCCCCAGTCGCCCGGCAGCCCGGTCGAGAACGCCTCGCCCGTCATGAGCGCGGCGCTCAGCTGCTCGCCCGCCTCGTCGACGTCGTCCCACACGCCCGTCACGACGATCGTGAGGCCCGTGATGCTCACGACGATGAGCGTGTCGATGAACGTCTGCGTCATCGAGACGAGGCCCTGCCGCACGGGGTGTGTCGTGCGGGCGGCGGCGGCGGCGATCGCGGCGGAGCCGAGGCCGGACTCGTTCGAGAAGAGGCCGCGCGCGACGCCCATCTGCACCGCGATGATGAGCGCGGAGCCCGCGAAGCCGCCGATCGCGGCCGTGCCGGTGAACGCATCCGTGAAGACCTGGGCGAGGGCGGCGGGCAGCGCCGTGACGTTCGCGCCGAGGATCCAGAGGCCGCCGACCACGTAGAAGACGATCATGACGGGCACGAAGCCCGCGGTGACGCGGCCGATCGACTTGATGCCGCCGACGAGCACGACGAGCGTGAGCGCCGCGAGCACGATGCCCGTCACCCACGTCGGCACGCCCCAGCTGAACTCGACGTTCGAGGCGATCGAGTTGCCCTGCGTCATGTTGCCGATGCCGAAGCACGCGATGACGGTGAAGATGGCGAACGCGAGCGCGAGCGCGCGACCGAGCGGGCCGGGGATGCCGCGCCGGAGGTAGTGCTGCGGGCCGCCCGACTTCTCGCCCGCCTCGTCGGTCGTGCGGAAGCGCACCGCGAGGTAGGACTCCGTGTACTTCGACGCCATGCCGACGAGGCCCGTGACCCACATCCAGAAGAGGGCGCCGGGACCGCCGATGCCGATCGCGGTCGCGACGCCGACGATGTTGCCGGTGCCGACGGTCGCGGCGAGCGCGGTCGTGAGCGCCTGGAACTGCGAGATGTCGCCCTCGGCGCCGTCGTCCTTGCGCCGCAGCAGCCCGAGGCGCAGGCCCGCGCCGAGCTTCAGGAACTGCAGCCCGCCGAGCCTGATGGTCAGGTAGAGCCCCGTGCCGACGAGGAGCGGGATGAGGAGGAACGGCCCCCAGATGATGCCGCTCAGGCTGTCGAGCACGGTCTGCAGCGGCGTCAGGTCCATCGGCGGTCGGTCTCCTCGAGGTCGCGGTCGTGCGTCGGGTGCAAACCTACCGGCGCGCGAGGGGTGCCCCGCGCATCCGCCGAGCGCTGGTTCAGCGCGTCGGGATCGGCCGGACGGTGAGCGTCTGCGAGGCGTGGCCGACGTGCCCGCGCTCGTCGTGCAGGGCCGAGTGCGTCTCGCCCTGGCCGGTGGGGCCGAACGCGACGCGCGTGTCGAACCCGACCCACCGGCCCTCGGGCTCGCGGTGGAGGTGGATCGTCAGGTCGAGGTTGGGGAACATCCACTCGTCGGGCCGCTCGCGCACCGCGATGCCGTTCGCGCCGTCGACGAGCCCGATCCAGCGGGCGAGGGCGCTCGTCTCCTCGCCCTCGACGAGCGGATGCGTCGTGCGCTTCCACGCTCGGTTCCGGCCGGGCGCGCCATCGCCCGCGACGCGCAGCTCGACCGAGCGCACGTAGCCGCCGCCCCACTCGGCCGCGAAGGCCGACGCGTGCATCGCATCGGGCGACGGGAGCGGCTCGGCCTCGCCGCCGGCGACGGCGCTCGTGTCGACCTCGACGCTGTGCCACGCCCGGGCGATCGCGACGTCGCGGCCGGAGATGGATGTCGTGGCCTCGGTGAGCTCGATCGTGCGGCCGGGGCGGCGGGTCTCGACCCGCACGGCGACGTCCTCGAGCGCGAGGAAGCCGAGGATGTCGAAGGCGATGCGGCCGAGCCGCAGCGGCGCGGCGCCGATGGCCGCGCGGTGGCGCTCGACGGCGTGCGTCAGGAGGCCCGCGAGCGGCGCGAAGTGGATCTCGCCCTCCTGCCACGCGCCGACGGCGTGCTCGGTGGGTCGGTAGCGGCCGTCGCCGAGCGCGACGAAGTAGGCATCGGACGTCTGGTGCACGCCTCGACGCTAGCCGCTACGCGCCCTGCGGCGGGTGCAGCAGCAGGTCGGCGAGGTCGTCGAGGTAGCGCTCGAGCGGCACGGGGGCGTCGGCGCCCCAGCGCACGAGCGCCTCGCCGCCCTCGACGAGGAGCGGGCCGGGGCCGCCGATGAGCGACTCGTCGATCGCGATCGGGCGGACGCCGTGGTTGACCGTCTCGCCCATCGGGAAGCGGCCCTGCAGTGCGGCCGCGCGGTAGGCGCGGCGCTGCTCGACCGAGGCGGAGTGGAACTGCGGGCGGCCGGGCTCGGTCACGCGCGTCGAGATGCCCGTCTGCCACACCGAGCCGTCGCGCCCCACGAGCAGCGCGCCGAGCCGCCAGGCGCGGCCGAGCGATCGCATGGTGGGCCGCCGAGGGATGCCGAGGAAGGGCTTCGGCTCGACGTGCTCGGCGAGCGCCTCGTCGCGAGCGCCCGCCTCGGCCAGCCGCTCGGCCACCGCGCGCAGGAGCGCGCGGGCGCGCTCCACAGCGGCGAGGTCGGCGTCGTTCGGCACGCGGGCATCGTACGCGCCCCGGCCTGGCACGATGGAGCGCATGACTGCCGAGAGCGCCCGCGAGCCCGCCGCTGCCCCCGACCGCGACGCCGCCGCGGCGATGTGGGCGGCGTACGCCGAGGCGCACCCCGAAGCGGTCGCCGGCACGGCCGAGCACACGGTCGAGGGCTTCGGCGACTCGGCCGAGCTCGCCGACGCGCTCCTCGCCCTCGTGCTCGAGGGCGGCAAGCGCGCGACGTCCGAGCTCGTCGCCGAGTTCGTCGCGTCGGGGGAGCAGCTGCCCCGCATCGGCTCGCACTGGATCGCGTGCGACGGCGCGGGCCGGCCTCGGGCGATCCTGCGGAGCGTCGAGCTGCGCGTCGGTCCGTTCGGCAGCGCGGACGCGGCGTTCGCGGCCGACGAGGGCGAGGACGACCGGTCGCTCGAGTCGTGGCGGCGCGAGCACCGCCGCTATTGGACGCGGACGGCCGCCGCGCGCGGCGCGACGTGGTCGGAGGACGACGAGATCGTCTTCGAGCGCTTCGCGGTGGTGTGGCCGCCGGAGCTCGCCGACGCCAGCCCGTTGGTCGAGTAGCCGGCGCAGCCGGCGCCCCGACCCGTTGGTCGAGTAGCCGGCGCAGCCGGCGTATCGAGACCATCGATCATCTCGATACGGCCCTCCGGGCCTACTCGATGAGCGGGGACGCGCTCAGAGCCGCACGACGCCCGTCTCGCCCATGTCCGGGCGCTCGTCGCTCACGATGCCCTTCACGAGCTGCACGGCGACGGCGACCGCGCCGGGGGAGTCCCAGTACTCGGCGCTCGAGGCGGTGATCTCGAGCAGGCCGTTGTCGGGGTCCTCCGGCTCGCCCGTCATGAACGCATCCGCCGACGCATCCCACAGCTGGCGCAGCTTCTCACGGTCGTCGACGAAGCGCGCGGTGCCGGCGAGCGACACCCAGCCGCCCTTGCCGGCGTAGTGCACGTTGACGCGCGGGTCGGCCGCGATCGCCGCGACCTTCTCGGTCGAGCGCTGGGTCAGGAACCAGACGGTGTGCGGGTGCTCGAACTCCTGGGTGCCCATCGGCACGGAGACGAGGTCGCCCTGCTGCGAGACGTACGCCAGGGACGCGACCTTCGTCGAGCGCATGATGTCGGTGACGGTCTCGAGCTCATCGGTGTGATCGGTCATGCGCTCCACGCTCGCACCGGGGGCTGGGCGCGGCCTGGATCCAGGCTGCATGGCTATCGTCGCGGCATGATCACGTTCGAGGACCGCATCCCGACCGCGGCCGAGCAGCGCACCGTCGCCGAGGCCGTCGGCTGGCTCGACCACTTCGACTGGGCGACGATCGACCGCTCCCTCGAGCGCTCGCTCCACGGCGTCGTCGTGCGCGACGGCGACCGCACCGTCGGTGTGGGCCGCCTCGTCGGCGACGGCGTGCGCTATTGGTACGTGCAGGACGTGATGGTCGACCCGGATGCGTCGGAGCAGGGCATCGGCACCCGGATCGTCGAGCGGCTGCTCGAGCACGTGCGCGACGAGGCGCCCGCCGAGGCCGTCGTCGGCCTCTTCTCGAGCCCCGAGGCCGTCTCGGTCTACGAGGAGGTCGGCTTCGTCGCCGCGACGGGCGACCCGCTCGGCATGACGCTCGACCTGCCGGCCGGCGCGGACGACGCGTGAGGCGCCGCCGTGCGCATCGCGTCGACATCGGCGATCTCGCCTTCCGGTTGACGGCGGATGCGTCGGCACCCGACCCGACGCATCCGACGGTCGTGCTCGTGCACGGCATCGGCGTCTCGCGCCGCTACTTCGCGCGCCTGCACGGCGTGCTCGCCACGCAGGCGCGGGTGATCTCGGTCGACCTGCCGGGCTTCGGCGGGCTCCCCAAGCCCGGCCGCGACGTCGACGTCGAGGCGATGGCGCGAGGGCTCGGCGAGGCGCTCGACTCGATCGGCGCCGGCCCGGTCGTGCTCGTCGGGCACTCGATGGGCGCGCAGTGGGTCGTCGAGCTCGCGCTGCAGCGGCCCGAGCTCGTCTCGCTCGTCGTCACGATCGGCCCCGTGACCGATCACCGGCACCGCTCGCCGGCCGCGCAGGCGCTCGCGCTGCTCGTCGACGGGCTGCGCGAGCCGCCGAGCGGCAACGCCATCATCCTGAGCGACTACGTGCGCGCCGGCCCCGCGTGGTACCTCGTGCAGCTGCGGCACATGCTCGGCTATCCGCTCGAGCGGGCGGTCGAGCGGCTCCGGGTGCCGCTGCTCGTCGTGCGGGGCGAGCGCGACCCGATCGCGGGGCTGCGCTGGAGCCGCGAGCTGCGCGATCGCGCGCCGCGCGCACGGCTCGTGCACGTCCCCGGGCACCCGCACGCGGTGCAGCACACCGCGCCCCGCGCGGTCGCGTCGGCGATCCTGGCGCACACGGCCTGACGCGAGGCCGCGGAGCCGCGCGGGTCGCGAGCAGCGGTGCGCTCGGCGCTCTGTCGCGAGCAGCGGTCGATTCGCGGGTGCGCAGCCTGGATCACCGCTGTTCGCGACCTCGTGCGGCGCTACGGCCGGTTGCCGTTGCCGCTGCCGTTGCCGTTGCCGCTGTTGCCGTTCCCGCTGTTGCCGCTGTTGCCGCTGTTGCCGCTGTTGCCGTTCCCGTTGCCGGCGTTGCCGTTCCCGTTGTTGCCGTTCCCGTTCCCGTTGCCGTTGTTCCCGTTCCCATCGGCGGGCTCGGCAGGGCCGTCGTCTGCGGGCGTCACCACGACCTCGGGCTCGGTGGCCGGCTCGGGCGCAGGCTGCGGTTCGGCGACCTGCTCCGGCTCGGGCTCCGTGTCCGTCGGTTCGGCGACGCCGGGGTCGGGCACGAGCCCGGGGAGGTCGGCGAGCTCGACCTCGACCGGCGCCTTCGTCGTCGGCGACGGCTGGTGCGACAGCACGGGGATCGCGACGAGCGCCCCGGCCGCCACGAGGCCCGCGACGAGCACGAGGCCACGCTTGCGCTTCCGCCGCGGCGGCGGGACCACCGGGGTGAGGGCGGTCGTGATCGCCGCCTCCGCGCTCAACCGCTGCGTCGCGTCCGCTCCTGCGGCGCTCGAGGGGGCGGCCGTGCCTGACGCGATCGCGCCCGACGCTCCGAGCGTCCCGGCGAGCGCGGCAGCCGATGGCGCGGTCGTCGCGGCGGTCGCGTCGGCGCCCTCCTCCGATCGCGACAGCCGCTCGAGCACGGCCGTCGCGGTCGGCCGCTCCGCCGGGTCGCGCGCCGTCATCGCGGTCAGTAGCGACTTCCAGCGGTAGCCGAGCTCACCGGGGATCTCCGGGTCGCGGGAGAGGCGCGCGCTGAGCGACTCGACGAGCAAGCCGGGGTACTCGCGTCGGCCGGTGATCGTCTCGAGCAGCACGAGCCCCAGGGAGTAGACGTCGGAGGGGGTGTCGACGCGCGCGCCGGTGGTCTGCTCCGGGCTGAGGTACGCCGCGGTGCCGAGCACCGTGCCGGTCGCGGTGAGCCGCTCGCCGCCGATGAGCGCCGCGATGCCGAAGTCGGCGAGCTTCGCGTCGAACGCGCCGCGGTGGAGCGGCGAGGGGGAGAGGAGCACGTTCGCGGGCTTGACGTCGCGGTGCACGATGCCGTGCGCGTGGACGACGGCGAGCGCCTCCGCGAGGTCGCGCGCGAGCCGCTCGACCTCTGGGAGCGGCAGCGACCCCTCGTCGAGCCGCTGCGCGAGGCTCGGTCCCTCGACGAGCTCCATGACGAGGAACGAGACGGGGAGGCCGTCGACGCGCGCCTTGCCCGCGTCGAAGAGCGTCACGAGCGAGCGGTGGTGCAGCGAGGCGAGCAGCTCGATCTCGGCCCGCTCGCGGCGCTCCGCCGCCTCGTCGCCCACGGGGCGCACGAGCGCCTTGACGGCGACCGTCCGCCCGAGCAGCTCGTCGGTCGCGCGGTGCACTGCGGCCGTGCCGCCGGCGCCCAGCAGCGGCCCGATCCGATAGCGCTCCGCGAGCAGCCGCCCGGGCGCGAGCGGATCGGCTCCTGTCGCGATCATCGCGTCCCCCCGTCCGACGGCCAGGCTACGCGAGCAACCCGAGCATCCCCTCCACGTCAGCGCGGCGTCTCGACGAGCCGCACCTCCCGCAGCCGCCCGTCGTCGGCGGTCGCGGTCATGACGGTGCCGACGGGCTGTCGGCGCCGGTCGGTCGGGGAGCCGGGGTTGAGGAGCCGCACGCCGCCGGGCGTGACCGAGTCCCACGGGATGTGCGAGTGGCCGAAGACGAGCACGTCGCACGGCGCCACGGACCCCGGTCCGAAGCGCTCGTCGCATCGGCGCTCGCGCCCGGCCGCCGCGCCCGTCTCGTGCACGACCGCGAAGCGGACCCCGTCGAGCTCCGCTCGGGCCTCGCCGCCGAGTCGATCCCACAGCGCCGGTCCGTCGTTGTTGCCCGCGACGCCGATGAGGCGGCGGGCGCGCGCCTCGAGCTCGTCGAGGAAGGCCTCCGACACCCAATCGCCCGCGTGGATCACGGCATCCGCCTCGTCGACGAGCCGCCACACCTGCTCCTGCAGCGCCTTCGCGCGCTTCGGCACGTGGGTGTCGCTGAGGAGCAGCAGGCGCGTCGTCACCGCGCCAGTCTCGCGCACCGCGCCGGAGACGCTGCTCAGCCCACCTGGATCTCAGCGCGCATGGTGCCCGAGTGCGGGTCGCAGACGATCTCGTAGGTGCCGGGCTCGAGCGTGACCTCGACCGTCGACTCGTCGGAGCCGGCGACATCGGTCGCGACGTCGACGCCGGGGCCGCGCAGCCGGAAGTTGTGCATGCTCGAGCGGTCGGCGAAGGTCAGCGCGTAAGTGCCGGCCGGGAGCGACTCGACCGGGGTGCCGGATGCGTCGCGCAGCTCGATCGCGTACGCCTCGGGATCGTCATCGGTGCCGACGACGCCGGTGAGGGGCGTCGCCCCGGCCGCCGCCACGTCGCTCGGCGTCGCGGGCGGCGAGGGATCCAGGCCGGGCGCGGCCGACGAGGCCGCCGGCGCGCCGACGTCCGGGCTCTCGGGCTCGGCGGAGCCGCTCGCGCAGCCGGCGAGCGCGAGGGCGACCGCGCACGCGAGTGCGACGGCGGTGCTGCGGGAGTGACGCATCCGATCCTCGTCCCTTCGAGCGCGGGTCGCTCGCGAGGAGTCTCGCATCGCCGAGCGCCGACGGGAAGTGCTCGATCAGTCGTGGTGGCGCGGGGTGACCTGCGCGTCGTCCCAGCCGAGCTGCGGGGTGTCGCACGTGTCGCGGAAGACGATCTGGGAGGGCAGCCGGCGCTCGGAGCTCGTCCAGTCGATGCGGGGGCGGCGGCGCTCCTCGGGCACGTAGCCGAGCCGGTAGACGGCCATGAGCTCGAGGTGGTCCGGCACGCGGAAGAGCTCGACGAGCTTCTCCCACTGGCCGGGCACCTCCATCGGGAACGAGACGAACTGGATGCCCATGCCGAGCTCGACCGTCGTGAGCCAGAGATTCTCCATCGCCGCGCCCATGCTGAACAGCGAGTAGAAGGACGAGAGCTCGCCCGGCCGGTGCTCGGCGCGGTCGAGCATGACAGCGAGCATGAGGGGAGAGCCGGCGACGAGCTTGCGGTTCTCCTCGCCGAGGGTCTGCGGCACGCGCATCGCGTTCATGAGCCGCTGGCCGCCCGGGGTGAAGACCTGGCTCGTGAAGGGGCGCAGCGGCGCGGGCAGCTTGTCGAAGAGCATGCCGTCGCGGCGCTCGTCCATCTCGCGCTGCGAGAAGCGGAAGTAGCGCTTGTAGCGCTCGAAGAACGTGCCGTTCGACATCGCCTCGGTCATGCTCTCGCCGCTGATCGCCGCGACCTTCTCGATCGTCGCGCGGTCCTCGGTGATGACGAAGCGCCACGGCTGGCTGTTGAGCTGCGAGGGGGCGCGGCCTGCCATCTCGATGAGCAGGCGCTGGTGCTCCTCCTTGACGGGGTCGGGCAGGAACGCGCCGTTCGTCGTGCGGCGGCGGCGGATGGCGTCGATGAGCTCCACGATGCTCCTATCGGGGTCGGCGGGCGATGGCGGCGATGAGCCACGGGGCGGCGGTGAGGGCGACGAGCGGATGCCTGCGCGAGCGCGTCGAGACGCGGGGGAGCGCGGCCAGCGGCACGAGCGCCGCGGCCGCGAGCGCGGCTCGCGTGCCGTCGTGCTCGCGCAGGGCGCTCACCGCGACGGTCGCCGAGGTGAGCGTGACGGCGGCGATGTAGCCGACGTGGTGGACCCAGCGGTTCCGCTCGTTGCGCCACAGGCCGGTCGCGAGTCCGACGCCGAGCATCGCGGTCGAGCCGTAGACGGTGCCCGCGGCGATCGCGAGCGAGCGGGCGGCGCTCACGCGGCGCGCTCCGCCTCGAGGCGGCGGAGGCGCAGGCGCGCCCAGTCCTGCGCGCGCCGGCCCTCGCCGCTCGCGAGCGCGCGGCCGGCGATCGCGAGCACGGCGCGAGTGAGGGTGATGACGGGCAGCGGCGAGCGGCGGACGCCGAGCAGCTGCCGGTAGCGGCGGGGGAGGGTCGCGACCGCGCCCGCGAAGAGCAGCCGGTAGCCGATGCCGGCGACGCCGCCGACGGGCGGGCGGCGCAGGAACGAGACCACCTCGCGCACGCGCTCGTCGCTGCGCAGCTCGCCGCGCTCGAGGTAGCCGTCGATGCGGCGGCGCAGCTCGTCCGCGGTCGTCGGCGGATCGTCGACGCGCATGAGGCGACCGGCGATCGCCCACTCGGCCACGTACGCGTCGGGGCCGCCCGGGATGCGGCCGCCGCCGGGCATCCGCTCGCCCCAGGTCTCCTGGCACGTGAGGAACGCGTCGGCGAAGGCGAGGTGCACCCAGTCGGCGAGCCCGGGGTCGGCGGCGCTGTAGGCGCGCTCGGCGCCGCGGCCGTCGACGTAGGCGCCCTGCACGCGCTTGTGGAAGCGTCCGACCCGCGCGGTCTCGCGCTCGGCCTGCGCCGTGGAGCCGTAGGTGAGGCAGACGACCCAGCGGACCGTGCCGGAGAGCCGGCCCAGCGGGTCCTGCCGGTACGTCGAGTGGTCGTGCACACCCGCCATCGCGCCGGGGTGGAGCGCCTGCAGCAGCAGCGCGCGGATGCCGGCGACGAGCGTCGCCATGCTGCCGTGCACCGTCCAGGCTGCGCCGTCCTCGGCGAAGTGGCCCGCGTCGTCGCCCTCGGCGAGCTCGCGGATCCACGCGGGGGAGCCCTCGGGGTCGCCGGCGAGCGCCTCGAGCAGTCGCGCGCGCAGCCTCATCGCCATGCCGTCAGCATGCCAGCCGACGCTGTGCGAGCCGCGCGGGCTGGGTTCAGTCGGCTCGGCCGAGCGCGGTCATGACGAACGCCCCGGCGATGCCGACGAACGCGAGCGCGGTCACGAGGCTCGAGGCGATGATGAAGAGGTTCATCGGGTCGTCGAGCGGGATGCCCGCGTCGTGGGCGGCGGCGGAGGCGGCGACGAGGAGCTGCATGGCGCCATCGTAGCCCTCCGACTGGGCCCTGGTCGCAGTACAGGTCGGCGACTAGTCTGACTGCATGACGACGATCGGCGCGTACGAGGCGAAGACGCATCTGCCGCGTCTCCTGGCCGAGGTGGAGCGCGGTGCCACGGTCACCATCACGCGGCATGGTCGCCCCGTCGCTCGCCTCGTCCCCATCAGCAACGCCGGTTCCCAGAGCGTCGAGGAGCTCGTGCAGGAGATGCGGGATGCGAGGGCGGGACGGTCGCTCGGCGGCGGGGGAGTGCGTGACCTGATCGAAGAGGGTCGCCGGTGACGGTCGTCATCGACGCCTCGGTGACGATGTCGTGGTGCTTCGAGGATGAGGCGAGCGACGCGAGCGACGACGTGTTCGCGCGCGTCGCTCGGTGGGGCGGCGTGGTCCCGTCGCTCTGGCGCTACGAAATTGCCAACGTGCTGGTGCTCGCCGCTCGCCGAGACCGCATCAGCGTGGCCGCCTCGAAGCGCTTCCTGAGCACGCTCGACCGGCTCGCGCTCGACGTCGTCGAAGGGCGGGCAGACCGACTCGTGGACCTCGCGAGTCGATTCGAGCTCACGGCGTACGACGCCGCCTACCTGGACGCTGCGATGGTCCGCGCAGTGCCGCTCGCGACTCGGGACGCGGCGCTGCGTCGTGCCGCGACAACCGCGGGCGTCGCCCTAGCGCTCGAGGAGTGACGCGGCGGACGAAGTCGGCAACCACGGATCGTCGAGGCTGTTCCATCCACAGACCCGCCGTGACTCGTGACGGGGCGTGCTCCGTGACGTTCAGCAGCCGCCATGTCGCCGCGGTCGGCCTGCAGATCGCCTTCGGATGGGCCTTCGTCGGATCGCACATCGACGAGATGGCCGCCATGGGAGGCGGGCTCTCCAAGCGCGGGCTGTCCGGCGCAGCGCTCGTCGACGCGGGGCGTCCGAGCCGGACGCCGCTCGAGCCGACCGCCGAGGTCGCCGGGCCCTAGAGGGATCGGGAGCGAGGTGCGCGGAGAGCGTGCGGGCGAGCAGTCGCGTGCGGGATGCGATGGCGATCAGCGGCGCAGCACGATCCCCGGTCTCGGCAGCACGTCGGCGCGGGCGCTGTGCTCTCGAGCACGGCCGTGCCGCTCGAGCAGTGCGCGGAGCCGCCGCTCGGTCACGATGCTCGGCCGCCGCTGACGCCGCGGTGGCCGGATGGATCGGTCGACCTGCCCTACCGAGACCGAGGCGGCAGGCTCGGCGGGGAGCGCGTGGCGCGGCTCGCCGCCGCGCACGGGAAGGTCGGGCAGCTTCACCGCGAGCGATGCCGGCGCCGCTGCTTCGAGGCTCTGCGGCATCTCGGGCGGTGTCTGCAGGCCCGCGAATGCGGCGACGGCGGTGCGGGTGCGGGCGGGCTGGAGCTCGGCGATGATCCGCCATTGGCCCGGCCCCCGTCCGGCCTTTTCGACTCGCAGTCGGCCGGCGTGGATCTCGTGGTGGTGAAAGCTGCAGACGAGGATGCCGTTGTCGATGTCGGTCTTGCCGCCGAGCTGCCAGGGCACGATGTGATGCGCTTCGCACCAGGCGGCCGGCATGCCGCAGCCGGGCACGCGGCAGCCCTTGTCGCGCTTGGCGAGCGCGCGCCGCTGCGCGCGGTTGAAGATGCGCTTGGTGCGGCCGAGCCACAGCGGGTGACCGTGCTCGTCGACGATCAGCTGCTCGATCGCGGCGTGGCAGAGGAGCTGGTCGACGCCCTCGATCGGCACCAGGCAGCCGGTGTGCTCGATCGTGAGGGTCCGCTCGGGGTGGGACAGGCCCCGCACGTGGGCGTCGTACGCGTCGATGGTGCCGACGAAGGTGAGCACGGGCGGCTCGCCGCCGGCGACCGGCGCGTCGCCGGAGCCGGCGTGCGCGGTGACCATGGCGATGAACGCGTCGTGCATCTTCTGCTCGGGCGTGCGGTCATCGAGCGAGGCCTCGCCGTCGCAGGCCTTGCCGTCGCAGCCGCCGCTGGCGCACTTGTCGTCGTGGAAGGCGACCTTCACGCGCGGGCCGCCCCACGCATCCGCCATCGCCTTGAGCTTCGAACCCTCCTCGGCCGGCGAGCGC
>NZ_AULD01000016.1 GCF_000425105.1 Agrococcus lahaulensis DSM 17612
GACGAGCCTGCGCTCCATGGCACGGTCCGAGAGCCGCAGCTCCGCGGCAAGGATCGACGCGCTCTCCTTGACGGCCATGCCGACGTCGCCGCCCGCGTCGCGCAAGTGCTGCAGCTCGGCCGCGAGGACCTCGCGGTGCTCGGCCTCGAGCCGCGCCCGGCGCTGCTCGATCGCGCGGATCCGGCCGGCCAGCGCCTCCTGCCGGCGCACCGACTCGGGACGCTCGGCGGCCGGCACCGTGCCCGGCAGCGGCGGCACCTCCATGCGGCCGGCGATGACCTCCTCGACCTCCGCGTCGCTCAGCAGCGCGAGCCGCTCGGCCCAGTCGCGGTCGTGGGCGGCGAGCTCGTCCTCGAGCTCCTCGGCGGTGCGGCCGTGCGGGTCGATCGCGCCCGCACGGATCGACGCGATGTACTCCTCCGCATCGATGCCCGACCACTCATCCATGCGGGCATTCCACCATGGGCCACTGACACGCGGGCGGCCGCGCGAGGAGGGTGTGGAGAACGCGTTTCGACCTGTCAGATGCCTGATGGAGGTCGGCTTCGACACGCTGTGCGCCTGCGGCGCGCAGCGGCTCAGCCAGCGGCGGAGGGGGCGCGCACCGGCTCACCCAGCAAGGAGGCGGGTCAGAGGAAGACGGCGCCGCGCACCTTGTGGCCGGTCGCGATCGACTCGCCCGACAGGCTCGAGCGCGGCGAGACGAGGAACGCGACGAGGTCGGCGATCTGCTGCGGCGACGACTCGCCGGGCTTGCCCGCTGAGACCTCGGAGCTCGGCGACTCCGTCACGGGGCCGGGGTTGACGACGTTGACCGCGACGCCCGTGCCGGCGAGCTCGTCGGCGAGGTTCTTCGCCGCGATGAGCAGCGCGGCGTTCCGCACCGAGCCGGTGATGTTGCCCGTCAGGAGCGCGTTCTGCCCGCTCACGCCGACGACGCGGCCGAAGCCCGCCTCGCGCATGCCCGGGATGACGGCGTTCGCGACACGCAGGAACGCCATCGCCTTGCCCTCGACCGCCTCGGCGACCTGCACGGGATCGCTCAGGCGCGACTGGTCGAGCGTCTGCGCGGCCGGGGCGGCGGTGACGACCACGGCATCCAATCGTCCGTGCTCCGAGCGCACGCGCTCGAGCGCCCGGGCGATGGATGCGTCATCGGACGCGTCGAGGACGACGTCGGCCGCATCCCCGCGCGCTGCCGAGACGACGGTCGCGCCCTCGGCGCGGAGGGTGTCGACGACGGCGCTGCCGATGAAGCCCGTGCCGCCGACGACGAGCACGACCCGGTCTGAGAGCTGGAGATCCATGGCTCGACGCTAGCGCGCACCGGGTGCACAGCAACCGGGCGTACGGTCGCGGGCAACCGATGCGCGGGCGCCGGCCCGCCGAGAGGAGGGACGATGCACCACGGTCACGAGGAGGAGCACGCCGGGGGAGCTGGCGCCGGGGGAGCGAGCGGCCAGGGCGGCGACCACGGCCCGCACATCGCCGAGCTCGAGCGCTGCGCGACGGCGTGCCGGGAGTGCGCCGCCGCCGACACGCGCGAGGGGATGCTCGACTGCGCCGCGATGTGCGAGGCGTGCGCCGAGCTCTGCACCGCCGTCGCGGGCATCCTGCGGCGCGGCGCCGCGCTGCCGCAGGAGACGGTCAGCGCGCTGCTCGCGGCGTGCGCCTCGATGTGCCGGGCGTGCGCGGCGGAGTGCCGCCGCCACGACGCCGACCACTGCCGCGAGTGCGCGGACGCGTGCGAGCGCTGCGCCGAGCACTGCGAGATGGCCGCCGCGTAGCGCGGCCCGGGACGAGTGAGGGCCCGCACCGTGATGGTGCGGGCCCTGCCGGTGGGCGATACCAGACTCGAACTGATGACCTCTTCCGTGTGAAGGAAGCGCGCTACCAACTGCGCCAATCGCCCGTGCCGCTCGGCGCGCGAGGCGCGTGCGGACCGATCCAGTGTGCCACATCTGGCGCACCGCGCATGACCACGACGCCGATCCGACGACACGGGGCGGGCCGATTTTGCATCGCGCCGGAGGCATGGGTATATTCGTCCAAGGCGCTCAGCGATGAGCCCCGCGGATGTGGCGCAGTGGTAGCGCATCACCTTGCCAAGGTGAGGGTCGCGAGTTCGAATCTCGTCATCCGCTCGAGAGCAATCTCATGAGAGCGAATCTCACACCACCTGGTGGGGTGGCCGAGTGGTGAGGCAGCGGCCTGCAAAGCCGTCTACGCGGGTTCGAATCCCGTCTCCACCTCGATTCCCCTCCTAGGGCGATTGGCGCAGCGGTAGCGCGCTTCCCTGACACGGAAGAGGTCACTGGTTCGAACCCAGTATCGCCCACCATCAGACCCCCGGCTCGCCTGGGGGTCTTCGTGTTCCTCGGGGCGGATGCGCGGGGGCGCGATCCCGGTCGACTACCGGGTGCGCGACCAGGCGCCGTCGATGAGCGAGAACTCGACCCATCCGCCGCCGGGCGTCTTGCCGGGCAGCCGGACGGAGCTCACGAGCCTGCTCGCGCGCACGAGCGCCGTGCGCACCTCGCGACGCGCCGCCCAGCGGCGGAGCGCGAGCGGATCGGGTCCGCACTCGCGGAGCTCGTCGAGCACCGCGGCGATGTCTGCAGCGGAGTAGACGGTGTGCTGCGTGGGGTGGCTCATGTCCGGAGCCTATGCCCGCTCGGTCGAGCCACGCGTGGCTCGTGGCGACCGGCAGCGCGAGCGATGCGGATCGGATCGACGGCGCCGGCCCGGCGCGCGATCAGGATGCGGGGCTAGCCTCGCCGCGTGATCGCACTCCCCGGCACGGCCGTCGCGCTCGACGCGCGATTCGCTCGCGAGCTCCCGGAGCTCGCGATGCCGTGGCAGGCCGTCGAGCCGCCGGAGCCGAAGCTGCTCGTGCTCAACGACGCGCTCGCGGCCGAGCTCGGCCTCGACCCCGACTTCCTGCGCAGCGACGACGGCGTGCGCCTGCTCGTCGGCACCGCGCTGCCCGAGGGAGCGACGCCCGTCGCGCAGGCCTACGCCGGGCATCAGTTCGGCGCCTACTCACCCGTGCTCGGCGACGGCCGCGCGCTCCTGCTCGGCGAGCTCGTCGACTCCGAGGGGCGGCTGCGCGACCTCCACCTCAAGGGCTCGGGTCCGACGCGATTCGCGCGCGGCGGCGACGGCCTCGCCGCCGTCGGGCCGATGCTGCGCGAGCACGTCGTGAGCGAGGCGATGCACGCCCTCGGGATCCCGACGACCCGCTCGCTCGCCGTCGTCGCGACCGGGCGCTTCGTGCGCCGCGAGGAGTGGCTGCCGGGCGCCGTGCTCGCGCGGGTCGCGAGCAGCCACCTGCGCGTCGGCACCTTCCAGTTCGCCGCCTCCACGGGCGACGTCGACCTGCTCCGCCGCCTCGCCGACCACGCGATCGGCCGCCACGCGCCTGCGGCCGCCGAGAGCAGTGCCCCGTACCTCGAGCTCTACCGCGCCGTGATCGCGGCGCAAGCGGCGCTCATCGCGCGATGGATGCTCGTGGGATTCGTGCACGGCGTCATGAACACCGACAACATGACGATCTCCGGCGAGACCATCGACTACGGGCCCTGCGCGTTCATGGAGGCGTACGACCCGGCGACGGTCTTCAGCTCGATCGACCACCGCGGCCGCTACGCCTACGGCAACCAGCCGGCGATCGCCGAGTGGAACCTCGCGCGGCTCGGCGAGGCGCTGCTGCCGCTGCTCGCCGATGACCAGGAGGAGGCGCTCGCCCTCGCTGTCGACGCGCTCAAGGGGTTCGCGCCGCAGTACCGCGCCGCGTGGGTCGCGGGCATGCGCGAGAAGCTCGGCCTTGGCGAGGGCGCCGACGATGAGGCTGCGGCGCTGCTCGTCGACGAGCTGCTCGCGCTGCTCGAGTCGAGCCGGGTCGACCTCACGACCTTCTTCCGCGGCTTGAGCGACGTCGCGCGCGGCCGGGCTGACGCGACGAGGGACCGGTTCGTGCACCGGGCGGCCTTCGACGCGTGGGCGGAGCGCTGGCTCGCGATACGCCCCGATGCCGAGGCGATGGATCGCGTGAACCCCGTCTACGTGCCGCGCAACCACCTCGTCGAGGAGGCCCTCGCGGCGGCGACCGAGGGCGACCTCGCGCCGCTCGAGCGGCTGCTCGACACCGTGCGCCGGCCCTTCGACGAGCGCCCGGGGCTCGAGCGCTACGCGGAGCCCGGGCCGGAGCCCGACTTCCGCTCCTACCGCACCTACTGCGGCACGTGACGGGGACGCCTACTCGTCGAGCGGCTCGCTCCCCACGTCGGCGTGCCGCGCCATCCAGACGTCCAGCTGGAACAGGTCGGTGCTCGTCGCCCAGCCGTCGTGCAGGTCGGGCTCGACCACCGCATCCGTCTCGTCGTCCTTCATGGACGCATCCCATCACCGGCCACTGACGCTGACCGAGCGCGCGCAAGCGGCGATCTACGATGGAGCGGTGACCACCGGATTCGATCTCTTCTCCGACCGTGCCATCGTCGCCATGCGCGTCGACGGCGAGCTGCAGGACCTCGCTCGCGAGGTGCCCGACGGCGCGAGCGCGGAGCCGGTGACGATCGACAGCCCCGACGGCCTCGACATCCTGCGCCACTCCGCCGCGCACGTGCTCGCCCAGGCCGTGCAGCGCATCAACCCCGAGGCACGGCTCGGCATCGGCCCGCCCGTGCAGGACGGCTTCTACTACGACTTCGACCTCCCCGAGGCGTTCTCGAGCGACGACCTCAAGGCGCTGCAGAAGGAGATGGAGCGCATCGTCAAGGCCGGCCAGCGCTTCGTGCGCCGCGTCGTCACCGACGAGGAGGCGCGCGCCGAGCTCGCCGACGAGCCCTACAAGCTCGAGCTCATCGGCCTCAAGGGCGGCGCGGAGAAGGCGGCCGAGGGCGCCTCGGTCGAGGTCGGCGCGGGCGAGCTCACCATCTACGACAACGTCGACCCGAAGACCGGCGAGGTCGCCTGGAAGGACCTCTGCCGCGGCCCGCACCTGCCGAGCACGCGCCTCATCGGCAACGGCTTCGCCCTCACGCGCGTCGCCGGCGCCTACTGGCGCGGCAAGACCGACCTGCCGCAGCTGCAGCGCATCTACGGCACCGCGTGGCCCTCGAAGGACGAGCTGCGCGCCTACCAGCAGCGCCTCGAGGAGGCCGCGAAGCGCGACCACCGCAAGCTCGGTCGCGAGCTCGACCTCTTCTCGTTCCCCGACGAGATCGGCTCCGGCCTGTCGGTGTGGCACCCGCGCGGTGCGATCGCGCGCGGCGAGATGGAGCAGCACGCCCGCCGCCGCCACATCGAGCAGGGCTACAGCTACGTCTACACGCCCCACATCACGAAGCGCGACCTCTTCGTCACCTCCAACCACCTCGTCACCTACGGCGAGGGGATGTGGCCCCCGATCCACATGGACGAGGAGCGCGACGACGAGGGCAACGTCACGAAGCAGGGCGTCGACTACTACCTCAAGCCCATGAACTGCCCGATGCACATCCTCATCTACAAGGATCGCTCGCGCAGCTACCGCGACCTGCCGCTGCGGCTCGCCGAGAACGGCACCGTCTACCGCAACGAGCTCTCGGGCGCCCTGCACGGCCTCACGCGCGTGCGCGGGTTCACGCAGGACGACGCGCACCTCTTCGTCACCCCCGAGCAGCTCGAGGAGGAGACGACGAAGGTCCTCGAGTTCGTGCTGTCGCTGCTGCAGGACTTCGGCCTCACCGACTTCCGCCTCGAGCTCTCGATGCGCGACGACGAGAAGGAGAAGTGGATCGGCGACGAGGCCATCTGGGAGACGGCGACGGATGCGCTGCGGCGCGTCGCGCAGGCCTCCGGGCTCGACGTCGTGGAGGAGCCGGGCGAGGCCGCGTTCTACGGGCCGAAGATCGACCTCAAGGTGACCGACGCGATCGGCCGCTCGTGGCAGCTCTCGACGGTGCAGCTCGACTTCAACCTGCCGGAGCGCTTCGAGCTCGAGTACACGGCCGCCGACGGCTCGAAGCAGCGGCCCATCATGATCCACCGCGCGCTGTTCGGCTCGATCGAGCGCTTCTTCGCGATCCTGCTCGAGCACTACGCAGGCGCCTTCCCGGTCTGGCTCGCGCCCGTGCAGGTCGTGGGCGTGCCGGTCGCCGAGGACTACGCCGACTACCTCGAGGACATCGCGGCGCAGCTGCGCGGCAAGGGCGTGCGCGTCGAGGTCGACCGCTCCGATGAGCGGATGCAGAAGAAGATCCGCACGCACACGCTCATGAAGGTGCCGTTCCAGCTCATCGCGGGGGAGAAGGACCGCGATGCGGGCAGCGTCTCGTTCCGCTTCCGCGACGGCACGCAGGACAACGGCGTGCCGGTCGACGAGGCGATCCGCCGGATCGTCGAGGCGATCGAGACGAAGGCGCACGTATGACCGACGAGCGGCACCTCGGCGACCGGGACCGTGACGAGCCGGCCGAGCGCGCCGCGCTCCACCGCGATGCGCTCCCGGCGTTCGACCCGGCCGAGCCGCCCGAGGAGCCGCTCGTCGCCGAGCACGCGTGGGGCGCACCGACCCAGATGTCGAGCGAGCTGCCGGGCGTGCCCGACCACTTCCAGCGCCTCTGGACCCCGTACCGCATGGTCTACATCCAGAACGGCCAGATGCCCGACGAACACGCATGCCCGTTCTGCCGCGCGCCCGAGCTCGCCGACGACCAGGGCCTCATCGTCCACCGCGGCGAGACGTGCTTCGTGCTGCTGAACCTCTACCCGTACAACACGGGGCACATGATGGTGTGCCCCTACCGGCACGTCGGCATGTACGACCAGGCGACGACCGAGGAGGTCGCCGAGATGGCGGTGCTCACGCAGACCGCGATGCGCGTGCTCTCGCAGGTCACGCGCTGCCAGGGCTTCAACATCGGCATGAACCAGGGCCGCATCGCCGGCGCCGGCATCGCCGACCACCTGCACCAGCACATCGTGCCGCGCTGGTCGCTCGACTCGAACTTCTTCCCCATCATCGCGAAGACGAAGGCGCTGCCGATCCTGCTCGAGGACATGCGCCAGGACATCCAGGCCGCCTGGCCGGTGTGACGAACCGTGACGCCCGGTGACGCGCCGCGTGCGCGTCGCGAGCCCCGCACGGGCGTAGCATCAGCAGACGTGATCGAGAACCCCAGCACCAGCACCTCCGCCACCGGCTCCGCGCGCGTCAAGCGCGGCCTCGCCGAGATGCTGAAGGGCGGCGTCATCATGGACGTCGTCACCCCCGAGCAGGCGCGCATCGCCGAGGACGCGGGCGCCGTCGCCGTCATGGCGCTCGAGCGCGTGCCCGCCGACATCCGCGCGCAGGGCGGCGTCGCCCGCATGTCCGACCCCGACCTCATCGACGCGATCAAGGCCGAAGTCTCGATCCCGGTGATGGCGAAGGCGCGCATCGGCCACTTCGTCGAGGCGCAGGTGCTCGAGGCGCTCGAGGTCGACTACATCGACGAGTCGGAGGTGCTGAGCCCCGCCGACTACGTCAACCACATCGACAAGTGGCCCTTCACGGTGCCGTTCGTGTGCGGCGCGACGAACCTCGGCGAGGCGCTCCGCCGCATCACCGAGGGCGCGGCGATGATCCGCTCGAAGGGCGAGGCCGGCACGGGCGACGTCTCGGAGGCGACCAAGCACATCCGCACCATCAAGGGCGAGATCCGGCACCTCCAGGGCCTCTCGAAGGACGAGCTCTACGTCGCGGCGAAGGAGCTGCAGGCGCCGTTCGACCTCGTCGCCGAGGTCGCCGAGCGCGGTGCGCTCCCCGTCGTGCTCTTCACCGCCGGCGGCGTCGCGACGCCCGCCGACGCGGCGATGATGATGCAGCTCGGCGCCGACGGCGTCTTCGTCGGCTCCGGCATCTTCAAGTCCGGCAGCCCCGAGCGCCGCGCGGCCGCGATCGTCAAGGCGACGGCCGCGTTCGACGACCCCAAGGCGATCGCGGATGCGTCGCGGGGCCTCGGCGAGGCGATGGTCGGCATCAACGTGGCCGACCTGCCCGCGCCGCACCGCCTCGCCGAGCGCGGCTGGTGAGCGCCGGCGCGCCGCGCGTCGGCGTGCTCGCCCTCCAGGGCGACGTCCGCGAGCACGCGGCGATGCTCGAGTCGCTCGGCGCGGAGGTGTCGCTCGTCCGCTCGCCGGCCCAGCTCGCGGCCGTCGACGGCCTCGTGCTGCCGGGCGGCGAGTCGAGCGTCATCGACAAGCTCGCGCGGCAGCTCGAGCTGCGCGAGCCGATCCGCGAACGGATCTCGGCCGGCATGCCCGTGCTCGGCACGTGCGCCGGCCTCATCCTGCTCGCCGAGCGCATCCTCGACGGGCTGCCGACCCAGCTGCCCTTCGGCGGCCTCGACGTCGACGTGCGCCGGAACGCCTTCGGCAGCCAGGTCGACTCGTTCGAGACCGAGCTCGAGGTGCCAGCGCTCGGCGCGGAGCCCGTGCACGCGACCTTCATCCGCGCCCCCGTCGTCGAGCGCGTCGGCGAGGGCGTCGAGGTGCTCGCGGCCGTGGGGGAGCGGATCGTGGCGGTCGAGCAGGGCGCCGTCACAGGCATCGCCTTCCACCCCGAAGTGGGCGGCGAGCCGCGATTCCACCGCCGCCTCCTCGATCGGGTCGAGCGTGTCAGCGGTGCGTGATCGGATGCGCCGGTGACCGTCACCGAGCTCGACGCGCCGCCGCGCGGCCTCGCCCGCCTGCCGTGGCAAGCGCTGTGGATCTCGCTCGCCCTCATCTGGGGCTCCTCCTTCCTGCTCATGAAGCTCGGCCTCGACGCGCTCCACCCGATGCAGATCGCGGCGCTCCGCATCGGCATCGCCGCCATCACGCTCGTGGCCCTCGCCCTCGCGATGCGCGTGCGGCTGCCGAGCGACGCGCGCACATGGGGGCTGCTCGCGGTGTGCTCGTTCTTCCTCACCGCGCTGCCGTTCACGCTCTTCGTCGTCGCCGAGACGCGCATCTCGTCGAGCCTCACGGGGCTCGCGAACGCCGCGACGCCGATCGCGACGGTGCTCTTCGCGCTCCTGCTGCTGCCGAGCGACCGGCTCACGCCGCGGAAGCTCGGCGCCGTGCTGCTCGGGCTCGTCGGCGTCGTGCTCATCGCGCAGCCTTGGACGGCGCACTCGGGCCCCGACGTCCTCGGCTTCCTCATCGCCGTCGGCGGCGCGGCGTCCTACGGCGTCGGGTGGACGCTCAACCGGCGCCTCCTCGCGCACCGCGAGGTGCCGGGCATCGCGCACCCGACGGCGCTCATGGTCACGGGCCTGCCGATGGTGCTCGTCGCGCTGCTCGCCTGGAGCGCGATCGAGGGCTGGTCGCCCATCGGCTCGCACGCGCCCGAGGCGCTGCCTGTCGCGCTCGTCGCGACGATCGCGCTCGGCGTGCTCGGCACCGGCCTCGCCTACGTGCTGCAGTTCGAGGTCGTGCGCGCCGTCGGCCCGACCGTCGCCGCGACCGTGACCTACCTCATCCCGGTCGTGGCCGTCGCGCTCGGCGTGCTCGTGCTCGGCGAGCGGCTCGGCGTGTGGGAGATCGTCGGCGCGGCGGTCGTGATCGGCGCCGGCGTGCTCGTCGGGCAGCGACCGAAGGCGCGCGCCGCGGCCGTGTGAGGCCGGGCGCATGGTTCGATCGAGCCGTGCAGCTCTACTCCAGCCGTCCCTCAGCCGCGCTCTGGCAGGTCGTCGCCGACCTCGCCGCCATCGCGACCGTCGTCGTCGCCGTCTGGATCTCGCAGCAGGTGGCGGAGGCCATCCGCGCGCTCGGGGGCTTCGGCAGGCAGATCGAGGATGCGGGGAGCGGCTTCTCGACGACCCTCGCCGACGCGGGGACGGCGCTCGAGCAGGTGCCGTTCGTGGGCGAGGGGATCGCGGCGCCCTTCCGCGACGCCTCCGGCTCGGCCGACGATCTCGCGGCTGCGGGTGTCGCGCTCTCGAGCGGCGTCGAGGCGCTCGCCGCCGCGGTCGGCACGGCGCTGTGGCTGCTGCCGACGCTGCTCGTCGTGCTCATCTGGCTCGTGCCGCGCCTCCGGTTCGTCTTCCGCGCCCGCTCGAGCCGCCGGCTCGCGGCGACGCGCGCCGGTCGCGACCTGCTCGCGATGCGCGCGATCGTCGGGCAGCCGACGTCGCGGCTCCTGCGGGCGGTCGACGACCCCGTCGCGGCGCTGCGCTCGGGCGACGAGGCGGCGCTCGGCGCGCTCGCCGCGCTCGAGCTGCGGAGCGCCGGGGTGCGCGCGCCCACAGCGTGAGCGCGCCGGCGCGACCGTCCGGCCGGGCGGTCGTAGGATGGACACCCCCCTCCCGCGATCAGGAAGCAGCATGTCCGGACACTCCAAGTGGGCCACGACCAAGCACAAGAAGGCCGTCATCGACGCCCGGCGCGCGAAGTCGTTCGCGAAGCTCATCAAGAACATCGAGGTCGCCGCGAAGATCGGCGGCGCCGACCTCTCGGGCAACCCGACGCTCGTCGACGCCGTGCAGAAGGCGAAGAAGACGAGCGTCCCGAACGACAACATCGACCGCGCGATCAAGCGCGGCGCGGGGCTCACGGGCGAGTCGGTCGACTACACGACCATCATCTACGAGGGCTACGCGAGCGGCGGCGTCGCGCTCATGATCGAGTGCCTCACCGACAACAAGAACCGCGCAGCCGCCGAGGTGCGCGTCGCGATGAGCCGCAACGGGGGCACGATGGCCGACCCCGGCTCGGTCGCCTACAACTTCACGCGCAAGGGCGTCGTCTCGATCGAGAAGACCGACGGCGTCGACGAGGACACGATCCTCGAGGCCGTGCTCGATGCGGGCGCCGAGGAGGTCGTCGACCAGGGCGGGGGCTTCGAGGTGCTCTCGGAGCCGAGCGACCTCGTGCAGGTGCGCACCGCGCTCCAAGAGGCGGGCATCGACTACGACTCCGCCGAGGCCGAGTTCGTGCCGAACCTCAAGGTCGAGGTCGACCTCGAGACGGCGCGCAAGGTGCTGCGGCTCGTCGACGCGCTCGACGAGCTCGACGACGTGCAGAGCATCTACGCCAACTACGACATCCCGGCCGAGGTGCAGGCGCAGCTCGACGAGGAGGAGTAGGCCGTGCGCCCCGGCGCCGTGCGCGTGCTCGGGGTCGATCCCGGACTGACGCGCTGCGGCGTGGGCGTCGTCGACGTCGACCGGCGCACGCCGACGCTCGTGCACGTCGAGGTCGTGCGCTCGAGCGCCGACGAGGCGATCGAGCAGCGCCTGCTGCGCATCGCGCGCGGCGTCGAGGCGGCGATCGACGAGCACCGGCCCGACGCGATCGCGCTCGAGCGCGTGTTCGCGCAGGCGAACCTCCGCAGCGTCATGGGGGTCGCGCAGATCTCGGGCGTCGTGCTCCGCGCGGCGGCCGAGCGAGGCATCCCGATCTCGCTGCTCACGCCCACCGAGGTGAAGTCGTCGGTGACGGGCTACGGCGCCGCCGACAAGCGGCAGGTGGGGGAGATGGTGCGCCGGCTCCTGCGGCTCGAGGCCGCACCGAGGCCGGCGGACGCGGCGGATGCCCTCGCGATCGCGATCGCGGAAGGCTGGCGCACGCGCGTGCCAGCGGGCGGGATCACGAGCAGCTCGGCGACCCCGGCGCAGCGCGCGTGGGCCGCGGCCGAGGCGCGCGCTCGGCGCTAGCGCTGGCGCAGGCCGCGGCGGCCGATCTCGACCGCGATGAGCACGACGAGGCAGAAGGCGAGCAGCCCCGCGGAGAAGACGATGCCCTCGAAGCCCTCGAACTGCGCGGCCGAGCCCATGACGACGAAGGATCCGATCATGACGATCATGAGCAGCAGGAACTGGATGTAGCGCATGGGATCTCTCGGGTCGGGACCGGCAACGGGCGCTGCAAGGCTATCAGCGCGCGGCGCGGCCGGCGCCGTCATCGGAGGGGCCCGGCATAGGCTGATCGGGTGATCTCCTCCCTCGACGGCACGGTGCTCGCCGCGCGCGGTCAGCGCCTCGTCGTCGGCGTCGGCGGCGTGGGCCTCGCCGTCGCGGTCACCCCGCAGACGTCGCTCGCCGCGCGCGTCGGTGCGTCGGTGTCGCTGCGCACGCACCTCGTCGTGCGCGACGACGAGCTCTCGCTCTACGGCTTCGAGACGGAGGCTGAGCTCGACGCCTTCGAGCTGCTCATCGCCGTCTCGGGCGTCGGCCCGAAGTCGGCGCTCGGCGTGCTCGCGCACCTCTCGCCCGACGAGCTCGCGCGAGCCGTCGCGGCGGAGGACGAGAAGGCCTTCAAGGCCGTGAGCGGCATCGGCCCGAAGACGGCGAAGCTCATCATCCTGCAGCTCACGGGCAAGCTCGCCGCGCCCGCGGCGCCCCAGCCCGTCGCTCCCGGTGCGGATGCGCGGGCCGACGTCCTCACGGCGCTCACCGGGCTCGGGTGGCCGGAGCACACCGCCGCCGACGCGATCGAGCGCGCAGCCGTCGCCGCGCCGGAGGCCGCCGCCTCGACCGGCTCGCTGCTGCGCGCCTCGCTCGCGATCCTCGGGCCGGGAGCTAGGCCGTGACCGACCCGCTCACGAATCCGGCCGCGACGCCCGACGAGCTCGCGTTCGAGGGCGCGCTGCGCCCCACGAGCCTCGCCGAGTTCGTCGGCCAGCCGAAGGTGCGCGGTCAGCTCGAGGTGCTGCTGCAGGCGGCGCGGCTGCAGGAGCGCACCCCCGACCACATCCTGCTCGCCGGTCCGCCAGGGCTCGGCAAGACCACTCTCGCGACGATCATCGGCGCCGAGACCGGCAGGCCCATCCGCTACTCGTCCGGCCCGGCCATCCAGCACGCGGGCGACCTCGCCGCGGTGCTCTCGGCGCTCGTGCCCGGCGAGGTGCTCTTCGTCGACGAGATCCACCGCATGGCGCGCTCCGCCGAGGAGATGCTCTACCTCGCGATGGAGGACTTCCGCATCGACATCATGGTCGGCAAGGGCGCCGGCGCCGCCTCGATCCCGCTCGAGCTCGCGCCCTTCACGCTCGTCGGGGCGACGACCCGGTCGGGCATGCTGCCCGCGCCGCTCCGCGACCGCTTCGGCTTCACCGCCCACCTCGAGTTCTACGAGCCCGATGACCTCGAGCGCGTGCTCGCCCGCTCGGCACGGCTGCTCGACGTCGAGATCGAGCGCGCCGCGCTCGCCGAGCTCGCGCGACGCTCGCGCGGCACGCCCCGGATCGCCAACCGGCTGCTGCGGCGCGTGCGCGACTGGCTGCTCGTCCACGCCGGCTCGAGCGACCTCGACGGCGTGCGCGCGGCGCTCGAGCTCTACGACGTCGACGAGGCGGGGCTCGACCGCATCGACCGCGCGGTGCTGCACGCGATCGCGCACCGCTTCCGCGGCGGGCCCGTCGGCCTCTCGACGCTCGCGGCGGCGATCGGGGAGGAGGCCGACACGATCGAGTCGGTCGTCGAGCCGTTCCTCGTGCGCGAGGGCCTCATCGGCCGCACGCCGCGCGGCCGCGTCGCGACCCCCGCGGGCATGCGGCACGCGGGCGCCCAGCACCTGGACGCGACGCTCGACGGGGTATGATGGGCCCTTGGTCGAGCGCGCAGCCGCGCCCGGCGAACCACCCCGAGAGGTCCCTTCACGACGATGCTGTTCCTGCAGACGACGACCAATGCCCAGTCCGGGATGCCCTTCGACCCGCTGACAGTGCTGATGCTCGTCGTCCTCGCGGCGATGATCTTCTTCATGTTCCGCAGCAACAAGAAGCGCAAGGCGCAGGCTGAGGAGCTCCAGTCGAAGATGGTGCCCGGCTCCGAGGTCATGACGAACTTCGGCCTGTTCGGCGAGCTGCGCTCGATCGACGAGGAGCGCAACGAGGCGTTCATCGAGGTCTCGCCCGGCACGATCGTGCGCGTGCACCGCCAGACGCTCGCCCGCGTGGTCGACGACCACGTCGAGGAGGCCTCCGACAGCTCGATCGAGGACGCCGGCGACGCCGGCGAGCCGCGCGACCGCGCCTGATCAGTGGCGAAGGCTCGATCGAAGGGGGCGCGCGCCCTCATCTGGCTCGTGGTGCTCATCGCGGGCCTCATCGGCGTCAACTTCGGCGCCGTGCAGTGGGGCGGCGGCTCCTGGACCCCGGAGCTCGCGCTCGACCTAGAGGGCGGCACGCAGATCGTGCTCGAGCCCGTCGTCGCCGAGGGCGCGTCCGTCTCGCAGGAGCAGCTCGACCAGGCCGTGGCGATCATCCGCCAGCGCGTCGACGCCTCGGGTGTCTCCGAGGCCGAGATCACCACCCAGGGCGGCCGCAACATCGTCGTCGCCCTCCCGGGCGAGCCCGACCAGGCGACGATGCAGCGCATCCAGGCGAGCGCGAAGATGGAGTTCCGCCCGGTGCTCGCCTCGGCGCCCGCGAACGCGCCCGGCACGACGCCCGCGCCCGCCGAGACCCCCGCGCCGAGCGAGCCGACCGCGACGCCCGAGAGCGCGTGGGACCAGGCGTGGATCACGCCGGAGCTCTTCGCGGAGTTCGAGGCGTTCCAGTGCGACGCCGTCGACACGACGACGGTCGCGCCCGCCGATCAGCCGTTCATCACGTGCTCCACCGACGGCACCGCGCGCTTCATCCTCGGACCGGTGACGGTCGAGGGCGCCGACATCGCCGACGCGCAAGTGGCCCCGGCGACCAACTCGCAGGGCCAGGCGACAGGCGGCTGGGCCGTGAACCTCGAGCTCGACGGCGAGGGCCCCGCCGGCTTCGAGGCGACCACGCGCGGCATCACGAACCTGCCCGAGCCGCAGAACCAGTTCGCGGTCGTGCTCGACCAGACCGTGCTCATGCCGATCACGTCGAACGTCATCATCACCGACGGCAACGCGCAGATCTTCGGCAACTTCACGCAGGAGGCGGCGCAGAGCCTCGCCGATCAGCTGCGCTTCGGCGCGCTGCCGATCGGCTTCCAGGTGCAGTCGAACGAGACGATCTCGGCGACGCTCGGCGCCGACCAGCTGCGCGCGGGCCTGCTCGCTGGCCTCATCGGCCTCGTGCTCGTCGTCGTCTACTCGGTCTTCCAGTACCGCGCGCTCGGGCTCGTGGTCGTGCTCTCGCTCGCGATCGCGGCGGTGCTCACCTACCTCGTCGTGACGTTCCTCTCGAGCACCGAGGGCTACCGGCTCTCGCTCGCGGGCATCGCGGGACTCGTGATCTCGATCGGCATCACCGCCGACTCGTTCATCGTGTACTTCGAGCGCATCCGAGACGAGCTGCGCGAGGGCAAGCACCTCTCGAGCGCGCTCGAGACGGGCTGGAAGCGCGCGTTCCGGACGATCCTCGTCTCGGATGCGGTGAGCTTCCTCGCCGCCGTGATCCTGTTCCTGCTCTCGGTCGGCAACGTGCGCGGGTTCGCCTACACGCTCGGCATCACGACGTTCATCGACATCGTGGTCGTCGCGCTCTTCACGCATCCGCTGCTGCGACTGCTCTCGCGCACGCGCTTCTTCTCGCAGGGGCACCGGCTCTCCGGCCTCGACCCGCAAGCGCTCGGCGCCGTCTACCGCGGCCGCGCGAAGTTCCGCGAGCCCGTGGCCGCCGGCAAGGGCGTGCGCTCGGCCGGTGAGGCGCAGCGCCGCCAGACGATCGCCGAGCGGAAGGCCGCCATGGCCGACGCGACGGCCAAGGAGGACTGATGGCTTCGCTCACCACGATCGGCAACGAGCTCTACACGGGCGAGCGATCGCTCCCGGTCGTCGGCAAGCGCAAGCTCTGGATGGCCGTCGCCGTCGGCGTGCTCATCCTGCTCGCGCTCGGCACCGTGATCCGCGGCGGCTTCGTCTTCGGCATCGAGTTCACCGGCGGCAGCGAGTTCCGCGTCACGGGGCTCTCGTCGGCGTCCGCCGAGGGGGCCGCCGAGGCCGTCGAGTCGGTCGCGCCCGAGGCCGAGGCGCGCGCCGTCACGCTCGGCTCCGACACCGTGCGGGTGCAGACCGACGCCGTGACCGAGGAGCAGGCGGCCGAGATGCGCGCAGCGCTCGCCGACCTCTACGGGGTCGAGAGCGGCGAGGTCGCGTTCTCCTTCATCGGCCCGTCGTGGGGCGCCGACGTCTCGCAGCAGGCGCTCCGCGCGCTCGTCGTCTTCCTCGTGCTCGTCTCGATCGTGCTCGCCGTCTACTTCCGCACCTGGAAGATGGCCGTCGCGGCGCTCGCCTCGCTCGCGTTCGACCTGCTCGTGACCGCGGGCGTCTACGGCATCGTCGGCTTCGAGGTGACGCCGGCCGCCGTGATCGGCTTCCTGACGATCCTCGGCTACTCGCTCTACGACACGGTCGTCGTGTTCGACAAGGTGCGCGAGAACACCGCGCCCGGCACGAGCGGCGGGCTGCTCGACAACATCAACCTCGCGGTCAACCAGACGATCGTGCGATCGATCAACACCTCGATCGTCGCGACCCTGCCGATCGCGTCGGTGCTCTTCATCGGCGCGCTGCTGCTGGGCGCCGGCACGCTGCGCGACATCTCGCTCGCGCTCTTCATCGGCACGATCGTCGGCACCTGGTCGTCGATCTTCGTCGCCGCTCCCGTCTACGCGCAGCTGCGGCAGGGCGACACGATCGCCGAGGCGAAGGCCAAGCCCGCGGCGAGCGAGCGCGGGGCGGTCGTCTAGCAGGGAGGGGGAAGGGCGATGAGCGACACCCAGCAGTCCTCGGGCGGCTTCCGCACGCTCCTGCCCTTCCTCTTCTCGCGCTCGCACCGCGCGGGCGCCGTCGACGAGCTCATCCGCACGGTCAAGGCGCAGCACCCGAAGGCCGACACGGGCCTCATCCAGCGCGCGTACATCGTCGCCGAGGAGGCGCACCGGGGGCAGTACCGCAAGTCGGGCGAGCCCTACATCACCCACCCGGTCGCCGTCGCGCAGATCCTCGCCGACCTCGGCATCGGCGCGATCACGGTCGCGGCGGCGCTGCTGCACGACACGGTCGAGGACACGAGCTACACCCTCGAGCAGTGCCGCGCGGACTTCGGCGACGAGATCGCGATGCTCGTCGACGGGGTCACGAAGCTCGACAAGCTCAAGTACGGCGAATCCGCCCAGGCGGAGACCGTGCGCAAGATGGTCGTCGCGATGTCGAAGGACATCCGCGTGCTCGTCATCAAGCTCGCCGACCGCCTCCACAACGCGCGCACGTGGGGCTTCGTCTCGGACGAGTCGGCGCAGCGCAAGGCGCGCGAGACGATCGAGATCTACGCGCCGCTCGCGCACCGGCTCGGCATCCAGACGATCAAGGTCGAGCTCGAGGACCTCTCGTTCGCGGTGCTGCAGCCGAAGGTCTACCTCGAGATCAAGAACCTCGTCGAGGCCCGCGCCCCCGAGCGCGAGCGCTACCTCGACGAGGTCGTCGCGGGCCTCACGGAGGACATGCGGGCGCAGCGGATCCGCGGCCGCATCGCGGGCCGGCCGAAGCAGTACTACTCGATCTACAACAAGATGCGGCTGCGCGGCCACGACTTCGCCGACATCTACGACCTCGTCGGCGTGCGCGTCATCGTGCCGACCGTGCGCGACTGCTACGCCGTGCTCGGGGCGATCCACGCCCGCTGGCAGCCCATGCCGGGGCGCCTCAAGGACTACATCGCCACCCCGAAGTTCAACCTCTACCAATCGCTCCACACGACCGTCATCGGCCCGCGCGGCCACCACGTCGAGATCCAGATCCGCACCGAGGAGATGCACCGCCGCGCCGAGTACGGCGTCGCGGCGCACTGGAAGTACAAGCAGGGCGGCGGCGCGATGTCGCCGACCGACATGGCGTGGCTGCAGCACATCAACGACTGGCAGGAGGAGACGACCGACCCCGGCGAGTTCCTCGAGTCGCTGCGCTTCGAGATCGGCGCGAAGGAGCTCTACGTCTTCACGCCCAAGGGGAAGGTCATCGGGCTGCCCGCGGGCGCGACGCCCGTCGATTTCGCCTACGCCGTGCACACCGAGGTCGGCCACCGCACGATGGGCGCGAAGGTCAACGGCCGGCTCGTGCCGCTCGACACGAAGCTCGCGACCGGCGACGTCGTCGAGGTGCTCACGTCGAAGAGCCCCGACGCGGGGCCGAGCCAGGACTGGCAGGGCTTCGTGACCTCGCAGCGCGCGCGCAGCAAGATCCGCCAGTGGTTCCAGCGCGAGCGGCGCGACGAGGCGGTCGAGGTCGGCAAGGAGGCGATCGCGAAGGCGATGCGCCGCCACGACCTGCCGCTGCAGAAGCTCATGGGGCGGGATGCGTTCGCCCAGGTGGCCGCGCAGCTCAAGTACGACGACGTCACGGGGCTCTACGCGGCCGTCGGCGAGGGCCAGGTCTCGACGCAATCGGTGCTCGAGAAGGTCGTCGCGGCGGTGCGGGCGGAGGAGTCGGCCGACGAGGACGACCAGCCGATCCCGATGATCCCGACGCGCGCGCCCCGGCCGGCGTCGAGCGCCTCGGGCGTGCTCGTGCGCGGCGCCGACGACATCCTCGTGAAGCTCTCGAAGTGCTGCGCGCCCGTGCCGGGAGACGACATCGTCGGCTTCGTCACGCGCGGCCAGGGCGTGAGCGTGCACCAGCGCTCATGCCCGAACGTGCAGGGGCTGCTGCAGGAGCCGGAGCGCATGATCGAGGTCGAGTGGGCTCCCACGTCGAAGGGCCTCTTCCTCGTCAACATCCAGGTGGAGGCGCTCGACCGCTCCGGGCTGCTGAGCGACATCACGCGCGTGCTGAGCGAGCACCACGTCAACATCCTCTCGGCGAGCGTGCACACCGGCAGCGACGCCCTCGCGATCAGCCGCTTCGCGTTCGAGATGGGCGACGTGACGCACCTCGACAGCGTGCTGAACGCCGTGCGCCGCATCGACGGCGTCTACGACGTCTACCGCATCACGACCGGCTGAGCGCTCACGCCATCGCGCGGGTCTCGGCGTCGAGCACCTCGGGGGAGAGGGCGTGCTCGATCGCGAGCGCGACCGCTCCCCGCACCGCCGCATCCGCCTGCGTCGTGCTCGCCGCGATGCGCAGGTGCTCGGTCGCGAGCGGGAGCGATCGCCGGTAGACGACCTCGCTGATGCCCGCGAGCAGCTCCTCGCCCGCTCCCGCGAGCCGCCCGCCGCGTGAGCGTCGACGACGCCGCCTGGGCGCTGCTCGACCTCGCCCGCGGCGCGACCGCGTCGCTCGAGGTCTCGCGCGTCGCAGCGGGCAGGAAGAACGCGCTCGAGCTCGAGGTGCACGGCACCGACGGCGCGATCGCGTTCGACCTCGAGCGGCTCAACGAGCTCACGGTCACCTCGGGCCGCGGCGGCTGGCCCGCGCGCGTGCTCGTGACGGAGGCGCACCACCCGCTGCTCGAGGGGTGGTGGCCGCCCGGGCACGTGCTGGGCTGGGACAGCACCTTCACCGCGCAAGCGGCCGACCTGCTGCGCGCGATCGCCGCCGGCACGCCGCCCGAGCCGTCGTTCGCCGACGGCCTCGCGGTGCAGCGCGTGCTCGACGCCGTCGCGCGCAGCGACGCGGCGGGCGGTGCCAGGATCGACCTGAGCGAGACCGACCAGGGCCACGACGACCGAGCGGAGACGACGCGATGACGCGACCCTTCACCCTGTTCACCAGCCAGTGGGCCGACCTGCCGTTCGAGGAGGTCGCGCGGCTCGCGGGCTCGTGGGGCTTCGACGGGCTCGAGATCGCCTGCTGGGGCGACCACCTCGACGCCTCCCGCTGGGACGATGCCGACTACGTCGCCGGGCGCCGCGAGATCCTCGAGCGCAACGGGCTCGGCGTCTGGGCGATCTCGAACCACCTGCACGGCCAAGCGGTGTGCGACGACCCGATCGACTTCCGCCACGAGGCGATCGTTCGGCCGCGCGTGTGGGGCGACGGCGACCCGGAGGGCGTGCGGCAGCGCGCCGCCGCCGAGCTCATGGACACCGCGCGGATGGCGCGCGCGCTCGGCGTGCAGACCGTCGTCGGCTTCACCGGCTCGTCGATCTGGCAGTACGTCGCGCAGTTCCCGCCCGTGCCCGACACCGTCTTCGAGCGCGGCTACGAGGACTTCGCCGAGCGCTGGCACCCCATCCTCGACGTCTTCGAGGAGTGCGGCGTGCGCTTCGCCCACGAGGTGCACCCGAGCGAGATCGCCTACGACCACTGGTCGACGGTGCGCGCGCTCGAGGCCATCGGGCACCGCGCATCCTTCGGCCTCAACTGGGACCCGAGCCACATGCTGTGGCAGGGGATCGACCCGGTGTCGTTCCTCTCTGACTTCGCCGACCGCATCTACCACGTCGACTGCAAGGACACGAGGATGCGGATGGGCGACGGGCGGAACGGCATCCTCTCGTCGCACCTCCCGTGGGGGCACCCGCGGCGCGGCTGGGACTTCGTGTCGGCGGGGCGCGGCGACGTGCCGTGGGGCGACGCGTTCCGCACGCTCACCGCGATCGGCTACGACGGGCCGATCTCGATCGAGTGGGAGGACGCGGGCATGGATCGCCTGCAGGGCGCGCCCGAGGCGCTCGCGTCGCTGCGGCGCTTCGACCTCGACCCCTCGGCGGCGCGCTTCGACGCGGCCTTCGGGCAGGGCTGAGCCCGTACGTCGCGGCCGACGACGGAGGGCCGGGATCTCGCGATCCCGGCCCTCGAGTCGTCAGGTCAGCCGGCGGCGGCGACGACCTCGAGCCACGAGCGCTTCGTCTGCAGCTCGGCCTCGAGCTCGGCCTTCTTCGACGCGTCGGTCGTCTCGGCGATCTCGGCCTCGAGCTTCTCGATCGCCTCCTCGAGCTGCCCCGCGAGGCCCTCGGAGCGCGCCTTCCGCTCCGGGTTCGACGCCTTCCAGTGCCGCTCATCGAGCTCGCGCACGTGCGTCTCGATCTTCCGCATGCGGTCCTCGACCTCGCGGAGCGCCTCGCGCGGCACGCGGCCGATCTCGTCCCAGCGGCGCTGGATGCCGAGCAGCGCCTCGCGGGCCTTCGCGCGATCCTGCATCTCGAGGATCGGGGCGGCCTCGTCGAGCAGGGCCCGCTTCGCGGCGAGGTTGCCGGCGTACTGCTCGTCGTCGATCGTCGCCTGCTCGGCCTTGGCCGCGAAGAGCACGTCGCCGGCCTCCTTGAACTGAGCCCACAGCGCGTCGTCGACCTTGCGGCCCGCGCGGCCGGCGGCCTTCCACTGGTCGAGGAGCGCGCGGTAGGCGGGGATGCCGTCCGAGCCCTTCGACGCGAGCGCCTGCGCCTGCTCGACGAGCGCCTGCTTGCGGGCGCGCACGTCCTTGTGGGAGGCGTCGAGCTCGGCGAAGAACTTGCGGCGCGCCGACTCGAGCGTCGCGCGAGCGTCGCGGAAGCGCTTCCAGAGCGCATCCGCCTGGCTCTTCGACAGCCGCGGGCCGTCCTTCTGCAGCCGCTGCCAGTCGGCGAAGAGCGCGTCGACCTTCTGCATCGTCTGCTTCCACTGCACGTTGGCGAGGTCGCCGCTCGCGAGCTGCTCGATCGATTCGACGACCTTCGTGCGCTCGGCGAGCGCGGCCTCGACCTCGGCGCGGCTCGCGGCCTGCTGCTGCGCCTCGAGCTCGCCGAGCTCGCCGCGCAAGGCGTCGAGCCGCGTGAGGAGCGAGGGGATGTCGCCGACGGCGCTCGCGTCCTGCACCGTGCTGTAGAGGTGCGAGGCGGCCTTCGCGACGTCGCGCGCGCTCGCCCCGCCGCGGATGCGCTGCTCGAGCAGGCGCACCTGGCCCTCGAGGTCGGCGAACTTGCGCTCGAAGTACGCGAGCGCCTCCTCGGCCTCGACGTCGGGGAACTGGCCGACGACGCGCCAGCGCTCGCCCTCCTGCACCGCGACGGTGCCGGTCGCGTCGACGCGGCCGAGGCCGCGCTCGATGACGGGCTCACCCATCGCGGGCTCGGCCGCGGTCGCGTCGGCGTCGCTCGCCGCGGGCTCGGCGCCCGCTTCGGCGGCGGCAGGCTGGTCGGCCGGGGCCTCGTCGGCATCGACCGCGGGTGCCTCGTCGGCGGACGCGGCCTCGACCGGCGCCTCGTCGGCCGAGAGCTCGGCGACGGCCTGCTCGACCGGGATCCCGGTCGCGGCGTCGGCGGCCGCGGCCATCTCGGCGGCGCTCGCCTCGCCCTCGGGCTGCGCGTCGTCGAGCGGCTCCGGGGCAGCGGTCGGCTGCTCCGCGACGGCGCTCTCGTCGGCGAGGGCGGTCTCCTCCGCCGGGGCGGAGTCGGTGGGCTGGGTGGAGTCGGTCATGACGGGATCTCTCAGACGAGGGGAGGGGCGCATCGAGCGTACCGCGATGCGCGGCGCGGGCTACTCGAGCGTGAAGTCGTCGATCGTGACGGGCTCGGCCGGCGGGCCGTCGGGCACGCCGCCCTGCGTGCCCTTCGCGATGACCTGCTCGCGCAGGGCATCGAGCCCCGAGGTGACGCGGCCGATGACGGAGTAGCCGCCGGCGCTGTCGGAGGGGATCGTCGTGTCGCCGTAGACGATGAAGAACTGGTGGCCGTTCGACTCGGCGTTGCCGCTCTGGCGCGCCATGGCGATCGTGCCCTCGGCGTACAGGTCGTCGGCGGGAGCGTTCTCGATCGGCCCGTACATGAACGACGGGTCGCCGCCGCCCTGCCCGTCGATCGAGCCGCACTGCAGCACCGAGAAGCCCTCGCTCGTCGTCAGGCGATGGCACGTCGAGCCGTCGTAGTAGTCGCGCTGCGTGTCGAAGAGCACGGCCGAGACCGCTTGCGGCGCCGCTGCGCCGTCGAGCTCGACGCCGAGCTCGACGCCGTTCAGCGTCATGGTCCCGGTCCACGAGCGGCCCTCGGCGAGCGAGGGGTCGGGCACGAGCGACTCGCCGGCGCTCTCGCTCGCCGCCGGCGCCGCCGTGTCGGCGGGGTCGGCCGCATCGCCCGGCTGCTGGAGCGCGATGAGCGCGGTGCCGCCGAGGAGCACGACGAGCGCGAGGCCGCCGCCGATGAGGGAGTCGCGGCGCTGCCGGCGCTTGCGGCGCTCGTGCACCGCCTGCCGCGCGCGGTAGTCGCGCACCCGGCGCTCCTGCTCCTGCTTCGTGACCACTCGGCTCTCCTCTCGCTCCGCGCGCCCGCGCGATGCGGCGTTCAGGCTACCGCGTGGGCGGGACCGAGCTCGGCGCGGCGGGCCCGTGTGGGCGGCCGCGCCTAGGCTGGATCCATGGCCATGGGGACGACGGCGCCGCTCGCGGTGCGGATGCGCCCGACGAGCCTCGACGAGGTGGTCGGCCAGCGGCACCTGCTGGGCCCCGGCTCGCCGCTGCGTCGCCTCGCCGCGTCGAGCCAGACCGGCGGCGCCGCGAGCGGGCAGAGCGTCATCCTGTGGGGGCCGCCCGGGACCGGCAAGACGACGCTCGCGCAGTCCATCGCGCACTCCTCCGACCGCCGGTTCGTCGAGCTGAGCGCGGTGACGGCCGGCGTGAAGGACGTGCGGCAGGTGATGGAGGCGGCGCTGACCGACCGCGACCTCTACCAGCGCTCGACGGTGCTCTTCCTCGACGAGATCCACCGGTTCACGAAGGCGCAGCAGGACGCGCTGCTGCCCGGCGTCGAGCAGGGCTGGGTGACGCTCATCGCGGCGACGACCGAGAACCCCTCGTTCAGCGTCATCAGCCCGCTCCTGTCGCGCTCGCTGCTGCTGACGCTCGAGCCGCTCGACGACGACGACATCGTCATGCTCGTCGAGCGGGCGATCGCCGACCCCCGCGGCTTCGGCGGGCGCATCGCGCTCGACGACGACGCGCGCGCCCAGCTCGTGCGGCTCTCCTCGGGCGACGCCCGGCGCGCGCTCACGGCGCTCGAGGCCGCGGGCGCGCACGCGCTCGAGGCGGCCAGCGGCGAGTCGGCCGGAGAAGATCCGGCCGGGGACGAGCCGGCCGGAGCGGAAGCGGATGCGCCGGTCACCGTGACGGCCGAAGCGCTCGCGAGCGCGGTCGACCGGGCGCTGCTGCGCTACGACCGGCAGGGCGACGAGCACTACGACGTCATCTCCGCGTTCATCAAGTCGGTGCGCGGCTCCGACCCCGACGCGGCGCTCCACTACCTCGCGCGCATGATCGAGGCGGGGGAGGACCCCCGCTTCATCGCCCGCCGCATCATCGTGCTCGCGAGCGAGGACATCGGGATGGCCGACCCGCAGGGGCTCGTCATCGCGACCGCCGCCGCGCAGGCCGTGCAGCTCATCGGCATGCCCGAGGGCCGCATCCCGCTCGCCGAGGCCGTCGTGTACCTCGCGACCGCCCCGAAGTCGAACCGCTCCTACCTCGGCATCGACCGCGCGATCGCCGACGTGCGCCGCGGCGACTTCGGCCGGGTGCCCACGCACCTCCGCGACGCGCACTACCCCGGCGCGAAGCGCCTCGGGCACGGCAAGGGCTACCGCTACGCGCACGACGCGCCGCACGGCGTCGCGACGCAGCAGCACCTGCCCGACCCGCTCGTGGGGCGCCGCTACTACGAGCCCGGCGCGCACGGGTTCGAGCGCGACGTCGCCGCTCGGCTCGAGCGCATCCGGCGGATCCTCGCCGGCGAGCGCTGATCTGGTAGCCTGGTCGACGGTCCAACGGCAGCCATGCCGACGCATCCGGACCCGCAACCCTCCTTAGGTCTCGGCACTCGGCCGCGACAGCCGCTCGCGCGGCAGCGAATCAGCGAAGGAAGTCATGTCCACGAAGTCCCGTACCCGTTCGAAGGTGCGCCTCTCGCGCGCCCTCGGCGTCGCCCTCACCCCCAAGGCCGCGCGCTACCTCGAGAAGCGCCCCTACGGCCCCGGCCAGCACGGCCGCACCAAGCGCAAGGCCGACAGCGACTACGCCGTCCGCCTCCGCGAGAAGCAGCGCCTGCGCGCCCAGTACGGCATCCGCGAGGCGCAGCTGCGCACGACGTTCAACGAGGCGCGCCGCCAGGCCGGCCTGACGGGTGAGAACCTCGTCGAGCTGCTCGAGATGCGCCTCGACGCGCTCGTGCTGCGCGCCGGCTTCGCCCGCACCATCGCACAGGCCCGCCAGCTCGTCGTGCACCGCCACATCATGGTCGACGGCCAGCGCGTCGACCGCCCGTCGTTCCGCGTGAAGCCGGGCCAGCTCATCCACGTGCACGAGCGCAGCGAGGGCATGGAGCCCTTCCAGGTCGCCGCGGCCGGCGGTCACGCCGGCGTGCTGCCCCCGGTGCCGCCGTACCTCGACGTGCAGCTCGACCGCCTGCAGGCGCGCCTCGTGCGCCGCCCGGCGCGCGCCGAGGTCCCCGTCGTGGCCGAGGTCCAGCTCGTCGTCGAGTACTACGCCGCTCGCTGATCCGAGCGATGCATCGAGAGGGGTCGCCGGAAGGCGGCCCCTCTCGTCGTTAGACTGACTGCGCCCCGGCCGCGACCGGCGTCGGGCGCACCCAGACACCCGAGGGGGACCCGCTGTGAAGAAGCTCCTGTTCCTGGCCATCGGCGTCGTCATCGGCGTCTTCGCCGCGCGCCGCATCGAGGAGACCGAGAAGGGCAAGGCGTTCCTCGACAGCGTCGACGCCCGCAGCCGCGAGTTCACGGATGCCGTCAAGGACGGCTACCAGGCTCGCGACCGCGAGCTGCGAGGCGAGTGACCGCACCCGATCCGAGCCCGGGCGCGCCGCGCCCGGGCTCGTCATGCCCCGCTGGGGCCGGAGAGACCTGACCGAATGCAGACCGCAGAGATCCACCGCCGCTTCCTGGAGCACTTCGAGCGCCGCGACCACCAGATCGTGCCGTCGGCGCCGCTCGTGAGCGACGACCCGGCGATCATGTTCACGATCGCCGGCATGGTGCCGTTCATCCCCTACCTCTCGGGCCGCGTGCCCGCGCCGTGGCCGCGCGTCGCGGACGTGCAGAAGTGCATCCGCACGAACGACATCGAGGAGGTCGGCCGCACGCCGCGGCACGGCACCTTCTTCCAGATGGCCGGCAACTGGTCGTTCGGCGACTACTTCAAGCGCGAGGCGATCGTCTGGGCGTGGGAGCTGCTGACCGGCTCCGAGGCCGACGGCGGCTACGGCTTCAGCCCCGACGACCTGTGGGTCACGGTCTTCGAGACCGACGACGAGGCGGAGCGGCTCTGGATCGAGTCGACCGACGTCGACCCCGCGCGCATCCAGCGCCTCGGCCTCGAGGACAACTACTGGATGACCGGGCAGCCGGGCCCCGCAGGCCCCGACTCCGAGATCTTCTTCGACCTCGGCCCCGAGCACGGCCCCGACGGCGGGCCCGCGACCGGCAGCGACCGCTACGTCGAGATCTGGAACCTCGTCTTCATGCAGGACGAGATCGCCGACGTGCGCTCGAAGACCGAGTTCACGATCGTGCGCGAGCTGCCGCGCAAGAACATCGACACCGGTATGGGCCTCGAGCGCGTCGCCTTCCTCAAGCAGGGCGTGCAGAACATGTACGAGATCGATCAGGTGCGGCCCGTGCTCGACCTCGCGAGCGAGCTCTCGGGCCGCCGCTACGGCGCCGACGCCGAGGACGACGTGCGGATGCGCGTGGTCGCCGACCACGTGCGCTCGTCGCTCATGCTCATGGGCGACGGCGTCACGCCCGGCAACGACGGCCGCGGCTACATCCTGCGCCGCCTCATGCGCCGCTCGATCCGCTCGATGCGCCTGCTCGGCGTGCACGAGGCGACCTTCCCGACCCTCTTCCGCGCGAGCTTCGACGCGATGTCGACCGCCTACCCCGAGCTCGAGCAGTCGTTCGGCCGCATCGAGCGGATGGCGATCGCCGAGGAGGAGACCTTCCTCAAGACCCTCGAGGCCGGCTCGACCGTGCTCGACCTCGCGATCCAGGGCGTCCGCTCCGACGCGGGCCACGTCGTGCCCGGCAAGACCGCCTTCCTGCTGCACGACACGTACGGCTTCCCGATCGACCTGACGATGGAGATCGCAGAGGAGGCGGGCCTCGAGGTCGACCGCTCGACCTTCGAGACGCTCATGAGCGAGCAGCGCACGCGCGCGAAGGCCGACGCGAAGTCGCGCCGCCGGCAGCTCGCCGACCTGTCGGTCTACGCCGACCTGCGCGCGAAGGGCGAGACGGCGTTCCTCGGCTACGACGAGCTCGAGGCCGACGGCGAGGTCATCGGCATCATCGCCGACGGCGCGTCGGCGCAGACCGCGGGCGTCGGCCAGGAGGTCGAGGTCGTGCTGACCGCGACGTCGCTCTACGCCGAGGCGGGCGGCCAGGACAGCGACCAGGGCCGGCTCATCGGCGCGGGCTTCGAGGCCGACGTGCTCGACGTGCAGCGCCCGGTCGCGGGCCTCACGAGCCACATGGTGCGCGTCACCTCGGGCGAGATCGCCGTCGGCGACGTCGCGCGCTCCGTCGTCGACGAGCGCTACCGGCGCGGCGCCAACCAGGCGCACTCCGCGACCCACGTCGTGCACGCGGCGCTCCGCCAGCTGCTCGGCCCCGACGCGGCGCAGTCGGGGTCCTACAACAAGGCCGGCTACATGCGGCTCGACTTCTCGTGGTCGAGCGCGCTCTCGCACGACATGCGGCAGGAGCTCGAGGGCATCGCCAACTCGGCGATCCGCGACGACCTGCCCGTCGAGACGCGGCTCATGCCGCTCGACGAGGCGAAGGCGCTCGGCGCGATGGCGCTCTTCGGCGAGAAGTACGGCGACACGGTGCGCATGGTCGACATCGGCGGCCCGTGGTCCCGCGAGCTGTGCGGCGGCACGCACGTCGACGCGTCGAGCCAGATCGGCCTCATCTCGATCACGAGCGAGGCGAGCGTCGGCTCGACGAGCCGTCGCGTCGAGGCGGCGGTGGGGGCGGATGCGTTCCGCCAGCTGGTCGCGGAGCGCACGCTCGTGAGCGAGCTCACCGGCATGCTCAAGACCCCGCGCGAGCAGCTGCCCGGACGCATCGAGGAGCTCGTGCTCTCGCTCAAGGCGGCCGAGAAGCGCATCGCCGAGTTCGAGTCGAAGCAGCTCGCGTCGCGCGTGCAGCCGATCGCCGATGCCGCGACGCGCGTCGGCGACGTGCTGCTCGCCGCCGTCGACCTCGGCGCGGTCGGCTCGCAGGACGACCTGCGCTCGCTCGCAGGCCAGGTGCGGGAGCGCCTCGGCGCCGAGGCCGCGGTCGTCGCGATCGGCGGCGCCGTCGACGGCAAGCCCGCGATCGTCGTGGCGACGAACGACGCGGCCCGCCGCGGCGGCGCCGCGGCCGGACCGCTCGCGAAGGCGGCGGCCGCGGTGCTCGGCGGCGGCGGCGGCGGCAAGCCCGACATGGCCCAGGGCGGCGGGCAGGACGCGAGCGCGATGCCGCGAGCGCTCGAGGCCGTGCGCGAGGGGCTCGGCCGCTGAGCGGCGCGACGACCGTGCGACGGGGCATCCGGATCGGCGTCGACGTGGGCCGCGCCCGCGTCGGCGTCGCCCGCTGCGATCCCGACGGGCTCCTCGCGACGCCCGTCGAGACGATCCAGCGCGCCGACGTCGACGTCGTCGCGCGGCTCGCCGCGATCGCGGCCGAGCTCGGCGCGATCGAGGCCGTCGTCGGCCTCCCGATCTCGCTCTCGGGCGGCGACACCCCGAGCACGCAGGACGCGCGCGACATCGCCGCGGCCCTCGCGACGGCGATGCCGGTGCGGCTCGTCGACGAGCGGCTCTCGACCGTCACGGCATCCGCCGGCATGCGAGCCGCCGGCCGCTCGTCGCGCCAGCAGCGCGCGAGCATCGACCAGGCTGCAGCGGTCGTGATCCTGCAGCACGCACTCGACAGCGAGCGATCGGCCGGGCGAGCGCCCGGCGAGCTGCTCGGCGACGGCGGCGCTGCCGCCACGGAGGACTGACATGGCAGGACGTCGAGCCCGCGCGCGGCAGGCGCGCAAGCGGCGCCGCATCATCGGCTGGAGCATCGCGCTCGTCGCCGTCATCGGCATCGCGGTCGCGGCCGCGGTCATCGTCCCGCGGCTCGCCGACCGCTTCAGCGGGCCCGAGGACTTCGCCGGCCCCGGCACGGGCGAGGTCGTCGTGCAGGTGCAGCCGGGCGACAACGGCTACGCCGTCGCCCAGACCCTGTACGAGCAGGGCGTGATCGCGAGCACCGAGGCGTTCACCGACATCCTCATCGCCGACCCGTCGATCCAGCTGCACCCCGGCGCCTACCGCGTGCAGCTCGAGATGTCGGCGCAGGGCGCGCTCGACGCGATCCTCGACCCGGCGAACAAGGCCGAGCTGCGCGTCACGGTGCCCGAGGGCTTCACGCTCCCGCAGGTGTACGAGCGGCTCGAGCGCGACCTCGGCATCCCGCAGGCCGAGTTCCTGCAGCTCGAGAGCGACCTCGCGCGCTTCGACCTGCCGGCCGATGCCGTCACGCTCGAGGGCTGGCTCTTCCCGGCGACCTACACGTTCGACGAGGGCGTCACCGCCGAGGGCGTGCTCGAGGCGATGATCGCGCGCCAGGTGCAGGCGCTCGACGCGGCCGGCGTCGCGGAGGCCGACCGCCAGCGCGTGCTGACCTTCGCGTCGCTCGTGCAGCGCGAGGCGCGGCTGCCGGAGGACTTCGGGCGCGTCGCCCGGGTGTTCCAGAACCGGCTCGACATCGGCATGCGCCTGCAGTCCGACGCGACCGTCGCCTATGGCACCGGCAACCTCCACGTCGTCACGACGACGGCCGAGGAGCGCGCGGACGCCGACAACCCCTACAACACCTACGCGCGGCCGGGCCTGCCCGTCGGGCCGATCGGCGCGCCCGGCGACGTCGCGATCCAGGCGGCGCTCTCGCCGACCGAGGGCGACTGGCTTTACTTCGTCACGGTGAACCCCGACACGGGCGAGACGGTCTTCTCCGAGACGCTCGCCGAGCACAACGTCGCGGTGCAGCAGTTCCAGCAGTTCCTGCGCGACAACCCCGGCTGGGGCGGGTGACGTGGCGGCCGGCGCGCTCGCCGCGAGCCGCCGGCTCGCGGTCGTCGGCTGGCCCATCGAGCACTCGCTCTCGCCCGTGCTGCACGGCGCGGCCGCCCGGGAGCTCGGGCTCGACTGGCGCTACGAGCGCCGCCCGGTGCGGGGCGGCGAGCTCGCGGGCTTCGTCGACGTGCTCGACGCGGCATGGCTCGGGCTCTCCGTCACCGCGCCGCTCAAGCGCGAGGCGGCGCTGCTGGCGAGCTCGCTCGACGAGCGGGCGCGGCTGACCGGCGCCGCGAACACGCTCCTGCTCGGCGCCCGCGCGCGAGGCTGGAACACCGACGTCGGCGGCATCGTGCGCGCCTTCGCCGGCGCGGGGCTCGAGGCGGCCGCGACCGGAGCGATCGTCGGGGCGGGGGCGACCGCGGCGTCGGCGCTCGTCGCGCTCGCCGAGCTCGGCGCCGGCAGCATCGCCGTCGCGCTCCGCAGCCCGGCGAAGGGCGCCGAGCTCGTCGCGCTCGGCGAGCGGCTCGGCGTCGAGGTCGCCCTGCAGCCGCTCGGCGACCCGCTGCCCGCCGTCGACGCGGCCGTCTCCACCCTCCCCGCCGCGGCCGACGTCGTGCCTGCCTTCGCGCATCCGCCCTCGAGGCTCCTCGATGCCGACTACGCGCGCGCGGGCGGGTCTCGCTACCGCGGCGCGGTGCCCGCCGGCGCGCTCGTCGACGGCCGCGAGATGCTGCTGGGGCAAGCCGTGCTGCAGGCGCGGATCTTCACGGCGGGCGACGTCGCGTCGCAGCTGCCCGACGAGGAGCGCGTCGTGGCCGCGATGCGGTCGGCGCTCGCGGCCGCGACGGGTCTGGAAGAATCGTGAGCATGCTGCGCTGGCTCACCGCCGGGGAATCCCACGGCCCCGAACTGCTCGCCCTCCTCGAAGGGCTGCCCGCGGGCGTGCCCGTGACGGCGGAGGCGATCCAGGCCGACCTGCAGCGCCGCAAGCTCGGCGCGGGCCGCGGCGCGCGCATGAAGTTCGAGCAGGACGAGCTCTCGATCTCGGGCGGCGTGCGCCACGGGCTCAGCCAGGGCGGCCCGGTCGCGCTGCGCATCGGCAACACCGAGTGGCCGAAGTGGCAGGAGGTCATGAGCGCCGCGCCGCTCGAGGGCGAGCTCACGGGCGCCCGGGCCGCGAAGCTCACGCGGCCCCGGCCCGGCCACGCCGACCTCGTCGGCATGCAGAAGCACGGCTTCGACGAGGCGCGCCCCGTGCTCGAGCGCGCGAGCGCCCGCGAGACGGCCGCGCGCGTCGCGCTCGGCGCCGTCGCGCGCGCGCTCCTCGCCGAGCTCGGCGTCCGGCTCGTGAGCCACACGCTCTCGATCGGCCCCGTGCGCGTGCCCGACGGCGCGCCGCTCCCGGTGCCCGACGACGTCGACCGGCTCGACGCCGACGAGCTGCGCTGCAACGACCCCGCGACGAGCGCCGCGATGCTCGCCGAGGTCGAGGACGCCCGTCGCTCGGGCGACACGCTCGGCGGGATCGTCGAGGTGCTCGCCTACGGCCTGCCGCCGGGCCTCGGCTCCTACGTGCACTGGGACCGCCGCCTCGACGGCCGGCTCGCGCAGGCGCTCATGAGCATCCAGGCCATCAAGGGCGTCGAGGTCGGCGACGGCTTCGAGACCACCCGGCGGCGGGGGAGCGTCGCGCACGACGAGCTGCTCGTCGGCGACGACGGCGTGCGTCGCGAGACCGGCCGCGCGGGCGGCATCGAGGGCGGCATGACGACCGGCGACCCGCTCCGGGTGCGCGCGGGCATGAAGCCGATCGCGACCGTGCCGCGCGCGCTGCGCACGGTCGACGTCGCGACGGGCGAGGCCGCCCAGGCGCACCACCAGCGCAGCGACGTGTGTGCCGTGCCCGCCTCTGGCGTCGTCGCCGAGGCGATGGTCGCGCTCGTGCTCGCCGACGCGATGCTCGAGAAGTTCGGCGGCGACTCGGTCGCCGAGACCCGGCGGAACCTCGAGGCGTACGTCGCCGCGATCCCCGAGCGCCTCCGCACGCTGCCGTGACCGGCGGCGCGGCCCCGTCGGGTGCGGCACCGCGACCCGGCGACGAGGCGAGCGACCGGCCGCCGATCGCGCTCATCGGGCCGATGGCCGCCGGCAAGACCTCGCTCGGCCGCAAGCTCGCGAGCCGCATCGGCCGCACCTTCGCCGACACCGACCGCCTCGTGGTGCTCGAGCACGGGCCGATCCCCGAGATCTTCGCCGAGCACGGCGAGCCCGCCTTCCGCCGCTGGGAGGCCGAGGCGGTGCAGCGCGCGCTCGTGCCGGGCACGGTCGTGGCGCTCGGCGGCGGCGCGGTGCTCGACGAGGGCTCGCGCGAGCTGCTGCGCTCGGCGACGGTCGTGCTCGTGACGGTCGACGAGCGCGCCGCCGAGCGCCGTCTCGCGGGCGGCGCCCGGCCGCTCGTCGCGGACGGCATCGACGCGTGGCGTCGCATCGCGGCGGAGCGCGAGCCGCTCTACCGCTCCCTCGCCGACGTGACCCTCGACACATCCAGGACCCCGATGGCCCGCCTGCTCGACGAGCTGCAGGCCTGGCTCGCCGACCGCGAGCTGTGACCGCGAAGGAGACCCCATGACCACGATCCGCGTCGAGACCGATGCCCCCTACGAGGTGCACGTCGGCCGCGGCGTGCTCGTCGAGCGCCTCCGCGCCTCGCTCGGCGACGCGCAGCGCCTGCTCGTCGTGCACCAGCCGGCGATGAGCCGCGTCGCCGACCACCTGAAGGCCGAGCTCGACGGCGTCGAGGTGCTGCTCGCCGAGGTGCCGGACGCCGAGGCGGCGAAGCGCATCGAGGTCGCGCAGTTCCTGTGGCAGATCATGGGGCAGGCGGAGTTCACGAGGACGGATGCGGTGCTCGGCCTCGGCGGCGGCGCCGTCACCGACCTCGCGGGCTTCGTCGCCGCGACGTGGCTGCGCGGCGTGCGCGTGCTGCAGGCGCCCACGAGCGTGCTCGGCATCGTCGACGCCGCGGTCGGCGGCAAGACGGGCATCAACACCGAGCAGGGCAAGAACCTCGTCGGCGCCTTCCACCACCCCGCGGTCGTGGTCGCCGACCTCGAGCTCGTCGACTCGCTGCCGCGCAACGAGCTCCTGACGGGCTTCGCCGAGATCGTGAAGGCCGGCTTCATCGCCGACCCGCGCATCCTCGAGCTGCTCGAGGGCTCGTTCGACGCGGCGACCGACCCGACGGCGCCGGAGTTCGAGGAGGTCGTCGCGCGCTCGATCGAGGTGAAGGCGCGCGTCGTCGCGAACGACTTCCGCGAGCGCGGGGAGCGCGAGTTCCTCAACTACGGCCACACGCTCGGCCACGCGATCGAGCACACCGAGCGCTACCGCTGGCGCCACGGCGCGGCCGTCTCGATCGGGCTCGTGTTCGCCGCCGAGCTCTCGCGGCTCGCCGGCCGCCTCCCCGAGGCCGTGGTCGACCGGCACCGCGCGATCCTGCAGTCGCTCGAGCTGCCGACGACCTACCCCGTCGGGCGCTGGCAGACGCTGCTCGGCACGATGCGCAAGGACAAGAAGGCGCGCGGCTCGATGCTGCGCTTCGTCGTGCTCGACGATGTCGCGAAGCCCCGCATCCTCGAGGGCCCGGACGACAGCCTGCTGTTCATGGCCTACCAGTCCCTCGCCGACTGAACGGTCACTCCCGCGCGTGAGCGGCGCCCGCGGTGGGTGAGTGGCGCCCCCGGTGGGTGAGTGGCGACGTCGGTGGGTGAGTGGCGGCGTCGGTGGGTGAGTGGCGGCTCGCGTGCGAGCGCAGCGACGATGCCAGCCACGGCGCTGCGGTCGCGGAGGCGCCAGTGACTCGCGGGAGGCGCCACTGACCTGCGGGAGGCGCCACTGACCTGCGGGAGGCGCCACTGACCTGCGGGAGGCGCCACTGACCTGCGGGAGGCGCCACTCACCTGCGGGAGGCGCCACTCACCTGCGGGAGGCGCCACTCGCGCTCGCGGGGCGGCGCGGGTCGGGCAGGATGGGGGCATGCGCATCCTCGTCCTCAACGGGCCCAACCTCGGCCGGCTCGGCACGCGCGAGCCCGAGGTGTACGGCACCGCGACGATCGCCGACATCGCCCCGCTCGTCGAGGCGGCCGGCTCGCTCGAGCGGCGCGTCGAGGCCGACGTGCGGCAGACCGACGACGAGGCAGAGCTCGTTCGCTGGATCCACGAGGCGGTGGATGCGCGCACGCCCGTGATCCTGAACCCGGCGGCGTTCACGCACTACTCGTACGCGCTGCGGGACGCGTGCGCGCAGCTGCAGGGCGTCGCGCCGCTCGTCGAGGTGCACATCTCGAATCCGCACGCGCGCGAGACCTTCCGCCACACCTCGGTGATCTCGGGCGTCGCGACGGGCGTCATCGCCGGCTTCGGGCTCGAGGGCTACCGCCTGGCCGCGGCTGCGATCGTCGGCCGCTAGACTCGTTCGTCGGCCCCGCGGGGGTCCCAGCACGCACCACGGAACGGAACCCCATGGCAACCACGAACGACATCAAGAACGGCGCGGTCCTCAACCTCGACGGCCAGCTCTGGAGCGTCATCGAGTTCCAGCACGTCAAGCCGGGCAAGGGCGGCGCCTTCGTCCGCACGAAGCTCCGCAACGCGCGCAGCCAGAAGGTCGTCGACAAGACCTTCAACGCCGGCACGAAGATCGACTTCGCGACCGTCGACCGCCGCGACTACCAGTTCCTCTACAACGACGGCACCGACTTCGTGTTCATGGACAACGACACGTACGAGCAGCTGCCGATCCCCGCCGACATCGTCGGCGACGCCTCGAAGTACCTGCTCGAGAACGGCACCGCGACCATCTCGATGCACGAGGGGGAGGCGCTCCAGGTCGAGCTGCCCGCATCCGTCGTGCTCGAGATCACGTACACCGAGCCCGGCCTGCAGGGCGACCGCTCGAGTGCCGGCACGAAGCCGGCGACCGTCGAGACGGGCGCCGAGATCCAGGTGCCGCTCTTCGTCGAGCAGGGCACGCGCATCAAGGTCGACACGCGCGACGGCAGCTACCTCGGCCGCGTCAACTGACGTGAGCGGTCAGGAGACCTACCCCTCGCGCCGCAAGGCGCGCAAGCACGCCGTCGAGGTGCTCTACTCCGCGCAGGCGCGGGACGAGGCACCGGAGGCCGTGCTGCGCGACACCGCCGCTCGGCTCGGCTGGGCGAAGCACCCGTGGTTCGCGTTCGCGCGCGAGATCGTCGCGGGCGTCGCGGACGAGCTCGAGGGCCTCGACGAGCTCATCGCCTCGTCGAGCGAGCACTGGACCCTCGACCGGATGCCCCGCACCGACCTCGCGATCCTGCGGGTCGGTGCGTGGGAGCTCGAGCACGAGACGGCGCCCGCGAGCGTCGTGGTGTCGGAGGCCGTGCACCTCGCGAACGAGCTCTCGACCGACCGCTCCGGCGCGTTCATCAACGGCGTGCTCGGCCGGATCGCGGCGCAGCGCGCCTGAGCCGCCGCGCGCGCACGGGCGCGCGAGCGCGGATGATGGCCGCATGGCCGAGCGGACGCACGACTGCATCGTGGTGGGCGGCGGGCCCGCGGGCCTCGTGCTCGGCCTCCTGCTCTCGCGCGCGGGCGTGCGCACCGCCGTGCTCGAGCGCCACGGCGACTTCCTGCGCGACTTCCGCGGCGACACCGTCCACCCCTCGACGCAGCAGGTGCTGCACGAGCTCGGGCTGCTCGATCGCTTCCTCGCCCTCCCGCGACGGGCTGCTCGCGATCGGCGACGCGGCGCACGCGATGTCGCCAGCGGGCGGCGTCGGCATCAACCTCGCGATCCAGGACGCGGTCGCCGCGGCGAACGCTCGCGCCGGGGCTCCGGGCCGCCCGGCCGAGCGAGGCGCTGCTGCACCGCATCCAGCGGCGGCGCGAGCCGTCGGCCCGCGTCGTGCAAGCCGTGCAGCGCCGGCTCGAGACGGTGCTCGTGCGCGTCGCGGAGCCCGGCGCCGCCGTGCCCGTGCCGCTGCCGCTGCGCGTGCTGCAGCGCGCGCCGGCGCTGCGGCACCCTTTGGGCAGGCTCATCGGGCTGGGGCTCAGGCCGGAGCACCCGACGGGGTAGGCCGACCCGGTAGAGTGGAGTCATCAGACAACCTTGAAGCCCGTCCCGTGAGGCGGAGAAGGGAGTCGCTGTGACTCAGCGTGCAGGTGCGCGCACCGTGCTCGGGCCCGACGAGATCGGCCGGGCCCTCACCCGCATCGCCCACGAGATCCTCGAGGCGAACCACGGCGCCGACGACCTCGTCCTGCTCGGCATCCCGACCCGCGGCGTGCACCTCGCCCAGCGGCTCGCCGACCGCCTCGCCGACATCACCGGCATCGGCTTCGCCGACCGGGTCGGCGCGCTCGACGTCACGATGCACCGCGACGACCTGCGGGGCCGCCCGACGCGCGCGCCGCACCCGACGCGCGTGCCCGCCGCGGGCGTCGACGACCGCGTCGTCGTGCTCGTCGACGACGTGCTCTACTCGGGCCGCACGATCCGCGCCGCCCTCGACGCCCTCGCCGACCTCGGCCGCCCGCGCGCCGTGCGGCTCGCCGCGCTCGTCGACCGCGGCCACCGCGAGCTGCCGATCCGCGCGGACTTCGTCGGCAAGAACCTCCCGAGCGCGCGCAGCGAGCACGTCCGGATCCTGCTCGAGGAGGTCGACGGCGCCGACGCCGTGACGATCGAGGACGGCGCCGCATGAGGCACCTCCTCACCGCCTCGATGCCGCGCGACGAGGCCGTGGCCCTGCTCGACCTCGCCGAGGACATGCACCAGATCCAGGACCGCGAGCTCAAGAAGCTCCCGGCCCTGCGCGGTCGCACGGTCGTGAACCTCTTCTTCGAGGACTCGACGCGCACCCGCTCGTCGTTCGAGATCGCCGGAAAGTGGCTCTCGGCCGACGTCATCAACGTGTCGGGCAAGGGCTCGAGCGTCTCGAAGGGCGAGTCGCTGCGCGACACGGGCCTCACGATCGCCGCGATGGGCGTCGACGGCGTCGTCGTGCGCTCGGGCGCCTCCGGCGCTCCCGCGCTGCTCGCCGACTGGATCGGCAGGCCCGTCGTGAACGCCGGCGACGGCACGCACGAGCACCCCACCCAAGCGCTCCTCGACGCCTTCGCGCTCCGCCGCCGGATCCACGGCGACGCCGCGCGCGGCAAGGCGCTCGACGGCGTGCGCGTCGCGATCGTCGGCGACATCGCCCACTCGCGCGTCGCCCGCTCGAACGCGCTGCTGCTGCCGGCGCTCGGCGCCGAGGTCACGCTCGTCGGCCCGCCGCCGCTGCTGCCGCCCGCCGCGAGCGACGGCACTCGGCTCGGCGTGCGCGCCGAACCGAGCCTCGACCGCGTCATCGACGAGCGGCCGGACGCGATGATGCTGCTGCGCGTGCAGCTCGAGCGGCAGGCGGGGAAGGTCGCGCCGAGCGCCGCGGAGTACATCACCGGCTGGTCGCTCACCGACGAGCGCCTCGCTCGGCTGGGCGACGCTCACCTGCTGCACCCCGGCCCGATGAACCGCGGCCTCGAGCTCTCGAGCCGCGCGGCCGACTCCGACCGCTCCGCGATCCTCGAGCAGGTGACCGCCGGCGTCTCGGTGCGCATGGCCGTGCTCTACGCGCTCCTCGCGTCCGACCACCCGGCGCCAGACCACGCATCCTCAGTCTCCGGAGGCGCCCGATGACGACCCTGCTCACCGGCGCCGCCGTGCTCGGCGGCGAGCCGCGCGACCTCGCGATCGAGGACGGCGTGCTCGTCGACCCGAGCGCGATCGACCGTGACCGCGCCGAGGTGATCGACGCATCCGGCCTCGTGGCCCTCCCGGGCCTCGTCGACCTCCACACCCACCTCCGGCAGCCCGGGGGCGAGCAGGCCGAGACCGTCGCGAGCGGCGTGCGCGCCGCCGCCGCGGGCGGCTTCACGTGCGTCTTCGCGATGGCGAACACGAACCCCGTCGCCGACACGCCCGCCGTCGTCGAGCAGGTGCACCGGCTCGGCCTCGAGGCCGGGCTCGCGACCGTGCGGCCCATCGGCGCCGTCACCGTCGGCCTCGCGGGGGAGCGGCTCGCCGACATGACGATGCTCGCCCGCAGCGCCGCTCGCGTCACCGTCTTCAGCGACGACGGGCACTGCGTGCACGACGCCGAGCTCATGCGGCGCGCGCTCGAGCACGCAGCGGCGCTCGACGCGGTCGTCGCGCAGCACGCGCAGGACCCGGCGCTCACGCGCGGCGCCGTCATGCACGAGGGCCCGCTCTCGGCCGAGCTCGGGCTCGGCGGCTGGCCCGCGGTCGCGGAGGCGTCGATCGTCGCGCGCGACGCGATGCTCGCCGAGCTCGCCGGCGCACGGCTGCACGTGTGCCACGTCTCGACCGCCGAGACCGTCGAGGTCGTGCGGGCGGCGAAGGCGCGCGGTGCGCGGATCACCGCCGAGGTCGCGCCCCACCACCTGCTGCTCACCGAGGAGCTCGTGCGCTCCTACGATGCGCGCTTCAAGGTCAACCCGCCGCTGCGCACCGACGCCGACGTGCGCGCGCTCCGCGAGGCGCTCGCCGACGGCACGATCGACATCGTCGCGACCGACCACGCGCCGCACGCGCCCGAGGCCAAGCTCGCGGCGTTCGCGGATGCGTCGTTCGGCATGGTCGGGCTCGAGACGGCCCTGCAGGTGGTGCAGATGGCGTGCGTCGAGACCGGGCTCATGGACTGGGCCGGCGTCGCGCGCGCGATGTCGACGGCGCCCGCCGAGATCGGCCGGGAGCCGGGCTACGACGCGCCGCTTGCGATCGGCTCGCCCGCGCACGTCGTGCTCGTCGACCCCGCCGCGCGCGCCGTCGTCGAGGAGCGGCACCTCAAGGGGCGCTCGGCCAACTCGCCCTACCTCGGCCGGGAGCTGCCCGGCCGCGTGCTGCACGTCTGGCACGGGGGCCGACGCACGCTCGCGGCCGGGGAGATCGTGACCGGGGAGATCGTGACCGAGGAGGTCGGACGATGACGAAGGAGACGTTCGCGCTGCTGAGCGCGGGCGTCGTGGCGCTCATCGCGCTGCTCGCCGTGCTCGGCGTGCTCGCGCACCGACGACGCCAGCGCGACGTCGAGCCGCCGCTGCCGTGGATCGACGCCCGGCCGACCCTCGTCGCCGAGGCGCTCTACGTCGCGACGACGCGCGCCGGCGATCCCTACCAGCGCATCTTCGCCCACGGCCTCGGCTTCCGCGGCCGCACCACGGTCGCGATCGACGCGACCGGCGTGCAGCTCGTCGCCGACCGGCGCGAGGTGCGCATCCCCGCCGACCGCATCCGCGCGGTCGAGCGGGCCACCTGGACCATCGACCGCGTCGTCGAGCCCGGGGGGATCATCGTGATCGCCCACTCGCTCGGCGCCGACGTCGACACCTACCTCCGCATCATCGGCGACGACACCGAGGCGTTCGAGGCGCTGCGCGCCCTCGCCCGGGAAGGAGCACCCCAATGACCACTCCCGCACCCGCGGCCCTCGTGCTCGAGGACGGCACCGTCTACCGCGGCACCGCCTACGGCGCGACCGGCCGCGCGCTCGGTGAGGCCGTCTTCGCGACCGGCATGACCGGCTACCAGGAGACGCTCACCGACCCCTCCTACGCCGGCCAGATCGTCGTGCAGACCGCACCGCACATCGGCAACACCGGCGTCAACGCCGAGGACGCCGAGTCGCGACGCGCGTGGCCCGCAGGCTACGTCGTGCGCGCCGCGAGCCGCGTCGTCTCGAGCTGGCGCGCCGAGGGCTCGCTCGAGGCGCAGCTCGCCGAGGACGGCATCGTCGGCATCGCCGGCGTCGACACGCGCGCCGTCACGCGCCGCCTCCGCGACGCGGGCGCGATGCGCGCCGGCGTCTTCTCGGGCGACGCGCTCGAGTCCGTCGAGGCGATGCTCGAGGCGGTGCGCGAGAGCCCCGAGATGACGGGCCGCAGCCTCGCGGAGCTCGTGTCGACCGAGGAGGCGTACCGGTTGCCCGCGATCGGCGAGTCGATCGGCACGCTCGCCGTCCTCGACCTCGGGGTCAAGGCATCCACGCTCCGCTACCTGCAGCAGCAGGGCTTCGACCTCGTCGTGCTGCCGCAGGGCGCGAGCCTCGAGCAGGTGCTCGAGCACGAGCCGATCGCGGCGTTCTACTCGAACGGCCCGGGCGATCCCGCCGCGAGCGACGCGCAGGTCGAGCTGCTCCAGGGCCTGCTGCGCGAGGACCTGCCGTTCTTCGGCATCTGCTTCGGCAACCAGCTGCTCGGCCGCGCGCTCGGCTTCGGCACGTACAAGCTGCCCTTCGGCCACCGCGGCATCAACCAGCCCGTGCTCGACGTCGCGACCGGCCGGGTGGAGATCACGAGCCAAAACCACGGCTTCGCCGTCGACGCGCCGCTGCGCGAGCAGCTCGAGAGCCCCGCGGGCTTCGGTCGCGTCGAGGTGAGCCACTTCTCGCTCAACGACGAGGTCGTCGAGGGTCTCCGGGCGCTCGACATCCCTGCCTTCAGCGTGCAGTACCACCCCGAGGCCGCGGCGGGACCCAACGACGCCCACCACCTCTTCAGCCGCTTCCGCGAGCTCGTGCTCGCGCACCGCGCCGGCGCGCGCCCGACCGGCGCCGACACGGCGACCGACGACGTGCGCGCCGCCGCCTCCCACGACTCCGACTCCGACCAGAAGGACGCCTAGTGCCCAAGCGCGACGACATCCGCTCCGTCCTCGTCATCGGCTCCGGGCCGATCGTCATCGGCCAGGCGGCCGAGTTCGACTACTCCGGCACCCAGGCGTGCCGCGTGCTGCGCGAGGAGGGCGTGCGCGTCATCCTCGTCAACTCCAACCCGGCGACGATCATGACCGACCCCGACTTCGCCGACGCGACCTACATTGAGCCGATCACCCCCGAGGTGATCGAGACGATCATCGTCAAGGAGCGCCCCGACGCGATCCTGCCGACGCTCGGCGGGCAGACGGCCCTCAACGCGGCGATCGCGCTGCACGAGCAGGGCATCCTCGCGCGCCACGGCGTCGAGCTCATCGGCGCGAAGGTCGACGCGATCCAGCGCGGCGAGGACCGGCAGCTCTTCAAGCAGCTCGTGCTCGAGGCCGGCGCCGACGTCGCCTCGAGCGCGATCGCGTGCTCGGTCGACGACGCGATCGCGTTCGCCGAGGAGTACGGCTACCCGGTCGTCGTGCGCCCGTCGTTCACGATGGGCGGCCTCGGCTCGGGCTTCGCCCACGACGAGGCCGAGCTCCGCCGCTTCGTCGGGGACGGCATCCACTCGTCCACGATCGGCGAGGTGCTGCTCGAGGAGTCGATCCTCGGGTGGAAGGAGTACGAGCTCGAGCTCATGCGCGATCAGGCCGACAACACGGTCGTCGTCTGCTCGATCGAGAACGTCGACGCCGTCGGCGTGCACACGGGCGACTCGATCACCGTCGCCCCGGCCCTCACGCTCACCGACCGCGAGTTCCAGCGGCTGCGCGACATCGGCATCGACATCATCCGGCGCGTCGGCGTCGACACGGGCGGCTGCAACATCCAGTTCGCCGTCGACCCCGCGACGGGCCGCATCATCGTGATCGAGATGAACCCGCGCGTCTCGCGCTCCTCGGCGCTCGCCTCGAAGGCGACGGGCTTCCCGATCGCGAAGATCGCGGCGAAGCTCGCGCTCGGCTACCGCCTCGACGAGATCCCGAACGACATCACGAAGGTGACGCCCGCGTCGTTCGAGCCCGCGCTCGACTACGTCGTCGTCAAGGTGCCGCGCTTCAACTTCGAGAAGTTCCCGGCGGCGGATGCGACCCTCACGACGACCATGAAGTCGGTCGGCGAGGCCATGGCGATCGGGCGCACCTACGCGCAGGCCCTGCAGAAGGCCCTCCGGTCGCTCGAGAAGCGCGGCTCCTCGTTCCACTGGGAGGGCGAGCCGGGCGACGCGGCGGCGCTGCTCGAGGCGGCGAGCGTGCCGACCGACGGCCGGATCGTGACCCTGCAGCAGGCGCTGCGCGCGGGCGCGACGATCGAGCAGGCGCACGAGGCGACCGGCATCGACCCGTGGTTCCTCGACCAGCTCGTGCTCATCAACGAGGTCGCCGACGCCATCCGCGACGGAGACCTCGACGAGGGCAGGCTGCGGCTCGCGAAGGAGCACGGCTTCTCGGACGCGCAGATCGCGCAGCTGCGCGGCATCGGCGAGGCCGAGGTGCGCGAGGCGCGCTGGGCCGCCGGCGTGCGCCCCGTCTACAAGACCGTCGACACGTGCGCGGGGGAGTTCCCGGCCGAGACGCCCTACCACTACTCGAGCTACGACCTCGAGACGGAGGTCGAGCCCTCCGACCGCCGGAAGGTCATCATCCTCGGCTCGGGCCCGAACCGCATCGGGCAGGGCATCGAGTTCGACTACTCGTGCGTGCACGCGTCGTTCGCGCTCTCCGACGCGGGCTTCGAGACCATCATGGTCAACTGCAATCCCGAGACGGTCTCGACCGACTACGACACGAGCGACCGGCTCTACTTCGAGCCGCTCACGCTCGAGGACGTGCTCGAGATCGTGCACGTCGAGCAGGCGGCGGGCGAGCTCGTCGGCGTCATCGTGCAGCTCGGCGGGCAGACGCCGCTCGGCCTCGCGCGCGGCCTCGAGGCGGCCGGCGTGCCGATCCTCGGCACGACCCCCGACGCGATCGACGCGGCCGAGGAGCGCGGCCTGTTCCAGCGGATCCTCGACGGCGCGGGCCTCGTCGCACCCCGGAACGGCACCGCGACGACCGAGGCCGAGGCGATCGAGATCGCCGAGCGCATCGGCTACCCCGTGCTCGTGCGCCCGTCGTTCGTGCTCGGCGGCCGCGGCATGGAGATCGTCTACGACACGGCGGGCCTGCACGGCTACTTCGAGCGCATCGCGGCGCACGGCATCGTCGGCCCGCAGGCGCCGCTGCTCGTCGACCACTTCCTCGACGACGCGATCGAGATCGACGTCGACGCCATCTTCGACGGCGACGAGCTCTACGTCGGCGGCATCCTCGAGCACATCGAGGAGGCCGGCATCCACTCGGGCGACTCCTCGTGCACGCTGCCGCCCGTCGGGCTCGGCCGTGCGCAGCTCGAGGAGATCCGCGGCGCGACCCTCCGCATCGCCGCCGGCCTCGACGTGCGCGGGCCGATCAACGTGCAGTTCGCGTACAGCGCGGGCGTGCTCCACGTCATCGAGGCGAACCCGCGCGCGAGCCGCACGGTGCCGTTCGTCGCGAAGGCGCTCGGCACGCCGATCGCGAAGGCGAACGCGCGCGTGCTCGCGGGCGCGACGATCGCCGAGCTCCGCGCCGAGGGCTTGCTGCCCGAGCGCGACGGCACCGTGCTGCCCCCCGACGCGCCGGTCGCGGTCAAGGAGGCCGTGCTGCCGTTCCGCCGCTTCCGCACCGCCGACGGCCGGATGGTCGACTCGCTGCTCGGTCCCGAGATGCGCTCGACGGGCGAGGTGATGGGCATCGACCGGGACTTCCCGACGGCGTTCGCGAAGAGCCAGGCCGCCGCCTACGGCGGGCTGCCGACCTCCGGCACCGTCTTCGTCTCGCTCTCCGACCGCGACAAGCGCCAGGCGGTGCTGCCGATGCACCGGCTGCAGCAGCTCGGCTTCGACCTCGTGGCGACGACCGGCACCGCCGAGGTGCTCGGCCGCAACGGCATCGCCGTGCGCACCGTGCGCAAGCACTCCGAGGCGGCGGCGGGAGACGGCGCCGAGCCGTCGATCGTCGACCTCATCGACGCGGGGGAGATCGACATCATCGTCAACACCCCCTCGGGCGGCACCGCGCGCGCCGACGGCTACGAGATCCGGGCATCGACGGTCGCGGGCGACAAGGCGCTCTTCACGACCGTCGCGCAGCTCGGTGCCGCGGTCGCGGCGATCGAGGCGGCGCGCGAGCCGTTCGAGGTCACGAGCCTGCAGGAGTACCACGCGCGGCGGTCGGCGTGACCTTCCTCGATCGCCTCCGCGCCGCGGTCGCCGAGCGCGGCGCGCTGTGCGTCGGCATCGACCCGCACCCCGCGCTGCTCGCGCAGTGGGGGCTCGGGGCGGATGCGTCGGGCGCGGAGCGCTTCGGGCGCGCGGTCGTCGCGGCCGCGGCCGGGCGCGCGGGCGTCGTCAAGCCGCAAGTGGCGCTCTTCGAGGCGCTCGGCCCCGCGGGGCTCGGTGCGCTCGAGCGCGTGCTCGCCGACGCGCGCGCCGCGGGCCTCGTGACGATCGCGGACGCGAAGCGCGGCGACATCGGCTCGACGACGCTCGGCTACGCGGCCGCGTGGCTCGAGCCGGGCGCGCCGCTCGAGGCGGACGCGCTCACCGCGAGCCCCTATCTCGGCGTCGGCGCGCTCGACGGGCTCTTCGAGGCCGCCGAGCGCGGCGGCAAGGGCGTGTTCGTGCTCGCCGCGACCTCCAACCCGGAGGGCGCGAGCATCCAGCGCGCGCGGCTCGACGACGGGCGCACCGTCGCGGCGGCGGTCGCCGACGAGGTCGCGGCGCGCAACGCCGCGACGGGCGCCGGCCACGGCCTCGTGATCGGCGCGACGCTCGACCGTGCCGCGTACGGGCTCTCGCCCGACGCATCCACGCCCGTGCTCGCGCCGGGCTTCGGCGCGCAGGGCGCTCGGCTCGCCGACCTGCACCGCCTCTTCCCGGCCGATGCGCTCGTGGTCGCGAGCGCGAGCCGCAGCATCCTGCAGGCCGGTCCGGCGGGGATCGCCGCCGCGATCGACGCCGCCGGGTGGGAGCTGCCGTGAGCCGCCCGGCGATCCCCGACCCCGGTGCCGCCGGGCGGGCGGCGATCGAGGCGCGGCGCGCGCGAGCCGCGGTCAAGCGCGCGCTCGCGACCGGTGAGCGCGGTCCCCGCGACGTCGCCGAGCGCGCGTGGCAGGAGCCGGGCAGCCCGCAGGGGCGGCTGCGCGTCGCCGAGTACCTCGGCAGCCTGCGCGGGCTCGGGCCGGCGCGGGTCGAGGCGCTCATGCGCGAGCTCGCGATCGCGTCCTCCAAGCGGCTCGGTGGGCTCGGCGGTTTGCAGCGCGAGCGCGTTCGCGCTTGGCTGGACCGCGTGGATCCCTCGCGCCGCCCCCGCCTCATCGTGCTCGCGGGACCGACGGCGGTCGGGAAGGGCACCGTCGCGCAGTACGTGCGCGAGCACTTCCCGCAGATCCGCCACTCCGTGAGCGCCACGACCAGGGCGCCGCGGCCGGGAGAGATCGACGGCGTGCACTACGCGTTCGTCTCCGACGCCGACTTCGACCGCATGATCGAGGACGGCGAGTTCCTCGAGTGGGCGACGGTGCACAACCTCTCGCGCTACGGCACGCCGCGCTCGAGCGTGCAGGCGGCGCTCGACGAGGGCTCGTCGGTGCTGCTCGAGATCGACCTCCAGGGCGCGCGGCAGGTGCGGGAGTCGTTCCCCGACGCCGTGCTGCTCTTCCTCGCGCCGCCGTCGTGGGACGAGCTCGTGCGCCGGCTCGTCGGCCGGGGCACCGAGACGCCCGCGGAGCGGGCGAAGCGGCTCGAGACCGCGAAGGTCGAGCTTGCGAGCCAGCCCGAGTTCGACGCGACGATCGTCAACTCCGACGTCGCAGAGGCGGCCCGCGAGGTCGTCGAGCGCATCCTCGCAGCGGAGGCGGAGGGCGCGCCGCGGCAGTAGGCTTCCGCGCATGCGGAGGACCCGGACGTGAGCGTTGCCGAGCGCGACGCGACCCTGAGCGCTGCGTTCATCCGCTTCGCCGACGTGCTGACGACCGACTACGACGTCGTGGAGGTCCTGCACGCGATCGTGCTCGAGTGCGTGGAGCTGCTCGTGGTCGACGCGGCGGGCCTGCTGCTCGTCGATGCCGACGGCGAGCTCGAGCTCGTCGCGTCGACGAGCGAGGGCGCCGACTTCGTCGAGGTGATGCAGCTCAACGCGGGTGACGGCCCGTGCATCCACTCGTTCCGCACGGGCAGTGTCATCTCGGTGCCGGACGTGCGCGCGGTCGGGGCCGATTGGGAGCACTTCCGCCTCGCTGCAGCGCAGCGCGGCTACGGCTCCGCCTACGCCGTGCCGCTGCGACTGCGGGGCGAGGCGATCGGCAGCCTCGGGCTCTTCCGCCGGCGCGTCGGCGAGCTCGAGGGTGCCGACGCCGCGGTCGCGCAGGCGCTCGCCGCGCTCGCGACGATCGCGATCGTGCAGGAGCGGACGACGCGTGAGAGCACGGTGCTCGCCGAGCAGCTGCAGCGCGCGCTCGAGAGCCGCATCGTGATCGAGCAGGCGAAGGGGATCCTCGGCGAGTCGGCCGGCGTCGACATGGACGAGGCCTTCCGCATGCTGCGCCAGCACGCGCGCGGCCACAACCTGAACCTGCGAGACGTCGCCGAGCGCGTCGTCGCGCGGTCGCTCTCCATCGCGGGCGACCGGCCGTCGGCCGACCGGGTCGTCGGCTGACCGCCGTCGCTTGACACCGGCCCGCCGGCTCCCGCAGAGTGAGCCTCGGGAAGTCCGTGCCCTCCAGACCCCGGGGCGCGCTGCGGCCACGGCCGGATTGCGTGCGGGGGAGAAGGATGCGGGAGCTGCTCTCGGAGCTGGGCTCGACCGGTGTGTCGATCGCGGTGCAGATCGTCATGGCGGTCGTCGTCGGCATGCTGCTCGCGCAGGTGCTCGGGCTCATCGCGTGGTCGATCGTCCGCGCCTCGCGCAGCGCGCGCCCGCAGCGGCCCGCTGAGAGGGATCCACGCCCCCCGGCAGGCTGACGAGCACGCGCGGCAACGGCGCGATAGGATGGTCGCTTGCGCCACTGGCGCCACGAGCTCCGCGGGCCGATCCCGCGCATCCGACACCGACCACAGCCGCAGGAGGCACGCATGGCCACGCAGGGCATCATCAACCCGCCGATCGACGAGGTGCTCGAGAAGGTCGACTCGAAGTACCAGCTCGTGATCTTCGCCGCGAAGCGCGCGCGCCAGATCAACGACTACTACACCGACATCCACGAGGGATCGATGTTCGACAACGTCGGCCCGCTCGTCGACGCCACGGTCGAGGACAAGCCGCTCTCGGTCGCGCTGCACGAGATCCACCAGGACAAGCTCGTCCTGACCAAGGACGAGACCGCGCAGGGCTGATGCGCGTCGTCGTCGGGATCTCCGGCGGCATCGCCGCCTACAAGGCCGCGCTCGCCATCCGCGAGCTCGTGAAGGCGGGGCACGACGTGCACGTCGTGCCGACGGCGTCGGCGCTGCGCTTCATCGGGCGCCCGACGCTCGAGGCGCTCAGCCGCAACCCCGTCACCGACGAGGTCTTCGACGACGTCGCCGCCGTGCGCCACGTCGCGCTCGGCCAGTCGGCCGACCTGATCGTCATCCTGCCCGCGACCGCGAACACGCTCGCGAAGCTCGCGCACGGCCTCGCCGACGACCTGCTCGGCACGACCGTCCTCGCCTCGCGCGCTCCGCTCGTGATCGCGCCCGCGATGCACACCGAGATGTGGGAGCAGCCGGCCGTGCAGGCGAACGTGCGCGCGCTCGCCGAGCGCGGCGCGACGATCGTCGGGCCGGTCGCCGGTGCGCTCACGGGCGCCGACGAGGGCTTCGGCCGCATGGCCGAGCCCGCCGATGTCGTCGCGGCGGCGCTCGAGGCCGCCGGCCGCCACTCCGGCGCGCTCGCCGGCCGCTCGGTCGTCGTCTCGGCCGGCGGCACGCGCGAGCCGATCGACCCCGTGCGCTTCCTCGGCAACCGCTCGAGCGGCGCGATGGGCGTCGCCCTCGCGAGCGCGGCGCGCGCGGCGGGCGCGAGCGTCACGCTCGTCGGCGCCAACCTCCACGTGCCCGTCCCCTCCGGCGTCGAGCTCGTCGAGGTCGAGACGACCGCGCAGCTGCGCGAGGCGATGCTCGAGCGCGCGAGCGCCGACGTCGTCGTGATGGCCGCGGCGGTCGCCGACTACCGCGTGCGCGGCGCCGTCGACGAGAAGCGCTCGAAGGAGTCGTGGGGCGAGGCGCCGACGATCGAGCTCGAGCTCAACCCCGACATCCTCGCCGAGCTCGCTGGGCTGCCGCGCGAGGGCCTGCTCGTCGGCTTCGGCGCCGAGACCGAGGCCGACGACGACGCCCTCGTCGAGCGTGGGCGCGCGAAGCTCGCGCGGAAGGGCGCCGACCTGCTCGTGCTCAACCGCGTCGGCCACGACGAGGGCTTCGGCGCCGTCGACACGCGCGTGCGCGTGCTCGACGCCGATGGCGTCGTGGCGGATGCGTCGGGCCAGAAGGCGTCAGTGGCCCGGGTGATCATCGAGTGCGTCGCGCAGCGCCTCGCGAGCGCAGGTGAGGAGCACCAGTGAGCCCCAGTCCAGTGAGCCCCAGTGCGGTGAGCCCCAGTGCGGGCAGCCTCCGGCTGTTCACGTCGGAGTCGGTGACCGAGGGTCACCCCGACAAGATCTCCGACCAGATCTCCGACGCGATCCTCGACGCGATGCTCGCGCAGGACCCGGAGGCGCGCGTCGCGGTCGAGACGCTCGTGACGACGGGCCTCGTGCACGTCGCGGGCGAGGTGCGCACGACGGGCTACGTCGACATCGCCTCGGTCGTGCGGAAGGTCATCGTCGACATCGGCTACGACTCGAGCGAGGTCTCGTTCGACGGCAACTCGTGCGGCGTGACCGTCTCGATCGGCGAGCAGAGCCCCGAGATCGCGACGGGCGTCGACACCGCCGTCGAGGCGCGCGGCGGCTCCGTCGACCCGCTCGACCGCGACGGCGCCGGCGACCAGGGCATCATGTTCGGCTTCGCGACCGACGAGACGCCGAGCCTCATGCCGGCGACCGCGTGGGCCGCGCACCGGCTCGCCGAGCGGCTCGCCGCCGCCCGGCGCTCGGCCGAGATCCCCTTCCTCCGCCCCGACGGCAAGACGCAGGTGACGATCGGCTACGACGGCTTCTCGCCCGTCTCGGTCGACACCGTGCTCGTCTCGACGCAGCACGCGCCGGGCGTCACGAACGACGAGATCCGCGACGCCGTCATCGAGCACGTGATCGACCCCGTCGTGGGCGAGCTCGGCCTCGACGCGAGCGGCATGCGCGCGATCGTCAACCCCTCCGGCTCCTTCCTCACCGGCGGGCCGAAGGGCGACGCTGGCCTCACGGGCCGCAAGATCATCGTCGACACCTACGGCGGCGCCGCTCGGCACGGCGGCGGCGCGTTCAGCGGCAAGGACCCGTCGAAGGTCGACCGCTCCGCCGCCTACGCCCTGCGGTGGGTCGCGAAGAACGCCGTCGCGGCGGGCCTCGCGAAGCGGCTCGAGGTGCAGGCCGCCTACGCGATCGGCATGGCGCAGCCCGTCGGCCTCTACGTCGAGTCGTTCGGCACGGGCGTCATCGACGACCTCGCGATCGGCGCGGCGATCCAGGACGTCTTCGATCTGCGGCCGGGCGCGATCGTGCGCGACCTCGAGCTGCGCGAGCCGAAGTACCGCCAGACCGCCGCGTACGGCCACTTCGGGCGCGAGCTGTCCGGGTTCACGTGGGAGCGGCTCGACCGCGTCGACGCGCTGCGCGCCGCCGCGGGGCTGTGAGGCCTTGAGCCCCGCGCGCGCCTTCGCGCGGGTCGTCGTCGACTCGCGGCTGCCGCAGCTCGACCGGCTCTTCGAGTACCGCGTGCCCCCCGGCCTCGCGGGCGTCGCGCCGGGCGTGCGCGTGCGCGTGCCGCTCCGCAACGAGCGCGAGGCGTCGGGCTACGTCGTCGAGGTGACGGATGCGCGCGACTGGGAGGGCGAGGTCGCCGACGTCGCGCACGTCGTCTCGACCGTGCCGGTGCTGCAGCCCGAGGTGTGGGCGCTCGCGCGCGCGGTCGCCGACCGCGCCGCCGGTGGAGCGGCCGACGTGCTGCGCGTCGCGATCCCGGGCCGCCAGGCGCGGGTCGAGAAGGCGTGGCTCGCGCGCGAGGGGTCCGCCCGCCCCGCCCCGGCGCCCCTGCCCGCGCTCGCCGACGCATCCGCCGTGCTGCCCGGTCTCGTCGAGAGCCGACGGCGCGTCGCGCTCGAGTGCGCGGGCGGCGTCGCCGAGGTCGCCGACGGCGACGGCACCGCGTGGATCGGGCGGTGGGCGATCGCGCTCGCCGCGCTCGCCCGGCAGGCGCTCGAGCGCGGCGAGCAGGCGATCCTCGTCGTGCCCGATCACCGCGAGCAGCGGCAGCTGCGGCTCGCGCTCGCCACCGCCGTCGGCGAGGAGCGCATCGTCGAGCTCGACGCGCGGCAGAAGAACCCCGAGCGCTACCGCGGGTTCCTCCGCTGCCTCGATGACGAGCCGCTCGCGATCATCGGCCCCCGCTCGGCGGTCTACGCTCCCGCGAAGCGGCTCGGGCTGCTCGCGGTGTGGGAGGACGGCGACCCGCTGCTCGCCGAGCCGCTCGCCCCCGGCGTCCACGCGCGCGACGCCGCGCTCGTGCGGCAGGCGCAATCGGGATCCGCGCTCGTGCTCGCCGGGCACGCGCGCTCGACCGACGCCGAGCGGCTCGTCGAGGTCGGCTTCCTCGAGCACGAGCGCGTGGGCGAGCACCGCGTGCGCGTGCTGCCCGCCGCGCTCGCCGACGACGGCCGCCGCGTGCCCGCCGCGGCGTTCGCGGCCGCGCGCGAGGGGCTCCAGCACGGACCCGTGCTCGTGCAGGTCGCCCGGCCCGGCCACGCGCCGGGACTGCGCTGCGGCGACTGCGGCGCGCGCGCCCGTTGCCGCGCGTGCGGCGGCCCGCTCGGCGTCCGCTCGCGCGGCTCGGCCCCGGCGTGCCGGCTCTGCGGCCGGCTCGCGGCCGCGTGGTCGTGCCCGACGTGCAGCGGCACGCGGCTGCGCGAGGTGGGCCGCGGCTCGAGCCGCATCGCCGAGGAGCTCGGGCGCGCTGTGCCGGGGATCCCGGTCGCCGTCGCCGACGGGGAGCACGAGCGGCTCGAGGTCGACGCGCGGCCGCGCATCGTCGTCGCGACGCGCGGCGCCGAGCCGATCGCCGAGGGCGGCTACCGCGCGGTGCTGCTGCTCGACGGCGACTCGCTCCTCGCGCGGGAGGGCCTCCGCGTCGCCGAGGAGGCCGTGCGGCAGTGGGCGACCGCTCGGGCGCTCGCCGCCGACGGGGCGAGCGTCGTGCTCGCCGGCGTCATGGGGCCTGCGGCCGCCGCCATCACCGGAGCGACGACCGTGCCGTTCGCGAAGGCGGAGCTCGCCGAGCGCCGAGCGCTCCGGTTCCCGCCCGCCGTGCGCACCGCATCCGTCGTCGGGCACCCCGACGCCGTCGCCGAGGCGCTCGAGGCGCTGGGCGGCATCGAGCACCTCGACGTGCTCGGCCCTGTGCCGGTCACGGGCGGGCCGGTCGCCGACGCGCGCCCCGGCGAGCAGCTCGAGCGCGCGATCGCGCGCTTCGCCTACGCCGACGGGGCGCGCGTCGCGAGCGTCGTGCGCGCGCGCGTGCTCGCCGCCGCGCGCCGCCCCTCGCGGCCCGGCGCGCCCGCGAGGCTGCGCATCCGGTTGGATGATCACGAGCCCTTCGACGGCCTGTAGCGCCGTCCCGAGTCAGGAAGCAGCCATGCGCATCGTCTTCGCCGGCAGTCCCGCCGTCGCCGTGCCGAGCCTCGAGGCCCTCGCCGCCGAGCACGAGGTCGCCGCGGTCGTCACGCGCGCCGCCTCGCCCCACGGGCGCAAGCGGGTGCTCACGCCCACGCCGGTCGCGGCGCGTGCGGCCGAGCTCGGCCTCGACGTCATCGAGGCGAACCGGCTCGACGCCGTCGCGACCGAGCGGATCGCCGCGCTCGAGCCCGAGCTCGCCGCGGTCGTCGCCTACGGCGGGCTCGTGCGCGAGCCGCTGCTGTCGCTCCCGCGGCACGGCTGGATCAACCTGCACTTCTCGGTGCTGCCCGACTACCGCGGCGCCGCGCCGGTGCAGCGAGCGCTCATCGACGGTCGCAGCACCACGGGCGTGAGCGTGTTCCGGCTCGTCGCCGAGCTCGACGCCGGGCCGCTCGTGCGCGTGCGCGAGGCGCCCATCCCGGAGGGCGCGACCGCGGGCGAGCTCCTCGCGGAGCTCGCGGTGCTCGGCGCGGGCGAGCTCGCCGAGGCCGTGCGCGAGATCGAGGCGGGCACCGCGACGTTCACCGAGCAGGTCGGGGACCCGACGCTCGCGCCGAAGCTCTCGCTCGCCGACGGCGCGCTCGACCTGACGAGCCCGGCGCCCGCCGTGCTGAGCCGCTGGCGGGGGGTGACGCCCGAGCCGGGCGCGCACGGCACCGTCGACGGCCAGCGGGTCAAGCTCCTCGCGCTCGCCCGCTCGGGCGCCGAGCCGCTGCCGCCCGGCCACGCGGCGATCGCGGGGCGCTCGGCGGTCGTCGGCACCGGCAGCGCGCCGCTCGAGCTCGTCGAGGTGCAGCCCGCGGGAAAGCGGCCCATGCCGGGCGTCGACTGGCTGCGGGGCCGCGGCGGCGCGGCCGTCTTCGAGCTCGAGCCCGCGGGGGCCGGCCGATGAGCGCCCGGCTCGTCGCGCGCGACGTCGTGCTCGCGGTCGACCGCGACGACGCCTACGCCAACCTGCTGCTGCCCGCGCGCATCCGGGAGGCGGGGCTGAGCCCCGCCGACGCGGGTTTCGCGACCGAGCTCGCCTACGGCACGCTCCGCTGGCAGGGCCAGCACGACGCGCTCATCGCCGATGCCGCCGGTCGCCGCGTCGACGAGATCGACCCCGAGACGCGCGCGACCCTCCGCATCGGCTCGCACCAGCTCAGCCGCATGCGCGTGCCGGCGCACGCCGCCGTGCACGAGACCGTCGCGCTCCTGGGGCGTCGCAACAAGGGCCGGCTCGGCTTCGCGAACGCGGTGCTGCGCCGGCTCTCGGAGGAGCCGTGGGAGCAGCGGCTCGCGCGCATCGCCGAGCGGCTCAGCGCCGACGAGCGGCTCGCGCTCGAGTCGTCGCACCCCGCGTGGGTGCTCCGCGCCCTGCGGCGCACGCTCGACCGCGAGGGCGCCGCCGGCGAGCTCGAGGCGCTCCTCCATGCCGACAACGATCCGCCCGCGGTGCAGCTCGTCGCGCTGCCCGGGCTCGCCGACCCGACCGAGCTGGACCTCGCGCCGACCGCCAGCCCGCTCGGCCGCGTCGCGCCGGGCGGCGACCCCGCGCGGGTGCCGCAGGTCGGCGACGGCTCGTGGCGCGTGCAGGACGCCGGCAGCCAGCTCGCGGCGCTCGCCCTCACGCGCGCGCGGCCGGTCTCGGCGGGGGAGCGCTGGCTCGACCTGTGCGCGGGGCCCGGCGGCAAGGCCGCGCTGCTCGCGGCCGAGGCCGCCGTGCACGGCGCGCGGCTCGAGGCGAACGAGGTCGCGCCGCACCGCGCGAGGCTCGTGCGCGACGCCGTGCGCGCCATCGAGCCGCGCCCCGAGGTCGTCGTCGGCGACGGCCGCCGCTACGGTCGCGGCGACACCGCGGGCGCCTTCGACCGCGTGCTCCTCGACGCCCCGTGCACGGGCCTCGGGGCCCTGCGCCGCCGCCCCGAGGCGCGCTGGCGCAAGCAGCCGACCGACGTGCCCGAGCTCGCGGCCCTGCAGGTCGAGCTGCTCGAGGCGGCGGCGCGCGCCGTGCGCCCCGGCGGGCTCGTCGCCTACGTCACGTGCTCGCCCCACCTCGCCGAGACGCGCGCGGTCGTGGAGCGCGCATCCGTCCTCGGCCTCGAGCCGGTCCCGACGCGCGCGGTCGTCGCCGAGCTCTCGCCCGGCATCGCGCTCGGCGAGACCGGCGACGCCGTGCAGCTGTGGCCGCACCGCAACGGCACCGACGCGATGTTCATCCAGCTGCTCACGACGGCCCGGTAGCGCTCCCGAGCGCCCGCCCAGCCGCTCGCGAGCCGGATAGGGTGGCGGGCATGGTCAGGATCCACCCCAGCATCCTGTCGGCGGACTTCGTCAACCTCGAGCGCGACCTCGAGCGCATCCGGGACGCCGACGGCGTGCACGTCGACGTGATGGACGCCCACTTCGTGCCCAACCTCACGTTCGGGTTGCCGATGGTCGAGCGCATCGCCGAGGTGACCGAGCTGCCGATCGACGTGCACCTCATGATCGACGACCCCGACACGTGGGCGCCGCAGTACGCGATCCGGGGGGTCGAGTCGGTGACCTTCCACGCCGAGGCGACGAACGACGGCGTCGCGCTCGCGCGCGAGCTGCGGGCGCGCGGCACGCGCGCGGCGATCGCGCTCAAGCCCGGCACCGCGGTCGACGCGGTGCTCGAGCACCTCACCGAGTTCGACATGGTGCTCGTCATGACCGTCGAGCCGGGCTTCGGCGGTCAGTCGTTCATGGCCGACATGATGCCGAAGCTCGTCGAGCTCCGCGGCCGCGCCGACGAGGCGGGCATCGGGCTCGCGCTGCAGGTCGACGGCGGCATCACGGCCGACACGCTGCCGATCGCCGCGGCGGCCGGCGCCGACGTCTTCGTGGCGGGTTCCGCCGTCTACGGGCACGACGACGTGGCCGCGCGCATCGCCGCGCTCCGCGACGCCGGTAGCCTGGAGGGGTGAAGACCTTCGACGAGCTGTACGCCGAGCTCGAGCAGACGCTCGCCGAGCGCCGACCGGGCTCCGGCACCGTCGCGGCCGTCGACGCGGGCGTCCACACGATCGGCAAGAAGATCGTCGAGGAGGCCGCCGAGGTCTGGATGGCCGCCGAGCACGAGAGCGATGAGGACGCGGCGATCGAGATCTCGCAGCTGCTGTACCACCTCCAGGTGCTCATGCTCGCGAAGGGCATCTCGCTGCAGGACGTGTACCGACATCTCTGACGCGCCGTCCCCCGACCGTCAGACGATGCAAGGAACCCATGCTGAAGATCGCCGTGCCCAACAAGGGCTCGCTCGCCGAGACGGCCGCCCAGATGCTCGACGAGGCCGGCTACCGCGGCCGCCGCGACGGCAAGGAGCTCATCGTCGTCGACGCCCGCAACGAGGTCGAGTTCTTCTTCCTCCGCCCGCGCGACATCGCGACGTACGTCGGCTCGGGCGCGCTCGACGTCGGCATCACCGGCCGCGACCTGCTGCTCGACTCCGGCTCGCCCGCGCTCGAGATCGAGGGCCTCGGCTTCGCCCGCTCGACGTTCCGCTTCGCAGGCCCCGCCGGCCGCTTCGGCGACGCGCGCGACCTCGAGGGCCAGCGCGTCGCGTCCTCGTACACGGGCCTCGTCGAGCAGCACCTCGCGCAGCACGGCGTCACGGCCGAGCTCGTGCGCCTCGACGGAGCGGTCGAGTCGGCCGTGCGGCTCGGGGTGGCGGATGCGGTCGCCGACGTCGTCGAGACGGGTGCGACCCTGCGGGCCCAGGGCCTCGAGGTCTTCGGGGAGCCGATCCTCGTGAGCGAGGCCGTGCTCATCACGAACGACGAGGGGGAGCACGGCACCGACAAGCCGGGGCTCGCGACCCTCAAGCGGCGCCTCGACGGCGTCATCGTCGCGCGCGACTTCGTGCTCGTCGACTACGACATCGAGCGCTCGCGGCTCGACGCGGCGATCGGCATCGCGAGCGGCTTCGAGAGCGCGACCGTGAGCCCGCTCCACGATCCCGACTGGGTCGCCGTGCGCGTCATGGTGCGCAGCGACGAGACGAACCAGATCATGGACGCCCTCGCCGACGTCGGCGCGCGCGCGATCATCGTCACCAACATCCACGCCGCCCGCATCTAGGAGGACCGCCGTGCTCGCCACCCGCGTCATCCCGTGCCTCGACGTCGCCCACGGCCGCGTCGTGAAGGGCGTGCGCTTCCAGGGGCTCACCGACCAGGGCGACCCGGTCGAGCTCGCCGCCCGCTACGCCGAGCAGGGCGCCGACGAGCTGACGTTCCTCGACGTCAAGGCGACCGTCGAGGACGCCGGCACGATGCTCGAGGTCGTCGAGCGCTGCGCGGAGCAGGTCTTCATCCCGCTCACCGTCGGCGGCGGCGTGCGCAGCCGCGACGACGTCGCGCGGCTGCTCGCGCACGGCGCCGACAAGGTCGGGGTCAACTCCGCCGCGATCCGCGACCCCGAGCTCATCGACCGCATCGTCGCCGACTTCGGCTCGCAGGTGCTCGTGCTCTCGCTCGACGTGCGCCGCTCGCCCGAGATGCCCTCGGGCTTCGAGGTGACGACGCACGGCGGCTCGCGCGGCGCCGGGCTCGACGCGCTCGAGTGGGCCGCCGAGGGCGTGCGCCGCGGCGTCGGCGAGCTGCTCGTCAACTCGATCGACGCCGACGGCACGAAGGACGGCTTCGACCTCGAGCTCACGCGCGCGGTGCGCGCCGTCGCCACGTGCCCCGTCATCGCCTCGGGCGGCGCGGGGGAGCCGGCCGACTTCGCGCCCGCCGTCGCCGCGGGCGCCGACGCCGTGCTCGCCGCGAGCATCTTCCACAGCGGCCAGTGCACGATCGGCGAGGTCAAGGCCGCGATGCGCGAAGCGGGGGTGACGGTGCGATGACCGGTCTGCCGGAGCTGAAGAAGGACGCCGACGGACTCGTCGCCGCCGTCATCCAGGACGAAGCGACGGGCGACGTGCTCATGGTCGGCTACATGGACGACGAGGCGCTCCGCCGCACCGCGACCGAGGGCCGCGTGACGTTCTGGTCGCGGTCCCGGCAGGAGTACTGGCGGAAGGGCGACACGTCGGGCAACATCCAGGTGCCGCGCTCGATCGCGATCGACTGCGACGGCGACGCGCTCCTCATCCGCGTCGACCAGTCGGGGCCCGCGTGCCACACCGGCGCGCGATCGTGCTTCTTCACGCCCGTGCCCCTCGCCGCTCCCGAGGATGGGGCGCGGCCGTGATGCCCGGCTCCACGACGCGCGAGGCGTTCGACGCGCTCCTCACCGGCCACCGCATCGTGCCGGTCCTGCGCGAGGTCTTCCTCGACGCCGAGACCCCGGTCGGCGTCTACCGCCGCGTCGCCGCCGGCCGGCCCGGCTCGTTCCTCCTCGAGTCCGCCGAGCAGGGCGTCTGGAACCGCTACTCGTTCGTCGGCGTCGAGGCCTTCGGCCTCCTCACGGCCGACCGGGGCCGCGTCGAGTGGCGCTCGAGCGCGCTAAGCGCCGAGCGGCTGCTCGGCGACGACGCCCCGCGCAGCGGCCTCGACACCGTCGAGCACGTGCTGCGCCGCTGGGCGACGCCGCGCATCGAGGGGCTCCCGCGCCTCACGAGCGGCATGATCGGGCACATCGGCTGGGAGGCCGTCCGCGAGCTCGAGCACCTGCCCGACGCGCCCGAGCGCGACGTCGACGTGCCCGCGATCGCGATGGCGCTCACGGCGACGCTCGTCGTGCTCGACCACCGCACGGGCGCCGCCCACCTCGTCGCGAACGTCGTGAACGACGGCGTCGACGACGCGGATGCGCTGTGGCTCGACGCGCAGTCCCGGCTCGACGCGCTCGAGGCCGCCCTCGCCCGGGACGAGCCCGGCTCGGTCGCCGCGATCGACCGGGACGCGGAGCCGGCCCCGACCGCGCGCGTCGACGCCGACGCGTTCCGCGCGATGGTCGAGCGCTCGAAGCGCCACATCGTCGACGGCGACGTCTTCCAGGTCGTCCTGTCGGCGCGCTTCGACCTGGAGACTGCGGCCGACCCGCTCGAGGTCTACCGCGTGCTGCGCATGCTCAACCCCTCACCCTACCTCTACCTCCTCGCGCTCGAGGACGCCGACGGCGGCCCCTACGCCGTCGTCGGATCGAGCCCCGAGGCGCTCGTCACCGTCCACGACGGGCGCGCGACGATGCATCCGATCGCGGGCAGCCGTCCGCGCGGCGCCGACGCCGCCGCCGACCGCGACCTCGGCGACGAGCTGCTCGCTGACCCGAAGGAGCGCAGCGAGCACGTCATGCTCGTCGACCTCGCGCGCAACGACCTCGCGAAGGTGTGCGTGCCCGGCACGGTCGCGGTCACCGAGCTCATGGCGATCGAGCGCTTCAGCCACATCATGCACATCGTCTCGACGGTCGAGGGGCGGATGCGCGACGACGCGAGCGCGCTCGACGCCTTCCGCGCGACCTTCCCGGCAGGCACCCTCTCGGGCGCGCCGAAGCCCCGGGCGCTCGAGATCATCGACGAGCTCGAGCCGGCGCAGCGCGGCGTCTACGGCGGCGTGGTCGGCTGGCTCGACTTCGCCGGCGACGCCGACCTCGCGATCGCGATCCGCACCGTCACGATGCGCGACGGCGTCGCGCACGTGCAGTCGGGCGCCGGGCTCGTCGCCGACAGCGACCCGGAGAGCGAACTGCAGGAGGTGCGGAGCAAGGCCGCGGCGCCGCTGCGCGCGGTCGCGGTCGCGAGCACCATGCGAGGGCTCGGGGCGTGAGGCGCGGGCGGCTCGTCGCGGTGCTCGCGCTGCTCGCCGCGGGCGCGCTCGGCCTGCTCGCCGCGACGCAGCCGTGGGCGATCGCCGTGCTCGTCGACGGGCGCGAGCTCGCCGTCGCGGGACAGGACCTCGCGGGCGGCCTCACGATCCTGTCGCTCGCGAGCGTCGCGCTCGCGCTCGTGCTGCCGATCGCCGGCCTCGCCTGGCGCTTCGCGCTCGGCGCGCTCGCCGTGCTGCTCGGCGGTCTCACGGCCGTGCACGCGCTCGCCTCGCGCGGCGGGATCCCCGCCGCTGTCGAGGCGCTCGTCGCCGAGGCCACGGGCCTCGCCGGCTCGGCGCAGGCCGCCGAGATCGCGAGCCTCGCCGAGGGGCCGTGGCCGGTGGTCGGCGCCGCGGCGGGGCTCGTCGCGATCGCGGGCGGGATCGTCGCGCTCGTCACCGCGCGGCGCTGGCCCGAGCGCGCACGCCGCGCCGAGCGCTACGAGCGCGCCACGGGCCTCGCGTGGGACGTCATGGACGACGGCGAGGATCCGACTCGATAGACTCGAGGGGTGCGGGCGCGCGAGCGCGCCCGGAAGGCCGACCAAGGAGCATCGTGAGCGCACGCAAGGGCATCAGCGATCAGCACGCAGCTGATCTCGGGATCGCGGAGTACGAGGCGTCGTTCGTCGACCCCGGCCACGGCAACTCGCGCGCCGCGTGGACGAGCGTCATCGTCATGATCCTCGCGTTCACCCTCGGCACCCTCTTCTTCTTCCTCGACATGCCCGCGCTCGTGTGGGCGAGCGCCGGCCTGCTCGTCATCGGCATCCTCCTCTGGCCCATCCTCGCGAAGGCCGGCTTCGGGGCGAAGGACCACTGAGCGTGCTCGACGCGCTCACCGCGGGCGCGCTCGAGGATGCGGCCCGGCGGCGGGAGCAGCTGCCGGCCGATCGCCTGGAGGCGATCGCGCGCGAGTCGCGCGCGCCCCTCGACGCCGTCGCCATCCTCCGCACGCCGAAGGCCAACTCGCCGGGGCCGCACATCATCGCCGAGGTGAAGCGCGCGAGCCCCTCGAAGGGGCCGCTCGCCGACATCCCCGAGCCCGCGGCGCTGGCCTCGAGCTACGCGGCCGGCGGCGCGAGCGCGATCAGCGTGCTCACCGAGGAGCGGCGCTTCCTCGGCAGCCTCGACGACCTCCGCGCCGTGCGCGAGGCCGTCTCGGTGCCCGTGCTGCGCAAGGACTTCATCGCCGACGAGTACCAGCTGCTCGAGGCGCGCGCGTTCGGCGCCGACATCGTGCTGCTCATCGTCGCGTCGCTCGAGCCCGCGCGGCTGACCCAGCTGCACCGCTTCGCGACCGGGCTCGGCCTCTCGGTGCTCGTCGAGGTGCACGACGAGCGCGAGATCGACGCCGCCCTCGATGCCGACGCGCGCATCCTCGGCGTCAACACGCGCGACCTCAAGACGTTCACGATGCACCCCGAGCGCTTCGCCGAGCTGCGCGAGCGCGTCCCGGCCGGCACCGTCGCCGTCGCCGAGTCGGGCGTGCGCTCGGTCGCCGACGTCGCGCGCTACCGGCAGGACGGCGCGGATGCCGTGCTCGTCGGCGAGGCGCTCGTCACCGACGGCGACCCCGCGTCGCGCGTCCGAGAGTTCGGGAGGGCCGCATGACCGAGCGCCAGTCAAAGCTGCGGGAGCAGCACGGGCCGTGGTTCGGCGAGTTCGGGGGCGTGTTCATGCCCGAGCCGCTCATGGCCGCGATCGACGAGCTCGCCGCGTGCTACGACGAGTGCAAGCGCGACCCCGAGTTCCAGGCCGAGTTCGCCGCCCTCTCGCGCGGCTACACCGGCCGCCCCTCGATGCTCACGGAGGCGAAGCGGCTCTCCGAGATCGCCGGCGCCCGCATCCTGCTCAAGCGCGAGGACCTCAACCACACCGGCAGCCACAAGATCAACAACGTGCTCGGCCAGGCGCTCGTCGCCCGCCGGCTCGGCAAGACGCGGCTCATCGCCGAGACGGGCGCGGGCCAGCACGGCGTCGCGACCGCGACCGCCGCGGCGCTGTTCGGCATGGAGTGCGTCGTCTACATGGGCGAGGTTGACACCGAGCGGCAAGCGCTCAACGTCGCCCGCATGCGGCTGCTCGGCGCGCAGGTCGTGCCCGTCAAGACGGGCTCGCGCACGCTCAAGGACGCGATCAACGAGGGCCTCCGCGACTGGGTCGCGAACGTCGAGTCGACCCATTACCTCATGGGCACCGTCGCGGGCCCGCACCCGTTCCCCGAGATGGTGCGCGACTTCCACCGCGCGATCGGCGAGGAGGCGCGCGAGCAGACGATCGCGCTGACCGGGGCCCTGCCCGACGCCGTGCTCGCGTGCGTCGGCGGCGGGTCGAACGCGATGGGCATCTTCCACGCCTTCCTCGACGACCCGGGTGTGCGCCTCATCGGCCTCGAGGCCGCGGGCGACGGCGCGTCGACCGAGCGCCACGCCCTCTCGATCGAGCGCGGCGCGCCGGGCCTGCTGCACGGCATGCGCACCTACCTGCTGCAGGACGACGACGGGCAGACGCTCGAGTCGCACTCGATCTCCGCGGGCCTCGACTACCCGGGCGTCGGCCCCGAGCACGCGTGGCTCCACGACCTCGGCCGCGCCGAGTACCAGCCCGTGAGCGATGCGGAGGCGATGGATGCGTTCCTCGCGCTCACGCGCGCCGAGGGCATCATCCCCGCCATCGAGTCGGCGCACGCGATCGCGGGCGCGATGCGGCTCGCTGCGGAGTCGCCCGGCTCGACGCTGCTCGTCTCGCTCTCGGGGCGCGGCGACAAGGACGTCGCGACCGCGGGCCGCTGGTTCGGCCTCCTCGACGAGGAGGCGAAGCAGGCATGAGCCGCATGTCGACCGCCGACGCCATCCGCGCCACCGGCGAGCGCGCGCTCATCGGCTACCTGCCGGTCGGCTTCCCCGACCTCGCCACGAGCATCGAGGCGGCCGTCGCGATCGCCGAGGCCGGCTGCACCGCGATCGAGCTCGGCGTGCCCTACTCGGATCCCGCGATGGACGGCCCGGTCATCCAGACGGCGACCCAGGCGGTGCTCGACCGCGGCTTCCGGCTCGAGGAGCTGTTCGAGGCGATCGAGGCGATCACCGCCCGCACGAGCGTGCCCGTGCTCGTCATGACGTACTGGAACCCGGTGCTGCGCCACGGCGTCGACCGCTTCGCCGAGCGCCTCGCCGCCGCGGGCGGCGCGGGCCTCATCACGCCCGACCTCACGCCCGAGAACGCCGCGGAGTGGCTCGCCGCCGCCGAGCGGCACGGGCTCGACCGCATCTTCCTCGCCGCGCCCTCCTCCTCCGATGCGCGGCTCGACGCCGCGATCGAGGCCTCGCGCGGCTTCGTCTACACCGTCTCGACGATGGGCACGACCGGCGCGCGCACTGACGTCGACCGCGCCGCCCGCGCGCTCTCCGAGCGCATCGCCGAGCGCGCCGCGGCGACGGGCGGCGAGGCGCTGCGCTGCGTCGGCCTCGGCATCTCGACGCCTGAGCAGGTGCGCGACGTGCTCGAGTACGCCGACGGCGCGATCGTCGGCTCGGCGCTCGTCCGCGCGCTCGACGAGGGCGGCGTCCCCGCCGTGCGCGCGCTCGCCGCCTCGCTCGCCGAAGGTACACTCGCACCGACCGAACGAAAGGGCGCGACCGCGTGACCGTCTTCCAGAGCATCCCGAGCCCCGCGCCCGAGTGGCAGCAGGTGCCGCTGGGCCAGTGGCTCGACGCGATCGGCGTCCTCGGCCTCGTGCAGGGCTCCATGACCGGCGCCATCGTCTTCGGCGTCGTGCTCGGCGTCGTGCTCGCGATCCTCGCGCTCGCCGGGATGCTCGTGACGGGCAGGCTCACGCGCCGCGACGCCGCCTGGACGGTCGTCGCCGCGCTCGCCTTCGCGCTCCTCATCACGTGGGTGCTGCGCATGGTCGACGCCTCGTGGGGCATCCAGACCTACGCCCTCTGCATCCTCGCCGGCATCGTCGTCGCCGCGGTGCTCACCGGCTGGCGCCTCCACCAGCGCGGCGTCGAGGCCGGCTACGTCATCGACGTCGCCGTCTGGGCCGTGCTGCTCGGCATCGTCGCCGCTCGCCTCTTCCACGTGGTCACGCATCCGGACGACTACTTCGGCCCCGGCCGCGACCCGCTCTCGGCGCTCTACATCTGGGAGGGCGGCATCGCGATCTTCGGCGCCCTCATCGGCGGCGCGATCGGCGTCTGGATCGGCTGCCGCCAGACGGGCCTGCGCTTCTCGACCTTCGCCGACGCGCTCGCGCCCGGCCTGCTGCTCGCGCAGGCCTTCGGCCGGCTCGGCAACTGGTTCAACCACGAGCTCTTCGGCCAGCCGACCGACCTGCCGTGGGGGCTCGAGATCGAGGCGTCGAACCCCGCGTACCCCGTCGGGCTCCCCGAGGGCGTGCTCTTCCACCCGACGTTCGCGTACGAGATCATCTGGAACGTGCTCGGCGCGGCGCTCCTGCTGTGGCTCGACCGCAAGCGCGACGTGCAGTGGGGCCGCCTCATCGCCCTCTACCTCATCTGGTACGGCCTCGGCCGCTCGGTCTTCGAGACCATCCGCCTCGACCCGTCCGAGCTCTTCCTCGGCATCCGCACGAACGTGTGGATGGCGTTCCTCGCGATCGTCGTCGGCGTCGTCGTGTGGGTGGTGCAGACGCGGCGCCACCCCGGCCTCGAGCCGTCCCCGTGGCAGCCCGGGCGCGGGCCGGGCGCCGATCAGGTGGTAGATTCTGACGTCTACACCGAGACCCCCGAGTCCCGCACCCAGGACGAGGCGGCTCCAGCCGCAGAACCCGCGGCAGCACACCAGTAGGACTGCGCGCTCCCAGCGCGCTGCGGGCCGACGGCGTCCCGCTCCCGATCGCGAGAGCAGGAGCAGCATGCGATCACTCAGCGAGCCCGTCTCCGGAAGCCTTCCGGGTGCTCAGGGCTACCAGGGCATGGCGGTCCCGGCGAAGGCCGGGATGTACGACCCGCGCCATGAGAAGGACTCGTGCGGCCTCGCCATGGTCGCCACCACGCGCGGCACACCCGGGCACGACATCGTCGCGCTCGCGCTCGACGCGCTGCGCAACCTCGAGCACCGCGGCGCGGTCGGCTCCGACGCCGGCACGGGCGACGGCGCGGGCATCCTCACGCAGATGCCGGATGCGTTCCTGCGCGAGGTCGCGGGCTTCCGGCTGCCCGAGGCGGGCGCCTACGCCGCGGGCCTCGCGTTCCTCCCGCTCGACGAGACCGAGCGCGCCCGGGTCCGGGACGGCATCCGCGAGATCGCCGGGCAGGAGCGCCTCACGGTGCTCGGCTGGCGCGAGGTGCCGACGGTGCCCGACGCGCTCGGCAAGCTCGCGCGCGCCGCGATGCCCGCCATCGAGCAGCTCTTCGTCGCCGCGGCGGGCACCCCGGTGTCGGGCATCGAGCTCGACCGGCTCACGTGGCGGCTGCGCAAGCGCATCGAGCGCGAGCTGGGGGAGTACCTCCCGTCGCTCTCGAGCCGCACCATCACCTACAAGGGCATGGTCACGACGCTCCAGCTCGAGCCGTTCTACCCCGACCTCTCCGACCCGCGCTTCGAGACGCGGCTCGCGATCGTGCACTCGCGCTACTCGACCAACACCTTCCCGTCGTGGCCGCTCGCGCAGCCGCTGCGGATGATCGCGCACAACGGCGAGATCAACACCGTCGAGGGCAACCGCAACTGGATGCGGGCGCGCGAGTCGCAGCTGGCCTCCGAGCTGCTCGGCGACCTGCGGCCCGTGCGGCCCATCGTCACGCCGGGCATGAGCGACTCCGCCTCGTTCGACGAGGTGCTCGAGCTGCTGACGCTCGCCGGCCGCTCGCTCCCGCACGCGCTCATGATGATGGTGCCGCAGGCGTGGGAGAACCAGCCCGACATGCCGCAGCAGCTGCGCGACTTCGCCGAGTACCACTCGCTGCTCATGGAGCCGTGGGACGGACCCGCGGCGATCGCGTTCACCGACGGCTCGCTCGTCGGCGCGACGCTCGACCGCAACGGGCTGCGCCCGGGCCGCTGGCTCGAGACCGATGACGGGCTCTTCGTGCTCGCGAGCGAGACGGGCGTGCTGCCGATCGCGCCCGAGCGCGTCGTGCGCCGCGGCCGGCTCCAGCCCGGGCGGCTCTTCCTCGTCGACACCGAAGCGGGCCGGTTCGTGCCCGACGAGGAGGTCAAGGCCGAGCTCGCCGCGATGGAGCCGTGGGGCGAGTGGCTCGACTCGAGCCGCATCCACCTCGCCGACCTGCCCGAGCGCGAGCACGTCGCGCACACCGCCGCATCGGTCACGCGCCGCCAGCGCACCTTCGGCTACACCGAGGAGGAGGTGCGGCTGCTCATCGCGCCGATGGCCAAGACGGGCGCCGAGCCGCTCGGCGCGATGGGCAGCGACACGCCCATCGCGGTGCTCGCGAAGCGGCCCCGGCTGCTGTTCGACTACTTCGCGCAGGCCTTCGCCCAGGTGACGAACCCGCCGCTCGACAGCCTGCGGGAGTCGATCGTGACGAGCACATCGATGGGGCTCGGGCCGGTGCGCAACCTGCTGACCGCGACGCCCTCGCACGCGAGCCAGATCATCCTCGACTTCCCGGTCATCGACAACGATCAGCTCGCGAAGATCCGCTCGATCGACCGCACGCCCGGCTCGCGCCGCACGGTCGTCGTGAAGGGCCTCTACCGCGTCGACGGCGGCCCCGAAGCGATGGAGCGGCGGCTCGAGGAGCTCTGCCGCGAGGTCGACGAGGCGATCGCCGACGGCGCGCAGTTCATCGTGCTCTCCGACCGCGACTCGACCGACCAGCTCGCGCCCATCCCGACCCTGCTCATGACGAGCGCCGTCCACCACCACCTCATCGCTGCATCCACCCGCATGCGCGCCGGCATCGTCGTCGAGGCCGGCGACGTGCGCGAGGTGCACCACGTCGCGCTCCTCATCGGCTACGGCGCGAGCGCCGTCAACCCCTACCTCGCGATGGAGACGGCCGAGCAGCTCGCGCTCACGGGGCAGCTCGGCGCCGACGTCGGCACCGCGGTGCGCAACCTCATCAAGGCGCTCGGCAAGGGCGTCATCAAGATCATGTCGAAGATGGGCATCTCGACCGTCGGCGCCTACGGCGGCGCCCAGGCGTTCGAGGCCGTCGGCCTCTCGCAAGAGCTCGTCGACCGCTACTTCGTCGGCACCCACTCGCCGCTCGGCGGCGTCGGGCTCGACGTCATCGCCGAGGAGAACCGGCTGCGCCACCAGTCCGCCTACCCAGACGAGCGCGCCCCGCTCGCGCACGAGCGGCTCGCGACCGGCGGCGAGTACCAGTGGCGCCGCGACGGGGCGCCGCACCTGTTCAGCCCCGAGGCGGTCTTCAAGCTGCAGCACTCGACCCGCACCGGCCGCTTCGACGTGTTCGAGCAGTACACGCGGCTCGTCGACGAGCAGGCGGCGGAGCTCAAGACGCTCCGCGGCCTGCTCGCGCTGCGGCCCGCCGCCGAGCCGGTCCCGATCGACGAGGTCGAGCCGGTCTCCGAGATCGTCAAGCGCTTCTCGACCGGCGCGATGAGCTACGGCTCGATCTCGGAGGAGGCGCACGAGACGCTCGCGATCGCGATGAACCGGCTCGGCGCGAAGTCGAACACCGGCGAGGGCGGCGAGACCGACGAGCGGCTGCTCGACCCCGAGCGGCGCAGCGCGATCAAGCAGGTCGCCTCGGGCCGCTTCGGCGTCACGAGCATGTACCTCTCGCACGCCGACGACCTGCAGATCAAGATGGCGCAGGGCGCGAAGCCCGGCGAGGGCGGGCAGCTGCCGCCCGGGAAGGTCTACCCCTGGGTCGCGAGCACGCGGCACGCGACGCCCGGCGTCGGCCTCATCTCGCCCCCGCCGCACCACGACATCTACTCGATCGAGGACCTCAAGCAGCTCATCTTCGACCTCAAGCGCGCCAACCCGCGGGCCCGCGTGCACGTCAAGCTCGTCTCGCAATCGGGCATCGGGGCGGTCGCCGCGGGCGTCGCGAAGGCGAAGGCCGACGTCGTGCTCGTCTCCGGTCACGACGGGGGCACGGGCGCGAGCCCGCTGAACTCGCTCAAGCACGCCGGCACGCCGTGGGAGATCGGGCTCGCCGAGGCGCAGCACACCCTCATGGTCAACGGGCTGCGCGAGCGGGTGAGCGTGCAGGTCGACGGGCAGCTGAAGACGGGTCGCGACGTCGTGATCGGCGCGCTGCTCGGCGCGGAGGAGTTCGGCTTCGCGACCGCGCCGCTCGTCGTCTCTGGCTGCATCATGATGCGCGTCTGCCACCTCGACACGTGCCCCGTGGGCGTCGCGACGCAGAACCCGCTGCTGCGCGAGCGCTTCACCGGCAAGCCCGAGTTCGTCGTGCAGTTCTTCGAGTTCATCGCCCAGCAGGTGCGCGAGCTGCTCGCCTCGCTCGGGCTCCGCAGCCTCGACGAGGCCGTCGGGCGCAGCGACCTGCTCGAGGTCGACCGCGCCGTGCGCCACTGGAAGGCCGAGGGGCTCGACCTCGCGCCAGTGCTCACCGCGCCCGCGGGCGCGGAGGGGGCGCCGCGCCGCACGACCGAGCAGGACCACGAGCTCGAGCAGCAGCTCGACTCCCGCTTGCTCGCGCAGCTCGAGCGCGCGCTCGACGCGGGGGAGCGGCTCGAGCTCGAGCTCGAGATCGCGAACACCGACCGCGCGGTCGGCACGATGCTCGGCAACGCCGTGACGCTGCGCGCGGGCGCGGCTGGCCTCGAGCCCGGCAGCGTCACGCTGCGGCTGCGCGGCTCGGCGGGCCAGTCGCTCGGCGCGTTCGTGCCCCGCGGCATCGCGCTGCACCTCGAGGGCGACGCGAACGACTACGTCGGCAAGGGCCTCTCCGGCGGGCTCGTGACCGTCCGGCCCGAGCGCGGCGCCGCGCTCGTCGCCGAGCACAACGTCATCGCCGGCAACGTGATCGGCTACGGCGCGACGAGCGGCGAGCTCTACCTCCGCGGCGTCGTGGGCGAGCGCTTCCTCGTCCGCAACTCCGGCGCGACCGCCGTGTGCGAGGGCGCCGGGGACCACGCGCTCGAGTACATGACGGGCGGCACCGCGGTCATCCTCGGCCCCACCGGCCGCAACCTCGGCGCCGGCATGTCCGGCGGCGTCGCGTACGTGCTCGACCTCGACGAGCGGCGCCTCAACCAGGAGTCGTTCCACCAGGGCGAGCTGCGGGTCGAGCCGCTCGCCGACGAGGACGAGATCGAGCTGCGCGCGATCCTGACCCGGCACGTCGAGCTCACGGGCTCCGCGGTCGCCGCGGGGCTGCTCGAGGCGGGCCTCGCGCGCGTCTCGAAGCTCGTGCCGCGCGACTGGGCGGCGGTGCGCACCATCCGACTCGACGCCGAGCGCCACGGCGTCGACCCGGACTCCGACAACATCTGGCGGCAGATCCTGGAGGTGACCGGTGGCTGACCCGCGCGGATTCCTGAAGGTGACGGAGCGAGAGCTGCCGAAGAAGCGCCCCGTGCCCGTCCGCATCCTCGACTGGCGCGAGATCGGCGAGCCGGGCGACAAGGCGGTGCTGCGCCGGCAGGCGAGCCGCTGCATGGACTGCGGCGTGCCCTTCTGCCACCAGGGCTGCCCGCTCGGCAACCTCATCCCCGAGTGGAACGACCTCACGTGGCGCGGCGAGGGCCGCGCGGCGAGCGACCGGCTGCACGCGACGAACAACTTCCCCGAGCTCACCGGCCGCCTCTGCCCGGCGCCGTGCGAGTCGTCGTGCGTGCTCGGCATCAACCAGCCCGCCGTGACGATCAAGTCGATCGAGCAGGCGATCGCCGACGAGGCGTTCGCGAACGGCTGGACCGAGCCGCACCCGCCGGCGCGCCTCACGGGCAAGACCGTCGCGGTCGTCGGCTCCGGCCCCGCGGGGCTCGCTGCGGCTCAGCAGCTCACGCGCGCGGGCCACACGGTCGTCGTGTACGAGCGCGACGACCGCATCGGCGGCCTGCTGCGCTACGGCATCCCCGACTTCAAGCTCGAGAAGCGCACGCTCGAGGCTCGCCTCGCCCAGATGCAGGCCGAGGGCACGCGCTTCCGGGCGGGCGTCGAGATCGGCCGCGAGCTCGGCTGGCAGGAGCTGCGCGAGCGCTTCGACGCAGTGCTGGTCGCGACCGGCGCGCCCGTCGCGCGCGAGCTCGACATCCCCGGCCGCGGCCTCGACGGCGTGCACCTCGCGATGGAGTACCTCGTGCAGCAGAACCGCGCCGTCGCCGGCACGGTGCCCGCCAACCAGATCTCGGCGCGCGGCAAGCACGTCGTCGTCCTCGGCGGCGGCGACACGGGCGCCGACTGCATCGGCACGGCCCACCGCCAGGGGGCGCTCTCGGTCACGAACCTCGCGATCGGCGTGCAGCCGCCGAGCGAGCGGCCCGAGCACCAGCCGTGGCCCGTGCACCCGAACCTGTTCGAGGTGCAGTCGAGCCACGAGGAGGGCGGCGAGCGCGCCTACCTCGTCTCGACCGTCGAGCTGCTCGCGAACGCCGCGGGCGAGGTGCGGGCGCTCATGGTCGCCGACACCGAGATCGTCGACGGCGTGCGCCGCCCGAAGGCCGGCACGGAGCGCGAGATCCCCGCCGACCTCGTGCTGCTCGCGCTGGGCTTCACGGGGGCGGATGCGTCGATCGGCGAGGCGCTCGACGTCCCGTTCGAGCGCGGCCTGCCCGTCCGCACCGCCGACTTCGCGACCGCCGTGCCCGGCGTGTTCGTGGCCGGCGACGCGGGGCGCGGCGCATCCCTCATCGTGTGGGCGATCGCCGAGGGCCGGGCCGCGGCCGCGGCCGTCGACGCGCACCTCGAGGGCGAGTCGTCGCTCCCGGCGCCCGTCCGCGCGAGCGATCGCCCCTTCGCCGTCGCCTGAGGCCGCCGCGCGCGCGCCTCTGAGAGGATGGAGGCGTCCGCGCCGATCCCACCCAGGCGGCACGAGCCACGGAAGCGAGAATCCATTGAGACGAGCCAAGATCGTCGCGACGTTCGGGCCGGCACTCGCCGGCTATGAGATGACGAAGGCCGCGATCGCGGCCGGCATCGACGTCGCGCGCATGAACCTGAGCCACGGTGACCACAGCGTCCACGAGGAGGTGTACGCGAACATCCGGAAGGCATCCGACGAGCTCGGCAAGCCCGTCGGCATCCTCGTCGACCTCCAGGGGCCGAAGATCCGGCTCGGGAAGATCCCGGGCGGACCGTTCGAGCTCCGCGAGGGCGACCGGTTCACCATCACGACCGACGACGTCGAGGGCGACGGCCAGCGCGCCGGCACGACCTTCAAGGGCCTGCCCGCCGACGTGAGCCCGGGCGACCCGCTGCTCGTCGACGACGGGCGCATCGTCCTGCGCGCGGTCGAGGTGACCGAGACCGACGTCGTGACCGAGGTCGAGGTCGGCGGGCCCGTGAGCAGCAACAAGGGCATCAACCTGCCCGGCGTCGCCGTCAACGTGCCCGCGATGAGCGAGAAGGACGAGGAGGACCTGCGTTGGGCGCTCCACCTCGGCGCCGACATCATCGCCCTCTCGTTCGTGCGCGACGCGAAGGACATCGAGCGCGTGCACGCGATCATGGACGAGGAGGGCCGCAGGCTCCCGGTCGTCGCGAAGATCGAGAAGCCGCAGGCGGTGCAGAACCTGCCCGACATCATCGACGCGTTCGACGCGATCATGGTCGCGCGCGGCGACCTCGGCGTCGAGCTGCCGCTCGAGCAGGTGCCGCTCGTGCAGAAGCGCGCGATCGAGCTGTCGCGCCGGTGGGCGAAGCCCGTCATCGTCGCGACCCAGGTGCTCGAGTCGATGATCGAGAACCCGCGCCCGACGCGCGCCGAGGCGAGCGATTGCGCGAACGCGATCTTCGACGGCGCGGACGCCGTGATGCTCTCGGGCGAGACGAGCGTCGGGAGCCACCCGATCACCACGATCGAGACGATGGCGCGCATCGTCTCGGCCGCGGAGGAGCACGGCCTCGGCCGCATCCCGCCGCTCGGCACGAAGCCGCGCACGCAGGGCGGCGCGATCACGCTCGCCGCGCTCGAGGTCGCCGAGTTCGTCGAGGCGGCGGCGATCGTCGTCTTCACCGAGTCGGGCGACTCCGCCAGGCGCATGGCGCGGCTGCGCACGGCGATCCCGACCTTCGGCTTCACGCCCGACCCCGAGGTCGAGTCGCGCATGCAGATGATCTGGGGCATGCAGACGCACCTCGTCGACCGGGTGATGCACACCGACGACATGATCGCGCAGGTCGACGACGTGCTCATCGGCAAGGAGCTCGTGCCGGTCGGCAAGAAGGTCGTCGTGATCTCGGGCATGCCGCCGGGCATCTCCGGATCGACGAACGACATCCGCATCCACGTCGTCGGCGACGTGCACGCCGAGGCCGCGCCCGCCTATCACGGCAAGCGCCGCATCGAGGTGCAGCACCAGTCGGCGCCGCACCCCGCGGAGGGCTAGCCGTCCACACGCGATGCCCGGAGGTTCCTGAGAACCGCCGGGCATCGCGCGTCCGCTGTAGCTATCGCTTCAGGCGCGCATTGAGCGAACTCAACCACATCTGTACGATCTCGTGATCGTCCGCTTTGAGCATGCGCATGTGCGCCAGTCGATTGCGGATCGGAAGGAGCTGCTCTTGCAGTTTTCTCCATATCACCGGCTCAATGCCAAGTTGACCGAACTTCTCGCCTCTGATGAGTTCCAGCAGTTCCCCCATGGTCAACCACTCGAGCGGGTCCCGCAGATCTTCGACGGACTTCGCGCCGATACTACTGTCGAGCTGGGCACGTCGGAGTACTTCGTCCTTCAGCGCACCAATGCACGACAATCGCCAAGCCGCCCCATACTGTTCTATCGCTTTTGTTCGCACTGCCGCCCTCAGCATACGTTCGATCGCCCAGAGCCCCGTCACGACAGGTGAAAGAGTGTCGCTCGCAGTAGTCGTATGGCTGATATGATGCGATATAGCTTCGCGCAGAACTTTCGCGGATGACGAGGCTGTCAAGCGAGGGACCTTGTTCGCATCAAGACAAACGATGCCGGCGCCACGGAGTCCCTCCAGCTCCCGCGCACCCAGAAAACCAAGACCATCCTGGTTCTTCGGGTCTACCTCGAACAGAGCGTGGTCGAGCGCCGAAACCAATCCTTGCCCTAGTTCGTCAAGCGCGTTGCCGTACTTGGCTTGATCCAGCGGGGAAGCCGTGGTGACGCACGGCAGTGGCCAACCCCGAGGTGCACGTTCTTCGGGACTGATGGCGAGTTCTTCGCGCCTCAGCGGGGCAAGTAGCGCGAGCGCGGCGTCCTCAAGCACCGAACTGCCAGGTACCGACCGATAGGCGATTCGCGGTGCCCGCGAAACAAGGCAGACCTTCGCTCCTTCATCTAATAACGCAAGGACGACCTCACGAACTTCGCCGAGAACGTTGTCGCTTGACGTTACGCACTGCTCCAGATCCGTCACAATGACCGCATCCTCGGCACGCAGCTCCGCCCAAGTCGCTCGGTCGCTGACGGAAGTCTTGCTGCCCCTCAAGGCATCCAGCAGTCGATGCCGCAGTGGCTCAAAGAGTGAGCCAGCGTGAAGAAAGACCAAGCGGTGGCGGTGAAGGCTCCGCTCGACGCTTTCGAGGCGCGTCAGAAGAGCGGCCTCGGTGAAGAGCTGAGAGGCGTTCGTCACAGCAGACTCAGAACGGTCGCAGGTTGATAACCGGTACCGTCCTTCTCTATGAGCCCCAGGCTCAGTAGATGCTTCAGTTCGAGCGGCTGCTCAGCAGCCAGCTCAGCGAACTCCGCAGGCGACTCGGTGAGAACTTCGAGCATGATCGCCTCGACCGGGTAGTAGCGGCGCACGTGACTGATCATTTCATTGAGGTTACCCGCAACGTCACGCTTCCAGTCGTCCAGTCCTCTCAAGACGTCCGCTCGCGAAATCCGCCGCTGGAAGACGTCCACCGGAAGCTGCTGCACAACCGTCGAAGCCAGACTCCGATAAAGGAAGGCGTGGCCTCCCGTTGCCTCGAAGAAAGATGCAAGTGCCGCCGCGTCAATCTGGATGCCCATCCTTCCGCCTACCGAAGTTGCGAGTTCGTCCGCCTCGTCGCGGTCGAAGGGAGCGAGGAAGTGGCTCTTGGCCCACGAGAAGAGAGGGTTCGGTCGGCCGAACAGGCGCCCATTCTCAACTATGGCGCTGGTAAGACCCGAGAGAACAAACGTGAAGTTGTCGTTCTCCTGGACTAGACTGCGAAGGGCGCCGAGGAACTGAGAAACCGACGTCATGTCGCCCTCGCTGATGTCGATACGGTCCGACGGGGTCAGGTACTCGATCTCATCGAGCATCAGCACGAGTGATATGTCCCTCTTAGCTAGAGACCGAAGCACCGTCTGCATCGCGCGACGGAAGTCAGATGGATCGGCCGTATCCGGCAACTTCTCAAGTTCGCGCAGATTCGCCTGATGGCCGCGGACCGCCTCCACAACGTCGGCCTTCAGATCGCGGATCAAAGCTGGGATCGGGTCTGAGGGGGGAGAGGGCAGGCTCTCAAGGTCACGAAGTATGACGAGTCGGTTGCGGGTCGCTACGTTGTCGGACAGCTGCGTTAAGACACTCGTCTTTCCCGCCTTGCGCAACCCGAACAGTCCAGCGACCCTCTGTTCCTGTACATCATCGCGAAGCGCCTGCAGAAGTTGCCGCCTGCCGAAGAATCGATCGCCACGCACCGGCGTCGATTCATAAAATAGATCGCGGGCATAAATGTAGTCGCGCAGGAGCGCAACCATGCTTACGGGATCTGTCGCGTCGGCACTACCGAGAGGAATCGCCAGGAATCCGCCGGTAGACCAGTCGTCGAGCTTTTGTCGCGCCCGGGGGTCGGGTGACCACACGAAGATAATGTCGGGCGTGACGTCTCGATGCAGACGCTTTATGGCATCCTTGGCCGCCTTAAGTTCGCGAATCTGGAGATCGGGATACGGACTATAGAAGAACATGACCTCGCGCGTCAAACCGAAGGCAGCTTCTATAGCACCGCTGAATCTCACTAGGGCGATTCGACAATTGTGCAGCCCGCTGACGGTGCACTTCTGCGCGTGCACCATCTGCGAGCCGAGCTCGCTCAAGGAGCGTCGATGGTCGGCAGCGATTGGGAACCGATCTTCCAGTTCGGCGACGTGACGACGGAGTCCATCGTTCAACGGGGCCGATATCGCACCCGCTCGCCACCCGCTCTGCACAGTCACGCTTGTCCCGCCTTCGTTCGACGCCGCTGTCGAGTGGACGCTAGCAGGGCAGGCGGTCCTCGCCTCGAAGTGAGCCGCGCGCGCGACCGGCTGTAGGCAGGTAGGCGCTCAACGCCTTCGAGATTCTGCTCGTGCGGCATGCGTTGCGCAGAAGAACGGTCCCCTACAAGCCCATCGAGCGCTTCTGGCGGACGCTCCAGAAGCACCTCACCACCCGGCCCATCCCGACGATCGCGGGGCTCCGACTCATTGCGCGACTACTGCAACCAGGTCGGCCTGCACCGCGGCATCGGCCGCAAGACGCCCGGGTTGGCCCACGACCTCATCTCCGAGCAGCTCCCACCGCCCCCGACCTCTGGCGCGTCCGCTACGACGCCACCAACCACGCCGGCAAGATCTCGCTCCGCCACACGAACCGCATGCTCCATCTCGGCATCGGCCACGCCTACAGGCGCACCGAGCTCACCTGACTCGTCCACAACGACCACGCCACCGTCATCACCCACGACGGCGAAGTCCTCGGCGACTACACCCTCGACCCCGACAACAGTCACCAACCGAAAAACGACTGAACCCCCGCAAGCGGGGGTTCAGTCGTTCACGAGGTCCTGAGACATCACAGAGTGCCGGTGGTGGGACTCGAACCCACACTCCTCGCGGAAGCGCATTTTGAGTGCGCCGCGTCTGCCGATTCCGCCACACCGGCTCGCGGGCGGGACGATCGCCCGGCCGCTGCGAACACTAGGCTAGTGGCCATGACCGACGACCTCTTCGCCGAGCCCATCATCGACCAGGCTCCCGCCGAGCACGCGACGACCGCGCGCACCGTGCTCGTGGCGGAGGACGAGTCGCTCATCCGCCTCGACATCGTCGAGACGCTGCAGGCCGCAGGCTTCGAGGTCATCGGCGAGGCTGGGGACGGCGAGCGCGCCGTCGAGCTCGCGACCGAGCTCGAGCCCGACCTCGTCGTCATGGACGTCAAGATGCCGAAGATGGACGGCATCAGCGCGGCCGAGAAGATCAGCGCCGCGAAGATCGCGCCGGTCGTGCTGCTCACGGCGTTCAGCCAGAAGGAGCTCGTCGAGCGGGCCGGCGAAGCGGGAGCGCTCGCCTACGTCGTGAAGCCGTTCACGCAGAACGACCTGCTGCCCGCGATCGAGATCGCGCTCGCGCGCTGGGACCAGATCCGCGCGCTCGAGAGCGAGGTCGCCGACCTCGCCGACCGCTTCGAGACGCGCAAGCTCGTCGACCGCGCGAAGGGCCTCCTCAACCAGCGCATGGGCCTCGCCGAGCCGGAGGCGTTCCGTTGGATCCAGAAGGCCTCGATGGACCGCCGCCTGACGATGGCCGAGGTCGCGCAGGCCGTCATCGAGCAGCTGAGCGCCAAGAAGTAGCCCCCTCCGCCCGCCTGGCGCCTCCCGCACGTGAGTGGCGCCTCCCGCACGTGAGTGGCGCCTCCCGCACGTGAGTGGCGCCTCCCGCACGTGAGTGGCGCCTCCCGCAC
>NZ_AULD01000017.1 GCF_000425105.1 Agrococcus lahaulensis DSM 17612
TCGGTGACGGTCGTCCACGCCTCGACGAGCCTGCGCTCCATGGCACGGTCCGAGAGCCGCAGCTCCGCGGCAAGGATCGACGCGCTCTCCTTGACCGCCATGCCGACGTCGCCGCCCGCATCGCGCAAGTGCTGCAGCTCGGCCGCGAGGACCTCGCGGTGCTCGGCCTCGAGCCGCGCCCGGCGCTGCTCGATCGCGCGGATCCGGCCGGCCAGCGCCTCCTGCCGGCGCACCGACTCGGGACGCTCAGCGGCCGGCACCGTGCCCGGCAGCGGCGGCACCTCCATGCGGCCGGCGATGACCTCCTCGACCTCCGCGTCGCTCAGCAGCGCGAGCCGCTCCGACCAGTCGCGGTCGTAGGCGGCGAGCTCCTCCTCGAGCTCGTCCGCGGTGCGGCCGTGCGGGTCGATCGCGCCCGCCCGGATCGACGCGATGTACTCCTCCGCATCGATGCCCGACCACTCATCCATGCGGGCATTCCACCATGGGCCACTGACACGCGAGCGGGCCGAGAGGCGGGCTGTGGAGAACCCGTTTCTGCCGGTCAGACGCAAGTCACGGGTGCGCTTCGACACGCTCTGCGCGCTGCGCGCGCGGAGCGGCTCAGCGGGCGCAGGAGGTCGCGCGCGGAGCGGCTCAGCGAGCGGAGGAGGTGGCGCGAGGAGCGGCTCAGCGGGCGGAGGGAGTGACTCAGCGGCGAGAAGCGGAGCGGGCGACGGGAATCGAACCCGCGTAATCAGTTTGGAAGACTGAGGCTCTACCATTGAGCTACGCCCGCGCGCCCCGAGCGCGACGTGCGCCTCGGGACGCGTCGAATCTACCGCATCCGCTCGCTCCGCCGGTGCGGCGTCCGCGCATGCGCCGCCCGGCTACGCTCGAGACCGTGCAGCGAAGCATCCCTGACGACTTCATCCTCGGCGCGGCGACGGCCGCCTTCCAGATCGAGGGCGCCGCCTTCGAGGACGGGCGCACCGCGAGCATCTGGGACGCGTTCGCGCGCGTGCCGGGTGCCGTCATCGACGGCCACAACGGCGACGTCGCGTGCGACCACTACCACCGCATGCCCGAGGACGTCGCGCTCATGCGCGACCTCGGCCTGCAGGTCTACCGCTTCTCGACGAGCTGGGCGCGCGTGCGGCCCGACGGCGGGGAGCCCAACCCGAAGGGCCTCGACTTCTACTCGCGGCTCGTCGACGAGCTGCTCGCGGCCGACATCATGCCGTGGCTCACGCTCTACCACTGGGACCTGCCCCAAGCGCTCGAGGATCAGGGCGGCTGGACGAGCCGCGACACCGCGCACCGCTTCGTCGACTACGCGCTGACCGTGCACGAGGCGCTCGGCGACCGCGTGCAGAACTGGACGACGCTCAACGAGCCGTGGTGCTCGTCGTTCCTCTCCTACACGGCCGGCGCGCACGCGCCCGGTCGGCAGAGCGTCGAGGCGGGTCTGCAGGCCGCCCACCACCTGCTGCTCGCCCACGGCATGGCGGTCGGCGCGCTCCGGGAGGCGGGAGCCGAGCGCGTCGGCATCACCCTCAACTTCCAGCCGGCCGAGCCGGTCGACCCGACCAGCGCATCCGACCTCGAGGCCGCGCGGCGCCTCAACGACCAGTACAACCGCTTCTTCGTGCACCCGATCATGACGGGCGAGTACCCCGAGTCGCTCGTGCGCGACGTCGGCCCGCTCGGCCTCGACGCAGTCGTGCAGGAGGGCGACCTCGCGACCATCGCCGCGCCGATCGACGTGCTGGGCGTCAACTACTACCACGACGACGCCGTCTCCTACGAGGCGCCGGCGGTTCCGCTGCTGCAGGACGCGCCGACCGACCGGCCCATCGCGAGCCCGTACCCGGCCGCCGAGGGCGTGCAGGCGCATCCGCGCGGCGTGCCCACGACCAACATGGGCTGGGAGGTCAACCCCGCCGGGCTCACGAAGCTCCTCCGCCACCTGCACGACGAGTACACGGGCGCGAAGGGCGTCGAGCTCTGGGTGACCGAGAACGGCGCGGCCTACGACGACGAGGTGGTGACGGATGCGTCCACGGGCGAGGCACGCATCCACGACTCCGAGCGCACCGAGTTCCTCCGATCGCACGTCAGCGCCGTGCTCGACGCGGTCGAGGCGGGCGTGCCCGTCAAGGGCTTCATGTACTGGTCGCTCATGGACAACTACGAGTGGGCGTGGGGCTACCACAAGCGCTTCGGCATCGTGCGGGTCGACTACGAGACGCAGGAGCGCACCGTGAAGGACTCGGGTCGCGAGCTCTCGCGGATGATCCGCGAGCGGACGCTCTAGCCCGCGGCCGCGGGCTCGGCGCCGCGCGTGCGGAGCGCGCGGCGCTTCGCCAGCCCGCGCGCGAGGACGGCGCTCGCCGCGCCGGTGATGATCCCGGGCGCGAACAGCACGCTCCAGTTCGGGTCGCCGTTCGCGAAGATCGCGACGGCGAGCGCGCCGCCGAGCGCACCGAGCACGCCGAAGACCGCGTGGTGGACCCACTCGCTCGGCGCGCGGCGCAGCGCGGTCGCCGCCGCGAGTGCGACCGGGACGCCGTAGAGCGTCAGGGCCGGCAGACCGATGATCGCGCCGTAGAGCAGGGCGATCGGCAGCACCGCGGCGGCCAGCACGGCGCCGAACACGAACGAGCCCGCGAGCACCGCGCCGACGCCGACGACCCAGCCGAAGGCGATGTCGCCCGCGGTGAACTCGTTCGCCGCCGGGTCGCGCCGGCCGTATCGCGCGCGGAGCATCCCATCGCCGGCGGCCTCGTGCTGCGTCACACCGCCAGCATGCCGCACAGCCGCACGCGGCGGGCGCCGCGGGCGACGTGCGCGCACCCGGATAGAATCGCCGCCGTACGGGAGCGATCCCTACGGGGCGTAGCTCAGCTTGGCTAGAGCGCCCGCTTTGGGGGCGGGAGGTCGCAGGTTCGAATCCTGTCGCCCCGACGATGCGGGCGCACAGCGGGACGGCGGCACAGCCGCAGCGGACGCTGCTCGTCGGCTGCGGCAAGCTCGGCACGCGCCTCGGGCTGCGGCTCGCGGCTGGCGGTGGCGAGGTGCTCGGGCTGCGCCGAGAGACGGATGCGCTGCCCGACGCCTTCGCACGGGTCTCGATCGATCTGCGCGAACCGGTGCCCCGCTCGCTGATCCCCGAGGTCGACGCGATGGTCATCACGCTGCCTCCCGACGACGGCGGCCCGGACTCGGCGTACGTGCGATCGCTCCGGCACGTCGCGGATGCGCTGCCGGCCGTGCCGCGCCGCGTCGTGCTCGTCTCGTCGACGCGCGTGCTCGAGGGCCGCGGCGGTCCCTCGCCGCTGTCGGAGTCGGACGGGCCCGCGCCGGCCTCCGCGCGCTCGACGGCGCTCCTCGACGGCGAGCGGCTCGCGATCGACCGCCTCGACGCGCACGTCGTGCGCCCTGCCGGGATCTACGGCCCCGGCCGCGACATGCTCGTGCGCAAGGTGCGCGACGGCGTGCCCGTGCAGTACGCGCGGCGCACCAACCGCATCCACGAGACCGATCTCGTGCGCGCGCTCGAGGCGATGCTCCGCGAGCCCGAGCCGCCGCGCCTCCTGCACGCCGTCGACGCCCGCCCAGCGCCGCTCGGCGACGTCGTGACGTGGATCGCCGACGCGCTCGGCGTCCCGCCGCCTCCGCCGATCGAGCCGGCCGTGCCGAGCGGCACCGTGCTGCGCGGCGACCGCCTCGCGGCGCTGCTCGGCGCCCTGCGCTACCCGTCCTTCGAGGACGGCTACCGCGCCCTGCTCGAGCGCTGAGGCGCAATCAGGCGATCGCCATCCCCGAGAAGCACGTGATCGTCGCGCCGCCCACCCAGACGGTGCCGTCCGCATCCGCCTCGATCGCGATCGAGCCGGCGCGTCCGAGCCGGCGGCCCTGCGAGACGGAGTAGGAGCGCTCGGCCGCGCCGGTGCTCGTGAGCCACTGCGCGACCGAGGCGTTCTGGCTGCCGCACACGGGATCCTCGGTGACGCCGATCCCGGGTGCGAACGAGCGCAGCTCGAAGGCGTGCTCCGAGCCCGGCGGGTAGGCGCCGATCGCACCCACCATCGCGTCGGGGATGCGCGAGAGGTCGGGCTCGAGGTCGAGCACCTCCTGCGCCGAGCCGAGCTGCAGCACGCACCAGCCCGGCCCGTTGTCGACCCACTGGTGCGCGACGACGCGCTCGGGCGGGATGCCGAACGCATCGACGATGCGCGCGAGGTGCCCCGGATCGAGCTCGCCCGTGCGACGCATCGGGGGAGCGGCGAACGCGAGCGCGTCGCCCTGCCGCAGCTCGACGAGGCCAGCTTCGCACTCCTGCACGATGCGGTCGTCGCGCTGAGGAACGCCGCCGTGCTCGAGCCACGCGTGCGCGGAGCCGAGCGTCGGGTGCCCCGCGAAGGGCAGCTCGCCGCCCGGCGTGAAGATGCGCAGGCGGTAGTCGGCCTCCGGAGTCGTCGGCGGCAGCACGAACGTCGTCTCCGACAGGTTCGTCCAGCGGGCGATGCGCTGCATCGCCGCGTCGTCGATGCCCTCGGCATCGAGCACGACGGCGACGGGATTGCCGAGGTAGGGCTCGGCCCCGAAGACGTCGACCTGGGCGAAGCGGCACAGGCGGGTCATGCTCTCTCCTTCATCGGACGTCGTCGGATGCGTCGGCTCACTCCTCGATCGCGCCGCCCACGTCGCGGAGGTGCTCGCGGAAGCCGATGCCGCGGTCGCGGCGGGCGTCGAGGTAGTCGCGGAACCGCACCTGCTCGCGCAGGCTCGTCCCGGCGCGCATGGCGGCGGCCTGGCGGCGCTCCGTGTCGCGGATGCTCGCGGCGGCCTCGGCGACGTCGCTCGCGCGCGCGAGCGGCACGAGGATCGCGCCGTCGTCGTCGGCGAGCACGAGGTCGTCGCGCGTCACCGCGTGCTCGCCGAGCCGGGCGACCTCGAGCGCGTCGGGCGGCTGCGGCTCGACGCTCGCCGGACCGCTCGGCGAGGTGCCGAGGCTCAGCACGGGCAGGCCGATCTCGCACAGCTCGCGGGTGTCGCGGTGCAGCCCCCAGATGACGATGCCGGCGAGGCCGGCGCGCGCCGCCTCGAGCGCGACGAGGTCGCCGACGCACGCGCGGTCTGCGCGGCCGCCGTCGTCGACGACGAGCACGTCGCCGGGCACCGCGTGCTCGAGCGCCTCGAGGAAGACGTCGACGCTGCCGCTGTGCTGCGCGGGGAGCGCGCGTCCGACGACGTGCGCGCCGGGCAGCACGGGGTGCAGACCGCTCGGCGCGCACCGCACCGGCACGCCCACGCGCATGCACGCATCCGCAACGTGGGCCGTGGAGAGGTCGCGGTAGATCGCCCGGAGCTCCTGCATGGTCTCTCCTCCGTCTCGCTCAGCGTGCCTCGTCCTCGGTGGCCACCCACACGAGCGGGTGGTGGCAGTGATCGCACAGCACGTACCCATCCTCCTCGATGACCTCGTGCCCGTGGCGCTCGCAGTCGGACTCGAGCTGCGCCCAGCGCAGGTCGGCGAGCATCGTGCGGCGGTGCAGCGGCCAGCGCCAGGGGGTGAGCCCCAGCTCGGCGAGCTCGGCGTCGCTCCAGTCCTCCCGGTGGTGCCACGGCCATTCGCCGACCGGCGGCTCGCCGTGCCCGCCCTCGATCACGCACGGCCGCGTGCTCCGCGGCGGGCGGCGGCAGTGCAAGCAGACGCCCGCGGGCAGCTGCTCCTCCATCATCGACCTCCTCTCGGCACGGGTCGGATGCGTCCCTACGGCCGCGCGCGCCCGCGGCGCTGGGCGGTGAGCACGATGGCGACGCCGGCGGCGGCCACGACGAGCCCGGCGACGCCGAGCGGCGTGATCGGCACGCCGAAGATGAGCCACACCCACAGCATCGTCGTCGGCGGCGTGAGGTAGAGCATCGTGCTCACGAACGTCGCCCCGTGGGAGCGCGTCACCGTCACGTAGAGCACGTAGCCGCCGAGGCTCGAGAGCACCACGAGCCACAGCACCGCGAACCAGATCTCGCCCGTCGCCGGGGGAGCGGCGTGCCCGCGCAGGAGCGCGACGGCCATGAACACCGCGCCCGCGACGATCGAGTGCATCGTGAGCGTCTGCAGCAGGTCGTCGTGCATGTGCCAGCGGCGCTGCAGCACCGTGCCGGTGCCGAGGCAGATGACCGCGGCGAGCGGCAGGGCGTACGCCCACAGCGGCGCGCCGGTGCCGCCGAGCGCGCCCGAGACGACGAGCGCGACGCCGCCGAGTCCGACCGCCATGCCGAGCCACATCCATCCGTTCGCCCGCTCGCCGAGGAAGCGACCGGCGATCGTCGCGACGAGCATCGGCTGGAGCGCCGCGATGAGCGCCGCCGTGCCGCCGTCGACGCCCGCGCGCACGCCCTCGAAGATGAGCAGCAGGTACGCCGCCTGGTTGAGCACCGCGACGGTGCCCTGCCGCAGCCAGCTCGCTCGCCCCGGCCAGCGGCGACGAAGCACGAGCATCGCCGCGACGAGGATGCCCGCGAGCACGACGAAGCGCCACGCGAGCACCGTGATGGGCTCGCCGCCCGCGCGAGCCGCGAGCTCGGCGCCCACGAAGCCGGAGCTCCAGGTGACGATGAGCCCGATCGACGCCACGGTGATCGCGGCGCGCCGAGGCGCCCCGGCTGCGCCATCAGGCAGCGGACTGGGGCAGGAGGCGCATCCGCCGAGTATCGCAGGCCGGTTCGTCGCGGGCGAACACCGGTTGGGCCGATCGGCGGCGCGGCCGGTTAGACTCGGACGATGGTCCGCCCGCACGCGGCGGATCCCGCGTGCCTACGCACCGCTGGCCCTCGTGCCGCACAACCACCAACCTCAGGAGACCACCCCGTGAAGACCACGGTCGAGAAGATCGAGAACACGCGCACCAAGCTGACCATCGCGGTCGAGCCCGAGGAGCTGCGCCCCGCGATCGACAGCGCCTACAAGGCCGTCGCCGAGCAGATCAGCGTCCCCGGCTTCCGCAAGGGCAAGGTCCCCGCGGCGATCATCGACCAGCGCATCGGTCGCGAGGAGATCCTCAACCAGGCCGTCTCCGAGTCGATCGACGACTTCTACCGCCAGGGCGTCGCCGAAGCCGGCATCCGCCCCCTCGGCCGCCCGCAGGCCGACGTCACCGCGTGGCCCGAGCTCAAGGACTTCTCGGGCGACCTCGTGCTCGAGATCGAGGTCGACGTGCGCCCCGACTTCGACCTGCCCGAGGTCGACGGCCGCACCATCACGGTCGACGCGATCGAGATCGGCGACGACGCCGTGCAGGAGGAGCTCGACGCGCTGCGCAGCCGCTTCGGCACGCTCGTCACGGTCGACCGCCCCGCCGCGAAGGGCGACTTCGTCACCCTCGACCTCACCGCGACGATCGACGGCGAGGTCGTCGACACCGCCAACGGCATCTCCTACGAGGTCGGCTCGGGCGAGCTCATCGACGGCATCGACGAGGCCGTCGACTCGCTCACCGCGGGCGAGGAGACCACCTTCACCTCGAAGCTCGTCGGCGGCGACCACGCCGGCAAGGACGCCGAGGTCACCGTCACCGTCGACGCCGTCAAGGAGCGCGAGCTGCCCGAGGCCGACGACGACTTCGCCCAGATGGCGAGCGCGTTCGACACGATCGAGGAGCTCAAGGCCGACCTCAAGGAGCAGGCCGCCCGCAGCCGCCGCATGGGCCAGGCCGAGCAGGCGCGCCAGCGCCTGCAGGAGGAGCTCGTCGAGGCCGTCGAGATCGAGGTCCCCTCGGCCGTCGTCGAGGACGAGGTGACGCGCCACCTCGAGGCGGAGAACCGCGCCGACGACACGGAGCACGGCGAGGAGGTGCGCCAGGAGACGCGCAAGCTCCTCAAGCAGCAGATGCTCTTCGACCGCTTCGCCGAGGAGGCGAACCTCCAGGTCACGCAGCAGGAGCTGACCCAGATCATCGTGCAGCAGGCCGCGCAGTACGGCATGGCGCCGCAGGAGCTCGTGCAGGCGCTCGAGGCCAACGGCCAGCTGCCGGTGCTGCTCGGCGACATCCTGCGCGGCAAGACCCTCTCGACGCTCCTCGGTCGCGTGACGGTCGTCGACGACAAGGGCGAGACGGTCGACCTCTCCGACTTCCTGCCGCCGGCCGAGGAGGTCGACGAGGACGACGTCGAGGGCGCGATCCGCGAGGCCGAGGAGAAGCTCGCGGCGCAGCACCAGGAGGACTGAGCGCCTCGAGAGGGCCGGGCGCGAGCCCGGCCCTCTCGCTTGCCTCCGCCTGCGGCGAACACGCGCAGGAGCGCCCCTCCCGCTCACCTAGTGTGGAGAGCAACCGAGAGAAGGAGTCACCCGTGGCTGAACCCGTCCTCGCGCCGTCGGTCTTCGACCGGCTGCTGCGCGACCGCATCATCTGGCTCGGCCAGGAGGTGCGCGACGAGAACGCGAACGAGATCTGCGCGAAGATCCTGCTGCTCGCCGCAGAGGACCCGAACAAGGACATCTACCTCTACATCAACTCGCCCGGCGGCTCGATCACGGCCGGCATGGCGATCTACGACACGATGCAGTTCGTGCCGAACGACATCGTCACGGTCGGCATCGGCATGGCGGCGTCGATGGGCCAGCTGCTGCTCACCGCCGGCACCGCGGGCAAGCGCTACATCACGCCGAACGCGCGCGTGCTGCTGCACCAGCCCCACGGCGGCTTCGGCGGCACCTCGAGCGACATCCAGACGCAGGCGCAGCTCATCCTCGACATGAAGCGCCGGCTCGCCGAGATCACGGCCGAGCGCACGGGCAAGACCGTCGAGCAGATCAACGCCGACGGCGACCGGGACCGCTGGTTCACGGCGCAGGAGGCGCTCGAGTACGGCTTCGTCGACCACCTCCGCGCGTCGGCGAGCGACGTCACGGGCGGCGGCGGCACGGACCAGGACAGCACCGCTGACCAGGAGGGCGGCAACTGATGGAGACTCCCACGTTCCAGGCGGGCGGCAGCGCCCTCCAGATGCCCGGCTCGCGCTACATCCTCCCGAGCTTCGAGGAGCGCACCGCCTACGGCTTCAAGCGCCAGGACCCCTACGCGAAGCTGTTCGAGGACCGCATCATCTTCCTCGGCGTGCAGGTCGACGACGCATCCGCCGACGACGTCATGGCGCAGCTGCTCGTGCTCGAGTCGCAGGATCCCGACCGCGACATCGTCATGTACATCAACTCGCCCGGCGGCTCGTTCACGGCCATGACGGCGATCTACGACACGATGCAGTACATCCGGCCCGCCGTGCAGACGGTGTGCCTCGGCCAGGCGGCCTCCGCCGCGGCCGTGCTGCTCGCGGCGGGCGAGCCCGGCAAGCGCCTCGCGCTGCCGAACGCCCGCATCCTCATCCACCAGCCCGCGACGTCCGACGCGGGCCGCGGGCAGGCATCCGACATCGAGATCCAGGCGCGCGAGGTGCTCCGCATGCGCGAGTGGCTCGAGGAGACGCTCTCGAAGCACTCGAACCACGACGTCGAGCGCGTCTCGAAGGACATCGAGCGCGACACCTTCCTCTCGGCGCAGGAGGCCCTCGAGTACGGCCTCATCGACCAGGTGCTCTCGAGCCGCAAGACGGCGCCGCAGCTGCTCGGCTGACGCTCGAGCGACGAAGGGCCGGCCTCCCTCGGGAGTGCCTGCCCTTCGTCATGCGCGAGGGATGCGCGAGGTCACGCCTCGTCGCGCCGGCGGCGGGAGCCGCGGTTCACCGTCCAGGCGATGACCGCGAGCACGACGAGCAGCGCGAGCACGCCGACCGCGATGAACGGGAAGTCGCCGCCCTCGTCGCCCTCGACGGCGTCGCTCGGCGTCGCGTCGTCGGTCGCGACCGGACCGGGCGCCGCCTCGTCGGGGTCGACGGATGCCTCGGGCTCGGTCGTCGAGGTCGACGCGGGCTCGCTCGCGGCGGGCGCGGCGCCGCAGATGGGCGCGGTCTCGGAGCCGGCGGCGCCCGCCTCGCCCTCGGCGGGCTCGAACGCGAACGACACCGTGCCGTCGACGGGGTGGCCGTCGGCCGAGACGACCTGGTAGGCGAGCGAGTAGTCGCCCGCCTCGCCGAGCTCGGCCTCGAGCGAGATCGTGTCGCCCTCGACGACGACGCAGCCGTCGCCGTAGAAGAGGCCCTGCGCATCCGTCAGCTGCAGCCGGTTGGCGGAGTCCGCGCCCTCGAGCGAGAGGATCTCCTCGTTCATCACGACGCTGAAGGTGCCCGGCTGCTCGGTGACCGTGTCGCCGTCGCTCGGCGTCGAGCCGATCATGGCGGCGTGGGCAGGCAGGAGGATGACGGCCGCGAGCGCGGCGAGGGCGGCATGCATGCCTCCAGCCTATCGAGCGCCCCTGCCGCAGAGCCGGGCCGATCGGGCCGATCGCGGCGTGGTCGGCGACCGTGTCACCCGCCTGCTCTAGGCTTCCATCAGGGCGCGAGCCGCGTCCGGTAGCACGTCTGGAGGGCGAAGATGGCACGACTCGGAGAGAGCGGCGATCTGCTGAAGTGCTCCTTCTGCGGCAAGAGCCAGAAGCAGGTGCAGCAGCTCATCGCCGGTCCCGCGGTGTACATCTGCGACGAGTGCGTCGAGCTGTGCAACGAGATCATCGAGGAGCGCGCCGCCGAGGCCGGCGAGGGCACGCAGCCCGAGCGCTTCACCCTGCCGAAGCCGCGCGAGATCTTCGACTTCCTCGAGGAGTACGTCGTCGGCCAGCAGAGCGCGAAGCAGTCGCTCGCGGTCGCGGTCTACAACCACTACAAGCGCATCGGCGCCGCGAAGCAGCTCGAGTCGGCCGACACCGCGGGCGACGGCGTCGAGATCCAGAAGTCGAACATCCTGATGGTCGGCCCGACCGGCTGCGGCAAGTCCTACCTCGCCTCGACGCTCGCAAAGCAGCTCAACGTGCCGTTCGCCGTCGCAGACGCGACGTCGCTCACCGAGGCGGGCTACGTCGGCGAGGACGTCGAGAACATCCTGCTCAAGCTCATCCAGGCGGCCGACTTCGACGTCAAGCGCGCCGAGACCGGCATCATCTTCATCGACGAGATCGACAAGGTCGCGCGCAAGGCCGAGAACCCGTCGATCACGCGCGACGTGTCGGGTGAGGGCGTGCAGCAGGCGCTGCTCAAGATCATCGAGGGCACGGTCGCGTCGGTGCCGCCGCAGGGCGGGCGCAAGCACCCCAACTCCGAGTTCATCCAGATCGACACGTCGAACGTGCTGTTCATCGTCGCGGGCGCGTTCGCCGGGCTCGAGGACATCATCGCGAACCGCTCGGGCAAGCGGGGCATCGGCTTTGGCGCTCCCGTCGCATCGCTCAAGCCCGACCTCGACGTCTTCGAGGACGTGCTGCCGGAGGACCTCCACAAGTTCGGCCTCATCCCCGAGTTCATCGGTCGGCTGCCCGTCATCGCGACGGTCTCGCCGCTCGACCGCGCCGCGCTCGTGCAGATCCTCACCGAGCCCCGCAACGCGCTCGTCAAGCAGTACCAGCGGATGTTCGAGCTCGACGGCGTCAAGCTCGACTTCGAGCCCGAGGCGCTCGAGGCGATCGCCGATCTGGCGGTCGAGCGGAAGACCGGCGCGCGCGGTCTGCGCGCGATCCTCGAGACGGTGCTCGCGCCCGTGATGTTCGACGTGCCGTCGCGCGAGGGCGTCGAGCGCGTCATCGTGACGCGCGAGTCGGTCGCGGGCGGCGAGGCGCCCATCGTGCTCACCGCTGACGACATCCAGGAGCTCTCCGCCTGAGCCTCGTTGCGGCGGCACGGTAGGTAAGGCTACCCTTACCTCGTGAGCCTCACCCGACCCAGCGCGCTGCGCGCCGACGACGTCACCCTCGCCTACGGGCGGGAGGCGATCGTGCACGCCGCGTCGATCGCGCTCGCCCCGGGCCGCGTGACGGCGCTCGTCGGCCCGAACGGCTCCGGCAAGTCGACGCTGCTTCGCGGCCTCACCGCGCTACACCGGCCGAGCGAGGGGCGCGTGCTCTTCGCCGACGGTGCCGACGCCTCGGGCCTCGCCGAGCGGGAGCTCGCCCGCCGCATCGCGCTGCTCGCGCAATCGCATCCCGACCCCTCTGGCGTGAGCGTGCGCGAGGTCGTCGCCTACGGCCGATTCGCGCACCGCGGCCGCTTCCGCTCCGGCGACCCCCGCGGCGCCGAGGTGATCGAGCGCGCCATGGCGGCGACCGGCATCGACGGGCTCGCCGACCACCCGGTCGCGCAGCTCTCCGGCGGGCAGCGCCAGCGCGTCTGGCTCGCGACGTGCCTCGCCCAGGAGACCGGCATCGTGCTGCTCGACGAGCCCACGACGTTCCTCGACGTGCGCTACCAGCGCGAGATCCTCGAGATCGTGCGGGACCTCGCCGACGACGGCGTCGCGGTCGGCATCGTGCTGCACGACCTCGAGCAGGCCGCCGAGGTCGCCGACGACGTCGTGCTGCTCGTGCACGGCCGGATCGTCGCGACCGGCAGCCCGGAGGAGGTGCTGACGGCCGAGCGCCTCAGCGCCGCCTACGAGGTGCCCATCGACGTCGAGCCCGATCCCTCGGGCTTGCGCATCCGGCCGCAGCGGCTCCGCCGTCGGCCCCTCGTGTCGCGCGCCGCGTGACGCGCACTCCCATCGGGTGCAGCGCCCGAGGAAGGACCCCCATGTCCAAGCGAACCCTGCTCGCCGGCGCCGCCCTGCTGTCGGCGCTCGCCCTGAGCGCGTGCGGCACCACCGAGCCGGCCGGCTCGAGCCAGGGCGCGGAGCCCGAGGGCTCGGCGGTCACCGTGACCGACGCGCGCGGCGTCGAGGTCGAGGTGCCCGCGGGCGTCACCGACGTCGTCGCGCTCGAGTGGGTCGCCGTCGAGCACCTGCAGACGGTGGGCATCCCGCCCGTCGGCGTCGCCGACGTCGAGGGCTACGAGAGCTGGGCCGGCACCGGTGCGCCGCTCGAGGGCGAGCCGACCGACGTCGGCACGCGCACCGAGCCCTCGATGGACTCGATCGCGGCGCTCGCACCCGACCTCATCGTCGCCGTCGCGGGCCGCGACGACGCCGCGTACGGCGACCTCGAGGCCATCGCGCCTGTCCTCGTCCTCGCCGGGGCCGACGCATCCGACCCCCTCGGCACGATGCTCGCCGACCTGCGGCTCGTCGCCGAGGCGACGGGGACGGCGGAGGCGGCCGAGTCCGCGATCGAGGAGTTCGAGGCGCACGTCGACGAGCTCGCCGCCGAGGTCGAGGAGGCCGGGCTGACCGGCACGCCCCTCGCGCACATGGACGGCTATGAGAACGGCGGCCAGATCGAGATCCGGCCCTACGCCGACGGTGCGCTGCTGCCCGCGGCGTTCGAGGAGATCGGCTTCGAGAACGGCTGGCCGGGGGAGGGCGACCCGCAGTACGGGCTCGGCATCACCGATGTCGAGGGCCTCACCGCGCTCGACCCCGAGTCGCACATCCTCTACATGACCGTCGGCGACCGCGACGTGTTCGTCGACCAGCTCGCCTCGAACGCGATCTGGACGAGCCTGCCCGCGGTCGAGGCGGGCCGCGTGCACCGGCTGCCCGACGGCATCTGGCTCTTCGGCGGCGTCGACTCCGTGAGCGCCTACCTCGACGCGGTGCTCGCGTCGCTCTCGCCCACGCCGTGACGCGGGTCCGACCGGGAGGGCTCGCGCTCGGCGCGGCCCTCCTCGTCGCACTCCTCGGCCTCGCGGCCTGGCACGTCACGCAGGGGACGACCCAGCTCGGCGTGCCCGAGCTGCTCGGCTGGCTCGGCGGGGAGCGCGACGACAGCGCCGTGATCCTCGAGAGCCGGCTGCCGCGCATCGCCGCCGCGATCGTCGTCGGGCTCGCGCTCGGCGCGGCCGGCTACGCGATGCAGACGATCACCGGCAATCCGCTCGCCTCGCCCGACACGCTCGCGGTGAACGGCGGCGCGGGAGCGGCGATCGCCCTCGCCGCCGTCTTCGGCGTGAGCCTGCCGGGCCTCGGCGGAGCCGCGCTCGCCTTCGGCGGCGGCATCGTGGCGGCGTTCGCCGTCGTCGCGATCGGCCGCGGCCGCGGATCGACGACGCAGATGGTGCTCGTCGGCACCGCGCTCGCGCTCGCGCTCCAGTCGGTCTCGACGGTCGCGATCATCCTCGCCGAGCAGGAGACCGCGGGACTGTACGCGTGGGGCGTCGGCCGGCTCTCGCAGAACGGGATCGGCACCGTCGCGCAGCTGCTGCCCGTCGTGCTGCTCGGCATCGCCGCGCTGCTGCTGCTCGCGCGCCGGCTCGACGTGCTCGCGCTCGGCGAGGACGCCGCGACGACGATCGGCGTGGGCGTCGGCCGGCTCCGCCTGACGACGCTCGTCGCCTCGGTCGCGCTCGCGGCCGCCGCCGTCGCGATCGCCGGGCCGATCGGCTTCGTCGGGCTCGCCGCCCCGATCGTCGTGCGGCTCCTCGCGGCCCGGCTCCCGGGCGCCGCCCGGCACGTCGTCGCGATCCCGCTCGCGGCGCTCGCCGGCGCGGTGCTCGTGGTCGGCTCCGACGTGCTGCTGCGCTTCGCGCTCGGCGGCATCCGCTCGATGGACGTGCCCACGGGCGTCGTGACGAGCCTCGTCGGCGCCGTCTGCATCGTCGTCCTCGCGCGCTCGATGGCGGGCGCTGCCGAGACCGAGTCGATGACGGTGCTCGGCGCGCGCACCCTCACCGCGCGCGCGTGGCTGCCGCTCGTCGTCGCGGGCGCCCTGCTCGCCGCGCTCGCCGTGGGCGCCGTGCTGCTCGGCGACCGGATGCTGCTGCTCGGCGACGTCGCGAACTGGGTCGCCGGCAGAGCGGGCGATGCGGTGCGGGTGACGCTCGACACGCGCACGCCGCGCGTCGTCGCCGCGGTGCTCGCCGGCATCGCGCTCGCGCTCTCCGGCGCGCTCGTGCAGGCGATCGCCCGCAACGCCCTCGCCGACCCGTACCTGCTCGGCGTCGCGGGCGGCGCGGGCCTCGGGGCGATCGGCGTCATCACGCTCGCGCCGGCCGCGGTCGGCTGGGCCGTCGCGGGCGGCGCGCTCACGGGCGGTGCGGCCGTCGGCGCGCTCGTGATCGCGCTCGTCGGCTGGCAGCGGCTCGGCAGCCTCCGCCTCGTGCTGACCGGCCTCGCGCTCTCAGCGGGCACGGCGGCGCTCACGAGCATGCTCATCGTCGTCACCGACCCCTACAACCGCGCGAAGGCGATCGTCTGGCTCGCGGGCAGCACCTACGGCCGCGGCTTCGAGGACGTCGTGCCGGTCGCGGCTGCGATCGCCGTCGCGGTGCTCGCGCTCGTGTGGATGCACCGGGACCTCGACCTCGCGCAGCTCGACGAGTCGACGCCGCGGCTGCTCGGCGTGCGGCTGCCCGCGGTGCAGGTGGTCGCGCTCGTGCTCGCCGTCGTGCTCGCCTCGACGGCCGTCGCGGCCATCGGGGTCGTCGCGTTCGTCGGGCTCGTCGCCCCGCACGCGGCGCGCGCGCTCGTCGGCGCCCGCCACCGCGTGCTGCTGCCGCTCGCGGCGCTCCTGGGCGGCTCGCTCACCCTGCTCGCCGACACGCTCGGGCGCACGCTCATCGCGCCCGCCCAGCTGCCGGCCGGAGTCATGACGGCGCTCGTCGGCATCCCGTACTTCATCTGGCTCGTGCTGCAGGCGGGTCGGGCGCGCTGACGCCCCGACCCCCCCCGCAGCGCCGGCCGCGCTACTCCGCGGCGTCGAGGCCGCGACGCGCGAGCAGCGGCGCGATGTCGGCGTCGCGGCCGCGGAAGTCGCGGAACGCCTCGAGCGGGTCCTTCGAGCCGCCGACGCCCAGCAGGCGCTCGCGGAAGCGCTGGCCTGCCTCGCGGATCGAGGGCTGCTGCTTGAACCACTCGACGGTGTCGGCGTCCATGACCTCCGACCAGATGTAGGAGTAGTAGCCGGCCGAGTAGCCGCCCGAGAAGACGTGCTGGAAGTAGCCGGTCGAGTAGCGGGTCGGCACGGTCTCGCTCAGCAGCCCCACGCGGTCGAGGGCGTCCTGCTCGAAGGCCGCGACATCCGTCACCTCGTCGCCCGCGACGCGCGCGTGCCACGCCTGGTCGAGCAGCGCCGCCGCGAGGTACTCGCTCGTGTCGTGTCCCTGGTTGAACGACTCCGATGCCTGCAGTCGCTCGATGACGTCGGCGGGCAGCGGCTCGTCGGTCTCGATGTGCCGCGCGTAGTGCTCGACGATGCCGGGCCACAGCATCCACATCTCGTTCACCTGGCTCGGGAACTCGACGAAGTCGCGGAAGACGTTCGTGCCGCCGAGCGAGGGGTAGGTGACGTGCGCGAACAGCCCGTGCAGCGCGTGCCCGAACTCGTGGAAGAGCGTCGTCGTCTCGTCGAAGGTCAGCAGCGTCGGCGTGCCCGCCGGGGGCTTCGGCACGTTGAGGTTGTTCATCACCACGGTCGGGTGGCCGAGCAGCTCGTTCTGCTGGATGAGGGAGTTCATCCAAGCGCCGCCCCGCTTCGAGTCGCGCGTGTAGAGGTCGAGCAGGTAGAGGCCGAGCTCGGAGCCGTCCTCGTTCCGCACTTCGAAGACCCGCACGTCGGGGTGGTAGCCGACGAGGTCCTCGCGCTCCTCGAACGTGATGCCGTAGACCTGCGTCGCGGCGAAGAAGACGCCGTCGCGCAGCACGCGCTCGGCCTCGAAGTAGGGGCGCAGCGCCGCCGTGTCGATGTCGAAGCGCGCGGTGCGCTCCTTCTCGGTCCAGTAGTCCCAGTCCCACGCGGCGAGCTGGTAGCCCGCACCGGCCGCGTCGATCTGCGCCTGCAGCGCCGCGGCCTCGGCGCGCGCGTTCGCGGCGGCGGGCTTGGCGAGCCGCGTGAGCATCGCCATGACGTTGTCGGGGCTGCCGGCGGTCTCGTCGGCGGTGACGGCGTGCGCGTGCGTCGCGAAGCCGAGCAGCGCCGCGCGCTCGGCGCGGAGGGCCGTGAGCTCGATGACCGTCTCGCGGTTGTCGTGCTCGTTGCCGCGCGTCCCGCGGGCGAGGGATGCCTCCATCACGCGGCGACGGACGTCGCGGTCGGTGAGCGACGCGAGCCACGGGTGGCCCGAGAACAGCGGCAGGGTGATGAGCCACTTGCCGTCGAGCCCGCGCTCGGCAGCGGCGGCCGCGGCCGCCTGGATCTCGCCGTCGCTGAGCCCGTCGAGCTCGGCCTCGGAGTCGATCACGACCGCGAGGTCGTTCGTGTCGGCCTGCAGGTGCTTGTCGAAGCGCGTCGTGAGCGTCGCGATCTGCTGGTTGAGCTCCATGAGCCGCGCGCGCTCGGCTTCGTCGAGGCCAGCGCCCGCGACGGTCATCTCGGTGTGGCGCCGCTCGACGAGGTAGCGCTGCTCGTCCGTCCACGACGCATCCGGCGCCTCGTGCAGCGCCGCGACGCGCGCGTAGAGCCTCGGGTCGAGCGTGATGGCGTCCTCGTGCGCGGCGAAGCGCGGGGCGAAGCGCTCCTCGAGCTCCTCGAGGAACGGCGTCGAGTCGGTCGACGTCATGCTGAAGAAGACGTGCGCGACGCGCGAGAGCGTCTGGCCGGAGCGCTCGAGCGGCTCCATCGTGTTCTCGAAGGTCGGCGCGGCGTCGTCCTCGACGATCGCGCGGACCTCCTCGAGCTGCTCGGCGAAGCCGGCCTCGAGCGCCTCCTCGAAGTGCTCGTCGCGGATCTCGGCGAACGGTGGCAGCTGGTACGGGAGCGCGCTGGGCGACAGGAAGGGGTTGGTCATCCCACCACCCTAGGCGCGGACGCGACACGCGCCCGGCCATAGAGTGTGCTCATGCCCCCGGTTGCCTACACGCATGGCCATCACGCGAGCGTCGTCGGCGCGCACGCCGCTCGCACCGTCGAGAACTCGGCCGCCTACCTCGCGCCGCTCCTCGAGCCGGGCATGCGGATCCTCGACGTCGGCTGCGGGCCGGGCTCCATCACGATCGATCTCGCGCGCCGCGTCGGCGAGGCGGGGCTCGTCGTCGGCATCGATGCGAGCGCGGAGGTCGTCGAGCACGCGCGGCGCGCAGCGGCGGAGGCCGGCGTCGGCAACGTGGAGTTCCGGGTGGGGGATGCGTACGCGCCGCCGGGTGCGGACTTCGACATCGTGCACGCCCACCAGGTGCTGCAGCACCTCGGGGAGCCGGTCTCGGCGCTCGCCGCGTGGCGGCGCGCAGGTCGGGTCGTCGCGGCACGGGACGTCGTCTACTCGTCGACCGTGATCCATCCGATCACCCCGGAGCTCGCGCGCTGGCGCGAGCTCGTCGTCGCGCTGCAGGCCGCGAACGGCGGCGACGGCGACGCGGGCGCGAAGCTCAAGGCGTGGGCGCGCGAGGCCGGCTTCTCGAGCGTCGAGACCGACGTCGAGAAGTGGTGCTTCGAGTCGGCGAGCGGCCGCGAGTTCTGGGGCGGGCAGTGGGCGGAGCGAGCGGTGCACTCCGCGTTCGCCGACGGCACCGAGCGCTTCGGGCTCGCGGACGCCGCGGAGCGCGAGCGGATCGCCGACGCCTGGCGCGCCTGGACGGCCGACGACGACGGCTGGATGGCCATGCTGCACGGCTGGATCATCGCCCGCGACTGACCCGCGCCGCGCTTCGCCGCCCCGCAGAGTGGCGGCACGCTCATCCGCCGAGGTGTCTGACTTCCTCTTGCAAAGAGCTCTTTGCAAAGGGTAGTATGGAGGCATGCTCGACGCCGCCGTCGACGGTCCCGGCGGCGAGAGCGAGGCCCCGGCCGTCGATCTCGATTCCCTCAAGGCCCTCGCCCACCCGCTGCGCGTGCGCATCCTGCACGTGCTGACGACGCAGGGCGCGCAGACGTCGTCGTCGCTCGCGGCGACGCTCGGCGAGTCGACCGGCTCGACGAGCTACCACCTCCGCCAGCTCGAGGCGAAGGGGTTCATCGCGGAGGACGCGTCGATCGGTACCGGCCGCGAGCGCTGGTGGCGCCGCTCGATCGCGCCCGTCGAGGTGTGGACGAAGGAGCTCGCCGACGCCCCCGAGGGCCGCGCCGCCACGGCGACGGTGCTCGGCGCGTGGACGCAGCACGACAGCGCGCTGCTCGCCGCCTTCGTCGCGACGGGGGAGGAGCGCTACGAGGAGCCGATCCTCGACGCGTCGCGCCTCTCGAGCCGCTCGGTCTCGCTCCGCGCGAGCGAGCTGCACCGCTTGACGCGCGAGGTCGAGCGGCTGATCGTCCAGCACCTCGCCGCGGCGGCCGCAGACAGCGGTGACGAGGGCGACCCCGTGCACCGCATCCAGATCCAGTTCAACGCCTTCCCGATCGACTGATCGGGAGGCCCACCACCCGAGGAGACACCCATGCCGAAGCGCGAAGACCACCCCGTGACCATGCCGATCGCCGTCATCAACGACTCGTTCGTGATGGCGCAGATCCTGACCCGGCCGATGCGCTGAGTCGACCGAAGACACTCCTGTGCAAGGGAGGAAGGCCCCCGGCAGCTGCCGGGGGCCTTCGTGGGTCAGTCCTCGCGGCTGACGATCACGTCGTCGCCCTCGAGTCGGATGGTCGTGCCGTCGTCGAGCTCGACGACCGGCAGGCCCTCGAGCCACGTGAGCGTCCAGCGCCACAACGCCGTGTCGGCGCCGAGCTCGGCGAGCGTGCGCTCCTCCTCGTCGATCGCCGCGCGCATCGCGACCGGCACCGACTGCGGGGCCTCGCCGCCGACCGCCCAGCGGGTGCCGATCTGCATCACGCCTCCTCGAGCTCGATCTCGGTGACGGCGAGCTCCGCCGCCTCGACGAGCGAGAGGTCACGGATGCGTCCCACGGCCTTGAGGTCGCCGGTCGCGGCCTCGAGGTGCTCGCGCAGCGCCGCCGGGACGCCGATGACCGCGGTCGCGACGGGCGTCTTCTGGCTCGCCTTCGCATCCGTCTTCGCCCGCCGGATGCCGATGAGCGCCTGGCCGACGGCCTGCAGCATGCCGGTCGGGGAGTGGTCGACGCCGAGCTCGTCGGCCTCGGGCCACGGCGCGACGTGGATCGAGCCCTCGTGCGACCACGACCAGACCTCCTCGGTCGCGAACGGCAGGAACGGCGCGAGCAGGCGCAGCTGCACGTCGATCGCGAGCCGCAGCGCGGCGATCGCCGAGCCGCGACCGGGCTCGTCGCCCGAGTAGGCGCGCTCCTTGACGAGCTCGAGGTAGTCGTCGCAGAACGTCCAGAAGAACGCCTCGGTCGACTCGAGCGCCTTCGCGTGGTCGTAGCCCTCGAACGCGCGCGTCGCGCCGCGCACGACGGCGGCGAGCTCGGCGAGCATCTCGCGGTCGAGCCGCTCGGTGATCTCGCCGGGCTGCCCCTCCATTGAGAGCACGAACTTCGCGGCGTTGAGCACCTTCATCGCGAGGCGCCGGCCGATCTTGATCATCTTCGGGTTCTGCGGGTCGAGCGTCGCGTCGACGCCGAGCCGCGACGAGGCGGCCCAGTAGCGCACGCCGTCGGAGCCGTGCTCCTCGAGCATGCCGAGCGGGGTGACGACGTTGCCCTTCGACTTCGACATCTTCTTGCGGTCGGGGTCGAGGATCCAGCCCGAGAGCGCGGCGTGCTGCCACGGGGCGCGGCCGTCCTCGAACATCGAGCGCAGCAGCGTCGAGAAGAGCCACGTGCGGATGATGTCCTGGCCCTGGGGCCGCAGGTCGAAGGGCGTGATCTTCGACCACAGCTCGGCGCCGTCGGCCCAGCCGCCCGCGAGCTGCGGGGTGAGCGACGAGGTCGCCCACGTGTCCATGATGTCGACCTCGCCGACGAAGCCGCCCGGCTTGCCGCGCTGCGACTCGTCGAAGCCGTCGGGCACGTCGCTCGTCGGGTCGAGCGGCAGCTGGTCGGGCCGCGGCAGCAGCACGCGGTCGAAGTCGGTCTCGCCCTCCGCGTCGAGCGCGTACCAGACGGGGATCGGCACGCCGAAGAAGCGCTGGCGCGAGATGAGCCAATCGCCGTTGAGGCCGTGCACCCAGTTCTCGTAGCGCGTGCGCATGTGCTCGGGGTGCCAGGCGATCTCGCGCCCGTGGGCGATGAGCCGCTCGCGGAGCGCCTCGTCGCGGCCGCCGTTCTTGATGTACCACTGGCGGGTGGAGACGATCTCGAGCGGCTTGTCGCCCTTCTCGTAGAACTTCACGGGGTGCTGGATGGGCTTGGGGTCGCCGACCATGCGGCCCGAGGCTTGCAGCTGCTCGACGATCGCCTTGCGGGCGCTGAAGACGGTCTTGCCGGCGAGCTCGGCGTAGGCGGCCTGCGCCTCCTCGCTCGCGAGCGCCTCGGGCGCCTCGGCGGCGAAGCGGCCGTCGAAGCCGATCACCGAGCGGTTCGGCAGGTTCAGCTCGCGCCACCACGTGACGTCGGTGACGTCGCCGAACGTGCAGATCATCGCGACGCCCGTGCCCTTGTCGCGCTGCGCGAGCTCGTGCGCGACGAACGGCACCTCGACGCCGAACACCGGGGTCGACACGGTCGTGCCGAACAGGTGCTGATAGCGCTCGTCGTCCGGATGCGCGACGACGGCCACGCAGGACGGCAGGAGCTCGGGGCGGCTCGTCTCGATCCGCAGGTCGCCGTCCTCGGACGTGAAGAGCAGCGTGTGGTACGCCCCGGGCTGGTCGCGGTCCTCGAGCTCGGCCTGGGCCACGGCGGTGCGGAACGTCACGTCCCACAGGGTCGGCGCATCCGCCTGGTACGCCTCGCCGCGCTCGAAGTTGCGCAAGAAGGCGAGCTGCGACGTGCGGCGCGCGTCGTCGGAGATCGTGCGGTAGGTCTGCGACCAGTCGATCGAGAGGCCGAGCGTGCGCCACAGGTGCTCGAACTTCTCCTCGTCCTCCTCCGTCAGCCGCTCGCACAGCTCGATGAAGTTGCGGCGCGAGACGGGCACCTGGTCGGCGGCCTTCGAGCTCTTGCCCTCGCCGCCCTCGTGCGGCGGCGTGAAGTCGGGGTCGTAGGGGAGGGTCGGGTCGACGCGCACGCCGTAGTAGTTCTGCACGCGGCGCTCGGTCGGGAGGCCGTTGTCGTCCCAGCCCATCGGGTAGAAGACGTGCTTGCCGCGCATGCGCTGGAAGCGGGCGACGAGGTCGGTGTGCGTGTACGAGAACACGTGGCCGACGTGCAGCGAGCCGGAGGCGGTGGGCGGCGGGGTGTCGATCGAGTAGATCGCGTCGCGCTGGAGCCCGGTCGCATCGAAGCGGTAGGTGCCGGCCTCCTCCCAGCGCTGGCCCCACTTCTGCTCGAGTCCCTCGAGGGCGGGGCGGTCCGGCATCCCGGAGGTGGGCATGGCGCTCATGGCGTCTCGCTTTCGATGTGCGCGGCATCGCGTCCGGCCGGGCCCCGGGCCGGGGCGTCGGCATGATGCCTGGTTGTGCTCCGCGCCAGTCTACGCGCGGGCTTCAGACCCGGCGGCGCATCCGCCACTGCAGCACGGCGGTGACGGCGAAGAGCGCGGCGGCGACGAGGAAGAGCACGCGCGGGAGCGTCTCCGCCTGCAGCACGCCCGCGAGCGCGAGGAGCACGGCGGCGCCGACGTAGAGCCAGAGGGGAGCGGGCTTGCGGGGAGCGGGCTTGCGGGGAGCGGCCATGCCTCCACGCTAGCCGGACGCTCCTCAGCGACCCGTGCCAAGGTGACCGGATGGACGTCGTGAAGCGCGCACCGGACGGGGCTGAGCACCGGCTCGCGATGGAGGCCGCCGGCCTCGCGTGGCTCGCGGAGGCGGAGCCGGCCGGCGGCACGCGCATCGCGCGCGCTCGGCTCGAGGGCGGCGCGCTGCGCGTCGCCCGGGTCGCGGAGGCGGCGCCGACGCCGGCGCGCGCCGAGGCGCTCGGCCGCAGCCTCGCGGCGCTCCACACCGTCGGCGCCGCGTGGCACTGCTGCCCGCCGGCTGGCGCCGAGCCGCCGCTCGAGTGGGGGTCGTCGCGCGTGCCGCTCGCCGCCGAGCCGGTCGCCGACTCGTGGGGCGCGGCGTGGGCCGAGACGGCGGTGCGGCCGGTGCTGCGGCGCTGCCGCGACGAGGGGCGACTGGATGCGTCGCAGGCGCGAGCGGTGGAGGCGGCGGTCGACCGCATGGCCGCGGGCGACTTCGACGCCCCGCAGCCCGCGGGTGTCGGGCCGGTCGCGCGCATCCACGGCGACCTCTGGACGGGGAACGTGCTGTGGTCGGATCTCGACACGGGCGCCGTGCTCATCGACCCGCACGCCCAGGGCGGGCACGCCGAGACGGACCTCGCGATGCTCGCGCTGTTCCGTCTGCCGCTGCTCGAGCGCGTGCTCGCCGCCTACGACGAGGCGTCGCCGCTCGCGGCGGGCTGGCGCGAGCGCATCCCGATGCAGCAGCTGCAGCCGCTGCTCGTGCACACCCTGCTGTTCGGCGGGGGCTACGCGCCGCAGCTCGTCGAGATCGCGCGCTCGCTCGCGTGAGCGCGGCTCACGCCGGCACCTCGAGCACGCGCGCACCGGCCACCTCGGCCGCGATGCCGAGCTGCGCGAGCAGGGCATCCGCCTCGGCACGCCGGGCGTCCTCGACGACGATCGCGAGCCGGGCGCCCGTCGCCTCGTAGCCGAGCGTCGGCTCGAGGCCGGCCGAGCGGAGCGCGTGCTCGAGCCGCGGCGCGTCAGCGTGCGGCAGGAGCGCGACGAGCTCGGTCGCCGCGACCCGCGCGAGCCGGCCGGCCGCGTCGAGCGCGTCGGCAGCGATGCCGCCGTAGGCGCGCACGAGCCCGCCGGTGCCGAGCTTCACGCCGCCGAACCAGCGCACCACGAGCACCGCGACGTCGGTGAGGCCGCGACCGGCGATCGCCGAGAGGATCGGGGAGCCCGCCGTGCCGGCCGGCTCGCCGTCGTCGTTCGAGCGGCTCGACTCGCCGTGCGGGCCGACGATCGCGGCGCTGCACACGTGCCGCGCGTCGGGATGCGCGCGCCGGGTGTCGCGCACGAGCGAGGCGAGCTCGTCGAGGCTCGCGATGCGATGGGCCGTCGCGAGGAAGCGCGAGCGCGAGATCTCGATCTCGGCGCTCGCGCCCCTCGCGATCGTCGGCTGCAGCACCCCACCATCCTCCCGCTCGCCCCGCGCGCCCCGTGCACAACGCAAGCCGGGCGCGCGATCCGAGCGGCGGATCCGAGCAGGCTGCTCGATCGGCCGCTGCTTCCGCTCGACGGGCTTGCGTTGTGCGCCGGGTCGCGATGGGGCGTCGCTCGTCAGGCCGGCGCGGGGGTCTCCTCGGGGATGGCCGCCTGCGCGGCGTCCGCGTCCTCGTCGCCGAGGCGACGCATCCGGCCCGCCATGATGGCGCCGACGAGCGTGAGCGCCGACAGCAGCGCGAGCACGACGCCCGGATGCCACCACGCGCCGCCGGTGAGCACGCCGAGCTCGGTCGTGAGGTAGGGGATGAAGCCCGAGAGCACGGCGGCGAGCGCGTAGGCGACCGAGAGCGCCGAGTAGGCGTGGCGGCCGCGGAAGAGCTCCTGCATCGTGCCGCCGAGCGCCGCCCACGACGCGGTCGGCAGGATGCCGCCGACGATCATGAGGGCGACGAGCACGCCGAAGGTCGCGCTGCCGAGCACCCAGTAGATGGGGAAGGCGATGAGCAGCGTGCCCGCCGCGCCGAGCGCGACGACGCGCGCCGAGCCGATGCGGGTCGCGAGAGCGCCGAAGCCCGGCACGGTGACGAACTGCAGCAGGCCGCCGATCGTCGCGGCGGCGAGCAGCTGCATCTCGTCGAAGCCGAGCGCCGTGACGCCGTAGCCCATCGTGTAGGTGTTCATGAGCGAGTAGGAGCCGATGCCGAGCAGCGCCACGAGGATCGCGACGCCGAACGCGCCCGGCTGCGTGCGGATCGCCGCCCACACGGGGTTGCGCTCGCGCTGGCCCTTCGCGGCGAGCTCCTTGAAGACCGGCGTCTCGTCGATCGACCAGCGGAGGTAGAGCGAGACGGCGATGAGCGGGATCGCGATGAGGAACGGGACGCGCCAGCCCCACGCCGCCATCGCCTCGGGCCCGAGCCCGAAGAACATCACGAGCATGAGGCCGCCCGCGGCGACCGAGCCGATGGGGGAGCCGAGCTGCGGCAGCGAGGCGAAGAACGGCCGCCGGCGCGCGTCGGCGTGCTCGGTCGCGAGCAGCACGGCGCCGCCCCACTCGCCGCCGATCGAGAGGCCCTGCGCGATGCGCAGCACCACGAGCGCGATCGCGCCGAGCAGCGCCCAGCCCTCGCCGGTCGGCAGCAGCCCGACGAGCCCGGTCGCGATGCCCATGAGGGCGATCGTGATGAGCAGCGTCGAGCGACGGCCGATGCGGTCGCCGAGGTGGCCGAAGAGGATCGCGCCGAGCGGGCGCACGACGAAGGCGATGCCGATCGTCGCGAACGACGCGGCGAGCGCACCGGCCTCGCCGAGCGCCGAGAAGAAGAAGGGGCCGGCGAAGAACGCGGCGAAGTAGGAGTAGGTGTAGAAGTCGTACGATTCGAGCGCGGTGCCGACCGTCGCCGCGGTGGCGACGCGAGCGGAGCTGCTCGAGCGTGCGGGAGCGGCGCCCGAGGGCGCGGTGGTGGTGGTCACGGGATCTCCTCGCGGGGCGCGCGGTGGGCGCGGATTGTCATACCGGGTGCAACAATAGCGCCGGAAGGAGATTCCCATGGCGGCGGGTCGCACGCAGCGACGGGGCAAGGGGCGCGGGCCCGGTCGGCCCCGAGCCTCGAGCTCGGCGACGATCCACGAGGCGGCGCTCGAGCTCTTCCTCGAGCGCGGCTACGGCGCCGTGAGCGTCGACGACATCGCCCGCCGCGCGGGCGTCTCGCGCGGCACCGTCTTCTCCTACTGCGAATCCAAGGCGGATGCGCTGTGGGTCGCCCTCGACGCGGCCATCGCGAGGGCCGGCGAGGCGCTCGAGGCGCCGCAATTGGACGGCGCCGGTCGCGCGCGGGGTGCGATCGACGCGCTCGTGGAGGCGATCGTCGGCGCGGTCGAGCCGTGGGGCAGCACACCGCCCGTCGTGCTCCGGGACGCGCGCGCGATGGAGGCTGAGGCGGCGCTCCGCGACGGCGCTCCCGCGCGGCTGCAGCCCCTCGTCGAGCGCGCGGCGCTCGCCCTGGCGCTCGAGCGCGACGCGCTGCCCGAGTCGCCCGCCGCGGCGGTCGCGCCCGTCGCGATCGTCGCCGCTGCCTGCGCGGCGCTCGCGGCGTGGGCGCTCGAGCCGGGCCGGCCCCCGGCGTCCGTCGCGGCGCGCGCCGCGATCGAGCCGCTCGCGGCGGCATCACGAATCCACAACGATCCGCGAGCCTGACCGCGCCTCTCCCTGCCTTCCCAGGCTCCCCGCTGATGATGGGGGACATGCGGCGCGGGCACCGGATCACCACGGTCGCCGCCGCCGTGCTCATGAGCGCGGCGCTCGTCGGCTGCGGCGCGCCGGCGACGCCGAGCCCCACCGACGCCGGCCCGGAGGTCGATGCCCCGGGCGTCGCGCCGCCCGACGCGCTCCCCGCCGTCAGCGGCTACGCCGGCGAGGCGCCCGGCGTGCGGCCGCGGCCGCAGGAGCCGCGGCCGGATCCCGTCGAGCCCGACCGTGAGACCGAAGCATCGCCGTCGCCGTCGCCGTCGCCGTCGCCCGATCCCGCCCGAGCGACGCCCGCCCCGTCGGCCGTGCCCAGCGCATCCGCAGCCCCGAGCCCGTCGCCGACGCCGCCGGCGGCGCCGCGCGCGCTCGTCGACCTGGTCGTGAGCGTCGGCTCGCTGCCCGCGCCGACGTGGACCGACGGCGAGTGGGTCGAGCTCGCGCCGCCCGGCACCGTGCCGGTCGGCGAGGCGATCGCGCACGTCGCGGTCGCGCGCACGGCGAGCGGGGAGTGCGCCGCGGCCGCGGGCGCCGTCGACGGTGCGGCGAGCGAGGCCGCGATGGTCGCGCTCTCGACGGGCGTGGAGCGCGGCGGCTCGTTCAACGTCACGGTGCTGCGCTACCCGGGCGAGGCGGCCGCCGCGGATGCCGTCGTGGCGCTCCAGGCGCTCGCGGCGGCGTGCGAGGGCACGGAAACCGAGTCGGGCACCTTCGCCGCCGCGTCGTCGCCGCACGGCGCCGCCGTGGCCCTCGATGCCGACGACGTGGCGCTCGTCGTCGACGCGGCGGCCGCCGGCCGGCACGTCGTCGCGGTGCTGCACGAGCGCGCGCCTGACGACGCCGTCGCGTCGCTCATCGCCGCGCAGGCCGAGCGGCTGCGCTAGGCGTCGAGCAGCCGCCGCACCGTCGCGTCGAGCGGCGAGCGCGGCAGCTCGGTGCCGTCGACGCTCGTCACGGCAGCGACGAGCCGGCCCGACGAGAGCAGCCACGCGCCGTCGCTCGCGAGCAGGTCGGCGGGCTCGAGCCGCTCGAACGCGACCTCGAGCCCGGCGCCCGGCGCCTCGCGCATGAGCCGATCGAGCGTGAGCGACGCGAGGATGCCGTCCTGCGGCGGGGTGAGGAGCCGCCCGCCGCGATCGACGACGAGCGTCGACGTCGGGCCCTCGAGCAGCTGCCCCGCGGGGGAGACGAAGACGACGTCGTCGAAGCCGCGCTGCGCCGCGTGCCGCTTCGCCGCCATGTTGATCGAGTACGAGAGGCTCTTCGCGCCCGGCAGCAGCCACGGCATCGACGCGACCTCATCGCCGTCGTGCCCGCGGCCGAGGAGCGTGATCGACACGCCCTCGGCGCGCTCGCGCAGCACGCCGGCCGAGGTGGGCGCCATGAGCGCGAACGCGGTCGGACCCCCGCCCGACTCCGGGCCGCGCGTGAGCACGAGCCGGATGACCGCCTCGGGCTGCGCGTCGAAGTCCCAGGCGGCGACGAGCGCGTCCATCGCCCGGCCGAAGCCCGCGCGGTCGGGCTCGGGCAGCTGCAGGATCGCGGCCGAGCGCGCGAGCCGGTCGAGGTGCGCGTCGCGGTCGCGCACGAAGCCCTCACCATCCGGGCCACGGCGCGCGAGCGCGGCGTCGAAGACCCCGTCGCCGCGCACGACGCCGAGGTCGTCGGCCCGGATGAGCGGATGCGTGACGTCGGCGAGCGAGCCGTCGAGCAGGGCGAGCAGGGGCGCGGTCATGCGCTCAGCGTAGGCGCGCGACCGCCCTGCCGCTCACGGCGTGCCGGCGCAGAACTCCTGCAGCGCCACGACCCGGTCGCCGAGCTCGGCGAGCGCCGTGCCGGCGCGCTCGATGCCCGCGGCGTCGCCCGAGGCGAGCGACTCCTGCGCGTCGGCGACGAGCGCATCCCAACCGGCCTGGATCTCGCCGATGCGCTCGAGCAGCGCAGGATCGGTGACGCTCGTCTCGAGATCGCCGACCCTGGTCGAGATGCTCCCGACGAGCGCGAGCGCGCCGAACGGATCGGTCGCGAGCAGCTCGCCGACGCGGCCGACGTCGGTCGCGATCGCCGTCACCTCGGCGAGCACCTGCGCGCACTGCTGCGCCTGATCGCCGGGCGCGGGCGAGGCGGTCGCGGGCGTCGTCCGCACCGGGGTCTGCTCCGGCGTCGGCACGAGGCCGCAGCCGGTCACGAGCAGCGCGACCGCGGCTGCGAGGCCTGCGGCGCCGTGGCGGATGCGGGGGCCGGTCATGCGGGGAGGGTACCGAGCGAGGCTATGGCCGAGCCCGGCGCGCATGGGGGATAGCCCCCGTGAGGCTTCCGGGGAACCGCCGCGCGGCCGCCTCCTCGCGCGCCTAGCGTGGAGCCATGCAACGCCTCGGCCCCCTCCTCGCGACGATCGCGCACCTCGTGGTGCTCGGCTCGATCGGCCTCCCCATCCTCGCGCTCATCCTCACCTTCGTCGCGCTCGGCGCCGGGCTCCTGATCGTCCTCGTCGGCGTGCTCTTCCTCGCGCTCGCGCTGCTCGCGATGTTCGCCGTCGCGTGGTTCGAGCGCGAGCGCATCGCCGCCCTCCACGGCGCCCCGGTGCCGCCGGCGGTGCTGCGCGGCTCGCACCGCACCGACTGGCTGCGCGTCCCGCACCGGCTGCTCCGCATCGCGAGCGACGGCGCCCACTGGCGCGCCATCCTCAGCTTCGCGCTCGCGAGCCTCTTCGGCGCCTTCGTGCTGAGCCTGCTGCCGCTCGTCGGCCTCGGCATCCCGCTCGCGTTCGCGCCGCTCGGCGATGCCGAGCGCGTGCGCATCCCGCTCACGTCGATCGCCGTGCCGGTCGAGTGGGCACCGCTGCTCGGCATCCTCGCGCTCGCCGCGGGCGTCGCCGGCACCGTCGGCCTCGCGATCGCCCACCGCGGCGTCGCCCTCGGGCTGCTCGTGCCCGACGAGCGCGCCCAGCTCGAGGCGAGGGCGCTCCACGAGCGCGAGCGCCGGCAGGGCGTCGTGCAGGCCGCCGACTACGACCGCACCCGCATCGAGCGCGACCTCCACGACGGCGTGCAGCCGCGGCTCGTCTCGATCGCGATGCAGCTCGGCATGGCGCGCGACCGCATCGAGACCGATCCCGAGGGCGCGAAGCGGCTCATCGACGAGGCGCACGCGTCGTCGAAGAACGCCGTGACCGAGCTCCGCCAGGTCGCCCGCGGCATCCACGTCGCCGTGCTCGACGACCGCGGCCTCGACGCCGCCGTCTCGGCGCTCGCCGCCCGCAGCGTCGTGCCCGTCGAGATCGACGCGCGGCTCGAGCGGCGCTGCTCGCGCGAGAGCGAGACCGCCGTCTACTTCGCGATCGCCGAGACCATCACGAACGCCCAGAAGCACGCCCGCGCGAGCCGCATCCGGATCGCGATCCGCACGAGAGAGCACGCGCTGTGGGCGCGCATCGAGGATGACGGCATCGGCGGTGCCGAGCGCCTGCCGGGCGGCGGCATCGACGGCCTCGCCAACCGCGTCGCCGGCGTCGGCGGCACCCTCAGCCTCTCCAGCCCCGTCGGGGGCCCGACCGCGATCGAGGTGGACGTCCCGTGCGCATCCTGATCTGCGAGGACTCCGTCCTCCTGCGCGAGGGCATCGCGCGCCTGCTGACGGATGCCGGCCACGAGGTGGTCGCGCAGCTGCCCGACGCGACCGCGCTCGAGGCCGCGATCCGCCCATCCGACCCCGACCTCGCGATCCTCGACGTGCGGATGCCGCCGACCCGCACGAACGAGGGCATCCTCGCCGCGATCGGCATCCGCAACCGCGGCGACCGTCCGCGCGTGCTCGTGCTCTCGCAGTACGTCGAGGAGCGCTACGCCGCCGACCTCATCGCGAGCGGCCCGGCCGGCTTCGGCTACCTGCTGAAGGACCGGGTCGCCGACGTCCGCGACTTCCTCGCCGCGATCGAGCAGGTCGCGAGCGGCGGCACGGTGCTCGATCCCGAGGTCGTCACGCAGCTGCTCGCGCGCCGTCGCCGCGACGCGCGCATGGAGCGGCTCACGCCGCGCGAGCGCCAGGTGCTCGCGCTCATGGCCGAGGGCGCCGCCAACCAGGCGATCGCCGATCGCCTCTACATCTCCGCGGGCAGTGTCGAGAAGCACATCTCCGCGGTCTTCCAGAAGCTCGAGCTCGACCCCGAGGACGGCAACCGCCGCGTGCTCGCGGTGCTCGCCCACCTCGACGCGCCCGGCTCCGACCAAGGCCGCTCGCACGACGCCCCAGGAGGCATCCGATGACCATCCCCACCACCAACCGCGCGGGCCGCGCGATCAGCATCGTGCTCGTCGTGCTCGGCGCCATCGCCGCGGTCTTCACGATCGGCGGCGGCGTCGTGAGCGGCATCGCCACCCACCGCGCGACCGATGGCACCTGGAGCGCGGACGCCGAAGGGGTCGCCGAGCTGCGGCTCTCGACCTCCGCGGCCGACTTCGACGTCGTCTTCGCCGACGTCGACGAGGCGACGCTCGACGCGAGCTCGACGGGTGGCCCCGTGCAGCGGTGGACGCTCGAGCGCCAGGGCGACGCGCTCGTCGTCGGCACCGGCTGGCAGTGGGGCCCGTGGGGCGGGGGCTGGAGCGGCGGTTGGGGCTTCGGCTTCGGCGACCGGGGCTTCGGCGAGGAGCAGGTGACGCTCACGCTGCCGGCCGAGCTCGAGGACGCCGGGCTCCACATCGTCGCCGACGTCTCCGCCGGCAGCCTCGACGCCGCGGCCGACTGGGGCCGGGCCGAGCTCGACCTGAGCGCCGGCAGCGCCCAGCTCGGCGGCACCGCCGACGCGCTCGACCTGCAGGTCTCGGCGGGTGAGGCGCGGCTCGCGATCGACTCCCCGCGCACGGTGCAGCTCGACGTGAGCGCGGGCCGCGTCGTCGGCGCCGTGACGGGCGAGCAGCCCGCGGCGATCACCGCGACCGTCAGCGCGGGAGCGATCGAGCTCGGGATCCCCGACGGCCAGTACGCGGTGACGCAGGACGTCTCCGCCGGGAGCGCCGCGATCGACGTCGACGCCGACCGCCAGGCGGCCGCGACGATCGACGTCGAGGTGAGCGCGGGCAGCGTGACGCTGCGGGGCGAGTCGCGGTAGGATCACAGGCACACGCATCGATCCGGCCATCACCGGGGAGCGGTCGGCAGAACGGCGACGAGGCACCGTCAGGTGCAGCGGCGCTCAGTAGATCCGAACGGGGCAGGCCCGTCACAGCCGGAGAGCCTGGGAAGCCAGGCGCAGAGCGGCGACTCGTGCCGGGAGGTACGGGGAGCAAGCGGGGTGGTACCGCGCGAGAGCGTCCCCGCATCCGAGAACCGAGGATGCAGGAGACCAGCGTGACCGACCAGCACCGCTACCCGCTCGCGAGCGGCGCGACCGACGCCGCCGGCGTCGTGGCGAGCCCCGACCTCCCCGCCCTCGAGCGCGGCATCCTCGCCTTCTGGAAGGGCGACGACACCTTCAAGGCGTCGGTCGAGCAGCGCGAGGGCTGCCCCGAGTGGGTCTTCTACGACGGCCCGCCGTTCGCGAACGGCCTGCCGCACTACGGCCACCTCCTGACCGGCTACGCCAAGGATGTCTTCCCGCGCTTCCAGACCATGCGCGGCAAGCAGGTGCCGCGCGTGTTCGGCTGGGACACGCACGGACTGCCCGCCGAGCTCGAGGCGATGAAGCAGCTCGGCATCACCGAGAAGGCCGAGATCGAGGCGATGGGCGTCGACGTCTTCAACGCCCGCGCTCGCGAGTCGGTGCTGCAGTACGTCGACGAGTGGGAGGACTACGTCACCCGCCAGGCGCGCTGGGTCGACTTCGAGGGCGGCTACAAGACCCTCGACCTCTCCTACATGGAGAGCGTCATCTGGGCGTTCAAGGAGCTCTACGACAAGGGCCTCGCCTACGAGGGCTACCGCGTGCTGCCCTACTGCTGGCGCGACGAGACGCCGCTGTCGAACCACGAGCTGCGCATGGACGACGACGTCTACCAGGACCGGCAGGACACGACGCTCACCGTCACGTTCCCGTTCCGGGGCGAGGCGGCGGATGCGTCGGGCCTGACGGGCGTCAAGGCCCTCGCGTGGACGACGACCCCGTGGACGCTGCCGACGAACATGGCGCTCGCGGTCGGCCCCGACATCGAGTACGTCGTCGTGCCCGCGGGGCCGAGCGGCACGACGGCCGGCGAGGGCTCCTTCCTGCTCGCCGCCGCGACCGTGCCCGCCTACGCGAAGGACCTCGGCTACGGCGACGCGGAGGCGGCGCTCGCGGCCGTCACGCGCACGCTGCGCGGCGAGGATCTCGCGGGACTCGAGTACGAGCCGCTCTTCGACTTCTTCACCGACGCATCCGTCTGGGGCACCGAGCGCGCCTTCCGCGTGCTCGCCGACGACTACGTCGCCACGGGCGAGGGCACGGGCATCGTGCACCAGGCGCCCGCCTACGGCGAGGACGACCAGCGCGTCTCGACCGCCGCGGGCATCCCGACGATCCTCTCGGTCGACGACGGCGGCCGCTTCCTCGAGAGCGTGCCGCCCGTCGCGGGCCAGCAGGTCTTCGACGCCAACAAGACGCTCTCGAAGCTGCTGAAGGACGACGGCCGCGTGCTGCGCCAGGCCTCCTACGTGCACTCGTACCCGCACTGCTGGCGGTGCCGGAACCCCCTCATCTACAAGGCCGTCTCGAGCTGGTTCGTGCGCGTCACCGAGATCAAGGACGACCTGCTCGCCGCGAACGAGCAGATCACCTGGGTGCCCGAGAACGTCAAGCACGGCCAGTTCGGCAAGTGGCTCGAGGGCGCGCGCGACTGGTCGATCAGCCGCAACCGCTACTGGGGCAGCCCGATCCCGGTGTGGAAGAGCGACGACCCGAACCACCCGCGCGTCGACGTCTACGGCTCGCTCGACGAGCTCGAGCGCGACTTCGGCGTGCGCCCGACCGACCTGCACCGCCCGGCGATCGACGAGCTCACCCGCCCGAACCCCGACGACCCGACGGGGAAGAGCACCATGCGGCGCATCCCCGACGTGCTCGACGTGTGGTTCGACTCGGGCTCGATGCCGTTCGCGCAGTTCCACTACCCGTTCGAGAACGAGCAGTGGTTCGCCGAGCACAGCCCCGCCGACTACATCGTCGAGTACATCGGGCAGACGCGCGGCTGGTTCTACGTCATGCACGTGCTCTCGGTCGCGCTCTTCGGGCGGCCGGCGTTCGAGAACGTCATCAGCCACGGCATCATCCTCGGCGACGACGGCTTCAAGGCCTCGAAGTCGCGGCGCAACTACCCCGACGTCAACGAGTCGTTCGACGCCTACGGCTCGGATGCGGTGCGCTGGAACCTGCTGCAGGGCTCGATCCTGCGGGGCGGCAACTTCGTCGTCTCGGAGGAGGGCATCCGCGAGGCGCTGCGGCAGTTCCACCTGCCGCTGTGGTCGACGTGGTACTTCTTCGCGACCTACGCCAACCGCGCCGTCGACGGCGAGCCCTACCTCGCGAAGCGCTCGACCGCGTCGACCGACGTGCTCGACCGCTACATCCTCGCGAAGCTGCGGAAGACGGTCGAGACGACGACGGATGCGCTCGAGCGGCTCGACGCGACGGGCGCGACCTGGGCGGTGCGCGAGTTCCTCGACGTGCTCACCAACTGGTACGTGCGGCGCTCGCGCGACCGGTTCTGGCTCGGTGTCGCCGCGGACGGCTCGGGGTCCGAGGCGTTCGACACCCTCTGGACCGTGCTCGAGACGCTCTCGCGCATCGCCGCGCCGCTCTCGCCGCTCGTCACCGAGGAGGTCTGGAAGGGCCTCACCGGCGGCCGCTCGGTGCACCTCACCGATTGGCCGGACGCTGCCGACCTGCCGGCCGACGACGAGCTCGTGCGGCAGATGGACGCCGTGCGCGCCATCGCGAGCGTCGGCAACGCCCTGCGGAAGCAGGCGAAGAAGCGCGTGCGGCTGCCGCTGCCGACCCTCACGGTCGTCGGCTCGGTCGACGTCGCGCCCTTCCGCGCGGTGCTGCAGGACGAGCTGAACGTGCGCGAGGTCGTGCTCGAGGAAGCCGACGAGGGCTCGCTCGAGCGCTACGGCATCTCGCGCCGGCTGCAGGTCAACGCGCGCGCCGCGGGCCCGCGGCTCGGCAAGGACGTGCAGCGCGCCATCCAGGCGGCGCGCGCGGGCGACTGGGTCGCGGAGGGCGGCGTCGTGACCGCGGGCGGCATCGCGCTGCGGGAGGGCGAGTTCGAGCTCGCGCTCGAGGTCGCCGACGAGTCGGCCGCGGTCGGCTTCCTGCCCGGCGGTGGCTTCGTCGTGCTCGACACCGCCACGACGCCCGAGCTCGAGGCCGAGGGCCTCGCGCGCGACGTCGTGCGCGCCGTCCAGCAGGCCCGCAAGGAGGCCGGGCTCGACGTCTCCGACCGCATCCGCCTCGAGCTCGGCTCCGACGAGCACGGCGTGCGGGCGCTCGAGGCGAACCGCGAGCTCGTGATGGCCGAGACGCTCGCGCTCGAGCTCGCGCTCGACCGCGTCGACGACACGATGGGCGAGCTCGCCGACGGCCGCACCGCGCACCGCGTGGGCGACGGCTCGCCGCTCGCGATCGCGCTCGAGCGGGTCGAGGCCGGCCGCGTGGAGGTGGGCGCGTGAGCGAGCACGACGACGTCGACGACCGCATCCTCGAATCGCTCGAGCATGCCGAGGCGGCCCGCGCCGCCTACGAGGCGCTGCTCGAGCGGGCGGGGGAGCAGGCGGTCGAGCCGCGCATCGAGGCGACCCGGCGAGCGGTCGAGCTGCTCGGCGACCCGCAGCGCTCCTACCGCGTCATCCACATCACCGGCACGAACGGCAAGGGCTCGACGGCCCGCATCGCCGACGCGCTGCTGCGCGCGCACGGCCTCCGTACGGGCGTGCTGACGAGCCCGCACCTCGAGCGCGTCAACGAGCGCATCCTCATCGACGGCGAGCCGGTCTCGGACGAGGCGTTCGCGCGCGGCTACGACGACATCGCGCCCGTGCTCGAGCTCGTCGACCGCGAGCTCGAGACCGCGGGGCAGCGCCGGCTGACGTTCTTCGAGGCGTTCACGGTGCTCGCGCTCTCGGTGCTCGCGGATGCGCCGGTCGACGTCGCGGTGCTCGAGGTCGGCATGGGCGGCACGTGGGACTCGACGAACGTCGCCGACGGCGACGTCGCGGTCGTCACCCCGATCGCGCTCGACCACACGAACCGGCTCGGCTCGACCGTCGAGGCGATCGCGCGCGAGAAGGCCGGCATCATCAAGCCCGACGCGATCGTCGTCTCGGCGCAGCAGCAGCCCGAGGCCCTCGCGGTGCTCGAGGCGCGCGCGGCGGAGGTCGGCGCGCGGCTGCTCGTCGAGGGGCGCGACTTCGCGCTCGCCGGGCAGGCGGTCGCCGTCGGCGGCCAGCTCATCACCGTGCGCGGCCTCGCGGCCGAGTACATCGACCAGCTCGTGCCGCTCATGGGCGCCCACCAGGGCGCGAACGCGACGCTCGCGCTCGTCGCCGTCGAGGCGTTCCTCGGCGGCGGATCGCAGGCGATGACGGCCGAGGTGCTCGCCGACGGCTTCGCCGCCGCGAGCTCGCCCGGCCGCCTCGACGCCGTCGGCGCGCATCCGCTCGTCATCCTCGACGCCGCGCACAACCCGCACGGCGCGGCCGCGCTGCGCGCCGCGCTCGGCGAGTACTTCGGGCTCGAGCGCGTGACGCTCGTGCTCGGCGTGCTCGCGGGCAAGGATGCGACGGGGGTGCTGACTGCGCTCGAGAGCGTGGTCGACGAGGTCGTCATCACGCAGTCGACGTCCGAGCGCGCGCTCGACGCCGACGAGCTCGCCGCGCACGCGGTCGCCGTGCTGGGCGCCGACCGCGTCGTGGTCGAGCCCGACCTCTCGACCGCGGTCGAGGCCGCGCGCGAGGTCGCGACCGACCGCGGCGGCGCGGTCGTCGTGACCGGCTCGATCACGCTGCTGGGCGACGTGCTGGGCCACGCGCGCGAAGCCGGCTGGCTGCTGCGGCCCGACGCGCGCCGGCAGGCCGCGACCGTCGAGGTCACCGACGAGGAGGGACAGGCATGAGCGAGCCGACGGCCCCGGGCGAGGGGACGGCGAAGGACGAGGGGGCGGCGAAGCGCCGGCCACGACCGGCGCGCGGCGCGATGGAGGCGCTGCTGCGCATCGTGCACGGGCTCGAGGTCGCGGGGATCGCGTTCGGCGCCCTCGCCGCGTGGGGCGTGACGCGCGACTGGCCCGCCCCCGTCGCCTTCGGCGCGGTCGGCGTCGCGCTCATCGCGACGATGCCGCTGCTCTCGCGCCCGTGGGGCTGGCTCGTGAGCCTCGCGATGCAGGTCGCGGTCGCGTCGCTCACGGCGTTCGAGCCGGTGTGGGGCGTCGTCGCGGCCGTGCTCATCGGCCTCTGGATCTACTGCTTCGTCAAGGCGCGCGGCATCGAGCGGCAGCGCCGCGCCGCGGGCCTCGACCCGCGCGGGGCGCCCGGCACCTGAGCCCGCGCGCGCCGTCGCGCATCCTTGTGCACACTCTTGCGGCCTGCCGCGCCGCGAGGCCGCAACAGCGTGCACATGGTGGGTGCTGCCCGCGCGGACGCTGATCGAGGTGCACGCTCTTGCGGCTTGCCGAGCCGCGAGGCCGCAGCAGCGTGCACACGGTGGCTGCCGCCCGGCCTGCGGCGCGGCGCCCGGCCGCAGGGCGTCGGTAGGCTGGAGCCCATGCAGAGCACCCTCGTCCTCATCAAGCCCGACGGCGTCAAGCGCCAGCTGACCGGCGCGATCCTCGCGCGCATCGAGGCCAAGGGGTACGTCGTCGCCGACCTGCGGATGGTGCAGCCCGAGCGGGCGCTGCTCGAGGAGCACTACGACGAGCACCGCGGCAAGCCGTTCTTCGAGCCGCTCGTCGAGTTCATGCTCTCGGGCCCGTCGGTCGCGATCCGCCTCGAGGGCGACCGCGTGATCGAGGGCTTCCGCGCGCTCGCCGGCACGACCGACCCGACGACCGCCGCGCCCGGCACGATCCGCGGCGACCTCGGCCGCGACTGGGGCCTGAAGGTGCAGCAGAACCTCGTGCACGGCTCCGACTCCGAGGAGTCGGCCGCGCGCGAGCTCGCGCTCTGGTTCAGCTGAGCCGCGCGGCTCGCGCCGCCTCCTAGAAGGAGAACAGGAACCGGGGGATGCCCGGCAGCACGACCATGATCGTCACCACGACGATCACGGCGAGCGCGAGCGAGAGCACCCAGCCCCACGCCGAGAAGCGGGCCGCGGTGCGCCGCAGGCCCGCGGGCGCCGGGAGCGCGCCGGCGCCGAGCGCCCACGTCCAGAGCGGGAACGCCATCGCGTACATCGCCATCCAGACGAGGAAGCACCAGGGGCACACGAAGCCCAGCACGAAGACCGACTGCTGCGCGAGCCACAGCACGAAGACGAGCCCGCCGAGCACGCCGATCGAGAAGACCGTCCACACCCACCGCGGCATCGCGACGCGCCCGAGCGTCAGCGCCCCCATGATGATCGGAGCCGGGAACGCCATGAGCCCGAGGAAGGGGTTCGGGAAGCCGAACAGCCTGCCCTGGTCGGACTCCATCGCGCCCGAGCACGACAGGAACGGGTTGAGGTCGCACGAGAGCAGCTCCTCCGGATGGAGCAGCAGCTCGATGCGCTCGACCGAGAGCGCGAACGCGCCCGAGAGCCCCGCGAGCCCGGTGACGATGAGCAGCACGCCGAGCCACACGGGCGCGGCGATGTGGGCGGGTCGAGCGTCGGTCATGGTGCCTCCTGCTCAGCATCCTCTCATCCCGGGGGAGCGATGAGCTTCGACGCGGCGACTCTCACAGCATTCACCTTGGGTGCCATCGTCATCGTGCTGCTGCCGGGGGCGAACAGCCTCTTCGTCGCCACGACATCGCTGCGCGCCGGTCGCGGGCCAGGCTTCCGCGCGATGCTCGGCGTCTTCCTCGGCGACGCGATCCTCATGGTGCTCGCGGTGCTCTCGGCGCAGGCGCTCTCGGCGAACCCGGTCGTCTACACCGTGCTCATCTGGGCCGGCGCCCTCTACCTGTGCTGGCTCGCGCTCGGCCTCGTGCGCAGCGCGCTCGAGCGGCTGCGCGCGAAGCTGCGCCGCACCGCCGAGCCCGAGCCGACCGAGAGCCCGATCAGCCCGCCGACCGCGCCCAACCCGATCATCGCCCAGCCGCGCCTGCGGCCCTTCCGCACGGCACTCGTGACGAGCCTGCTGAACCCGAAGGCGATCCTCTTCTTCGCCTCCTTCTTGCTGCAGTTCATCGATCCCGCCTCGCCGACGCCGCTCGTCGACCTGCTCGTGCTCATGCTCATCATCGAGGGCCTCTCGGCGGCCTACCTCACGGTGCTCGTGCTCATCGGCGCGAACATCGGCCGCAGGGTGCAGCCGCACGGCTGGCTCGCGATCATCGGCACGCTCGTCGCGGCGCTCGGCTTCCTCGCGCTCGCGGTGCGGGTCGTGCTGCCGTGAGCGTCGGCAGCGGGCTCGCGGAGCGCGTGCGGTAGACTTCCCGCAGCGTCCGACGGGCGCTCGCACAGGTTTTCCGGGCGGCACCGCCGACCCGGGTCGTCCCCGCGAGGGGGCGGAAGGAAGGATTCGCGCCGGGGCGCGCCCCGTTCGCGACAGAGATGACGACCGGCGGCGCCGGTCGTGGCAGGAGCGCGCCAGCGATGGTGGACAACGACACGACCCTCCCCGAAGAGCCGACGGCGGCGACGGGGGCAGCAGAGACGACCGAGCCCGAGGCGCAGAAGGCGCCGCGCAAGCGCGCCACGACGCGCCGCAAGGCCGGGACCGGGGCCGACGCGACCCCGGAGACGGCGGATGCGTCGGGCGAGACGGCGGACGCACCGGCTGAGCAGGCGGCGACGCCGGGCGAGCAGGCGGAAGCGCCGGCCGAGCCGACGGTCACCGCGCAGTCGGCGGACGTCGAGCCCGCGGAGCAGCCCTCGGCGGAGGCGCCTGCCGGCGCGCTCGCCCAGTCGGGCGAGCAGGAGCCCGGCCACGAGCCCGGCCTCGCCGACCCCGGCAAGCCCGCGGACGCATCCGCCTCGGACGACGCCGCCGCCGACGCGCCGGCCGAGGACGACCCGCTCGCCGCCGCGCGCGTGCTGCCGGAGGTGCCCGCCGGACCCTTCGGCCTGCTCTTCCACGCGCCCGACCTCGCGCGGCTCCCGGCACTGCCGCCGCTGCGCGCAGAGCTCGACGACGAGGACGACGAGGACGACGACGAGGGCGACGACCAGCAGGACGGCCGGCGCTCCCGCCGCTCGCGGTCGCGGTCGCGCTCGCGCCGCGGCGAGGACGAGAAGCCCCTCATCACCGAGCCGCAGAAGGTGCGCGGGTCGACGCGCCTCGAGGCGAAGCGCCAGCGCCGCCGCGAAGGCCGCGACGCCGGTCGCCGCCGCACGGTCGTCACCGAGACCGAGTTCCTCGCCCGCCGCGAGGCCGTCGAGCGGCAGATGATCGTGCGCTCGAAGCACGACCGCGTGCAGCTCGCGGTGCTCGAGGACGGCGTGCTCGTCGAGCACTACGTCGCGAAGGCGAGCGAGTCGAGCCTCATCGGCAACGTCTACCTCGGCCGCGTGCAGAACGTGCTGCCGAGCATGGAGGCCGCGTTCGTCGACATCGGCCGCGGCCGCAACGCCGTGCTCTACTCGGGCGAGGTCGACTGGGACGCCGCAGAGCTCGAGGGCCAGCCGCGCAAGATCGAGCTCGCGCTCAAGCCCGGCGACACCGTGCTCGTGCAGGTGACGAAGGACCCGGTGGGCCACAAGGGCGCGCGGCTCACGAGCCAGATCTCGCTGCCCGGCCGCTACCTCGTCTCGGTGCCCGGCGGCTCGATGAACGGCATCTCCCGCAAGCTGCCCGACACGGAGCGCGCCCGCCTCAAAAAGATCCTCAAGCAGGTGCTGCCGGAGGGCGTCGGCGTCATCGTGCGCACGGCCGCCGAGGGCGCGACCGAGGAGCAGCTCACGCGCGACGTCGAGCGCCTCACGCGCCAGTGGGAGCGCATCCAGCAGCTCCGGAACGGCTCCGCACCGCAGCGCCTGCACGCCGAGCCCGACCTGCTCGTGAAGATCGTCCGCGACGTGTTCAACGAGGACTTCTCGAAGCTCATCATCCAGGGCTCGGAGGCGCTCGCCACGATCCGCGAGTACCTCGAGGCCATCGCGCCCGACCTGCTCGACCGGGTCGAGGCCTACGAGGGCACCGACGACCCCTTCGACCACTTCCGCATCGCCGAGCAGATCGACAAGGCGCTCGACCGCAAGGTGTGGCTGCCCTCGGGCGGCTCGCTCGTCATCGACCGCACCGAGGCGATGACCGTCGTCGACGTCAACACGGGCCGCTTCGTCGGCGCGGGCGGCAACCTCGAGGAGACGGTCACCAAGAACAACCTCGAGGCGGCCGAGGAGATCGTGCGCCAGCTGCGGCTGCGCGACATCGGCGGCATCATCGTGATCGACTTCATCGACATGGTGCTCGAGTCGAACCGCGACCTCGTGCAGCGCCGCCTCATCGAGTGCCTCAGCCGCGACCGCACGAAGCACCAGGTGGCGGAGGTCACGAGCCTCGGCCTCGTGCAGATGACGCGCAAGAAGCTCGGCCTCGGCCTGCTCGAGACCTACTCCGAGCCGTGCGAGGTCTGCGCGGGCCGCGGCGTCATCGTGCACCACGAGCCCGTCTCGAAGCCGCAGCGCCAGCAGCAGGAGAACGGCGGGCAGGGCGGCGGTCGCCGTCGAGGCCGCGGCAAGCAGGGCGAGCAGCAGGCCGAGCAGCACCAGCAGCAGCAGGGCGGCGGCAACGGCGGCACGCACGCGATCACCGACGACATGCGCAAGGGCCTGTCGCAGATCGCGGCCGCCGCGAAGGGCAAGGCGGTCGACGCCGAGCAGCCGACGGGGGAGCAGCCCTCCGGCGAGCAGGCCCAGCGCGAGCGCCCCTCCGGCAAGGTCGCGCCGTCGAAGGCCGCGGTCGAGGCGGTCGCCGCCGAGCCCATCGTGACCATCCTCGACATCCCCGTCGAGGCGAAGGCGGAGCCGGTGGCCGAGAAGGCGACCGAGCGCGACCTCGACGGACTGCTCGGCGGCGCGCTCGACGCGCTCGCCGCCCCAGCGCCGGGCACCGGCAAGGCCGCGCGCCGCTCGCGCCGCGCCTCGTCGGGCATCATCACGGCCAAGCCCGACGACCGCGACCGCTGATCGGGCGGGCCGCTGCTTCTCCGTTGATCGAGTAGGCCCGCAGGGCCGTATCGAGATCCGTCTCGATACGCGGCCTGCGGCCGCTACTCGACGGACGGGTGACTAGTGCCGCTCCCGCTCCTTCACGCGCAGCCCGCTCGCGATGAGCCGCCGCACGAGCACCTTCGGCGGCACCTGCTCGGCGCCCATCGCGACGAGCTCGGCGATCCGCTCGGCGGGCACGTCGTAGTGGTCGTGGTCGAAGCCGCGCCGGGGGATGCCCGCCGCACGCGCGAAGGCGTGGAGCTCGTCGAGCGACGAGTCGCTCACCAGGTGCGCCCACATCGTGCCGTGATTCGGCCAGAGCGGCTCGTCCACCAGGATCGCCATGCGCCCACGGTAGCGCCGCCACGCGGGGAGGTGCTGTTGACCGGCATGGCTCGCGGCGTGTATCGTTGTTCGCTGGCGCTCGTCGCAATTCCTTGCGCGCGCTACAAGCTTCGTCCCGGCCCTGCCGGGAGTCGTTCCAACAGTGAGGATCCAACGTGGTGTACGCAATCGTGCGCGCCGGCGGCCGGCAGGAGAAGGTCGAGGTCGGCACCGTGCTCGTCGTCGACCGCATCGCCGGTGACGACAACGGCAACGTCGAGCTGGCCCCCGTGCTGCTCGTCGACGGCGACAAGGTCACGACCGACGCCGACGCGCTCGCCAAGGTCAAGGTGACGGCCGAGGTCGTGACCGACCTGCGCGGCCCGAAGATCCGCATCCAGCACTACCGCAACAAGACCGGCTACAAGCGCCGCATGGGCCACCGCTCGGAGCTCACGCGCCTCAAGGTCACCGGCATCAAGTAAGGGAGCCGCACACATGGCACACAAGAAGGGCGCATCGTCCACCCGCAACGGCCGTGACTCGAACGCGCAGCGCCTCGGCGTGAAGCGCTTCGGCGGCCAGGTCGTCAAGGCCGGCGAGATCATCGTCCGCCAGCGCGGCACCCACTTCCACCCCGGCGCCGGCGTCGGTCGTGGCGGCGACGACACGCTGTTCGCCCTCGAGGCGGGCGCGGTCGAGTTCGGCACGAAGGGCGGCCGCAAGGTCGTCAACATCGTCGCCGCTGGCTGACACCAGACACACCCGATGAACGGGGCGGGCTTCGGCTCGCCCCGTTCTCGCATCGAGAGGAGGCCTCCGTGGCGACATTCGTCGACCAGGTGACGCTGCACCTGCGCGCAGGGAACGGCGGCCATGGCTGCGTCTCCGTCAAGCGCGAGAAGTTCAAGCCGCTCGCGGGCCCCGACGGCGGCAACGGCGGCGACGGCGGCGACATCGTGCTCGTCGCCGACCCGCAGGTGACGACGCTGCTCGGCTACCACCGCAACCCGCACCGCTCGAGCGAGAACGGGCAGCCGGGCATGGGCGACCACCGCTCCGGCACGACGGGCGCCGACCTCGTGCTGCCCGTGCCGGTCGGCACGGTGGTGACGGATGCCTCGGGCGAGCAGCTCGCGGACCTCTCGCAGGCGGGCATGCGCGTCGTGGTCGCCGAGGGCGGCCAGGGCGGCCTCGGCAACGCCGCGCTCTCGAACCAGAAGCGCAAGGCGCCCGGCTTCGCGCTCCTCGGCACGCCGGGCTTCGAGGGCGACGTCACGCTCGAGCTCAAGACCGTCGCCGACGTCGCGCTCGTGGGCTTCCCGAGCGCGGGCAAGTCGAGCCTCGTCGCCGCGATGTCGGCCGCGCGGCCGAAGATCGCCGACTACCCGTTCACGACGCTCCACCCGAACCTCGGGGTCGTCGAGTCGGGCCAGACGCGCTACACGATCGCCGACGTGCCCGGCCTCATCGAGGGCGCGAGCGAGGGCAAGGGGCTCGGGCTCGAGTTCCTCCGCCACGTCGAGCGCTGCTCGGCGCTCCTGCACGTCATCGACTGCGCGACGCTCGACCCCGGCCGCGACCCCGTGAGCGACCTGCAGGTCATCCTGCGCGAGCTCGCCGCCTACCCCGTGCCCGAGGGCCAGACGCCGCTCCTCGAGCGCCAGCAGCTCGTCGCGCTCAGCAAGATCGACGTGCCCGAGGCCGCCGAGCTCGCCGCGTTCGTGCGCGAGGACATCGAGGCCATGGGCTTCCGGGTCTTCGAGATCTCGACCGTCGCGCACAAGGGCCTTCGCGAGCTGTCGTTCGCGCTCGCCGAGATCGTCGAGGCCGACCGCCGCGCGAAGGCCGCCGAGCCCGCGCCCGAGCGCATCGTGCTGCGGCCGCGCGCCGTCGACGAGGCCGGCTTCACGATCAAGGTCGAGGGCTCGCACGCCGGACCGGTGTACCGCATCCTCGGTGCGAAGCCCGAGCGCTGGGTGCAGCAGACCGACTTCCAGAACGACGAGGCCGTCGGCTACCTCGCCGACCGGCTAGCGAAGCTCGGCACGGAGGAGGCGCTCCTCAAGGCGGGTGCCGTCCCGGGCGCGACGGTCGTCATCGGACCGGGGGCCGGCATCGTCTTCGACTGGGAGCCGACGATCGCCTCCGCCGCCGAGCTCGTCGGCAACCGCGGCACCGACCCGCGCCTGGATCGCAACGACCGCCGCACGACCGCCGAGCGGCGCGACGAGTACCACCGCCGCATGGACGCGAAGCAGGCCGCGCGCGACGAGCTCGGCACCGAGCGCGACGCAGGGCTGTGGGTCGACGACGAGGGCTTCGAGGTGCAGCGCTGGGAAGACGAGGCATGACGCGGCTCGACCTCACCGCCGGCGAGCGCGTCGTCGTCAAGGTCGGCTCCTCCTCCATCTCGGGGGAGCGGCGCGGCCAGATCGAGCCGCTCGTCGACGCCCTGGCCCGGCTGCACCGCTCGGCCGAGGTCATCCTCGTCTCCTCCGGCGCGATCTCGACCGGCATGCCCTACCTCGGCCTCGAGTCGCGGCCCGTCGACCTGCCGATGCAGCAGGCCGCGGCCGCGGTCGGGCAGAACGTGCTCATGAACCGCTACCAGCGGAGCCTCTCGCGGCACGAGGTCGTCGCTGCGCAGATCCTGCTGACCGCCTCCGACATGGAGCTCGACTCGCACCGCGTGAACGCGCGCAACGCGCTCGAGCGGCTGCTCGAGCTGCGGATGCTGCCGATCGTCAACGAGAACGACACGGTCGCGACCCACGAGATCCGCTTCGGCGACAACGACCGGCTCGCGGCGCTCGTCGCGCGGCTCGTCGGCGCCGACCGGCTCATCCTCCTCTCCGACATCGAGGCGCTCCGCACCGCGCCGCCCGACGAGCCGGGCTCCGAGCCGATCGAGCGCGTGCCCTTCGGCGACCCGCTCGAGGGCGTGCGCCTCGGCGCGTCGGGCTCGCACATCGGCTCGGGCGGCGCGATGACGAAGGTCGACGCGGCCCGCCTCGCGGCCGACGCGGGCGTCAGGGTCACCGTCACCGCGACGCCGCTGCTCGACCGGCTCCTCTCGGGCGAGCGGCTCGGCACCGAGTTCGAGCCGAATCCCGTCGTCCGCGAACCCGCCGCCCGGTGAGCGTCGTCGAGCTCGGCCCGGCCGACGCGGAGGAGGCGATCGGGCTCTGGGAGGGGACCGGGCTCACGCGCCCCTGGAACCCGCCGCGCGCCGACTTCGACCGCGCGATCGCCGGGAGCGCATCCGCCGTGCTGGGCATCCGCGACGGCGACGTGCTCGTCGCGACCGCGATGGTCGGGCACGACGGCCACCGCGGCTGGCTCTACTACCTCGCCGTCGCGCCCGATCACCAGCGCCGCGGCCTCGGCGCGGCGCTCGTGCGCGCGGCCGAGGCCTGGATCGTCGCGCGCGGCGGCGTGAAGCTGCAGCTCATGGTGCGGCGCGACAACGACGCGGTCGCGGCGTTCTACCGCGCGCTCGGCTACGACGAGCAGCCCGTCGTGGTGCTCGGACGCCGCCTCGAGGCATCCGCGGACTCCTAGGATCGAGGCATGGCCGATGACCTCGACGTGCTGCTGACCGACTCGAAGCGAGCCTCTCGCACCCTCGGCGTCGCGCCGGCGGGCCAGCGGCACGAGGCGATCCGCGCGATCGCGACCGCGATCGAGCACGCGACCGACCGCATCCTCGCCGCGAACGCCGAGGACCTCGAGCGCGGCCGCGAGAGCGGGCTCGCCGAGGGCATGCTCGACCGGCTGCTGCTCGACGAGGCCCGCATCGCGGGGCTCGCCGCCGCCGCTCGCGCGCTCGCCGAGCTGCCCGACCCGATCGGCGAGGTGCTGCGCGAGCGCACGCTGCCCAACGGGCTCGAGCTCACCGAGGTGCGGGTGCCCTTCGGCGTCGTCGGCGTCATCTACGAGGCGCGCCCCAACGTCACGGTCGACCTCGCGTGCATCGGCCTCGGCTCGGGCAACGCCGTCGTGCTGCGCGGGGGATCGGCCGCCGAGCGCACGAACGCCGCGCTCGTCGAGGCGATCCAGGATGCGGTGGAGGGCGAGGGCCTGCCGCGCGAGGTCGTGCAGACGATCGACCGCTTCGGCCGCGACGGCGCCGGCCGCCTCATGCGCGCCCGCGGGCTCATCGACCTGCTCGTGCCGCGGGGGAGCGCCGCGCTCATCGACCGCGTCGTGACCGAGTCGACCGTGCCCGTCATCGAGACGGGCGCCGGCGTCGTGCACGCCTTCATCGACCGCGCAGCCGACCTCTCGATGGCGCTCGACATCGTGCTCAACGCCAAGACGCAGCGCACGAGCGTCTGCAACGCGCTCGAGACGGTGCTCGTGCACCGCGACATCGCCGAGACCGCCGTGCCGACGCTCGCCGTCGCGCTGCAGCAGGCGGGCGTCACGATCCACGCCGACGGCGAGCTCCCGGGCGTCGACGGCGCCGAGCCGCTCCGCGACGCCGGCTGGGCGACCGAGCACCTCTCGATGGACGTCGCGATCGGCGTCGTCGACGACCTCGACGCGGCGATCGAGCACGTCAACGCCTTCGGCACCCACCACACCGACACGATCGTCACCGACGACGAGGACGCGGCGGCCCGGTTCCTCGCCGAGGTCGACTCCGCGGTCGTCATGCACAACGCATCCACCCGGTTCACCGACGGCGGCGAGTTCGGCTTCGGCGCCGAGGTGGGCATCTCGACCCAGAAGGCGCACGCGCGCGGCCCGATGGGCCTGCCCGAGCTCACGAGCACGAAGTGGATCGTGCGGGGCACCGGCCAGGTGCGGGCCTGACCGATCCGACCGCGATAGGCTTGCACCATGACGCTGATCACGCTGACCTCGGCCCTGCTCGAGGCCTCGCTCGAGGCCGAGGGCGACGCCGCTTCGGGCTTCGGGCCCTACATCGCCGCGGGCATCACCGCCGCCGTCTTCATCATCTCGGCGATCGTGCTGCGATCGTTCCGCGACGTCGCGCACCGCTCCGAGCGGCACGACGTGCACGGCAACGCCTGATCCGCCTCCGTGGCTGAGCGCCGCCGACGCCTCGGCATCATGGGCGGCACGTTCGATCCCGTCCACAACGGCCACCTCGTCGCCGCGAGCGAGGTCGCGCATCACTTCGCGCTCGATGAGGTCGTCTTCGTGCCGACCGGCGAGCCCTACCAGAAGCGCAACGTCTCGCCGAGCGAGGATCGCTACCTCATGACGGTCATCGCGACGGCGTCGAACCCGCGCTTCCGCGTCAGCCGCATCGACATCGACCGCGGCGGGCCCACGTACACGATCGACACGCTCCGCGACGTGCGGGCAGCGCACCCCGACGCCGAGCTCTTCTTCATCACGGGGGCGGATGCGTTCACCTCGATCGTGGAGTGGAAGGACGCCGACGAGCTGTGGGAGCTCGCGCACTTCGTCGCGGTCACCCGCCCGGGCCACCACCTGTCGGTGCAGGACTATCCGCGAGAGCGTGTCTCCGAGCTGGAGATCCCCGCCCTTGCGATATCCTCGACCGATTGCCGTGCGCGCGTCCGCGCCGGGTATCCCGTCTGGTATCTCGTGCCCGACGGGGTGGTTCAATACATCAGCAAGAACGACCTGTACCGGAGACTGACAGCATGACCGATGCGAACGAGGGGCGCCCGCTCACCAGGCGCCAGCTTCGCGAGCTCGAGCGCGCTGCAGAGCTGGCCCGCACCGGCGGTGTCCCGCCGGTCCCCGATGCAGCCGAGCGCGAGCAGCTGAGCGACGAGCCCGAGCGCGTCGGCCGCCACTCGGCCCCGAGCGTCCCCGCGGCGCCGGAGGAGACGCAGCCCATCGAGCCGCTCGAGGCGCAGCTCGCCGTCGACGCGCCCGAGGCCGAGCCCTCCGCCGACGCCGACGCCGAGCCCGAGCTCGCGCCGCAGCCCGAGATCGCGCCCGAGCCCGCGCTGCAGCCCTCGAAGCCGCTCGGTCGCTTCTTCGGCCGCAAGAAGGCCGCCGAGGCGCCGCAGGCGCCGATCGACCTGTCCGAGACCGTCGCGATGGACCGCGTCGACGTCGACGAGGCCGAGCGCTCTGAGATCATCGAGGCCGAGGTCGAGCCGGTCCCGCCCGCCCAGCGGCCGACCGCATCCGTGCCCGCGCCCTCGTCGGCGCGCCGCTCGAGCGTGCAGGTCGACGACGTGCAGGGCCTCGACACCGTCGACGACCACGAGCTCGACAGCCTCGAGATCGACGAGGTCGTCGTCGAGCAGCCGCGCGTCTCGGCGCACCGCGTCGCCGAGTCGACGCCCGCGCAGCTCGAAGACAAGCGGGCTGCCGAGTCCGAGGACGAGCCGACCCCGACGGGCCCGAGCCGCGGCCAGTCGCAGCGCCTGCCGGTGATCGTCAACGTCGTCTCCGACACGTCCGAGCACCACATCGCCGACCTCCGCGACCAGGGCGTCGCCACGAGCGGCGGCGGCTCGTCGACCTCGTCCTTCACCGCGAACGCGCTCGTGCTGCCCGCCGGCACCGACAGCCCCGACTTCCAGCTCGAGGGCGAGGACGGCCTGCTCGTCACCGGCTCGATCGACGTGCCCGAGGGCTTCGCCTCCTCGGGTCGCGGCAGCGCCTCGATCGACGGCAGCGACGTCGACGCCGAGGTCGCCGAGGGCGAGGTGACGAGCCCCGAGACCGCGCCCGTGCGCGCGTCGAAGGCCGTGTCGTCGTACGCGAACGCGCGCGTGCAGATCGCGCCGCAGAAGCAGCGCACGAACGTCGTCCCAGTCGCGATCGGCGCGGGCGCCGGCGTGTTCGTCGCGGGCGTCGTCGGCGTCATCGTCTGGGCCCTCTCGCAGGGGATCCTCTGAACATCAGGAGTGCACGATGAGTGCCGATCAGCGGGCGATCGAACTCGCCCGAGCCGCGGCGCGCGCCGCCGACAAGGCGCTCGCCGTCGATCAGGTGGCGCTCGACGTCTCGGGCCAGCTGCCGCTCACCGACGTCTTCCTCATCGCGACGGGCCGCAACGAGCGGCAGGTGAGCGCGATCGCGCGCGAGGTCGAGGACGCGCTCATCGTCGACGGCGCGAAGCCGATCCGCCGCGAGGGCCGCGCGGACGGCCGCTGGGTGCTGCTCGACTTCTCCGACATCGTCGTGCACATCTTCCACGAGGAGGAGCGCACCTACTACCAGCTCGAGCGGCTCTGGCGCGATGCGCCGGTCGTCGACCTGCAGCTGCCCGAGGCCCCCGCCACCGCCGAGTAGCGCCCCGCTGCAGCGGACCGCTGCCTTAGCGCGCGAGTGCCCCACCGGCACCGGTCAACTCCGCGCCTGAGTGGTCAACTCCGCGCCTGAGTGGTCACTCGAAGTGACCTCGCAAGGTCGCGGGGGCCCGAAGCTGACCGGCCTGACGGCTCAGGCCCGCCAGAACGCTCCCGCGTCGCCGCCGCGGGCGCGAACGAGCGCGACGGCCATGCTGCCGCGCCCGCGGGCGGTGAAGCGGTCGCCCTCGATCGTCGGCTCCGCCTGGGCGCCGTCGATCCAGAGCGCGATGGCGTCGCCCGTCGCGCGACCCGAGACCGTGAGCTCGTCGCCGTCGCGGGTCACGAGCAGCTCGACGCTCGCGTCGTCAGCGCCGCCGAGCGCGGTCCAGCGCGTCGCCGGCAGCTCCGGCGTCCGGGGCGGCACGGTGCGCCGCTGCCGCTGCGCCTCGATCGCGAGCCCGATGCGCAGCAGGCGCTCGTCGTCGTAGGGCCGGCCGGCGATCGTGAGCCCGACGGGCATCCCGATGTCGCGCACGGTGCCCATCGGCACCGTGACGGTCGGGATGCCGAAGTGCCGCCACACGAGGTTGCCGTTCGCGACCCACGTGCCGTTGCGCCACGCGAGCTCCGCCGAGGCGGGGTTCGTGTCGGCGTCGGCGGGTGCGACGTCGGCGAGCGTCGGCATCACGACGACGTCGATCCCGTTCGCGTCGAGCCACTCGTCCCAGTCGAGGCGGCGCGTCTCCTCGAGCCCCGCGATGCCGGCCGCCATCGCGGGGATGTCCTCGAGCTCGGGCACGGGCAGCGAGGGGAACTCGGCGAGGTCGATGCTCGCCGCGGGCTCGAACGCGGGCGAGCTGCGCTCGAAGCGGTCGGGGAGGGCACCGGGCGGATGCGGGAAGATGCGCTCGCCGTCGACGTCGCGCAAGTGCGTCAGGGCCGGATCGCCGTTGCGCTGCAGGAAGCCCTCCCAGGCCCACACCGCGAGCTCGCGCAGCTCGCTCTCGATGAAGCGGGGCGGGACGATGCCGCGGTCCAGGATGTGAGGCGCGCCGTCGCGATCGCCCTCGTAGTTCGACACGAGCGGCAGGTCGGTCTCGACGACGGTCGCGCCCGCGGCGCGCAGGTCGTCGGCCATGGCGCGCCAGAGCTCGAGCACGCTCTCGCGCGTCGGGATGGGGGTGCGGAGCTCCCGGTCGCCGCCGATGTACATGCGCGGCACCGCGATCGTGAGGCCGGCCAGGGGCGCGGGCTCGAGCGCCGCGAACGAGGCCGGCCGCACGTCGGCCACGGCCGGCACGTCGAGCCACGGCTGCTGTCGCCAGAAGTCACCGTCGGTGCGCTCGTCCGGCACCACGACCGCGTCGAGCGCCGCGAGCAGGTCGGCCATCGAGCGGGTGTGCGGCACGACGACGTCCATCGTGGGCACGAGCGCCCAGTTGCCGCGCATCGAGATGAGGCCGCGGGAGGGCGTGTAGGCGCACAGCGCGTTGCAGCTCGCAGGCGCCCGGCCCGACGACCACGTCTCCTCGCCGAGCCCGATGACGCCGATCGAGGCGCCGGTCGCGCTGCCGGAGCCGTTGGAGGAGCCGGAGCCGAACGCGCTCGTCAGCCACTCGGCGCTGTAGGGGCTCTCGGCGCGGCCGCGGAGGCCCCGCTGCATGCCGCCGTTCGCCATCGGGGGCATCGTCGTGAGGCCGATGAGCACCGCCCCGGCCGCGCGCATCCGCTCGATCGCGAACGCGTCCTCGCCGGCCACGAGGTGCTCGAAGGCGGGGCTCCCGGCCGAGACCGTCATGCCGCGCACCGAGTAGCTCTCCTTCGCGGTGAACGGGATGCCGTCGAGCGGCCCGGCGGCACGGCCGGCGCGGATCCGCGCGTCGGCGGCCGCCGCCGCCTCGAACACGTCGGGCGCGAGCACGGGCACGGCGTTCAGGCAAGGGCCTGCGACGTCGAACGCGGCGATCCGCGCGAGCGTGAGCGCCGCGAGCTCGGTGGCGGTCGTCCGCCCCGCGTCGAGCTCGGCCCGCAGCGAGCGCACGCTCGCCTCGACGAGCCGCACGCCATCCTCCGAAGGCACCTCGCTCACGAGGCGCTCCTCGGCTGCTGCTGCGTGATGCAGTGGATGCCGCCGCCGCGCGCGAAGAGCTCGCGGGCGTCGAAGGTCACGGCGCGCCGCCCCGGGTAGACCGCCTCGAGCACCTCGCGCGCGCCCTCGTCGGCGGCGGGGTCGTCGAAGCCGCACACGATGACGCCGTCGTTCACGATCACGTGGTTGACGTACGACCAGTCGACCCAGCCCTCGCCGTCGCGGAGCGTCGCGGGCGCGGGCAGCGGCACGACCTCGAGCCGAGCGCCGCTCGCGTCGACCGCCTCGGCGAGCAGCCTCGCGGTGTCGCGCGAGACGGCGTGGTCGGGATGCTCGGGGGAGCGCTGGTCATGCACGAGCACGCGGCCGTCCCCGACGAGCGACGCGACGATGTCGACGTGGCCGCGCGTGCCGTAGCGCTCGTAGTCGCGCGTGAGGCCGCGGGGGAGCCAGATGGGATGCGTCGCACCGATCGTGCGCTCGAGCTCCGCCTCGACCTCGGCGCGCGAGATGCCGGGGTTCCGGCCCGGGTCGAGCTGCACCGTCTCGGTGAGCAGCACGGTGCCGCGGCCGTCGACGTGGATGGCGCCGCCCTCGTTGATGAGCGGGGAGGGGATGCGCTCAGCGCCGGCGAGCTCCGCCACGAGCGAGCCGATCCGCGCGTCGTGCTCCCAGCTCGCCCAGTCCTGCGCGCCCCAGCCGTTGAAGACCCAGTCGACCGCGCCGAGCCTGCCGCGCTCGTCGAGCACGAAGGTCGGGCCGATGTCGCGCATCCACGCGTCGTCGAGCGGCGCCTCGACGATCGTCACGGCGCTCGAGAGCAGCCGTCGCGCGACGCCCAGCTCGTCGGCGTCGACGATCATCGTCACGGGCTCGAACTCGCTCGCGGCGTTCGCGACCGCCGCCCAGGCCTCGTGCGCCGCCGCGGCCTCGGCGGGCGAGTCGCCGGCGTTCGGGCCGTGCGGGAACGCCATCCACAGCCGCTCGTGCGGCGCCGACTCCACGGGCATGCGCCAGGACATCCGTCTCCCATCATCGCGATCGCGTATTGATCGGTTGATCAATAGTCTGGGTCGACAAGTTACTGTGGTCGCGGCGAGGAAGCAATGACCCCAGCGAAGCGAGTGCGGAAGAGTCCCGAGGAGCGGCGCGCCGACGTGTACGGCGCGGCGCGCGCGATCGCGCTCGAATCCGGCCTGAGCGCCGTCACCCAGCGCGCGGTCGCCGAGCGCGCCGGGGTCGCGCCCGGGCTCGTCACGCACTACGCCGGCCGCATGGAGCTCCTGGTCGCCGAGATCTTCCACGACATCGCGCAGGAGGAGCTCGAGACCGTGCGGTCGAGCGTCGATGCCGTGGACGGCGACGACGTCGAGCGCGTCATCGCGCTCCTGCACGGGCTCATCCGCGACTACCGCCGCGACGTCGCGCTCGTGTGGCTCGACGGCTGGAGCCTGTCGCGCCGCAACGAGGAGCTCGCCGCGACGCTCGTCGACCAGGCGCGCGCGTGGGAGGACTTCGTCGCGGGCGTCTTCGAGCGAGGGGATGCCTCGGGCGCCTTCCGCGCGCCGGACCCCCTCGCGCTCGCGCGCTTCGTGATCGGCGCGACCGACGGCTTGAGCGCGCAGGCGACCGTGTGGGCCGGGCACGAGGAGGAGACGGTGCGCTACGTCACGCGCACGGTCGCGGGGCTGCTCGGCATCCCGAGCTCGGCGCTCGCCCGCGCCGCCTATTGATCATCTGACCAATAGTGTGCGACACTCGCTCCCGCGGCGCTGAGCAGCGCCGACGAGGGAGGGATCCACACCATGCTCGAACGCGCTAGCGACGTGCTCGTCATCGGCGCCGGGGCCGCTGGCCTCAGCGCAGCGACGCGACTGGTCGAGGCCGGTCTGACGGTGACGGTGCTCGAGGCGCGCGACCGCGTCGGCGGCCGCACGTGGACGCGGGAGATCGACGGCGCCGTGCTCGAGATCGGCGGCCAGTGGGTCTCGCCCGATCAGGAGGCGCTCATCGAGACGCTCGATCGGCTCGGGCTCGAGACCTTCCCGCGCTACCGCGACGGCGAGAGCATCTACGTCGACCGCGAGGGGCAGCGCCACCGCTACACGGGCGAGATCTTCCCCGCGGGCGCCGAGACCGAGGCCGAGATCGAGCGCCTCATCGGCATCCTCGACGCGCTCGCGACCGAGGTCGGCGCGACCGCGCCCTGGGCGCACCCCCGGGCCGCCGAGTTCGACGCCATCTCGTGGCACCACTGGCTCCGCACCCAGTCCGACGACGAATCCGCGTGCGAGATCGTCTCGATCTACGTCGCCGAGGCGATGCTCACGAAGCCCGCGCACTCGTTCAGCCTGCTGCAGGCGCTGCTGATGGCGGCCTCGGCGGGCGGCTTCGCCAACCTCGTCGACGAGGACTTCATCCTCGACCGCCGCGTCGTCGGCGGCATGCAGCAGGTCTCGCTGCGGCTCGCCGAGCAGCTGGGGGACTCCGTCGTCCTGAACGCGCCCGTGCGCCGGCTCGAGCACTCCGCCGACGGCGTCGTCGCGCACGCCGACGGCGGCGTGGTCGTCCGGGCGAAGCGCGCGGTCGTCGCGGTGCCGCCCAACCTCTACGCGCGCATCGACTTCCAGCCGCCGCTGCCGCGCCTGCACCAGCAGATGCACCAGCACGTCTCGCTCGGCCTCGTCATCAAGGTGCACGCCGTCTACGACTCGCCGTTCTGGCGCGAGGACGGCCTCTCCGGCACGGTCTTCGCCCCGCACAGCCCCGTGCACGAGGTCTACGACAACACGAACCACGAGGACGAGAAGGGCACGCTCGTCGCCTTCATCTCCGACCTCAACGCGGATGCGTCGTTCCGGCTGGGACCGGAGGCGCAACGCGCTGCGATCCTCGAGCAGCTCGCGGCGTACTTCGGCCCGCGCGCGCTCGAGCCGGAGGTCTTCTACCTCTCGGACTGGGGTGCCGAGGAGTGGACGCGCGGCGCGTACGCCGCGAGCTTCGACATCGGCGGCCTCTCGCGCTACGGCGCGATGCAGCGCGAGCCGCTCGGCCCGCTGCACTGGGCCTGCAGCGACATCGCCGCCGAGGGCTACCAGCACGTCGACGGCGCGATCCGCCGCGGCTGGGGCGCGGCGGATGAGGTCATCCACGAGCTCGGCGCCTGACCGAGCCAGAACCAGACAGGAGTCAATGGTGACTGCAACACGCGCGGCCGACGCCGCCGTCTCGAACAAGGGGCTCGCGCCCGGCACCGTCGGGGTGCTCGGCGCCGTCGTGATCGGCGTCTCGACGATCGCGCCCGCCTACACCTTCACCGCGGCGATCGGCCCGACGGTGAGCGCCGTGGGCGTGCAGGTGCCCGCGATCATCCTGCTCGGCTTCGTGCCGATGCTGCTCGTGGCGTTCGGCTACCGCGAGCTCAACCGCGCGATGCCCGACGCCGGCACGTCGTTCACGTGGGCGACCCGCGCGTTCGGCCCCTACGTCGGCTGGATGGCCGGCTGGGGCCTCGTGATCGCGACCGTGCTCGTGCTCTCGAACCTCGCGGGCATCGCCGTCGACTTCCTCTACCTGCTGCTCGCGCAGATCACCGGCAACGAGTCGATCGCCGAGCTCGCGGCGAACCCGTTCATCAACGTCATCACGTGCCTCGCCTTCATGGCCGCCGCGACCTTCATCTCCTACCGCGACATCGAGACCACGCAGCGCGTGCAGCTCGGCCTCGTCGCGTTCCAGGTGCTCGTGCTGCTCGTCTTCGGCATCACCGCGCTCGTCCGGGCGTCGTCGGGCGAGGCGATCGACCACACGCCGATCGACGCGTCGTGGTTCAACGTGCTGCAGGCGCCCTCGGTGAGCGCGGTCATCGCGGGCCTGTCGCTCTCGATCTTCATCTTCTGGGGCTGGGACGTCGTGCTGACGATGAACGAGGAGGCGGAGGACCCGGCGCGCACGCCCGGCCGCGCCGCCGCCCTCACGATCGTCGTCGTGCTCGGCCTCTACCTGCTGCTCGCCATCGCGCTGCTCGCCTTCGCCGGCAACGGCGAGACCGGGCTCGGCCTCGGCAACCCCGACATCCAGGACAACGTCCTCTTCTTCCTCTCCGACCCGATCATGGGGCCGCTCGGCTGGCTCATCTCGCTCGCCGTGCTGTCGTCGTCGGCCGCGTCGCTGCAGTCGACGGCGCTCTCGCCCGCCCGCACGCTCCTCGCGATGGGCCACTACGGCGCAGTGCCCGCGCGCTTCGCGACGGTGCACCCGCGCTACCGCACGCCCGGCTTCGCCGCCGTCGTCGCGGCGCTCGTCGCGAGCGGCTTCTACGCGGTCATGCGCTTCGTGAGCGAGAACGTGCTGTGGGACACCATCACCGCGCTGGGCATGATGGTCTGCTTCTACTACGGCCTCACCGCGCTCAGCGCCGTCTGGTACTTCCGGAAGACGGCGACCTCGTCGGCCAAGGCCTTCCTCGTGCAGCTCCTGTGCCCGCTCATCGGCGGCGTCATGCTCGTCGTGCTCTTCGTGCAGACGCTGATCGACAGCCTCGACCCGGCCTACGGCTCGGGCTCCGAGATCGGCGGCGTCGGCCTCGTCGGCATCCTCGGCATCGGCATGCTGCTGCTCGGCGTCGTGCTCATGCTCATCATGCGCAGGCTCCGTCCCGCGTTCTTCCGCGGCGAGGTGCTGCCCAAGGGCTTCAACAAGGGCGACCTCGACACGAAGGCGCTCTTCATCAAGTAGCGGCGCCCACGACGACGGATGCGTCCGGCCAGGTCCCCACGGACCGGGCCGGACGCATCCGGTCTGTCTGCCTGCCTAGCCGGCGAGCGAGGGCGTGAGCGTGATGACGTTCGCCCACGGATCCTCGAAGCGGAGGCTCCGCCCGTCGTCGGCGACCGCGACGCCCGCCGACGCGAGCCGCTCGCGCGCCGAGCCGAGGGCATCCGCGTCGGGCACCTGGATCTCAACCCGGCCGAGCCCGAGCGTGTCGGCGCGGCGGCCCGCGCCGCGCGAGTTCCACACGTTCATCGCCATGTGGTGGTGGTAGCCGCCCGCGCTCACGAAGAGCGCCGTGCTGCCGAGCGACGTGGTCTCGGCGAAGCCGAGCGCGTCGACGTAGAACGAGCGCGCGGTCGCGACGTCGCCGACCTGGAGGTGCACGTGGCCGACCTTCGCGCCGACCGGCGCCGTCGCCGACTGCCCGAAGGAGCCGCGGTCGAGGTGCTCGTTGACGAAGCGGTTCGGGTCGATGAACTCGGTCGTCATGTAGACCTGGCCGTTCGACCAGCGCCACTGGTCGCGCGGCCGGTCGACGTAGAGCTCGACGCCGTTGCCGTCGGGGTCGGCGAAGTAGAACGCCTCCGAGACGTGGTGGTCGCCCGTGCCGGCGAACTGGATGCCGGGGATCTGCGTCATCCGCACGACCGCCGCCGCGAGCGCCGCGTGCGTCGGATAGAGGATCGCGGTGTGGAACAGGCCCGCGTCGGCAGGGTTCGGGCCGCGGAGGTCGGGCGCCTCCTCGAGCACGAGGATCGTGCGGTCGCCCACGCCGAGCTCGACGACGCCGGGCCGCTCGGCGATGTGCTCGAGGCCGACACCGGCGGTGTACCAGTGCACGAGGCGAGCGAGCTTCGCGGTCTTGAGCATCACCGGGCCCATGTCGGTGGCGTCAGGCAGCAGGTCGATGGTGTTCATGGGTTCCTCCACGGGAGGCAACGCCGCTCGGCGCCGGGCATTCCTGGCGACCGCTCGGGCGGCGCCGGGTAGGGTCGCGCTCCATGGGCGAGAGCGTGTGGACCGACCGTGCCGACGAGCTGCTGCTGCGCACCGCGTCGGCCGAGCCGACCCCCGGCAGCGGCGTGGCCGCCGCGGTCGCGGGCGCCTTCGGCATCGCGCTCGTGCTCAAGGCGCTCACGATCACCGACGACGACGGATGCGCTGCGGTGCGCGCCAGGGGAGAGGCGCTCGTCGAGCGCGTGGTGGCGTCGGCCGACGCGGACGCCCGGGCGTTCGCCGAGGTGATCGACGCGGACGGCGATGCGGACGCCGAGCGGGCGCTCGCCCGGGCCGCCGCGGTGCCGCTCGAGCTCGCCGCCGCGCTCGTCGACGCGCTCGCGCTCGCGCGGGAGACCGAGCCGATCGTCAAGCCGACGCTCGAGAGCGATGTGCAGGGCGGGGCCGACCTCGTGCGCGGCGCCGCGACGGTCGCGCTGCGAGCGGCCGAGCTCAACGTCGCGTCGCTCGAGGAGCGGGGCGCCGAGTCTGCCCCCGCGCTGCGGGAGCGCCTCGACGCGCTTACAACCGTTCTTGGCTGAAACGGGCTATCTGCGTGCGGAGTGGTGAACGCGACCTTGTTGCGACACCGGGCCCTCGTCGAGCGCCGCTAGATAGTAGGCGACGGCGTCCCGCACAAATTCACTGCGATTCTTGCCTAGGCCGTGAGCATGGTCGTCCACAATCTGCGTAAGCCGAGATGGTGCCTTCACTTTCCAAGTGTCGGTGGACGTCTCGCTGTCATCTAGTCTTCGGCGACCGCGCCTAACTCCGGAGAGTAGTTCCTCTACCGACGCGACTCCAGACGCTGTGAGAAGCATCTGCCGGGTCGCCTCGCGACTTTGTTCGCCGCGGTGGACCTCCCCGATGGAGACGAGTTCGCCCCGCTCTGCCTGCGCGGCAAGGGCTTCGTAGTAGTCGATGCTCTTCATGGTTACTCTTCTGATCCCTTCCGGACCCGGATATGCGCCGAGCCGGTCTCGCCAGGTTTCCCTGACCTTCACGCCCCGTCCGGGGCAAGCAAGTGTCGGTAGATGTCCGACAGTGGCATCGCGTGGAAGATCACGACGTCTGATCCATCCATGGTCGCGATGACCTCGATGTACCGATCAGTCTGCGCGTGAGGGTGACCGACGAACACCTTCACCGTGCGCGCATCCCTCCCTCTCTGATCAACCTGTCCTTCGTGGTTCAGCATCGCGTAGATGGCGTCGACCTCGGGAATCCCATGCTTTGCGGCACTGGCGGTGTAGTGGATCCCCATGAGACCAGCATCGCATCAAAATAGGGCCACGTCAATGGGGCCCCGAATGCCCGCCCTCGCGCGGAGGTTCGCGTTGGGTTCCGTCAGCGCGCCTGCAGATCCCGCTCGAGCACGGGCGCGAGCCGGAACGGGATGAGCTCACCCATCGACAGCCACGTCTCGGTGCGCTCGACCCCGTCGCACGCGAGCACGAGCTTGTTGATGCGGTAGAGGTCCTCCGCGTCGCGGCACACCGCGCGCACGAGCACGTCGGCCTGGCCGGAGAGTCCGAACGCCTGCACGACCTCGGGGATCCGCCGCAGCTGCTCGACGACCTCGTCGATGCGCGGCTGGTCGACGTGCGTCGCCATGAAGACCGTGAGCGGGTAGCCGAGCGCCGCCGCGTGGAACCTGCGGTCGAAGCCCTGTAGCGCATCCGACGCCTCGAGCGCCGCCACCCGGTTCTGCACCGTGTTGCGCGCGAGGCCGAGCTGCTCGGCGATCGCGGCGTTCGTGATCCGCGGGTGCCGCGTGAGCTCGAGCAGGATCCGGCGGTCGGTGTCATCGACGATGCGCATGCTGCGCAATCTAGCGCAGCCGTCGTACCCATGGAATGCGCGCTCCGCGCAGCGTGCGTGTCGCAGATTGCGCGGAGTGACTTCCGGCGGTACGGTCTCTCCACGATCGACGAGGCGCACCAGCCTGGCCGATCCGACCGGCGCCCGCGAGGCGCTTCGAACAAGGAGGTTCGCTCGTGTCGATCACCGTGCCCGCTCCCGACCCCGCGCTCGCCGCCGGCCTCGACTGCCCGCTGCGCGTCCTCGACCTCGACGGCACTCGCCTGCACGACCCGCTGCTCGACGCCCACCTCGGCGACATCGACGAGTCGGCGCTCGCCGACCTGTACCTCGACATGGTGCGCGTGCGCCGCCTCGACACCGAGGCGTTCGCGCTCACCCGCCAGGGCCACCTCGTGCTGTGGCCGCCGCTGCTCGGCCAGGAGGCCGCGCAGGTCGGCGCCGCCCGCTCGCTCGAGCAGCGCGACTGGGTCTTCGGCTCCTACCGCGAGCACGGCTTCGCGCTGCTGCGGGGCGCCGACATGGCCGAGTTCGCGCGCATCTGGAAGGCCTACGCGCACGGCGGCTGGGACCCGCACGAGATCAACATGGCCCCGTCGCAGATCATCATCGGCGCGCAGAGCCTGCACGGCGTCGGCTACGCGATGGCGGCGAAGATGGATGGGTCCGACGAGGTCGCGCTCACCGCGTTCGGCGACGGCGCCACGAGCGAGGGCGACGTCAACGAGGCGCTCGTGTGGGCCTCCGCGTTCCAGGCGCCCGTCGTGTTCCTCTGCCAGAACAACCAGTACGCGATCTCGGAGCCCGTCGCCGTGCAGTCGGGTGGCCTGCCGCTCGCGCTGCGCCCGACCGGCTTCGGCATCCCCTCGATGCGCGTCGACGGCAACGACGTGCTCGCGATGCTCGCCGCGGGCCGCATCGCCGTCGAGCGCGCCCGCTCGGGCGGCGGCCCGACCTTCATCGAGGCCGTCACCTACCGCCGCGGCCCCCACACGACGACCGACGACCCGAAGCGCTACCGCGACGAGGCGGAGGTGGAGGCGTGGGTCGCGAAGGACCCGATCGACCGCGTCGAGCGCGCGCTCGAGCGCATGGGCGTCGACATGGACCCCGTGCGCGCCGAGGCGAAGGTGCGCGCCGACCGGCTCGCGAAGGAGTTCCGCGCCGCCGCGGAGCACGCCGAGCCGCCCGCCGCCGAGGAGATCTTCGACAACGTCTACGCGCAGCCGAGCCGCCGGCTCGAGCGCCAGCGCGCCGAGCACCTCGCGTTCGTCGCGAGCCTCGCGGAGGAGAGCAAGTGACCGAGACGCTCACGCTCGCGAAGGCCGTCAACGCGGCCCTCGCCGACGCCCTCGAGGGCGACGACCGGGTGCTGCTCATGGGCGAGGACATCGGCCAGCTCGGCGGCGTCTTCCGCGTCACCGACGGCCTGCAGGCGCGGTTCGGCGCCGAGCGCGTCATCGACTCGCCGCTCGCCGAGTCGGCCATCATCGGCACGGCGATCGGCATGAGCTACCGCGGGTTCCGCGTCGTGACCGAGATCCAGTTCGACGGCTTCATCTACCCCGCCTTCGACCAGATCGTCGCGCAGGTCGCGAAGCTCCGCTACCGCTCGCGCGGCCGCGTCTCGATGCCGCTCACCATCCGCGTGCCCTACGGCGGCGCGATCGGCTCGGTCGAGCACCACTCCGAGAGCCCCGAGTCGTACTTCGCCCACACCGCGGGGCTCCGCGTCGTGACCGCGTCGACGCCGCAGGAGGCGTACTCGACGCTCCGCGCCGCGATCGCGAGCGACGACCCCGTGCTGTTCTTCGAGCCGAAGGGCAAGTACTACACGAAGGGCGAGGTCGACCGCTCCATCGTCCGCGACCTCGAGACGGCGAACGTCGTCGCGAGCGGCCGCGACGTGACGATCGCCGCCTACGGCCCGACGGTCGAGACGGCGCTCCGCGCCGCGATCGCCGCCGCCGACGAGGGCATCGAGGTCGAGGTCATCGACCTCCGCTCGATCTCGCCGCTCGACGTCGACACCGTCGTCGAGTCGGTGCAGCGCACGGGCCGGCTCGTCGTCACGCACGAGGCGCCCGCAGAGGCATCCGTCTCCTCCGAGCTCATCACCTCGGTCGTCGAGCGCGCCTTCTCGAGCCTCGAGGCGCCGCCCGAGCGCGTCACCGGCTACGACACGCCCTACCCGCCGTCGGCCGTCGAGCACGACTACCTGCCGAGCCTCGACCGGCTGCTCGACGCGGTCGACCGCACCCTCGGCCGCCGCAACTCGCGCACCGACCTCGACTACGCATCCGTCACCGCACTGGGGGCCGCCCGATGAAGACGTTCCTGCTGCCCGACCTGGGCGAGGGCCTCACCGACAGCGAGATCGTCGCGTGGCGCGTCAAGGAGGGCGACGCGGTCGAGCTCAACCAGCCGCTCGCCGACATCGAGACGGCGAAGGCCGTCGTCGAGCTGCCGAGCCCCTACGAGGGCACGATCGCGAAGCTCCACGCCGCCGAGGGCGAGACGGTCGACGTCGGCGCGCCGCTCATCGACTTCGATGTTGCGGACGATGACGCGCCTGCGCCGTCGGGGTCGGACGAGTCGGCCACGGATGCGTCGGCACACGACGATCCTGCACCCTCGCCCGAGGGCGGCCCGGTCGCGACGCCCGCCGACACGGTTGCCGAGGTGCGCGACGCCCCGGCGCCGGAGGAGAAGCCCGAGAAGGTCTCGGTGCTCGTCGGCCACATCACCGTGCACGGCGGCAAGCCCACCAGGAAGCGCCGCGCGTGGGACGTCGAGCCCTTCACCCGGCAGGAGCGGCCGAGCGGCCGCCCCAACCGCGCGATGCCGCCCGTCCGCAAGCTCGCGAAGGAGCGCGGCATCGACCTGCAGTCGGTGCGGCCCTCGGGCCGTGACGGCCTCGTCACGCGTGCCGACCTCGAGACCGCCGGCACCGCATCCGGCCCCCAGGCACAGCCGCAGCCCGCGTCGACGCGCGAGAAGGTGACGGGGCTGCGCAAGCACACCGCCGCGGCGATGACACAGTCGGCGCTCACCGTGCCGCACGCCGCGACGTTCCACCAGGTCGACGTGACCGAGACGCTCGCGCTCGCCCGCTCGGGCGACGCGTCGTTCCTCGCGCTCGCGAGCCGGGCCATCCTGCTCGCCGCGAAGCGCTGGCCCGACGTCACGGCCGCCTTCCACGCCGACACGATGGAGCTCGAGCGCTTCGCGCACATCAACCTCGGCATCGCCGTCTCGACCGACCGCGGCCTCGTGGTCGCGTCGATCGACGAGGCGGAGTCGATGGACGCGCTCGAGCTCACGGCCGCGATCAAGGACCGCGCGACGCGCGCCCGCGAGGGCTCGCTCACGATGGCCGAGCTCACCTCGTCGAACATCACGATCTCGAACGTCGGCGTCTTCGGCGTCGACGGCGGCATCCCGATCCTCAACCCGGGGGAGTCGGCGATCATCGCGCTCGGCGCCGTGCGGCGGATGCCGTGGGAGCACGAGGGCGAGATCGTGCTGCGCGACGTGTGCACCGTGACCGTCTCGTTCGACCACCGCGTGCTCGACGGGCGCGAGGCGGCGGGCTTCCTCGCCGACATCGCGGCCGTGCTCGAGCGGCCGGCGCTCGCGCTGGCGCGCTGATGCCGGCTCTCGGCCTCGGCATGGCACGGTAGGGCCATGCACCGACTCGAGACCCGCGTCGACCTCGCGGGGGAGCAGGCTCGCGCCAACCGCGCGGCGATGGAGGCGCTCGTCGCGCAGCTGCGCGAGCGGCTCGCCCAAGTGGCGCTCGGCGGCCCGGAGAAGTCGCGCGAGCGGCACGTCGCGCGCGGCAAGCTGCTCGCGCGCGACCGCATCGACCAGCTGCTCGACCCCGGCAGCCCGTTCCTCGAGGTCGCGCCGCTCGCGGCGTGGGAGGTCTACGGGGAGGACGGCCAGGATGCGCCGAGCGCCGGCATCGTCGCGGGCATCGGCCTCGTGCACGGCCGGCACGTCATGGTGATCGCGAACGACGCGACCGTGAAGGGCGGCACCTACTACCCGCTCACGGTGAAGAAGCACCTCCGCGCGCAGCAGATCGCGCGAGAGAACCGGCTCCCGTGCATCGCGCTCGTCGACTCGGGCGGCGCGTTCCTGCCGATGCAGGACGAGGTGTTCCCCGACCGCGAGCACTTCGGCCGCATCTTCTTCAACCAGGCGCAGCTCTCTGCGCAGGGCATCCCGCAGCTCGCGGCCGTCATGGGCTCGTCGACCGCGGGCGGCGCCTACGTGCCGGCGATGAGCGACGAGACCGTCATCGTGCGCGAGCAGGGCACGATCTTCCTCGGCGGCCCGCCGCTCGTGAAGGCCGCCACGGGCGAGGTCGTCGACGCCGAGTCGCTCGGCGGCGGCGTGCTGCACGCCGAGGTCTCGGGCGTCGTCGACCACCTCGCCGACGACGACGAGCACGCGCTCGAGATCGTGCGCGACATGGTGCAGGCGCTGCCGCCCGGCGACCGCGCGACCCAGGTCGGCTTGGTGCCGGCGAAGCGGCAGTCGTTCGGCTGGTTCGCCTACGCGCCCCTCAGCGCGCTCGACGACGAGAGCGCGCCCGCCGTCGACCCATCCACCCTCTACGACGTCATCCCGCCCGACCTGCAGACGCCGTACGACGTGCGCGAGGTCATCGCCCGCATCGTCGACCGCAGCGAGTTCCACGAGTTCAAGGCCGGCTACGGCGACACGCTCGTCACGGGCTTCGCCGAGCTGCACGGCCACACGGTCGGCATCGTCGCGAACAACGGTGTGCTCTTCTCGGAGTCGGCGATGAAGGGCGCGCACTTCATCGAGCTGTGCGACCAGCGGGGCGTGCCGCTCGTGTTCCTGCAGAACATCACGGGCTTCATGGTCGGCTCGGAGGCCGAGCGCGGCGGCATCGCCAAGCACGGCGCCAAGATGGTCACCGCGGTCGCGACGACGCGTGTGCCGAAGCTCACCGTCGTCGTCGGCGGCTCGTTCGGCGCCGGCACCTACTCGATGTGCGGCCGCGCCTACGACCCCCGCTTCCTGTGGCTCTGGCCCAACGCGCGCGTGAGCGTCATGGGCGGGCCGCAGGCCGCATCGGTGCTCTCGACCGTCAAGCGCGAGCAGCTCGAGGCGGCGGGGCAGGAGTGGTCGGCGGATGCGCAGGCCGAGTTCGAGCGCCCCGTGCGCGAGCAGTACGAGCGGCAGGGCAACCCCTACTACTCGTCGGCGCGCCTGTGGGACGACGGCGTGATCGACCCCGCCGACACCCGCCGCATCCTCGGGATGGCGCTCGACGTCGTCACCGCCGTGCCGATGCCCGAGCCGCGCTTCGGCGTCTTCCGGATGTGATGCAGATGCCGCTCTTCGACACCGTGCTCGTCGCCAACCGCGGCGAGATCGCCATCCGCGTCGCGCGCACGCTCCGCGAGCTCGGCATCCGCTCCGTCGCCGTGCGCGCCGACGACGACCCCTCGCCGCACCCCGAGCACTTCGACGAGACGGTCTCGCTCGGCAGCGGGCCGCTGCGCGACACCTACCTCTCGACGAGCAAGATCCTGGATGCGGCGCGCACGTCTGGCGCGCAGGCCATCCACCCCGGCTACGGCTTCCTCTCGGAGAACGCAGCCTTCGCCCGCGCATGCGAAGACGCGGGCATCGTCTTCATCGGGCCGAGCGCTCTCGCCATCGAGACGATGGGCGACAAGATCTCGGCCCGGCACGCGGTCGAGTCGCGCGGCGTCGCGACGGTGCCGGGCATCGCCGAGCCCGGCCTCGATGACACCGCCCTCATCGCCGGCGCCGAGCGCGTCGGCTACCCCGTGCTCATCAAGCCCGCTGCGGGCGGCGGCGGCAAGGGCATGTACCGGGTCGACGACCCGGCCGAGCTGCCTGCCGCGCTGCAGGCCGCCCGTCGCGAGGCGAGGAGCGCGTTCGGCGACGACACGCTCTTCATCGAGCGGTTCGTGACGAACCCGCGCCACATCGAGGTGCAGGTGCTCGCCGACACGCACGGCAGCGTCATCCACCTCGGCGAGCGCGAGTGCTCGCTGCAGCGTCGCCATCAGAAGGTGATCGAGGAGGCGCCGAGCGCGCTCCTCACCGAGGCGCAGCGCGCCGCGATCGGCCAGGCGGCCGTCGAGACCGCCCGCTCGGTCGGCTACGTCGGCGCCGGCACGGTCGAGTTCATCGTCGCGGGCGACCGCCCCGACGAGCCGTTCTTCATGGAGATGAACACGCGCCTGCAGGTCGAGCACCCGGTGACCGAGATGGTCACCGGCATCGACCTCGTCGAGCAGCAGCTGCGAATCGCGGCGGGGGAGCAGCTCGCGATCGCGCAGGAGGACGTGCGGCTCGAAGGCCACGCGATCGAGGCGCGCATCTACGCCGAGGACCCGGCGGCGGGCTTCCTGCCGACCGGCGGTCAGATCCTCGACCTCCGGTGGGCCGACGGGACCGGTGTCCGCGTCGACGCGGGCGTCGATCCCGGCGGCGAGATCGGCTCGAGCTACGACCCGATGATCGCGAAGGTCATCGCCCACGGCGCGACGCGCGAGGAGGCGATCGATCGGCTCGACCGGGCGCTCGCCGAGACGACCGTGCTCGGCGTCACCACCAACCGCGCGTTCCTGCGGGCGCTGCTCGGCGAGCCCGCGGTGCGCGTGGGCGAGCTCGACACCGGGCTCATCGACCGCGAGGCCGACCGCCTCGTCGCCACCGGCACGCCGAGCGCCGCGTTTGCAGCGGCTGCTGCAGCGGCGGGGATGCTCGCGCTCGGGGGCGCCGGCGCGTGGCAGCACGATGGCTGGCGCATCGGCGGCAGCGTCGGGCGGGTCTCCCACTACCGCGACGGCGACGGCGTCGCCACCGTGCGCGTGCGTCGCGCTCCCGACCCGGGCGACGCCGTGCCCTATGCCGGGGGCGTGCGGCAGCCGCGGCTGGACGTCGACATCGAGGTCACGCGGGCCGACGGCTCCACGGAGCGGATGACCGCGATGCACGCGACCGCCACCAGCCGGGTGCCCGAGGGCGCTTGGGTCGGCCTCCCCGAGGGCGACTTCCTCATCGAGCGGCACGTGCGCACGCGCAGCGGCCGCGCCGCCGCCGAGCCGACCCTCGCCTCACCGATGCCCGGCACGGTCGTCGCCGTGCACGCATCCGACGGTGATCGCGTCGAGGAGGGCCAAGCCGTCGTGAGCGTCGAGGCGATGAAGATGGAGCACGTGCTGCGCGCGCCCGTCGCCGGCACCGTGCACGTGCATGCGAGGGTGGGGGAGCAGGTGACGCGCGGGCAGGAGCTCGCGACCGTCACGCCCGAGAAGCAGGAGGACGCATGAGCGAGCGCCGCATCACGCAGCGGGGCCTCTACTTCGACGAGCTCGAGGAGGGCGTCGTCTACGAGCACCGCCCCGGCCGCACGATGACCGAGACCGACAACGTGCTCTTCACGACGCTCACGATGAACCCGCAGCCGCTGCACCTCGACCGCGCCTGGAGCGAGGGCACCGAGTTCGGCGAGCCGCTCATGAACTCGATGCACACCCTCGCGACGATGGTCGGCCTCTCGGTCGGACAGCTCACGCAGGGCACGATCGTCGCGAACCTCGGCTTCAGCGAGGTGACGTTCCCCGCGCCCGTGCGGCACGGCGACACCGTCTACTGCGAGACCCGAGTGGTCGAGAAGCGTGCCTCGAGGTCGCGCCCCGGGCAGGGCATCGCGACCTTCGAGCACCGGGCGCTCAACCAGCACGGCGAGGTCGTCGCGACCGCCGTGCGGAAGGTGCTCATGCACGGCTCGCCGGAGGCGGAGGCGTGAGCGCCGGCATGGCGGCGCTCGGCATGGGCCCGGCGCTGCTCTTCTGCCCCGGCGACCGTCCCGACCGGTTCCGGAAGGCGGCAGAGCGGTCGGATGCGGTCATCCTCGACCTCGAGGACGCCGTCGGCGCCGAGTCCAAGTCCCAGGCCCGCGAGGCGCTGCGGACCGCCGACCTCGACCCCGAGCGCACGATCGTGCGGGTGCAGGACGCATCCGCCCCCGGCTTCGACGACGACCTCGCGGCCGTCGCGGCGTCGCCGTTCCGCACCGTCATGCTCGCGAAGGCCGAGTCGACCGAGCAAGTCGACCGGGTCGTCGCCGCGGTGCCGGGCGCGCGCGTCGTCGTGCTGTGCGAGACGGCGCGCGGCGTGCTCGGCGCCGAGCGGCTCGCGGCGCACGAGGCGGTCGTCGGCATGATGTGGGGCGCGGAGGATCTCGTCGCCTCGCTCGGCGGCACCTCGAGTCGCGGCGAGAGCGGCGCCTACCGCGACGTCGCGATGCACGCGCGCAGCCGCATCCTGCTCGCCGCCGCCGCCTTCGGCATCACCGCGATCGATGCGATCCGCGCGGACATCCGGGACCTCGATGGCGCCTACGCCGAGGCGCTCGACGCGGCCGCCTCGGGCTTCGGCGCCAAGGCGGCGATCCACCCGAGCCACGTCGAGCCGTACCGCCGCGCCTTCGCACCTGCGGACGAGGAGCTCGATCGCGCGCGCCGCATCCTCGATGCGGCGATGCACAACCCGGGCGTCTTCTCGTTCGAGGGGCAGATGGTCGACGAGCCGATCCTGCGCCACGCGCGGAGCGTCGTCGCGCAGGCGGCGGCGAGCACGGGAGAGCGCCGGGGCTGATCCGACCGCTCTCGGGGCGGAGGCGCGCCGACGTCACTCCGAGGTGAGCGGCTCCCACGGGTTCAGCGTCGGCACGCCGAGCGGTGCGAAGTGCTCGATGTTCCGAGTCACGACGACCATCCCGTGGGCATGAGCGGTCGCAGCGATGAGCGCGTCGTCGAGCGGAGCTCGTTCCGGAACTCGGAAGCTCGCGAGCACGCGGGCCGAAGAGAGATCGAAGGGGAGCACGCGACCCGAGAAGGCCGGCAGCACGCGCTCGTCGAACCAGCGCCGCAGGATCGCACCCTGCGATGCATCCTGCCGCTCCATCTTGGCGACGCCGCGCTCGATCTCCGCGATCGTCATCGCGGTCACGAATTGGTCGCCGACGCGCACCGAGGCCGCCCATCGCTCGACGGCGGGGTGGCGCCCCCGGACGCGCAGCGCCGAGACGACGTTCGTGTCGAGCACGAACCTCACAGCTCGGCGGCTCGCGCGCTGAGACCGAGACGGTCGGGCTCGAACTCGATGTCGGCACCCTCGTCGACGCTGAGCAGATCGACCAGCGTCAGGCCCTGCTGGCGCACTGCGGCCGCGAGGAGCTCGCGCGCTTCGGCTTCCACCGATCGACCGTGCTGCTGTGCGCGAGCGCGCAGCGCTGCCTTGGTGCCGACCGGCAGGTTGCGGATCAGGAGCTGCTCCACCTCGACCCCCTTGATATCACTTACACGATAGCATTGGGGACTACGATGCGCCATGCCAGCGAACCCTTCGATGGGCCGCGTCGATCCTCGATTCCGACGGCTCGCGCCGCGATGTGACTTCGAAGCCGGGCATCCTGTATGCTGTTCAGGTTGCTTCGAGGAGCACACCACGGGTCTGTGGCGCAGCTGGTAGCGCACCTGCATGGCATGCAGGGGGTCGGGGGTTCGAGTCCCCCCAGATCCACCACGATGCTCTTACTCGAACCCTCGACAAGAGCAATGAACTGATCGGGCAGCACGTCCAGGGAGAGCCCGCCGGCTTCGGCGGGCTCTTTTGTTTGCCCCGTGATGTCGGGGATGGCGTTGGGTTGTGCGTGTCGTGCCTCGTGGACGAGTGCTCGGGTGTTTGGGCTGTAGATGACGTCGAATGGCGCCCGGGAGGTCGCGTCGGCGTGGTGTTGGCCGTTGTCGTCGGTAGTGACGAGGAGCTTGTCGAAGAGAAGCTGGTTGAACATGCGGCGGATGTGCTCGGGGGCTTGCCGGTAGGTGTTTCCGGCGTGCTGGGCAATGTCGAGCGCGATGCTGATGAGCTCGTCGGCTTCGGCGAGGTCGGCGGTGAGGTTGCTGAGGCTGCGGTTGGTGGCGGCCAGTTCCGTGTCGAGTCGCTTCTGTTCGGCGCGGAGCATCTCGATCGGGATCGCGTCGTTGTAGTGGGCTTCGAGGAGTTTGCGTTGGCGACGTTCGATGGTGAACCGTCCCCGGTTCTCTGCCGCTCCTATGCGGGTGCCAGCACCGGGTGTGATGGCGTTTCGAGGTCAGCGTAGTACGCGGCCTCGAACTCCTCGGGAGGGACGTCGCCGAGGGTGGAATGCAGGCGCCTGGCGTTGTACCAGTCGACCCATTCAGCGGTGACCCATTCGACGTCCTCCAGCTGCTTGAGCGGACCGGTCCGGAAGGGCGAGTCGTCGCGAATCGCTTCGGTCTTGAACAGCCCGATCGTCGACTCGGCGAGGGCATTGTCATACGCGTCGCCGATCGAGCCGATCGACGCAGCGATGCCCTCCAGGGCGAGCGTCTCG
>NZ_AULD01000018.1 GCF_000425105.1 Agrococcus lahaulensis DSM 17612
ATGACAATGCCCTCGCCGAGTCGACGATCGGGCTGTTCAAGACCGAAGCGATTCGCGACGACTCGCCCTTCCGGACCGGTCCGCTCAAGCAGCTGGAGGACGTCGAATGGGTCACCGCTGAATGGGTCGACTGGTACAACGCCAGGCGCCTGCATTCCACCCTCGGCGACGTCCCTCCCGAGGAGTTCGAGGCCGCGTACTACGCTGACCTCGAAACGCCATCACACCCGGTGCTGGCACCCGCATAGGAGCGGCAGAGAACCGGGGACGGTTCACTGGCTCCTGACCCTTCAACGGAATCGCGCGCCCTAGACATCCGTGCGCGACGACCCGACGCATCTGCCTCGCTCCCCCGCCGTTGCGGCTCGGCACCCGGCGTCCCTAGAGTGAGGCGAGCCGAGAAGTCGCGAGGCTGCCCAGCTGGTCTGCTTGGGCACGATCCGCAAGGACCGGGATTCGCCCGCTGCTCGACCCGGGGCCGAGCCCCTATGCCGCGGCAGTTCACGATCACACGCTGGTCGGAGAATTGCTCAGCACCGCGCGGGCCTCCGACCTGGAGGAGGCTTCCATGACGCGACTGCCCGACCCGCCTGCCACCTCGCGGGAGGACGGCGCGCACGCGCAGCCGAAGCGCCGCTGGCTCGCGCTCACCGTGCTGCTGCTGCCGACCGCCCTCACGCTCATGAGCGTCACGAGCATCAACGTGGCACTGCCGTCGATCCGCGAGAGCCTCGGCGCCGGGCCGGTCGAGCAGACGCTCATCCTCACGTCCTACACGATCGCCTTCGCGGTAGTGCTGCTACCCGCCGGGCGGCTCGGCGATCGCTACGGCCACAAGCGCGTCTTCATCGTCGGCGTCGCGGTCTTCACCCTCGCGAGCGCGTGGTGCGCGCTCGCGCCCGACCCGACGCAGCTCATCCTCGGCCGCGTGCTCTCGGGCATCGCGGGCGGCCTCGTGCTCACGCCGCTCAACGCGCTCATCCAGCTGCTCTACTCGGGGCGGGAGCGCGCGCGGCCCTTCGCGATCATGGGCGCCGTCTTCGGCGCCGCGAGCGCCGTCGGGCCGATGCTCGGCGGGCTGCTGCTCGAGGTCGGCGGCGAGTCGGGCTGGCACCTCGTCTTCTGGGTCAACGTGCCCTTCGGGGTCGTCGCGGCGATCGCGGCGGCGCTCGTCATCCCGCGCGGCACCCCGCTCGGCGTGCGCGGCCGCGACCCGCTCGGGCTGCTGCTGTTCAGCGTCGGCATCACCGCGCTCGTGCTGCCCTTCGCCCTCGGCAGCGGCGTGAGCGCGGCGAACCTCGGCGTGCTCGCCGCCGGGCTCGCGCTGCTCGCGGCCTTCGCGCTGTGGGAGCGGGCACGGGAGCGCCGGGAGCGCTTCGCGATCGTGCCGCTGCGGCTCTTCCAGCAGCGGGCGCTGCCGATCGGCATCGTCACGACCTTCCTCGGCTTCGCGAGCTTCACCGCCTCGTTCCTCATGCTCGCGCTGCTCTGGATCGACGCGCTCGGCAACGCGCCGCTCGAGGCGGGCGTCGTCGTCACCCCCTTCGCCCTCGGCTCGGTGGCCGGCGCGCTCGCCTCGCAGCGGGTGAGCCGTCGCTTCGGGGTGCGCACCGTCACCTTCGGCCTCGCGCTCATCGCGGTGAGCCTCGTCGCGGTCGGCGCGCTGCTCGCCGCGCTCCCGCCCACGGCGGTAACGCTGCCGGTCATGGCCGCGCCGCTGCTCGCGATCGGCGTCGGCGTCGGCCTCTTCGTCGGCCCCAACACCAACGCGGCGTACGTGCAGACCGAGCCGCGCGACGCCGGCATCGCCTCGGCGCTCATCACCGCCGCGCAGCGCACCGGCACCGCCGTCGGCATCGGCATCGTCTCGGCGCTCTACGCGCTCGCGCCCGGCGGCGCGGCCGAGGTCGCGAACCATGCGGCCGCGACCTTCACGACTGCCGCGATCGCGGGTGCGGCCGTCGCCGTGATGGTCGTCAGCCGACGGAGCCGGCTCGAGGTGCCGGAGCGGCGCTGACGCAGACGCCCGTCAGCCGGCGGTGGGATCGAGCGTCTTCGCCCCGTACCGGCTGAAGCCACGCTCGCTCAGCCCGTCGACCTCGTGGCCCTGCAGCGCCGTGTACAGCCGCCTCCGCTCGGTGCGGCACGTCGACGCCAAGTCAGCGATGCGAATCGCCGAGCAATTCGCCCAGCGCCGCCTTGTCGTACAGATCGACGCCGTCCCGGAGCGTTCCGCGATAGGCAAAGTCGGGCAGCTTCGTCGCAGCGATGCTGGCCTCATCGGTCTCGCTGAGCAGTCGACGGAGCGCCTCACCCACCACGGAACCGAGGGATCGGCGCTCGCGTGCGGCGCGCCTCTTCGCATCCGCAAGCACCTCCGCATCGATGTTCACCCTCACGCGCATGCGGGCACCGCAGCACCGGCTTGACTTTCCCGGCGCCCTCGCGTCCCGTCTCCGTACGATGCCGCGACCAGGAGACGCGTGCGCAAAGGTGTACGCATTCGGGCACACCGTCGGTACGATCCAAGCATGTCGAAATACGAGGCTCAGATCGTCAGGACGAGCCGCGAGGCTCGAGAAGAGCTCGGTGACGTGGTGCGTCGGTTCCGCGAGCGAGGGGCGGGCGCCGCACCGCTGATCTTCGGAGCGCACCGTCGCCCAGAGGCGGCCATCATCCCGTTCGATCTGTACAGAGAGATCGTGCCGCTGCTCGAGGATCTCGAGATCGCGCGGATCGCGCGAGCACGTCTGGCGAGCGGCGAGACGGAGTCGCTCGATGAGCTCGCCACGAAGCTCGGCGTGGCACTGCCGCGGTAGTGGCGCTCAAGCTCGTCGCGGCTCCTGGGTTTCAACAGGACGTCTACGACCTCCCGACGCTCGCGTTGCGGAAACGAGCGATGGAGCTGTCGGCGAGCGTCGCGAACGGCGAGCTTCACGGCATGCCGCTCGATCGTCGAGTGGCGACCGGTGACCTCTCGGACTGCCGCAAGCTGTACTTCGACGAGGATCCTCGCAACCAGAAGCCGAACTACCGACTCGTGTACCGCTCGACCCCGAACGAGGCGAGCAGTCGCGGTGCAGGCGGTCGCCGTCGGCGAAGGGTTCGAGCTCGACGCGTACCTGCGCGCCCAGCGGAACCTCGGCCGGGACGGCGCATAGCGAGCGGTGAGATCCTGGGGTGGTGACCCCCGCGGAATCTGACATCGCCGCATCGACGGATCGCGAACTCTCGACCAACGATGCTGTGGCCGACGATACATCGGCCCCGAGCGTCGACCCGTGGGTCCTCGAGGCAGAGCGGAGCGCATCCGCCCCCCGGTTCCGCCCGCCCGCGCTCGGGCCGGTGCCGAAGGGGCCCGTCTACCTGCTCGGGCTGCTCGCGGCCCTCCGCGCCGCCGGCCTCGTGCTCGTCGCCGAGGCGATCGCGCGCGGCATCGGCGCGCTCGCCGCGGGCGACCTCGCCGCCGAGACCACGCGGCTCATCGTCGTGCTCGGCATCGCCGGCGCGCTGCTCCGCGCGGGCGCCGAGTGGGCGACGTCGGTCGTCGCGCGGCGCATCGCGACCTCGGTGAAGCAGCGCATCCGCGGCAGGCTGTGGCGGCAGATCGCGGCGGGCGACGCCGCGGGCGGCGGCACCGCCGTGCTCGCCGCCGACGGGCTCGACGACCTCGACGACTACTACGTGCAATCGCTGCCGGCGACGATCGCGGCCGCGGTCGTGCCGCTGCTCGTCGGGATGCGCGTGCTCGGCGCCGACTGGCTGAGCGCCGCCATCATCGTCGTGACGATCCCGCTCATCCCCTTCTTCATGATCCTCATCGGCCGCCACACGCAGCAGCGCACCGACGAGGCGCTCACGGCGCTCACCCGGCTCGCCGACCACCTCGCCGAGCTCGCGCGCGGGCTCCCGGTGCTCGTCGGCCTCGGCCGCGTCGACGAGCAGGCGAAGGCGCTCGAGCAGCTGCAGGGCCGCTACCGCGAGCGCACGCAGGAGACCCTCCGCTGGGCCTTCCTCTCGGCGCTCGCGCTCGAGCTCGTCGCGACCATCTCTGTCGCGATCGTCGCCGTCTTCCTCGGCCTGCGGCTCCTGAACGGCACGATGGAGCTCGAGCCCGCCCTCGTCGCGCTCATCCTCGCGCCCGAGGCCTACGCGGCGCTCCGGCAGGTCGGCACCGCCTTCCACGCCTCGCAAGACGGGCTCTCGGCGCTCGACCGCTCGCAGGCGATCCTCGAGCGGCCTGCGCCCGCCGACGTGCGTGGCGCATCCGGCTCCGGCCCTATCCGCCTCGAGGCGCTCGCGGTGCAGTACGCCGGCCGCGACGCGCCGACCCTCGCGGGCATCAGCGCCGAGCTCACCGGCGTCGTCTCGATCGCCGGACCCTCGGGCGCCGGCAAGTCGACCCTCCTCGGCGCGCTCGCGGGAGCGCTGCCCGCCGACGCCGTCGTCACCGGCCGCGTGCACGGCGTGGGGGCGGATGCGGTGGGCTGGGCCCCGCAGGCACCTCGCGCGTTCGCCGGCTCGCCCCGCGCCGAGCTGGCGCTCTACGGCGCCGATCCGCTCGCCGCGCTCGACGAGCTGGGGCTGGGTCACGTCGCCGACGCGGCCGTCGCGGAGCTCAGCCCCGGTGAGCAGCGGCGCCTCGCCGTCGCCCGCGCCCTCGCGCGCGTCGACGCCGGCGCTCGGCTGCTCGTGCTCGACGAGCCGACCGCGCACCTCGACCGCGCCTCGGCCGATCGCGTGCGCGCGGCGATCCTGCGCCGCGCCGACCGCGCCATCGTCGTGCTCGCGAGCCACGAGCCCGAGACGACGGCGCTCGCGACGATGACCGTGCCGGTCGGTGCCGCCCCGCTGCCTGTCCCTCCTCCGCTGGCTGAGGAGGGCGCGGACGCAGTCCGCACCCGTCTCGAAGCCCCTGCTCCCGCTGCAGGCGGTCTCGATACGCCCGACGCGCTCCGCGCGCCGGGCTACTCGACCAACGAAGGGGGCGCGCCGAGCTACTCGACCAACGGAGGAGGCTGGCGTCTCACGATCCGCTCCCTCCTCCGCCCCCACTTCGCATCCTGGGCCGGCTCGATCGCGATGGCGGTCATCGCCGTCTCGATGGGTCTCGCGCTCACGGCCGTCTCGGGCTGGCTCATCGTGCGGGCGAGCATCGAGGAGCACATCATGATGCTGCTGCTCGCGATCGTGGGTGTGCGCGCGTTCGGCATCTTCCGCTCGGTCGGCCGCTACGCCGAGCGCCTCCTGACGCACGACGCCGCCTTCAAGGTCGTCGACCTGCTGCGCGTGCGGCTCTGGCGGTCGATCGCGGCGCGCGGCGCGGGCTCCCGGCGGCTGCTCGAGGGCGGCGCGCCGCTCGACTACCTCGTGACGCTCGCCGACGAGCTGCGCGACCAGCTGCCGCGGGTGCTGCCTCCCCTCGCGGTCGGCGTGCTCGTCATCGCCGGCACCGGCGTGACGACGGCCTTCATCGCGCCGCAGCTCACGTGGATCGTCGTGACGACGCTCGTGATCGCGACGCTCGTGGCGTCGGCGCTCGCGATCTGGTCGGAGCGCGGCGCTGCCGCCGCTCGCGTCGGCGCCAGGTCGCGGATCGTGCGCGGCACCGCAGCGCTCGCCGCCGCCGCGCCGGACCTGCGCGGGAACGGCGTCGAGGGCGCGGCGCTCGCGCAGCTCGACGACGCGAGCGCTGAGCTCTCGACCGCCGAGCGGCGCGGCGCGTGGGCCGCGGGCCTCGGCTCCGCCGTCGTGACCGCCGCGCTGGCGGCGCTCGCGTGCCTCGTGCCCGTGCTGGCTCCGACGCTGACGGCCGAGGCCGCATCCGTCATCGCCCTGCTCACGCTCGCGCTGCTCGAGCCGCTCGGCGACCTCGTGGCGGCCGCGCACCGCGTGCCGGCGCTGCGGGCGGTGCTCGCGCGGCTCGCGCCCGTGCTGCGGCCGGCGCCGCAGCCGGAGTGGGGCGACGCCGAGCCGCCCTCGCCCGTCGGCGCCGTCTCGCTCGACCAGGTGAGCGTGCGCTACCCCGGCATGCCGCAGCCCGCGGTCGCCGACGTGTCGGGACGCGCGGAGCGGGGCCGGTGGCTCGTGCTCGACGGCCCCTCGGGCTCGGGCAAGTCGACGCTGCTCTCGGCGATCATGGGGGCGCTGCCGGCGGAGGGCGGCGCGGTGCGCGCCGCCGGCTCTACCTCCGCCTCTGTCGCCTCCCCCTCGGCAGATATAGGGCGAGTCGCTGACATGGCGGACCCTTCGGAGCGACACGCCCTATACGCGGCTGCGAGCGCGGCGGGCGGCGTGCCGCTCACCGAGCTCGACGAGCGCGCGTGGCGCTCGCGCGTCAGCTGGTGCCCGCAGGACGCCTACGTCTTCGACTCGACGCTGCGCGGCAACCTGCTGCTCGCCCGCACGCGCGACGATGCGCCCGACGACGCCGCGATGCGGGCGGCGCTCGAGCAGGCGGGGCTCGCGCGCCTCGTGAGCTCGCTCGGCGAAGGCCTCGACACGCGCGTCGGCGCGGGCGGCTCGGCGCTCTCGGGCGGCGAGCGCCAGCGGCTCGCCGTCGCGCGGGCGCTGCTGACCCGCGCCGACGTCATCCTGCTCGATGAGCCCACCGCGCACCTCGACGCGCCGACCGCCGCGGCGATGATGGCCGACGTCCGCGAAGCGACGGCCGACCGCGTCGTCGTGCTCGTCTCGCACCGCCACGACGACCGCCTCCCGGCCGACGAGATCGTCGCGCTCACGTAGGCGCGCCGCTCAACAAGCCCGGTCGATCGACCGACCGCGTCGATCAGAGTCCGAGCAGCTGCCGCTTCTTGGCCTCGAAGTCCTCGCTGGTGATGACGCCTTGATCGCGCAGCGCGGCGAACTTCTGCAGTTCAACGGTGATGTCCGTGGGCGCAGCAGCGGCCTGCCTGGCGTCCGCCGTAGGTAGTTCGGGCGCCTGCGCCGGAGCATCGCCCGTGAGCATCAGCGTCTGGACCAGATCCTTGACCTTCACGGCCTCAGAGTGCGACACGTTCATCTCGATGGTGTTCCCGGTCGTGATGAACGTCATCAGGGTGTTCAGCACGCCCTTCTTCGTCGTGATCGACGAGATCGACTTGATGGGGATCATCTCGGTATCCCGCTTCCCCGTCACGCCCGTGGCGAAGTAGGAGAGCCCCGCTGTTCCTGCGGCGAGCACCGCCTTGCCTCCCGTGCCGAGCAGGCTCTTGCGGTCCCATTCGATTCGATCGCGGTAGACCCGCACTTTCGCGTTCTTGCCTGCGATGTGCGAGGTGAATTCGAGGACGGGAGTCGTCGCGGTGTCTGTCATGACAGCAACGTAAGCCTCAAGAGCACCACCCTGGGGGACAATTGGGGAAGCGCTAAGCCCCGCGCGTCTGGAGCAGGCGCCTGAGCGCGGCGACTTCACCAAGCGCGGGCGCTGAGCATCAGCCGTATTGCACGAACGCTCGGGCCGCCGCGATGGCGTCGCGCGACCGATCGTCCGCAATGGCCTCGGCAGGCGACAGATCGTCCAGCTGCGGGTTCATGCCCATGAACCAAGCGCGGACGGTCGCCGGCGCCTCGACCTCCGCGACGACCTGCCAGACGGCGTAGGCGGCGAGGAGTCGTCGCTCTGGGGCGAGCTGCGGCTTCGACGTGCCCCTCGCCCAGCGATCGATGCTGCTCGGGTCAGCGCCGACGGTGATCGCCAGCAATTGTCGCCCGAGGTGCTCCGCGAGGAAGCCCGCCGCCTCCTGCGCCGTGACAGCTGCCGCTCGGGCCGCCGTCGACCGGTGTGTGGCCTTGATGTTCATCCTGACCCCCTCGCCGTCGTTCGCTTATTCTACGCCTCTTCTGCGCGTTTAGTGCGCGTATTTTGCCTCGGTTGGTGTCAGTGCTGTTCGCGCGATGCACGTGCGCCCGACAACGTGCCGCGATACCGAGGTACCGAATTGTCGCCTGCCGTCGCTCCGAGCGGCACTTCGGTACTACCCAAGCGGATGGGCGGTACCGATTTGTCGCATGACGCGCACGCCAAGCGACCATTCGGTGCCACCCTGCCGAGCGCAGCCGCCCTAGCCTCGGCAGCCGACGCATCCGTGGCCGACGTGCGCTAGGCGACCGCCGAGCGCGTCGTCGTGCTCGTCTCGCACCGCCACGACGACCGCTCCTCCGACGACACGGTGCTGCGCCTCCACTGACGCGCGCGTGGCAACGATCTGCACGGTGCCGCGGTCGGCGCGGCCTCAACGCCGCAAGTGCGTGCACATCGATGGCCGAGGCGGGTCTCGAGCCGCGGCCATGTGCACCGACTTGCGGTCTGCAGCGCGTCGAAGCCGCAACAGCGTGCACATCAATGGCCGAGGCGGGTCGCGAGCGGCGGCCATGTGCACCGACTTGCGGTCTGGGGTGCGGCGAAGCCGCAAGAGCGTGCACACGGATGCGCGGGCGGGCTCGCCGACAGCCGGGCGCCTGCGAGCGCCCTACGCGACGAGCCGCTTGAAGCGGTCGCTCCCCCGCGACGACCCCGCCGCGTCGACCTCGGCCCCCGGCACGCCGCTCGCGCCGACCTGCAGGATCGCGCGCGCGAGCACCTCGTCGCGCACCTCGCGGCGCGCGTGGTCGTCGGCGAGCATCTCGACGAGCGCGGCGACCTCCGCGTCGGCGAGCGCCGCGACCGGGAACCACGGCAGCGCCGAGCGCCAGGCGCGGAACGCGAGCAGCAGCAGGTCGTGCCGCTGCTCGACGTGCGCGCGCTCGTGCGCGATCACCGCGACGAGCTCATCGGCGTCGAGCCGGTCGAGCAGCCCTTGCGAGAGCACCGTCACCGAGCCGGCGCCGCGCGGCAGGCAGTAGGCGACGGGCACCGCGTCGTCGAGCACGCGCGTGCGCGCCCGCGTCGGGTGGGGCGACGAGAGCATGTCGAGCAGCTGCAGGTGCCGGCGCCGCTGCGCGGTGACCTGCACGATCGTCACGGCGAGGTGCGAGAGCAGGTAGATCGTGAAGACCGCCGCCGGGATCGCCGCGAGCCACGGCTGCCCCGGCGCGATCGCGAAGCCCGTGAGCGCGAGCGCGCCGATCATCGACAGCCCTCCCGCGAGGCCGACCGCTTGCCACACGAGCAGCGCGATGACGGGCGCGCGCATCGGCCACGCCGCGCGCGAGAGCCACACAGGCACGGGCCACGCGAGCATGAGCGCGACGAGCCACAGCATCGCCGCGCCCCACACGATCGCGCCGTGCGGGATCACGAGCGCTCCGCCCGGCACCGCGGCAGCGGCGATCAGCGGCACGGGCACGAGCGCGATCCGCTCAGCCGTCGCCGCGGAGGAGCTTGCGCAGCACGGCGGCGTCCTCTTCCGAGACCGAGCCGACGAAGCGCTCGAGCACGGCCATCCGGTCGCGCGACTCGCCCAGCACCTCGTGCATGAGCTCGGCGACGTGGTCGGCGCGTGAGGCGACCGGCGAGTAGCGGTAGGGCCGCACCGTGCGGTCGGAGGCGACGAAGCCCTTCTTCTCGAGCCGCGAGAGCACCGTCAGCAGCGTCGTCGCCGCGAGCGGGCGGCCGGCGGCCTCGAGCTGCTGCTGGACGTCGTACGCCGAGAGGGCCTCCGGCGAGTCCCAGACGGCGTCCATCACGACGCGCTCGAGCTCGCCGAGCGCGGGCATGTTCTTGCGCATCGTGCCTCCCGGGCCAGTGTGACGCATCCGTCGTGAATCCGATTCTACAACGAGTCGAACTTCTTCTATGCTGTGTAGAAGTGGTTCTACGCGGCGTAGAACTCAGCGCAGCGAAGGAGGGTCGGCGTGGAAGCGCTCGACATCGCCCGGTGGCAGTTCGGCATCACGACGGTCTACCACTTCATGCTCGTGCCGCTCACGCTCGGGCTCGGCATGGCCATCGCCGTCATGCAGTCGATCTGGGTGCGCACCGGCGACGAGAAGTTCCTGCGCATGGTGAAGTTCTGGGGGAAGCTCTACCTCATCAACTTCATCCTCGGCGTGGCCACCGGCCTCGTGCAGGAGTTCCAGTTCGGCATGGCGTGGAGCGAGTACTCGCGCTTCGTCGGCGACGTCTTCGGCGCCCCGCTCGCGCTCGAGGGGCTGCTCGCGTTCTTCGCCGAGTCGACGTTCCTCGGCATCTGGATCTTCGGCTGGGGGCGCCTGCGCAAGGGCCTGCACCTCGCGGCGCTGTGGTGCGCGGTGATCGGCTCGTGGCTCTCGGCCTACTTCATCATCGTCGCGAACTCGTGGATGCAGCACCCCGTCGGCGTGGAGATGACCGCCGAGGGGCGCCCCGTCATGACCGACATCTGGGCGGTGCTGACGAACAACACCGCGATCGCCGCCTTCACCCACACGATCTTCGGCGCGCTCATCGTCGCCGGCATGTTCCTCATCGGCATCTCCTGGTACCACCTCTGGCGGCGGCGCCACGACGGCATCGACCGGGCGGATGCGTCGGGTCGCGTGATCGTCGGCGAGGCCGCGTCGGTGCCGGGCCGCGACCGCACCGACCACGGGGTCTGGCTCTGGTCGCTGCGCGCCGGCGCGGTCGTCGCGATCGTCGCCTTCGGCGGCACCGCGCTCACGGGCGACTGGCAGGGCAAGCTCATGTACGAGCAGCAGCCGATGAAGATGGCCTCGGCCGAGGCCGCGTGCCACACCGGCTCGTCGTTCTCGGTGCTCTCGATCGGCGACCCCGGCACGACGGATTGCCGCGACGTCGTCACGCTCATCGAGATCCCCGGCGTGCTCGGCTTCCTCGGCACCGGCGAGTGGGGCGCCGACATGCCCGGCATCACCGACCTCGAGCCGCAGTACGTGAACCAGTACGGCGAGACGATCCCCGACGACGAGCTCTACGGCTCGTTCGCCGGCACCGAGGTGAACTACGTGCCGCCGATGTGGGTCACCTACTGGGGCTTCCGGCTCATGATCGGGCTCGGCGGCATCACGGCCTTCGGCGCGCTCGTCGCGCTGTGGCTCACGCGCCGCGGCACCGTGCCGACGTCGCCGTGGATCATGCGGCTCGCGATCCTCGGGATCCTCGCGCCGTTCGCCGGCAACATCGCCGGCTGGATCTTCACCGAGATCGGCCGCCAGCCGTTCGTCGTCGCGCCGAACCCCGACCCCTCGGGCATCGACGGGGTGTTCATGTTCACTGCCGCGGCCGTCTCGCCCGGCGTCACGATCGGCGAGCTGCTCTTCTCCGTCATCACGCTCACCGCCGTCTACGCGGTGCTCATGGTGGTCGAGATCTTCCTGCTCGTGAAGTACGTGCGCGGCGGGGTCGCGAGCGCCATGCCCGAGCTCGCGCCGCGGCACGACCGCGGCGACGACCCGGGCGACCGACCTGACGGCGAGCGGGACGACGTGCTCGCCTTCGCCTACTGACCGCATCCGCAACTGATCCGCCCGACCGCACTGGAGGCATCCGCCATGGAACCGCTCGCCATCACCTGGTTCGTGCTCATCGCCGTGCTCTGGATCGGCTACCTGCTGCTCGAGGGCTTCGACCTCGGCGTCGGCATGCGCATGCTGTTCGCCTCGCGCGACGAGCGCGAGCGCCGCGTCATGCTCAACACCATCGGACCCGTGTGGGACGGCAACGAGGTGTGGCTCATCACCGCCGGCGCCGGCACGTTCGCCGCCTTCCCGGAGTGGTACGCATCCCTCTTCTCGACGCTCTACGTGCCGCTCACGCTCGCGCTCGTCGGGCTCATCCTGCGCGCCGTGTCGATCGAGTGGCGCGGCAAGGTGCACACGCAGCGGTGGCGCTCGGCGTGGACGGCCGGCATCGGCGTCGGCTCGCTCATCGCCGCCTTCTGCGTCGGCGCGATGCTCGCGCTCACGACGCTCGGGCTGCCGATCGACGGCAACGGCGACCGCGTCGGCGGCCCGTTCGTGTGGTTCGGCTGGCCGGCGATCGTCGGCGGCCTCGCGGTCGTGGGCTTCTCGCTCGCGCACGGCTCGACGTTCCTGGCGCTCAAGGCGGATGGGTCGGTGCGGTCACGCGCGGCGGTGTTCGCCGAGCGGTGGTCACCCGCGTGCCTCGTGCCCGCGGCGATCTGGGCCGTCTGGGTGCAGCTCGAGCACGGCGGCAACCCGCTGTCGTGGGCGCTCGTGCTGCTCGCGGTGGTCGGCGGCGCGTGGGGCTGGGTGCAGGCGCGGGCGCGGCGCGAGGGACTCGCGTTCACGGGCTACGCGGCGTTCGGGCTCTTCGGAGTCGCGGCGATCTTCGCGGGCGTCTTCCCGAAGGTGCTGCCCTCGACGATCGACCCGGCGTTCGACCTGACGCTCATGAACGCGTCGAGCAGCCCGTACACGCTCGGCGTCATGACGGTCATCACGGCGGTGAGCCTGCCGATCATCCTCGGCTACCAGGCGTGGAGCTACTGGGTGTTCCGCAAGCGCGTGACCCCCGGCATGATCCCCGACGCGCACATCGTGCTGCCGGCGACCCTGCGCGACCGCGACGCGGACCGCGGCGTCGCCCCGACCGCGTAGCCGCCCCTCGCCCGGCGGCCGTGCCGCAGAGTGCCGGAACTCTGCTGCTCTGCGGCCCCGAAACAGCAGAGTGTCGGCACTCTGCGGTTCCGGGGCAGCAGAGTGTCGGCACTCTGCTGCTCTTGAGGTCGGCAGACCGCACAGTGACGGAGCTCCATTGCGGGCGCGGCACCGCGTCCCTTGCCGCGCCCGCTCGCGCGGCGTATCATGGACGTTGCTTAGGCGTAGGCAACGGGAGGTCGGCATGGTAGCGAAGACGGTAGGCATCGCGGTCTCCGACGATCTGCGCCCTGCGCTCGACGAGGTGGTGGAGCACTTCGGCAACGGCAATCGCAGCGAGTTCCTCCGACTGGCGGTGCGCGAGTTCCAGGGCAGGCTTCGCCTCGAGCGCCTGCACGCGATCCGCGGCCGGGCGAGAGAAGAGCGCGGCGGGCGCCGCTACTCAGCCGACGAGGTGCTCGACATGATCCGCGAGTCTGCGGCGTCGTGATCGACGGGGCGACCGCGGTCGTCTTCGACGTCAACGTCTACCTCGACTACATCCTCGGTGACGATGGCAGCTGGCCCCTGCTGCCCGACGTCCCGCCCACGACGGACAACGCATCCGCCGATGCGGTCGCACTGGCCTTCTCCGCGCGCTTCCGCCTGTACTGCTCGCCCCACATCCTGCGCAACGTGGCCCGCGTCATGCGCCTCACCGGCCACACCGAAGCGACGATCGAGGACTTCTGCGCGGCGGTCGTCGAGATGTGCGAGTTCTCGGGCGGCGGGGTCATCGAGCCGACACCGCGCGACCACGGCGTGCGTGACTTCGAGGACAACGCGATCGTCTCGTTGGCTCGCGATCCGGTCGTCGATGCCTTGATCATCGTCACGAGCGACGCGGATCTGCTCGACCTCGGGCCGGCATGGCACGGCCGCTTGATCATGCGCCCGCGGGCCTTCGTGCGCAGGGTCGTGGCGCCGTAGCCGCGCGGGTCGGCTGCCCGGCGCGCTACCCGGATGCGCGGCGGATGGGTGACAATGAGCGCACCGGTCCCCAGCCGGAGTCACGTCTCGAGGAAGTCCACCGATGCACTCCCCGCGATCGTCGCGCTCGTCGTCGCTCCGCGGCTCTGACGGCCGGCCGCGCCCGCCCCAAGTCCGTCACGCGACACGGACCCGGTCTCGGCAGCCGGACCCGAGATCTCGGGTCCCGCTGCCGAGAAGGGGTCCGCTTCGCGTGATGCGGCAGGCGCGTCGCGCTCAGCTCTGCAGCTTGCGCAGCGCCGAGCCCTTGTGCGCGGCGAGGTGGTCGGTCTTGTCGCTCTTGACCTCGTACTGCGGCTCGTCGCTCGACGCGCGCCGCGTGCGCCCCATGAACTCGAAGTCGCTCTTGTGCACCTTCGTGATCGTGCCGCGCACGCGGCCCGCCTCGGAGTTCCAGCTGACGTGGTCGCCGACCTTGAAGTCGCTCATGCCGCCATGGTGCTCCGCGCGGCTGGGAGCGGCCCGTCAGTAGGCGCGGGCGTACTGCGGCGGGTGCCAGTCGACGTCGGCGCCGAGCTCGCGCGCCCACCGGATCGGCAGGAACGGGTCGCGGAGGGCCGCACGGCCCACGCGCACGGCGTCCACTCCGGCCCGCACCACCGCATCCGCCTGCTCGGCCGTCTCGATGAGGCCGACGGCCGACACCGGCACGCCCTCCTCGCCGATCCGCTCGGCGAGGTGCACCTGGTAGCCGGGGCCGACGGGGATGTCGGCGAGCACCGCCCCGCCGGACGAGGCGTCGACGAGGTCGGCACCCGCCTCGCGCGCCCAGGCGGCGACCGTCGCCGACTGCTCGGCGTCGAGGCCGCCCTCGGTCCAGTCGGTCGCCGACATGCGCAGGATGATCGGCAGCTCGGGCAGCTCGGCGCGGATCGCCGCGACCACCTCGAGCAGCAGCCGAGCGCGGCCGGCGAGGTCGCCGCCATACGCATCGGTGCGCCGGTTGGTCAGCGGCGAGAGGAACTGGTGCAGCAGGTAGCCGTGCGCCGCGTGCACCTCGACGAGGTCGAAGCCCGCGTCGACGGCGCGGTGCGCGGCCGCCACGAAGGCGGCGACGATGCCGTCGATCTCATCGACGGTCAGCGCCCGGGGCGACGCGAGGCCGAGGATCGCCTCGCCGGAGGCCGACACCGTCTGCCAGCCGCCGGCCTTGATCGGCACCGAGCCGCGCGCATCCCCGTCGCGGCCGAAGCCCGCGTACGTGCTCGCCTTCGCGCCCGCGTGGTTCAGCTGCACGCCGATCGCCGCGCCCTGCTCGTGCGCGAAGTCGACGATCGGCCGCCACGCCTCGACCTGCGCGTCGTTCCAGAGCCCGGTGTCCTGCCGGGTGATGCGCCCCTCGGGCGCGATCGCCGTCGCCTCGACGACCAGCAGGCCCGTTCCGCCGGCCGCGAGCGCGCCGTAGTGCACGCGATGCCAGTCGGTCGGCACGCCGTCGTACGCCATCACGGAGTACTGGCACATCGGGGCGATCCAGATGCGGTTGCGGATGCGCAGGCCGCGGACGTCGATCGCATCCGTGACGCTCGTGGTGCTGATCGTCGCCTCGGCCGTCATCGCGCTCCCCCGCTCGCGAGCTTGCCGAGGAGCAGCGCCGCGATGCCGGCGCGCTCGAGCATCCCGGCGATGCTGATCCACTCGTGCCGCGCGTGCGCGCCGTCGCCGACGGCGCCGAGCCCGTCGAGCACCGGCAGGCCGAGCGCGGCGGCGAAGTTGCCGTCGCTCGCGCCGCCCACCGACGTCTCGCGGATGCTCGTGCCGAGCTCGGCCGCGGCCTCCTCGGCGAGCGCGAAGAGCCGCGCGGTGCCCTCGGAGCGCTGCATGACCGGCCGGTTCCAGCCGCCGCCGACCTCGAGCTCGGCGAGCTCATGCCGGGGCGAGAGCGCCTGCAGCACGCCGTCGATGCGAGCGCGCTCCTCCTGGTCGGCGACGCGCACGTCGACCATGGCGGTCGCGAGCCCCGCGGTGACGTTCGAGCGCGAGCCGCCGCGCAGCGTGCCGACGTTGACGCTCGTGCCGGCGGCGAGGTCGGCGGCGCCGTGCAGCTGCACGACGACGCGGGCGATCTCGTCGATGGCGCTCACGCCGCGCTCGGGGTCGAGGCCCGCGTGGCCCTCGATGCCGCGCGTCGTCACCTGGAAGATGCCGACGCCCTTGCGCGCGGTCTTGAGCGCGCCCTCGGCGCTCGCCTCGAAGACGAGCACGGCGTCGCAGTCGGCGACCTCGGCCTCGATCACGGGGCGGGAGGCGGGCGAGCCGGTCTCCTCGTCGCCGTTCAGCACGAGCCGGATGGCCGGCAGCGGCAGCCCGGCCTCGCGGGCTGCGCGGATCGCCCACACGACCTGCACGAGCCCGGCCTTCATGTCGAACGCACCGGGCCCGGTGAGCCGGTCGCCGTCGATGCGCACGGGCCAGCCCTCGAGCGTGCCGAGCGGCCACACGGTGTCGTAGTGGCACAGCACCGCGACGCGGCCCTCGCCACCGCCGGACGCCGCGTAGTCGAGCACCGCGACGTCGCCGTGCTCGCCGCCGTCGACGCGCCGCTCCTCGGCGGGCTCGCCGATGCGCTCGCCGAGCCAGCCGCGCACCCAGGCGAGGCCGGCGTCGAGCGCGGCGAGGTCGTCGGAGGGCGTCTCCTGCTCGATGTAGCCGGTGAGGTCCGCGACCATCTGGGCCCGCGCATCCGCCAGGTACTGCGCGATCGCGCTCATCGCGCCGCCAGCCGGTCGAGCTCGTCGAGGTGCGCCTGGGACATCTCGGTCTGCCCCGTCTCGAGCCGCACGATCGCGTCGACGAGCCACGCGATGAGCGGCGCCTCGACGCCGAGCCGCGCGGCGTCGTCGAGCACGGGCGTGTACTGCGTCGGCACCTCGGTGCGGCGGCCGCGCACAGCGATGTCGCGCCAGATGCCCGAGCGCTTCTTCGTCTGCGTCGCGAGCCACGCGACGAGGCCGTCGGTCGCGGCGTCGGCTTCGGCGTCCGTGCCGAGGTACTGCTCGGGCACGAACGCGTCGAAGCTCTCGAGCGCGATGCCCTGCTTCGAGGCGACCGTCAGCACCTCGCGCACGAGCGCGTGCATGCCGACGCGGTGGCGGTCGATCAGGTCGCCCATGTCGTCGTCGGCGAGCGCCGTCGCGACGAGCATCGCGCCGAAGCCGAGCTTCGACCACAGGAAGCCCTCGACGTTGTCGCTCACGATCGGCTCGCCCCAGTGGCGGAGGTCCTCCGCGAGCGTGCGCACCCGATCGCTCACGCCGCCGGCGTACTCGCCGAGCGCGATCGCGCCGATGCCGCCGTCCTTGATGACGCCGGGCGCCATGACGTCGGCGAAGAGGTCGACGAAGGCGGCGACGGTGCGCTCGGTGCCGACGTGGCGCGCGATCGTCGCCTCGTTGAGCCCGTTCTGCATCGACGCGACCCAGCCGTCGGCGGCGAGCCGCGGCGCGATCCACGCGGCGACGTCGTCCGTCGCCTGCGCCTTGACCGCGAGCAGCACGGCGCCGAGCTCCTCGGGCGCCTCATCGGGCGTCGAGATCGGCAGCCGCGCCTCGAGCGCGCCGCTCGGCTGCTCGATGCGCAGGCCGTGCTCGCGCACCGCCGCGACGTGCGCCGGGTCGGCGTCGATGAGCTGCACGTCGGCGCCCGCGAGGCGCAGGTGCACTCCGAGGGTGCCGCCGATCGCGCCGGCACCGACGATCGTGTACTTCGAGGTCATGCGTCTGCGTCTCCTTCTCGGCCGAGGGCCGTCCAATGCTGCGGCAGGTGCCAGGCGCCGGTCGACGATCCCCCGTCGACGCGCAGCACCTCGCCCGTGATCCACTCCGCCTCGTCGCCCGCGATCCAGACGACCGCGCGCGCGATGTCGTCGGGGCGGCCGCGACGTCCGAGCGGGGTGTCGCCCACCGCATCCGCGTACTTGTCCGTCACCGGGTTGACGGCACTGTCGACCTCGACGAAGCCGGGCGCGACCGCGTTGACCCGGATGCCGTACCGGCCGAGCTCGAGGGCGGATGCGCGAGTGGCGGCCTCGAGGGCGGCCTTCGACGTCGAGTAGGGGGCGGCGCCCGGGCGAGCCCGCAGCGCCGCGCCCGACGAGATGCTCACGATGCTCGCGGGGCGGCCCGCCTCGATCGCGCGCTTCGCGAGCGCGACGGTGAGGAGGACCGGTGCGCGCGTGTTGACGTCGAGCACGAAGTCCCACGCGCGGGCGTCGAGCTCGAGGAACGGCGTCGCCGGGTAGACGCCCGCGCTCGAGACGAGCACGTCGATCGGCGCGACCGACCACGCCGCCTCGATGAGCTCGTCGTGGGCGGTCTCGCCCCGCAGGTCGATCGGCACGACCTCGACGCGCGGCGCACCCGCCTCGCGCGCCTCAGCCGCGACGGCCTCGAGCGGCTCGGCGTGCAGGTCGGCGAGCGTCAGGGCGTCGCCCCCGCGCGCGAACGCGAGGGCGACCTCCTTGCCGATGCCGCTGCCGGCGCCGGTGATGAGCGCGTGCCGCATCAGTCGAGCTTCTTGCCCTTGGTCTCGGGCATCGTCAGGTAGACGACGAGGCCGATCGCGGCGGCGACGGCGCAGTAGAGCCACACCCAGCCCCCGTAGCCGTTCGTGTTCATCCACGTCGTGATGTAGGGCGCGGTACCGCCGAAGACGGCGACCGCGAGGGCGTAGGGCAGGCCGATGCCGGTCGCGCGCACCTCCGGCGGGAACTGCTCGGCCATGATGACGGCGCAGTTGGCCGAGTAGCCGAGCAGCAGCACGATGCCGACGAGCTCGATCGCGAGCAGCATCCAGAAGTCGCCGTTCAGCAGCTGGAACGCGGGCCACGAGAAGATCAGGAAGCCGCCAGCGAACGCGGCCATCGTGGGCTTGCGGCCGATCTTGTCGGAGAGGATGCCGGCGAACGGCAGCAGCACGAGGAAGACGACCATCGAGATGAAGTTCGCGAGCAGCGCGAGGTTGAGCGGGATGCCCGTCGCGACCGACGCGTACGTCGGCATGTAGCTGACCCACATGTAGTAGAGCAGCGTGCCGGCGATCGTGATGCCGAAGACGCGCAGCACGGCCTTCGGGTGCTCGACGAACATGCGGAAGAGCGCGTTGCGCTTCTCGCCCGCCTCGGCGTTGCGCGTCTTGGCGAGCTCGAACGAGTCGGTGTCCTCGACGGCGCGGCGCAGCCACAGGCCGACGAAGCCGAGCGACGCGGCGATCACGAAGGCGAGGCGCCAGCCCCAGCTGTCGACGGCCTCCTCGGGCAGCGTCGAGGTGATGATCGTGCGATGCCCGAGGCGATCAGCACGCCGGCGCCGACCGAGACCTGCTGCCACGAGCCCGCGAAGGCGCGGCGCTTCGGCGCGGCCGACTCGACGATGAACGCCGAGGACGAGCCGAACTCGCCGCCCGCGGCGAAGCCCTGCACCATGCGCGCCGCGACGAGGATGATCGGGGCGATGATGCCGACCTGGTCGAAGGTCGGCGAGAGGCCGATGAGCAGCGTCGCACCGGCCATCAGGCCGATGGTCAGCACGAGGCCCTTCTTGCGGCCGTGGCGGTCGGCGTAGGCGCCCATGACCGCAGCGCCGACGGGGCGCATGACGAAGCCGACCGCGAAGATCGCGAGGGTCGACAGGAGGGCCGCGGCGTCGTTGCCCGGCGGGAAGAAGTGGTGGGCGAAGATCGACGAGAACGTCGTGTAGATGGCCCAGTCGACCCATTCGACGGCGTTGCCGATGCTGCCGGCGATGAGGGCCTTCTTGCCCTTCTTGGTGAGCTTCGTGCCGTCGACGGCCGTGCTCGTTGCGGTGGTGGTCATGCGTGCTCTTCTCGGGAGATGTCCTGCAGGAGGGGGCTGACGTGCGTCGCGATGTCGGCGTGGGTGCCGATCCAGACGTCGTCGAAGGAGCGGATGTGCGCCAGGAGGTCGTCCAGGATCTTCAGCCGCGAGCGGTACCCGATGATGTGCGGGTGGAGGGTGAGCTGGAACAGGCCGCCCTCGGCGCGCGCGGCGTCGAACTCGTCGATCCAGATCTGGAGGAGCTGGCGGGGCGGCATGTGGGGGCGGAGGCCGCCGTAGCGGTCCATCATGAGGTAGGGCGCGTCGTCGCGCGTCCACTCGACGGGGATCTCGATCACGCCGGTGCGCTCGCCGTGCTCGACGAGCTCGTAGGGCTCGTTGTCGGCCATGAGCGAGGAGTCGTAGACGAAGCCGAGCTCACGGATGACGCTGAGCGTGCTGCCCGAGAAGTCCCACGAGGGCGTGCGGATGCCGGTGGGCCGGTAGCCGAGCTGCGACTCGAAGACGTCGAGGGCCCGCACGATGAGCTCGAGCTCGTCGTCGCGGCTCAGGAGCGTGTTGCGCTCGTGGATCCAGCCGTGGATGCCGACCTCGTGGCCCGCCGCGACGTAGCCGGGCGCCTCGTCGGGCCGCAGCAGCGCGCACACCGCGGGCATGTAGAAGGAGGAGGGTGCCTCGTGCTTGCGGAGGAGCTCGAGGATGCGCGGCACGCCGACGCGAGCGCCGTACTCGCCCTGCGCCATGCGGCCCGGCGACGTCTCGCCGTCGCGGAGCGCGGGCGTCTCGTGGTCGGAGTCGAAGGAGAGCGCGACGGCGACCTTCGCACCGCCCGGCCAGCGCTTCGAGGGATCCGGGTCGACGAGCGCGCGGCCGGCGCGCACGTGCTCGACGTGCGCTCGCCACTCGGCTTCGCTCCACTGCCACGGCTGCTTCGGCTCCATGCCGGCTCCCCTCCATCGCGGAACGACGACGCTATGTCATCGATGCGCATGATCTTAGGAAGAACCGTAGCGGTGCACAACCTCTATGGGCGTTTCCGTCATGTCACAGCCTTGTAACGGAATGATCGACCGCATCCCGGCGCATCCGCGAGGCGCGACCGGAGGTCACCGGACTGGCTAGTCTGGCCCGATGCAGCGCAGCAGCCCGCACCGCGGCCTCCTCGACGAGACCGACCTCGACATCGCGGCGGCGCTGCACATCGCGCCGCGCGTGCCGACGGCCGCGCTCGCCGAGCTGCTCGGCATCCCCACGAGCACCGCGAGCCGCCGCCTCGCACGGCTGCAGCAGGAGCGGCTGCTGCGCACCGTCGGTCGCTACGCGTGGCAGCTCATCACCTCGAGCAATCCCTTCGAGCTCTGGATCACCTCGGCGCCCGGGCAGTCGCGCGACGTGCTCGCGCAGCTGCTCACCATCCCCGACATCCAGTTCGCGATGCACGCGAGCGGCCCAGCCGACATCTACGCGCACCTGTACCCGCTCCGCGGCTCCGACTCCGAGCAGCTGCTCGCCGAGCGCATCCCCTCGATCCCGGGCGTGCGCGCCGTCGACAGCCGCATGATCCTCGAGCCCGCGAAGGTCGGGCAGTCGTGGCGCTTCCAGCGGTTGAGCCCCGAGCAGACCGCGGCGCTCGAGGAGCACGTCACCCCCGTGACCGAGGCGCCGCTGCAGGATCTCGAGCAGCTCTCGGAGCTCGAGCTGCTCGCGATGCGCGAGCTCGGCGCGAATGCGCGCGTCTCGGCCGCGGAGGTCGCGCGGAAGCTCGACACGTCGCCGTCGACGGCCGCTCGAGCGATCCGGATGCTGCTCCAGACCGGCGCGGTCTTCCCGCGCGTCGAGATCCAGCCGGAGCTGCTGGGCTTCCCGCTCAACGCCGTCGTGAGCATCGACGCGCGTCCGAGCGGGCTGCAGCAGGTGCTGGCGTCGCTCACCGATCACCCGAACGTGCGGCTGCTCAGCACCGTCACGGGCGACACCCCGATCAGCCTCTACGCCGTCTTCGCCGGGCCGGAGGACCTCGCGCGCTTCGTCCGCGAGGACCTCGGCGGGCGCGAGGAGGTGCGGGCCGCGTCGAGCGTCGTCGCGCTGCGCCTCAAGCGCCGCTACTGGATCGATCGCGAAGACCACTTGCTCGGGGCGCAGGTGCCCGACGTCGTGCGGCGCTAGTCCGCCTCTGCCTCAGCGCTGCTCGAACGGGTAGCCGGGCGCCTTCACGTGCTCGTTGAAGTAGCGGCCCACGCTCTCGCCGGCGTCAGCCGTCGCCATGAGGCCCGCGTAGACGCGCGCGGGCACGAGGAAGTAGCGGTAGACGTCGCCGTCCTCGAACTCGACCTCGAGCGTGCTCGAGCCCTTGTCGTAGCCGATCGAGCGCAGCACGCTGCTCGTCACCCGCGCTCGCTTCACGTCGCCATCCTCCCCCGCGCGGCGACATGCAGAAAGCCCCGCCGAAGCGGGGCTCTCCAGTCTGTGGACCTCCGTAGAGAGTTTGAGAACCCCTGCCCACACCTGAAAACTCTGTCTTTGCGCAGGTCACGGGGCTTCTACGACCACGACCAGCGTTCCTCCGAGCCTACCGTTTCCGACTCCAGGGGTCGGATGGTGCGATCACTTGGGATGGCTCAAACCCTCCTTCGCCCGGAGCAGGTCGACGATTTGGTAGCGCAGTATCGCGAGGGCGCGACGCTCGTCGAGTTGGCATCCCGCTTCGGAGTGAACCGCCGCACGGTCGCCATGCACCTCACCCGTCGGGAGGTGACGATCCGCCGCGGGCGGTTCGATCCTGCCCGCATCCACGAAGCAGCCGACCTCTACCTCAGCGGGTTGACGCTGGTAGAGGTCGGCGTGAAGGTTGGGGTGGGGCCTCAGGCAGTCCGGCAAGCGCTCGCTTCGCACGGTGTCGTGATCCGGCCTGGCGGGCGCCGTGGTTCTAGCATCACAGCATCCGCTGCCGTGGGCGGTTGAGCCTAGGAACGAAGGACCGGCACACGAGTGTCTGCTTCGGCGACCGCTTCGCGGCGCTGGTGACGACGGTTCGCGGCCTCGCGCAGGCGCGCGCGGATGAGCAAGACGACGCTCACGGGTCCCATGATGATGAACTTCAGTGCGTTCCAGCAGGCCCACAGCACGATTAGGTGGAGCCAGCCGGGGCCGCCGTCGGCTGCCGCGCCAGAGCAGACGCTGGCGATCAGGATGTACGGAAGCGCGACCAGCATCGCGGGTATCCCCCACTTGAGTCCGCGACGGGTGCGGATGGCAGCGAGCAGCCGGTTGCTCGGCATGTAGCGGTGCAGATAGTCGCGAGTGTGAACGCTGAGCGTCCAGATAAGGCGGAACATGACGGCCTCTCGTCACACGTGTTACTCCGTCGAGGAGGCAGAACGTGTGTGAGTGCCCGAAGGCCGTCCCGGAGGACCCGCAATATGAGGAGAACCTGCCTCACCATCCACTGTACGCCGGGGTCGGCGTTCATGGAACCCTCGCCCTCGGGCTCCCCGCGTCGCCGCGCGCACCTCTCTATACGAGTGAGAGGACCCGACGATGACGACGACCCTGAGCCAGGTAGTCCAGGACGAGCGCACAGCACGGATGCTGCTGTCGATGATCGTCGAGCCAGACGACGCCGTGACAGGCCGTCTCCTGGGCGACCTGGGAGCGCTTGAGGTGCTCCGACTCGCCGAGCGTGATGACGCCGTGACAGGCCTCAGTGCTGTTGACGCTCAGGTGTGGCGCGCCCAGTTCGAGCGCTCAGACGCTCAGACACTTGAGCAGCGCATCGTCGACGCCGAGCGCGCCGGTATCGGCACGCTGATCCCCGGCGACAAGGAATGGCCCTCTGCGCTCGACGAGCTTGGCGACCGACGGCCATACGTCCTGTGGACTCGTGGCACGACATCTTTCCTCGCGCGACCGCTCAATGATCTCGACTGGCAACCTGCGCTGTAGCAACTTGACGCTATAGCTCCGGACTCGGTCAGATTCGAGGCTCTCGTTCCGGGGTATTTCAGGGCGACGGAGCTTCCCTCAGTGGTCCGTCTCCGGGGCCAGGCAAAGCTCCTGGAGGATGGGCCAGCGGCGTCATCGCTCTCCAGCGTTCAAAGCTCCTGGAGGATGGGCCAGCGGCGTCATCGCTCTCCAGCGTTCAAAGCGGCCTCGGCTGGCGCGCTCGGCGCGGCGTCGGTGGAGTTCGTGCCGCTAGGAGGTGGACCGCGGCGCGTGCTCGGGACGCATTCGCTTGCCATTGGCCGCCAGGATCACGCACAGCGCCAAGCCAGCAAAGACGAAGACGTCTGCGACGTTTCCGATGAACCAGTCGGCATAGGCGATGAAGTCAACGACGTGGCCCCTACCCGGACCAGGGGCTCGTGTCAGGCGATCGACCACGTTCCCGAAGGCGCCACCGAGGATCAGTCCGAGTCCCACCGCCCAGGGCAGCGACGTCGTCCTCCCGATGAGCCAAGCAGCGACCGCGGAGCCGGCAATGGCTATGACCGTGATGATCGGGGTGGCGCTGGCGCCCAGCGAGAACGCCGCGCCGGGGTTGAAGGCAAGCTGAATGGCGAGCAGGTCGCCGAGCAAGGGCTGCCGCTCTCCTAGGGCGAGCGTCGCCTCCGCCCAGACCTTGGTGAGCTGATCGACCGAACCCGCGACGAGGGCCACAACGAATCCCAGCATGGCCGCTCGACGACGTGGTCGGCCGCCCCATCGCGAGGCGGTAGCGCCGGCCGCCGCCGAGGGCGCGCTCGCATCGGTGGCCTGGGTCACATCGCCATCCGCGATCAGTGCGCGCGGCAAGTCCGGGTCCGCGGCCTCTGACGGCATCTGGTCCGCATTCAATGGATGTACATCCTTCGCCGTTTCGATTGTGTGGTGCCGCACGGGTCATGCGCACCTTGGTGCAGCATCCCCGGTCGAGTCAGAGCCCGAAGGCTCCGCCGCTGACCAGGATGAAGATGCCGAGGCCGATGAGGACGAGCGGGAACAGGATGTGCTCCCAGCGCTCCAGCGCCTCCGCGATCGGTCGGCGGGTGGCAACGAACTTGGCCAAGCCCACGAGCACCGCCACCAGCACGAGGAACACGACGCAGTAGGCGATCACGGCGGCCGTGCCCACGCTAAGGAACACTGGGACGTAGACGCCGATGTTATCTCCGCCGTTGGCGAAGGTCACCGCGGCGACGGTCCACACGGCGACCTTCTTGCCTTCGATCTTCGCGTCGTCGTCGTCGTCGCCCCCGCGCCAAGCCTGCCAGGCGGCCCACAACCCCAGGCCCAGCGGGATGAGGCCGAAGTACGGGATGACCTCCGGGGGCAGGAACGCCCCGGCTCCCAGGGCCACCAGCACGGCCGCACCGAGGATGCCGATGAACCCGAGGTACTGCCCGATGAGGATGCGGGCGGTGGTGCCGCGCTCACCGGCGCCTCGGGCGAAGAACAGCGAGAGGATGATGATGTCGTCGATGTTGGTGGCGAGGAACAAGCCGATCGCTTGCAGGACCGAGGACAGGATCATGCGCCCGCACCCGTCTCGCAGCAACCGGGCACCGAGCAGGCCGGGTCGAGGCAGGGTGCGTCCTCGTTGACCGCCAGGGTGGTGTCGACCAGGGCGGTCAGTGCCCGCGACAGGTGCGGGTCGGCGATCTCATATCGCGTCTGCCGGCCCTCGGGTATGGCGACCGCAATGCCGCAGTCGCGCAGGCACGCCAGATGGTTCGACACGTTCGAGCGCGTCAACCCCAGAGCTTCGGCAAGCTCCGCGGGGTGAGCCGGCGCCTCGAGCAGCGTCAGTAGTATCCGGGATCGCGTCGGGTCGGACATGGCGCGCCCCAACCGGTTCATCACATCCACACGAGAAGCAATAATCAGCATATGCTGAACTATACAGCACTCACTGAACTGCGATCGGCACTCGCGCCGTCCGATTCGTCGTCGACATGGCGAGGGTGTCAGGCCCCGGAGTGCGCTGCGTCGGCGCCCCAAGCGCTTCGGCATCCTCCGCTCCCAAGGAGCGGATCATCCTCGGCTGCAGGCGCGAACCAGAGCGGCGCAGGTAGGCCGGGGCTCGGCAAACAGTCTAAGGGCCGCCATCGTCGAAGAGGCCGGTGCGGGCGGCGTAGCGGCCGTCGCTGACGGCGACTGCCTGCGCCCAGGACGTCGCGGTCGAGAGGCCGGTGAGCCGCGCCACGACCGGCGCCGGGAGTTCCTGCACGAGCGAGACCACCGCGCCGGTTCGGGCAGCACGCACGCGCACACCGACCGCGTTGAGGCGGTCGGTGAGGGGTCCGTAGAGATCGAGGTGCCGTGGTATTGGCCGGGGAACAGCCAGTCATCCTCACCTGCGTCGGAGAGAAGCCGCGGCGCTTCTCGAGGTCCTCTAGCCACTACCGCCAGCTCGCCTATCGCGCCGTGCAGATCGAGTGGGTCGGCACCGAGCCGGATGGCAACTCGCCCAGCTTCCCCGGTGATGTCGGTGACGCGCAGTCGCCGCAGCTGCACGACCCGAGTGCCGTAGAGCAGCACGAGCACGCCGGCGAGACGAGTCCGCGGGTCGATGGCCCGTTCGTGTAGCAGGCGTTCGAGCAGCTCCCATCGCTCCTCAACGCTCGAGCCGGTCGGCGTGAGGGTCGACTTGCGCTGCGGCGGCACCCTGAGTCGGGGGCACAGCTGGTTGCGCGCTGCCCAGCGCAGGAATGCGGAGCCTGCCCCGGTTTCGCGGACACGTTCTCTGTGTTGATCATGCCGCAGCGGGGGTGTCGGTGTGAAGGGCTTCGAACTCGGCCGGGGCAAGGTTGCCGAGCGCGCTGTGCCGTCGCGTCGGGTTGTAGAAGCCCTCGATCCATTCGAACATCGCGGACGCGAGCTGCGTCCTCGAGTCCCAGGCGGTTCGGTCGAGTAGCTCGCGCTGCATGGTCGACCAGAACGACTCGATGAGCGCGTTATCGACGCTGGAGGCGACGCGCCCCATCGACCCGAGCAGTCCGGCCTGCCGCAGCCGGTGGCCGAAGAGCCAGGACGTGTATTGCGCGCCCCTGTCCGCGTGCACGATCGTGCCGACGGGTCGGCGCTGCCATCTCGCCATCTCGAGCGCGTCGACGACGATCTCGGTCGTGATGCGGTCGGAGATCGACCAGCCGACGATGCGTCGACTGAACGCGTCGATCACCGCCGCGCAGTAGACCCAGCCATCGCGGGCTCGATGCTGCGTGATGTCGCAGAACCAGAGCCGATCCGGACGATCGGCGCGGAACTGCCGCTTGACCAAATCTTCGTGCGTGGCGGTGTCGGGCTTCCAGCCGCGCCGCTTGCGACGATGCGAGACGCCCGTGAGATCGGCGAGCCGCATCAGCCGCGCGACACGCTTGCGGGCCACGTGCACGCCCAGCCCAAGCCGCAGTTCCGCATGCACGCGCGGCGACCCGTAGGTGCCGCGCGAGCCCGCGTGGACCTGCCGGATCGTGGCCGTCAGCGCATCGTCGGCGACCTGCCGCGGCGAGGGACATCGGGAGCGCCAGCCATAGAAGCCGGACGTGGAGACCTTCAGCACCCGGCAGGCCACCGCGACGGGCACCCCGTCGGCGGCGAGCTCCTGGACCAGCCGGAACCCTATTTTGGGAGCACGTTCTCCCGGGCGAAGTACGCGCTCGCTCGCTTGAGGATCTCGTTCTCCATCTCCAGCACACGCGTCCGCCGCCGCAGCTCGACCAGCTCGCGCTTCTCTGCGCTCGTCAGCCCCTCGCTGCGGCCGGCATCGACATCGTCCCGCGCCATCCATCGCCGCAGGCACGACTCGCTGATCCCGAGGTTCCTGGCCGTGGCCGCGACCGGCTCGCCGTGCGCGACCAGATCCAAGGCTCTGCGCCGGAACTCCGGCGACTTCGGTGCAGGCATCCTGACCCCTTCCCGAGACGATCATCGCCTCAGCTCAGGTATCCGCGAAAGCGGGTCAGGCTCCGTGGTCGTAATCCCACGTTCTTGTCGCACGTGTGTCGCAACCTGTCCACGAACTTGTCGTAGCGCACACTAGAAGGCATGAGCGGCGCTGGACGGCCATGATCGGTGACGGGATCAACGTCACCCCGGCACTCGCCGAAGCGACCGTGGGGATTGCGACGGGCGCGACAGGGTCAGTTGCCGCGATCGAGTCCGCGCACGTCGCCTTCACCGGCCGCGACCAGCGACTGATCCCCGCCGCCATCCGCCATGCGCGTCACGGCCGACTCATCAGGGCCGCGAACATCGTCCTCGCGTTGCTCATCGCCGTGATCCACTTCCCGCGCGCGCTCTCCCGCGTGCTCGGGTTCGGCGGTGTCGTGCTGGTCCAGGAGGTCGCGGAGGCCATCGTGATCCTCAACGGCGTGCTCGCCGCCCGGCGGCCAGCGATCCTCTCGGCATCCGTCACGCCCGCGGTCCGGACGCTCGCATCCGCGTGAGCGGCCACGATCGGGTTGCCGCCACTCTCGGCCAGGACGACCGGGCGCGTGTCCATCTCGCACGGGTACTGTTGGCGGCCGGCGGCGGGTTAGCAATAGCCGCGTCCGGGTCGCCGTACGACCTGTGGCCATTCGCCCCGGTCGGGGTCGCCCTGGCACTCCTGGCCGTCCGCGGCCGCACCCCGGGAGCCGCATTTGCGTTGGGGTTCATCACGGGCGCGACCCAGTACGCCGTCCACATCTCATGGATCACGGTCTACCTCGGACCCGCGCCGCTGCTCGGCCTCACCATCGTCATGGCGACGTGGTTCGGGCTCGGCGGCATCGCGAGCGCCTCCGTGTGGCGACTCGTCCGTGCAGCCAGGTGGCTCTCGACGGTGCTCGCCACCATCGGACTCGCCGCCGTGTGGACGACGCGCGAGCTGCTCGCATCCACCATCCCCTGGGGTGGGTTCTCCTGGGGGCGGCTCGCCTACTCCCAGGCGGACAGCCCCTTCGGACCTGTCGTCGGTTGGGCGGGGATCGCGGGCCTGACGTTCGCGATCGCCCTGCTCGGCGCCACAGCCGCAGTGACGGTGAGGTCCGCTTCCCGGGCCCACGTGACCCGCCGCGCCGTCGCACCCGTAGCCGTCGCAGCCATCCTCGCGCTCGTGCCCGCCGTCCCCGTCGAGTACGACGGGACCATCCGGGTGGGGGCTGCTCAGGGGGCGTCGGAGGCAGGACTGCTCGCCCCCTACGAGCCAGGCCAGATCATCGCCGAGCATGCAGCCGCGACCACGCTCCTCGACGGCGAGAATCTCGATCTGCTCGTCTGGCCCGAGAACGCAGGCGAACGCGAGCCGCAGACGAACCCCCAGACTATCGCGCTGCTGGAAGACCTGCAGCGGCAGTTCACGGCCCCCATCATCCTGGGAGCGGTGACGACCGAGGGCACGCGGACGTACAACTCGCTGCTGCTCTGGGATGAAGGCGTCGACGCGGTGTATCACAAGCGACACCCGGTCCCGTTTGCCGAATACCTCCCGAGCCGTGCCGTGCTCGCCCCCGTGCTGGATGCGTTCGGTTTCCTCGATCTGATCCCCCGGGACTTCTCGATCGACCCCGCCAGCGCGAACGTCTTCGATGTCGGCGGCGTCCGCGCGGGCCTGGCCATCTGCTTCGACGTCGTCGATGATGCACTCGCCCGCGAGATGGTCCTCGATCGTGGCGCGCAACTGATCCTGGTTCCGTCGAACAACGCCGACTTCGGCGAGGGCAGTGCGCAGAACGTGCAGCAGCTCGCGATCGCGCGACTGCGTGCGATGGAGAGTGGACGGTCGCTCGTCATGATCTCCACCGTCGGCACGAGCGCGATCGTGCTCGCGGACGGCAGCATCCTGCAACGCCTGCCGCAGTACGAGCCGGGCGCGATGGTCGCCACGCTACCGCTGTCCGCCACGGTCACGCCCGCCATCCGTTTCGGCCGCGGGATCGAGGTCGCCATCGCGATCGCAGCGCTGCTCACCGTGCTCGCTGGTGCTGGCGCCTCGCCCGCCCGTCGCGCATTTCGGTGAGCACCAGAGGAGGAACGTGGTGGACGCGAAGTGTGACGTCGCACCCACCCGTATCCAATGCATAGGTCGCTCGAGACACCGGTCAGCGCCGAATCTTCTCGCAGCGTGCGACGAGGCTCATCGCTGAATCCTCGGCAGCGTGCGACGCGGCTCAGCGCGTCACGACGGGTGCCGCCATTGGCGGCCGCGGCTGTGACACGAGCAAGTCGGCAGCAGGCGCCCCCGTCGTAAACCGCTGCGCCCCGCGCATGGCAAAGTGCACCGCGAGGTACGCGAGGCCGAGCGCCAGCGCGGTGATACCGAAAGAGAGCCAGTCCTCGCCGGCGACCGGCTGCGCGGATGAGAACGCTGAGACACCGGTGAGCGCGAGCGGAACCATGATGAAGACGTTGTTGGCGGTGTGCAGCACCGACGCCGCCTCGAGCCCACCCGTGCGGTAGGTGAGCATCGAGCAGGTGAAGCCGACCAGCGAGAGCTGCAGCGTCGCCGCGATCGACGGGTGCGTGTGCATCGCGCCGAACAGCAGCCCGGTCGCAAGGCCGGTCCAGACCGCGTTCCCCAGCGGTCCACGCAGCACCCATGGCCCGACCGCCGCGGCGACCAGCGCGAGCAGCGAGAGGTACCAGGTCGCTGGCTGCAGCACGATCACAGTCAGCACCGGCAGCAGCATGACGAGCGCGGGCACGTAGCGGTGGCGCAGCCAGCCGCCCATCAGCTGCGGCAGCAGCCCGCGGAATGTGAACTCCTCGCCGGTCGCCTGCAGCGGCGTGGTCAGCAACACCACCGCGACGAGGCCCCAGTTGGGATCCCACTGCCACTCGACACTCGGGTCCATCCAGAGCGAGACGCCGATGTAGATCGCGAAGATGGGGAGGATCAGCAGCGCCGAGCGGCCGACAGCGCCCCAGCGCCAGCGACCGACGACACTCGAGGCGTACCCGGCCGCGCCCTTGCCGAACGCCGCCAACGCGACGATGACGCCCGGGATCATCGCGGCCCAGGCCATGTTCACCCCGGCCATGCCCAGCGGCGAGCCGATCACCTCGGCGAGCAGGTCGGCCGTGAGCTCGGCCTCGTCGGTCGGTGCCGCGGTCGGGTCGAGCTGCAGGAAGAAGGCGACCATGCCCGGCATCAGTAGTGCGAGCGAGATGATCTGGCCCCCGAAGAAGAAGCCGATCGCGATCGCCCATGCCAGGAACCAGCGACCGACGCGCTGCTCGAGCGGCTGAAGCACCAGCGCGAAGGACTTCCCCGCCATCGGCAGCGTGGCAGCCAGCAGTGCCGGCTTCTTGGGCGGATGCATCGCAAAGCCCAGCTGCCGCGGGAAGGCGTCCCTGTATTGCGGCTGACCGTAGGGCGCCCGCCCATGGGGCGATTGGCCTTCGCCGGAGTATCCGTAACCGAGCGCTGCTGAGCCGACGGGAGCATCGCCGTAAGGCGGCTGCCGGCCGCACGGCGGTTGCGTCTCAGCGGGCTGCTGGCCGTGCGGCATCCGCCGATTGGAGGAAGGCCGAGGCTGCTGCGCCTGCTGCGAGTGATCCCAGGGCTGGGCGGACTGATCGGTCACCATGCTCCTCGCGTGTGTCGCCCCGAGGCTATCGATCTCAGCCTTGAGTTCCGTGAGCGTCGACCGAGAACAGGGCACACGACTGGCACCCGAGCGATCGTGGCTCCGCTCGGCAAGCAGTTTGTCGAGTCGTCAGTGTGGGCACGAGAGGTCCTCCGCTACGAGCATTAGGTTTAGGTACGTGGGTGCCTGCTGGTTGACGCGCGGAACACGTTCGCGCACATTCGCGCGAGCCGGTGTTGTTGTAGAGGTCGCCGAGCACTCCGGCCCACTCGCCAGATGACGAGTAGCACGCCGACGTTCGCGTCATGGATGGAACGCCAGCAAGTCCTCTTCTACCTCGCCGCGATCGTCACCGGTATCGCGCTTGGCTTGCTGGCACCGGGCTCCGAGCGGCTCGCGGTCGCGATCAACCCGGCCATCGCCGCGCTGCTGTTCGTCACCTTCCTCGGGGTGCCTTTTGCGGAGATCGCGCGCGGGTTCCGCGACGTGCGATTCCTGACCGCGCTGCTGGTGCTGAACTTCGTCATCGTGCCCGTCGTGGCCGTCGGCCTTTCCCGCTTCGTGGCGCACGATGATGCGCTCCTGGTCGGCGTGCTGCTCGTGCTGCTGACCCCGTGTGTCGACTACGTGATCGTGTTCGCCGGCGCAGCCGGCGGCGCGCATGAGCGGCTGCTCGCTGCCACTCCCCTGCTGATGGTGGTGCAGCTGCTTCTCTTGCCGCTCTACCTGTTCATCATCGCGGGCCCCGTTGCGACCGAGAGCGTGGAGCCGGGACCGTTCATGGAGGCGATGGTGCTCCTCATCCTGATCCCGCTCGGCGCTGCAACGCTCACCCAGTGGGCCGCGCGGCGCGTGCGTCTCGCCGCCGCAGCCACGGCCAGCGCGCTGCACGCGATGGTGCCGCTGACGATGCTCGTGCTGCTCGTCGTCATCGCGTCGCAGACGCCGGCGATCGCCCGCGACCTAGTCCTGCTGGTTGAGCTCGTGCCGATCTACATCGCGTTCCTTGCGGTCATGGCCGCCCTCGGTGTCGGCGTCGCGCGGCTTGCACGCCTCGACGTCCCTCGTAGCAGGGCGCTCGTGTTCAGCGGTGCGACCAGGAATTCGCTTGTCGTCCTCCCACTCGCCCTCGCGCTTCCGGCAGACCTCCGGCTCGCGGCTGCCGCCATCGTGACGCAGACCCTCGTCGAACTCATCGGCATGGCCATCTACGTCAAGCTGATCCCCCGACTGCTCCCGCCGCAAGCAGCAAGGCCCTGAACCTCGGCGCACTGATCCGGTCGCACCGTCATGTGCCGGAAGCGACCAGCCAGAGCAGCATCGCGTTCAGTGCGATGAGAGCGACGGATGCCACGATCCCGGCTGCGGTCGTCACCGCGCGGTTGCGGAACTCGCCGAGCACTTCGTGTTTGGCGGTGAGGGCGACGAGCGGGATGAGCGCGAAGGGGATGCCGAACGAGAGCACGACCTGGCTCAGCACCAGCGCGAGGGTGGGGTCGACGCCGAGCGCGAGGATCACGAGCGCAGGGATGAGGGTGACGAGGCGTCGAGCGATAAGCGGAATGCGCACGTGCAACAGTCCATGCATGATCTCAGCACCGGCGTACGCCCCCACTGAGGTGCTCGCGAGGCCGCTGGCGAGCAGGCCGACTGCGAAGAGGGTCGCGACGAGAGGCCCGATTCCATCCCGTAGTGCGGCATAGGCGCCCTCGAGGGTGTCGGTGCCCGGAACGCCAGCGAGGTTGGCGGCCGCCAGCAACAGGATGCAGAGATTGACGGTGCCAGCGATCAGCATCGCGACGCTGACGTCCCAGCGCGTCGCACGCAGGAGGCGTCGGGTCGAGATGCCTCGCAGCTCCTCCAGGGGAACGTTGAAGCGCACCTGCGGCTGCGATGGAGCGAAGCGATCTCGAGCCAGGGCGCTGTGCGCGTAGATCGCGTGCGGCATGATCGTGGCACCGAGAATGGATGCCGCGAGCAGCACGGAGTCGGTGCCCTCGAACCGAGGCAGGAGGCCGGCTGCGACACCGCCCGGGTCCGGGGGCGCGACGAACACTCCGAACGAGAAGCCGATGGCGATGATCACGACCAGTCCGATGACGACGAATTCGAAGCTGCGTGCGCCTCGCCGGGACTGGACCACGAGCAACACCAGCGACACGGTTCCGGTGATCATTCCTCCCCACAGCAGCGGGATGCCGAACAGCAGATTCAGCGCGACGGCACCACCGATCACCTCGGCGATATCGGTCGCCATGGCGACCAACTCGGCCTGCAACCAGTACGCACGGCGCACATACGGATTGCGGATGCGTGCCCCGAGCATCTCCGGCAGGCTGCTGCCGGTGACGATGCCGAGCTTGGCCGAGAGGTACTGGATGAGCCACGCCATGACATTGCCGAGCACCACCACCCAGACCAGAAGATACCCGTAGCGCGCGCCGGCCGTCATATTGCTGGCCACGTTGCCGGGGTCGAGATAGGCGACTCCCGCCACCAGCGCGGGTCCCAACAGCCATGCCAGCCGGGGCGCTGATGATCTTTGCCGCGTTGTACGCGTCACGGGTTGTGCTTGTCGTTCTTCGCGCACGATTTTCGGCATACCGAAATCCTATGCTCATTCTGCGTCACGCGGAAGCAGAGGTCGCGCAGATCGAGGACATGCAGCGGATCCCTGGCCCGGCCCACCGTCGGCGCAGCCCGGTTGCTCGTTGCGCCGGCGGTACGCTTGTCGGGTGGCTCGGACTGTGCCGCGCTCGGCGCTGCAGCGCCGTTGCGTGCGGTGCCGGCCGTCGGTGCCTGTGGGGCCTGTTCATCTCGTTCCATCTCCGCTTCGAGTTGTGCGCAGATCTGGGAGAGTGGCATCGCTAATCGGCTCGCTGCTCATCCCGCGTCGCCGCCTGTGGGTCAAGGCGGCACCAGCCGGGCTCGAACTCGCAGGGCTTGCCCGCGGCGAGGATCCCGCGCTCGAGCGAGCAGTCGACGACCTCGCACGGCGACTTGATTCAGAACCACTTGGGTAGCGTTCAGGCGCAGCAGGAGGTGGGGAGTTCGTTGCGGAAGAGGTTCGCGGTGAGGCGGATTCCTTCGGCCATGGTGAGGTACGGGGCCCAGATGTCGGCGAGTTGGGCGACGGTGAATCCGGCGGTGATGGCGTAGGTCGCGGCGAGCATCATCTCGCCGGCGGTCTCGGCGAGGGCGTGGACGCCGAGGACTCGGCCGGTGTCAGCGTCGGCGACGATCTTGATGCCGCCGCGGGTGTTGTGGTTGGTGATGGCTCGGGGCACTTCGGACAGTCGCAGGTAACGGCAGGTGCACCGGTATCCCGCGGCGAGGGCTTCGGCTTCGGTCATCCCGGCGGAGGCGAGCTGAGGTGAGGTGAACAACACCGAGGGCATCCCGGTGTAGTCGACCTGCTCGTGGCGGCCGAGCGCGTTGCGGGCTGCGATCTTCCCGGCCATCGCGGCGACGTACACGTACTGCGGCACATCGGTCACGTCGCCGGCGGCGAACACGGTCGGGTTCGTCGTCCGCTGGTCCTTGTCGACGATGATGAAGCCACGGCCGTCCCTCGCGACGCCCGCCGCAGCGAGGTCGAGCCCGTCAGTGCGTGGTGCGCGTCCGGTGGCGATGAGGATTCGTCCACCGGTGGCCGCCTTGCCGGTGCGGGTGATCGCCTGCACCAGGTCGCCGTTCCGGGTAATCGTCACGGCTCGGTCGTTGATGACGGCGATTCCCTCGGCGAGGAAGGCATTGTGGAGTTCGGAGGAGAGTTCGGGTTCGGCGTGCGGAGCGAGCCGGCCGATGATGGTGACCTCGACCCCGAGGCGGGCGAAGAGCTGCGCCTGTTCGAGGCCGACGAAGCCGCCGCCGATCACCACGAGCGAAGCGGGCAACTCGGTCAGCTCCATGGCCGTGGTCGAGGTGAGGTAGTCCACCTGCTCGAGACCGGGGATGGCCGGGGCGTGCGGTTCGGCTCCGGTGGCGACCAGATACGACCTAGCACGAACTCGTCGGCCGTCGACGAGGAGTGTTGCCGCGTCAGTGAACGTCGCGGTGCCGGACTGAATGTCGAACCCGTAGGCGGCGGCGATGTCAGCGTATTTGGTCTGGCGAAGTATGCCGATCAACTCGTCCTTCTGCTGCATGAGCGCGCTCAGGTCAACCTCGCCGGCGGATGTGGGGGTGCCTGGGAACGGGTTCGATCGGGCGGCATGTCGAGTGTGCGCGGCGGCGAGGAGTGTCTTGGAGGGCACGCAGCCGACGTTCACGCAGGTGCCACCGAGCGTTCCCGACTCGATGGCGACCACGCTCGCCCCTTCGAGTCGAGCGTGGATCGCCGCGGACATCGCCGCACCGCCCGTGCCGATCACTGCAAGGTCAAACTCGCCGTGCCGTGCCATGTTGCCTCCTCTGGGAACCGGGTCGTTCATGCCGCCTCATCCGACAGAATGGACCTTCAAGCATGCTTGAAGGTCAAGCGGGCGGCGGAAGGCGTAGTCACGATGCGGATCGGGGAGCTCGCGGAGAAGGCGAGGACGAGACCGTCGACGCTGCGGTACTACGAGGAACGAGGGCTGCTTCAGCCTCCGGAGCGCACGACCGCCGGATACCGCAACTATGGCGACGAGACAGTGCAGCGGCTCGAGTTCATCGGTCGGGCCCGAGCGGCAGGACTCACCCTCGCACAGGCCGCGGCGATCCTCGATGTTCGTGACGCTGGCGGTTCACCATGCGGTCATGTTCGGGATCTCCTCGACCGACGGCTAGTTGAGATCGATGAACAGCTCGCGAAGCTCAGCCTCCTGCGGGCGAGTGTCGCCGAGCTCCGCGGGCATGCGGCACAGACACCGTCAGAGGCGTGCACACCCGAAACGATCTGCGAATATCTCTGAGTCCGAGTATCACGAGCGCTGAGGGTCCCACCTTGCGGTGGTCACGGAATTCCGGACATGAAACCGGAAGTGCCTACTGCGGCATCGCTGCTTGGATCGCCGTCTCGATGTCGCTCAGCTGCGATAGCTCCAGCCGCTCGCCGTCGACGAAGATCGTCGGCGTCCGGTCGACGCCGAGCTCGGCGCCGGCCTGGAAGTCCTGCTCGACGCGGGCCAGCGTCGCAGGGTCCGAAACGGCGGCGTCGTAGGCCGCCACGTCGAGGCCCAGGCCCTCGGCGTAGCTGCGGAATCGGTCGGCTTCCGAGGCCTGTCTCTCTCCCCACTCGGATTGCGTCTCGAACATCCGCTGATACATCGCCTCGAACGCGCCCTGTTGTGCAGCAGCTTCGACGGCGAGGGCCGCATTGACAGAGTTCGAGTGCCCGGGCAGCGGGAAATAGCGGACAGCGAAGGTCACCTCGCCGTCGTACTTCTCACGGAGCTCTTCCATCGTGGGGTACACGGCGCCGCAGGCCTCGCACTCGAAGTCGAGGAATTCGACCACGACAGGAGCGCCGGGGCCCGCGTTGTTCAGGATGTGCGTCGATTCGTCCACGAGTGGTGGCAGTGCAGCGGGGGAAGCAAGAGCGTCGACCGGTTCTTCGCTTGCGACCGGCGAGCCGTTCCCCTCCCAGGGCCGTACGACCAGCAGCAAAGCGATGATGACGACGGCTGCGGCTGCAGCGATGATCGAGAAAGCAACAACGGGTCGAGTACGCACTCTCCTCACTCTACCTTCCGCCCGTGCTCGCCCGAAGCGCAGCACGCTGCTGCGTCTTCCTCGCCTGCCTCGGCGCCACGCCACGAAGACGCGAAATCGGCCAAGCCTGCAACGCCTAGTCGAAGCTGCCTACCGCTGCCTGCCTGGCCACGCTGGCCCCCAGGACACGACACAGATCAGCTCGCGGTGGAGGTGATTGCTGACCGTCAAAGCCCGCTATACGCGTGCAGGCCGGTGAAGAATTGGTTGACGATCGTGAAGTTGAAGATGATCGCTGCGAAGCCGATGATCTGCAGCCACGCCGAACGAGAGCCGCGCCAGCCGCGCGTCGCACGCGCGTGGATGTAGCCCGCGTACACGACCCAGATCACGAAGGTCCACACCTCCTTCGTGTCCCAGCCCCAGTAGCGGCCCCAGGCGTGCTCCGCCCAGATCGCGCCCGCGATGAGCGTGAAGGTCCAGAAGATGAACCCGATCACGCCGACCCGGTAGGCGAGATCCTCGAGCTGCACCGGGCTCGGCAGCGACCGCAGGAAGCCGTTGTCGCGCTTCTCCTTGATGAGCTGCAGGATGCTCAGGCCCGTGCCGAGGCCCATGAAGCCGGTCGCGAGCGTCGCGACGAAAACGTGAATGACGAGCCAGTACGTCTGCAGGGCGGGCGGTAGCGGTGTGGGCGCTACGTAGTAGTTGACCGTCGCAACGCCCAGGAACACGGTCGCAAGCCCGGTGAAGAACACCCCTAGGAAGTTCAGGTCTTTCCACAGCCGCGACAGCACGAACACGCCGACGATGACGGCGACGCCGGTGAGGGCGAACTCGTACATGTTCGCCCACGGCACCCGTCCGGCAGCCAGCCCGCGCAGCAGTGTCGCGCCCAGGTGGAGCGCCCATGCGAGCACGGTCAGCGTGAAACCGATGCGGGCGCCGCGCCCGGCTGCCGCGCCCGGGGTGCCGGCCACCGTCGGCTCGGCCGCGGACGTTGGCGCGCCAGCGCCGACGGGCATGCGCGCTTCGGCGGGCACGATCTTTGTCGCCGAGCGGCGCGCGACGTCGATCGCGTAGGCGATGAACGCGAGCGTGTACACCGCCATCGCTGAGTAGACGAGCAGCAGCGAGTAGGAGTCGAGATCAGCGACGGGCACGGGTCGATTGTACCCTTCCGTGTTGAGGGCCCCATGAACCCCAACACTTGCAGCGACGCATCGTGGAGCGTCTCCAATCCTGCTTGGGACGGACGATGGCGGTCACGCCGGACCAGCCGCCACGACCGCAGCCGCGACTTGAGACCCAGCGAGAGCGGCTCTCGGCGCAATCTGGTGCCGTCCAGTCCCCCAGCTATCGGAGTTCGCTGCCTCTCGTCAGGAGAGTGCGCGGTCGTCAGATGGATGCCTCGCGGCGACGGCTTGCCTGAGCCGACTACGCTGGGCCCAGAAGCGCGCAGACCTGCTGCCAGCTGCGTGAGATCAGCCGCGGATGGACAGCAGCGCGCGCTCGGTGCGCTCGTGAAGGCGCACCGGGACAGTGCTGCGGCAACACGCGGCCAGCGAACCAGGAGTGGACCATGTCGCAGTTGTGGTGGGTGTCGTGAGCCACCCACGATGCACTCAGCACCGGCATCGAATTGCGTGTGATCGCCGGGCCGTCGCAGCAGATCGCGACCTTCGGCGATGAGCGCCGCCGACGCCGTCGGTCTGACGCCCCCGAGCTTCGACCAGTTCCTGCTCCCGGTCTCTTCGTCCGCGCTTGTGTTGCCGACGATCTCCATTCTGCTCGCCATCGTTTACGTGGCGGGGGTCGTGCGATTGCGACGGCACGGACATCGTTGGCCGTGGCTGCGCACCGCCTGCTTCCTGCTCGCCTGCCTGCTGATGGCGGTGGTCACGGGCGCAGGCGTCGACGCCTATGGCCGGCTGATGTTCTCCATATTCATGTTCCAGCAGCTCGCCTTGATGGTGGTGATCGCCCCGTTGCTCGTTCTCGGATCCCCGGGAACCCTGCTCCTGCGCGCCACACCGCATCGTGGCCTGGGCAACACCGTGCTCCGAGTCGCGCTGTGTGGATTGCGTTCGAGAGCGGCTCGATTCGCGCTGCATCCGGCGCTCGTCATCCCGTTGATGCTGCTGTCCTTCTTCGGACTCTACTTCGGTGGCGTCGCGGATGTGGTGCTGCGATTCTGGTTCGGCCACATCCTTCTTGAAGTCGTGTTCCTCATCGTGGGGATCCTGATCACCGCGCCGCTGGTGTCTTCGGATCCGCTCCCGCGCCGGACCTCGTATCCGAGCCGGATGTTCGATGTGTTTCTCGAGATGCAGGTTCATGCCGCGTTCGGGCTCGCGATGCTGTTCTCGGCGACGCCGGTCGTCCCCTACTTCGCCGCCGCAGCTCCGGAAGCGTGGGAGGTCGACCCGGTTCGCGACCAGGGGATTGCCGGGATTCTGGCATGGACGTTCGGAGAGTTGCCGCTGCTCGCGATGCTGATCGTGACGCTCGCACGATGGCGACGCCAAGACACGAGGCAAGCCGGGCGGGACCAGCGCCGCGCCGATGAAGACGCGGAGGCATACAACGAGTACCTGCGGCGGCTGCAGCAGCGGGCCCAGGGCAGCGACGCGGACCGGCAGAGCTGAACAGCCCAGCTCGGGAGCGATCGCCACCGCACTGCCGCCAAGGCTGCGCTCGAGCGGCGCGCCAGTGCTTCAGCAGTCGTGCTGACCCCGTGCCCATCGCTCGACGCTGCCGGACTACGTCCAATCCGAACTCGAGGCCTCTCCGTCTCTTCAATCCGAGCATTGCGGCCGATGTCTCCTCGGCGCTGGTGGTCCGCAACAGTCTCCGACTCCAAGGCTTCAAGAGGCCCCCGAGACCGCGGCACTTTCGCGCTTGACCCGGTGCACAGCGGTCGTCCGGGAACCTTTGGCGATGCCCGCCCGCCCACCGGTCAATTCGTACAGTTAGTCGATCCTCCGGCCAACACCGGCGACAGCGTCGCCCCCAATTCGTCTTGAGAGGTCTTCGACAGCCCGCTCGAGCGTCGGGTCCTCGCCGCGCGCGAGCCCAGCGAGCTCGAGCCGCCCTTCCGCAGCCTTCACCCACATGCGGCGGCGCGGGATGAGCAGCGAACCCAGCATGGAGAGGAACAGCACCACCGTAATCCAGAGCACCGGCGTCTGCGTGTGGTCGACGTGCACTTCAATCACGCCGTAGCGCCGCACATCCTCGAACGTGATCGTGCCGAGCCCACCGGGGATGTCCACCGTCTGCCCCGGCGCGATCGTCAGCGCATCGGTGCCCGACTCCCCACCCGCGATCTGCGTCATCTCGTCGGTCTCCAGCGCGTACACCGAGCGCGGGATGCCCGCGTCGAGCCCAAGGTCGCCCGTAAACGCCTGCAGCGACAGCACGGGGTTGGCGATGTCTGGGTACGCGGACGCGAGCGCACCGGTGTCGAGCTCCACGGCGGTCGGGTAGAAGAAGCCACGCAGCCCCAGCTGCTCCTCCAGGCCGTCCGGCAACTTCATCACGCCCAGGCTCGTCATCAGGTCGTCCTGCGCCAGGAATGGGGTGTACTCGTCGTAGACGAGCTCGCCCTCAGCATCGCGCACCGAGATGCGCGGTGCATAGCCGTTGGAGATGAGGTAGAGGTCAGCGCCCGCGACGTCCAGCGGCTCGTTCACCTTGATCTGCGCGTCGCGCGCCTCCCCGCCCTCAGTGACCGACACGTGTGCCGTGAAATCGAGCGGCGCGCCTACGGCGTTCGGATTCCTCGTCTCGTAGACGACATTTAGGTCATCGAGCTGCACCGCGAACGGCGGCAGGGTCGCGTCGTCGAACCACTGCCCTTCCGTGAACGTGTCGTAGCTCGAGAGCGTGTTCGCGAAGCCGCGCCCCTCGACGATGAGGCGCTGCCCGTTGTAGCCGAACCCCGAGCCGAGGCCGACCACCAGGATCATCGCCAGCAGCGAGATGTGGAACAGCAGGTTGCCCGTCTCGCGCAGGTAGCCGCGCTCGGCAGAGACCGAGTCGCCGTAGCGCGTCGTGCGGTACCCGAGCTTCTTGAGCACCCCGTCCGCACGGTCGAGGTCGGATGCGTCGCCCGCCACGGTCTGGAAGCCGACGAGGCGAGACAGGCGGGCGGGCGTGCGCGGCGGCAGCGCGCGCATGGCCTTCCAGTGGTGGGCGAGGCGCGGGATGACGCAGCCGACCAGGGACGTGAACAGCAAGATGTAGATCGCCGAGAACCACGGGCTCGAGTAGACGTCGTGGAGCGAGAGCGCGTCGTAGAACCAGACGAGGTCGGGGTTGTCGGCGCGCACCTGGATGACGCCGTTCGGGTCGCTCGAGCGCTGCGGCACGAGGCTGCCGGGGATCGCGCCGACCGCGAGCAGCAGCAGCAGCACGATCGCGGTGCGCATCGAGGTGAGCTGCCGCCACATGAACCGCAGCCAGCCGACGACGCCGAGCTTCGGCCCGCTACCGAAGGCGAGCTCGTCGCGCTCTGGCTCATCGACGTGGTCGACCGGGCGCAGCGGGTCGGTGGCGGCCGCGTGATCGCGGCTAGATGATCGTGACATACGAGGAGATCCACCCCTGCATCTCGTTCATGATCGCGTTCCAGACGCCGGTCACCATCAGTAGGCCGATGATCATCAGAGTGACACCTCCGCCGATGTTGATCGCCCGGATATGCCGTCGCATCCACGCCATCGTCGAGCCCATCCAACCAAGCCCCGTCGCGAGCAGCAGGAACGGTATGCCCAGCCCCAGGGCGTAGGCGAAGCCGAGGAGGGCGCCTTGCCAGGCGCTACCGGTGGTGACGGTGAGAGCGCTGATTGCGGCTAGGGTCGGGCCCGAGCACGGGGTCCAGCCGAGCGCGAAGATGATCCCCACAATAGGCGCTGTCCACATTCCGCCGCCCTTCAGTTGCGGCGGCTTCCATACGCGTTGGAGGACCCGGAACTGCCCGACGAACACCATCCCCAGCAGGATCAGCAGCACGCCGAGAACGCGCACGAGCACCGCGGACCAAACGAGCAGGAACGAGCTGATGGTGCCGACGAGGGCGGTGCCGAGCACGAACACGGCGGTGAAGCCGCCGACGAAGAGCGCCACGCCGGAGATGAGCCTGGCACGGCCGCCCTCCTCCCCGACCAGCGATCCCATCAAGCCCAGATAACCCGGGACCAGCGGCAGGATGCAGGGACTCGCGAAGGAGACGATGCCCGCAAGCAGTGCGATCGGGACGGAGAGCAGCAGTTGCCCGCTGAGCACGGCCCCGCCTGGGTCCAGGGCACCGCTCAGCACGAGCAGCCAGCTCATCGCTCCAGTTCCTCCTGCAGCAGGGTCGCGAGAATGCTGGTGTCCGTGACGGCACCGGAGACGCGCGCAGCGACACGACCCTCGGCGTCGAGGATGAGCGTCGATGGCACCGCGTTGGGGGCGACGATGCCTGCGAACGCAAGCTGGCCCTGAGCTGATTGGTCGTCGAGCACCGAAGGGTATTCGATGCCGAACTCCTCCTCGAAGGCCAGCGCCTGGGCGGCGCCATCGCGCACGTTGATCCCGATGAAGTCGACTCGGTCACCATACTCGGCGTGCAGGTCCGCGAGCACGGGCGCCTCGGCGCGGCAGGACTTACTACGGCGGGAGCCCCGCCTTTCCCAATGCCTGGTCGATGCTCGAGACCGACTATGTGCAGACTCCGTTTCCGCAGATTTCTCAGCTACCGATCTCGAGTGGCTTCGGATACCGGCCCGGTGGCATGCACGGCGGCACCGACATCCCGCTTCCCCCTGGGCAGGAGATCCGCCCGATCGCTAACGGCGTCGTCTCAGCCGTCTGGCAGGGCAACAACCCGGGCGGCGGCGGCTATGCCGTCTTCGTCGACCACAACATCAACGGTCAATTCGTGCAGTCCTGGTACCCGCACATGCAGGCGGGGTCCATCCGAGTCGAAGTCGGTCAGGTCGTCGATGTGTCGACTGTCGTCGGTCAGGTCGGCAGCACCGGCAGATCCACCGGACCGCACCTGCACCTCGAGTTGAAGAACAGCGACTATGTGTCCTTCGACCCCCTGCTCTGGTTGCAGACCCGCGAAACGCGGCTCGAGATCCCTTAGCTCGGGTCGGCTCCGCCGGCCTCGGCGCCAGAGCGGCGCTTGATCGCGAAGACGATCCCCGCGGCCAAGACGACGGCCGCGACCCCTCCGGCGACCAACAGCGGCAGGTTGCCTCCCTCTGCCGTCTGGTCCTCAGCACCCGTATCAGGCGCCGCGATAGCCTCCGGCGAGCTCGATGAACTACTGTCGCCCGTCTCCCGTGAAGCGGGCGCCGACGACGCGGGAGCGCTTTCTCCACACACTGGTGCGGCTTCACCGCCCCTCGCACCTTCAGCACCCGATGCCGGTTCGAACGCGAACTCGATGACACCGTCGACCGCGTGTCCGTCGGCCGACACGAGCTGATACGTCAAGGCGTAGTCGCCAGCTCCACCGAGTTCGGCGTCGAGCGCGATGGTTCCGCCCTCTACGGCGATGCAGCCATCGCCGTAGAACAACCCGTCGGCGTCCGTCAACTGCATCACGTTGGCTCCGCTCGCCCCTTCGATCGCAAGGATCTCCTCGTTCATCACGACGCTGAACGTGCCCGGCTGCTCCACGACCACGTCTCCGTTGGCCGGAGTCGAGCCGGTGACGGATGCGTGGGAAGGCAGGAGGATGACAGCCGCAGCGGCGGCAACGATAAGCAGCATGCTCCTATGCTAGGCCGACACCAGAATTCTGCAGCGCGAGTCGGCGTCGCCACCACCTACGGATGCCTGACGCCAGTCGCCTCCTGCTCACTGATCCGCGCGGTCTCAATCTGGAAGGTCGAATGCGGCACCGCGATCGGAAAGTGCCCGGCGACACACTGTTGGATGTCCTGTAGGACTTCGGCTGCGTGCCCGTCGGTAAAGCACTCGTCGTCGACCACCACGTGCGCGCTGATCGTCGGCAATCCTGTCGCAACGGTGGAGGCGTGCAGGTCGTGGACAGCGACCACGTGCTCGAGCTCGAGGATGTGGCGACGGACCTCGTCCAGGTCGAGCCCCTTCGGGGTGAACTCCATGAGTACACCCGCGGTCTCCTTCATCAGGAGGAACGCTCGCGGCGCGATGAGCGCGGCGATGAAGAGGCCGGCGATCGCGTCCGCCTGCTGGAAGCCGGTCGTCCAGATGATGATTGCCGCGGCGATGACGCCGAGGGAACCGAGCGCATCGTTCAGCACCTCTAGGAACGCGGCCCGCATGTTGAAGTTCGCGCCGCGATTCGCGGAGAGCACCACGATCGCGATGATGTTCACGACGAGTCCGACCACGCCGAACACGATCAACTCGGATGCTGGGATCTCGGGAGGCTCGAAGAGCCGACGAACCCCTTCGACAGCCGCATACACGCCTACGGCAAGCAGCAGCGTTGCCTGCCCTAGTGCAGCGATTACCTCGACGCGCCTGAATCCCCATGTTCGCTTTGACGTTGACGGTTGCCGCATGAGGGTCGCCGCGATCAGCGCGACCAACAGCCCTGAGGCGTCAGTAAAGGCGTGCGCCGTGTCGGTGAGAAGCGCGAGGCTCCCCGTCACGATAGAGCCGATCAACTGCGCAATAACGATAGTGACTGTGAGTCCGAAAGCGATGCCGAGCCGCACTCGGAAGTCACCCGCCTCCCCAGTGCCACCACTTGACCCGTGGCTATGCGTCGTTTCCATGCATATCCTCCTGCCGTGCTGAAGCGCCCTCGACACTGCGCCCGGCCGCGGTCAGATGCGCGCAAAGCGCATAGCGCGAGCCGGTGGCCTCAAGCAGCCGCTCTGCCGCGACGATCAAAGCGCCGAGGGACACCGGCTCCGCCAACGCGTACCAGGTTGACCGCCCGTCGATCCGCGCCTCGACCAAGCCACACTCGCCAAGAAACGCAATGTGCTTGCTGACCGTGGACTGCGCAAGATCCAGGTGCTCCACCAGGTCGCGCACGCGGTGTTCACCTAACGAGAGATGCTGAAGCACGCTCAGCCGGGACCGATCGGCCATCGCCTGAAATAGATGCGCGAAGGCGTCTGTGGCTTCGACATCCAGGAAGGATACTCCGCGCTCAATTATCGACATATGGCGATGTTATCACCATTGAACGATGCAGTCGCGCCAGATGAGGGCACCCGGTCCGCAGATCGAGCAGACAGCTCAGACATCGGATTCGTTGGCGAACCCGATCATCAGTTCTGGGAACCACGCAGGAGGCGGAAGCCGCAGCACCACGGCCTCAGCCGTTCCCTGAAGAGTGCGACACGAACGGGAGAATCGCGGGCACGCCACTGCCGCCCGACTTCCCCGGAACCCCGGGAATCTCGCGCGGCACGGAGCGAGGGAACCTAAAACTAGGACGGGGACGAGGAAGCTGCCGGAGCCACAGGCGGGTTCGAGCGCGCGAGAGCCGATCCGCTCGGACTCGTGCTTGACGAGGTCGAGCATGAACCGTCCCCGGTTCTCTGCCGCTCCTATGCGGGTGCCAGCACCGGGTGTGATGGCGTTTCGAGGTCAGCGTAGTACGCGGCCTCGAACTCCTCGGGAGGGACGTCGCCGAGGGTGGAATGCAGGCGCCTGGCGTTGTACCAGTCGACCCATTCAGCGGTGACCCATTCGACGTCCTCCAGCTGCTTGAGCGGACCGGTCCGGAAGGGCGAGTCGTCGCGAATCGCTTCGGTCTTGAACAGCCCGATCGTCGACTCGGCGAGGGCATTGTCATACGCGTCGCCGATCGAGCCGATCGACGCAGCGATGCCCTCCAGGGCGAGCGTCTCGGCGAAGCTC
>NZ_AULD01000001.1 GCF_000425105.1 Agrococcus lahaulensis DSM 17612
CACGCCGCGCGACCAGCCGATCGTCCACTCCGACCAGGGCTTCCAATATCAGCACGCGACCTGGCGCAAGCTGCTCGAGGGTCGCGCGATCCAATCGATGTCGCGCAAGGCCAACTGCCTCGACAACGCCGTCATGGAGAGCTTCTTCGGACACCTCAAGGACGAGCTCTACTGCAACACCACGTTCCTGACCGTCCAGGCGCTGACCGCGGCGATCGATGACTACATCGCCTGGTTCAACACCGAGCGCGGCCACTCAACGCTCGAGGGCCTGAGCCCGGTGCAATACCGGACCCAGGCCCTCGCGGCTTAGGCTCCTACTTGGCCAGTCCAACTTTCGGGGACCAGTTCAGAGGGGCGGCCCTTCGCGTTCGTCCATGCGATCGGATGCGCCATGGTCGTTTTAAGATGGAGTTTTGTCCCCGCAAAGGAGAAGTCATGCCCCGTCGTTCCACCCTCCCCGGTCTCGCGGTCGTCGCCGCCGCATCCGTCGCCCTCGTGGGGTGCTCGAGCAGCGCGGAGCCCGGCGCGAGCGGGGAGGCCGAGTCGTCGGGCGTGACGCTCGATCAGGTGCAGGAGGCGGGCGTGCTCGTGGTCGGCACCGAGGGCACCTATTCGCCGTTCTCGTTCCACGAGGGCGGCACGGGCGAGCTGACCGGCTACGACGTCGACGTCATCACTGCGGTCGGCGAGCAGCTCGGTGTCGAGGTCGAGTTCGTCGAGACCCAGTGGGACGCGATCTTCGCCGCCCTCGACTCCGGCCGCATCGACGTGATCGCCAACCAGGTCTCGATCACGCCCGAGCGCCAGGAGCGCTACCTCTTCAGCGAGCCGTACACCTACTCGACCGGCGTGCTCGTCGTGCCCGAGGGCAGCGACATCGCCTCGCTCGACGACCTCGCGGGCCGCGTGAGCGCGCAGTCGCTCACGAGCAACTGGGCCGAGGTCGCGCGCGGGGCGGGCGCCGAGGTCGAGGAGGTCGAGGGCTTCGCCCAGGCGGCCGAGCTGCTGCGCTCCGGCCGCGTCGACGCGACGATCAACGACTCGCTCACCTTCCTCGACTACGAGCAGGCGCAGGGCGGCGAGACGGGCCTCGAGGCCGTCGCCGAGACCGACGAGGTGAGCGAGAGCGCCGTCGCGATGCGGCAGGGGAGCGAGTCGCTGCTCGCCGCGATCGACGAGGCACTCGCCGCGCTCGCGGCCGACGGCACGCTCGCCGAGATCTCCGAGTCGTACTTCGGCGAGGACGTCTCCCAGCCGTGACCCCGGTCGTCACGACGCGGCCCCGGCGCGTGCCGGGGCCGCGTCCGCGCAGGCTCCCGGCGTAGGCTCCGCGCGTGGACTGGCAGCTCGTGCTCGACTCGATCGGGCCCGTCGCCCTCGGCGGGCTCACCGGCACGATCCCGCTCACGCTCGCGTCGTTCTCGCTCGGCCTCGTGATCGCGATCGGCATGGCGCTCGCGCGCATCTCCGGCATCGCGTGGCTCTCGGGCCTCGCTCGCGCCTACATCTCGATCATCCGCGGCACGCCCATGCTCGTGCAGCTGTTCGTGATCTTCTACGGCATGCCGCAGATCGGCATCACCCTCGACCCGTGGCCGAGCGCGATCATCGCGCTCTCGCTCAACGTGGGCGGCTACGCGGCCGAGATCATCCGCGCCGCGATCCTCTCGATCCCGCGCGGCCAGTGGGAGGCGGCGGCGATGATCGGCATGTCGCGGGGTCAGGCGCTCGGCCGCATCGTGCTGCCCCAAGCCGCGCGCGTCTCGGTGCCGCCGCTGTCGAACACCTTCATCTCGCTCGTGAAGGACACGTCGCTCGCCTCCGTCATCCTCGTCACCGAGCTCCTCCGCGTCGCGCAGCGGATCGCGGCGCCGAGCGGCGAGTTCCTGACCATCTACCTCGTCGCCGCGGCGGTCTACTGGGTCATCTGCCTCGTCCTCGCGGCCGGCCAGGACCGCCTCGAGCGGAAGCTGGATCGCTATGCCGTCTGAACCGCCCGCACCTGCACCGCTCCTCTCGGCGCGCGGCCTCCACAAGTCGTTCGGCGACAACCACGTGCTGCGGGGCGTCGACCTCGACATCGCGCCCGGCACGGTGCATGCGCTCATCGGCCCGTCGGGCTCCGGCAAGACGACGGTGCTCCGCTCGCTCAACGGGCTCGAGTCGCCCGATGCCGGCTCGCTGCGCATCGCCGACCTCGAGCTCGACTTCGCCCGCCCGCTCGGGCGACGCGAGCGCGCGGCGCTGCACCGCGCATCCGCCATGGTCTTCCAGCAGCACCACCTCTTCCCGCACCTGACGGTGCTCGGCAACGTCACGGTCGGCCCGATCCGGGTGCAGGGCAGGCCGAAGGCGGAGGCGACGGCGGATGCGCTCGCCCTCCTCGAGCGCGTCGGCCTGCGGGAGAAGGCGGACGCCTACCCCTCCTCGCTCTCGGGCGGCCAGCAGCAGCGCGTCGGCATCGTGCGCGCGCTCGCGCTGCAGCCCTCGATGCTGCTGTTCGACGAGCCGACGTCGTCGCTCGACCCCGAGCTCGTCGGCGAGGTGCTCGCCGTCATGACCGAGCTCGCCGGCGAGGGCTGGACGATGGCGGTCGTGACGCACGAGCTGCGCTTCGCGCGCGAGGTCGCCGACGAGGTGTCGTTCTTCGACGAGGGGGTCGTCGTCGAGCGCGGTGCGCCGGAGCGGGTCTTCGGCGACCCGCGGCACGAGCGCACGAAGCGCTTCCTGCGGCGGCTGCAGGGCCCCTTCGCCTAGCGACAGCGAAGCGGCCCGCCCCCGATCGGGGACGGGCCGCTGTGGAAGTCGCGCCGGGGCCTACGCCTCGGTGAGCTTCGCGGTCTCGTCGTGCCACACGGCGGCGAGCGGCTGCATCGCCTCGCGGTGCTTGGCGGCGTGGTGCGCGCAGAAGAGCAGCGTGCCGCCGCTCTCCATCGTCGCGCGGACGTATGCCTGGGCGCCGCAGCTGTCGCAGCGGTCGAGCGCGCTGAGCGGCGCGTTCGCCTCGTCGGTCTCGAGCGTCGCGGTCTGGGTGTCGTTCACGGTGCCCTCCTTCATCACGTCTGGAGTCCATCGTGGCACGCCATCCTGTCAATACCGCATCACGCGGGGCGCGGTTCGCCAGCGGCGCAACGAGGCGACGAGCCGCGCCGCCTGCCGCGGGGCGGCGATCGGCGGCCGTAGGCTGGAGCGTCGACCGCCCGACGACTGCAGACCCCGGGCGTGTCACGCGAAGGGGGATCGGTTGGCGACTGCGGCATCGGACTACTCGGCTCGGCACCTCACGGTGCTCGAAGGGCTCGAGGCGGTGCGCAAGCGCCCCGGCATGTACATCGGCTCGACCGACTCTCGCGGCCTCATGCACTGCCTCTGGGAGATCATCGACAACTCGGTCGACGAGGCGCTCGGCGGCCACGGCGACGAGATCGCGGTCGTGCTGCACCCCGACGGCTCCGTCGAGGTGCGCGACCGCGCGCGCGGCCTGCCGATCGACGTCGAGCCGCGCACGGGCCTCACGGGCGTCGAGGTCATCTTCACGAAGCTGCACGCGGGCGGCAAGTTCGGCGGCGGCGCCTACAAGTCCTCCGGCGGCCTCCACGGTGTCGGCGCATCCGTCGTCAACGCCCTCTCGGAGCGGCTCGACGTCGAGGTCGACCGCGACGGCGCGACGTGGGCGATGTCGTTCCACCGCGGCGAGCCGGGCGAGTTCCTCGACGAGGGCGAGCCCTCGCCGCGCTCGACGTTCCTGCCGTTCACGGATGCGTCGCGGCTGCGGAAGGTCGGCAAGGTCGCGAAGGGCGTCACCGGCACGCGCGTGCGCTACTGGGCCGACCCGCAGGTGTTCACGAAGGGCGCGGACTTCCTCGCCGACGAGCTCGCGCGACGCGCGCGGCAGACGGCGTTCCTCGTGCCCGGCCTCGCGATCCAGATCATCGACGACCGCGGCGACGAGCGCGTCGTGCACGACTTCAAGTACGACGGCGGCATCAGCGAGTTCGCCGAGTACCTCGCGCCCGATCCGGCGCTCACCGCGACGTGGCGGCTGACGGGCGAGGGCGCGTTCCAGGAGACCATCCCGGTGCTCGACGAGGCGACTGGCCACATGGTCACGCGCGAGGTCGACCGAACGTGCGAGGTCGACATCGCGCTGCGCTGGGGCACGGGCTACGACACGGTCGTGCAGACCTTCGTCAACATCATCGCGACGCCGAAGGGCGGTTCGCACCTCGCGGGCTTCGAGCAGTCGCTGCTGAAGCTGCTGCGCGACCAGGTCGCCGCGAACGCCCGCAAGCTCAAGGCCGGCAACGACAAGGTCGAGAAGGACGACGTGCTCGCGGGCCTCACCGCCGTCGTCACCGTGCGGCTGCCCGAGCCGCAGTTCGAGGGCCAGACGAAGGAGGTGCTCGGCACGCCCGCCGTGCGCCAGATCGTCTCGCAGGTCGTCGCGCGCGAGCTCGGCGGCATCCTCACCTCCTCCAAGCGCGACGAGAAGGCGCAGGCGGGGCAGCTGCTCGAGAAGGTCGTGAGCGAGATGAAGGCGCGGCTCTCGGCCCGCTCGCTCAAGGAGACCGCGCGGCGCAAGAGCGCGCTCGAGTCGTCGTCGCTCCCGGTGAAGCTCGTCGACTGCCGCTCGAACGACGTCGCGCAGACCGAGCTCTTCATCGTCGAGGGCGACAGCGCGCTCGGCACCGCGAAGCCCGCGCGCGACAGCGAGTTCCAGGCGATCCTGCCCATCCGCGGCAAGATCCTCAACGTGCAGAAGGCGTCGATCGGCGACATGCTCGGCAACGCCGAGTGCGCGGCGATCATTCAGTCGATCGGCGCGGGCTCGGGCCGCTCGTTCGACATCTCCGCCGCCCGCTACGGCAAGATCATCATGCTCTCGGACGCCGACGTCGACGGCGCGCACATCCGCACCCTCCTGCTGACGCTCATCCACCGCTACATGCGGCCGCTCATCGAGGAGGGGCGGGTGTTCGCGGCGGTGCCGCCGCTGCACCGCGTGATGGTCAAGCACCGCGGCAAGCCAGACGAGGCGGTCTACACCTACTCCGACGCCGAGCTGCACCGGCTGCTCGCGAAGCTCAAGAAGAGCGGCAAGAGCTGGGTCGAGCCGCCGCAGCGCTACAAGGGCCTCGGCGAGATGGATGCCGACCAGCTCGCCGAGACGACGATGGATCGCTCGCGCCGCACGCTGCGCCGCGTCACGATCAGCGACGCGGAGCGGGCGAGCGAGATCTTCGAGCTACTGATGGGCAACGACGTCGCCCCGCGTCGCGAGCTCATCCAGACCTCGCAGGTCGACCGGGAGCGCATCGACGCCTGACCGCCGCTTCCCGCGGCGGAGCGGTCGAACTTCCTCGAACCGCCGGGTTCGGGCGCCGATTCCGACGGTTCGGGGAAGTTCGCTCGATCGAGCCGACGGGTGGGAGCCGGGGTAGGGGTCAGGCGCCCAGGCGAGCGCCGATCGCGCCGATCGCGCCGTCGATCGCGACGCCCGAGCCGGCGCGCGGCGCGCCGCCGGGCGGCAGCTGGCGCTGCGAGCCGTCCGCGCCGACCGCGAGCGGCGAGGGGCCCGCCCATGCGAGCGCGAGCCCGACCTCGCCCTTCAGCAGCCGGTGCGCCTGCACGCCGCCCGTGCCGCGCCCCTTCGCGGGAAACTCTTCGAGGCTCGAGACCTTGACGCGCGGCTCGTCGAGCCCCGCGAGCGTCTCGGCCGCCTCGGTGACGGTGACGACCTCGGCGCCGTCGGCGACCGCGCCCGCGAACCGCACCGACGCATCCGCCTTGAGCCCGATGCCCTTCATGCCGCCGGCGCCCGGTCCCTGCGGGTTGATCGCGGCGGCTGCGAAGCGCAGCAGCTGCGCGTCGCTCGTCACGAGCACGACCCACGACTCGTCGGGCGCGGGCGCGACGCCGACGACCCGGTCGCCGGGCTTGAGCGCGATGACGCTCTCGCGGTCGCGGTCGCGCAGCTCGGCGGGCTTCACGCGCTTGACGACGCCCTGCGCGGTCGCGACGAGCCACGGCTCGCTCGAGCCGAGGTCGATGAGCGCGACCGCCTCCTCGCCGCGCTCGAAGGCGCCGAGGTCGCGCACCTTGACGCCCGCGGTGAGGCCGACGGATGCGGGCGGCACCGAGGGCAGGTCGGCGGGCGTGAGGCGCAGCACGGCTCCCGTCGAGGTGACGAGGCCGAACGCGCCGCGCGTCGTCGTGGCGATCGTCGAGCGGATCGCGTCGTGGCGCGAGCGCCGCGCCGGCACGGGGATCGGCTCCTCGCCGTCGACGCGCACGAGCCTGCCGGTCGCCGACATCACGACGCGCGTGGGCGCGTCCGCGATCTCGAGGCTCACCGCCGTCTTCGCGCTCGCGCGGCCCGACGTCGCCTGCCCGTTGCCCTCGGTGAGCGCGGTGCGGCGCGGCGTGCCGAAGCGCTCGGCGACCTCGTCGAGCTCGGCCGCGACCACCTCGTGCAGCGCGGCCTCGGAGCCGAGGATGCGCTCGAGCTCGGCGATCTGCGCGAGCAGCTCGCCGCGCTCCGCCTCGAGCTCGATGCGGCTGAACTTCGTGAGCCGCCGCAGGCGCAGCTCGAGGATGTACTCCGCTTGCGGCTCCGAGAGGTCGAAGACGCTCTGCAGGCGCGAGCGGGCCTGCTCCGAGTCGTCGGAGGTGCGGATGACCTGGATGACCTCGTCGATGTCGAGGATCGCGATGAGGAGGCCCTCGACGAGGTGCAGGCGCTCGCGCTTCTTGCGCAGCCGGAACTCGCTGCGGCGGCGCACGACGCCGACGCGGTGGTCGAGGTAGACGCGCAGCAGCTGCTTGAGGCCCAGCGTCTCGGGCTTGCCCTGCACGAGCGCCACGTTGTTGATCGAGAAGCCGTCCTCGAGCGGCGTGTAGCGGTAGAGCTGCTGCAGCACCGCCTCGGGGTCGAAGCCCGTCTTGATGCTGATCACGAGCCGCAGGCCGTGCTTGCGGTCGGTGAGGTCCTGCACCTCGGTGAGGCCCTGCAGCTTCTTCGACTGCACGCCGTCCTTGATCTTCTCGATCACCCGCTCCGGGCCGACGAGGTAGGGCAGCTCGGTGATGACGATCTGCGTCTTGCGGCCGTGGCGCTCGATCGAGGCCCGCGCGCGGGTCTTGAACGCCCCGCGGCCGTGCTCGTACGCATCCCGGATGCCGTCGAGCCCGACGATGACGCCGCCGCCGGGGAGGTCGGGGCCCGGCACGTGCCGCATGAGGTCGGCGACGGATGCGTCGGGGTGCGCGAGCAGGTGCTTGGCGGCCTGCACGACCTCGACGAGGTTGTGGGGCGCCATGTTCGTCGCCATGCCGACGGCGATGCCGCTCGCGCCGTTGACGAGGAGGTTGGGGTAGGAAGCCGGCAGCACGTCGGGCTGCTGGTAGGAGTTGTCGTAGTTCGGGACGAAGTCGACGACGTCCTCGTCGAGGCCCTCGGTGAGCGAGAGTCCCGCCGCGGCGAGCCGCGCCTCGGTGTAGCGAGGAGCTGCAGGACCGTCGTCGAGCGAGCCGAAGTTGCCGTGCCCGTCGATGAGCGGCAGCCGCAGGCTGAACGGCTGCGAGAGGCGCACGAGCGCGTCGTAGATCGCGGTGTCGCCGTGCGGGTGCAGCTTGCCCATGACGTCGCCGACGACGCGCGCGCTCTTGACGTGGCCCTTCTCGGGCCGCAGCCCCATCTCGGACATCTGGAAGAGGATGCGCCGCTGCACGGGCTTGAGGCCGTCGCGGGCGTCGGGCAGGGCGCGGGCGTAGATGACGGAGTAGGCGTACTCGAGGAACGAGTCCTGCATCTCGCTCGCGACGTCGACGTCGTCGATCCGCTCGGCGATCGCGGCGGAGGGGTCGGGGGGAGGGGTGGCAGTCATAGGCTGACGGAATGCTACCGACGAGGGCGCCCGGATCCCGGAGCCTTGCCGACGTTCTCGCGAGCTCGTCGCTCGCGATGCGGGGCGAGCCGAATGCGCTCGGGCTGCCGAGCGTCGCCGGAGCGATCGTGCTGCTCGTCGACGGCCTCGGCGCCGCGCAGCTCGGGCAGCGCGCGGGTCATGCGCGCACGCTCGCGGGCTCGCCGGGCGGTTCGATCGACGCGGGCTTCCCGTCGACGACGGCGGTCGCGCTCGCCTCACTCACGACGGGCGAGCTCGCCGGTGCGCACGGCATCGTCGGCTACGACGCGTTCGTGCCGGGCGCCGGGGTGCGCAACCAGCTGCGCGACTGGGGCGGGGCGATGGATCCGGCCTCGTGGCAGCGGAGCCCGACGCTCTTCGAGCGGGCGCCGGCGATCGCGATCGGGGAGCCGAAGCACGCCGCGAGCGGGTTCACGAAGGCGGTGCTGCGCGGCGCGGAGTACCGCGGAGGGCTCTCGGTCGCCGACCGCTTCGCGCTCGCTCGCGACGCGGCTCGCGAGCGCGCGCTCGTCTACCTCTACGTGCCCGAGCTCGATCGCGCCGGCCACGAGTCGGGCTGGCAGTCGCCCGGATGGACCGATGAGCTCGAGCAGCTCGACGGCGCCGTCGCCGAGCTCGTCGCGGCGCTCCCGCGCGATGTCGGACTGATCGTCACCGCGGATCACGGCATGGTCGACGTCGACCCGACCGGGCACCTCGTCGTGCCGCCGGAGCTGCTCGAGCCGATCGCGCACGTCGCGGGGGAGCCGCGCTGCCTGCAGCTGCAGGTCGAGGGCGATGCGGACGCGGTGGCCGGAGCCTGGCGGGCATGGCTCGGCGATGCGGCGTGGGTCGCGACCCGCGCCGAGGTGGCCGCCGCCGGCTGGCTCGGCGAGGTCGAACCTGAGGTCGAGCCGCGCCTCGGGCACGTGTTCGTCGCGGCGCGGAAGCGGTTCGCGATCTACGTCGACGAGGCCGATCCCGGACGCGGCATGATCGGCCAGCACGGCTCGCTCACGCAGGACGAGCTGCGTGTGCCGCTGCGCGCGTTCGGCGCCTTCGCCTGAGGGAGGCGTCCACCGCGCGTCCAGCGACGCCGGTCAGGATGGGCGTACGCCGGCACGGCCGGACACCGAGGGAAGGGACCGCACCATGCGCAGGTGGCTCATCACGACCATCGCGACTGCCGTCGTCGGCATGATCGTCAAGAAGTTCACGAGCGGCGACGACGAGAAGAGCCGCAAGGGCCGTCGGCGCTGACGTCGCGCGGCGACCGGGGCTGCACCGCCCGAGCGGGGCGCTCGCGCCCGCCCCGCTCGGGCGCGAGCGCCCCGGTCGCGGTCAGCTGAATCGCACGACCTGCCGGATCGCGCGACCGTCGGCGAGGGTGTCGAGCGCCTCGTTGAGGTCGTCGAGCGCGATCTCGCTCGTGACGAGCTCCTCGACCGGCAGCCGCCCCTCGCGCCACAGCTGCTCGTAGCGCGGGATGTCGCGCGACGGCACCGCGGAGCCGAGGTACGAGCCGACCACCGTGCGCGCCTCGGCCGTGAACGCGAGCGGCGAGAGCGACGAGCGCGCGTCGGGATGCGGGAGACCGACCGTCACGGTCGTCCCGCCGGGCGCGGTGAGCGCGAACGCCGTCTCGAACGCCTTCGGGTGACCGGCAGCCTCGATCACGACGCTGGCCCGGAGTCCCTGCTCGAGCGCCTCGTCGGGGGAGAGCGCGACGTCGGCGCCGAGCTCGCGGGCCCGATCGAGCTTCGCCGGCACCGCATCCACCCCGATGACGCGGCCGAGGCCGAGCGAGCGCGCGGCGAGGAGCGCCGCCATGCCGACGCCGCCGAGCCCGACGATCACGATGTCGTCGCCCTCGCGCGGCTTGCCGGCGTTGATCACCGCGCCGCCGCCCGTGAGCATCGCGCAGCCGAGCACGGCGGCGACCTGCGGCGGCACGTCGGCGCCGACGGGCACGACCGAGCGGCGGTCGACGACCGCGTGCGTCGCGAACGCCGAGACGCCCAGGTGGTGGTGCACCTCGCCGCTGCGGCCCTCGAGCGCCGCCTCGTGCAGGCGGCGACCGCCGCCGAGCAGCTCGCCGGCGCCGTTCGCGGCCGAGCCGCGCTCGCACGGCAGGCGGCCGTCGGTCGCGCACGCCGCGCACTCGCCGCAGCGAGGGAGGAAGGTCGTGACGACGCGGTCGCCCACCGAGACATCGGTGACGCCCTCGCCGACCACCTCGACGATGCCGGCCGCCTCGTGGCCGAGCAGCATCGGCACCGGCCGCGGGCGCGCGCCGTCGACGACCGAGAGGTCGCTGTGGCACAGGCCCGCTGCCTCAATGCGGATGAGCAGCTCGCCCTCGCGAGGAGCGTCGAGCTCGAGGTTGACGAGCTCGAGCGGTCGCGACTCGGCGAACGGACGCTCGGCGCCGATCCGGCGCAGCACCGCGCCGCGCACGCGCATCAGCGGCCGTCCCAACCGGCGACCGTGCCATCGGGGCTCGCCTCGCGCACGACGAGGGTGCAGTCCTTGCCGCCGAAGCCGTCGTCGAGCAGCCGCTGCAGCTGGTCGCGGATGAGCCTCGCCGCCGGCACCTTGACGCCGGCGGCCTCCGCGCCCTCGACGGCGAGCGAGACGTCCTTGTGGCACAGCATGGCGGAGAAGGATGCGTCGAAGTTGCTGTTCACGGCGGCGCCCGGCACGACGCCCGGGACCGGGTACCACGTGCGGAGCGCCCACGAGTCGCCCGAGGAGACGCGCGCGACGTCGAAGAACGCCTTCGGGTCGAGCCCGAGCTGCTCGGCGAGCTGCGAGCCCTCGGAGATCGCGAGGATCGAGATGCCGAGCATCATGTTGTTGACGAGCTTCGCGGCGATGCCGTGCGTCGGACCGCCGACCGCGAAGACGTTGCCGGCCATCGGCATGACGATCTCGCGCGCTCGCGCCACGTCGTCCTCCTCCCCGCCGAGCATGAAGGTGAGCGTTCCTGCAGCGGCGCCCTGGATGCCGCCCGAGACGGGGGAGTCGACGAAGCGGAAGCCGCGCGAGCCGGCCTCGCCGTGGCTCCAGCGCGAGGTGTCGAGGTCGACGGTCGTCGTGTCGATGATGAGGGTGTCGGGGGCGGCGTGCTCGAAGACGCCGTCGGGGCCTGCGAGCACCGCTCGCACGTGCTCGCCCTTCGGCAGGCTCAGGATGACGACCCCGGCGCCCTCGACGGCCTCCGCGACCGAGGCGACCGGCACGATCCCGTGCTCCGCCGCCGACTGCCGCAGCCCATCCACCACGTCGTACCCTCGCACCTCGTGGCCGGCGGTCACGAGGTGGGCGGACATGCGGCTGCCCATGTTGCCGAGCCCGATCCAGGCGATTGACGTCATCGTCGATTCCTTCCGTAGTGCTTGGGCCAACGCTATCGGCCCGCAACGGCGACGGGCGGCGAGATCGCTCTCGCCGCCCGTCGCGGTCAGGATCCCGTCACGGGATCAGAGCTTGCCCTTCTCGGCGAGCAGTCGCTCGCGGTCGATGTCGTCGACGTCGTGGAGCGAGATGCCCTTCGTCTCCTTGAGGGCGATCACCGCGACGAGCGTGATGGCGCACGCGATGACGAGGTAGATCGCGACCGGGATGTAGCTGCCGAACTCGCCGAGCAGCGCGGTGGCGATGATCGGCGCGAGCGAGCCCGCGACGATCGACGTCACCTGGTAGCCGAGCGAGACGCCCGAGTAGCGCATGCGGGTCGGGAAGAGCTCCGCCATGATCGCGGGCTGGCCCGCGTACATGAGGGCGTGGAACGCGAGACCCAGCACGATGCCGCCGAGGATGACGAAGTCGTTGCCCGTCTCGAACATCGGGAAGGCGATGAAGCCCCACGTCGCGCCGAGCAGCACGCCGATGAGGTACATCGGCTTGCGGCCTACGGTGTCGACGAAGCGGCCCACGATCGGCACGAAGATGAAGTGCAGGACGTGCGCGATCGCCATGAGGCCCAGGATGCGCGACACGTCGTACTCGAGGTACGTGCGCAGGTAGACGATCGAGAACGTGACGACGAGGTAGTAGAGCACGTTCTCGGCGAAGCGCAGGCCCATGGCCGTCAGGACGCCCTTGGGGTAGCGCTTGAGCACCTCGAGCACGCCGTACGACTGCGCCTTCGACTCCGCGACCTCGTCGCGGACCTGCTGGTAGATCGGGGCGTCGGTCACGCGGGTGCGGATGTAGTAGCCGACCGCGACGATCACGACCGAGAGCCAGAACGCGATGCGCCAGCCCCAGCCGAGGAAGTCCTCGTCCGAGAGCGTCCACTGCAGCACGAGCAGCACGACGGTGGCGATGAGGTTGCCCGCCGGCACCGCGGCCTGCGGCCACGACGACCAGAAGCCGCGCTCCTTGTTGGGGGAGTGCTCGGCCACGAGCAGCACGCCGCCGCCCCACTCGCCGCCGACCGCGAAGCCCTGGAAGAAGCGGAGGATGACGAGGGCCGCGGGCGCGAAGTAGCCGATCTGGTCGAAGGTCGGCAGGCAGCCCATGAGGAAGGTCGAGACGCCGACCAGGATGATGGCGAACTGCAGCATCTTCTTGCGGCCGTACTTGTCGCCGAAGTGGCCGAAGACGATGCCGCCGAGCGGGCGCGCGACGAAGCCGACCGCGTAGGTCAGGAACGCGCTGATGATCGGGAAGTACGGATCATCGCTCGGCGGGAACATGATCAGGTTGAAGACGATCGTCGACGCCGTCGCGTACAGGAAGAACTCGTACCACTCGACGACCGTGCCGGCCATGGCGGCCGTGACGACGCGGCCGAGGCCCTTGCGGTCGTTGTCTCGAGCGGAGTCATGCGCGGGTGCGCTCATGCCTACCTCCTTGTAGGGTGCACGGGACTGTGCGCCGAGAATCTAACATGACGGAGCGTTCAGGTCGGCGGGACGCGCGGGGACGAGAGAAGGCAGGCGTCGTCGCCGGCGCCCGCCTTCTCGTCGTATCGTCTGCCGTCAGTCGTCGCTGCGGGAGCCGAAGACGATCTCGTCCCAGCTCGGCATCGCGGCGCGGGAGCCGCGCTTCTTGCCCGCGACGGGACCGGTCGCCTGCACTCGAGCCGGGCGCTGCGCCACCTCGGCATCCGGCGCCTGTGCGGCGGGCTGCTCGGGCTCGATCGGCGCGGGCTCGCTCTCGGCGGTGCGGAGCGCGGCCTCGCGCTCGCTGCGCCGACGCCGCAGCGCGTCGAGCAGCTCGGCGGTGTGGTTCGGCTGCGTCGCGGCCGCGGGGCGGTTGATCGCCGCGGCCTGCACGTTCTCAGGCTGGCTGCCGACCTCGCCCGAGCGACGGCGCAGCCACGGGTTCTCCGCGCGCGTCGGCTCCTTGGGGCGCTCGACCGGGGTGCCCTCGGTGAGCGTCGCGGAGGCGACGGCGTCCTCGAGCCCGACGCCCGGCTCGACCGGGCTCGGCGCCGAGCGCTGCGCGCCCCGCTGGATGCGGAAGGCGTCCGAGTCGAACCGGCCCGTGTCGTGCCGAGCGGCGTCGTGTCGGCCCGTGTCGTGCGTCGCGGCGCGCTGCGAGATGGGCGGGGCGGCCGGCTGCTCGGTCGGTGCCTCGGCCGAGTCGGCGGGAGCGGTCGCCGCGGCGTCGGGGGTCGTGGGACGCGACTGCCGGTCGATCGCACGCAGCCGCGGCACGAGCACGCTCGTCGCGTCGCTCGACTGGCTGAGCGACGTGGCCTCCTTGCCGCGCGGGGTCAGGGTGGCCTTCTTGGGCTCGTAGCCCCAGAGCGCCTCGTGCTGGATCCCCTCGGTCGTGAAGCGGAGGCGGATGGTCCAAGCGCCGCCGTCGGCGTCCTTCCACGCCGCCCACGAGCGCTCGATCGCCCGCAGGTCGTCGAGGCGCTCGCCGATCGCGGCGCCGAACGCCGTCTCGCCCGCGAGCGGATCGATGTCGCCCGTCGCGACCGGGATCGAGAGGGCGGAGTCGAGCATGTGGGAGCGCTCGGCGAGCACGGGGCCCTCGAAGCGCTCGACGTACGCGAGCTCCTCGCCGGTGGAGGAGGCGACCTGCTCGGCCGTCATGCCACCGCGGATGAGGGCCTGGATCTCGCGGGGCGTGGCCTTGCGCTCGCGGTGCGGCACGGCCGCCGCGGGCTTGCGGTGCTCCGGGAGGTCGGCGACGGGCACGCGGAAGCGCTCACCCGACTCGGACTCGAGGATGAGCACCTCGTCCTCGATGCCGATGACGCTCAGCTGCTGCATGATTCGTCGGTCCTTCCTTGCCGGTGTCGGGTCGCGTCAGCATCCCACGCGTCGCACGGTCCGCTCGGGAATGGTGCGGGCGCGCCGCGCGTTCCGTCGGGTGCAGGCAGCGCCTGCCGCTCCGCACGGGCGCAGTCGCGGAGCCGTCACCTGATATCTGATTTGCTCCGGTGTCCTGTTTCGTGCAGAATGTGCGCCGACGCCGACCCCGAACCCCTCGAAGGACTGCCGCATGGCCACCGATTACGACGCCCCCCGCAAGACCGACGACGAGAGCGAGTCGATCGAGGCGCTCAAGGAGCGTGTGCCTGCGAAGAGCGTCTCCACGGACGAGGATGCCGACAACCCCGGCAGCTTCGATCTCTCGGCCGCCGACCTCGCAGACGTCGAGCTCGACGTCGTCGTGCTCCCGCCCCAGGAGGACGAGTTCACGTGCGTCAGCTGCTTCCTCGTGAAGCACCGCCTGCAGTTCGACCACGAGTCGAAGCTCGGCCCGATCTGCCGCGAGTGCGCTTGAGCTAGCGCGCCGCCTCGATCGCCGCGGCGAGCGCCTCCGGTCGCCGCGAGCTGATGAGCCACGCCGGCGTCGGGTCCTCCGGGTCCTCGACGACGGCGCGCACGAGCGCGCGCGTCCACGGCGAGACGACGTGGTGATCCGCCGGGTTCCACCCCGCGCGGAGCGCAGATTGTGCGTCGTCGCCGCGGAGCACCGCCGCTGCGCCGAGCTGGGCGACCGGGATGCGCGCGCGACCGGCGCGCAGCTCGGCTCCCTCGACGGCGACGACGGGCGCGCCGAGCCAGAGCAGCGCCACGACGGCGACGTAGAGCACGATCGCGATCGCGACGCCGACCTGCAGGTTGACGGGCAGGAAGACGAGCAGCACCGCGGGGACGATGAGCAGCAGCACGAGCGGGAGCCACCACGGCGGCACGAGCCGCTCGCGGTACGAGGGGGCGGTTTCCATGCCCCCATCCTCTCGCGATCCGCGGCCTCGGTTCTCCGGCCGGCTCCCGCTCGGCTAGCCTCGAGTGCGATGGAGCAGGTCGAAGTCCTCATCACCGGGTCGCCGGTGCCCGCATACGCGCACCCCGGAGACGCCGGCGCGGATCTCCACGCGGCCGAGGCGGTGACGCTCGGCCCCGGCGAGCGATCGCTCGTCGGCTCGGGTGTCGCGATCGCGCTGCCCGACGGCTACGCCGCGTTCGTGCATCCGCGCAGCGGGCTCGCCGCGAAGCACGGCATCACGATCGTCAACGCGCCCGGCACCGTCGACGCGGGCTACCGCGGTGAGATCAAGGTCAACCTGCTCAACACCGGCACGGAGCCGCACCGCATCGAGGTCGGGGACCGCATCGCTCAGCTCGTGGTGCAGCGCGTCGAGCGCGTGCGCTTCATCGAGGTCGAGCGACTGCCGGGCTCCGACCGAGGGGAGCGCGGGCACGGATCGACCGGGCTCAGCGCAGTCCAAGAGGGGATCGCACGATGACCGACACGACCGACAGCGCCGACGAGCAGCCGATCGAGGAGGAGGCGGTCGTCGAGAAGACGGCCCCCGAGGACCGCGCCGTGGCGGGTCCGCTCGACGAGGCCGAGGCGCCGGTGCGCCCCTACGTCGACCTCGGCGGCCTCCGCATCGTCCCGCGCCCCGGCATGCAGATGCGGCTCGAGGTCGAGGAGAAGACGAAGCGGATCGTCGCGGTGACGCTCGAGCACGAGGGCTCGACCGTGCAGCTGCAGCCGTTCGCCGCACCGCGCAGCGAGGGCATCTGGCTCCCGGTGCGGCAGGTGCTGCGCGCGCAGCTCGAGCGCCAGGGCGCCGCGGTCGAGGAGGCGGAGGGGCTGCTCGGTCCCGAGCTCCGCGCTCGGCTCGCGGTCGGGCCCGACGGCGCGCCGCGCGCGGTGCGCATCGTCGGGGTCGACGGCCCGCGCTGGATGCTGCAGGGCCTCATCGGCGGCAAGGCGGCGCTCGACGACGACGAGGCGGCGAAGGCGTTCGAGCTGTTCCGCTCGACCGTGGTGTGCCGCGGCGCGCAGCCCATGCCGCCGCGCGAGCTCATCCCGCTCAGCGCGCCGAAGGCCGTCTGACGGTGCCCGCGGAGCAGGCCGGACCCGCCGACGAGGCCGAGCCCGCCGACGCATCCTTCTCCGAGCAGGTCGGGGCGGCCATACGCGGCTCGAAGCTCGGCCACCTCGACCCGGCGGCGAAGCCGAGCGCCGGCGCGCTGCTCGACGCGATGGGCGGCGCGCGCGGACTCGTCGAGTCGCTCCTGCCCGGCGTCCTCTTCCTCGTGCTCTACGCGACGACGAAGGACGTGCTCGTCTCGGTGCTCGTGCCGCTCGTCGCATCCGTCGCCTTCGTCGCCTGGCGCGTGCTGCAGAAGGGCCAGCCCGTGCTCGCCTTCGCGGGCCTCATCGGGGTCGGCATCTCGGCGGCGATCGCGCTCATCACCGGCCAGGGGGAGGACAACTTCCTCTGGGGCTTCACGGTGAACACCGTCGTCATCCTCGTGATCGTCGTGTCGATGCTCGCGCGCCGACCCCTCGTCGGGATCGTCGCGGGCGCACTCACGGCGAAGCCGCACGCGTGGCGCACCGAGCGCGCGAAGCGCGCCGTCGCGTGGCGCGCGACGATGCTGTGGCTCGTCGTCATCGGCGCTCGGCTCGCGGTGCAGGTGCCGATGTACCTCGCGGGCGCGGTCGAGGCGCTCGCCGCGACGAAGCTGCTCATGGGCGTGCCGCTCTACCTCGCGGCGCTCTGGGTGACGTGGCTCATGGTCCGCGCCGTGCTCGACACACCCGCGGATGCGGCCGACGGGGAGCCGCGCTAAGATATCTTGACGTCAAGATATTTTGCGTCCGCCCACCTCCGGGCGAGGGCGCAGGCATAGACTTCACGCGCAGCCAGCGCAACCCGTGAGACCCAGGAGGAGTCACGATGGCGAACCCGAACAGCTTCGACAGCAAGGCATCGCTGTCGGTCGGCGGCACCGACTACGCGTTCTACCGGATCGACAAGGTCGCGGGCCACGAGCGCCTGCCGTTCAGCCTCAAGGTGCTGCTCGAGAACCTGCTCCGCACGGAGGACGGCAAGAACGTCACGCGCAGCCAGATCGAGGCGCTCGGGTCGTGGGACGCGACCGCCGAGCCGAACGTCGAGATCCAGTTCACGCCGGCTCGCGTCGTGATGCAGGACTTCACCGGCGTGCCCTGCATCGTCGACCTGGCCACGATGCGCGAGGCCGTCGCCGAACTCGGCGGCGACCCGACGAAGATCAACCCGCTCGCGCCCGCCGAGCTCGTCATCGACCACTCCGTCATCGCCGACCTCTTCGGCACCGCGGACGCGTTCGAGCGCAACGTCGAGATCGAGTACCAGCGCAACGGCGAGCGCTACCAGTTCCTCCGCTGGGGCCAGACGGCGTTCCAGGACTTCAAGGTCGTCCCCCCGGGCACGGGCATCGTCCACCAGGTGAACATCGAGAACCTCGCGAAGGTCACCTACTCGCGCACCTTCGACGGCGAGCTCACCGCATACCCCGACACCGTCGTCGGCACCGACTCGCACACGACGATGGTCAACGGCCTCGGTGTGCTCGGCTGGGGCGTGGGCGGCATCGAGGCCGAGGCCGCGATGCTCGGCCAGCCCGTCTCGATGCTCATCCCGCGCGTCGTCGGCTTCAAGCTCACGGGCGAGATCGCCACGGGCGTCACCGCGACCGACGTCGTGCTCACGATCACCGACATGCTGCGCCAGCACGGGGTCGTCGGCAAGTTCGTCGAGTTCTACGGCACGGGCGTCGGCGCCGTGCCGCTCGCCAACCGCGCCACGATCGGCAACATGAGCCCCGAGTTCGGCTCGACCGCCGCGATCTTCCCGATCGACGACGTCACGCTCGACTACCTGCGCTTCACCGGTCGCGACGAGCAGCAGATCGCGCTCGTCGAGGCCTACTCGAAGGAGCAGGGCCTGTGGCACGACCCGTCGGTCGAGCCGGTCTTCTCCGAGTACATGGAGCTCGACCTCGGCACCGTCGTGCCGTCGATCGCCGGCCCGAAGCGCCCGCAGGACCGCATCGAGCTCACGCGCGCGAAGGAGCAGTTCGCGCAGGACATCGTGCACTACGCGTCGCCGTCGACGACGCACGAGACGGCCGACCTGATCGCGAAGCACTCGTTCCCGGCGTCCGACCCCGGCAACGTGCCCGGCGAGGAGGACGAGGACACCCGCGAGGTGCACATCAACGGCGGAGGCCCGGTCGAGTTCTCGAAGCCGGTCACGGTCTCGACGCCCGACGGCGAGACGTACACGCTCGACAACGGCGCCGTCACGATCGCGGCGATCACCTCGTGCACGAACACGTCGAACCCCTCGGTCATGCTCGCGGCCGGCCTGCTCGCCCGCAAGGCGGTCGAGAAGGGGCTCAAGGCGAAGCCGTGGGTCAAGACGACGCTCGCGCCCGGATCGAAGGTCGTCACCGACTACTACGACAAGTCGGGCCTCACGAAGGACCTCGACGAGCTGGGCTTCTACACCGTCGGCTACGGCTGCACGACGTGCATCGGCAACTCGGGCCCGCTCATCGACGAGGTCTCGGCCGCCGTCAACGAGCACGACCTCGCGGTGACCGCCGTGCTCTCCGGCAACCGCAACTTCGAGGGCCGCATCAACCCCGACGTCAAGATGAACTACCTCGCGTCGCCGCCGCTCGTGATCGCGTACTCGCTCGCCGGCACCATGGACTTCGACTTCGAGACCCAGCCGCTCGGCAAGGGCAAGGACGGCCAGGACGTCTTCCTCGCCGACATCTGGCCCTCGGCCGACGAGGTGCAGCAGACGATCGACTCGTCGATCGACACCGAGATGTTCACGAAGCAGTACGCGGCCGTCTTCGACGGCGACGAGCGCTGGCGCAGCCTGCCGACGCCCGACGGCGACGTCTTCGAGTGGGACGAGCAGTCGACCTACGTGCGGAAGCCCCCGTACTTCGAGGGCATGACGATGGAGCTCACGCCCGTCGAGGACATCACGGGCGCCCGCGTGCTCGCGAAGCTCGGCGACTCGGTCACGACCGACCACATCTCGCCGGCCGGCAGCATCAAGGTAGACAGCCCCGCGGGCAAGTACCTCACCGAGCACGGCGTCGACCGCAAGGACTTCAACTCCTACGGCTCGCGCCGCGGCAACCACGAGGTGATGATCCGCGGCACGTTCGCGAACATCCGCCTGAAGAACCTGCTGCTCGACGGCGTGGAGGGCGGCTACACCCGCGACTTCACGACGCCCGACGGCGAGCAGGCCTTCATCTACGACGCCTCGCAGCACTACCAGGAGCAGGGCATCCCGCTCGTCGTGCTCGGCGGCAAGGAGTACGGCTCGGGCTCGAGCCGCGACTGGGCCGCGAAGGGCACGAACCTCCTGGGCGTCAAGGCGGTCATCACCGAGTCGTTCGAGCGCATCCACCGCTCCAACCTCATCGGCATGGGCGTCGTGCCGCTGCAGTTCCCCGAGGGCGAGAGCTGGGAGAGCCTCGGCCTCGACGGCACGGAGGTCATCTCGATCTCGGGCCTCACGGAGCTCAACGAGGGCCGCACGCCGAAGACCGTGCGCGTCACCGCCGAGCCGAGCGAGCACAGCCCCGAGGGCAAGCAGACGGTCGAGTTCGACGCGGTCGTCCGCATCGACACGCCGGGCGAGGCGGACTACTACCGCAACGGCGGCATCCTGCAGTACGTGCTGCGCTCGCTCGTCTGATCGAGCGGCGACGCATGGAAGGCCCCCAGCCTCGGGTGGGGGCCTTCCCCATGTCGCTCGGTAGCATTGGGGGACTATGGCGCTCCTCGATCAGATCCACGGCCCGCGCGACCTCGACCGGCTCTCGCAGACCGAGCTGACCGAGCTGGCGGGCGAGATCCGCGCGTTCCTCATCCGCGAGGTCGCGCGCACGGGTGGCCACCTCGGCCCCAACCTCGGGGTCGTCGAGCTCACGATGGCGATGCACCGCGTCTTCGACTCGCCGCGCGACGCCTTCGTCTTCGACACCGGGCACCAGTCGTACGTGCACAAGCTCCTCACCGGTCGGCAGGACTTCTCGCGGCTGCGGCAGAAGGGCGGCCTCGCGGGCTACCCGCAGCGCGCCGAGAGCGAGCACGACATCGTCGAGTCGAGCCACGCATCCTCGTCCCTCTCCTGGGCCGACGGCATCAGCCGGGCGTTCGACATCACGGGCCAGCACGACCGCGCGGTCGTCGCCGTCGTCGGCGATGGCGCGCTCACGGGCGGCATGACGTGGGAGGCGCTCAACAACATCTCCGACGACAACAGCCGCCGGCTCGTCATCGTCGTGAACGACAACGGCCGCTCCTACGCGCCGACGATCGGCGGCATGGCGCGGTTCCTCAACGGCGTCCGCACGCGCCGCTCGTACGCGAGCCTCCGCACCTCGAGCGAGCGCGCCTTCGCGAAGCTCGGCCGACCGGGCCGCGCGGTCTACCGCGGCGTGCGCGGCGCGACGCACGGCTTCCTCACGCGATTCGTCAACAACGAGGCGCTCTACTCGAACCTCGACATCAAGTACCTCGGGCCGATCGACGGGCACGACCTCGAGGCGCTCGAGGAGGCGCTCACGCAAGCGCGCGACTTCGGCGCGCCCGTCATCGTGCACGTCATCACGCAGAAGGGGCAGGGCTTCGATCCGGCCATCCGCGACGAGGCCGACCAGTTCCACGCCGTCGGGCAGATCGATCCGGAGACGGGGGAGCCGCTCTCGAGCGCGGGGCGTCCCGCGTGGACCTCGGTGTTCGCCGACGAGCTCGTCTCGCTCGCGAAGCAGGACGACCGCATCGTCGGCATCACCGCGGCGATGCTGCGCCCGACGGGCCTCGACCGGCTCGCCGCTTACGACGCCTCGCGCGTGCTCGACGTCGGCATCGCCGAGCAGCACGCCGTCACGACCGCGGCCGGTCTCGCGTACGGCGGGCTGCACCCCGTGGTCGCGATCTACGCGACGTTCGTCAACCGAGCGTTCGACCAGGTGCTCATGGACGTCGCGCTGCACAAGGCGGGCGTGACGTTCGTGCTCGACCGGGCGGGCGTGACGGGCCCCGACGGCCCGAGCCACCACGGCATGTGGGACCTCGCGCTGCTGCAGTTCGTGCCCGGCATCCGGCTCGCCGCGCCGCGTGACGCCGCGCGGCTGCAGGAGGAGCTGCGCGAGGCCGTCGCGGTGCAGGACGCGCCCACGGTCATCCGCTACCCCAAGGGCTCGGTGCCCAACGAGATCGAGGCGGTGCGCCGCACCGCCGATGGCGTCGACGTGCTGCTCGAGGCTCCGCACCGCGACGTGCTCATCATCGCGATCGGCTCGTTCGCGCACCTCGCGATGGACGTCGCGCAGCGCGTGCAGGCGCAGGGCATCGGCGTGACGGTCGTCGACCCGCGCTGGGTCGTGCCCGTCGCGCCGTCGATCGTCGAGCTCGCGCGCGACCACCGCATCGTCATCACGCTCGAGGACGGCGTGCGCGTCGGCGGCATCGGCACGCGCGTGCGTCAGGACCTGCGTGCCGCGGGCGTCGACACGCCGGTCGACGAGCTCGGGCTCCCGGACGCGTTCATCGACCACGCGGAGCGCTCGGAGATCCTCGAGGAGGTGGGGCTCTCGGCGCAGACCATCGCGCGGAACGTCATCCAGCAGGTGCTCGGCACCGGCCGCGTACCGGTCGCGCGGCCGCTGCCGGAGGACCGGCCGCTCGTCATCGACGCGGACGACGCGGCCGACGCGCGGCGGCAAGGCTCTATCACCGACTGACGCTCTCCACAGGCAGGCCGCCTCGCCGCGCGGAAGCGGCCCCGGATGCGATTCCCTGCCGCCATGGACGACCTCACGACCGAACGCCTGCTCGAGCTCGGCGATCTGCCGATCCTCGACGACGACGCGCTCCTCGATCGCGCGACGACGCTCATCGAGTGCGGCGTCGCGCGCCGCATGTGGCTGCTGCTCCTCGACGACGAGCGGCGCCAGCTGCCGCTCCTGCCGCAGATCGAGGGAGCGCCCGTCTCGCCCGACGCCGAGACGGGCGCCACGCTCAGCGCGCTCCTCACCGGCGTCGCCGAGGTCGCGACGCACATCGCGGTCGTGCTCGAGCGGCCGGGCTCCGCACGCGCGACCCCCGACGACCTCGCCTGGGCCGACGCGATCGTGCGCGCCGCCGGCCGCGCGCCGGGCGTGCAGCTGCTCGGCGTGCTGCTCGCGCACGGCCACGGCGTCGACGCGCTCTGGTGAGCGAGCGCGGTCCGGCGGCTCTCGAGGACGTGCGCCGTAGGGTGGCGGCATGCGATGGCTGCGCTCACCCGGTGCCGACGACGACAAGCGGTCGATGGGCGTGCTCGGCGTCGTCACCGGCTCCGAGCGCTACCCGGGGGCTGCGGTGCTCGGCGTCGAGGCCGCGTGGCGCACCGGGATCGGCATGGTGCGCCTGTGGGCGCCGCGGCGCGTGCAGGACCTCGTGCTCGCGAGGCGGCCCGAGACCGTCTGCCACGCCCTCGACGACCCGGCCGAGGGCGTCGACGCGTGGCTGCTCGGGTCGGGGCAGGACGCGCGGGAGCGCGACCCTCGGCTCCGCTCGCTGCTGCTCGAGGCGCTCGGCGCAGGATCGCCGAGCGTCGTCGACGCGGGCGCGCTCGACCTCGTGCCCGGCCATGCCGGCCCCGTGGTCGTCACGCCGCACGGTCGCGAGCTCGAGCGCATCCTCGAACAGCTCGGAGCGCCGGTCGATGCAGACGGGCGGATGCGCGCCGCGGCCGCCGCCGCAGCGCTCGACGCCGTCGTGGTCGCGAAGGGCTCCGCGACGCACGTCGTCGAGCCGGGCGGCCCCACGACGAGGATCGAGGCGGCGACGCATCGCCTCGCGACCGCCGGCACGGGCGACGTGCTGGCAGGCATGCTCGGCGCGCTCGTCGCGGCGAACGCCGGCGCTGCGCGGGAGCCCGCGGCGCTCGCGTCGATCGCCGCCCTCGCGGTCGCGCTCCACGGGGAGGCGGCCGCGGCCGCCGTCGCGGACGGGCGGCCGATCACCGCGCTCGACGTCGCCGAGCACGTACCCGGCGCGGTCGCGGCTCGCCTCGCGCGCTGAGCGGCTCCGCCTCGGCCCGCCGCGCGGGCCAGAGGCGGGGAGGGCGGCCGAGTCAGTCGCGGCGCCGGTGGAGGAAGCCGGTCAGCACGAGCTCCCGCACGCGCGGCAACAGGTCGGCGGCGAGCACGGCCTCGTCGACCTCGAGCAGGCCCGCGATGGCCGCGAGCAGCGTGCCGACCGGCAGCTCGCCGTCGCTCGCTCCCACGAGCGCCGCGAGCGCGGTGTCGACCGGGAGCGAGCGCCCGAGTCCGCCGCCCTGCCGCAGCTCGATGACGTTGGGACCTGCGGCGCCCGGCAGCTGGTGCCGGGCCTCGGTGACGTCGGGCGGGGCGACGAGCACGGTCTCGCGGAGGGCGTCGTCGTCGATGCCCGCGAGCCATGCCGCGTCGTCGAGCGCCGATCGGAGGTGGGCGCCGACGTGCTCGAGAGCGACGGCCTGGCCGACGCGCTCGAGCCGCCGGAGGGGCGGGCGCCCGCCGCCGCTCGCGCGAGCGGCGATCCAGCCCATGCCGATCGCCGTCACGCCCCTGGCCTCGAAGTCGTCGAGCCACGCGCCGGCGAGGCGCGGGAAGTCGGCGTCGCGGGGCAGCGTGCCGCCGTCGCGGAGCCACAGCTCGGCGTAGCGCACCGGGTCGAGCGACTCGCGCTCGATCGCCCACACGTCGAGCCCGTCGCTCGCCCAGGCGCCGGCTCGGTCGAGGCCGTCGGCGCCGGCGATGGACTCCCAGTTGCCGAGCAGCCTCGCCTCGCCGCGCGCGGTCAGGTGCTCGGCGAGGCCGGCGACGACCTCGCCCATGAGCGCGTCGCCCGTGCGCCCGCCGTCGCGGTACTCGAAGGCGGGCACGCCCGGCTCGCGCGGGGTGATGACGAAGGGCGGGTTCGACGCGATGAGGTCGAAGCGCTCGCCGGCGACGGGCTCGAAGAGCGAGCCGAGCCGGGTCTCGATGCCGTCGACGCCGTTGAGCCGGGCGTTGAGCGCGGCGAAGCGCAGCGCGCGCTCGGAGACGTCGGTCGCGACGACGCGGTCGGCGAAGCGCCTCAGGTGCAGCGCGATGACGCCGCAACCCGTGCCGAGGTCGAGCGCGGCTCCGACGGGCGCATCCGCCGGCGGCAGGAGCGCGGCGAGCGTGCGCGCGGCGCCGCCGATGCCGAGGACGTGGTCGGGGCGGAGCGGCGCGACGCCGGCGAGCTCGTCGAGGTCGCTCGCGATCCACCACTCGCCCTCGCCGAGCGCGTCGCGGAAGGCGCAGGGGCGGATCGCGACGAGGGGACGGGCCGCGTCGCCGTCGAGCGCGACGATGCCGAGCGCGACCGCGCCGTCGACGCCGAGCGACGGGAGCGCATCCGCGAGCTCGTCCGCCGGGACGGCATCGCCGAGCACGAGCGCCCGCAGCAGCGTCGAGCGGGCTCCGGGGGAGCGCAGCGCCGCCCGGCGGGCCGGCGCCGCGACCGCGCGGGCGAGCGCGGCCTCGGCGCCGGCGCCCACGAGCGCGCGGATGCCCTCGCTCGTGAGGCTCGCTGTCGCGAGGTCACGAGCGAGGGCATCGATGTGCGCGGGGTGCATCCCGCCAGTCTGCCCGACGGTGCCGCTCAGGCCTTGACGCCCTCGATCCTCGGCTCGTGGAACGTGCCGCCGAAGACGCGCTCGGAAGCGCCGACGCGGTCGAGGTAGGGCGTGATGCCGCCCATCTGGAACGGCCAGCCCGCGCCGAGGATCATGCAGAGGTCGATGTCCTCGGCCGCCTCGACGACGCGATCGTCGAGCATGCGCTTGATCTCGTCGGCGAGGCCGTCCTCGATCCGCAGGCGCAGCTCCTCGACCGAGAGCGGCACGGCGCCCTTCGGCGTGTGCTTCGCGACGATCTTCCGCGCGCGCTTGTCGATGCCCTTGACCTCGCCCTTCGAGTCCTTCTCGAGCAGGACGCCCTGCTCGGCGAGCTCGTGGAGCGCCTTCGACTCGAAGAAGCGGTCGGGGAAGGCGCCGTGATGCGTGTCGAGCACGTGGGCGCCGACCTTGAGGCCGACGAGGTCGAGCAGCACGAACGGGTCCATGGGGAAGCCGAACGCCTGCTGCGCCTCGACGACCGACTCGAACGGCGTGCCCTGCTCGACCGCGTGCATCGCCTCGCCGAGCAGCTTCGCGAGCACGCGGTTGACGACGAACCCGGGGGTGTCGCGCGTGATGACGGCGTTCTTCTTCAGGTCCTTCGCGACCCGCATCGCGGTCGCGAGCGTCGCGTCGTCCGTCTGCGGGGTCTTCACGACCTCGATGAGCGGCATGACGGCGACGGGGTTGAAGAAGTGGAAGCCCACGAGGCGCTCGGGGTGCGCGAGCTTCGCACCGATCTGCTCGACCGAGAGGCTCGAGGTGTTCGTCGCGATGACGGCCGTCTCCGACAGGTGCGGCTCGACCTCGGCGAAGACCTGCTGCTTGACGGCGAGCTCCTCGAAGACGGCCTCGATGACCCAGTCGCAGTCCGCGAAGTCGGCCTTGTCGACCGTGCCGCTCACGAGCGCGCGGAGGCGCTGCTGCTCGTCGCTCGAGATGCGGCCCTTGTCGGCGAGCTTGTCGATCTCGCCCCGGATCCCCTCGAGCGCCTTGTCGACGCGCGACTGGTCGAGATCGGTGATGACGACGGGCACCTGCAGGCGGCGCACGAAGAGGAGCGCGAACTGGCTCGCCATGAGGCCGGCGCCGATGATGCCGACCTTCGACACCCTCTTCGCGAGCTCCTTGTCGGGCGCGCCCGCGGGGCGCTTCGCGCGCTTCTGCACGAGGTTGAACGCGTAGATCGACGCGACGAACTGGTCGCCCGAGGCGAGGTCGGTGATCGCCGCGTCCTCAGCCGCGAAGCCCGCCTTGCGGTCGTTCTTGCGCGCGAGCTCGAGCAGCTCGAGCGCGCGGTACGGCGCGGCCGGCACGGTGCCGATGCGCTTCTGCAGCGACTCGCGCGCGATGCGGATCGCGACGGGCCACTTGACGGTGCGCTCGATCGTGCCGGGGACGTGGCGCCGCTCGACCTTCTTGCCGCCGAGCACCTCGTCGGCCCATCGCAGGGACGACTCGAGGAACGTCGCCGGGCCGAACATCGCGTCGGCGATGCCGAGCTCGAACGCCTCCGCGGGCTTCAGCATCCGGTTCTGCTTGAGCGGGTTCTCGATGACGACCTTGAGGGCGCTCTCGATGCCGATGAGGTTCGGCAGAATCGTCGCGCCGCCCCAGCCGGGGATGAGGCCGAGGAAGACCTCCGGGAGCGCGACCGCGGGGGCCGCCGCGTTGATCGTGCGGTAGTCGGCGTTGAGGCCGATCTCGAGCCCGCCGCCGAGCGCGAGCCCGTTGATGAACACGAACGTCGGCACCGGGGCCTCGTGCAGGAGCCCGAGCACCCGGTGGCCGAGGCGCGGCAGCTCGGCCGCGGTCGCCCGGTCGGGGATGTCGGCGACGTTCGAGAGGTCGACGCCCGCGGCGAGGAAGTAGGGCTTCCCCGTCACGGCGATCGCGTCGATCTCGCCGGCCGCGCCGCGGGCGCGCTGCGCCTCGAGCACGTCGCCGAGCTCGAAGAGGGTCTCGGGGCCGAGCGTCGACGGGCGCGTGTGGTCGCGCCCGTTGTCGAGCGTCACGAGCGCGAGCGTGCGGCCCGAGCCGAGGCGGACGTCGCGCACGTGGCTGTGCGTGACGACCTCGTCGAACGCCGCGGACGCGAGGCGCGGGAACTCGTCGCGGATCGCCATCAGCTGGCCTTCCCGTAGCGCTTGTGGTGCGGGTTCTCCCAGATGACGGTGCCGCCCTGGCCGAGGCCCACGCACATCGCGGTGACGCCGTAGCGCACGTCGGGGCGCTGCTCGAACTGGCGCGCGAGCTGCAGCATGAGGCGCACGCCCGAGGAGGCGAGCGGGTGGCCGATGGCGATCGCGCCGCCCCACGGGTTCACGCGCGGGTCGTCGTCGGCGATGCCGAAGTGGTCGGTGAACGCGAGCACCTGCACGGCGAACGCCTCGTTGAGCTCGAACAGGCCGATGTCGTCGATCGAGAGGCCTGCCTTGCGGAGCGCCTTCTCGGTCGAGGGCACCGGGCCGATGCCCATGATGTCGGGGTCGACGCCCGCGAACGCGAACGAGACCATCCGCATCTTCGTCGAGAGGCCGAGCTCCTTCGCGGCGGAGGCCGACGCCACGATCGACATCGTCGCGCCGTCGTTGAGGCCGGATGCGTTCCCGGCGGTCACGCGCCCGTGGTCCCGGAACGGGGTCTTCAGGCCCGCGAGGCCCTCCATGGTCGTCTCGGGGCGCGGCGCCTCGTCGGCGGTCGCGAGGCCCCAGCCCTCGGGGGTCTGGGTCGCGACCGGGATGAGGTCGGGCGTGATGTGGCCGGCCGCGAGCGCGGCGGCGTACTTCTGCTGCGACGCCATCGCGTAGCGGTCCGAGCGCTCCTTCGTCAGGTGCGGGTACCGGTCGTGGATGCGCTCGGCGGTCTTGCCCATGTTGAGCGCGTCCATCGAGACGAGCTTCTCGGAGACGAAGCGCGGGTTCGGGTCGGCGTCGAGGCCCATCGGGTGGTGCCCCATGTGCTCGACGCCGCCGGCGATCGCGACGTCGTAGGCGCCGAAGGCGATGCCGCCCGCGACGGTCGTCACGGCGGTCATCGCACCAGCGCACATGCGGTCGAGCGCGTAGCCCGGCACGGTGACGGGGAGGCCGGCGAGCATGCCGACCGTGCGGCCGAGCGTGAGGCCCTGGTCGCCGGTCTGGGTCGTCGCGGCGATCGCCACGTCGTCGACCCGGTCGAGCGGCAGGCTCGGGTTGCGCTCGAGGAGTCCCGTGAGCGCCTTCACCGCGAGGTCATCCGCTCGCGTCTGCCAGTACATGCCCTTCTCGCCCGCGCGCCCGAATGGGGTGCGGACGCCGTCCACGAACACGACGTCGTCGTTGGCCACTGTGCCTCCTGGTTGGGTGGTTGCGGCATCAGTGTAGGAAGCCCGCGCCGCGGGCCGCGCGGCGGTTGCCGCTTCCTACGACTCGCCCTCCGGCGCCTCGGCGGGCGCTTGGTCGGCCTCTACAAAGGCCGCCGCGATCCTCTGTGCGGTCGCCGCAACCTGCCACGGCCTCGCATCGCGTTCCCGGAGGGCGGCGCCGATGGCCTCGACGGTCGGCTCGATGGGGTCCCACGCGATGCGCCGCAGCGTGTCGGGCATGAGCACGTTCTCCGCCGGGATGTCGAGCTCCTCCGACACCTGCTGCAGCACGGCGCGCGCTGCCTTGAGCCGGGCGTCGGCCTCGGGCCGGCGCTGCCGCCAGAAGCGCGGAGGCGGCGGCTCGTCGCTCTTGACGCGCAGCGCCGGCAGGTCGTCACTCGAGCGGCCCGCCTCGATCGCCCTCCACCAGCGGTCGAGCTCCGCCCGGCTCGCGCGGCCGGTGAAGTCCTTGCGCGCGGCGAGGCGCTGCTTCGCGTCGATGCCGGCGGTCGCGGCGACGAGCAGCGAGCGGTCGGGCACGAGCCGGCCGGGCGCGGTGTCGGTCTCGCGCGCGAGCGCGTCGCGAGCGAGCCACAGCTCGCGCGCGACGGCGAGCTGGCGGCGGTCGCGGATGGTGTGGAGGCCCGAGAGCCGTCGCCACGGCTCCGCCGCGGGCGGCTTGGGGCGCCGCTCGAGGGCGTAGGCGAACTCCTGCTCGGCGATCTCCCGCTTGCCCTGCGACTCGAGCTCCGCCGCGAGCGCGTCGCGCGCATCCGGGAGCACCTCGACGTCGAGCGCGGCGTACTCGAGCCACGACTGCGGGATGGGCCGCGTCGACCAGTCGCTCGCGCCGTGCTCCTTGCGCAGCCGCAGGCCGACGAGGCGCTCGGTCACGGCGGCGAGGCCGACGCGCTCGAAGCCGGCGAGCCGGGCGCCGAGCTCGGTGTCGAAGAGGGTCGCGGGCTCGAGCCCGATCTCGCGCAGGCACGGGAGGTCCTGGCTCGCGGCGTGGATGATCCACTCCTCGGCGCCGATCGCCTCCTGCACGGGGGAGAGGTCGTCGACCGCGATCGGGTCGATGAGCACGGTGCCGCTCCCGCGCCGGTGCAGCTGCACGAGGTAGGCGCGCGAGCTGTAGCGGAAGCCGTTCGCCCGCTCGGCGTCGACGGCGACCGGCCCCGTGCCCGCCGCGAGCCGATCTGCCGCGCGCCGCAGCGCATCCGCGTCGACGATGACGTCGAACGGGCCCTGCGCCACCGCGTGCGGCAGCTGCGGCGCCTCGGTCTCGGGCTCGGCCGCGTCAGCCACGCGATCGCCTGTGGGCGTCGAGGCCGGCGGCGCCGGGCTGCACGGGGAGGCCGGCGATCGCGCACAGCAGGTCGGTCCAGGCGGTGAGGTGCGCGCCGAAGTCGCGACCCGTCGGCGTCCACGAGGCGCGCAGCTCGATCTGCGCGCCGTCGCCCTGCGCAGCGAGCTCGCCGAAGCCGCTCGAGAGGATCTTCGTCGCGGTGCCCGACTCGGAGTGGTACTCGGCGTGCCGCTGCTCGAGGGCCTCGAGCAGGTAGGTCCAGGTGACCTCGGCGAGGAACGGGTCGATGCCGATCTCGGGGTCCTGCGACGCCTGCGTGAAGCTCACGATGCGGAAGTCGCCGCCCCACGCCTCGGGCTCCTCGGGGTCGTGCATGAGGATGAAGCGGCCGGTGCCGATGTCGGAGTCGCGGCCGTGGACGGGCACGCCGACATCGGCCGCGATGGCGAAGGAGTGCGGCGCGATGCGGCCGGGGGCCGGGATCTCGCGCACCGACAGCTCGCTGCGCAGCTCCGCGCGCCGCAGCTGGTCGATCGCGGCGCGGAAGGCCTCGGGCTCCGCACCGGGTGCTGCACTGCTCGTATCCACCCGGCAAGACTACGATTCGAGGGTGACCGACCAGGCGAGGCGCGCCGCCGCCCGAGACCGGCGAGCGGGCCGCGTGGCCCTCGCCGCGGGCGGCGCGGTCGTCGCGGGCGCCGCGCTCGCCGTGACGGGCGCCTCCGCCGTGCTCGCCTCGATGCTCGTGACGCTCCCGCGCGACCAAGCGGATGACGTCGCGGTGCTCGGGCTCGAGGAGCGCGGCGTGCGGCTCGCCCGCACGCTCGACACCGGGCTGCCGGGCACGTACGCGCTGCGGGTCGGCGACCGCATCGTCGTGCTCGGCGCGGTCGTCGAGGAGGACGCCGCGAGCGTCGTGCGCTCCGTCGACGACGCGGGGCGAGCGCTCCTCGAGGGCGTCTCGTCGGCGCGCTGGTCGGGCTACGTGCTGAGCGAGCCGGACCAGGTGACGGATGCGGTGGAGCACGTGAGCGTGCCGACCGAGCTCGGCGGCGCCCCGGCCTGGGTCATGGGCGACCCGGCGGCCGAGACGTGGTGCATCCAGGTGCACGGCCGGGGCGTCACCCGGCACGAGACGATCCGCGCGGCGTCGATCTACCTCTCGCGCGGCATCCCCGTCATGGCGGTGTCGTACCGCAACGACTCCGAGGCGCCGCCGAGCCGCGACGGCAAGCTGCGGCTCGGGCTCGACGAGTGGCGCGACGTCGACGACGCGATCGGGCTCGCCGTCGCGCGCGGTGCGCGGCGGATCGTGCTGCAGGGCTGGTCGATGGGCGGGCAGATCGCCCTGCAGGTCGCCCGGCGCTCCCGCCACCGACGGCGCATCGCGGCGGTCGTGCTCGACTCGCCGGTCGTCGGGTGGCGGCCGACGCTCCTGCTGCAGGTGGGGCTCCTGAAGCTGCCCGCGTGGCTCGCCACGAGCGCCGTGCGGCTGCTCGAGTCGCCCGCCTCGCTGCTGAGCGGGAGCCGCAGCCTCGACTTCGACGAGCTCGACAACGTGCTGCACGCCGACGCGCTCTCGCAGCCGATCCTGCTGCTGCACTCGGCCGACGACGGCTTCGTGCCGCCGGACGCGTCGCGCTCGCTCGCGGAGGCGCGGCCGGACCTCGTCGACTACCGCGAGTGGACGCGGGCGCGGCACACGAAGCTGTGGAACCTCGACCGCGCCCGCTACGAGCGCGAGGTGGGCGAGTGGCTCGACGAGACGCTCGCCCGCGCGGGGGCCTGAGGCCGCGGCAGGCTCAGCCGGCGGACTGCTCGCGCACCTGCCGCTGGATGCGGCCGAGCATGCCCGCCATGCCGCGCAGCCGCAGCGGCGAGACGGCGCGGTCGAGGCCGAGCAGCCGCGGCATGTCGGCGGGGACGGCGAGCACCTCGTCGACGCTCGCGCCCTCGAGCCCCTGCGCGAGGATCGACGCGAAGCCGCGCGTCGTCGGCGCCTCCTCGGGCGCGGTGGCGTGCACGTGCACGCGCTCGTCGACCTCGACGAAGAGGAAGACGGGCGACTGGCATTCCGCGACCCGCTCGCCGAGGTCGGGGTGGTCGGCGTAGCGCTCGGGCAGCGGCGGCAGGTCGTCGGCGTACTCGAGCAGCAGCTGCAGCCGGTCCTGCTCGGCCATCGACTGGAACGCATCCACCGCGTCCTGGAGCGCAGGCGTGAGGCTCATCGCGACGGCACCTCCCCGGGCTCGGCGCCGATCGCGATCGGCACGCCGACGAGCGAACCCCACTCGGTCCAGGAGCCGTCGTAGTTGCGCACCCGCGGCAGGCCGAGCAGGTGCTGCAGCACGAACCACGTGTGGCTCGAGCGCTCGCCGATGCGGCAGTAGGCGATGACGTCGTCGGCGTCGCGGAGGTCCGCGCCGTCGAGGTAGATCGCCTCGAGCTCCTCGCGCGAGCGGAACGTGCCGTCCTCGTTGACCGCCTTGCCCCACGGCACGCTCGCCGCGGTCGGGATGTGGCCCGCGCGGAGCGCCCCCTCCTCGGGGTACGCGGGGGCGGTCGTGCGCTCGCCCGAGTACTCCTCGGGGCTGCGCACGTCGACGAGCGGCTTGCCGAGGTGCTGCAGCACGTCGTCGCGGAAGGCGCGCAGCGTCGCGTCGTCGCGCGGCGTGACGGGGTAGTCGACCGCGGGTCGCCTCGACGGCTCGCGCGTGAGCTCGCGACCCTCGGCGATCCACTTGTCGCGACCGCCGTCCATGATGCGGGCGTTGTCGTGGCCGTAGAGCGCGAAGACCCACAGCGCGTACGTCGCCCACCAGTTCGCCTTGTCGCCGTAGAGGACGACGGTCGTGTCGCGGCCGATGCCCTTCGAGCCCAGCAGGCGAGCGAACTCCTCCGGCGAGACGTAGTCGCGCAGCACGGGGTCGTTGAGCTCGGTGTGCCAGTCGATCTTCACGGCGCCGGGGATGTGGCCGACCTCGTAGAGGAGCACGTCCTCGTCGGACTCGACGATCACGACGTCCGGATCGTCGAGGTGCGCGGCCACCCACTCGGTCGACACGAGCCGCTCGGGCGCGGCGTACTCGGCGAAGCGGGGCTCGGACTCGGGCATGGATGCTCCTCCTGCGGGGCTGGCGTGGCGTCGAGGGCGGATCGCGCCCTCGGTAGGCTTCTGCGATGGGAGAACGCCATCCTCCCACTCCATCTTCCCCGCGGCGCTCGGCGCCGATGAAGGAGCGCGCATGTCCGCACCGATCTCGCTCGTCGATCGCCGGCCGCAGGCCGACGCGGAGCAGATCGTCGCGAGCCTCGTGCCGCCGCCGCAGTTCGACGGCGCGACGTTCGACTCCTACCGGCCCGACCCCGCGCATCCGTCGCAGTCCGAGGCGCTCGAGCGGATGCGCGAGCTCGCGACCGTCTGGACGTCGCCCAAGCGCGGCCTCTTCAAGCGCCGCGCGCCCGAGGTCAAGCCCGGCATCTACCTCGACGGCGGCTTCGGCGTCGGCAAGACCCACTTGCTCGCGGCCCTGTGGAAGTCGATGCCCGGGCCGAATCGCTTCGGCACCTTCATCGAGTACACCGCGCTCGTCGGGGCGCTCGGCTACGCCGAGACGGTGCGCGCGCTGCAGGGCTCGACGATCGTGTGCATCGACGAGTTCGAGCTCGACGACCCGGGCGACACGATGGTGATGACGCGCCTGCTCGGCGAGCTCGTCGCGAACGGCACGAAGCTCGCCGCGACGAGCAACACGCCGCCGAACGCGCTCGGCGAGGGCCGCTTCGCGGCCGCCGACTTCCTGCGCGAGATCCAGGCGATCGCCGACCGCTTCCAGATCATGCGGATCGACGGCGACGACTACCGGCACCGCGACGTCTCGGGGCACGCGCCCGTCACCGATGACGACGCCATCCCGGCTGAGCTCGAGCGCATCGGCGGCACGGTGGCGCTCGACGACTTCGACGCGCTCATCGCGCACCTCTCGCACGTGCACCCCTCGCGCTACGTCGGCCTCGTCGACGGCGTGAAGGCGCTCGGCCTCCGCGGCGTGCGGGTGCTGACCGACCAGAACGACGCGCTGCGGCTCGTCGCGCTCGTCGACCGCCTCTACGACGCCCAGGTCGCGCTGCGCGCGAGCGGGGTGAGCCTCGACCGCGTCTTCAGCGAGGAGATGCTCGGCGGCGGCTACCGCAAGAAGTACCTGCGGGCGATCTCGCGCCTGCACGCGCTCGCGGCTGAAGGCTGAGGGAGGCCCGCTACTCCGCGTCGGTGCGGCGGCGCTGCTCGTCGGCGTCGAGCGCCGCGCGCTCGCCCGTGTCGACCGAGGGGTAGCGGCGGTCGAGCACGGCGAGGTAGACCCCGCCGAGGACGGCCGAGATGAGCGAGCCGGCGAGCACGCCGAGCGTGCCCTCGACGATGAGCTCCGGCGTCGAGCGGTGCGCGAGCTCGTTCATGAGCAGTGAGACGGTGAAGCCGATGCCGCCCAGCAGCCCGACGCCGATGAGCTCGGGCACCCGCACGCGCGTCTGCCTCGGCACGCGCAGCGCCGCTTGGCCGACGAGGCCGGCGATGCCGATGCCGAAGAGCTTGCCGACCGGCAGCGCGATCACGATCGCCCAGAAGACGGGGCTGAGCTCGCCGAGCGGCACCTGCGGGATCGCGACCGAGGCGGAGACGAAGGCGAACAGCGGCAGCACGATGCCGTTCGAAAGCGGCTCGAGCTGCACGCGGCCCGACTCCGCGGGCGCGGGGGAGAGCACGAGCCCGAGCGCGACGCCCGCGATGGTCGCGTGGATGCCGCTCATCGCGACGAGCCACCACGTCACGAGCGCGACGACGACGAGCAGGGCCTTGAAGGCGACGCTGCCGCGGCGGGAGCGGTAGGCGCGGCCGAGCAGCCAGAACACCGCGACGCCGACCGCTGCGGCTCCGAGGTGCGGCAGCGAGACGGACTCGGTGAAGAACACGGCGATGAAGAGGATGCCGATGAGGTCGTCGATGACCGCGAGGGCGAGCAGCAGCGCGCGCACGCGCGGCGGCAGGCGCTTGCCGAACAGTGCGAGCACCCCGAGGGCGAACGCGATGTCGGTCGCAGTCGGGATGGGCCAGCCGCGCGCGCCGTCGGCGCCCGCGACGGTCAGGTAGATGACCGCGGGCAGCGCGACGCCGCCGAGCGCCGCGATCGTCGGCACCGCGGCCTTCGACGGCGAGTTGAGCTCCCCTTGCGTGAACTCGTAGCGGAGCTCGACCGCGACGACGAAGAAGAAGACGACGAGCAGGCCGTCGGTGACCCAGTGGGCGGCGGAGAGGTCGAGCCCGAGGATCGTGAACGGCAGGTGGGCGCCCTTGAGGTCCTGCAGGCCCGGTCCGAGCGCCGTGTTCGCCACCACGAGCCCGAGGATCGCGGCTCCCAGCAGCAGCATCGCCGACACCTGCGGGTTGCGGATCCAGGAGAGCGCCATGCCTCCGATCCTTGCATCCAGCCGGGACGCTCGACGCCCGAAACGCGCCCGTAACAGCCCCGCGCATCCGTTCACGAACCCGAAACGCGCGTGCGTCGGCGGGCGAAACAGGGCGGGAGGATGCTCGGCTCACGTCCCTTCCAAGACCCTCAAGGAGCACCCCATGGATGCAGGCAGCATCGCCTTCGGCGTCGTGGCGACAGCCCTCGTGCTGTTCATGACGCCCGGCCTCGCGTTCTTCTACGGCGGCCTCGTGCGTGCGAAGAGCGTCATCAGCATGATGATGATGTCGTTCGGGGCCATCGGCCTCGTCGGCACCCTCTGGATCCTCTACGGGTTCAACATGGCGGCGGTCGACTCGCCGCTCGCCTTCTCGGGCAACCCCTTCAGCGACTTCGGCCTCGCGGCGCTCGCGGCAGGCGAGAGCGCCAACACCGACCTCGTCGGCGTCGCCTACGGCTCGACCTTCGCGATCATCACCGTCGCGCTCATCTCCGGCGCGATCGCCGACCGCGCGAAGTTCGGCGCGTGGATGCTCTTCGCGGGCGCCTTCGCCACGCTCGGCTACTTCCCGATCGCGGCGTGGGTGTGGGGCGGCGGCTGGGCGTACTCACTCGGCGAGCTGCTCGGCCTGCCCGCCGTCATCGACTACGCGGGCGGCACCGCCGTGCACATCAACGCCGGCGCCGCGGCGCTCGCCCTCACGTTCGTGCTCGGCAAGCGCATCCGCTTCGGGAAGGGCGAGCACAAGCCGCACAACGTGCCCTTCGTGATCCTCGGCGCCTCGATCCTGTGGTTCGGATGGTTCGGGTTCAACGTGGGCGCGGAGTGGCTCAACGGCCTCGGCAACGCGGGCCTCATCACGCTCAACACGATCGGGGCGACCGCTGCCTCCATCTGCGCGTGGCTGCTCGTCGAGAAGCTCAAGGACGGCAAGCCCACCTCGGTCGGCGCCGCCTCGGGCGCCGTGGCCGGCCTCGTCGCGATCACGCCGGCGTGCGCGAACCTCACGCCGGGCTGGGCGCTGCTGCTCGGCGCGCTCGCCGGCGCCTTGTGTGCCCTCGCGGTCGAGCTGAAGTTCAAGCTCGGCTTCGACGACTCGCTCGATGTCGTCGGCATCCACCTCGTCGGCGGCATGCTCGGCACCGTCTACCTCGGCTTCTTCGCGACCGACACGGGCCTGCTCGTCGGCGGCGGCATCGGCCAGCTCGTCGTGCAGCTCATCGCCTCCCTTGGCGTCATGCTCTACGCCTTCGTCGCGGCGTTCGCCATCGGCTTCGCGATCGAGAAGACGATCGGCTTCCGGGTGAAGCACGAGGACGAGCTCGCCGGCGTCGACCTCATCGTGCACGGCGAGGAGGCCTACGAGTACGAGCTCGAGCGCGCGAACGCCTGAGCGATCACCGGTCGGGACCCTGGGCGGATGCCCGGGGTCCCTTCCCGTGCGGGCGGACAGGCAGTCGCGCGAGCCGAGCTCGGATGCTCGGTGGCTCCGCGTCAGAGTCAGGGCGCTGCAGGCGTCAAGTCGCAGGTGCAGCCCTTGAGGTGCGCCCATGGCGGATCGCTCGCGGTGCAGCGCGAGGGTTGGTCGCTGGCGAGGCTCCAGTGGTCGACGTTCCGGTCGACGAATGCCGGGCCGGCGGGTTCGGGTGCGTCGATGAAGACCTTGCCGGTGGGGCTGGTCCATTCGAGCACGCCGTCGTCGAGCTGCTGGACGGTCCAGGCGGTGGCGTGCTTCATGAGGTGGTGCCGTCGGCACAGGTGCGCGAGGTTCGAGAGCGTCGTGGGGCCGCCGTCGGCGTGAGCGATGGTGTGGTCGGCGTCGGCGCGGGAGACGCGGTTGGTGCAGCCGGGCCAGCGGCAGCGGCCGTCGCGGCGTTGCAGCCAGCGCCGCATCGCCCGGTTGGGCTTGTACGTGTCGACCGCGACCGGGACACCGGTGACGGGGTGGAGGAACAGCCGCTCCCA
>NZ_AULD01000002.1 GCF_000425105.1 Agrococcus lahaulensis DSM 17612
CACGCCGCGCGACCAGCCGATCGTCCACTCCGACCAGGGCTTCCAATATCAGCACGCGACCTGGCGCAAGCTGCTCGAGGGTCGCGCGATCCAATCGATGTCGCGCAAGGCCAACTGCCTCGACAACGCCGTCATGGAGAGCTTCTTCGGACACCTCAAGGACGAGCTCTACTGCAACACCACGTTCCTGACCGTCCAGGCGCTGACCGCGGCAATCGATGACTACATCGCCTGGTTCAACACCGAGCGCGGCCACTCAACGCTCGAGGGCCTGAGCCCGGTGCAATACCGGACCCAGGCCCTCGCGGCTTAGGCTCCTACTTGGCCAGTCCAACTTTCGGGGACCAGTTCACTGCGGGAACGGCCCTCTTCGTGTGGATCTCGATACGCGTGCGGCTTCGCCGCGCGCTACTCGATCCTGAGTGCTCCGCGCTCAACGCGACTGCGTCGCATTGAGCGCTTCGCACTCAGACGTACTGCCCGGGCTCCTCGCCGAGCTCGCCACCGGTGAAGGCGTCGAAGTCGAGGTACGACAGGTCGGACTCGTCGACGCCGCCGGCGTCGGCGAACAGGCGGTTCGGGTAGCGCTCCGCCTTCGCCTCCTCGGTGGCCTCGACCGTGACGTCGCGGTAGCGCGCCAGGCCGGTGCCGGCCGGGATGAGCTTCCCGATGATGACGTTCTCCTTGAGGCCGAGCAGCGGGTCGCGCTTGCCCGCGAGGGCCGCCTCGGTGAGCACCTTCGTCGTCTCCTGGAAGGAGGCGGCCGAGAGCCACGACTCCGTCGCGAGCGACGCCTTCGTGATGCCCATGACCTCCTGGCGGGCCGAGGCGGTCCTCTTGCCCTCGGTCAGCGCGGCGCGGTTGAGCTCGTTGTACCGCGAGCGGTCGACGAGCTCACCCGGCAGCAGGTCGGTCTCGCCGTGGTCGACGACGGTGACCTTGCGCAGCATCTGCCGCACGATGACCTCGATGTGCTTGTCGTGGATCGGCACGCCCTGCGAGCGGTACACGTCCTGGACGCCCGAGACCAGGTGCTTCTGCACCTCGCGGACGCCGCGCACGCGCAGCACCTCCTTGGGGTCGATCGAGCCGACCTGCAGCTGCTGGCCCTGCTCGACGTGGTCGCCGTCGCCGACCTCGAGCGTCGCGCGGCGCAGCACCTGGTAGGTGAGCTCCTCGTCGCCGTTGTCGGGGGTGATGACGACGCGCTTCGACTTCTCGTCCTCCTCGATGCGCACCCGGCCGGCGACCTCCGCGATGGGCGAGGCGTTCTTCGGGGTGCGGGCCTCGAAGAGCTCCGTCACGCGGGGCAGACCCTGCGTGATGTCGCTCGCGCCGACCGATCCACCGGTGTGGAACGTGCGCATCGTGAGCTGCGTGCCCGGCTCGCCGATCGACTGGGCGGCGATGATGCCGACCGCCTCGCCGATGTCGACGAGCTTGCCGGTCGCGAGCGAGCGGCCGTAGCAGTGGGCGCAGACGCCCACCGCCGACTCGCACGTGAGGACCGAGCGCACCTTGACCGTCTCGACGCCGGCGCCGATGAACGCGCGGATCTCGCGGTCGCCGATGTCGGAGCCGGCGGTGGCGAGCACCGTGCCGTCCGAGGCGACGACGTCGACCGCGAGGTTGCGGGCGAACGCCGCCGACTCGACGTTCTCGTGCAGCACGAGCTGCCCGTCGATCGTCTCGGCGATCGGCACGTCGAGGCCGCGCTCGGTGCCGCAGTCGTCCTCGCGGATGATGACGTCCTGCGACACGTCGACGAGGCGACGCGTGAGGTAGCCCGAGTCGGCCGTGCGGAGCGCGGTGTCGGCCGAGCCCTTGCGCGCGCCGTGCGTGGCGATGAAGTACTCGGCGACCGTCAGCCCCTCGCGGTACGAGGAGATGATCGGGCGCGGGATGACCTCGCCCTTCGGGTTCGTCACGAGACCGCGCATGCCGGTGATGTTGCGCACCTGGATCCAGTTGCCGTTCGCGCCGGCGGTCACCATCCGGTAGATGGAGTTGCCCTCGTCGAACGCCTCCTGGGTGGCCTTCTGCACGTCGTTCGTGGCCTTGGTCCAGAGCTCGGTGAGGTCGCTGCGACGCTCCGCGTCGGTCAGCAGGCCCTTCTCGAACTTGTCCTGGATCTTCCGGGCCGCCTCCTCCGCCGCGCCGACGATCTCGTCCTTGCGCGCGGGGGTGATGACGTCGGAGAGCGCGACCGTGATGCCGGAGCGGGTCGCCCAGTGGAAGCCCGCGTCCTTGATCTTGTCGAGCGTCGCCGCCACCACGGTCTTCGGGTAGCGCTCGGCGAGCGCGTTCACGATGAGCGAGATGACCGGCTTCGCCGCGACCTCGGCGACGAACGGGAAGTCCTCCGGCAGCAGCTCGTTGAAGAGCGCGCGGCCGAGGGTCGTCTCGAGCAGGAACGGCTCCCCGTCGACGAAGCCCTCCGGACGGTCCTGGTCCCGGAAGACGAGGCCCGTCAGGCGGATGCGCACGACGGCGTTGAGGTCGAGCGTGCCCTGGTCCATGGCCATGATGGCCTCGGCGACCGAGGAGAACGCGCGGCCCGTGCCCACCGCATCCGCCTTGACGGACGTGAGGTGGTGGAGGCCCGAGACGATCTCGTGGGTCGGGAGCGTCACCGGTCGGCCGTCGGACGGCTTCAGGATGTTGTTCGACGCGAGCATGAGCACGCGGGCCTCGGCCTGCGCCTCGACCGAGAGCGGCAGGTGCACAGCCATCTGGTCGCCGTCGAAGTCGGCGTTGAACGCCGAGCACACGAGCGGGTGCAGCTGGATGGCCTTGCCCTCGACGAGCAGCGGCTCGAAGGCCTGAATGCCGAGGCGGTGCAGCGTGGGCGCGCGGTTCAGCAGCACGGGGCGCTCGCGGATGATCTCCTCGAGCACGTCCCACACCTGCGGCTTCGACCGCTCGACCATGCGCTTCGCGTGCTTGATGTTCTGCGAGTGGCCCAGGTCGATGAGGCGCTTGATGACGAACGGCTTGAACAGCTCGAGCGCCATCTGCTTGGGCAGGCCGCACTGGTGCAGCTGCAGCTGCGGGCCGACGACGATGACCGAGCGGCCCGAGTAGTCGACGCGCTTGCCGAGCAGGTTCTGGCGGAACCGGCCCTGCTTGCCCTTGAGCATGTCCGAGAGCGACTTGAGCGCGCGGTTGCCGGTGCCCGTGACCGGGCGGCCGCGGCGGCCGTTGTCGAACAGGGCGTCGACCGCCTCCTGCAGCATGCGCTTCTCGTTGTTCACGATGATCTCGGGGGCACCGAGGTCGAGCAGGCGGCGGAGTCGGTTGTTGCGGTTGATGACGCGGCGATACAGGTCGTTCAGGTCGCTCGTCGCGAAGCGGCCACCGTCGAGCTGCACCATCGGGCGCAGCTCCGGCGGGATGACCGGGACGACGTCGAGCACCATCGCGGCCGGGCTGTTGCCCGTCTGCAGGAACGAGTTGACGACCTTGAGCCGCTTGATCGCGCGGATCTTGCGCTGGCCCTTGCCCTCGGCGATCTGCTGGTGCAGGTCCTCGGACTCGGCCGCGAGGTCGAACGAGAGCAGGCGCAGCTTGATCGCCTCGGCGCCCATGTGGCCCTCGAAGAACTCGCCGTAGAGGTCGACGAGGTCGTGGTAGACCGCGTCCTCCGCCTTCAGGTCGCCGACCTTGAGCGAGCGGAAGTCGTCGAAGACCCGCTCCATGTGGGCGATCTGGTCGTCGGCGATCTTGCGCAGCTGCGCCATCTCGCGCTCGCCCGCGTCGCGGACCTTGCGCTTCTGGTCGGCCTTCGCGCCCTCCTCCTCGAGCTCGGCGACATCCGCCTCGAGCTGCGCGAGGCGCTCGGCGATGTCGGCGTCGCGACGCTTCTCGATCTCGCCGATCTTGAGGCGGAGCTCCTGCTCGAGCGCCGGCAGGCGCTCGTGGCGAGCTTCCTCGTCGACCCGGATGATCATGTAGGCGGCGAAGTAGATGACCTTCTCGAGGTCCTTCGGCGCCATGTCGAGCAGGTAGCCGAGGCGGCTGGGCACGCCCTTGAAGTACCAGATGTGCGTCACCGGGGCGGCGAGCTCGATGTGGCCCATGCGCTCGCGGCGCACGGACGACTTCGTGACCTCGACACCGCAGCGCTCGCAGACGATGCCCTTGAAGCGCACGCGCTTGTACTTGCCGCACGCGCACTCCCAGTCGCGGCTGGGGCCGAAGATCTGCTCGCCGAACAGGCCGTCCTTCTCGGGCTTCAGCGTGCGGTAGTTGATGGTCTCCGGCTTCTTCACCTCGCCGTAGGACCATGCACGGATGTCGTCGGCCGTGGCGAGGCCGATCCGCAGCTCATCGAACGTGGTTGCGTCGATCAATGCTTTTCCTCTTGTCTTCGAGTTCTGTTCTGCGGCTGCCGGATCAGATGTCGTCGATCGACGACATCTCGGGGCGCGAGAGGTTGATGCCGAGCTCCTCGGCCGTGCGGAGCGCCTCGTCCTCGTCGTCGCGCAGGGTGACGACGTCACCCGCAGCGTTGAGCACCTCGACGTTCAGGCACAGCGACTGCATCTCCTTCATGAGCACCTTGAAGGACTCGGGGATGCCGGGCTCCTGGATGTTCTCGCCCTTGACGATCGCCTCGTACACCTTCACGCGGCCGACGATGTCGTCCGACTTGATGGTGAGCAGCTCCTGCAGGGTGTAGGCGGCGCCGTACGCCTCGAGCGCCCAGACCTCCATCTCGCCGAACCGCTGGCCGCCGAACTGGGCCTTACCGCCCAGGGGCTGCTGCGTGATCATCGAGTAGGGGCCGGTCGAGCGAGCGTGGATCTTGTCGTCGACCAGGTGGTGGAGCTTGAGGATGTACATGTAGCCGACCGAGATCGGGTACGGGAAGGGCTCGCCCGAGCGGCCGTCGAACAGGTCGGCCTTGCCGGAGCCGTCGACCAGGCGCTGACCGTCGCGCGTCGGGAGCGTCGCGTCGAGCAGGCCGATGATGGCCTCCTCGGTCGCGCCGTCGAACACGGGGGTCGCGACCTTCGTGTTCGCGGGCGCCTCGAGCGTGCGCGGGTCGAGGCCCTCGGCCCAGTCGGGGGTGCCCTCGACCTTCCAGCCCGTCTTCGCGATCCAGCCGAGGTGCGTCTCGAGCACCTGGCCGAAGTTCATGCGCTTCGGGATGCCGAGCGGGTTGAGCACGATGTCGACCGGCGTGCCGTCGGCGAGGAACGGCATGTCCTCCTCGGGCAGGATCTTCGCGATCACGCCCTTGTTGCCGTGGCGGCCGGCGAGCTTGTCGCCCTCGGTGATCTTGCGCTTCTGCGCGATGTAGACCACGACCTTCTCGTGCACGCCCGAGCCGAGCTCGTCGTCGCCGTCCTCAGCGCGGAACTGCTTGACCGCGATGACCGTGCCCTGCTCGCCGTGCGGCACCTTGAGGGACGTGTCGCGCACCTCGCGGCTCTTCTCGTTGAAGATCGCGCGCAGCAGGCGCTCCTCGGCGCTCAGCTCGGTCTCGCCCTTCGGCGTGACCTTGCCGACGAGGATGTCGCCCGGCACGACCTCGGCGCCGATGCGGATGATGCCGCGCTCGTCGAGGTCGGCGAGCAGGTCGGGACCGACGTTGGGGAGGTCACGCGTGATCTCCTCCTTGCCCAGCTTCGTGTCGCGGGCGTCGACCTCGTACTCCTCGATGTGGATCGACGAGAGCACGTCCTCCTTCACCAGGTTCTGGCTCAGGATGATGGCGTCCTCGTAGTTGTGGCCCTCCCACGGCATGAACGCCACGAGCAGGTTGCGGCCGAGGGCGAGCTCGCCCTGGTCGGTCGCGGGGCCGTCGGCGATGACCTCGCCGGCCTCGATGCGGTCGCCCGCCGAGACGATGACGCGGTGGTTGTAGGACGTGCCCTGGTTCGAGCGGTCGAACTTCCGCAGGAAGTACTGCTGCGTGCCGCCCTCGTCGAGCTGCACCGTGACCAGGTCGGCCGAGACCTCGGCGACCACGCCCGACGCATCCGCCGTGATGACGTCGCCGGAGTCGATCGCGGCGAAGCCCTCCATGCCGGTGCCGACGTACGGCGACTCAGAGCGGACGAGCGGCACGGCCTGGCGCTGCATGTTCGCTCCCATGAGGGCGCGGTTCGCGTCGTCGTGCTCGAGGAACGGGATGAGGCTCGTCGCGACCGAGACCATCTGGCGCGGCGAGACGTCCATGTAGTCGACCTCGGTCGGCACGACGAGCTCGACCTCCTCGCCCTTGCGACGGGCGACGACGCGGTCCTCGACGAAGCGCTGGCTCGAATCGAGGCGGTTGTTCGCGTGCGCGACGACGAACTCGTCCTCCTCGGAGGCCGTGAGGTAGTCGATCTTCTCGCTCACGACGCCGTTCTCGACCCGGCGGTACGGGGTCTCGATGAAGCCGAACGAGTTGATGCGCGCGAAGGTCGCGAGCGAGCCGATGAGACCGATGTTCGGGCCCTCGGGCGTCTCGATCGGGCACATGCGGCCGTAGTGCGAGGGGTGCACGTCGCGCACCTCGACGCCCGCCCGCTCGCGCGAGAGGCCGCCGGGGCCGAGCGCCGAGAGGCGGCGCTTGTGGGTCAGGCCCGCGAGCGGGTTGTTCTGATCCATGAACTGCGACAGCTGCGAGGTGCCGAAGAACTCCTTGATCGCCGCCGAGACCGGACGCACGTTGATGAGCGTCTGGGGCGTGATCGCCTCGATGTCCTGCGTCGACATGCGCTCGCGCACGACGCGCTCCATGCGGGCCAGGCCCGTGCGGACCTGGTTCTGGATGAGCTCGCCGACCGCGCGGATGCGGCGGTTGCCGAAGTGGTCGATGTCGTCGACGTCGAGGCGGATCTCGACCGGCTCGCCCTTGCGGACGCCCGGCAGGGTCGTGTCGCCGTTGTGGAGCGCGACGAGGTACTTGATCGTCGCGACGATGTCCTCGACCGAGAGCACCGAGTCGCTCATGGGCACGTCGATGCCGAGCTTGCGGTTGATCTTGTAGCGGCCGACCTTCGCGAGGTCATAGCGCTTGGGGTTGAAGTAGAAGTTGTCGAGCAGCGCGCGAGCGGCCTCGGCGGCCACCTGCTCGCCCGGACGCAGCTTGCGGTAGATGTCGCGGAGGGCGTCCTCCTTCGTCATCGGCGCGTCCTTCTCGAGCGTCGCGAGGATCGACTCGTAGCCGGCGAACTCGCGCGCGATGTCCTCGGCCGTGAGGCCGAGCGCCTTGAGGAAGACCGTGACGGACTGCTTGCGCTTGCGGTCGATGCGCACGCCGACGGCGTCGCGCTTGTCGACCTCGAACTCGAGCCACGCGCCGCGGCTCGGGATGACGCGCGCCGAGTAGACGTCCTTGTCGGAGTTCTTCTCAGGGGTGCGCTCGAAGTAGACGCCGGGGCTGCGCACGAGCTGCGAGACGACCACGCGCTCGGTGCCGTTCACGATGAACGTGCCCTTCTCGGTCATGAGCGGGAAGTCGCCCATGAAGACGGTCTGCGACTTGATCTCGCCCGTCTCGTGGTTCATGAACTCGGCGGAGACGTAGAGCGGTGCGGCGTAGGTCTTGCCGCGCTCCTTGCACTCGTCGATCGTGTACTTCGGCACATCGAGGACGGGCTCCGAGAACGAGAGCTGCATCTTCTCGCTCAGGTCCTCGATCGGGGAGATCTCTTCGAAGATCTCCTCGAGCCCCGACTGCGCGGGGATGTCGTCGCGGCCGGCGGCCGTCGCCTCGTCGAGGCGGGCCTTCCATGCGTCGTCGCCGATGAGCCATTCGAAGCTCTCGGTCTGCAGCGCCAGCAGGTCGGGGACGGTGAGCGTCTCGGGGATTCGGGAGAAGCTCAGTCGGCTTGCGTTCCGACCGGTCTTGGGGCTCAGTTCAGCCAAGGCAGATACCTCCGGGCCGGGAAGGGTTGCGGGTCTTCCCGGGATCGTGTCGTCGGTGAGAGACTCGTCAACACCCTTGAAGCGCCCGGTGTCCGGGCGCGCGCCGACCGCAATATGAAGGCAGAGGGGATGTCTGTGAGCGCAAAGAATCACTGTACGCCTCGCGACCCCGCGTGTCCAGTCCCCGCGGCGTGTCGGATGGCGTCCCCTCGGGCGTCGGTGCTAGCGCGACGCGCGGGCGCTGGCGGTAGCGGCAGGATGAGTGCGTGGAGACCCCGAGCCGCCGCCTCTCGAGCGGCATGCACGCCGAGATGCGCTACGCCTCGGCGGGCGGCTGGCAGCTCGTCGTCGACGGCACGCCGCAGTCGCACGTCGACCCCGAGCGCCCCCAGCTGCTCGTCTACGAGTACGTGCAGCAGATCGGGCACGTCATCGACGCGCTCGAGCCGGGGCCGATCACGGCGGTGCACCTCGGCGCAGGCGCGCTGACGCTCCCCCGCTACGTCGATGCGACGCGGCCCGGCTCGAGGCAGCAGGTGATCGAGCTCGAGCCCGCGCTCGTCGAGCTCGTGCGCGAGGTCGCGCCGCTCCCCCGCGGCGCGAGCGTGCGGCTGCGCTACGGCGACGCGCGCGAGCAGCTCTCGCGCTTGCCGAAGGGGCTCGTCGGCGCCGCCGACCTCGTGGTCGTGGATGTGTTCTCGGGCTCGCAGACGCCGGCGCACGTGACGACCGTGGAGTTCCACGCGCTCGTGCGCGAGCTGCTCGCACCGGCCGGCGTCGTCGCGGTCAACATCGCCGACGACCGGCAGCTCGCGTTCGCGAAGCGCCAGCTCGCCGCGCTGCTCGAGGTGCACGCCGAGGCGGCCGCCCTCGCCGACCCGGGGATGCTGAAGGGCCGCCGCTTCGGGAACGTCGTCGCGATCGCGGGAGCCGCGCTGCCCGACCTCGAGGCGATCGGCCGGGCGCTGCGGCGCGACCCGCTGCCGGGCAAGGTGGTCGCGGGCGCGGAGCTCCGCCGCTTCCTCGGCGGTGCGCTCCCCGCGCGCGACGCCGACGCGACGCCGAGCCCGGCGCCGAGCCGCGGCATCTTCGGCTGATCGCTCCCGCGCGCAGGGTCGTTCTGCAGGCGATCCGGGCTGCTCGAGGGGAATGCTCCCCCGGCACACCGCGATCGCCTGCGAACCGGCTCGCGGCGCGTGCTCCCGACGGATCGGCGATCCTGCGGCACGATGTCGGGATGAGCGAGTCGATCGGCTACGACCAGACCGCGCTGCGCAACGCCGTCGACGTGGCGGCCGCCGCCCGGAGGCTCCGCGAGCTTGGGCGCGAGCGCTCGCTCGCGGCCGTCTCGGAGCGCGCGTGGCTGCTCGAGAGCATCGGGCGTCTCGACGAGGCGCTCGCCGCAGCGAGCGAGGCGGTCACGCTCGCGCGCGCGTCCGGCTCGCGCGATCGCGCCGCCGAGGCGCGGCTGCTGCGCGCCTCCGTCGTGCAGACGCGCGGCGACCTCGCGACCGCGCTCCGCGAGTGCACCGCGATCATCGCCGAGGCGCGCTCGAACGACTGGGTCGAGCTGTGGGCGCACGCGCTCCAGCAGCGCGGCACGGTCCACTTCGCACTCGGCCGCTGGCAGGAGGCGTGCGTCGACTTCACCGTCGCCGTCGAGCTCTGCCGCGAGGCAGACCTGCCGCCCGAGCAGCTCGAGGCGGCCGAGATCGCGCTGCTCGTCGCGACCGACCGCGCGCAGACCGAGGCGGTGCGGGCCGAGCAGGACGTGCCGCGCGCGAGCCACCCGATCTGGGGCGGGCGCTGACCCTCCACAGCCTCGCCTCGCCGGTTCGCGCCGCGCGGCCCGCTGCTGGCATGCTCGCTGCCGGCGGGAGGTGACGGATGGCGGAGCTCGAGCGAGTGCGGGTGTGGGCGGAGGCCCTCATCCGGCTGCACCTCGACGAGTCCTGGAGCTTCGGCTTCGACCGCGCCGTGAAGCGTGCCGGCCTCACCGACTTCCGGGCGAAGCGCATCTCCGTCTCGAGGCACCTCGCCGCCCGCTGGGACGACGACGATGTGCACCAGACGCTGCTGCACGAGGTCGCGCACGCGATGGTCGGGCCCGGCGCGGGTCACGGACCGGTGTGGCGACGGGCGGCGCGCGAGCTCGGCTACGTCGGCGGGCGCACCCACCAGGGCGAGATCGCTGCCGAGCGGGCGGGCTGGCTCGGCGAATGCCCCGGCGGCCACGAGCACGTGCGCTTCCGCGCGCCGCGCGGGCGCTACGCGTGCAAGGCGTGCTCGCGCTCGGCCCGCCGCGTGGTCGAGATCCGCTGGCGCCGCCGGCAGGCGGCGTGACGTCGCGGCGGCTCTCGAGCGGCCGCGAGGCGAGGCTCGAACCGGTCGACGACGGCCTCGTGCTCGTGATCGACGGCATCGAGCAGTCGCACATCGGCGCGCCCGGCGCGGCGCCGCGGCACGCGTCGGCGCGCTGGATGCTCGCGGCCGCGCTCGAGTGCCTCGCGGGCGGCGGCCGGCGCGCCCTGCACCTCGGCGGGGGCGCGGCGACCCTGCCGCGGCTGCTGCAGCACGCGCTGCCCGACCTCGACCAGCGGGTCGTCGAGCTCGAGCCCGCGCTCGCCGAGCTCGTCCGCGCCGAGGCGCCGCTGCCCGACGGCGTCGAGCTCGAGGTCGGCGATGGCCGCGCGGTGCTCGAGGCGCTCACCGAGCCCGTCTCGATCGTGCTCTCGGACGTCTTCGGCGGCGGCAGCGTGCCCGCGCCGTTCACCTCGATCGAGTTCTATCGCGCCGCGCGCGCGGCACTCGAGCCGGGCGGCGCGCTGCTCGTCAACTCGGCCGACGGGCCGCCGCTCGCCTTCCTGCGCGCGCAGCTCGCGACCGTGCGAGCCGTCTTCGCGCACGTCTCCCTCATCTCCACCGGCTCCACGCTCGCGGGCGCTCGCTTCGGCAACGTCGTGCTGCTCGCGAGCGACGCGCCGCTGCCCCTCGACGCGATCCGCGAGCGGCTCCTCGGCGAGGCGCCGCCCGTCGCCGTCCTCCCGTGGTCGCGGCTCGAGCGGTTCGTTGCCGACACCGCCCCCGAGCCGGTCACCGACGCGACCGCGGTCGACTCCGCGCCGCCGACCCGCTCGGCCTACCTCGGGCCGGCCGCCCTGCCGCCCTCGCTGCTCGAGCGCGACCGCGACTGATCCGCCCCGGGCTGAGCCGACGCATCCGGCCCCGCGCCCTCGGCCGGCACGGCATCGACCGCGCGAGGGTCGGCCGTCGGCACGACAGCCGCGAGGGCGTCGTCGGACCCGGCTGCGTCGAGCGGCGCGGCCGCGTCGTAGGACGCGCTGATCTGCCGGTACGACTTCGTGAGCATCGCGAGCGCCGCCGCGGCGATCATGACGACGCCGCCGATGAGGAACACGAGCGCGATGCCGCGCGCGACGCCGGTGCCGAGCAGCGGCTCGAGCGCCGCCGAGCCCTCGCTCGAGCGCGCCCACGGCAGGATCCAGAACTCGGCGAGCGGCGCGATGAGGAACGCGGTGATGGGCGCGGCGGCCGACTCGAACGCCATCGCGAAGCCGAACACCCTGCCTTGGCGCGAGAGCGGCACGACTCGCTGGATGATCGTCTGCTCGGCCGCCTCGGCGGCCGGGATGAGGCACATGTAGAGCCAGATGCCGGCTGCGTAGAGCCACCACCACTCGCGGACCGTGAAGAGCGCGCCGAGCGCGCCCATCACCATCACGACGATGAGCAGCGTGCGGATCGGCCGCTTGCCGAGGCCGAAGCGCGCGATCGCGAGGCCGCCGACGATGAAGCCCGTCGAGGCGACCCCGAAGACGATGCCCCACATCTCGACCGTGAACAGCTCGAGCCCGTACGGGTCCATGAGCGCCATGTAGAGGCCGCCGATGAGGTTGTTGAACGTCGAGAAGAGGATGAGCGCGAAGAGCCCGCCGATCGCGAGCACCGCGCGCAGCGAGCCGCGCAGGTCGACGCCGCGGGCGGTGTCGTCGGCGTCGAGCTCGACGACGTCCTGCGGGATGCGGAGCGTCATGAGGTGCGCGAGGCTCACGCCCGTGAGGGCGACGGCGATCGCGATCGTCCACCCCATGCCGAGCTGGCCGATCGCGAGGCCCGAGAGCACGCTCGTCACGATGAACGCGAGGCCCTGCACGGTGCCGACGAGGCCGTTGGCGTTCGCGTGCCGCTCGTCGGGCACGAGCATCGTGACGGTCGTCGAGAGCGCGATGTTGCGCATCTGCTCGACGACCGCGCCGCCGAGCACGATCACGGCGAAGACCCAGAACCAGGGCGCGCCGAGGTCGAGCAGCATCGGCTCGGGCAGCAGCAGGTACATGACGCCCGCGGCCGAGAACGCGACGAGCGTGACGGTGCCCGAGAGCAGCATGACGCGCAGCTTGCGGTTGTGGTCGACGATCGTGCCGAACAGCATGCTGCCGAACGCGACGAACAGCATGTAGGCGCCGCCGATGATGCCGGTCGCGAGTACCGAGCGGGTCTCGAGGTAGACCCAGAACGTCAGCGCGAACCAGAGGAAGCTCGTGGTCAGGTTGGCGAGGGCGGTGTTGATCAGCACGTGGAGGAACGTGCGCTCGCCCTGCGTCCTCGTCATCGAGGTCATGCGGGCACGCTAGACCAGGCCACCCACACGGCGACACCCGCGAGTCGCGGGCCGCGTCACGCATCCTCGTGCACGCTCTCGCGGCTCGCCGCAGCGGTGGGGCGCGGGTGCGTGCACATCGCTCGTCGCGACCGCGCGGACGCGGCCGTCGGGGAAGCGCGGGCTCTCCACAGGTGAGCCGACCGCTGAGGGCGCGCGGGCCCGCGGCGAGGCAGAGTGCGCGCATGCCGCCCCGACCCGCACCGCTGCCCGAGCCGTTCGCCGGCCGGCCGTTCCTCGTCGGCGACGCCCTGCGAGCGGGCGTCAGCCCGGCGCGAGTGCGCGCCCGCGACCTCGTCGCGCCGTTCCGCGGCGTGCGGGCGAACGCCGTCGATGACCTGCACGCGCTCGCCGCCGCGTACGCGACGCGCATGCCGCCGCACCACTCCTACGGCGGCACGACCGCCGCGCGCCTGTGGGGGCTCCCGCTTCCCGACGACTGGTCGGCCGACGACCCGCTCGTGATCGCGCGGCCGAACGGCAGCACCCGCGGTCGCGCCGCCGGCACGCGGCACATCGCCATCGACCCGGATCGGCTGCAGAGCGTGTCGCATCGCGGCCTGCGGCTCCTCGCTCCCGGCGCGACCGCGCTCACCCTCGCGCGCGAGCTGCCGCACGAGCGGCTCGTGCACGTCGTCGACGCGCTCCTGACCGGCTCGAAGCGCTACCCCGACCTCGACCTGCCGAAGCGTCCCTACGCGACGATCCAGGCGCTGCTCGACTTCCTCGACGGCTGCCGCGGCCTCCGCGGCGCCCGCGCCTTGCGTGCCGCAGCCGACGACGCGCGCCCGGGCGTCGACTCCCGCTTCGAGAGCATCACTCGCCGCGTCATCGTGCTCGCGGGGCTGCCGGAGCCCGAGGTGCATCCGCTCGTGGTCATCGACGGCGTGGAGCTGCACCCCGACCTCGGCTACCCCGCGCTCAAGATCGCGGTCGAGTACGAGGGCGAAGGACACCTCGACCCCAAGCGGTGGGCCGAGGACATCCTGCGCTACGAGATGCTGGAGGCGGCCGGCTGGATCGTCGTGCGCATCACGAAGACCGATGTCGCGGGTGCGGGTGATCGCTGCGCGAGGCGCGTGCGGGCCGCGCTCGCCCGTCGCTCGTAGCCGCGGGCTGCGCGCGCTCAGCGGTGTGCACGCTGTTGCGGTTCGAGGCGCCGCCGAGCGGCAAGAGCGTGCACATCGCTCGGAGGGGGTGGTGGCGGGCTCAGCGGTGTGCACGCTGTTGCGGCCCGCGCTGCCGCGGAGCAGCAAGAGCG
>NZ_AULD01000003.1 GCF_000425105.1 Agrococcus lahaulensis DSM 17612
GACTCGTTCCACTGATGGTCCTGGTCACCTCGGCGCGGGGCGCGCGACGCGATGCGTCGCGGGGCTCCTGCGCCTGCGGAGACTCGTTCCACTGACGCGAGCAAGCCCCCACGCCGGAGCGCCGCGGATCCGTTCGGGTCCGCGGCGCTCGGCCGTGGCACGGCCCCTTCGGTGGAGCGTCGGCGGGGCCTGAGCGCCGTCTGTGGGTACTAGGATCGAGGGAGACTGCTCGAGGACTCGGAGGAAGACATTGCGCAATCGTCGATCTCGCTGGATCGCCGCCCCGGTCGCGGTGGTCGTCGCTCTTGCGCTCGCGGGATGCACCCAGGCACAGCTCCAGGGGTACATGCCGTCCGAGCCGGGCCTGACGAACCACGTCGACCGCATCATGGGGCTGTGGACGACCTCCTGGATCGTCCTGATGGGCGTGGGCATCATCACGTGGGGTCTGATGATCTGGGCCGCGATCGCCTACCGTCGTCGCCGCGGCCAGACGGGCCTGCCGGTGCAGCTGCGCTACCACATGCCGATCGAGATCTTCTTCACGATCGTCCCCGTCGTGCTCGTCGCCGGCTTCTTCGCCTTCACGGCGCGCGACCAGGCGATCATCGAGGAGCCGATCGAGGATCCGGACTACTCGCTCACCGTCTACGGCAAGCGCTGGTCGTGGGACTTCGTCTACGAGCGCGAGGGCCAGGACCCGGTCTACTACCAGGGCATCCAGGTGCAGAACGATCCCGAGACGGGCCAGATGCGAGCCGACTCGCTGCCGACCCTGTACCTCCCGACGAACTCGTCGATCGAGATCACGCTCGAGGCCCGCGACGTCGCGCACTCGTTCTGGGTGGTGGAGTTCCTCTACAAGAAGGACCTGATCCCCGGAGTGACGAACCGCATGTACTTCGAGACGGGTGACCAGGAGCGCGTGCTGCGAGGCAAGTGCGCCGAGCTCTGCGGCGAGTACCACGCGGCGATGCTCTTCAACGTCGAGCTCGTCAGCCCCGAGGAGTACGATGCCTATCTCGAGAGCCTCGAGGAGCAGGGGTTCGTGGGTGAGATCGGCGAGTCGATCAACCCCTTCTCGGGTGACGAGAGTGTCGACGCCGACCGCGATGCCGATGTCGACACGACCAACGAAGGCGAGGACCGCTGATGACTGCCACGGTGACGCCCGGCACGCAGACGCGACCGGCGTTGAGCCCGGGGGCTGAGCGCAAGGGCAACGTCCTGGTCAAGTGGCTCACGACCACGGACCACAAGACGATCGGGTACCTGTACCTGATCACGTCGTTCATCTTCTTCCTGATCGCCGGTGTCATGGCGCTGCTGATCCGCGCCCAGCTGTTCGCGCCGGGCCTCGAGGTCGTGCCGACGGAGGAGCAGTACAACCAGCTCTTCACGATGCACGGCACGATCATGCTGCTGATGTTCGCGACGCCGCTCTTCGCGGGCTTCGCGAACGTCATGATGCCGCTGCAGATCGGCGCGCCCGACGTCGCGTTCCCGCGGCTCAACGCGCTCGCCTTCTGGATGTTCTCGTTCGGCTCGCTCATCGCGCTGTCGGGCTTCCTGACCCCGCAGGGCGCCGCGTCGTTCGGCTGGTTCGCCTACACGCCGCTGTCGACGACGGCGTTCTCGCCCGGCATCGGCGGGCACCTCTGGGTGCTCGGCCTCGGCCTCTCGGGCTTCGGCACGATCATGGGTGGCGTCAACTTCATCACGACGATCATCACGATGCGCGCGCCGGGCATGACCATGTTCCGCATGTCGATCTTCACGTGGAACGTGCTCATCACGTCGATCCTCGTTATCGTCGTGTTCCCGGTGCTCGCGGCCGCGATGTTCGGTCTCGCGATGGACCGCATCCTCGGCGGGCACATCTTCGACCCAGCCAACGGCGGAGCTGTGCTCTGGCAGCACCTGTTCTGGTTCTTCGGGCACCCGGAGGTGTACATCATCGCGCTGCCGTTCTTCGGCATCGTCTCCGAGGTCATCCCGGTCTTCGCACGCAAGCCGATCTTCGGCTACAACACGCTCGTCGGCGCGACGATCGCGATCGCGGCGCTCTCGGTCACGGTGTGGGCGCACCACATGTACGTCACCGGCACGGTGCTGCTGCCGTGGTTCTCGCTCATGACGATGCTCATCGCGGTGCCCACGGGCGTGAAGATCTTCAACTGGATCGGCACGATGTGGCGAGGCTCCATCACGTGGGAGTCGCCGATGCTCTGGACGCTCGGGTTCCTCGTGACGTTCACGTTCGGCGGCCTCACGGGCGTCATCCTCGCCTCGCCGCCGCTCGACTTCGCCATCTCCGACACCTACTTCGTGGTCGCGCACTTCCACTACGTCGTGTTCGGCACCGTGGTGTTCGCGATGTTCGCGGGCTTCTACTTCTGGTGGCCGAAGTGGACCGGCAAGATGCTCAACGACCGGCTCGGGCACGTCCACTTCTGGATGCTGTTCATCGGCTTCCACATGACCTTCCTCATCCAGCACTGGCTGGGTGTGATGGGCATGCCGCGGCGGTACTACACGTACCTCGTGGAGGATGGCTTCACGTGGATGAACCAGGTCTCGACGGTCGGCTCGATGCTCCTCGGCCTGTCGATGATCCCGTTCCTCTGGAACGTGTGGATCACGGCGCGCACCGCGCCGCGCGTCACGGTCGACGACCCGTGGGGCACCGGCCGCTCGCTCGAGTGGGCGACGAGCTGCCCGCCGCCGCGGCACAACTTCCACTCGATCCCGCGCATCCGCTCGGAGTCGCCGGCGTTCGACCTGCACCACCCGAACGCGGGCATGCAGTACGGGGTCGGAGCGGGAGCGCTCAAGGACGCCCCGCAGCGTCCGGTCGCGGATCTCTCGGACGGGGAGGTGCGCTGACATGCGCGTGAACATCATCCTGATGGCGATCCTGACCGCCTTCTTCCTCCTCTGCTCGGCGGCGTACACGATCTGGCACATGCTGGCGTACGACGGCCGGGTCGAGTGGGCGGGCACCCTGGGCCTCGCGCTCACCGGCCTCATGTCGGGGCTCATCGGGTTCTACCTCGTGCTCGTCCGGCGCGGGCAGGGCGGCGTGGAGCACCCGTCCGACCGGCTCGACGCCGAGATCGACGACGCGGACCCGGAGGAGGGGCACTTCTCCCCGTGGAGCTGGTGGCCGCTCGGCGTCGGCTTCGCGCTCGCGCTCGTGTTCCTCTCGCCCACGGGGCCGACGTTCCTCATCCCGATCGCGGCGGTGCTGCTGATCATCATGCTCGTCGGCTGGGTCTACGAGCACTACCGCGGCAACTTCACGCACTGACCGACCGGATCGGAGCGCCCCGTCCCTCGCGGACGGGGCGCTCCGTCGTTCGCCCGCGCGGGCGTCAGACCGCGCGACCCGCCCGGAGCCCGGTGTGGAGGCATCCGCCGAGGAACGTGCCCTCGAGCGCCCGGTAGCCGTGCACGCCGCCGCCGCCGAAGCCCGCGGCCTCGCCGACCGCGAAGAGCCCGGGGACGGGCGCGCCGTCGGCGCCGAGCGCGCGCGAGTCGAGATCCGTCTGGATGCCGCCGAGGGTCTTCCGCGTGAGCGTGTGCAGGCGGACGGCGATGAGCGGCCAGTGGCGCTCGTCGAGGATGCGGTGGGGCGCGGCGGTGCGCACGAGCCGGTCGCCGACGTACTCCCGGGCTCGGCGGATCTCGACCGCTTGCGGGTCGTCCGAGGCGGGATCGGCGACGGCCGCGTCGCGCTCGTGGATCGCCGCGACGACCGCCGCGCGATCGAGGCCGGGGCCGAGCCGCTCCATGCCGTCGAGCAGCTCGGTGAGGCTGCTCGCGACGACGAAGTCCTCGCCGTGGTCGAGGAACGCCTGCACGGGCGCGGGCGCACCGGGCAGCACGCGCTGGGCGAGGCGGCGGAGGCTGCGGCCGGTGAGGTCGGGGTTCTGCTCGGAGCCCGAGAGCGTGAACTCCTTCTCGACGATCGACTGCGTGAGCACGAACCACGAGTGCTCGGCGCCGACCGAGCGCAGGTGCTCGAGCGTCGAGAGCGTGTCGAAGCCGGGGTAGTTGGGGGAGGGCAAGCGGCGGCCGCGGTGGTCGAGCCACAGGCTCGAGGGGCCGGGGAGGATCCGGATGCCGTGCTGCGGCCAGACGGGATCCCAGTTGCGGACGCCCTCGGTGTAGTGCCACATGCGGTCGCCGTTGACGAGCCGCGCACCCGCGTCGGCCGCGATCGCGAGGCCGGAGCCGTCGACGTGGAGCGGCACGCCCCGCACAGCGGTCTCGGGCGCCGCGCCGAGCCGCGCCGGCCACAGCTCCCGCACGCGCTCGAGCTCACCGCCGATGCCGCCGGTCGCGACGACGACCGACTCGGCGCGCAGCTCGAAGTCGCCGACCGCCTCGCGGCTCGAGGGCTCGCCGCGCACGGTGACGTCGGGCGCGAGCCGGGAGCCCGCGACGCCGACGACCCGGCCGTCCTCGACGAGCAGCCGCTCGGCGCGGTGCCGGAACGAGAGCCGCGCGCGGCCGTCGGCGACCGCGTCGCGGAGCAGCCGCGTGAACGGCGCGACGAGCGCGGGCCCGGTGCCCCACACGATGTGGAAGCGCGGCACGGTGTTGCCGTGGCCCCCGGGCGTGCGCGCGCCGCGCTCGGCGTGCCCGACGATGGGGAAGAGCCCGACGCCGAGCTCGCGCAGCCACGGCCGCAGCTCGCGGTGGGCGAAGTCGAGGTAGGCGTCCGCCCACTGCCGCGCCCACGCATCCTCGTCGCGGTCGAAGCCGGCCGACGCCGACCAGTCGGCGCGCGCGAGCTCGAGCGAGTCGGCGATGCCGAGCCTGCGCTGCTCGGGGGAGTCGACGAGCAGCAGGCCGCCGAACGACCAGTAGGCCTGGCCGCCGATCGCGTGAGGCCCCTCCTGGTCGATGATGCGCACGCGGCGGCCGCGCTCGAGCGCCTCGCTCGCGGTCACGAGACCGGCGAGGCCGGCGCCGATCACCAGGACGTCGTCGGCCATGGTGCTCCTTCGGGGCTGGGTCAGCGGATGAGGGGGTTGCGGTTGAGCATGGCGGTCGCGGCGCGCTCGAAGTAGTCCTCGATCTCGGCGCGCAGCAGCGGCGCGGGCTCGAGCGCATCGAGCGCGCCGCGCATGCACGCGAGCCACCGGTCGCGCGCATCCGGGTCGATCGCGTAGGCGGCGTGGCGCATGCGCAGCCGCGGGTGGCCGCGCTGCTCGCCGTAGGTCGTCGGGCCGCCCCAGTACTGCTCGAGGAACATGCGCAGCCGGTCCTCGGCGCCCGCGCGGTCGTCGGCGGGGTACATCGGCCGCAGCACCTCGTCGGCCCAGACGCGCTCGTAGAACTCGTGCACGAGCGCGCGGAAGAAGGCCTCGCCGCCGATGGCCTCGTGCATGCTCTGGTTCGTCACCTCGACGGCTCCATCCCCTTGACGACGATGCTCTGCATCGACGGCAGGTGCAGGCCCAGGTCGTCGAGGCCGAGCTTGACGCGGCGGCGCAGCTCGCGGCCCGCCTCGTACTTCGCGCTCGCCTTCGTGCGCACGACGAGCCGGATGACGATCGCCTCGGCCGAGACCGACTCGACGCCCCACACCTCGGGCTTGTCGATGATGCGGTGCAGCCACGCCGGGTCCTCGCTCATGCGCGTCGCGATGTCGAGCAGCCGCTCCTGCACGCGGTCGATGTCGACGTCGTAGGGCACGGCCTGGTCGATGATGACGCGAGCCCAGCCCTGCGACTCGTTGCCGACCCTGACGATCTCGCCGTTCCGCACGTACCAGAGGGTGCCGTGCACGTCGCGCACCTGCGTGACGCGGATGCCGACCGACTCGACGACGCCGGAGGCCTCGCCGAGGTCGACGACGTCGCCGATGCCGAGCTGGTCCTCGAAGACCATGAACAGGCCGTTGAGGAAGTCCTTGATGACGCCCTGCGCGCCGACGCCCGCCGCCGCGCCGAGGAAGCCGGCCATCGCGACGAGCGAGGCGGCGTTCACGCCGAGGATCGAGAGGATGAGGATGAGCGCGAGGGCGCCGATGACCCACGCCGCGAGCGTGTTGAGCACGCTGCCGATCGCGCGCGTGCGCTGCACGACCCGCACCTGCGCGAGCGGCGAGTTCGACAGCGCCTCGGTGTCGGCGGCGTCGGCCCGGCGCTTGACGCCCGAGACGACGCCCTGCACGACCCGGCCGATCGCCGCCTTGACGATCCAGTAGGCGACGAACGCGCCGAGGATCGCGAGCAGCACGCCCACCGGCTGGCCCCAGCTCTCCCACCACTCGGCGACGGCGGCCCAGCCGGTCGCCGACGCCTCCTCCGTCGCCGCAGTCCGCATCCCGTCCCCGATCAGGCGTCGCGCTCCTGCGCCGCGAGCGCGCGCTCGACGCCGGCGAGGTGCTCGACGACGATGCGCCGCAGCGCGGGCGCGGCCGACTCGTTGCGCTCGAGCCACTCGCGGGTCGTGCGCGCGAGCCGCTCGTCCGCGACGACGGCGGGGTAGAGGCCGACGAGCAGTCCCTCCGCGACCTGGTAGGTGCGCGTGTCCCAGATGCCGTGGATCGCCTCGTGGTAGCGGTCGACGATGGCGTCGAGGCTGGATGCGTCGTTGACGTGCACGAGGCCGAGGCCCGTGTAGCGCACGATCATGTTCGAGGCGCCCGCCTGGTCGACGACCGATGCGAACGCCGCCTCCTTCGCCTCGGGCGTGGGGATCGTCGCGCGCGCGCGGGCCGCGAACTGCCGGCCGGTCGCGGTGTCGTCGCTCGCGAGCTCCGCCGCGATCTCCTCCTCGCCCGCCGCGCCGTTCAGCACGAGGCCGTCGAGCAGCTGCCAGCGCAGGTCGGCGTCGACCTCGAGGCCCTCGAGGGTGCGCGAGCCGTCGAGCAGGCCGCGGAGCGCCTCGACGTGCTGCTGGGTCGAGGCGAGGCCCGCGAAGGCGCCCACGAACTGGAACTGCGCGTCCGAACCGGGCTCCGCATCCACCACGAGCGTCCACAGCGCGTCGCCGATGCGCTCGATCGTCGCCGCGCGACGCGAGGGGTGCACGTAGGTGCGCGCCGCTTGCGCGAGCTGCGCGAGCGCGAGCCGGATGGTCGTCGACTCGGTCTCGGCGCCGATGTTGGCGAGCACGAGGTCGACGTACTCGCTCGCGGGCGTCTCGCCGTCGCGCGTCGCATCCCACGCCGCGCCCCACACGAGCGCGCGAGCGAGCGGATCCTCGATGTCGCGCAGGCTCGCGAGCGCGGTCGCCATCGACGGCTCGTCGAGGCGGATCTTCGCGTAGGCGAGGTCCTCGTCGTTGAGCAGGATGAGTGCCGGGCGCAGGTGGCCGACGAGCTGCGGCACGTTCGTGACCGCGCCGGCCACGTCGAGCTCGATGCGCTCACGGCGCACGAGCTTGCCCTTGACCTCGTCGTAGAAGCCGATCGCGAGGCGGTGCGGGCGCAGCGTCGGCCACTCGGCGGGCGCCGTCTGCTCGATCGTGAAGGCGGTGATGATGCCGTCCTGCGTCGTCTCGATCGTCGGGCGAAGGGTGTTGACGCCGGCCGTCTCGAGCCACAGCCTGCTCCACTCGGCGAGGTCGCGGCCGCTCGCCGTCTCGAGCTCGGCGAGCAGGTCGGCGAGCTCGGTGTTGCCCCACGCGTGCTTGCGGAAGTAGGCGCCGACGCCCTGCATGAACGCCTCGAGGCCCACCCAGGCGACGAGCTGCTTGAGCACCGAGCCGCCCTTGGCGTAGGTGATGCCGTCGAAGTTGACCTGCACGTCCTCGAGGTCGCGGATCTCGGCGACGATCGGGTGCGTCGAGGGCAGCTGGTCCTGGCGGTACGCCCAGGTCTTCTCCATCGCCTGGAACGTCGTCCACGCGCCCGTCCACTCGGTCGCCTCGGCGGTCGCGAGCGTCGACGCCCACTCCGCGAACGACTCGTTGAGCCACAGGTCGTTCCACCAGCGCATCGTCACGAGGTCGCCGAACCACATGTGGGCGAGCTCGTGCAGCACCGTGACGACCCGGCGCTCGCGGATGGCGTCGGTCACCTGCGCGCGGAAGACGTACGACTCGGTGAACGTCACGCATCCGGCGTTCTCCATCGCGCCCGCGTTGAACTCCGGCACGAAGAGCTGGTCGTACTTCTCGAACGGGTACGCGACCCCGAACTGCTCCTCGAAGAACGCGAAGCCCTTGCGCGTGATGTCGAAGATGTAATCGGAGTCCATGTGCTCGGCGAGCGAGGCGCGGCAGAAGATCCCGAGCGGGATCGTGCGGCCGTCGCGCGAGGTGAGCTCGGAGCGCGTGACGGTGTAGGGGCCGGCCACGAGCGCGGTGATGTAGCTCGAGATGCGCGGAGTCGGCTCGAAGCTCCACGTGCCGGTGTCGCCCTCGACGACCGGCTCGGGCGTCGGCTGGTTGGAGACGACCTGCCAGCGCGCGGGCGCGACGACGGTGAAGCGGAACGTCGCCTTGAGGTCGGGCTGCTCGAACACCGCGAAGACGCGGCGCGAGTCGGGCACCTCGAACTGCGAGTAGAGGTACACCTCGCCGTCGACCGGGTCGACGAATCGGTGCAGGCCCTCGCCGGTGTTGACGTAGCGCGCGTCGGAGACGACGGTGAGCGCGTTGTCGTCGCGGAGGTCGTCGAGCTGGATGCGCACCCCGTCGTTCACGACGGCGGGGTCGAGCTCGGTGCCGTTGAGCACGACCGAGTGCACCTCGCGCGAGATGTGGTCGATGAAGGTCGACGCGCCCTCGCGAGCGCGGAAGCGCACCGTCGTCGTCGAGCGGAAGACCTCGTCGCCGGTGGTGAGGTCGAGGTGGATCTCGTAGCTGTCGACCTCGACGAGCGCAGCGCGCTCCTGGGCCTCGGCGCGGGTGAGGTTCTCTCCGGGCACGCTGGCACTCCCTTGTCTCTCAGGTGCTGGTGGGCAGTGCCCTCCAGCGTAGTCGCGCGCGCCCGGGCGCCCGGTGCCCGCCCGGACCCGTCGAGGCCTCCCGGATACCATCGAGGCATGAGCACCGACGTCACGACCGAGCAGCCGACGAGCGTCCGCATGTGGTTCGACCCCACGTGCCCGTGGGCGTGGATGACGAGCCGCTGGCTCGGCGAGGTCGCCGACGTGCGGGGGTTCGACGTCGACTGGCAGGTCATGAGCCTCGCCGTGCTCAACGAGGGCCGCGACCTGCCGGAGGCGTACGCCGCGCGCATGCCGCGCTCGATGCGGCTCACGCGGCTCGTCACGGCGGCGCGCGCCGCGGGCGGCGACGCGACAGTCAAGGCGCTCTACGACGCGCTCGGCGAGCGCATCCACCACGAGCGCCGGGAGGACGACGACGCGATCATCGCCGAGGCGCTCGAGGCCGCCGGTCTCGACGCGGCGCTCGCGGAGGAGACCGACGAGCACGACGAGGCGCTGCGCGCGAGCCACCAGGCGGCGATCGACCTCGTCGGCGACGACGTCGGCACGCCGGTCATCGCGGTCGACGACGTCGCGTTCTTCGGACCCGTCGTGAGCCCCGCGCCGACCGGCGAGGCGGCACTGCAGCTCTTCGACGGCATCGTCGCGGCGGCGTCGATCGACGGCTTCTTCGAGCTCAAGCGCTCGCGCACCCGCGGGCCCGTCTTCGCCACCGATCAGCAGGAGGCGTGATGCGCATCCACATCGCCACCGACCACGCCGGCTTCGAGATGTCGAAGCGGCTCATCCAGCACCTGACCGACCGCGGCCACGAGTGCGTCGACCACGGGCCGACGGAGTACGACGCCGAGGACGACTACCCGGCGTTCTGCATCAACGCGGCCCGCGCGGTCGTGCGCGACCAGCGCGCGGGCGTCGAGGCGCTCGGCGTCGTCTTCGGCGGCTCGGGCAACGGCGAGCAGATGGCCGCCAACAAGGTCGAGGGCGTGCGCGCCGCGCTCGCGTGGAGCCTCCGCACCGCCGAGCTCGCGCGCGAGCACAACGACGCGAACGTCGTCGCGGTCGGCGCGCGCCAGCACGAGGAGGCCGAGATGCTCGAGATCATCGACGCCTTCATCGCGACGCCCTTCAGCGGTGCCGAGCGGCACGCTCGCCGCATCGCGCAGCTCGCCGAGTACGAGACGACGGGCGGCATCGCGGGCCACGAGATCCGCTGATGCCGGAGGGGCATTCCGTCCATCGCATCGCCCGCCAGTTCCGGGCGAACTTCGTCGGCCGCACAGCCGCCGTGTCGAGCCCGCAGGGCCGGTTCCAGGTCGGCGCGGCCGAGCTCGACGGGCGCGAGATCACGTCGTCCGACGCGATCGGCAAGCACCTGCTCGTCGGCTTCGACGGACCGACGCTGCACGTGCACCTCGGCATCTACGGCGCGTGGGACTTCGCGGGCGAGATCTCGGTCGACCCGACGATCCTCGCCGCAGACGGACGCATGGGCCAGACGGGGATGCGCGGGGCTGGCACCGAGGGCGAGTCGGAGGACTCGATCCACTCGATCGGCGCGCCGAGGCTGACTCGGCTGCGCGCGGGGGAGCACGAGACCGCGACCGCGGTGACCGCCTTCCCGCCGGATCCCGTCGGGCAGGTGAGGGTCCGCATCCTCACCGACACCGCCGTCGCCGACCTGCGCGGGCCGACCGTGTGCGAGGTGCTCGACGACCGCCAGGTCGAGGCGCTCGCGCAGCGGCTCGGCCCCGATCCCGAGGCGCCGACGGAGTCGAAGCGCCGCGCCGAGGAGCGCTTCGTCGAGCGCGCGTCGAGGTCGAACCAGCCGATCGGGCAGCTGCTCATGGACCAGTCGGTCGTCGCCGGCATCGGGAACGTCTATCGCGCGGAGCTGCTCTTCCGCGCGGCGATCGACCCGCACCGGCCGGGCTCGCAGCTCACCGACGACGAGCTGCGGGGGCTCTGGCGCGACTGGGTGAAGCTCTTGCGCATCGGCGTCGAGACGGGGCAGATGCTCACGATCGACGGCTTGCGCGGCGCGCGCCGAGCGGCGGCGCTCGCGAACCGCGCCGACCGGCACTGGGTCTACAAGCACGAGGGGCTGCCGTGCCGCCGCTGCGGCACCGCGATCGCGCTCGAGACGATGCAGGGCCGCAAGCTCTACTGGTGCCCCGGCTGCCAGCGGTGACCGCGGCGCGCGCCCAGCGGCCGCGTCAGCGCCAGCGGTAGAGCGTCGCGCCGTCGATGCCCGACGCCGATGGGCTCACGACCCACGAGCCGGTCGGGTCGTCCTCGCGCACCGCGACGATCACCTGAGCCGTCTCGCGATCGCCCGGCCGCATCTCCCACACGTAGCCGAGGTCGTCCGGAGCGGCGGCGGTCGAGGCCGAGTTCTGATCCGAGAACGGCCCGCCGTCGGGCTGGTAGGCGAACGTCATGTCGAACATCGGGTGCGTCGTGACGACGCCGACGTTCTCGATCTCGAGCTCGAGCACGACGAAGCGCTCGCCCGAGCGGGGCGAGGCGCCCGACTGGGCGGCGAGCGAGTCGGCGGGGTCGATCGACCGCAGCGCCGTGATCTCCCACGTCGAGCCGCGGTCGGTGTGCACGACGACGGTGTCGCCGTACGAGAACTCGCCCGGCGCGGTCGTCGGCACCGGTGGCTCGGTCGGGCCGTTCGTCGTCGGCGCGGGGTTGAGGTCGGTGAAGACGGGGGATGGGCTGGCCGGGATCGCGGGATCCTCCGGCACCGACGCGGGTGTCGCGATGCACGCCGCGAGGGCGAGCGCGACCGTCGCGCCGGCGACGAGCGCGGCGCCGGCGCGGGCGGAGCCGCGTCGGGCGGGTCGGGTCACGAGCCTGGAGCGCACCCCGCAACGCTATCGGCCGCGGCTCGCGCGGACGTCGCCGGCGCCTAGGGAAGTCGCGAGGTGGTACGTCGCCGTCGGCGCGCGTCGCGATCGCGTCGGCGGCGGACACCCACGCGTCAGCCTCTCGGCGCGATTCGCGAAGATCAGCGGACCGCGTCTTCGAGCTCGCAGGTGCAGTCGTTGAGGTGTGCCCAGGGCGGGTCGCTCGCCGTGCACTTGGCGGGTTGGTCGCTCGAGAGCTCCCAGATGTCGACGCCGCGGTCGACGAATGCCGGGCCGGCGGGTTCGGGCTCGTCGAGGTAGACCTTGCCCGTCGGGCTGGTCCACTCCAGGACGCCCTGGTCGAGCTGGCGGACGGTCCAGGCGGTCGCGTGCTTCATGAGGTGATGCCGCCGGCACAGGTGCGCGAGGTTCGAGAGCGTCGTGGGGCCGCCGTCGGCGTGGGCGATGGTGTGGTCGGCGTCGGCGCGGGAGACGCGGTTGGTGCAGCCGGGCCAGCGGCAGCGGCCGTCGCGGCGTTGCAGCCAGCGCCGCATCGCCCGGTTGGGCTTGTACGTGTCGACCGCGACCGGGACACCGGTGACGGGGTGGAGGAACAGCCGCTCCCACGTGACCGTCTCCGCCGCGAGCGCTCGCACCGTGGCGGCGTCGACGAGCGCTCCGCCCTCGAGCGCG
>NZ_AULD01000004.1 GCF_000425105.1 Agrococcus lahaulensis DSM 17612
CCCGTCGGGCTGCTGCCGGATGCGCAAGTACCGCATCGCCCGCTGCCGCTCATCGTTGGGCAGCACTCCGTCGGGGTCGAGCAGCGCCACGCAGCGGCGCGCGAGCACCGTCAGCTGCTCCGGCGGCAGCGGCATGCCCGGATCGGTCGCGTGAGCGACGAGCGTCTGCTCCGCGACGCGAAGCTGCTCAACATCGGCGCGCGGCGCTGCCGGCTCGAGGGTCGTCACGATCGCCTGCGCCTGCGCGAACGAGAGGTCACCCGTCGCGAGCCCAGCCGCGACCGCCGGGTACTTCGCGGGGATGTCGGCGCCGGTGATCCCGACCGACGGGGACGTCGCCCGCGCCATCAGCTGCAGGTCGAGCACGCGGCCAGGGCGCATGCCGAACGCCCGCCCGAGCGCCTCCTTCGGATGCCGGGCACCAAGCAGCAGGCACAGCGGCTCGTCGACCGGGCCCTGCGAGCGCTCCTCGACCTCGTGCGCGAGCCGCACCTGCAGCGCCTCAGCGACGCGAGTCAGCTCCGCGACGCAGCCGAGGATCTCGACCGTCTCACCGTTGGATGCTCGAGCGAACGAGTCGGCATCCGCCAGCAGCGCGCGAGCGGCCTCGACCGCCGCTCTGGCCTGCTCGGTGCTCGACATCGCCGCCTCCCTCGCGAGGAGGGCAGATGGGGCCACCCACATCCACTCCCGACCTCGCTTGCGAGCAGAGTAGGGGAGGCCACCCACATGCCCCGCGACCTGCTGGTCGAGTTGTCGATCATCGACCTGCAATCGCGCCATGAAGACCGTCTCCGTCCGAGAGCTCCGCCAGAATCCCGCGCAGATGCTGCGGGACGTCGAGTCGGGGGAGCGCTGCACGATCACGTCCTACAACCGACCGATCGCCCGCGTGGAGCCGGTCGCGTCGTCGACCCGGCTCATCCCACCGAAGCGCACGGGCCGCCCGAACGTCGCATCCCTGCCTCGGCATGAGCTGCGGACAGCCGCATCGATCGACGAGCTGCTGGACGACCTGCGGGGGGAGTGATGACGACGTTCTACGTCGACACGTCCGTCGCCGGTCGCGCGATGCTGCGGTTCTCGCCGCGCGCGGTCTCGTGGTTCGAGGAGGCGGCGGAGTCGGACGAGCTCGTCTCGTCCCGGCTGCTCAAGACGGAGCTCACGCGATCCACCTCGCCACCGCTCTGCGATCTGGCATCGAGGACCTCGTGATCGTCTCGCATGACGCCCGGATGCTCGCGGGAGCTTCCGAGATGGGCCTCACGACGTTCGATCCCTGCGCAGGCGAGTGAGTCGAGTCGGCGCTCGAGGTGCGTGCTGAGGGGAGACGACAGCGCTACCGCAACCAACGGACTGGATATCGGGGATATCAACTTACGTCGTGAGCTCCCGCCAGGTACTGAGGACTAGGGCCGCATGGGTCTACCCATGAAGGCCAAGACGATGCACAGCGCCAGACCACCGAAGACGAACACGTCGGCGACGTTTCCGATGAACCAGTCGGCGTAGGCGATGAAGTCCACGACGTGACCACGGGCGGGACCAGGGGGTCGTGCCAGGCGGTCGATGACGTTCCCGAGGCCGCCGCCGAGGATGAGGCCAAGGCTCAGTGCCCATGGCAACGACGTGGTTCTCCAGGTGAGCCAAGCCGCGAACACCGTGCCTCCGGCGGCGAGGACGGTAATGAGCGGCGTTGCGCTGGCGCCGAGAGAGAATGCCGCCCCAGGGTTGTAGGTGAGTTGCATCGCGAGCATGTCGCCCAGTAGTGGATGACGCTCGCCGACAGCGAGGCTCGCCTCTGCCCAGACCTTGCTGAGTTGATCGATCGCCACGGCTGCGAGCGCGGCGACGTAGCCGAGCAGTGTCACCCTCCACAGTCGAGGTCTCGTGTGTGGTGAGGGGGCGATCCCCTCGACGACTGTCTGTGCCGCCGAGGGACTTGGTGCGCTGCTGCCAGTCGTCGACATCAGGCCAGTACCTCGAATAGGCGCGGAATGACGCCGGACTCGATCAGGATGAACAGGCCGAGACCGATGAACACGGCGGGGACCAGCCAGTGCTCGATCCGCTCGAGAGTCTCGGTGACGGCTTTGTGTGTGCCGATGAGCTTGCCGAAGAGGCACCAGACGCTCACCAGAGCGAGGAACACGACGATGGTGATCGCGGTGTCCGCGGGCGAGATGGTTCGGAACACCGGCGTGTAGAGGCTGATGTTGTCCGCCCCATTTGCGATGGTGATTCCGGCGACGCCGAGCAAGCCGAGGTCTTTCATCGCCGACTCGTCAGGATCTGCATCGTCACGATCGCGCAGTCCCCGGATGAGTCCGATTACACCGATCAGCAGCGGGATGAGCCCGAGGAAGCCGACCCACTCGTCCGGGATGATCGTGAGCCCGAGTGCCGCGACCACGCTGATCGCAACGAGCGTCGCGAATCCGAGGTATTGGCCGAGGACGATCTGCCAGGGCCGCGGCCCGCCGCGGGATGATGCGAGGAAGAGCACGGTGAGTATGACGATGTCGTCGATGTTGGTTGCCGCGAACATGCCGATCGCGGAGGCGATGGTCGCGAGCATCTAGTCGTTCTTCGCTTCGAGCTCGCCCAGGACTTCGAAGGGCGATTCGACATCGCCGCGCCACGCCTCGATGCCTTCGCGGATCGCGAGCCCAGCGACGATGAGGGCAGCCACGGAATCTGCCCACATCCAGCCGAAGAGCAGGTTGAGCAGCAGGCCGATGAGCACCGTGCCCGACAGGTAAATGCAGAGGAGCAATTGCTTGGCGTCCGCTTGCACGCTGCGCGAGCCGAGCTCGCGGCCGGTGCGGAACTCGAACCAGGCGAGCGCCGGCATGACGAGCAGGCTGAGGGTGGCGATGCCGATGCCGAGCGGGCTGTGGTCAACCTCTTCCACGCCGGTCAGCGTGAGGACCGCGTCGATGATGACGTAGGCGGCGAGGGCGAAGAATGCGATGCCGATCGCGCGGACGGTGGCCTTCTCCCACCGTTCCGGATTCTTGCGTGTGAACTGCCACGCGACTGCGGCCGCGGAGAGCACCTCGACGATCGAATCAAGCCCGAACCCGATCAGCGCGGCCGAGGAGGCCATCGAGCCCGCCCATATCGCGACGATCGCCTCGATGACGTTGTAGGTGATCGTGAAGCCGACGATGAACCGCACGCGGCGATGCAGGGTGCTCCGTCGTGCCTCGGTCAGCGTCCCCGCGCTCATCGGACCGACTCGCAGCAGCCGGGGACCGAACACTCCGGGTCGAGGCATGGCGCTTGCTCGTCCACGGCCAATGTCACCTCGACCAGCGCAGTCAGCGCCCGTGCGAGGTGCGGGTCGGCGATCTCGTACCGCGTCTGGCGGCCCTCAGGCTCGGTCACGACGATGCCGCAATCACGTAGGCAGGCGAGATGATTCGATACGTTCGAGCGCGTCAGCTCGAGCGCGCGCGCAAGGACCGCGGGATAGTTCGGTCCTTGCAGCAAGGTCAGCAAGATGCGTGAGCGTGTCGGATCCGCCATCGCCCGGCCCAGCCGATGCATGACGTCCAGTCGGTTCGCAATAGTCAGCACACACTGACTATACAGCAAACGCTGTCGTGTCGACGATCATGGAGGCGCAGACGGACGGCACGCGGCGCATCCGGTTGGTGCAGCTGCTGCAGCAACTGAAGCGCTCGGGCGCCGACCAGACCCTCGCGATTCCGGCATAACACACCGGCCAGGCGGCTTGCTGGAGCGTTCTGAACCGTCCCCGGTTCTCTGCCGCTCCTATGCGGGTGCCAGCACCGGGTGTGATGGCGTTTCGAGGTCAGCGTAGTACGCGGCCTCGAACTC